>CAVXIR010000001.1:0-27379 GCA_963761975.1 Vicinamibacterales bacterium
GAAGCGCGTCGACCGGCTGAATCGAGGCAGCTCGGTTCGCTGGAATCGCGGCGGACATCATCGTCACGACAAACAGCACCAGGCTGACGGCGACGAGCACGACCGGATCGTTCAGATTGCCGATCGACCACTGGGCTACAACCGTGTTAAGCCCCACGCTCAATGCGAGACCAGCGAAGAGGCCCGCGACGATGGCCAGACCGCCGGCTGCACCGCAGCGTTTACGATGCGCCCACGACCGGCACCGAGCGCCATACGGATGCCAAATTCTTTGAACCGGCACGACACCGAGTACGACACGACACTGTAGAGCCCGACGACTGCGAGCATCAGCGCAAACACCGCGAAGCCGAGCAACAGCAACGTCACGAACCGCTCACGGGCCCAACCCGCGATTGCCAGCTCGTCTTCCGCTGTCGTAGACGTTAACTGGTTGATTGGGATCGACGGTCCGCACCGCCTCCCGAATCGACGGGTCATCGACAGTGGATCGCGACTCGTCCGCAGGATCACATGCAGGGAATCGCTCAACATGAGCGTGTACGGCACGTAGATCGACGGCGCCGGCGGCTCATGGAGACCGACATTGGGTGTGTCGCCGACGACACCGATGATCTCGAACCAGCCGTCGCTGCCGGGCGCCGCCAGCCTGAAATAGGTGGGTGATCGATGTAATCGGGCATCCGAACCCGCCGTCCAATCGCGGATTCGTCAGGCCACAGCTCACGAGCCATCGTCTGGTTGACGACGGCGACGTGGGGCGTTCCGGCGCTCTCTGAATCTGACCAGACGCGGCCTCGAATGAGCGGGATCTTCATCGTCGCAAAGTAGTCGCCGCTGATCCGTTGGACAATCGGTGCCTCGTCTCCTGTCATGTCCCGTCCGGGAACGTCGACCACCGACCGTTGGCCCGACTGGGGTGGTATCCCGCTGAAGGTGGCGAGCGCGACCGATTCGACCTGGGGCACGTCTGCCATGCGATTCCGCAGGCGCTCGTAGAACGCGGCGCGGTCGGCCCATTTCGTGTACCCGGTCGTGGGCGCTGACAGGTCTGGAAGGTTGATCGACGCGACGATCACATTGTGCGGATCGTAGCCAAGCGATGTCCGGTACAGACCAATGAGCCCGCGGACGGCCGCGCCGGTGCCCGCGAGCAACAGCACCGTCAGCGCAATTTGCGCCGCGAGCAGGAGGTGATGCGCTCGCCGGCTTTCGACGCCGGCGGTCGTCCGGGCCGTCGCCGTCAGGCGTGGGCGCGAAAACGACAAGGCCGGTGACAGTCCAGAAATCAGGGCCGACGCCATCGCAAGGCCCGCACTGAAGAGCAGGACCGGTACATTGACGGGCACGGCGATGAGGTTCCCGACCGGAACCGAATTCGGGGGCAAGAGCCTGAGGATAGCCGGCAGGCCCCAATAGCCCGCCGCAACGCCCAGTGCGGCGCCGCTGAATGCCAGGAGCAGCGATTCCACGAGGAGCTGCCTCATCAACCGTCCACGACTTGCCCCTATGGCGGCCCGCACGGCGAACTCCTGCCTCCGCGCGGTCCCGCGCGCCAACAGCAGGATGGACACGTTCGCGCATGCGATCAGGAGCAGCAACATGGACGCCGAGAAGATCAACAGGAGGGTCGGCACGAAGTCGGCCGCCCTTTGTTTCTCCACCAGACTTCGTACGAGCGGACGCCCTTCCTTCGGAAAGCGTTGCGGGGTCTCCTTGGCGAATTGGTCGAAGAGCGGCTGAAGTCGCTGTTCGGCCATGCGTGGAGTGACGCCCCGCTTGAGACGGGCCTGGACGCCCCATGCGAATTTCGGATCGAGCGTCAGGTGAATCGGAACGAGAATCTCCGGACCCGAGTAAAAGTATTGACGCGGCAGCACGCCAATCACGGTGTAGGGTTCGCGGTTCAAATAGAGCGTCTGCCCCACGGCCTCAGGCCGCCCGCCGAAGTGTCGCTGCCAGAACCGATAGGTGAGCACGACGACCCGTTGGGGCTGCTCGCCCGCCGGCCCGTCCGCCTCGGTGAAGACTCGCCCGAGGAGGGGCGGAACCCCGAGTACGTTCAACGCGTTTGCTGAAAAATACTGAGTGCGCACCGCTTCCGGGAGGTCCTGGCCGGTCAGCGTCATCTCCCAGGCGTTCGAGACGAAGGCGCCGTCCAAGACGTCGCTCTGTTGAAGGGCGACGAGCTGTCGCGCCGTGACAGCCAGACCACGCGGCTTGCCTTTGTCGTTCATGTCAAGCCTGACGATCCGATTGATGTCGGCGAATGGGAAAGGATTCAGTAGTGCCGCGTTCACGATGCTAAACATCCCTGTAGCGGCGGCAATCCCGACTGCGAGGGAGACGACAGCCGTCGCGGCGAAACCGGGGCTCCGGCGGAAGGTACGCAGCGCATAGCGGAGATCACGACGCAGATCTTCCAGCCAACGCGATACCCACACGGCGCGCGTATCTTCCTCGATCAGCGCAGTGTTGCCGAGCGCCAGGCGCGCCTGCCGGCGTGCTTCGTCCGGTGTCATTCCACGCGCGAGGTTCTCCTCCGTCTGACGTTCTATGTGATCGCGGAGGTCGTCCGCCAGGCCATCGAGCGCTTTCCGGCCGCGGCGGGTCATCGTTCACCTTCGGCGGCTGCAGGCCGCAATATGCGTGCGATGGCACCGGCCAGCCGATCCCACTTGCTGGTCTCGACGGCAAGCTGACGCCGTCCCGCAGCGGTGAGCCGGTAGAACTTGGCGCGGCGATTGTTCTCGGAAGTGCCGACTTCGAAATCGATCCAACCGCGCTTGATCAGGCGGTGGAGAGCCGGATAAAGCGACCCTTGCTCAATCTGGAGCACGTCGTCCGACCCACGCTCGATGGTTTTCGCGATCGTATGGCCGTGAGCCGGCCCAAGACGAAGCGTGCGGAGAATCAGCAGATCGAGCGTGCCCTGCAGGAGCTCAAGACGGCCGGAATCGGCACGACTAGACATGCTAGGTGAGGGTAAGGGCTTTCACCTAGGATGTCAAGGTGAGTCCTCAATGATCAAATAGCGGTCCGCTGCAAGTAATGGTGGCTCCGATCCGAGCCCCCTCGGCTCCTGAAAAAACGCCGATCTGGCGACCGATTTTGGGGTCGGCGCCAAGAGCCAGATCGCGACCGGACCATTCTGGCGCGGATGACCCTTCCTGCTGCGTCTCATGTCCGTGACCTCACCGACGAGCAATGGGTTCTGATTGGACCCTTCCTGCCCAAGCTGGCGCGCCGCACAGACGGCCGGGGGCGCCCATGGCGGGAGAATCGTGCGGTGCTCAACGGCATCTTGTGGATCCTCCGGACCGGCGCCCCATGGTCTGATCTCCCGGACCGGTAGCCCTCCTGTCAAACGTGCCACCGGCGGTTTCAGCAGTGGGTGCGCGCGCACCAGCGAAGCAGGGAGGCGCCGGCGTGGGCAAGACGAAGCGCGGGAAGGGCTCGACGATCATGGTGATCGCCGATCGCGGCGGACTCCCCGTCGCGGTTCACATCGAGAGTGCCACGCCGCACGAAGTCACCCTGGTCCACGCAACCCTCGCGCAGCGGTTTGTCAAGCCGTTCCCTGTGCGTCTCATCGGGGACAACGCCTACGAGTCGGACCGCCTGGATGCTGACCTGGCCCGCCGTGGCGTGGAACTGATCGCCCCGCACCGCAAAACACGACATCGCGGACCCAAGACGGTCGCCCGCTGCGTCGCTACCGACGGAGGTGGACGATCGAGCGACTCTTTGCCTGGTTCCAGAATTTTCGGCGGCTCGTTGTCCGCTACGAGCGTTACGCCGAGAACTTTCTTGCGATGCTACACCTCGCCTGCTGCGTCATTCTCTTGCGAGGTTTATGAGATGGCTTCTTAGATTGGCCGCCGAGGCACTCTCTCCGGCTAGCCGGAATACTCGGTCTCTTCCGGCACATCCGTGGGGCTTTCAAAATACAGGGAGTAGCCGTCCGGGTCGCGCACTGACGTGACCCACAGATTGTTGCCAACGAACGGCCGCTTCGCGGGAACCCCTCGACCGATGAGATCGTGGTAGATCGCGATGGCGTCGGCGCACATGAAACAGACCGAAACGCCCTGACCCAATGGGCCGTCCGGAGCGCCCCCCGGGCGGCCGTCTTTCCAATATTCCTGGAGCATCAACGCTGCGCTGCCGAGTTGTAGCCAGCACCACTGGATGCGCCCCTTTGCGTATTCCGGTCGCCATGCGTTCGTGATGGCGAAGCCCACACCGTCGATGTAGAAACGAAGCGACGCTTCGATGTCGGTCACCATGAAAAAGGGGACCGCCTGTTTGACGTTCGTCTCGACCGTCGTTTCAGTAGGCATCATTTCATTAAGCAGGGCTAAAGCCCTGCGCCACCGATCTCACGAAGCACTCGGCAGGGCTGAAGCCCTGCGCTACCGATTCAAGGCCCACCGATTTCGTCCGCAACGATCGTCCTGAGACCGTGACAGACCATCGACCACAGACCGTGGCCGATGGCCCATCGACCAAGCGGTGGCACAGGGCTTTAGCCCTGTCCAGTCAGTCACGCGGCCGGCTTGATGTTCTGGTTCACGCAGAACAGGTTCTTCGGATCGTACTTGGCCTTGATCGACGCCAAACGTGAGTAATTTTCGCCATACGTCGCCTGGACGCGTCCGTCGATCTCGTCGTCCATCATGAAGTTGACGTATGCGCCCGCCATGTTGAACGGATGCACGGCCTTCCAGTACGCGCGACCCCAGGATTTCAACTCATCGGCGCGCTTGGGATCGGCGTCGATCCCCGCGATGACCATCGACCATGTCGCGTCGCGCGTATTCCAGGCGGTCGCATCTTTGGCGACTCGACGCACCGCACCGTCAATCGGATACAAGTGCATCAAGCACAGCTCACTCGGCGCTTTGGCCGCTTCGCGGATGTGCGTCTCAATCGCCTCGTCCGTCAGGCTCTTCACGAAGTCGCCCTTCCAGTACCACTGCAGTCCCTTCGGGAACAGCGGATCGAAGAGCGACTGAAACGCTGGAAACGGCATTTCGCCCATCCAATTGAACAGCGGTGGCGGGGTCACCTTCAGTAAACGCGCGATCTGATCCTGCCCCTCGGCGGCGGCACCGTTGTAGCAGGAAATGACCGCGCAGGTGCGTTTGCCCCAATGCTCCTTCGGGAACGGATCTCCCGAAGGGACTGTCTTCAGGCCGACAAACGTGCCGAGATCTTCGGGTGTCGTCGGCAGGAACTCACGATACGCCGCCATCACCGCTTTTCCGTGAAGCGCAGCGTCCCAGAAGATTGGCCCGGCATAGACCGTGCTCACGGGATGCGCGCGAAACAGAAAACTCGACACCACGCCGAAATTGCCTCCGCCGCCGCGAATCGCCCAGAACAGGTCGGGATGCTGGCGCTCACTGGCGGTCACCACGCTGCCGTCCGCAAGCACGATGTCCGCTTCGACCAGGTTGTCGATCGTCAATCCGAACCTGCGCGTGAGATGTCCGGTGCCGCCACCAAGCGTCAGACCGGCGACACCCGTCGTCGAGACGATGCCGAACGGAACCGCGAGACCGAAGGGGTGAGTGGCATGATCGACATCGCCTGACGTGCAGCCGGCTTCGACGCGAACGGTGCCATTGGCGCGATCGACCCGAACGCCTTTCATCATCGACAGATCGATGACGAGGCCGTCATTGCAGCTGCCCAGCCCGGGACCGTTGTGGCCGCCGCCGCGAATAGCCGTCAGCAGGCCGTTCTCCCGGCCGAAATTGACCGCAGTGATGATGTCGGCGACATCCACACACCGTGCAATCAGCCGCGGCCGTTTGTCGATCATGCCGTTGTACAGCGCACGAATGGTGTCGTAGTCGGCATGGTGCGGCTCGACTACTCTTCCTCGAAAACTCTGCTGTAGTAAGGACGTGGTCTGTGTGCTCATTACGAACCTCCTGATTGATCGCGCCATGATACTCACCGGGCTCGACGGCGCAACCCGAGATTTGCGTAAAAATTTGAGTCGTCAACTACCGCGTTTCGGGTACTGCGTGTGAGGATCACGACAAGGATGCCACCGAGCACCAGGATGGCCGCGATAATGAGGCGAGGCGAAACAGGCTCGAAAAGGAAGACCACGCCCCCGGCTGCCGCAAGCACTGGAACGGCAAGCTGAAGCACGGCCGCCCTCACCGCCGTCAGCCGGCGCAAAGCCGCAAACCAGGCCACGTACCCGAGGCCGGACGCAAGCGCACCCGAGGCAACGGCCAGGACGAGACCTGCCGTGCGAACGTGAAACTGCGGGATCGACGCCAGGCTCACGAGCAATATCAGCGGGACCGAGCGTACGAAGTTGCTCGTGGTCTGCATGAGGGGATCTGGTGCCCGACGACCTCGTAATGAATACATGCCCCACGCCATGCCCGCCGTCGCCATCAGCCCGGCGCCTGTTGGCGAAGGGGCGGAAAGCCCCGGCGATACGAGATACACCAACCCAATCAGGGCGAGGCCGAGACCGACCGCCTGCATTCCTTTCATGCGCTCGCCAGCGTGGCGCGCGCCAATCAACATCGTCACTTGCACGCACCCGAACAGGATGAGGGCGCCAGTTCCGGTGGTGAGGCGCACGTAGGCAAGGGCAAATGGAATGGCGTAAAGCGCGAGGATGCACGCCGAAACCCACGCCCCCTTCGATTCGCGCAAGGGTGCGCGCCCGCCGGTGATCGCAAGCAGCATGGCAGCGCCGGAAGCGAATCGGATGCTTGAAAAGGTGGCAGGATCGACCGCGTTTTGTTGAAGCGCCAACCGGCAGAGCACGGAATTGGCCGCGAATGCGACGAGCGCCAGCGCGGTGAAGACGACGGTACGAGCGCGGTCGCTGCTATCGTGCGCCTGCGGTGTCACCTCTCAGGACGCTCTTCAATTGGTGGTGCCTTCAGCCGACGCAACATAGCTCCGACGGCTTCTCGTTTTCAGCCCCTGGCGCTTCATGCGCACTTCCAGCCGGTGCACCTTGCCGTCGAGCAGCGCCGGACTGAAGCCCAGCAGATACTGGCTGCGCAGCTCCTGGGCGATGCGCGTGAACGAGGAATTGAGGTCAGCATTCTTTTTCAAATCGAAAAAGCCGCCGCCGGTTTCGTTCGCGAAGCGGTTCAGGATGGAGTCGGGCTTGCTTCTGACGAAGCTCTGCCCGTTGAAGAACTCTGTCTCGAGTCCGATGCCGTAAATCATCACCTCGTTATCGCGCGCCCGCTCCAATGCTTTTCCTGATCCCAGGCGGCTGCCGAAATCGGCGCCATCGGTGAAGAGCAGAACCACCTTGCGTCCTTCGATTTTTTCGAGCTGGTCGAGACTCGCGTGTACGGCGTCGTAGAGACGCGTTTCGTTGCCAAAGTCGAGGTGCTTGAGCGAGCTGACGAGGCTGTTGCGGTCGCTGCTGAATCCAGTGGCAAACTCAATCTTGTCGTTGAACCCACCGACCGCGGCCTTGTCGTGCGGCAGAAGGCGCAGGAGGAATTGCTCGGCACCCGCATAGAGATCCTTGAGGCGATTGGTCATGCTGATGCTGGTGTCGAGCATCACGACGACGCTGATCGGGCGCACTTCGTTATCGAAGATCGTCAGCTCCTGCGGGCGGCCGTTGTCCAGGATCTCGAAGTCCTCGCGGGACAGATCGGTGACCAGACGATTGTTGGCGTCAACGACCGTGACATAGGACGGCACGACTCGAGACCCTGACCGGAACGTCGGCTGCTGGGCGGCGGTTGAGAGACCGAGCGCCAAAACGCCAATAACCGCCCATCCCGGGTGACGTTGCGTGACTGGAAGCATGGGTCAGCTTAACACCTTCGCCCGCTTTCTCTTCCCTTCACTCTTGCTTTTACGCTTGAGATCCTGGCCATGAGCCCGCTTGTAGCTCTGAATGTCCTTGAAGCGACCTTTCGAATCGCGGCGTGCGTAGAGCTTCTTACCCGAGCTGCTGCGGTGGGTTGTGCGTTTTGCCGGCATCGTTCTGCTCCTTTGTTGATTTTGATCACTTCCCCCTCAACCTCGCCACCGGACCGTCAACACCGTTTGCCAACTGCTCGTTCGCAAGCTGATCGCTGTCCCGCACCTCACGTTTCAACCTTCCAAGTTCCTCCTTCAGCATCGCCGTCAACGCTTCCTGCCCGGGCTCGCCGTACAGGTTGTGGAGCTCATGGGGATCGTTGACCAGGTCGAACAGTTCCCACTGATCCTTCTTCCAGAAATGGATCAACTTGTGAGTCCGCGTACGGACGCCGTAGTGAGCCCTCGTATTGTGGTCGCCGGGGTCATGGTAGTAACGGTAGTACATCGACGTGCGCCAGTCGGACGGCGTACGGCCGTTCAGTAGGGGCAACAAGCTGCGTCCCTGCATTGCAGGTGACGCCGGCAGTCCGGCCACCTCGAGAAACGTCGGCGCAAAGTCGATATTGAGCGCAAGCGCGTCGCTCTTCATTCCCGGCTTGATGCGCGAAAGCCAACGGACGAGCCATGGCATCCGAATGGACTCCTCGGTACATGAAGCGTTTATCGAAGAGGCCGTGATCGCCGAGAAAGAACCCCTGGTCGCTCGTGTAGACGATCAGGGTGTTCCGGGCGAGGCCGGCCTTGTCGACGAATGCGAGTACCCGGCCGACGCTGTCGTCCACCGATTGCACGGTCGCCAGATAGTCCTGCATGTAACGCTGATACTTCCAGCGGGCGAGCGCCTCTCCTGTCAGCGTCACGGGTTTCCCGTCGCGAACAATCGTGACCGAATCCGGCTTGATCAGCAGCCACTTCGCCAGCTCGGGCCCCGCGAGGCCGGCAGGCGGCGACAGCTTCAAATCACGGTTTGTCAGATCGGCCGCAACCCGCTGCGCGTTCTCCTTAAGAGCGTCCGTGCGTGTCGCGTACGAATCCCAGAACGTCACCGGTTCCGGAATCCGCTGCGCCGCGAAGCTGGCCGCGTGAGATTCGCTTGGCTCCCAGTTTCGGTGAGGAGCCTTGTGATGCACCATCAGGAAGAAGGGCTTGTCGCGTGGACGGTTCTCGAGGAATTCAAGGGCCAGGTCGGTAATGACGTCGGTCACGTATCGTCCGTCGTAGGTCTTCTCCCCGGTCGCCGTGTAGAAGAGAGGATTTCGATACAACCCCTGGCCGGGCAGAATCTCCCATCGGTCGAAGCCGACGGGATCGCTTCCAAGGTGCCACTTTCCGACGATTCCGGTGTGGTACCCGACCTGCTGCAGCAGCCGCGCCACGGTCATGTGCGCGCTGTCGAATCGATTGAACATGGTGACACCGGTCAGGTGTGAGGTACTGACCGGTCAGAATCGCGGCGCGACTCGGCGTGCAAATGGAATTGGTGGCAAAGACGTGTGTCAGCAGTGCGCCTTCGCGGGCCAGCCGATCGAGATGAGGAGTCTTGTTGACACGAGACCCGTACGCGCCGATCGCGTGCGCCGCGTGATCGTCGCTCATCATGTAGATGATATTGGGGCGATCGGCACGCTGGGTCTGCCCCGCCATGCCCGCATTCAGAGCGACGACGACCGCGAAGCACGCCCCAGCCGTGAACTTCATGTGTCTCCCTGACCCTGGCCCCGTGACCGTTCAGCGACGCGACCGGCGCCAGAAATAATGGACGGGAAAGCCCGCCGCCGCAATGCACAGCCCGACGATCGGGGAATAGTTGCCAGCGTCGAATTCTCCCCACACGATCGCGGTGACCCCGACCACGGTGCCAACGATGAAGCACAACGGCACCCAGGGATACGCCGGAGTGCGGAAAGGTCGAGGCGCATCCGCCATCTTGCGGCGCAGGACGAACACCGCCGCCACCGCGAAGATAAGCGCCGCCCACTCGACCACCACAAAGTATGTGGTGAGCCTGTCGAAGTCTCTCAGCGCCAGCACCATGGCGACGGCACCGGCGGACTGGATGAGCATGGCCACCCACGGCGTGGCAAACCGTGGATGAACCTTCCCCAGAGACGAGAAGGTGAGCCCGTCGCGCGCCATCGCAAAGGCCACGCGTGGCCGAGCGAGGCAGTTGCCATTGAGCGCGCCGAACACGCTGACCATGATCGCCAGGAGGATCATCGTCCCGCCCGCGGGACCGGCAATCGATCGCATGACGGTCCGCGCAACCGCCTCCTTCTGCTGCGCCATGACCTCGACCGGCATCATGTAGAGATAGGCGAGGTTCGCACCGAGATACAGACCCACGATGACGAACATGCCAACGATGATGATGCGCTTCATCAACTGACCGGGCGCAATCACCTCGCCGGCGATCATGCTGACGGCGATCCATCCATCGTAGGTCCAGATGACGGCGGCGGTTGCACGAGCCACACCCCACCCTTGTACAGGCGCGCTGGCCGCAAAGTGCGACGCACGGCCGTCTCCAAAGAGAAACACACCGCCAATGATGGCCACCAATGCCGCCACCTTGATCAGGGTCGTCACGCCGGCGACCGATGACCCGACCTGCGCGCCAAGCACGTTGGCAAAGGTCAGTGTCACGATGGCCGCAATCGCGATGAGCTGGACTGTGACTGTGACGACCGGCAAACCGAGCAGGTTGAGCAGGAACTCGCCGAACACAGTGGCGAGCGCGGCGACCGTCGCCGGTGTCGTGACGAGCATGTACACCCAGCCGAATACGAAGGCGACGGCGTCGCCGTATGCCTCGCGCAGAAAGACATACTCACCACCAGTGCGCGGCAGCATCGAGCTGAGCTCGGCGACGGTCAGCGCACCGCAGATACTGATCAGGCCGAACGCCACCCAGAGCGACATGATGACGAGCGGATTCGGTACGAGACTCGCGACGGTGGGCGGCGTCCGGAAGATGCCGCTGCCGATAGTGATGCCGATGATGAGCGCCGTTCCGCCCCAGAAGCCGATGACCCGGTGAAGATCGCCGGCACTAACACTGACGCTCACAGCTGCACTCGGGCTGTCGCAAGCAATTGACCAACATGACGCTGCACGTGCTCGGCGGCATGGAAGAGCAGTCCCAGCATCGTCGAAGGCAACCGCATCCGCCCGACAAGGCGCGTTTCGGTCAACGTCTGCGGTTGTATCGCGCGCAGCTCGTTCAACGCACGCTCGACCTGAGCATCGAAAGCATTGAGCAGATCATCGACGGTGCCGTGCGATTCCGGAGGGTGCCCCTCCTTCTCGCGTGCTTCCAGTTGCGTGGTCGACAACGACGATTCGCGAGCATAGGTGAACAGCCGATCCACCACACCCGACATGTGCTGCAGGTGAAAGCCGACCGACGCAAGTCCGGCGGGCCGATTCCACAGGCGATCTTCGGGAAAATCGCGCAGCACAGCACGAGCCTCTTCTCGGGCCTGCTGCAGCGCATGAGCGACCGGTTGTAAGAGCGCGGGTACACCCTCGACCGGTCCGCGAAGCCATGCCTCGGGAGCTGTCATTCCGGATCTCTTCAGTACGCCATCGCGTAGCAATCGCGACGCGGATCACCCGCAGCGAACCGATTGCCGGACGCTGGATCAATCATGACGGCCGTCGCGCAACCGCCCATGCCAAACGGCCGCAGTCGCCTCACATCATGGCCACGCGCCTTGAGCTCGTTGTACACGTCGTCTGATACGGCCGCCTCGACGTTGAGCCTGTTGAACCCTGCCGTGTGAGGCCAGAACGAACCATAGAAATGCAAGGTCTGCACGCGGGGCCGCTCGAGCGCAGCATGGAGGTTCGGATACCAGTTGTGCCAGAACTCCACGATACTCAAAAAGGCTTGCAGGATCGTCTGATCCTGGTTGTCTCCACCTGGGGACCCGAGCGCCATCATCGGCACGTCTCCCTTGAACACGAGGCTCGGGGTCAACGTATAGCGCGGGCGGGCACGTGGCCGAATCTGGTTCGCTCTCGTCTTGTCCAGCCAGAACTGCTCGCCGCGAACGCTCATGCCGATGCCTGTCTCACCAAGGATGACCGCCCCCGGCACCCACCCGCCGCTCGGTGTCACATCGAAGATGTTGCCGTCTTTGTCGATGACGGCCATGTGTGTCGTGTCCTTCGACACGCCCGTCGAATCCTCTCTGGGCGACGGCACGACCAACGGATCGGATTCCGCACGTGCCGACGTCTCCTCCGCGCGAACGTCGGCCTTCCAATACGGCCACTCTTTCACCCGCGAGTCGTATAGGAACGGATTGCCGGCCACGAATGCTGTCGACGCTCGCTTGGCATCGATGAGCTTCGCACGCTCGTTCGCATACTCCTTCGAGAGAAGGCCTTCGGAAGGCGATTTCACGAACGCCGGATCGGCGTAGTACGAATCGCGATCCGCGTATGCGAGCTTTAACGCCTCCACAATCGTGTGGAGGTAGTCGGCACTCGCGTAACCCATCGCCTGAAGATCGAACTGCTCCAGAATATTCAGCGCCTGCAGCAGAACGGGACCCTGGCTGCCGAAGCCGTGCTTGTAGACCGTATAGCCGCGATAGGTCGTCCTCGCAGGCTCCTCGATCCGAGCGAAGTAGTCCGAGAAGTCGCTTTCGTCGAAGGGCGCGTGGTGCTTGCGGAGGAACGCGACAATCTCGCGGGCGATGTCCCCTTTGTAGAAGCGATCGCGCGCCGCGACGATGCCGGCGGAACGTCCGCGCGCTTTCGCCGCACGCTCTGCCTCGACCATCCGACGCAGCGTTCTCGCGGTGGCCGGCAGCTTGATGGTCTCACCAGGCTTGTAGAGCGATCCGTCGGGCTTGAGCCAATACGTCTTGTTCCCCGGCCAGCGTTCGAAAAACTTGAGCTCATTTTGAATCGCGCGTGCCGTGCTCGACCGCATTGGAAAGCCCTGCTCCGCGTAGCCGATCGCCGGGGTCGCCACTGCCTCGAAGCTCATCGTGCCCCATCGCTCGAGCACCGTGAGAGCGGCATGCAGCGCTCCGGGCACGACGGCAGGGTCGAGCCCCTCGCCCTGGAGGTTCTTCTGACGCGTCAGGTACCAGTCCACGTCCACAGCCCGCGGCGCCCAGCCCTGTCCGACGATCGAAGTGACCTTGGCTTCCTTCTTCGGATAGACGAGCACCAGGGCTTCTCCACCGAGGCTGTAGAGGTCCTGCTCGATGACGCCGCCAACGAGGAGCGAAGCGACCCCTGCGTCGAACGCGTTCCCGCCTTTCAGCAGGACTCCGAACGCCACAGCCGTTGTGAGCGGATGACCTGTCGACACCCCACCGGAGGGCCCCATCACCGAAGGACGCAACGCCGACCCCGCCGGCTGCTCATCCTGCACAGGTACCTGCGCAGGGACGATCCGGAGGAGGCCGGCCGCGACCAAGGCGACGACGAGGATGGCTGTACGCCAAGAGGGATAAGTCGCGAGGCCCAGGTATTTCATCAAAGCCTCCCTTATTTGGCCAAATACTGCTGCGACTGCGCCTCGCTCCTGAGCGGCGCCACCTTGTCGGCATCGATGCGGATCATCAGGTAGTTGATGTGATCGTCGATCTTCGTGAACCAGTGACCCGTGCCCGCTGGAATCACGACGACATCCCCCGCTTTGATCTGATGAGCCACGCCGTTCCGAATCTCCGATCCGTTGTGCCCCGGCCCATTGAACTCGATGACGGTTTTCAACGTCGCTGGACGACGCTGCCGATTGACGATTTCCGCCCCCAGCACGAGCGTGGCCGCGCCGGAAATGACGTGATAGACCTCGCTGACGAGATCGTGCTCGGCCACCGAGTCTGGTGCGGGTTTGTCCAGCCTGGGGCGATAGACGATCCCGATGCCAACGTGCGCTTTGCCCAGATCGATGGCTCTCACCTGCTGGTCGGTCAACTTCTCCTGAATGGCTCTCTTCGTGTACGCCTCGAGCTCGGCAAGCGGAATGTAGGTACCGGGGCACATATTGCAAGTCGGCTGCGGGTCGGTGGGATTCACTTTCACCTGTGCACTCAGCGCAGCCGGCCAACAGGCCGTCACCAGCGATAGAAGGAGAAGATTCTTCATCTCAACCTCCGCTACGGATCACGTCACGATCTACTTCCATTCGGTGAGCGTGCCTTTGTAGTTGTCGTCGGCGTCGACCTCGTATTCAAAGACGCTCGCGACTGAATTCAGACGCTGCCACTTTGCCGACGCTGAGTAGAGGTAGATGGCGCCTCGGAAACTCACTCCGCCACCCTTGGTCAGCGTGCCGACGCCCTGGCCGATCCAGGTGGCCATCTCACCTCCGTTGCCCATGTAGATGCCCTGACCGGATCCGAACACCGTGCCGTCGGGTCTGAGCTCGGACTCATAGGTGCTCGTCTCGCGATACTCGACACCCAGCAGAGTTCCGGCTCCGCGCTGTGTACTCTCTGTTCGAGTCGCGCTGGGGCCGGCC
Source organism: Vicinamibacterales bacterium (assembly GCA_963761975.1). Lineage (GTDB taxonomy): Bacteria > Acidobacteriota > Vicinamibacteria > Vicinamibacterales > JAMQPK01 > JAMQPK01. The sequence continues at coordinate 14,366 of CAVXIR010000001.1, forward strand.
GTCACCACTCGCCGAAGCACGACCTTGCCCGCCACGTTCCCAAGTATGTCGCCTAACATGAATGCCTCCCTTTCAATGAAAGCGGTTGTGGAGCGTACTCGGGTCTGGCGATCGCCGCAACCGATTCCTTGCCGTGCCGCCACGACTGGCGACCGGCTGACTGCTGACTGCCGACTACGGACTCTTCGTTCCGTAATCCCAATGTTCGGCAATCTTCCCGTTTTCGATCCGAAGCATGTCAAACCAGGTGGTTGTGTACCGCTGGCCCGGGTTCTTCGGGTCAGTCAGCTCACGCCGAAAGGCCAGCACCACCAGGTCGCGCTCTGCCATGATCGTGACGAGATTGTCGATCGTGGGCTTCACCGGCTGGCGTTCAAAACGCCCGAAGAAGTCGACGAACGCCTGACGGCCCGTCGGAACGGTCGGATTGTGCTGGATGTAATTTTCCGCCATGTACTTTGGCGCCAGAGCCATGTCGCGGGCCTGAAACACTTCGCGCCAGAAATCGAAGACGAGCTTCTTGTTGGCCGCCAGCTGCAGATCGCGACTCTGGAGCAGCGCCTGCTGGTTCTCATGCACGGTCACAGGCAGCTGGGCTGACACCGACACCGCGAAGCAGACGACTGCCATCGAGACGAAAAGTGCCAAGAATCTGACTTTGGTCATCAGCATCATTCACTCCTAATTGCCGTCACTTCATTGGAGTTTCAAAAGTCGAACGGCATTTCCGGCATAGATGTCGGCGCGTTCCTGCTCAGAAATCGGCAGCCGGTCGATGACGCGGATGGTCTCGCGGATGTACATCGGTCCCTTCTCGGGATCGAACGGCGAATCCGACGCGAACAGCACATGGTCAGGCTGGAAGAACCGCAGGCCGCACACTGTGGCTTCGTAGGCGCCAAAGAGCGCCGTATCGGCATAGAACATCCGGAAATAGTCGATCGGCCGCTTTTTCAAACGCTTGAGAACCACGGTGTAGTCCATGTCCGAGGTTCGCGCCCCCAGCTGATCCCACCCGGGCCCGACTCGCCCTTCAAAATATGGCGCCATCGCTCCCATGTGGTGGGTAATGACCTTCAGATTCGGATATGTGTCGAAGAGTCCGGCGAACACGATTCGCGCCATCGCGACGCTGGTCTCGTATGGCCAACCGAATGTCCACCAAATCTCGTACTGCGAGCGATCTTCGCTCGCGTAATCGGAGAAGTCCGACCCGCGATAGGGATGCAGCCAGATCGGCAGATCGAACGCCGTCATCGCGTCGAAGAGAGGCAGAAACTCTGGCGCGACCAGCGGCTTCCCGCAGACGTTCGTAAACAGCTGAATGCCGCGGCCGCCAAGATCTCCGATCGCGCGATGAGTTTCGCGCAACGCTTCCTCCGGATCGTTGAGCGGGAGCGAGGCGACAAAACCGGGAAACCGTTCCGGGTACTTTTGCACGAGCTCGGCCATCCCATCGTTGGCCCGGCGGGCCAGATCGACCGCGTCGGCCGGCCGCGCAAACACCTCGATGGGCGGCGTGGCGATCGAGAGTACCTGCTCGTAGGCGTCGAACCGGTCCATCACGCGAAATCGCTCATCGAGATCGACCAGCATCGGCACGCCACGCACGCGCTTGCCGGCGTCCTTGTAATCGGGCGCCACCTCACTCATCTTGTCGACGTAGGCCTTTGGAAAAATGTGCGTGAAGATGTCGATCTTGCGCATCGCCTGTGAAACGGGACGTTACCGAGGCAGGCCGGCGATATCGGTTCGTATCCGGTACAGGGTCTTGCCGGCGGTCACGTAGAGCGTCCTCATGTCCGCTCCTCCAAAGGCATTGTTCGTGATGGTGTCTTCGGGGATCGGGATGAACTTGATGAGCTTGCCTTCCGGTGAGATGACATGGACGCCGGCCTTCGTGTCGAGCGTTTCGGACGTTCCGCGCAGCTGATTCAATCCGGCCGACGCGTACAGGTTTCCCTGCGTATCGATGCTCATCCCGTCGGCGCTGCGTCCAGGATAGAAATTGTAGTGCACTCGCATGTTGCGGACGGTGCCGTCTGGCTGCAGATCGTAGCTGCGAATCATGCGAGCGCCGTCTTGCGCCTGATTGGCTTCGATCAGGTACAGCTTGCGATCGTCAGGCGAGATCTGAATGCCGTTGGGGCGCTGAATGTCGGGGGCGGCAAGAATCCGGGTCAGCTTGCCTGGCGCGTCAATGCGGTACACCGCAACACCAGCCAGGTCGGTAAAGTACAACCTGCCCTTCCCGTCGATGGAGACGTCGTTCGGTCCCGTCAGCGGCTTGCCCTCGTAGGCGTCGGCGAGCACCTCGATTTTGCCGGTCTTCATGTCGGTTCTCGTGACGCGCGGCTTGCCCGCCAGTTTCACACCAGGCCGCTCGAATGCGCCCCCTTCACAGGCAATGAGGCGCCCTTGCGGATCGATCAGCAGCCCGTTGGCGACGTTGCTGTTCTCGCGATAGGTCGAGAGCACGCCGCTCGTGCTCAGCTTCATGATCCGTTGCTGAATGATCTCGGTGAAGTAGACGTTGCCTTCGCGATCGACGGTTGGCCCTTCGGTAAACGACACCGTCGTCGCAATTTCCGGCTGTTGGCCCGCGACCGGGCGTACCATCGCGAGACACACCAAACACGAGAGGCACATCGTCTTCATACGCATACTGGCCCTCACTTCACATCCCGTCGTGGATTCCATGCGGGCATCGGCATTCATCGGCCGTATCCCACCGAGACCGCAATGTACAGCGCGATCAACCCGACAACGAACAGCAACATCTGGAGCGGCAGCACCCAGCGCGCCCACTGGTGCCAGGGAACGCCCGCCAGCGCAATCACACCCATGAGCACGGCGTTGGTCGGGATAATCATGTTCGTGAAGCCGTCGCCCATCTGAAACGCAACAATCGCTGTCTGCCGCGTCACGCCCACCAGGTCGGCGAGCGGTGCCATCAGCGGCATCGTCAGCGCCGCTTGACCGCTGCCTGAGACGACAAAGAAGTTGATGACCGTCTGGGCGGCGAACATCGCCATGGCCGCGGTCGCAGCGGTCGTTCCCTCGAGCGCGGACGCAAGTGCGTGCAGGATGGTGTCAATCACCTGCCCGTCTTGAAGCACGATGAGAATGCCGCGGGCGAGGCCGATGAGCACGGCCGTCGGCGCAAGCTGTCGGACACCATCCATAAAGGCCGCCGCGGTGCCGTTGCCGCCAAGTCCCCCGACGGCCCCCATGATCACACCGAGCGCGACGAACAGCGCGCCTATTTCAACGATGTACCAACCGAATCCACCTTGGGTCTCCGGCAGGACGCCCCAGACGAGCGCGACCATGCCGAGAACGAAAATCGCGAGCACGGCTTGGTGTCGCGTGGTGAAGGGAACCTCGGCATCTGTCAACTGGAGTCCTTCCAGCCGTTTCGCCTTGTCGATCGCGTAGGTCGGACTTCTGGCCGGATCGCGGCGCACACGATGCGCGTGCCACGTGACGAACGCGATGGTCACCGCGGTGCAGACGAACCACAATCCCACCCGGAATCCGGCGCCGGAGAACGGCGGCACCCCCGCAATTCCCTGGGCCACGCCGACGGTGAACGGATTGAAGAACGCCGCGGAGAAGCCGGCGCTCGAACCGACAAACGGGATTGCGGCGCCGGTAATCGAGTCGTAGCCGAGTGCCAGGGCCAGCGGTACGAAGATCAAGACGAAAGGTACCGTCTCTTCTGCCATACCGAATACGGCACCCCCGAGCGAAAAGAGCGTGATGAAGACCGGCAGCAGAACGGCCTCGAGGGCGCGGGACTTTCGCGAGGCGTGCACGAGACGATATAACGCCGCGTCGATGGCACCGGTCCGCTGCAGCACGGCGAAAGCCCCGCCGATGAGGAGGACGAACGCGACGATCGGCGCTGCCTCGGGATCGATCAATCCGAGGATGGGTGCCTTGAAAACCATGCCGGTTGAGTGCAACAGCGCCCGGAATATTCCGCGGTCCTCGCGCTCGACCACATGGAACGTGTTGGGCACGACGACCTCGCGGGTGCCCACGCCCGGTACCGTCATTTCCGTCCGTTCGTACTCGCCGGGCGGCACGATCCACGTAAGGATCGCCGCAGCGAGAACGATCGCGCCGAGGATGAGTGACGTGTCAGGGACCTTGAAGCGAGGCTCGGCCATGGTATGCGCAGGCGCAACGCTATCTGATGCCGATCACCATCGAACCGGCCCGTTCAATCACCGCTCCCTGTCGGGGACGCTTCGCCGTTTTTGAGCCATTCTGCCAAACGGATCCGGAACCCTTCTGCCAGGCTGGCCACGAGCAGGTTCCAGGATGCCGGGTCTTCCAATGTCGACCTTCGACTACTCGATTGTCGCGATGGCGAACAAGCACCTTTCGCCGTCGATGACCCGTGCCTCACACCGCACGATTTGTCCGACGTGAAACGCCAGACGCTCGTCCCCTCCGCTGTTGCGGCTCACGATCAGGTATTGATCGCCCGCCAGCACCTCGGCCTCTACCGGACGCCAGGCCTCCACGTTCTCGTCGACAAGCGGGACCATGATCGTCACGAGGCTGATGAAGCCCTCTGTCCAGTGGTCCTGTCCAACCTCGTACGCGTTGATGGTGAAAGCGTGGCGATGATTTCTGAACCCCGGCCGATCGCGCAGCCGGGCAACGGCCGCTTCGGCGTCGGCTACCGACGCGTACACGCCGATGAATTTGGTCTCTTCGTGTTCTCCGTCTTCGTACGAATGCTGGACGACGAATACTGTGCGCATCGATTCGGACGCTCATGATTTCACCAGTCGCTGTCGGCTGCAAGCGAGGTGAGGCCGGCAGAGAGCCGTCACCCGTTTACTTCAGGACGGCGTGGATCGTCGAACCAGGCGCCACGCGCCGATGCATAAGGCCGCCGCGACCAACGTGGCGAACATGAACCATGGGTCGGTCGCCAGGTGCGGTTCCTCGATGATCCGCCAGACATGCGCCAACGTCAGGAGGAGGAAGATCACGCCGGTTGCGATCACATACGACCTCATAAACCCCTCACGGCATCGGCGCCTACACGCCGAGCTGACGTGCTAAGTCGTTGAAATCCTTCGCGGAAATATCGACCGCGGAATCCGCTTTCAAGTCGGGCTTTCCGCCGGGTCCAAACTCGAGCGGCCTTACCACGAACGCCGTCCTCAGCCCCACCGCCTTTGCCGCGCGCAGGTCGCCGGAATGCGCGGCCACCATCATCACATCGCCGCGCTCCAGGTCGAGAAGATCGGCCGCTGACTGATACACCTCGCGGTCTGGTTTGTAGTGCCGGACGAGCTCAGCGCCCAGTATGCAATCCCACGGTAATCCCGAATGTTTGGCCATGGCCGTCATCAACGAGATATTGCCGTTGGAGAGCGGCGCGATCGTAAATTTCTTCTTCAACCGCGTCAGTCCGGCGACCGCGTCGGGCCATGGCCGCAATCGATGCCATGCACGATTGAGGGCATCGGTTTCCGACTCGGACAGCGTCGTGATGCCGAATTCGACGAGAATTTTGTCCAGCACCATTCGATGCAGCCGATCGAGCTTGGTCCACGGCAGCTCCCCGTTGCGCACGCGGTCCATGCTCGGCCGATACCCGGCACGCCAGGCGTCAGCAAACTTTGCTCCATCTACTGTGAGACCCTTCCGCTTCGTCAGTGTTTCGACTTCCCGTGCCACCGACGTGCGCCAGTCCACAACCGTGCCGAAGGTATCGAAGACCAGAGCTTTCACTGATGTCACTGATATCCCTTGTGGAAGCGGCTGGCCGGCGCCTTGTTGAGCGAGCGACTGGACAGAGCCGATGTGTGTCGCCATCACCAGTCCGGCACTGGTCCTCAAGAAGTCCCGACGCGAAGCCGCAACGCGACTACGGGCATATTCCCTCTCTTGTTTCCCAATAATGACGTGAACGCGTGGCCCGAAGCCCATTCATGTCGCAAAACGTGCGTCGACATACACCCAGGCCTGTTTGCCGGATGCGAGCAACGTCGCGACCCGCTTGTACGACGAAACCTCATACGCGTCGGCCTGCGCGAGCTCGGCATCGGTAATCTCGAAAACCGTCCCGCTGACGCGACTGTCGGGACGGCCATTGAATTTCACAATCGGGTGATGAGTCTTGCCGCTTGTCCGAACGACCTCCGCATCCTCGATCTGCATCAAAGACTGTTCGAACCCAACGAGCTGGTCCTCGTGTCCTTGCAGCAGCCGGCCGAACGTGGACAGTTGCACGTTGTCCTGCTGCAGCGTTCCGTAGGAGAAGAAGAGCGGCATCTCAATCGCACGAAACGCGACCACGCTTGCGCGCAAACAACGCGAGACCGATTGCCAGAAAGGCTATCCCGAGTCCGACATAACGAAGCGTCAGAAACACAACAGCGGTCGCTTCAAACCGCCGGGGGCACTAGCCATCGCATCCTCCTCAGGCGATGCACGTCAATTCAGCAGTTGGTACACCGCCCGCTCGAAAGCGTCGTACACGGCCAGGGCTCTGCTGTCTGCAAACGGAAGATACTGCATCAGGATCACGCCGCAGATGCCGCGCTTTGGATCAATCCAGAAGTAGGTGTTGTTGATCCCGCCCCAGCTCAAGCTGCCCGCCGCCCGTTTCCCGGGCCGCTCGGCGACGGTGATCATGAATCCAACCCCCCACTTGTCGCGGCCGTCGTCGACGAACGTGAAGTCGCTGCTCCGCTCGGGCAGCGCCGTCTTCACAGCCTGAACGCCCACGCGACCGATGTGATTCCGGCCCATCGACGCGACGGTTTCGGCAGAGACGATGCGAGCGCCGTTCGCGCTGCCCTGATTGAGCAGCATTTGCAGGAAGCGCGTGTAGTCCGGCGCCGTCGACGCCAGCCCGCCGCCGCCGATGAATTGCGTCACCGATGCCGGCGGCTGAACCGGCTCGACCTGAAACGTGCCGTCGGGCCGGCGCCGATGGACGAGGGTCATGCGGCGCAGTCGATCCTCCGGCGGGTTGTATGAGGTGTCGACCATGCCAGTCGGGCTGAAGATGTGGTCGTGAAAATATGCCTCCAGCGTCTTACCCGCCAGCCGCTCGACGATGCGGCCGATCCAATCGATGCCTGTGCCGTACAGCCACTGCTCCCCCGGCTCGAAGAGCAACGGTCCCGCGGCATACTGTTCGCCGGCGCGCGGCTTGAAGTCGCGCACGATTGGGCTCGTGAAGTTGTAGCCCAGCCCTGCTGTGTGCGTCACGAGATGCCTGACTGTCATCACTTTGCTGGCAGGTCGAAGCGTGTAAGCGCCCGTTCTAGCGTCGAATGTGGCGAACACCTTCGGATCCGCCAATTCGGGCAGGTATTTGTCGGCCCGATCGTCCAGGCTGAGGCGGCCTTGCTCGACCATCTGCATCAACGCCAGTGAGGTGATCGGCTTGGTCATCGACGCGATGCGGAAGACCGTGTCGATAGTCATCGGGCGGCCGCTGCCCGTGTCGGCGTACCCAAAGGCGCCCCGGTACAGGATGCCGCGGCGATCGGCGGCCATCGCCACGACGCCGGGAATCTCTCCTCGCGTGACAGCGTCGGCCAGAACTTTGTCGATCGCCGCCGTCGATGCACTCGAAGAGACGCTCGGAGCCGCCGATTGTTGTGCATAAATCGCGGCCGCGAACATCGTCGCGATCGACGCGATAAACAGTCCGGCACGGTGGGCGTTACGTCTATCTCTCATTGAGGCAACTCGTTGAGCAGCTGAGCAGATCCCAACCTGCGGCGTTGACCGACTATAGCCGATTGGTCGATTGCAGTTGAAGTAGGTGAGCACGAAAATCAGCGACGAGGCCTGAGAACCGCCGTTAGGCCCTTCGGTCGGAGCGGCCTCTGGTCGCCAGCCATTTCTGCAAGCGTTTTCCACGACGCAATACCCTGCGGATCAGCATCCTGGATTGCGAACTCCGTTCGATGGTAGAGCAGTGAATCTGCGAACTGCGCCTCGAACACGAAGACCACTTCGTGGTGCGGGCGGCCGTTGTAATCGAAGATATTCTCAATGACCGTGAGCAACTGCGGGTCGGTCAATTCGGCCTCAATCTCCTCCATGAATTCGCGACGCAATGCATCAGCGGCTCGTTCGCCAAACTCGATCGCGCCGCCGGGCGGCCAAAGAACTGCTGACCGGTGACAGCATCAAAACCGTGTTCGACGAGCAGCGATCCGTTGTTCCAGATGAGGCCGATGGCGATTGGTCTGATAGCGGGCATGTTGACGATATCAAGACACAAACCACGCCGTCAGGAAAATGCCGACCATGGCGAAGGCAAGAGCGATCTTTACGGCGGTACCGATGAGGAACCCGATCCAGGCCGCAAACCCTGCGCGACCGGCGCCACGGAGATCGCGATGGCTAGTCAGTTCGCCAAGAACGGCGCCGGCGAACGGTCCGACGACGAGCCCTGGAAGTCCGAAGAACAAGCCGGCGATGGTCCCGATCGCAGCGCCCACCATCGCACGCTTCGTGGTGCCAAGGCGTTTCATGCCGAGCGCCATGGTGGCCACGTCCACGAAGTACGTTGCGACCGTCAGAATGCCGAGCGCGACCATCGTCCAGACGCCGACTCGGACGAAACCGTCCGACCAGGCGGCCAGCAGCAGGCCGGCGAATATCAGCATGGTTCCGGGCAAACCCGGCAGGACCACTCCCGCCAGCCCGACAACGACAAGAACGATCGCGAGCGCCCAAATCATCGGAGCATGTCGTAATACGCGTTGCCCCATGATGACCGAAAACGCGCCGCGGCTGGAATCGCTTGCATGGGCGAGCGTATCAGGCACATGATCAACGCCTTTTCACTATGAGAATCACGATCGTGGTGGTGCTGTGCGTGGCAACGGCGCTCGTCGCGGCACAGCCGCAGGCGCTCCCCTCGTGTCGCACCCGAATCGGTCGAACTCGATTCCGGTCGACTGAAAGAGGCGTCGGCGCTTCTCAACCGGTTCGTCGCCGACCGAAAAGTTGCCGGCGCCGTGGCCTCAGTCGCGCGCAGGGGCAAGGTTGCCTACCTCGAAGCGGTCGGATTCCAGAACCTCGAATCGCGTACCCCGATGACCGAACGGTCACTGTTCCGCATTTACTCGATGGCAAAGCAGTGACGGCGGTTTCGGCAATGATCCTTCACGAAGAAGGCAAGTTCGATCTCCGCGATCCGGTTTCGAAATATCTGTCCGAGTTCAAGAACGTCAGGGTGCTTGCCGATCCGGATGGCCGAAGCCGGCCACCGGTCAGCGAAATCACTGTGGCCGATCTGCTCCTGCACACCTCGGGGCTGAGTCACCGCACGTCCGAGCTGTATCGAACCGCGAAGGTGCGCTCGAGATCCATCACGCTGCCGCAATTCATCGCCAACATCGTGCGCACCCCGCTCATGGAGGATCCGGGCACCCGCTATCGGTACAGCGAAGGCACGACCGTCGTCGGGCGCCTCATCGAGATCTGGTCGGGCAAGCCGCTCGACGTCTTCATGAAGGAACGCGTGTTCGATCCGCTCGGCATGGTGGACACCGGTTTCTGGGCACAGCCTGAACAGCGCACCCGGCTGACGACGGTGTACGCAGCGGAGCCGGGTGCCGGATTGAAGGCGTACGAAATCGAAGAGGTGCCGTTCACCGAACGTCCAGCCCTGCTCGAGGGCGCTGTCGGTCTGCTGTCGACGGTTCCCGACTTCATGCGGTTCAGCCAGATGCTGTTGAACCGCGGCGCACTGAACGGAGCCCGTATTCTTTCCGCGAAGACCGTCGATCTCATGACGTCCAATGGCTTGCCCGCGCCGGTTCTGCTCGCGCGTGGCGGCGGCATGGGTTGGGGCCTGGCCAACGTGAACGTCGTGGTTGATCCGTCTGCGGTGAACGGTTCGCCAAACGCGGGCGAATACGGGTGGGATGGGTCGGCCGGCACGATCTTCTGGATCGATCCGAAAGACGAGATGGTCATCGTCCTCATGACACAGAGCTCGCCGGCGAATCCCGACTCGCTGCGGCAGCGCTTCAAAGGACTTGTCACGGCGGCGCGGGCATAGCGTATATCCTTAGCACCGCCGATTCCAACCGAATAACAGGCTAGCGCGCGACGTTCCTGCGCACCTTCCCCTCTTTCATCACAAACACGACACGGCGAAGAGCGGTGATGTCTGCCGATGGGTCGCCATCGACAGCGATCAGATCGGCCTCGTAACCCGGCGCAATCACGCCGATCCTGTCCTTCATTCCCAACGCTTCGGCGGCGACTGATGTCGCTGAGAGGATCGCATCCATCGCCGGCTGACCGGCGGTCTGAACACGGTAAACAATCTCTTCGGCGTTCTGTCCGTGTGCCCCGGCGCCCGCGTCGGTGCCCATCAGCAACTTGAGTCCCTTAATCTTCAATGCTCGCTTGAACATGTCCAGATTCAGCGGAATGCCCTTCTCCATGAACGCGAACCCTTCTTCGTTGAAATTCCCAATGCCAAGGTACTTGGCCTTGTTCCGAATGTAGTTCTGCAGCAGCAGCCCAATGTTTGGCTCGAAGAAGGTGCCTCGTTCGGCCATGAACGCCAGCGTCGCGTCAGTGACCTGGCTTCCGTGCGTGACGCTCCAGCAGCCGGCGATTGCCGCCGCTTTTACCGCCGAGTCAGCGTGCGCGTGAACCCAGGTCCGTTTGCCCCGCTGCTTCGCTTCGTCACAGCCAGCCTCTATCTGATCATCGTGAAACTCTGATCGCCGCCTTCGCGGATGCTCTTCGACGCAAAGATCTTCACGAGGTCCGCGCCATCTGCGACGACCTTGCGGACAAATTCCTTGATCTGTTCCGGTGTGCCCGTGCGATCGTCAACCGGGACGATCGACGTCAACAGGCGTGGTCCTGGCAACACCCCTCTGGCAATGGCATCTCGCAGGTCAGGATCCAAGGGTGAGCCCAGACTTTGGGCCGTCGTAAAGCCGTCATCAGCATCGAGTAGGCATTTTCCGCGGCGTACAGCATCGATTCCTGTGAGGTTTCCCCTTCCCCGACAGCCCGGCCATTCTTCCCAAAGTGCGTCTCGATGTGGACGTGGGTATCGATCAACCCCGGCAGCAGCGTGAGTCGAGGAAAATCGTACCAGACGCGTCCTGGCCGGTCGTCCGACGCTCGTGATCTGCCCTTCCCGCACGACCACCTCGCCATCCCTGGACGCCCCCTTTGCCATCAACCAGCGTTCCGACTCGAATGACGATCGATTCGCCGTCACCGATGCCGTTATCGAGTAGAGGAGAAAGAATCCAAAGATGACTTTGTGACGCTTCACGCTCATCGCTCCCGCCATTCGCCTCCACCTTTCACGCATGCCGCGGCGATGCAACCAATTCGCGGTTCATGGCTTCGAGTGCCTGCTCAAGATCCTCGACGATATCCTCACACGCCTCGAGCCCGACCGACATCCGAATGAGGCCGTCCGTAATGCCCAGTCTCAGACGATCTTCCCGCCGCATTCCCGCGTGACTCGTCGCTGCCGGCCGGGTCAACAACGTCTCGGGGCCGCCGAGGCTTGGCGCGAGAATCGGCAGACTCGTCTGCTTCATGAACCGATCCGCGGCCGCCGCCCCTCCCTGGAGCTCGAAGCTCAGCATCCCGCTGAAGCCTTCGAACAGACGTTTCGCGCGCGCGTGCTGCGGATGGGTGTCGAGTCCCGGGTAGTTCACCATGGCGACCATCGGATCACGTTCGAGCCGACGGCTGATGTGGAGAACAGCGCCTGGGGGCCTGATGGCGCACCCGCAGCACCAGCGTCTTGAGTCCGCGATCGAGCAGAAAACACGCATGCGGATCCAGGGAGCCGCCCAGGTGATTGAGTCGATGCGTGATTCGCTCGATCCATGACTGCGATCCGATCACAGCCCCGGCAACGATGTCGCTGTGGCCGTTGAGATACTTCGTGCAGCTGTGCACCACGAGATCGAAACCGCGCTCCAGGGGTCGATAGTTCACCGGGGTCACGATTTTGGTATCCACGATCGACGCGATCCCATGAGACGCCGCGAACCGCACGACTTCGTCGAGATCGGGCACGCGCATCAAAGGGTGGAAATCGTTTCGACGAAAATCGCGCGTGTCGTCGGACCGAGCGCCCGTTCCCAGGACGAAGGATCGTCGGCATTGATGAAGTCCGTTTCGATGCCGAGCTGCTTGAGCTCGCTCGTCAGCAGGTCGTGCGTACCGCCGTACAGGCAGTCCTGCGCGAGCAGACGATCCCCGGGTGCGAGCACAGTCAGAAGCGTCGTGCTGATCGCCGCCATCCCGCTCGCGGTCGCCACGGCCGCGTCCCCGCTCTCGAGCGCCGCCAATTTCGCGTGCAAAGCCGTCTGCGTGGGGGTGTTGTTGAGACGGAGGTATTTCAGGTCGTGGTAGCTGCTTTCTCCAGCGTACTCGAACATCGCCGACTGGAAGATGGGTGTGACTACGGCTCCGGCAATGCGCGGCGACGGGGCACCAGGCGCGGACGGCCTTCGTGGCCAGGCTCTTGAACTTCATAGTTTGTCAACCTTTCGCTGTCCAATTTACACAATTTGGTCGGACCAACATTCCCCTTTCTTCTTCCTTGACACCCCCCCCTACGCCTCGTCCCAACGTAGATACCACTGCAACCGGGGCCGATGCGCGGGAGGAAGATGACCCAGCCGTTTTCTTTCGGCCAACTGCTCGGCGTTGGGTTCGCCGGGCTGGTGACCGCTCTGTTCCTCTGCCCTCAGGTAGAAACGTTTGCACGGCAGCCCCTCGACTCCGCTCGGGGCGGGCGCCCTCGAGTCCGCTCGGGGCAGTCAGGCCAAGCTGTCGCGAGCGCTTCGGCCCCTTCGAACCATCGTCAAGTCCTCGATAAGTACTGCGTCACGTGTCACAACGATCGCACCAAGACTGGGGGACTCAGCCTGGAGCGGATCGACCCGTCCCGGCCCGCTTCGGATCCAGAAATCTGGGAGAAGGTCGTGCGCAAGGTTCACACAGGCACCATGC
>CAVXIR010000002.1:0-2570688 GCA_963761975.1 Vicinamibacterales bacterium
CGGCTGGCGCAATGGCACATGAATGGCGAGCGGCCTGGCCACACGCTGCAAGCGACCGCCCTGGTAAACGAGGCTTACCTGAGGCTCGTCGATATCAACCAGATCAAGTGGCAGGACCGCGCGCACTTCTTCGCGATGGCGGCGCGACAGATGCGCCGGATTCTGATCGATGCCGCGCGCAAGCACGGCAATCAAAAGCGCGGTGGTGATGCGCAGAAGGTGTCGCTGGCTGAAGGGCTATTTGTTCCCGATCGACCGGAAGAACTCGTTGCGCTGGACGAGGTGTTGGTCGCGCTAGCCGAGATCGACGAGCGTCGCGGCAAGGTGGTCGAAATGAAATTCTTCGGTCGGTTGAACGTCGAAGAGATCGCAGAAGTCCTCCACGTGTCGCCCGATACAGTCAAGCGAGATTGGAAACTGGCGAAAGCGTGGTTAGGACGAGAGCTTCGCAAAACCAGGGCGGACAAGGAATTGGGGAGTAACGATTAGGGGTCGAGTGGCCGACGAACGCTGGGCGCAGATTTCCCGGATCTACAACGACGCCGCGGCGCTACCGCTGGTTGATCGACCGGCGTTCCTGCGCGATGCCTGCGGCGACGATGCGGTGCTGCGTGCCGAGATCGAATCGCTGTTGCTCGACGACAGCCATGTGAAGTCGTTATTGGAATCAAAGGGCTCGCAAAGAACCCTTATCGGGCAACGGATCGGCGGCTACGAGATTCTTTCGCTGCTGGGCGCGGGCGGCATGGGCAGGTGTATCGCGCGCGGGATCTGAAGCTCGGACGCGAAGTTGCGCTCAAAGTCCTTGCGAGATCGGCCGCCCCCGATCCCGTCTACCTGCAACGGTTCGAAGAGGAAGCTCGACTCGCCTGCGTTCTAAATCACCCGAACATCGTCACAATTTATGGTGTCGGCGAGGAAGGCGACATTGCCTTCATCGCGATGGAGCTCGTGCGAGGGCGCACGCTGCGAGCACTGCTGGCCGATGGCGCCTTACGCGTCGGAGAGGTGCTCCATCTCGCGGCGCCGTTGGCGGACGCGCTCGCCGCCGCGCACAATAGCGGCATTGTGCACCGCGATCTTAAGCCCCAAAATGTGATGGTCAACGCAGAGGGGCTCGTCAAGGTGCTGGATTTCGGCCTGGCGAAGCGCCCCCGCGGGATTCCTCTTCTGGTTACTCCGAAGCTCAGGTAGAGACACGCGCCGCGCTCACGCAAGACGGAACGATTCTCGGGACCGTGAACTATATGTCTCCCGAGCAGGCAGCGGGCCGCCCAGCCGGGATCGCGTCCGACCAGTTTTCCTTCGGAGTGCTCTTTTATGAACTCCTGAGCGGCCGACGACCGTTGAGCGCGATAACCCCGTCGAAACGCTCTCTGCAATCATCCGGGAACAACCGACACCAATCCGGGCGATCCGTCCCGCTGTCACGCTGCCGATACAGCAGGTCGTCAATCGCTGCCTCGCGAAAAGTCCAGCCGACCGATACGCGGACACGCGGCAGCTTGCGGCACAACTGCGAGAGATTCGAGAGCACTGGGACCGTGCGACTGAGGCAGGTGCGCCGCATGTGCGTGCGGCCGCACTCCCCGCGTCGACGCCTGCGTCTGGTGGTGTCACTTCAGTCGGCGTGACCCGGCGTCGTGCACTCTGGCTCGAGGGCGGCATAGTCACGACCATGGCGGCAGGCTTGAGCGCCTGGCGACTCTGGCCGCGGGACACCGGATCCGGGTCCTGGCCGTGCTGCCTTTCAGCAACGTGACAAACGACGCCGAAATCGACTACCTGTGTGACGGCATTACTGAAACCCTGATTCACCAGATCTCGCGCGTGCCGTCGCTAACCGTGATGGCGCGCACCACAGTATTCAATTTCAAGGGCAAGAACGTCGATCAGCGTGAGGCAGGACGTCAGTTGGGTGTAAAAGCCATCCTGACCGGCACCGTGACGAGCCGATCCGGACGGCTACGGATCACCGCGGAGCTCGTGGAGGTGGCGACCGGCGTCCAACTGTGGGGCAACACGTACGACCGCGCGGCGGCAGAAGTCGTATCGGTTCAGGATGAGATCGCCAGCGCGATTATGGATGAAGGCATCCGAATGACATTGAGCGGCGATGAACGCCGCCGGCTCGTGCGCCATGTCACCGACGACCCGGAAGCCTACGAGTGGTACTTGCGAGCCCGACACTCTATGCTCAGAGGCTCTTTAGAAGGCATCCTGCAGGCACGCGACCTTCTGGTGCGCGCCACGACGCGAGATCCGCAATTCGCGCTGGCCCACGGTGCCCTCGATGCCACGTACGTTTCGACGGCCGTGGAGGGCTTTGAGCGGCCGGCCGACGTGGGGCCGCCGGCAAACGTGAGCATTCACCGCGCTCTCGAGCTCGACCCGGAGCTTCCGGAGGCTCATGCGAACGCGGCAAATGTCGCGTTCTATTTCAGCTGGGACTGGGCGACCGCCGAGCGAGAGTGGAAGATCGCAACCGAAGCTCCGAGCGGCGCGTTTCCCACCGGCACGCTGATAGGGTACGCAATGGGGCGGTGGGCGCTCGGCAATCCCGCCGATGCGCTCCGAATCATACGGAAGATCCGGCAGGCGGACCCGCTATCACCGCAATTTGCGTGGAGGGAGGCGCTTTACTTGTTCCATACCGGTCAGCTTGACGCCGCTGCGGACCTCTACGAAAAAACGATCCGCGAAGAACCGAGTGCGGATGCTTATTTCGGCCTGTCAGAGGTCCGACGCGAGCAGAGCAGGTTTGACGAGGCCATCGAGGCGCGGCGACGTAGCCATGAGGCCGACGGCGATGACTCACTTATTGAAGTGTTCAAGACGGCGCGAGGCGAGGAGGGCTACAACAGATCGAAAGGATGGCGGCACGCCAGGAGCTCGAGGAGCTCCAAGGTCGGGCGGCGACCGGCTACATCTCGCCGCTGCTCCTTGCTCGCGCCCATGCCCAGCTTGGTCAGGCCAAGCAGGCGTTGAGTTACCTTGACGCCGCTCTTCTCGAACGCTCGCCTGCTCTGGTGCTTCTGAACGCGGATCGAGCGTGGGACGCGATCCGCGGCGACCCCCGATTTCTCGCTGCCGTCCGCCGTGTAGGGCTACCTTAACCGTAGAATGACAGCTGTTCGAGGGCCGTGGTCGCACGAAGGGCGACGTCAAAATGGACCGGCAGTCGCCTCGAATCTCGTCTGATTCCTTGCCAGCGGAAGGGTAGACTCGACGGTATGCCGCCTTGGAGGTGATCTGATCGGCCAGCAGATCGGCGTTTACCAGATCACGGCGCTGCTGGGCGCGGGCGGCATGGGCGAGGTGTATCGCGCGCGAGATGTGAAGCTCGGACGCGAGGTTGCACTCAAAGTGCTCGCGCGACCGGCCGCAAGCGATTCCGCCTACCTGCAACGGTTCGAAGAGGAAGCCCGACTCGCGTCCGCCCTCAATCACCCGAACATCGTCACAATTTATGGCGTCGGGGAGGAAGGTGACATTGCCTACATCGCGATGGAGCTCGTGCGAGGGCGCACGCTGCGAGAGCGACTGGCGGAGCGAGCCCTTCGCGTCGGAGAAGTGCTCGATCTCGCTGCGCCGCTGGCGGACGCGCTCGCCGCTGCGCACGCGAGCGACATCGTGCACCGCGACCTCAAGCCCGAGAATGTGATGGTCACGGCCGAAGGCCTCGTCAAGGTGCTGGATTTCGGCCTGGCGAAGCGCCCCCGCCGGATCGACTCGCTTGTTCCACGCAGAAGATCAGTGGCGACACGCGCCGCGCTCACGCAAGACGGAATGATCCTCGGGACCGTGGACTATATGTCGCCCGAGCAGGCAGCGGGCCGGCCAGCCGGCCACGCGTCGGATCAGTTTTCCTTCGGCGTGATCCTCTACGAGATGTTCTGCGGCCGAAGACCGTTCGAGTGCGATAACGCCGTCGAGACGCTCTCCGCGATTATCCGCGAACAGCCGACACCAATCCAGGCGATCAATGCAGGTGTCACACTCCCGATACAGCAAATCGTCGATCGCTGCCTCGCGAAGAATCCGGCCGATCGATACGCGGATACGCGGCAGCTCGCGGTCGCAACTGCGAGAGATTCGAGAGCACTGGGACCGTGCGACTGAGGCAGGTGCGCCGCATGTGCTCGCGGCCGCACTCCCCGTGTCGACGCCTGCGTCTGGTGGTGTACTTCAGTCGGCGTGACCCGGCGTCGTGCACTCTGGCTCGCCGGCGGGGTAGTGACGACCGTGGCGGCAGGCCTCAGCGGGTGGCGCCTCTGGCCGCGGGACACCGGGATTCGGGTCCTGGCCGTGCTGCCTTTCAGCAACGTGGCAAACGACCCCGAAATCGATTACCTGTGCGACGGCATTACTGAAACCTTGATTCATCAGATCTGGCGCCTGCCGTCGCTGACCGTGATGGCGTATAGCACAGTAATAAATTTCAAAGGCAAGAACATCGAAGCGCGCGAGGCAGGACGTCAGTTGGGTGTGAAAGCCATCCTGACCGGCACCGTGACGAGCCGAGCCGGACGGCTACGGATCAGGGCGGAGCTCGTGGAGGTGGCGACTGGCGCCCAACTGTGGGGCAACACATACGACCGCGCGGCGGCAGAAGTCGTATCGGTTCAGGACGAGATCGCCAGCGCCATCATCGATGAAGGCATCCGACTGAGATTGAGCGGCGATGAGCGCCGCCGGCTCGTGCGACATTTTACCGACGACCCGGAAGCCTACGAGTGGTATTTGCGAGCGCGACACGCAGTGATCAGAGGTGCTGAAAAGGACGTTCTGCAGGCACGCGAGCTCCTGGTGCGCGCGACGACGCGAGATCCGCAATTCGCGCTGGCACACAATGCCCTCGCTGCCACGTACGTTTCGACGGCCATCGAGGGCTTCGAGCGGCCGGCCGACGCGTTGTCGCTGGCAAACGTGAGCAATCGCCGCGCTCTCGCGCTCGACCCGGAGCTTCCAGAGGCCCGCGCGACCGCGGGGTCCATTGCGTTCCTTTCCAACTGGGACTGGGCGACCGCTGAGCGCGAATTCAAGATCGCCACCGAAGCCGCAAGGGGCGCGTTTCCCACCGGCACGCTGCTGCCGTACGCACTCGAGCGGTGGGCGCTCGGCCGTCCCGATGATGCGCTCCGAATCGTGCGGATGATCCGGCAGGCGGACCCGCTGAGCCCGTTCTTTGCCGTAATGGAGGCGGATTACTTGTTCCATACCGGGCAGCTCGACGCCGCTGCGGACCTCTACGAAAAAACGATCCGCGAAGAACCGAGTGCGGATGCCTTTTTCGGCCTGGCTGAAGTCCGACGCGAGCAGGGCCGGTTTGACGAGGCCATCGAGGCCCGGCGGCGTGGTCATGAGGCCGACGGCGATGACTCTCTTCGTGAAGTATTCGAGACGGCGCGAGGTGCCGAGGGCTATCGGCAGATCGAAAGGATGGCGGCACGCCAGGAGCTCGAAGCGCTCCAAAGTCGGGCGGCGACCGGGTACGTCTCGCCGCTGGACTTTGCTCGCGCCCATGCCCAGCTTGGTCAGGCCGAGCAGGCGTTCAGCTACTTCGACGCCGCGTTTGCCGATCGCGCTCCTGGGCTGGTCTTTCTCAAGGCCGATCGCGAATGGAGCGCGATGCGCGGGGACCCCCGATTTCTCGCCGCCGTCCGCCGTGTAGGGCTACCTTGACCCGAAAATGACCGTTGCGGTGTATAGTAGAGGCGTCTCAGCATCTTCAAAAAGGGGGCCTCGTATGAATACCCCAGTCGTCGCTGCGGCGCTTCTCCTTCTAGCCAGCATCGGCACCAGCGATACCCTCCTGGCCTGCGGGGAGAAATTCCTGATGGGCAGTCGCAGCACGCGTTTCCAGCGCCCACCGTCCGCCAATCCGCGGCGATTCTCGTTTACGCAAATCCTGCGCTAAACCTCCCCAAGGCGCTTGCCAACGTCCCCTTTGAAGCGACGCTGCGCAAGGCTGGCTACCGCCCCACCGTGGTCACGAGCGCGGAGGCATTCAGCAGCGCGCTGGGCCAGGGCGGATGGGATCTCGTCCTCGCTGATGTGTCCGACAGCCAGGCATTGAGCGGTCGGACGCAAAATGCGAATTCGCCAATCGTCCTCCCGGTGATGTACAACCCCACAAGTGCCGAGCTGGCGGAGGCGAAGAAACAGCACCGGCGCATTCTCAAGGCGCCGACGAAGAATCAGGCGTTCCTGGACGCTATTGATGACGCCCTCGCGCAGAGGTCCACGTCGCCGGCAAAGGCCGGAGGATAGAACCGTCCAATGAGATCTCCGCGCAGGATGCACCGGGTCCCACGCGTTGCCCGCCTGCGCGTTCAGGCTCGCGCCACTGACGCTCGCGGTTTTTGCCGCGGCCGCGACCCCGCGTGGGCGCAAGCGTGGGTGGCACCCGCCGGCCTCGGCTCGGTCACCGTTGCCGTTCAGACCATCAACAACACCGGGCATACCGACGCGGACGGAGTGTTCACGCAGATAGGGAGAAGCGTCAACACCCGGATCGACATCGAGGCCGACTATGCCTTCACCGATCGATTATCGCTGTCGGCCGGTCTTCCGTTTGTGTTTGCGAAGTACGTGGATCCGCTCCCGTACGGTCCGCCCGGTCTTGCGGTCAGTGATGTCCCTGCGGGAATGATCCCTTTTCCACCCAGGGACCAGTGCCGCTGCTGGCAAAGCGGATGGCAGGACTTCGGCTTCACGGCGCGCTATAACCTCATCAACGGGGCCTTTGCATTGACGCCGTCCGTATCGTTCGGCGTGCCAAGCCATGACTACGAGTTCCGGGGCGAGGCTGTTGTGGGCCAACGTTTGAAAGAAATGCGCGTCAGCGTTGATGCGGGGCAGCGCCTCGACGCCATCTCACCCAACCTATACATACAGGGCCGCTACTCGTACGCGTTCGTGGAGCGTGTGCTCGACGATGTTCCGAACAACCGCAGCAACGCCACGGTCGAGGGTGGGTTTCTGATAACGAGGCGCCTCGCTGTTCGCGGTCTGCTGTTATGGCAGCGTGTGCATGGCGGGCTCAGTTTCGGGGGATCATCAGGCTTCCATTCCCGGGGGAAGTCAACACGCCGGAGCGCATGTTCCAGCACGATCGCCTCCTGCGCGACAACAACTGGCGGTTGGGCGCCGGCATCACGTACTCGTTGCGGCAGATGGACGTGTTCGCTTCTTATGTCGAATTCGTGCACGGGACCGACTCGCATGCCGGTCGGGCGTTCACCACCGGCGTCAGTTGGCCGTTCGAACTAGGAAGGCGCCAAACACCTTAACTGCACGTCCGCGCGGCGGTTGCTAAACGGAAACTCGCCTCTCGTCCAACCACGATTTTCCTCGTAAACCTGCTGAAAACTGATGACTGTTGACTGATAACAACGCCAGAGCGAAGTGGATGACCCTCTAATGACCGTACACTGATCCGAGTGGTGATGCAGGTCCCGAAACTCATACGGCCTCCGACTGACGCGACGCCCGCGGAGGCAGCTGCGGCACGTGGTCGGCCGCGAGGGCTCCCTGACGATTTCCTTCGGGAAGCCTCCGCCCGCCTCGGCATTATGTCGCTCGTCGCCGCCGGCCTGTGGGTCGTCGGAACCATCCTGGGTCGGCTCGCGATGTGGTCGATGCAGAGTGACGAGTCGATGGGGCTCGGCTTGACGATGGGCGATGCGATCGCCGCCGTGAGCGTGCTGGCGTCGCTCCTGCTGTTTGCCTATACGCGGACCGCCAACCGAGACCCGCAGCGAATCCTGGATATCGGTCTGGCGTACATGGTCCTCACAGCGCTGGCGTTGGGACTCACGTTTCACTCTGGGCCGATCCTCCCGACGCTGTCCGTGGCCCCACAGATCTCGTGGATCGGCGCAGTCATCCTGATGTTCTCGGCCATCATACCGAGCACCAGGACGAAAACGCTTCTCGCGGGCCTGGTCGCAGCCTCCATGAATCCGGTGGGGATGCTCTGGGCTCGTGCGCAGGGCTACTGGGATTTCGGCCCGGCGAGCAACGCACTGCTGATGCACTACCCCGACTACCTGCTCGTTGGCGTCGCCCTCGTCATTTCGCACGTCGTGACAACGCTTGGCCGGCAGGTGGCGAAGGCGCGAGAAATGGGAAGTTATCAGCTCGGTGAACTGCTGGGCCGTGGGGGCATGGGCGAGGTCTACAAGGCCTCTCATCGAATGCTGGCGAGGCCGGCCGCCATCAAGTTGATCCGGCCGGAGATGCTCGGGGGCACCGATCGGGCCGTGGCCGCGGGTGCGATCGCGCGCTTCCGGCGGGAGGCGGAGGCGGCGGCGCAGCTGCGGTCGGCGCACACGGTGGACCTCTACGACTTCGGAGTGACCGAGGATCAGACCCTCTATCTGGTGATGGAGTTTCTGGACGGAATGGATCTCGAGTCATTGGTTCGACAGCATGGCCCGATGCCGGCGTCGCGTGTGGTTCATATCCTTCGTCAGGTCTGTGATTCACTCGAAGAAGCGCACGCCCGAGGTCTCGTACATCGAGACATCAAGCCTGCCAACATTCACCTCGGGCGGGTCGGGTGTCGAGTGGATTTCGTCAAGGTGCTCGATTTCGGTCTCGTGAAGGGCGCCGCAGTTGGCGCCGCGCAATCGCTGGCCACGATCGAAGGCGTGATCATGGGTACGCCGGCCTACATGGCGCCGGAGATGGCGCTTGGCGATAACGTCGATGCGCGCGCCGATCTGTACGCGCTCGGATGTGTGGCGTACTACCTGCTCACCGGAGAGCAGGTGTTTGCCGGCGACACGGTGCTCAAGGTGATCACTCAGCACCTGCAGGCTGTGCCGGTGCCGCCATCGGAGCGAACCGAGCTGCCGATCCCGGCGACGCTCGAACACCTCGTGCTGGCTTGCCTCGCCAAGAAACCAGAAGAGCGACCGCAGAACGCGCGACAACTGGCGCAGTCACTCGACGCGATTGAGGGGATGACGTGGGGAGAGGAGGAGGCGAATCGATGGTGGAACCAGCATCACCCACCGCAGGCGTCGTCATCCGACGCGATTACGCTCTGAACATGGCGACGATCGCAGACATTAGAATCTCTACGCGCGATTGCGCGAGAGTCCAGTGAGCCAGCTGCCTGTAAACCCCGCGCGGCGCAGACCCGTTACGACATAAGAACAACTGCGCATCAACCGCCAGATCAAGCCCGAACGATAGTTCTCGATCATCAGAATGACCGGACCCTGATCGAGGGCGAAGTGGTCTTTCGAGATCCAGCCAGAATGTGCGGAAGGGCGGCTCGGAAACGTCGGATTGAAGCTGCAGACGAGACCGTATTCGTTTTCCACATTCGGGTACATCTTGGAACAGTGCTCCAACGTGGGCAGCACGATCTCAGGCGCGAACGGCAACGACGCGACGACCGCCCATGGAGCCAGCGTGCCATCATCCGGACCATGTGGCACGCCTCGCGCGACATATCCGAGGAAGCGCCGTGTGACTCCTCTCACTCGCCGCGTCGTCGGCCCCGGGCCGTTACTTGCCGTGATGCCCCAGGCGTGCGGGCCATAGTCGCGAAAGCCCTTCGGATTTCGAATCGCGTACTGTTGGTTCACGTACGTGGCGCGACGGCTGTTCTCGAAATAGTCAATGGCCTGCCGGCGCATGAAGGCATCCTGGATGCCGCGGAAATCAAGCCACAGGTGGGAGAGCTGATGCATGAACAGCGGGGCGCCGTGGAGAAATTCGTGGCCGTACAGCTTTTTCCAGCGATAGGTCGACGTCCAGGCCGGATAGCTCTTCTCGGGCAGCGGGTGCGTGGGCGAGCCAAGGCCGAGCACGTAGAGAATCAGCGCTTCGTTGTATCCCTGCCAGTGGGCTCGCAAGAAGCCGGTCTCCGGCTTCCATCCGTGTGAAACCGTCGCCTTGCCGTTTTGCGCCCAGCGCCAATCCACTCGCCGGTACAACGAATCGCCAAGTTTCCGCACCTCACGCTCGTCGTCCGTCTCCTGATCGAAGTACGCGGCAGCGGTTAACGCGCCAGCGACGAGGATGGTCGTATCAATGGTCGACAGCTCACAACGCCACGCGCGACCACCAGTCGTGACATCGAGGAAATGGTAAAAGAAACCTCGATGACCGGTCGCGTCCGGCGCCGGACCTTGCGGCGCGTTCCAGAAGAAGCGCAACGTGGCGAGCGTGCGCTCAACCGCCCGGGAGCGGGCCACAAACGAGCGCTCGACCGCGACGGGATAGCTGGCAAGAGCAAATCCCACACCCGCGATGCTCGCAGGGACATCGTCGGCTGAAGTGTTGTCCGGAATCAGCCCATTCTCAGGGTTGGTCTCTTCCCAGAAATATCGGAAGGTGTTTCGTTGGAGGGTCTGAAGCTGCTCGTCGCCGTATGGTCGGTCGGCGCGACGAGCCGCGCGCTTCTTCGCGCTCATGCTGCGACGAGCTCCACGGTGAGGGCAGCGACGGCGTGCGGAGGGAGTTCGAGCTCCAGACCGATGTGCTCGTTGCGCCTTGTCCAGGCACACGCCTGACGTGTCACGCGCGACGCATTATCAAGCTGTTCGAGCATCGCAGCGTCGAGGTACTCCGGCTCGCCCAATGCGTGCCAGCGAGCCTTGGCATTCGCGTGATGCTCGTCGATTCGCTCGACCCAGGCGGCGGACGGTTCGGGCGCCTGCGCGAGGTGGACGCGCACGCGCTGGTTCATGATCGAGTGGCGTGGAAGCGCGTGATTCACGAGCAACACCGTGATGCGGGCGTTCTCGCGTGTGACCCAGGCGTTCACCGTCTCATGCAGGCCGTCAACCAATAGGCGTTCGTTTCCGAGCTTGTGCAACAGCTCGAACGCACGATACGAGGGCTTGGCGATGCCATGCAGATTGAGCAGGCCAAATCCCCCGTGAAATGGCACGGACGGAAAATAGTTCTCTTCAAAAATATCTGAGAAGGTCCAGAAACTGTACCCCTCGACGAGATCGCTAGCCTCCAGCGCCGTCTTCGCGACAAAGGCCGCCGCGTACGGATCGTCGTGCCGTGGATCTCGAGGATTGGACGACGAATTCCATTCGGTGTAGTACACCGGGCGCGTGCCGGCTCGGCGCCGCGTGTCCTGCGTCCATTCGCGAAGGACGCCGCGCTGACTGTTGGCCAACTGCGTGTCCGTATCATCATCTTCATGACCCAGGGCGTCGGTCGGGTAGTGGTGGGTGGTCACAAAATCGACCGGCACCTTGGCCGCCTCGCAGAACTCAAGGAACTCTTCAATCCATCCATCGCGCGCTGTCGCCGGTCCCCCAACTTTGAGTGACGGGTCGATCGTCTTGATGGCGTTCGCCGTGACCTGATACAGCTTGAAGTAGTCCTTCCGGGTGCCAGTCCAGAACGCCTTCAGATTCGGTTCGTTCCACACTTCGAAGAACCACTCCGCGACTTCACGGATGCCGTAGCGATCGACCCAGTGGCCGACGAGCGTGGTAATCAACGTCGACCACTTTTGGTAATCCTTCGGGGGCGTCACGTTGCCGCGGTAATGGAAGACGGTCTTGGAGCCGGACGCGAGCGCGGTCGGCATGAAGCTCAGTTCGACGAACGGCCTCATGCCAATCGTCAGGAGGAAGTCGATGATCTGATCAGCATTGAAGAAGGAGTACAACAGCTGGTCGTTGTGTTTGACCACCGTTCCGACATCATCGGACAACAGCCCGTGAAAGCGCACGTAGCGAAATCCCAATTCTGAGTGACAGCGGCGAAGCTGTTGCTGCCAGTCCGCTCGGAGCGCGATCGGCGCATGGCAACTGCCGACGGTGTGCTCCCAGCAGTGCCGAAGCGCGGTTCCTTGCTGCGAAAGATCGCACGAGAATTCAACTGTTCCCATCGGCTGCCGACGCCGTGCAGCTTCACTTATTCCGCTAATTCCGAGTCAATTTCCCGTTCAGCCTGCAGCCAATCTTCGAGCGCTCTGCCATGCTCACCGCCTCGAGCCTCATAGATGTCGTGGGCACGACGCGCGATTCTGTTCATGCGGGATTCGCGGGTCGGGTCCGACGTCCTCGGTAACGTGGGTGAGGGGGCGTGCTCGTCCTGTCGCGCGCCGGCGGTTACGCTTGAGAGAGAGGACTTGTCAGCGCGACGGCGCTTTGGTTTGGTCGATGTTGTCTCTAACATGACTCCTCGCTTTAAGACCGGGCGCCTCAGCTATCGCGCAGGCTCGAACAACTCGATGGGATTGCCATCGGGATCCTCGATCTGGATTTGCTTGCCGCCAGGTCCTGTCTCCATGTCGTTGCGAAAATGGACGCCAGCTTTCTCCAGGATTTCGATGAACCCGGCGAGATCGTTGACGCGAAGCACGACACGGTTCCATCCGCCGGGTTCCTGCTGGTCACCGGTCGGCATCGGTCGAGATCCTGACGCTTGCGGACCGCTCAGTAGAATCTGCGTGTCTCCAAGCGAGACACTCGCAAACGCCGGGAGCTGTTGGTGTACGAGCGTGAAGCCCAGGTGTGTCGTGTAGAAGGTCACGGAGCGAGCCACATCTGTGATTTGATATCGGACGCCGTGGACACCTTGAACGAAGGCGTGCTTTGCGGTGCGCCTCTCCTGCGCTGTTTTGGTTGTTTCAGCTGCAGTCGCCATTCTTTTCTCCTACTGGTTAAGAATTGATTGATAGTTGTCGCCTATTTCTGAATGCATCAATCGATCCCTGAGAACATTGACGTCCTCATCGTCGGGGCAGGACCGACGGGCTTGGTTTTGGCACTGTGGCTGACTCGGCTGGGTATTCGCGTCCGAATCATCGATAAGGTCTCGGAACTCGGCACGACGTCGCGCGCGCTCGCCGTGCAGGCGCGCACGCTTGAGCTCTATCGCCAGGTTGGCCTCGCCGATGCGGTCCTCTCCCGCGGTCGGAAGATGACCACCGTCAATCTCTGGAAGCGCGGTAAACAGGTCTCGCATGTTGTTTTTGGAGAAATGGGTACGGATCTCAGTCCGTTCCCGTATGTGCTGATCTATCCACAAGACGAGCACGAACGTTTACTGATCGATCGCCTCGCTGAGGCCGGCGTCCAGGTTGAGCGCCAGACGGAGCTCGTGGCGTTCGAGGAAACGGCGGCCGGTGTCGGCGCCTGCCTGAAACGCGCCGATGGCGGCACGGATACGTGTGAGGCCGCCTATCTCGCCGGCTGTGACGGCGCGCACTCGACCGTACGCGAAGCCTTGCAGGTCGGTTTTCCAGGCGGTACGTACCACCATCTCTTTTATGTCGCCGACGTTGACGCACGCGGCCCAGTGATGAACGGCGAATTGCACGGCGCATTGGACACGACCGATTTTCTCATCGTCTTTCCGCTCAAGGACGACCGGCGCGCGCGTCTCATTGGCACGGTGCGCACCGGTGGCCAGCACCAGCACGAGCTCTCATGGAACGATGTGAGTCAGCGCGTGATCGAATGGATGCGCATCGACGTTGAGCGCGTGCACTGGTTTTCGACCTACCGCGTCCACCATCGAGTTGCCGATCAGTTTCGCAAGGGGCGTACGTTCCTCCTTGGCGACGCGGCGCACATCCACAGTCCAGTGGGTGGCCAAGGCATGAACACGGGCATCGGCGATGCCGTGAACCTGGCCTGGAAGATTGCTGACGTCGTGCAAGGACGCGCGGATGCATCGCTCCTCGATAGTTATCAACCCGAACGCATCGCCTTCGCCCGTCGCCTGGTCGCGTCGACGGATCGCGCGTTCACGGCCGTGACGAGCGACGGTGCCATCGCCCGGCGCATTCGCCTCAACGTCGTACCCGCCGTCGCTCCGGCGGTGTTTTCGTTCAGGGTCGCGCGGCGTTTCATGTTTCGCACGATCTCGCAGATATCGGTGCACTACCGTGACAGCAGCTTGAGCGAAGGACGTGCGGGAGACGTGCATGGCGGCGACCGTTTGCCGTGGGTTCCGGCGAGCCAGAGCGATCTCGATAACTTCACGCCGCTGACGTCGCTCAGCTGGCAGGTTCACGTGTATGGCGAGGCCACTCGCAGCATGCAGACGGCGTGTGATGAACGGCTATTGCCTCTGCACGTCTTTCCCTGGCGTCCAGCGATGGGTCGGGCCGGTCTGCAGCGCAATGCGGTCTATCTCGTACGGCCTGACGGCTACGTCGCCTTTGCAGATGCAGGCGGGAGCGGCGCAGCGATGACCTCCTATCTCGATGCGCGCAATTTCGTGACCTCGCCAAGGCGCTCAGGCCAATCATGAGTCGTGCCGGTCATCCTGCTCGCCGGCGATCCGCTAATCGCGATACGCTTGCACCCACGATGGACAAGCCGAAAATCCTGACGGCCAGAGAGCTGCGCGCTATCATGCCGCGACTAGCAGGATGGAGACTCGCACAGAACAAGCTGTCGCGAACATTCGAGTTTCAGGACTTCGTTCACTCGCTCAGTTTCGTGAACAGCCTCGTCGCATATTTCGAAACAGTGGATCACCATCCCGATGTGCATATCGCGTTCGGCGAAGTGACCTTCGAGTTGACCCGCTACGATGTGGGCGGGAAGGTAACTGACCGCGACGTCGAGGTCGCAAAGAAGATTTCGTCCGTGTACAGAACGCACTCGTAGTCGCCGCGGCTAACGCCCTTTCGCCGGTGGGCCATCTGCTCCTCCATTTCGGTCGCTGAATGGGTTGTCAGACACGCCGTCTCTTGGCGGCGAGCGCCAGCGCGATGCCAGCTGCCCCAGCGACACCCGCCGCTCTTCGGGATAGGGCTCGCCAGACAGTTGCCGCTGCCGCCTTCCACCATGGCCGGCCTTCCTCGATGTCGTAGGCGCGGTTGAGGGCGCCCACGATCGACACGAGTGCCGCCGAACTACTCCAGAGTGCGCCCGCCACGCCGAACGTGAGCAGGCCGCCATTGTCATTGTCGGCGAGCCGCTGCATCTGCTCTTGAATCAGTCCCAAGACCTGCGGCGATACGAACGGCCCGAGCGAGCGGCCGATATCGTCGGTGAGATTGGATAGTGGAAAGAAGCTCGCGAGCGCGAGCAGAAACAGAATCGCTGGAAACAGCGCTAGGAAGAAGTAGTACGACAGTTGAGCTGCAAGCCCCAGCACGTCGTCATCAACGACTTCGCTCCACGTGCGGCGCGCGAGTTCAGTCGTCGAGAGGGATACCGTCTTGAGCACAGAAATAGCGAAATGCAAACGCTGCGCCGCTCACGTAGACGAGAGTGACCGTCGCTGATCGCTGCAGATTGTTCAATCTGCAGACTAGTGCCGTGGCGAGCCGTCCACCGTTGGCTGTGCACAGGGCGCCCGGCTGTGGAGAACCGCAGGCAGTTCTTCCAAAACAGCCTTAATATCGTTCTCAAGCAGAAGTGGTGCCGCGCTTACCGCGATGGTACGCAACATGCTGTTTCGACAATAGCTACATGAATGCCGATCGCCTGTACGAAGAACCTATCTCTTTGCGCGACGCTAAAAACCACCAACCTACTGAGGAGATTCAACCATGGCTGAAGCGGGAACGCTCCACGACGCTTTCATTGATGAATTGCGCGACACGTACGACGCAGAAAAGCAGCTGACGAAGGCCTTGCCGAAGCTGGCGAAAGCCGCGACGAGTGCGACACTCCGGGCGGCGTTCGAAACCCATCTCAAGGAGACGCAGGGGCAGATCGCACGTCTGGAACAGGTGTTCGAGAGCCTGGACGAAAAGGCTCGCGGCAAGCACTGCGACGGCATCGCCGGCATCATCGAAGAAGGTAAGTCGATCATGGAAGAGGACTTCGATGAAACCACGATGGACGCCTGTCTGATTGCCGCGGGACAGCGGGCTGAACACTACGAGATTGCGGCGTACGGCACGCTCGTCGCGTGGGCGCAGGCGATGGGTCACACCGAGGCCGCCAAGCTCCTGCAGCAGACGCTCGACGAAGAGAAGGCTGCCGACAAGAAGCTGTCGGGGTTGGCCGAAGGCGGTATCAATCAGGGTGCGGCTGACGCGGCGCACCCAGACGATGATGAGGAGCTGGTCGGCGCTGCCGCCAGCAGTGGACGAAAGAGTCCGGTTAAGTCCGGTCGCCGGTAGTTCGCTTGCGGGCGAGGGCGCGATGGTGCTGATTCAACTCAAGCCATTCGTGTGAGCTGACAACGAGTAAGCCTCAGTGCGATGGCGCGATCGGCAACTCACAATGGAAAGACGGGGGCCAATGCCGGCGAGGCTCAGGTTGTTGTCCCGGTGGCGGGGACGGCGCTCTTGTTGATCGACGTCATCAACGATCTCGCGTTCGACGGTTCCGAAGCCCTCGTCGCCCAGGCGGAATCGATGGCCTCGCCACTCGCGCGTCTCAAGCGTCGTGCGACGGCAGCCGGCGTGCCGGCGATCTATATTAATGATAACTTCGGGCAGTGGCGGTCTGATTTTCGACGCACCGTCGCGCATTGCACCGCACGCTCCTCTCCAGGTCACCGCGTCTCGCGGCGTCTCCGGCCGACCGCGCGCGACTACTTCGTGCTGAAGCCCAAACATTCCGGATTCTTCGATACCACGCTAGACACCTTGCTCGAGACCTTGCGCATCCGGCGGGTGATTCTGACGGGGATAGCTGGCAACATCTGCGTGCTCTTCACGGCCAACGATGCCTACATGCGCGAGTACAAGATCTTCGCGCCAGCCGATTGCATCGTGTCCAATACGGCCGCCGACAACGATCACGTCCTTCGCCAGATCAAGACCGTTCTGAAAGGGAACGTCGGCGTCTCAACGCGACTGAGATTTCAAGCGAACCGTCGTCCTAAGACCTCGAGGCGCCGATGACTGCGCGACGTAGTGCAAATCGCTCTGGAGGACCCGTATGAGGAATGGCCTCGTAATTCTTGTTCTGCTGCTTGTCACGGCTGTCACGGCGCAACAGCCGGCAAACCCGCGCCAGCAACCCGGCGCCAGCATTTCGATGTTTGCGCCCGAACAGCATGACCTGTACGACGGCCACTACATCCTGTCGGCGAACCGGATCTACATGGTGGGCGGGCTGAACGATCCCGTCGGTTGGGATCACATGGACAACGACGCCAAAACCGTGAAGCCAGTCGCTGGCACGGCGGAGATTGACGTCAACGACCTCACCAACACGGGCAAGTTCGAGGCCCGGCTAAAAATCCCCGAAGGTGATCTCTTATTGGCCATCGACAAGTTCAACGAATTCAACCCATGCCAGAACGGCGGGATTGTTGGCTTCCTGCACGAGCACGGAACGGATTCGGGCTGCGGCGACAACAACTGGCCGAAGACGTTCGTGTACCTCGCCGGCTGGGGATTTGGCCATGCGACGCTGAATGGAAAACCGCTCTACGACAACTACGAAATGCACTTCATGGTCACGCAGGGCATTCGCGATCGGAAAACGCTGCGAGTGAACTATCCGATGGCGAACAAGAAGCAGCCGGCTGGTGAAGTGAATCCTGCGACACAACAAATCGATTTCTACATTCGCAGCCCGCAGCAAAATCCGAAGAACAAGCCAAATCGCGAGGTGTTCATGCACTTCTTCGGGATGGAGGTCACCTGGAAGTGATCCTGGCGCGGTTACACGCCGCTTAGCGACCCAGATTCAGCCGGACTGACACCATGACGCGGCGGGGATCCACGAAGACGCTCGGTTGTCCGAACGTTGAGGCGAAGAAATTGTCTGACCCCAGCGCCTCCGCAGAGTCGCTGTTGAGCACATTCAGCATATCCACGAGAAGCTCGATCCGCGTTGCGCCGAAGATGATGGGGCGCGCCAGGCGCACATCCACGAGTGTCTGCGACGGCAGCCGTCGCGAGCCGCGTCGCTCGAGCAGAATCCGCTGGTCGCCCTGCGGCAGCGTGACTTGCGCCGTTGCCGCCCACGGCTTGCCGCTGGCGGACTGAAGATTGGCGGCGAGCGTCAATCCAGTTCGCGGTACCTCGACGCTTCCCATCACGCGCACGGCGTGCGGCCGCTCGTTCGGCAGGCGTCCATCTGCGTTCGTCAGGTCATTCGGATCGCGGCCGAATGTGCCGACAATCAGCGGCGAGCTGATCTGCGCGCCAGAGGCGGTGGCAAGGCTCGCCGCATGGAGCCCACGTGCTCGCGAGTATGTGTAGTTGCCGAACACGTGCCAGCCACGCGCCCGCCGTTTCTCCAACGCGACCACGAGCCCGTCGTATCTCATGAAGTACCGGTCGGGATTGGTGAGCAGGAATCGGCGATCCGCGGTCGGACCAGTGAGCACCGAGACCGGCAGGACGCGTCCGTCCGCGAGCGTACGGGTCTCCTGCCGGTACTGGCCGGCGGTGTCGGTCCAGCCGACGAAATGACTTCCCCGCTTGTGAACGTAGGCGAGCGCGAGCGACAACTGTCGCGTCAGCTCGCGATCGACGCCGACCGAGTAGACGTCGGTGCGCGGCGCACGGGTCTCCGGGTCGAGACGCAGGTTGATGCGCGGATCGACGACCGACACTGTCGTGGTGTAGCCGTTCGTCTCCGCATTGAACGCGGTGGTGATCGTCGGCGTCATGCCGGGATGAACGGGAGCCATCTCGCCGGTGAGCACGCCCTGATAGAAGCGCCCATAGCTCGAACGCAGAATCGTGCGTCCGTCCTCACTCAGCCGCGCCGTCACGCCCAGGCGTGGAGACACGATGTTCCAGGTGTAGAGAGTGCCAAGCCCACCGATGATCGCCGAGGTCTCACGGCCATCGGTGCCAGGCGCGTGCAGGTCCTGGCTGATCGCACGCGAATGGTCAAATCGCACACCGGCGCTGACCGTGATGCGGCTACCGATAGTTGCCGCGTCACTGGCAAACGCCGAAAGCGTGATCGACTTGCCGCCATTGATCGCAGGCACGCGCGACACCGCCTGAAACGGCAGATCGGCATTGTCGACGAATCGCACGCCGGTCGGAATCACCTGCGCCTGTGTATGTTCGGCGATTTCCATCTGCATCCCGCCCTTCCACTGGTGATCGGCGACCCACGTGGACTGGTAATGCGTGAGCGTTGCCTTCGCTGTGGTACGAAACAGATCGGTGCCGCCGATCTGAGCCGGCGCGCCACTCGAAAGGCCTGTCGCGCGATCCAGACGGTTCGCGACTGCGCCGTCTCCCGTACTCGGCTCATCGTTTCGTCGCGAGACGAATCGGCCGACGCGAGCCTCCCACAGCGTCCGGTCAGACAGTGTGTGCATCAGATGGCCGAATGTGATTGACGGAACAGAGGCACGATGCTGCGCCGTCGCCTCGAAGGGTGTCACCAGCGTGGGCCGATCGGCATTGGACCAGAATTCCTGGTGCACGCTCTGCATCAGTTGCAGGCTCGGAGAGAGGCGCCAGGTGAGCTTTGTGAACAACTTGTCCTGCTCGTACACGCGCGGAAAGCGCGGGTCGGTGCCGGGCTGGCTGTCGGAATCGCGCAGGTACTGATAGCCGGAAAAGAACCACAGCCGATTGCGGACCAGCGGACCACCAAGGTTGTTGGTGAAGTCACGGTACTCGAGGCGCTCATAGCCGCTCGTCGGCTGACTGCCGCGCGGGACGGTGAGGCGCACCGGCTGGCTGGTGAGCCACGACGGCTGTCCGTAATATGACGCGTCGAACAGGAAACGATCGCCCCCCTGGCGCGTGATGACATTGATCACGGCCCCCTGGATGTTGCCGTGTTCGACCGACGCGCCGACCGACTGAACTTGAATCTCCTGGATGAAGTCGACGCCCGGCTCCGCCGCCGCGCCGCCGCTGCAGGGACACGTGAAATTCGTTCCGTCAATCAGGAACAAGTTCTCGTTTGTGCCCGACCCGAATGACGATACGCTTCCCGGCGCTGCCGCCGCATTCGCAGACGCGTCCTGCCCCCCAGACATTGAGGTACCCGACATGCCGGGCGCCTCCCTGATGAAGTCGAACATGCTGAAGCGTCGCGTCGGGATGGTTCTGAGGTCCTCGAATCGGAAGCGGGTCTCGACGCCGCTGCCGCGCGCCTCCATTCTGGATCCGGCCCCCTCGACCACGAGAGATTCAGCGATGCCGGCGAGGCTGAGAATCACCGTACGCTCGAGGCTCGCGCCCGCCCCAATGACAACGTCTTCCCGGTAGGTGGCAAATCCGGGACGTTCGACGTCCATGACGTAGGTGCCCGGCGACAGGGCCGGGAAGCGCCAATGCCCTTTCTCGTTCGTCGTCACGGTGACCGGACCGCCGATGAGCGCCGGAGAGGTGACGCGTACCAGCGCGCCGACGAGAACCGCGTCCTGCTCGTCCTTGACCGAGCCGAAGAACGCGCCCGTCAACCCCTGCGCCGCGGCCACCAGGGGGAACAACACACATGCCGCAGCCAACAGCACACCGACCTGCGCTTTCACGTACACAGCCTACAGTAAGTGGGGTGAAGGGGAGAGTTGCACACGCCAAATCGCGAGGTGTTCATGCATTTCTTCGGGATGGAGGTCACCTGGAAGTCATCCTGACGCGCGTTGGAGAGGCAACCGGCGCGTCTCTCATTTTGGTATCCTTCCGATCGTGAGCCCGTTCGCGCCGGGCACAACGTTCGGCCCATATCGCCTCGATCATGAGATTGGCCAAGGCGGGATGGGCACGGTCTATCGCGCGACGGACACGAAGCTGAATCGCGCCGTCGCGATCAAGTTCGTTTCCACCGACCTGGCCGACGCGTCAGATCGGCGGCGCTTCCAGCGCGAGGCGCAGCTCGCATCCTCGCTCAATCACCCCCACATCCTCACGGTCTATGACGCCGGCGAGCAGGACGGGCGTCAGTACCTTGTCAGCGAGCTCGTTGACGGCGGCACGCTCAGAGACTGGAACCTGGCGAGTGCACGGTCGTGGCAAGAAGTGGTCGAGCTCGTCATCGGTGTCGCAGATGGTCTTGCGACCGCGCACGAGGCCGGCATCCTGCACCGCGACGTCAAGCCCGCGAACATCCTCATCACGAAGACCGGCTACGCGAAGCTGGCGGATTTCGGCCTGGCGAAGCTCCGCGAGTCGCCTTCGCTCGTCGCCAACGCACCGACCGAGACGCGCACTCGGACAGGCGTCATCGTCGGCACCGTCGCGTACATGTCGCCCGAGCAGGCATCCGGGCAGCCGGTCGACGCGCGAAGCGATGTGTTCTCGTTTGCCGTGGTGTTGTACGAGCTGCTCGCCGGACGCCGCCCGTTCCGAGGGGCCACCGACCTCGAAGTCCTGTTGGCGATCGCGGATCGATCAGCCGATCCGTTGCCCGAGTCGATTCCACTGCTGCTGCGCGAGCTGATTGAACGCGCGTTGCAGAAAGATCCGGCCCAACGCGTGCAGACGATGCGGGAACTCGTTGCCGATCTGCGGCGGCTCGTGCGACAGAGCGGCACCACGCCGATGCCTGCGCCGCGGCGAGGGCATGCGCTCGCGTGGGGGGCGGCGGTCGCGCTGCTCACAGTCGCTATGAGCGCGGCCATCGTGATGCGGAGGCCACCCGCTGCCATTCCCGTTGCCACGCAGTACATCCAGCTCACGAACTTCGCCGACTCCGCCACGTCGCCCGCGCTCTCGCGGGATGGCCGGATGCTGACGTTCATCCGGGGCCCGATGACGTTCTTCGGTCCCGGGCAGGTCTACGTCAAACGACTCCCCGATGGCGAGCCCGTGCAGCTCACCGACGACAACACCCTTAAGATGGGGCCGCAGTTCCTGCCGGACGGCGCGCGGATTTCTTACTCCACCGGAATCGGGTCCGAGAATCAGTCGATGGACACCTGGGTCGTACCTGTCGGTGGCGGACAGCCGCAGCGGATCTTGACGAATGCAGAGGGCCTGACCTGGTTCACCGATCGAGCCGGTCAGCTGCGAGTCCTGTTCTCTGAAATGACGGGACTGGGCGGGCAGATGTCGATCGTTTCGTCAACGGAGCGCCGGACCTCCCCGCATAACGTCTACGTTCCGCCACCGCCGTTCGGCATGGCGCATCGCTCGTATCGCTCACCCGATGGACAGTGGGTTCTTGTCATCGAGATGGACGGCAAGTCGTGGCTGCCGTGCCGATTGGCACCGTTCGACGGCGGCTCGGCGGGAAAGCCCGTCGGTCCAGTGCCCGCGCAATGCACGGATGCCGCCTGGTCGCCGGATGGAACGTGGATGTACTTCACCGCGATGACCGCCAACGGAGTTCACATCTGGCGGCAACGCTTTCCTGATGGGGCGCCGGAACAGGTGACGTTCGGCGCCAGCACTGAAGAAGGCATTCATTTCGCCCCGGACGGACGATCTTTCGTGACGTCGATCGGCACCAGCCAGAGCACATTGTGGGTCCACGACTCGAGCGGCGATCGACAGATCACTTCAGAAGGCTACGTGTTCATGCCTTCGCTCTCCCCCGATGGCAAGAAACTGTATTACCTTGTCCGCTCATACGGCCTGAGGAGCTGGAATCAGGGCGGTCTGTGGGTGGCCGATCTGGAGACCGGACAGCGCCAGCGGCTGTTCGCCGACGTTCAAATGATCCACTACTCGATCTCCGCGGACGGCCAACGGGTCGTGTTTGTCCCGGTGGACGAACAAGGACGAAACCCGGTGTGGCTGGCGTCCCTGAACGGGCAACTGCCGCCGCGGGAAGTCGGCACGATGGAAGCGGCGGCCGCGTTCTTCGGCGCACCCGGAGAGGTGCTGCTTGCGGGACAGCAGGATTTTTATCGTGTATCGCATCAAGGACGACGGGAGCGAGCTACAGAAGGTCATCACCGCACCGCTCCTCCCGCTCGCAGTGTCCCCGGACGGGCGCTGGATAGCGGTGCAGGAACCCTCCGCCTGGGGTGCCCTGGTCGTGTATCCGACTGGCGGGGGTTCGCCGCGGCGACTCTGCGATCTGTGCGCACCGCCCTGGGGGACTGAACCGCAGCCGTTCTACTTCGGCTGGAGCCCCAACAGTGAATTCGTCTACTGGAGCTTTAGGAACGCGACCCACGCGATTCCGCTGCAATCGGGTCGACTGCTGCCGGACATCCCCGCCGGAGGAATCCAATCGAAGGAAGGTGTCGCTGCGCTCCCGGGAGCACGGCTGATTTCAGAACAGGACCGTTCAGTTCCAGGACCGAACCCGTCGATCTACGCGTTCGTCAAGGTGTCAACGCAGCGCAACATCTACCGCATTCCTGTGCAGTGAGCCGACGTCGGCCGTGTCGCCGGTGCCGACCGGCGGTCATTAGCTTGCGCGACGTAGAGCGAGTCGGCCAGCCAATCCAGCACCGCGGCATTCATGAGGACAAACGCACCGATGAGACGATCGACGCGTAGTCTTTTGGCGGCTCGCGGCGGAGTTACACCCACGCGGTCGGCTCAATCGCGCGGTCCTGTTCCGGTTCTTTCCTGATCGTCACTTTGCGTTGAAGGTGACGGGATCACGCGAGGAGGGCTGCCGAGTCGTACCGAGGAATCGATCAATGCACGCGCGGCAACCGAGTGGTGAATCACCACTTCGGCTTGTTCGTCGTGATCGCCGGGCTTGCGGATCCCCGTCTTGCCCGCGCGCCAGTGCCGGTAAGGAGGATAGACCCGATTGTCCAACTCCTGTTTCGGGATGTAATCGAGAATCCAGAACTTGTCCGGTCGCAAGTTGTGCGGCTTGGCCGTTACCGCTCGTGATGCTCGACTCTGAAGGGCTGTGACCGCCGCTTGGAGGGATCGATTTACCAGCAGGCCAGCCTCCGGTGCGGTCGCCTCTCCGAGCATCCACAGCAGCGCGGCATCCGCCAGAGGGGATCCGTCGCTGTGGCCGCCACCGACGTCTGCATGATCGCCGGCGAACCATACTTCCTTGACGGTCTCACCCCGAGTTCCCCATCCCGTGACCTGAAACGGGCTGCGCTGCTCGTCGAGGGCCACTGCGTGCCGCACGATTCGCACGCTTGGGTTGTGACGCAGCGATGGAAAGCTCCGCGGCACAAACCAGCCATACGCTTTGACCGTATCCCAGACACCCAGAAAGTGCATACCGCAGCTGCGACTCAGTTCGGCCTTGAATGTCGCAGCTTCGGCATCGAACAAGGCATGGTCTTCATTGGAATCCGGCAAGTGAGCGACGTGTCGCTGCGCGCGAATGACGTGGGATATTCGGTCCTCGGCACTGAGATAGAGGCCGGTCACGTACGGCAGCAGGTGTTGATATTCCAAGCGGATGAGACCACAGAAATGAAGCATGCCCGCGAGTGCGCGGACCGTGAATGCGCCACGGCTGAACCCGAAGAGGAACACGCGATCGCCGTCGCGGTAATGCCACACCAAGTAGCGGTAAAGGTCCGCGACGTTATCCATAATCCCGGTACCGAGGCCCAACTCCTTCCAGTGACGGAGCTTTCGTCCGTGTTCGGTGCGCCCGGACGGCAGCGGCAGCGTGCCAATCCCAGGGTCGTAGCAGGCGATCTGCCGATCGTGCTGTTTCAGCGCCATCTGAACAACTGCAGCACGTTCGTCTTCGGCCCGAAGTAGGCGTTACCGGTACCGTCCGCGCAGATGACGATATTCTTCGACGGCGTTTCCATCGAACACTCCGTCTGGTTCGTGAGCCACGGGATCAAAGGCGATGCAGTTCGCGCGTCCGCCGTCGGGATTGTACGCCGCGATGAAGGTCCCGCTAACTGCGACGAAACCTTGTGCAGGCCCGTTTTTAATTGGGAACTTGGTTGCCGTTGGCTGCCGTGTGATGCTCTTCGGACCGCGTTTGGGCACACTCCTGGGCACACTCGGACGAAGGTCAGTTGCTAAGAACGGTCCAGTGCACGCCACGATTTCAATGGCTCTCGAGAACCTCTTCGAGCTTCAGCGAAGGCTGGTTCGATTCCAGCACGGCTCGCCTGTTCATTCCGCTCTCAGTGTGGAGGCTCGAGCGCATTCTCAGATAGAGGCGATCGGTTCGGCGCCATTCCTGTACTCCACCGCGATCATGCCGGCTATAGCCTTCCCGGTGTCTCTCGCGCCGCCATTGCGTGCGACTCTCTTTTTCGACGATGGGGAGCGCAAGAAGGCATAGCCTGTCGCCGGAACCGCGAAACGAGCCCTTGACTTATATGCATGCGTGGAGCATATATGTGCGAGGCCAACATGGGAATGGATCGAGACCGGATCGACAAGCACCTGCCCTTGCGGCGCGTGGAGTTTCACATCCTGCTCAGCCTCGCCGCGGGCGAACGGCATGGCTACAGAATCCTCAAGGACATCGAAGCGCGCGGCGAAACGGCCGTGCCGGATGTCGGCACGCTGTACCGCGCGCTCGCGCGCATGGTCGAATCGCGGCTAATAGAGGGGGCTGCCCGCCGGCCAGCGCCCGACACGGGCGATGAGCGCCGCAACTATTACCGGATCACGAGCGCGGGCTTGCGCGTCGCGCGCGCCGAAGCGCAACGGCTCGGCGCGCTTATGCGCGCGGCGCGTCTCGGTGGCCTGCTGGCGAAGGAGGTCAAATGACACGCGACAGCCTAATGAATCTGTCAGAGCGCTGGTTTAGGTTGCTGCAGCGTGTGTATCCGCCCGACTTCCGCGATGAGATGGGACGCGCGGTCGTCGAGGCGTACATGGATCGGGCGCGGGACGCGACGAAGAGGGGCGTTTCGCTGCTCGCGATGGTGTGGGTTCGCGCACTCGCCGATTCGATACGCAACGGCCTCGCCGAGCGCGTGCGGCCCGCCGCGTCATGGCGGCGGGGGGGCAATTGGGGCCGCGACGTGGAACTGGTGTCGCGCCGGCTGCTGCGTGCTCCGGTGTTCGCGGCGACGACGATCGGGACGCTTGCGGTGGGGCTCGGGATGTTCGCCGTTGTGTATACCGCCACTCAGAAAATCCTGATCGATCCGATGCCCTACGAGAGTCCCGGCGATCTGTATTTCGTCTGGAGTGACTACAGACCAGGTATGGATCTGAGCCGAGCTCCGCTGCTCGGCGCCGACATCGTCGAGCTGCGGGAGGCGGGCGGCGTCATCGAAGATGCGGCGGGCCTGCAGCGCTTTCTCGGCGGTATTTTCGCGCTGCGCGAGGGCAGCGAGCCGATCGAAATCGCGGTGTCGCGCGCCACGCCGAATCTGTTCGAACTGCTTGGCGTCAGTCCGGCACTCGGCCGTGCCTTCATGCCTCACGAAGCTGACGAGCCGGGGAGCTCAGTGATTGTGCTCACTCACGAGCTGTGGACCCGGATCGGCGCGGATCCCGGCGTCATCGGGTCGGTCGTGCGGCTGCAGGGACGGCCGTTTACCGTCATCGGCGTCCTGCCGGCCGATTTCGCGTTTGTGCGGAACGAGGCAATTGGGCCGCCCCAGCCCGTCGATGCCTACATTCCGTTCGAGACGAGTTTCGCGGCTCCCACCTCGAGTTCGGGCGGTGTTCCTTTCTCGGGACTGATTCGTGCGCGCGCCGGCACGCCGCCCGATGTCGTCGCGGCCGCGGTCGACGCGGTCGGCCGCGGCATCGATTTGCGGCCATTCATGAATCTGATGGGTCAGCAGACGGTGCAGTTGTTCCTCCAGAGAAAGCTGTATCCAGTCGCGCTGAAGACCGACGTCGTGTCGCAGGTTCGGCCGGCATTGCTCGTCCTCAGCGCCGCCGGTCTCGTGCTGCTGTTCATGCTGATGGTGAACCTCGCGTCGCTGTTGCTCGCTCGGGCGGCCCAGCGCGAGCACGAGATCGCCGTGTCGCGCGCGCTCGGCGCCAACACGCTTCGCATCATGCGCTCGACGCTTGTCGAAGGCGCACTGCTCGGCGTTGCCGGCGGTGCGGTGGGTACCGTCGCGGCCATCTGGGGTACTCGCGCGCTCGTTGCGCTCGCACCGCTCGATCTGCCGCGTCGCGACGCCATTGCGGTCGACTGGCGCATCGCGGCCGTCGTCGTTGCCGTGGGCGGACTGCTCGGGCTGCTAGCGGCCACCGTCCCGGCCAGCTGGTCCGCGCGAACATCGTTATCGTCACTGCTTGCAAGCAGCGGCGTACGCGGCGGCGGCGGTCACGGCCGCTTGCGGCGCGGCATGATCGTCGCGCAGGTGGCCCTGTCGCTCATTCTGCTCACGAGCGGCGCGCTCGTCGTCCGCAGCTTCGAACGACTGCTGCGCGCCGACCCTGGATTCAATTCGGAAGGTGTGCTCACCATGCGCGTACGGACGCCGCCGGCGTTTTATCCACGGCCGGCTGACGTGATCGCATTTCACGACTCAGTGGAGCGGGCGATTGCCGTGTTGCCCGGGGTCACAGGCGCGAGCGCGACGTCGGCGCTACCGCTGACTGCGGCGGCCAATCCAATACTCATCGCGTTTCCAGGCGCGCCCGGCAACCGCGGCGACGCCAACCACGACCGCGTGCTCGTCGATGTGATTGCCGCTCGTGCGGACTATATGAACGTGATCGGCATGCGGTGCGTCGACGGCCGCACGTTCAATCGCACGCGCCTCGAAGGTGTTCGCGAGGCTCTGATCGATAGCGGACTGGCAAAGCAATTTTTCCCGAAGCGGAGCGCCATCGGCGCGATGGTTACTTTCGGCGAGAACCCGTCGCTGCTCACCATCGTCGGCGTGTTCGATCAGGCTCGCATGTACGACGTGTATCGCGACGGCCGGCCGCAGATCCTTGTCCGCGCCGAAGACCTGGGTGTTCGGCCTCTCTTCTACGTTGCAAAGACGATCCGGGATCCGCGCGCGCTCTTTCCCGCCGTACGTGCGGCAGTGCGAAGGGTCGACCCACGAGTGTCGGTTGGCGACGAACGGACGCTAGAGGACATCGTGACCGATACGCTGCGCCGCGAAGGCACGAGCGCCGCGGTGCTCACTGCATTGGCTATTGGCGCGCTGCTGCTTGCAGCCATGGGCCTGTTCGCGGTGGTGTCGAGCGCGGTCACCCGACGCCGCCACGAACTTGCCGTGAGATTAGCGCTGGGTGCCGATCACGGTCGCGTCCTTCGCCTCGTGCTCCGAGAGGGCGCATCGCTCGTTCTCGTGGGCGTGCTGATTGGTGCGCCCGGCATCTACATCGCGGGCGGCCTGATGCGCGGCGTGCTGGTGGGCGTGTCGCCGTGGGATCCGCTCACGTTGGTTGGCGTGGCGTTCGGCTTGCTGCTCGTGACGATGGCGACCTGCTATGTGCCCGCCCGGCGCGCGTTGGGGATCGATGCAGCGCAATTGCTTCGCCAGGAGTGAATTGATGACGGCTCAGAATTAATAAGGAGCCCCGTATGAAACACAAGATGTTGCTGGTCACAGTTGTTAGCCTTTGCTTCATTCGGGTCGACCTCTGGGGACAAGGGGAGACTCGCGTCCGCCTGGTTTTTGATCAAGCGCATGGACAGCAGCCACCTCCTAGCCAGTTGGATCACGTTGCCAAGAAACTTGGCCTGGAGATTCAGTCATCCGCTGGACCGATCACTGCCGGAGTCGTGAAAGGCGCCCGCATTCTCTACCTCCGCGCCCCCTCGATGGAGTTCACAGCCGCCGAGACAGCCGCGATCGTCGCCTTCGTAAAGGGCGGCGGATCGTTGTTGCTCGTCCTGGACGAGGAGCGGCGGCAGTCCTTGGAAAAGACCGGCGTGAACAACCTCATTAGCCCTTTCGAAATGAGGCTGACGCCCGACACGGAGTACTTGCACAACAATGGAGCCGTGGCAAAGGCCGGAGAGATCAACAAGGGGGACCGACAGGTGCCCTTCAGTGGCGGCCGTGCGGTCGAGGGCGGTACGGCGTTCGCGTATCAGCTAGACAAAGAGGGCAAAGCTTGGCACCCCTTCGGGGCGTACAAACGTCTCGACACCGGAGGCCGCATCGTGGTGCTCGGTGAAGGTATGGCGTCCCTGTTCCTGGGCGACCCTAATGGCGTGAGGCTCTCAGGCGATCAGAAGAACCTGACCCCCTATTGGGGGAAGGACAGCGCCGTCTTCATGGAGGAGGTGCTGATGTGGCTCGCCCAGTAATTCGTCGCCGTAGCCCCGAGGTCAAGTGATTCAGAGTTGTGAAGAGGTCGGTTCGGCGGGCTGAAATTCACTGCTACAAAGCTCACGGCGTAAGAACACGTTGGACGGCGGCTTCCGTAGCGTGTGTGAGCACCAGAGGCCGGGCGAAGGTTCAGTTAGCTCTTGGCCGTTTGGGGGTTGTGTGCGCTTTCGTGTCCTCTCTTGATTCTTCTCTGCGAAACCAGCACCTCTTACACCGCGATGAAATTGAGCGGCCACAAGACGCGAAGCGTCTTCGATCGCTATAATGTCGTGAGCGACGGAGACCTGCGGGAGGCGTCGAACCGGTTAGGGCACAGTTTGGGGCACAGTACGGCCTTGGTGACTGGTGGAGCGAAGCGGAACCCGCAAAATCCTTAGCAATTTCTCAGTGGTGAGGTGGCCGCGAGGCTGGAGGCGGCGGTTTGCTAAGACTGCCAGGGATCATAAAACGGGCCTGAATTCATCGATTCAGGCCCGTTTTTTCTTGGGAACTTGGTTGGCGTTGGCTGCCGAATGATGGTTCTTGGACCGCGCTTGGGCACACTCCTGGGCACACTGGAGGCGTCATATGCCAAGTGAGTGTGAAGTACTTCGACTGGGACGACACTACACTCCCTCTCTGTCCCATCCAAGGTCCGGTAACTCCTTCACTGCCGAGCCTCCTCGGGCGGTCGCGCCGCTGCGAACTCTTTGTAGAGCAACACGTCGTAGACGATCTTGAGCGTTCCGGCGAGGAAAAATGGGAGGTTCATCAACGAGGGCCGCGCAAACATAAGGCCCACGAAGAATGGACTGACCGCAGCGCCGATGGTGCGCGCGACGCCGGTAACGCCTCCGGCTGCCGCTCGCTCCTCAGGGGGCACGACGGCCATGACGTACGACTGCCTTGCGGGCACGTCCATCTGGCTGATACTGAAGCGAAGAAGGAGGACGGTCACCGCCCACCACAGCGACGGCATCAAGGGAACCAGAATCAGCAGGATGTTCGACGGCAGATGCGTGAAGACCATTGTCTTAATCAGACCGATGCGCGCCGCCAGTCGTGATGCCAGCAACGCTGAGAGGCCGGCGAAGACGTTGGCCCAGAAAAAGATCGCGCCAAGTGCAGCGGGGTCGACCCCAAACCGCAGGTGGAACCAATAGGCTGCGAACGCCTGGACGACGAAGCCACCTCCGAAGGAGTCCAGCGCAAAGAGAGCGGACAGCTTCAGCACGACGGCGCGCGACCGCTCGAGTCCCGAGAGCCCACTGATGACCGTTGCTGCCGACGTCCTCTCCCCGTACGCTGCCGCTTCGGTCCGGTGCGACAGCCCCGCAAAGATTGCTGCGAGCACTACGCCCAACGCTGCGTAGACGATGACCACGGCCCGATAGCTGCTGACCGGCGACATCGCCGCCTCCTGCAAGATCCGCGTAATGGTTCCCGCGAACAGAGCCCCGAGTGCCGTCGCCAATGAACCCGCGAGGGTGTACCACGCAAAGACTTCCGTTCTGCTTCGATCAGTCACCACGTGAGAGAGAGCGGCTTGCTCAATCGGCAGGAACGGGCCCACCTCGTGGCCACTCGGACTCACAACTCCGATTGCCCCTGCAAGCAGGAGTAGCCAGAAATGTGCGGTCGACGCGAACACGATCCCGGCGGCAGTCATGA
This sequence comes from Vicinamibacterales bacterium, assembly GCA_963761975.1. Lineage (GTDB taxonomy): Bacteria > Acidobacteriota > Vicinamibacteria > Vicinamibacterales > JAMQPK01 > JAMQPK01. The sequence goes on from CAVXIR010000002.1 coordinate 30,610, forward strand.
GCAGCGCGCCGACGATGAGCATCTCCCGGCGTCCCACTCGGTCCGCACGCGTGGTGATTGCCAGCGAGATGGCCGTGTCGCCAAAGAGTGTCAGCGTTAGCAGCAGGCCAGCTTGCCGCTCGCTGAGTCCGATGCTCACCAAGTAAAACACCAGCACGACCGATAACGATCCGTATGCGAACAGCCGAATGAAGCGCGTCGCAAAGAGCAGCCATGTATCGCGGGTCAGATGCCTGAGGGCGAGGGGAACGGCCAACGGGCGTCCTCTTGGCCGCTGCGTCGGCTGCCATGATCCAGGTCTGCCCGATTCCGTGGACATGCTGACAGTAACGAATACTACATTTCCGTTAACGTGCTGTTAGCGCGCTGCCATTCTGCGGACTGTTACCGTTGAGCTTCCGGCTGTTGGCGCTGGCTGTCGCCAGAACCCGGGTCGCAGCCTTACCTCAAATTCAGGAAGTTTTAAGAAACCGAACTTCTTCGATTGAAGTACCTTTTTCAACACTGACCGGTTCTTGAATCCCTCGGCGTCTTGGCGTGCGGTTACACTCTTTACGAATGATCGAGAACGACGGACGAGCAGTCTGTGTATTTGGGAGCAACGGCGTGGGTCCAACGATCCGTTCCTGCATTCGCTGGTGCGTAGTGTTTTTCTGCACGGTTGCAGTGACGTCCTGCAACTCCACCCCTCCGCAATCGGAGCCGACGCAACGGCAGGCAGACGCGAAATTTGTGGGATCCGCGGCCTGCCAGTCATGCCATCGAGACATTTATGATCGATGGAAGGACACGCTGATGGCGAACGTCATACGCGATCCCCGGCAGCATCCCGACGCGATCCTCGCGGATTTTTCCACACCGAATCCTCTGGTGACGTTCACGAAAGAGGATGTCACGTTCACCTACGGAACGAAGTGGAAGCAGCGCTATTTTACGAAGATCGGCGATGACTTCTTCGTCTTCCCGGCTCAGTGGGATGTCCGGAACAAAACCTGGCGAGAGTACTGACGTCAAGCCTGGCACGGACTGGTGGACGGCGGTCTATCCCGCCGACCAGATGCAGCGGCCCACCGGGACGTTGTGCGATGGGTGCCACTCGGTGAATTACAACATCCGAACGAAAACGCCCACGGAATGGAACGTAGGCTGCGAGAAATGCCACGGCGCCGGCGGCGCGCACGTCGACGATCAGAAAAATGCGTCCATCATCAATCCATCCAAGCTCGATGATGTCCGTGCAGATGAGGTCTGCATCCAGTGTCACTCGCAGGGGCAGCCCCGCGCCAATCCCATCGAGGGCCACTACTACGATTGGCCCGTCGGCTACGAGCCGGGCGAGCGCCTCAGCGACGTCTGGAAACTGGAGGAGCATCACCTCGGCAAACAAACGTTCACGCACTGGCCGGACGGAACGGCGCACAAGAACCGGATGCAAGGGAATGACTACGTTCAGAGCCAGATGTACCTGAAGGGCGTGCGGTGCTATGCGTGCCACGATACGCATGGCACCAAACACGAGGCCCTATTGCGATTACCTGGCAATGCAGTGTGTGTCCAGTGCCATCGCGCAGTTCTCCAGCCTGGGCCCCGCGGGTCCCTTACGTTCCATACCCAGCACGCCGCCGACAGCGAAGGAAGCAAGTGTGTGTCATGCCACATGCCGGCGATTCAGCAGACGATCGCGAACGTCAGCGTGCGCAGCCATACGTTCAAGTTCATTTCCCCCGCTGTGACGGAGCGCGAGGGCGTCCCGAATCCCTGCACGACATGCCATAAAGACAAATCGAATCAGTGGGCGCTGGACGCACTTAACACCTGGCCGAGCGTTTCACCGTGGCGCGTAGCGCAGTGACGCTTCCCGCGCGCTGATCTGGCATGCTCTCTTACCTTCTTCCAGCATGGGCACCGAATCTGCACCCTCTCGTGGTGCACTTTCCCATTGCGTGGCTGACGGCCGCTTTAATTGTCGATCTGATTTCCCTCGGTACTGCCTCGAGCGGTGTGGGCTGAGACGATGGCTGATGTGCTGTATCCGACTGGTGCGGTCTCTGCGTGGGTGACGTATCTCTCCGGGAGACAGGCGGCGGCCACGGTTCTGACGCCGGGCATGGCGCACGCACTTGTGCTCGATCATTGGAACTGGGCGCTTGCGACAGCGATTTGTTTTACGGGTGTTGCTGTGGTCCGCCTGATGTTCATCGTCAGGCGCAAAACCCCGCCATTCTGGACTCGGGCGGTGCTGACCGCCGCCGCGCTCGCAGGCATGCTGTTGTTGTTTCAGACCGGGGAGCGTGGCGCGCGGCTCGTGTACGAGTACGGTGTCGGCGTCAGCATACCGGGCGCACGGCGGTAACGTGGTGAAGCGTCAGCACGCTAGGTGATCGATGCGACTATGCGGTGCACGCTAAGCGCCGGTAGAAAGCAGGGTGATTCTGAACGTGCTTCCTGACGGACCCGTGCTGTGCAACAGCAAACGACCTCGATTCGCATGGACAGCTGATCGGGCGATAGACAACCCGAGCCCTACACCGCCGCCGCTCCGACTGCGCGATCCATCGACGCGGTAAAACCGATCGAAAATCCGATCTTGATGTTCACGTGGAATGCCCGGTCCACGATCCACGATGTCCATCCGTGGTTCAGGATCTCTCGAGACGACAATGAGGATCTCGGCGCCGTCTTGACTGTACTTGATCGCGTTATGCAACAAGTTGACGATGGCCTGCGTGAGCGTCACGCGATCTGCAGCCGCGGGGACCGGTCCGTCCGACTCGATGCGCAACACCTGCTGCTTCTCCTCGGCGAGCACATTCAGTTCGGCGACGACTTCTCGCGCGAGCTCTGTCAGGTCTACTGTATCGGTCTGTAATACAGCCTCACCCGCGTCGGCCCGCGACAGCGTCAGGAGCGAGTCGACCAGCCGCGTCAACCGTTCGGCTTCTTCCAGCATGCTACCGATGATGTCGCGATGGGCCGGCGCGTCGTGATGTTCGCTGAGACCGACCTCGCCGACGCTCCGGATCGCCGTGAGGGGTGTACGTAGCTCGTGCGATGCGTCGGCCGTGAATCGACGCAGCTGATCAAACGACCGTTCCAGCCGGCCAAGCGTCTCGTTGAAGACCGCCGCAAGTTGCCCCAACTCATCGTTGGGATTGGCGATCGGGAGTCGGTCGTGCAGCCGGTCAGCGGTAATGCTGCGCGCGCGTTCCGCCATCCGCCCAATTGGGCGAAGCGAGCGGCGTGCCATCTGAGCGCCTGCAAATCCTGCCAGGCCAATCGCGATGGGCAATGCTGCCGTCATGCCGAACAGGAGTTCCTGTAACTCGTGGCGCAGGGGTTCTTCTGACCGAGCCACGCGAATCCCGTACTTCATCCCATTGGATGTCACAATGCCCGTCATCGTGCGGAGCCGCTCGCCGCTCACAGACTGCGCTGAGTCAAGCTCATAGCCAGCCGCCGGCAACTGATCCAATTCATCGAGCATCGCGCTTCCAGCGCGCGGCGTTCGAAATCGAATCCTTGCCGGAGGTTCCCACACCTCCACCCATGGCTGCTGCTCGTCGTGCTCGCGGCCGAGTCTCGGGCGCGCGAGCGTCACCTCTGCATCGGCCGTTTGAAGTGATTCTTCCGCCAGCTCGAAATCATCACGGAGGCGGCTGTCGAGGTCCTGTCGCAGCACGTGATTGACGAACACGAAGACTCCGACGGCGTACACCGCCAACACAAGAGCCATCATGCCGGCATACGACCAGGCCAAGCGAGCGCGCACGTTCTGCCGGTGCCACCACCGCTTCATGGTTCGCCTTCGCGAAGTACGAAGCCTACGCCGCGCACGGTGTGAATGAGCTTGGTCGGGAACTCGGAATCGACCTTGCGGCGGACACGCGCGATATGGACGTCGATCACGTTATCGAGCGGGGTGCCGCGGTGGAGCGCCTTCCACACATCGCGAGCGAGCATCTCACGCGAGACGAGCTGTTCCTGATGGCGCATCAGGTACTCCAGTAACTCGAACTCCCGCGTGCGCAGATCAAGGAGCTGCCCAGCGCGAGTGGCTTTCCGCGTGACGACATCGAGCTCGAGATCGGAAAAACGGAGCCGAAGGACATCGGGCCGGGATCGGCGCAGCAGAACACGAATGCGAGCAAGAAGCTCGGGGAATGCAAACGGTTTGACCAGATAGTCATCCGCGCCTCCGTCGAGCCCGGCGACGCGATCCTGTACGGCATCTCGCGCCGTAAGTACGAGAATGGGCACGTGCGACCCGGCTTTTCGCAGCGTTGTCAGGATCTCGAACCCATCACGGCCCGGCAGCATTACGTCCAGAATGATCAGATCGAACTGCTCACTGCTGGCGCGAAAGAATCCATCTTCTCCGGTGGCCGCGACATCGACGTCGTAAAAATCGGCTTCCAGGCCCTGCTTCAGCGCTCGGGCGACCTTGGATTCATCTTCGACGATGAGGATGCGCATTCGTATGAACGATCCTAGGACATTCCTCGCACAGCGCGGGCTTTCTGAACCGGATTTCAGGGAGTTTTCAGTGATTGCCGACGGACGCCTGGGATAGTCTTCAAAGGAAGTGGAGGTTTTATGAGGCTGGTTTGTGCATTAATGGTCGCGACGGTTCTGAGCACGGTCATACCGGGCGAGGCCCAGGATGTGCCGGCTGACTACAAGCAAGTACTCGACACACTCGGCCGCCAAGGTGATTTCAAAGACGATGTCCTCAAAGTCAACATCCCGCGAAACGATCTCAAGGTCGCGATCGACGGCATTGCGACACCGACTCCGTTCGGGTTCGGGGGCTGGGTGGCGCTCACGCGTGGCACGGGCATGGACGTGATGATGGGCGATTTGGTGTTGGCCGAGCGCGAAGTGAACCTCGTCATGCCAGCGCTCCTGGCGGAAGGGCTCGACGTCACGGCGATCCACAATCATTTCTTTTTCGAGACTCCGCGCATTTTCTACATGCATGTGCATGGGCACGGTACAGGCCGCCGAACTCGCGCGCAAGCTTAAGCCTGCGCTCGCGCTCATCGGCAAAGCCGCTGTGCCGGCAGGCTCGGGCAAACCGTTGGCCAGCGCACTGGACAGCGCCGCGCTTGCAAAAATCATCGGCGCAACAGGAGAAACCACCGGTGAGGTTTATAAGATCACGATCGGTCGTCCGGACATCAAGATGGTGGAAATGGGCGCGCCGATCAACGCGCGCATGGGACTGAAAACATGGGCGGCGTTCTACGGCAGCGATGCCGACGCCGTGGTGGCCGGCGATGTTGCGATGCTTGATCGTGAGGTGCAGCCTGTCCTCAAAGTGCTGCGCGCCAACGGCATCGATGTCGTGGCGCTGCATCATCACATGTTAGGGACAACGCCCGACGTCTTTTTTCTGCATTACTGGGGACGAGGTCCGGCGCAGAAACTGGCTGCAGGGGTGCGAGCCGCCGTCGATCAACTTGCACGCCCAGCCCGCTGACAGGTGCCGACAGAATGACGATGAAATACGCGCTCGCGCTCGTTTCTCTTTTGCTTACAGCCACATCTGCTTTTTCACAGACCACGTGCAAATTCCTCTGCGAGCCGACACTGCTTGTTGAACCAACCATCACGTGGGAGAAAGACGCGACGATTTTCGAGACGATCTTCGCGCTCGATCTGTCGACGCCGATTCCGCGCGTCGGCGTCACGCTCGAGGCCATCACCAAGCCGTTCAGCGACGAGAACGAGGTCGAGCTCGAGTCCGAACTGAAGCTGTACTGGCTCGAGGGGGAGCAGACCGGCGGCTGGCTTTCTTCGCACTTCGACATCGTCGACAAGTTCAGCCCAGCGAAACGGACGACCGACACGCGCGCGTATACGCACAAGCTGAATTTCGAGCTGGACACGGCGCTCGCCGTGTTCAGCCGGCTGCCCGAACGCAACTGGCTTCGCGACGTGGAAATCGAAGGATCGCTCGACTACGTGGCGACAGGACTTCCAAAGGACGCCAGCCGCTGGTCGTTTTCCCTCGTGTTCGTCATTCCGGTCGTCAAAGGCCGGTAGAGGTCCATCATGAAGTTCACCCTTGGTTTGCTGCTTCTCAGCACGGCGCTCGCGGCACAGACGCCCTCGCGCCGCGTCATCGATTTCGAATCCGACAAAGTGGGCCAGGCGCCAGCCGGATTTTCGTTCGCGCTGACGGGAAGCGGACGGCCCGGCGTGTGGGTGGTCCGTAAGGACGACGCGGCAGCCGATCGAGGGGATGTTCTGGCGCAGACCGACGCCGATCGCACCAGCTACCGGTTCCCCGTGGCCGTGTTCAACGACGTCACGACAAAGGATGTCGACGTCAGCGTCCGATTCCGGCCTGTCAGCGGCGGGGTGGATCAGGCCGCGGGACTCGTGTGGCGCTATCAGGATGCGAACAACTACTACATCGTCCGCGCCAACGCACTCGAAGGCAACGTCGTGCTCTACAAGGTGGAAAATGGCAAGCGCACCGATTTGCCATTGAAGGGCAGCGGCCGCACGTACGGAAAAAAAGCCGACGTCCCGAAGAATGCGTGGAGCCAGATGGGCGTGACGGTGCGCGGGTCTCTCTTCACGGTCTCGCTGAATGGTCAGGGATTGTACGACGTGGAAGACACCACGTTTACCGCTCCAGGCAAGGTTGGTGTCTGGACGAAGGCAGACTCGGTCACGTACTTTGACGATTTCACAATCGTTCAGAGGTAAGGCGCATGAGGTTTCTTCCCGTACTCGCGGGCGTCGGCGCACTTGTCGGCACGATGGCATGTGGCGGCAGGTCGGCCGAGTCCCCGGCGCCGGAGCAAAAGACCGTGGCGGTATACGTGTCGACCGATCGCGTATTTTCTGAGCCAATTCTCAAGACGTTCGAGCAGCGTACCGGCGTGCGCGTGAACGCGGTGTACGACACGGAGGAAACGAAATCCACGGGCCTGGCCAATCGGCTGCTTGCGGAGAAAGAGAACCCGCAGGCCGACGTGTTCTGGTCGAACGAGCCGGTTCGTACCCTCGTGCTGAAAGAGCGAGGTGTGCTCGCGCCGTATTTATCCCCCTTCGCCGCGGACATCCCGTCCATCTTCAAAGACCCGTCTGGCATGTGGACCGGATTCTCCGCTCGCGTCCGCGTCATCGCCTATAACACTACTCATGTACCGGAAGCCGACGCGCCGACGTCGGTGCTGGAGCTCGCAGACCCAAAATGGAAGGGGCAGGTTGCCATCGCGGATCCGCGATTTGGGTCGACGTCGTTTCACGTGGCCGCGCTGTACGTCGCGCTCGGCGACGAGAAAGCCGACGACTTCTTTCGCCGCTTGAAAGCCAACGGCGTCAAGATCGTGTCAGGCAACTCCATCGTCCGCGACATGGTGATGAAAGGTGAAGTGAAAGTGGGGCTTACCGACACTGATGACGTGAATGTGGCCGTTCAACAGGGCGCGCCGATCGCGATGGTGATGCCCGACAGGGACGGCATGGGCGTGCCGATGATGCCGAACCTCGTATCGATGATTGCGGGGGCACAGCACCCCGCGCAGGCGAGGCAGATGATCGATTACCTGTTGTCGCCCGACGTCGAGGCGATGCTGGCCAAATCTGAAGCGGTCCAGATTCCGCTACGTCCGTCCGTTCCGGGTCCCGCGAATCTCCCGCGCATCGACACGTTCAAGCCCATGACCCTCGATTACGGCAAGGCCGCCGCCCGCGTCGAGGACGTCACCAAGCGTCTTCAGACGATTCTGGGCTTGTAGGCGCGCCTTGCGCCACGATGCCGACCGGACTCTGACGCTCGCCGCAGCATGGGCGCTGTTCGCGCTCTGCTGTATCTCGCCAATCGTATGGATGTTGTTCGGCAGCGCCGCATCCGGCTCATTGTCAGCGGCCGCGACTGGCTTCGCTGACGAGCGGCAGCGCGCCCTGATGGTGAACACGCTGGCGCTTGGCGCCGGAGCCACGATATTGGCGCTCGCCGTCGGCGCGCCGGTCGGGATCATCCTTGCGCGTTGCAACCCGCGGCGCGCGTCGCTCGCGCGGCTGATTTTCGCCGTGCCCCTCGTGCTGCCATCCTACGTCCTCGGTCTCGCCTGGATCCTGCTTGTCGGCGCGCACGCATCCCCTTGGGTGTACAGCACTCCCGCGGCAGCAGTCGTGCTCGGCTTTTCACTTTATCCAATCGTCATGCTGGCCGCGGAAGCGGCGCTGCGAACCGTTCCTGCAATGTTGGAAGAGGCGGGCCATCTCTCAGCGTCTCCGACTCGGGTGTTCGTGAGCATCACGCTGCCGCTCATAGCTGCCGCGGTGTCGGCATCACTGCTCATCGTGTTTGTTCTCGCTATATCGGACTTCGCCGTGCCAGGGCTGCTTCGCGTGCGCGTGTACACGACCGAAGTGTTTACGGCGTTCGCAGCGCTCTACGATTTCAGGCTCGCGACGGTCATGGCGCTGCCGCTAGCGGGTGTCGCTGCGCTGACGTCCATCGCGGCTCTGCATTTCATCCGGCGACCGTTCACAGGCCGCACCGATCGAGGCCGGTCGGGTCGGCGCTGGAACGACTCCGCGCAGCAGATTGCTGTGGTGTGCCTGCTCGTCGTTGCGGCTGCCATGGTTGGACTGCCGATCGCCCAAGTTGCGCTCGAAGCACGAGGAGGAAGCGCAGCCTACGTCGACGCCGTCTCCATCGACGCGCTTCGAAACAGCGCCGTGTGGTCTGCGTCGGGCGCGTCGCTGGTTGTGCTCATTGGAACGGCGCTGGGCGAGTGGCGCCGAACGACGGTGCCTCGAGTCGCTTATCTGGCGGAAGGGCTGTGGGTCACACTGTTCGCCGTGCCCGCGACCATCATTGGCATCGGCATCATCTCGCTCTGGAATCGACCGGGCACGCTCGGCGATATTTATCAAACCGGAGGCATTGTCGTCATCGCCTATGTGTCACGCTTTCTGCCCATCGGCGCTCTGTTGTGCGGTGCGTTTCTGCGGCGGGTCCCGCCAGGGGTCGAAGAGGCCGCGAGCGTGAGCGGGGCGTCATGGGTTCGCACACTCATCAGAATCGTGGTTCCAATGTCGCGCGGTGGACTCGCTGCTGTGTGGCTCGTCATGTTCATTCTGATGTTCGGCGACGTCGCCCTCGCGATTCTGGTGTCGCCACCTGGCGAGTCGAATCTTGCCGTCCGCGCGTACACGTTGATCGCGAACTCGCCGACGGGGGATGTTGCTAGGTTGGCGGTCGTCCAGATCGCGGTGACGGTGCTGCCTCTGGTGGCGCTGGCACTCATCGCGCGCCGGCAGGAGCCTTCATGACGAGCGGCGCTGCGGTCGTCATGAAAGCGGTCACGAAGCGTCTCGGATCGAAAGATGTGCTGCGCGCCCTATCGCTCAAGGTGCCGCGCGGGGGCACGCTCGGCATTCTCGGGCCGAGCGGCTGCGGTAAGACGACCGCGTTGCGGTTGATCGCCGGACTCGAAATTCCGGACGCGGGAGAAATATATCTCGCCCAGCAGCTTGCCTCATCCCCGAAGCGACTACATATTCCACCGCGGGAGAGAAACATAGGCTTCGTGTTTCAGGACTTAGCGCTATGGCCGCACATGACGGTCGCCGGCAATCTCCTGTTCGTCCTGCAGTCGCGCGGATGGCCGGCTGCGACGCGGAAGGCGCGCACTGACGAGATGCTCGCTGGTGTCGGCATCAGCGATCGGGCCGACGAATACCCGGGTCACCTGTCGGGCGGCGAGCAGCAGCGCGTCGCGCTCGCACGCGCGCTGGTCGGCAAGCCTGACTTGCTGCTTCTCGACGAGCCGCTCTCGAGCCTGGATCCTGATCTCCGCGCCGGCCTCCGAGATGAGCTTGCCGCCATTCCGAAGACTCTCGGCGTGACGATGATCTACGTTACGCACGATCGAGCCGAGGCAGACGCCTTCGGAGGAGACATTCTTGTTCTGAACCCACCTTAGCGCTCAACATGATCGTCGTGCGGGTTCTGTGCGAACAGTGTGGCTACAGGGGCGCGTCTTCGGTGTGAAGTCGAGCTATGGCGCCTTCGTCTTGGGCGCGTTCGGGGCTGTATTACTTATCGTCATCGGTGGAACGAGCTCTGTGCCGTCGGGCTTTCGTACGGACGTGGCCACGATAATCCAGTCACCGGCTTTGACGTCTGGGTAATCGGCCTTTCTGAACCATCGATAGTCGCGTTCGAGATCGCTGGCGCTGAATCGCCTTACGAAGCCTATGACCGCTACGGTATCACCGACGTTCGCAGAATCGGTCGCGGGATTCGGGATGATGGTGTGAAACTCCTGCCCGTCTTTCTCGCCAAATGTGAAGACCTGCGCCGTGTCGGTATGTCGGACGAGGGCGGTCAACTGCACGAGTTGTCCGTCCAGTTTTTCCACGCTTTTCATCTGCTCCATCGTCACCTCGCGCGGCGCTGGCGCTACAGAAGGCTTCGCCTGGGCGATGGCTTCTGATGCGGTAAGTCCTGCAAACATCACGATAATGAACACGTTCAATACATGTCGCATTGATCTCTCCATTGCCAGATCAGGGCTGCAAGAGATGAACCGACACGGCGAATGCGGAGTATCTGTGCGGTGTCCGAACATTGCGAGCCTATGCCATTGGCACAGCGTGTTGAGCACCACGTCGTTTTGGTCCAGCTCGGCGGTGGTCCGGTGACGGCAAAGCTCGGACCAATGAAGGACGGCCGGTTTTTCGGAAGTATTTGCCACTGTGCCCAAAAGTGTGCCCTAACGATCGCTTCGATCCGCGGTCCTCGAATTGCGGAAGTTATTCTTGATTCGAGGCTTAAGGTGAAGGCGACGGTTTTTCAGAAATACGCCTCCGAAATTCGCCTCCACGAAAAAAATTCACAGGATTTGCAAGTGCTTGCGCGGCGTATACTTACAGACGTGCGGTGAGGTGGCCGAGTGGCTGAAGGCGGCGGTTTGCTAAACCGTTGTAGGGTCCAAAAGCTCTACCCAGGGTTCGAATCCCTGCCTCACCGCCAGTTTTCTTGAAGTTTTCCTAGATTTTCCCCACTTCACGACTTCCACCAACTTCCGTTGCCACGATGTTGCCACGGCCATCGAGCAATCGAATCGCTGCGTCGAGCGCCGCAGGACTCAGATGCATATACCTCTGTGTCATACCTAGCTCCGAATGTCCGGCCAACTCCTGAATGGCGCGCGCAGGCGCCCCACGCATCGCCAGGTGCGAACAGAACGAATGACGCAGGATGTGAACGCCCTTTGCCACGTTCGCCAGCCGCGCCGCCCGTTTTACTTTGTATTGAACAATCTGCCGAGTCAGAGGACTGCCGTCGTCCTGATACAGCACGCGGGTACTCTTCAGGTGGCGATGCTCCCGAAGTGCTCCCAAGAGACGGCGCGTGAGTGGGACGTATCGCAGGCGTCCCCCTTTGGTTGTTGTTACCTGCCCGTTCCAGTCCGACCGCTGCAAGCACAGCTGCCGCTTTGCGAGGTCGATATCTCGCCATTCGAGCGCGATTATTTCCCCGCATCGTAAACCCGCCTCGCCACCTAGAAGCACGATGAGGTGTGTCTGCGGGTCGTCTTTCGCAGCGTCAACGACTCGTTCGAACTCTCCGAAGTCATGGAAATGTGACGACGACGTCGAAACTGGCAGCAATCGAATCGCACACGGCATTCGGTTAATTACGTTCCACTCGACCGCCTTTCGCAGCAGCACGTTGAGAACGGTCAGAATGTTGTTCACTGTTTTCATTGCCTTGGCAGTCAACCAGTACTTCAGGCTCTGAATATCCTCGTTCGTTATCGCATCGAGTCTCTTGTGTCCAAGGGCTTGTATGAGATGCACGCGAAGAATCACTTCCTTTGCTGCAATCCCGCTTGGCTTCTGTCGGTTCGCCTTGGCGTACCCGTCAAGAAATCTCGGCGCGAACTCCTTCAATGTGGGCACCTCCTTCTTGGGTTGTGTGGGGCCGTGCTGGAGCAGATGCCGCTCCCTATCCTGACCCCACCGTTGAGCCGCCGACTTTGAGGCGATGGACAACCGTCGTCGCTCTCGATGCCGCGCCCCGTTTGACAGCCGGGTGTTGATGTCCACCAACCAGCCGCCGTTTCGATACGCTCTGACTGTCACGCTCATCGCTACCTGCCTCCCAGCGATGGCATGGACTTCTGGCCTAGCCAGTTTAACAGTAGGTCACGACGAAAGAGCAGCCGGCGCCCGAGGCGGACGACGCCGGGAAGGTGCCCGCGCTCCGTCATGGCGTATATAGCCTTGCGACTCGTTCGGAGCAGCAAGCTGACTTCTTCGACGGTAAGGAGGACCCTGTCAGGGCCGTGGTTCATAATTGGTCGCATGGGACAGCGCCTCCTCGTCGCCGGTCAGTTCCAGCTCGATTTCAGCGACGGCTTCCTTCAAACGGCGGAGCAGTGCACGCCGTCTACTTGTTTTCGACGCCCGTCGACCTCGCATTCGGCAACCGTCGGAACAGAATTGAGCTTGGCGACGCCGACCGGTCAGTGTCGTGCCACAACTCCCGCACACACGGGCCGTAGAAACCGTGCGTTCGGTTTCTGACGCGAGAATGGCGTTCGGTGAGAGTTCAGCCCCCAACCAGCTGCCGGACGAATGTGAACGAATTACCATTGTCATCCCCGTTTCTCAGCGGGCCTGGGACGTGTTCGCACCCGTTGCGATTTGGACTTTTCTTGCACCACCTGTGGCTTTTTTGAATCTACGACGACATCGTCACCAGATTTGTCGGTAGGGACGATTACATTGATTGAACCTTCATGCGTTGACCCGGACACCCCGTATACCGACATTTCTGGTGACAGGCTTAAGACGTTCGGGTCGATTCCCTCGGCGAGAGAGTAGACAGTTACCTTCTTCGCCGGCTTCGGCGTTGGCTGCTTGAAATGTGCTGGTTTCGCACCCATTTACTCATCCTCCCTTTCGTCCTCGGTAATGTCGTCCACTTCTTCACAGGCCAAGACGCCGAGTGCAACCAACGAGGCTAGTTGTCGGTTAACCGTTGTTTGTGGCTTGCCCAAAGCCTCCGCGACATCGCTAGACTGAGCTATTTTCGATATCGTTAAACAATCGAGAATCGCCATTCGCAACGGCGGCATCGAATCGCGAGCGCATCGGATAGCGAGATTGACCGCTTCATTGCGCTCGATGCCGACCGCGCAAGCGCCGCGAACGATTTGCGATAGTTGCTTGACGAATCGCGTCGGCGCCTCTGGCATATGTGCATCGTCGACGTCCCCTTTGTAGTCGTACTCCACGGCGGTCCGGCATCTCGTCGCTAAATCTGCTGCACGCAGCAGGCGTTCGCATTCGTCTTCAGCCAGCGTCACGGGCGTAGTATTGACACCTGCGAGGACGTTACCGACCACCGCCGCCAGTTCGGCCCGCATCGTTATTTCAGCGCCGATGTTGCTGACCGCCTTACGTCCCTTTTCGAGACGGTTCCGCATTGAATCGAGCCGAACACTCACGAAGCGTTCGCCCATGCTGGCAATCACGACATGGGCTTTGTCCCACGCGGTCGTGACGGCGCCGATAACAGCAATTCGTCCTGTCCAAAGCAACGACTGCCCGCCGTCCGAGCCGACGTTGCGCTCCCATCTGCCGTCGTAGACTTCGCGCAGCGCCGCGAGTACGCTCGCGCGAGCGTCGCGATGCATCGAGAGGACTGACGTTACATCCTTGATGACCAACACGCCCCGGTCGCCAATGCGGCGTAGCAGTCCGCCACTGGCGTCCTTCGCCCGCTCCCTCGCTGACGAACCGGACAGCAGCGCCCCTTCGGAAGAGATGGTGCTCGTCACGATGGCACGGGCACCTGCGGCGCTCTGCACCGTTTCCGTTTTCGCGTCGCCTGCTCCGCCAATCAGCAGAAGCCATACGGGGTCACCGTCGAGGTGTTCGGCCGCCATTGTCGCGAGCACCGCATGGAAAGCTGCCAAGTCATAGTGCTCGCCGAACCATCGCTGAAAGCAACGATTGGCATCCGCAAGACGACCAGCCAATGGAGAAGTAGACATTGGTCTATTCCTCGTCGGGCTCGTACCGTGGAGCGGGCGGAGCCGCTTTCGTCGTTTCTCGACCCTTTAGGGCTAATCGGTCCGTAGTTGGCCAAACGACCGACTCCGAGGTGCCGAGTGCCGACGCAATCGCTTGCCGTTCCCGTGGCGCAGGCACTACGTATCCGTTCTCAATCTTCCACACGCGGGTCGGATGAATCCGTGTCACTGCTGCGAGCGTGAGCTGTGACATTCGACGTTCCGCTCGAATGACTCTCAATCGGTTGCTGTCGTTCATAGTCATGCCCCTTTCCTGACTCCACAAGTCTGGCAGGCACGAAAAAAAAATGCCGTTTCAGCGGACGGACGCGCATCGAGGAATGTGTTTGATGTTCGTCCGCTGAGAAGAACGTGCGGGCGAGAGTGGACTGCTCGGTGAATCGTCTTGAATAGAACCGGCCGGAGGGCGATGCCTAGCTCTTGAAGTGTCTTGCTATCCAGTTACTGACTTTCTTGGAGTCCGTATCCGTCCGTGGCATGGGTTTATAGGTAGGATATTGTTCGTCAGCTAAGCGCAATGGTTCGCCTCGGTCCAGCCGCTTGCGAACCACGTCAGCAATGAGCTTTTGGCTATGCTGATTTTTGGGTCGGAGAATCCCTGCCTCGATGCTCAGAAGTCCTACATAATATTCGGCTCGCTGATGCGGCTTTGCACTCCGCCCCCAGTTGTTCGGGTTGTCTTCGCCGAAAGCCTCCTTCCCTTTGCGAACAATGATGTCGACAACTTTGAGCGTAGCGGGTCCCCACTCGTTGGGCTTCTGAGTCGAAGCCCTGAGATGAAACTTCGCAGCCGTCAAAGCAACTCTACGTCGCTTAGCTAACTCGTCTGTTAGCCAAGTTTTCATGTGGTCCACATCGTTAATGAAGGGCACCTCATCGGGCTGGCCAGAATAGATACTGGCCCAGTCCATCGATTCAAGCACAGCATCCCGAAGTTCGTCGGCAGCGCGTTCCACCCAGCGCTCTAGGTCTCGGAGGCGCTGCGCCTTTCGAGCCAATACCTTTGCGCGTTCCCGTCTCTGCGTGATTGACTGGTCCTGATGAGCAGCATCTCGGAGCTGCTGGCAAAACGATTCACGGCGTTGTCGAAGTGCCGAGCCCTCTTCCAAGTCCTGAAGAATCTGCTGTCGCTCATCACGGTATCGGTCCACCGATGTAGACCATTCGGGCGCGCGTGTGTCGCGGGTGTCTTTCTGGCGTGGACGTGTTCCCTGGTGGCGGGCTTGCGACGTTCGTTTCTTGGGCATCTTTCGCTCTCACACATGTTTCGGCGGTTCGATGGCGCAGCATGATGCGCCTGGCCTGTTGCAACAGAACAGTCTGCAACCGATGTTGTTAGCAATTCACTCTATTCGTGTTGAGCGGCTACGAGCGTGATTTTGATTCACTATCGTGAAATCCGTGTCCTGCTCGGACAAACAGTTACGGGTCGACCACGAAGAGCGAGTTGTGCGCCGTCTCCAGCAACTCGCGAACCTTCGATTTCGCAGAGAAGACGCTGCCGGCGGGGACGCTTACCTCGCGGGGTGCAGAAGACGTCTCGATAAGACGCTTGACCTCATCGATGACGGAGCTGAGTCGATAGTGCGCGTCTCTCCGTTCGAATGAGCTGGTCGCAATGCCTTCGATGTTCCGTGTTTCGGCAAGCTCGAGCACTTCGTCAACGAAGGGACGTGTGTTGCCTTCGGCCAGTTTCGTGCCTAGGGCCTTCGCTACGGAGAGCCAGTTGCGCTCGGCCTCAATTTGAACGTCGAAAATCGCGAGCAGGTCGCCGAGCTCTTCGAAGGTGAAGTATTCTCAAGCACAGCCGCAAGTCTGGGGATCAGGGCAGCCTGCGACGTAAGAAATCCTCTGTTGCGGCACAATTCTGATGCGCTGGGCAGTCTAACACTGTCTGTCTTCGACACATTTAGGGTCAGTGTCCGATAATCGGCCTTATACTAATGCGTCCTATCCTCGGAGGTACGAATGCCGGAACCGTGGATCGGTACGAAGCGAGTCGCGTTCATACCCGTCAGCAATCGGCAGGTGGATACCACCGTGCCGAACGACTTCCGGGATCAGGTCTACCGGCGTGCCTTCCTGGACCCCGATCCCGCTGAGCAGGAGGACAACTCCCTCAAGGGATACATCCACCAGGTCTCGTCGGGACGCGCCCGCCTCACGGGCCACGTGTTTCCACCCGTTGTGGCGAACGATGCGGACGTCATCTCCGCCGGGCTGGAGTCGCTCCCGCACATTGACATCGGGTTCTTCGAAATCCCGATACACGGGTTCGACTTCGGCGTCATGGTCCTCCCGCACTCCTTTGGGCTGCATCGAGGTGGCTACGCGTGGTATCCCGGTGACGCCGTGAACGGCGTTTCCTACTATGCACGGGTCGCGCTCTTCGACGACCAGACTCTGAGCACCCCGCAGAACATCGGCGTGTGGGCCATGGAGGTCCTCCACATGATCTGCCGGTTCGGCGACCTCTACTTCTCGAGTCCGCCGATGGGCCGCTTCGACGTCATGTCGTGCGCCTGTGGGACGCATCCCAGCGTGTACACGAAGAACCAGTTCGGATGGGTCCGCGACAACGCCATAGCGACACACCCGATCGGTGCCTCCAGGGAGTACGCGCTCAGCGCGGTGTCCTACACGCAGCCTCCGGCACCTGGGCGGGTTACCGCGGTTCGGATCAACGCCCAAGCCGACTCCAGCTACTACATGGTCGAAGCGAGGAATCGCACCGACCGGTTCGAGAATCCGAGCGCTGTCTCCAGCGGGATTCCGGCGGAGGGTGTCATTGTGTACCACGTGCGCGACACCACCGATCTCGTCCTCGAAGAGACCGGCCTGACCGCCGGCAATCAGCATCAGGACCCGGACGAGGATTTCACTGTGCTGGTCCAGGAGGCGATCCCGGGAGGATACCGGATCCGCGTCGCCTCCCGCCCGACCCTGTTGTGCCGTCGCCTGCGCGCCTCGGAGGAGGCTCTTGAGCAGTTGCTTGAGATCGAGCAGGATATCGCCACGCGAAAGCAATTGATCTCGGCTCTGGCCAAGGTCAGGGCGCAGATACGCCAGCTTGGCTGTCCCTTCCTGTTCGAGCCGCACGCGCCAGTCGTGGCTTGGGATGAGTCGGCGCGGGGCCGGCTCATCGGGTCGCGGCTGGACGAGGTCGTGGCGGCCCGACACTATAACGCGAAGCCGTCGGAGGATTGAGTCGGGGTTGGGCTATCTGATTCCACCGGGCTCCGGCACATAGTGGCGTGTGCAATGCGCTCGGGCCGTTTCAGTCTGCCAACCAGGTGAACAGCCCGCCAGGGTCGTCGCCTCTGCGATGATGTCCCGCAGTCTCGCTTCGCCAAGCCCGTTGACGCGAGTCAGGTCACTGACTGACCGGAACCGCTGAACCGCACCAAAACCTACGCAGGAAAGCGTCCCCGTAATCACATGATTACGGAACGCTGTCACCGAACGTTGAAATGCGGCCACTGAGGAACGTTTGAAAACCGGCCACGCGGTAGGTGGCGTCAGTATCGTCTGACTCCTCGACCGCGCGCAAGCGCGGCTCTTCTTTCGTGTCCGGATCACATGTACGAGTACGGCGGTGGGCGGTGTGGGAAACGCGTCTGCGCGTTTTCCAAGCCGCGGTGGGCGCGTTCTGGGCGTCCACGGCGGCGGCACCGTCCACGGCCTCAGTCGTCGGTCGTACTCGTGCGCTGCCGCAGTCGATAACTCTTCCCGGTCATCTGGACGATGGTCGCGTGCGCGAGAAAGCGATCGAGGATCGCGGTCGCGGCGGGCACGTCGCCGAGAAAAATGCCCCAATCTTGCGTCGGCCGATTCGTCGTGATGAGTGTCGACGCCGTTTCGTGGCGACGCACAAAGACCTCCAGCAGATCCTCCGCCGCATTAGAGCCCAGCTTTTTCATGCCAAAGTCTTCCAGGACGAGCAGGTCGACGCGGGTGAGCTGCTGGACCAGATCGCGGCGCGCGCCGGTGGCATCCGCTTCGGCGAAGTCGGCGGCGAGATCGAAGGTGCTGCGGACGAGCGCACGCCGGCCGGCGCGAATCGCACCGATGGCGATGGCGGTCGCGATGTGCGACTTCCCGACACCTGGTGGACCGATCAAGAGGACACCGCTGTGCGTGTCGACGAAGCGCGCGCTCGCCAATTCCACCATCTTCGCTTTGGGGATCTTCGGATTGAAGGTCCAATCGAAATCGACGAGCGTCTTCATGACGGTGATGCCGCCCTGTTTCAGCCGGCGCGCGAAGAGCCGATCCGCGCGACGCGCGAGCTCGTCTTCCACGAGAAGCTCGAGAAACTCGAGGTGGGGCAACGGAGCGGCCTCGGCTTGTGCCACACGACCCGGCAGGGCCTCCACCATGCCGGACAGGCGCAGATGACGCAGGCGCGTGGTTAATTGTGGATTCATCGTAAGAAGTCCTCCAAGGTGTATTGGGTCAGGGGGCGAATCGCCGGATCGTCGGTGCTGAGCGTCGGTCTGGGTGGACCCGGGGTGCGCTCGACGAGCCGTCGAATGGTTTGATAGCGAAAGTGCTGGTGGGCATGGGCTTCGGCCACGGCGGCGAGCACGCGCTCGCGCGGATGCCGACGCGTCAGGCTGAGCACACCCTGAATCAGACGAATGGCGCGGACACCGCGCGCGGCGAGCGCCGCGTCGGCCCACTGGGTGAGCGCCGGGCCGACGCGCGCACACTGGCCGACGAGGCGATCGACAAAGGCCTGCTGGCGCGTGGACGCCTCGGCCTCGCCGGCGCGCGGGGCAAACACGCCGGCGGCCACTCGCGCGTGCACCATCACGAGCGTGTCCGCTTGAAACACGCGCACCAGATGCGCATCCCAGTGCACGCGGACGCGCTGCCCGAGCAGGGCCAGTGGGACCGGATAGAACGCGCCACCCACTTCGACGTGGCCATCCGTGTGCACGGTGCGCTCGCCCGCGGTGAAGAACGGAAACGCCTCGCCGGCCAGGGCCTGCAGGGCCGCTTGCTCGGCCTCGACGAAATGCGTCCACACTTGGCGCCGTGTCGTGCCGTGAATCCGCAGCCGCGCGATGGTGCGATTCCACTGCCGCAGAAACGCATTCTGCGCGTCGAGGCTGTCGAAGGTCCGGCCTTTGAGCGCGTTGTCTTTGACGTAGCCGCCGCTGCGCTCCTGCTTCCCGTTTTCTTGCGGGGTGCGCGGCTGCGTCGGCAACGGCGTAAAGCCCCAGTGCTGCGCGAACGCGAGATAGACCGCGTGACTATCCGGGTCGAAGAAGCACGCGCGCACGACCGCGGCTTTGAGATTGTCGTGGCGAATGACCGTCGGTACGCCACCGAGATCGCGGAACGCGCGCTCATGCAGCCGCAGAAACGTCTCGAGCTTCTGATCCCAGACGGCTTCTTCGTAGCCATGCCGCGAGTGACCGAGCGTCATCCGAAACACCCACGGCCGTCGCCACTCGCCCGTCCCCGCCTCCAGCGTCGGCGCGCCGCGGAAAAAATCGACCTGGCCTTCGGCGCCGGGGGCGCAGTGAAACACGCCGACGGCCCGGCGCGTCGGCGCGAGCGTGCGGACGAATCGTTTGACCGATTCATAGCTCGCGCCGTAGCCGTACTCCTCGACCAAATCCTGCCAGATGCGCTGCATGCTGAGGCCGGCTGCGAGCTTGTCGGTGATCGCCTGGCGGTAGCTCGCCGCCGTGAAGCGCGGGCGCGAGCCGGCGAACGTTTTGGCCGGTTTTGCGGTGGAGCCGGCGAACGTTTTGGCCGCATTTGACCCGTCGTCGATCGACATATCTGGTGAATCGGCGCGGGGCGAGGGATCCAAGCCGGGGAACGTTTTGGCCGCATTTCCCCGGCGAGCGGCGTCGTATCGGCTCACCGTCTCACGCCGAACGCCAGTCTCGGCTTCGATGCGCCGGTAGCTCCAGCCGAGGTCGAGCAGGGCGAGAACTTGTGATTTCTTTGGCATTGTCAGGTAGTTAGGCATCCAGACCCTCGAGGGAATAAGCCCTCAAGGATCGCTGATCGCCCCTACCTGCACTGGCCGGTTTTCAGACGTTCGGTCGTGGCCGCATTTCAGCGTTCGCTAACACGGAACGCACATGGTCTGCCCCGAATGGCTGTGTTTCCGGGGCGAAAGTGCAGTCAGAATTGAGAAGGTTTTCGGAACACCTGTGTCGAGGTTTTCGACAAGCCGCCGAATGCACACCGCTTTAGCGCGACGGCGCAGCCACTTCGCCTGTTGGAACACTCGTCGAGCACGGGTTCAAAAATCCCCTTCGAAATCGCCTGCAACTTCGCCCAGGATTGGGGAAATTGTGCAAGCTGATCAGGGGTTGATCGATCAGTTGTTTCCGGTCATCTGGGCTCGGTGTGCGGCAGTCGTCGAAGGTAGACCTATCACATGTTGCAGCAAGGGGTTAGCCGCTCATAACACGGTTCCGCGGCCAACCCAACCCGCGTGTTTCTGTCTGATTTCGGCTATCGACTATGAGAAACCCGCAGCGTCACGCGTTTACATGCCGCCTACACGCGCGTCACGGTCTGCTTCGAAAAGTCCGTGTCAAGTTCTGGGCGCGAAACCGATGCGAGAGTCCCCTGGAGTAGCTCCCCGCGTCCCCTACACGCGCGTGTCACGGTCTGCTTCGAAAAGTCCGTGTCAAGTTCTGGGCGCGAAACCGATGCGAGAGTCCCCTGGAGTAGCTCCCCGCGTCCCCCATTCGACAAACCGTCCGATCAACGAAGCGATTCTTGTGGTTCACCCGCCAAGCGAAACGCTCTGGCCATTCGGTCCTGCGCCTGAGCTGGGATTCCAAGGCGGCTAGCAATCGTCGGCCACTGCTTTACGACGGCTTTGCTTCGCTCGATAATCTCGTTGGCTGTTTGTGCGGTGACTCGAAAGTAATGAGCCACTGAACGAGCCAAGTCTAAGTCGAGCGAGTTGTCCGCCTGGCTGATGTTGATCTTCAGACCGTCCGATTCAGGTACAGGATTCATGTCGTAGGCTTCGGACAGGCGCCAGCCCTTGCCCGGCAACATGATGAAACCGTGGTTGCGTAGGTGGTCATCGACATTGGATACGAGCACGTTGAAGACGATGCGCGACCATAGTTCGCGTAGATCGGCGTCGGTCTGTGCTCCTTGTTCGATGAGCACGCGGGCTAACTCAAGATAACTTGCCCCCGTGGAGGCATCATCTCCGTCCCTGTGGCCCGTGAGAGTCATCGCGGAAGCGAAGTGCAATCGACTCCCAGAGTCAGTGCGGTCGAAGCGTTTCACAAGAAAGGTGTGATATGGATTTGCGAAACGTTGCGCCAAGCTGTTCGGCACTCGTAGTCCGCAGCCAATGGCCAGAGTGTTCACCACCATTTCCCATGCTCCGACGTCGTGCTCATCACGCACGCTTGGAAATTTGGCGATCCACAGGTGACCGTCTGGATCTATCACGCTGGCCTTCGGGCGCGCGCCGCCGAGCGACCCACCGGGCGCGATCAGCATGCGTATCCATTTGTCACCCTCGGCCTCGGTGTTATCTTCATCTCGCTCCAATGCAAGGCTCGCCGCTTCGAGCTGTCGGAGCCGGACGAATGGAGGCGCCGCCATGCCGTGGTGATCGTCCAGGAACTCGCCGGCGTCATTGAGCCGAAATCGCAAACCGCCGATTCGAAACGCGTCGTGCACACCCAGTAGGTAGTCGGATTCGTAAAGTCGAACTGCCTTGTCGACCTTCCCTGCGCGCTGATCACGCTCTAGGCGTCGGCGCATCAGGAGGCGGCCCCAGCGGTCTGGGCTAGCATCGGCGAAGACGCCGAAGATCTCGCTGCCCTGTGCCGGGTATTGACGCCCCTCATACAGACCGAGCCGGGGATCAAGCTGCGGGTTGGGTAGATCGCGATTAGTGAGAGCGCCCTTGTCGAACTCGAAGTCGAAGACCTCACGGCCCGAGCCGCGTCGTGCGTGGAGCAGGCCGAGACGAAGTGGCTCGGGCAAACCGTCCCAGGCAGCATAGACAGCGATCACGACTTCCATGCGTCAGCGTCGTTTCGATTGCGGCTGCGGTGCATCGATCAAGTCGGCCAGTGCCCGGGAACTGGAAAAGCCACTTCTCTCGATCCAGTCTTGTATGTCCTCAGCAGGTTTACGTAGCTGATCAACTGCTCTGGCCGACGCATTGGCCATTTCCCGCAGTTGTTCGCCCGGGAGAGCGGAAAGAATTCCGCGGATCTGCGTTTGGGGTAGGGCTTCGAGCGCCTTGCGCATCTGTTCGGTTGGCAACGATTCGAACAACTTCTGTAGCTGCTCTTGATGGGCGTTCTCGATCAGAAAGCGACTCCTCTCGATCCAATTCTGTGCATCCTTGGCGGGCTGACTTAGCTGATCAACTGCTCTGGCCGACGCATTGGCCATTTCCCGCAGTTGTTCGCCCGGGAGAGCGGAAAGAATTCCGCGGATCTGCGTTTGGGGTAGGGCTTCGAGCGCCTTGCGCATCTGTTCGGTTGGCAACGATTCGAACAACTTAGGCAGTTGCTCGGGAGGCGCGTTCTCGATCCGACGAAGTAGCGGCGTATCTTCGTCACGGACGCTCGTGGGGCTGTGCTGTCTTGAATTCAAAACGGGCGGCCGCTGCGTTACTGCTGTTGTTGTCTTGCGACGGGCCGATAATCGGGCGTCTTGCAACGCTCGACCTGCCGGATCCGCCTGAGCGAGGAGATCCAAGTCTGTTTCGATGCCGAGCACTTGCATAACTGCGAGGTATGCGCCGATAGTCACGGCCGATCCGCCACGCTCTAAACTGCGGAGGGTCATCGGCGCCATCCCTGCGCGCACCGCAACCTGTTTCGCGGATAGACCTCGACGGAGGCGGGCCAAGCGCAGCCGGTCGCCAAGCTGCCGCACGAGCTCTTCAGTAGCGGGAAGTAGTGGAGCCACCTTCCTAGGCATGACGCTACTATTATAGACTTATTTAAGCTAAAATATCTAAAATAATTACTTTATTGTCAATATTATGGTAAACGTGGTGGAAACAGCCATAATAGCGTTATCTTTTTCAAAAAATAAGTAAATATTATAGAAAGAATAGCCAGAGAAATGTAATAATATTTACACACACCGAATTTTGTTGCTTTGGTTTGGCGGAATTTTGAGGCTGCGCCCGCCCGTGGACCAGACCGGGATTGAACCGGTGCACGTTGTGAATGCCATTCACGCGCCTAGAAAGCCTTGCTCCAGCCCAAGGAACGTTGCCGCAATGTTGCCAAGACCTGGGTCGATTCGGAAAGACTAGCGGAGACGGGTGAGGACGGCCGAACGGCTGGAACACATGCTTGGCAAAGACTTGTTGCCAGAAGTCCTTCGCCATCATTAGCTTAAGAAATCGCGTTCTTAGGGTTCGAATCCCTGCCTCACCGCCAGTTAAGTTGTTCTAAGCATTAGCCTTCCTCTAGACGTTCTCGTTCGTCTCTCCCTAACGTGTCAGGGCGATTTGGGTGAGGTCTCCTTGCTCAGGTAAGTTTTGAAGTTGGTCCGCGTGACGCGAACGCTTATGGGGCGGCCCGTTTTGCCAAGCGACTTCGCGGGCGCGCCGTTGAGGGTCATCACAATCGCTGTGCGGTTCCCCGCCGTCAACAGCAGCTCATCCTTCACCTCGAGCGTTTGCTCGTCGCCAACCTCGAACAGTTGATCGACGGTTGGTGAGCCGTCAACAGATGCAATCACCCAGCTCGGAATTGAGACAGACAAGACCACCGTGAGCGGTTGGTCGGCGACTGTGCCATGCTCGGGCGTTGCTGCCTTAATGGTTTCTGAAGATACGTCGCCAACGACACGAGCAAATTCGCCTTCTGCGCCAGTCGCATCTGCAGCCGGTGCGGCGGGCGTTGAAGAGGTCGCAGTGACATTCCCACTGCCCGGAGAGGACATGGCAACCGCCCCGAGGTTGGCCTGCGTGGCAATTGTGGCGGACCGAGCGAGTGCGTGTCGCAGCGCCGGTGGTTTAGAGGGCCGCACCAACGGGATCGGCCGCCCCTTCAGGTTCGTGGCTGGGTCCCCGGCAGGAACAGGTGCGGTCATCCAACTCTCGAGTGTGGCCCACTGCGGCCATCGTTTCGGCGCCGCAAACGTCACGACACCTGCCAGCACGATCCCAAGGACCGCGACAGAGGCAAGGCGCAGCAACGCGGACCAGTCGCGTCGGTTTATCCTTATCGTCTTGACCGTCTTGGCAACGCCGCGGATTTCAGCCGCGTCATTGCCGTCAGCGCGCGTCGCCGGCGGATACCCACTCGTTACGGAACTGTTGGGAAACTGCGCGACGAACTCGGCAACCGTGATCTCGGGATCCAGCTTCACCGCTTTAGCAAACGATCGAACGTAGCCACGCCCGAGCAACCCGCCGGGCAGATACGCAATGTCGTCTTGCTCCAGCCTCTGAAGAACGACGAGGGAAATTTTCGTGGATTCTGCGATCTGTTTCAGTGACAGACGATGGCGTTCCCGCGCCTGTTTCAGTCTGGCGCCCACAGTTCTGCTGCTGGTGGTCGGGGTTCCCTTTGCGCGTGATCGTTTCCGGCTCATCCGATGCCGCCCGTATAGATGGTAAGGCTGGTCTCGTGGCGTGGGGGTACATATACATATCGGCACCATCGGCGATTCCGTTATGCCCAAGCCCCGGCGATCGGCCGCCCTGCTGCCTGCCGGCGCCCGCCGTAATCAGAGCCGAAAAACCGGTAATCTAGACACGACTGCGACCGAGCGCCGCAAGCGTCTCATCGATCGCTGCGTCGAATGAGAGCGTTCGTCCTTCCGCCTGAAACCTCCCGTGGTCTTCGCCGCCCTTTTGCCCACCAGGTGATGCGAGCTCGCGTTCCGTTTCTGTAACCTCGTCGAATGGCGCCGCCTCGCCGATCTGCGCCCACATGCTGATGGCGGCGCCAAACAGACGCCACGCGTCGCGCATGTGACCCAATCCGCCAAGGACGCGCGCGGTCCCAAGAACAGAAGCAGGTGCGAAATGACGATTGCCCGATTGACGCACCAGTTCCAGCGCCTCTCGGGTCAGCTCGAGGGATTGAGACCAGGGTCTGCTATCCGCGTAGACAGTCGCGAGGTTTTGCAGATAGAGAGTCTGGAGATACGGGCTTTTCAGCGCGCGGGCGGTCGTCGGCGCTTCGAGGAATCGTGACTCGGCGCTCGCCAAATCCCGTGAAGCGCCGTCTGCGTTGGCCGAGCCGCGCGCGATGAGGCCGAGCATGTTGAGGCAGATGCCAAGCACCGTGCGACTGCCGACGCGCTGTGACAGATCGACGCCGCGCTCCAGATCCTGGCGAGCGCGCCGCCGCCCTCAGCAAGGTTAACGCGAGCCGTGGCTCGCTGAAAGAGCGCGAACGCGAGATCGGCGGCATCGGCGCCCTGCATTGCCTCGTAGAGTGAGACGCTGGCCTGTGCATCGGTCAGCGCTCGAGCGTGTTCACCAGCAAACCGCGCCAGCATTGACGAGGCCATCAGCCCCTTGGCGCGAGCGCTGGAGTTCGCAGGCGGCGCCTGCTCGAGCGCGGACGCCAACACCTGTCTTCCGAGCGCGATTCGCCCGCGTGCCGCGCTGATTTCGAATCCCGTCGCACTATTGAACGGCCGTTGGCCGGTCGCCATTTTGTACAGCACGACGCCAAGTGCCCAGATGTCGCTTCGGATGTCGGCAGGCTCGGCGCGAAACAGCTCGGGAGCCATATAGGGCAGCGTTCCCGCCGACGGCTCGTCGCGCGCGAGGGACTTCGTCGATTGCGAGAGGTCGCTGACGCGCGCCGCCGGCGCGCCACACTCGACGCCGAAGTCGAGGATTTTGATGCGCCCGTCCCGAGTGACCATCACGTTTGCGCTTTTCAGGTCGCGGTGGATGACGCCGTGATCGTGCGCATGCGCAAGCGCGTCTGCGATCTGGCTCCCGTACTTGAGCGCGCTCTCAAGCGGCAACGTATGCCGCGCGATGAGGTCGGCGAGTGTTTCGCCGTCCACGTGTTCCATCACGAAATACGTGATTCCGTCGGACGTACCTACCTCGTGAACGATGCAGCTATCGGGGTGGTTGAGCTGCGAGGCTCGCTGCGCTTCGCGCCGCAGCCGGACTTGCGCGTCGGCCGCATCGCTGTTGACGATCTTCAGCGCGACGTCGCGCTCGAGCTCGAGATCGCGCGCCGCGTACACGACGCCCATCCCGCCGATGCCGAGGAGATGCCCTAACTGGTAATGGCCCATGACGCGGCCGGTCAGAGGGATGGAGAGCGAAGTCGTCAAGAGGCCCGCCAACGGAGACCGCTCGATAAACGTGCTGGCCTGCAGGTGCGCGGCCAGCAGCCGTTCGATCTCAGCGCGACCCCGCCGCGTCGTTGCCGCACGCATTCTCGAGAAATGCGGCCCAGTTCTGCGGTGGCTGTTCGAGCGCGGCGTGAAAAATCGCCTTGATTCGCAGCCAGGAATCGGCAGTCATTGAGCCACGCAGCGTAGTGGGAACAACCACAAAAGGTATATCCTCTTTGGGAGAAGTTGAACACTCAGCTCTGAGGAGGACGTATGGGATCGCGTGCCGCTTACTCGATTGGTCTGGCGCTCGTCGTGACGATCTCGGTGCTGCAGGCGCAACAGTCGCAAAGTTACGGTGCCGGCGTGTCGTTGAAAGAGACGACGCCGCTAGCGCAGGTGATCGAGAAGCCCGCCAATTTCGAAGGGAAGACCGTCCGCGTTGAAGGCACCGTGACTGCCGTGTGCATGCACATGGGGTGCTGGATGGCGCTGACACCCGACAGCGCGTCCGACGCGAAGACCATGCTCATCAAGGTCGATGACGGCGTCATCGTGTTTCCACCGAGCGCGAAAGGCCGCCGCGCTGTGGCAGAGGGAGTCATCGAACGGATTGGCGGAAGCCGGGAAGGGCAGGAGGCTGCATCAGAGCAGGCGCGCAGCACCGGTGCAAGCGCTCCATCCTGGCAGCTCAAGGCGACTGGAGCGTTGGTGTACTGACCATTGGGAGATTCGCAGATTCGCAGATTGTGAGATTAATTGTCTGATTAATCTGTGAATCTTCGAATCTGCGAATCTTCGAATAGTGCGTCAGGTCTTTAAGCTGTGATAGGAGCCGCCCACCCCTCAAGCTTGCCCAGGCGGAATGCCTTTTGAAACGCCGCCACGACATTTGGATCGAACTCCGTTCCCGACCCCTTGATGAGGATGTCTCTCGCCTCGAAGGGCGACATGGCCTTGCGATATGGCCGATCGCTCGTCAGCGAATCGTAGACATCGGCAACGGCAATGATGCGCGCTTCAATCGGGATCGCTTCGCCTTTGGTCGGGTGATAGCCCGTTCCGTCGAACTTGTCGTGGTGCGCGAGCACGATGGGGATGACGCGTCGCAATGAGCCGCCCACCGGCTCGAGCAATCCAATGCCTTTGGCGACGTGCTGCTTGATCTCTTCGTATTCCTCGTTGGTCAGCCTCGCTGCCTTGTAGAGCAGGTCGCGGCTGATGTCGAGCTTGCCGATGTCGTGCAGCATGGCGGCAGCCTTGATGTCTTCAATGACATCGGACCTGAGCTCCATCATGGCCGCCAGCGTCGCCGCATACGCCGACACCCGCTGTGAATGATGCGCGGTGTAGCTGTCCTTCGACATGAAGTGCCGCAAGATCATCAGGACGCCGTGATAGGTGTCGCGAAGCTCCTGCACCTGTGCGTTCTTCCGCTCGCACAGCGTGCCCATCATGTATCCGGTGATGACGAGCGATCCACCCCACACGATGACGTCGAGCCATTTCGTGTACCACGGCCCTGCTGCCATCATCCGCTCGCGATCGGCACCAAACGCGTCGCCGTACATGATGAGCAGCACGACCATCAGGACGCTGGCGAGCGCCGTGAGCGTCGCCTGGCGCCTGCCGTAGAAGTAGGCAGAGCCAAGCGTCGGCAGCACGTAAAAGCCGAGCACCATCTGCTGCGACGACAACACGTGGTTCAACAGCAGCGCAATGGCGAACAGCGACAGGAGGATCCACAGCTCCTTGTTCACCTGCTCGAAACGGCGAATGGCAAAAGGCTTCATTTGCTATGTGTCTCAAAAATTTCCCGGGCGAGTGCCGCTGCGCGATCGGCGTCGGTCCTGAGCTGCTCGAACTCATCGACGGCCGTGGCGAGTGCCTTTTCGAGTGAGCCGCGCTGCGCTTCGGATTCGCGCAGTTGCTCGCCAAGGTGCGTGCGTCCGGCAACCGCCTCGTCTAATTGCGAACGAATACCTTCGAGCGTGTGCACCTGCGACTCCAGCTCGTTGCGTGTCGCCACCGCCGCGTCGCGCGCGGCGACGGCTTCGCCCAGCTGGGTCCGCAATTCTGCCAGCTCGCGCTGGTGGCGCTCGCTGTCGGCACGCTGAAGATCGGCCTGCTCGGCCCAGAGCTTTTCATGTGAGGCGTCGCGTTCCGTCAGCGTGGCCGCAAGCTGGTCACGTTCTCTCGTGGCATCTTGCAGCCGCGTGCGTAAATCCTGAAGCAGGACCTTCCCTTGTTTCAGGAGTTGCTCGAGCTGCAGGAGCTTCGAGGGCTGAGGGTTGCTTGTCGGGGATGGCGGAGGAGCGTGTTCAGTGATAGTTGATGTATTCATGTTCTTATCTTCGACCGCGGCCGAGCCGTAGTGCAAACAAAAGACCTCTGTGCCGTGAAATGTACCGTGTCGCTAAGTGTCTGATTTGTGGGTCGTTGTTGCCAGGGGCCCGCAGGAGGGGCAACCACCGCGTCCGAAGAAATGGTCAGTTTTAGTACGCGGTACGCAAAAACGGAAGAGGCTCAAGCGAGCTTTCCCAGAATTGCGCCCCAGACGACATGTGACGCGATGAGCACCGCGTTCCGATCCTCGGTGTCGTCCGCTGCGGCAGGATGGAGGCCCAGCGACGGCAGCCCGACACCATACGCCAGCGCCCACACGGCGAGCCCGAACCCGACGCCCTTCAGCGCAGTGGATCTGCGCGATTCAACCATCGAGCCATAGACGGCGCCGGCGAGCGCGCCGAACGCGAAGTGCGCGACCGTCGTCAGCAGATCGCGATCGCTTCGATCAATCTCGACACCCGCACCTGACTTATCGACCGTGCGGTCGACAATCTCGCGCGGAGGCATCCGTCTGTGCTGCTCACGAGGGAGCGTGGCCCGCAGCCCTTCCATCGCCAGCGTCATGGGAACGGTTGCCGCAAATCCAGCCGCGGCACTGCGCCATATGCTCATAGGTGTCCAACACGCAAGATTCACGCCTTAGTGGAATGCCTCATGCATCAGACACACGCGGAGGATTCTCACCAATGAGACTGCGACGAAGCGGCAATTCGTTTGCCCTTGCCGGACGTGTGGTCGTCATCACTGGCGGATCGCGTGGCCTGGGGCTCCTGATGGCGCGCGAACTGAAAAAGGAAGGCGCGCGGCTCGCACTCTTCGCGCGCAACCGCGACGAGCTGATGCGTGCAAAGGAAGAGCTCGACGGGACCACCAGCGTTCTCGCCATTACCTGCGACGTGAGCGAACGCGCCCAGGTGCAGCAGGCGGTTGACATCGTCATCCAGCATTTCGGCCGGGTCGACATGCTCGTCAACAACGCCGGGATCATCCAGGTCGGACCGATCGAGCACATGACCTACAGCGACTTTCAACAGGCCATGAACGTGCATTTCTGGGGGGCGCTCCATTGCACCGACGCCGTGCTGCCTCACATGCGCCGCCGCCGTTCTGGGCGCATCGTCAACATCGCGTCGATCGGCGGCCTGATTGCCGTTCCACATCTCGCTCCGTATGCGGCAAGCAAGTTCGCCCTTGTCGGGTACTCGGATGCGGTTCGCAACGAGGTGGCGAAGGACGGCATCTGCGTCACGACTGTCTGCCCGGGCCTGATGCGCACGGGTTCGGCGATCAACGCGCTGATGAAAGGGCGCCACGGCGCGGAGTTCGCGTGGTTTGCCGCGCTCAGCTCGATGCCGCTCGTGTCGATCGACGCGCGGCGAGCGGCGCGAAAGATCGTCCGCGCGGCGCGCCGGGGCCTGCCTCACCTCACGATTACGCCGCAGGCGCGATTTGCCGCTGTCATGGAACGGCTGATGCCGAATACGTTTGCGCGGGCGATGATCGTGGCCAATCGCGTGCTGCCCGGCGCTGAACGTGTGTGGGGCAACGAAGCGTGGCCCGGGCGCGAATCGCGTCCGGTGAAGCTGCCGCGGCTGGTCACGATGCTCGGCGATCGCGCCGCGCTCCGTAACAACGAGGTGCTGCTGACGCGATAAGATTCAGCAGCCATGTCCGTACCGCGCGTGCGATTCGCTCCTTCCCCGACCGGGTATCTGCACGTTGGCGGCGCGCGCACGGCGCTGTTCAACTGGCTGTTCGCGCGGCGTCACGGTGGGACGTTCATTCTTCGAATCGAGGACACAGACGCCGAGCGCTCCTCTGATGAGATGGTCGCCGGCATTCTCGAGTCGATGCAGTGGCTCGGCCTTACATGGGACGAAGGCCCGGGGGCTGGTGGTCCGCACGAGCCCTACTTCCAGTCACAGCGGTTCGGACGTCACCGCGAGCTCGCCAACCAGCTGCTCGAAGGCGGGCGCGCTTATAAGTGCTATTGCCCGCCCGATCTTTTGAAAGACAAGCGCGAGGCTGCCGAGCGGGCCGGCTGCGGA
This sequence comes from Vicinamibacterales bacterium, assembly GCA_963761975.1. GTDB lineage: Bacteria > Acidobacteriota > Vicinamibacteria > Vicinamibacterales > JAMQPK01 > JAMQPK01. The sequence goes on from CAVXIR010000002.1 coordinate 61,379, forward strand.
TGGAAGTACGACCGCACGTGCCTGAATCTGCCGCCAGAGGAGCAGCGGCGGCTCGAGGCGTCTGGCGTCCAACCAGCGATTCGCTTCAAAGTCCCTGAAGGCAAGACGTCATACACGGATCACGTGCGTGGCCACATCGAGTTCGATCACGCGCAGATCGAAGACTTCGTCATCCTGCGATCGAACGGCCTCCCGATCTACCACTTGTCTGTCGTGGCCGATGACATCGACATGGGGATTACGCACGTCATACGCGGCGACGATCACATCTCGAATACGCCGAAACACATCCTGCTGTGGCAGGCGCTTGAGCGCACACCGCCAGAATTCGCCCATGTTCCGCTGATTCTCGGAACCGACAAAAAGAAGCTGAGCAAGCGGCATGGCATGACGTCGGTGACCGAATACGAGCGCATCGGCTACCTGCCCGACGCAATGGTGAATTTTCTCGGATTGCTTGGCTGGTCTCCCGGCGGAAACCGCGAGCTGATGTCACGTGACGAGATGGTCGCCGCATTTGCGCTCGAGGGGATCAGCGGCGGAGCGGCGGTGTTCGATCCCGAAAAGCTCGATTGGTTCAATGCGCAGTATCTGTCTCAGCTCTCGCCGGACGATCTGGTTCGGTTTGTGAAACCGCTGCTGCAGGCGGCAGGCTTGTGGGACGAGGACTTCGGCAATGTCGGCAAACGCGAGTGGCTTCAGCGGGTGCTCCGCCTCGTACTGCCCCGCGTGAAGCGGCTTCCCGACTTCGTCGACCAGGCGCGCCCGTTCTTGACCGCGACGATTGAGTACGATTCGGAGGCCGTGCGGAAACATCTCGGGACGGCAGACCTCGATAAGCACATCGAGGCACTCATTGTCGCGCTGGAGAAGGATGACGGTCCGTTCGATGAGGCGGCGATCGAACGCAGCCTGCGCAGTGTCGCCGATGCGCGCGGCATCAAGGCAGCGGCATTGATTCACGCCGCGAGAATCGCCGCGACGGGCAAGGCGGTCAGTCCGGGCATCTTCGAAGTGCTGGCGCTACTTGGAAAACCGCTGACGCTCTCGCGACTTCGCGATCTCATCAGGTTCTTGCGAATCTCATCCCCGAAACTCGGGGCGACGTAGCTGCCCCTGCTGCCGCGAACCAGCTCGACGATGCGGGCAGAGGCTCCGCTTCGCACTTACCGCACTGTTTGCCGTCCCCTTCCGCCGGTGAGACACGCCTGCTGACACGAACCAGCTCGACGAGGCGGGCAACTGCATCTATCGCCCCGCGGCCCGCCTTCGCGCTACGGCGCGCCAGGCCGCGTATGCAATGCGACAGGCTCGCGGCTTACAAGCTGATTTTCATTCGGCTGGCGTAGACGGGGCTCGTGTCGACTTTGTGGCTGACCTATTACGGACTCTTCTTTCGAACCGTAAAGCCGACGGAAAATTTCAGCGATGGCGCGGTGCCGCCGCCCAGCTTGAAGTCGGTGAAAAATCCACTCTCGTGCGCAAAGCCGAACGTGGCGAATGAGCCCGCGTGCGTGCTCGTGTTGTCGTTGTGCCGCAGAAAGACGACGGCCGGACCGCCGCCTTGATAGAGCGCCCAACCCGAACGGCCGAGATCGACGTAATAGAGGAACTCGAGGTTGATGGCAGCGAGCGAGAAATCGCCGCCAAACCCGCCATCGATGGCAGGTCTGAAGCGGAAGTTTTGAAACAGCTCAGGGGTTTCGAAATGGGTACCGACCGAGACCTGTTCCGGATCGATCGTGCCTCCCCCCTGGAACCCGATGCCTTGCGCCTCGGCGCGGCTGGTTACCAGAAAGAGGACAGAGGCAGCGAGCAAGCCAACGAGAAATCGTCTAGATAAGGGGACAAAAGCGCGCATGTTGCCCGATAGAGCAACATGGGTTCCAGGTTTCTTGGGTTCCGGTTCCTCGGGTTCAGGTTCCCTAAGGTTCCGGATCCTAAGGTTCCAGGTCCTGGGGTTCCAGTTACAGATTTCGCGTTTGACGACCGGTGCGAACCGAGGGAACTAGAACCTTATGAACCAGAACCTTAGGAACCGGAACCCCAGGAACCCCTGGAACCTAAGGTCCCTGGCACCTACTGCTTCCGCTCCTGTCTCCGCTTCAACATCTCCTCACGCCGTGCCTCCATCTGCTTTCGGCGTTCGGCGATTTTCTGCTTCTGCTCCGGCGTCAGCACGTTGAGGATCTCGGCCTGTACCTGAGCCTGCGCGAACGTCAGCTCCGTTTCGGCATTGCCCACTTCGATGCTGAGCGCCTGCAGGTTGGCGGTATTACCCGACATCAGCGCGTTCTCGAGCGCCTGATGCGTGGCGTGTGCGCGTTCGGCCAGCGGCCTGATGCGCTCGGCGTGCTTCTCGTGAATCGCCTTCACCTGCTCGCGCTGTGCGTCGGTGAGATCTCGCATCACTTCGCGGAACGCGAATCCGCCGCGCATGGGTCCGCCCATTCGCCCGCCCGGTCCCATCGGGCCGCCAGGCCCACCGGGACCCCGGCCCCGACGTCCGACGCGCTCTCCCTGCGTCTGTGGTTGATCCTGCGCAGCAGTGATAAACGGCACTGCCGCGGCGAGTCCAACGGCCATCACCGCCACTGCCAAGAATGTTTTCTTCATGGTTCCTCCATTTAGCTCGGCTAAAGCCGAGCCTTACCCGTAGCTCGGCTGGAGCCGAGCCCTACGGGATTCGTAACTGCATACAACCAATTAGACGAGCGTCCCCGTGGAACTACTGCGACGGAAGTGTGAAAAGACGGTGGCAGATGGGGCGGGACTCTGAAATCTCAAATCTAGAATCTGTACACTGGAATCTGCATGGAATCCCGCAAAGTGCTCGTGGTCGAGGATGAGAAGAACATCCGCGACCTGGTATGCCTGCACCTGGGTGTCGAAGGATACGAATGTGTGCCTGTGGCCGACGGCAAGGAAGCGATGCTGCTGGCGAGCGAGAAGAGCTTCGACCTCATCATTCTCGACCTGATGTTGCCGAGCATGGACGGCGTGACGATCACGCGCGCGATCAGGCGACATGGTCCAAATCGGGACGCGCCGATTCTGATGCTGACCGCGCGCCGCGAAGAGGCCGACAAGGTGATGGGCCTCGACAGCGGCGCCGACGACTACCTGACGAAGCCGTTCGGCGTGCGCGAGCTGATGGCGCGCGCCGCCGCGTTGATGCGGCGCGCCCGCGCCCCGCTCGCGAGCGCTGACGGAGATGGGCGCCCCGTCTCGATTCACGGCGTCGATCTCGATCCGGCACGCCGCGGAGTTCGGGTGCGGGGTGCGGCGATTGATGTCACTCGTCAGGAATTCAATCTGCTGTACGTGCTCGCGTCGAGCCCGGGCATCGTGTTTACGCGCGATCGTCTCCTGTCGCGCGTGTGGCAGGAGCAGTCCTTCGTGACCGGCCGCAGCGTCGACACGCTTGTCAAACGGCTGCGCAAGAAGATTGAAGTCGATCCCGCCGATCCGAAGCTGATCCTCACGGTCTGGGGTGACGGCTACAAGTTTGCCGATGCCTAACTGGTATCGCAGCCTTTATTGGCGCATCGGCATCGGGTTCGTGCTGTTTCTGGCCGCGGTCCTCGCGGTACAGGGTGGCACGCTCGTCTATCTGATCTCGCGCATGGAAGTGGGACCGGGACAGACGCCGCCTGAGGTGACCAGGCTCGTCGCGCGTGACCTGGGCGACGCGCTTGCCAGCAATCCGCAACTCGACATCCAGCAGTTTCTTCGTCAGGAGTACGAGGGTCGCCTGCCGCTCGTGGCCATCATGAGAGATGGCCGCGTTGTTTCCACCGACAACACGATGCCGCCAGACGATCTGGTACGAGAGATTCGCAACCGGCTGAATGCGGCGCCCGAGTCCTTCATGCGAGGACGCGGCGGCCGGGGACGCGGCTTTGTGCCTCGCGTGCCTCGTCCGGACGGGCCGCCGCCGCCCCGGATGGGTGGGCAAGGGGGGCGGCGCGGAGGAGTGCCCGGTGTCATCCTGGTCAACGGCGCGCCTGAGGGCGTTGTCATTGGAATGCCGCGCTCGGCCTTCAGACAGCTGGGTCCGACGCTGGCGACCGTCGGAATTGTGCTCGTCGCGATAGGCACGACCGTGGCTGCGCTGCTAATCTTTGGACCTGTTCGCGGCCGGCTGCGAAGCCTCGAGGATGCAGCCCGCCAAGTTGGAGGCGGCGATTTGACGGCTCGGGCTCGCGAAGACGGCGGCGACGAGGTGGCGGCGCTCGCCCATGCGTTCAACCAGATGACTCACGCCCTTCAGCAACGCGCAGACGAACTGCAGGCAGCCGATCGCAAACGGCGTCTGCTGCTGGCCGACGTGTCGCACGAGCTGCTGACGCCGCTCACGGGGATGCGCGGATATCTCGAAACCCTGTCGCTCCACGCGCAGTCGCTCGACCCGGACAGGCGCGAGCGCTATCTGACGATCATCCGGGATGAAACGCAGCGCGTCGAGCACATCGTCGGCGACCTGCTCGATCTCGCGCGGCTCGAAGGCGGGGCCGAGTCGTTCGATGCGCAGGATGTGCCGCTGGAAGATTTGTTTGGACGTGTGCTTGCCCGCCACGGGCGCGCGGCAGAGAAGAATGGCGTCGAGCTGATGGCCGACATCGCGCCGGGGGCCGAGATCGTGACTGGCGACCCGATGCGGCTCGAACAGGCGCTTCAGAACCTCGCCGCGAACGCGCTGCGCCACACTCCTCGCGGCGGCCGAGTCCAGCTGACGGCGACCCTCGAGAACGGCGCCGTGACCGTGGCGGTCAGCGATACAGGTTCGGGCATCGCGTCTGAACACTTGCCACACGTCTTCGATCGGTTCTATAAGGTAGATCCGGCCCGAAGCGGGCAGTCCGGCAGCGGGCTGGGCCTTTCGATTGTGAAGGCGATTGTGGAGCGCCACGGTGGCACGGTAACGGCCGCCAGCCGGCCCGGTGAGGGAACGGCCTTCAGAATCAAGTTTCCCCCGGATCGGCCGATAAACGCTTAGCATACAGTGCGTGACCACACGCAAGGTGATATGACCGTTACCACTGCCGGGAGGTCGGCCTTTCTGACCTATGAGCCTTATTACGGGCTGAAAGAGAAACCGTTCAGCCTCTCAGCCGATCCGCGGTTTCTTTATAAGAGCCAGGCCCACGCGCCCACGTTCGAGGCGCTTCGTGCAGGTATTCGCCGGCGCGAAGGGCTGATCGTGCTCACCGGCGAGCCGGGCACGGGCAAGACGACACTGTGCCGTAGTGTGCTCGAGGCGTTGGATCGCAAGACGTTCTGCACGCTCGTCCCCGACCCGTTTGTGTCGCGCGAAGATCTGTTGAAGATGTTGCTGATCGACTTCGGCGTCATGTCGGTGGAAGACCTGAGGAGCGGGCGTCTTCAGGGCTTGTCGCGGCCCGAGCTCAGCTATCCGCTCTACGAGTTTCTGAAGTCGCTCGTGCCGCTTCAGGCGTACGCCGTTCTGATTATCGACGAAGCGCAGAACCTCGCGCCCCAGCTGCTCGAAGAGATACGCATCCTCGCCGATCTCGAAGCCCCGGAAAAGCTGCTGCAGCTCGTGCTGGTCGGACAGCCCGAGCTTCGAGCGAAGCTCAAAGACCACTCGATGCGGCAGGTCGATCATCGCGTGTCGGTGAGAGTCGAGTTGTTGCCGCTCGACCGTGTCGGCGTCGGCGAATATATTGCGCACCGCCTCAACGTCGCCGGCGCAGGCACCGATCGCGTGACGTTTGCGGACGACGCCGTTGACGCGATTTTCAAGGCAACGAAGGGAAACCCTCGCCTCATCAATGTCGTGAGCGACAAGGCGCTCCACCACGGGCACCTGGCGCGGACATTCACCATCGGACCTGAGATCATCAGCCGGGCTCTTTCTGAGCTCGGGATGCAGGACGTGGTGCCGGCGCCCCGGTCGGCCCCGGCGCCGCTGCGAGGCTCGGCGCCGCAGCCAGCCTCGGCGCCGCAACCAGTCTCGGCGTTGCTGCGAGCCTCGGCGCCCCAGCCAGCCTCGGCGCCCCAGCCAGCCCCGGCGCCCCAGCCAGCCTCGGCACCCCAGCCAGCCCCGGCGAAGCCGCCAGCCCCGGCGATGCCGCAATTGGTCTCCGCGCCGCTGTTGGCGCCGGATGCTGAGCCGACGGACGACTTCGGTTTGAATGACAAGTTCTTCGAGCGACCTCGAACGTTTCCCGAAGATTCAGTAAACCTGGATGACGACGTTCCCGCTCCGCCTTTGATTCTGGGCGGCACCGACACGCCTCCATCGGGCAGACGGCGCACGCTTCTGTTGCTCGTGTGCATCCTGGTACCCGCCTTAGCTGCGCTGCTGTTCTGGTCGTGGCAGCGGCAGGGTCCAGTGGGCGAGGTGCTGCCGGCGCCGCCGTCGGCGTCGCCGCCGACGACTGAAGCCGCTCAGCCGCAGCCGCCCCCGCCGACAGCCTCCGTGGGACAGAGCGTCGCTGCAGACCCGGCGAACCAGCCACCGGCGAACCAGGCACTGACGAGTCAGCCACCGACGAGTCAATCGTTTGAAGTCGGTGTTGCCCTCTTCGCCGGGTACGAGCGCGCAAACAGTCTTGCGGTTTCACTTGCCGCCTCAGGTTTTCGCGCGACAACCCGGCCATTCGAGTCGTCGTCGAGAGGCCGTATGTTCGAAGTGCGGACTGGTCCTTACCGTTCGCGTGAAGAGGCTGAGGCTGATGCCTCGGTCATTCGCAAGATGCCTGGTTACAGCGACGCCAGGGTCATTCCACCGACTGCAACAACACCAGTAACGCCGACAGCGACGCCCTCAGTACCAACGTCAGCACCACCGGCGGCAGCACCGAGTTCAGCAGCACCAGCGCCAGCCCGGCCAGCCACACCATCAGTACCACCGCCGGGCGCTCCCTAGTTCTCCGATATACTCCGTCGGCGTGAATCACACCGAACAGTTAAAGGCGCTCGACACGGCGCGGTGGCGCATCGCGATCGCGCTGACGTCGGCCATGATGGTGCTGTATTTCGGGTTCATCCTCCTCGTCGCCTATGCCAAGCCGCTACTTGGCAGCCTTGTCGTTCCCGGGTTGAGTCTCGGCATTCTGCTCGGTGCGTTCGTCATCGTCGCGGCGTGGGTGCTCATCTGGATTTACGTGCGCTGGGCGAACGCGCATTACGACGTGGCGGTTGATGCCCTCAGGGAGCGGCTGTGACTGCCCTTTTCTTTTTCATCTTCATTGCCATTTCGCTCGGCGTGACCTACGTGGCGGCAAGGCGGACGCACAGCGCCGCGCATTTCTATACGGCCGGTGGAAGGGTGACCGGGCTGCAGAACGGCCTCGCGCTTGCCGGCGACTACATGAGCGCGGCGAGCTTTCTCGGTATCGCCGGGCTCGTCGCGCTGTCGGGATTCGACGGACTGATTTATTCGATTGGGTTTCTCGTCGGATGGCCAGTGGTGATGTTCCTCATCGCCGAACCGCTGCGAAATCTCGGCAAATACACATTTGCAGACGTCGTCGCCTTTCGCCTGCGTCAGGCCCCTGTCCGGATTGCGGCCGCTATTGGCTCTCTTGCCGTGGTGGCGTTCTATCTGATCGCGCAAATGGTCGGCGCAGGCAACCTGATTCGATTGCTGTTCGGCTTCGAGTACGAGTCCGCCGTCATGATCGTGGGCGTGGTGATGCTGGCCTATGTGCTCTTCGGCGGCATGATGGCGACGACGTGGGTGCAGATCATCAAGGCGATTCTGCTGCTGAGCGGCGCATTTCTGCTTGCGGTCATGGCACTCTCGACGTTTCAATTCAACCCGCTCGCGCTGTTCCGCGCGGCGGCCGATCGGTACGGCGTGGCGGTGCTGGCGCCAGGGCGTCTCGTCTCGAACCCGTTCGACGCGATGTCGCTGGGTCTCGCATTGATGCTCGGCACCGCGGGGTTGCCGCACATTCTCATGCGGTTCTACACCGTACCCGACGCAAAAACGGCGCGCAGCTCGGTGAGCTACGCGACGGCGTTCATTGGGTTTTTCTATCTGCTGACATTCATTCTCGGTTTCGGCGCGATGGTGCTCGTCGGCCAGCCGGCCATTCGCGCAATAGACCCGGGCGGCAACATGGCGGCGCCGCTGCTTGCCAAAGCCGTGGGCGGCGAAGCATTTCTCGGGTTCATTTCCGCCGTGGCCTTTGCCACCATCCTTGCCGTCGTCGCCGGCCTGACGCTCGCGGGCGCCGCGACGTTGTCTCATGATTTGTGGGTGAACGTCGTGCGGCACGGCGCGGCGTCAGATCGCGAGCAGCTGACCGTCGCGCGCGTGTCCACGATTGTGCTCGGGGTGCTTGCCATCGTGCTCGGCATCGTCTTCAAGGGACAGAACGTGGCGTACATGGTGGGGCTGGCGTTTGCGATTGCCGCCAGCGCAAATTTTCCCGCGTTGGTGCTGTCGATGTTCTGGCGGCACTTCACCACTCGCGCGGCGCAGATGAGCATGCTCGTCGGCACGGCGTCGAGCCTCATCCTGATTTATCTGTCGCCGACGATTCAGGTTGACGTGTTGAAGAACGCCGGCGCCTGGTTCCCGCTGCGCAATCCTGGACTGGTGTCGATTCCGCTGTCATTCATTGTCGCGATCGCGGTGGCGTCGCTCTGGCCTGAACCCGAGGCCGAGAAGCGATTCGCCGAAGTCGAACACCGGGTTCACGCAGTTCCTGCACCACGGAAATAAACAGATTAGGAGGCCGGGAGGAAACGAGCAAGTCGACAGCGGAATCAGGGAGTAGTGATTGGGGATTAGGAGTCGATAGTCGCAAGTTCCAGTACGTAGTGTCGCGCTTTCAGCCTTCACAGCTACGCGGTAGCGCAGGCCTTCAGGCCTGCCGTGCTCCGGTGGCACAGGGCTTCAGCCCTGTTTCAGAGAGAATCGCACACCGGTAGCGCAGGGCTTCAGCCCTGCCATTTATGCGAACGCACTAGCTCAGTCGAGCGCGAACAACACGACGAGTATCGTGACGTACCCCGCTGCGGCGTATGCAGTCAGCGTTACGACCCGCCATTTGATCGAAAAGCGGCGCCATGCTGCGACTGGATGGCGGCACGCCGCAAACGCTCGGCCGAGGAGCACTTCCGTCTGATGATTGTTCTTGGGCATGCGGCTGATTACGCAATCGTTGTACCGATTACAGATTTTTCTGGCGGTCGTGGATACGGCCGAATCTCGCCAGTTCTGATCGGCTCGATGTGTCAAAACAGGAAAACGTGTGTACACCAGGGCGTGACTTTGGCACACTAAGTGTGCCCGGGTTCCCGCCTTTGCCAAGGCTCCGGCAGGTCTCTCCGAGCTCGCGTGTTTCGAGCGAGCGACGGCTTCGTACTTAGCAGGGCATGGGCGAGGGTTCAGGAGAGGAAGGGTATCCCGAGGTCCAGCTGGAGCTCGACACTAGCAGCCCGGCAACTGCATCGCTAGCGTGGGGACGGCGCGACCGAGGCGCAGCGTGTCGCATTGCGTACGCGGCGGCGGGGCGTTAGATGCAGTTGCCCGCGTTGTCGAGCCTGGTTCGCGGAAGCAGGCGTGGTTCATCCGAGAAGGGTGAGACAACGGCGCATCTTTGTTGACGCGTAGCAGCGCGAGTGCTATAAGCGCCCTCATCAAGCTATTACCTGCGGCGCTCATCGTTCTGTCAGCCGTGTCGACGGTTCCGCAGCCTCTGCTTGCGCAGCAGCCAGCCTTGCCCGGCGCAGCGCCCTCGAGTCTGGATTTCGACATCTTCAAGACACGAGTTCTTCCAATCCTTACCAGTTCCAGGAAGGGAAATGCGCGCTGCACCGCGTGCCACACCCGTGCCGGCGGCAACAGCTTTCTCGAGCCGCTTGCGCCGGGAGCGACGACCTATACCGATGAGCAGGCGCGCCGGAATTTCGATCGCGTCCAGCGTCTGGTCGTGCCCGGCGAACCGTTGAAGAGCATTCTGTTGATGAACCCGCTGGCCGAAGAGGCGGGCGGCAGCCATTGGCACGGCGGGGGAAAACACTGGACGACGCAGAGCGATCCTGAGTGGCAGGCGCTGGCGGCATGGGTCAACTCGAAGGCGGCTGCGGCCGGTCAAGGTCTCGACTTCGAGATCTTCAAGTCGCGCGTCCAGCCCATCTTCACCAGCTCGCGAAAGGGGAACGCGCGGTGCACCGCGTGCCATACACGTGCCGGTGGGAACAGCTTTCTCGAGCCGCTGTCGCCGGGCGCCACAACTTACACGGAAGAACAGTCACGCCGGAACTTCGATCGCGTCCAGCGATTGGTCGTGCCTGGTGCGCCGGAAAAAAGCGTGCTGCTTATGAATCCGCTGGCTGAAGCCGCCGGCGGCAGCCACTGGCATGGTGGCGGCAAACACTGGTTAGCGCAGGACGATCCCGAATTTCAGGTGCTCGCCGCATGGGTTCGCGGAAAATAGCTCGTCGAGCGTTTCTGGCGGCTTCGGCGCTTCTCGGATTCGGCAGAACCGTTCGTGCGCAGGTGTCTCGGGCTTTCATCTATCGGCCTCTTGCGCAAACCATCTCGGTGCCCCTCGACGCAATATCGGTTCCGTGGCGCCCGCGTCCATTCATCGCCGACGCCGTGACGCTCTCGAGCGCGGCGACTCCCAATCAGCCGATTCGCGTGAGCGGCGTGATCGTCCGTACCGCCGCTGGCGACCGGCCCGACAACTTCGTCGCAGTGTGCGTTCGCTGTCCGCATGAGTTATGCGATGTGGACTATGTGAGCGACCCGAGCCGCCTTCCGCAGGAGGTCGTGAACGACATGGAGCGGCCCGTGACAGATCCCGTTTACATCTGTCCGTGCCACAACAGTACGTTCAAAACCGATGGCGAACGGCTTGCCGGTCCGGCACCGCGCGGTTTATACCGCTTTCGAGTGACCGGTGTGACGGCTGCAGCCGTGGAGATCGCCGAGGTTGAAGAAGATGTACTGATCTTTGTCTAGTTCGTGGGTTCGGACGTAGGTTCGAAGGTTCGAAGGTTCGAAGGTTCGTTAGGTTCGTGGGTTCGTGGGTTCGTGGGTTCGTTGGTTCGTAAGGTTCGTCGGTTCGTGGGTTCGGAAACACTGCCTCCGAACCGCCTGACGAACCGACGAACCTTACCAACCGCCCGACGATCATGTTCCAGGTCGGACGAGCATTGCCGTGATATTCCGCTTCGGGACCTGGCCAACCTTGATCTGCGCGAGTTCCTTTCTCCCCGCCACATCAATCACAGACACAAAGTTCGAGTGGGCGTTGGCGACGTAGAGTTTCTTGCTGTCGGGCGTGAAGGTGAGCCAGTCCGGCACCTTACCCACGCGAACGCCGCCGAGGTATTTCAGGTCGGGCATCGAGTACACGTAGACGTGGCTGTTGACCTTGCTGGTCGACCACAGCGTTTTGCCATCCGGCGCGATCAGAATGCCATGCGCCGGCGCGCCCTGTATGCCGTCGCTGTTGCGTTCGGCTGGCGGCACGTCGGGCAGCGTGATGCGGCCGACTTCCTTCTTCGTGTTCCAGTCGACAATCGCGAAGCCGTGCAGGTTGGTGACCTGCACGAACATCCGCTTTGTGGATCCATCGGGGTTGGTCTCGAAGCAGAGTGGACGGACGCCGCCTTCGAAATGGATCGACCACGCGGGCTGTTCGGTGACGGTGTCGATCACGGTTGCGACCGATCCGCCGGTCGATCCGGCGACGACGAATTTGCTGTCGGGGGTGATGAAGGTGTTGTGCACGCCGCGAAGGACGCGGATGAACTTGATGCGCTCCTGCTGAACCGTGTCGATGACGTCGACCCCGCCGTCGGGCGTCTGGATGGCGACGTAAAGACGCCGGCCGTCTTTGCGGATCGCGACGTTGTTGGGATGTCCGGTCAGCGGAATCTTCTTTGTGATCTTGAGCGTGCTCGCGTCCACGATATCGAGTGTGGTGGTGGACTCGTTGCTCAGATACAGGCGGCTTCCGTCTGGCGCGGCCGCAACGCCGTGGATGACCTCGGCATCCGGAATCTCCGCGACGATCTTGTCGGTTGTCGGATCAATCAGGTGCACGCTGTCGCCCGCAGAATTGGTCTGGATGATGATCGGGCGGCCTGTTTGCGCGAAGAGCGGCAGCACGAGAAGCGCAGGGGCGACGAGGAGACCGAAGCGGCGAATGACGACCATAACGAAGCCTCCTTGCACCCGGACTCTAGCACGAGTGACCGGCCAGGGATTAGGGATTTGGGATTGGGAAGTCGCAAGTCGCATGTCGAAAGTCTGTGGTCGCAGACAGTCGCAAGGCACTCCACGCCGAGCCGAGGATTACATAACGGTAGCGCAGGGCTCAAGCCCTGCCATGTGCTGGCACCAGTAGAATTGGCTATGGCCCGGCGCCAGTGCTACCACTGTAAAGAATGGATCGATGACGGGGAGGCGCATGATTGCTGGACGACGACCGAGGCGGCGCTGACGGAGGATTTGTCAGAGGATCTGAGAGATGCGTGGGAGCGATTGCGCGAGACGGCGGCGGAGTTCGGCGAACAGCGCATCTATGCGTCTCACAGCTCGATCATGTTCTCGCGCAAGTCGTGCTACTTTTTCGCGCGGCCCAAGAAGAACTTTCTGGAGGTGTACATCTTTCTCGGCCGCGTGGTGAAAGCACCGCAGATCCGGCGTGTCGATCGTCCGTCGAACGTGAAGGTGGGGCACATGGTTCACATCAGGCATCGTGACGAAATCGAAGCACCGATCACCGACTGGTTGCAGGAAGCTTATGAACAATCTGATCGACTCACGTTAAAAGGGAGACGGGCGGGGAAGAAAATCCGCTCCAGGAGATCGGTGCGGAAGAAGAAAAGCAAGTAACTACACTCTCAACAATTCAAAACGCGGAGCTTTCATTCATGCCTACTCAGACCGCCGTATCACCGGAAAACATCTTCAACACGCTCTGGGGTTTTCAACGCACGGCCGCGTTGAAGAGCGGAATCGACCTCGACATCTTCACGGCGATCGACGAGGGGACGCACACCGCTGCCGCACTCGCGAAGAAAAGCCGGGCTTCGGAGCGCGGAGTCCGGATCCTCTGCGATTACCTGACGATCATTGGCCTGCTCAAGAAATCCGATGGCTCGTACGAGCTGACGGATGAATCGGCGATGTTCCTGAGCAAGCGCTCGCCTGCGTATATGGGCACGACGGCGAACTTTCTAACGATCCCCGAGCTCATGAACAACTTCGACGATCTGACGAGCACGGTCCGCCGCGGCGGCGTGTCGGAAAAGGGGAACACGGTCGCGGAGGAGAACCCGATCTGGATTGAGTTCGCGCGCGCGATGGTCCCAATGGCCATGCCGTCGGCTTTTGCGATTGCCGACCTATTGGCGATCGCATCGGCCGGCTCGGTTCAAGTCCTGGACATCGCCGCCGGACACGGCATGTTCGGCATCGTGCTCGCCGAACGCAATCCGAAGGTCACCGTCACAGCCGTCGACTGGGCCCCGGTGCTCGCCGTTGCAGAGGAGCACGCGCGCGCACGCCGCGTTCAGGATCGGTATCGCACGCGGCCGGGCGATGCGTTCAAGGTGGAATTCGGCGACGGCTATGACGTTGGGCTCGTCACCAACTTCCTGCATCACTTCGACGAGTCGACCTGCACCTCGTTCCTCGCGAAGGTGCACCGGGCGCTCAAACCCGGAGGCCGCCTCGTCGTGCTCGAGTTCGTGCCGAACCCCGATCGGATCTCGCCGCCGATGGCGGCGGCGTTCAGTTTGACGATGCTGGCCGGCACGCCCGCGGGTGACGCCTACACGTTCGACGAATTCAGGCGGCAGCTCGAAGGCGCGGGATTCAAAGACGTCACGGCGCACCCGTTGCCGTCGCCGCAGACCGTGCTGATGGCGCGCAAGTAGCGCGAAGTGAACTATCGATCGCGAAGACGCCCCGAGTGACCGTAGAGGGCACTCAGAACGTCCATCGTGCGCCGACGCCCGGTCGAATCAGAAATGTTCCCTGACCGGCCGTCGAAAACGCCAAGGCTCGCAACTCGGGAACGACGGCCAGGTTATCAGTAATCTCGATGGCCGCTTCGAAACCGAGTGCAAGCGCGCCGTTGTTTTCTGTGCGCGTGAGCCTTGTGCTGTCGAAGCGAATTGGGAGTGTTTCCAGGATCACAAAGGGTTCTCTGCCCAACGTCGCAGTCGCCGTCGCAAAGGTCGGGAAATCTGTCTGGTAGGTCGCGCGCATGAAGCTGAATCCCGCGCGGTAGCCGAGCCGTATCCCATCGCCTGCCCGTTGATGGAACCCCAGCATCGTCGTCACCGAGGCGAAGCTGGTCGAGGCCTTCAAGTCGAGCGGTGCCGTGCGCGGTGGAAAGAGCGCGAGGATGTAGGGATCTCTAAACTCGTTTGTCGTACGGGTGCTGAGATCGAGCCCGGCTTCAATCGTCCACCGCCGGTGCAGCCACGTGCCGACCCGAATGCTGCCGCCCACGCCGGTTGCGTCGAGCGAAAACGCATCGTCCAGGTCACGAGAGGCGCCGCTCGAGCTTCCGAACTCTCGGATATCGGCGAACGCCGACCCTTGTACGTAGATGCCTTCCTGCGCCGAGGCGGAGAAGGCTGTGCCGAAGAAAAAGATCAGCGCGAGAGCAGACCGGGTGATGATGGGTGCGGCGAGATACATGGTGTAAGGTGCCTACCATTGTATAATCGCGGTTTCGGCCCGCCTTCGCTGCGTGCACCATGGGCAGCTTCGGCGGGGCAAGCCCGCCTCGGAATACCAGATTGGGAGGTCGTCCAACGGTAGGACACGTGGCTCTGGACCACGGTATCGGGGTTCGAATCCCTGCCTCCCAGCCAGCCTTCGCTCGCCCGAACCGGCGCGAGCTACGGCGCAGGGCAGGCGAGCGCTCGCCGATAGGCGAAGGCTGTCTCGCCGAAGCACCGCCGGCGTAAGAGAGCGGTGCGAAGGCGGACTTCCATTCCTGCAATCGAACCCCGATAGCTTTGACGCAGAAACTGCTCACCCCCTTAGACACAAGTTCGAAGTTCAGCACTTGAACGCGTGGCCGTACTGTTTGCCATGTCCGTACGCATGCGAGGAATCGGAAACCTTTCGTTTACGTGTTGCGTAGCGACGTCAACCCTGTGCGGCACTCGATTCGAGAAGTACCTCAAATTCGGCTCCGGCCGCGTGTTTGCGAGGCGGCACTTCGCGCCGGAGCCCTGAAGCTGAACGGCTCGGCGGGATCACAACAGACCACTCTCTCCAGCCTTCGCAGCGACAGGCAACCATTGCCGTCCCAGTTTCGTCTGACAGGTTAATATCTGCTTATGACAGACATAGACCCCTCTGCGCTCGATCGCGAGCTGAAGAAAGGCGCTGCCGAACTGCTCCTGCTGTCCGTGCTGGAGGCCAGACCCCGGCACGGCTATGAGCTCGGCAAGCTGATGGAAACGCGGTCGGGCGGGCGGTTGGTGTTTCACCTCGACTCGCTCTATCCACTGCTCTATCGCCTCGAGGAGCGCAGCTGGATCAAGGGCACGTGGGTCGAAAAGGCGGGTGAGCGCCGGCGGCGTTTCTATCGGCTCACACCCACAGGACAGCGCGTGCTGTTGCGACAGCGCCAGACGTGGGACGAGTTCGTCGAGGCCGTACGGCTGGTCACGGGAAGCGAACATGCCTGATTGGAAGCCGCACGTCCGCTCACGCCTCGCGTCGCTGCGCCTGTCGCCGACTCGTGAAAACGAGATCATCGAGGAGCTCTCGCAGCACCTTGAGGACCGCTGGCGGGAACTGGTGGCCGATGGGGCATCGGAGGACGAGGCGACGACGCTGGCGCTTGCTGGGTTCCGAGAGGGGGATCGGCTCGCCCGACACCTCGCGCCGCTCCGACAGGCGCACGCCCCCGAGCCCATCACGCCAGGGGCTCCCGCCAAACGCTTGCTCGGGGATCTCTGGCAGGACGTCCGCTATGCCGCCCGCACGCTGCGGAAGCAGCCAGCGTTCGCACTCGCGGCCGTCCTGAGGCTGGCGCTGCATCGGCGCGAACGCCGCGATTTTCAGCGTGGTCGACGGCGTGCTGCTGCGTCCGCTGCCGTACGACCATCCCGAGCAGATCGTCTCGATTGACGAAAGATCGCCGGACGGTGCTCTCAACGGCGGGGTATCCACCGCCAATTTCCTCGACTGGCGTGCCGGCAGCACAGGGTTCACGGCGATGGCGGCGGTGCGGCGCATCAACATGACGCTCGTCGCCCGCGGAGAGCCGGTGATCCTCCCGGGCGAACGCGTCTCCGCCGGCTACTTCGACGTGTGGGGCACGCAATCGGCAATCGGACGCACGTTCCGACCCGACGAAGATCTGCCGGGCAACGATCGTGTCGTCGTCCTGAGCCATCGCCTCTGGGTCAGCCAGTTCGGCGCGGATCCGGATCTCGTCGGTCGGACCGTGGCGCTGAACAACCAGCCGTATACCGTGATCGGCGTGATGCCCGAGGGTTCGAAGTTCGATCGGACCTCGGCGCACTTCTGGCGGCCGCTCGCGTTCAGTGAGACGGAGCGCGCGCGTAACAACCGTTGGGTTTCCGTCGTCGGACGCCTCAAGCCTGACGTGACGCTTCAGCAGGCGCGGGCCGAGATGGACACGATTGGCGCGCGTATCGCGCGCGACTATTCCGAGTCGAACAAGGGATGGGCGTGAGCATCGAGCGGCTCTCCGATGTGATCGTCGGACCGCAGCTGCAGCGCTCCTTGTACGTGCTGCTCGTCGCTGTCGGCATGCTGCTGCTGATCGCCTGCGCAAACCTGGCGAACCTGACGCTCGCGCGCAGTACGTCGCGCGAACGCGAAGTGGCCGTCCGCGCCGCGCTCGGCGCTGGACGGCGGCGCCTCGTCCGACAGTTCCTCACCGAGAGCGTCGTGCTTGCGCTGGGCGGCGGAGCCCTCGGCGTCGGCGTCGGCTATGGGGGCGTGCGCGCGCTTCGCGCAGTCGTGCCGCCGGGAACGCTCCCGCAGGACGCACTCATTCTGATGGATGCGCGGGTGCTCGCGTTCTGTTTCGCGCTTTCCGTCGCAACCGGCATGCTCTTTGGCCTCGCGCCGGCGCTTCATGCCACCGCGCCGGATCTCAGCGCGGCGATGAAGGAAGGCGGACGCGGATCGACGGGCGAGAGTCGGCGGCGCGGTCTTCGCAGCGCACCTGGTCGTCGTCGAATTCGCGCTCGCATTCGTTCTGCTCGCGGGCGGCACGCTGCTGCTGCGCAGCTTCTCACGCATGCTCAGCGAACCCCTCGGCATCGACGAAGCGCACGTCCTCATGATGTGGCTCCCGGTCGCCGACGATCGGTTCGCCGATCCCGCGGCGCTCCTTGCGTATCAGTCCGCCGTGGTCGAACGCGTCTCCGCCGTACCCGGCGTCGGCGGCGTCGCGACCGCGGGCGCCCTTCCGCTCGATGGCTGGAACAATGGGATGCCGTTCCTGATCGCCGGTGGAACGAACGTCGATCGCGCAAATCGCAACGCCGCCGGATTCAAGATCGTCGGCTCCAATTACTTCCGCGTGCTCGGCATCCCGATCCTGCGCGGCCGCGCGCTGTCGGACCACGACGTCAGGGGATCGACGCCGGTCGCCGTCGTCAACGAATCGTTCGTGCGGCGGTTCTTTCCAAGCGGGGACGCGATCGGGCAGCACCTGCTCATCGAGCAGATCATTCCGGGCACGCCGCAGCTCGGCCCGGAAATTCCGTGGGAGATCGTCGGCGTGATTGCGAACGAGCACGCGAATTCCCTGGACGCGACGGCGGACCGCGCGGGCGTCTACGTTCCGCTCGAGCAGAGTCCGACGACGTCCGTCAATCTGGTGCTGCGGACGACGGTCGAACCGCAGACGGTGTCGCGGGCCGTCGTCTCGGCGATTCACGAGCTGAATCGCGACCAGGTGGTGAACAGCATTGCGACGCTCGAGCAGATCAAGCGCGAAGCCACCGGGTCGTCCAGTCTCCGGGCGGCGCTGCTCGGGATCTTGGCCGCGCTCGCTCGCGGTCACACGGCTGCTCGGCAGTCTGTTGTTCGGGATCAGTCCGCGCGATCCGCTGACGCTCGGCGCAAGCGCCGTGCTGCTGACGATGGTCGCGCTGCTGGCGTGTTATCTGCCCGCGCGCCGCGCCGCCCGTCTCGATCCGCTGGTGGCGTTACGTACGGAATGAGCGTCGGTCGGGGCGCATTTTGTCCGAAATATGTATGCACATTTCGGACAGGCCGCCGTGCCACAAGGAGAACACCTGCTTGTAGGTCAGTCGTTTGTGAGGTTTGTCGTCAGGCCGCCGTGATCAAGTAGTTGCGGATTCTGTCCGCCGCGAACCAAACCGGCAGCATGAGTCGATCACTTCATCAGGCCACCGTGATTGTGTCGATCACCGATCTCCATTGGTCCGCTGGGGCCGATCCATGATTATTGAGATCGGCCTATTCCAGGGCTTTCCATCTTTGATTCATCGCAAGTGCGTACAGTCACTGCATTTCCGAACAGATTGCTCCAGCCCAGCCGGCGCATTAGACTGCGAGCATCCCAGGCGTTTCGAACTATCGAGTTCGGCCGACTGTCGGTTCGGCTTAGCGCAGCAAGCCACCTGCAGGTCAAAAGGTTGTCAGAGCCGCAAACTTTGAGTGGTTGGTGCAATCCCGTCATGAGTGATTGTGGCGAGCAGTGGCCAAGGAGAAGGCCCCAATGAGATCGACAGTCTTGTTTGCGGTTTTTTTGGTCCTGAATATTGGAGGCGGCGTCGGGCCTAGGGCACTCGCAGGAACGGACAGCACTGCGGCTCCACAATCCACCGGCCCTCAATCGGCGACCCAGGAGGTACCACACCCGGACCTCCAAGGATTTCCCACAGCGCCAGCCCCCGATGTTACTAGCCACCGTGGCGCTCCCCGACACCATCAGCGCAGTCACGGCTTTGTTCGAACGACTTCCTGCTGAGGTTGCGGGTCATACGCGTTCACAGCAGTTAGACCCCATTACTCCCAAGCGTGCAACTGTCGGCTACGGCGAGGGGCGGATAAGCGGAGGCGGGATGAGAACCTCCCTCCTATGGCTACAGGCGATTGATCTTACGAAGAGCGATTTCTTCCCAACAAACTGGACAGGTGGGCACGTCGTCGCCTTTATGGCGGGGCGAGGCAAAGAACTTAAGGATGGCCCGGATGGCAACCTTTACTGGATGCGTGAGGAAGCTGGCCTCGATCTCAACCTCTTTTGGATGCGTGAGGTGACATTTGTCGATGCTCCTGGATCGGCTGAGCGATTCCCGGTATACGGAATGCTGTGGGGCAGAGTCGACAGCCCCTGGATGTTCTCCATCCAGGCCGACGCTCGCGAGAATCGTGATGCGCTGCTTGCCGCCTTTGTCATTGCGGCCAGGTCTTCACCGCGATAGCCGTCCTTCGCGTTACCCAGCAGGCCGGCCGAACCCCCGCTGCAGCCGCCCGGGCGCCTAATCTCAAGCCGATGATCGACCTGCTGACTCTGCTCCTCGTCTTTGGCACAAGCGTGTGGGTTCTTGCTGATGCGAGAACGATTGGCGTGGAGAAAGGCAAAATCAAAGGCTTTTTCAACATGGGCCCAACCGGGTGGTTTTTCTCATGCCTGCTGTGTTGGATTGTTGCCTTCCCGGCCTATTTGGTGAAGAGGCCCGAGTACAAGCGGGTGACCGCTTCAGGCCAACAGTTCGGTCACCGTCACGAAGTGGACTTGATGGCCGAGCTTGGCACCCTCGCCGACCTCTACTCGAAGGGACTCCTGACCGAAGGGGAATTTCAGGCGAAGAAGAAACAGCTCGTGGATCGAATGCTGAAGGAGTGACCCTGAGCTCGAGGGGATCGCGCCGATCGTTCAGCGATACATGGACCTCGATGTCAACGATCCGCCGCAACTTCTGCGAACTCGCGAACGCGCTGTCTCAAAAACATTCGGGATTCTTGCTGGCCAGCGGGACGCAGCAGCTGTATCTCCGAGCAATGGATCGGCTGGCTCGCGAATGGGGCCTACACCTAGACATCCGACCTATTGACCTGTAGAATGCCCAGGCATGAGGCAGACACGCGCGAGTCGAGGAACACGCGACGAGCGGCTTCTTCGCGAGCTCGAGTTCCACTTCGAGGAAATGGTTCGCGCGCAGATGGCCTGCGGCGTGCCGGAGAACGAAGCGCGGCGGCTCGCCCGGCTCGAGTTTGGCGGGCTCGCTCAAATCAAAGAGGAATGCCGCGAGCTCCGACGCGGAGTGTGGCTGACTGATCTCTGGCGCGATCTGCTCCACGGGTGCCGCTTGCTCCGCCGCGCGCCGGCGTTTGCCGCGGTCGCCATCGCCACGTTGGCGGTCGGCATCGGCGCCAACACGGCGGTGTTCAGCCTGGTCCACACGGTCCTGCTCGCCTCCCTGCCCGTCGACCATCCTGAACAGCTGGCCGTCGTCTCTCACAGCAGCCTCGAGCGAGGCGGCGGCACCGGTTTTCCCTATCAGTTCTTCCGCGAGCTCGACGCCGATCGGCAGCTGCTCGACGGAGTGCTATCTCGCGGCGGCTCCGAGCGCATCACCTTCGGTGCAGACGCTGGAGGCGAACCGGTGATTGGTGAGCTGGTATCGGGCACCTTCTTCGACGTCCTCGGCGTCAAGCCAGCGGTCGGCCGCCTGCTCTCCCGGACAGACGATGAGGCGCCGGGCGGGCACCCGGTGGTGGTGTTGAGCCACGCGTACTGGCAGCGGCGCTTTAGTGGTGACGTCTCGGTCGTGGGGAGCACCGTGATGGTGAGCGGACATCCGATGACGATCGTCGGCGTGACGCCGCGGGGATTCGCGGGCCTCGACCCGGGACAACGGGTCGATCTGCGGGTGCCGCTGGCGATGCAGGCCGAAGTGCGCGGAGGCCGGACGCCGGCGACCCGGCAGCGCGTCGCAGCCTGGGATCTGCACCTCGTCGTGCGGCTGAAACGCGGCGTCACCTTCGAACAGGCACAGCAGGTCATCAGCGCCGCGCTCACCCATTACGGAAAAACGGAGGGGATCGTCGTCCCGGAACGCGTCGTCCTCCGGCCGGCCGCAACCGGCTTCGGCCGGACGCGCGCGCAGTTCGAAACGGCCTTGTGGGTGCTGCTGTGCATCACCACTGCCATCCTCGCGATCGCCTGCGTGAACCTCGCGATGCTCTACACGGCGCGGTCGTCCGCGCGCCGGCGCGAGATGGCTGCACGCGCCGCGCTGGGCGCCGGGCTTGGACGGCTCGTCAGGCAACTGCTGGCCGAAAGCGTCGTCCTGGCGTTGCTCGGCGCTGTGCTCGGGGTCGCGGTTGCGTACCTGGGCGCCACGTGGATCGCGCGTCTCGCGTCGGGCAGCGGCTCGAGCCTGTTACTCGAGAGCCGGCCGCACGCAGCGATCCTCGTTTTCCATGTGACCGCCGCCGTCATGTCGGGGATATTGTGCGCACTCGGCCCGGTCCTGCGTTTACGCCGCGACATGGCGGCGCCAGGGCACCGGGGATCCAGCTCCACTTTCACCGCACCGGTACGCTATGGGCTCATCACCGCGCAAGTCGCGTTATCCATCGTCGTCCTCGTGGGTGCGGGGCTGTTCGTGCAGACGATCCGCGCGCTCCGCTCGACCGATCTCGGCTTCCGGTCCGATCATTTGTTGTTGGTCGCTCTGGATCCGAAAACAGCGGGCGCCGGCGACAGCGAGGTGGCTCCCTTCTACCGCAATGTGCGCGAGCGCCTCCTTGCAGTTCCAGACATCACCGGTGTGACGTTCTCGATGGTACGCGGACTCTCGAATAGCTCGTGGTCCGCTCCGGTGAGCGTTGCCGGACTCGACGTCGATCCTTTCGCGCGCGCCCACCGCAACGCCGTTGGACCAGACTACTTCCGCACGTTGGGGACGCCCGTGCTCTCGGGCCGCGATTTCACCGAGGCCGATAACGGATCCGCGCCGATGGTGGCGGTGGTCAATGAGTCGTTCGCTCGTGCGTACCTGGGAGGTCAGAATCCGCTGGGCAAGAAGATTGGCGAAAAAAAGGCCGAGTACACGATCGTCGGCGTTGCGCGCGATACCAGGCACGTGCACGTGCGCGACGCACCGGCGCCGACGTGGTATGTGCCGTACGAACAGCGGCCCGGGTTGAAGCATCTGGATCTGATCGTCCGCACCGCAAGCGATCCCGACCGCATCCTCCCGAGCGTGAGGACCGCAATCGCGGTCGTCGATTCCCGCGTTGCGCTGTTCGAAGCCCGCAGTCAAGTCGCCCAGATCGACGACATGCTGCTCACCGAACGCATGCTCGCCATGCTCGCGACAATTTTTGCCGGGCTCGCCGCGACGCTCGCGGCGCTGGGGCTCTACGGGCTGCTGGCGTTCCTCGTTTCGCAGCGGCGTCGTGAAATTGGTCTCCGGATGGCGCTCGGCGCGCCGGCGCATGCCGTTGTGTCGGCCATCGGCTGCGACGTGTGGCGGCCGGCCGGCGCCGGCATGGCGGGCGGCGTACTCGCGGCCCTGGCACTCGGCCGCTACGCTCATACGATTATGTACGGCGTGTCGCCGGCCGATGGCGCCAGCCTGATGGGCGCCGTGCTCGTGATGACGATCGTCGTGGCATGCGGATCGTTGTTACCGCTTTTTCGCGCGACCCGAATCGATCCACGCACCGTGCTGCGCGAATAGCTTCGGACATTCATATGGCACACCCGATCGTCAAACAGGATCTGCTGCAGGGCACGCTCGACATGCTGATCCTTCGCGTCTGCGCCGCCGGCCCGATCCATGGCTACGCAGTCGCCCAGCGTCTCGTGCATGTCTCGAAAGAGGCGCTCCAGGTTCGTCAGGGCTCGCTCTATCCCGCGCTGCACCGCCTCGAGACCCGGGGCTGGCTGAAGGCCGAATGGAAACAGACCGACAGCGGACGTGAGGCGAAGTTCTATTCCCTCACGCGAGCGGGCCGGAAGCAGCTTGCCGTCGAGGAAGCGGGCTGGCAGCGTCTGACCGAGGCGATTGGTTTGGTGTTGAAATCGACGTAGGCCGCAAGGGCGGTGCGCGCCACGGTGGTCCGGCTCCGGCCGTACGTTAGCGAATCGTCGCTCGCGACGGCGACCGAATCTAACTAACGGCCGATCGTCGTGACATTACTCTGCACCGTCGGCAGGCCGGCCGCTTTCCAGGCTGCGATACCGCCTCGATACCAGAGGACGTTCGTGTACCCTGCGTTAATGGCACGGAGCGCGGCGTTATACGACGTCCAACACTGATCGGAGAGGCAGTAGAAGATGAGCGGTATCTCTTTTCTACCTGCTGTCTGTTGTTGAAGCACCTGCACCAGTTGCCGCTGCACCTGGTCATTGAATGATCCAGCTTCCGAAGCCCACACTGCCGGAATAGCGCTCGGAATCGCCTCAGGGCCGCCCAGAATATCGAACACAATGAAGGGTCCTTGGCTGCCCTGCGCGAGTTCGACCAGACCTCGAGTCGTGATCACCTGGCCGCCCGGAATGGCGGCAGGCGTTGGTCCGTTCATTTGGCCAACGTGCAATTGCCTCGTCGGCTGAACCCCATAATCCCTACGTTCCGGGTCAGAACTGACGACGGGTCCGGCGGGCCCTTGCGGCGCCGGGTAGCCTGGCTGCTGTCCCGCTGACCCGCCCCCTTGCTGACACATATACCGTACCGGTCCGGGTCCCTGTGGATTGATGATCAGCAGCAACTGCGTGCCTTGGGGGATCATCTGCACTCGAAAGCGATCATTCGTGATCAGATCGACAAAATCGGCGAACTGATTCGTACCCGTAAAGGAATAACGCCCCGTCGCCGAAGCCATTTCCCCCTGGTAAAAGTAATTCACATTGCCCGTGGAGACAGAGCCCGCGAACAGACCTGACGGATCGATCCAAACCCCCGCTTCGTTAACCGCCTGCACCCGGGCAGTCAGCTGCGCCGGTGCGCCTTCGATACTGCACACGAAGTTGACGACGGCGGTCCGCTGCGCGTGCGCCGGAACAGCCAGGCACAATGTGGAAACCAGACCTGCCGCCAGTGCGCCGGCCTTGTGAAAGGTTCTGATCGTCACGGTGAGTGTCCTCCTCGAGTGGGGGCGATCTGTCGGCTCAGCGAGCAAATAATACGCCAGAACAATCTGGATTATGGACGAGTTTGTCTTGGGGGTGAGAACGATCGCGTTGAGTGAAGTGTCGGAGAAGGACTCCGAGAATCGTGTGCGAACATGTGCGAAACTTTCTGTTCAGAGCGTCAAGACCGGTTCGGGTGTGATCATTCGTTGGGATAATAGCGGCGTATTCACCTGCGTTTAACACTTTCCCAAGTCTCTGGACCACGGTATCGGGGTTCGAATCCCTGCCTCCCAGGCAACTCGCTCACAAACAATCTGCTCGCTGGCTGATCACCCTCACTTCAATTTCGGAATGATGAGGTTGGCCACTTGAATCATATTCGGCTTGAGCTGCTCCGAGGTGCTGCCGGCCGGCACCTCGATCAGAATCCCGAAGTGACGGGAGCCGCTCCACACAAACATCTCCGCCAAGGCATTCTGAACGTTGTGAAAGTAAGCTGCGTCGCCGACGTCGCGGATCGGAACCCAGTCAGGCGCCGGTTTCTTTCGCATCTGATCGGCCGACACCGTCGCGAACGGATCGATCTGCAACCCGATCCCACCATAATCGCATTGCGAGCCGTTCACACCGATCGGTGTTTCCGTCGGCGGAGTTTTCATCTTCGTTCTGGTGGAGGTCGTGAACTTCGCGACCACGTCGGGCGTGAGAACCGTGCACGCGTTGATGCGTGGCGGATTGCTTGCCGCTTTCTGATTCGACGACGATGGCGCGCCAACAGCGCTCACCACAGCCAACAGCGAAAGGATAAGAACAGTCATGGTTTCTGTCCCTTTTGGGCCCGTTCTTTTTGGTCTCGCCTTCGGGGCCGTTTGCCTTCGAGACTAGCCGTTGCGATCCAGCGTGAACCAGCTGCATGTACGGGTAGGTTGCCGAGAGACGCTGCTTGCGTGTGAGGGAATCGACCGAGAATCGGTGCGTTCTGGGCATAACGCCAATGCGAAAACTCACCTCCGTCATGCTCTTCATCGCTGCGCTGACGCTGATCGCGACCCACACTCAGGGACAGTCGTCGCCGCGCGTGCCGCTCCGAACAGGCCTCACCATCGTCACCGCACTCAACGAGCCCGACAAGGGCGACTACGAGTCGATCAAGCGCTTCGTCGACGTCAACGACAAGACGGCCCGACTGCGATACTCGGCCGAAGTGCAGGATTCGGGCGACGACAATCCGTTTGCCGCCATCCTGGGTGGCGGCCGCCAACCCAAGCCGGATACAAATTCCACAGTGAAGAAGACGCGCACGGTCAACACGATGCGCACGGTGAACCGAGTTGATCTGGAGAGTGCAACGGATTACCGGTGGAACTACAACGAACAGCAGCCCGAGACGTTCCCAGGCAGCACCGCCGTCGGCGTATCGCGCAAGGTGCTGACCGCGCTCAAGACGAAGGGCGAAGCTGACCTTCGGGTACCCGAGGGCGGCATTGCCGGCGCACTCGGGAATCTTCTCAGCGGCTTTCTCTCGTCATCGGACGTCGACTCGGCAACGATGACGCAGGGAACCTTGAAGCGCGTGGAGGCCAAGCCCGTGCCTTTCAAAGTGATCCTCAACGACGATCCGGTGGAGCTGATGGCGATTCACGCGCGCGGTCAGCTGGGTGAGAATGCCGCCGAATTCTGGATTCTCGACGACGGCGACAATCCGTTGGCGCTGACGTGGGAAGTGGCAGGCACGCGGCTGCACGTGATCCGGCTGTCCTATCCGGAGAATGTGCTCACCACAACAAAGGAAACCAGTCCAGCCACTTCCGCAACACCGGCCGTGAACGCCGCCGCTGGCACCGCCAAGCGTATCGAGGAGGATCTCGCCAAAGACGGCCGTTCGATCATTTACGGCATCTACTTCGACTTTGCGAGCGACCGAATCAAGGAGGAATCCGAGCCGGTGCTCTCCGAAATCGCGCAAGTATTGCGGTCGAATCCGACCTGGAACCTGAACGTCGAAGGGCACACCGACAGCATCGGTAGCGATGCCGATAACCTCGACCTGTCGCGGCGTCGATCGGCAGCGGTCAAGCAGGCGCTCACGATGCGCTACAAGATCGATCTCAACCGGCTGCAGACATCCGGCTACGGCGAATCGCGGCCGAAGGATCGCAACGACACCATGGAAGGTCGCGCCCGCAACCGCCGCGTCGAGCTCGTGAAAGGGTGATCGGCTATCGCAGGACGCTGTGCTTCCGAAGATAGTCGATCACGTCCTGAACGTTCTTGAAGCGATCGGCATCCGCGTTGGGGATGTCGATCGTGAAGACCCGCTCGTACGCCATCACGAGCTCCACCATGCTGAGCTCGTCGGCACCAAGGTCCTTTGCGAACGTCGCGGCCGGAACCACCCGGCTCTCGTCGATCTTGAGCGTGCTCGCGATGGTTGACCGCAAGGTCGCCGGGACAGCGCCGTCGCCTGTCGAGCGGACAGCCGCTGAAGACTGAGCCGGCGTCGTGCCAACGGCCGCCGAATCCGCCGCATTCGAGCCACAGCCCTGGAGGAAACACGCAAACACGGCAACCGCGATCGATCGTTGAATCCTCACGTTACACCTCTCGAACTCAGCAAGTGCCACGAAGCGTACGAGGCGATGCCCATGGTCGCCACCCACTGGTTGTAGCACCAGCGATTGATCCGAGGGAACTACTTGGAGGGGTAGCGATCGTGAGGTCCTGCTTCTTAAGGTAGGTTACGGCGCCGTGCCGAATGACTAAGCTGCTGCCAGGGAGGAATGTCGGATGATCCTGCGTCTGGTCGCAGCCATCGCATGTGCCGCAGCGTTGTGGTCGGGCGCGCCGATCGTCGTCGCGCAGGCCACGTCGAGCCACCCGCCGGAGCTGACCAGGTCGATCGCCTACTACGCCACGTTGACGAGTTACGCAGACTCTGGAACGGTCACGGTCGACACCGGTGGGATCGTGAACAAAGCCCGCTTCACCACCTACTTCCGCCGGGCGTCGCGCGATCTCTCTTTCGATTTTCAATCGTTGACGAGCGTGACGGTCAAGACCGGTCACACGATCGATATGCGCGCCCACCGCGTCGTGCTCTGGATGTTCAGCGGCGCGATGCAGACATACCAGACCCCGACACCGCAGCCTCTCCAGCAGGTGGGGTCGGATGCCGGCGCCCAGGTGCGCGCGCTGTCGGGAATATCGCATCCTACGAGCGGCGCCGCGATCATTATCCCGTCGTTGCTGTACCTCGCAGGCACGACTGCCGAGCGCGATCCTGCAGATCGAGCAGGCAGGGGTCGCCGGCGTGGAGCCGATTAATGGTCGGCCATGCCACAGAGTCACTGGGACAGCGGCCGCGTATTACCCGAGCGGCAAGCGCACCGGAGTCCGGCCCGTCACTGTGTGGATCGATACCGAAACCCAGCTCGTTCGACGCGTGGTCGAAGATACACCGGAGGGTTACGGAGACGGCAAGGCAACGCTTCGAATCACGTTCGACTACGAGCCGCAGGCGAATCCGGCGATCGACGACGCCAGGTTCCAGTTCAAGGTACCCGAGTAGCTACCGGCGCTGAGTCGGCGGCGTACCGATGACGCCTGATAGCAGTTTCAGCGTCTTGCTGGCCTCAACATTCGCGATTGCCGCAAACAGCATGACGAGCAACAGGAGTGCGCCCAGGCCCCCTGCCATGCCGGCGCCGGGCATCGCGAGAGCCTCGGGGGCGGCAATCGACGCGATGCGGCTCGCAATCACGGTGAGGATGGCCAGAAAGCTGATCACCAGCGGATGCAGTTGAAGCTGTGCCTCGATTCGCGTACCGCCGGCAACGCGCGATACCTGTCCCCTGATCACTGGATTGAAAGAGTTACGCCCTTTGACGATGCGCATCATGTGAAACCGGCCGTCGGCGAAAGTGCCCTGGAAAAGCTGAGTGCGGCGATCGAAGAACGGCGATGCCGGCGCAGTGATCTCCTGTTGGAGACGGTGCGCTATTTCTTCCGGCGCAGAGCGAGCTCTCGAACGCGACGCTGCGGCCTGGGAAGAACAGATCGAGCATGAGGGGATCTCAGCACATAGCGCACGCAAACTGCACGGAAGCCCTCAGTGAGGGAAATCGACAACAGGAGGTGCGTAGTGGTCGGAGGCGGTGGCGATGCGCACAGCGTAAATCGCCCTGGGCGATACCTACCTGTACGCGCAGCTATTGGCGTTTCAACTCTAAAGGTAGTTTTCAACATGGACGTGCGAACGATGTTCGTCGGAATCGGTGCGACGGCCGCGGCGGCGGGAGGCGCTGCCGCAATCTGGCTCACGCTTGCATCGCAGGGCGGCGTCGCAGAGATGGGCACCGGTGCTGAGACAGAACAGACTCAGAGACCACCGCGAACTGACGACGACGTCGTCGTTGTCTGCGTGGCCGCCGACAGCGTGGTCCATGCGCCGCGCTCTGAGGGTAACTGTGCGCCCGGCCAACGAGAGGTGAGTCTCGAACTCGAAGAGACCTGCGAACAGTGCCCACCTTTCAATGAGCCTCCGCCTTCGGAAAACCGTGACAACGCGGAGTTGAATGCGCTCGACCGGCGAATTCGTGCGCTCGAAAACGCTCCGTATTTCGAAGTCGTCGACGATCGAGAGCGACCGATGTTCCGCGTCGGGCCCGACGGCGTCAGCGTGTTTAACGAGAGCGGTTCGATCGTCTCCGCATTCAGAGTCACGGAGTATGGCGGGCATTTCACCGCCAGCTCGCCCAGCGGAGCGAGAGAAGCCTCGCTGGGGGCGATGGGCACCACCTCTGGTCTGCTGGTCACCGAGGCCGGCATGGTTCGGGCGAGCCTGCTGGCCAAAGAAGACACGAATTCAGCATCACTTCGGTTCCCCTCCGCAAACGGACTCATCGCCGGGATCGGCACATCCAGGGACAACACCGGCGCGCTCCTGGTCGGAGACCTCGCTGGTGGCCTCAAGGCATCGCTGACAGTTCCTGGTGGACGCGGCATGATCCGGGTGCAGAAGGACGAGAAAGGCTCGGGCGTGTCGTTGCTCGAGCAGTCCAGCGGCGGAGGGTTGTTCGAGATCGACAACTCGCTGGGCATGTCAGCCATCAAGATGGGCGGCGTCAACAACCGGTACGGCCTCGTGGTGGCCGGCCCGACGCTCGGACTCCCGCTGATTCCAAAGTCGGCATTGCCGGGCAGCTATTTCATGGGGTGCGGAAGTCAGGCGCCGCCTGCCTGCATGCCAAATATCCCCTGATCGTGGCCACAACCAGCCTGGAGTGATCGATGGTGTTCAAAGAATCGTTATTCGCCTTTGCTCTCGGCGTGACGACCGTCGCCGCGGCACACATGATGTGGGTCCAGGTGGCCGCGCAGTCGGAAGAAGATGCCGTCGTGGTGTGCGCCAATCCCGATGGCGTGATGCGTCAGGTCGGCACCTCGTCTGCGTG
This sequence comes from Vicinamibacterales bacterium, assembly GCA_963761975.1. GTDB lineage: Bacteria > Acidobacteriota > Vicinamibacteria > Vicinamibacterales > JAMQPK01 > JAMQPK01. The sequence goes on from CAVXIR010000002.1 coordinate 90,906, forward strand.
CCCGGCAGGCGACCGCAGAATCGTCCTGAAGCCACCAAAGTACGAGCGGCCGTGCGAGCAAGAGCGCAAGCCGGATCTCGCTGCGCTCGGTCGGCGTTTGGACACGCTCGAAGGACGCAACGACGAGCGCCTGCTCGATCGGACGGCCATGGCTCCGTTTCACGTCACCAATGAAGCCGGCATCACCGTGTTCTCGGTTGAGACCGGATCAGATAACGCGTCCACGACGATTGCCAACGCGATTGGCGCGCCGGTCGCACGCATCGGCGCGTATCCGACAGGGGGTGATCTCAGCGTCATGTCTGGATCCGTCCGTCCTGGGGCGTACTCTGCCGAGAGGACTGCCATACAGTCGTCGCTCTTTTCATTCACCGATCGTTCCGGCCTGGACGTTGTTGCCGGCGCGATGACTCCAATCAGGCTGGCGAAGCGCGACGGCACGTATGCGCTGGCCGTGTCGCTGAAGGGGAACCTGCTCGCCGCGCTGGGTGAATCGACGGTGGGATCAGGTCTCGCCCTGGTCAACGACACTGATGGCAGCACGCGCGCGTCAGTGCATCCAACAGAACAAGCCGGACCCGGCATCGCGCGCATCATCGATGGGGACGGCAAGACGGTCGCGGCGCTGTCGGCGACAGGCCCTAATGGCTCGGGACTGCTGCAACTCAGAAACAACGCGGACGTCGTCATGGTGGAAGCCGGCATGCTCGCCAGCGGCATCGGCGCGGTCCGTGCGGGACCAGGGGCCTTCCAGCAAGGCCTCGGATTCATTGGCCTCCCCGCCAGCTACATCGAAGGGAAGAAGTGATGACCAAGGCCAGATTATTCGCGAGTTGTTCCGCCTTTGGCTGCGGCGCCATCGTCGCCCTTGTGGCGATCACCTCCCGTCAAGACATCCTTGCGGCTCCGGGCACCATGACTGTCCACACGTGCGCCGCCGCGGATGGCACGTTGCGGGTGATCGACGCCGCCGTGCCGTGCGAACCGGAGGAGCGGCGGGTTCGGATTCACGTCCCGAGTCAGGACGATCCCGAGTGCAAGGCGGATAACGCCCGCATCGAGAAGTTCGAGAGCAGGCTGAAAGACCTCGAGCGTCGCAGCACCTTCGACGGGAGACGTCGAGTAACGGCGCCTTTCACGGTCATCGCGGATAAAGGCGCGCCCATACTCAAGATTGATGATTGGGAAGCGCAGTTCTACAACCTTCAAAACAAGAATGTTGTGTCGATCGTCGCGACCGACACGTTCGGCGGCTCCCTCCTCACGCGAACTCCGGACGGTCAAAGCACAGCGCAGATCCACGCCGGCCACGTGAGATTCGAAGAACAGCGCAAGGACAGAGTCCACCTCGGTCTATTGCCGGACAAGCGATATGGCTTGATGATTACGAACGCCCAAGGTAAGAACGTCGCGTATCTGGGGCAAGCGCGCGACGGTACCGGATATATCGGACTTGCCGATGCCGCTGGGGCCACGAAAGTGGAACTGTCGGTGAACAAAAACGCGGGTCACCTCGCTGTGCGGAACGCCGAGCAGGTGGCCGGGGTGTTCGTCGCCGGCACGAACACGGGCGCCGGCCTGATGGAACTCAACGATGGCAAGGGAACTGCCATCGTCGAAGCGGGCGTGAACCCCGATGGCGCCGGCGTGGTGCGTACCGGCCCGAACATGCGGGGCTTCGGCGTTGGGCTCGTTGGCCTGGTGCCGAGCATGATCCTCGGCAAACCATAGCTTCGCGGCACCTTCGTAATATGCGCTCATCGCATCGGTCCACCCTGATCCTGCTCGCCGCGCTCGTCGCGTCGGGCACCCTGCGGCTGTCGGCGCAAGGCACGCCGAAGGCGCCGGAGATTCCCGTCGTCGCGGGATTGACGTTCGTGCTCGCCGTCAACAATCCGAACGCGGCTGCGGCCGGCAGCAACATCGCCACGGGCGACTACGAGATGGTCGTGAGCGACGTGACGGCGGATCAGATCGTCCTGACAACGCGAATCGATGCGCTGGACGAACGGAAACAGCAGCTGAATCTGAACATCGAGCGGCGGCTGCCCACACCTGACGTCGGCAATGCGCGGCTGCAAATCCTCGGGTTCCACACCAACGACGCCACCACGTTGACCGGGACGACTGCGCTTGGCCCCTCGCTTGCGGTGCTGCGCGATCTGCGAACGACAGGCCGCGCCCAATACTCAGTGCGCAACTTCAATCACCTCTCGACCAGCAGCGGCACGCTGGAGCGCATCAGCGAAACGCCGGTGCCCTTCAAAGTTCTGCTGAACGGAACCCGTGTCGAGCTGCCGGCGATTCAGGTGCGCGGACGCTTGACGTACCGCGGCAACGTCGTCCGGCCGTGGGAGTTCCTGCTGCTGGACCATCCTCGATTTCCGCTGACGTTGCGATTCGCGGTCGGGGGCGTCGGAGAGGGCTTTCCGTTCACGCTCGACTCGGCTCGCGAGATCGTGAAGATCGACTATCCGCTGCCGCAGAACACCGTCGAAGCAGCGCTGGCGAAGGAGTGCCGCGTCGAAGTGCCCGGCCTGTATTTCGACTTCAACCGCGCCACGATCAATCCGCAGTCGAAAGCCGCGCTGCAGTCGATTGCGGATCTGCTGACCCGGCATCCCTGGAGCGTCACGGTCGAGGGACACACCGACAACGTCGGCACCGATAGGTCCAACGACGATCTGTCGTCGCGGCGCGCTGCGGCCGTGAAGGACGCGCTCATCCGGGACTACCACATCGCCGCAGCGCGATTGGCATCGACGGGCTTCGGCGAGCGACGGCCGCGTGAAACCAACGACACCATCGCCGGAAGGGCGCGCAATCGGCGCGTCGAGTTGGTGCGCGACTGCTCGAAGCCATAGAGCTCGTTCGCCAGTAGCGATCTGACAGGAACTTCTTACGGCGCCAGCCGCTGCATCGCCGTCGCGGCGAGCTTGATGGCATCACCGCGCGTCGCCCGCGACGTCCGGTAGTGCACCTCGAGCAACTTCTCACCCTTCAGAAACATCAGTGCTCCGTTCATCCCCACTTGCGCGGCGTCCCAGGGTCCTTTCATGACGGTCACTTGTTCCTTTGGCATGACCAGTCCAACCAGCCCGCCAATACCTTTCTCCATCTTGAAGTTTTCATCGCCACCACTCCATGTCGGCGACACCACGAATACGTGGTGGCCGGGCGTGAAGTACGCGCAGGCGAAGCCCTTGCCATGCGCCAACGGCGGCCAATTCGAGGACGAGCGATACAGCTCGACCGAGAGCGGTCCAAGAACCGCTTCAACTTCGGCCTTCGTCAGGAGGCTGCAGGCGTCACCGACAGTTCCGAGTTGAATGATCTGATAAGGGTTGGTGACCGCGAACGGGAGATCGGGAATGCGATCGCGCACACGCTCGGCGAGCGCGCGCATTTGCTCTCTCGGAACGTCGGGCGACTTCGCCTGCACGTTGACCTGCACGTGTCCCACACGGCCCATGAAACCGTACGGAATCCTGCGCACGTCGTCCCAGTCAATTGCGGCCTTCGCCGTCGCCGGCGCCGACTGCGCCTCGTTTCCGCCGATGCCCATCATCTCTTTTGCCATGGCATCCATGGCCTGCTCGCCGACCACTTCTCCTCTGACGTCCACGCTCACGCTCACGGCATACGAGCGCGGGTCCTGCTGCACGGCAAAGAGTGAGCCGGGGCCGGTGAGCTCCGGATCAGGGTTCCCGAACCTCTCGGCGAGCGTTTGCTGCAGATCTTTGGCCTGCTGGCGCTTGGCGGCGACGGCTTCAGGCAAGACGAAGGTATAGAGGCAGCCGTCGTCTTTCCGCGGCGGCTCCGCGAGTTTTCCCATGACCGCCTCGACATCGGCAGCGGGAATCCAGGCGCACGGATCGTTCGGCTCGGCGGCCGTGCGGATTGACGGCGTCCACTCCTCCGTCGGCCGGCGTGTATCGGCCGGCTTCGCTCCGGCGGCTTCGCCGGTGGCGCCTGGATCCTTCGCCGCATCGCCGCCGCCGCACGCCGCGACCACGAGTGAGAGCGATAACGCGACAGCAAGTCTTTTCATGAAGACATCGTATGAACAGCGCTCGCGCACAGCCAGCTACGCACGTAGGTAGGTCGGGCGAAACTACCTGCCGATGTAGCTGCGCAGAGCGGCATCGGTGGATACGATCGCAGCGGCGCGGACATCGTGGAATCTGGATCGTTGGCACGACCACCGTACCGTAAGATGACACCCATGGCCCCCGAGCGCTGGCAACAACTCGAGGATCTCTTTCACGCCATGCTCGAGCTGCCGCCCGAGCGCCGGGCGGCCGCGCTCGCGGCTGCCTGCGGCGACGATGCCGAACTGCGCGCGGAAGTGGAACGGCTACTCCACGCTGACGGCCAGGCGAGTGCGTTTGTCGGCGATGCGGCGGCGGGAATCCAGCACATTGCCTCGACGGTCCTCCCCGAATCCGGTCACATCGGGCCGTATCGCATCGTGCGCGAGCTGGGTCGCGGCGGCATGGGCACCGTCTTTCTTGGCGAGCGCGACGACGCGCAGTTCACGATGCGCGCCGCCATCAAACTCATCAAGCGCGGCATGGACAGCGACGCCGTGCTGGAGCGCTTTCGACACGAGCGTCAGATCCTCGCGGGGCTCGAGCACCCGAACATCGCGCGCCTGCTCGACGGCGGCACCAGCAGCGAGGGCCTTCCCTATTTCGTGATGGAGTACGTCGACGGTCTTCCCGTCGACGAATATTGCCGGACGCATCGCCTCTCCATCGACGAGCGGTTGGACGTCTTTCTGCAGATATGCGCCGCGGTGGCCTACGCGCACCAGCACCTTGTCGTGCATCGCGATATCAAGCCGTCGAACATCCTGGTCACGTCGGATCGCGTGCCGAAGCTGCTCGACTTCGGCATCGCCAGGCTCGTCGAAGCGTCCGACGATGCGCCGGGGGTCGTGACGGCGTTCGCCGCGCAGGCGATGACGCCGCAGTACGCGAGTCCCGAACAGCTCCGGGGCGAGCGCGCGACGACGGTCTCCGACGTCTATGCACTCGGCGTTCTGCTGTTCGAGTTGCTCGCCGGCGAACGCCCGTACGATGTCAGCGGGAAAACCGCTGGCGAAGTCCGCGAGATCGTGGCGAACACGGAAGCGGCGAAGCCGAGCGTCGTGGCCGCTCGCCGCGGTGACCGGGCGGCGGCGAGGTTGCGGGGCGATCTGGATGCGATCGCGCTGACCGCGATGCGGCGCGATCCCGCCGAACGGTACGGGTCGGTCGCGCTCCTGGCCGAGGATGTGCGTCGACACATGACCGCGCGGCCGGTAATCGCGCGAGGAGATTCGTTCACCTATCGCGCCACCAGATTCGTCAGGCGTCGCAAGCTCGGCGTCGCCGCCGCGGCGGCGATCCTGCTTTCGCTCGTCGGCGGCGTGATCGCCACCAGCTGGCAGGCACGAGTCGCCAGGGCCGAGCGGGCACGAGCCGAGCGGCGATTCGCGGATGTCCGCCGCCTGTCGACATCGTTCCTGTTCGATTTCCACGACGCAATTGCCACGCTGCCCGGATCGACACCCGCGCGGCTGCTCGTGGTCAGCAAAGCGCTGGAGTATCTCGACAGCCTCGCCAGCGAAGCCGGCGACGATCGCGAGCTGCAGAAGGAACTGGCCGCGGCCTACGACCGCGTTGGCGACGTGCAGGGCAATCCGGGCGCTGCGAATCTCGGTGACATAGACGGCGCCATCAAGAGTTATCGGAAGGCCGAAGCGATCAGGCGCACGCTTGCTGCCGGCGCACCGGATTCGCTGCCGGCACGACTCGACATGGCGACCAGCACGATGCGAATCGGCTATGCCGACTTCGCGCGAGGCGCCGTGAAGGATGCCGTCGTGAGATTTCAAGAGGCGCTGGCAACGCGTGAAGAGGCCTATAAAGCGGGTGTGCCGTCGCCGTCGGTGGCTCGGGCGGCGCTTGCCGAAACGACGGCGCGTCTGTGCACCACGCTCATCCCCATCGGTGATCTGCCAGGTGCCATCGCCAACTGCAAACGCAACTTGTCGCTGACGGAAGAACTGCTCAAGGAAAAGCCGGACGATCGCCCCATCCTCGTGATGCACGCCGTCAACGCGACCGGGCTCGGGAACGCCCTGCGGCTGAATCGCCAGCCCGACGATGCGGCGGCGACCCTGGAAGAAGCGATTCGGCGGCACGAGGCATTGCTGACGAAGAACCCGCTGGATGCCGAAGTCCGGCGGCGGCTCGCCGTGTCGCATACCTACCTGGCCAACGTCTACATCGACCGCAAGCAGCCTGAGCGGGCGACCGAGGAGCTTGGCCGGGCGATCGCCGAACTCGGTGCGCTGGCGAAGGCCGATCCGGCCAACGCACGCATTCGGACGGAGCTATCGTACATGCTGAATCAGCGCGTCCGCATTCTGGTGGCCACCGGACGCACAGCCGAAGCGCGCCAGGACGCGCAGCAAGCACTCGCGCTTCTCCGTGCCGGGACCGAACAACCGGGCGCTGGTGGCGAAGCGTTCAATGAATATGCCTGGGCCCTCGTCAGTACCGAGGTTGAAGACATCCGCAATCCGGCACTGGCGCTTCAATACGCCAACCGCGCGATCGAACGGGCGGGCTCGCCGAATCCGGTGTATCTCCATACCCTTGGCTGGGCGCATTACCGGCTCGGCCATAAGGATGAGGCGGTAAAGACCCTGGAACAGGCGCTCAAGACGTTGCCGCCTGCGGCTTCAGGGCCGGCGGTTGGCTTGCGCCGGCAGGTTGAGGCCGATTTGGCCACGTTCAAGGCCCCGTGAGGGGTTGCGGCTCGTCATCGTGCGTTACCAGTTGAGGCTGGATTCGCATGATGGACCGCATCGACTTACCCAACTACCGACTGACCCGGCAGGAGACTCGCGTGCTCACGTTGCTCCTGCACGGGCATCACAAGAAAACCGCCGCCGACGCCATGGGCGTCAGCATCAACACCGTCTCGTTCCACTTGAAGAACGCGTACTGCAAGCTGGGCGTGCACTCCAAGACCGAAGCCGTGGTGAAGGGGCTGCTCGAAGGGCTGCTCGTTCCGGAGCAGGTCGCGGCGCGGCAACTGACCGCCGGTTAGCGATCGCCGGCCATGGCGCGGTAGAGCCACGCCCGCGCGAACTTCCAATCACGCTCGACGGTTGCGACCGAGAGTCCGAGATTCTCGGCGATCTCCGCGGTGGTGAGCCCGCCGAAGAATTTCAGCTCGACGATCCGTCCTTTGCGCGGATCGGTCGCCGTCAGATCGTTGAGCGCTTCGTGCAGGTCGAGGAGGTTGACCTCGGGTGCGCCGATTCCCTCACCTGCAAGGGTCAGCGGCACGTGTTCGGCGCCGCCGCCGCGCTTGTCGGCGATGCGATCGCGCGCGTGGTTGACCAGGATGCGCCGCATCATGACCGCCGCAAGACCGATGAACTGCGCACGATTGTTCCAGTCGATTTGCCGCTGATCGATCAGCCGCACGTACGCCTCGTGCACGAGCGCCGTAGGTTGCAGCGTGTGGCCCTGCCGCTCCCGGCTCAGGTAGCTGGCGGCCAGTCGTCGCAGCTCGGCGTAGACGATTGTCAGGATGCCATCTGGTCCGTCTTCTGGGGGGCTGTCCATGCGTCGGCGAACGTGTGACGGAGTTTATCACTCGACCGTGCGTTACTCTGAGTGAGAGGAGACCACCTATGCGCGTGATCACGTCGTTGTCGCTCGTCGCCTGCCTGGCCGCCGCCAGTGCGGCCGCTGCCCAGTCCGGCAAACCCGCGATTCGCGCGTGCGAGGTGCTGACGCGTGATGTCGTGGCGAAGTTCGACACCGGGAATCCGAAAATGCGCGACCTGATCCCGCGAGAAGAAGAGGCGATCGGGTCACACGGGTCATCGTGTAACGATGGCAGCATTTTCGTCCAGATCGACCCGTTCCTCAATTCCGACTCTTATCGCAAATCGCCGGCGAAGGATTGGCAGGCGGTCTCAGGCGTGGGAGACACCGCGTATTTCCACAACAATCGAGATCGCTATGCAGAATTGATGGTGTGGAGCGGGAGGCATCACTTCACGATTCAGTTGAGCGTGCCCGACGGCCGCACTGCGGAAGCGGTCAAGCCCAATACGATCGGAATTGCGACCGCATTGATCGCGAAGCTCAAGTCGATGTAAGCGGCACGCTCGGCATCACGTTGTCGTCCTGCGTATATCCTTCGGCGATCGCTCCCGGCACCGCGAACCCTCCGCGGGTCCCCAGCTCGACGAATCTTTCCATGAACGCAGGCGTCAGCAGCGCACGCGCCTCGATCTGGTCGGTGCTGCGGACTTCGTAGCGCTTCTCGAACTCCTGGTGCTCGCGGCGCACGGCTGAACCTCGCGCACGGCGCCGTAACAACTACCTGAGTTGGTGGTTTGGCCAACTACTGGCGCGTGAGCTCGACGCGCCGATTCTGCGCGCGACCCTCGGGGGTGTCGTTGGTGGCTTTGGGCGCGCGCTCACCCTTGCCGTCTGCCACCAACCGGTCGCCGGCGATCTTGAACCGGCTTACGAGAGCGTCGCGCACCGCGGCACTCCGCCGCTTTGAGAGATCAAGATTGGCCGCATCGCCGCCGAGACCATCCGTGTGTCCTTCGATGCGCAGCTTCCACGCCGGGTTATGAAGCAACGTGTCGGCGATTTCCTTGAGGACGCGTTCCGACTCCGGCCGAATCGCAGCGCTGGCGAACCCGAAGTAGATGCCGTAGACGTCGGTGCTCCGGCGCTCGGTCAGCTCACGCTCCAGCGAGGCGGCCGGGAAGTCGATCTTGAGGATCTTCGAGTTCCTGGTCTCATCTCGCCAGCGAACGATGATCGGGTTATCGGGATCGTCGAGTACGTAGAGATCGGCGGTGCGGCGCAGTGATCCACTGCCGGCTTCCACTTTTGCATGAATGCAGGACAAGTCGACCAGGCGACCGTTCACAAGCAGTGGAACACTGACCGGGGCTGGTTCGATGCGAGTCACAACCCCGGGAAATTCCTCGACAGCGGTTTGACCCAGTGTCGTGGCGCTCGTGGCAACGAGCAGCGTCAACCTGGCGCGGCCATCTCGCCGCAGATCGTTGATGATCGCGCTCGAGAAGAAGGGCGTCGTGCCGGGAAACGTGTCGGGGTCGCTGGCGCCATACCAATTGCGCATGGTGCGCGCGTCGCGCTGATCGCTCATCAGCACGCGACGGACGGCCTTTGACGATCCCAGTTCCGGCGGCCCATCGAACGAGAACGTCATCCGATACGCATCGGCGGCCACCGACTGCACCATCAGGATCACCTCGGCGTCGCCGGAGGGATGCGACACGGCTGCGGTGATCGTCAATCCCGCGGCGAGCGGCACTCGTGGAGCGCCGGGTTGCGCCTGCGCAAGCATCGTCGTCGTGAGCAGCAGTGCCTTCCACATCTCGACCGTTTTTACCACGCGACAAAATCGCGCCGGAACTACCCGATAAGGTAGGCCGGCGCTCGCCTACTCCCACAGGTAGCTTCAACCGCCATCATCCAACTGCTACAACTCGATCATCATGATGGCGATCACTATGACCATCGATTACGGGCCGACAGGCAGGCAGGCCAGCAGGCCCACAGGCCAGCGATTTGCTGCGATGCTCGTCGCGCTCGCCTTTCTCTGGCTCGGTTCCGGCTCAGCTCACGCGCAGGGCACTGCTTCGACCATGGTCGCGAGCGGCGGTCAGGCCTGTGTGGCGCTCGTGCTGCCGAGCGCCACCGGCGTTGACGGCGACGCAACGGCGTTTGCCAGCTCGCTGCGCGACCTGTTTGCCAGCTACCTAACCGGTCCTTCGCTGCGCGCCGTCAATTTGGAGGCGCGTCTGGCTTCGCAGGCGATCGAAGAGGCCCGAACGAAAGAGTGTGATTACGTACTCGTCACGAAGATGGCCAAGAAGCACGACAACGGCAATGGATGGGGCAGAGCCCTTGGCCAGGCAGCGGGGTCGGCCGCGTATTACGGGGTTCCGTATTACGGCGGAAGCGCGGCCGCTGCCGCCGCGCGAGGCGCCGTCGTTGCCGGCGCCCACGCGATTTCGACGCTGTCGTCGACGACGCGTGCGAAGGACGAACTGACACTGGAGTTCCGTCTCGGAACGGTCGACACGGTCCTGCGCGCGTCGCCGAAGACCGAGAAGGCCAAGGCGAAGCGCGACGGCGAAGATCTCCTGACGCCGCTCGTCGAGAAGGCCGCAGAGGCGATCGCATCCACGATCGTCAGAAAGTAGCGGCGCGCATCTGGGCCGGCGTTGGGGGCGATTCGCTCGCCGGGCGGTGCGGTCCATGAAGGCGCGGCTATTTGTTGGCGGCCGAACAGCTGCCTTCGATCTTCTTTACCGACGACACGCGAATCCGCTGCGCGCCGTCCGCAGTGCCCGCCATCTTTCCCGAACGGACGTCCCCAATCGCAGGTGCGACAGTACCAGCCACCTCGACCCGTTGCCCCTCAAGTTTCCGAACTCGGCTTCATGGCCCGTGGGTTTGTAGGAGGTGGGCCTGGTGTTCTTCGCACCGGCCGCCTGCGCGTCCAGTAATTGATAGACGCCGGTGGGATTCGGGTTATTCGCTTCCTGAGATACTGTGTCCGGGGTGGCGGTGGCGCCAGCTTTCGGCGCCAGGGTGCCAACGAGAGAGCGTGGAGACGAGAACCCCGACCCATGTTGATGCGGAAACGACGCGATTCGCTTCGCTCGAATCTCAGAAGGTAGACGACGAATATGCCGTCCACGGTATCCTCACCGTGTGGGCTTTTCGCCACCGTCACGTGTCGCCGTCCTGCCTTGTTGTCACGTCATCCCCGGCGAGATCACGCCGAAGAACCGGCCGCTGATCGGCGCTTCAGACGACGTGCAGGCCGGTTCGTAGATGGCGCTCCAGGCAACCATCTACAACTTCGACATCGAGCTTGCCGATAACGATCGCGGGGTGTACGAGTCGCTCGCGCTGCGCCTCGCTCGTCACCCGTCCGAGTCCGACGAATATCTGATTGCGCGTCTCTTGGCGTACCTGCTCGAGTTCAGGGGCGGGATCGCGTTCTCCCGCGGTGTGTCGGAGCCCGACGAGCCGGCCATCGCGGTCCGCGATCCAACCGGCGCGATCACGACATGGATCGACATCGGGACACCGGATGCTCGCCGGCTGCACAAGGCGTCGAAAGCCGCACGACGCGTCGTCGTCTACACTCATAAGGATCCGCGGCAATTCCTGAACCAGCTCGCGGGCGAGAGGATCCACCGGGCAGAGGCGCTGGAGCTGTATGCGATCGATCGTGAATTGGTCGCCGCGCTCGTCGCGCGACTTGAACGCCGTGTCGCTTTCAGTATGTCAATTTCGGATGGCGAGCTGTACGTCTCGCTCGCGACAGAGAACCTCACCGGCAACGTCGTGCGACTGAAGCGCGAGATCGATCAATAGCGTCAGTCCGTGGCTGTGGAACGTCTAGAGAGGACCGACATGAACAATCTAGCGAGAGTACTATCCGTATGTCTTCTGGCAATCACAACGACATTCGCAACCGTCATGTACGGTCAAACAGCCGGGGTCGCCCCGGCGCCTGGGGCTGCCCAGGGGGGCGGCGGCGCCGCGGGTCAACCGCAAGCGCAGCTCACGTATGATTTCAACGACCATGCGGGCTGGAAGCAGGTATTCGATGGCCGTACCCTTAACGGGTGGGATGGTTCCAAGAATGCGTGGCGTGTCGAAGATGGTGCGATCGTGGGGGAGTCCACGGTTATCATCCAACCATATGGAACGTCAACGGCGCGAACACGGGCACCGCTTGGCTGATTCTTAACGGAAAGCTGAAAAATTTCGAATTCAAGACGGAAGTAAAACTGGAAGGCAAAGGAACTAACTCTGGTATTTTTTTCCGCGCGACTCGACTGGGCGCCATCCCGGACGATGTTTATGCGGAACAACTTAAGAAGCGTATCCCTGAAGGGGGACCCACCATAAGGCCCAACGGTACTCCGTGGGAAGTTCGAGGATATGAAGCCGACTACGCGATCAACCCTAATGGCAACTTGGGCGATTGTTGCAACGGCCCGCAACGCGGAGTTGGTCAAATCGAATTCGGCCATAACCCCCTGCCGCCGCGGCGGCCAGGCGGGGCTCCTCGTGGCATGGTGACACTCAGTTCCGAAGGCGGGAAGCGCGAACTGATCGGCACCATTGGCGATCCCAGGATCTGGCAAGTAAATTCACGCCTACTGAATGGACTCAAGTCCAAATCATCGCAAGCGGAAATGTTTTCATGTACATCATCAATGGCCAATTGATGTCCGTCTGGATAGATGTCGATCAAGAGTTTGGCAACCCTGAGGGTGAACTGGCGGTGGAAGTGGAAGGCCAGGGCAACGTAAAGGCTATGTTCCGCAACATGTGGCTGAAGACTCTGCCGTAGCTCTACGCGAGGTGTTCGTGTGAGAGAAACGTCGCGGCGGTAGCGCCGACTTCCGCAATGATCTGCTGAGCGGAATCGACGATGGGCAATGTGGACCCATTCGTACGTGGGAATCTGGATCTTTACTCGTACCAGACACACGCGTATCGTAGCCCTCGAGGGCATGTGATGACACCGGCTCCGCTTCATGTTGTCCGCGGCGCGTGCGGGCACGATTGTCCCGACACGTGCGCCTGGGTGGTGGAAGTGCGGGACGGCCGCGCGGAGCGGCTGTCGGGCGACCCCGAGCACCCGTTCACTCGCGGCACGCTCTGCGCCAAGGTGAACCACTATCTCGACCGCGTCTACCATCCGGATCGCGTGCTGTACCCGCTCAAGCGCGCGGGTCGTAAGGGCGACGGGCGTTTCGTGCGCGTGAGCTGGGACGAGGCGCTCGCCGACATCGCGTCACGGTGGAACGCAATCGCCGCCGAGTCGGGCGCAGAAGCGATCCTGCCGTACAGCTCCGCGGGCGTTCAGGGCCTGATCCAGCAGGAGTCGCTCGACGCGCGGCTGTTCGGATCGATGGGTTGCAGCGGCCTCGATCGCAAGATCTGCGGCGCTGTGGCCGCGGCGGGACTGTCGGCGACGATCGGCTGCGGCACCGGCATCGATCCGGAGCAGGTCGTCCACAGCCGGTTCATCGTACTGTGGGGAACGAACACGATCGTCACGAACCTGCACTTCTGGCCGCTCGTGCGCGAGGCGCAGCGTCGCGGCGCCAAGGTCGTCGTTGTCGATCCGATTCGCACGCGCACCGCGGAAGCGGCCGACTGGCACGTGCAGATCAGGCCGGCCAGCGACGCAGCCCTCGCCCTCGCGATGATGCACGTAATGATTCGCGACGGCCTCGTCGACCACGACTACGTATCGCGTCACGCCGTCGGCTACGACGCGCTCGTCGAGCGCGTCGTGGAGTACTCACCGCAACAGGTCTCGCGGACGGTCGGATTACCCGCGGAAGAGATCGAGCGGTTGGCGCGCGAGTATGCGACGACGCAGCCGTCGCTGCTGCGCCCGCTGATCGGGATCGAGCACCATCGGAATGGGGCGATGCAGTTTCGGACGCTCGCCTGTCTGGCGGTGCTCAGCGGTGCGTGGAAGCATCGCGGCGGCGGGCTGGCACGCTCGACGCACAAGCTCCACTTCGCGGTCCTGGACATGGATCGCGTGTTGATGCCCGAGGTGCACAAGCCGGGCGTTCGCGTGCTGAACATGCGCGACCTCGGCAAGGACCTCTGCGACCGGGACCTGCATCCGCCGATTCGATCTCTCATCGTGTACGGCGCCAATCCGATGGTGTCAATGCCGAACCAGGCGCGAATCCGGGAAGGACTCCAGCGCGACGATCTGTTCACCGTCGTGCACGAGCTCTTCCTCACCGACACGGCCCTCTACGCCGACTACGTCCTGCCGGCGACGAGCCAGATCGAGCACCTGGACCTGTCGCCCGCGTGGGGACATCTGCACCTTGCGTTGAATCGTCCGGCGATCGAGCCGCCCGGAGAATCGCTGTCGAACACGGAACTCTTCCGACGGCTCGCGCGGGCGCTCGGACGGACGGAGCCGTGGCTCTTCGAGAGCGACGAGTCGATGCTGCGCGCCGCACTCGCGAGCGGGCATCCCTGGCTCGACGGGATCACCTTCGAGCGGCTCTGGGAAGAAGGACACGCGAGACTGAACTGCCCCGAAGATTGGCGGCCGTTCGCGAACGGCGGCTTCGCGACGCGGTCCGGAAAGGCGGAGCTTTATTCGGAATCTCTCCTCGAGCAGGGGGCACGATCCGCTGCCCTGGGCGGGCGAGATTCGGGCGGCGGACGGCCTGCAGCTGATCACGGGCAAGGCGCTCCACTTCCTGAACTCCGGCTACGGCAACCTGGAGCCGCTTCGGCGGCGCGCCGGAGATCTCTTCATCGAGATCCATCCCGAGGACGCGCGCGCGCGAAGGCTGGCCAGCGGCGACGCGGTCCGCGTGTGGAACGAGCGCGGCGAGGTGCGCGCCGTATGCTCGGTGTCCGACCGCGTCCGCCCCGGCGTCGCCTTGATGCCGTTCGGCGGGTTTGTCGATGCGGGCGGCACACGGCGCGGCGTCAACGTGCTCACCGCGGAAGAGCCCACCGACTGGGGCGGCGGCAGCGGCTTCTATGACGCGTTCGTCGAGGTCGCGCCGGCCGAACCACACCCACAGGCCTGAGGCCGCTCAACCGATTGAGATCTACGAGAAAGACGAAGAACCGTGATGGCCACGAAGATGCCGTTTATTGGCCGGCCATGATGAGCGGTGATATAACGCCGGGAGACGGGTACCTGTGAACGCAAGGAGGCAGGCATGATCGGACGCTGGAGGTTGTCAATTGTCGCGGCCATGATCGCCGGTTGCGCCATGATTATCGTCACCGCGCAGCAACCCTCACCTGCAAGTGCACCAGGTCCTGCCCAGGGTGCCAGCTACACGGCGCAGCAGGCCGAGCGCGGCCGTGTCGCATACGCGCAGAATTGTTCGGGTTGCCACGGTCCGAACCTCGACGACGGTCCGAGCGATGCGCCGCCGCTCACCGGGGTGAACTTCGTCACCTTCTGGGGAACGCGATCGGTCGGCGATTTGTTCAACTACATCATGGACAGCATGCCGCCTGCCACCCCGGGGGCGCTTGGCGATGAAACGACCGTTAACGTGGTCGCCTACATCCTCCAGAGAATGGGCGCTCCAGCGGGCACGACCGAATTGACGTCCAGTGCGACAACGACGCTCAGCGCGGTCCGGCGTGGAGGTGGTCGGGGCGCCGGCAGAGGTGGTCGAGGCGGTGATCCAGACGCAGGCGCAGCCGGTGGGGGAGGCACGCCCATGGTGTTCGGTGCGGGCACTGGCGCAGGCGGCGGCGGACGTGGCGGTGCACTCGGCGATTTTCGAGGCGTGACGGTTCACGGTGAAGTGAAGAACTATGTTCCGGTCACGTTCGAAATGCTCAAGAACCCTCCGGCGAGTGACTGGCTCGTGTTCCGCGGCAACTACCAGGGCTGGAGCTACAGCTCGCTCGATCAGATCAACCGCAACAACGTTCAGCATCTCCAGCTTGTCTGGCAATGGGCGATGAACGATTCGGGTACCAACCAGACATCGCCGATCGTGCACAACGGCGTTCTTTATTTAGTAAGTCCCAGCCACATTGTCCAGGCCCTGGATGCCAAGACCGGCGATCTGATTTGGGAGACCCGCGCCGGTCCGTATCAGGCCCCAGGCGGCAGCGGCAGCCCGATTCGCAGCATCGGCATCATGGGCGACAAGATCCTCTTGCCGGCCAACAACGCGCATGCAGTAGCGATCAACGCCCGCAATGGTGAGATCGTGTGGGATACGCCGCTTTCAGACGTCGCCGGTCACGCGACAACGAGCGGAACGATCGTGGTTGGCGACAAGATGCTGCAGGGCATGACCGGGTGCGGCCCGCGCCAGACAGACGGCTGCTATATCAGCGCCATCGACGTGAATAGCGGCAAGCGTCTCTGGCGATTCCAGACCCGCGCCCAAATCGGGCCGGAAGCGAACACATGGGGCAGTCTGCCGATGGATCAACGAGGTGGCGGCGAGACCTGGATTGCCGGTACATACGATCCGGAACTCAATCTCACCTACTGGGGCACCGCGCAGGCCAAGCCGTGGAGCTTCATGAACCGCGGGACGACTCTCGCCGACAAACTCCTATATACCAGCTCGACCGTCGCGCTGAACCTCGACGATGGCAAGCTGGCCTGGTATCACCAGTTTGCACCGGCCGAGAGCTTCGATCTCGACGAAGTGTTCGAACGAGTGCTCCTCGACGCTGGCAATCGGAAACTCGTCTTCAACGCCGGCAAGGCGGGCGTCCTGTGGAAGATGGATCGTCAGACCGGCGAATTCCTCGGCTTCAAAGAGATGGTCAAGCAGACGGTGTGGGAACGCATCGACCCGAAAACGGGTGTGCCGACCTATC
The DNA here is from genome assembly GCA_963761975.1 of Vicinamibacterales bacterium. Taxonomy (GTDB): domain Bacteria; phylum Acidobacteriota; class Vicinamibacteria; order Vicinamibacterales; family JAMQPK01; genus JAMQPK01. The sequence goes on from CAVXIR010000002.1 coordinate 107,357, forward strand.
GGCCCGACGTGTTCGAGATGCAGTACGACAAGCCCATCAACATCTGTCCGAGCACCCAGGGCGGAAAGAACTGGGGAGCGATGAGCTACAACCAGCCGACCGGCGTGTTGGTCGTCCCATTGGGTCAGTCCTGCATGGATTTTTACGTGCGCAAGACCGTCGGCGGCGGGAACGGAGCGGTCCGCCGATTCCTGGCGATGCCCGACACGAACGGCAACATCGGCAAGCTCGCGGCGTACAACGTCAATACGATGCAGGAAGTCTGGAGTCATCAACAGCGCGCGGCCTACCTCGGCGGGGTCATCTCGACGGCCGGTGGAATTGCCATCGCTGGAGACATCGATCGGTACGTGCGTGCTCACGATGTGAAGACGGGAAAAGTGTTGTGGCAGACGAGGTTGGGGACCTCCGCGCAGGGATTCCCAATCACCTACAGCGTGGACGGCAAGCAATATATCGCGGTGATGGCGGGGCTCGGCGGCGGCAGCCCGCGCAATGCGCCAGGAGCGATTGCACCTGAAATAAAGATTCCGCAGGCGGGACAGGCGCTGTACGTCTACGCGCTCGATGATCAGAAGTAAGAGGTAGTCCGTCGGGGCACCCAATGGGTCGTACGACGCACGTCGACCAACGACTCGGCTCATGCATCCGACTAGCGACACGCGTCCAGCGGTTCGCCGGTGCGCCCGCCGCGTCATCAGGTTCGGTCCGCTGTCACGAGACGGAAGCCTTCGTCTTTTCACCCCTCGACGCCGCCAATCATCTTTTTGACCGGCCGGCCAAGGCGCGCCAGCCGTGCGGCCGCGCGATCAGCGCCATTACAGTGCGGTCCGTTGCAGTAGACGACGAAGAGCGTGTCGGTGGGGTACGCGGCCAGATTCCGCTCGTTGATCTTTCCGTGCGGCAGACTGACGGCACCGGGCACGTGCCCTTCGTCGAACGACTGTGGCGCACGCACGTCGAGCAGGACGAAGCCTTGCGCGTCGCCGAGCGAGGCATGGACATCCCAGCAGTCGGTCTCGTAGGCCAGCAGGCCCTCGAAGTGTGCGCGCGCCGCGGTGGGATCGGCGGCGGGTAGTTCGGTGACTCGTGACATGCCCGAGAGTATGGCGGTTGCCGCCCGCCCGATCGAGTGGCAGAAATGACAATAGTCGTTAGAATCCTGCCATGGTGCGTCGTGAGGATGTGGGCGCGCGAGCGCGCATATCGCGTCGTTCTTCTCCAGCGGGTGGAAGTCCCGTCTCGGTAAGCACCGGAGCGCCGAGTAGCAGACCCCGGGCACGCGACGAGAGTCGCGCGGCCCCAGCGGGGTGTCAAGAGCCTCCACGGAGGGCGCCAGTCCGCGGGCCGCAACAGCACGTGACGCCTGCAGCCTCATCAGATTTACAAGCCGAGCGTCGAGCCGATCATGTCGCGGCGAAGACGATGTCCGCTGCGCTCCAGTCCGGAGACGTATGCGCAGGGGAGCTCGGTGGGGTAAGGGGCGCAGCACGCGGACACGGAGCGGAACGGAACACGAGCGGCCGGTCTGTGCAGCCCGGGTCAGGGCAGCGTGGCTCGCATAAGCCGACGGCGAAAGCGAGCGCGGTGCAGCGGGAATCCGAGGGGACCGTAGTAGTGGAGAGCCGCGCGACGAAGAACGCGCGGGGAGCGAAGGGTCCCTGCGGGGGCAATGTCGGCAGAGCAAGCACGCGCGAGGGCATGACCGGCACGCCCGGTTCCAATCACCCCGAGGGACGCGAGTCCGTCGACAAAGTGCGCCAATTGCAACGCCGACTCTGGAGTGCGGCCAAGCGGCAACCGGGCCGACGCTTTCATGCACTGCTCGACCGCATCTACAGGCGTGACGTCCTGTGGGAAGCATGGAGGCGCGTCAAGAAGAACCGCGGCGCGGCGGGCGTCGATGCGATGACGCTGGCCGAGGTCGAGCACGCGGGTGTCGAGGTCTTTCTCGACGACCTCGGCGCCCGCTTGCGAGCGGGCACGTATCGACCCTGCGCGGTCAGGCGTTGCTACATTCCGAAGGCAGATGGACGACCGCGGCCGTTGGGGATTCCGACGGTCCGAGACCGAGTAGCCCAGATGGCGGCGACGCGGGTGCTCGAGCCGATTTTCGAGGCGGACTTTCATCCGTGCTCGTACGGCTTTCGGCCCAAGCGGAGTGCCACGCAGGCGCTAGAAACATTGCGCACGTGCGGCGCGCGAGGCGGCAACCACGTCCTCGACGCCGATATCCGCGACTACTTCGGCAGCATCGACCACGGCAAGCTCATCACGCTCGTCGAGCGACCGTCTCGGACCGGCGGGTGCTCAAATGGATACGGCACTGGCTCCAGGCAGGTGTGATGGAAGATGGCCGCGTCGCCACGACCGTTGCGGGCACCCCGCAAGGCGGCGTGATTTCGCCGCTGCTGTCCAACATCTACCTGCACGTGCTCGACCCCGTGTGGACGCGCCGATACACCCATCTGGGTGTGCTGGTCCGCTACGCGGACGACTTTGTGGTCATGTGTGACCATAAAGCGGCGTGCGAGCAGGCTGAGCAGCGCGTGCGAGCGGTCTTCGCCCGCCTCGGCTTGGAGCTACACCCGGACAAAACGAGACAGGTCGACCTCTCGCGCGGATACGAGGGGTTCGACTTTCGCGGCTGTCACCTACGCAAGCGTATGAGCGGGCCCATCTGGGAGAAGCGGCACCAGCGGGTGTACTTCCTCCAGCGCTGGCCCTCCCATCGCGCGATGCAACGGATTCGGCAGCGCGTGAAGAGGCTCACCCCCCGGGCGGTGTGTCATCGGGACCGGCGCGACACCATCGCGCAGCTGAATTCGGTGCTGCGTGGATGGGGCGCGTACTTCCGGACGGGTAATGCCGCCATCAAGTTTGGGCAGGTGGATGCCTATGTGCACGAGCGACTCACGCGCTTGCTTGTGCAGCGTCACGGTCGGCATCTTCGCGCAGGCCAAGCCGCCCAATGGACTGGCGACTTCTTTCTCGCCCTCGGTCTCCACCGCCTGCGCGGGACGATTCGCTCTCCGGAGGCTGCGTAATGCTGTACTCCCAATGCCCCCTGGTAAGCCGTGTGCGGAAATCCGCACGCACGGTTTGAACGGGGGTCGTACTCACACCATCGCGCTCGCGCGGTGTGACAAGTAGGATCTACCAATGTCGACGATCGATCGCCGCCACGTCGCGGCACTGGCCTACGACGGCCTCGGCACCTTTGAGCTCGGCATCGTCACCGAAGTGTTCGGGCTGCCGCGTCCAGAGATGGGAGAAGGCTGGTATCGGTTCCGCGTCTGCTCGCACGAACGCGGTCCGCTTCGAGCCACGGGCGGATTGTTCCTGCAGACGCGCAGCGGTCTTGCGGAGCTGGCCCGGGCCGGCACGATCATCATCCCAGGATGGCGTGTCCACGATACGCCGCCCGCACCCCTTGTCGCGGCGTTGCGTCGGGCCCACGCGCGCGGCGCACGGCTCGTGTCGATCTGCTCGGGCGTATTCGTGCTTGCCGCCACAGGCCTGCTCGACGGTCGGCAGGCGACGACGCACTGGCGCTATGTCGAGACGCTGCGATCACGCTACCCGAAGATCCGGGTGGAGCCGGACGTCCTCTACATCGACGAAGGTGCCATCCTCACGTCGGCAGGCAGCGCTGCGGGGATTGATCTCTGCCTGCATCTCGTCCGCCGAGACTTCGGAGCGGAGATCGCGAACCAAGTGGCACGCCGGCTCGTCGTCCCACCGCTTCGTGAAGGAGGCCAGGCGCAGTTCGCGGTCCGGCCCATTGTGTCCGAAGAATCGCCGGGGCTCGGACGCCTCCTCGAATGGGCCCAGGCGCACCTCGATCGCACGCTGACCGTCGACGACCTCGCGGATCGAGCGAACATGTCGGCGCGGACGTTTGCTCGTCGATTCAAGCAGGAGACCGGCACCACGCCGCATCGCTGGCTGACGCACCAGCGGATTTTGAGCGCGCGGCAACTGCTCGAAAAGAGCGATCGGCCGATCGACTGGATCGCGGAGTCAGCGGGCCTGCAGACAGCAGCGACGCTGCGCGAACACTTTCGACGGATGCTCAAGACGACGCCGACCGCCTACCGCCGCGCGTTCTTCGTCATGGGGCAACCGGGCCGGACCACCAAGGCAGCATCGCCGTCGCGACTACGGTGAAACTGTGATCGACAGGATTGCGACTGCGGCATCGTCACTCTCGAGCTCCGGAACGCATTGACATTACGTTTTCGCCTCGACCAGAGCCTCCGCTTCACTGAAGCTTTCGTGGCCGTCGAGATCGCATGGCCTAAGTCAATCCAGAAACTAGCGCTGCGGCGTACAGGGTTTCCATCGCCACACATCTCCATGATCTCAAGGATGCCAAAGCAATCAGTGTCGAATAGGCTACGGCTTCTATGGAGCGCGCACGAACTGTATTCGCACTTGTCGTGGCCACTGTCTGGGCGTCTTCAGCCTGCAATCGGCAACCGCCGCCGTCGGCATGCGCCGCACTTGCACGTCTGAACCTTCCGAACACCAGCATTACCGACGCTGAGGAAGTGGCCGCCGGCACGTTTGCGCCGCCGCCAGGCGCATTCATTTTTCCCCTTCCACCCGGCGCGCCATCGCCATTCTGGGGGCTGCCGCCGTTCTGTCGGGTCACCGGCAAGATAGCGCCCGTGCCCGACTCCGAGATCGGTTTCGAAGTGTGGTTGCCCAGGACGTGGAACCGCAAACTCGTCGGGATCGGCAACGGCGGCGCGTCCGGTCTGATTTTCTACAGCGACATGGCGGAACCCTTGTCTCGCGGGTATGCGGTCGCGGCTACCGATACCGGGCACTCCGGAGGTCTGGCCGACTGGAGCTTCGCCGTCCACCGCGAGAAGTTCATCGACTCCGGCTATCGCGCCATTCACGAGATGACGGTGAAGTCCAAAGCCGTTGTCGAAGCCCACTACGGAACAGCGGCGACGCGGTCGTATTGGAACGGGTGCTCGTCGGGTGGCCGCCAGGGACTGACGACGGCACACCGGTTCCCCGAGGACTACGACGGCATCATTGCGCGCGCGCCCGCCATCAAGCTGGCATACCAGGTGATTCGCCAGGCTCTCACCGAGCAGGCGACGAAGGATCCCGTAGAGCCCGTGACGTCTGACAAGCTGAACCTGATGACCGATGCAGCTATTACCGCTTGCGATGTGGCTGATGGCGTGCGCGACCGTACGGTGACCGACCCGATGGCGTGCAGGTTCGACCCCGGCGTCCTGGCCTGCAACGCGGGCGACCGCCCGGATTGCCTGACACCGCGTCAGGTGACGTGGGCGCGGCAGATCTACCGCGGCATACGGGATTCGGCGAGCGACGAAGCAATCTTTCCCGGACCGCTGCCGACGAGTGAATTGGACTGGATTCCGCCGCCGTTCGCGCGGGACAGGGACTCGATTGCCACGGGCTATTTGCGCCACGTCTTCTTCCAGGATCTGAAATGGGATCCCTCTCGCCTCGATCTCGTCGCAGCCATCGCGCGCGCTCGAACACGGGAGGATGAGGAGGTTTACAGAACCGATCCGGACCTTCGTGCATTCGTGGGCCGCGGTGGAAAGCTGCTGCTCTGGCATGGCTGGTCCGATGGCGCCATCATTCCGGGCTCGACCATCGACTACTACAACGACGTGCTCGAAACGACGCAAGGTCACGCGTCGGATCAGATCCGCCTCTTCATGTCGCCGGGCGTGCAACACTGCGGTGGAGGCGAAGGCGCATCGCAGATCGACTTTCTCTCCGCCATCGAAGAATGGGTCGAACGCGGCAACGCGCCAGAGCGCATCTCCGCGAGCCGTCCGCTCGAAAACGGCGGAACTCGTACGAGGCCGTTGTGTCCGTATCCGCAGGTCGCGACCTACACGGGCGCGGGGAGTTCGGACGACGCGCGCAGTTTCGTCTGCTCGCCGCCTTCGCGTAAGCCCTAAGAGGGGCGGTCGAGCATGCGAGATCGCAGCGCGTAGGCGACGGCATCGGCGCGTCCGCGTGCACCGATCTTCGTATACAGATTCACCAGGTGCCGTTCGATCGTCGACACCGCAACGCCCAGGTCCGCCGCGATCTCCTTGTTCGTCGCACCACCGGCGACCTGACGTAGCACCTGGATCTCGCGCGGAGTGAGCGTGTTATAAAGCGGCGCGACCGTTTCGGCGGCCGTAGCCGATATCGACGGCGTCGCTGTACCGGCGCGCAAAAAGTGGTCGATCGCGGCGACGTTTTCGTTGTGCTCCCGGCCCGCGATCGAATTCTCATGGACGATGAGGAACTCCGCATGGGGAATTCCCGCGGCGACTTCCTGGCACAGCTCGAACGACCCAAATGGAAATGCCGGTTCGTGAGTCACAAAGGTGGGTGCCGTCACCCGCGGAAGAAGGTCGCGGATATCGATCCGCGCACTCGCGGCGTTGAACGCTGAAAGAGCTTGCGGAGACGTGGTTTGCAGGAACACCGCCGTCCCTCGTCGAACGTACTCCGGGTCCTTGAATCCCGAGGCCACGCTCTCGAGGATGTTTGCGAACAGTCGCCATTCGTGCTCGCCGGGCGCCTCAGCGGAAAATGCGGCACGGAGCGCAGGGAGCTGGAGATGACGTGCGCCAGACGTCCACGGACTCAACAGCACTAGGCGCGAGAGCGCCGCCGGATGCTCCACCGCGTAGGCCACCGCCGTGGCCGCGCCGATATCCACGCCCCCCAACGCGAACCGGTCGAGATTCAACGCGCCGACGACGGCGTCCAGATCGCGGACTCTTGCGGCAAGGCCCAGGTCCGTAACGTTTCGGTCGGAAGCGCCCATCCCGCGGTGGTCGTAACGAATCACGCGCCACCCGAGATGAACCAGTCGGTCTGTCACCTCTCTGACATGGGGGTGGCCGCCACAATAGCGACTGGCGTCGCCAAAGATGTTGGACGCAAAGACGAGGGGCGACCCGTCGCCGACACTGACATAAGCGACGCGCACCCCATCAGCGGCAGTGGCGTAGTGCATTGGTGAAGGAACGATCGGCATCGCGTTCGAGGATTCTATGCGGCGCATATTCGAGCCGCGCAACCAGCTGGCGACTCGCGATTATGCCGCAAGGATGAGCAGTTGCGGAAATCGTCCCTAACAACCACACAATTTCGGCCTGTGTTTTCAACAAATTCCAGCACAGGGCGATTTTCAATCTCGAACTCTGAACGTAAGTAGTCCGAGTCGCTCCCCATCTAGTCCGTTTCCGCATTCATATGTAGACTTGCGCGCAGATGCGTCTCACCGCCGCTGAGCATCTCGGTCACTACGAGATCCACGCACTGCTTGGTGCGGGCGGAATGGGTGAAGTCTATCGAGCCACCGACACCAGGCTCGGCCGGGAGATCGCGCTCAAGGTTCTGCCCGCGGAAATGGCGGCGGATCATGATCGCCTGATGCGGTTTCACCGAGAGGCGAGGGCCGCCGCCGCACTGAATCACCCGAACATCGTCACGATCTATTCAGTAGAGGAGATCGACGGCATTCATTTCTTCACGATGGAGCTCGTTGACGGACGCCCCCTGGACGAGCTCATTCCGGCGGAGGGGTTCCCGGCCGATCGGGTGGTCGAACTCGCGACCCCGTTGGCAGAGGCGATCGCCGCCGCCCACGACAAGGGGCTCGTGCACCGCGACCTCAAGCCCGCGAACATCCTGGTGACCAGTGACCAACACGTCAAGGTGCTGGATTTCGGCCTGGCCAAAGACGTTCATGCCGTCGGACAAGACGGCGACACCGTCACGTCGTATGGACGCACGCAGCCGGGAGTGATTATGGGCACGCCGCTCTACATGTCGCCCGAACAGATCTCGGGAGCAGAGATCGATCACCGCACGGATGTGTTCTCGCTCGGCATCATCCTGTTTGAGATGCTGACGGGTCATCGGCCGTTTCGCGGCGCGTCGCAGGCTGAACTGACGGCGGCGATCCTGCGCGATCCGCCGCCGACAGTTGCCAAGCCGGACGTGCCTTCTTCACTGATCACGTTGATCGGCCAGTGCCTGGCCAAGACCGCCGGCGGCCGCCTCCAGTCGGCACGGCTGCTCGCGTCGGCGTTGCGGGACATCTCGTGCCAAACAACGGTTGTACCCAGCGGCAAGGCGGACCTGCGCGATCACGGCTTCTGGGTGGCGGTGGCACCGTTTCATTGCCGTGCCGTCGACGCCAGTCTCCAGACTCTCGCCGAAGGCTTGACCGCCGAGATCAACGCTGGCCTGACGCGCTTCAGCTATCTTCGTGTCATCGCCGCCGGCTCCAGCGAAAAGGCGGCTCGTTACGTGATCGACGGCGGCATCCGGCAGGCTGGCTCCAGGCTGCGCGTCACCGTGCAGCTGACCGACACGATCACGGGAGCCCAGTTGTGGGTCGAAACCTACGAACGCACCTTCGACCCCGACAAGATCTTCGACATCCAGGACGATCTCGTCGTTCGCATCGTGTCCACGTGCGCTGATCCCTTCGGCGTCATCCCGCGCAGCATTGGTGACGTCGTTCGCGGCACGAATCCCGCTTTGTGGTCCCCCTACGAGGCTCTTCTGCATTTTTTTGCGTACCACCAGCGGCTGGCGCCAACTGACCATCTTGCTGCGCGCAGCGGGCTGGAGCGAGCGGTCGAGATCAGCCCACGCAGCGCCGACTGCTGGGCCGTACTTTCACTTGTGTACGCCCACGAGTACGCTCACGGCTTCAATACCGGTCCTCACCCGCTGGAGCGTGCGCAGGCGGCAGCCAGCCGCGCAGTGGACCTGGCTCCGGGCAATCCCCTGGCCCACCAGGCGATGTCGACGGTCTTGCTGCTCCGCAAGGAAGTCACCGCATCGTTGCACGAGGCCGACCGTGCCATCGCGCTCAACCCGTTCGATGCCGGATGCAATGCGAACATGGGCGCGAACATCGCGTTCGCCGGGGACTGGGTCCGGGGCTGCGCGCTGATCGAGCGGTCCATGGACCTGAACCCGCACCATCCCGTCTGGTATCGCGGAATGCTGAGCTACAGGGAGTATTGGAGCGGCAACTACCGAGCCGCCATTGACGAAGCTGTCAGGACCAATGCTCCGTACCTGTTCTGGTTGCAGATCGTGCTGGCGGCGGCGCACGGCCAACTGGGCGAACAACAGCCGGCGTCTGCGGCCGTTCGCGCGCTGATGACGCAGATCCCGAGCTTTTCAGCGAACCCGCGGGCCATCCTCAACACATGGATCCAGGCGGACCTTGTGGAGCACCTGATACAGGGACTCCAGAAAGCGGGAATGTCGATTGCCGAGGCCGCAACAGGCCCTCGGTGAAGCGCTGGCCGTTCGTCGCCCGCGTGCGTGTGCTCGACGTGAGGCAGCCGCCGTCCGAAATCTGTCTACAAACTTCGGACAAACCATCGCCTTCAGCCACTCGGCTACGTCACCGCGGCTTCATGTCCGCTCCAATTCGACCGCCAAACTTCGCGTTGACGAGTCTCACGGCATCGCCGACGCGAATCGTCCCGCCGCGTTTCACGTCCGCGTTGAGCGCCAAGCGGCCGCCGAATCGGCGGCCGATATCACGCAGTACTTCAGGGTCTCGGTCCAATGTGTCGGGATCCACGGTCGTCATTGGACAGCGTGCGCGCAGAGAGTCGAGTCGCACGATCGCGTTGCCGATGTGCAGCTCGGCGCCTGGCCACTCTACTTCGTCCAGACCCCTCACCCCGCCAATCAGGATATTCGGACGCAGGCGGCGGATATCGCGTCCGAAGGCGGCGACGGCTCCGTCCGTCGCCACCAGCAGCGGGAGTACGTCGAAGCGCTCGGTGCCATCAACCTCCTCCAGCCACGCATCGTCGCCGCCGGCGGCCTTCACGAGCGCAAGGGCGTCGGGGCTGTCCCACGGATGGCCATTGATGCGCGGACGGTCATCGGAACCTAAGGTGCCTCGCAACCCCAGGAGCCGATAGTGCCGCCGCGCCGTGCGCACCCCCTCGTGGCCGCGCACTCGCACGATACGGTCACCGCGAATGCCGTCCGGTCCGATCACCGCCGCCGATAAACGCTCCCCAGCCAGCGTCTTCACCGCGTAGCGCCACAAGCCCGCGACGTGGAGTGTCATGGCGAGTGTGATGCCGGGGAGCGTGCCGGTGTGACGAGGGACGTGGTGCCTGGCCCGTTGTCACAACGCGGATGTGCCGGCATCCTAACGCCAACCCGGACGGTTCCGGGGAGAGGAGCATACGATGTCTGCACAAGAGACCCCGACGTCCAAACGCATCGCCTGCGGTGACGTCGTACCTGGCTGCACCTTCACCGCCAGTGCACCGACCGAGGAAGAACTTCTTCAGAAGGTGGTCGCGCACGCGGCGCATGACCACGGTGTCACGGAGGTCACGCCGGAACTGGCCGCGAAGGTCAAGGCCGCGATCAAGACTCAGTAAACTCGGTGAGCATGGTCGTCCCCACGGTGGAGCCGAGCGATGAGACGCTCGCCGCGCGAGCTGCGGCCGGGGACGACCGTGCCTTCGAGGCGATCGTGGAGCGGTACCAAGGGCGTGTCTATCGCCTGGCGTGCCGTCTCACGAGCGACACCGACGCGCCCGACGTGCTCCAGGACACCTTTCTCCAGGTGTACCGTCACCTGCCCTCATTTCGAGGTGAGTCACAGTTCGGGACGTGGCTGTACCGCATCGCGACCAACGCGGCGCTGATGCTTCGTCGCGCCCGCACAAGGCGGCCCGCAGAATCCCTCGAGGCGTTCCTGCCGCGCTTCGACGCCCAAGGCGTCCACCTGGCCACGCCAGCCGAACTGCAAGTCGCGTCCCGCGCCGATGAACTCCTAGACCGGCAGATTCTCGCCGAAAAGGCGCGAGAAGTTATCGCGCGGTTGCCCGACATATATCGGGACGCGTTCGTGCTTCGCGACTTGGAAGAAATGTCCACGGCCGATGTGGCGCACGCGCTGGGTGTGGAACCCGCCACAGTACGGCAGCGTGTCCACCGCGCGCGCCTGATGCTGAGGGGGTACTTGAGCGACCTCGTCGGGGTGAAGCCATGAATGAGATCGCCTGCGCGTCTGGCGTCGACCTGCTGATGGATTATCTGGAGGGCGTGCTGTCCGCGGACCTACGCTCGGCCGTCGACGCACACGTCGCCGGCTGTCCGCGGTGCGTCGCATTCATCGCGTCCTACCGTGAAACCCCGCGCATCCTGCGGGAGGCAACCGCGACCGCGCTGCCCGCCGACCTTCAGGCGTCGCTCCGAGCCTTCCTGCGCGCGCAGCGTGGCGTGCCACCGGCGGAGGACTGAGGGACACGCGATCCGCTCGCGGCAGCGACGCGGCGGCGGTTGTCACCCGGGCCCGTTCTTCGACTGTCCTGCAGCGGCAATGCAACTACACAGACAGCGCGGAGAGCTCCGTGAATTTCCCAGTGCTGTCGCCCAGCTTCTCCGCCGGCACGCCGAGGAGATGCAGCATCGTGAGCTGCAGGTTGGTCAGCGGCGTGTGTTCCGGGTATACGAGATGGCGGCCGCCCTTGAGCATGCCCGAGCCTCCGCCGACGAGCAGCGTCGGGAGCGGCCCGTGGCTATGGCGATCGCTGTTGCTGATGGCAGCACCGTAAAGAATCATCACGTTATCGAGCAGGGATCCGTCGCCATCGGGGGTGTTTCGAAGCTTCTCCAGATACTCGGTGAAGAGTTTCAGGTGATACTGCTGAATTTTGACGCACTTTTCCATTTTCTCAGGATCGTTCTGGTGATGCGTCACCGGGTGATGCGGTTCCGGAACGCCGATCTGAGGATAGGGCCGTGGACTCTGCTCCCGGCCGTACATGAATGTGATGACACGCGTGATGTCTGACTGATATGCCAGAAGTTGCAGGTCGTAGAGTAAATGCGCGTGCTCGTCGAAGCTGTCTGGAATGCCCGCAGGCCGCGCCACGTCAGGTACTTCTTTGGCGCTCTGCTCCTCCGTCAACTGGATCCGCCGCTCGACGTCGCGGAGCGACGTCAGGTAGTCGTTCACTTTCCGGTTGTCCGCGGCGCCCAGCTCCCGCTGCAGCTGCTTCACGCGACCCGTCACGGCATCGAGGATGCTGCGGTCCTGGCGCAGACGCTGCGCGCGAACCTTCGGGTCTGTGCTGTCGCTGGCGCCGAACAGCCGCTCAAACACGACGCGCGGGTTGTTCTCGGTCATCAGCGGCAGCGTCGGCGTGAGCCACGAGATCGTGCTGCTGTAGGCGCAGCTGTACCCGACGTCGCACGAGCCGACGAGGCTGTTGTCGTCCATTTGCAGCTGAAGCGACGAGAGCTGTGTCTCGCGCTCGAACGCCCTGGCCGCAATCTGATCCATCGAAATCCCGGCTTCGACGACCGTATCTGATTTCTTGACATGCACGCCGTTCAGATACCCGCCGCACGCGCGGGAATGATCGCCGCCGCCGTCCCCCAGCGCCTCTGCCAGATCCATGAAGAGGCCCGTCACAACGGTCACCTTGTCTCGAAACGGCTGCAGCCCCGCAAGCGTGGGCGACAACTCGAAATCGGTGCCGACGCCCTTCGGCAACCATTTGTCGTATATGACGCCGTTTGGATGGTAGACGACGCCCAGGCGACGGATCGGTTTCGCCGGCGTATTGACCTGAGCGGTCAACGCCGGAACCATGGCGTCGAGCAGCGGCAATGCCACACTCACGCCCATCCCGCGAAGAATCGTCCGGCGCGAGATCGCCTTTCTGGTCACGATCATGATCCTGTCCTCCTCATCCGAAACGGGGCGCTCTTCACAAGCGCGAGAATCGTGGACGACCAGCGGTAGTCGTCGGCAGCGGCCGCCCGGACGACTCCGCGTATCGCCGGCGCGTCGTAGTGTTCCAGCCCGCGGCCGATCGCATAGGTCAGCAGTCGTTCCGCGGTCGTTCCTGACGAACTGCTCTTTCTGAGCGACAAGAGCACGGCGCAGCGCCGCAGGGCCATCGACTTTCGTTCCGTCCAGCAGCACGCCAGAGGCATTGATCGGCGTACCCGCGTCCGTGGTGCGCCACTGTCCGATCGCGTCGAAATTTTCCAGGCTCAGCCCGAGCGGATCCATTCGCGCGTGACAGCTCGCGCACACCGGATTCTGCCGATGCACCTCGAGCATTTCGCGCACGGAGCGAGGCTTGCCGTCTTTGCTGGTTTCCTCGAGCGCCGGTATATTGGGAGGCGGCGCCGGCGGCGGCGCGGCAAGAATGTTCTCGAGCAGATATTTTCCGCGGATCGTGGGCGCCGTCCGGGTCGAATAGGACGTCACCGACAGAACGGCGGCTTTGCCGAGCAGACCGAAGCGGTTCTCATCGGTGAGCGTCACGGGCCGGAAATGGCTCCCATACACGCCAGAGACACCATAATGCCGAGCGAGCTGTTCGTTGAGAAACGTCTGGTTGGACGTCAGCAGATCGACGATGCTGCGATCCTCTTTCAGCTGAGCATCGAGGAACAACTCCATTTCCCTGACGAACGCGACCCGCAGGTTATCGTCGAACCACGGGAAACTTCTGGTTGAGATCGGGCGTGAGCTGCCAGACGTTTCGCGTCTGCAGCCATTCCTCGAAGAAGTTCTTCACCAGCGCGGTGCGTGCACGCTTGTCACTCAGCATGCGCCGGACTTGTCGATCGAGTACCGCAGGCTCGTGCAGCTTTCCACGGATCGCCGTGTCGAGCAGTTCGTCATCGGGGATGCTGCTCCACAGGAAAAACGACAGGCGCGACGCCAGCTCGACATCCGGCAGGGCGTACGCGGTGCCGGGGGCGGCGCCGGCCGGATCGCGCGCAATCCGGAACAGGAAATCGGGGCTGACGAGAACCATCTCGATTCCCGCACGAATGCCCGCGTCGAAATCCTGCTTGCGCGCGCGCCGACTGGTAGAAGCCGACAAGCGTTCGAATGTCGTCGTTGGTCAGGGGACGGCGATAGGCGCGCCGCGCGAACGCCGACAAGATCTTCGTCGCGCAGGCGGTCTCGGCCGCATTGCCCCGCGCCGCTCCGCTCGCTCTTAGAGCCGCTCCGCTCGCGCTGGCGGGCTCGCAGACGAACAGCCGCCGCCGGCCGGGCGAGTCCGGTGACACGCGGCCACCGTAGGGCCCGCCAATGAACAGCGCTGAGATGAGGGTCGGGTTGTCGGGTTTATTCGTGTATTCGCGGCTCCATACCGGGACCGAATCCAGCGCCAATCCCTCGACTTCGACGTTGTCTGCTTTGACGATGGTGGCGATCACCTGCCGCATGCCCGCCTTGACGGCCGCGCGCACTTCCAATCGGTCATCCGCGTTCGCCAGCGGGCTCCCGGATTCTGCATAGTTTCCGATCCCGGCGTTCGAATTCCCCGCAGTGAACTCCGGCGTGCCGCCGACCGTCAACTGGCCGACGCGGGCGCCGTCGATGCGAATCTCGATAGTCGCTGCGCGCCCGCAGGCCTCGGATGAGGCCGGTGTCGGTGCGGTCCAGCCGAATCTTGAAGACGTACTCGCCATCAACGGGAAAATAATGGCGCGCCGCGATCCCGCCGCGTGACCCGAGCGGAAACTCCTCTCCGAGCCGCTCGTTCTGCCACAGCCATGTGGTCTCGTTCGAGTTGTCTTTCAGAGCGGTGTATCGCTCGAACCCCGCCGGAATCGTCGGATCGCCGACAGCGAGCCGCGCAATCTTCGCGGCGACGGCGAGATAGCGGTCCAAGAGCGCGGGCTGCATCGAAAGGGCGTCGGCGTTGTTGTCGAATCCGAACGCCTGTTCGTCAGGTGGCAGCATGGCCTTCGGGTCGATTTCCACTCCAAGAAGGTCGCGAACCGCATTGGCGTATTCCGTGCGGTTGAGCCGATGGAGCTCGGCTGTCCGACCTGGATTCACATGGGCCTCGGCGGCACGATCCAGCTCGTTCTCGAGCCAGGTCGCCACGCGGTCGTAGGTCGCGTTGTCGGGCCGTCGCGCGGCCGGCGGCGGCATCGCGCGGCTTCGGAGCTTCACGACAACCTTTTCCCAGGTGTCGGCCGAGTTGGACACGTGGTCGGCATCCACGTTGTCGAGCGCGAGATTGGCGGTTTTCACTCGCTGGTTGTGGCACGTCACACAGTAGGTGGTCACAAGCTCGCGAGCAGGAGTCGGCGCCAGTTGCGGATGCCGTTCCGCCCTGCGAAGACGCCGGCGCGGGTGACTGGTCTGCCGACAGGGTCGCCGAGATCGTCGCGACGAGCGCGATCGATCCGCACGCCATCATCAGCATCAGCTGTCTCTGCCGTGATTCGCATTGCTGTTACTCCGGCCGACATCTGTTTTGCGCCTGGCACGGACGGCCGAGCTTCGGATCCGCGCCGTGCTTGAGCAGAATATCGGCGCCCGCCTTGTTGAAGAGCACGCCCCCGAGACGATCGCCGAAACCCGAGGCGGCGAGCCACGGTGTGACCCCGGCCTTGTTGACAGTATTCACGACGGCGCCCTTTTCGATCAGCAGCTCGAGCATCCTGTTCCAGCCCCGATAGGCGGGACCGAACAGCGCATTCTCGTTATACGTGGTGACGGCTTTGGGGTCGACACCCACTTCGAGCAGGAATTTGACCGCCTCGAGCGCCCGATCCTCATCGTCGATGATTTCGCCGATTCCTCGAGTTGAGAGCCGTCGCGGCGAGCAACGCATTGGAGTTGGTCTTGGTGACGAGATGCGGATCGGCTCCCGCGGCCAGCAGGATGCGCATCATCTCTACATCGGCAGCATTGGCGGCGACGATGAACGCCGTCGCGCCGGCTGCATCGTTGTAGCCGCCCGTCCCCGTGCCGCCGTATCCCGGTGGTCGGGCAGTCATCTGCAGATTCGGCTTCGCGCCGTGCGCCAACAGCGCTTTGACGAGCTGCAGCTTGGCTTCACGATCCGGAATTCCGCCCACCGGATCGACAAACCCATAGACCGGGTTCGCCAGTCCGTTTTCCCACGTCCCTGCCGCCCAATGAAGCGGAGTAAATCCGGCATCAAGGACGTTTGGATCTGCTCCGCGATCGAGCAGGAACAGCGCGAGCGGCACCTGGCCTCGCACCGTCGCGACGAGCAGAGGCGTGCTGCCGGGAAAGTTTGTGCCTCCGCGCGCGCCGGATCCACCACCTGCGCCTCCGCGCCTGCGCCGCGGGCTGCGCCTGCGCGCCCGGGCGCCGGTGCCTCTGTCCCCGACCGTTTTCAAGGTCGGGCTGCGATTTGATGTTCACGTCGACGCCGGCGCCCAACAGCGTTCGAGTCGACTCCATGTCACCCGCGCGCGCGGCAAAGTGGAGCGCGGTAAATCCCAGTTTGGTGTGCGCCTGGAGATCCGCACCCGCCTCGATGAGCGTCTGCAGAACCTTCGGATGTTGTTGCGCAGCGGCCCACATCAACGCGGTTTGATTCTGGTTCGGCTCTTTGGCGTTCACATCGGCGCCGTGAACGAGCAGCACGCGAACGGCGTCGGCGCTGCCGCTCCTCGCGCACGTCATCAGCGGCGTCTCGCCCGTTCCGATCGGCGTGTTTGGGTTGGCGCCGGCTTTCAGAAGCAACTCAACGAACTCGGCGCTTCCGTTCGTGCATGCCTGGGAGAGCGGCGTCATCCGAAAATCGTTCGCCGCGTTGGCATCGGCGCCGGCCCGGACCAGCAGCGCCGCCGTTTGGAGATCATTCCAATGCGCGGCCCACAAGAGCGCCGTCGAGCCGTCTTCGGCTCGAACATTGACGTTGGGACGCCCGCTCAGCAAACGACGCACCTGCTGCAGGTCCTGATCTTTCGCGGCGTTGACGAGCCGGAGATCCTCGTTTGCGGCGCCTGCGCCGACAACCATGAGCAGCGTCGCGAAGAGAGCCCACAGGACGCCGTGGCGACTACTTTGGTCTGACATATTGAGCCCTCTGTCAGCCGTTAAGAGATTTGGGACCGGTCAGATTAGTTTACAGGGCTAGATGGCTCCCAGCGCAGGATTCGCAGGATGAGCGTGAACCGGGGCGACCGCCAGTTGGTATGCCAGGAAGCATATAAAGAGGCTCTCCAGCATCCACGGAGTCGTCGCCCTCTATTGCCATCCGGTCGTGTCGGACGAACACTGCGATGACATTCGTCACCCGGATGGCACTCTCCGCTTCGAACGCGACTCCTATCGATTCGGCTTCGTTTTACCTTGCTGCAGGGCCAGCAGCCGCCGTCAGGCCGCGCCGCGCTGCCTCGATGGTGGCGATGTCGATCTTCTTCATCGGCATCATCGCCTCGAAGGCACGCTTTGCCTCAGCGCCACCAGCCGCCATCGCCTCGGTTAGCACGCGCGGGGTGATCTGCCAGGAGAGGCCCCAGCGGTCCTTGCACCAACCGCACTGACTTTCCTTGCCGCCATTGCCGACGATCGCGTTCCAATAGCGGTCCGTCTCTTCCTGATTGTCAGTCGCGATCTGGAAGGAAAAGGCCTCGCTGTGCTTGAACTCCGGGCCGCCGTTGAGACCGAGACAGGGAATGCCCAGAACGGTGAACTCCACCGTCAGCACATCGCCCTTCTTGCCGCCCGGGTAGTCACTGGGCGCCTCGCGAACCGCGGTCACTTTACTATCCGGAAAGGTGGCGGCGTAGAAGCGCGCCGCCTCATGCGCGTCCTTGTTGAACCAGAGGCAGATCGTGTTCTTTGGCTTCATGTCGTGTACTCCTTGTGCGGCATATGACGCGTGTACTGATGTTGGTCACGGCCGCGCTTCCTCACACTCTGGCGCTCCCGTTCGAGCGCGTGGTCGCCAAGAAAAAGATGCAGGTTACGATCCAGGACTTGCCGCATCGAATTTCCGACCGAAAATTGCCCGCCGAAGTGAGGCTATATGACGGTGACGATCCGGCGCGCCACTATGGCCGACGCTTTGGACGTCTCGAAGCTCATTGCAGAGTCCGCGCGCGAGCTCGGTCGGTCAGATTACAGCGATGACGTCATCGAGGCTGCCCTTAAGACTGCCTGGGGTCTGGATACACAGTTGATCGAGGATGGTACGTACTTTCTCGCACATGTAGATAGTGGTGAGTTGGCCGCCTGCGGCGGTTGGAGTTTCAGAAGCACTCTGTTTGGGTCGGACAGCCTGCTGTCTCGCGATGCGACGCTTCTTTGCCCGGACAGAGAAGCAGCGCGCATTCGAGCATTCTTTGTGAAGCCAAAATTTGCACGGCGAGGACTGGGATCGCGGCTGCTCGCTCATTGCGAGAAGGAGGCTAAAGACGCCGGCTTTCGTACAGTATCGCTGGGTGCAACCGAGCCTGGCAGACGGCTCTACCGCGCCTTTGGATACGTCGAGGGTGAACCTATCGCCTTCGACTTGGGTAGTGGGTTGACCATGCGCGTTATTCCCATGTTAAAGGCGTTGCCGTGAATAAGCCCAGTTCACCCGACCCGCCGCGTCTCACTTTAGTGAGACGACGACTTTGCCTTTTGCGCGTCCTGCTTCGACATAGGCCATGGCCTCCTTGGTCGATGCGAAGGGGAAGACCCGATCCACCACCGGGCGAATGATTCCGTCATCGATGAGAGACGTGATCTCGGTCAACTGGCCGCCGTTCGCTCTCATGAAAAGAAACGAGTAGTGTGCTTGGCGGCGCTTGGCTTTCGCTGTAATTCCGTAGCTCAAGGCGCCCATCATCATTCTCAAGACCCATGACGCGCCGATGCTTCGCGCAAACGCTGCATCGGGTGGGCCTGAGATGGAAATGAGCTGTCCGCCGGGTTTTAGCACTCGCAGAGATTTCTCGAGCGTCACCTTGTCCAGGCTATGCAAGACCACGTCGTAGTCACGGAGGACGTGTGCGAAGTCTTCCTTCTTGTAATCGATAACGATGTCGGCCCCGAGGCTTCTGACCAGATCCATGTTGGCCGTGCTCGTGGTCGTCGCCACCGGCGCACCGACGTGCTTCGCCAGCTGAATGGCAAATGTGCCCACACCACCCGAGCCCGCGTGGATGAGAACTTTTTGTCCTTGTTTCAGACTCGCTCTTTCGATCAGCGCCTGCCACGCGGTCAAGCCGACCAGGGGGATGGAAGCCGCTTCTTCCATGGTGAGTGCTTTGGGCTTGATCGCTACGTCATCTTCTTTGATCGCACTGAATTCCGCGAATGCACCGATTCGCCCATCAGCCAGCCGCGCATAGACTTCGTCGCCGTGCTTGAATCGACGCACTCGAGATCCGATCCGGACCACGACCCCGGCCACGTCATGGCCCAAAATGAGCGGCAGGCGATACGGCAGAATGAGCTTGAACTCGCCGTTTCGAATTTTAGAATCCAGAAGGTTGACACCAGCGGCGTGAATCTGTACCAAGACGTCATCCTCGCGCAGCTCCGGGTCTGGCATCTCGCCAGCCCGCACGCGATCGGCGCTTCCGTAACGATCGAGGATGAATGCCCTCATTGATGTCGGAGCACGATCCTAAGGATCGGTTTCAGAATGAATTCTGTGATCGACGCGTATCAAGCGCTGGGCGGCGGCGTGTGCGCCGTCGCGGCACACAGCAGATGCGATGGATCGGGCACGGGCAGCCAGATCGGGTTGGAGGGTTTGCTTGAGAGCGACCGTCAGCGAGTCTGTTGTTGGTGTGCCGGCTGCGTGCGCGGTACCGATGCCGAGGTGGTGTATGCGTTGTGCCCAGTAGTGCTGGTCGTACAACTGGGGGATGACGACTTGCGGTGTGACGGCCAGCGCGGCTGCAGTTGTGCTACCCGCGCCACCGTGGTGAACGACGGCTGCGACCCGCGTGAACGGCGCGTGCTGGTTGACCTCGCCAATGGCCAGACAGTCGGGTTCATTGTCCACCAGTGACAGGTCGGCCCACCCGCGGGACACGATCGCTCGGCGCCCGAGCGCGCGGGCGGCGCGGATCATCACGTGACTGAGGTCTTGCCGCCCCCGCATGCTGCCGAAACCAAAGTAAACCGGTGGCTCGCCCGCCTCGAGGAACGTCTCCAGCTCGCGAGACAGTGGGCGCTCATCCGGCAGCATCCAGGCGCCGGTCTGAAACATCGTCGGGTCCGCGGGATCGGGCCAGGGCCCCACCGTGGGGTCGGCTGTGGCAATGGTCTCGAATTGAGTGATGACCGTGCCTTCCGCCAGTTGGCGCCGTTGCTCGGGCGAAAATGAGGTCGGGGTGGCCGGCGGGCTGGCGGCGGTCATCTTGCGCAACTCGGGACCGATTGGCGTGACGGGGAAGCCGAGGCTGTCAATCCACTCCTGGAAGTCGGGCGGGACGCACAGGCGCACCTCCTGACCGAGCGCCCTCAGCTGCGACGCCAGCGCCACCAACGGCTGAACATCGCCCCGCGTCCCGATCGTCGACAGCAGCACGCGCATGAGAAACCAATGTTACGGGTGTCATGGCTCAACAAACAGTCTTGAACTGCGAGAGCCTTCGGCGTACATTCATCATGGGAAGGGAAGAGTTATTCAGTTCCTTCCCACCCACCGGGTATCGCTCCCCAACGAAATTCCTCAACCGATGCGACTCCATGATTGGGCTCGGCGAGCCGCGGTACTCGTCACATCCGCGGTTGTGTGTGCCGGCTGCGGCCAGCATCGGTCGGCGACGGGTGCGAGCGAGGCGCCTGGGGGCAAGGGCGCCCAGGTCAAGATGTCCTCGACGGCAGATCTGAAGGACAAGCGTATCGGCGTGCAGCTGGGGACCGTCTACGACATCTACGCCACCAAGACCTTTCCCCATGCGACGGTCCTGCAGTACCCCACGTATCAAGAGCTCACGCTGGCGGTGAGCGCCGGGAAAGTGGACGCAGGGCTGAGCGACCTCGACACTCTGGTGGAGGTGATGCGCGTCAACAGCGACCTCGTGCCCTTTGGCAAGCCGATCCTCTCGTCGCCCGTGGCGGCCGGATTCGCCAAGACGAGCACCGACCTGCGGACAGCCTTCAACACGTTTCTCAGGGGCATCCGCCAAAACGGGATCTGGGCCGACATGGTCGACCGCTGGATGACCAGGCGCAGCCGGAAGATGCCCGAGCTCCCGACATCCGGCACGAATGGCACGCTGGTGGTGGGTGTTTCGAGTGGCGGTTTCCCCTTTGCTGCGGTGCAGAACAACGAGCTGGCGGGCTTCGACGTGGAGTTGGCCAGGCGGTTCGCCGCGGATATCGGCAAGGAGGTCCGCTTCGCCGACCAGGAGTTTTCTGGACTCATCGCCGCGCTCGTCAGCGGCAAGATCGACGTGATCATCGCCGACATGTTCGTCACGGAAGAACGCCAGAAGCAGATCGACTTCTCGGATCCGTATTTCGAGCAGGACTCCGTCGCCTTCACCGTGAAGTCGAACACGGTAGGGCCCGACGCGAAGGCGGCAGCTGCGCCGGACCCGCTGGGCCATGTCTCGTTCCTCGATCGCCTTGTGTCGAGCTTTCAGAGCAACATCATCCACGAGCGACGCTATCTCCTGATCTGGGACGGTCTGCAGACAACGGCGCTCATCGCGGTGTTGTCCACGCTCGTCGGCACTGCGCTCGGCGCTCTGGTGTGCTACATGCGGATGTCAGCGCTGGCGTTGCTCCGGGTACCGGCCCGGATCTACATCTCGGTCCTGCGCGGCATTCCAGTGGTCGTGCTGCTGATGCTGATCTTTTACGTGGTCTTTGCGTCGGTGAACATCAGTCCCGTGCTGGTCGCCGTCCTGGCCTTCGGGATGAACTTCGCGGCCTACGTGTCGGAGATATTCCGCTCCGGCATCGAGGGCGTGGACAAGGGGCAGTCCGAGGCGGGCACCGCCATGGGGTTCACCCGGACGCAGACGTTCGGCTTCATCATCCTGCCGCAGATGATCCAGCGGATCCTGCCGGTCTACAAGGGCGAGTTCATCTCGATGGTCAAGATGACGTCGGTTGTCGGCTATATCGCGGTGCAGGATTTGACGAAGGCCAGCGACATCATCCGCAGCCGGACCTTCGACGCGTTCTTCCCGCTCATCATGGTCGCAGTGCTGTACTTCCTCATCGCGTTGGTTCTCTTGCAGGCCCTCGAGTACCTGGAGCGGATCACCGATCCCAAGTACCGGCGGCGACACGCGGTGGCGCGATGATCCGGGTCGAGCATCTGTCCAAGAGCTTCGGCCAGGTCGACGTGCTCAGAGGCATCAACGCCGAGATTCGCAAGGGCGAAGTGGTTTCGATAATCGGCCCGTCCGGCGCCGGCAAGAGCACGTTCCTGCGCTGTCTCAACCTCCTCGACCATCCGACGAGCGGTTCCATCTGGATCGACGGCGTGGATGTGCTTGCGCGCAAGGCGAACGTCCCGAAGGTGCGCCAGAAGATGAACATGGTGTTCCAGTCCTTCAACCTGTTTGCGCATCTGTCAGTTCTTGAGAATCTGACGCTCGCGCCGATTCGATTGCGGGGCATGGACCGTCGGGTGGCCGGCGAGAAGGCACGCGATCTGCTGCGCCTGGTCGGGCTCGCCGAAAAGGCGGAGAGGTTTCCCGATGAGCTCTCCGGCGGCCAGAAGCAGCGGGTGGCGATTGCGCGCTGCCTGGCGATGGAACCCGAAATCGTCCTGTTCGACGAGCCGACCTCCGCGCTCGACCCGACCATGGTGAGCGAGGTGCTGGCCGTCATCCGCCGCCTGGCCAAGGACGGCATGACGATGGCGATCGTGACCCACGAGATGGACTTTGCCCGCGACGTGTCCAACCGCGTCTTCTACATGGACGAAGGCGTCATCTACGAGGAAGGCACGCCGGAGCAGATCTTCGAGAGTCCTTTGAAGGAGAAGACCCGGTCGTTCATTCACCGGATCCGCAGCATCAACTGCCGTATCGCGTCGGTCGATTTCGATTTGTACGCGTTCAATGGCGAGGTCGAACAGTTCTGCGAGAAACATTTCCTGTCTCGCTCGGCCACGCACGATCTTCAATTGCTCGTGGAAGAGCTGTTGTACCTTCACAAGCCGATCTTGCGCGACTTCGTCGTCGACCTGTCGATTGCGTACTCGGAGAGAAACGGCCGTTTGCTGCTGGTGGTCGAGACGGAAGACACCGGAAGGGACCCGCTTCAGGTACCCGACGGCGATGACGGTCTCTCGGTCGCGATCGTGCGAGGGATCTCCGAGACGATCGAGCACCGGCGGGAGAACGGCAAGAGCCGGTTCGAGATCGCGGTTCGGACGAACTGACGCCGCGTCGGTGCAGCTATTGTTCCTGGCGAGTTTTGATTGGTCCTACGCTTTCAGCGAGACCGCAGCTCGCATTTTTGGCTCACGCCGAAGTTCGTATAGCTTGAGTATCAGGTCGGCACTTTCGTACAGCGAGCTCGTATTTCTGGCCGTTTGACGTTTCCGCGACAACTTCTTAGGCATTGCATCATCAGGCGGGCCGCTCATCGTGCGGTGCCGCACTGGTGTTGAGAGGCTATCATGCGCGGAGGCTCGAAAGTCGAGGCGGCGTCGCGCTCCTGTTTGAGGCGCTCACGGGTGGGAGGCGCGCTGGACGTGGAGTGGCTGAATGCCGTCGGGTCGGGCATACTGGACGAGTACCACATCATGACCCACGCAACGATTTGGCGCGGCGCAACCTGGATGACGCTCACGCGACGCCGTCGCGCGCGCCGCTCGGCGGCCCGGCGCCTGACTAGACGCGCGCTCCTGACTTTCCGAGTCGCCCCGTTGGCCATCCGGATCATCATCGGAATGGTTCTACTGGTGACAGTCTGGGCGGCGCTGAACTGGATGGTGCAGGTGGCTCGCAAGCCGAGCGAGGTGTTCTTTCCGGTCAGCGGCTCACTTTCTAAATCTCCGGCTCAGACCTGGCGCCAATACGGCCCCCTCTTCGCCACGCACTCCACAACAGTGATCTCGCCGGAACTGCTGGCCTCTCTGGCCCAGATGGAGGCGAGCGGCAACCCCGTGGCACGAACCTATTGGCGGTGGCGATTCAGTTGGAACCCATTCGAAGTGTACCGGCCGGCCTCGAGCGCCGTCGGCATGTTTCAGATCACCGACGGTACCTTCGCGGAAGCCAGACGCTACTGCATCCATGACCACGTCGTGGTCGAGGACGGCTCTTGGCACGACGCGCGGTCGTGCTGGTTCAACGGGCTTTACACTCGCGTGGTGCCCGGGCACGCCGTGGAAATGACCGCAGCGCTGCTGGATCGCACCGTCGCGCGTACTCTCGGACGTCACAGCATCGCCACTGCCTCGCTGCAGCAGCGTCAGGACCTCGCGGCAGTCATCCACCTGTGCGGGAGCGGCACCGGCAACGCATACGCGCGCCGCGATTTTCGGCTCAGACGCGGCCAGCGATGCGGCGATCACGATGCCCGCCGCTACCTGGCAGAGGTCAACGCGCTGAAGCGGCAGTTCGTGCGGCTCGCCGCATCCGACTGAGCCTGGCGACCGCAAAACTCTGTTCTGTAAAGTTATTTAAGAACGGCTCCGAAGGTAGCGCGTATTCCGCCGCATTCTGGTGAAGCGCTGCTGAATCCTGCGGGCGCAGGCAGGCCAGCGCCTGACGGTTGGACGAAATTGGCTGGTAGGGTCAAATGAGCAATGATGTTTGCAGTCTCAACACGAAGACACTGAGTCACAGAGACGACGCAGAGACGCAAAGCCGCAGAGGCTGCGCAGAGTAAACGTATTTCTTTCGGTCGTGCGCAAGCGAGCTCTGTGGCGACGCGTCGAGCTCGCCGGCCGCGAAGCGGCCGGCTTCGCGCGAGAGGGCAGGCGCGAATACAAGACCAATCCACTTCGACATGGTCTTGTATTCGGCGCCTATCCTCTCGCGCGAAACGCCGTTGGCGCGAGCGTGACGCGTCGCCCGTGCCTCCGTGTTGAAATTTGTTTCTGTTCTTCTGATCCTCTGTCTTCTTCAGCTGTTGCCAGCGCGCCAGACGGCGAAACCGGCTGTTCAGGCTCCGAACGTCGTCGGCAATCTGCCGGGCTACGAGGTGCGTTTGCTGCTGCCGGGCGACATTGACGCCGGCGATTATCAGCCGCGGCCGCAAGACATCTAGCGGCTGGCCGATCTCGCATTTCGTTTTCGAACGCCATTCAGCAGAGCTCGGCCATCCAGCGTCCCCTAAAAAAAAGTGTTGCGTGGGGATGCGAATCTTCCTTCCCGAAACTCATGTAGCAGGTATGAACAGGAAGTCCAAGGAAGAGACGCCTCCGATCGGAACTGTCCAACTTCCAGCCCATCGATCCTGATGATGGCTGCTGACTCGCGACGTCAACCTGAGACGTGACGCGCTTCGTCCAAGCATGGCTCTTGCACCTTCCATGACTGTGCACAATCAAACACCTGAAGGACGTCGACCTCCGAACGAGATCAGCAGAGAAGACGACAGCGAAACGGTCCGGGCCATTCTGGGATGGTGTCGAGGGACGTCGACGCTGGATTCGACGTGAAGTTCTCCGGCCGGTCCGGCCCGGCCGAATCGTCTTCTGCTCGCGGTCGCAAAAGACGCGGTCTGATGGTCGCAGTCGGCGAAAGGGACATCGGAAAGGCAGGTTGTTATGAATCGGCGGTCCATTGCGTGGGGCAGTGTTGGCGTTGTCGCGCTCAGCGCGGTCGGTGGCGGGGCTTGGATTCTGTCACTGCTTCGGGCGCCGAGGGTTACGGACGCGCCGCCACGCCACTGTCGCGACATTCGATGCGCAGCATCCCGAAGGCGCTGACTATGTCGTTGTCCCGGCCATGAGCCGCGATGACGACGCGACGGTTCTCCAATGGCCTCAGAAGCCAGGCGGCGAAGGGCGCGACGATCATCGGGGTGTGCGCCGGAGCCAAGGTCGTCGGCGAGGCCGGCTTGCTGGACGGCAAGCGGGCGACGACGCACTGGTATTTCGTCGAGGAGCTACGCAAAAAGCATCCCGCGATCCGCTATGTCGCAGACCGGCGGCTGGTGGTTGATCACAACGTTGCGACGACACGGGCATCACCGCGTCCATGCCGCTGGCGCTCACCTTGATCGAGGCCATTGCCGGCCGCGCCAAGGCGGAGGCCATTGGCCGGGACGTCGGCTTGCCGCATTGGGACGCGCGGCACGACAGCGACGCGTTTCAGGTCACGCGCCCGTTTGCCATGACAGCGATCCGCAACACGGTCGCGCTGTGGAACCGAGAGCAACTCGGCATCGAGCAGACGCCCGGTGTCGACGAAGTGTCGCTCGCTTTGGTCGCGGACGCATGGTCGCGGACCGATCACGGGCAGTGACGTTCTCTAACACGGGACGTGCGCAGCTGAGCCGCAACGGCATTCGCATTGTCCCAGACCAGGTCGCCGCGAGCTGGCCTGGAGAACGTTTGCTTCAGGCACCCGGGGATCGTCAACCGGCACGGGCCCTCCACGAAGCCCTCGATGGGATTACGGCCCGCTACGGAATTCGCACAGCCGATTTCGTCGCCATGCAACTCGAATATCCGAGACTGAGCGGGTCGGCGCCCATTCACCATGCGGCGGCGCACCACTGAGGAGCAATGAACAGAGTGATGCACACGGAGTAACACATGACTGACCGACATCAACCGATCGCCACGGCGCAGATGCTGATTCGCAGGCCCATCTCAGTCGTGTTTGACGCGTTCGTCAACCCCGCCATCACGTCGCGCTTCTGGTTCAGCCGGGGCAGCGGCAGATTGGAAGTGGGCAAACACGTTCGATGGGATTGGGAAATGTACAACGTCGGCACAACGATTGACGTGAAAGCGCTCGAACCGGAGAAGCGCATCCTCATCGAATGGAATGGCCCGGAGGATCCCAACTTGGTGGAGTGGACGTTCGAGGCGAAGGGCGAGGGGCGGACGTTCGTGAAGATTCGAACTTGGGGATTCAGGGGCAACGCGGACGAAGTTGTCGCCAAGGCGCTGGACTCGACCGGCGGTTTTCATCTCGTTCTCGCCGGTGCCAAATTCTTTCTGGAACACGGCATCGAGCCAAACCTGGTCGTCGATCACGCGCCCGAGGCCGTCGCTTCACACGCGTGACGATCAGTAGTGGAGGGTTATTCGACCGGCTTGTTCGATGCCTGCAGGCGCCGGCGCTGAAGGTTCTCGCGGTAATTCTGTTCCAGAAAATCGACGCCGTCCGCGGTGATCATCAGTTGGGCACTATCGTCGCGCTGGACGAGCTTCTTCTGCGCGAGATACCAGACCGTAAACTCGAGATGCTCCCGTGGGCGGCCGATCAGCTGCTCGAGCTCGTTGGGTGCGATCCCCGAACTTCCCGGTTCCTGTCGCCGCTTGGCATGAAGCGCCTCCAGGACGGTGAGCCGCGTGATCTGTTCGAACTCGAAGTCGTCTTCTGCCCTCTGGCCCGTTGAAATCAGCCGCCAGCGATTCTGCTTCTGCTGCTGGAGCCAGACGTCGTACTTTGCCCTCTTCTCAGGATCTGAAAGCGTCAGATACGCCTCGTGGATGACGCGGAATCGGTTTGGATCACCTGTTTCCTGATTGTCGGGGTGAAAGCGCTGCGCGAGCAGACGGTAGATCCGATGAATCATCTCCGGTTCAGCTATCGGGCTGGCTTGCAGCACTTCGTAAAAATCGACCGCCTTGCCTTGTTCATCCATTTCATAGCTGTTATCGGCAGATTCCCAGCCGATCTGCACGTAACTCACGAGCGAATCACTAACTGCGTAATCGAAGCTGGAGTGGCCATAAGCCGGCTGGCCGGGCATACTGGAGGAGTACCCGATCATGGCCCAGACGACGGTTTGGCGTGGCGCAACTTGGACGCGCACACCCGATGCCGTCGCGCGTGTCGCTCGCCGGCCTTGGCGTCTGGCCGGACGCGCGCTCCTGGCTTACCGGCTCGCCGGGCACGCCATGTGGTATACGACAGGGCTTCTGGAGGTCTGTGATGCGGGACAAAATCGACGAATTGGTCACGGCGTACGACGAGAAGCGAATCAGTCGGCGTCAACTGATCGGCGCATTGCTGATGGCGTCGGCGACTCCACTGGGCGCCAGCCAACAGAAACCTGCGGTGAATCTTACCGGGACTCCGCCGCCGAGTAATGCGCTGTTCCGGGGCCGCCTCGTCAACCACGTGACCCTGAGGGTCAAGGACGTGGAGGAGTCGCGGCGCTTCTATCAGGAGCTCCTTGGCGCAAGCGTGCTGCTCGACGCCCGCACGTCCGACCAAACCGGGTCGATCGACCTCCTGCTCGGCGACAGCTTCGTCACGGTCTCAGGCGGCCGCGCAGCGCCCGACATCGATCACTTTGCGATCGGGCTCGATCCATGGCCGGGCGCCGAGCGTGCCCTCGACATGGTGCAACAGCGTTTTCCGACGAGCGAAGCCAGAGCCAATCAAAATCAGTTCTCGAAAGCCATGGAAGTTAGAAGCGTGATGTTGAAGGATCCGAATGGGATCAGCGTTCAGTTGGGCAGCGTGAAATACCAGCTCTGAGCTGTGGCCTTGTAGCGCTCCACAAGCGCGTTTTCACGGACGGAGATCTGCGCGCCTGGCTGTTTCGAATCGCCAGGAATCTTGCGCTGGACCATCACCGCAAGTCGTTCCGAAGTGGATCACAGATCTGCCGTCCGACTGAATCTCGGCATGGATGTTTCTTCTGTCTCAACGCAAAGACGCGAAGGCGCCGAGTTTGTGTGTTGTGGTAAGTTGTCTTGGCGCCTCGGCGCTGAGCTAGCAGCCGAATGGAGGGTGATATGCGACATGCATTTCCGACGTCGCTTGTTTCGGCCGGCGCATTCGCGATGGTCATCGCAGCTCTTTTGCTATTGCCGGTTCCCATCCTTGCGCAAACGGGCGAGTCTCACGCTGCCACGAAGGTGGCCCCGACTCGTTTACATGACGGCCGGCCGGACCTCCAAGGCATCTGGGGCTTTGCGACGGTGACACCCCTTCAGCGGCCAAAGGAGTTTGCAGACAAAGCGGTGTTGACCGCTGAGGAAAAAGCGAATCTGGAAGAGAAAGCGGTCCGCGAAGAGTTTGTGGATCGGCCGCCTCCGCCAGGAAACACGGGCTCTTACAACCGGTTCTGGAACGATGCAGGAACGAAAGTGGTGGCGACCAACCGCACCTCGTTGATCGTGGATCCGCCCGACGGACGTGTGCCGCCGCTGACGCCGCACGGCAAGGCGCGAGAGGCAGCCCTTGAAGCGAAGGCGAAGATCGCCGCCGGTCCGGAAGATCTTACGACTTGGGACCGGTGCATTCTCGGCTTCAATGCCGGCCCACCGCTGATAGGGGGTGGCTACAACGCCTACGTGCAGATCTTCCAGACCCCCGATTACCTGGTGATATTGAACGAGATGGTCCACGACGCTCGCATTATTCCGCTCGACGGTCGGCCATCGCTTTCGTCGAACGTCCGCCAGTGGAAAGGCGACTCGCGCGGCCGCTGGGATGGCGACACGCTCGTCATCGAGACAAGGAACTTCCGGAGCGAGGGCACCGGTACGGTGAGTCTGCGCGGCCTCGGCTTGAGCGGAGACGAAAACCTTCACCTCGTCGAGCGTCTCCGGCGCCTCGACGCCGACGCGCTCCTCTACGAGTACACGATCGATGACTCGACGATCTGGACGCGGTCGTGGAGTGTGTCCATGACCATGAGGAAGAGCAACCAGGTGATGTACGAGTATGCGTGCCATGAGGGCAACTATGGGCTCTCTGGTATCCTCGCTGGTGCGCGCTCCGAAGAAAAGGGTGCAATTGGTGCGGTGGAGAAGAGCGGATCGAGGTAATCACACTCGGAATGTCGTTCCCGCACGGCACGTCCCTTCGGACGGAACTCGGGCCACCAGTCAAGGAACGCCTGGCGATGTTTGCCCTTGGGGTGTGGCTCGCGGGAACGATCCTCGTTTCCGTCGTGGCCGCCCAGAACTTTTACACGATCGATCGACTTTTGGCAGAATCACCGAACGCGAACTTCATGAGCCTGGTCGAGCGAATTGGCCGGAGTGAAGCCCGTGATTTGCTCCGGTATCTGTCGTCAGAGCTGAACCGCCTGTATTTCCAACTGTGGAATGCGACGCAGTTCGTCATTGGCGCGCTCGTCTTCGGGTTGCTGGCCGCGAACCGATCCGTTGCCAAAGCCCGCTGGGGCGTTGTCGCGATGCTCGGACTCGTCGTCTTCATGATCGTGTGGCTGACGCCTCAGATCATCTCCCTCGGCCGTGGCCTCGACTTCGTGCCGCGAGATCCAGCGCCTCGATCACTAGACCGCTTCGGAATGTTTCACGGCCTCTACCTGATTCTTGAAGTGTTGAAGCTCGCGATTGGCGTTGTCGTTGTCTACTGGATTACGCGATCTCGACCGGAGCGCCGGTCGATGTCCGCCTGAAAGGCCGTATGCGAATCTTGCCATGCTGGCTTGGAGTCATATGTGCGGTCGTTGCGTCGGTCAGCGCACAGGTCACGGTGCCGATGTCTCAGTACCGACTATGGGCGGACGGGAGCTAACCTTCAGGAGTGGATGCTCAGCCCGTCCAACGTGGATGCCACCCGTTTTGGCAAGCTCTTTTCGAGGACAGTAGACGAAGGCATCTACGCGCTTCCTTTGATCGTTCCCAACCTCGATTTCTCCGGCCAACGCCGCAACGTCATGTTCGTCGCGACCATGGGAAATACCGTGTACGCATTTGACGCCGACGATCCTGGTCAATCGGAGCCTCTCTGGTCGCGAACCCTTGGCACGCCCGCTTCCGGCGACGGCTGGATCGGGCCGACACAACACGGCATTCTAGGAACGCCCTTTATCGATGTGCCAACCGGTACGCTTTATGTGGTCGCAGTGGTGGCAAAAGACAACGAACACCACCTCTGGGTGAATGCCCTGGACATCTACAACGGCAGTCCCAAATTCAACTCTCCGCAACCCCTGTCATTCCCCTTCGCTGGACCTGAAGGAACGCTCACGAACGTGAAAGGCGCACTCCAACGGGCGGGACTGCTGATGGTCAATGACGTGCTTTATATCGCCTTTGCCAACATAGTCCCCGATCCAACCGACCAGCGCTGGTCCCAGGAAGGCTTCATGCAAACCTTCAATGCGCGCGATCTGAAGCAGCGGTTGGCCGTCTTCCAGACGACGCCGAGTGGAAAGAAAGGTGGAATTTGGCAGGCAGGCCGCGGGATCGCGACCGACGGTATGGGCAATATCTTCTTCTCTACGGGTGGCGGCTTCTATGACGGCGTGAACAATTTTGGCAGCAGCACGCTGAAGCTGCGCGGCCCCAGCCTCAAACCCGTCGACTGGTTTACACCAGCGAATCACGAGTTTCTATTCCTCAACAATCTGGATATGAGCGCGGGCGGTGTGACTTTAATCCCCAACTCGCCGTTCATGTTCTCCGGCGGCAAGGAAGGTGTCATTTTCCTGCTGAATCGCAATGACATGGGCAAGGTGGAAAGCGCCAACAGCGGTCCACTACAGCGGTTTCAGGCGGGAAACGGTTGCGGCCACGAGGACTGCGCGCAAACGCTCGGAACGGCCTTCTGGAACCGACGCAATGACGGCGTTCTTTACGTCTGGGACCGAGGTGATGTCCTCAGAGCTTATAACTTCATCAACAACCGCTTCGTCACGACTCCAGCCGCGGTGAGTGCGGTACGACCAGGGCTGACCGGCGGCCCTACCGTTTCGGCGAACGGCTCTGAGGTCGCGAGCGGCATTGTGTGGGCCGTGACGACTCCGTCCAGTAAGGGCGACCAAATTCCCGGTACGCTGCGCGCGTTCCGCGCCTCCGACGTGAGTCAGGAAATCTACAACAGCGACATGAACAGCGCACGTGATGCGCTTGGTGATTTCACCAGGTTTGCGCCGCCAGTCGTCGCGAATGGAAAGGTATACGCAGCGACGCAGTCGAAGGCCGTGAGCGTGTATGGCCTTCTTTGCGGCAGCGATGTGTCATCACTGGTGAGCGTCGACACTGGAAGGCGGAAGGCCGCGCCGAACAAGACCTACACGCAGTCGATCACTGTCAGGAACACCTCGTCACACGCCATCGGCGCACCATTCGATATTGCCTTGGACAACCTCACGCCGGGCGCCACTCTCACCAACGCGACGGGCACGACGTCGTGCGCCTCGCCAGCCGGAAGTCCCTTGATCCGATCGACCGGCGCCCCGCTCTGGCTTGCGCCGGGCGCTTCCTTTACGGCCGCCCTCGCATTCACAGCGCCTTCGAACGAAATTCGTTTCAGTGCGCGCGTGATTAACGGCTCCGGCGGCCGGTAGTCTTCGGTCCGGCAACGTCGGTCGGGTTGTGCCGTTACAGTCCGAAGCACACGATGGTGGAGCCGACAGCAAGAGCGATGAACTGCTGTTCGCCCACGGTGAAGGTCATCGGCGAGGTCTTGATGGTGGCGTTCAGCGGAACGCGCCATAACGTTTTGCCGTCCCGCTCGTCAACGGCGACGAAGTAGCCGCTCGCGTCTCCGTAGAACAGGATGCCAGCCGCGGTTCCCAACACGCCCGCATCTCGCTTGCCATCCGCCGGTCCGGCCTGCGGAATCTCCCACACGATTTTTCCGGTCTCGATATCGAGCGCGCGCAGATATCTCGTCGCAGGCTCTACGCGCGGGCGCTCGGTTTTCCAACTACCGGGCGACGGTCGGGCGATGCACTGCTCGGTGGCCTGAACGTAATACAGGCGTGTGACCGGGCTGAAGGCGGTGCTATGCCAGTTTGTCGCGTGGCCGGGACAACTCACGCCGCTCTCGGGAATACGAACTGGGCGGCCATCCGCGCCAATTCCACTCGCCCAGGTCAACCGTCGAACGAATTTCTCGGCGAGCAGCAATGTGCCGTTCGTGCGATCGAAAACGTAAAAAAATCCGTTCCGGTCCGCATGGAGCAGAAGCTTTCGTTCCTCCCCACGATACGTGGTGTTGACGAGGACGTTGGGCTCGTTCGCATCCCAATCGCGAACATCGTGCGGCGTGAACTGGTAATACCACTTCAGCTTTCCGGTCGTCGGATCGAGCGCGAGGACACAGTCGGTGAAGAGATTGTCGCCGCCGCGCTCGCGATCATCGGAATTCGGCCACGGATTGCCGGTAGCCCAGTAGAGCGTATCCGTGTCAGGATCGTATGAACCGGTCTGCCAGGTACCGCCCCCGCCAGTAGCGACGGCCGTTCCCTTCCAGGTGTCAAAGCCTGGATCGCCTTTGGCCGGAATCGTCCAGTGGCGCCAGACGCGTTCGCCGGTCGCGGCTTTGTAGGCTGCAAGGAATCCGCGAATGCCCCAGTCGCCGCCCGAGACGCCGGCGATGACCATGTCTTTGACGATGAGTGGCGCCATGGTCCCGCCGTAGCGCTGCGCCTCGTCGGGCATCACGACTTCCCACACGGGCCGTCCGGTGACACGGTTCAACGCAATCAAGCGCGCGTTGTCGGTGACCATGAACACATGATCACCAAGAACGGCGACGCCACGGTTCGTGCCGAGTGACGCGTCGGAGACCAGATCGGTCGAGCGCGGCCGCGAGTAATGCCAGATCTGATGACCGGTGCGCGGGTCGAGCGCGAACACCTCGTTCGGCCCGGTCACATACATGACGCCGTCGGCCACGATCGGAACCGTTTCGAGCCCGAAGTACTGCATGTTCTGGCGATAGTACGGAGTGTCCGGATGGAAGAGCGACCAGAGCGGAATGGAAAACGTCCATTTCACGCTCAGCCTGCCCACATTCGACTTGTTGATCGCGGTGAGCGGGCTGTAGCGGTTTCCGCTCACGTTTCCGTTGAACGTCGGCCACTCGCCCGCCGTCGGATTGAGAATCCTGCTGAAATCAATTCCCGTATCGGCACGCCGATGCGCCACGGCTCCGGGTCGTACTCCGGTCAATCGGCTCAGAAACGCGATCACGTCGCGCAGCTCGTCGGCGCTCGCCTTCACGGCGGCCATGTGCGACGTTTTCTCGTCGGTGATGGACGCGACGTCATCGAGCGACAGCGTGTGAAACGCGCCTGTCAGGTCCTGGATAGCGACGTCGAAACTGCTGCGGTTTCGCGCAAAGCCGCGCAGCATTCGACCGTCGCGCTGGCGAACAGCAACCATGCCGTAACCGGGAGCGATCCGCGCGTCGGGATTCAGCAACGCGTCTCGAATTTCGTCCACGGTCAGCGTCAGCGCGATATCCGAGAGGTCGGGTCCGATCGCCGAACCCTCACCCTGCGCGAGATGGCACGTCACGCATTGCCCCTTCCCCACAAAAAACTGGCGGCCGGCAACTGCATCACCGGGGACGCTGGCGTTTGCCGCCACCGCGTTCCACGACGTGATCATCGTCGCGAGCGCATCGATCGTGGCGGCTGGAAGATCGAATGCGGGCATCCCGGCGGCCGGGATCCCATTTCGAATGACAGTACGAAGGCTTTGAGCGGATCGCGCACGAACCGACGGACTTCCAGCGAGTGCCGGCCCCTGCTGCGTGCCCCGGCCATCGTCTCCGTGGCAGCCGCCGCAGCGCGTCACGTACGTTTGCTGGATGTCCGAAGTGTTCTGCTGCGCCCATAGGACCGGGCTCAAGGCAGCCGCGATCATGAAGGCGCCGAATTTGGTTATCGAGCTGGCCATACGCGGGCGAGACGAAATACTACACCGGGCATTCCCCGAGAACCGCACGGATCTCGACAAGACGGCCCGGACGCCGCTGGAGAGCCTCCGCCTACGGCGCAGTCGCAGGCACGGGCCCTTCGGGCCTAAGTTCTTCGATGTTTGCAGGTCTATCAGCGGGCTCTTCGATTCGCGCCGGGCTCGGGAACTCGATCTGCTGCATCACGCCAGATGAGCCCAATGCATCGGATACGGCGCCAACGGTCGCTACGGTTTCCTGCAGTCCTGATTTGACGGCAGCAGTTCGCGGTTTCGGCCTGTTGGTTTTCGTTGGCGCTGGTCTGCGGGCTGCACGCGCAGCTTGCTGCGGCACATCGACCGCAGTTGCAACCGTAGTGGCTCGAGCTGGCGAGGAAGGCGATACTGACGGCGTCTCGTTGGGTGAGTTCACTGTCGGCGCAAGTGAAGGTCGCTCTCCCTTGGTGCTGCGGACCTCGTGCGCGCTGCGCATGTTATGGAGGTAAGTACCGGCACCGGCGGCAGCGATCAAGACAGCGCCGGCTGCAATCGCGGCGTTCCTCAAAAGGTTCGATTGTTCCTCTTTGGACCTTCTCGCATCCGCCAGGGTTTTCGCGTCGAGCGCACCGGTCGCATCTAGTGCATGTAGAGCATCCACCGCATCCTTATCCGCGAATTCCGCGCGCAGTCGCGCGATGATTGGCTCGGGATCGATGTGCACTTCGCGAGCGTAGGCACGAACGGTGGAGAACAAGTACAGACCCGTCGGGAGGTTCTTGAAGTCGTTCTTTTCGAGCGCGACCAGTTTGCTGACTTTGATGTTGGTCCGCCTCGAAATCACCTCGACAGTGATCCCGGCCTTTTCTCGGGCGGCCCTGAGTTCGGAGCCGACGCGCATGCCGACCGCGTTGCGGGATCCTTGCCAAGTACCGAGCACATTTCGCCGTAGGATTTCAGCAAAAGCCCCTCGGTACCGAAACTATTGCCGACAAAAACGGCATGTCACGGAAAATTCGGGCTTGCCTCGCCTGGGCTGCCGCTCCGATTTGTCCATGTCATAATTTGCGGTCATGACTTAGGACGCGAACAGCAAAGGGAGAACGTATGCGTGGTTCACTCATCGCGGTGGCGATCGCTCTGGCGGCGAGCATCGGGGTGGTCGCCGGGCAACGGCTCGAGCGGATCAATCCAGCCGGCGTAAGCCCGCCGCAAACCTACTCGCACATCGTCAAGGCGGGGAAGCTGCTCTTCATCGCCGGGCAAGTGGGCGCGAGGGAGGGCAAGCTGGCCGGTGCGACGATGAAGGAGCAGACTGAGCAGGTGCTGAAGAACCTGCAGACGGTGCTCAAGTCGCAGGGGCTCGACTTCTCGCACGTCGCGAAGATCACCATCTTCACGACGAGCATCGCCGAGTTCCGCGCCGCCGACGTCGCCGAGGTGCGCAGCCGCTACTTCGGGCAGAACCGGCCGGCGAGCACGCTGGTGCAGATCTCGGCGTTGGCAAACCCCGACTACAAGATCGAGATTGAAGCGATCGCGGTGGCGCCGTAGATCATTCGGTTCCGCGTTCCTGTTCCGCGTTCCTCGGTTCGAGGTGGGCGGTGGAGTCAGTACGCCATTTTTTCTTCAAAAAGACGCGCATCGATATCAGGGCGCCACCGCGAACCGGAACCTGGAACAGGAACCTATGGAACCCATTGTGAAAAGGGTCTAGCCAGGCACTTGTCGCCGAAGCGAACGAGGCTGGACGCGCGCGTACCGGCGATAGCGACCCGTTAACCGCCCCGGCGGCTCAGTGGCGCGGCCACCCCGCGAAGCTGTCCGGCATCATCCTCGGTGGCGGTACGTCCGCTTCGTCGCTCACGCGTACAGCACTTGGAGCAGTCGCACAGCCGCGCGCAACACACGTGCGTCTTCGCCGCGATTGGCGGTCAGCTGTAAACCGAGCGGCAGCCCGGTGACCGGCAGAGGAATCGAGACGGCAGGTGTGCCAAGCCCCGTCCACGGCGCATTTATTCGTGGGTCACCAGTGTACCAAAGGCCTTGAGGAGCGGCGCCCGTCGCTGCAGGCACCAGGATGACAGGCGTTGTCCTGTACAGCTCGCTCAGTTGCAATTGTCCCTCCCGGATCTGCCCCAGCGCTTGCTCGTAGCGCTCTGCCGGCATTTTCAAACCCTTCTCGACGAGGTCGGCCAGTTCGGGCAGGCGCGCGCCATGTTCTTTCCACCGCTGCTCGTGAAACCGCGCACCTTCATAGAACGCGACATCGTTAGTCGCCGCGTCGAGGGTCTTCAGGAGATCTGCGATATCAATCGACTGCGTGCGGATGCCCGCCCGTCGTAGCCTGTCGATCGCATTCTGCACCGCAGTTGCCATCTCGGCGTCGACTTCGGGCATTGGGTTCGGTACTCCGACGCTCAGCGGCGCGTCGCTTCCCACCTCCGCGCCGACCGGCGCTACGGTGGGCAAGCCGGGCGAGTGGCCCATCGCCTCCCAGAGCGCGAGCATGTCGGCCGGCGTGTGGGTGAAAAAACCAACGGTATCCAGGCTCTTCGCGTACGGCAGCACGCCGTCGACCGAGACGAGGCCGTAACTCGGCTTGAACCCGGTGACGCCACAGGTACCGATGCCGGTCTGAGAATCGAACCTCGCGTTTGCGTGCCAAGCGCGAACGGCACCATGCCTGCCGCGACGGCTGCAGCCGAACCGCTGGAACTGCCGCCAGGTGTGTGCTCGAGGTTGCGCGGGTTGCGCGTCGGAGCCGGCGTCCGGTAGGCGAACGCGGTCGTATGCGTCTTGCCGAGCAGAACTGCCCCACGGCGGCGTAGCGACATCACGATGGCTGCGTCTGTGGTACCGAGGCGGCCCTTGTAGATCGGCGAGCCATACTCCGTGGACAGCCCGCGCGTTTCCATGATGTCTTTCGCACCGAACGGAATGCCCGCGAGCGGGCCGTCGCCGAGAGCTGGCTGTGGCGCCACCTGGACCCACGCCTGAACCTTGGGGTCCAGCGTCTGGATCCGCAGGAGACAGGCCTTTAGGGCGTCTTCTCTTTCGCGCCTCGACACATGCATCCACTGTGCGAAGCTCTCGATAGGCGGCGCCTGCGCCCAGACGCTGCGTGCGCCGGTGACCGCCGCCGAGAGCCCAGCGAGAAACGCTCTGCGATGCATCACCACAAAAACCTCCGGATCATCTCGGCACCATGTCATCGGGAATACCGAGCCCAGGTCCGCCGATGTCCGCGGTGCGGATGTATCCGTCTGTGATGGTAAAGATACCGGGAAAACGATGCCGCCAGGGCTCGTTCGCTGCGGGAACGTACTGTCGCGCATTCGCTTCGATGCCGGCAACCGCCGGAACGCGAGCGGAGATGCCAACCGAGTGGACGAGCGACGCGCCGGGACACGTGAGATCCTGCACGCACACGAACAGGTTGTACTTTTGCGCGGCGGCGGCCATCAGCACCGTCTGGCTCTGGCCTTTGCAGGCTTTCAACGCCACACCCGTGTAGCCCATTTCGCGCGCGAGCACGAGGCTTTCGAGATCCGTCAGCGATTCGTCGATGACGATCGGACGCAGGCGCGAGGCTTCGTGCATGACGTTCTGCCGGTTCGCTTGGAGATCCCGCGCCGTCGGCTGCTCGACATAGAGAATCCGCTTGAAGCCTTCGGGCGACCGGGCGCGGATCCGACGGAGACATTCCACAACGTACTCCACGTCGGCACAGCGCTCGTTGAAATCCAGGCAATACGCGAGATCGGCGACGCGTCGCTCGTCCTGCACGGCAGAAGCAATCCGATCGATCGCCAGCGTCCGTTCGACGTCCCACGAGAGGTCGTCACCACGCAGCTTGATCTTGAGACGGACGAGGCCATCCCGTCGAATCCATTCATCCAGCGTTTCAGGCAAGCCGTCGCGAACGGGCGTCTCTACGTCCCTGGTCTCGAGCGGGTCGAGTCCGCCGACGCTGTGAAACACAGGAACGCGCTCCTGCCGTTTCGGCAGCAACGTTCGATCGAGCCGCGCACCCTGAAAATCAGGACCCAGATAGCGCGACACGTCATTTGTCATCAGCTCGGGGCCGTAGGTGTCATAGACGTTGCGGCGGTGAACTTTTCCGAACGCGTCGTGGAGGGCCGCGTCGAACGGACTGGCGACGACGAGGGTGCAAAGCTTGGGGATGGGTTCGATCAGCGTGCGCTCCGCGGAAACCTCCGCAGCGGCCTTCAGGCACTCGGGCTCGAGAACATGCGCGATGTCGAGTGGATGCCCGATCTCGGGGCAGTCGCCCGCCAGACGCGCGATGCGCGACGCCAGCTCTTTCATGGCATCGAGCGTTGTGTCGTACGACATCGTGGCCGATGGAAACGACCACGCGTTGCCCATCGTCATCGACGCGAAGCCCCAGGCAGTCTGGCCGTTTCGCGTGGTGACGCGGCAGCGAACGTTCAAGCAGCGTAGTGCGGTCGACAACCCGACCGCCGAACTTGTACGGCGCGCGGTACACGTAGTCTTCGTAGTCGTGAACGACTTCGTCGATGCGGATATCGGTGGGTTTCGGCGTGACGACCGCAGCGCCAATGGATGTGACCGAGGACATCACATCATCGATCACATCGGGGCCCCTGAATAGGCTTCGGCGAGACGTGCCTTGACGAACGCCAGATCGCGTGTCGCCGCGGCCAATGTGTTCTCTTCTTGCGCCGCGGGCGTGGCGCCGGCGATCTCGTATTCAAGGTGAAGCGACACCGGACCGTGGAAACGCGCTTTCGCGAGCATGGCGAAGAACCGTTTCCAGTCCACCATGCCGTCGCCGATGGGGCAGTTGCGCTGCTGCCACGAGCCGCCGCTCTTTTCCCAGAAGAAGTCCTTGAGCGCGATCATCGACAACCGCGGTGACACCATGTCGAGCGCGGTGCGCCACCCGCCGTCTCCGCCTTCGACCACCGCATGACGGACGTCGAAGTAATACCCGACGGTTGACGCGTCGAGCGATTCGATGAATGGGGCAAAATCCCAGACCGGGCCGCCGATGTACCCCGCGTGGTTGTGATACCCGAGGCGCATCCCGTGCCGCCGGCTCAGATCCGCAAGTCCTTTCAGCTGTCTGCCGGCGGCTTCGAGCTCTTTGCGAACATCGACGAACTTATATCGATAGTAGCCCGCTTTGTAGAACGGAATCTTCAACCGCGCCGCGGTCTCGAGCGTCGGCTGGGCGACCGGATCTGCGTCAGATAACAACTCGGTCGTGATCATCGGCACCGTCAGACCCTCGTGGCGGATGCTGTCGACGAACATGGGCAGGTCGTTCGTCACACGCGTCGGATCGACGTGCCCGCCGGCGCGCACCGTGAGATCGACCCCGTCGAACCCGAGCGCCTTCACCGACCGGCCGAGCTCACGGCCATTCATCCGCGGCAGATGCTTCGAAAAGAAGCAAAGAGCGCCGCGGAACCCCGCGTCGCGCTTCGAAACCTCGAGTGGCCTGCCCTGAGCGAGCGTCAGCGAGTCGAAGGGTGACGCAAATCCCAGAGCTGCCGCACCCGCCGCCGTCTGAATGAAACTGCGCCGGCTCAGAGTCTTCATGGCTGCATCCTATGTCAGCGTATTCGACTTTTCCAGTGAGTTCTCCTGGTCGCGTCGCCGCGGTTGACATCGAAACGGCGGTGCCTCGATACTGCCGGAAGCGCGCAGACAGGGCGCCACCAACCCGCGGCAAGGGAACACTCCCACCTGTTTGGTCTGAGTCGTGTGCGTGTGCACCTTCTTTCATCCGCCTTCGCTCGCCTGAGACGAGTGCGAGCGACGGCGCGATGTCGCGCCGTAGCAGCGAAGCTGCGGAGGCGGACGCCTGGTTTCAGCGGGGAACAGGCGATTCATGAAAGGAGGCCGCAATGACTGCTTCGAAGACTCTTCCTGCTCGTCCGTCTCTCGAGTCCCTCCGTAAACAGGCAAAGAAACTCGCACGCGACATCGCCGCTGGTCACGCCGACGCGATTGCACGTGCGCGGGCGCAACTACCGAATGTGGATCTGCCCTTGACGCAGCGCAACGCGCAACTCGTGATCGCGCGTGAGTACGGCTACGCCGGCTGGCAAGACCTCACGGCTGAGGTGAGCAAAAGGCTCGGCAACAGTCTGGAGTGGGCGGCAGCGCAGGCGCGACGCGTCATTCACGACAACGACGTCGAACGCCTGAAGCAACTGTTGGCTGAATACCCGGCGTTACTGCCCTGGCAAGACGACGACGATCACGGCGGTCTGCTGGGATTCGCCACTGGCGCCTATGGCGACGCCGGCGACCCAGACAGAGAACAGTGGTTCACCCGCGCGCCGTGTGCCGAGCTGCTGATCGAC
Organism: Vicinamibacterales bacterium; assembly: GCA_963761975.1. Lineage (GTDB taxonomy): Bacteria > Acidobacteriota > Vicinamibacteria > Vicinamibacterales > JAMQPK01 > JAMQPK01. The sequence continues at coordinate 148,257 of CAVXIR010000002.1, forward strand.
GCCGGCGCGGTCGTGACGCCGTACGTGTTAAACGGCCTCCTCGATTCCCGGGCCAGAGGGCTGCTGCAACTGTTTCGGCGCAAGAGCCTGCTTCCGCGTACGCTCAGGTTCCTTTCGGCGCTTGGTGATCTCGACGCGGTTCGTACCGCTCTTGATGAGAACGGGAACGATCTGGCGGCCGTCAATGAAGCGTTTGTAAGCGCCTGCCGCTTCGAGCACGAAGCGGTCGCGTCACTCCTGCTGGAACGATCCATCGCGCTCGATCCTGAGCTCGGCAAACACATTGACGGAAGCACGGACCGCCTCTCTTTCATCAGGTGCTTCAAGAAATCGGACTTGGCGCAGGCCGCCGCGCTCGGACCGTGGAAGGTGTTCGTCATGGAGCAGGTCAGTTGCACAGTCCACGACCGCGACCTGAAAGCGTTCGTCAGCGGGTTACAGCGTGAGCCGTGGCTGCTTGGTGAAGCCTTCGTGGAGTTTCAGGCTCGGCTCATCGGAATCGCGACGCTGAACGATCGCGGGGAGTTCATCACGGCCCTTCTCGACCTCGATCCGGCACTCCTCAGGCGCCAACCGCCGCCCCCATCGCAAGCGATTGAGTTTGCATTCACGTACGCGAATACACACCTCATTCCACTGCTCACCCGCATCTGGCCGGTGCCGGAGGATCTGCCGCACGCGGCAGGCATGGGCAACCTCGCACGGGTGAAGCAGTGGTTCGACAAACCCGATACGCCCACGGCACAGCAGGTGCTCGACGTGGCCCTCGCCTTTTCCGTCATCAACCGTCACTTCGACGTGGCGGACTTCCTCCTCGAACACGGCGCGGACATCAATACCAGGTGGAATTCCCATGAGCCAGCGAGCATCCTGCACCATCTGGTCTTCTACGGGAGCTACGAGTCGATGCAATTCCTCATCGACCGCGGCATCGACATGACCATCAAGGACTACCGCTGGAACAGTAATGCACATGGTTGGGCGCTCTACGGCAAGAAGGACGAGACGATGGCTCAGTGGCTGGAGGAGGCGGAACGGCAGCGGGAACGAACTGCTCGCTAACGGTAGCCGAACAGGGGCGGGAATACGACAACCACGAGTGCCGCCCATACGGCGTACACGGGGAGGTAGGCGATCTGCCATTGCTCCAGGTCAGCGAACGATCCGCGGTGACGCAAAAAGGAGGCATAGAGCCACGCCGTCCATGCCAAATTGCCGAGCAGAATGAGATTCTCGCCAAGAGCCGCCACGCGGTTGGGAGTGAAGCCAAACTCGGAAATGCGTGCTGCGATCGCCGCGAGCGCCACCACATCGACCACGAGCGCGCTGACCACCAGCAGCAGTTGCAGACCGTCGAAGAAGTCGGGCGCTGCCTGCGGGTCGCGCGCGGACGCCGCGTAGAGCACGAGTCCCACGACGACCGCCAGCAGCAGATCGAAGCCGATCAGGACCTCCCGCTTGACGTTGATGGGGTTGCCGGTCCACGCCATCGTGGCCAGAAACGCGAGGAGCAGAATCGTGAACAGCGGCGTGAACAGCCTGGTCAGCACCGGTGCCATGTTCTCGATGACGCTTTGCTTCGCCTCCACCAGCCAGGATCCGATGATGACGGCCCCGGCCGCCCCGCACGGGATCAGCCAGCCCCCGATGAACCACCCAGGATTCATATCGATGGCGGAGAACAACATGACCGTAAAGGCCGTGACGACCCCGCCGCCCAGCGCGATGAGCACATAGTAGATGGCCAGCTCGCCCGAGAACCGCACGAAGTCCATACGTCTCCCAGAGGTGAACCAGCGCCCTCCCACGTACGCGACGCCGACGGCCATTAGCCACAACGCGATTGGCAGATGCAAAACGGTCAGCACGTGAGTGTCGCTGCCCTCCGGGAAACCGTCGAGCCGTTCTGGATTGTGGAAGGGAAAGACGTTGGCGAACACAGCTGCGGCTGCGAACGGCAGCGCAAGCCAAAGGCCGGTTGCGACGCCCAGCCCACGCTTCCACAGGAAGTAGATCGTGAGCAGTGGAAAGACGAACAGACTGGCATGTCGGAAGTAGAAAGGCGGCACTTCCTCATCAGGGCCGAGCGGAAAACCGAACAGCGCCGGAAGCTTGACGGCCAATCCCGCGGCGACGGCAAGGCTCAAGACGACGAGGATCTCGGTGCGTGAGGTGGTCGGCGGCGCGTCAGCATCGGGCGCCACGACCAACTGCTTCCACAACCGCTCGGAATGCGCGCGTGCGAACTCGCGCGAGAGCGCATCGAGGTTGCCCATGCGCTTGACCGCGACTAAGAACGCTTCATCGCCGGCGAGGCCGGCCTGGGTGAGCTCCGTCAACTGGTCGCGCAGATGTCCCTCGAGCTCCTCCACGTCTGGACTATGTACGGCCTGCCGGCGGCGCAAGTACGTGCGCCATTGTGCGATTTGGTCCTCGAGCGGCTGATCGGTGAAGGTCGTCATACGGTGCATGCCTGCATCCAGATTCCCCGCAGCGTGCCGTCGACGGCCTTCCACTGCTCGCGCTGGGCGGCGAGATGCGCCCGGCCTTCTCTCGTGATCCGGTAGGTACTTGCGCCTGCGGCCGTTCTCCGACGCAGACCACTTCGCCGCGACATAACCTTGGCGCTCGAGCCGGTGGAGCACTGGATAGAGCATGCCGTCGGTCCACTGTAAATGCCCGCCCGACAACTCAGCCACTCGTTTGATGATCGCGTAACCGTAACTGTCGCCTTCGGCGAGGATGGCGAGCACGAGCGGCGTGGCGGACGCAGCAACCAGGTCTTTGCTCATGTCCATACGTAGAACCGTTATACATTGTAGTTCTATGTATGTCAACCCGAGTCAGCACCGGTCGGCATGCACAGCTGGAGGGTAGGCGTTCGAGCTGAGTCTTCAGCGTTCGGTGAGCAGGTGTGAGTCGCTACGGAACGCTGAACAGCGGTTCAGGGCTTGGTGGAATCGTCACCGGGCCCGTCGGTGCGAAGTAATCGGAGCGTTCGACGCGGGATGCACGCCACGCCAGCGTTTCTGACGACCCGTTCATCGGCGTGAGCTTCACTGTTCCGACGATTTCGTCGCCTTTAACCGTACCGCTGAACTCGTGCTGCGTGAGGCCCAGGCCCTCGAGCGTGATCTTGAGCGTGAAGTGAATATCGGCGCCACGCAACGTGATGCCTTCGAGAATCTCCCGCCGATCGCCCGCGCGGGCGACACCTTCCACCGCCTGAAAACGCTGCTCGATGAACGACGCATAGCGAACATCGCGGCCGCCGGCCTTCAGGGTCCAGTGCCATCCGCCGGCGACACGAGCCGGCACGATCCACATGTAGATCGCCGTGCCCTCGTTGTCGACCTGGTCCGCCGGCCACGTACCCAGATCCCACGAGCTCGTCACCACGCGCGTGCCGGGACGGGCACGCTCGAGAATAACCGGGCGCAGCAGACGCATAAGCTCGGGAAACACCCACATGGTGATGACGGTCGCGTCGCGAAGATCTACGTCGAACGCATTCCGATGTTCGAAGTGCACCCGACCGGCCAGGCCTTCGCGCCGCGCCTGTTGATTCGCTTCCTCCACGAGCTTGGGATCGATGTCGACGCCACGCCCCTGCACCCGCGGGTTCATCCGCGCGGCGGTCAGCGGGATCAAACCGTTGCCCGACCCGAGGTCCATGACGACGTCGTTATCGCCAAGCTGAGCCAGCGTCAGCATTCGCTCGGCCATCTCGGGCGTGCTCGCATGGAAAAACGAGAATCGCTCCTGTGATTGCAACTGAGCCGCCGCGAACACCATCGAGATTGTGATGAGCAAGACACGTGCGACCATTCGCGTTCGACCTCGCGTTGATGTAGAAGTTAGCCAGTCGTCAGTTCTCAGTCGTCAGTTCTCAGTTTGCAACCCTTGGAATCTACTGACAACTGATAACTGAAAACTACGATACGGCGAAGTGGACGCCACTCTAACGTTGGCAGAGTGGACAGTAGAACGTTGACCGTCCGCCGTCGATGCGCCGTCGGATGGTGCCACCGCAGTCTTTCGCCAGACATCGTTCACCCTCCCGTTCGTACACCAGGAACCGCGTGTCACGATAGGCGTCGCGCGATGACTGCCGGGCGATCGCGCGCTCCAGTACCTGTTTGATCGCGGTCGCGAGGCGGAAGGCGGCATCACGGGGCGCACCCGACGGCGTCGCGATGGTCGATGCCCGTCGCTTCGGTGACAAGCCCGCGACGTGCAACGCCTCACTCGCGTAGATGTTGCCGAGTCCGGCCACGACGCGTTGATCCAGCAGCGCCGCCTTCAGTGATGTCTTCTTGCCGCGGCACGCGTGTGCCAGGCGCGCGGCGTCGAAGACGTCCGATAACGGCTCCGGACCGAGGCGGCTCAGCACCTTATGGCGCTCGAGTTCGCCCGCAGGGACAAGATCCATGAGGCCGAACCGGCGCGGGTCGTTGAACACGACGACCTTTCCTGACGACATGTGGAAGATAACGTGGTCGTGCAGATCGCGGCTCTCGCGACCGGCTTCCCGCGCGAGACGCAGCGATCCCGACATGCCAAGGTGCATGAGCAACGTCTCGCCCGATGAGAGAAGGCCGACAAGGTACTTTCCTCGCCTCGTGAGCTCGAGTACGGCCTGGCGGACGAGTCGTTTGACGAACCGCCTCGGAAACGGGGCGCGCAAGTCTGGTCGCCACAGATCCACGGCAACGAAGCGCGCCCGGATCATCGCTGGCGCGATTCGCCGGCGCGTCGCCTCAACTTCGGGGAGTTCGGGCATCAGTTCAGCATATCTTCTCGAACATGATCGTCATTGTGCCCCGGTTGCGGCGGGCGGGATGAGCGATAATCCCGGTCATGAAGCGTACGCGCACATTCGCAGGACTCGTGGCCACGTTGCTCGTGCCCGCTATGGCTGGCGCGCAAGGGGCGAACGCCAAGCCCGACCCGCGGTCGCCAACGGCCGAGCGGCTGCCGATCTACGAAATCGATCCCACGTGGCCGCCGACGCTGCCGAACGACTGGATTCTCGGGGACATTCGTGGACTGTTCGTGGACGACGAGGACCACCTGTGGGTGATCCACATGCCATCCAGCCTCACGCCACAGGAAATTGGCGCAGCCGTCAAGCCGCCCATCGCTGATTGCTGCATTCCCGCTCCGCCTGTACTGGAGTTGGACGCAGAGGGCAAGGTGCTGCGAGCCTGGGGCGGGCCCGGCGACGGGTATACGTGGTTCGACCAGGAGCACGGCATCTACATCGACCACAACGGCTTCGTGTGGATGGGCACGAGCAACGGCATGCACGTGATGAAGTTCACCGAGGACGGCAAGCACGTGCTCACCATCGGTGAGCCGGGCGTCAACAAGGGGAGCAACGATCCCGCTCACCTCGGCGGGCCCGCAAACTTCTACGTCGACTCGAAGACCAACGAGATCTTCATCGCGGATGGTTACATCAACAAGCGCGTCGTTGTGTACGACGCCGCGACTGGCAAGTACAAACGGCATTGGGGCGCGTACGGCAGGCGTCCCGACGACGCTGCGAAGTATGTGTATCCGGTGAATCCTGCTGACCCGCCGCAACAGGTCCTCGACCGTGCACGGCATCGTCGGTTCAAAGGACGGGCTCATCTATGTTTCCGATCGGCGTGGCAATCGCATTCAGGTGTTCCGCCAGACCGGCGAATACGTGATGGAACGGCTCGTCCGTCCGGAAACTGGCGGCTCGGGGAGCGGTTTCAGTCTGCAGTTCTCGCGCGATCCGGCTCAGAGCCTGCTCTACCTCATCGACGGCACGAACCAGCGTGTCTGGATGCTGCGCCGAAAGGATTTGACCATTCTCGACCGCTTCGGCCGGCCCGGTCGTCAAGCCGGCGAGTTCATCCGCGCCCACGTCATCGCGATCGACTCGAAGAGCCGCATGTACACAGGTGAAGCCGCCAATGGCCGGCGAATGCAGCGCTGGATTCTCAAGGGCACGAAACCGGCATCGAGCGTGAATCCGCCGGTTCAGGAACGCTGAGGCACGCGCTAGTAAAGATGGCGTACTGAATCCGCCGCCCACTGCGAACGCGGAATTTGGGAACTGGAACCGGAACCAGCTGACCCATATACTTCGTCCGGCCTCTGCCGTGCCGCTCCACGCCGGAACACGCCTCGGCCCTTACGAGATTTTGTCGCCCATCGGCGCTGGCGGTATGGGCGAAGTGTATCGTGCGCGCGACACGCGCCTGCACCGGCAGGTGGCAATCAAGATCCTGCCGTCTGGCAGCGTTGCGGATCCGCACTTCCGCGAGCGGTTCGACCGTGAGACCAGGGCCGTTGCCGCGCTCTCTCATCCCAACATCGTCGCGATCTACGACGTCGGCACGCACGACGGCGCGCCCTACGCGGCCATCGAATTGCTCGAGGGAGACACGCTCCGATTGCGCATCGGCACGTCGCCGCTGCCGCTTCGGACCGCCCTCGACTATGCGGTGCAGATCGCCCGCGGGCTCGCTGCGGCCCACAGCCGCGGGATTGTCCATCGCGATCTGAAGCCCGACAACATCTTCGTGACGCGGGACAATCAGGTGAAGATCCTCGACTTTGGGCTTGCGACGCAAGCGGCCGCAGCCATGTCAGACGAGACCACGCGGCTCGGCCAAACCGAGCAGGGTACGGTGCTCGGGACGGCTGGCTACATGTCGCCCGAGCAGGCACGCGGCGAGCGTGCGGACGAGCGCTCCGACATCTTCTCCTTCGGCTGCGTGCTCTACGAGATGGTGTCGGCACGGCGGGCGTTCACAGGTGACAGCTGGATCGAGACGCTCCACGCGATTCTGAAGGAGAGTCCGCCGGATTTGGCGGCTTCGGGCCTCGACACCCCTCCGGCTCTCGAGCGCCTGATCATGCACTGCCTCGAGAAGGCTCCGGAGAGCCGGTTTCAAACCGTACGGGATCTCGTGTTCGCGCTCGAGACTTTGACCGATGGGTCCGGGAGACCGACGACGGTGGCGTCCGCTTTGCCACCGCGCGTGGGACGCGGCGCGGCCGCAGTGGTCATCGCGGGCCTCGCCATCGCTGGCGCGGGGGCGTACTGGTGGATGGCCCACCGCGACCAGCCGCCGAACGAGCCGATTCCCGCCGCGGCCGCGGCGGAGAACCCGCGCCGGCTTCTCGCCGTGCTGCCGTTCGAGAACGTCACGCGTGACGGCGGGCCTGGGTACTTTGCTGCGGGGATGACCGACGAGGTGACGAGTCAATTGTCGAAACTGGGCGCGCTTCGCGTGGTCGGCCGGGCGGCAGTGGCGGCGTTCAAGAATGCGCGATCGGATCTGCCGGCGATGGTGAAGGAGCTCGGAATCGATAGCGTTGTGACCGGTACGGTCCGCGAGGACGGTTCCCGCGTGCGCGTCAACGTCGAGCTGGTTGACGCGCGTTCCGGGCAGGTGATCTGGTCCGAGCAGTACGACCGCGAGGGAGTCGACGTCTTCGCCGCGCAAAGCGACATCGCGCTGCGCGTCGCCGACGCGCTCAAGGCGAGCGTGACGCTCGACGAGCAGTCGCGCGTCGGCAAGCAGCCGACCACGAGCGTTGCCGCCTATCAATTGTTTGTCCAGGAACGCGCGGTCAGGGGCAACAACCGGGCGGGTTTCCTCGAACGGATCGACCTCCTGACGAAAGCGATCGCGCTCGATCCGCAGTTTGCCCTCGCCTACACGCGGATCGCGAGTCACTATCAGTTTCTCGGATCGTTCGGCGACACGTCGGCGCCGGCCAAGAGCATCGAGGCGGCGCACAAGGCTCTGGCCATCGATCCGCAGCTCGCGGCAGCGCACCACGCGCTCGGCGCCGGCACGTACCAAGCCGGTCGCTTGCATAACGAATCACTCGCGGCGCTTCAGAAAGCGGTCGAACTCGATCCGAGTTACGTCACCGCGCTCGCCGACTTCGGCAATGCGCTCGGTACCGCCGGCAGATTCGATGAGGCGCTGCGCTCGGCGAGGCGCGCACTGGCGCTGACGCCGAACCAGCCTGGTTATTACTATCACGTCGGCATGCACCTGCTGTTCCTCGATGACGACAGTCGCACTGAGCCGTTTCTGGCGTCCGCAGCTATGCGGTTTCCCACGGCGGTGCGGCTACAGATCTTGCTGTCGTTCCTCGACCTGCGCCGCGGGCGCCTTGACGCCGCGCTCGACCGCATACGCCGAACCGTCGACAAAGCACCCAACAACGTCGAAGCATTACTGACTCGTCTCGAAATTGCCGCGCTTGCCGGTTCACCAGACGTGGGGCGGTTCACGGAGCCGTTGCTGGCGGAGTCGGCCGATGCACCGACACAACTCATCTGGCACTCGGTGAAGCTCCTTCACGCATGCCAACTGCACAAGGAGGGACAGAGGGCCCGCGCGGCTGCGCTGATGGATCAGGTGCTGGCCGCCAACGAGGAGGCGATCAAGGGCGGCGCCGACTGGATGTACCCGCCCCTCCAGAACGTCACGATCTATGCGATACGCGGCGACGTGACGGTCGCGCTCGATTGGTTGGAGCGCGCCTACCAGGCTGGGTGGAGGGACCCTCGAACCACGCGGCTCGTACCGATGTGGGCGTCACTGCAGCGCGAGCCGCGATTCGAGCGACTCGTGGCGCGGATGGAAGCCGATGTCGCCGCGATGCGCGCACGGGCGGATTACTCGGGACTGCCCTGACACATTTCGGATTGGCAGCAGGAGGAGACGCGTGAGCGCGCGCGATGTGATTGCCAACCTTCGCGCCCTGGCGGCGCGGACCAGCGACGGCCATGGCGCCCAGCGTGTCGCGTGGGGGCCGGTGTGGCGTGACGCACGCCGCTGGCTCGACGGTCTGCTGGCTGAAAAGGGCCTGCGCGCGGAATCCGACATGGCCGGCAACAACTGGATCACCGTGCCGGGCGCGCGCCCGGAGACGGTCATCATCGGCGGTCACCTCGACTCGGTGCCGAACGGCGGCTGGCTCGATGGCCCGCTCGGTGTACTTACGGGCATCGAGGCACTCCGCCGGTTCACCGGCGCCACCCCGCCCGTGACGCTGGCCGTCGTGGACTTCGCCGACGAAGAGGGCGCGCGTTTCTCGCGCAGCCTGCTGGGGTCGTCGGGCGCGAGCGGCAGTCTCGTGATCGACAGCGTTCGAGACTTGGTGGACCGCCGGGGTGTGCGGCTCGCGGAGGCGGTGGCCGAGAACGGCGTCGATCTGGACCGCATGCCCGAGGCCCGAAAGTCGCTCGACCGCCGCCACCCGCGCGCCTACCTCGAGCTCCACATCGAGCAAGGGCCCGTGCTCGAGGCGATGGGGCGATCCACAGGTGCGGTGATCGGCACCTACGGTGTCGAGCGCCACGTTCTGCGGTTCGTCGGCCAGGCCGCGCACTCGGGGTCTACGCCCATCGCGATGCGCCGTGACGCGTTCCTCGCTGCCGCCGAGACGGCGCTCGGCTGTCGCGAGATCGCCCGGCGCCACTCGACGGCCGCCGCTGGGATGGTGTGCACGGTGGGCACTGTCTCGGTCGAGCCGGCGATCGTGACCGCGGTACCGGGCGTGTGCGAGATCGCGCTCGATCAGCGGGCCCTCGAGCCCGACACGTTGCGGCGGGCACTCGCCGACGCACACGAGGTTGCATCGCGCGCGGCCGCGGCCAACGGCGTGACCGTGACGTGGCGGCATCTCTGGCGCATCGATCCTTGCCGGTTCGATTCGCGTTTGATCGACCTCTGCGCCGATGCGGTGCAGGAGGTGACGGGGCACGCGCCACGCCTGCCGTCGGGACCGCTGCACGACGCGGTGGAGATGAGCCGCGTCATGCCCGCGGTGATGATGTTCGCCCGTTCCACCAACGGCTTGTCGCACTGCAAGGAAGAAGACACGCCGGAGGCCGACCTCGAGGTGACGATCGAGGCGTTCCTGCGACTGGTCGACAAGACGGTGCAGGCGGTCGCGGCGGACTAGTCCGTTTTTCACAACGCTGTATTACCACTACTTTGTCCGATCCGCGGCGGTAGCGCAGGGCTTCAGCCCTGCCATCAGGATGATCGGCGAGCAAGGCATCGCATGTTCCGAGTGCCACGAACCGAGCCGGGACGACCCGCCTGCTGCCACGAACCAGCTCGACGAGGCGGGAAAGCGCATCTTCGCGGCCTGATCCGAGTACGCGATGGGAGCGGGATCGAGACTCCCAACGCTTCGTACGCGCTGCAGATGCGCTTTCCGGCCACGGCATGCGTCGCCTCGCCAATGTTCAATCGCCGCCACGGAACCACGCTCGAACTGCGGCAACAAGGCTCGAATGGTGAGAGGGTCGTCATGCGGTCGTGTTCGGCAGGAGCATACTGTAGCCGGCGCGCAGCGGAGTCACAGATTGTTCAATCCGGCTCCGCCGCGCGGCTTGCTCGAACGCGGAACCCCTGGAACAGGAACGCGGAACCAGCGGACTACAGCATTCTGAAAACCGCGATAGTCGACCGCATCAACGGAACCTGTATGCGACCGTCGAGCCTCGTCATGCGCTATCGAAGCTTTGCTGCTTCTGCTTGCGCCTGCTTCAAGAGCGGAACGTCCGGGTCGGCCTGCTTCCACAGGGTGAGGAAGTCCTGGTAGGCCACACGGGCGCGCGCCGTGTCACCGCTGGCGACGAGCGCTCTGGCCAGTTGCAGGCGCGCGACCGCGTCGATAGGATCTTCCATGACAAGACCGCGGCGGCTGATGATCTTCCGGAATTCGACGGCCGCGTCCGCCGGCCTTTTTGCGGCCAGATACGTCTGGCCGCGCACGTAGGCCGGATAGAGGCTTCCAAAGCTGGCGAAGAATGCCGTGCCGGGCAAAGCGAATTCGTTCGACAGAGCGGGCTCGAGCTTCTGGAGTGCTTCCGCCGGTTTTCCCTGCTGGAGTGCAATCAGGCCACGGAGTGCTGGCAGATAGCTGATGTTCACGGTCGTGTCCTGCGGAAAGCGCGCTTCGAGATCCTTCAAGAGCGCCTGCGACTGCGACAGCTCACCGCTCAACGCCAATGCGAAGGCGGCGGCATATGTCACGTCGCGGCCTGTTGATAGATTCAGAGCCATCCCGGCCGCACGATGAGCCTCCGTGACGTTACCCATCAGCGCGTGCCACACGGCTGGCGCCGTTTGAAAAACCGCCGCACGCTCAGGCTGGCCGGCCTTCTCGAACAGATCGACCGCTCGGCGCGAAAGTAAGCGTGCGTGCTCCAGCTGACCCGATCGGGCGAGGGCGAGCGCTTTGAAATGGGTCATATCGGGCTCGAACGCGCTGCCTTGGACCCGAGCGAACTCCCGTTCCATGGCTGCGGCGTCCCCCCTGAGGAACGCGAGATGAAAATGCCAACGGGAATCGGGACCCGATACCTTCCGGTCGGCAGCTCGCTGGAGCGCCTCCGCAGCTTCGTCGAGCCGATCGAGATACATGTAGCAGGCTGCGGCATTGAAATATCCGAACGGCAACTGCGGGTCCGCAGCCTCCGCTTTCGCAGCGCGTTCGATGCAGCCCTCGTACCGGCCCGTTCCCTTCGTCACGAAGCCGGAGGCCAGACCGTACGAGTCGAACGTGCGCGGATAGGTCTGTTCCCACAAGTCGAACGCCTGGAGCGCCTGTTCGAGATTGCCGGTGACCTGGCGATGGTAGGTCGCCGTAATGAAGAACTTTTCATCGTCAGTGGCCCGCTCACGAAGCTCGAACGCCCGCGTAGTGTGTCGAGCTCCGAGCACCAACTCGCCGGCGAGACTGTACGAGGTTCCTAATCGTGCGTGCGCCACAGCAAAGCGGTCGTCGATCTCGACGGCGCGCTTGAATAGCTCTATCGGCACCCGCCGCCCCTGGGTCCCCTGCGCCTGCAAACCGGCGCTGTACGCTTTCAACGCCTCGAGCGATGACGTGCTGACGTCGGGAAGCGGCCGGTTGTGCTCATCGAGCGTCGAGAGTGACTCGCCGAGTCGCACTCTCAACCGGCTCGCGATGTCGCTCAACGCGTTCAACACGTCTTCCTTCTTCGCGACCTGCTCCTGTTCCTCGCCGAGCACCTCGCCGCTGCGGCATCCGGTGCCGCGCACACCAAGTACATATTGAGCGCCGAGGCCGACGATGCTCCCGTCGACAATGGCGCCGCCGCCCATCCGCTCGCAGATGTCACGGGCGATGGCCGGAGTGAGCTTCGCGTCCGCAGGCTGGCCCATCAGCCGCAGCAGCTGCTGGATGCGCGTGTCCGAGGTCAGGCTGAGGAACGTTGACTGCTGGAGCTGAATCGCCAGCCCTTGTCGCAGAGTGCCGTCGAACACCGGATCGCCAGTGGTGTTTGCGAAGTCGGCGAGGATCACGGTTTCCTTGTCGGTGAGCGGCGCTGGGCGGCGCGAGTACGATGAGTACAAATAGCCGCCGCCAATCGCCGCGATCGCAAGCAGCGCTCCCGCGGTCAGCAACAGCATGCCTCGTCGCGCGGGCGCGGGCGCCGCGCGACCGACACCGGCAGTCGCGGTTCCGATTGGCGCCCGCGTCAACCGCCGCAAGTCGACGACCAGCTCACGGGCGGTCTGATAGCGGTCGGCGGGATCCTTCTCGAGGGCCTTCTCGACGATATTCCTCAGGTCCGTGGGCAGGTCCTGCGACGAGTCCGCCGATGGCGGCGCCGGCCGGCCGATCAGCGCCTGCAGCCGTGCGAGATCCGTCGCGCCTTCAAACGGCCGCCGGCCCGCGAGTAGCTCGTACAGGACGACGCCGAACGAGAAGATGTCGCTGCGCGCGTCCACCGGCTGGCCCGCCGCCTGTTCTGGCGACATATAGGCGATCGTCCCCATGATCACGCCGGATCGCGTGCGTCCTTCTGAAAGCGTTCGGGTCACCGCCTCGTTGTCCGTGGCTTCCCAGAGTTTGGCCAGGCCGAAATCCGCGAGCTTGGCGTAGCCGTTGGTGGCCACCAGGATGTTCTCCGGCTTGATGTCCCGATGCACGATACCCGCAGCATGTGCGGCGGCCAGGCCGTCGGCCACGCCTGTCAGGAGCTCGATCATCTGTCGCCAGGTGCGCGGCGTGGCCCGCGCCCAGTCCCTGAGCGTGCCGCCGTCGACGAACTCCGTGACCAGATATTGACGGCCATCGAACTCGCCGACGTCGTGCACCGTCAGAATGTGCGGGTGGTTCAACGAGGATGCCGTCTGTGCTTCGCGCTGAAACCGGCGACGCGCGGCAGCGTCGGCCAGGTCGTCGGACAGCAACTTGATGGCCACGTGGCGATTCAACTTCGTGTCGAGCGCGCGGTAGACGACGCCCATGCCGCCTTCGCCGAGGGGGCCCTGCACCTGATACGCGCCGATTCGATGGCCCACGGGGATCGACGGTCCGAGACCGCTCATGAGGCCTGCCGCCAGGACGGCAGCGGGTTCCCCGAGAAAGGCCCCCGTCGACGCGTGCCGCGCGAGCAGCGACTCGACCTCGCGTCGCAACTCGTCATCGCCCGCACAGGCGTCTTCCAGAAACCGCGCCCGGTCGCGGCCGTCACGCTCAAGCGCCGCGTGACAGAGATCCTCGACGCGCCGCCAGCGCTCGGGTGTCATGGGCATGATGGTGCGGTATCGCGAATTATATGCGCCATGTGAATACGTCGGGAAAGGACGTTGCCCGTGTTGGCAGGCGGCGTATTATCGCGTCACGAGGGTGACATGCAGACAGGATTAGTCCTTCTGACGGTATTGGCGATGCTCGTGCCGAGCGTCGATGCGTCGGCGCAGATCAAGTCGCCGAAGGATTATCTCGGCTTCCGCGTCGGAGATGATTACAAGCTCGCTGATTGGCAGCAGATCACCGGTTATTTCAATGATCTGGCCAGGACGTCGAACAGAATCAAGGTCGACGTTATTGGACAGACCACACTGAAAAAACCGTTTCTACGCGTAACCATTACATCTCCTGAGAACCTGGCCACGCTCGATCGCTACGAGCAAATCACGCACCGGCTCGCTGATCCGCGCGGCTTGTCGGCCGAGGAGGCCGAGCGTCTCATCGGTGAAGGCAAGTCGGTGCTCGCCATGACCTGTTCGGTTCATGCCACCGAAGTCGCCGCGGCGCAGATGTCGATGGAGCTCGCCTACAACCTGGCCACGACGAACACGACGGAAATCAAGCACATCCTCGACAATGTGATATTCGTCCTCATTCCCTCGCTGAATCCCGACGGTCTCGACATCGTCGTCAATTGGTACAAGAAGACCGTCAATACGCCCTTCGACGGGGCTCCCGTCCCCGAGCTCTACCATCATTACACCGGCCACGACAACAATCGTGATTGGTACATGTTCACGCAGGTCGAAACACGCCATGTCATCGACGGCGTCTACAAGAAATGGCATCCACAAGTTCTGTATGACGTCCACCAAATGGGCAATACCGGCGCGCGCTTGTTCGTGCCCCCATTCCTCGATCCCTACGAACCGAACATCGATCCAATTTTGATCCAGGGAGCGTCGTTCCTGGGGCAGGCGATGATGAACCGGCTGATCGCCGAGGGCAAGACCGGCATCACGACCAATGCGATATACGACGCGTGGTCGCCGGCGCGGGCGTACCAGCACTACCACGGCGCGGTGCGCGTCCTGACGGAGGCGGCGAGCGTCAAGTATGCGTCGCCGATTCGCCAGAGCTTCAGCGATCTTCGTCCGGGTCTCGGCTACGACCCGCGCAGCGTGAGTTGGAAATTTCCCGCGGTCTGGCGTGGAGGTGAATGGAAGCTGCGGGACATCGTCGATTACGAATTGACCGCGGCGATGGGTGCGCTCGAACACATGGCGCATTATCGCGAGCGTTGGCTTCGAAATTTCTACACTGTGCAGAAACGAGCCGTGGGTTGGACCGGTGCGCCATACGCGTTCGTGATTCCTCCCGGCCAGCGCGACCCGGCGACCACAGTCGAGCTGTTGAACGTCCTGCAGTTCGGAGAGGTTGAAATCCACCAGGCGCATGCAACGTTCACGGCAGACGGCGTGGAATATCCGGAGGGCAGCTACGTCATCAAAATGCAGCAGCCGTTCGGTTCATTCGCAAAAACCTTGCTCGAAAAGCAGAACTATCCGGATATCCGCGAATACGCTGGTGGGCCGCCGCAGCGGCCCTATGACGTCGTCGCTCATACCCTCCCGATGCAGATGGGCGTCAAGGCGATCACCGTGGCGCAGCCATTCGAAGCCCGTCTTGTAAGGGTCGACAACACGATCAAAGCGGCGACGGGAACCGTGGATACCGGCCCTGCGAAGGCATACATCCTCGAGCACGAGAGCAATGCGTCACTCCGGGCTCTGAACCGTCTGATGAAGGAAAAGGTGGAGGTGTACTGGGCAGCACGGCCAATCGTTGTGAAAGGCACGGTCTACGCGGCCGGCACGATGATCATCCCCACCGCTCCCGGCGTCGACCCAAAGCTTCAAACCATTGCGCGAGAGACGTCAGTGAATTTCATTGCATCGAACGATCGGTTCACCGTGCAGGCCTACAAGCTGAACGCGCCGCGGATCGCGCTGTATAAAAGCCACGTGGCATCGATGGACGAGGGATGGACTCGATTCATCTTCGAGGAGTACGAATTCTCGTTTGCCAATATCGTCGATCGGGACATCCGCTCCGGCAATCTCCGAGCGAAGCACGACGTGATCGTCATCCCCGGCGAGCTCAGCGAAGCGGCGATCGTTGAAGGGCATCGTCCCGGCACGATACCGCCCGAATACGTGGGCGGCATCGGCGAGGCCGGCGTCCAGAATCTTCGCGATTTCGTGAACGACGGCGGAACGCTCGTCACGATGGACGAAGCCGTGAGATTCGCGGCCCGCCAGTTCGCCCTGCCCGTCAAGGGCACTCTCGAAGGAGTCCGGCCACAGGATTTTTATGTGCCCGGGTCTCTGCTGAAGCTCGTCCTCGATGCTGACCATCCAATCGCCTACGGCATGGCACGCGAAACGGCGGTCTTTTTTCAGCAGAACGAAGCATTCGAGGTGAGCGGCAACGCGAAGGCGGTGGGAACATATCCGCTCACAAACCCACTCCTCAGCGGATGGATTCTCGGCGAAGAGCGGTTACATGGAAAAACGGCTGTCGTTGATGTGCCGGTCGGTCGCGGGCGCGTCATCTTGCTTTCGATGCGCCCGCAGTTCCGCGCTCAAGTGCGGGGGACATACAAGTTGCTGTTCAACTCGCTCTACTACGGGCCCGCGAGAATGACGGTTTACGAGGGCCAGCGATAACGCCCAAATTGATCGACCGCGATCAGGCAGGAATCCCGACGTACAAGGGGACGCCGCCAAAATCGGCGAACCCGAGGCTCCTGTACAAGCTGTGACCGGCCTCTGAGGACTGCAGGATGCCCACTCGGTAGCCCATCCGAGCCGCAAGGCGCAGGGGCTCAGCCGTCGCGTGGGCGCCCAGTCCCTTCTTGCGCTCATCGGGAATCGTCGACGCGCAGTAGATCCCGGCGAGGCCTTCGTCCAGATAACACAACGACGTGCAGGCCGTCGTGCCGTTTCGCCGAATGGCGAAGAACTGCAATGCCGACTCCGGCGACGTGCTAGCGTGCAGCGCGACGGGCGCGGAACGCCTTGTCAAGATGCCGTCCAATCGCCGCGCCTGTTGCCGCGCCCAGGGTCGCCAGTGCGGGAACGTGTGTCTTGGTTAGCATTTTATTTCTCCTTCAGTTCCTGAATCTGGCCGCGTAGCGCATCGGGGCGCCCTCTCGCCACGGATGATAGTCGTTGCTGAACTGGATGCGCTCGCCGAGCGGCGGATGACTGGCGCGCCACAGCTTGAAGAGCGGTCCCGGCCAGGGATTGGCAAGCGCGTCCTGCTGCAACTTCACGAACGCTGTACCCGCGCTGTGATTCGTCTGTGTGATCTCGAGCCCGAAGCGATCCGCTTCATGCTCGAGGTGACGTGTGAACGCGAGTTGCGCCGGCGCGATCGCGAGCGAAAACACGCTGGTCACGAGCAGCAGCAACGGCAGCGACGCCACATCGGCGATGTCTGAGAACCCGAACCGATCTCCCCAGCGCGCCACGATCGCGCCCATCGTCTTGTAGGCCGCGTAGAGAAGAACGAGGATCAGCAGCGACGAGAGCGCAACCAGCTGAGGGATGTGCCCGAGCACGTAATGACCCATTTCGTGGCCCATGACGAAGAGCAGCTCGCGATCGTCCATGCGCGCGATGATCGTGTCCCACAGGACGATCCGTTTGGTCTGCCAGAGGCCTGCGACATACGCATTCAGCGTTTTTGTATCGACGCTCTTGTTGACCTCGAACACGCGGCTGCCATCGATGCCTGCACGATCGGCCAGCGCAAGGATCCGCGTTTCCAGCGCCTTGTCGTGCATCGGTTCGAATTTGTTGAAGAGCGGCGCAATCCAGATGGGCGCGACGAGATTGGCGACAAGGATGAACGGAATGGCGGCAGCGGCGGTGTACAGCCACCATCGCCGCGGGCTCTTGCGCAACAGCAGATATGGCACCCAGAGGAACAGCCCTCCGGCCACGCAGCTCACGGCCAGTGCCGTGAGCGAGTCGGTCCACCATTTCTGCAGTGTCTGATTCGAGAGGCCGTAGTCATGCTGGCGCACGAACTCTTGGTAATAGGTGAGCGGCAGCATGATCACAAAGGTCACGATCGTGAACAGCGCGAAGTAGACGACGATCGTGAAGAACCAGTTGCGCCCAATCCGCTGGGCCCATGCGCGCAGTTTGGCGGACAGGCCGCTGCACAGGATGCCCGCGAGCAGCGCGATCGACAGCACTTGCTCGAGCACCCACAATCGATTGCCGCTCGTGTAGTAGCGAAGCGCCGTCGGCGTCGCCGGCGGCACGGCCACGGGCGTGGCTTCGCTGACTGTCGGCGGTGCGGGGCGCGGGGGTGGCGTGGCGCCTGGCTGCGCCATTTGGAGTGCGAACGCGAGCGCGAAAGCTGCAAACATGCGCGGTAGTCTCGCACACGCCCGAGAGACGACGGATCTATTTCGGCGTCACGCGGAACAACCCGCCGGGGCTGGCGTCTTCGACCATCCACAGCGCGCCATCTGGACCGATTGCCACGTCGCGAATGCGATGGCCGACGTTCCAGCGTTCAGCGGCACTCGCGCCGCCCTTGCCGTCGAACATGACGCGATTGAGCGTCTGCGATTCCATGCCGCCAATCAGCGCCGACCCCTGCCACTGCTTGAACATCGCGCCTTTGTAGAACGTGAGACTGCCCGGCCCGATGATCGGCGTCCAGTAGATGACGGGCTTGGTCAGATCTGGCCGTGTATCCGGACTCGGGATCGGCACGCGATTGTAGTTGGTGGCGTAAGAGACGAGCGGCCAGCCGTAATTCTTGCCGGGCTCGATCAGGTTCAGCTCGTCGCCGCCTCTCGGGCCATGCTCAATTTCCCAGAGTCGGCCATCGGGCGCGAACGCCAGGCCGTAGGGCGTGCGGTGGCCGGTGGTCCACGTCTCCGCCGGCGTCAGGTTCGGCCCCGGAAACGTGTAGGTGCTGACAACGGGCGCGGTCTTGGCCAGTTCCGTGTCGCGTGGCGGATTGATCAGAGGCACACTCGCGGCGCCCGTCTTGCCGGCCATCGGATTGCCCGGTGCGGGCTTGCCGTCAAGCGTCAGGCGCAGGATCTTGCCCAGCTCCTGATCCGGATCCTGAGCTGGCGTCATACGCTGGCGGTCGCCGACCGTCAGGAATAGATACCGGCCGTCGGCAGAAAAGGCAATCGCGGCGCCGAACTGTCCGCCTCTCCCCTTGGGCATCTGCCGCCAGATCACCTGCAATTCTTCCAGGCTCGCCGTCCCCTCACTGACTGCCAGCCGGGCGCGCGCCAGCGCAAGGCTCGACCCGCCGTCGCCCGGCTCTGCGTATGTGAGATAGACAAAGTGGTCGGTCGCGTAGTGTGGTGAAACGAAGACGCCCAGCATGCCGCCCTGACCCTGGTGCAGAGCGGCGGGGACATTCGCGACCGGTGTCTTCGCGCCCTGCTGGGTCACCAGCCAGACAGGGCCGACCTTTTCAGTGATCAGCATGCGACCGTCGGGCAGGAAGGCAATACGCCAGGGCAGACTGAACGTCGCCACCTGGGTCATCGTGAACGGCAGGCTCGGTTGCGGCGTCAGTTCGCCCGCGTTGGTCTGTGCCCGAGCCGTGGTCGACACCAGAAGCAGAAGCAGAATCGCATTCAACAGAGTCTTCATGTGTTTCCTTCCCGTGAGCGTCCGGTCGACCAAGCGTAGGCCATACGGCCGCCCGCGCACTAGTCTCGCCGGCCCAACTAGGGCGGGTTCGCGGTTCGCGTCTACCTCTACACCCGGTCGACGCGATAGGCGGTGCCGAAGCGGCCAAAGCTCTGGCTCGTAATGCCGTTGCGAACGGAACCCGGATACTGGGCGAGCGGCGGCATCACCGTCACCCGGACGACCGCCGGCTCGCCCGCCTTGATGACGCCCGCGTGCACGGCCGCCGCGGCGAGCGCTGAGTCGCCCGTGTAGATGTCCGTACCCCACAGGCTGCCTTGGGTCGCACCGGTGACGCGAAAGTAGTAGGTCGTGCCGGGCCTGTCGCACAAATCCTGAATCCGCTCCGGCGCATCGGCGGCGAGGAAGCCCTGTTCGAGCAGCGCCCGGATCTCCTCAGCCGACAGCTTCTTCTGCCGCTCGAAGTGAGCGACCAGTTCCTGGATCACCTTCATGCCACGCCCCTGCTGTTCTTCTGCCTCAACGCTTTCCTCACGACTGACCGTCCATGACGACCACGCGGCCGTAGCTCGGATCGAATGCCGCGGATCGCCCGGGCGGCAACAACCACAACACGGCATAAGGCATCGGGTCTGTTGGGTATTGCACGTCGCCGTCGGTGATGATCGCCGCGGCTCTCACCTGTGGGTCGGCTGCCAGCCGCTCCATTGCGGGGGTCAGATCGCTGCCGCCATAGCCTGTGACGGCGTACTGCGCCAGGTCTGTCGGCGACAACAGTTCGTCGCTCGTGACGTTGACGTCGCACTGGAGAAGGCGGATCTGATCCACGGCGACCGAATCGCAGAAGTCGGCGATGGCGCCGAGCGCGCGCGGAATCTCGTCTGCCATCGATCCGCTCGTGTCGACGATCACGTTCAACATCCAGCCTTCCCGGCGTCGCCCGGGCAGGACGAGATCGGATCGATCGCCGCTGCGGCGCGAGGCCCGTACGAACGTGCGTTCGCCAGGTGCGACCGATTCCATCCATCGTTGCAGCACGACCTCCCACGGCGTGCGATAGAGGCCGCGCAGCGCCGTGACGACTTGCGACGTCGCGCCCGGATCGTCTCCTCTGAGGCCCCTGAGCGCCCCGACGGCCCGTGCCAGCGCGAGCCCCGCCGAGGCCACCTCCTTGATCGCATCGGCTTCCTCGGCCTGCGCTGCGACGTCATCAGGGAACATCTCCTTCTCGCGCTGGCGGTCGAGTACATCGCCGGCCTGCGCCTCTTCTCCATGAGCGCCCCCGGCCTGCCCCTGCCCGCCCCGAACACGCGGCCGACGGTCGTGTCCTCTCCGTCGAACACCGCGGTCTTCGACGGCATGATCGCGGCGTTACGGCGCATCTCGAGGACGAGTTCCTCGGCCGACCTCTTGCTGGCGCCTGGCATCTCGAGCCCGCCCGCGGGCACGTGCTCGACGCCAAGCTCGACGCGCAGGATGTCGTTGATGATGTAGTCGTGCGCGTAGTTGAACTCGAGATGCCGACTGCCCCGCGCACGATCGTGCGTCCGAAGCGCCAGGTGCAGCAGCTCGTGCGCCAGCACGAACATCAGTTCGTCTTCCTTGAGCTTCTCCGTGAAGGCAGGATTGACGACGATACGCCCCGTGGCAAACACGCCCATCGTCGGCACGCGGTCGTCGAGCGACACGCGTGCTTCGGCGGCAAGCCCTGAAAGGTACGGGAGCGGAACGGTCAGCAGCTTGAGACCGCGCCGGATGCGCTTCAGTTGATGGCGATCGGCGCCGGGCACGGCGATTGCGGGATCGGTTACCGGCGTCACAGGCTGGTCACCTGCTTCAGCAACGCCAGCATCGCGGGGTCGGCGCCAAGCTCGCTCCATGTGCCGACGAGATCCGCGATCAGCGTCAATTGGTGCTCGGGCGGCAGGCTGCTCAGAAACCGATTGACCGTCTCGGGCGTCACGCCCGTGAGTCTGCCGTCGCGCACGTGCTGTCGGATGCAGTTCAGGATGAACCATCGCGCCGCATCGCCTGAGGGCAGACTTTCCGGGTGTTCGAGGTAGTGCGTCAGCGGCTGCATGCGCTGAATCGACTCCTCGGCCAGCGCACAGAACACGGCAGCATCTTCGGCGGACACACGCCCGAACGCGAGCGCGCGACGCAGCTCGCGCGTGAGGATCCCGCCGGCCTCGGCGAGGTCGAGTCCGCGCGACAGGAGCGTCCAGGCACGCGGCGTCGAAAACGGCTGCGGTTCGGCCGGCACGGAGCGCATCAGCGCGTCCGGCATGTACGAGACGAAGTTCAGGACGTCGGCCCGCACGTGGTGGGCGACGCCCCAGTCGAGCCATTCCTGCACGTCGACGCGCACGTTCAGGATGCTGACGCGGTTGACGAGCGCCGAGCTCAGCGAGCGCACCAGCGCGCGATCCTGCACCCGGTTGCCGGCCGATACGACCCACGTTCCTCGCGGGAGCGAATGCTCGCCGATCCGCCGCTCGAGCAACAGCGAGTAGAACGCCTTCTGCACATCCGGCGCGCAGGCGGGGAGCTCGTCGAGGAACAGGCAGAACGGCTCCGGCGTTTCCGGGAGCAGGACACGCGGCGGGCAGAACACCGACCGCTCGCCGACGATACGCGGAATGCCGGAGACATCCTCGGGAGCGATCTGCGTGCCGAGGAGCGAGCGACAGGGAAGCCCCGCTTCTGCGGCCGCCTGGTAGACCATTTCGGACTTGCCGACACCGGGCGGCGAGAGCAGCAGGAAGCTCTGCTCATGGGCCATGCACGTGATCAACGTCTTCGCCTGGCGAAGCGTGATCGTTTCTTCAAGGGGATTGGAGATCGCGGTTCCATCGGTCCCGAACAGGGGGTTGGCTGTCAGCGAGGGCATGATGACATCCTGACGCGAGAACCCTGGGAATTGCCAGATGAAAGATGGGCAGCGACAATCTATGACAATCCTGATGCGATCGGTTGGACGATACGATCAACTTATGACGAGCTGGAACGCGACGCCGCGGCCGGTGGGGAAGAGCCGATGGCGGTTTCCGCCGCTGTCGGAGTGGCCCGATAGCGACCTCGTGAAGCTGGGCGCCGATCTCGAACCCTCTACGGTGATTGATGCATACCAGCGCGGCATTTTCCCGATGGGCATCTCGGAGCTGGCCGGGCGGCTTGGCTGGTGGTCGCCGAATCCGCGCGGCATCCTGCCCCTCGATGGTCTTCGCGTGACACGCTCGATGCGTGAGAGCGCGAAGCGCTTCGAGGTGAATGTGGATACCTGCTTCACGCGCGTGGTACGGGGCTGCGCCAATCCGTCGCGTGACGGCGGTTGGATCACTGACGACTTCATCGAGGCCTACACGCGGCTGCACGAGCTCGGCTGGGCCCACAGCATCGAGGTATTCGATCGCAGCGGCCGGCTTGCGGGAGGCCTGTATGGCGTGCGGATCGATGGATTCTTCTCCGGCGAGTCGATGTTTCACGTCAAGCGCGACGCGTCGAAGGTCGCACTCATGGCGCTGGTGGATCTCATGCGGGCGACCGGGATGACGCTGCTCGACGTGCAGTGGTGCAGCAAGCACCTGGCATCGCTTGGCGCGATCCCCATCTCACGCAACGCCTATCTCTCGCGCCTCGCGGACGCTGTCACCACGCGCGTGACGAGCACGCGTTGACGTCGCGCATTCCATGGACAAGATCGAACTGCAGCGTCTTCAGCTCGTTCGCGGTCTGACGCTCACGGACACGACGGCCCTGGTCGTTGGAACGGTCATCGGTACCGGCGTCTTCCTCAAGTCGGCCATCATGGCCCAGGATGCCGGCTCGCCGCTGCTCGTGCTGGCTGCCTGGGTCGTCGCCGGTTTTCTGTCGCTCGCCGGTGCGCTCAGCTATGCAGAGCTCGGTGCGATGCTGCCGCACGCCGGCGGCGAATACATCTACCTTCGTCGGTCCTACGGCGAACTGGCGGCGTTTCTCTACGGATGGATGCGCTTCGTCGTCGCCGGATCCGGGTCGATCGCGATACTGGGCGTCGGCTTCGCCACGTTCCTTTCGGCCATCGTGCCATTGGGCTCGTCGTGGACCCACGCGACGTACACGCTTCTGGGGCGTACGATGCAGTGGCAATTCGGACTCACGCAGGTCGTGGCCATCGCCGCAATCGCCATCTTTGCAGTTGTCAACTGCTTCACGGTCGTCGTGGGCGGCCGGGTTCAGACGGCGCTGACGATCCTTAAAGTTGCAGGAATCGGGATCGTCATCATCGGCATTGCTTTTCTCTCAACAGAAGCCGATTGGGCACACCTCGCACCGACGTCTCGTGGCGACGCCGGCGGCGCGTCGGCGTTCGGGCTGGCGATGCTGGCGGCGCTGTGGGCCTATGACGGCTGGAACAACATGCCGATGGCGGCGGGCGAGGTCAAGGACCCCAGTCGCAACGTGCCGCGCGCGCTCATCGGGGGAATGGTCGCCGTCATGGTGATTTACTGCGCGGCGAACGTGTCTGTACTTCTACGCTCTTCCGTGGGCCGAGATCGTGACCTCGAACTCGACGGCTCACCGTGACGCGTTGCCGGTTGCCACGAAGGCTGCGCAGACCGCGTTCGGCGAGAGCGGCGGAAAGCTGATATCGATTGCGTTCGTCCTATCGGCACTCGGCGCTCTCAACGGTTCGACGCTGACAGGCGCGCGCGTGCCGTTTGCGATGGCGCGAGATGGCCTCTTTGTTGCCCGCGTCGGCGTCCTCAATGCGCGCACACGCGTGCCGGCAGCCGCCGTCCTGATGCAAGCCGTGTGGGCGTGCGTACTGGCCGCATCGGGAACCTACGATCAGTTGACCGACTACGTCGTCTTCGCGTCGTGGATTTTCTACGGCCTGGCGACATCCGCCGTCTTCGTTCTGAGATTCCGTGCGCCCGACCTCCCGCGGCCCTACAAGACGCTCGGATATCCCGCGGTGCCGCTGGTCTTCGTCATGGCTGCCGCGTGGCTCGTGGTCAACACGCTGATCAACCGTCCGGTCGAGTCCGTCGCGGGGCTGGTGCTCATCGCTCTCGGACTGCCTGTCTACTGGTACTTCCGCGTCGCGAAGCACTCGGCGCTGTCATCGCGTTAGCGACCTGCCGCCCGTAGGGGACGAGCGTGACACAGAATTCCTTTCTCTGGCAGTCGACGAATCAATACAATTCGAGTCCTTCGACATGGCCGACGTCAGAATGGGGGAGTTGTGTTGACGCGATGCGCGAGTGCCATTGTGTGGGCATTGCTGATGGGCGGGACGCTGAGCGCGCAAGGGCCCGCGCCAGTGGACTTTGCTCGTGATGTCCAGCCGATCCTGAGGCAGCACTGCGTCGAATGCCACGGCCCGTCCCAGCAAATGAGAGGACTCCGGTTGGACCGGCGCCGGGACGCGCTGCCGAACAGAGTCGGCGCAAACGGAGCCCGCATCGTTCCAGGAAACAGTTCCGCGAGCCCGCTGTACCGTCGCTTGATCGGGAATGGATCCGGAGCGCAAATGCCGCCCGACGGACCACTGCGTCAGGAGCAAATCAGCGTCATTCAGACGTGGATCGATCAAGGTGCTGAATGGCCGGACTCGCTGTCAGGTGACACGATCACTTCGCAGCCCGATCCCTCGGTCGTCACGATGATGCACGCCCTTCGAAACGGCAATCATCGAGCATTCACCCGCGCGTTGCGGGAAGATCCGAAGTCTGTGAATCGCCAGGGCCCAGGCGGCTGGACACCGATCATGCTGGCGGCCCTCTATGGCGAAGTCGAAGACGTCAGGCTTCTGTTGGCGCAAGGCGCGAATCCGAATGCGCAAAATGATGGCGGGGGAACCGCGCTCATGTATGCGATCGAGGACGTGGAGAAAATCCGTCTGCTGCTCGATCGCGGCGCCGATGTCAACGCCCGCTCGGGCGAGGGCCGCACCGCTCTACTCATCGCAGTGGGTCGGGCTGGATCGCATGCAGTGGTGAAGCTCCTTCTGGAAAGGGGAGCGAGTGCTTCCGTGCGGCTTCCAGATGGTCGGGGTGCGTTGCAGCTGGCCGTCGCAGCGCGTGACGCCTCGCTGCTGTCACTGCTGCTCGATCACGGAGCCGGAAAGACGCCGCTCCCACTCGCCATTGCACTGCTGGCTGACTGCACCACCTGCTTTGAGCTGCTGCTTCCGCTCGCCGAACCGAGCGATCTGAATGGCGCTCTCACAGCGGCCGTCCGGTTGGGCGACCTGCGCGTCACAAAGATCCTCCTCGAACGGGACGCAAAACCCGTCCCCAACATCCTGCAAACCGTGGCCCTTTCCCCGAGAACGATTCCACTGGACGCGATCGAGGCGCTGATCGGGAGAGGCGCGAGCATCGATGCCAAGCCTCTCGGCGGAACCATTCTCGATTTCGCAAAGAAGCAGGGGAACACGACGCTGGTGGACGCGCTTCACCGCGCTGGCGTCAGGGATGAAAGCCCTGCTCCTCCGCAACTGAAGCCTCAGCCGTCAGGCTCAGTTCGCGACGCGCTCGACAGGAGCCTTCCGCTGTTGCAGCGAGCCGACGTCGCCTTCATCCAGAAAGCGGGATGCGTCTCCTGTCACAACAACTCGCTGACCGCCATGACCATGACGGCCGTGCGCGCGAAGGGAGTACGCGTGGACGAGCACATCGCGCGCGCGCAATTGCAAAGGATCGCGGCGTACCTCGAGGAAAATCGCGAACGCGCGCTGGAGAACGTCGGGATTCCCGGCGGTATCGATACGGTCAGCTATATCCTGCTCGGCATGGCGGCCGAGAAATACCCCAGTGATTCGATCACCGACGCGTGGGCACGATACGTGAAAAATAACCAGTCGCCGGATGGCCGTTGGCAATGCTTGACGTTGCGCCCTCCATTGGAATCGAGTGACTTCCAAGTGACGGCGGCCTCGATCCGATCGGTGCGCACGTACGGCCCAAAGAGCCAGCGGGCCGAGTACGACAAAGCCGTTGCGCGCGCGGTTCGCTGGCTCGAAAAGGCCCCGCCCACCAGCACGGAAGACCATGCATTCAAGATACTCGGGTTGATCTGGGGTGGCGGGAGTCACGCGGCGATCAAGCACACTGCTCAAGCACTGCTGGCGCTACAGCAGCCTGATGGAGGGTGGGGACAACGCTCATCGCTGGCCAGCGACGCGTACGCCACCGGACAAGCCCTTGTGGCGTTGCGTGAATCGCGCGCTCTTGCGGTCAAAGACGCGGCGTACCAGCGAGGCATTCAGTTTCTGCTCGACTCTCAGTTGGAAGACGGATCGTGGTATGTCCGCACGCGTGCACTGCCGATTCAGCCGCATTTCGACAGCGACTTCCCGCACGGCCTCGACCAGTTCATCTCCGCGGCGGCGACCAATTGGGCCGCGATGGCATTGGCCACTGTTGTGCGGTAGCCAGAAAGAGGCGGTTTCGCTTCGCTGTACGTAGTGTCCGGCTTTAGCCGGACCTCGCGACGGTCCACTTAGTTTTCTGTCTTTAAGGCTCTGGCTGGCTCGATACGCAGTGCCCGACGCGCAGGCACGATGCAGGCGAGCATGCACACGGCCATCATGAGGATCGCATACGCGGCAATCGTTGCTGTCTCCACAGCCGTTGGTGTGCTCTCGAAAAGACCAACGAACGTGACTGCCACCAGGATGGCGCCCACGATATTTCCGAGGCTGACCTGTGCGAGCGGCCGGCGCAGAATGATGCCGATCACGTGGCGGCGATCGGCGCCGAGGGCCACGCGTACGCCGATCTCCCGCGCTCGTTGAGCGACGGTGAACGCCATGACTGAATAGATCGCGGTCAGCGACAGCAACAGCGCCATTGCACTCAGCACTGCCAGCAACCCCGACAGATACTGAGACTCGAGCCAAAGACTGGCGCCGACCTCATCAAGCGGCATGAGATCGTGGATTTGCAGCGTCGGCTCCACTTCGCTCGCCAGGAATCTAAGGCGTGGCGCGAAGGCTGCAGGACGACCGCGGACAGCAATCGCGACGTGAAGGACAGTGGCCGTTTCTGGCGAGAGGGGATGGTAGATGCCCGCTTCCTCTCCCACCATCCCTAAATCTCTCACCACACCCACGATCTGGAGCCACGGGCCGGCTTTCTGTCTGTCGTCCAGTGGACCGCGGCGAATGCTCCGGCCGATCGGATTCCGGCCGGCGAAGACCTCATTCACGAACGACTGATTCACGATCACAACAGCAGAGCTCGCATCGAGATCGGCAGCCGTGAACGCGCGGCCCGCGAGGATCGGCGCGCCGATGACGCCGAAGAAATTCAGCGCGACCGATGCAGACGACACCGGATACCCGCGGGTAGAGACTTTGGGAGTCTCTTGACCATCGCTCTCGATCCACCAGCGAGGATGAAGTGTTCCGGGCAACCGATCGGCAAACGTCAGCCCGACAACGTCCGGCTGCGAGATCACACGTCGCTCCAGTTCGGAATAGGTTCTGCGGATATGCGCGCGAAATGTGGGCTCGGTCGTCGCCAGAGGAACGCCGGGCGCCGTCTCGCGATCCATCTGGAGGCGCGCAGAGAGGTACGCACCGGCGGAGAACCCGACGTCTCGTGTCTGCCCTTCGACGACCCAGCGATGAAAGAAAAATGAAACCGCCGGAAACGTGAGCGTGACGGCGACCTGCGAGGCGATGACAGCAGTCCATACGCCGCCGAATCGAAACCCGCCACCCCCGGCCGTCGACTGGCGAAGCCGAGCCTGGAGTCCGCGGCCGGTGACCTTCAACGCCGGGAGAACGCCGATGATGCCCGCGCTCAGAATCGTCAGCGCGCCGGCGTAGATCATCGTCGTCGGCGTGAGGCTGTCGCTCGCCCAGAACGGGAGCCGACGGCCCGAGTCGGCCTCATACATCGCGAGGAACGACTGCACGCCGACGCGCGCCGCGGCCAGTCCGGCGAGGACCGCAATACCCGCGAGCACGAGCCCTTCGACGAACAGTTGAATGACGATTCTCGCTCGGCCGGCACCGAGCGCGCTCCGCACGGCGATTTCACTCTCGCGTGCGGCCGCGCGCGCAAAGATCAGAAGCGCCACGTTGGCGCAGACGAGCGCCAAGAGCATCACGACGAAGATGTTTCCGATGGTCAGCCCCCGCTGAATGCCAGCCGGGTCGACGAACAGCCAGGTATAGGGCACGAATTGAGGTCGCAGGTGCTCGTGTGTCGCCGGCAGACCGGCGGCCGTCCGGCGACCGATCGCATGCAGCTCGGCCTGTGCGTGCGCCTTGGACGCGTTACGATCGAGCCGCCCGAACACCCGAAGTCCGGGACCCTCGCCCGGTGCGGACCCGGCGGTGTGAGTGCGGAGAGGGATCCAGACGTCGTGCGCCGCTGGAAAGGCAAAGCCCTCGGGCATCACGCCCACCACGGTCGTTCGTTCACCGCCCAGTCGAAGAGTCCGGCCGATGACGTCGGGATCGCCGGAAAGTCGCCGTTTCCATGTCTCATGGCCAACGACGATGACCGGAGGTGCGCCGGGATCTTCGTCGGCCTCGACAAACGTCCGGCCGAGCATCGGCAGCACACGGGCAACCCGGAAGGCGGATGCGCTCATCGCTGCCACGTCCACCGCTTCCGACCGCCCATCGTCAGTAATCAGGTTGCGGCGAAGCGCGTTGACGGCGCTCAGGTCCTCGACCGTCGTAAGCTCGCCACGCCAGGTCTCGAAGTCGTGCGGAGTCGCCAGAACGGGACGATTCAGCGACGTCTGCCAGTTTCTCAGCCCCACAATCCGCGAGCCTTCGTCAAGCGGAAGCGAGGGGTCGACCAGCTGTCTCCTGAGCTCGAACGTACCCACGGCAGCGGCTATACCAAACGCCATGGCCGCGCAGCCAACGAGCGTAAGCCCGGGATATTTGGCGAGCAGACGGATGGCAAGCCTCAGATCGATCGAGAGACCGCGAAGCCACGCGAACTCGCGGTCGTCGCGCAGCGCCTCCTTGTGCTTCTCGACGCCCCCGAACGCGACGAGCGCCAGGCGCCGCGCCTCATCGGGCGCGAGCCCCTTGTCCTGCATCAGCCTGTCGGTTTCCAGATCGACGTGAAGACGGAACTCCTCGTTCATCCGCGACTCGGCGGCGCGGCGTGCGAAGAGCACCCGGAGACGCGCGCGGGCAGCGTCGAGCCACTTCATCGACACACCCCCGAGAGGATTTGCAGGGCTCTCGTCACGTTGCACGCAGCACTTCATCAAGCGCAGCCGCGAATTTCTTCCAGCTCTCGACCTCCTTGCCGAGCGCACGTCGACCGGCCGCAGTCAGACGGTAGTAGCGGGCTTGACGATTGTTGTCCGTCACGCCCCACTCGCTCGTGATGAAGCCGTCCTTTTCGAGGCGCTGGAGGGCAGGATAGAGCGAGCCCTGGTTCATGGCGAATTCGCCGGATGACATCTGCTGTACTCGTTGACTGATGCCCCAACCGTGCATCGCGGAGAGCGAGAGCGTCTTCAGGATGAGGAGATCGAGCGAGCCGCGGAGTGCGTCGACCGGCTGACGTGTTGGCGCCATCACTACTGTCGCTGTCGAGAGAAGAGTAGCCGCGCCTCCTGTCGCTGTCAAGAGGATGGTCCCCGCGCCTACGGCGCAGCCGCAATCGCGAAGAACGATCGGCTTGACGCGACGTGCCACACGCACCAGACTGGTCGGCTGAGCCCGAACTAGGGCGGAGGCCTATGGTGCGAATGTCTGGTACGGCGTGGGTGGCGGTGATGGCGGCCGGATCGATTACGCTGGGGAGCGGCATAGTGGCCCTTGCGCGGCCGAGTGCGGTTCCGCCGGCGGTCCTCATGCAAGCTTGTCGTGTCGTGTCCGGCGAGGAATTGGAGAAGTTCTATCCAGTCATGCCTGGCTGGGACCGGGGAAAGCCGAAGAGCGAAACGGACACGCAGGAGTCGGTGTCCAGGACCACCGTCGATTTCGACCGTCAGGTCAGCACCATCAGCGTGGAGATCATGGATTCTTGCCGCAATCCCGACGTGCTCCTGCTGATGATGGAAACGCTCAAGCAACTGCCGCCAGCGACGAGGGGCACGGTCGTGCGTCACGTCACCATCAACGGATTCCCCGGATACGAGGAATGGACCGCCGAGGCAGGCAACGGCGAGGTGCACGTGCTCGTGGGCGGACGATTCATGGTGAAGGTGACCGCAGGCACCACCGACCTGCCGACGTTGCAGAACGCCGCACGTTTGATTCCCATGCAGAAGCTGGCTGCGATGAAGTAGGGAGCACCGATGACGCTGCCGACACTTCCTCCACATCGGGTCCTTGCGGTATTTGCCGGCGCCGTTCTCGCGATTGCCACGACGCTGTGGGTCCATGCCCAGTCGCCGGCCCGTGGCGCTCCGGATGCGGTAGCCGGATCGACCGACGGCAAGACGATCTACGAAGTGCGCTGCGCGGACTGCCACGGCATCTCCGGCAAGGGTGACGGCCCGGCATCGGGCCTGCTCCATGTACGTCCGCGCGACTTCACCCAGGCGCGCTACAAGCTGAGGAGCACAGAATCGGGCGCGCTGCCCACCGACGCCGACCTCTACACGTCGATCAAGTCGGGCATGCACGGCTCCTCGATGCCGGACTGGGCCCCATTTCTCACGGACCCGCAGGTCCAGGCAGTGACGTCGTACATCAAATCGTTTTCGCCCCGCTTCGCGACCGAAACGCCACAGCCCATTGTCGTGGGCGAGCCGCCTGTCTCGTCTCCCGAGATCGTTGCCAGCGGCAAGGATGTCTACGAGCGGCTCAAGTGCGCGGCATGCCATGGCACCGACGGGACGGGAAGCGGCGCAATTTCGACAGATCTCAAGGACGATCGAGGCCGCCCCACAATCGCGACCTCGTTGACCGAACCGTGGACGTTTCGCGGAGGTGCCACCACACGCGACGTGTTCCTTCGCTTTCGCACCGGCATGAACGGCACGCCGATGCCGTCGTTCAAGGATGCGGCGATTGACGCCGAGTTGTGGCAGCTCGCCACCTACGTCGTGTCGCTGGCGCGAAAGCCGTCGTGGGACATGACCGCAGCGGAGGCATCGTCTTTTTATACCGCGCTCGACGCGCAGGAGAAGGCCGACAAGGTGGCGCGAGGCCGCTATCTGATAAACACGCTGGGTTGCGCCTATTGCCATTCGCCGGTGAAAGACGACGCATCGCCCATCGAGGAGTTCTATCTGGCGGGTGGTCAGCGGGTGTCGCTCTATCCGTTCACCGACGTCGTCAGCTACAACCTCACATCCGACCGGGATTCTGGCCTCGGAGGGTGGACGGACGATCAGATCAAGAGCGTGCTGACGCGCGGCATGCGACCGGACGGATCGCGGATGCTGCCCTTCCCGATGCCCTGGCCTTCATATGGCAGCCTCAAGCCTCACGACCTCGACGCGTTGATCGCCGCGCTTCGCGCGGTGCCGCCGATCTCCAATGTGATTCCGAGACCGAGAGAACTGAGTCTCGTGCCCTATCTCTGGGGGAAGTTCCAGGTCCTCATCCTCGAGCGCGACATTCCTGGCGTCACTTACCCCGGCAATGCGGGAATGCCCGGCGGCGGTGCGTCGTGGCAAACCGCGGCGCGTTGATTGCGGAGCGAACTGACATGATGCGCATCCTCAAGTGGCTCGCCATCACCGTGGTCGCTGTCGCGATCATCGGTTTTCTGGCCTTTCTCTACTTCATCCCGCCGTTCTTCTCGGTTTCTCCAGAGGACTACGTGAAGCAGACGGCCGCCCCGGCGGTCTCTCTCGAGAAGATCGCGGATCCGGGGCAGCGTGCGATCGCCGAGCGCGGCAAGTACATCGTGATGATTACGGGCTGTGAGGGCTGTCACTCGACGCCCGGCCCTCAGGGGCCGAATCCCGACATGTATCTGGCGGGCGGGCTGAAGATCGGCGTGAAGGGGGCGGGCGCCGCCATCACCCGCAATCTGACTCCCGACCCGGAGACCGGCCTCGGCAACGTGAAGGACGCTGAGGTGAAACGCGTGCTGCGAAGCGGAGTGTTCCACGACGGCCGGCGGGTCAATCATCGCCAGATGCCGTGGAACGCGTTTGCCAACTGGACCGAGGAGGATCGGCACGCGGTCG
The DNA here is from genome assembly GCA_963761975.1 of Vicinamibacterales bacterium. GTDB lineage: Bacteria > Acidobacteriota > Vicinamibacteria > Vicinamibacterales > JAMQPK01 > JAMQPK01. The sequence goes on from CAVXIR010000002.1 coordinate 180,605, forward strand.
TCACCTACTTGCGCCAGATCAAGCCGATCAAACACAAGATTCCCGAGCCGATGCGCGACGCCACGTTCGAGGATCCTGATGCCGTGGATCTCTTCTTCGGCCGCAACTTCGGCACCGTGCCTTCGGGGAACACGCCGTAAGGTAATTGAAGGGATTGACGCCGGGATGCCTGTCTACATAATATCTGTTCATGACAGGTATCAATACCCGCGCGCTCGATCGCGAGCTGAAACGAGGCTCGGCCGAACTGCTGATCCTCTCGCTGCTCGACGCCCGGCCGCGTCACGGCTACGAGCTGAGCAAGCTCATTCACGCACGATCTGGCGGGCAGCTCACGTTCCATATCGATTCGCTGTATCCATTGCTGTATCGCCTCGAGGAACGGGGTTGGATCAAAGGCACGTGGGTCGAAAAGGCCGACGAGCGCCGGCGACGGTTCTACAAAGTCACCGCTGAGGGGCGCAGAGTCCTGACGCAACAACGGCGTACGTGGGAAGCGTTCGTGCAGGCTGTGCGGCGCGTGACGGGAGACGGACATGCCTGACTTTTCGACTCCGATGAACGACGCGTCGCTCAGGGCGGTTTGGAAGCGCGAAGTGCGCACGCGGCTGTCGTCGTTGCGTCTCTCGTCAACGCGCGAGGCCGAGATCGTTGACGAGCTTTCTCAACATCTCGATGACCGCTACCGGGAGTTGATGGCAGGAGGGGCGTCACCAGAAGAAGCGACGCGTCTGGCGCTCGCCGACTTTCGAAGCGGCAACCTTCTGGCGCAACAGATGGCGTCGCTGCGGCAGGCACACGCGCCGGAGCCCGTCACGCCGGGGGCGCCAACCGGATACGTGCTGAACGATCTCCGACAGGACCTGCGCTACGCCACACGCACGTTCTGGAAGCAACCGGCCTTTGCGGCCGCGACCGTCCTGACGCTGGCGTTAGGCATCGGTGCCACCGCCGCGATTTTCAGCGTTGTGTATGGCGTGTTGCTGAAGCCCCTTCCGTTCCAGGCGCCGGAGACGCTGGTGACCGTGCGTCAACACGCGCCGCACGGGGCAGGAACGAATCATGGCCCCACCACCTACCTCACATATCGCGAGAACCAGAGGGCGTTCGAGGCGATCGGCGTCTGGGATCCCACCGAGGTCTCCATTACCGGAGGCAGCAATCCGGAACGTGTCCAGGCTCTCTTGGTCAGTGCTGCCACGTTGCCTCTGCTACGAGTACAACCCGTCTTCGGCCGGGTCTTCAGCGCCGAAGACGATACGCCAGGAAATCCGCCGCGAGTGATTTTGACCCATGGCTATTGGCGGCGCCGGTTCGGTGGCGCGGCGAACGTCGTCGGCCAATCACTTGTCGTCGATGGCAGTCCGCGTGAAGTGATCGGTGTGCTGCCTTCGTCGTTCACGTTTCTTCGCACCCGCCCCGACATCGTGCTGCCGATGCCACTGGACGTCAACGTTCCACGCGGCATCAGCTTCGGGTTTCAGGCGCTCGCGCGGCTGAAGCCAGGCGTCACGCTGGACCAGGCCAACGCCGATGTGGCGCGCATGATCTCGCTTCTACCGCCAGTCTTTGCGAGATTGGAGTTACGGCCGAACGTGCGCCCGCTGGCAGATGACGTGATCGGCAACATCGGGGAGATCCTGTGGATTCTCCTGGCCGCCGTTGGCGTCGTGCTGCTCATCGCCTGCGGCAATGTGGCGAACTTATTCCTGGTGCGAGCGGAAGGACGTCAGCAGGAATTCGCGATGCGTGCGGCGCTTGGGGCGAGTCGTGGCCGCGTCGCGCGCGCGCTGCTGTCGGAGAGCGTGGTGCTGGCAATCGCGGGCGGTGCAGTCGGCGTGGCGCTCGCCCAGGCCGCGACTGCGCTGCTGCGAGCGATCGCGCCTGCGGAGCTGCCGCGTGTCGACGACATCGGTATCGATGCGACAGTCTTGCTGTTCACATTGTCCGTTTCAGTGCTCAGCGGTGTCCTGTTCGGCCTGTTTGCGATCCTGCGATTCGGGAGTCCGAGCCTCACGGCGCTCAAGGAGGGAGGCCGCTCGGCCAGCGACGCTCCCGGGCGACACCGCACCCGCAATGCGCTGGTCGTGGGACAAGTCGCATTGGCGCTGACGCTGTTGATCGTCTCAGGGCTGATGATTCGCACCTTCGTCGCGATGCGACAGGTCGATCCAGGTTTTACGCGCCCGGAGGAAGTCCAGACGTTCGTCCTCGCGATACCGCCAGGCCTCATCAGCGATCCACAAGAAGCGGCACGCACGTACGAGCGCGTCGCGGAACGGCTGGCCCAAGTCCCAGGCGTCACGTCCGTGGGTCTCTCGTCTTCCATCACCATGGACGGCGAGGACAACGGCAACCCGATCGAGCTCGAGAGCGTACCGATGCCGGAGGCCGGAAGGACCCCGGGCCGGCGATTCAAGAGTTTCGCGCCGGGATATTTTGAGACGATGGGAATCCGCCTGGCCGCGGGGCGTTCGATCACGTGGAGCGAGATCCACGAGCGGCGGCCAGTCATCGTCATTTCCGAGCCGCTTGCGCGCGAGTATTGGGGAGAGCCCGCGAAGGCACTGGGAAAGCGTGTCCGCGGATGCTGCGGCCCGCAGAGGCCGTGGCGCGAGATCGTGGGCGTGGTCGGCAACGAGCGCGACGACGGGCTGACTCAGCCGCCGACGCCAATTGTGTACTGGCCAATGCTGAACGAGAGCTATCGGTGGCGCACGATGGCCTACGCGGTGCGGTCGACAAGGGTAGGCACGCCGGGCTTTCTTCGCGAGCTCGAGCACGCGGTCTGGTCCGTCGATCGAAATTTACCGCTGGCGAATGTGCAGACGCTGGAAGAGATTCAGGATCGCTCAATGGCGCAGACATCCTTTGCGCTGGTGATGCTCGGCATTGCCGCGAGCGTCGCGCTATTGATTGGCGTGGTTGGGATCTACGGCGTGATTGCCTACGCTGCCACGCAGCGGACGCGTGAGATTGGCGTTCGCATGGCGCTCGGCGCGCATACTGGAGATGTCCGGAAGATGTTTCTCCGTCATGGGCTCTCGCTGACGGCCACCGGCATCGTCCTCGGCATCGGCGTCGCGGTTGTGCTCACGCGTGTCATGTCTGCGTTCCTCTTCGGCGTCGGTCCGATGGATCCAATGACATATGCAGTCGTGTCGGCGGTGCTGGCGGCCGTCGCGCTGTTCGCGACGTATCTTCCGGCGCGCTCCGCCTCGCGCGTCAATCCCATCGTGGCCTTACGAGCGGACGTCTAGCGTCCCGGCAGGGGCACTATCGCCGTTTTCAGAATGCTGTAGTCCGCTGGTTCCGCGTTCCTGTTCCAGGGGTTCCGCGTTCGAGGTGGGCGGCGGATTCAGTACGCCATCTTTTTCTTAAAAAAAGCGCGCACGGTCATCGTGGCGCCACCGCGAACGAGGAACGTGGAACAGGAACCCGTGGAACCAATGAGGTTTTTCACAACGCCCTTGTAATACAGCGTTGTGAAAAAGGTCTAGTACAAAGCGGTGTCAATCTTGCCTGAGCGCAGCGACTGGATTGATTCGTCCTGCGCGCAGCGCAGGAACGAGCGCCGCACATGCGCACGCCGTGACGATGCACAGCAGGCTGGCAGCGTAGGCGACAGGATCGAACAGACGCACGATTGACTCGTTGCCGACGGCAATGGATCCAAGCGGTGCCCGGAGCACGGCGCCGAGCGCGACCGCGAGGCTGCTACCGAGGAGCAGGCCGATGCCGACGGGACGAGCCGACTGTCGCAGCACAAGCGCGCCGATGCTTCGGCTGGTCGCGCCAATTGCCATCCGCACGCCGATCTCCCTGGTGCGTTGCTCGACGAGATACGAGAGTACGCCGAACAGCCCCGACAACGTCAGGAGAAGCGCCAGCCCCCCAAGCACGACGGTCAGCCAGAACGCAATCTGCAGAAAATACGCTGCCGCGCCAACGATGGTCCGCAGCGTGATGACCGAGCCCAGGCTCAAGTCGATTGCCGTGAGCCGCTCGACGAGCGCAACGCGCGCGCGCTCGGGATCGCCGTGCGCACGCATCGCGAGTGACGTTCTGGCAACCTCGGCGCTCGTCGGCACGTAGATACCCGCGTCCTTCACCGTTTGACCGGCGAACCGGAAGCCGGGCACGTCACGGGCGATGCCGACGACGACGAAGGTGCGCGAGAGAAGTGGCGGTTCCTCGAGCCGCGGCGTGTCGCTTTTCCCTTCGGCTCCGCTTGGGGCAGCCGGGTCCGGCTCGAGCCGCAGGACCTGCCCAATCGCGTCGCCAGCCGGCCACAACTGGCGCGCGACGCTTTCGGTCACGACTGCCACCGCAGCGCGTGCGCTCCGCTCGGCCTCGACGAAGCCACGTCCGCGTACGATGGCGATGTCGAGGACGCTGAAGTATTCCGGCGAAACGAACTTGTACGCGACCATAGACTTACCGCTTCCGCCGTCGGCAAAGCCCGCACGCCCGCCGATCACGCCGGGCCACGTAGCCGCAACCGCGGCGATGGATGGTTCGCTCTTCACGACGTCGAGCATGGCCCCACGCATCTGCTCGTTCGTGATGTCTGCAATGAGGGTATCGGCTGTGCGGAAACCGGGGTTGAACCTCGCCGCCGCCAGCGCGCTGCGCAAGAAGACGGCAGAGCAGATGAGGAGCAGGACGGATGCGGTTACCTGCAGGGCGACGAGGCCGTTCCGCGCGCGGCTCGGGCGCGGATCACGCACCACCTCGCCGCGCATCGCCCGCACCAGCTCGAGACGGGTGGCCTGCAGGGCCGGCGCGAGCGCGAAGAGCACGGTCGTGACGAATGCGCCGGCAACCAGAAACACCGCGACGCGCCAGTCTGCTGGCGGCACGCTCACGCGAATGTCGCCGAGATCGGGCGGCAGGGTGCTCATGAACGCGTGGAGGGTCGCTTCGAGCACGAGCCGCGAAATGCCGAAGGCGAGCGCGGCAGACACCAGCGCGAGCAGCAGGCTTTCGGTGAGCAACTGGCCGATGATGCGGCTACGCAACGCGCCAATCGACAGCCGGATGGCAATTTCGCGCTGGCGCGCGACCGCGCGCGCCAGCAGCAGGTTGGCGACGTTCGCGCACCCCACCATCAGGATGAGCCCGAAGGCAATGAAGAGAGGCGTGAACACCATCAGGGCGTCGGTCGACAGCGGGACCGTCCCCTGCCTCGGTTCGAGCACGAGGTTCGCGACCGGCCGCTTTCCAGACACGTCAGCGGCACGCCGCGAGTCCCACACGAGGAGCTCTGCGAGCGCCCGTTCGCGCGACACTCCTGGCTTCAGCCGTCCGATGATGTTGACAGCGACGAGGTCTTCGCGTCCGGCTTGGCCGGGGCGGAACTCGCCGAGGAGCGAGAGGGGCGCCCAGAAGTCTGGCGCTGCGAGCTCGAGTCCTCGAAAGCCTTCGGGCATTACGCCGGCAACCTGGAACGGGACTCGGCCTAAGACGAGCGTGCGGTTGAGAACGCCAGGATCGCTCGCAAAAAGCCGAGACCAACCGCGGTGGCTGAGAACAATGGCCCGACCTGCGCCGGGCTCGTCGTCCGACAAGGTGAGCGTGCGCCCACGTGCAGCGCTGACGCCGAGGACGTGAAAGAAGTTCCCCGTCACGAGCGAGCCCTGCATCCTCTGGCCATCGATCCAGCTGTCGACCGCGGGCCCCCTCGCGAATGTATCGGAGAACACACCCGTCTCGCGCACGAGCGCCTCATACTGGGGGCGCGTGAATCGCTCGGGCTCGGCGATGGCCGATCGCTGACGCTCGACCGCGAACAGCTCGCGTGGGTTGCGCACCCCGTCCACGCGAAAGATCACTGCGTTGAGCAGCGTGAACACGACGGCCACCAGCCCGAGGCCCAGGCCCACCGTCGTCACAATCGTCAGGGCCACCAGCGGCGCCCGTCGGAACAAGCGACAGGCGTACAGGACGTCTCGCACCACACTTTCGACGAGCGCCCGCATTTTCATGCTTCACCATTCGACGGATGGCGGAGCAGATTCGTTCCCTCTTCCCGGCTGGTTTAGTTGCAGGTGGCGCCCAGCATGCGCACGCGCTCGACGTCGACTCTGCGAACCAGGATGTCGCTCTTGCGGCTCTTGTCTCGATTCGAGGCTGGAAAGATGGACGTGTTGGGGACCTGCGCCTTCAACGTCCGGCCGTCGGCTTTGACCGTAATGTCTGTCCAGTTGTCTTTACGCTCAGTCGTGAGCTCACCGTCTTTCACATCGTCTCTGAGGTCACCTTCCACTTCGACGCGGTGGCCGATGTGTTCTTTCATGTCGTCGTGGCCATCGAGCCAATAGAAAATCGTCGCGTAGTCGCCGCTCGTCCCCAGAACGCTCGGCGTGACCTGCCGGCCGGGCGAGTTCAACGACGGTTCCGTTGGCGGGTTTGCGAGCAAGTAGCCAGCACCGTCGCCTTCACCGCGAATCAGACACCCCGACAACTTGACACGCTTGTCTCCGAACCGGCTGGCGCTCGCCGCCGCCCACTCTGTCACGGTGAACGTGCAAACCAGCAGTGCAGTGACCGCGAAGCGTCGCGTGAACAACGTGAAGAATGTGCTCATAAGATCCTCGACGACAGCCGAGCAAGTCTGATGCCAGTAGCTCACGCCCCGGCTTTCAGCCCCCGGGCGCGCGTCGGACCATTCACTTAATTTCCGACGTCCGCTTTTCGAACAATTGCTGCAAGACATTCGATACACGTGGGGCTCCACCGCACTGACATCGGCAGCAACTCCACGCGGCAGCCGCCGAGCTCAGGGGCTGCCGGTGGTGATCGTTTCAATGATTACGACGAGCGGGAGCCTTCGGGCCGCTCCCTTGCTCGGCGCCGAGGGTAAGGCTGGTGGCGGGCGACGCGATTTCCTCGCGCGATGCTGCCGCTGCTGAGAGCCGACAGAACACTTCGCCGAACTCCGCGCGGAAACGCTCTATGGCTTCTTTTGCATTGACGGATCAGGCATCGTCGTCGAACTGATATCTCGAGCGACCTTCCATTCGCCGTTCACTTTTTTCCACATCGTGACAAACCGCCCTCGATCTTCCCGTGCGCCATTCGCACCCAGCCCAGTGATGTGATATTCGCCGGTCTGAACGGCCATGTCGCCGGCTTCGGCGAGCTGCACAGAATCTGTGGTCCAGTTCGTCTTCGCCTTCGGATTCTCCGCCCGGTTCTTGGTGGCGAATGCTTGGTAAGCGGCCGGCCCGACGATCGGCGCCACGTGCTCGCGATAGATCACGGCATCGGAGGCAAATGCGGTCGTTTCTCCTGCGGCGTCGTTGGCCTGTGCAGCCTTCAGCCAGCGTGCATCGGCATCTCTAATCGCTTGCTCTTCAGCGGCCAAATCTGGCTTTGTAGGAGCAGGCGGAGCTGCAGACGGCGGTGCTGGTGGTGGTGATGAACATGCCATGACAGACGTGAGTGCAACGGATGCCACGACGACGAAAAGGGTATTCGCCACGCGCGACCTCCTGGAGTTGAATTGTGGATAGTAGGGAACGAGGGTGCGACCGGGTGGGACTATATCATGGCACTCGGTCGGATGGCGCCCAGCATGCGCACGCGCTCGACGTCGACTCTGCGAACCAATCGGCAGCAACTCCACCTGGCACCTGCCGAACTCAGCAGCTGCCAGGTGGTGATCGTCTCAATGATTACGACGAGCGGGAGCCTTCGGGCCGCTGCCCTGCTTGGCGCCGAGGGTAAGGCTGGTGGCGGGCGGTGGAACAACCAGTGTCTTCAAGCCAACGTTGATGAACGAATTCTCTTTGATGTGGGCCGAGTCCTCCCGATCGGCAGCAATCACGACGCCAGGAACACACCGCCGAACGTGCCAATGGAAGCCATGCGGTTGTTCGTGACCCTGACGCGTGGAGTGTCGAACACATCATTGCCGTCCTGGGTATGCGAGATCACGTTGTCCTGAATCCTGATATTCGAGGCTGCCAATTCGATGTAGATGCCAAAAGCAGTCACAGCATCGCAGTTATCCGGATCGAGACAACGTACGTTCGTGAGATTGGTAATCTGGTTAGCCCTGACGAGCCCGCTTCCTCCGAAATTGATCGAGATGCCGGCTGTTGGGACGGAGGTCGGGAGGCCGCCATCTATAATGTTTTCGATCACATGCACTCGGGCACCTGACTCGTCTCCGCGGATGCCGTCGAACTGAAAGTCTTTGACGTGGTTCTCCAGTATTTCCACGACGGCTCCCGCTCCCGAGAGCGCTCCGCCCTGTACCAATATGCCTGCACCGTTCTCGCAGAGCTCGAGGCCTGCACCATAGCGCGCCCCAGTGACGCTGACATGCTGCACCCGTCCCGATGACTGGATGTAGCCAATTCCGACGAGCCACGCACTGCAATCTGTGAGGCCGTTGCGGGACACATCGACTGTCAGATTCCTGATGGTGACATTCACAGCCTGTTCGACCCCTATCGCGGCGGCGATCGGAGTGCCGGCCGCGATGTTGGTGAGGTTCGGCAGTAAAACGTTGGGGAAGACCACCGCCCGCGCTTCATCGCCCTCTGGCCGGCCGACGAGTGTTAGCGGTTTCGTGATTTTCAGCTGTTCCTCATAGACTCCCGAGCACACATGGATGATGGCGCCGGCTGGTGCGGCGTCAATCGCAGCCTGGATAAACCTGAGCGCTGGTGCCGAGCCGCTGCAGTTACCGAACTGTGCCTGACCGTCGTCATCGACGACGAAGCGCGGGCGATGATGATCGTCGTCGTCCTCGTCATGAGCGATGGCGGATACAGGCAGACACATCACGAACAGTAGCGTGGCTAGGCGCCGACATCAAGCGGGTTCTCATGAGCGTTCTCCTTGAGAGGAAGGTCGGGGGAACGGATGTAGCGGAACTACCCCGGTTTGGGCGAGCGCAACTATATACCGATGGATGGAGTGTCATTGCCTCTCGGCCAGATAAGATTTGCGTAACATCGGGTACAGCAAAGTGCGAATGCTCGAGCGTGTGCGTGCGCGGAAGGAGTGGATGTTCTTTGCGGCCCTGCCGAAGGCCGACGGCCGCCTGGCGTTTACATGGTGGGCAGTCGTGCTGCTCCATGGCATTCTGCCCGCGCTGTTTGCCGTCGCAATGGGCGGCCTCGTGGGTTCCATTCAGCGTGGCGACAGCCTGACCTGGCCGCTGAGTCTTGTGGCTGTCACATTCATCCTGTTGCAGGTACTGACGCCAGTTCAGACCGCAGTCAGCCACAACCTTGGCGATCGCACCGCGGCATTTCTGTACGACCGCTTGACGCAGGCATCGATCCGCCCGCAAGGCATGGCACACCTGGAAGATGCGGCACTGGCCGCAGACCTCACAGTCGCACGCGACTTCGACCTCGGCATGACAGGGCCCCCGTTGTCGTACTCGATGGATTTCATCGCCGGGGGTCTTGTCGGCATGATTAGCGGCCTTGCCTCGGCGATGGTGTTGTTCGGCTTCAACTGGTGGTCGCCCGTCGTGCTCGCCGGCGGATGGCTCGCCACGCACTGGCTGCTGCGCGAGAGCGCCGTCTGGCGCGATCGCAACACCGATGAGGTGCGCAGCGCTCAGCGCGATGCGGACTATGCGTACCGTCTGGCAGTCGATCCGCCCGCCAGCAAAGAATTGCGCCTGTTCGGCCTGGTCGGCTGGACCATCGATCGGTTCGTCGCAAGACGCACGCGGCTGCACCAGCTTCAGTACGAGGCGACGCGCCTGCGAGAGCGACCGCTCGTATGGAGTCTGGTTCTTGTCGCTTCAGCTAACGTCATCGTGTTCTGGTCGCTCGCATCGGCCGCGTCGGAGAGCCGTATCGACCTTGGCAGCCTCGTGATGTACGCGCAGTGTGCTGTCGGGATTTCAGCGATCGCATTCGGCGGATTCAACTGGGCGCTCGATGGCGCCTCGGCGCCGGTTGCGGCGGTCCGTCGCCTTGAACCGGCGATGGCAGCCGCAGGCGGGCTCCCGTCCGGACGGCGGACGGCAGTTGAGTTGCCCGCGCGCGAGATTCGATTTCGCAACGTGACGTTTGCATACCCCGGCGGCGCAACCGTGCTCGATGGCTTCGACCTCGCCATCCCGGCCGGCTCTTCGCTCGCGATCGTCGGACAGAACGGGGCAGGAAAGACGACGCTCGCCAAGCTTCTCTGCCGACTGTACGACCCGCAGGGAGGTGTCGTCGAAGTGGATGGTACCGACCTGCGCGATCTGGACGTGACCGCGTGGCGGTCGCGCCTGGCTGCGGTCTTTCAAGACTTCGTGCGCCTCGAATGGCCGCTGCGCGACAACGTCGCTCCCGGCGGGGCACCAGATGACGTCGTGCTCCAGGCACTCGACGCCGCAGGGGCGGCGAACCTCACCCGCCTCGACACCATCCTCGCTCGCGGTTACGAGGGCGGGACCGATCTTTCGGGAGGCCAGTGGCAGCGGGTCGCGCTGGCGCGCGCCCTCTCTGCGGTGCGAATGGGTGCCGGAATCGTGTTGCTCGACGAACCAACGGCGCAGCTCGACGTCCGCGGCGAGGCGGAGGTCTTCGAGCGCCTCCTGGCCGCCACGCGGCATTGCACGACCATCCTCATCTCTCACCGCTTTTCGACAGTCCGCTATGCCGATCGGATTTGCGTTTTGGAGAAAGGCAGAGTCATCGAATTGGGCACGCACGACGACCTGATAGCGCAGAACGGCCGCTACCGGACGATGTTCGATCTGCAGGCGCAACGCTTCAGTGGCGAGGACGAAGAGGGGAAACGCTATGACGTCCTCGCCTAAGGCACGGTCGAAGCGCCCCTCGGCCGACCTGAAGGTCGGCACTACGTGGAGCGATGCACTGCCTCCAGCACTCTCTTCGATGTGGCGTCTGTGCAAGCTCGGCTACAACCACGAGCCGACGCTGATTGTCGTGGCGTTTACTCTGGCCCTGCTGGCCGCACTGCCCGATGCGTTGCTGGCGTTCTGGTTCAAGCTGCTAGGCGAGGGAGTCCTGCGGGGCGACTGGGCTCGCGTGAGGGTCGCGCTCCTTGCCCTGGGTCTGTCCGCCACCGCGACATGGTTCCTCGTCACCGTCAGCACGCGGGTGCAACGACGATTTCGCGACAAAGTGACGATCGCGCTCGAGTCGCATGTCGCGACGCTTCTGGCATCCATCGCGACGATTGCGCATCAGGAGCGTCCCGACTATCTCGATCGACTCTCCGTGCTGCGCAATCAGGTGTTCATGCTCGATCACATGTACATGTCGCTGTTCTCGACGTGTGGATGGCTCCTGCGCCTTGGCGTCACGATTGCGCTGCTCGTTTCCATTCATCCGGCTCTGGCAGTGCTCGCAGTGTTTGCCCTTCCGCCTGTGTTCACGTCGACATGGCGGCCGGCCATCGAGCGTGACGCGTACGAGCGCGGCGCAGCGTCGACCCGTCTTGCCCGCCATCTGTTCGACGTGGCGACGACCGCCTCGCCAGGTAAAGAGGTACGGGTCACCGGCATCGGCGATCGCCTGCTCCGCCAGCGGCGCCTCGCCTGGGAAGAGGGCAACAGACTGATTGCTGCGGCGCGGTGGGCGTCCGCAGGCTGGCATGCCGTTGCGTGGGCGATTTTTGGTGCCGGGTATGTCGGTGCGATCGTGTTCGTCTCGTCAGGACTCGGTGCGCCGGCCAGCGACGTGCTGCTGGCGCTGGCTGCCGGGTCGCGTCTTTCGTTCTATGTGGGCGCCACAGTGGGCGAGATTGGTTTCCTGCGCGGAATCTGGATGGATGCCGCACGGCGCCTGGCCTGGCTCGAGGACTACGCGAAATCGGTTGTCGCGACGGCCGATCAGCCCGCTCCATCGCGCCTGGCACAAGGGATTCGCCTCGACCATGTGTCGTTTTCGTATCCAGGCACCGACCGGCTCGTGATCGATAACATCAATCTCGACCTGCCCGCGGGAAGAGTGATCGCGATCGTGGGCGAGAACGGAGCGGGTAAGTCGACGCTCGTGAAGCTCCTGGCAAAGCTGTACGCGCCAACCAGTGGCCGCATCCTCGTCGATTCGACCGACCTCGCGCGCATTTCGGCGGTGGACTGGCGCGCGCGGCTCGCCGGGGCCTTCCAGGATTTCTTTCGTTTCGAGTTCCGCGCTCGTCAGACCGTCGGGATCGGCGATCTGCCGCGTCTGGAGGATGAGGCCGCTGTCGTGACGGCCGTCAGCCGCGCAGGGGCGGACGACGTGATCGTGAGGCTGCCAGCTGGCCTCGACACGCAACTCGGGCCGACATGGCCCGGAGGCAGCGAAGTGAGCTTCGGGCAATGGCAGAAGCTCGCCCTCGCGCGCGGGTTCATGCGCGACCGGCCGCTGGTACTCGTGCTGGATGAACCGACGGCGGCGCTCGATGCCGAGACCGAGCACGCGCTGTTCGAGCGCTATGCGGCGGTTGTGCGGGAGGCCGATGGCGTTGGCCGCATCACCATTCTCGTCTCACATCGCTTCTCGACAGTACGGATGGCAGATCTCATCGTCGTTCTTGACGGCGCTCGCGTCGTGGAAACCGGAACGCACGAGGCGCTCATGACACGAGGCGGACAGTACGCGCAGCTCTATAACATTCAAGCGGCGGCTTATCGGTAAGTGCGTGGTGCCTACGGCGGTGTCACGGTGTCGAGACGAGCCAGCTCAACGACCGAAAGCGACAGCATCGAAACCGACGTTCCGACGAAGCTCCCAGAGGAATCGCTTGCGCACTGCACGGCGAATTGATGCAGTCCGGCCGGAATCGACGAGTACACGCGAGAGGTCGACCACTGCATCCGGCTCACCGTATCGCCCCAAGGCGCGACCGCTGATATGACCCCTTCCTTCCGGAAGTCATCTGAAACCGCTGGGCCGAAGTAGGACCCCGCCCACTTCCCGTCGACTGTTGGCTGACACGCGAGTAGTCCGGGACCGCTCGCGTTGATCGGGATGTTCATCTGAATCAGAAGCGGCCCGCCTGACGTCGTCCCGATGAATCCGCTCATCACCGTTGTCCACGAAGTTCCAGGAACCCATTCAGATTCCGGAATGAGATTCTGAGCACCAACGAGCGTTGAACCAGCCGGGCCCTGCGGCCCTTGTGGTCCTGGCGGTCCTTGAGGACCAGCAGGATCGATCGGCGGGGCCACCAGGCCGTTCGGTCCGATCGTCACTTCCTCGGAGAAGGCGCTCCTGAAGCCGGCCGTGTTATAGGCCTGCACGGAGAGGTAGTACACCTGCGAGGGGTCTGGCGCTGTGAACTGAAAGGATGTCTGGTTCGTAACGTCCACCGCGTAGGAGTACTGGCCGGAGATTGTTCCCCACGAAACGACATAGCCTGCGAGATCGGGTCCGGGACTCGGGTCCCACTCGAGGGTAAACGTGGCCGCCTCCGCCGCTCCCGCTGAGAGACACGCCAACAGCGTTAGCAAGCTTGCGAGACGGAAGCGCAAGATTCTCCGCATAGGAATTCCTAGCCGCCCAAGCCAGAGTTCAGATCATTCTGAGGCAATCCAAGCCGGTCCCGTTGAGCGAATTTGTGGAGTATGTCACATATTAGAACACATATGAGCGTGAAAGACATTGGGCTCTGGCCAGCAAGGCAAGAAAGGATGCACGCTGCGTTTCTGGGTGTCACGAGCCGTCTTCACGGCGACCTGCGCGTTTGCGCTATCTTCGGTGGGGTTGTACGCCTTGTGGCGAGAATCACCCCGCGTCATCTTCACCGGGCTCGTCAATGTCGGCGAGCTCCGCAGGTCCGATCCTCACGCCCGTTCCCCCGCACCACCCAGCCTTCGCCTGCCTTGGCGAGCCGAAGTCGAGCATTTTGACGGTCCGTCGCGTCGCGTGTGATCTTGATGTTCGCGGACTTCAGATCGCGATGAACGATGACGCGCTCATGCGCCGCATCAAGCGCATCAGCGACCTGCCGAGCCTGTGCAAAAGCGCACGAGGCTCGCGCCGCCCGATCCGTATAATCCTGCAACTACGACAATGAAGGACGATGAGAGCAGCTAAACAGCAATTTTGATGTGAGAGGAGCGAACGCCATGGCGGAATCAACAACTTCAGTGGATGGATCCATCAAGGTGGGAGTCATCGCGGACCAGACGGGTGCACTCTCGTTTGTGGGTATCGCCAATGCAAACGTTTCCAGGATGGTGATTGGAGACATCAATGCAAAGGGTGGCTTGTTGGGGCGGCACGTAGACCTGTACCTCGAGGACAGTGCAACTAACGATACCGTCGCGGAAGCCAAAGCCACGAAGCTCGTCCAGCAAGATCAAGTGCATGTGATCTTCGGTGGCATTTACAGCTCCACGAGGCAGGCTATCAAGGGTCCTGCTGTGGTGAAGGGCAAGAAGCTCTACATCTATCCCGAGCAATACGAGGGACAGGAATGCGACCCGCTTATCTTTTGTACCGGCCCGGTGCCAGCGCAGCAGGTCGATCCTTTCATTCCATGGCTGATGCAACAGACGGGGGCGAAGAAATTCTACTTGCCGTCAGCTGACTACATTTGGCCGCACACGATGAACAAGAAAGTTCGCCAAGTCGTCACGGCTAACGGCGGCGCGATCGTCGGAGAGGAGTACTTTCCCCTCGATCACGCTGACTATGGCAAGACTATCGATCAGATCGCGTCCAGTGGTGCGGAGGTGGTATTCAATACGATCGTTCCTCCTGGGGTCACTCCGTTTCTGGAGCAGCTGTACAACTCTGGCTTCACGAAGCGAGGCGGACACATTGTCTGCACGTACTTCGACGAAAACTTCCTGAACATGGTTCCCGCCGCACACGTGGAGGGTCTGTTCAGTTGCCTCGACTACTACCAGGCTGTCAGCGATCCATTCAGCAAGAAACTGATCAATCAGTACGACACGCTCTATCCAGGCGACGCCAAGTTCACGGCCGGCAGTGCGTGTTCAGGCTTGTATCGAGGTCTGAGGCTCTGGGAGGCTGCAGTGAAAGAGGCAGGCTCGCTCCAGCAAGAGGCTGTCATCGAGGCACTCGACCACGCAAAGATCGCGGAGGGGCCTGGTGGTTCAGCTGAAATGGTGCCCGGTCAGCATCACGTTCGAATGAACATGTATATAGCCCAGGCGAGGAACGGTAACTTCGAGATTGTCAAGAGCCTGGGGGTCATTGATCCAAAGGAGATGAACGTAAGCTCCCCTGTAGGTTAACGGTCGTTTTCCCTTCGCTGTAGTGCGTAGTGTCCGGCTTAGACGAACGGTCCGCCTGAAGGCGGACACTACGTACTTGTGGAAACTGCTCTAATGCTGCCTCTGGCCGAGCGTGTCCTGCCATCCGAATAGCAGCCGAATCTCGCCCTTGTCTTTCGCGGCGTCCGGACTGACTCGAATGAGGATTCGGGAATGATCGCGCGTGACCGAACTATAGGCCGCCATGATGCCCACGTCGCGCACGAGGGTCGTCGGTTGGCCAAGTGAGAAGCCCGCCCCGGTCGACACCGGATACGCCGCGACGTGCCCCGAGAGGGTTGCGACCAGGATCTCCCGGCCGTCCTGGCTCCAGCTCAACACCCGTCCGCCCTCGGTCGTAACCGGCCACGTCTGGCGACGTTCGGGAAACGTGGTCACGTACACTTCATGACGGCCCGATTCCAGCGATGTGAAGGCGACAAAATCGTCTTTGGGTGAAAACACCGCGGCTTCGAACGCTCGCGGGCCAACGAATCGCGTGAGTGTGCGCGACGCGAATGACCACGACGACAGATGCGTCCCTTTGTCATCGGGGGAGAAGATGAGCAGCGAATTCGCGTCGTGCGACCATGCCACGGGGTGGTCGAGCGTGTTCGGCGTTTGGGTCACGGGCTGGAACAACCCCGTGGCGATCTCCTTGATGTAGATGTCGTCCAGCTGGCCAGCAGCCTGATGCGAATACGCGAGGCGCTTGCCGTCGGCGGACCAGACGGGGATAGCGGCGAACCCGCGCACACTCGTCAGCGGTGCGACGGTGTCCTTCGTCAGGTCTATCAGCCACAGGTCCTGCGTGCCGGTCCGCGGTTCGAGAATCGCCGCCGCCAAAGTACGGCTGTCCACTGGATTGAGCGCCATGGAATAGGAGTAGAGCCGCGCGCTGCCGACGCGTCTGCGTGTGCCGCTGCGATCGACCAGATGCAGTTCGGTATTGAGCGCGTTCATGTCGGCGTTGATCGGCGCAACCGCCGGCGGCGGTCGCACGGCAAGCGTGCCATCAGCCGACGCGGAAATCGCCGCAAAGTAGAAAGAGCCTTCCGTCGCCACCACCTCTCCGATGGCGACCGGCGGGCCGGTCACTCGTGCCGCGGCGAGATCGAACGGCGCCGCCATGAGCGTTCCTTCGCGGACGAAGACGAGGTACCCAGGCGGTGCGTAGACGGCGCTCGAGAGATCGGGCAGCAGTCGTTGGATCGTCTGGTTGTCCAGCGACCCCACGTAGATCCCTTGTTCGCTTGCTTCGGCGGTGCGTGTCCACAACTTCGCCGTGAACAGGAACCGGCGGCCGTCTGGCAGAAAGCTCGGCCAGTAGTGCGCCCAATCCTGGCTCGGGAGTTGTGTCAGAGGTCTTGACTCACCGCCATCTGCGGACACGCGGAACAGAGCAGCTTGACCACTGAACGCAATAGTTCCGTCCGCTCCCCAAGTGCCTCCGCCGCCGCCAAAGGGGACGAGGTTGTCGGCCACGATACGAACCGGGCCGCCCGCAGCCGATACGCGTTTCAGCCCCACGCCGACGAAGAACCCCAGGTCGCGCGAGTCCGGCGACCAGAACGGCATCGCCGCATCCTCGGTGCCCGGCAATGGCTGTGATTCGCCGGTTGCCAGGTCCCGCACCCAGAGCAGCGGCATGCCATCGCCTCGTCTAGCTCGATAGGCAACGCGCCGGCCGTCAGGCGAAATCGCGGGCGCGCCGACCTCGTTCCCCTCGTTGTGCACGATGGACACACGCAGCGGGCGCGTTTCGGGCTGGGGGACGCGCGGCCAGACTCCAGAGGCAATCAACGCGCTGATGCCGATCGCTCCCAGCGCGACCCCCGCCAATGTCCAGGCGACCTTCCCGATGCGCGCGCCGGCGGCGTGCGAATGGGTAGATCCGGACTCGACTGCGGGCACCTGCAGGGAACCGCGCGCCATTCCCTCGTCGATTTCCAGACGCGCCTCACCGATGTCACGCAGCCGGCGCTTCGGGTCTTTCTCGAGACAGCGCGCGAGCAACCGCCTGACCGATGCCGGCGTGGTGGCAGGCAACGTGCTCCAGTCGGGCTCGCGCGTGACAACGGCCGCAAGGACGTCGGTGATGGTGTCGCCGGCAAACGCGGGGCGGCCGGTCAGCATTTCGTAGAGGACCAGCCCGAACGCCCAGATGTCGGCGCGCTTGTCGACCGTCCTCCCGCGCGCTTGTTCCGGCGACATGTAAGCCGCCGTGCCAAGGATCACTCCCGCCTGCGTCATGGCCGGCGAGGTGATCGTCGGCGACATCGACGAACTGGGCGATGAACTCGCGGCGGGTTCCATCGCTTTGGCGAGCCCGAAGTCGAGCACCTTCACCATTCCGTCGCTGCGCACTTTGATGTTCGCCGGCTTCAGATCGCGATGGATGATCCCCTGATCGTGCGCCGCTTCGAGCGCTTCAGCGATCTGCTTCGCAATCGACAGCGACTCATCTATTGGTATGCCGCGGGACCCCACCTTCGAATCACTAAACCGAGCAATCACGTCTGCCAGCGTCGGCCCCTCGACCAGCTCCATGACCAGCGCGGTCATGGCTCCAGATCGCTCCACGCCATAGATCGCCGCGATGTTTGGGTGATTGAGCGCGGCGAGGACTTCCGCTTCGCGTTGGAAGCGCGCCAGCCTCTCCGCATCCGCAGCCACTGTTGCCGGCAGCACCTTGATGGCGACGGCTCGCTTCAGGTTGGTGTCGGTCGCGCGGTACACCTCTCCCATACCGCCGGCACCAATCTGGACGGTCACTTCATACGGCCCGAGCCGAGTACCCGAAGTCAGCGCCAATTTGCGTGGATTATAGGGCGGAGCGGTGGTGTGTGTGTACGTCTCGATCCATGTGCCGGAGTGAACAGCGCGAAACGGCCGGATGGAGGATTATGCATTCATGATGCATCGATTCATTCTCCTCGGCGTCCTGTTCGTCCTCTTCTCAACGCATGACGTGGCGGCACAAGGGTTCGTCAGCCCGTTCATTGGTACCACGCTCACGTCGCCGAGCGAGACCGGCAGCAGCACAAAGCCGGGGTACGGGGTGGCACTCGGCGCTTTCGGACGGATCATCGGTGGTGAAACCGAGATTGCCTTCTATCCAGAGGTCATCGACAACTCCGCGAACGGGCTCACGAAGAGCAAGGTGATCTCATTCTCGGCCGGCATGCTCCTCGGTCCAACGCTCGGCGCTGCCAAGCCTTACGTCGCCCTCGGCGCCGGCAATCTCCATCTCAACGTGACCGGTCTTTCAAGTGTGGTGGTGCCGAATCCGGCGACTATCTCGAACAACTACTTCACATTCAACGCCGGCGGCGGCGTCATGGGATTTTTCACGGACCATCTGGGTTTACGCGGCGATCTGCGCTACTACCGCGCCTTCGGGGTCAAAATCGCCGATCTCGAGGAAGCCGGCCTCGCGTTCGACAAGTTCAACTTCTGGCGCGCCACCTTCGGCCTCGCCGTGAAATTCTGAATGGAGAAACGTACTGCGACGCGCCAACGGGCGGGCATGACTTATTCGTATCGAAGGGCTTCGATCGGATCCAGGTGTGCGGCGCGACGTGCGGGGTAGAGACCGAACACGAGGCCTACCGTCACCGACACGAGGAACGCGAGCAGAATCGAGCTCGCCGTCACAATCGTCGACCAGCCGGCGAACAGGCCAATCAGCTGTGAAATCCCGACGCCGACGATGACACCGATTGTGCCGCCGACGAACGAAATCAGAATCGTCTCGATCAGGAACTGCCGCACAATATCCGACCGGCGGGCGCCGAGCGCGCGGCGGACGCCGATCTCGCGCGTCCGCTCGAGAATGCTGGCGAGCATGATGTTCATGATCCCGATGCCGCCGACCAGAAGCGAGATTGACGCGAGCGCCACCATCACGACTTCGAAAATGCGCTGCGTCCGACGCTGCTCCGCGAGCAGCGCGGCCGGGACGATGACGCTGAAATCGGCGGTGTTCCGGTGCGAGGCGTTCAGCACTCCGCGAATGGCTTCGGCGCTTGACACACTATCCACGCCCGGCTCGAGCTGCAGATAGATGCCGTCGATCTCGTCGCGGAACCGGCTGTAGTTGTCTTCGAGGCGCAGCATCGCCGTCCAGAGCGGAACATAGATCAAGTTGTTCCGGTCTTCCTCCGGGACGCCAAGCGATTCATTTTGTACGCTGAGCTGAGGCCCTGCCACGCCGATCACCCGCAGCCACTGGTCGTTGACTTTGATGTACTGGCCGACCGCTTCGTCAGGGCCGAACAACGCGGCCTTAGCGCCTTCGCCGAGCACCGCCACCGCCGTCGCGCGCTCGGTCTCGTTGTCATCGAAGAAGCGGCCCTCGGTGAGCCGCAGGTTGCCGATCGGAATGTAAGACGGCGTGACGCCGTACACGGTCGGCATGCCGCGTTGCGGCTTTGGCAGCATCTTCGAGGGCTGGAAGCGCTTGCGCGGCGTCGCCGAACTCACCCCTTCCATCGTTGCGCGGATGACGCGGTAGTCCTGGAAGGTCAGTCCGGGCGACGAGCTGCGCACCTTGCCGAACGCCTGAGGCTCGGTCGTCTCGCGCGCTTCGACGATCACGTTGCGCACGCCGAGCTGCTCGATGAACGCCATCACCTGCTGCTGGGCGCCCGCGCCGATCGACAGCATCGCGACGACGGCCGCGACACCGAAGATCATGCCGAGCATCGTCAGCAGCGAGCGAAGCTTGTGAGTGCGGAGGTTCTCGAGCCCGAGTCTGAGATCCTGAAGACCGCTGCCGAACTGCGAATTCGGATGACGAAGAACAGCCGGGATCAAGACCCCGCCCTTGGCTGCACCGGTCCGGCGCTTCCGGCGCCTTTCGTCTGATCGGCAAGCGGATTTCGCAGCGCTACTTCAGTCCCGACCGGCAGATCGGTCACGACAATGTGGGTTTCGGTGCGATCCGCTACCTTGACTTCGCGCGGCTCGAACGAGCGGCCCTGGCGGACGAAGACAACCGGCTTGCCGTCCTGTTCGAAGAGCGCCTGGCGCGGCAGGTATCGGGCGGCTTTGATCGGTGCTCCCGTGACACGCACCTGCGTGGTGAGGCCAGGACGCAGATTGTCAGGATTGTTGCCCGTCACGTCAAAGCTGACGTCGAAGGTGCGTGTGGGATCGTTCCACGACCACACTTCTCGGCGGCTGGCGCCCGCGACCGCCTTGATGGTGGCCGGCAGGTTCTTGCCCTGCACGGCATGGATGGCCACATCGGCCTTTTGGCCGGCGTTGAGGTGCGCGCGATCGTATTCACTCACCTTGGCGATGAGCTCGATGCCCGACTGCTGCAGCACTTCTGCGACCTGCCGCCCGGGGTAGACGGTGTCGCCGGCACGGAATTCCGGTACCACGACACCCGCCCAGGCCGCGTTGTTCATGTCGTTGTCCTTGACCGCAACCAGCCCCTCGAACGGCGCACGGAGCGTCATGTTGTCGATGTTCTTCTGAGCGTTGTCCATCTGGAGGCTCGCCTTGTTGCGCTTCTCCTCGAGGACCGCCAATGACGCGCGATCGGTCTCGGCGCGCGACTTCAGGTCGTTCTGAAGTTGTGCCAGCCGACCCTTTGCTTCTTCGAGCGTCAGCACGAACTTCTGCTTGTCGATTGCGCTGTGAAGCAATGAGCCCTGTACGTCAAGCTCAGCCCGCCGCACGTCGAACCGCGCCGTGAGCAGGTTCACCTCGTCTTGCGCGCGCTGTACCTCGGCATCGGCGCGCATCTTGACGATCTCCTGCTCTGCCTGCGCGAACTCAGACTTCGCCGTTTCGAGCCGCTCTTCCTGCTCGCTCTTGTCGAACTCAACAACAACATCGCCGGCCTTCACCGGCGTCCCGGTACCGGCGACGGAGAGGATTTGCATCGGACCACCGACCGATGGTGCCACGAGGGTTTGAGCGCGTAACGGCTTGAGCTCGCCAGTCGCGTGCACGACCACCGGCACATCACCTTCGGCGACTCGCGCCGTCGGAATGACATCGCCTTCGGGCTGCACCCCTTGCATTGGGACGACCATGAATGCCGCGATGACGAGCGCGACACCCACAACGCCAGCGAGCGACCAACTGAGCCGTTTACGAGTTTGTGTGGTCATTGCTTCGTGATCACTTCACGGGCGGCATCGGATCTTTCAGGGCCACGCGGTCACCCGGCTGCACCCCTTCGCGCACGACGTGTTGCTCCTGTCCGCGCCGCGCGACTTGCACCTGACGCTCATCCCAGCCGCTACGCGTCTGAACGTACGCCACTGAACGGCCCTCTTTCTCGAAGACCGCGCGCGCCGGGATCAGCACGACGTTGGCCACACGGTCGACGGCTACACGGACGGTGGTATTCATTCCCGGCCGCAGCCGCGCGTCCATTTCTTCAAGTTGAACGATCATGCTGAAGTTGCGCTGCGGCGGCCAGTTGGAAAAATCAACGCGCGCGAGCGCGCTGATGTCCTCGATCTTACCGCCCAGCTCCTTGTCGGGTAACGCGTCGGCGCGAACAACGACGCGCTGGGCCGGCTGCATGCGTCCGCGTTCGGCCTCTTCGAGCCGAGCGGTCACACGTAGTGTCGACAGATCTGGCACTTCGGCGATGACTTGTCCGGGCCACGCCCGGTCGCCCGCCTTGAAGTCGGGCGGCGGACAGCACTGACGCCAGTTCGGCATGATCCCCACAACGCCGTCCACCGGCGACACGATTTCGAGGCCGCTGAGCTGACGTTCGGCGTGCTCGAGATCGAAGCGCGCCTTGTCGCGCTTCTGAGTCTTGCTGGCCACCTCGGCCTTCTCGATGTCGCCAAGCGCGCTCAGCTTCCGCTCGGCCTCGGCGAGCTTGGCCTTCGCGTCGCCGAGCTTGAGCATCTTCTGTTCGCGTTCCATTCGCGGCAGAAATTCGCTTGGTACCGTGTCGAGCTCCGCGCGCTTCACGTCGTATCCCGCCTTCGATACATCTGTCTGCGTCTGCTGTCCCTGAATGCGGTACTGCGCCCGAGTTTTGCCGATTTCCTCCTCCGCCTGTTTGAACTCGGAGCGCCTGTCGTTGAGCGTTCGCTGGACGCTCATGGGGTCGAACCGGACGACGACATCGCCTTTCTTGATGGCCATGCCATTCTTCGCAAGCTCGAGGATTTGCAGGTCGCCTCCGCCCGTGGTGGGTACCGTCAGCGGAATTGAGCGCACCGCTTTCACCTCACCGCGCACCTGAAGGTAATCGATGAACTCGCCCTTGGTCACCACGGTCGTCGGAACGTCAGTGGCCGTGCCGCGGCCGAAGACACCGCTCGCGCCGGCAAGCGCGATGACAATCGCGAGACCAGCCACAACCGCGGCGATGCGGCGCTTCTTATCTCGCCACATGGCGCTGCACCACGGTTCCCGGTTCCAGACCTGAGGTGACAATCACTTCGTAGTCGTTCATCGCGCCGAGCGTGACGGTGCGCGGGCGGGCGGTGTCGCCATCCAGGACGCGTACGGTGAATTTGTCGTTGTCGCGCATGACGGCGTCGCGCGGGACAACGATCATGCTGTCTTTCCGTTCGAGCTCGACGTCGACGGCCGCAGACAAGTCGGGCATGAGCTTCGGATGGCTTCCCTGGATGCTGACAATCGCCACGAAGTTGCGCACGCGGGTCGTCAGCATGCTCGTCGTGCCAACAGGTGTGACCTGTTCGACGCGACCCTGGAAGTGCAGATCCGGGTAGGCGTCGAGTGAGATGCGCGCTGGTTGACCGACCTGCAGGCCATGGACGTCGGCCTGATTGACCTTCACGCGTACCTGCATCGCCGCCGGATCCACGACCTGCATGATGGGCATGCCGGGGCGCGCTTCCTCGCCCTCCTGGATTTCCACTTGCCCGTTTCCGCGCCAAATCATCCGTAGGACCACGACGCCCGGAATCGGCGACTTGACGACCATCCGCGCGGCGTTGTCCTCGGCGGATTGCATCGCCCGCTGGGCTCGATCGCGCTGAATCTCGAGGATTCGCAGCTCAGCCTGCTCGGCGCGGCGTTTGAGATCGAAGGTTTCCTTGAGCTGCTTCTGTTTGGCCTTCGCCTCTTCCAGCCGCTGCTCGTTCTTTTCCTGATCGATGCGGCCGAGATAGACGTTCTTCCTCATCTCGAGGCCGGCGTTTTCGACGGCATTGGCGGCGACCGCAAGCTCCGCCTCGTCCTTGGCGCGTATCTGTTCCTGCTCCGCGCGCTTCTTCCGGATCTGCTCCTCGAAATCGCGGAACTCGGATCGCTTGTCGATGGCGGCCTTCAACTGATTCTGCCGGTCGAATTCGACGAGGAGCTGGCCCGGCTCGACGAGCGTGCCGCTGGGCATGAGCCTGGTGACGATGAGGGTGTTGCTGCCGGGTCCGGTGGCGCCGACGAGGCGAGGCGCGGCAACGTTATGGAAACGGATGGATTCAACCAGGCCGGTCATCCGCAGCGTCTTGACGAACGCGCCGCGCGCGACCTTCCACGACCCCGTGCCTTGGCGCACATCATCGACGGGACCGCCCTCGGGCACGCCCCGCACGATGGCGAGCGCGCCGACCAGCACCACCAGGATGAGCGCAAGGAGCAGATACGGTTTTTTCATCGGTGCGACAGATTTGACCCCGAAATCCCCGATCTGACCCTCGAACCCAAGATCCTACACCGGACAGCCGGGTTCCGTGGTGATCCTTCCAGGCGAAACCAAAGGACGCCCATGGACGTGCGGACCCCTCTGGAAGCGTTTAGACGATGGGCCGCCTACTTGGGTTGTTTACGGCCGTCATTTTCGTGCCGAATCCCTTACCGATCGCTGATTAGTGTGACATCCCATCGTATTGACAACGATCGTGTCAGGTTGTAGCGTCGACCTCGAATCATGCTTATTTACGCCGGAATTGCGCTCGTCGGCTTTGTGTTTCTGCTCGTCATGCTTTTTGTCGGCGATCTCTTCGGCCACGACCACGACCTGGTCGGCCATGACGTGGCCGGCGATTTCGGCGGTCCCAGCGTCTTCAGCTCGCGGATCATGGCGGCATTCGTCACCGCTTTTGGCGTCGGCGGGGTGGTCGCTCGTTATTACGACTTATCGCACCCGGCGGCGTCTGGTGTCGGGATTGCGTCTGGCGTCCTGATGGCGGGTCTCGTCTATCAGTTTGCGAAAATCTTGTACTCGCAGCAGGCGTCGAGCGAACTGCAGATGACGCGGCTCGTCGGCCGCACAGCCGAAGTGTCGGTGGCCATTCCCGCCAACGGCGTCGGCCAGATCTCACTGAGCGTTTCAGGAGAGCGCACGGAGCACGTCGCGCGATCGAAGGACGGGCAGGCGTTCCCGCGCGGCAGCGAGGTCACCATCACCGCGCTCAGAGGCGATTCGGTCGTCGTGACCCAGGTTTCGGGAGGTGCCTCATGAATCCAATCGACATCTTCGGCATCCAGTCGTCCGCCGTGCTCGTCGCGCTCTCTATCCTCCTGGGACTGCTCGGCATTTTCGCCGCGATGGCGTTGTTCGCACGGAATTACGTCAAGGTGCCGCCGTCGACGGTCGCCATCTTTTACGGCCGGAAACACGTATTCGTGGACGAAAAAGGGAACCGCTCAACCGTCGGGTTCCGCATCGTCCGTGGGGGCGCGGCATTGCGCGTACCGGTGCTCGAAGAAGTGGCGTATCTGTCCCTGAATATCATCTCGATCCCGTTGCGCATCCAGCGTGCGTATACCAAAGAAGGTGTGGCGGTCACGGTCGAGGCGGTGGCGAACGTGAAGATTGCCAGCGATGACATCTCGCTCCGCGGCGCGTCCGAGCGCTTTCTCGGGATGACCACCGAGCAGGTCAAAGGCGTCATCTTTCAAACGCTCGAAGGCCACCTGCGCGCGATTCTCGGCACCCTCACCGTCGAGGAGATCAACGCCGACAGACAGGCCTTCGCGCAGAAGATGACCGACGAGGCGGCGGTCGATCTCAAGAAGATGGGTGTCAACATCGACATCCTGACGATTCAGCAGATCAGCGACGAGCAGGGCTACCTCGATGCACTTGGGAAGCGGCGGACCGCCGAAGTCAAGCGCGACGCGGTCATCGGCGAGGCGCTCGCCCAGCGCGACGCGATGATCAAGTCGGCGATGGCCGATCAAGAGGGCAAGACCAAGCGCTACGAAGCGGACGTCGCCATCGCACAGTCGCTGCGCGACAAGGAATCGCGGCAGGCTGAGTTCGACGCGGCGGTTCAGGCAAAGGAGGCGGAGGCGGAGCAGGCCGGGCCGCTGGCCACCGCGATCGCGCGTCAGAAGGTCACCGAGCAGGAAACGCGCATCGACCAGGTTCGCAAGCAGCAGGAAGTGCTCGTCCAGACGCAGGAAGCAGCCCGCCGCGAGCAGGAACTGCAGGCGACCGTCGTCAAGCCCGCCGAGGCGGAGAGACAGGCAGCTATTCTTCGTGCCGAAGGGGAGAAACAGGCGACGGTCATCCGTGCCGAGGCGACGCAGAAGGAGCTGGAGTTCGAGGGCTCCGGCCAGGCGGCAAAGATCGAGCGGATCGGCAGGGCCGAGGCAGCGAAAGTGCTCGCGGTTGGAGAGGCGGAAGCCGAAGTGATCAAGAAGAAGCTTCTTGCGGAAGCCGAAGGGCTTCAGCGAAAAGCCGAAGCGTGGAAGAACTTCAACGACGCGGCGGTCATCAACATGGTCGTCGACAAGATGCCGGAGCTCGCGCAGGCGTTCGCCACGCAACTCGCGGGCATCGATAAGATCAACATCATTGAAATGGGCAATGGCAATGGGACGACCGGCTCGGGCGGCGTGAGCAAGGTCATGGGCACGGTCGGCGGCGGGATGACGGCGATGTTGTCGATGCTGAAGGATCAGTTCGGCGTGGATATCGCCAGACTGATGGAGGCGAAGACGGAAGCCGCAGCGATCGACGCCGAAAAGAAAGCCGGGAAACGGCCTGAAATGACCCAGCCGCCCCCCAAAGGGGCCTAGTGACAGGCCACAAGCCGTCAGAGCCCGGATCCCCTTTCGGAGATCCAGGCGGTGAAGGAACTAAGACGGTGAGATGCGGTTGGTTACCAGCGGGACTCACGCCGCTGGCGGCCACCGCCCCCGGATCCGCCGCCGTTGCCGCGCGGCGCCATTGGCTTGGCCTCGTTCACCGTGAGGTTTCGGCCACCGTACGCGTGCTTGTCCAGCTCGCTGATCGCGCGCCGTGCACCTTCGACGTCGCTCATCTCGACGAAAGCGAATCCCCGCGCCTGGCCCGTGGCTCGGTCGCGAACGATGTTAATGGTGCTTACCTGGCCGGCGGCCTCGAACAGCGTCTGCAAGTCAGACTCCGTGGTTTCGTACGGCAGGTTTCCTACGTACAACTTCGTGCTCATTGAACTTCTCCTGCATCTCGAAGGATGCGACTGAATCTGATGGCAGGCTCGAGCGGAATACTCGGCGGCGAACGCAGAAGAGGCGAGAAACTCGGATCTGATGCGGAAAGCCAAAAGCGCAGCTGTCAGAAAGCTCCTAGGAGTGTAGCAGAAACCTCAACGCTTCGGCTAGGCGTGTGCCGTACTACTTCAGATCCGACAGGTCGCCCAAGCTCGACCGCGGACAGCGTCAGGCGGGTTCAGTTATGAGCGAGCGGCTTTATCCTTAGAGCGTGCACCGCCTGAGCACTCCCAGACCATGAATGCCGAGCAGTGGGCGCGCGTCAAAGACGTGTTCCACGCTGCGCTCGAACAGAACGAAGGCGCGCGCCGCTCGTTCGTAATCGACGCGAGTGCGGGCGACGAGTCGGTTCGCGCAGAGGTCGAGCGCCTGCTCGACGCGCAGCAGGCATCCGCAGGATTTATGGAGCACCCGGCCGCCGCGAGCGTGCTGAGCGGGCGCGTCATCAGTCACTACGAGATCGGGCGCCTCCTCGGCAGCGGCGGCATGGGTCACGTCTATGCCGCGCGCGACGTCGAGCTCGGCCGCGAGGTCGCGCTGAAGGTGGCGTCTCTCAATGGCGAAGACGCGCAGTCGAGGCTGCGCCGCGAAGCGCAACACGCGTCACGCCTGAGCCATCCGAATATCTGCCACATCTACGACGTCGGCCGCGCCGACGGCCAGCTGTTTGTCGTGATGGAGCTTCTCCCGGGGCGATCGCTGGCGGACCTTGTCCGAGAGGCGCCGCTGTCGATCGCCAATGCGACGCAGTACGGGATCGAGATCGCCGACGCCCTCGCTCATGCGCATGAACAGGGGGTCACTCACCGCGATCTGAAGAGCACGAACGTGATGATCACGCCCAAGCGCGGCGCGAAGGTGCTCGACTTCGGTCTCGCGCGGATGCTCGACACGCAACAGATTGATGCGCTTTCGCAGTCGCAGCGTTCGTTGACCGACGAAGGGATGATTGCCGGCACGCTGCCCTACATGGCGCCGGAGCTGCTGCGCGGGCAGCGAGGGGATCAACGCGCCGACATCTGGGCGCTTGGCGTGCTGCTCTATGAGATGGTCACCGGCCGGCGCCCATTCACTGGCGCGACGGGGTTTGAACTGAGCGCCGCGATTTTGCATCAGCCGCCAGCGGCGTTGCCATCCAACGTTCCCGCGCCCATGCGCGCGATCATCGAGCGATGTCTGCAGAAGAGTGCGAGCGATCGGTATCAGCACGCGGCGGATGTGCACCGCGCTCTGCAGGACATGAAGGGCCCGGCCAGAGGCACGCGCCTTCGGCTGCCGCGCGTCGCGCAGTTCATCATCGGCCTTGCGCTCGCGGCTCTCGTCTGGTACGCGATCAGATCGCCTAGGGTCGGCAACGCATTCAGCAACGTGTACGGATATTCGCTGCTGGAGGAAGGTGCGTTCGACCAGGCGATCGAACAGTTTCAGGGCGTGGCCAACAATTCGCCGAACGAGCCGAACCCCTGGGACAGTCTCGGCGAAGGTTATCTCGCGAACGGCATGCCTGACAAAGCGCTGGAGGCGTACTCACGTGCACTGACCATCGAGCCGGCTTTCGAGGCGTCGATTCTCGGCCGGGGCCTCGCCCTGGCTGCGCTTGGCCGTTATGACGAGGCCCTCGAGAGAACGTCGCCGGACTTCAGAGTTCAGGCGTTCCTGTTGTCGCGAGTCGGCCGATACCGGGAGGCTACGGAGGTTCTCGAAAAGGGGCGACGTGAAGACAGCGACGCCGAGGTCAACGCGAACGCGCTGTTGACCAACGCATGGCTGTCGATCGAAGAAAAGGAATATGCGCGTGCCCTCGAGGACGTCGCTGCCGCCGAGAAGGCGCTCGCCGACAGACGAGGGCATCCGTTGCTCGTGCTCGCGGACCTGTTCGGTGGGGTGGCTGAGATTCGGGCCGGGAACGCGAAGAGTGCCGTCTCGCGCCTCGCATCGCAAAAGGCACGTTACACCGCCAGCGACCCCGTCGAATCGACGTGGTTTGCGGCGCTCGAAGGAGAGGTCGCGCTCGCGCAAGGCCAGCACGATCGGGCTCTCTCGAGCTTTAACACGGCGCGGAAGAAAGTGTGGCTTGTGCTCGGACGCGACGCGTCGACGGTGTTTGCGACCAACCTGCCATCGCGAGACGGCCTGGCGCGCGTGGCGGCTGCGCGGGGAAATCGAGCGGACGCTATTGAAGAATATCGACGTTTGACTACTTTGGATGCCGGCAGCGGGTCGTCCGCAGTGCTCGAGCCTCGCCACATTCTCGAGCTGGCGCGATTACTGGACAAAGAAGGAGACAAGGCCGGCGCACGTGTCGAGTACGGACGTTTCCTGCAGTTGTGGACAAATGCAGACGCAGCCCTGCCGGAGTTGAGCGAAGCAAAGCAAGCGAGGAGCACGCAATGAGCGATGAGGAAGAAGATTTCGCGGCGATGTTCGAGGCGTCCATCAAGGCGCGCCAGTTCGATCGGGGCCAGACCATCGAGGGCAACATCGTGGCGTTCGGCCAGGACGTGGCGTTCGTCAATGTCGGCGGTAAAGGCGAGGCCGAGATCGACCTCGCGGAATTGAAGAACGCAGACGGCAAGATCGAGGTGTCGGTCGGCGATCGCATTCAGGCGATGGTTGTCTCTACCAGCGGCGGCATCGTGCTGACGCGCAGGGGCGTGCGCAATGCGGCGACGCAGCGTGAGCTCGAGGACGCGTTCCGGTCCGGACTCGCCGTGGAAGGCAAAGTGGAGAAAGTCGTGAAGGGTGGGTACGAGGTGCGCGTCGCCCGCGAGCGCGCGTTCTGTCCGCTCTCGCAGATCGACATCGTCCGCACCGCGGACCCGGCGGTGCACGAAGGAAAGGTCTACGCATTCCGGATCATCGAGTACAAGGACGGCGGGAAAAACGTCGTTGTCTCCCGGCGCAAGCACCTCGAAGAACAGCAGCGCGCCAGTGCCGCGGATTTGCGGAAGTCGATCGTGCCCGGTGCCGTGCTCACCGGGAGGGTCGCATCGGTGCTGGAGTTCGGCGCGTTCGTTGACCTTGGCGGCGGCATTCAAGGCCTGTTGCATGTGTCCGAAATGACCTGGTCGCGAGCCACCAGCCCCGGTGAGATCGTTGCGCCCGGTGACCAGATCAACGTGAAGGTGTTGCGTGTAGACGAGGCCACGCAGAAGATCTCGCTCGGGCTGAAGCAGCTGCAGGACGATCCCTGGACGAGGGTCGCCACGAGCTACGAGGTTGGCCAGGTGCGCACGGGCCGCGTCACGCGGGTGGCAGACTTCGGCGCGTTCGTCGAGCTGGAGCCGGGCATCGAAGGGTTGGCGCACGCCTCCACGTTTGCTCCAACGGGCCGCACAGGAGGGTGGGCGAAATCGGTTTCCGTGGGCGCAACCGGGGCGTTCGAGATCCTCAGCATCGACACGGCGCAGAAGCGCATCGGCGTTGCGCTCGTCGACGAAGGCTCGTCCCGGGCCGCGTCGGCGGAGGGTACGATCGTATCCGGGGCCATTGTGACTGGCAAAGTGGAGCGTCACGAGAAGTTCGGCGTGTTCGTGTTCCTCGCGCCAGGGCGTACCGGCTTGATCCCACTCTCCGAAACGGGCGTGGATCGCGATGCAGACATGCTGAAGGCGTTCCCGATCGGCAGCGACGTGGAGGTCGTGGTGCTCGAAGTCGATCCCGATGGCCGCCGCATTCGCCTCAGCAAGAAGGCGGTGGCGGAGCAGCGGGAGCAGGCAGAGCTACGCGAGTACGCGTCGAGGCCGGACTCTGCGCCCACAGGCTCGCTCGGATCGCTGGCCGACAACCTGCGTAACGCCCTCAAGCGGCGGTAAACCCATCATGAACTGGCGGTTCTTCGCCTGGAGTCGCTGTTGGAGTGCAAGCTCGTTCCTCGCCGTTAGGGTGCCCCTAAGGAGCAGGAATGGATTCGGTCCTGGTTCGCCGACAGTTAGAATTCGTTCACTCCCACGCACTTCGCGGTGACTTGCAAGGTAATGCCGTTCTTTGACTGGCCTTGAAAGGTGAGAGTGGCAGCACTCCCGCTGCGCGTGAGCGTCAGCGGGCCCTTGCTGTCTCGCGGAATGAAGAGCTGGTACGGGGCGGGGCTCTTTTCGCCGGGATCGCCGAATCGTATATTGACTTGTCCTTCCTTCGGTCCCGGATCATCGGGGTTGAAGATATTGATGCCCGCACCGCTGACTTTCTTCGGATCGGTCGCGCTGACATCTTTATAGGCAGCCGAGAACCGCTTCTGAGCTTTCACGTGGAGACAGATGGTATTGTCGGCTGGCAGTTTGTAAGTGCCGGCATGCGGGCCGCTTCCAACGACAATCTCGAAGCTGTCGCCGGCTTGAGCCCCTGACCGCTGGGGTGTCGCGGCGCAGAACGCCGCGACGGCCAGGCCGCAAAGACGACGATTCAGATTGAGTCTCATGCGCTGATTCTACAGCGCGCAGAGCGTTACTCCACCGGAGGCCCCATGCGCCAGACGTGCATCACCGCATAGCTTCGCCACGGCCGCCAAGGTTGTGACAACAACTCGGCCTCTTTCGCCGTCACGCCACCGAGGTTATTGCGCACCGCGATGTCTTCTTTCGGAAACGCGTCGGGCCAGTGCAGGGCACGCATGGCAATGTAGTGGGCTGTCCATTCGCCGATGCCTGGCAGCTCGGTGAGCCGCTTGATGGATTCGTCGGGATTGTGATGCGCACCTCCGTCGAGGCAGAGGCCGGCTGACCGCTGCGCTTCGGCCAATGCGATGATGCTCTTGCAACGTGCGGCGACGATGCCATGTCGCGCAATGTCATCGACACTCGCTGCGGCGATCCGGGCCGGTACGGGGGTGAGGCGATGCAGTTCCGCAAAAGGCGTGACGATTGATTCACCGAACGCCTCGACGAATCGGCAGGCGACAGTGGTTGCCGCCTTCACCGTCACCTGTTGCCCGAGGATCGCGCGCAGGCCCAACTCAAATCCGTTGAAGGCGCCGGGCACCCGCATCCCCGGATTCGCCTTGACAGCCGACGCGAGGCGAGCGTCCTTTCTCAGATGTTTTGCGATCACGTCCGGCCTGGCGTTCAGATCGAACAGCGCTCGAACGCGGCTGAGCAGCGCCGGCAGCACCGGCGTCAGGCTATGAGTGAACTCGACCATCAGCGCGTGCTTCTCTTGTCCCATCGCCCCGCGCCGCTCCGCGACCTTCTGTGACTGCGTCACCTTGATCCAGCCCTTCGCGTCTCCCAGCTGCACGGTCCTCGCGTACGAGTCCGCCGTCACGTGCTCGACGCCTCTAAGGGCACGCGCTTCCAGAAACGCGAGGACGCCGTTCCAGTCGTATGGCGGACGATACGAAAGCTGCAGTGTCGACGTCTGGTTGTCGGCGATCGCGGCGACGCCTTCGGTTGCTTTCTTGCGGAGGCGTGTGGGCGGCATCCCATAGCGCCTGTCGAACGCGTCGTTGAACCGGCGCAGGCTCGAAAAGCCGCTCGCGAACGCGACTTCGGTGATAGGCAGCGTGGTTTCGGTCAGGAGCTGTTTGGCCAGCAACAACCGGCGAGTGAGCAGCAGCTGAATCGGCGGCACGCCGAGCTCCTGTTGCACGATGCGGCGAATTTGTCGCGAGCTGAGCTCGAACTGGTCCGCGATCTCCTCGAGTCCCGCCTTGTCGTCGAGGACGCCTTCTTCGAGGCGCTGGACGATGAGCTGGGCGATGCGCTGCGCATCGTCCACCGGCGCGCTCCCCGGCGCCAGTTCCGGGCGACAACGCAGGCACGGGCGGAAGCCGGCCTGCTCAGCTTCCTGCGGCGTGTGAAAGAAACGGCAGTTTGCCTGCCTGGGCGTCTTCGCGGGACAGATCGGCCGGCAGTACACATCGGTCGACGTGACGCCGACGAAGAACACGCCATCGAACCGCGAATCGCGAGCGGTCAGGGCGTTGTAGAGTCTGCGTGTCTCCAGATCCATGACCTCACCTTATGAGGATGCGCAACGGAAATCTCGCCATTTTCGGACATCACCACCATTATGTGTCGATGTCCGAAAACGGCGAGCACCGGCGAAGCCCCCGCCCTATATTCGGGAAATGATCAATGCAGAACACAGAACACGGAAGCGTCATGTCTACAAGATGATCGACTCTCCCGTCGGAAGGCTCACCCTCGTCGCGACCGACGAGGGCCTCGCCGCGATCCTGTGGGAGACAGACCGCTCGAGTCGCGTGCGATTGAGCATCGAGGCACAGGATGACGGTCATCCCGTGCTCGTCGAGACCGAACGGCAACTCAGGGAATATTTTGCCGGCCAGCGGAAGGAGTTCGCGTTGACGCTGGATGTCGCGGGAACGCCCTTTCAACGTAAGGTGTGGAATGCGTTGCTGACGATCCCGTTCGGCGAGACGCGCTCGTACGGCGAGATCGCGAGACAGATTGGCAATCCCGGCGCGATGCGCGCCGTAGGGGCGGCCAACGGCAGAAATCCCGTTTCGATCGTGGCACCGTGCCATCGGGTCATTGGATCCACCGGAAAGCTCACAGGGTTCGCCGGCGGCATTGATACCAAGGCACAATTGTTGGCGTTGGAAGGGGTGAAACCGGCCCGCAACCTCGTCATCTCGTAAAGCCTTCACCGATCGAGCGCGGTCTTCATCCAGCCGAGGCCGATGGTAAGATCTGGCGAAGCTCCAGTTCGATGTCGTTGGCGCGGTTAGCGACGGCGAGACGCTCATCGACACAGCCAAGCGGCTTCGACCCGACGTCATCGTCACCGACCTCTCGATGCCGGGACTGAGCGGTCTCGAGGTGTTGGCCCGCCTGAAAGCCGAATGGCTTCCGTTTTGGGTTGACGTCGGACACGATTCGATCGATGACAAGGAGCAATGATGGCTAAACACACCGGTCTCATTCCTGCCGGCAGGTTCTCCACACGTGATTTTCGCGACGCCAAGCGTGCCTGGTCCGAGCGTCTACTGCTCACGGCAGCAGCCGTGCCGGTCGTGCTCGGGGCCGTGCGGCGCGCCGGCGCCCACGCGACGGCGCGAGTCGTGCGCGCCGCGCCCGCGCGACGAAACGACAACGTCGTCGGTGTCGGCATCGCCGAAAAAACCGTCAAAGGGAAACCCACCGGAGTGATGGCGGTGAAATTCTTCGTCAAATCGAAGTTCCCCACAGGCGCGGTCACACGCGGCATGGCATTGCCGAAGAACATCGACGGCCTGCCGGTCGATGTGGAAGAGACGGGCATATTCCGTGCGTTCGCGAAGCGCAGGAAACGCGGGCGTGCGGCCGATGCCACGCTGCCGAATCCGCGCATCCGTACGCGGCCCGCCCAGCCAGGCTGTTCGGTCGGATTTCGAATCCCCGGCGATCAGTTCGTGATGACGGGTACCTTCGGCGCACTCGTCAGGACGTCCCGAAGGATCTTCATCCTGAGCAATAATCACGTGCTCGCAGACGAAAACCGCCTGCCGCTCGGCTCGCCGATTTACCAGCCGGCGCTGATGGACGGCGGCAGGCTGGCGCAGGACCAGATCGCGAAGCTGACGCGCTTCATCAAGCTGAAGGCCAACCGATACAACCGCGTCGACGCAGCGATTGCCGAGCCGCTGACTCGTAACCTGCTTGACGGGGACGTGCTGCACATCGGCGCGCCGAGCGGCACCGCAGCGGCAGAAATCGACATGATGGTGCACAAGTTCGGCCGAACGACGAGCTACACAGCCGGCCGTATCACCAGCGTCGACACGGACGTGATTGTCGAGTACGAAACAGCGGAATTTACCTTCGAGAACCAGATCATCATCCACGGTACGAACAACAGCATGTTCAGCGACAGCGGCGATTCGGGTTCGATTATCCTGCAGCGAGGCACGAACGCGGCCGTCGGACTGTTGTTTGGCGGGTCACCGAGTTACACGATCGCGAACCACATCGCCAACGTCCTGCGCTCGCTTCGCGTTCGAATGGCCTGAGGTGCATGTGCCCCGCAAGACAGATGTGACAGAGCTGAAACGGCGTCACAGCCGGCGTCTTCTGCAACTTCCCGGCGTCAGCGGCGTCGGAGTCGAGCGCAGTGAGGGCGGCAAAGACGACTACGTGCTGGTGGTTCACGTCGACGAGGACGACACTCCGACCCGGGAGTCGGTGAAGCAGGTGGTCGGAGCCGGTCCGGTTCGAATCGTGAAGAGCGGCAAGTTCAAAAAACTGTAACGCAGCAGCGCACGGTAGTCCCTATGATCGCGATCATGTGGCGGTTCGAAGTCAAAAAGGGAAGCGAGACCGAATTCGAGGAGTTGTACGGCGTCGATGGAGAGTGGACCGCCATGAACCGCCACACGCGGTCCTATCTCGGCAGTTCGTTCCTTCGTGACCAGAACCGCCCGTCCCGGTACATGGTCATCGAGTACTGGAGCGAGATGCTCGTCTACGAGCAGCACCGGTCGTATCGCTCTGCCGCGATCGACTCCCTTGAGCAACGCGGCAAGGCGCTTGTCGACTCGGTCGAGCCGATGGGAATCTTCACGGCCCTCGATGTGCCCGATCGGTTCGGTCCCACCTGGTCGCAGCGGCGGTCCACCTGACCGCCTCCCCGAGCCAGGCTATGGCCGCGATAGAAAGTCGGCCGCAAGATTGGCAAGTGCCCGAACGCCGAGCGGTAGCACGCCCTCATCCACGTCATAAAGCGGCGAGTGATTTGCCGGCGCGGTCGCCGCATCCATGCCCTTCCTGGTCGATCCAAGAAAAATGTACAAGCCTGGCGCCCTCTGAGCGAAGAACGAAAAATCCTCGGCCGCTGTGACCAGCGGCTGTTCCGACACCATATCCGCGCCCGCCACGCGCCGCAGCGTAGAGAGCATCGTTTCAGTGAGCCCCGGATCGTTGACGGTGACAGGGTATTGCCGGGTGATGGTGACATTCGCCGTGGCGCCGGCACTGGCCGCGATCGACTCGGCCGTGACCTTGATCCGGCGATGCAGGTCGTCCTGGACTTCCGCATTGAACGTGCGGATGGTGCCGTCCAGCTGCACTTCGTCGGGGATGATGTTGAAGCGCACGCCGCCGTGGATAGTGCCGATCGTGACGATGGACGGCGTCTTGGTGACGTTGAGCTGACGGCTCGCGATTGTTTGAAGTCCGAGCACAATCTGGGAGCTCACGACAATCGGGTCGACGCCCGCCCAGGGTGCAGCACCGTGAGTTTGCTTTCCCTTCACGGTGATTCGCAGCAAGTCCGAACTGGCCATCATGCCGCCGGACCGGTAGCCGATTTGTCCAACCGTGCCCGCGCCCCAAACTTGACCGTTCCCGGCAGCTGTTCCTTCATCCCCGCGAGGATTTCGGCGACGCCCATGAGAATGGCCACATGATTGTCGTGACCGCAGGCGGCATCACGCCGACCTCCTGCCCGTTGTAGGTTGCTTTCACCTTCGAAACCCGGGCGACCGCCTCGAAGGACGCCGCCGACGCCGGTGTGCGCCACGCCGGCGCGGACCTCGATGCCGAGTCCCTTCAGATGATCCGCCACGATCTTCGCCGTCGCGTTTCACGATTCCAGCGAATCGTCAGCGACGTGAGCCGATTATTGTGCGCGCGGCGCATTGAATAGTGAGGGGAGTCTCATGACCATGCGCGCAAACGGAACACCAATCTGGCTCACACGTATCGCTCTACTTATCGTGCTTTCTGTCTCCGCGGCGTCGGTGGCCTCGGCTCAAACATCTCGAGGGTCTGCGCCGCCGAACCTCCAAGGCACATTGATCCCGGGCATGACTGTCTGGATCACTGATTCGGATGGACGTGAAGAAAAGTCCCGGATTGTCGGCGTGTCGGAGGGTCTCGTCACGACCGCTGCCGGCGACAACATCCGGCGGCTCCGCACGGCTGACGTCATGCGCGTCAGAGCAAGCCATTCCGACTCGGTTCTGAACGGCGCCTTGATTGGTGCTGGTACTGCAGTGGCGGCAGGGCTCTTCATGTGCCGTCTGACGGAAACCTGGGAGAACTGCCGCGACGACGTGGGGCCTATGATCCGGACAGGTGCGATCGGCGCCGGCATTGGCATTGGCATCGATGCCCTGATCCGCGGGCGTCGGACGATCTACGAAGCCAGGCCGGGGGACGCGCAGCTGCACGCAGCGCCCATCGTCGGTCGGGGAACGGGAGGACTGCAGTTCTCGCTCAGCTTCTGAGTGAGTGGCAGATGCTGTCAGGCGGCGTTCGACCGCGCCCGAATGAGCACGCTCAGCCGAGCGGCTGAACGGCGCCGAGCTGTGCGAGCCATGCGTACATGTCGACGCTCGACCAGCGCTCGACGCATTTCCCGTTCCTGAAGCTGAGAATCGTGATGCCGTCCACGGCGACGCTGCGTTCCGTCGCTGGTATTCCGAGGAAGGCTCCTCGGTGCGTCCCGGTCATCGTGAAGCGAATTGCCAGCCGGTCCCCGCTGCTGAATACGTCATGAAACGTGAGTTTCGGACCGTCGAACGCCTGCAGAATTATCTGGTAGAACGCACGAACCGATGACTTGTCCATCGGCTCCGGCGAATAACCGTGCAGTCTGATCGAATCGTCGTACAACGCCAGATAACCGTCGAGGTCACGTGCATTCCACGCGTCGAACGCGCGCTGAAGGTTCGCTTCGTTGGCCGCTGCAGTCATGGTCTCGATGTCCTCCCTCCGATGCTGATGCGGCACTATACTGCGTGCCTATTTCGGCCGCCAATCGAAGGCCAGAAGAAGCGTCCGCTGAGAAGATGATCCATTGTCGTCGGACATAAGGTAAAAACGGGTGCGGCCATTCGCGGAATGCACAGAGGCCAGCCCTTCGAAGTTGTCCACGGAGAGCGGGAGCGCCAGGTCCATTTGAGCGATCACCGTCGTCGAACGGTAAATCTGCAGCGTGATCCGAGTGCCACGAAACGGATCGTACGCGCGCAGAAGGTAGGCCACCGTGTCTTCGTCGAGACGATTCATGGCAACGAGGCCAAACTCTCCGGGCTTGTCCACCGTGTGACCCTCTACGCACGGCATCGTCAACCGGCACGTCCAGGTTTTGCCAGTCATCTCCTCGCCAACCATGTAAGCATCGGGTCCGACGGCCGGATCGACGGCAATTGCCTCCATTCCAAAATTCATCGGGAAGTTCGCTCCTGGTGACGGCATCGAACGCGGCGCTCCGCCGCCTGCGGGATACAGCCAGATCCGATGGTCGCGCTCGAAGCTCACGAGGCGGTCGCCATTCGACAATATCGCCAGCCCCTCTGCATCGAAGCGACGCGAGTCGGTCAGAGGTTTTCCGTCCTCGCCGGTCAGGACCTCCAAACTGGCGTCTGCAATGCCGGTCAGCCGGTGGGCCGCGTCGAAAAGAAGCCTGGCGTTGATAAGCACGCCGCCGTCGGCGACGGCTGTGAGCCTGTCCTGTCCCGTCACGACGATGTCTGAGAGCTCGCGGAAGCGATCGGTCTGTTTGCAAGTGAGCCAAAGGCCACCGGCGTAGACGAAGTCCCCAATCGCTGTGACCGACGGATCCTGAGGACTGAGCGGCACCGACACGGCCTCGATGCGAATCGACTTTGCCGTGACAGACGTGGTGTCGGCCGGCTGAGCTGCCGACAGGCCTGCGATCGAACATAGTGCCACGGCATGCCAGAACCTTCTTGCAGCGGCACGGATCATTTGAAACACCTTGAGCTGTCTCGCGGCTAACGAGTATTCACCTTCGGGAAACCGCGCGCAAGGAACCTGAAGAGTGTCGTGCGGATTACGGAAATGGCACAAAATGGCTCACAGCGGGTCGCGTGTCGCGTCGCGTGACCGAAAGTTGCACAATATAGCGAAGACTCGACGAGCACGACGGCACGCGAAATTCTGTCGACAACGTCACTTCGATCGAAAGTCCTTCTCACCCTTGTTCTACAATAGCGGCGAAACGTGATGCCGGAGGCAGACGACGTTCAGTCGGTTATCCAGGAAGCCGAGAGAGCCGCGACGGGCGGCGATTACCTCGCAGCGGCGGAGCTCTTGCGTGAAGCGGCGACACAACAAGAAGCGGCGCTCGGACCGTTTCACCCCGATCTCGCCAACACACTGAACAATCTGGCGGTCGTCTACGAGACCGTCGATCGGCCGGCCGATGCCGAACGGTGTTATCGCCGAGCCTATTCGATAGCGATGACATCGCTCGAGCCAGACCATCCGTTCGTCGCGACGAGCGAACAGAACCTTCGCGATTTCTGTTCCGCGAGCGGCATCGCATTCGATCCGCCGACGCCGATGCCGGCGATTGAGCCGAGTCCGGCACCGCTCGAGGTACAAGCCCCCGAAGAGCCGCCGGAACGGCCAGCGGATGCGGTTGTGCCACCGGCGCCGGAACGGCCGGCGGACGCGTATGTGCCACCGCCGGCACGTGCGGCGGAAGTGTATGTGCCGTCGCCGGCACGTGCGGCGGACGTGTATGTCCCGCCGCCGGTCGCAGCTCCCGGCGCGTCGCGGTGGCGTGCGGGAACGGTGGGGGGTGTCCTCGGGCTCATCATGCTCATTGCCGCGGGCGTGTGGTTCAGCGTGAGCAGTAACGTCGATTCTCCGGCGAGTGTTGCATCTTCTCAGGATGCTGCTCCGCCACTTGCGCAGTCAGTCCCGAGCGCAGTCGAAGGGCCGATTTCTGTAGAGCCCCGCGCGGCGAGCAAGACCGAACCGCCGCCGGTCGAACCTTCGCGAAGTCTGGGGACATCATCGACATCGGGGCAGCCAACGGTGGACGCGGCGACGCTGTGCAGCGATTTTTCCACTAGAGACTGGCGGTGCAATCCCGCCAGACAGCCGATCGATTCCGGCCAACTGTTCTTCTATACCCGCATCAAATCTTCCACGCCCATGACGGTCGAGCACCGCTGGTATCGCGGCGATGCCTTGCATCGGGTCGTGCCGCTGCGCATCCAGGCAAACGAACGGAGCGGGTTCCGCACCTACAGCCGTACACCCGTCAAGCAAGGTAACTGGCGGGTCGAGCTCAGAACGCGGGACGGCGCGGTACTGCACGAGGAAAAGTTCGCCGTTCGCTAAACAAGTTGTCCGCCTTCACTCCTCGCAAACCGCTCCGTCTATGGCCAGGCATGGTCATCGCGATCGTGCTGGTGCTCGCCCGATACGTCCTGCCTCTCATAGGACCCGACACCGAGCTCCTTCCGATTCCCCTGACGTTTCTAGGGGTCATCGTGGGGATGCTTTCCGGCGTCGCCACAGTCGTCTGGTGGCTGTTCTTCAGCCGCGCGCCATGGTCTGAGCGTCTGGGCGCGATCATCCTCATGATTGCCGCGTTGTTTGCGACCTCACGGATTGTCCACGAATCAATTGCGGGCGGGATGATGGGGATGATGCTCGTCGTCTACTGCATCCCCATCTTGAGCCTCGCTCTCATCGTGTGGGCGCTGGCTACGCAGGGCCTGTCCGACTGGGGGCGGCGCATGTCGCTGGTCGCCATCATCGTGCTCGCCTGCGGGCCTTGGACGCTCGTGCGAACGGCGGGCATCGTCGGCGCCGGTTCAGAGTTTCACTGGCGATGGACGCCGACGCCTGAGCAGCGGCTGCTGGCTCAGTCAGACGAACCCGTCGACGAGGTTCGGGGCACGACTGCCGCGCGCCCGCCGTCCACGACACCAACGGAAATTCCGACACCACCACTGCCGACCAGCACCGTCGATACGCCGGGCGGCAAGACAGCGGCACTTCCGGAAGCGTCCGCGACGCTGTCGGCCGAATCCGTTGGCAGCGTGGCGACAGCAGTGCCCGCCGAATGGCCTGGGTTTCGTGGACCCGAGCGCGACAGCGTCATTCGCGGAGTGCAGATCAAAACAGACTGGTCGGCATCGCCGCCGGTTGAGATGTGGCGCCGGCCCATCGGACCCGGCTGGTCGTCGTTTGCGGTCCGCGGCGAGTACCTTTACACGCAGGAGCAGCGTGGCGAGGATGAGATCGTTGCGTGTTACAGAGTGTCGAGCGGCGAACCTGTGTGGCGGCATAGCGATCCGGTCCGGTTCTGGGAGTCGAATGGTGGCGCCGGTCCGCGTGCGACGCCGACCATCGACGGGAATCGTGTGTATGCGTTTGGTGCGACCGGAATCCTGAACGCGCTCGACGCCGGTAGCGGCACCGTCGTGTGGTCGCGCAACGTTGCAACCGACACCGGCAGGAAAGTCCCCGACTGGGGCTTCGCCAGTTCGCCGCTGGTGGTCGATGACGTTGTCATCGTCGCCGCCGCCGGCACATTGGCGGGCTACGATCTCGCAACGGGTAATCGGCGATGGACCGGCCCGTCCTATGGCGGGAGCTACAGCTCGCCACATCGAACGACGATCGACGGCATTGTTCAGATCCTGTTACTCGGCGGACCAGGCGTGATCAGCGTCGCGCCAGCCGACGGAGCAGTGCTCTGGGAGCACGAGTGGTCGCCTGGCGCTATCGTGCAGCCGGCCCTGTTGCCGAACGGCGACATCCTGATCAACGCAATTGCGGCGACGGGAGGAATCGGCACCCGTCGGCTTGCGATCGCGCGAGGTTCCGGCAGCTGGCGTGTCGAAGAGCGCTGGACATCGAACGGGCTGAAGCCGTACTTCAACGACTTCGTCGTTCACAAGGGTCATGCATTCGGCTTCGACGGCAACATTCTGGCGAGCATCGACCTCGAAGACGGAAAGCGCAAGTGGAAGGGTGGCCGCTACGGCAACGGTCAGCTCGTCCTGTTGCACGACCAGGACCTGCTACTTGTGTTGTCGGAGGACGGCGAGCTGGCGCTGGTTGGGGCGACCACCGATCAGTACAAAGAGGTTGCGCGCTTGCCGGTCCTCAACGGCAAGACCTGGAACCACCCAGTACTAGTCGGGAACATTCTGCTGGTTCGCAATGGCCAGGAGATGGCCGCGTTCCGGTTGCCCGTCGCGGGCCGCTGATCGGTCCACTTTGCGCAGTTTGTCAACGACCGAAATAAGAACGCCGGCGATTACTGCTTTGGAGTCACCGGATCGTTACCGTCCCGCGCTAAAATCTACATTGGAGACATTATGGAAGTGCCCGATAGCCAATTCCGCGACTACAAGCACGCGCGGCCGGGGGTCGAAGAGTTCTACGCGTTGAACCACACGCGGCAGACACTGGCATTCGTGCTCGACAAGAAACGAGAGTACCTCTCTCTGAACCGAAAGACGATGACGGTTTGGGAGGCGCTCGAGTTTCTCAACACCCTCGTCGACGACAGCGATCCCGACGTCGACTTCACACAAATCGAGCATGCCCTGCAGACAGCTGAGGCCATCCGCGCCGCAAAACAGCCCCGCTGGTTCGTCGTCACCGGCCTTGTCCACGATCTCGGCAAGATCTTGTGTCTCTTCGGTGAGCCGCAGTGGGCGGTCGTTGGCGACACATTCCCGGTCGGGTGCCGCTGGTCTCCGAAGATCGTGTATAGCCATTTCTTTCGGGATAATCCCGATGCGCGCGTTCCGGCATATCAGACGGAGAATGGAATATACGAATCAGGTGGCGGCCTCGACAAGGTTCATATGTCGTGGGGTCACGACGAGTACATCTATCAGATCGTCAAAGATCGGCTGCCTGACGAAGCGCTGTACATGTTGCGTTATCACTCGTTCTATCCCTGGCACAAAGAAGGCGAGTACGCCTACCTTACGAATGATGCAGATCGCAGCATGTTGAAATGGGTGCGCGCCTTCAACCGATTTGATCTCTACTCGAAGGGAGCATCGCGACCAGACGTAGCGGAGCTGATGCCGTACTACGAGACGCTCGCGGATGAATTCTTTCCCGAACCGCTGCGCTGGTAACATGTGGCCGCAGCCCCGAAGCCGTGACGAAGTGCGTGTCGGATAGCGAGTCATTCCGGTCCGGCGTCCTGTAAGACGCCGAGTATCTTACATAAGCCACACAGGCATCACAAAGGCTTGAAGAGACACATGAATAAGGCTATTATAGCCTTATGAAAAAGGCCAGTATTACCGAAGCGAAGAACAATCTGAGCGCCCTCATTGACAGCGTGAAAGGCGGGTCGCCGGTGCTGATAATGGATCGGGGGCGGCCGGTCGCCCGGCTCGAGCCCGTGCACGACGTACGCCCCGATGACGACGGACGGCTCACTCGTTTGGTGCGCGACGGCGTCGTGCGACCGGCGCGCCAGGTGGTATCAAAGGCCTTGTTGACGACGAGGCCGCCGCGTTCAAGAGGTGCTTCGGGTGTTCGCGCGCTCCTCGAAGA
This sequence comes from Vicinamibacterales bacterium, assembly GCA_963761975.1. GTDB lineage: Bacteria > Acidobacteriota > Vicinamibacteria > Vicinamibacterales > JAMQPK01 > JAMQPK01. Next base: position 223,484 of record CAVXIR010000002.1, read on the forward strand.
GCGGCGGGAGGGCCGATGAAGTTCTGGGACGCATCAGCGATCGTTCCGTTGCTCATCATGGAACCGGCGACCAGGCCGTTGCAGGCACTCGCCGCCAAGGATGTGGCGATGCTCGTGTGGTGGTCAACCGAAGTGGAATGCGCGTCGGCTATCGCGCGGCTCGAACGCGAAGGCGCACTGGAGGACTCGGCGGCGGGGGAGGCATTCGGTCGATTGCGCCAGCTCGCGACCGCATGGCACGAAGTCGATCCCAGCGACGCCATCAGGGAGGCCGCCGTCCGATTTCTGCGCGTGCATCCACTGCGTTCTGCCGACGCGCTCCAGTTGGCCGCTGCCTTTGTCGCAGCCGAGCGGCGACCGTCAACCCTCGAGGTGGTCACACTCGACGATCGACTGGCCGTTGCAGCACGCAAGGAAGGATTCGTGCTTGTCGAGCCCGCATCGGCCGAATAGGGTTTCGGATCTCAACTGCGATGGACAACGACGTGAACGTCAGAAACGCTGACGCACGGGAGATCGATCATCTGGCACGGGTGTGGTTCGACGGCTGGCATGAGTCTCACGCGCCACTTGTGCCGCCGGAGCTCACGCGGCTTCGTACCCTCGAAAATTTCCGGGACCGGCTTCAGGCGGCACTGCCGCACATTCGTGTTGTGGGCGAGTTCCCTTCACCACTGGGGTTCTGCATCGTCACGGGCGCCGAGCTGTATCAACTCTTCGTCTCGGCACAGGCCCGCGGGTCCGGTGTCGCAGCGGCGCTCATCGCCGATGCCGAGGCGCGGATGACAGCGAACGGCATCCAGACAGCGTGGCTGGCCTGCGCGATTGGAAACGAGCGCGCCGCCCGATTCTATGAGAAATGTGGCTGGCGTCGCGCCGGAACCATGATCAACCAGGCTGAAACGCTCGAAGGCACGTTTCCTCTTGAAGTGTGGCGGTATGAAAAATCTCTACCGTGATCGTGACGTCGCTTGACGTCAGCACACGGGGTGCGCAAAATCCGGGGTGCGCTGATGCACCGCCGAACCTTCCTCGCACTCGTCGTCTGTGTGAATGTACTGGCCGGCCTTTGGGCAGCGCTCGATGCCCAGCGTGCCGGGTCCTTTATGGGATCGTCCGAGGATCCGGCGATCAAGTATTCGACGGCCCCCCTGGCGAACGCGGTCGTCGACGTGAACCGGAAGCTGGCAGAGGGAACCGTTCAGCTCACGTACGAGGGCCGTGGCGGATTCCTGCGGTCGGCGCTGGACGCGCTCGAGATTCCGGTCGACTCGCAGTTGCTGGTTTTTTCGCGCGACAGTCTGCAGGGAAAGCTGATCAACGAACAGAATCCGCGTGCGCTCTACTTCAGCGATCGCGTCGCGCTCGGCTGGGTGCGCGATGGCGACTTCATCGAGGTCGCCGCTCACGACGAGTCCGCCGGCGTCGTGTTTTACACCCTCGAACAGCGTTCCGGATCGCCGAACAGACCGCCGCAGTTCATGCGGGCTTTCCGGTGCCTGGGATGTCACTCTGCGGGCGATACACTCGGCGTGCCCGGCCTGTTGATGTTCAGCACAACAATGCCGGACCAGTCGCAGGGGCCCGGTGTTCCGCGCCGCATCGATCACAGCGATGCCCTGAGTCGTCGATTTGGAGGCTGGTTCGTGACCGGCAGCACGGGTCCGTCACCACACATGGGGAACACCGTGGCTGCGCTCACCGGACGAACCGGCGGCGAGCTCGCGTCGACCGAAGGGCTGTTCGACGCGGATGGCTATCGTGCGTTGTCGAGCGACGTCGTCGCCCATCTGGTGTTCACGCACCAGGCAGGCATGACGAACCTGCTGACGCGCGCGAGTTGGGAAGCGCGGGCCGCGAATCCGTTGTTGCACGCGCCGTTCACGTCCAGTCCTGAAGAAGACGCCCGTGTGGCCAGCATGATGTTCGGCATCGCGAGCGAGGTCGTGGATTACCTGCTGTTCATCGACGAAACAAAGCTGACCGGACGTGTACGAGGCAGGTCGGGCTTCGCCGAGCGCTTCTCGTCGACGGGGCCACGCGATCGGAAGGGACGCTCGCTATACGAGCTCGACCTGAATCGCCGCCTGATGAAGTACCCGTGTAGCTATTTGATCTACTCGCCGGCGTTCGACGCGCTGCCGCCCGGAGCGAAAGATCCAATCTACAGACGTTTGTGGGAAATCCTGTCTGGTGCGGAACGCGCCGAACGGTACCGGTCGGCGCTCTCGCTCGCAGACCGTCAAGCCATCGTTGAAATCCTGCGAGAGACGAAGAAGGACCTGCCGCCGTATTTTCAGAACGTGACCAGGTAATCGATATCGCGGTTTTCAGAATGCTGTCGTCCGCAGGTTCCGCGTTCCTGTTCCATGGGTTCCGCGTTCGAGGTGGGCGGCGGATTCAGTACGCCATCTCTTTCTCAAAAAAGCGCGCACGGTCATCGTGGCGCCACCGCGAACGGGAACGTGGAACAGGAACCCGTGGAACCAGTAAGGTTTCTCACAACGCCGTTGTAATACAGCGTTGTGAAAAACGGTCTAAGGATAAGTCCGGGCGGTGAGCTCGAACGGCACCGGTTGTCCTACTGTTTGCTGACCCGGCGTAGGACTCCTGACGCCCACGAGCAGAAGACGAGTGGCGGCTGGCACGCGGAGCGAAAGACTTGACTCGCCGGGCAGTGTGGGCCCCGTTCTAAATTCCTCGGTACGGGGTGGCCGCCCAGAGTGCCAGCGGAATCGGACCCGACCATTGCAGGCGAATCTCGAGATCCTGCTGTCGAGTCTGGAGGTCGATCGACTTGCACGGGCTGCAGAACACGCCGTCGTCCCCCATCACGTAAAAGTCGCCGTAATACACGTCCCTTGAAGAAATCTGGCTCGTGAGACTGGCACCAGCGGAGATCTCAATCGCCCGCTGAAGACGGACTGGTCCAAGATCGACGTCCTGCCCTTCCGGCACCTCCACACTCCTAAGTGCGAAGCCTCTTTTGTCGAGATAAAACAATCTCCCGACTCCGTTGATAACGAAGAAGCCGTTCGCGTCGCTGACGGCCGCGGCCGCGCGCGCCGATCGATGGGTTGAGACCTCGACACTCGGAACCGCGCTGCCACCATCGACTTCCACCACCCTGCCCGTGGCTCTGCGCAGCCGCTGAAGTCTGAGCGTGATGTTTTCGTTGCCTTCGGCCGGTTCTCTCGGCTCTTCACGCTCGTATCCGCTTTTCTCCGCGCCCAAGGACACACAGCCGATCGGGAGCTTGGAGATCCGGAATGCGCCACTAGCGTCAGTTACGGTCTGGCCGAACACATGGGTATGTACCGCGCAGTTCACCGCCGACACCGTGGCACCCGCCACCGGACCTGCGCCGATCTCGACGACCGTGCCGCTCAGCTCCAACGTGGTCGGGGCTGGGGTCGGGGTGGGCCTGGAAGGCGACCGCCCGTCGCAACCCCCGACGAACTCGAGCACTGCGATCAGACAAACAACCGTCAGCCAATCCTGCACCCGCATGGCAGCCCCCGCTTGTACAGGCGAGAACCGGTGGCGAAATCTGCCATGTCGTCGATGAGTGACAGTTCCGCACCTGAATTCCCGCCTATACAGGAAGGGTGATGTTCATAGACGAGGGGGACTACGGGGGAGCGTTCGATCCATAGAAACGGAGTCGAGGTAGTTATTCGAAGTCCAGCGACTGACGTAAGATCCGCACCGATCTGTGGCTTCTCGCGACGTCACGGCGTTGTTGCGGGCGTGGGCGGATGGCGACGCCTCTGCACTGGACCGGCTCGTGCCGGTCGTTTATCGCGAGCTGCACAAGATAGCCCGCACGTGTATGGCCGCCGAGCGGGCCGGACACAGTCTGCAGCCGACGGCGCTCGTGAACGAAGCCTATCTCCGGTTGTCGGGCGTGATGCACGTCGACTGGCAGGATCGCGCGCACTTCTTTGCGATGTCGGCCAAGCTGATGCGGCGCATTCTGGTCGATGTAGCGCGGCGCAAGCGCTATCAGAAGCGGGGCGGTGGTGCTGTCCCCGAGCCGCTGGAGAACGCGCTCGCGGTGTCTGACGAGCAGCCTCCAGATCTTGTCGCGCTCGACCTCGCCATGCAGGCGCTCGCCACGATCGACGAACGGAAGAGCCGCGTCGTCGAGCTGCGCTTCTTCGGCGGGTTCAGCGTCGAAGAAACCGCCGCAGCGCTCGACGTCTCGCCGGAAACCGTTCATCGTGACTGGCGGCTGGCGAAGTCGTGGCTGCGACGAGAGCTTCGAAACAGGCCAATAGATGAATCCTGACCGCTGGACACGCATCGAGCAGCTCTACCACCAGGCTGCGCCACTCGGCGGTGCGGATCGGGCGCAGTTTCTCGCGCGCGCGTGCGGCGAGGACGCCACACTGCGGGCCGAGATCGAGTCGCTTCTTGTCGAGGACTCGCCCGGTGGCCCTTTTCTCGAGGAGTCTGCGCTCGCGGTGGCTGCGCGACTCGTCGCCGACGAGATTCCGGTGCTCACGGGCCGCATGTTCGGACCGTACCGGATCGATGCGGTGCTGGGCGCGGGAGCCATGGGCGACGTGTATCGCGCTCACGACACCGTTCTCGGGCGAGACGTCGCGATCAAAATTCTGCCCGAAGCATTCAGCGACGATCCGGAGCGGCTCGGTCGCTTCGAAAAAGAAGCGCAGTTTCTGGCATTGCTCAGCCATCCGAACATCGCCGCCATTTACGGCGTGCACGAATCCGAGGGCCTTCGTGGCCTTGTGCTCGAACTGGTGGACGGCGAGACGCTGGCAGAGCGGATCACGCGAGGCCCCATCCCGCTGTACGACGCGGTGCGGATTGCCCGCCAGATTGGCGACGGTCTCGATGCCGCACACCAGCGCGGAATCGTGCATCGCGACTTGAAACCGCCCAACATCAAGATAACCAGAGACGGCACGACGAAGATCCTCGACTTCGGTCTCGCGACATCAGCGGCGGGTGAGCCAGACGGCCTCGCCGTTGGCACCGCATCGTACATGAGCCCGGAGCAGGTGCGTGGCGACGTCATCGACAAACGCGCGGACATCTGGGCGTTCGGATGTGTGTGCTTCGAGATGCTGACGGGGGTGCCGGCATTTCGAGGAAAGACGGCCGGTCACAGCAGTGCAGGCACCGAGCCCGCCTGGCAGCTCCTGCCTTCGACGGTTCCTGCAGGCGTTACAGATCTGCTGAAACGTTGCCTGGAAGAGGATCCGAAACGGCGTCGTCGCGACATCGGCGATGTCCTGGTGGATCTCGATACGGCGTCGCATCCGAGAGCCGAACCGGCACCCGGGTCTGCTCGATTCAAATGGCTGGCGTTGGTGGGAAGCGTCGTGCTGCTGCTCGCCGCAGCGGCGATACTGCTGCGAGGTGTACGGTCGCCTGATGGGAATCCGTCTGCTGCCGAAGCACGACTCTCCCTGCTGCTTCCACCGGGAATGGACTTTCCCGAGCGGGAAAATCAGATCGCGGTCTCGCCGGACGGGACGATGATCGCGTACGTCGCGGCCGCCGCTGGCGAGGCGCCTCGCCTGGTACTGAAGAAGTTGGATGCCGAGTCGGAGCAGATCATCGGCGACGCGATCGACGTGCGAGATCCGTTCTTTTCACCGGACAGCCGGTGGGTCGGCTTCATCGCGGGCGACACGATCAGAAAGGTGTCGATCGCAGACGGCCAGTCGCGGGTGGTGTGCCACGCACCACGGGGTGTGACGGCTTCGTGGAGCCATGGGGGCATTCTGTTCGGAGAGGGAGGCGATTTTCCCGCCGCGGGCATCAGACGCGTTGCCGAAGACGGCGGGCCGGTGGAAATCCTCTCCCGCCCGAACGGTGATGCTGGAGAACGCAACCACACATCACCTCAGCTGCTGCCCGATGGCCGGACCGTGATCTACACAGTCCGTGTTATTGAGGCGGCCGGCACGGTCCATCGCGTTGTCGCGCTCACGCCAGGCACACCGGCCCGCGTGTTAATCGAAGATGCGCGTTTCGGCTGGTACGTCGGGAACTCGGTGCTGATCTATCAGCGGGGCCGCTCTCTGTTCGCCACCAGCCTCAACCTCGCGACCCTTACGACATCGGGACCCGACGTCATGCTGTTCAACGACGTCTCGCCGGGCCGGCCGGTTTGGTCCGCCGGCGGCGGGGTGCTCGTGTATCGACCGCACAATGAGAATCGGCGTTTGGTTTGGGTCAGCCGCAATGGCACCGAGGTCTCAGTGCCCAGCCCGCCCAAGCGGTATAGTGCGCCAAGTCTCTCGCCACCGGGCGATCGGGTTGCTCTCGAAATCGACGATGCAGGCAAATTCGACATCTGGATGCTCGATATCGAGCGTCAGTCTCTGACGAGGCTCACCTCGGATGGTGCAAGCCGATATCCGATGTGGACACCGGATGGCACGCATGTGGGACTGGCCCAGCGTCGCGAAGACAGCGTGTTCCTGGTGCCCGCAAGCGGGGGCGAATCGCAGGCGTTGGTGCGTTCGAAAACCGGAAGTTGGATCGGATCGTGGACGCCCGATATGCGTACATTCGTATACATGCTGGAGGATCCGATCACGCGGAGTGATCTCTGGATGGTCGATCTCCAGACAAAAACGCCGCCGAGTCCCCTCGTTCGGACAAAAGCTCTGGAGTACGGCGGCCGGGTTTCGCCAGACGGCCGTTGGCTGGCGTATTTATCCGACGAGAACCGTCCGAACTACTTCGAGCTGTACATCACGGCGTTAGCACCTGGCGCTCCCCGCTATCGAGTCTCACCTCCAGGCGCACGCGAAGCTGTGTGGGCGAAAAACGACGGTGGCGAGCTGTTCTACCGCAATGGGCGGCAGATGTTGTCGGTTCGCGTCCCACGCAGCGGAGACTTTTCGAAGATTCGTGCTGAGGTGTTGTTCGAGGGAGACTACTTTACGACCGGCGGCCCCGGCATCGTCAACTACGACGTGTCGCCCGACGGTCAACGATTTCTGATGCTGAAACCCGTCGACGTGGATCGCACGCCGCACTTGACAGTCGTGCAGGGGCTCGACCGGCTGATTCGCGATCGTCTTCCGCCGGTTGGCCGATAGCCGATGCGTGTCCTGGCATCCGTCCTGGTCTTCACCCTCGCGCTTGCCGGCACCGTAGCGGCGCAGTCCACCACTGGCACTATCCACGGGACGGTCCGGGACAATCTTGACACGGTGGTTCCGGGCGTCGCCGTGACGATACGTCACGTTGAAACGAACGCGGCCCGCGCGGTCGTGAGCGATCGGACTGGCACATATCGATTTCTGAACCTTCCCGTCGGCCATTACCAACTGAAAGCCGAGCTGAACGGCTTCGCCACGTATGTGCGTTCGGGCATCATCCTCCTGCTCGATCAGGCTGCCATCGTCGACATTGAAATACGGCCGGCGGCGGTGACCGAAACGATTGAAGTACACGCCGATGCGCCACTCCTCAACACCACCAACGCCGAGGTTGGCGTGCGCTTTGACCGAACGCGTGTCGCCGAACTGCCGGTCCGCAGCAGCCGCAACGTCTTCGCGCTGGCGCTGTCGGCGCCTGGTGTCAGCGAGCTCGCCAGTGGACAAACCGAATTCGCGGGAGAGAACCGTACGGGCTTCTCGTCCAATGGCATGCGTCTGCGATCGAACAACTGGATGATAGACGGCCAGGACGACAACGATCCCAACGCGGGCAATCGTCACCTGACGATCAACAACACCGACATCGTGCAGGAGGTGCGGCTCGTCACGAATCAGTTCGCGGCCGAGGCCGGCCGCACCGCCGGATCGGTCGTGAACGTGATCACGAAGAGCGGCACCAACACGTTCCACGGGTCTGTGTTCATCTTTCACAACGGCGATGGTCTGAATTCCCGGAGCAACCTGGACAAAAGCGCGGGCCTTGACGACGCGCCGCATCGCGTCGAGAACCAGGCCGGCGGAACGCTTGGCGGACGGGTCCTCGCAAACCGCACGTTTTTCTTCGGCTCGTTCCAGCGATGGACCGATCGCCGGCAGACATCGGGATTCACGTTGCGTGGTGCGCCAACCGACGAGGGACGTCAAATCCTGGAGTCGGTCGTCGGCAATCGAGCACAGGTGCAGGCGCTGTTGAAGCATGTGCCGGCCGGCGCCGCCAACGGCGGTGTCGCCACGTTTTCCGTTGACGGTCAGAGCTACAGGATTCCTCTCGGTTCGCTGACGGGTTCGGCGCCGCTCGCTTCTGACAACAATCAGGCGAGTGCGCGGATCGATCATCAGCTCACGTCGAATCACGTGCTCGTCGGCCGATATCTAATGAGTGACACGCCCAGAAACACGGGTGGCGACATCCAGGTGACGCCGCCCGGTCTGACGTCGAACAGCCCGTCGACGAGACATGCACTGAACATCTGGACCACGAGCACGGTCGGGTCGAACACATCGAACGAGCTGCGGGTGGCGTGGTCGCATCTGAGCAGTCGCGCCGATCCCGAAAACCTGGAATCGCTGAAAATTCCGTCGATTGAAATCGTGGAACTGGGCATGACGGGTACGCTGGCCACCAGGACGCGCACGGCGTTCGGCCTGGCATCCAATCTGCCTTCATCGAGGTACGGCGATCTGTATCAGCTGCAGGACACCTTCACACACGCGCGCCGCAATCACGTGATCAAGGCCGGGTTCGACGTTCGCGGGCAATACACGAAGTTCTTTGCCTTTCCGGCCGTCCGCGGGCTGCTTCGGTATCCGACGCTGAATGCCTTTGTCGCGGATGTGGCCGAGGCAGCCAGCATTAACAAGCCGCTGCCGGGTGGCGAAGAGGTCAACTACTACCGCTGGTGGGATCAGTACTACTTCGTGCAGGACGAGTGGCGGATCAACGGTGGTCTCACGCTGAACCTCGGCGTGCGGTACGAAGTGCCGGGCAACAACATCCAGAGCCTGGTCGAGCTCAACGAGCGCATCCTGCAGGCCAACGGCAACAGCCCGGTGTTCGCCCTCAGCCCGATACCGAAGCGAGATACGGACAACATCGAGCCTCGACTCGGGTTCAACTGGGTACCCGCAGCGAGCGGCCGGTTCGTGGTCCGTGGCGGCTACGCGCGGACACACGATTACGCGATCCTGAACATCGCCCAGAACATCGCCGGCTCTTTCCCCTTCGCGGCGACGACGACCTTGAGCAACCTGTCGAGCGCGTTCAGGGTGTTGCAGTCAACGCCAGCCGGCCTTCCACCGGGAACGGATCCGAACCAGTTGACGCGGACCACTGTTGCCGGGGACTTTCGCGCTCCGGTGGCCGATCAGTTCAGTCTCGAGGTCCAACGCCAGCTCGCGGCAGACCTGGTCGTGCGGGTCGGGTACGTGGGCACCTTCGGCAGCGACCTCTTTCAAACGCTCGATGGCAATCCTCGGCAGCCGTTCAGCACAGGGCGAGCGAACCCCGCACAAGGCGTGATTCGCGAGCGCGCCAACACGGCCGAGTCCCGGTATCACTCGCTGCAGACCCAGGTCGACAAGCGGTTCAGCGGCGGCCTGAGCGCCGGCGTTCACTATACGTGGAGCCGCTTCGAGGATACGGCGTCCGAAATCTTCAACCCGTCGGTGAGTGAGGTTGCGGTGGCCCAGGATTCGTTCAACCTCGTCGGCGAGAAAGGGCGATCCACGTACGATCGCCCTCATCGTCTGGCCGGAAATTTTGTCTGGGAGCTGCCGCCCTTCCGTGAACAGCGGGGAGTGGTCGGTAGGATTCTCGGAGGCTGGCAGGTCAGCAGCTTTTTCACGTTCCAGAGCGGTGCGCCGTTTACCGTTCTCAACGGCGCCGATCCGACGGGAGCGCTCGCGGGTATCGATGCGCTCGTTGGCAACGCCATTCGGCCGAACCTGAACACGAGCCTTGACCTGTCGCGCATGACGGTCGAGGAGATCAGGGCGGCGGGCGGCGCCAGCCTCTTCCGTCCACTGTGCGGGAATCCGAGCCCGGCGTGCGTGGGAGAACGGGTCGGAAACGTGCCGCGGAATTCCCTTCGCACCGATGGGATCGCCAACATCGATATGGCGTTCACGAAGAACACACGCATCGCCGACGGTCAGATCATTCAGTTTCGGGTCGAGATGTTCAACGCGACGAACACCCGCAACTTCGGTGTTCCCGATGGTCGCATCAACTCTGCAAATTTCCTGAATCAGTGGGCGACCGATGGCGGCAGCCGACGGATCTGGGTGGCCCTGCGCTACACGTTCTGATAGTTCACGTTCACACAAGGATACGAAACAAGAGATCAGGAAAAATACGAAACAAGAGATTAGGAGGTCAGGAGATCAAGAGGTCTCACTGGTTCGCCTCCTGACGTCCTGCGCTCCTTCTGTTGCGGCCTGCTTCACGGCGAACGAACCTCACGGTCCGAACACGTCCTGGAGGAAGCCTGGCAAGGGAGCGCCACCAGCTGCTCCCACCGCTGGAATTTCCACCATCACGTCGTCGGCCAGGCCGTCGCCGTTTGCGTCCGTCGGCGAAGTAGATCCCGAAGGATGTCCGTTCGGCACGAAAATCTGGGGGTGATCGAACGGCGCGCGCCGATAGAGCACGCGCTCGTCGGTGAGCGCTTCCAGAAACGCGACGATCGCGTCGACCTCTGCGGACGTGAGATTGGGGACTCCCAGTGGTTCGATGGGCGTGCCGTCGAGAGCCTGGACGGGAAAGACGTTGCCGCCGCGGCTGTACAACTGAACCACTTCGCGCAACGTGAGAGTATCGCCGTTGTGAAAGTACGGGGCCGTGAGGGCGACATTCCGCAATGAGGGGACCTTGAACGCGCCATCGACTCCGAAGCCCTTGGTCACCGCCGCGTTGTTGTCGAATGTGGCTGGTGGGTCTCCAGGAAACAACCTGCGTGTATGTGAAAGCGGACCGAACGCGTCGCTGGCCCCGGCGCCGAGGTCGTCGTCTGTGGGCCTGATGCCGATGTTGTTGAATCCTTTGTCGATGACGTTGCCGTCGCGGTTGCGCACCGGGCCGTTTGCCGCGGCCAGGACCCGGCGGTTGGACGCATCGGTCAGCTCGTTGGACTCGTGACAGTTCGAGCAGCGGATGTTCGTCGGTCCGCGAAATCGGTCGTTGAACAGATGCGCGCCGAAGAGCGCAAGACGGCTGATGTGAGCCGGGTTTGTGTTGATCCAGGGGTTCAAGGCCGGGTCGGTTTTCGTAGGATGCGCCCTGCGGAAGCGATCCCAGGGCGTGTCATCTGAAACGAGCGTCGCCTGGTAAAGCTGGACGGCGATTCCGAAGAACAGAGAGAAATTGTACTGGATGAGCGCGTACTCGGTCTCCGTACACTCAGTGCCGTCGCAGTCGCCGTTGTTCTTCGCGACCAAGGTTTTGGATCCATCCGCATTCACGCGGATCAGCTTCTTGCTCTTCCACCACTTCTCGAAAAACGCTGACTTGATCATCTGATCGTATTTGCCGAAGGTGAGCCCTCGCCCGGGCCAGCTGCTCATCGGGCCGAGCACGCTGTCGGTTGGCGACACGAGCTGATTGGCCAGCGGGCGCAGTTTGGTGATCTTCTTGCCCTGGTTGCGGTGGCCTTTGGCCAGCGCACGTGACACATCGAGACGAGTGCGACCAGGTGCGGCCATTTCAAGATCGCTCAAGATTGGCGCTACGGCCTGCGACGCAAGGCTGGCGTTGATGAGCTCGACCCGCACCTCAATCGGGGTCTGGGGATCGTCGGCGCGGAAGAGCTTGGCGTCGGGATCGCGCTGGCCCAGATGATTGACGCCGTTGAAGACGTTCTCGGCGCGGCCGTCCCAGAATTGGCGGTGGTTGAACACCGCGTTGATTACAGACGGTGTGTTGCGCGGCTCGACGCGCCGTGTGTTGGCCCAGGCGCCGACCACAAATCCCATAGGGTCGCTTTGATCAGCGGGATGGTGGATGCCTTGCGACGACACGACGTCGTTACTGTCGGTAGCCGGATTGAGCGCGCCGCGTTCACCCGGATTGGCGAGCTTGGTCAGCGGTAAATCGCCCGCGTGCAACGGCTCGTTCGGGCCCGGGATGATCGCGGTTCCAATGCGATTCGAGAAGGTGAGGTCCGCAGTAGGAAAGCTTTTCAAACCGGGACTCACCTGGTTCTTCGATCGAGGATCGGCGCCGGCCCGGAAATGACAGCTGGCGCACGCCTGCACGCCGTCGCTGCCGACCTGCATGTCCCAGAAGAGTGCCTTTCCGAGCGCGATCGCCATCGTCTGGTCTCGCACGAAGTCAGCGAGGTTCGTCGGAGCTGGCACTACGACTGCTCGCAGATCGTTCGGCAAGTTGTCCAGATCGCTCTGAAGAATAGTCGTCGGTACCCGAGGGATGGTGGCGTCTGGCGGCGTTTGGGCAACGAGAATCGTTGTTCCAATAGTGAGCACCACGGAAGTCAAGACCATCGCAACGATTCTCAAAACGGGTCCCATGACGCCTCCTCTTCCTCGGGTTGGAGCCACAACGATGGAGTAATCCGGCTGAACGGCAACTCTGCCTCGCGCGAGGCGTGGACGACCTCATCGGCAGAGACGGCTGAGTACTGAAAGAAAACGGTTTCGTCCCCTGGAACGAACAACGACCCAAGGAAACGAAGCGACGCTCCCTTCTGGCTGAGCGCGACAGCGCGCTCGTGCGCTCGTCGGTTTGCCGATTCGACGGCATTGCGCGTGACGCCTGGCCAGAAACACTCGACGAGAAAGGTAGCTTTCAACGTGGGGAGACACTACGCGCGAGCGCGGCCCACCGCATCTGTCATCTCCACATTTATTGCGGAAGGTGTGTATTCGGTGTGTCTTTAGTGTTTCGACATGATGGCGCCTAGTTCGGCGCGCGAACGAATGCCGAGCTTGCGGTAGGCACGGGCCAGGTTTGCTTCGACGGTCCTTCGGCTCATGAATAGTCGCGCGGCGATTTCGGGATTTTTCAGACCTTGCGCGGCCAGTTGGGCGACGCGACGCTCGCCCTCAGTCAACGCTTCTCGAGCGTGACGCACACCAATCCGCGAGATTTCGCGGTGCGCCATGTCGGCCCAAAGCGGGGCACCAAGCGTTTCGAAGATCGCGAGCGCCCGCTGAAGCGTCGCCCGTCCGGCCCTGCGCTCGCCACGCCGGCGTTGAATGCGCCCTTGCACGAGTAACGTGCGTCCGAGCTCGAACGGCATCGGCAGGCGCTCGTGTTCGACGAGTGCCTGTGCGGCGGCCGCGCAGGCACTGTCGAGTTCGCCGGCCGCCGCCTGAAGCAGGGCGCGGCACCGCCCTGAAGTTGCCAGCGCCCACGGCCGGTCGAACTTGCGACCCCACTGGTCGAGCGCGTTCGTCAGTCGGATAGCCCGATCGAGAGCGCCGGTTGCGGCAAATGCCTCTATTGCGTCTGGCACCATCATCGCAATGGGCCACTCAAAGACGCCGATCGCCTCTACCGATGTGACGACGGGCTCGAGCATGTTTACCGCCGTTTCGGGATCACCCTCGGACAAAGCGAGCACACCCAGCGCGAAACGGCTCTGTGCTGCACCGTGCGGCCAGCCGATGCGCTCAGCCATGGCAATCACTTCTGTGCCATCCACGCGAGCGCCGTCGCTATTGCCGCGAATCGCTCGCGCCATCGCTCGCACCATGAGCGCGAACCCGCGGAACACCTCGACGCCTGTCAGCACCGCCACCCGCTCGGCATCACTCGCCTCCCGTTCTGCGAGCTCGAGGTTGCCCGCCAGCACATCGGTCGCGGCGAGCTGCCCGAGAACCCACGCGAGATCGGCCTCCTCGCCACGGGCCATCAGCCGATCTCGCAGGCTTGTGAGCAGCTCCCTTGCGAGGGTCAGGTTGCCGATGTACTGGCTCACCTGAGCGACGTTGAATGACGCGCGCATCTGGAACCGGACCTCGCGGTCGACGTCCTCGAGCGCCAGCGCCCGGTCGAGCGACTCCTGATGAACACCCTTTCCAGCAAAAAGCTCGGAAAACACTTTCAATGCGATGGCCTCTGCAATCAGCGCCGAGTGACCCGACTGTTCGGCCAGCTCGACTGCGCGAGCGAGGTGTGGTTCCGCCTGCGCGATCCTGAAAACAGCAATGAGCACCACTCCAAGGGAAATCTCGAGCTGCGCCGCACGGACGCCGTCGTTGCCAACGCACGCGAGCGCTTCTTCGAGGAGAGGAATCGCCGCATCCAGTCGATCGAGTGCCCGGCCTTCGGCCAGAAGGCCAAGCGCGTCCGCACGAATCGACGGCGGTGGTACTTCGTTCAGCACGGCTTCCGAGAGTGCCTTTGATCGCGCTGGATCGCCGGCTTTGAGATGGTGCCGCGCGGCCCGCAGCCAGCGTTGCCAGCGAACCTCGACGTGTTGCGCGGGCGTTCGCTTTGCGGACTCCTCCTCGAGGTCTGCGGCGACTTCGACGGCCCCGCGCTGCAGCGCATGCTCGGCAGCCCTGTGAAGCACATCGGCCACCTGCTCGTCGGCCGTGTCGTCGGCGCGTGCGAGCATGAGGTGCCTCGCACGTTCTTCGATGTCGGTCGCGCCTGCTGCGAGCTCTTCGTGCAATTTCCGGCGACGCTCGTGCGAAGCCGCGGCGTACACCGCGCCGTCGAACAGCGGGTGCGCGAACTCGATCCGACCGTCCGCTCCGACCCGAACCACGCCAGCCTCTTCCGCTGCGCCAAGGTCCTCGGAATCGACTAGCGCGGTCGTCGGTTGGGCCAAAGCGCTGACTCTGAGCAGGGCATCGCGGGTGGGCCCCGGCAAATTTCGTAGCCTGCTCGCAACCAGCTCTCGAAGGTCGTCGGGGATCGGCAGCTCCAGCCCTCTCGCCGTGGCTTGGTCCGCTGCGATTGCACGCGCAATTTCGAGCGCATAGAAAGGATTGCCGTCGCACGCCCGCTCGATCTTGACGAGCAGCGGGCGCGGCAGTCCGTGACCGAGCTTGTCCTCGATCATGCGGTAGAGCGCGGCGAGGCTGAGCGGGCCGACTCGAATCCGATGGACGTGATCATCGGCGCTGGCCGAGACCAAGCTGGTCCCGGTGCCGCTCTCGCCGAGCCGAACGGTCGCGACGATCGCTATTCGATGCCGTTCGAGCCGGCGCAACGCGAACTCGAGCGCGCGCGCGGATGGGAGATCGAGCCACTGGAGATCGTCAATGGCGACGAGCACCGGCGCTGTCGCAGCGAGCTCGGCGATGAGTGAGACGAGGCCGGTTCCAATTGCGCGCGGGTCGGGAGTGCCGTTCCTGGATTCCGAACGCAGAAGCGCGGCGTCCAGCGCCCGGCGTTGCGGATCGGGAAGCGCATCGAACGCGGCTGGTTCGATCGGGACGAGAAGATCGCCGAGCGCCGCGAATGACAGCCGGGCTTCGCTGGGCACCGCCCTGCACGACAGGACCCGGTATCCCTTGTCTGTGGCTCGAGCGATCCCTGCGCGCCACACAGTTGTCTTGCCGATACCGGGATCTCCCTCGAGGATGAGGCCCGCAAGACCGTGTTCAGCAGAAGCAAGCGCCGTATCGATTGCGACCAGAATGCTTTCGCGTCCGAAGACCGCCGCAGCCATAAGATCCAGTCTATGAGTCCCGTATCTCGGCCCAAAGGGGAAATGTCATAATCGGTGCTCCAACGAATGTCGCTGCCTGCCGGCACGCGCCTCGGCGTGTACGAGATTCTGTCTGCCCTCGGTGCTGGCGGCATGGGTGAGGTCTACCGTGCGCGCGACACGAAGTTGAATCGCGACGTCGCGCTCAAAGTTCTTCCCGAGGCCTTCGCCAACGATCCCGATCGCCTGGCGCGCTTCGACCGCGAAGCCAGCGTGCTGGCTTCGCTGAATCATCACCACATCGCCCAGATCTATGGATTCGAAGATTCGAACGGCGTTCGCGCGCTGGCGATGGAGCTGGTCGAGGGGCCGACACTCGCGGATCTGATAGCGAAACAGGCGCTGGGTCTCAATGAATCGCTGAAGATCGCCGGACAGATCGCCGAGGCGCTCGAAGTGGCGCACGAGCAGGGCATCATCCATCGCGATCTGAAGCCGGCGAATGTGAAGGTGCGCACCGACGGCACCGTGAAGGTGCTCGACTTCGGCCTGGCCAAGGCGATGGCGTCGACGCCGAGAAGGGCAGTGCCGGATCTCTCGCAATCCCCCACGATCACGGCACCTGCGGCGCTGACCGGCATGGGGGTTTTGCTTGGGACCGCCGCCTACATGGCACCGGAGCAAGCAGCGGGAGTTGCCGCCGACCGGCGCAGCGACCTGTGGGCGTTCGGCGTGGTGTTGATGGAGATGCTGACCGGGCGTCCGACGTTCACGGGCGAGACGGTCTCGCACGTGCTCGCGTCGGTGCTCAAGAGCGAGCCCGACTGGACGACGCTGCCGGCGAGTACGCCGCTGCCGATTCGACGGCTGCTGAGCCGTTGCCTCGAGAAGGATCGCAAACGGCGGCTCGACTCAGCGGCCGCCGCACGGCTGGAGATAGGGGAGGCGATGAGCGCGCCGACGGCCACAGCCGTTTCCACGCCGAAGACAGAGCAACCCCGGTCGTGGACGACGGCGATCGCTTGGACGTTATCGGCGGTCCTCGGTGTTGCCGTGATCTTCTTGATCACCGCGCTTGCTGTAGCCCTCTGGAGCCGGCCGACGCCTGCCAGCCGACCTGTGCAGCGTTTGGAACTGAACCTGCCTGCCGGGGTGGAGCTTTATACGGGGAGCACCCAGGCTGTTGCGATTTCGCCGGATGGAACCACGGTGGCATTTGTCGGGGTGGCCGGGGGCGCCCGGCAGCTTTATGTACGCCGGCTGAATCAACTCGAGGCCCGCCCGGTTCGAAGTACTGAAAATTCCAACGGATGCTTCTTCTCTCCCGACGGCAGTGCGTTGGGCGTTCTCACGGCCGGCGGTGGGCTCAAGAAGGTGTCGCTCACCGACGGGCTGGTCGTGCCGCTGGCTACCGATGTCGATTTTTTCGCGGGCGCAGTCTGGGGACCGGATGAACACATCGTCTTTGGTCGAAAGGGCACCTTGTGGCGCGTAACGGCAGCCGGTGGTCAACCCGCCCAGATAACACACCTCGACGAGAGTAAGAATGGTCTGTCGCATCTGTGGCCTACCGTCGTCGATGATGGCAATGTCGTCTTGTTCACCGTCGTGACGGGCGGCGATCGCAGCGCTGCGCGCATCGAGGCGCTGACGATTACGACGGGCCGTCGCCAGCTGGTCGTCGAACCGGCGGCGTTTCCACTCTCGGCGGCGATTGGGCATCTCATCTTCTTCCGGAATGACGCGCTGCTCGCAGTGCCGTTCGACGCCGATTCCCTGACACTAAAGGGGTCACCCATCCGCATCGTCGAAAATCTCGCGGTCGATATGACAGGCGGGCCGATCGTCGCGGTGTCTCGAGCGGGTGTGCTCGCGTATGCTTCGAGCGGGGAGGAGACGAGCCGGATCACGTGGGTGTCACGCCAAGGGCTGGAGCACCCGGTTACCGATAGGCCGGGTCACTACGGAAATCCGCGCCTGGCTCCTGACGGACGGCAAATCGTGGTGACGACGAAGGGTGACTTGTGGATTCGGGATACAGTGCGAGCGACGTTCACGCGCCTCACGTCGAACGAAACAGCCGGCAACTCCTTTCCGGTCTGGTCGCCAGATGGCAAACGCGTGATCTTCCGCACACAGACTGGGCTTCAGTGGATCGATGTTGACGGCAGCGGCCGCTCGCAGGCGATTCCGGGGACGACCGTTACCGATTACCCCGCCTCTGTATCGCCGGATGGTGGCACGCTGGCATTTACGCGGATTACGCCTGAGACCTCCGCCGATGTGTACACCCTCGCGCTCAACGGCGAAACACGACCACAACCGATCGTGAAGGGGCCTGCATATGAGGGCGGCCCACAATTTTCGCCAGACGGGCGCTGGCTGTTGTATGCGTCGGACGAATCCGGCATATCGCAGCCGTACATCCGTCCGTTCCCTGGTCCGGAGCGGCGGTGGCTGGTGTCCACGCAAGGTGGAAGGCAGCCGCGCTGGAATCGAAACGGGAAGGAAGTGTTCTATCGCGACGGGGACAAGATGATGGTGGTGGAGGTCATCACGCGTCCAGACCTCGTGCTCTCGGCTCCACGGCTGCTCTTCGACCAGGGTTACGCCTATGGCATTGGCGTGACGACCCCCAACTACGATGTCGGTCTCGATCAGCGTTTCGTCATGGTGAAGGGCGAATCAGGATCGGGCCGGCTGAACATCGTGCTCAACTGGCATGAAGAGCCGAAGGCGCGTGTGCCGCCCGCCAATTGAGTGACGCGGAAGTCTTGTAACGGCAAAAGGAGGAATTCGATGAGGTCAAGAAACGTCCAGGCGTTTTCGATCTCGCTTATTCTGGCGGCGTCAGTTCTGGCGCAGCCAGGCCAACCTGTCTTCATGCCGAGCGGCGACCTGAAATGGACCGACCTCGATCCGAAGGGCGCTCCGGGAGTGAAGGTCGCGGATCTATGGGGCAACCATGCCAAGGGGGCGTTCGGCGCCTACTTCAAGCTTCCGGCAGGATTTGCCGCTCCCCTTCACACGCACACCCACGACATGAAGGTCGTGTTCCTGTCGGGCACATACATCCAGACGCCGGAAGGAAAGGCCGAGGTGCGGCTCGGTCCGGGTTCTTACATGATGCAGCCTGGCGGGAACTACCGTCACACGACCTCCTGCGACAAGGCCTCGGACTGCCTGTTCTTCGTGGAAAGCAACGGAGCGTTCGACCTCAAGCCGGTGGCGGGCGGAAACGCACCCGCGAAGAAGTAACGGGTATGTCGCGCGCTGCAATTCTTGCCGAGCGGTGAAAATCCCTCTATCGTCCAGCGGCTGCCGGTGGGTTCCGCCCAGTGAGCTCATCACCCAGCCAGCCGTTGACGTCGTCTACCTGCTCTTGTGTGGACTGATGGCCCTTGTCGTAAGCGAGCATCAGACGCTTGGGCGCCGTGATGACGTTGTAGGCTGCATACATCGAAGTCGGCGGACATGTCTCGTCGTTGAAGCCCCACGAGTAAAGTCCCGGCACTGTCACGCGGCGGGCGAAGTTCACGACGTCGTAGTAGCGCGTCGTGACGAACTTGGCCTCGTCACGATGGACGGCAGGCCCTTCGGTCGCGCGGAACATGTGCGGCCAGCCGCCGGCGCGTGCGTGGAGGTAGCCGGTCACGTCGGAGAGCGCCGGATAGTACGCCGCCAGCCGGGTCACGCGACGGTCGAGTCCGGCGGTGACGATCGCCAGCGCGCCGCCCTGACTGCCACCGGTCACCCCCAGGTTTCGCCCGTCCCACTGCGGCAACGACGTCAGGAAATCATTGGCGCGCAGCGTTCCTGCGTACACGCGACGGTAGTAGTACCGCTCGCGCGAATCGAGCCCAAACGTCGGATAGCCGCTCAGGCCTCCGCGCGCCAGGCTGTCGTACACCTCCTGCGGTTGGATCACCGGAATGCCGTGGATGCCGATCTGAAACGTGATGAGGCCGCGTCCCGCAAGCTCAGCCAGCCCTCGGTACGGCCGCACGCCGGCGCCCGGCACGCTGAGCAGCGCGGGATATTTGCCGGCCGCCCGGGGCATGCAGAGGATGCCATATAGACGACTCGCGCCCTCTGTGAGGCCAACGTTCTGCAGGTTGATCTGCCAGCAGTCCACGTCCGCCGTGCCGTAGTCCGGCAACGGCGTCCACTTCGCGTCGAGCGGCAGCGCCGCAAGCCGCTTGCGCTCGGCGTCCCAGAACGAATCGAAGTCGGGTGGGTTCACCTGTGTCGGCTGAATGAGGTCGGGCGCAAACCCCGCTGTGCCAACGCCACGATACGTGCGGCCGTCAATTTCGGCCGTTGCGACGAGTCGCAGGAAGCCCGGTGTGTTCAGCATGCCGCCGGCCACCGTCAGCGGATTCTTACCGACAACGGCGGTCGCCTGGGTGACGGGCGGGAGCATCTCGGGTCCGACTCCGTACTTCACCGTCGCACCGCTAACCTGATGCCCGTCGCGCAGGACGTCGATGCGGAATGTCACCGCTTCGCCTGGTTTGTAGGTCCAGTCTGAATGGTCTGGCGTCACTATGACGGCGACGCGACTGAATGGCTGGCGCGGCCCCTGCGCCAGAGGCGCGGCCACAGCACAGGCCACGACCGCGCACAGACTGAGGACCCGACGGAGTGTGGTGTATGGCGGCACAAGATACTCCCCTGCTCGTGCCATGCCCGAACATCGGGGCAATGCGGCGCCGACCAGTGGCGGGATGATACTCCCTCCCGTGAATTTGTCGATCCCCGTCACGCCCATTCGACGTGCTGATGGAGGCGACATATGCGAACAATCGCGAACGACCACTTATTCGCAGGCAGCTCAACGGTTTATGCTGGTTCAAAACGTCAGCGGTCAGCCGGCCTGGCCCTCAGCTGGCTCGCCGTGCTCTTTCTTCTCTTTGACAGCGCCGGCAAGCTCCTTCAAGTACAGCCAGTCATCGACGGAACGATGCAGCTCGGGTACCCTCGGGACAGCGTGTTCATCCTTGGGGTGATCTTGCTCTCGTGTGTGGTGGCGTATGCCGTTCCGCGCACGTCCGTGCTGGGCGCCCTGCTGTTGACCGCCTATCTGGGCGGCGCCGTCGCCACTCACGTGCGCGTGCAGAACCCGCTGTTCAGTCACATCCTGTTTCCCACCTACGTCTCGGCGCTCCTTTGGGGTGGACTGATGCTCCGCGACGCGCGGCTGCGGGCGCTGCTGCCGATTCGGAGGACGTCATGAACCAGGTGCGGTCGAAAGACGGGACGGCAATTGCCTACGAGCGATCCGGCAGCGGTCCCGCGCTCATTCTGGTAGACGGCGCTTTATGCAGCCGGGCCTTTGGCCCGTCGCAGAAGCTCGCGCCGCTGCTGGCGCAACACTTCACCGTGTTCGCGTACGACCGCCGTGGCCGCGGACAGAGCGGCGACACGCAGCCGTATTCCGCGGCGCGCGAGGTCGAAGACATTGCGGCGCTCATCCAGGAAGCCGGCGGATCGGCATCTCTTCTCGGCCTGTCGTCGGGAGGCGCGCTGGCTCTCCACGCCGCAGCCGATAGCCTTGGTATCAACAAGGTTGTTGCATACGAACCGCCGTACGTGGACGATGCCGGTCAGCGCGGCGGCGACGTGTATCAGGGCCAGCTCAAACGTCTCGTCGCGAGTGGAAATCGCGCTGGCGCGGTGAAGTACTTCATGAAGGACATGGTTGGCGTGCCCGCTCCCTTGGTCGTGCTCATGCGGCTGATGCCGTGGATCTGGCGCAAGCTCGAGGCCGTCGCCCACACGCTCCCGTACGACGCCGCGTTGATGACGGACTTCAGAATTCCACGAGCGCGGTTCGCGTCGATCGGAGTGCCTGCGCTGGTCATGAACGGGACGAAGACCGATCCGAGGCTGAAGGACGCCGCGCGGGCGATTGCGGAGGCCATTCCAGGTGCGCAGTACAACGAACTGGCCGGACAGACACACAACGTGAAGCCGCATGTTCTAACGCCGGCGGTCGTGGAGTTCCTCACCCCGTCGATCGCCGCGACTTCGAGCCGGAGCTGACGCGCATGCGGTTCATCATCATGCACAAGACCAACGCGCACTGGGAGGCGGGCGCGATTCCCACGCCAGAGTTGATCGGGCGTGTGGGCGGCCTGCTCGGTCAGCTTGGGAAGGCTGGAGTCCTTCTCGCCGGAGAGGGTCTTCGCGCGAGCTCGGAAGGTGTGCGGCTCAAATTTTCGGCGGGCACGCGGAGCGTCAGCCACGGTCCCTTCGAGAGCGGCAACGAATTGCCTGCCGCGTTCAGCATTCTGCGGACCACGTCGCTCGACGAGGCCATCGAGTGGGCCTCGCGTCAGGCCACGATCCTGGGTGATGGCGAGGTCGACATCCGTCCCGTTACTGAACCGTGGGACATCGGTATCGGATCGCGGCCCGCGGAGATCACCACGAGGCGCTACATGGTGCTGCGAAAGGCCACCACCGCGACGGAAGCCGGCGTGGCGCCGGCTCCGGAACAGCGGGCAGAGCTGTTGCGGCTCGTCGAAGAGACCGCGAAGACGCACGTACACCTCGCTTCAGAGACCATGCGCCCCAGCGCGAGGGGCAGGCGCTACAAGAACTCGCGCAACGGTGTCACCGCACTCGACGGCCCGTTCACCGAGTCGAAGGAACTGATTGGTGGATACGTTATCGTGTCTGCTGAGTCTCTCGATGCCGCCGGGCGATGGGCGCTGCTGTACTTCGACGCGGTCCAGGCCGACGAGGTGGACGTCCGCGAGTTGGAATGATGAACTTGCGCCGCTGGCTCACGCCCTTGCCTACGCCCACAGCGGCCAGAGCCGCTCCGCCTTGCGACGGACCTCGGAGTACGGGACGTCGGCGCTCTTCGCCTGATCGAAGACGCTGATGCCGAGCCGCGATGTGATCGACGCGCGGAGCATCTGGGCGCGATTCTCGAAGAGACTTCTGACGGCCATCCACGCGACTGCGTCAGCCTCCGGCCGCCACTCCGCGTTGTAACGTCGTGCCGCTTCGAGCAGCCCGTCGGCTGACGCGCCGGTCGCGCCGATGCAGCGGTCAAGCACCATCGCCGATTCCATGGCCGCATTGACTCCCTGCCCGATGGGCGGAAACGCGGCGGCGGCGTCTCCGAGCAGCACGGCTTTGCCGCCGTGGAGTTGGGAACACGCGAGCGTCTGGCCGATGTGGTAGCAGGTTCGCTCGGCAAAGGCGGCGACCTTCTCGTCGCTCGTCAACTCCAGCACTCGCGGAGCGCGCTCGCGGAAGAACTGCCGTGCCTGGTCGGGCGAGGGGAATGTCTGCTTAGCCTTCGTCCCCACCGCACAGAACCAGCGCGGCCTTTCGGATCCCGGATCGGGCCGGATCGCGCCGGCCACACAGAACGGCCGCACGGAAAGCCCGTGCAAGTAATGCGGATCCATGTCGTCGCCGACCCGATCCAGCTCGATCATCGTGCAATAGTTCGGATACGACCGGGTTTCGACGGTGAATCCTGGCACTTGCTGACGCATGGCCTTCCTGACGACAGAACCTGCCCCGTCACCGCCGATGATGAAGTCGAACTGTTTTGGTGGGGCGGTCTTCGATCCGGCATCGAATGTGACAACGCCGGTCTCGACGTCGACGGCGGTCACGCGGCAGTTGAACTCAAGCGCGATCCATTCGCGGTACTTGCCCTCGAGAACAGCCATAAGGGCCCGAAGGATGTCGCCTCGTGATCCCGTCCATCCCGGCAACGTCCACTCTTCGGTCCGGCCGCCGGGAATCTTGAGTCCCTTGAATGCGATCATGCGTTCGTCGAACGACCTGGACGCATCGATGTGCCTGATCGCCTTGAGTCCGTGACCGGAGATATCGATCGTGTACGAGCGATCCGGGTTGAACCGAGGCGCCTCTTCCGGGTGCTGGTCGCGTTCGAACACTGAGGTTCGAATGCCGCGACGGGCGAGCGCGATGGCTGCCACGAGCGCCGCCGGCCCGCCTCCAATCAACCCTATCCTTGCCGTTCGGTCGAACTCAGCAGTCGGGGCAGTCATCATGTTTTCGCGTGGGGCTCAGGATGTCAGATCAGCGGTAGACGGTTGACATTGACCGCGGCGGGTACCGCTCGCCGGCGGCGACTCCGGGCGGCGCAATCTCGTCCAGCGTGACGACGTCCTGCGCCGAGAGAGCGACCCCGGCAGCGCCCACGTTTTCTTCCACGCGCGATCGGCGCTTCGACCCGGGGATAGGCACGATATCGTCACCTTTCGCCAGCAGCCACGCCAGAGCTAGCTGGGCCGGTGTGCATTTCTTCTGCGCGGCCATCTCCTCGATCTTGCGAACCAGCGTCATGTTGCTCTCGAAGTTACCCGGCTGAAAACGTGGGTAGGTGTGGCGCACATCCTCTTCGGGGAGGTCGGCCATCGCCTTGAAGCGGCCTGTCAGAAATCCCCGGCCCAGCGGACTGAACGGGACAAAACCGATGCCCAGCTCGCGGCACGTAGACAGCACGCCGTTGGTCTCGACGTCGCGCGTCCACAGCGAGTATTCGCTCTGAAGGGCAGCGATGGGATGCACCGCCGCCGCTCGCCGGAGCGTGCCAGGCGCGGCTTCCGACATCCCCAGATAACGCACCTTTCCCGCGCGCAGGAGCTCTGCCATCGCCCCGATCGTTTCCTCGATCGGCACCTCCAAATCCACGCGATGTTGATAGTAGAGGTCGATGACGTCGATGCCCAGCCGCTTCAGCGACGCGTCGCAACACTGGCGCACGTAATCCGGCCGGCCGTTCACTCCCACGTTCGCTCCGGCAGCGTCGCGCACGTTCCCGAACTTCGTCGCGAGCACGACCGAGGTTCGGCGATCGCGGATCGCCTTTCCCACCAGGATTTCGTTGGTATGTGGGCCATACACGTCAGCGGTATCGAGGAACGTCACGCCCAGATCCAACGCCCGATGAATCGTCTTTGTCGACTCCTCATCGTCTCGACCCGCGTAGAACTCGGACATGCCCATACATCCGAGGCCAATCGCTGAAACGAGGGGGCCGTTCTTGCCGAGCTGTCGGTTTGTCATGTCGCCTTCCCGATATTTTAGCCCTGCATCGCGGATGCGACGCCCTATACTTGCCGCATTATGAAGCACACCATTTCCGCCGTCGCGATTCTGTCGAGCGTGGCACCCCCTGCCCGGACCAGTACCTGACGCGGGCAAGTGACCATGCCGACGCGCTCGTCAAAGCCGGATATCTGCTTGCCGCCGATGTGCCGCAGGTCATCAAGCGGATGGAAGAGCTTTGGGCGTTGGCGCGGGGAGGAGAGAACTGAGCTGGCTTCCGGAGCAGAGGAACTGAAATGTTTAGATCGTCGAATCGCACGTTTACTTTTCTTGGGGTCGCAGTGCTCTTTGCCGGCCAAGCGGTGAGCACTGCGGCAGAGCGCGTGCCGGACGCCGCAGTCGTCAACGGCGCTCCGCAGGGCATGTTCGTCAGCCGAAGCCTGCTGAGTGGCCGCGCTGTCTGCTTGCTTTTCCTCAGCGGCGGTCGCGTCACGCGCTTCATTCCCGAGGGGGGCTTGGAGAACTTCGACTGGGCCCGGCACCAGGCCGCACATTCCGGGGACACGGGACGCTGGGAAATGCGCGGCGGTCAACTGGCGATCGCCTGGGGGGACGGAGGCGTTCACCAGGGCCCACTCACGGTGCGGCCGGATGGCATTGAATTTTACGGAAAGCGCTACACGAGACCGGTCTCCGTGCCCGCCAGCGCCATCGTCGGTCGGTGGGAAGCCACGCGAGGAACCGCCATCGCTGGTGGGTCGGGCGTCAACGTCGCCAGCACGCTGGATATCCAGGCGGACGGCCGCTACCAGTGGCTCAGCACGACGGGCGGCGTCGTGGCTGGGCGGGCGACTGCATCGGAGAGGGCGATGACCGGGCGCGTCGCCATCAATGGCGCCACGATTGTGTTCACGTCCGACGCGGGCACGGCAGCGTCACACACGTTCTTGCCGCTGGCCGGGACACCGGTGACTGCATTCAGCGCAGACACGACCATGTTCACACGAGTGCAGTGAGTGATTCCCCGTTCGTACCTGTTCGTCCCAGGCAACCGCGCTGATCGTTTCGACAAGGCACGCGCCTCCGGTGCGCATGCGGTGATTCTGGATCTCGAAGATGCGCTTGGGCCTTTGGAAAAGGAGGGCGCGCGCGATCACATCGCGAAGTGGTTGAATCCGTCCAGGCCCGTCGTCCTCAGGATAAACGGCCCCGACAGCCAGTGGTTCGAGGGCGATCTCGCCCTTGCCGCCACACCGGGGATCGCCGCTGTCATGATTCCGAAAGTCGGCGACGCTCAGCACGTGCGCGCGACGCAACATCGGCTTCCCGCTGCCATGCCTGTCTTGCCGTACATCGAATCAGCTCGCGGAGCGGATCAAGCGCGAGCGATTGCGGAGGTTCCAGGCGTCCAGCGCCTGGTGTTCGGCCATCTCGATTTGCAGGCCGATCTCCGCATTCAGGGCGGCGCGGAGGAACTGGATTACTTCCGGTCCCATATCGTGCTGGCATCGCGTGTCGCGGGAATTCTGCCACCGGTCGACGGCATCGCGACGACGATTGGTGACGTCGACGGATTGATTCGAGAGACGCGTCGCGGGAAGCGGTTTGGATTCGGCGCGAAACTGTGCATTCACCCTTCACAAGTCCAGCATGTGAACGAGTGCTATCGCCCGAGCGAACTGGAGATAGCGTGGGCGCAGCGTGTGCTTACGGCGCTCGAGGCTTCCAGTGGTGGCGTCGTGGCGGTTGACGGCCAGATGATCGATCGGCCTTTGCTCCTGCAGGCGCAGGAGATTCTCAAAGAAGCCGACCTGAATCAGTAGTTTGACGCAAAGACGCGATGACGCCGAGAAACAAGAGCTTCCTCTGCGGCTCGGCGCCTCGGCGTCGAAATACAGACAAAGCCAGTCCAGACCCTACACCGATCCTCCTGGATTAGGGGACGGCCGTGAGACCGCCGGCACGTGCCCCCGCTTGTAAATCATCACCGTACGGGTGAACTCGATCACGACGACGCCGTCCTGGTTGAAGCCCGTCGTTCGGACCGTGACGATCCCGACACTGGTTCGCGACTTGGATTCGCGCTTGTGTAGCACCTCGCTCCGCGAGTAGATGGTGTCCCCCTCGAAGACCGGATTCGGCAGCCGTACTTCATCCCACCCCAGATTCGCCATTGCGTTCTGCGAGACATCGGCAACGGACTGTCCGGTGACCAGCGCGAGCGTGAACGTAGAATCGACGAGCGGACGACCGAACTCCGTTTGCGCCGCGTACGCGGCATCGAAATGAATCGGGTTGGTGTTCTGAGTCAGCAGCGTGAACCAGCTGTTGTCGACCGCAAGGACCGTACGCCCCAGGGCATGTTCGTACACGTCGCCGATTTCGAAGTCCTCGTACACACGGCCGGTCCAGCCTGGCTTTATCCCCACTCGAGTACCCTCCTGGCGCGGAGCACGAGAAGCGCTTTCCCTGGCGGCAGAATGTAATGTAATGATAGGCGGCATGTCACCAGCTCGTGCCTACCGCGCCGGCGAGTCGCTCGAAGACTACTGCCGCGCCTGTAAGACCGATCGACTCCACACGGTGATGGCCGCCGACGAAGCGGGGCAGCCGCTTCGCGTCGTATGTGGCTTCTGCGGCAGTGAGCACGGGTATCGTGGCGGTCCTAAAATCGGCACGTATAGTTCGCGCCCAGCCCCTTCACCGTCCGCGCCGCGACGTGCCGCGTCGGCGCCGACCGACCGCGAGCCATTCCCCATCGTCAGCGATCGCGAAAGGATTTCAACAGCTATGCCTTCTGATATGTCGGGCGACCTCGAGCTGCTCCTGCGACGCATCATCCGTGAAGAGTGTGGCATCAGCGCGGTGGCGCCGGCGGAGAAATGGCGCGGTGGCACGTTCGTGCTTCGGCCGGGAACACCAGGGGTGCAGGAAAAGAGCTGGCCGGTCGAAACGTTCTTTCACAAGGTGGTGATGCTTCGGAACCGGCTGCGATCGCTCGAGCAGGTGGTGAACGCCTCTGATTTCCCCGACGATGTGAAGGTGAAGCTTCAGGGCTACATTACAGGATGTTACGGAACGCTGACGAGCTTCAACGTGCTGTTCGCGGACGAAGACGACCAGTTCATGGGGGCGGGAGGCGAGTGAGGTGATTTGCGGATGAAGTCAATTCAGGGCTTTCTCATCGCGGTGATGCTGTCAGCCGGTACCGCCGCCCATGCGCAGGTATCGTTCGATCGCGCGCATGACCGCGGTCCCGGTATCGCGACATCGTTGTTCGGCACCTATATCCAGCCGGGGGAACTACTCGTCTATCCCTTCTTCGAGTACTACAGGGACAACAATCTCGAATACGAACCTTTCGACTTCGGACATATCGACACAACCGAGCATCGCGGACGATACAGGGCCAAGGAAGGGCTCATTTTCGTGGGCTATGGCATCTCGGAACGCCTCGCGGTCGAGTTCGAAATGGCCGGCATCTCTGCAAGGTTGGACAAGTCGCCGCTCGATACCTCGACACTGCCTGCAAGAATTGAGGAATCCGGACTCGGCGACGTGGAAGCGCAACTTCGCTGGCGTTGGCGTCGTGAGACAGACACCCGCCCCGAGCTGTTCAGTTATTTTGAGACCGTCTTTCCGACTGCGGAAACCGGCTCACTGATTGGCACGTCAGAATGGGAGTTCAAGCTCGGTTTCGGAGTGATTCGTGGGATGCGCTGGGGCACCATCACCGCACGCGCGGCCGTAGCCACCAGCGGCGGAACCGTGGAACCAGGTGAATATGCCGTTGAGTACCTGAAGCGTCTTTCGAATCGGTTCCGCGTGTTCGGAGCGATTGAAGGAAGCCAGGACGAGGTCGAGCTCATCACCGAAGCTCACGTGTTCCTCGCGCGAAACGTCTTCTTGAAGTTGAACAACGCGTTCGGATTGTCGTCGAAGGCGACGGACTGGGCGCCCGAAATCGGCGTGATGTTCGTCATCCCTACAGCCAGGGCCCGCCCCTAATCGTGTTTCACAGGCTTGTGAGGGACGATTCCCGCTAGGATATCCGCAGGACTTGGCCGAGACTCTCAAGACCTTCTTCTCACCGTCTCTCGTTCGTCGTCTGGCGGCGGATCTCGTGCGCGTGCACCCGGAGTTCCCGGTCGACGTCTTCGTCAAGGACGCGTGCGCCGGGCTGGACGCACTCGAGCTTCTCGATCGCGGACGGCATATTGCTCGGGTCCTCGGAACGCACCTGCCCTCGTCATATCCAGAGGCGATCGACGCACTCCTTCGATCGCTTGGGCCCGAACATGCGACAGACGAGCTGGTTGGCGTCGGCATGGCGCCATTCTTCTATTTACCGCACTTGCTCTTCGTCGCCGAGCGCGGGCTCGAGCACTTCGATCTCTCGATGCGCGCGCAATACGAGCTGACCAAACGCTTCAGCGCGGAATCGAGCATTCGCCCGTTCATCGACCGCGATCCGGAGCGCGTGCTGGCAATGCTGCAAGCATGGACAAAGGACCGCAACGCCCACGTCCGTCGTCTCGTCTCTGAGGGCACACGGTTGCGGCTTCCATGGGCGCCGCGCGTGGCCTGGCTCGACCGAAACCCGGAGCGTGTGCTCGCGCTGCTCGAGCTGTTGAAAGACGATCCATCCACGATGGTGCGGCGAAGCGTCGCGAACAACCTGAACGACCTCGGCAAAGCGCGACCAGATCTGCTGATCCGGACGGCGGAGGCCTGGCTCAAAGACTCATCACCGGAACGCCGCAGCCTGGTCGAGCATGCGCTGAGGAGCGCCGTGAAGCGATCCGACAGGGATGCGCTCCGATTGCTCGGGTACGGCAGGAAGCCGTCGGTGTCGCTGCGAAGCGTTGCATTCGATCCTGCCCGAGTGCGGATAGGTGCACGCGTGGTCATGAGCTTCAGCCTGCAAAGTACCTCGCGCCAGTCGCAGGATCTCCTGATTGACGTGGCCGTTCACTTCGTGAAGGCCCGAGGCACGACCGCGGCAAAGGTGTTCAAGGTGACGCGCCTGGTGCTTTCCCCACGTCAGCAAGTGAATCTGACGACGGCCTTCTCGCTGGCGGTGCACACAACTCGCGTGCCTCAGCCAGGGAGACACGCGGTGGACGTCGTGGTGAACGGACAGACCATGCCAGCGGGATCGTTTCAGGTCGTTACCGGGCGGAAGAGCACATCGCGGAAGTTGCCTCTGCGGTCTAGCAGAACCCGGCGCAGCTGACCCACATCCTTAACACCACTGGTCGATGAGCAGTGGGCGCCGCTTCGGTAGCGCAGGGCTTTAGCCCTGCCATCAGGCTTCCACGAACCAGCTCGACGACGCGGGAGAGGCTCCGCTTCGCACTTCGCGCGTGAGGACGAACCGACCGCTTTGCGGCGGAGCAACCAGCCCGCCGCCGCAAACCAGCTCGACGAGGCGGGAAAGCGCATCTTCGCGGCCTGATCCGATTACGCGATGGGAGGGGTTCGAGACTCCCAACGCTTCGTACGCGCCGCAGATGCGCTTTCCGGCACGGGAGTACGTCGCCTCGCTCGCGATGGTTTGCCGCAGCGGGCTGGTTTTCCCGCCGTAGACGCCAGTGGTTCGTCTGACGAGCGCGAAGTGCGCATGGCAACGCCACAGTGTGGCGTTGCCAGCGGAGGACGCATCTTGCGCCCCGCGACCGGATACGTGATGCGAGATCCGCTGGCGCGTCCGCCTTGACCGTCATGGCCCTCGAGGATACAAGATGGAGGAAGAATGGAGGAAAGAAGGCAGTGGCTACTCTGAATATCAAGAACTTTCCAGATGCGCTATACCGCAAGTTGCAGATACGAGCGAAACGTGATCGACGCTCGGTTGCCCAGGAAGCCACCCATTTGCTCATTCAGGCTCTCGAAGCATCAAAGCCGCTCTCCATCCTCGAGCTTCAGGGTCTTGGAAAGGATCTTTGGCGGCGGGCGGACGCGGTCGGCCACGTCCAGCGTGAACGCGATTCGTGGGACTGATCGAGGATCTCGTCACCGCCATCGTGCTACGTGCGATGCCTGTGTTCTCACCGCCGCTCGAGCACATACCCGAACGCGTAGACGGTGCCGTCGTAGGTGCCGACGTGAACCTGGCTGTTGCTGGCCCAGAGATTTCCTGGAGGAACGTACGACGTGATGATCTTTCCACTGTTCCAGAGCTCGCGGCCTGACTGCGAGTCGAGTGCATAGAGCATTGCCGCTCCCTGCGGACGGCCGCTTGAAGCGGCAAAGACAACGTCGTTCACCACAATCGGCGCCGTGGGTGCGGGAAGATCTCGTGACGTCCAGCCGGGCTGAAGCGCCGGTTTACCGCCCTCATCCACGATCCTGAACGCGACGATCCCGCGTGGGCGAGGCACGAGAAGCCAAGAGGTGCCCACCGGCTGCTCGAATGTGGCCAGGGCATCGGGCGCGAAATTACTCGTCTGAATAACGAACAGCGGCGTTGAGTGATTGGTGCCGCCGAGCGCAGCGGCGTCAAGAAGGAAGAGAGCGTTGCCCGTCGCGGCGGCGACGATTTCGCGTCCGCCGCGACTGATGACGACCGGTGTCGTGACAAACTCAGCAGATGGACTCGTGAACCAGTCGATCGGCTGTAACGTCTTCGCGTCGAGTGCGACGATGGCGTTGGAGTATCCACCGGCCGTCGTCGTACCAGGACCGATGGCCACGAGAATCCTGCCGCTTGCCGTGAACGCGAGATTGCCGACCGGGCTGCCGCCGTTCGTCTTCCACGAGCTTACGGTCTTGTTCTGCGGATCCAGCGTGATTGCCCAGACTCCATTCGCCACGGCGCCACACTCGTTGCTCGTGCTCGTGTAGAGCATGTCGCCGATCGCCGTGAGATCTGAGTAGCGGGCGTTCGGAGGAAGAAACGGAACGGGTTTCTCCACATCGAAACCAGAAACCTGGCCGAGCGCGTGCAGGGTTCCAGCGCTTGACACAACGTAAATTGGTCCAGGGTATCGGCCGGCGCCAACACCGCCACCACCACCACGCCCGGTCGGAATCGGCGTCGCACCACGCAGGCCCGCGCCTCCGTCGCGACGCGCGATTTCCATGGGCACGCCTTCGCCGGGTAGTCCCATGCCGCCCCGGTAACCGCCACGAGCTGCCGCCGGCGCGGGCAATTGCAGCGGTTCACGAACGAGGCCGACGAGGCGGCCGGCGGCGCCCGTCATGCCACCCGGGCACCGGGGTGTAGGCGCCGGTAACGTTGCATCGAAGCGTCGGCTCCACACCGGATACCCCGTGTCGTTATCTAATGCAAACACGATGTTCGATGCACCGCTCACAAAAGACGCCGGCGTAAAGCCGAGCAGCCCGTTCATCGTGACACCCTGGTTGAGCGAGGCCGACTGGCGAGGCGCATTCTCGAGCTTCTCCCGCCACAAGAATTCGAAGCCGGGTTTTGACAGGTTTTCGACTGAAATATTCGGGTCGAGCCGAAGCCACGCCGTGCGCTGCGCATCCGCGCCGGTTGCGGGCCAGTCGAAACCGATGTTCCGTCCTTGAGCCCAACCCACGGCGCTCGCGAGCGCGCAAATCATGGCGAGCAAACAACCGCGAACGGTGCCGCGCATCCCTGGCTCCTTAGCGCTTTATTCCGAAAGCGTAAATCGTGCCGTCGAATGTCGTGATGAACGCGCGGCCATTGGCGATCGTCAAGCCGCTGTAATGATTCCACGTCGTGATCTCGTTGCCGCTGTTCCACAGTTCGCGTCCCGTCAATGCGTCGAGGGCGTAGAGCGCCGCGCGCCGCGATCCCGGGATTCGTCGAACGCCGCCATTGCTGATGGCGCCGCCAATCTGTGCGCCTGCCGGATCGTCGAACGCGCGGTCAGGGACGATCTGCGTCGTGTCCTCTCCGCTGGCATAGGTGAAGACGATGCCGTTGGCGACGATCGCGTGCTCGGCCATGTCCATATCGCGCGAGAGCCACTGCGGGATGAGTTGCCACTTGCCGTCGCGTTCCTCGAGCGTGTAGGCGGCCACGCCGCCGTTGATCGGGCGCGAGTGCTCGACCGGCGCCTTGAACGTGCGACTGACCGGTCCGTAGAACGGGACGACGACCCACTGACGACCCTTGCCGTCCTGCCACGCGGCGAGCGCTCCCCATATCCCTTTGCCGTCGAACGCCTGCGCGTCGTTGCACAACAGCGGTGTCGTTTGCAGCGTGCTGCGATTGTCCGCACCGCCAAGGTCGTCGCGATCGAGCAGCCACAGCTTGCATTCCTTGCTGGTCGCGATGAGAAATTTCCGGCCTCGGTAGTCGAAGGCCACCGGTGTGACGTTCAGGTCGAGGTCGCGCCGGAACAGCCAGTTGGCGTTCGGTGGTGCAAAGTAGTCGACAAACTGGAGTTGCTTATTGACGTCAAGCTTTGCCGCGACGATCGCCGTGCCCAGGCTGTTGGTCTCGGCCGCGAACGGCGCGTCGCCGGTGCCCATGAACACGCGGCCCTCAGCGTCGATGGCGACACCGCGGCGGCCCCACATGCCGCCGCCGGCTGGCGCAAAGATGCTCGACTTCTTCGTTGCAAGATCGTAAGAAAGGAATGCGTTCGTATTGCCCCCGCATCCCTGGGCGGTGGACGTGTAGATCACGCCGTTGAACAGATTCAATGCGTACGGCTTGCCGTTGGGACCGGCGAATTTCTCCGGCGGTGCGACGTCACCGCCAGTGGCCACGTCGAGGGTATGAAGGCGGCCGTCCCATGAGACCGCGTACATTGTGTACTTGCCCTTCGTGGGAGTCGTGGTGACGACCGGGACGGCGGTCTGCCCACCTGGACACAACGTGCTGCCGACGCCGGTCGTCACCGCGGGATAGATGCTCTCGAACTTCTTTTCCCAGATCATCTCGCCCGTGGCGACGTCCACCGCGTACAGCTCATCCGAAATGCCGGCAAAGATCGCCAGCTCCCGCGCGCCGAGGGCCGTTGTGACGCCCGAAACGGTGAGCGGTGCAAACAGGTTGTGCATCTGCCGTGGCGTGCTGTTGACCTTGATCTTCCACAGCAGCTTCATCGAGCTGACGTTGGCGGTGGTGAAGACTTTTTCGCTCTTCATCCAGCCGGTGCGGCCGTTGTCGACGCCTTCGCTCAGATAGTCCTCACCGAAGACGGACACACCACAGACGAGCACGAAAGCGAGCACCGATCGCATGTTTTGATCCCTTCAATGGCGTAGGTTAGGAAGCCGTGCGGCCGCGTGTCAAGAAGAGTCGATTCGCTCGTGAATGTTTCGCCCTGCGAACCTCGCCGACATACCGTTGCAGCGTTCTAATCAGCCAAGAATCTGGAGCAGCTGATTTCGAGTTGGTCCGGGTGGCGCGCTCGCGGGCATGCCCTTCAGCGCCTGCTGCGCGTCGGTCAACCGCTGTTCAACCTCAGGTCTTTCGAGAATCTGCTGCACTGGCGTGATGGTCCCGATGTACTCGAGCAGGTCGCGGAACAGGTCCGGACTCGTGGCGACCGAGGCGTAGAGCGCGCGAATGCGCCGCGCAAGCTCGCCTTGCGGTGGCGGTGACTCTCGTCCTTCTCGAATCGCCTCCATTTCGGCAAACCGCGCGCGGTCGTTCGCAATCTGCGCGTGGTACCACGGCGCAATTTCCGCTTCCGTCCGCCGATCGAAATCCTCGACGAGCGCCCGCGGATCGCCTCCGTGCGCGCGCACCGAGTCGCGCAGTCGAAGGGCATGAAGAAATCCAACTGTCAGACCGCGGCCGGCGGAGGGATTGGTACACGCCCATGCATCGGCGACCGCAACGAAACCTGTCGCAACGGGCTTGCCCTCGACGACGAAGCGCCGGTATCGATCGGCGATGCCGCTCATCGCAAGAACCGGCGTGATCGGCTGCCCATCGAGCCAGTGTGCGTGCAGTGGACACGCGCGGATGGTGTTCATCCACCGGTCCTCGTGACGCACATTTTTCAACGGCTGATCGCCGGTCGAGACGAAGACGGTAACCGACCACGTGTTGTTGTCGCCCGGCAGCGTCAGCAGCGAGATCGAGCCCAGCGGCGTGAGCCCAGATACCTTTCGCTGCGGCTGCGTCCCGGTGAAAAATCGCGTGTAGTAGGTGAAGCCGCAGTCCTCCTGTTCCTCGTACGGCGGACGCGCGCCGGCCGCGACGAGCCAGTGCGGGCTCCGCGACTGACGGCCCGTCGCATCGACGACGAGATCGGCGCGAAGCTCGTCGCCATCGGACGTACGAACACCGCTGATGTGTGGGATCCCGTCGACTGCGGAACGACCCGTCAGCAGCTCCTTGACCGTTGCACCGCGCCTGATCGTGACGTGTGGCGCACGCTCGGCCGCCGTTGCGAACACCCATTCACCGACGGGACGCCGCGCCGTCAACGTCCAGAGCTTCTCGTCGATCGGTCGAGGTGCGCGATCGGTGAAGAAAGGCGGAAGCGGATTCACCAGGTCGAATCGGGACGCACCAGCCCGCGCGAGCGCGTCCAGGATATCCGGCAGTTCCGCCTCGAGCAACAAACGCAGGCCGGGCATGAAGTTGTGCGGCTGGCGAAACTGCGCCACGCCCTTACGTTCCCACCGCTCCCAGGCCGAATCGGGCGAATCAGGGATCGGATCGGCATCGCGTTCGAGCACGGTCACTTCGTGGCCGTCGCGCGCGAGCAGCAGCGCCGTGCCGAGCCCGCAGATTCCGCCACCAAGGATCAGTATGCGCATGGGGCTACCAGCTCGAAGTGTAGCGGATCCACCGACTCCTGCAGGTCGGCGACACGCATGAACATTGATTCGGCTCTGTTACGAACCTCTGGTAAACTCGCCCGCCGTTACGGCGCACGGCAAACCCCGTAGGACGCTGACTCCGGCCGGTGTCAGTCACCCAGGAGGCCTCACATGTCACAGCCCGACGTCGAAGCACTGCGGATGATTCAGCAAAGCCGGCTGCACTATCCGGATTTAGAGAAGATGCGCCGGACCAACTGCGGAAGCGCCGAGGCGTTTCAGGCGCTGTTGCGCAAGTCTCTGGAGAACCCGGCGGAATTCTGGTCAGACGTGGCTGGCGAGCTCGAGTGGCTCCGCCGCTGGGACACCGTCTGCGAAGGCGGCTTCCCGCACTTTCGCTTCTTCGTCGGCGGCGTGAGCAATCCGACGCTCAGTCTGCTCGACCGGCACCTGACGCGTGGGGCCGACAATCGACTGGCCCTCATTTGGGAGGGCGAGAACTTCGAATCAAAATTTCTCACATATCGAATGCTCAGCATCGAAGTGAACAAGTTTGCGAACGTCCTGAAGAAGTGTGGCGTCCGCAAGGGTGACACCGTGGCAATGTTCACGCCGAATCTCGCCGAGACGGCGATTGCCGTTCTCGCGTGCTTTCGCATCGGCGCGATCTTCAATACCGTGTTCTCCGGGTTCTCGGCGCGTGCACTGCGCGATCGCCTCGAGAGCTATGAACCGAAGGTCGTCATCACGGCGAATTACGCCCTCCGGCGTGGAAGCGAGATTCCGCTGAAAGACAAGGTCGACGAAGCGATCGAGGGTCTGCCATCGGTTGAGGCCGTAGTCGTCATCGAGCGCGGGAAGCGAACAACGCAGATGCGCGACGGCCGCGACTTCTGGTGGCACGAGCTGATGCTCGGTGCTTCGACCGAGTGTCCGGCGGAACCGATGGAAGCCAACGAGCCCGGCATCGTCTTTTACACAAGCGGCACGACGGGCAAGCCGAAGGGCATCGTGCACTCGGCGATGGCGTTCGTCGTGAACAACTACGTGTACGCCAAGTACCACATGGACCATCACTCGAACGACGTCCTGTGGTGCACGGCCGACATCGGCTGGCTGACGATGCACATCTGGGGGATCGTGGGGGCGCTCGCCAATGGCGTCACGACAATCATGTTCGAAGGGGCACTCGACTACCCGTCGCCGGCACGGTTCTATCAAATCGTCGACAAGTACCGTGTCAACAAGATCTTCACGGCGCCAACGGCCATTCGAATGCTGATGCGATACGGCGACGAGGTGATGGCGCCCTACGATCTGTCGTCGCTCGAAGTCGTCGGCGTCGTCGGTGAGCCGCTCAACCCGGAGGCGTGGCACTGGACGCACGACCATCTCGGCGGAGGGCGCGTGTGTGTCAACAATACCTGGGGCCAGACCGAGCTTGCCGGATGTCCGCTCGCCGGCGCGGCCTGGCTGACGCCCATGAAACCAGGCTCGTGCGGGTCCTCGTTTCTCGGCGCCGAAGCCGATATCGTGGATGACGAGGGACGCACACTTCCGCCCAACGTCGTCGGCAATCTGGTGCTGCGCCGGCCGTTTCCGATGATGCTGCGGACGTTGTGGAACGAGCCCGAGCGTTACGTGCGCGAGTACTTCTCTCAGGTGCCAGGCTGTTATTTCACGCACGATGCCGCCGTGAAGGACGACGACGGACACTTCTGGGTCATCGGCCGCCTCGACGACGTCATCAACGTGGCCGGCCATCGTCTCAGCACGATGGAAATGGAAAGCGCCATCATGGAGTGTGCCGGCGTGGCGGAAGCCGCCGTTGTCGGCGCTGTCGATGACATCAAGGGCCTCGTGCCGGCCGCATTCGTGACGTTGAGAGCGGGGGAGTCGCCGTCGGCCGAGCTCAGCGCTGCGATCAAACAGCAGGTAGCGGAGGTGATCGGCAAGATCGCCATACCAGGACATGTGTTCTTCACTGACGGGCTGCCGAAAACGCCCAGCGGCAAAATCATGCGGCGCCTGCTGAAGGAGATTCTGGAAAAGGGCGACGTGCTGTCCGATACGACGGCACTGGAAGATCGGTCGTCGATCGAGAAGCTCAAGGCAACGGTAAGAGCCTCGGTATGACCTGTGCGCCATTCGATGCCTGACATCGATTCTGTACTTCTGTCAGACGCCTCATATCAGACAATGCGACGATGACGTTCGCGAAACGCTGATTGCAGACTGCCGACTACTGACCTCGAGCGCATGACAGTTTCGCGCTCCAGTTCCCGCCTATGTGATCAGAGCGGTTGCTCCTTCACGGCAACGACATCGAAATAGTTGCCGCGGTCGCGTGCCTCTCTGAAATCGGAATTGGAGGTCGGCGTGCGCGTTCTCGCTGCGTTTGTGCTCGTGTCTTCGCTCGGATGCCTTTCGGCGTGTGAGGAACATCCGTTGCCGACGAGAGTGCCGGCGCCGTTGGCCGCTGCGCTTGTGATTGAGCGGCTGTCAATACAGGTGTATGCGGTCCGTGGGTCTGGGAGTTTCCTTTACGAACCCAAATTTCAACTGCGGGAAACAAGCGGCAAGAGCGGCGCCACGGTCCAAGACATTTTCGTGGGATTCCCCAGCGGAGGAGGAGACCACGCAGGTACTGGCTGCCGGTCGGATACCCTTCGCGTCCCGCCTGGCGGAGTGCTCGATGCCTTTTATACCGACCGGTCACAGCGAACTGAGTTACTGCACTCCTGGGACTGGCGGTTCTGCCGAAACTCCAGAACTTGTGGTGGTCGTGACCTTCACCGACGACGCCGGCCGCAGTGGCACGGTTCGGGCTACAGCCATAGGTTCGAGATAGTTCGATGACGGCGGGCGAATCAGGGATGGCGCCTGATGCGTTGTGACAGTTTCGGGCCCTGTTTCCCGCCTACATAGACAGGGTCCTGATGCGTGCGCTCTGCAGCGTTGTTCTCTCAGTGATCATCATCGCCGGGTGTCAGACACCCACGTTGCCTACTGCCTCATGGGCCGCGGCAATACCGCGACGCCGGCAATTGAACCGCCCGCGATTCCCACGCTGGAAATACGAAACGCGTCCCCGATTGAGCGCGTCGTCGGGCACGGCGAATACAAGTTTTCCTACATCCTGCGGTTCAATATCGCCGAGACGGGTGGCGCTCGAGGCGCCTTCATCGATCGCATCGAGACCTGGATTCTCAATGAACGAAGCGAGACGGTCGACTCTGATTGCTGGGGAACATGGTCGATGAGAGTGGGGGCTGGTGGCATGCTTCGCGTCGACGAAAGTCTCGAGTACCTGCGCTCCCTCCGCGTCGAGTCGCGAACCGGTGGCCGAGGTCACGATCGAGGTGTGGTTCTACGACGGGTTGAACGCCGGCCGCGCACGGGCAGTCGCGCCGGTGAGGAGGTAACGCGTGCGGATTTTTGTTGTCGTCGCGATTGGGTTATTGACTGGATGCCTCGCCGCGTGTGAGCCAACGGCCTCGCCCATCAGCCGGATTCCGCGGCCGACCGCACCGACACCGCCGTCCACCACAGACCCCGCACCATCACCCGGCCCGCTTCAAACGTTTCGGCGCACCATCATTGGGACCGTACGCGGAGCGAACGGCGGTCCACTCGGAGGGGTCGAAATCGACGGCTGGCTTGGCGGTCGCCCCAATGCCGAACCAGTCGCGGTGACAGCGGCGGACGGTACGTTCCGGATTGAAGGGACGGTCTATGAAACGCTATCGTTTCGCAAAATCGGTTACGAACATCGAGGATGGAACATTCCTCGACGCTTGATTCCCGAAGCGTCGCTTTCCATCGCCGAGACACTGCAGCCGTATCTGCTGATGGCGGCAGGCGAGCGCTTTTCGAGCGTCCTGACCGCCGATGATGTGTCTTACCCTGACGCCCACAGTCATCCCTGGGACACTATTTCCGGCTGCGTTCACTGCAAGCTCATCCACGTGGCGGGAGCCGACGCCGGCGCCACGTTGAAACTCTCCTGGTCGGGCTCGATGCCGCTCACGCTCTGGGCAGGCACAACGGGCGGCTATTGGGGTCACGACGTTTACGCGTTTGCTCCTGGTGAGTCCGAGATCGTCGTGTCAACCGAGTGGGAGGTCAACGCCGTGCTGATTGGGATCAATCCATTGAGCGTCGCGTCCCGGCCGCTGACCGAGCCCGTCACCTTCACACTGTCAGTAGAGAAAAGATAATATCGCGCTCGTGACCGCGTGCTGCGCCGGCAGGTTGCGATCATGATCGTTCCGAGCACCTTTGACGTGATCTGTCATTCGCCGATCCGATCCGCCTCGTCGACGGAACCAAGCCTACTTCTTCATCGCGACGACGTTCTTGACGAGTCAGTCGCGCGCGGTCTGTGCTGCGTCGCCGCAAGAGCTTCGGTAACGCGCTGTGGGCCGGAGCCCGCAGGCCAGGAAGGGATCAGGCCGCGAAAATCGGCGAGAGGCGGTCCCACATGAGCTGGGCCGTAGCGACGGGATCGTAGCCGGGCTGGCCGAACACGTCGGTGCTCACCTCGACCACGATGGGTCCTTGATATCCCACTTCGGCCATCGTCTTCAGGAAGAGTGCGTAGTCTACTCCACCGTCTCCAGGGAGAACGAAGCGGTGGTCCGGAGGCTTGCCGACGGTGTCCTTGATGTGGACGAAGCCGGCGCGCGGGGCAACTTGACGGATAGTCTCTTCGAGTCCGAGACCGAAGGCCATGAAGTGGCCGTAGTCATAGACTCCCTTCATACGTGGATGATTGACCTGGTCCAGCATCCAGAGCAGCTGTTCGGGACGCCCCATCGTCTGCTTGGAGTGCGGCTTGATACAGAAGGTAACGTCGAGCTCATCGAGCTTGCTGGCCCATGTGGCGAGCTCCTCAGCCATGGCTTCGCGGCGCTCCATCCAGGTGCCGGGCCGGCCGCCAATGGGCGTCTGGATCAAGGCGGGTGCTCCGGGTGAGCATTCGTGTGCCATCTCTGCGGCGGCACGGAGCCGCTCGAGATTCTGCTCGGTCGTGACATTCGAGGCTGGCTGCATCCCCTCCATGACATCAACGAGCGTGAGCCCCAGATCGCCGAGCCGTTGGCGGATCTCGGTGCGGTTGGCACGCGTGAGCAGGCGGGGCTCGGTATTCCACCCCGAACGCAGGGTGATTTCGGCGTGTTTGTACCCGATGCGGGCAATGTGTCCGAGGCCCTCCATATAGGGGAGATCGCGCATGCCGTAGAGTCCGTAGCCGACCTGGTACCGGGTGCGCTGGGCGAAGCTGATCGTCGGATTTGCCGCCAGCGCCGCAAACGTGGCGCCCGCGCCGCTCAGACGCTTAATCGCATCTCGCCGCGTGATTGCCCGAGTATCCTGAAACATGCTTCCCCCGAACTAAGGGACAGTGGTGCGCATGCCGCTAGGCCGGCCAGTTCCACCATTCCCCCGTCGATAGCGCTGATAAGACCGCAGTGACGGCGATTTTCCGCAGGTTGGCGGCCCATCGCAAGCGAAAACAAAGCGCGACGATGACCTTCACGAAGCGCTGATTGCCGACTGCTGACTTCGAGCACAGGATTTCAGTTGCAACGCATGTGGCAGGGCTACAGCCCTGCGCTACCCAAGGGGGAGCGCTTGCACGCCGTTCCCAAATTAGAACATGAACCGAATCTGCATCTGAATCGACCGCAATGCCTGCGCGGCGGTCGCGGCGCCGAAGCCGGCCGTTGCGGGCGTCAGGCGTGTGCTGACCAACGTGCCATCGGGGTTGTACTGAGGGTTGCGGCTGGTGATTGGATCGCTCGGGTTGTTCAGCTGTAACTGACTCACCCGGGCGTTCAGCACCACGCTATTAAAAAGGTTGAACGCGTCGATGCGGAACTGAAGCTGTCGTGCGCCTCCGACCCTGATGTTGCGCAACACTGAAAGATCGGTCGTGTGGTCCCAGCAG
This sequence comes from Vicinamibacterales bacterium, assembly GCA_963761975.1. Lineage (GTDB taxonomy): Bacteria > Acidobacteriota > Vicinamibacteria > Vicinamibacterales > JAMQPK01 > JAMQPK01. The sequence goes on from CAVXIR010000002.1 coordinate 264,754, forward strand.
CCGCTCAACAGGTTGGCGCCGGACTCGCTGCCCGTGCTGTTGTAGGTTGGTCCCGAAAATGCGGCGACGTTGAACTGCGCGTACGGATTGCTCGAGCATCCCGATCCGGTGTCTCCATTGACGCGTATGCGCGCCGTGTAATTCGGCGATCCGGTGAGGTTGACGTTCGCACCCGCGGTCTGGTACGTGAAGGTGGCGTCGTACGGCGCCCCAGAACCGGCAGTGAAGACGCCAGACACTTGCCAGTCGTTGGCAATCGCGCGGATGACGTTCATCGCACCCGTCGAGGGTTCGATGTCGGGAAGATCCCACACGAAATTGCCTTTGATGAGGTGCCGGCGCAGCCCGACGTTCGACAACAGTTGGTCGTTGGTCTCCTGATAGCTCGCGAGCCCAATCGTGCCGTCGGCGTTGTGCACGAGATGCTGCGGCGAAAGCGTATTGCCTTCGAACCTCAGTCCGAGCGTCCAGTTCACCCCCGCCTGCCAGCCGTTGCGATAGCGACGGTTGTACGACATCTGAATCGAATCGTAGTTGGTGTGGAACCGCGGAGACGTGAGCACGATCGGGCCGAGGCCGCGGTAGGGACGCAACAACTCGGTGGCGACGGCCATCGCGCCAGGAACCGTGCTCGGCGTGGCAGTTGGATCCTGGTTCTGCGGAAGGTACGCCGCACCGATATCCGGAGCGTTGAGATCGAGCGGATTCTGGCCCGCCGGAGTCGAGATCGAACCGAACGCGATCGAGTTGTAGTTGTGCGTGCCGACATACGAGACGTCGAGCGACGAGTGACCAGGGGAGCGTCATCTGGATTCCCGCGTTCCACTGAGTCGCCGCGCCGATCTCGGCGTTGTACTCGTGAATGAGCAGCACCGGAGGTGCCTGCAGCGCAGATGTACCGGCCGCGACGTTTTGCAGCGTCGAGTTGATGACGGTCGAGCCCTGTCCGGTCGGCGGGTTGCCGATCTGGCCGAAGATCGCATCACCTTGCGGCCGGTCGTAGAAGACGCCCACGCTGCCGCGAATCACCATGCTCTGCGTGCCCGAGAGATCGTAGGCCGCGCCGATGCGCGGCCCGAAGACGAGCGAGTCTTCCACGTAGTTTTCCTTCGCGATCCCGCGGCCGGCCTGAATGACGCCGTTGGTAATCACGCCGGTGTTCGGCACGATGGTGCCGATGGCGAATGACGAGGCGGCGCCAAGGGACTGTCCGTTTCTCGGATCGATCGCCACACGATTGGCAGCAGGGCACGTCCCACCCGATGTCGAGCAGCCCGGCAGATAAAGGAGCGGCGCCTGGGCCCTCGACCATTGGTCGGGGAAGAAGTTCGATGCCTGCTCCTTGATGTCGTACTGCGGTCCGTGGTGCGTGAAACGCATGCCGAGGTCGAGTGTCAGCCTTGGCGTGAGTTTCCAGTTGTCCTGAATGTAGAAGTCTTTGTTGTGGTAGCGGTAGTCGCCTTCGTACAGCTCGTTTTGCTGCTGGAAGTTCTGGAAGACGCCAATCGCGGCGTTCGCGAACGGGAAGCCGGTATCGAGCGGGTTGTTGGTGTCGTTCTGGAAGCTGACTCGGCCTTCAAACGGCAGAGCACCCTGAGTGACGGTGCCGAGATTCTGCAGCTTCAAACTGTCTTGTGACTGATAGCCGACCTTGAACGTATGAGAGCCCCACAACTTGGTGATGCTCACGGCGAGGTCTTTGGTGTTCTGCATGCACAGGAACGTCGGAAAGATCAGACCTGGCGGCGAGTTGGCGACGCGCCCGTTCCATGTGAAGCTCGGCGCGAGCACGACCCGCCCGTTCTGATAGAACGGTGCGTTCATTTCCTGCAGTACCTTCTCCTGATAGGAGCCGGGCGGCACGAGGCCGTTCTGGTACAGGCGCGGGAAATTGGAGAGTCCGACCGTTGCCGGATCCGTTCCTGGACTGCTGATCACGTTGCCGAGCTGATTTCCCTGCGTCAAACCCCAGGTGCCTTCGAGCACGGTCGAAGAGTTGAGCGTGTAGTTAACAGTGGCTGACGGGACGAGAATGGCTGGAAACTGGAACACGTTGTCGTTGTACCCGGGAATCGTTCCGGGGTTGGTCTGCACGGTGGCATTCTGACCTGCGTACTTGGCGCTGATGCGCAGCTTCGACGAGGTCTGGTAGTCAATCCGGACGACATGCTGGTACGTATTGCGATCGCTATCTGGCGCGACGGTCTCCAGGTTGTAGTTGGCTCCTGCCACGTTCACATTCGGCATCGGGTAACTCCGCAGAATGTTCATCCCGAGGCCATAGAGCCGATTCTGCGGAATCCTCCCCACGACGCCGCCATCGCGGAAACAGCCGCGGTTATCTGCAGCCGTGCACGGCAGACCGGTCGATGAATCGCGGATCAGATTGAAGAGCGCTCCGGTGTTGTCGGTCGTCTGCGAGAAGTCTCCCTGGCGCTCGAGCAAGGTCGGCACTCGGAAGCGATTGACGGCGCCGCCGACCGTGCGCGGCGAAAACTGCTCGGAGTAGAAAAAGAAGAGTTTGTTGCTGCCACCCGGCTTGCCGACGGGGCCGCCGATCGTATAACCCCAGTCACGCTCCTTGGCCACGGCCTTGGCGTTGCCGTTCCTGACGTTTTGCCAGCTGTTCGAGTTCCAATCAGAGTTGCGCTCGATGTCGTAGACAGATCCGCGGAACTGGTTGGTACCGCTCTTGGTGACGCCCGAGATCTGAATACCTGTCGAGCGCCCGTATTCGGCTTGATATGCCGACGACACGACCTTCACCTCGGCGATGGCGTCGGCGTTGAGCTCGAGTCCAGGCTGGTTGCCGCCAGTGTTCACCGATGAGATGCCGTCGAGCATGTAATTGGTTCTGGCGCCGTCGAGGCGCGCAAACCGATTGGTCCCGGTGCTGATGACGCCAGGCGCAAGCGTGGCAAACTGGCCGAAGTAGCGAAGCGTGATCGGCAGGTTCTCAACCTGTTCCTTTGCCACGGTGAACGAGCGCTCGCCGGTCTGCGTCTGAATCATCGGCGCATCGCCCGTCACCAGGATGGTTTCGGCCAGTTCGCCGACTTCTACCGTCATTGCCGGTACAGCCACGCGATCGCCGGGACTGGCCGCAACGCCTTTGCGCTCGGACGTTCTGAAACCGTCCATCGACACTCTGACGGTGTACGTGTCACCGGGGACGCTCGAGAACACGAAGTCGCCCGCGTCGTTCGACTGTGTTTCGAACGTGATTCCGCGCGTTTCGCTCACCAGCGTGATCGTGGCGCCGGGAATCACGCCGCCTTGCGCATCTTTTACGCTGCCGGCGATCGTCGCGGAAGACTGCGCCGACGCGACCGACGTCATGGCCAAGACGCCGACGGCGATGACTGCCACTCTCATGCACGCGTACCTGAACATCATCATGGTGCCTCCGGATAGAACGCTTCCGCACGAAGACTCGGGCCGACTCGGGAGATTTGTTGGGAAAGTGGCTAGATGCTGGCATAACTGATGATGTGGATCAAGACAAAGCTCCGGTAGGAACCGGAGAGAAGATCCAAGAAGTTGTTGCGGGCTCGAGCCGAGTTCTATTTCGCAGCCGGTGTCGCAGCTGCCGGCTGAACGCCCGGCATCTTGCCTCGCGACTCGACAATCTGCCGCGCGAGGTGGTTGACGACCTGCGCGTCGCCGCGAACAGACGTGAGATACGCGGCGCGCAGCAGTTGGTCCCTGCGCGACTTCAGCCCCTCGGTGATGCGCTCGCGGACGCCCGGCGTCGATAAGTCGCGCTGCCCAGCCAGCTCGTGTGCAACCACGAGTACGAGGGTGTAAGCGCCGCCCGCGCTCACCACGTTGACCGCGCCCGGCTTCTTCGTCAACACCGCATCGCGAAGCTGCGGTGGCGTCTGCTTCAGCCTCGATACCGGCACCAGACCCAAATCGCCGCCACGTGGCGCAGACTCAGGATCTTCGGAATAGTCCATCGCCAGATCGCCGAAGTTGCCGCCGGCCTTGAGGCGTTCCATCAGCATCTTGACTTTGGCCGCTGCGGCCTCTGGAGTTGCCGCATCATCCCCGGTACGGTTGGCGATTTGCGGATCTCGCGCCGGTGTGATCACGATCTGCGCGATGTGATACGCCTCTTCCGCGAGGTTGAACTGCGCGCGATTCGCGATGAAAAAGTCGCTGACCTCCTGTGCCGACACTTCGACCTTCGACCCGACCTCCTGCTCGATCACTTTCTGCGTCACCAGCTCGCGCCTCAGTCCGTCGCGCATGTCCGCTGCCGTCACGCCGCGTTTAGTCAGCTCCTGCTGAAACGCTTCGTCTGACATATTGGTCTTCGCGTCTGCGAACGCCTTGTCGAGCTCGGCGTCAGGCACCTCGACTTTCAGCGTGCGCGCCTTCGCCGTCAAAATGTCCTGCAGGATCAGGTCGTTGAGCAGGCTCAGCTTCGCGGCAAGGGTTTCTTCGTCCGACAGCGGTTGAGAGGCGTCCCGTATGCGCCGATAGGCCCTGTCGACGTCATCGCGCGTAATTTGCCGGCCATCAACGACGGCCCAGACGTTGTCGGAGACGCGCGCAGCCTGGGGTGCTGGGGACGGGGTCCCGCGGCAGGCGGAAACCAGGAAAGCGGCAACGACGGCGCTGAGCACGATAAACCGGTGGCAGGGTTCGCGGCGTGACGAGTTCGGAGCAGCCATATTGGGAATGCATTGTACGCGAGGCGCTCACCGCGCGTCTGGCCGATGAGCCGTGCTGGTCCCTGCCCCCCTTGAGGTTGACGGGCCACGGGAAGGTTGACGACGTATACGTCCCGTTTCAGGCCCAATTCCAGTTTTCGCCGCCGGTCGCGTCGGGGTGCTTCGGCAGTGCTCAACGCCATTTCCGCCGCGGTTGGCGACGAAGTCTACCGCCGCACTCCGGTGAATGCCGACGGCATTCTCGCGGCGCTCGAGGCAGGTCGTCCGATGATGCAGCCGCTCACGGCGAACGTGTAAGCACGTATTGGTAGATCCGCAGATTGGTAGATTGGTAGATTCGAGCATTCTGATTTCCAATCTACCAATTTCGAATCTGCGAATCTATCAATCGATTTTCTAATCTGCCAATCAATCTACGAATCTAGCAATCTGCGAATCTGCGAATTCGGTTATCCAGGATCCACAAACCGATAACCTACCCACGGCTCGGTCACGATGTACCGGGGACGAGAAGGATCCAGCTCGATCTTTCTGCGCAATGATGCGAGGAGGACTCGAAGATGCTCGGGCTGATCGACCGCCTGTGGACCCCAGATGGCTTTCAAAATGACGCGGTGGGTCAGCACGCGACCCGGATGCTGCGCGAAGAACACGAGCAATTCGAACTCTTTCGGCGTGAGTCGAATCTTCTCGTCGCCGCGGCCGACCGTCCGCCGATCGCGATCGATCACCAAATCTCCGCGGATGATCGGCCCTGTAATCGGCCGTGCGGCTTCAACTCGACGAAGCGCCACGCGGATTCGTGCCAGCAACTCCTCCGCGCCGAATGGTTTCGTCACGTAGTCATCGGCACCCGCGTCGAGTGCGGCGACCTTGTCGGCTTCTGCGCCGCGCGCCGACAGCACGATGATGGGCGTCGACCGTCCGTCCCTGAGCAACCGGCAGACGTCGCCACCGTCGAGGTCTGGCAGCCCCAGATCGAGCACGATGAGATCTGGTTCGACGTGTTCCACGCTGTCGAGGCACGCCTTCCCGGATGTCGCCGTCGACACGTCATAGCCGCGCGAGCGCAGCAGTGGCGTCACGGTCGCGAGTATGGACGGTTCATCGTCAACGATCAGCACACGTGAGGGCATGAGCTAAGTCACATCAGCATCGAGCACGCGGACCGGCGACGGAATCACAATGCTGAACTGCGCCCCGCCAGAAGCCACGTTCTCGCACCAGACGCGTCCACCCTCGGCAGTGACCAACCCTCGGGTGATGGCCAGGCCGAGCCCGGTCCCCATAGCATGCCTTGTCTTCTCCCCGCGATAAAACGGCTCGAACAAGTGATCCAGATCGGACGCCTCGACACCAGGTCCGTGGTCTTGCACGACAAAATGTGCACCGTCCCCGTTGGTCCACGCACGGACCGCAATGGGCGAGTCTGCCGGCGAATATCGCGCCGCGTTTTCGAGGACGTGCGAGAGCGCGGTTGACGCCAGACGGGGATCAACCTGGATTTCGCTCAGGCTGTCGGCGTCGACGCGAAGCGTTCGCTCCGCAAGCGCGGGTCCGACATACGCGACGGCAGCATCGACGACATCCGCCGGCGACACCCATTGCCGCTGCGGGTTCAGGGCGGCGGCATCGATGCGCGCCATGTCGAGAATGTCCTGGAACAGACGGATGAGGCGATCGAGCTCGTGAAGCGCCACCTGCGCCTGTGTGCGGCGTTCGTCCGGCGGCAGCGTGAGATCTTGCAGGTTCGTCACGGCGACACGCACCGAGGTCACCGGTGTTCGAAGATCGTGGCTGAACGACGCGAGAAGCGCCGATGCCAGATCGGCACGATGCCGCACCGCCTCAGATTTCTTGCGCTCGGCGAGAAAGTGGGTGCGTTCGATCGCGATCGCCACAACGCCGCCAAGGGCATCAAGCGCCCCTGCGTCCAGCTGAGATCGACCGGTCGCCAGCACGCCCACCGACTTCGTGCCGACGCGCAGCAGAACGAGCGAGGCCTCTCGCCCTCCGTCGGCGACCACGACGTGGCCGCCGGTTGTCCGTGCAAACGCTTGATCCAACTGGTCAGGTGATGGTTCCACCGGTCGCGTTCCGCCCTGATGGAGATCCCATCCGGTCGCCGCCGGCAGGCAGATCGCGATCCCGTCGAGCTCGAAGCGTTGTGCCGCGTAACGCGCGACGTCGGCGATTGCACTGTCGCTATCTGATGTGAGCAGGATGTCGCGGCTGAGATCGAACAGTCGTGTGACTTCAAGTTTGCGCGCCAGCGCCTCTTTGGCCTGCTGCCGGGCAGCCGCGGAAAGTTGGCTCGCGATGATCGCGACGCTGACGAAAACAAACAGCGGTACCAGGTTGTCGGGGTCGGCAATCGCCCACGAGTTCAGCGGGGGTAGCAGGAAATAATCGAACACCAGCGTCGTCGCGAATGAGATGGCAATCGACACGCGGAGGCGCGCAGCGGTCGACGTGATGAGCACGACGAGCAGGAGAACGAGGGCCGCGACCGTTGGATTCGGCCGCGTCTGGATTGCACGCAGTGCGGTGCTCGTCACCGCGATTGCGGACAGCCCCACGAGCGCAGCAATAACGTCGCGCCTCGACTGTTCCATTGTGGACATCCTACTGCAACACCTTGGGGCACGGCAGGTTGCCAGTAGTCCTCATCACCACGCGGCACGGGCGGACCGCAGTTTCAGCCACCCATCCAGATTCGGATCGGGGCTCGCTTCGCGTTCTGAGTGTCGGGACAGGTGCCCTTCAACCAAATCGGATCAGCGTACTGAGATGGCGACTGTGAGGTTGTTGCGGCACTGTGGAGTCCTTGCGTACGTCAGACGCGTGGAGAGCTTCCTGACCATCATCAGGCCGAGTCCGCCAAATCCTGCTTCATCGAGCGACGCCGGCACGGCTGGGTCCGGGCGCTCGCGCGGGTCGAATGGCACACCGTTGTCCTCGAACGTCAGGACGATCTCGTCCCTTGCGAAGTCGATTGTCACCTCGATGTCCTCGCTCGAGGATGCGTGACGGATGATGTTGGTGGCGATTTCCTCGAAGGCGAGCTCGACGTTATGGCGGGGTTCGCCGTCCAGCCGCCGCGTATCGAGGAGGTCCCGCAGCTCGCAGGCCGCGGCCTCGAATCCGGCGCTCGTTCCAGGAAACCGCAGGACGTGCTGGCCTTTGGGCATTGGCGGCGAAAGTGCCGGGTCAGTTGCGCGGCGACGCCACCGCTGCGAGGGCCTCGGCTTCCGTCGAACAGATCGAAACAATCTGTCCAAGCGAGACGATGTCGAACACCTGCGTGACCTGTTCCTGTGCGCCGTACACGGCCAGCGTTGCCTGCCGCATCTGCAAGCCTCGCGCGGCCGACAGGATCATCCGGAGCCCCAGGGACGAGACGAAGTTGACCTGCGAGAGATCGACGATGGCACTGTTGCCGTGGGGTACGAGGGAGGCCAGGAAGCGCGTCTCGACGCGATTAACGCCTGGCGTGTCGAGACGCCCGGCGAGCGTGACTTTTACAAGTCGTTCACGTATGGGGCTGATCTCCATCACCACGTCTGACCTCCACTCCTGCTGCTCCGTACTCACAATCTACAACCGTCATGCAACAACGACGTTGCGGAAATGTTACAGCCGAGCTTACTGCGCTCCGATCTGCCGGAACAACCCGGCTTCGTCGAAGATGCCGAACAGGCTCGTCACCTTTCCATTGTCGATGTGGAGAATGACGTTGGCGGCGACCGTGATGGGCCGTTTCGTCGGAGGCATCCCGAAGAACGCGCCACTGTGGACGCCGTCCAGCACGAAACGGACGGCGACGCGATTCTCAGTGCCGAACACGTCGACGATGGTGTGGTGGATGCCCTCGAACGCTGCGTAGAACGCCTTCGCGAAGGCCTCGTGGCCGGCGCGGTCCATGGGAGGATGGCCGCCGAGATGGGCGCGGTACTCCGCGGCGCACAGATCCTCGGCCGGTCCGCCCTGCAGCCGATCCTGCTCGGCAAAGAACCGGCGCGCGAGCGCGCAGTTGGCCTGGACAACGGGTGATTCAGTGTGGGTGGTCATCATCATGCTAAATAGGAAACTATCCTTCCTATAATTTGTCAAGCATCTTTCGTATTATGGTCACGTGCCTCCACTGTGGTCGAATACGGTCACCCTTCGCCAATACCGCAACACCCGGATGTATCGGCCCCTGGCGAGGGTCCTGCGCACCTACAACCGCCGGCTCATTGACGGCCTGCACGCCCGCGGCTTTACCGATTTCTCGCCGGCATATCCCGCGCTTCTCTCGAATCTCGATGTCGAGGGCACGCGCGTCGGCATCCTCGCCGTGCGTGCGGGCGTGACGCGTCAGGCCGCCGGTCAGCTGTTGCGCGAGATCGAGCGGTGCGGATACGTCGAACGGCGTCCCGCCGCAGACGACGCACGTGCCACCATCGTCAGGTTCACCGCACAGGGGCGCCGCCTGCTGGCGTCGGTGTTCGAGCTGGTCGAGGAGATCGAGGGAGAGTTTGCGGGGGCGCTCGAACCGGGCGGGTTCGATGCGCTTCGGGCGATGTTGCTGCAGCTCGCCAATCGCGTCGATCCGCTCGGCAACTTCGGCTCGCAGGACGAGCCGGCAACGCGCTCGAGACGCCGGCGGTCCGCTCAGTCCTAGACTACTGTGTCAGATCTGGGTAACGGCGCTTCGGTAGCGCAGGGCTTCAGTGAATTTCCATTTGTGTTTCAACGCAAAGGCGGAAAGCAACTGGGCGGGAGAGTCCTTGGCAGTGCCACTCGCATGTTCGCACCGGCTCCAAGTCGCGCGACGCGATCGGACGGACGAGTGCGAACAGTGCGAGTGGCTGCTAGCCGCTACTTAATGTACCAATGAGCCGTCAGTGAGACGCCGATCCGTTCCGGCGTCACTCCAACCGTCGATGCTTGCCACCATCGGTAACCAAGTTCGGCGCTGACCGCAAACTGTGGCGCGCCGGCAAACGTCGTTTCGGCGCCGCCGAACGTCTGGACCCCAAAGCTGTTCTCGCTGCCCGCACTGGCGACGTCTGTGGGCACGCGATTGAAGGTCGTCCGATACAGGCTGCCTCCGCCGCCGAGGTAGGGACGCACCCATACCGAGCTGGAGATCGCGCTGGGCAACGCGTACATGACGCTTGGCGCAAACTGGAGCGACGTCACATGCCCGGTTCCGAGCAGGCTTGGGAGGCGGGAATGCAACACATCGAACTGCAGGCCCATACGACTGCGCCACCACGTTCTGGCGGTCGCCCCGAAGCCCGCCCCGAAACCTAGTGTCGCGGCGTTCATGCGGGCGCCCATGCCAAACGTGTGGAGGAGAATCCCGTCCGACGGGCTCGGGCTGGATTGACCCGCGGCCAGGATTCGCTCGCTGAGCGCCGCGGGGTTGTCGGGCATTGACGACGTTGGGTATCCGGCGCTCGACGATGGTCCGGTCGGCGACGCGCCCGGGCTCGAATTGGCCAACGTCGTGCGCGCGGCGATCGATCCGGCGTTCACATGCATGTAGGCGACGCCGCCTTCACCGGTTGTCCACGGCACTTCTACCCAGGACCCGAGATTGCGCTTGATCTCGAGCACCATTCCCTGTTGCGCCTTCCCAATGACGGCACTCGCAACGGTGGGAGATTTGTATACGTCCGCCGCCGCGGCGTTCACCGTCAGCTGTGTTGCCTGCGCGCCAGGCGCTTGCGCGGACACCACCACGGTGTTCAGACAGAGCGCGAGTGCGACGAACGAAACACGACGAATCATTCGGTTACCTCCTGGCCAGCGAACACGATCGTGGCGTGTGGATCACGGATTTGATATCGATGGCCCACGTATGTTGTTGATTCCACGTCCGCGCGGCCGACACGCGCACTGTTGAGGCAAAGCCCGTGCGCGTAGCCGCGATTCGATTGGTCCGGCACATTGGGATGGTCTATTGACCTAATTCAGCGAGCTCCGATCCCCATATGTAGGCCCAAGTATTTGGCTGAGCGCTAGTAATAGGTTGCAGGGCGCTTACGGTTTTGGTACGCTGCGCTTTACCTGCATCGAACCAAGACATGACAAAACACAGAGCCCGTTGGCCCGGAACGCCCGAAAGGAGTGCGTGATGCGGACGATTGCCGTCGTCAACCAGAAAGGCGGATGCGGAAAGACCACGACCGCAATCAATCTTGCGGCCTTCCTTGCGCTCAAGGGAAGGCGCACGTTGGTGGTCGATATGGATCCGCAGGGTCATGCGACGTTGGGACTGCTGCCCGATCGTACTCAACCACCCAAGACGATGTTTGACGTGATGGTGCACCACCGGAACGGCAGGACCACACGCGTGCACGACATCATCCGCTGGGCGCAGGCGAATCTCGATGTGGCGCCGGCCGACATCCTTCTCAGTGGAGTTCCCGAAAAACTCGCAAAGCTGCGCAACCGAGAGAACATCCTGACGGAAGTTCTCGACGAGGTTCGCAACGACTATGACTACGCCATCGTCGACTGTCCGCCGCATGTCGGCCTTCTGACGTTCAACGCGCTCTCCGCGGCCGACGAAGCCATCGTGCCAGTCGACCCAAGCTTCTTTGCGCTCCATGGCATCGGCAAGCTGCTCGAAACGTTCGACGTGCTGTACAACAAGACGGGTCACAAAGTCGAGGTGCGAGCGCTGGCAACGCTCTATATGGGGCGAGCGCGATTTGCCAGAGATGTTGTCGATGAGATCCGCACGCACCTCGCGGGCCGTTACTTCACAACTGTCATCCGACACAGCGTGAAACTGGCGGAGGCGGCCAGTCACGGCATGCCGATCGCCGGCTACTGTCGACGCTGCACCGGATTCGAAGATTACAAAGCATTGGCGGCCGAAGTGCTCGAGATGGAGCCGCAACCGTTGAGCGAACAGTCGAGCGAACAGCCGAGCGAGCAGTTGAGCGAGCAGTTGATCGAACCGGCGAACGAACTCGCGCGCGAACCGGCGATCGAAACTGTGAATGAAACGCCGGTCACGGTGACCGCGCCAGACGCGGAAAAGCTTGAAGCGCCCTGTGCACCGAAACCCACTCTGGACGGCGTCGTGTTTGCGCTCGAAGCACCGGAAGCGCATCGGGTGCAGCTGGTGGGTGACTTCAACGAGTGGATGCTCGACGGAAATGAGATGACCCAGTCGGGAAAGGTGTGGACCAGCGTGCTCCAGCTTCAGCCCGGGCGCTACAGATATCGCTACGTGGTCGATGGACTCTGGTGCAGCGATCCTTTGAACGCGCAAGTTGAACCTTCGCCCTACGGCGGCGACAACTCCGTCTGCGTCGTCGATGAGGCTCACTGATTGGGGATATCGATGCCGTCCGAGGGCACTCCGCCAAACGACAAACGAGCCTCCAGGCCGCTCGGACGCGGCCTGGAGGACATCTCTTATTTGTTCTTGTCCAATCAGGCGGCTATGCCATCCGGCGAGCAGGTAGATGATGCCGCCGCCTCAGAAGGCACGGAGGTTCGCCGCCCCGCACTCTCTGTGCTTCGACGCGGGACACCGATCACCAAGGGACAACTCACTGAGACACTCAGCGAATCTCGAAGCGCGCTCACCGAAGACTTGCTGGCGATCGGCGAAGGCATCGTCTGCAGTCCGTACGGTGAAATCGATCTACTCGCCGTCGACCATACCTACCGGCTGACGGTCATCGACGTGCAGACCATGCTCGACGACACGCTGATCGCGCGAGGGCTCAGCCATGTCGACTGGAGCATCCGCAACCTGGCGACGGTGCAACGTTTGTATCCCGATTGGGTCATCGATGCATCCCGTCAGCCTCGACTCGTGCTCGTCGCCCCGAGATTTTCGCTGGCGCTGAGAAGCGGCATCCGCCAGATCACCGCCCCGGCCATTTCGTGCTTCCGCTATTGCGAGGTTGAGCTGGCGGGCGAGGCTGGAATCCTGGTCGAGCGCGTCTAGAGACGCTCGCGGGTTCCATGGGAACCCGACTGCTTACTGGTCGAACCAGAGATCCACTTTGTTCCCATCAGGCAGGATCAGCCTCAACTTCGTGGACGCACTGGCGAGCGACAGACCCACGTCCTGGCCATCATTGATGCTGGCCGTGTCTACAAGTATCTCGAAGTTGCTGTCGTGGCCAATGCAGCCTGCGACCTGCTTGGCGCCCTGCTGGTTCCTGCAGGGATTCTGCTCTGGAAATCGCACTGAGACGTCGGCGGTGACCAGTTCGCGCGCCGCATCGTAGTGCCAGTGCGCCGACCCGTTCTTGACCGGTGTGGGCACGCAATACACGAGCGCTGAGGCGTGGGGATTGATCCACTGGTGATCGGCACCACCGTATTCCCACGCCATGAGCGGAATCACAGGGCGTTGATTGGCACCGCAGATCGACAGCAACTGCCGAGCTGCCGCATCGGCGGCAATCTCCTCGGGCGATTTTGCGTTGATGTCCCAGTCCTTGCCCTTATTTCCTGGATGCGCGCCTTTGTAGGACTCGATCCACGCCCGCACCTGTGCAGCGGTTACCGACTGCGGATTCCCGGCGGTTGCTGCCTGCTGCGCCACCGCGGGCTGCGTCACGACGACGGCCACCAGAACTGTCCAGAGCATCGCACTTCGCATGGGCCCTCCGGCGTCCGTGCCCACATCGGACGGACGCGTCGGTAGAGGCTACCGCCCATGGCCGGTGCGAGAAAATTACCCAAATGGGTAATATGCCGCTACGATTTCCCGCCGCTGAAACGCGCTTTCAGCGCGGCACGATCGATGGCAGTTCCGCGCAGATAGACCGCTGAGATGCGGCGTGTGTTGGTGATGTCGTCCAGCGGATTGGCATCGAGCACGACGAAGGCCGCGCTCTTGCCACTCGCCACAGTGCCGAGGTCGGCGAGCCTCAACACCTGCGCGGCGTTGCGCGTGGCGGCGACAAGCACCTGCATCGGTGTCATCCCCGCGGCCACCATGTCTGCCATTTCCAGGTGATGGCTCCACGGGACGCCGCCGTCGGTGCCGAGCGCGATGAGAACGCCCTCCTTATTCAATCTGGCCAGGTTGCGCGCTTGAATGCCGAACGCCTGCTGCAGCGCAGGGCGATCGGTCGATGCCGCCTCCTGGAGCTTTTTCAATTCGCCGGCCGGAACCGTGTCGCTGAGCCAGGCGAGGTCGGTCTTCACTCCGCGATCGGGAAGATTCGGGATCAGGAAAAAGTCCCGGCGCTCTTTGATCAACGCCACGATCTCGCCATCGACGTCCCGGTCGCGCACGCTGTGGGCGAATCCGTCGAGTCCCGCACGCAGAAGGCCCTTCGCATCGTCTAACGTCACGATATGAGCGGTCACGCGAAGCTTGCTCTTGTGAGCTTCGTCGATGATCGCCCCGTAAAGCGAAGGCGTCAGCTTCGTGTATTTGCCGTCGCGATCGTCGACCCAGATCTTGACGATGTCGACTTTTCGCGCAGCAAGCTCCTGCACGGCTTTGCGTGCTTCGCCGTCGGATGTGACCCAGTACGGCACGGTCGTCCGTCCCGGCTCCTGGCCGGTTATCCCACGCCCCGCCGTTCGCAGAAGCGGAGCGCCCGCGACCGGCTGCTGCCGCACCTGCAATGCCACGTCACCCGCATCGGTGCCAAGGCTGATGAGCGCGCCCACTCCGTAGTACGCCTTGTGCTCGAGCACATCGACCAGCGCGGGCCGTTCGCTTGGCATGTGGGTGTGCGCATCGACGATCGCTGGAATCACGGTCTTGCCGGTCAAGTCCACGCGACGTGCGCCCGCGGGCACTTTCAACTGCCCTCGTCGACCAACCTCCGTGAACCGATCGCCCTGCACGACAAAGGCCGAGTTCTCGATCGGCGCACTGCCGTCGCCCACGATGAGACGCGCCCCTTCGTACACCGTGACAGTTCCAGACTGCGGCGCCTGCCACGCGAGGAGGCCTGCAGTGATTCCAGCGGCGAATAGCAGCACGGCGATCGACCGATAAAATATCGTTCTTGCTCGGCACATGGGAGACTCCTGTAGACTGGGCGCATTCATTCGAACCGGGACCCGCTTCAAGGAGGAATGATATGCGCGTGAACATCGTGCCTGTGGTCTTTCTGTGTGTTCTGATGACTGCCGTTTCCGTCGCGGCGCAGGAACGCGGCCGCGGCACGCCGCCACCCGTCAGCACCGACCCTTACAACATCTGGCCCGCCAAGCAGCTATCCACGCCCGGCAGGTTGGGCAACTACGGCCACTACAGCGCCAGCATCCAGCGTCGCGAGGTGGGAGCGGCGCCTGAGACGCACACGGGGTTCTCTCACTTCCTGATGTTTACGAGCGGCGAAGGGAACGTCATTCTTGGCGGTCAAATCGTCGACGGACCGGACGCAAAGAAGGTCATCAAGGGGGGCGACACGCACAAGATCGTTCTCGGCGAGATGTACCATATTCCGATCAACACAGCGCACCAAGTGGTGCCGAACCCGGGAAGTTCGGTGACTTACTGGGTGACCAACATCAATGTGTTGAAACCGTAACGATTCATTAGGTTCGTAAAGTTCGTAAAGTTCGTAAAGTTCGTGGGGTTCGTAAAAGTTCGTGGGTTCGTCGGTTCGGTTCAGCGAACACACCGAAGTGACGAACCCCACGAACCCTTTACGAACCCACGAACCCTTCGCACTCAACACACCTAACGCACCCAACGCACCTATCGCACCTACCGCACCTACCGCACCTAGCCTACTTCGCTCTGCCCGCGTAGCCCTTCGCGATCATGTCGAGCTTGAACAGACAGGAAGGCGTCGCGATATAGAGCGTTTTCTTGTCCGGGCCGCCGAAGCCCAGGTTCTGCGGTCGTTGCGACGTCGGAATCAACCCGAGCGACTTGCCATCCTTGCTGAACACCTGTACGCCCGGCTGGATCCCGACATACACGCGTCCCTCGCTGTCGACCGCGATGCCGTCGGCGTGGCTCTCTTTGGCGCCGTTCAGGCCTTCGTATGGCCCGAAGGCCCGTTTGTTCGTCAGCTTGCCATCAGCCTGAATGTCAAACACGTCCAGATGGTCGCCGCTGGAGTTGCCGGAATAGAGCGTCTTTTCGTCCGGGCTCAGCTGGATGCCATGCGCGCTCGCGGCTTCGCCCATCTTCATGGGCTGGCCGCCGGGGGCAATGTAGTACACGGCCGAGGGCTTGTCGCTCGGCAGCGTGAACCAGATCCCGTCTTTCTTGTCGACAACCAGATCGTTCGGCCGCGACGGCATCTTTGCGATGACCGATTTCGTGGGATGCAGCACCGCGATGCTGTCGGCGGTCGTTGCGAGGACGCGCCCCTTCGAGTCGAGCGCGAGGCCGTTGGCCCGGTTCGTCTCCTCGAGGAACACCGTCATGGCGCCGCTCTTGTCGATCTTATAAACCCTGCTGGCACCCGGTTCGGTGACCAGCGTCGTGCCATCAGGCATGGCGAGCGGACCTTCGCTGCTCCGCATCCCGTCTTTCACGATGGTCACTTTCGCGCCCTTGGCAACGACGCCGGGAATACCGGGCGCGACGGTCTCTGTCGCTGGCGGCGGCGGCGCCCCTCGACCTCGTTCCTGAGCGTATGTCGATGCGGAGCAGAGCGCGCACAAAATGACGACAGCAATCCTCATAACTGGCCTCCATGCAACATCGCGGACTTCCTGAGCCGTTTGAATAAACGAGATCCTAGCGCCGTCAACGTGAGATGTGCAACGGCGATTGTCGAGCCATCTCCTTGACCGCGAGACAGGCCAGAAACGACGCAGAATCCTCGTTGCCGGCGGGTGCCGTTTGTGCCTACAATGGCGCACTTTACACAATCGATCGAAACTCTCAGCAAGGGGGTCGGCGGTGAAACTCCACGACTCGGTTGAGGTCATCCTGAGAAAGAAAGGCTCTCAGGTTTACTCCATCAGCCCCGACGCTACCGTCTACGAAGCTCTCGAGATGCTGGAAGAGAGAAACGTCGGGGCTCTTCTCGTCATGGCCGACGACAGTCTCGTCGGGCTCCTGTCCGAGCGAGATTACATCCGCAAGGTGAAGCTCAGAGGCCATTCCTCGACCGATCTGAAAGTCAGCGAAATCATGTCCACTCCGGTCGTCAGCGTGAAACCGACTTCCACGGTAGACGAGTGCATGCACTGCATGACGAACAAACGCTGCCGCCACCTGCCCGTTGTCGACGAGGGCAAGGTCGTCGGTGTGGTCTCAATTGGCGACCTCGTCAACTGGATCATGACGGTTCAGGACGTCACGATCCATCAGCTCGAGGACTACATTTGCGGCAAGTATCCCGCGTAAGCCAATGGGCACTCTGGCGGGACAGGCGGCCTTTTACTATTTAGCGGCCGCCAGCATCGCGAGCGCGGGGCTTGCCATTACGCGCAGCAATCCCATCCACAGCATGCTGTGGGTTCTGGCGCTGTTCCTGCACGTCGCAGGCATCTTCGTCCTTGTCGGCGCTCAGTTCCTGGCGGCAGTCCAGGTCATCGTGTACGCGGGCGCCATCCTCGTGTTCTATCTGTTCTTTGTCATGCTGCTCGATCTGCCGAGCGAGACAGCCGGACGCCGCTTCGGCGCCCACTGGCCGCTCGCTGTGGCCGCAGGAATGGCCTTCGCGGTCCTTCTGTCGCGCTGGCTGGAGCCGGGGCTGGCAGCGCCGCCCCCTGGTGCGGCAACTGACACGACACCCGCCGCGCATGTTGCGAAGGTCGGAATGGCGCTCTTCACTGAGTTTGCGCTGCCCTTTGAAATCGTCTCGCTCGTCCTGCTGGTCGCGATCGTCGGCGCTGTAGTCGTCGCCCGAAGAAAGACAGAGTCCTGATGGTGCCCGTGGGCGCTTATCTGGGGCTCAGCGCGATCCTCTTCGCGATCGGTCTCGTCGGCTTCCTCAGCCGGCGCAACATCATCCTCATGCTCGTCTCCCTCGAGATCATGCTCAATGCCGTCAACGTCAACTTCGCGGCCTTCGGTCATTACCTGCGGGAAGAGCGCGGACAGATTCTGGCGCTTTTCGTGATCGCGGTGGCAGCCGCAGAAGCGGCGATCGGTCTGGGGCTGGTCATCGCGCTGAGCCGGAGGAGGCCCGGCGTCAGCGTTGAGAACCTGACCGAGTTGAAGTGGTGATCACGCCTCTCCTCGCGATTCTCGTGGCTGCCGCCGCCGCTCTCTTGGTCGTAGCCACCGGCGATCGGCGTCGCAATTTGAGGGAATTCTGGTCGGTCGCAGCCGGAGCGTTGCAGCTGGGGCTCGTCGGATCGATGATCCCAGCGGTGCTGGCAGGCGTCACTCCGGGGGGCGTGATGTTCCGTCTGCTTCCAGGCGTTGAGATCGCATTTCGGGTCGATGGCTTCGGCCTGTTGTTTGCCTTTGGCGCATCGCTTCTCTGGATCGCCACATCGTTCTACTCGATCGGCTACGTTCGCACGCTCGACGAGCATGCGCAAACCCGCTACTTCGCCTGCTTTGCGCTCGCGCTTTCTACCACGATGGGAGTAGCCTTTGCCGCCAATCTGTTCACGCTGTTTCTGTTCTACGAAGCGTTGACGCTGGCCACCTATGCACTCGTCGCGCACAAGGAGACGCCCGAAGCCAGGGCCGGCGCCCGCAAGTACATCATCTATCTTCTGGGTGCTGCCAAGCTGTTGCTCCTTCCAGCGATCGTTCTGACCTACAACATCGCAGGCACGCTCGATTTCCGGCCGGGTGGAATCGTGCCGGCCGGGCAGGTGGCCGCTCATCCCACTCTTCTCGCAGTCGTCTTTGCGCTGTTTCTGTTCGGTCTCGCAAAGAACGCTGTCGTGCCGCTGCACAGCTGGTTGCCGGCGGCCATGGTGGCCCCGACGCCGGTCAGCGCACTCTTGCACGCCGTGGCCGTCGTCAAAACCGGAGTCTTCGCCACGCTTCGCGTCTTCCTGTTTGTCTTCGGTACTGACGCGATGCGGCAGCTCGGCGTCGACACGCTTGCGCTGGTTGTTGCCTCGGCCACGATTCTTCTCGCCTCGGTCCTGGCTCTCTATCAGGACAACCTGAAAGCCCGGCTGGCTTTCTCGACGATCAGCCAGCTCTCCTACATCGTTCTGGGAGGGGCGCTGCTCACCACCAGCGGGATCGTCGGGGCCATCGCCCATATCACCAATCACGCGGTGTCCAAGATCACGCTCTTCTTCTGCGCCGGTTCGATTTATGCGTCAGCGCACAAGACCGATGTCAGCCAGATGTCGGGGCTTGCCAGAAAGATGCCGTGGACGATGGCGGCGTTTGCGATCGCATCGTTGAGCCTGGTGGGCATCCCTCCCTCGTCCGGCTTCATCTCGAAATGGTATCTGGCAGTGGGCTCGATTGAGCGCGGCAGCCAATGGGTGCTGGCTGTGCTGCTCATCAGCTCGCTGCTGAACGCCGCCTATCTCGGCCCGGTCGTTTATAAGGCGTACTTCGAAGTGCCGATCGCGGGGCACGATGACGATCACATTCGCGAAGTGCCGTTGATGGTGGTCCCGCTGGTCTTCAGCGCGTTGGTCAGCATGCTCCTGGGAATGTATCCCGATCCCGTTCTGAAGTTGGCGGCGATGGTGGTGCCATGAAGTCCATCGTCGATCGTCCATCGTCCAGCGTCGCAAGACGCGTGTTCTATGCGTGGCTGATGATCCTCGCTCTTACGGAGGCGATTGCTCCGCGCTTTCTGTATCACGAGCCTGCTCACTTCGCATTCGAGGACTGGCCCGCGTTCGGTTCCTTCTATGGCTTCTTCTCCTGTGTCGCAATCATTCTGGTGTCGAAGCTTCTGGGGAAACTCTGGTTGATGCGTCCAGACAACTACTATGAGTCCTGAGTGGGTACATCCGGGCCTCGTGCTGATTGCCGGCGCCTGGCTCGTTCCCTTGCTCAAGGGTCCGGCCAAGCGCGTCGCCATGATCCTGGTGCCGGCCGTTGCACTGATCGACTGCCTTCTCTTGCAGCCGGGAACCTACGGTGTGGTGCGCTTCATCGGACAGGATCTGACGTTCGGTCGAGTCGATCGCTTGAGCCTCGTGTTCGCGTACGTATTCGCGCTGATGGCCGTAGTGGGAATGGTGTACGCGCTTCACGTGAGAGACGATGCGCAGCATGTGGCGGCGCTGACATACGCCGGCAGCGCGCTTGGGATTACGTTTGCGGGAGACTTCCTGTCTCTCTTTCTGTTCTGGGAGCTGGCGGCCGTCTCGGCCGTGTTCCTGGTCTGGCTGCGCCGCGAACGCACCGCGGTCGCTGCAGGATTTCGGTATCTTCTGGTTCATGTGTTCGGCGGGCTATGTCTGCTCGGAGGGATCGTCCTCTATTGGTCGCAGTCCGGATCTCTCGTATTCGACGACATGTCGGCCCACGCAGGGACTCCTGCCTTTGCGCTGATTCTCGCCGCCTTCCTTCTCAATGCTGCGGTGCCACCCCTGGGCGCCTGGCTGCCGGACGCATATCCGGAGGCCACCGTCACCGGCGCCGTTTTCCTCACCGCGTTTACCACGAAGTCGGCGGTCTATGCCCTCGTTCGCGGATTCGCAGGCACCGAGCTCTTGGTGTGGTGGGGCGCCGCGATGGCGGTCTACGGCGTCGTGTACGCCGTGCTCGAGAACGATGCGAGGAGGCTGCTTGCGTACCACATCATCAGCCAGGTGGGCTACATGGTTTGCGGCGTAGGGCTTGGCACAGAACTGGCCCTGAACGGCACGACCGCCCACGCGTTCTCGCACATCCTTTATAAAGCGCTGCTCTTCATGGGAGCCGGTGCGGTGCTCGAGGTCACGGGCCGGCGGAACCTGAGCGAGATGGGCGGACTTTATAAGACCATGCCGGTGACGCTGAGCCTTTACATGATTGGCGCGTTCGCCATCTCAGCCGTGCCGCTGTTCAGCGGCTTCGTCAGTAAATCGATGGTCGTGTCTGCGGCCGGCGAATCCCACAGAGCGGCGATCTTCCTGACGCTGACGCTGGCGTCGGCCGGAACGTTCCTGCACACAGGGCTCAAGCTTCCGTATTACATGTTCTTCGCCCTTCGGCGCAGCTCAGGGCGCCCCGAGCAAGAGTCGAGGGGCGGTCGCGAACTCGCTCGGGGCGTCCTGAGCAGCGTCGAAGGACGCGCTCTCAGCGCTCATGAGCCGCCGTCGAACATGCTCGTGGCGATGGGTCTGGCTGCAGCCGCGTGCGTCATCATCGGCGTGTTTCCCGGCCTGCTGTACGCGCAGTTGCCATACGACGTCGAATACGCGCCCTACACAGTGCGCCACGTGATCGCGACGCTCGGATTACTCAGCTTCACGGCGCTCGGGTTTTTCGCGCTGCTCGAGCATCTCGATCCCGAGCCCAAAATCAGTCTCGACACAGACTGGTTCTACCGGCGGGGGTTGTCGGCTGCAACGGTCTATGCTTTTGTCGCGCTCGTCCGCGCGGAGAACGTTCTCGCGAACGCCTACGAGGGGTTCGTTCGAGGCCCTCTGCTCGGCGCCGCAGCGCGATTGCGCCAGGTCGACGCTTCTGTCGTGGACCGTGCCGCTGAGGGCATCGGAAATCTCACCGACGCCGTGAGTCAGAGACTCAAGATGGCGGTGACCGGCCATGCACAGTACTACGGGCTTATGATGGCGGCCGGCGTGCTGATGGCCATCGCGATCGCGATGTTCGCAGGATGACGATGTATCCAGTCCTTACGGCATCGACGTTTCTGCCCTCGGTAGGGGCGGCGCTTATCTTCTTATGTCCCGTGCGACTCGCGCGCTGGATTGCGCTCGTGACGACCATCGCCACGCTGACGGTTTCGGCTCCGCTCTATCTGCACTTCGACACGACTTCGAGCGCACTGCAGTTTGTCGAAAGCCGGCCATGGATTCCGTCATGGAACGTGGTCTACGGGATGGGCGTCGACGGTATCAGCCTCCCGTTCATTCTGCTCTCGGCCGTGATCAGCGTCCTGTGCGTCGCGGCGTCGTGGAATGCGATTCAGGTGCGTGTGTGGGAGTTCTACGCGACGCTGCTCGTTGCCGAAACCGCGATGATTGGATTGTTTGCGGCGACGAATTTTTTTCTCTTCTACATGTTCTGGGAGCTCATGGTCGTTCCCATGTTCCTGCTCATCGGGGTGTGGGGAGGAACGCTGCGCGTCCACGCGGCGCTGAAGTTCCTTATTTTCACGCTGGCGGGAAGCCTCTTGATGCTCGTGGGCCTCATCTCGCTGCTCCACACGAGCGGCACGCTCGACTTCGAGACGCTCGCGAGGACGGACCTCGGCCCGACACAGCAGGCGTGGCTGTTTCTCGCGTTTTCTGCAGCCTTTGCGGTGAAGGTGCCGATGTTCCCCGTGCATACCTGGCTGCCCGATGCACACACCGAAGCGCCGACGGCGGGGAGTGTGATTCTGGCGGGCATTCTGCTGAAGATGGGCGGCTATGGGTTGCTGCGGATTGCGTTGCCGATACTGTCTGACGCCGTGCGCTTTTTTCTGACCCCGATGCTCGTGTTATCTGGAGTCGCCATCGTCTACGGTGCGTACGTGACGCTCGTCCAGACCGATATCAAACGCCTCATCGCGTACTCGAGCATCAGTCACATGGGCTTTGTGACACTGGGAATTTTTTCGCTCGATCGCAGCGGCATCGAGGGCGCCATCCTGCAGATGATCAATCACGGGATTATCACCGGTGCCCTTTTCCTGTGCGTCGGGATGATCTATGAGCGCACTCACACGCGCGAGGTCGCGCAGTATGGAGGGCTGTTCAAAGTCGCGCCCATCTACTCCACGTTCCTCGCGGTCTTCTGTCTTGCGGCTGCGGGCACGCCGGGGCTGAATTCCTTTGTGGGGGAGTTTCTGATCATTCTCGGGGCGATCAGAGTCTGGCCATGGATTGGCGCGATGGCCGTCTGGGGAGTCGCGCTCGGCGCGGCCTACGTGTTGTGGCTGTTCTACCGCATGGTCATCGGCGAGCTGGGGCCTGGTGTCAGGGGACCGCGACTCGACCTCGACATCCGTGAAGTCGCGACGCTCACCCCCTTGGTCGTGCTGGCGGTCGTCATTGGTCTCTACCCGGAGCTCGTGCTTGGCGTCCTTCGCGCGTCGGTCACGCAGTTGCTGGCGACGATGTCGTCGAGCGGCGGAATTGCGGGGCGACTGTGAGAGATCTGCTCATTCTGTTTCCTGAGTTGGTTCTTACAGGCGCGGGCTTGGTCCTAATCGTCGCCGCACGTCGCGTCGCGCGCACAGGGGTTGCCGCGGGACTGACGATCGCGGCAGCGGCAGTCGCCGTTTACTCTGGCTTCGCCTTCTCGATGGAAGGCGCGCGCGCGGGGTTCGCAGGCACGGTCACTGCCGATGGCTACGCGTTGTTTTTCAAAGTTCTCTTCGCGGTGAACCTGGCGTTGGTCGCGCTGCTCTCTATGAGGCACTTCGATGCGGAGCGCGTTCGGCCCGCTGAGTACTATTCGCTGCTCCTGCTCGCCTCGACGGGCATGATGCTGACCGCGTCGGCCGCCGAATTCCTTGTTCTGTACCTCGGACTGGAGCTCATGTCTCTGTGCGCTTACGTTCTGGTCGGCATCACACGCGACAAGGACGTCTCGAGTGAGGCGGCCATGAAGTACTTCCTATTGGGTTCCTTCGCATCGGTCCTGCTGCTCTACGGCATCAGCCTCGTCTATGGCGTGACAGGCGCGACCGATTTTGCGACGATCGCGGCCGATCTGATGGTCGGCACTACGGCGGGCGTCGGCACCACGACGGGCGCTCAGGGGCAATCGCAATTGCTGGGAGTCGCTATCGCCCTCATCGTCGGCGGGCTGGCATTCAAGATCGCGGCAGTACCGTTCCATGCGTGGGCGCCCGATGCTTACGAAGGTGCCGCCACACCGGTCGCCGGCTTTCTGGCCGCCGGCTCAAAGGCGGCAGGCCTCGCCGCGCTGGGACGCGTCTGCATGGTTGCATTCGCGTCCGAGCAGGCCGTCTGGTCGGCGATCATGATCGTGCTTGCCGTGCTCTCAATGACCGTCGCAAGTTTGCTTGCGCTGGCTCAGACGAACATGAAGCGGATGCTTGCGTATTCCTCGGTGGCGCATGCCGGATACGCACTGTTGGGGCTCATCGCCGGTACGCCGGATGGCGCCTCGGCGACGATGACTTACGCACTTGTTTATGCGTTGATGACGCTCGGGGCGTTTGGCGTCGTGGTTGGAATGGGTGAGCGCGGCGAGAGCCTCGACGGGTATCGCGGATTGGCCGCAGCGACACCATGGACGGCCTGGCTGATGTTCCTGTTCTTGTTGTCCCTGACCGGAATTCCGCCGACCGCAGGGTTCGCGGCCAAGTTCGGCGTGATCCTCAGCGCGGTACGATCGGGTCATCTCTTCCTAGCGGTGCTGGCCGTGCTGTGCAGCGTCGTGTCGGCGTTCTTCTACCTGCGCGTGGCCGTCCTCATGTTCATGACGGACGCGGAGGAATCCGCGCCCGCCCGTTTTCCGGCGGCGGTTTCCGCGGCACTTGTGCTTGCTGCGTTTGTCACGATTGTTGGCGGCATCTTCCCGGGCAGCTTTGCCGTGTGGTCGTCGGCGCAACCGTGAGCGAGTAGAATGAGGGGTCTGACCCCTTCAGAAGCGGGGCCTTTGCTGATGAGTGAGTACGTCGGCATCGTGGTCACCTTCGTGCTGGCGGGGGCGCTCGTGGGGGCGTTCATCCTCCTGGCGTCGACGCTCGGTCCCAAGAAACCGTCCGCCGCCAAGTCCGCGCCGTTCGAGTGCGGACAGGAGCCCTTCTCGCTTCCCCGCGGCCGTCTGTCAATCAAGTTCTATCTCACCGCAATTCTCTTTATCTTGTTCGATGTGGAGCTCGTCTTCCTGTACCCGTGGGCCGTTGTGTTCCGCGATCTCGGAATGTTGGGCCTGGTAGAGATCGTCATCTTCCTGGGCGTGCTGATGGCCGGGTTTTTCTATGCCTGGGATAACGGAGCCTTGGAGTGGCAATGAACCGTTCACCGTCTACCGTTTGTCGTCGACGTCGGTGAACGGTAAACGGCAAACGGTAAACGAAAGGTGCTCATATGTCAGGCGAGGGTGGATTCTTAACGAGCCGGCTCGACGAGGCTATCGGCTGGGCCCGAAAGTACTCGATCTTCCAGTACCCGTTCGTGACGGCGTGCTGTGGCATGGAGTACATGGCCACGGCCTGCTCTCACTACGATGTCGACCGCTTTGGCGCCGGCTTGCCCAGATTCTCTCCGCGTCAGGCGGACGTGCTCTTCGTGGTCGGCACGATCAGTCACAAGATGGCGCCCGTGATGAAGCGCATCTACGACCAGATGGCCGAGCCCAAATGGGTCGTCTCGTTCGGCGTGTGTACCTGCACGGGCGGTTTCTACGACAACTACGCAACCGTGATGGGGATCGACACGATTATTCCAGTCGACGTCTACATCCCGGGCTGTCCTCCACGACCTGAGTACGTGCTGGATGGCTTGCTCAAGCTGCAGGCGAAGATCACCGAGCAGCATGCAAGCGGCCGGCGCCCGGTGCCTGAGCTCAGACCGGCGATGCAGAAGCCAGAGTTCGAGCCATGAATGCCGGGTCTTTGATTCAGGCAGTGAGCGAACGTTTCCCAGGAGCCGTGACGGCGTCGCATTCGTTTCGCGGCGACGCGACCGCGGTCGTCTCCCGGGAGTCGCTGCTCGGGATTGCGCGAGGGCTCAAGGAGGATGCGGCCTTCCAGATGAACTTCCTGATGGACCTGACGGCCGTCGACTTTTCTGCTTTCGGGTCGAAGCCGTCTCGCGGATTCTTCTCCTCGTCCGGCGTGGCGGTGCGTCCCTCATCCGAAATTCCCACACACGATCCGTGGCCCGGTCCTCCTGAGGACGCCCGGTTCGCCCTCGTCTATCATTTCTTCTCCCTGCCGCTCAAGCACCGGCTGCGTGTAGAGGTGCTTCTGCAGGAGGACGATCCGGAAGTGGATTCCATGACGTCGCTGTGGGCGGGGGCCAACTGGCTCGAGCGCGAGGTCTGGGACATGTTCGGGATCCGCTTCCGCGGACACCCCAACCTGAAGCGCATCCTTATGTACGACGAGTTCGACGGTCATCCACTTCGAAAGGATTATCCGGTCAATAGGCGGCAGCCGCTCATCGGGCCGGTGAACTGATGGAAACGCGCGACATGCTTCTGAATGTCGGGCCCGCGCATCCTGCGATGCACGGGATCATCAGAATCATCACCAGGCTTGACGGCGAGCAGATTGTCGACATCGACGTCGAGATCGGCTACCTGCATCGGGGCTTCGAGAAGATGGCGGAGACGGTGGACTACAACGGCGTCATGCCTTACACCGACCGGCTCAACTACGTCTCGCCGCTCATCAACAACATGGGCTACTGCATGGCCGTCGAGAAGCTGCTCGGGATGTCGGTCCCGGATCGCTGTCACTACATCCGCGTCATCATGTCGGAGATTTCCAGGATTACCGACCATCTCACGTGCGTGGGCGCCAGCGCCATGGAGCTGGGAGCGTTCACTGTTTTTCTCTACATGATTAAAGCGCGCGAGTACTTGTGGGATCTGGTGGAGATGGTGACCGGGGCGCGTCTCACGGTGACGTATTGTCGAGTCGGCGGAGTAAAGGGGGATCTCCCCGAGGGATTCGACGAGGCGTGCGCGAAGGCGTTCAAAGAAACCCGCCAGGTGCTCAAAGAGGCGGACACGCTGCTCACGCGGAACCGCATCTTCGTCGATCGCATGTCAGGGACGGGAAAGATCTCGGCCGAGGATGCGATCTCGTATGGCATCACAGGGCCGTTCCTGCGCGGCTGTGGGGTCGCTTACGACGTACGAAAGGACTGCCCGTACTCGGTCTACGACCGGCTCGAGTTCGACGTGCCGGTTGGAACCCGAGGCGACAACCTCGATCGCTATATGGTCCGCATGGAAGAGATGGAACAGTCCATGAGGATCGTCGAGCAGGCCCTCAGAGAGATTCCCGACGGCCCGGTGTTGGCGAGCCCGGACACGGGGAAGCCGATGCCGGCAGCAGAGATGGTGGATCGAGCCAAGGTCGGCAACATAAGGAGCATTGCCGACCGCATCGCCGTGACCGATCCCACGCTCGACGGTTCGGCCAAGCCACTGCACCTGCACATTGCGGCGGATGAAAAACGGGTGTTCCTACCGCCCAAGGAAGACACCTACGGCAACATCGAAGGGCTGATGCAGCACTTCAAGCTCGTCATGTACGGCCATGGCATACGGCCGCCGAAAGGTGAGGTGTATTTCCCGGTCGAGGGAGCCAACGGAGAGCTTGGATTCTATGTTGTCAGCGATGGCAGCAGCAGCGCCTACCGCGTCCGGGTCCGGCCACCGTGTTTTGCCATCATGTCGGCCCTCCCCAAACTTCTCGTCGGAGACATGATCGCCGACCTGACACCCACGTTCGGGTCGGTCAACATGATTGGGGGCGAACTGGACCGATGAATCTCGAAACGTTCGACCCACAGGCACGGGAAATCATCGAGCGATACGACGAGCCACGGGCGGCGATGTTGCCGCTCTTGTGGCTGGTACAGGAAGAGCTCGGTCATATTCCTTCAGAGGCGGAGTTCTGGGTCGGACGTCATCTTGGGATCGCGGTCTCGCACGTGCGCGAAGTCGTCTCCTTTTACTCCATGTTCCGTACGACGCCGGCAGGCCGCCGGGAACTTCGCGTCTGCACGAGTCTGCCTTGCTTGCTGCGCGGAGCAGACGAAGTGCTCGACCGCATCAAACATCAATTAGGGATTGGCCCTGGTGAAACAACTCCGGACGGCGAGCTGACCGTGACAGAGGTCGAGTGCCTATGTGCGTGCGAAATCGCGCCGATGGGCCAGCTCGACGAACAATTTGTCGGCCCTCTCGACGGACCGGGCGCTCTCGAGGCGATTCTCCGCGGCGCGAGTCGCGAGCCTCAGCCATTTATCTCGACTGCTGGTCCGGTGATCTCGACACGACTGGGGAACGTGGACGGGACCTGGTGGGACGCGTACGTCGCGAGTGGAGGGTACGTCGCTGCCAAGCGGGCACTCTCGTTGACCCCCGCGCAGATCATCGACGAGGTCTCGCGCTCGAATCTCCGCGGTCTCGGTGGGGCTGGATTCCCGACCGCGAAGAAGTGGTCGTTCATCCCGAAGAACAGCGCAAAGCCGATCTACCTGGTCGTGAACGCCGACGAAGGAGAACCGGGGACGTTTAAGGATCGCTATCTGCTCGAGCGCGACCCGCATGCGTTGCTGGAGGGGATGATCGTCGCGGCCTTCAGCATTGGCAGCCACAAGGCGTACGTCTATATCAGAGGCGAGTACTTCCGCGCGGCGCAGCGCTTCAACCGCGCCGTGCAGGAAGCGTATGCGCACGGGTGGTTGGGTAAGAACATCCAGGGCAGCGGATTCAATCTGGACGTCGTCATCCATCGGGGCGCAGGTGCCTATATCTGCGGCGAAGAGACCGCGCTGCTTACCTCACTTGAAGGCGGCAAGGGCTTTCCGAAGCTCAAGCCGCCGTTTCCGGCAATCTCTGGTCTGTTCCACTGCCCGACGATCGTCAACAACGTCGAGACGCTGGCGTGCGTGCCGTTCATTCTGCGCGAAGGAGCGGAGCGATTCGCGGGCCTCGGCACGTCGAGGCAAGGAGGGACGCGGCTGTTCTCGGTTTGCGGGCACGTCAAGCGGCCGGGACTCTACGAAGCGCCAGTCGGTGTGTCCCTGCGTGACCTGATCGAGGGCTACGCACAAGGCGTCCGTGAAGGCCGGACGATCAAGGCCGTCGTTCCGGGCGGGATCTCGGCCAAGGTACTCGCCGCATCGGAGATCGACGTCCACATGGACTTCGACTCGCTGATGGCGGCCGGCTCAATGGCCGGCTCAGGCGGCGTGATCGTGATGGACGACACCGCCTGCATGTTCGAGGCGCTGCAATGTGCGTCGAAGTTCTTCGCCCATGAGTCCTGCGGCCAGTGTTCTCCCTGCCGGGAAGGAACGGGTTGGGTGTACCGAATCCTCCGTCGCATCGCCGAGGGCAAGGGAAGAATCCAGGACCTGGATGATCTGCTGGCGATAGCGCGCGACATGGAAGGCAAGACGATCTGTGTGTTCGCCGACGCGGCGGCGTGGCCGGTGCAGTCCTACATCACGAAGTTCCGCGAGGAGTTCGAAGGGCATATCCGGACCGGAATGTGCCCCGCTCGAAGTCGAGAGGCTGCCGCATGCCGACCCTGACGATCGACGGCCGGCAGACGAGCAGCCCCGATGGCTCGACGGTCATCCAGGCCGCCGAGGCGCTCGGCATTTTCGTTCCGCGATACTGCTATCACCCCGCACTCTCCGTCGCCGGTAACTGCCGGATCTGCCTTGTGGAAGTGGAGAAGAGTCCCAAGCTGCAGATCGCCTGCAACACGCCGGTGGCCGACGGGATGGTGGTACACACCAAAAGTGAGAAGGCTGAGGACGGCCGACGGGCCGTGCTGGAATTTCTCCTCGCCAACCATCCGCTCGACTGCCCGGTGTGCGATCAGTCCGGAGAGTGCGAGCTTCAGAATTTCTACATGAACTTCGGGCTCTACGATGCGAGATTCCGAGAGCAGAAGGTCAAAAAGAAGAAGGCGGTCGCCGTCGGTCCACATGTGATGCTCGATCAGGAACGCTGCATCCTCTGCTCGCGATGCGTGCGCTTTACCGATGAGATCACCAAGACAGGGGAATTCGGCATTTTCAACCGGGGGGACAGGGCCGAGCTGGCACTCTATCCCGGTCAGGAGCTCAACAATCCGTACTCCGGCAACGTGATTGACGTCTGTCCGGTCGGCGCGCTCACCGAACAGGACTTTCGATTCAAGGCAAGGGTCTGGTATCTCTCGAGCGCCCCATCGGTGTGCAACGGGTGCGCTCAAGGATGCAACATCGACGTGCACTACGTGCTCGACAGACCGCACTTGGACGACGGCGCCCGCGTCATGCGTCTGAAGCCGCGCTACAACCCGGACGTCAACCAGTGGTGGATGTGCGACGAGGGGCGCTTTGGTTTTCATTGGATCGACCACGGACGCCTGACACAGGTCCGCGATCGCGACACCGCGTCGACCTGGGAGAAGGCGGTCGACGCCATCAGCGCGACACTCGGGCGACTCCACGATGGCGGCGGTTCATCAGTCGGCGTCATCGCGTCTTCGCAACTCAGCAATGAGGAACTGTTCCTGATAAGGGAAGTGTTCCAGAGCGGGTTGGGTGCCAGAGTCACGGCTTCCATTCCGGGGCCGTCCGGGTACAGCGATGACTTTCTTATCAAGGGCGACAAAACGCCCAACACCCTGGGCGCGACCCTGCTGGGACTTGCCGGTCCGAACGCTCCGCCCGCGGCCAGCATCATTACCGATGCGCTTGAGGGACGCATCGACGCGCTTTGGGTCTTCGGGCACGACCTCGAGGCGCTCGTCGGTGAGTCCGAGCTCGAAGCGCTGTCGCGCAAGGTCGACGTCCTGATCTTCTCGGGCACGAACGATAATCGCGTCTCTGCGGTTGCTCGCTGGGTATTGCCAACGGCCGCGTACCTTGAAAAGGATGGGACCTTTGTCAACTGCCACGGCAGGGTTCAGCGCATAGGCCGCGCGTTCCCGCCGCTGTCCGGTTCGCGCGAAGACTGGGCGCTATTGCTGGACATCGCGCAACGGCTTCATCGACCGCTCCCGTGGCGCAATCCCCAGGAGATCTTTCTCGCGTTGGCGAATACCGTCGCTGCGTTCGAGGGCCTGACCTACAAAGACATCGGATCGCAGGGAGAGCAAACACGGGCATGATTGCCGACCTTGTCATAAAGTTTGCGCTGGTGGGCATCGTGTTCTTCGGTGTCCTAAACCTCGCCGGGCTGCATACCTGGATCGAGCGCAAGCAGTCGGCCATCATTCAGGATCGAATCGGAGCGAACCGCGCGAGCATCTACGGTTTTCGGTTGATGGGGCTGTTCCATCCTCTCGCCGATGCGGTCAAGATGTTCACCAAGGAAGACATCATTCCCACCGGCGCAGATCGAATCCTCCATACGCTCGCGCCCTTTTTCTCCGTGTTCTTCGCGCTTGTAGCGTTTGCCGGCATCCCGTTCGGCGATCGCCTCGTCTTTGGCGATCGCGTCATCGAGCTGCAGGTCGCCAAGATCGATGTGGCGCTGCTGTATATTTTTGCGATGCTGTCGCTGGGTGTATACGGTGTGATCCTCGCCGGATTCGCGTCGCGCAACAATTACGCGATGCTGGGCGGATTGCGCGCGACCGCGCAGATGATCTCGTACGAGATCGCTCTGGGGATTGCGATCATCGGCGTCATCATGGTGTACGGGACGCTGGATCTGCAGGAGCTGGTGCGAGGTCAGGACAGGTATCTGGCAGGCTGGATTCCTCTCTGGGGGATCGTCGTTCAGCCTGTGGCGTTTTTCGTCTTCGTGACCGCCGCGCTGGCAGAGACCAAGCGGATTCCGTTCGATATGCCGGAAGGAGAGTCGGAAGTCATCGGGTATTTCGTCGAGTACAGCGGAATGAAGTTCGGCATGTTCTATCTTGCCGATTTTCTCGAGACGATTATGGTCGCCTGTCTGGTGACGACGCTCTTTCTGGGCGGGTGGCAGGTCCCTTATCTCATGCCGGAGGGTTTCAGTTTTCCATGGGGGGTGACGCTCCCGGTCTCTTCCTGGACCTACATGCTGCTCGGCGTTGGCAGTTTCTCGATCAAAGTGCTGGTATTCTGTTGGTTGTTCATGCAGATCCGCTGGACGCTGCCCCGCTTTCGATACGACCAGCTGATGACGCTGGGCTGGAAGGGGCTGTTTCCCATTGCGGTGGCCAATGTGCTGGTCACGGCGCTGGCGCTGACGTTTTTCGGCGGTCGATCCTGATGGCCGTGAAGGTCCTCCGGCGGCGCGAGCTCACCTTCTGGGAAGAGCTGTATATTCCGCAGATCATCAGTGGCCTCAGGATCACGTCCGTACATTTTTTTCGGAATCTGTTTCTTCATGCGGCGCACAGCGTCGGAATGCTCCGGCATCTCGCGGCGTCTGCGACGTTCCAGTATCCCGAGGAGCCCAGGCCGCTGGCGCGGCGATTCCGGAGCCGCCATCGGCTCACCGTGCGGGAGGAAGGGACTCCCCGTTGCGTGGGGTGCATGCTGTGCGAGACCGTCTGCCCGGCGAAGTGCATCACCATCGTTGCAGGTGAGCACCCCGATCCCAACGTCGAGAAGTATCCGGTCCGCTTCGATATCGACCTGGGGATCTGCGTCTATTGCGGGTACTGCGTGGAAGTGTGCCCCGAGGACGCCATCCGCATGGACACAGGAATCCTCGACGTTGCCGCGTACTCTCGGGACCAGATGAAGCTCGACATCCACGAGCTGATGAACCCGGCGCTGCGCAAACCGATTGCCGCGTGCGGCCTGAAATTCCCGCACGAATGCCGGCAATCCGGTGGACAGATGAAGGGCAGCTGGGAGTGATTCTATGAAACAGAGTATCCAGGCGGTCGCGCTCGCGATTCTCCTCAGCGCGACGATCTCGAGCCAGACGCCGCCGCAAACGCCCGCAAAAATCGACGGCACCGGCGGCGCGAGAACCGCGAAGCAAACGCGGCCGCCCGACAATCGGCGCCCCCGCGGGACTGCCGTCGGGCTGCTCGGGTGGCGGGCCGGCATCCGCTCCGATGCGTTCGGCGCGATTTCTTTTCTCGAAGCGGCCGCAAGAATCGACGCCGCCGGCATCGCGCACGTCGAAGCGGTCAGCACGAATCTCGACTACAAGGTGAGCCCCGACGAGATCGCCAACATCAAGGCGCGACTCACCGATCTTGGGCTCCGTGTTCCGGCGTACCGCATCGATGTGATCCCCGCCGACGAGGTCTCTCGCAGCAAGTTGCTCGATTTCGCGAAGGCGCTCGAAATCGAACTGATCCTGACGCGGCAGCCGGTGAACCTGACCGGCGTGAACGTGGCAGTCGAAGACGCCGGCGGCATGTATAAGCAGGGCGACAAGACGCTTGGTGCCAACCTTCGCCATGCCGCCAAGGCTGCGCCGCTGCTGCTCGATCTCAGCAGGCAGCAGCCACCCGAGCGTCCCGAGTGGCCGAACAAGTGCGGCGACTGCGCGACGTCACGCCCGTCGACGAGACCGCTTTTCTTCACCATCGCTCCCGGCGCCGCAGAGAACTACGACAAGGCCGTACGTGTGGCCCAGGGATATCGCGTCAATGCGATTTCCCGGATGATGCCCATCACGACGACCGACAAGATTCCGGCGGATGAACAACAGAAGATCGACGCCGCAGTCCCCCGGCAGGCACTGGCGAAGCCGAGAGGATCGCGCAAACTGCTCATCCTCGATGTGTGCCCGGCCGGCGGCTTTTATCACACGACGATCGCGCACGGGAACCTGATGCTGCAGCTCATCGCCAAATACACCGGCGCGTATGAGCCAATCTTCGACAACAATCTCGACAACCTGAAGTACCCGCGCATCAGGCAGTACGACGCGGTATTCCTGAACAGCGTCGTCGGTCCGGTCTTCTCAGATCCGGAGGTCCTCGACGGGTTGATTCGCTATGTTCGCGAGGGCGGCGGTGTGGCCGGCCTCCACGGCGTGACGTTCGCGTCGCAGGACGTGCGCGAGTTCGGCGAGCTGATGGGCGCGCAGGAGGGTCCGCACCAGTACAACGGCGAGCCGGGGACGCTGAAGATTGACGATCCCGAGAGTCCGCTCACGAAACACTTCGGCGGCAAGGGTTTTTCGATGATGGACGAGTTCTATCACTTTCCCATGACGGGACCTTACACACGCGAGAGACTGCGCGTGCTGCTGAGTGTCGATGCCGACAAGAGCGACATCAAGCGGTGGCAGTATCTTCGAACGGACAACGACTTCGGGATGGTGTGGATCAAGAGGGAAGGCAAGGGCCGGGTGTTCAACAGCGTGCTCGGACACCGCCCGGATTTCTACATGTTGCCCGATCTCGTGAAATTGATGCTCGGAGGAATTCAGTTTGCGCTTGGCGATCTTGAAGCCGACACGACGCCCAGCACGCAGATGACAGGTAAGAAGTAACAGGTAAGAAGTAACAAGTAAGAAGTAACAAGTAAGAAGTAACAAGTAAGAAGTAACAAGTAAGAAGTAACAAGTAAGAAGTAAGGAGCGCACCATGGCCCATCTACATCACTGCGGGCCGGATTCCGTTGAGGGCCTCCCAAGTCGGCGACACCTGATCGGTTCGATGTTCGGATTCGTCGTACTGGCGCACCCGCTAGGCAAGCAGTTGCTCGCTGCGGTCCAAACACAACCCCTCGTCGCGCAAGTGGGCAGGCTGATAGAAGCCATGGCATATCTGGGCGAGCCGCTGAGTGATGGCGACCGGCAGCAGATTGACACGGCTGCGAACGTGCCGGACCAGGCGCGCGCGATCGAGGAGATCCAGCGGATTCTCGACCCCCACTGTCTGCTGACCATTCGCATCAATCCTGAGAGCCGGATTTCCGTGGACCGAGCAGCGGCGCCAGCGCGACTGGTCGAGCATGGATGGCGGGCCTATCTTGTGAAAGTGCGGAATGAGGCGGGCGTCACGGGGGTGCTCAGCGTGGAGAGTCCACAGGCGCGCCCCGTCTATCGCCGTGGAACCGGGCTGGCGATGGCTCCTCAATCCGTTCGGCCGGCCGACGTGACCGATCGATGGCTCGATCTGGATACCTACGGTCAGAAGCCGATGGAACCCCGGCTTTCCGGTCTCGAGCTCGAATATCGGATCGTGTTGCTCTATAGCCGCGACCGAGGCCGACGCGAGGCGCAGATCGGCGCGTCACTGGGTCCCGGCAGCGAGGACATCGG
Organism: Vicinamibacterales bacterium; assembly: GCA_963761975.1. Classification (GTDB taxonomy): domain Bacteria; phylum Acidobacteriota; class Vicinamibacteria; order Vicinamibacterales; family JAMQPK01; genus JAMQPK01. The sequence goes on from CAVXIR010000002.1 coordinate 299,308, forward strand.
ATTCCGGAACCGGACCGCTGTGCTCTTCGATGTCGCGCCGTCGCGCGACGTCACGCTGCGCGTTCGCGATGAGCACGGACGGCCCAGCATGGCGTCGTTCGTCGTCAAAGACACGCTCGGTCGAGTCTATCCTGCGCGATCCAAGCGGCTGGCCCCCGATTTCTTCTTCCAGGAGCAGGTCTATCGCGCGGATGGCGAGACTGTCAGGCTTCCCGCGGGCGACTTCACGATTACCTGCGGCCGCGGTCCCGAATACATTCCCGAAGCACGAACGGTATCGATCGGGCCGTCTTCCGCCGCCGCTCTCGACTTTCAGCTGCGGCGCTGGATCGATCCTCCCTCGCACAGATGGTACTCGGGAGACCATCACATCCATGCTGCGGGGTGTTCTCACTACGAGAGTCCGACGGAAGGCGTGCGGCCGGAAGACATGATGCGTCATGTTCTGGGCGAGGCCCTCAGCGTCGGCGCGGTGCTGAACTGGGGCCCCAGCTACTACCATCAGCGCCAGTTTTTCGAGAGCAAGGACAACAAGGTGTCCACGGGCTCGACGCTGCTTCGGTACAACCTGGAGGTGTCGGGATTCCCGTCGAGCCACTGCGGGCATCTTGTCCTGCTCCGTTTGCGCGATCAGGACTATCCCGATACCAGACAAATCGAGGACTGGCCAACGTGGGATCTCCCGATCCTGAAATGGGGAAAAGCACAGAACGCCATCGTCGGATTTGCGCATTCAGGACACGGACTGCAGGTGCAGTCTCGCGAGCTGCCGAATTACGAGCTACCGCCTTACAACAGTATTGGTGCGAACGAATACATCATGGATGTCACCCACGATGCCGTGGATTTCATCTCTGCTGCAGATACGCCGTTCGTGTACGAACTGAACATCTGGTATCACACGATGAATTGCGGGTTCCGGACTCGTATCAGCGGCGAAACCGATTTCCCCTGTATCACCGATCAGCGCGTCGGAGGAGGACGCTCGTACGTGCATCTTCCGCAGACGCTCTCCTACGACGCGTGGTGCGAAGGCGTGCGCGCCGGGCGTTCGTATGTGTCCGATGGCTTCAGTCATCTCATGAATTTCACCGTCAACGGCCTCGAGGCGGGCACGAACGGCAGCGAGATGCGGCTGGAGCGTGCTGGAGGAGTGCGAGCGACAGTCCGCGCGGCGTGTTGGCTTTCCGAGACGGCGTCGGGCCCGCCGGCACCCAGTCGTCAGCAATCGCAATGGAGTCCGGAGCACGCGCGCGTGGCCGCATCGCGCAACGTCACCGTCGAGGCGATCGTGAACGGGCATCCGGTCGCGAGTCAGCGTCTCACGGCCGATGGCAGCTTGCGTGATCTGGTGTTCGACATTCCCGTGCAACGGAGCAGCTGGATTGCTCTTCGCATCCTCGGCTCGGCTCACACGAACCCGATCTTTGTACTCGTCGGCGACCGTCCGATTCGCGCGTCGAAAAAAAGCGCCGAATGGTGTCTCAAGGGTGTGGACCAGTGCTGGTCGCAGAAATCGCCTCGCATCAGCCCGGCCGAGCGTCCGGTTGCCGAGCGCGCCTACGATCACGCGAGAGTGCGATACCGGCGAATCTTGGCCGAGAGCGAAGCGGACTGACACGATTCATGTCATGGCAGAGGGCAAATGGCAGAGGGCAGATGACGTCTTCTGCCGTCTGCCATCATCCATCTGCCCTGACTGATGTCATCGTGCTGGCACAAGAGCCACAATCCTCAGTGGCCCTCCACTGCCGCCGCGGATCTTCATCGGCAGCGCGATGACGAAGCTCCCGCTCGGGGGTAATCGATCGAGCTGAGCCACATTTTCGAACGCGGGAATGTTCGCGGCGAACAGAATCTGATGCGTGTCGTACGTCTTCGACTGCCCATAGTCGATGCTGGCCGTATCGATGCCGATCGCGCGAATCGTGCCGCGTGCCACGAGCCATCGAGCGGTGTCTGGATGAATGCCCGGAAAGTGAAGCTCTGCGACTCCCTCAGGTCCAATCTTGGCAGTACCGAGATACTTCGTCGGGTCGGGCCAGCGGCTACCCCAACCCGTGCGAAACAGCACGATGGCTCCATCCGGAATTGACCCGTTCGCGCGTTCCCATGCCTCGAGCGTGTCGGGCGTTATCAGGTAGTCGGGATTCGCCGTTTGACTGGTTACATCCACGACCACGCCAGGTCCGACGAGGCGCTCCAGCGGAATCTGATCGGTCGACCATTTGCCTTCTGCGAAGTGCAGCGGTGCATCGAGATGCGTGCCGCCGTGCTCCGACGTAGAGACGTTGTTGGCTGCGTAGTAATAGCCCGCCGGAGTGCGCCCGGCCGATTCCACTTGAAACTCAAACCGCTTCGCCGTGGGCCAGTAGACGGTTTCGGATGAGAAGTCGTAGCTGAGGTCGATCCAGGTGCCCGTGTTCAACAGATCGGGCTGGGCAGCACGCTGACATCCAGCGAATGCCAGTATCAGCAGGAGAGCGGTCCTCGATATTGCCATCGAATTCCTTTCCGTCCTTCGTCCATTCGGACCTGGACCCGTTTTTTCATGTCTCGGCGCCAAACCACATCGATACAGGAATACTCAGACCACCGAGAACACAGAGATCGCGGAGAAGAATTTGTCTTCTCTGTGTGCGCCGTGTTTTCTGTGGTGAGATGGTCTTGATTACCTGAACAGCGACAAGTCGATGGCCTCCCCCATGGCTTTGTAGCCGGCGTCGCCGGGATGCAGATAGTCGCAGGAATCGTATTTCTCGAGGAACTTCTTGGGATCGCTTGGATCGCGTGTCGCTTTGTCGAAATCGATCACACCGTCGTACGCCTTGCCGTTGCGAATCCACTCGTTCAGGGCCTGGCGCTTCGCTTCGCCAGCCTCGGTGTAATATGCGGCGCCCCAGAACGGTGTCAACGTCGCGCCGTAGATTTTCATGCCTCGCGCGTGCGCCTGATCAATCAACTGCTTGTGTCCGGCAATCAGATCGTCGGCAGTCGGTGTCGGATTCTGCCGTGCATTGCCGATGTCGTTGATGCCTTCGAGCACGATGACATGCGTGACGCCGGGGTGCGAGAGCACGTGGCGCTCGAAGCGCGCCAGGGCATTCACTCCCGCACCGACCGCCCGAACGTCTGTGCCAGCCGGCACCGTTGCTTCGCTCAGCACGCGATTGCCGCCGATGCCTGCGTTCAGGACTCCCATCTTGATTCCCTGCGACAGCAGCCGTCTGGCCAGGTGATCGGGCCATCGATTGTTCGTGTCGGCGGTCGATCGGGCACCATCGGTAATCGAGTCGCCGAACGCCACGACGGCGCCGACGTGATCGGCAGCCGCGACGTCGACCCGCGACAAGAGGAACCAGCTCTGAGTCCTGCCCACTGTCGGCAACGTGGGTGTTCCCACGTGATTGCCGGTTTCCGACACGTAGTTGGTCTGAAACGCGCCGCCGTGGATCGTGAGCGTCGCCGGGGTATTGGTGGTGCCTGGCAAGTACAGGTCGATGGCGAGATCGGCAAGTTGTGGGATGACCAACTCGACCGGATCGCTGTAAACAACGGCGTTGGCCGGGATCGTGACGGTCGGTCGGCCGCTGAACGTGAGCGGACGACCCGGCGGTTGAATTGTGCTGTCTTTGTCGCGGAGCGCGATGTGACCGGCGCCGACGGTCATCGGCGCTGTCCCGTACGCGTTGCTGAGCACGACGCGCACCCTCGATCCACCGATGCTGGTTCGAATCACCTGACGCAGGGTCTGATTCGTGAAGTGCATGTAGGGTGCGGGTGCGAATATCTGTCCGGCGGGCGGAGCGACGGGGGGTGCTGGTGGCGGCCCACATCGAGTGTTCACCATGAACGGAGCGAGCGGCGGACCTGGTGCCGGTGGAAATGGGTTCTGGGGCCGCCCGACTTCTGCGGTCGCCCAGGTGCCGACCCATCGATCGGGTTTTGCGCTCTGAGCGAGCGCGGCGGAATGCAGACAGACGAGCAATACAGCGGCAGACAGGATGTTTCGTCGCATTGCGGCCCCTTTCTGGCGCAAATGCTAGCGGCAATGCCCGACGCTGTCCAGACGTGTCGGAACGATGCGAGAGTCTGGAGCGGTTGGTGGTTGGTCGTTGGTGGTGGGTGGGGAGCGGTTGGTGATTCGTGGTAGTGGCGGCAGACTCCACTAACCATCAACCACGAACCGCCAACCGCAACTACGACGCGCGCCGTCTAGACGGCGCCTTCTGTTCGGCGCTCTTGCGTTCGCCCAACAGCAGACGGCGCAGAGTGCGAAGATCGTTCAGAATGCGGCTGCTGGCTCTGACGTGATGCCTCAGCTGCTCGATCTTGTAACTGAGAAGGTGCACGGCCTCGACGCTCCGGCCGATGACCATTGTGTCGGTCAGCACGATCCGCTTGAGCTCCTCTTCGGTCGTTCCCTGGACCTCTGCGAGCACCTCGTCCAGGAGCTTCAAGTATTCGTGAGTGCTCTCGATCGTATCGAATGGATTCTGTGCCATAAGGTCCTCGTGCCGCTAGAGCGACGGGCAAGGGCCATACCATTTCGCACGCTCGATTTCGCAGTGTTTTCGTCATGAGTCCGTCGACAAAGTCTGCCGGGATGGCGAGAAAGGTCGGCTTTGCACGCACTTGACGCGCCACATTGTAAGATTCCTCGCAATGGAGGCCGAACGTGAATAAGAGGGCGCGCCGAATGCTCCTGACTGTCGCCTGGGCGGTGCTGGGAACCCTCGCGCTTCCACTCGCGCAGAAAGGGAATGTGAGTAGCCGCCAGGTTCCCACGTTTCGCGTCGATCCGCTTTGGCCGAAACCGCTGCCGAACAGGTGGATCATCGGCGCCGTTGCGGGCGTGGCGGTCGACAAGCGCGATCACGTCTGGATCACGCATCGCCCATCGACGCTTCAACCAAACGAAACGCGGTCGATTTGGAAAGCCGCGCCACCTGTCCTCGAGTTCGACGCGCAGGGCGTGCTCGTCTCATCGTGGGGCGGCCCGGGAACCGGCTACGACTGGCCGCAGCTCGAGCACGGCATCTATGTTGACGAGGCCGACAACGTATGGCTGGGTGCGGGCGGCGAAAAAGATGCCCACATTCTGAAATTCGCGCGCGGCGGTAAGTTCCTGATGCAGATTGGCCGTCCCGGCCAGGGGCGCGGCAGCAACGACACACAGAACCTTGGCGCGCCGGCCAACATGGTCGTCGATGCCGGCGCCAACGAAGTGTATGTGGCCGATGGCTACGTCAACCATCGCGTGATCGTGTTCGACGCGGCGACCGGTGCGTACAAGCGCCACTGGGGCGCCTACGGCAAACCACCGGATGACGGATTTTTTACGCGCGCGGGCGAAACCCTGCCGGGGCCGTTCCGCGGCGTGGTCCAGAACGAAAACCGTCCCAGCCAATACGATCCGAACGGCCCACCCTCTCCGCAGTTTCGCATCGTGCACGCCGTGCGCATTTCGCTGGACGGTCTCGTCTACGTCTGTGACCGGACGAACGATCGTCTGCAGGTATTCAGCAAGGACGGCCGCTTCGTGCGCGAAACGGTGATCGCCAAAGACACTCTGGGAAGCGGATCGGTTTGGGACATCGGGTTTTCCACCGATCCGAAGCAGGCATTCCTGTTCATCAACGACGGAACGAACCAGCTGATATACGTGCTCGACCGACAAACGCTGGAGGTCGTCAGCACCTTCGGCGGAGCCGGACACTGGGCCGGCCAATTTTACGGTGCCCATAATCTCGCGGTGAATTCGAGGGGCGATCTCTTCATTACAGAAACGTATGAAGGGAAGCGAGTGCAGCGTTTCATCTACACGGGCTTGGGCGCTCCTTCGACATCGCCCTAGACCGCGACCGCTGCAAGTCGAACGACGCCGTTCCTAAAACAGCACACGACAAACCGAATACGCGTCACGTCACAGACCGCCGGACGCGTGGTATGCGGATTGCCAATTCCGCGCCGACGCTTGTCCCGGATCGCGCGTGTTCTCCTGCAGTTGAGGCACTGGCGGCCCGTCTGACGAGCGTCAGTCTGCGTTATTGCAGACAAATATCCGTCACCAGGCAGACTTTTCCGGCTGGCCGATGTTGCCAGCAACCAGGGGCGTGCGGGCTGATGAAGACGCTGGAAACGATTTCGGGCCGGGTGGCGAGCGAGATCGAACGGCTCGCGGAGCTTCATCGCCTTTACCGCGATGGGTCGGTCCACGTCCATGTGCCCGCAGCGCTCGCAACCGACGACCGTTCGATGGACGATCTCGTGCAGGATTACCTGCCTGCGTCTGCCGCGGCGTTAGACGCCGCTGCGAGGAACCTGTTCTCGTCGTTGCCGGTCGCGTTCGATCCCGCCTATTCGATTGGTCCGTACCTCGCCACCGTCGATCGCGATTCGAAGGGCGATCCGTATCGCTTTCTCGACATGGGGGCGCTCATCGCCACACAGGCGTTTGGAGAGAACGAACCCGACGTCGTTGAGGCGGTGCTGAATCATCTGCCGTATACGTTCTCGCGCTACGCACACTCCGAGTATCAGACCGTCGTCTCGCTGAAGCTGAAGGCGGCGCTGAACCGGATCGCGCCAGCGGGAACGCCTCGTCACTTCGTCGTAAACACGGGTGCCGAGGCGGTAGAGAACGCCATCAAATCGGTGCTCCTGAATCGCGTAAAGACTTCGGGCGAACCGGATGGCGGCTTTGTCATTTCGTTTGAAGGCGCGTTCCACGGTCGCACGCTCGGCAGTCTGGCGGTGACACACCGCAAGCGCGCGCGCCTCGGGTTTCCCACGTTCGACTGGCCTCAGGTTTCCTTCCCGGTTCTCGACGGCAGCGCGAAGCAAACGGCGCGTCGCGAAGAGAGGAGCCTCAAGCAGGTTTGGGACCTGCTCGTTTCGGGGCGCCTTCCACATGCCGAGAAGAACAAGGAAGCGTTCCGACGCGAGCTGGATGCGATCGACGCGTTTCTCTTGTCTCCCGGGCAGGATGCTGTCGCCTTCATGATGGCCCAGCGGGCACTGCTCAGCCCCGAGACCATCAGGCGCAGCCGTCGTGTCGCCGCGGTGCTGGTCGAGCCCATCCAGGGCGAGGGTGGTGTCCGGACGACGAGCAAGAGATTCATGCAGCGTCTGCGCCTGCTCACCGGCATCTACGATGTCCCGCTCATGTTCGACGAGGTCCAGACGGGCTGGGGGGCGACCGGCTGCATGTGGGCCCATGAGCTGTTCGAGCTGCCGACGCCACCTGACGTCGTGGTCTGGGCCAAGAAAGCGCAGAACGGCGTGTTGTTCGTCAGCGAAGAACTGGCGACGTTCTTTCAGGAAGAGAAGAAATTCAACACGACCTGGGAAGGCGATGCGGTGGGGATGGTGCGGCTCCTGGCCGTGCTCGAAAAAATCGATCTGGACCAGGTACGCCGGACCGGTGAGCTTGCGCGTGCAGGATTGAACTGGCTTGCCGAGGCCTACTCGGGGCTGATCGAGAACGTTCGCGGAGCCGGGGTCATGCTGGCGTTCGACGTGCCGCGGGCCGACCTGCAGGATGCGCTGCGCGACCGCGCGTTTCGACGCGGTTTGGTTCTCCTGCCTGCGGGCGAGCGAACGCTGCGCTTCTATCCCCGTTACGACACCGAGCCTTACGCGATTGCCGAAGGGATCATGATTCTGAAGGCCGCGGTGGAGGACATCGTTGCCGAACAGGTCGATCCGGTACCGTCGGCGCCGGAGATCAATGTCGGTGAGTGTCCGTTGGAAGCGCTCGAAGTGGTCGAGATTACCGCGGCGAACTTCCATGAACACCGAGCCCAGATCATGGACGTCGAGACCGAGCACTATGGCTCGTTGAGACAGTCTCAGCCTGACGGGCCGCGCAATGGCGGGCAGAAGCTGCTGCAACTGCCGTGCGAGATGCTCGAGGCCACGCTTTCGAACGCCCGGGCCATTGGTCTGGCCCTGCGGGATGGAACCAGCGGCCGTCTGGTGGCCTACGCGCTTGGCAGCGCGCTCGAAGATCACGACGAAGAAGGCGTGGCGTCGGACCCGTGTTTCGGCGACAACAACACGTTCTACCTTCACGCAACCGCCGCGCGGCCATCGGTACAGAACCACCTGGCTATTGAAAACCAGCTGCTCGATCTCATCCGCATCCGCGTTCTGGCCGCAGGGTTCGAATACATCTCTGCGCTCATCGAGGAGCGAATGCACAAGACCGGGCCGGTCTGGCTGCGCCAGGCGCAGTTGATCCAGGCGGTCGACAACTATCTTCGCAGTGGCATTCGGTTCGTCTACGTGCAGCTGTCGTCCGATAAACGTCAACAGCCGCGTGTCCCCGCGGCATGAACATGTTTCAGCAGAGGAACCAATGACCGAACTCGGCATGTGGATCGATCACCGGCACGAAGCCGCACTCGGAAACGAGACGATGGTGGTCGAGAATCCGGCCACCGAGGAGGCGATCGCCGCGGTTCCACGCGCGCAGGCAGCCGACGTCGACGCCGCCGTCGAGCGTGCCCGCGTTGCCCAACGTGAGTGGCGGCGCGTTCCTGGACTCGACAAAGCGAAGCTTCTGCACGAAGTGGCGGCACGTATACGTGCCATGCATCGAGAGCTGGCCGAGACGATGACGCTCGAGGGCGGCAAGCCCATGATCGAGAACATGGACGAGATCGAGTGGACGACCGCGTGCTTCGACTACTACGCAGAGCTTGGTCGGCATTCGCGCGGCAGCTCGATCCCGCCGAGCTTCGAGCACCAGGTGAACTTCACTGTGAAAGAGCCGTTCGGTGTGGTGGCGGCGATTGTGCCGTTCAACTATCCGTTGCTCCTCATGGCGTGGAAGGTGGCGCCGGCACTGGCTGCCGGCAATACCGTCGTCATCAAGCCGGCCGAAGAGACGCCACTCGCCACGCTCAAGCTCGCGCAGGCGTTCGACGTGCTGCCGCCGGGCGTTGTCGGGATCGTGACTGGCACTGGCTCGGAGGCCGGCGAGGCGCTCGTGCGGCACCCGCACGTCAACGTGATTGCGTTCACCGGATCGACTGCGACCGGCAAGCACATCATGCGCATCGCTGCCGATTCTCTCAAACGAGTGAATCTCGAAACGAGCGGCATCGATCCCTTCATCATCTGCGAGGATGCGGACGTGGATATTGCCGCGCGCGCTGCGGTTTGGGCGCGTTATCTGAACGCCGGCCAGGTGTGCACGTCGGCCAAGCGGTTCTATGTGGTCGACGCCATCGCCGATGCGTTCGCCCAACGTTTCGTCGAGTTGGCCCGACAGGTTGTCGTGGGCGATCCCCGTCGGCCCGAGACCGACATGGGTCCGCTCATTTCGCGGAAGGCGCTGGGCCGGGTGAAGCAGTCAATTGAGAGCGTCCTGCAGGAGGGCGCTCACCTCGCGACTGGCGGCGGCCGGCCCGCCGGGTGCGAGCGCGGCCACTTTCTGGAGCCGACTCTGCTCGACCATGTGCGGCATGGCAGTTATGCGACGCGCGAAGAGATATTCGGCCCGGTGGCCGCAATTATCCGGGTGAGCAATGTGGACGAAGCCATTGCGCTTGCGAACGACAGTGACTACGGCTTGGGCGCCAACATCTACACGAACAACCTTCGCTATGTGATGAAGGCGATGGAGGAGATCAAAGCCGGCACGTTCTGGGTGAACGATCCCCTCACCGACAACGAGGCGGGACCGTTCGGGGGCATGCGGCAGAGCGGCATCGGCCGCGAGCTCGGCGAGGAAGGCCTGGACGCATTCCGCGAGCCCAAGCACGTGCACATCGACTACATCCAGGAGCGCAAGAGCTACTGGTTCCCTTACTCCGAGCGCAAGTGGTGATGAGCATGGACAAGCTCGCGATGCTTGATACAGGCGCCGAGAAAATCGCAAGCGTCGAAGGCCGAAGGGCGATACGCATTCGTACGGCTCTGCCCGGGCCGCGCAGCCGCGCGCTCGTCGACGAGCGCCGGCGCTACGTCTCGGTCGGCGTGGCCGAGGCGAAGCACGGCGTCTTCTTCGAACGTGCCGAGGGTGCGCGACTGGTCGACGTCGACGGCAATGTCTTTCTTGACTTCGCCGGCGGCATCGGCTGCCTTAACGCGGGCCATTCGGCGCCGCGTGTCGAGGCGCGCGTTCGCGAGCAGTTGGAGAAGCTGCAGCATTCGTGCTTCATGGCAGCCCCGTACGAGCCGTACGTCGAGCTGGCGCGTAAGTTGTGCGCGATCGTGCCGATTTCGGTGCCGGCCAAGGTGGCCCTCTTCAACAGCGGCGCCGAAGCAGTCGAGAACGCCGTCAAAATTGCTCGCGCCGCCACCGGCCGCCCGGCAGTGCTGGCCTTCGATCCGGGATTTCACGGCCGGACGCTTCTTGCGCTGTCGCTGACGAGCAAGGTGCAACCCTACAAGCAGGGTTTCGGGCCGTTCGCACCAGAGGTGTACCGATTCCCTGTTCCGGACGTGTTGCGCAGACCGGCAGGCACCTCTGTTGAAGCCCACGTCACTCACTCGATCGCCGAGCTGCATCGCTTTTTGAAAAGCACCGTGCGTCCCGAGTCGATTGCCTGCGCGATTATCGAACCAGTGCTTGGCGAGGGCGGCTTTATCGTGCCGCCGCGGGAGTTTCTGGCCGATCTGGCGAAAACCTGCAAAGACCACGGCATCCTTCTCATCGCCGACGAAGTGCAGACCGGCTTCGGTCGCACCGGCCGGATGTTCGCGTGCGAGCGCTTCGGCCTCGAGCCCGATCTCATCTGTCTGGCGAAATCACTGTCCAACGGATTCCCGCTGTCGGCGGTCGTCGGACGAGAGCCGATCATGGACGCCGTTCACCCCGGCGGACTCGGCGGGACATTCGGTGGCAACCCCGTGTCCTGCGCCGCGGCACTCGGCGCCATCGAAACACTCGAGCAGGACGGGCTGCTCGATCGCGCCGAAGCGATCGGCGCGATCGTGGCCGAGCACTTCGGCAGAATGGCCACCTGTTATCCCTTCATCGCCGAAACTCGCGGTGTGGGTGCGATGCGTGCGATCGAGATCGTCGAAAACCGCAGGTCGCTCAAGCCGGATCAGGCCCGCACGGAACGAATCCTGGCGCTCGCTGCAGCACGCGGCTTGCTCCTTCTCTCGGCTGGTCTGCATAGCAACGTCATCCGCACGTTGATGCCGCTGACCATCACCGACGCTGAGCTCAATGAGGGGCTGACGGTACTCGAGTCATGCCTCGCAGAAGTCGCCTAACGCCATCATGAGGCAAACTCGAATGAAACCACGCATCGTCATTCTCGGCGGATCCGGTGCCATGGGCCGAATCACGGCTATGGACCTGCTGCGCACCAGCCGCGGCAAGCTGCAAGTGGTGATCGCCGACCGCGACTTTTCCGCCGTGCGCGGTATGCCGGTCGAGACCGTTTATGTCGATGTGTCCGATCCGGGGAGCCTTCGCAGAGCGCTCGACGGTGCTTACGCGACCATCGCATCGCTCCCATATCGTTACAATCTTGCCGCGATGCACGGAGCGCTCGACGCCGGTGTCCACTACATCGACCTGGGCGGGCTTTTCCACGTGACACGCCGGCAGCTCGAGCTGGCCTCCAAGTTCGAACGCAGCGGAGTGATGGCCATTCTCGGAATGGGCTCCGCTCCCGGGATTGTGAACGTCATGGCGGTGCTTGCCTCGAGCGGTCTCGATCGGGTTCGCGAGATTCATTGTCTGGTCGGGGGGATCGATCAGACCCGCTTTCGAAATGCCTCGCCGCTCGGGTTCGGCTATTCGGCCGACACCCTGCTCGATGAATTCACGATGCCGTCCGCCGTCTTCCGCGGCGGCAAGTTCAAGATGGTTCCGCCGCTCGATCCCGCAGAGCGCGTGGCGATCAATTTTCCCGTTCCGGTGGGGACGATTGGCGTCGATACGACGCTTCACTCTGAAGTGGCGACGCTGCCGCTCTCGTTCCGCAAACGTGGCATTCGCGAGGTCACGTTCCGTCAGGGGTTCGAGAAGGATTTCAGAGACAAGCTGACCTTCCTCGTGGAGCTTGGTCTCACGGACACGGCCGCCCTCCCGTCTTCCGTCTTGAGTCACGGCAACGGCAACGGCAACGGCAACGGCCACGGGAACGGTAACGGGAACGGGAACGGAAATGGCCATGGGAACGGGCACGGCATTGTGCCGCGTGACGTTCTGTTCGCGCTTCTCAAGCGACTGCCGGCACCGGAGCCTATCGGGAAGGCCGTGCGCTATGAGGTCTTGCGCACTGTCGTCTGCGGCACGCTCGGCCGGCGCCGGGTGATGGTTACTGCCGATTGCCATGCCGATAGCAACGCCGGACACGGAGTCGGCCCCGACATCGATACTGGCGCCCCGCCGTCGATCGCGGTGCAACTCATGCTCGACGGAGAAATGCAGGTGCGCCCGGGGGTGTGGGCCCCCGAGCAGGTGGTGCCGGTCACGCCGTTCGTGCGCGAGCTTCGCCGTCGGGGCATGCTGGTGACCTGCCGCAAGAGCGAGAACCGGCACACGATGTAGGTGAGCCAGTAGCGGGTAGCCTGTAGCCAGTAGTCGGCTACCAGCTACCAGCTAGTGAGCCCTTTGTCTGCGTTTCGGGAGACTTTTTCGCGCAGGCTCCTACTCATTATTTGTACTGCTGTCCCACGGGAACCATCGCAAGTACCTGATAAAATAGGATTTGCATGGGTGAACCCTCGACGCGCCGCCCGATCAGGCCAACCGGGCCCGATGGCCCGAGGCATGAAACAGATCGGTGGTTATGCTGAAGGTCGAGCTTCACACACATACCTCTGACGATCCGGTCGATCGCATCCCGCACACGTCCAGAGAGCTCATCGACCACGCCGTTTCGCTTGGTTACCAGGCGCTGGCCATCACGCTGCACGAGCGTCAGCTCGATCTCGGCGATTTGGTGCCCTACGCTGCGGAGCGTGGCCTCGTGCTGATTCCCGGGGTCGAGCGCTCGATCGAGGGCCGGCACGTGCTGCTGCTGAATTTCAAGAGAGAGGCGGAGGACGTTCGCAGTTTTGAGGATCTCGCGCGCCTCAAACAACGCGGGCCCGGGCTGGTCATCGCGCCGCATCCGTTTTTCCCGGCGCCGACCTGCCTGCGCGGAGCGATGAACCGGTACCATCAGCTGTTCGATGCGGTCGAGTACAACGCGATGTTCACACGGTTGATCGACTTCAATCGTCAGGCCGAGCGGTGGGCGTCCGAGCACGGCAAGCCCCTCGTGGGCAACTGCGACGTGCACCGGCTGCGTCAGCTGGGTACGACCTACTCATTGATTGATGCCGAGCCGCACCCGGATGCGATTTGCGCCGCAATTGCGGCTGGCCGCGTCCGTGTCGAGAGCCGGCCGCTGAGCATTGCCGCCGCGGCCAGCGTGATGATGTCTCTTTTCACGCACGACATTCTCAAATTGGGCCGCAAGCCCGCGCACCGCGATGCGGTTGGCAACTGGAGCGATCGCCCGGTCGCGGCACGTCAGCCGGATGGAGGGGTCGGGTAAGAATCCGCCATTTCTGCGTCAGAACGAAAGCCTCGTTCCCAACTGGATGCGGCGCATCTCGCGCGCCGCGCGAATCTTGCCGAAGAGCGCCGTGGCGCCAAGGTTCGTCCCCGGGTTCATCAGATTCACCGTGTTCAGGACGTTGGTTGCCTCCATGCGGAACTGCGCCACCATTCGCCCACGCAGCCTGATGTCGCGAAATACCCCGAGGTCGACGTTACGAAGCCCGGGGCCGTCAACGACGCTGCGCGGCGCGCTGCCGTCGGCGCCGATTGCCGGCAGTGCGAACGCCGTGGTGTCGAACCACTGCTCGATGAGCACGTCGCGCGCGCGGCCGCTGTCGAGTTGGGGGTCGCCCACGAGATCGGCGCGATCGTTGGTGTTGCCGTCGAAGTTGCGGTCCTGACCGGCGGTGATCGTCAACGGTGTGCCGCTCTGCAGCGTGACGATGGCTGACAACGTCCAGTTGTCGAGCAGCGCGTGAGCGACCCCGCCGGATTCGGTGAAATAGTCGGGTCGCCAGATTCCAGAAAACGTGAAGCTGTGGGTCCGATCGGCCGACGTGCGGGCATGTTCGGCGTCGAGGTTGTTCGAGTTCTGCACGGCTGGCAGACCGCCGCCCTGGTAGTCGAGATCTTCGACGGCCTTGCCAAAGGAGTAGTAGGCCTTCCCGGAGAAGCGGGCGCCGCGCTTTTCTGCCGTCAGCTGCAGGCCGTGGTAATCGCTCGTGAAAATCGATTCGAGTACTCGTGCCGCGCCGAGAACGTTGGGCTGATACGGCCGGCGCAAGTTGAAGTTCGTGGCCGTCGACGAGCCCGGGACGTAGACCGGATAGTTGCGGTCGACGCTGCCAGGCAGATTGCGCCCGAGCGCGGCGACATAGGATGCGCTCACGCTGAAGTCGCGAAGGACTTCTTTTTCGATTGTGGCGTTCATCTGATACGACTTCGACCAGATGAAATCGAGTGACGGACCGAAGACCTGTGCCGGGAAGGTGAATCGCGGGCTCGCCGGGTCGTACTCGAACGGGAAGGGCCCGACACCGCCGGGCAGGTTCCGGTACGGATCGGAGAGCGTGAACACGGTCGGGAATTGCTGACGAACCGTAAACGGTTGATTGTCGGCCGTCGTGTTCCACTCGTTCCCGCTGATGCTGCCGTAGAAAACCCCGGCACCCGCGCGAACCGACATGCGGCCGTCGCCGCGCGGATCCCAGGCAACCCCGAGCCGTGGCGCGATGTTGTTCGTGTCCCAGCCCACGATGCCCCGGCCGATGCCTTCATCACCTGGGAAGAGCAATCCCTCCGGCGCGTTTGGCGCAATCTGCGATTTCCGGCCCGGCACGAACGCCAGCTTCCGGTCCTGCGGATCGACGAACGGCTGCTGCAGGTCGTACCGGATCCCGAGATTCAGCGTCACGCGTGGGTGGACGCGGAAGTCATCCTGCGCATAAAAGCTGTAATACACGCCGCTGTCCACTTTTCGAATCGGCGCGTCCTGCGTCATCGTTGCGGGCAGGCCGAGGAGAAAGTCGGCGTACGCGTTTCCGGTTTTGCTCGCGTTGAAGGAGAACACGCCGTAATTGTCGAGCAGCGTGTCGTGGATGATCTTCTCGTAGGAAATCTCGCCGCCGAATTTGAACGAGTGACTTCCGCGAGTCATCGTGAGGTTGTCTTTCACCGCGAAGAAGTCGCTCCCCGCGTCGGGCCCCGCAATCGACGTCTGGCCGGTGAAGAATCCGGTGACGGAGAGGCGCGGCAGCGTGGGATCGCCCTGAATCGTGAACTTCGAGTTCAAATCGCCGAGCGATGTCGTCGGGTTGTTCACGCGCGCGCCGAACTGACGCGTGTAGGTGAACCGGAGCTGGTTGATCATCGTTTCACTCAAGGTCCAGGTATCGGCAGCGTTCAGGTTGTGCTGCGTCCACTTGAAATCGCGATCGACCCACGGAATGGGACCAGATCCGATGGTGGCGTTCGACAACGGCTGCGTATCGGTGCCGTTCAGATAGAAGTAGCTGACCGCAAGCGAACGCCTGGCCGACAAGTTGTGGTCGACCTTCAACGTCACCTCGTCCGTCTTCAGCGGATCTGGGACGCTCACCTCATAGAAGTTGTTCGGAAGGTTCGCCACCGGGACATAACGATCCTGAATCGTTTTGGCCGCCGGATCTATGCGCCCGGCAGGGATCAGGTTGTTGAGAAATGCGACGCCCGTGACGGGATCCCGCGGTTTGACGGCCGACTGTGAGAAGTCGCCCGCACGTTCGAGCGCGGTCGGCACCACGGCGGTATTGCGATAGAACGTCTCTTCCTGCCGCAACCCTGAGTAGCTGGCAAAGAAAAACGTGCGGTCTCTGCTGATAGGGCCGCCGATCGCGGCGCCGTACTGATTTCGATCGAGTGGATCCTTGGTCGCGGGCGTACCCGGAGGCGCCCAGCGTTTGGCGTTCAGCGACTCGTCACGGTAGAACGCGAAGGCGGCGCCGTGCAATTGGTTCGTCCCCGATTTGGTGATGACGTCGATGACACCGGCCGGATAGCGGCCGAATTCGGCGGAGAAGTTATTCGTGACGACCCGGAACTCCTGCACGGCTTCGGGATTGGGCGCCGGATTGCCGGTGCCGCGCAGGCCGGCCGTGTTGTTGCCCCCATCGAGCTGGAAATTGACTGAGCCGACCTGGGCCCTCTGTGATCCGTTGATGGTGGTGAGCTGTTCGGGGCCGCCGAGTGAATTGGAGTTCTCATTGCTCGTCACGCCCCCGGTTGCGTTCAACAGCGAATAGAGATCGCGGTTCACGAGCGGCAGGTTGAGCACTTCGTTCTGATTGACCGTGCGCGATAAGGACGCCGTACTGGTTTCGACGAGAGGTGCATCGCCGACGACAGAAACGGATTCTGCGATGTTGCCAGGCTCGATCGTCGCGTCGATGCGGGCGTTGCGCCCCGCCTCGAGCAGGATGCCCGTCTGCGAGAACGTCTTGAAGCCGGTCAGCGTGACGTCGACTTTGTAGTTGCCGAGGGGCAGAAGCCGCAGCGCGTACTGTCCCGACTCGTCCGACGTCGTATCGCGCGAAAACTGCGTGTCGACGTTCGTCGCAGTGACAGTGGCGCCAGGCACCGCGGCGCCCGTAGAATCCGTGACGTTGCCCAAAATCGTTCCGGTTGCGACCTGCGCATGGACGGGCGCTGTGGACATGAAGAATGTGCAGATGAAAGCCGCCGCGAACGTGCAGAGTACCTTCAGATCCATCAGGGCCTCCTTCAGCATTTCTGATCGTGCCAACTGGCAAATATAGTCCAAACGAAAGGTTTTCCACATAATAGACCTCCTATGGCGATCGAATCAGTCAATCCGGCAACCGGCGAGACGCTCAAGGTCTACGAAGAAATGACACCGCAGCAGACGGCCGCAGCCGTCGCTGAGGCGCACGAAGCTTGGAAAGCATGGCGCAAGGTGCCATTCGCGGAGCGAGCGAGGCCGATGAAGAAGGCGGCCGCCATTCTTCGCGAGCGGAAGGAAGAGTTCGCGAAGCTGATGGCGCTCGAGATGGGCAAGCCGCTCAAACAGGGCATCGCTGAAGCGGAGAAGTCTGCGCTCGGTTGCGCTTACTACGCCGATCACGCCGAAGCGCATCTGGCGACCGAGCCGATCAAGACCGAAGCCACGAAGTCTTTCGTGGCGTTCGAGCCACTCGGCGTCGTGCTGGCGGTGATGCCATGGAATTTCCCGTTCTGGCAAGTATTCCGGTTCGCGGCGCCGGCGCTGATGGCCGGCAACACGGGCGTGTTGAAGCATGCGTCGAACGTTCCCGGGTGCGCACTCGCGATCGAGCAGGTGTTCATCGACGCAGGATTTCCCACGGGGGTTTTCCGTACGCTGCTCATTGGCAGCCAGCAAGTCAAAGCGGTCATCGAAAATCCGCTCGTTAGTGCGGTCACGATTACAGGCAGTACCCCGGCCGGCAAAGCGGTGGCGTCCCAGGCCGGCGCCGTCATCAAGAAGACCGTGCTTGAGCTCGGCGGGTCGGATCCCTACATCGTGCTCGAGGATGCCGACCTCGAGCTGGCTGTGAACACGTGCGCGACCTCTCGGCTGATCAACTCGGGTCAGAGCTGCGTCAATGCGAAGCGCTTCATCATCGTCCAGCCGCTCGTTCAGGCGTTTACCGAGAGGTTCGTTGCGGCGATGAAGGCCAAGACGGTGGGCGATCCACTGGTCGAGGGCACCGACATCGGACCACAGTCGCGCCCCGATCTTCGGGCTGAGCTTCATAAGCAGGTGCTCGACTCGGTAGCGAAGGGTGCGAAGGTGCTCCTCGGCGGCGAGATTCCGCCAGGGAAAGGGTCGTTTTATCCCGCGACCGTGCTGGTGGACGTTCGCAAAGGCATGCCTGCCTATGACGAGGAGCTGTTCGGGCCTGTCGCGGCGATCATCAGCGCTCGCGACGAAGCCGATGCCATTCAGATTGCGAACGACGGCATCTTCGGGTTGGGCGCCGCGGTCTTTACGAAGGATGTGGCGAGAGGCGAGCGCGTCGCTCGTCAGCTCGAGGCCGGCTGCACGTTCGTCAATACGCTCGTCGCGTCCGACCCTCGGCTGCCGTTCGGCGGGATCAAGGAATCAGGGTACGGACGGGAGTTAGGGAGTTATGGGATTAAGGAGTTTGTGAATATCAAGACTGTTTATGTGAAATGAGCATTCGCAGATTCGCAGATTGAGAGATTCGCAGATTACGAAATCAATCTACCAATCTACGAATTTGCCAATCTGCGAATTCAGAGTTCGAGCACGTGCCTTCGTGCCTCCGTGTTGAGATCCCTAAAACTCCGTGACCTCACCTTCACCACTCCAAGGAGCACGCCGGCTCCGATCCCTCCAACCACGAACCACCAAATCGCCGGAAGAACCATCGACGTCATGAACCCAAGGATGACCATCGTCAGGCCGCCAATGCCTTCCACGCCGCTGCCCGTCAGGTTCACCTGTTTTTTCTTGTCGAGCCGCTTCGACATCAGCCACTCTGCGACGACGGGATCTACCGGGGTCAAGTTCAGCGACACGGGCGGATGCGGCGCGTAGAGCGCCTGCATCACGAGCGCGACGATCAACTGGCGCCAGAGCCAGAGCCGCGACCGGCGTCGACGAAACTCTTCGACAAGGTCGCCGGCCAGCGGCTCGTTGTCGAGGGCGAGCCACTGAAGAAGGACGTTGGCGAGTTTGGGTGGATGCAGGCTTGTCATGCCGTCCCTCCCTTCAGTTGAGCGACGCCTTTCCAGAGCGCGACGAGCGACCGCTGCGTTTCTTTGACGGCCTTCAGCCCCTCGGGTGTCACGTCGAAGTATCGTTTGGCACGGCCCCCACGCTCCGGGCTGGGATTTCCCATGCGCGACAATACCAGACCGTTACGTTCGAGCCTGTCGAGGGCGGCATACACGGCGCCGAGAATCACGCTACGGCGGCCGGTGCTTTCGATTTCGCGCGCAATCGGCACGCCATAGGCGTGCTCGCCCACACGCAGAATCGCCAGGAGAATCATGAGCTCGAAGTCGGTCAAGAGGTCGCGAGCCATTTAATTACAAATTATGAACAAATACGATCCTGCTGTCAACTGCTACCATCAGGGCCAAAACGCGGGGGGTCTGTATGCGATTCATCATTGGAGCGCTGGCGCTCGCCGCAGTGCTTACGGCCGAGCAGGTTTCGTACGCGCAGGGCAAACCCTATCGAACGCTCAACGATACGTTTGCGCCTCCACAATTCACGTCGCTCGACGAGTGGAACCGGCGCGCCGCACACATCAAAGCGCTGATTCTCGCATCGGCCGGACTGTTGCCGATGCCCGAGCGGACACCGCTTCGCGCGAACGTGTTTGGCGACGTCAATCATCCCGATTACATCGTGTCGAAGGTGTACTTCGAAAGTCTCCCCGGATTTTTCGTGGCGGGAAACCTTTATCGACCGATTGGCCAGGGGCCTTTTCCAGCCATTCTTTCTCCACACGGACACTGGGCGTACGGCCGACTGGAGAACTCGGCGGTTGCCTCTGTGCCCGGCCGTGCGATCAACCTCGCACGGCAGGGCTTCGTGGTGTTCACGTACGACATGGTCGGCTACAACGACAGCTGGCAGCTCCCGCATCGGTTGTTTGGCGGGCCAAGAGAGAAATTGTGGGGCCTGAGCGTCGCCGGCCTTCAGCTGTGGAATGGCATTCGTGGGCTCGACTTTCTCGAATCGCTCCCATACGTGCAGCGCGATGCGATTGGCGCAACAGGCGCGTCAGGCGGCGGCACGCAGGTGTTTCTGCTCGCCGCCGTCGACGAACGTGTCGCTGTCGCAGCGCCGGTCAACATGATCTCCCTTCAGATGCAGGGTGGGTGTTTGTGTGAGAACCAGCCCGGACTGCGGCTCGACACCACCAACGTGGAGATCGCGGCCACCATCGCGCCGAGGCCGCTGTTGATGGTCTCGGCGACCGGCGACTGGACTGTGAACACGATGAAGCGAGAATATCCAGCGGTTCGAGCGTTGTACGCACTGAGAGGTGCGGTCGATCGCGTCCACGGCGTGCAGTTCGATGCACCTCACAACTACAATCGCGATTCGCGCGAAGCGGTCTACGCGTGGATGGCGCGATGGCTGCAGAAAGCGCCGGCAGACGTGAAGCGTGAGGAGCGTCCGTTCACGCCTGACCCGCTGCCCGATTTGCTTGTCTTTCATCAGCAGCCAGTGCCCATGAATGCCGTCACGGCTGCTCAACTCACGGAGAACTGGATCGACACCGCACGTGGCCAGCTGTCGTCAACGCCTCTCGAGACGCGTGCGCGAGCGCTTCGGCTTGCGCTCGGGTTTGGCGCGCCATCAGGGACCGGGATGCCGGCGTCGGACGCGCCATCGCGCAACGCGTCGCCAGCGGGCAAGCGCACAGTGATCGTTGCCGGCATCGATGCGGCGCTCGAGCGCCATCTCCGCTCTGCAGGGTTCACCCTCAAGACAATCGACTTCACGCCGTTCGATGCCGAGGAGGCCGCCAAGATTGACCACTTCGATACGTACAACAGAACCGCTGCCAGCCAGCGCGTTGCGGACATCGTCGATGCGTTGCGCGCCGCGCCCGGTGCCGCGCTGCTGGCATCCGGAGACCACGCGCTTGCGGGATTGCTGGCCTCGGTGGTCGAGCCGGGCCGCAGGGTTGTGCTCGACGTCGGCGATTTCGATGCGACGAGCGATGCCGCCTTCGTGGAGCGTCTCTACATTCCCGGTCTCCGCCGAGCGGGCGATTTTGTAACGGCCACGGCGCTGATGGGTAATCGTGTCGTCATTCACAACACCAGCGATCGTTTCATGCCGGCCAGCACGGCCGTCCGGCGCGAAAAACTGACGGCGCGGGAGATCGTCGCGCTGCTTCGGCAGCCATAAGAAACCGTAACGGGAGATTAGGAGACTAGGAGGGCCAGGAAATCCTTGTTAAGGAGTATTCCTCCTAGCCTCCTGGTCTCCTTATGTCATTTGAATTCTCTGTGTCCCGTTTTAGTGCCCGAAACGTGAAAAGTTTGTGACACGGCCACTTTGAGCCCTTCATATCGTCTAATGGGTCAGAGGGCATCATGAATACCACGCTTCGCGCGCTCAACGGGTTCGGGTTCGGCGCACGTACCGGCGACGGGAGGCGAGTCAACGACCCGCGCGGCTGGTTGCGTGCGCAATTGCAGGGCGGCGCGCCCATTCTTCGAGCGCCAATTGAGGCCTCGCCGAGTGCCATTGCCGAGGCGGTGCACGCCTTCCGGACGATCGGTCAAGCCGGTGCCCAACAGCAGCAGGCGCGACAGCAGGCCCGTCGACGGTTGGTGGAGATTGCCGCGGCCGAGAGCCGCGCTGCGTTGACCGAGCGCGTGACGACCGATCGCCCGTTCGTCGAACGCCTCGTCAGCTTCTGGTCGAACCATCTGTGCGTGTCGGTTGGTGCCAAGGTGCTCGTTGCACCAGTTGCCGGCAGTTACGAGCGAGAAGCCATCAGGCCGCACGTGCTCGGACGCTTCGAAGAGATGGTGCTGGCCTCGGCGAAGCATCCGGCGATGCTCGTGTACCTCGACAACCTCCAATCAATCGGTCCGAACTCCCGTGGGGGCCAGTTCAGCGGCCGTGGGCGCGGCCAGCCGCGCGGCTTGAATGAAAACT
This sequence comes from Vicinamibacterales bacterium, assembly GCA_963761975.1. Classification (GTDB taxonomy): domain Bacteria; phylum Acidobacteriota; class Vicinamibacteria; order Vicinamibacterales; family JAMQPK01; genus JAMQPK01. The sequence continues at coordinate 321,003 of CAVXIR010000002.1, forward strand.
ACGCTCGAGAACTGCTCGAACTACATACGCTTGGCGTCGACGGAGGATACGCGCAGCAGGATGTGCAGGAGCTTGCGAAGATTCTGACTGGCTGGACGGTCAGCGGGCTTCTGCGCGGTGGACGTCCCCTCGACTCCGCTCGGGGCAGGCAGGGGATGCCGCAGCGCGGTCGTCGAGTCCTGACCCAGACCCAGGCCGATCCGGACGGTTTCATCGGCTTTGCGTTCCAGGAGTCGCTGCACGAGCCGGGCGCAAAAACAGTGCTCGGCGCGAAATACAACGAGGCGGGAGAAGACGAAGGCGAGCGCGTGATTCGCGCGCTGTGCCATCACCCCTCAACATCACGCTTCGTGGCCACGAAGCTCGTCAAACACTTCGTGAGCGACGAGCCTCCGGCCGCGGCCGTCGATCGCATTGCCCGAGTGTTTCGCGACACCAGGGGCGATCTTCGGGCTGTGTCGCTGGCGCTCGTCGATCTTCCGGAAGCGTGGAGCGAAGACGCTCGCAAGTTCCGGACACCACAGGACTGGCTTGTCGCCGTGCTGCGGGCGTTCAGCGCGACAGACGTCAGCGAAACCGCGATGCCGTTGCTGCGTCAGCTCCGACATCCGCTCTGGTCGCCGCAGTCGCCCAAGGGATTTGGCGACACCACACAGGAGTGGGCCGATCCCGATTCGCTGTTGAACCGCGCCGAGCTCGCACGGACGGTTGCCCGGCGGCTTCGGACGCAGCGGATCGATCCGCGCAGTCTGCTCGAGGTCGTCGATGTTCCCTCGGCCGACCCGCTTCGGACGCTTCTCGCAGACACCTCGATCTCGGTGGACGATCGCATTGCGCTCGCGCTGGCCGGACCCGCTTTTCAATGGAGATGACCATGAACCGCCGCACCTTCGTCCGCAACATGTGTCTCGGCGGAATCGCCACGTTTGGTTTCCCCGTCGTCAACTTCGCTCAGGTGAAGCAGCCGGGCCGATTCGTATTTGTGCTCCTCAGGGGCGGCTTCGATGGTCTTGCGGCCGTTGTTCCGTTCGGTGATCCGTCGTACCGATCGCTCCGAAGTGGTTTTGCATTTGAAGAGTCGGAGCTGGCCGGGTTGAACGACACGTTTGGACTGGCACCGGGCTTGGCGCCGATGCGCGAGCTGTGGCAGCAGAACGAGCTTGCCGTGCTGCATGCGATGGCCATTCCCTATCGAACGCGAAGTCACTTCGACGGACAGGCGATTCTCGAAACAGGGATCGATCGCCCGATTGGCTCATCCGACGGGTGGCTGAATCGCCTGCTCCAAGTGATGACCGGACAACGGTCGGGAATTGCGATCGCGTCGGGCATGCCGCGTTCGCTTACCGGTTCGTTCAACGTGCAGACGTGGTCGCCAACGCAGCTCGGCGCCGTGGACGATGCGTATCTCGACCGGTTGTCGACGCTCTATCGCACCGACAAGGTTCTGTACGGCCGTTTCGAAGCCGCGGTGCAGCAGCAGGATCTGGTCGGCGAAGAGCCGATGGCCGGAGGTAACGCGCGGCGTGGCGGTATCACGCCTCTCATGAGAGCCGCCGCGAAGATTCTTCGTCAAGACGGCGGTCCCAATATCGCCGCTGTCGAGTTCAGCGGATGGGACACACACGCGAACCAGGGCCTGGCCGGCGGAGCCCTCGATCGCTTGCTCGGCCAGCTCGCAGAAGGCTTGATGGCGTTCCGCACCGACATGGGCCCCGCATGGTCGAACACAACGGTTGTCGTGATGACCGAGTTCGGGCGAACCGCCCGCCCGAATGGCACTCGCGGAACAGATCACGGTACGGCAGGCGCGGGGTTTGTGATCGGGCCCACCGTTGCGCGTTCCACTGTGTTTTCAGATTGGCCTGGTCTTGGCGATCGCGTGCTGTTCGAGGGGCGCGACCTGAAGCCGACGCTCGACACCCGCGCGGTGCTGAAGGGTGCGATTGCCGCGACGTTCGATCTGACGCCCACGCAAGCCGATCGTGTATTTCCCGGGTCGAGTGCCGTCCACGGTCTTTACGATTTGATGGGTTGAAACGAAGAGACGCGACACAGAGTCACAGAGGCACAGAGACGTCAGGCCTTCAAACAGGAGATCAAGAGATCAGGAGATCTTAAGAAGAGATTTTCCTGAACTCTTCGTTCTTCAGGCCGTAAAAAACTCTGTATGACAAATGTCTGGAATTTCACGTTTTTGACAAGAAATTCTTTGCTGCGAACAGTGCAGCGTGATGAAACCACGAAGGCACGAAACACGAAGACACGACGGCACGATGCGACGAGCCGGACGATTTCCGTGAGTGTCGCCAGGGCACTCGGTGCACGTGCATCGACTTCGTGGGCCGCGTAGGCGGCCCACCCACGAACGAGACGAGGCACGAATACAAGAGCGACTGAGTTCCTGGCTCTTGATATTCGTGCCTCGTCTCGTTCGTGTGCGCCGAGGCGCGAAGTCGATGCCTGTTCTCGGAATGATCCAGGCTCACCGGGCAGCTCTGTGTCTCTGTGCCTCTGTGTCGAGTTCTCCAGCTGCCGCTGGATCGCGTCCTCCAGGTCCGTAATAAACTCTCGACGTGCCGGAACGGTATCGAGCCGACAACCTCGTCATGTTTGCCTCGGCTCTCCTCGACAAGGCAGGAATGCCGCGCGATCGATCGCGGACGATGGCCGATGTCATGGTCGAGGCTGATTTGCTCGGCCACGATACGCACGGTCTCGATCAGCTCGCCGGTTATCTGGAACAGATTAGAGACGGGTTACTGGCGACTTCTGGCGAACCCGAAGTGGTCGCCGATCTCGGCTCGGCCCTGACGTGGGATGGCCATCGTCTGCCTGGGCACTGGCTGGTGAAACGGGCCATTTCCGAAGCCCGCGACCGCATCCTCGCGCATCCGGTCGTGACCATCGTTATTGGCCGGGGTCATCACATCGGATGCCTGCAGGCATATCTGAAGGCTGTGACCGATGCCGGTCTCATCATCTTGTTGACCTGCTCCGACCCGGCGGGCACTGGCGTGACTCCTCACGGCGGCGTGGCATCACGCATTTCGCCGAATCCGCTGGCGGCAGGGTTTCCGACCGGCGGCGATCCGATCCTCATCGACATCAGCAGCTCGACCTCGACCAACGCGATGAACAAGCGGCGTGTCGCAATCGGTGAGCGCCTGCCGGGTCTCTGGCTCGTCGACGCCGATGGCCAGCCGACCGACGATCCGCGCGTGCTGGCTGGCGACAGGCCCGGCGCCATGCTGCCTCTTGGGGGAGTCGAGCTCGGCCACAAGGGCTTCGCCCTCGCGCTCATGGTCGAGGCGTTGACGTCTGGACTTGCCGGCCACGGACGTTCCGAAAAGCCGAAGCCGTGGACGGCGTCAATCTTCGTGCAACTGATCGATCCCGATGCGTTCGGCGGACGCGATGCGTTCACGCGCGAGATGGAGCATCTCGTGGAGTTGTGTCATACGACGCCGGTTGCGCCCGGTCATTCGCCGGTTCGACTTCCGGGAGAGGGCGCGCTTGCACGCCGACGCCGGCAGATTCGCGAGGGCATTGAGCTCCATGAAGGGATCCTGCCTGCGCTGGCGCCATGGGCAACACGATTCGGCGTCGCGATGGTAGCGCCCGTTATTTCGACAACAGGGCCGGCCAGTTCACCACCACTGTGAGGGGGGCTGGGTTGTCTTCCAACGCCTCAGTCAAAAAGAATCGTTTGCCATCCTTGCTGACCGCATACTGGTGAGGGTGGTTTCCTGCAAGGGAGAGCCCGCTCTGGAACACTCGCTGTTCTCCGAGCACATTGAAGTGTGGAGTCGTCGAGACCGCGACGGCCATGATCTGACCGTCGCCGGCCACATAGAACAGTTCCCGGCCGTCACCTCGCCATCGAGGATTGCTCCCCGCATTAGGAGAGATCCTCCAGTTGCTGCCGTCCGCTGGAAATGGCTGCACATACACGTCGTACCCGCCAGATTCGCGTGAGGTGTAAGCGAGCAGACGTCCATCAGGGGAGAAATGCGCAGAACCACCCGCGTCGAAGTTGCCTACGATGATCGGCACCGGCTTCTGGTTACCGTAACGGGGAAGGGTCCACAAGTCCCTTCCGGGCATAGTCCCGGCTGTGCCTGTGGTGTACAGGAGCTGCCGGCCATCGGGCGACCACTGGAGTGGCATGAGCTGCTCGCCCTGCACGAGTCGTGATTCCGCACCTTGGCCGTTCGCGTTCTTCTCCACGATACTGAACGTCGGTCCCTTCGATCCCGTCCGAAACGACAGTCGCGTGCCATCCACAGACCAGATTGGAGCCAATTCGATTTCCGACGTTGAGGTCACTCTCGCCGTGCGTCGGTCCGCGATGTCAAGAACCCAGATATCGCCGTCTCCGCTAAGCGCGAGCCGCTGTTCATCAGGCGACAATTCAACTGACACATGCTGGCCCCTTGCAACGAGGACATCTTTTGCGCCACTCGTGCGATCGACCACGACGACACCTCGCTCGGACGGCGGGTTCGTCAGGCGATACGCGAGGATTCCATTGAGCGACACGCCAAATCCGGGACGGCCGTTCGCGGCTCGCCGGATGTTCCTCGCCAGCGTGAACACATCGTTCCCCACCCCTCCGGTGACGGCATCGAACGTTCGCGCGCGGAGATTGCCGTCGCTCGCATAGAGCACGTACCCGGGATCCGCGTAGAACGCCTTCGATTCGGCCTTGAACAGCTCGCGAGAAATCGAACCGTCGAGCGAGCCCAACTTGATGGCCTGCGTTCCCGCGACAAAGTACAGAAAGCGCCGACCGTCCGGTAGAAAATGCGGCTGGCGGTGCGCCGTCTCTCCCTTGCTCCGATCCACAGTGGTGACCGGCGTAGCAGCGCCTCCTTCAGCGGACACCTGAAACAACCCGCTGCCGCCTTCCGGTGAGAACAGAATGATGCCGTGCTCGTTCCACGCTCCCCCTTCACTACCAGGTGCGTCACAGACGATACGGGCCTGCCCTCCGTCGACGTCGATGACTTTCAGCTTGCCTTCCGTGACAAACGCTATCGACCTGCTGTCGGGCGACCAGAAGTAGTTGCCGCCGATGATGCCGTCGCTCCCCTGGACGCGCCGCCACTCCAGCGAGTCAACCGCGCGAAGCCAGAGCACGTTGGAGCCACCCATGACCCAAATCGTACCGAGCAGGCGTCCGTCCGGAGAGAGCGATGGGAATGGCGCCAGCGGAGCTGTGCTCAACGTTACGTTATCTGGTGGATTCACCGAAAACATGACTGGCAGTCGAACCGCCGATGCGACAGGTTCGCGCGTGAACAGATTCCACAGAAGAAGTGTCGCAATGACGAGGGCGATCACCCCTGCAGCCGTGTAGAGCGTCCGACGACTCGCGGGAGCCCGCTCGGCGGTCTTCGGGACCAGTTGAGGGTTCCCCGATATCCACCGCAGCTCCCTCAAGACATCGCCGGCAGTCTGCCACCGTTCCTCGGGATTCTTTTCAACACATCGCACCACGAGGTGATCGACGAGAGGGGACGCCAGCGGCTGCGTTCGCGATACAGGCGGCAGTTCATCTTTGAGGATCGCACCGATGATGCTGGCCTGACTCTTCCCCTCGAACGCACGCCGTCCGGTAATCATTTCGAACAGGATGATGCCGAGCGCGAAGATATCCGATCGTTCGCTTCCGACACCACCTTCCAGTTGCTCCGGCGACATGTACTGAAGCGTGCCGAGAAGGGTGCCCTGCCCGGTCAGCGAGTGAGGCGTCGTCGGCAACGTTGACAATCCGGAGCCCGCCGCGGGCGTCACTGATTTGGCGAGACCAAAATCGAGAAGCTTGGCTCCGGCCTTCGTCAGCATCACGTTGCCGGGCTTCAAGTCGCGGTGCACGATACCTCGTCGGTGCGCCATGTCGAGCGCGTCGGCAATCTGTGTCGCACACAAGAGCGCCTGGTCGACGGGCAATGCGCCCTTCTCGAGACGCGTCGCCAATGTCTCGCCCTCGAGATATTCCATCACGAGAAAATCCGTACGATCGTGCCGGCCAACGTCATGCAGCACGCAGATGTGGGGATGATTGAGGGCGGCGATCGCCTTGGCCTCTCGATCGAAGCGCTCGCGGAAATCGGGTTCGGCGGCAAACGCGGATGGGAGGACTTTGAGGGCCACCGCGCGATCGAGCCGCGTATCGCGCGCGCGATACACTTCGCCCATGCCGCCGGCCCCGATGAAGGCGACGATTTCATAGGCGCCGAGACGAGCGCCGGGCGCTAATGGCACTTGCGAAGAGTACGCGAAGTATGCGGCATGGCCAAGAAACTACTTGACGGCTCGCTGTGTCCTTGCCGCGTTGTAGCGCGACTCGATCACTTCGAGTACAAAGTTGTGCTCGGCCTGCGTGGGGTACACTTTCCCGCACATGATCCGCTGTCTCGTCGCGTTTATGGCGTTCGTGTTGTGGGGAGCCTTTGCTTCATCCGCTCATGCTGCGCCTCAGGAACCCTCGTTGCCGGAACCTGTCGTAAGGTCCGCCCCCGTTACCACGATCGCGGGGCCGATCACGATTGACGGCACCCTTTCGGAACCGGAATGGAAATCGTCGCCGCCCATCGGCGATCTCGTGCAGCGTCAGCCGAATCCCGGGGAGCCGCCGAGCGAGCGGACGGAGGTGACGCTGCTGCGCGACGCGGACAACCTTTACATCGGCGTCTACGCCCACGATTCGGCGCCCGATTCGGTCATCGGCACGCAGATGGCGCGCGATGCCGGACTGAACGCCGACGATCGCATCGAGATCCTTCTCGATACGTTCCGCGACCAGCGCAGCGCCTTCTACTTTGCGACCAATCCCGCCGGCGCACTGGTCGACGGCCTGGCCTTTTCGAACGGGCAGCTGAACACCGACTGGGATGCGATCTGGCGGGTGCGCACAAGCCGTACGAGCGACGGATGGGTGGCCGAGTTTGCGATTCCGTTCAAGAGCCTCAGCTTTCCTGCCGGCCAGAGCGTGTGGGGCTTCAACATCTCCCGCAACATTTATCGAAAGCTCGAAGATAACTTCTGGTCCGGCGCGCGCCTCGACAACCAGTTTCTTCAGGTGTCGGAGGCCGGACAGATTACGCAACTGGGCAACTTGACGCAGGGGATCGGTCTGGACCTCCGCCCGTTCATGGCTGGCCGCTGGTTGCACCTGGGCGGCAATGCGAACGACGATGTCGACGGCAAGCCCGGACTCGACCTGTTCTACAGCCTCACCCCGAGTCTCAGGTTGACGGGCACCTTCAATACGGATTTTGGCGAGACTGAAGTGGATGCGCGTCAAATCAACCTGACGCGTTTCTCGCTGCTCTTTCCCGAAAAGCGGGCCTTCTTCCTCGAAGGCGCCGGCGTGTTCAGCTTCGCGAGCACAGGACCGGAAACGCCGGGCGGCATTCCGGGAACCGGAGCCGATCTGTTTCCGTTCTTCAGTCGCCAGATCGGGCTCATCAACGGGCAGGAAGTAGACCTCACCGCCGGTGTGAAGTTGACCGGCACGGCAGGGCGTACCGATATCGGCGTGCTGGGCGTGCGCACGCGCCAACTCGAAGTCGATAATGCGCTGATTGCCGACGATGAGACGTTTTTCATTGGCAGGGTCAAGCGCAATGTGTTCGAGCAGTCGTATGTCGGCGCGATTTACACCGAGGGGCATCCGTCGCCGGGATTGTCAGGTCGCACATACGGTGCGGACGTTCGCCTTGCGACGTCACAATTCCTGGGCAGCTCCAGCAACTTCGTCGTCAACGGGTACGGTGTACGAAGCGACAATGGCGCCCAGTCCGGCGAGGATTGGTCGTACGGGTTCTCGGCTGCCTATCCGAACGACAAATACGACGCACAGGTCGCGTTCAAAGAAATCCAGCGGGACTTCCGTCCGGCGCTCGGATTCGTCCAGCGCAGCAACGTACAGCTCCTGCGCGTCGGCGCGAGCTACAACCCGCGGCCGGACTTTCTCAACATCCAGCAGATGTTCCACGATGTGTATTTCACGCGGTTTGTCAGGCTGGACAATCGAGAGGTCGAAAGCTGGGACCTGTACATCGCGCTCGTCGACTGGCACTTGAAATCGGGCGACAGCGTGCACGCGGTGTTCGACGTCAACCCGACGTTCGAACGTTTGTTCGAACCGTTCATGATCGCTCCCGGCGTCATCCTGCCGCCCGGTGACTATCGATTCACACGATTCAGAAGCAATGCGGTGACAGCGGCGAAACGGCGGCTGGGGGGCAGCTTCAGTATCGGTTACGGCAGTTACTGGTCGGGGTCGGCCGAACAGGTCACCGCGTCGCTCAGTTATAAGCTGCCGCCAAAATTCACCATGAGCGTGTCCACGAACCAGACGTTCGCGCGACTTCCCGAGGGCCATTTCATCACCCGCATCGCAACAGCCAACATGAACTTCGCGGCCTCGCCGAGACTGTCGTTCTCGAATCTGATTCAGTACGACAACCGTTCGAGAAATCTCGGCTGGCAGAGCCGTGTTCGCTGGACGCTTCAGCCGGGCAACGACTTCTTCTTCGCGTTCAACCAGGGCTGGGTGCAGGAGCTCGACGAGGACCGCACATGGCGTTTCGGAGTGCAGGACACCAAGGTGTCGGCGAAATTCCAGGTACTGGTACAGGTTCTAACACTCCACCGGCATGGGCTTCACGAGCCGTCTCTTTGCTGTCCTTGTGATTGCGGGATCTGCGTGTGCGCCCGCACCGGCAAAACCTGCGACCGGAGATGTCGCGAAGGTCCCCAGCCGCGAGCTTGGGTCCTGGAAGGGAGACGGCAACACGACGCTCGGCTTCGTGAGCGAGTCGGGCTCGTTTCGCATCAACTGGACGGCGCAGAATAAAGACAACGCAAAACCGGGCACGTTTGTGCTGACCCTCCGCAGCGGCATCAGCGGCCGGGTGCTGAAGGTCATCGCCGAGCATCGCAGCGCGGGTGGCGGAAGTGTGGAGTTTGGAGACGACCCCCGCTTATACGAATTCCTCGTCGAATCGAGCGGTATCGACTGGGTCATCTCCGTTGAGGAGACGCTCACTCGTCGCTGACGCTGGGTCTTCCGCCGGGTCTTGGAAAGAAGACCCGCCGTTCCTTTTGGACCCGCCGGTGTCCTTCCACTACAATAAGTACCCCCTCAAAGCGGAGTGAATCATGACCGTTGGGTCTCTCTTTCCCCACGATTGCAGCAGACGTCTGGCCGCGGGAGCCCTCGCCTGGTTGTTGCTGGTTTCGGGCGCGACGAGCGCGCAGCAGCCGGCCGAAGAACCTGGCAAACCCGTCGAAGGGCCCGCGAGCCCGATCGACGTACCACGGCCCACCAAGATCGAAGGGCCTGCCGCCGATCGCATGGTGGCTGAATGGATGCTGCGCATGGGCGGCAGCATCGTGCTCGAGGGGCAGCGCAAACCGATAACCGACCTTGTCGATCTGCCGGCGACCGATTTCCGGATTCACACGCTGAATTTCACCGGCATCACGATGTATGCCGCGTCACTGCAGGACGAGCTTCGCAAACTGCCGCCACTTCCGCATCTGAAAGAGCTCTACGTCAACGGGCGTCTCTGGTACGACCAGCCAGCCCCCCGCGTGCAGGCGACTATTGCGCTCTTCAGCCAGGCGACCGAGCTCGAGAAGTTCGTGATGAGCAAGCCGGTACAGACCTACATCCCCTTCAACGATCCCGCGCTGAAGGGGCTGACGCCGCTGACCAATCTCAAGGAAATTCGCATTCACCAGACGCGCAGCTCGGGCATGTCACTTGCCGCGTTTCCGCTGACACACCTCGATCTGAACTACGCGGTCACGTTCAACGACACGGGCATGGCCAGTCTGAAAGGGAAGAAGACGCTTCGGCGCTTGTACTTGCGCGGGACGTCCATCACCGACACCGGCATTCAGTACCTCTCGGATCTGACCGACCTCGTCGAGCTGGACCTGTCGGACGTCGCGATGACCGACGAAGGCCTGTCGGCACTGTCTGGCCTCACGAAGCTGCGTCGTCTGAACCTGCAGAGCGCCGATGTCACCGACGCGGGCATCGATGCGCTGAAGAACATGATGGAGCTCGAAGAGCTCAGCCTCTACCGGACGAAGGTGACCAATGCGGGTCTCGCGAAACTGTCAGGGCTGAAGAGGCTGCGCACCGTCGACTTGCGGTACAGCCGGGTGACGGGTTCGGGCGTGCGCGACCTGACGTCGAAGCTGCCGAAAGCCGAGCTGTTGATCCTCGAGTCGGCTAATTCCGAACCGAAACGTGCAAAAGCCGCGTCGGTCGTAGCGACACAGGGAGACGCGGCGGTTGGCGAGTGGCTGCGCGCGATCGGCGCAAAGGTGCAGATGGCTGACGGCCGTATCACCGGCGTCTCGCTCAACGCGACGTCAATTACCGACAAAGAAACGGTTGTTCTCACCCGGCTGTCGCATTTGCAGGATCTCAGCCTGCAGCACACCGAAATCAGCACCATCGGACTCGAGCAGATTGCCGGCATCCGTTCGATCGAGCGCCTGAACCTCGGTCACACACTCCTCGGAGACGCCGCGCTGGCGCTGCTTGCCTCGCTCACGAATCTGCGCAAGCTCGAGATGCCGAGCACGCTCGTCGACGGGACCGGCTTCGGCGTGCTCAGGGCGCTGCCGAACCTGCGCGAGCTGAACCTCGACAGCGCGCCGATTGCCAACGCGGGGCTGCAGGAGCTGTCGCAGCTGACATCGATCGAGTCGTTGAACCTTCGGCATACCGACATTACCGATGCCGGCATGGTGCATTTCGCCGCGCTGAAGAACCTTAAACGGCTCGACATCACGTCGCTCGACATCACCGAGAAAGGCCTCGAAGGGCTGGCGCCGCTGACCCAGCTCGAAGATCTCGACCTCAGCTTCACTCGCTTTGCTGAACCTGGCCTCGAGATGATTACGAAGCTGACCGAGCTGAAGCGGCTCGGCCTCGAGCAGACGAGCATTACCGATACGGGAATGGCGTGGGTGGCGCAGCTGCCGAAGCTCGAGGCGCTGAACCTGAACTACACGCCGGTGAGCGACGCGGGGTTCGAGCTGCTGGCGAAGAACACGAGATTTTCAGAGCTCAAGCTCGACCGCACCGATTTGACTGACAAGTCGCTCAAGTGGCTCACCGGTCAGACCAATCTGAAGTATCTCGATATCTATCACACGCAGGTGTCCGAGCAGGGCTACAAGAGCATCAGCAACGCGCTGCCGAAGGCCGCCATCAACTGGAGTCTCGACGCCGGCCGTACACGGCGGAGAACATGACCACGAAGCCACGAAAGCCACGAAGCCACGAAGACACGAAGGAAGCGACGACGTGACAACTAAGGAAATTCGACTAGTACGACGCGCGATTGTGGCGTTGGTGACATCGATGGCCGCCCTGGCGCCGAATCACGTCGCAGCGCAGTCGCGCACGAAGGATTCGCCCGCCATCGCGTATGCCATCGAACGAATCGAGCAGCGCGGCGGGTGGGTGGCGCGCGACAAAGACGGCACGATCGTCGAAGCGTCGCTCGAACGCACCTGGGCAACAGACAACGACGTCGACTTCATCGTCGAGCTGAAGACGTTGAAGACACTCGACCTGTCGTTCACCTACGTGACCGACAAGGGCATCAAGAAGCTGCAGGCGCTCCAGCAGCTCGAAGATCTCACGCTCGACACGGCCGAGTTTCTGACCGATGCGTCGATGGCCCATCTGCGCGCGAATCGCGGGCTTCGGCGGCTCGTGGTCCGTGGCGTCGACATCACCGATGCCGGCATGCCTTACGTTGGCGAAATGACCGGCCTGCGCTTTCTCGATATCAGTTACACGATGCTCGGCGACGTCGGTCTCGAACATCTGCCGAATCTCAGCGAGCTCGAGACCCTGAAGATCGGCGCGACGCTCATCACGGGACTCAATCTGAACTTCCTGAAGCTGCTGCCGAAGCTGAAGGCGCTGAGCCTGAGAGGCGTGCAGCGCCGCAACGCGGGTGCGTGCTGGACGCCGAATGTGACCGACCTCGATCTCGATACGATCTCGCTGCTGGTCGGGCTGGAAGAGCTCGACCTTGGCGTCGGCATCAAATTGGGCATGGGCGGGCAGCCGGCGGCGCCGGGCGGCGGCAATTGCCGTTTGACTGGCGGGCTGCAGATCAGCGACCTCGGCGTCGCGAAGCTCGCCCGGCTGAAGAACCTGAAGCGGTTGAACATCAGCGGCGCGCGGTTGACACCCGAGGGCGTGAGAACGCTGCAATCGCTGCCTCTCGAACGGCTCAGCCTCTGGGCCTCGCAGTCGCTCGACGACGCCACCGCCGATGTGCTGGCAGGGATGCCGACACTCGCGCATCTGGATCTTTCATACACGCAAATTGGCGATCAAGGTCTGCAGCGGCTGGCGAAGCTGCCGAACCTGAAGTATCTCTACGTCACCGAAACCAGAATCACGCCGGAGGCCGTGAACGCCTTCCGGCAGCAGCATCCCGGCACATTCGTTTCGTGGGCAAGACGTCCGACATCGCGCGGGGCATCACTAACAGCCGAAAAGCCCGTCATCGAGGAATAGAAATGACCGTTCGTATCGCGGGCCTGTCGCTCGCCGCCATACTCGTCGCCCTGATTGCCTCGGCTCCGCATCCGCACGCTCAGAGTGCGGCGCCCGATCCCGTTTTCTTTCAAACGCAGGTCATGCCGGTGTTCGAGGCGGCGAAATGCAGCGGCTGTCACACCTCGTCTGGCGTCGCATCGGCGACGCGACTGCATTTTCCAGAGAAGGATGCCACCCCTGCGCAGATTCAGGCGTTCGGGTTGTCGCTCGCGAGCCTGGTCGATCGTGCGGATGCGTCGAAGTCGCTGATTCTCGCCAAACCGACCAACGTGATTCGCCACACCGGGGGCGTCCGCGTCAAGCCGGGATCAAATGAAGAACAGATCGTCGCCACATGGGCGACCTCGCTCGCTTCCGCATCTGACGCCACGCTGACTGCGGCGCTGAAGAAATTGACAGACGGCGACGGCGAGGCTGTGCCGAAGCAGCTCGTCAGGCGACTGACGCACGCGCAGTACGACAATACCGTGCGCGATCTGTTGGGCGATTACAGTCGACCGGCAGAGCGGTTCCCGCCGGAGGACTACGTCGACGGTTTCAAGAACCAACTCACGGCGCAAGGCATGCCGCCGCTGCTCGTTGAAACCTACAGCACCTCGGCCGAGCGTCTGGCGCTGAACGCGTTCCGTATCGGCGATATCAACGGGCTGATTCCGTGCAAGCCCACATCATTCAGCGACACCCAGTGCCGCGACGCGTTCGTGCGGCGGTTTGGACTGCGGGCGTTCCGCCGTCCGTTGACCGAGGATGAAGCGAGACGCTATTCGACCGCGTTCACCCAGCAGGCGCGCGTGAGCCGCCGATTCACCGACGGAGCGCGCGTCGTGGTCGAAGCGATGCTGCAGTCACCCAACTTCCTCTTCCATGTTGAAGCCGGACCGGATGGAAAGTACGCCGATTACGACGTTGCGAGCCGCCTGTCGTACCTGCTCTGGAACACGATGCCGGATGACGCGCTCTTCGAGGCGGCGGCAAAAGGCGAGTTGAGCGCGGTGGCGGGGCGTGAGCGCGCGGCGCGCCGATTACTCGAGAACGTGCCGAAGAGCCGCGATGCGCTCGATCAATTCTTCGAAGAGTGGCTGCGCTTCGATCGCGTCGTCAACGCCGTGAAGTCGGGGCGGTTTCAGCCGTTCACGCCCGAGCTTGCGCTCGCCATGGCTGAGGAGACGCGCACGTTTCTGCATCACCTCGTGTGGAACGATCGCAACTTCATGGAAGCACTGACTGCCGACTACAGCTTCCTCACGTCGGAGCTGGCAGAGGTGTACGGCGTGTCGGCCCCGAAGGATCAGTTCGAGATGGTGAAGTTCCCGGCGGAGTCGCCGCGCGCGGGGATTCTCGGGCAGGGCACGTTCCTGGCGTCGACGGCGGGACCCACGGATACGTCGCCGACGGCGCGCGGGATCTTCATTCGCGAGCGGCTGCTCTGTCAGCATGTGCCGCCGCCGCCGCCTGGCGTCATCACGACGTTGCCCGATCCGTTGACGACCGGGCCCGCCAAGGGGCGGCGCCAACTCATGGTCGAGCACGTCGAGAACCCCACGTGTGCGTCGTGCCACCGTCTCATGGATCCCATCGGTTTCGGCTTTGAGCATTTCGATGCGATCGGGCGCTATCGGGAACAGGAAGTGATTCCGGCCCCTGGGCGCCGCGGTGGGGGCGGCGGCGGACGCGGCGGCGCGCCGGGCACGCCTGTGGACATCAACGCGCAGGGCGAAATTGCGGGTCTTGCGAACTCGAGCTTCTCGGGCGCCAGGCAAATCGGGGCGATTCTGGCGGATAGTCCGGTGTGTCAGAAATGCATCGTCCGGCAGATGTTCCGATACTCCTACGGGCGGCTGGAATCGAACGCGGACGAGAAGACCATCGACCAGCTGTACGACCAATTTAAGGCGTCGGACTTCAGGGTCAAGAACCTGTTGGTAGCACTGGTGCAATCGCCGGAGTTCCTGAGACAATGGACTAGCTCCACGAAGGTCACGTCTGGCCCTGGCCAGACTGGGCAAAAGTAGCGCCGTACGTCGTGTCCGGTTCAGCCGGATCCGCAGTACGTAGTGTCCGGCTTTAGCCGGACCGGCAGTACGTAGTGTCCGCCTTCAGGCGGACCGGTTTGGAGAAGCGCAATGCAGCTCAGCAGACGGAAGTTCCTCAGGGGCATCAGCATAACCGGCGCGGCGGTTCAAGTTGGTCTGCCGCCGCTGGCGGCCATGTTCAACATGAACGGCACCGCCTACGCTGCCGAAACCGCCAAGCGTGCCGCCATCGACAAGCGCTTCCTCGTCTGGTGGAACGGCAACGGCATCCCCGAGCGCTACTGGATTCCCCGCGAGACGGGCGAACACTACGAACTGACCGCCTGTCTGTCGCCGCTCGGTCGTGTGCGTGATTACGTGCATGTCCTCAGCGGTGTCGACAACGTGGCGGCACGTCTCAACGGGCAGGGCAACGGCCACTTCAGCGCGTTGTGCGGCTTGATGACCGGCACGGCCTACACGGGCCGCGGCGCGGCCGGGGCGTCGATCGATCAGATTCTCGCCGCCAAGATCGGCACGAAGTCGCGCTTTCGCTCGCTGCAGATTGGCGTCGCGCAAGAGTCACACGGCGAGAACGTGCACCGCAACATGACGTGGGCGGGCTTCGAGCGCGCGCTGCCGCAGGAGCACATCCCGCACAACCTGTTCGATCGCCTCTTCGGGGTGCGCGACGAGGGCTGGGTGAATCGCAAGAAGAGCGTCCTCGATCTCGTCGGCGACGATGTGAACGCGCTGAAGCCGGCGCTCGGCGCGGCCGACAAACAGCGGCTCGATCAGCATCTGACATCGGTTCGCGATCTCGAACGCGCGATCGCGAGCCTGCCGCCCGACTACGGCAAGAACATCAAGGAACCCGAGGACATCACCGATCTCACCGACTATCCGAAAATCGCGAAGATTCAGTCGGACCTTCTGATTCACGCCTTTGCGTCGGGTCAGACGCGCGTGGCGTCCTACATGCTGACCAAGTGCCAAAGCCTCACGCGGTTCCCGTGGCTCGGGCACTCGGACAACCGTCACCATGACTACACGCACACCAACGCCGGCACGCCGGCGCAGCAGCGCATCATGCGTGACATCTGCCGCTGGCACGTCGAAGAGTACGCGTATCTGCTCGAAGGACTGAGGGCGGTGCCCGAAGGCGACGGCAACCTGCTCGACAATACGGCGACGGTGTTCGTCCACGAGCACGCCGAGGCGGATCCGCACAAGTGCAACGGCCTGGCGATGCTCGTCGCTGGTGGTGGCATCAAGGGCAACACGCACACGAAGACGCACAACGGCATCGGCGACGTCTACCTGACGATCGCCGAGGAAATTCTCAAGACGCCGCTCGGCAAAGATTTCCCGACGGCCGAAGAAAAGATGCACGAACTGGTGTAGGTTGGAAGTAAGAAGTAAAAAGTAAGAAGTAAGAAGTGGACAGTAGGGCGGGTCTTGTTCTTTAGACCCGCCCTCTTTTTTTGTGTACCCTCGATTCATGCGAGTCGGTTGGGTCTGCACGCTGGCGATTGCGGCATCAGCGATCGGCGCGTGCCGGCATGCGCCGCCCAAGCTTGCCGCCGAGAATCCCGTCGTTGTCGAGAGCGTGCAGATCGAGGGCTTCGACGTGCTTCCCGTCCCGGCGCGTGAGGATCTCGAGAAAGCTCTGCCCCTCCGCGCTGGTTTGGTGCTGACCAGCGAGCTCGAACAGAGAACAGGCGAACGTGCCGTTCAGATTCTGCAGAATCACGGGTACCCGTACGCGCAGGTCAGCCTCGAGCGCGTGCCGATCGATTCCAAACGCTCGCGTGTGATTCTGCGTGCCCAGCCGGGTACGCTCGGCTACTTCGGACGCATCGACATTGGCGGCAACCGTCGTGTCGACGATGCCACTATCCGCAGGCGGTTGGCATACGCACCCGGCGATTTGTTCCGGCGCAGCGCGATCGAACGCACCCAGCAGAGGATCGGCACGCTCGGGCTGTTCAAGTCTGTGGAGATTCGGGCGCAGGACATCGACCTTCAGCCGGCCGAGATACCGACCTTGATTACCGTCGAGGAGCAGAGTCCCTGGCAGTGGAATCTGTCGGCCAGCTATGCCGCTGGGGAGCGTCTGGGATTCGAGGCGCGCGTCAGTCATTTGAACTTTCTCGGAGCCGCCCGGCGGCTCGATTTGCAGGGCCGTGTCTCGCGGATCGAGCGGACCGGCGAGGTGGCGTTCACGCAATCGGAAGCGTGGCATCCTGCGCTGTCCCTGTCGCTCCAGGCGCGGCACCAGGAAATCGACGAACAGTCGTTCTTCGTGATGTCGCGCGGCGGCCAGGCAGCGGTCAGCTGGCGGTGGACCAGGGCGCTGGCGACGACGTTTGGCTATGCGGCGACGTTCGAGCGAAGCGACGTCGATGAGGATCTCGACGTGCTCCTGGGACTGCAGGACGGCATGCTCAGTGCCTGGTCGATCGATCTCGATCACCGCCGCCTGCCTGCCGATCCAAGAGCCGAGCTCCTCGTATCGACCAGCGCCGCGCTTCCAACAGCGACCATGTCGCTGCACATCGAGCAGGCGGGCAGGTGGATGCCCGGCTCGTTCAACTACTTCGCGGTCATCGGCGATGTTCGTCACTATCGCCGCGCGTTCGACGATCGAGTCGTGTTTGCCAGCCGGCTCCGCTATGGTGGGATCGACCCGTCCGGCGCGGAGGCGGACATTCCGCTGCTGAAGCGATTCTTTCTCGGTGGCTCGAACGAGATGCGCGGATGGGGGATCTACGAGGTGAGCCCGTTGTCGGCATCGGGGGAACCCGTCGGCGGGAAGAGCATGGTGACGGCGACGGGCGAAGTACGGTTCCGCCTTCTGCCGCGCCTTTCCGGTGCGTTCTTCGTCGAAGGCGGCAATGTGTGGCAGGATGCCTGGGCCGTGCATTTCGACGATCTTCTTTATGACGCGGGACCTGGGTTGAGACTGCAGACGCCGTTCGGGCTGATTCGCATCGACCTGGGATACCAGCTCAAGCCACTCGAAGGCCTGAGAATCGACGGCCAGCCGCAGACGCATCGCTGGCGGTTCAACGTGGGGATCGGTGAAGCGTTTTGAGATTCGAGAGCACGGAGTTACTTTCAACACGAAGGCACGGAGAGACACGGAGAAATGCAAACAAGAGATCACATTTCTCTGCGAGACAGGCCTATTCTGGTCGCCCACCTGCTGCCCGTCGTCGAAGCCCGCCTGATCGAATTGTTGAAGTCACTCGAATCAGCCGATTGGGAGCAGCAGACGATTGCGCCGGCCTGGAAGGTGAAGGATGTCGCCGCGCATCTGCTCGACACGCTGCTGCGCAAGCTCTCACTGGTGCGTGACGGGTACGCTGCCGGACCGCCGCCGCGCTTCAAATCGGCGGACGACTTCATCGCGTTTATCAATCGGCTCAATCGCGACGGTGTCGAGATGTACCGGCGGCTGAGTCCGGCGGTTTTGATCTCAATAATGGAGGTCGCGTCCCGCCAGAGTGCTGACTTTCATCAATCGCTCGACCCGATGGCTGACGCGGCGTTCAGCGTGAGCTGGGCCGGCGAGGAAAAGTCGCCAAACTGGTTCGACACGGCGCGCGAGCTCACAGAACGCTGGCATCATCAGCAACAGATTCGTCTTGCGACCAACCGGCCAGGCATCATGACGCGTGAGCTCTACTATCCGGTGCTCGACTGCTTCATGCGTGCGCTACCGTTCAACTACCGGGACCAGGCGGGTGAGTCAGGAACCCACGTGCGATTTAACGTATCGGGCGATTGTGGCGGCATCTGGTATCTCTACCGCGACGGTGAACGTTGGAAGCAGGTGGAATCACCGAGGGGGCGGCAGGTCTCAGAGACGACGATTCCACAGGAGATCGCGTGGCGGATTTTTACGAAGGGGATTGATCGAGAAGCAGCCGAGCGGCAAGTGGAGGTGAAGGGCGATCGGGCACTAGGAGTGCACGTGCTGACCATGGTGTCGATCATCGGGTAGAGAGTGCACGGAGTCTTCCTAACTCAACACGGAGGCACGAAGACACGGAGAAAGCAAACCACAACGTCACGACGAGCACGACGACGCGACGTGTTGTTGCATCGTGACGGAGGCAGCAGGCTCTGCGGATGGCATCGACTTCGTGGGTCCGCGTACGCGGACCCACATAAGAACGAGAAGAGACGCGAATACAAGAACGAATTGGCTAACGGGTTCTTGATATTCGCGTCTCTTCTCGTTCTTATGCGCCGGAAGCGCGAAGTCGATGCGGTGCTCTGCGACTCCGCGGCTCTGCGTCGAGAATCAGCAAAGCGGTAATCTGTGAGACAGAAAACTCCGTGACCTCTACGTGAGTATCCGCCTTAGCACCGGCATACTCATGTTCCCGCCGCTCATCACGCAGACGACTTTCTTGCCCCCGAGTTGATCGCGGATCTTCAAGGCGGCCATCAGCGTTGCGCCGCCGGCCCCCTCGGCGAGATTCTGCGTCGCCCGTAGTGCCAGGCGCACGCCCTCTTCCAGTTCCGTCTCGCTCAGCGTGACGATGTCGTCGAGCTCGCGCTTGAGGATGTCGAACGTCAGATCGAAGGTGTAGCGCGTAGCCAACCCTTCGGCAAACGTGGACGTGTGGGCCGCCGATACCCGCTCAGGCCCTCGCCACGAGCGAGCGAACGCATCCGCTTCGGCAGCCTGCACGCCGATGACGCGGGTCTTCTTGCCGAGGCCGCTGCGCACGATGCAGCAACCGCACGCGCCGCTGCCGCCTCCGACGGGCACGAGAATGACGTCAGGATCCGGAAGCGCGTCGAAGATCTCGAGCGCGTACGTGCCTACACCCGCGATGAGCAACGGCTCGTTGGCAGAATGAACATAGCGGCGTCCGGTTGCTTCCGCTTCGCGCTCGACCCATTCGCGAGCGTCGTCAAAATCCTTTCCTTGTTCCACGATCGTTGCGCCGAACGCGCGGATTTTTGCGTTCTTTTCGGGGTTGTTTCCGTGCGGCACCGCGACGATGCACGACACGCCTGCGCGTTGCGACGCGAACGCAATCGACTGACCGTGATTGCCGGTGCTGGCGGTAATCACGCCGCGCTGCCGTTCGTCGCTCGTCAGCGATGCGACCAGGTTGAGTCCGCCACGGATTTTGAACGCCGCGGTCGGATTGTGGTTTTCGTGTTTGACGCAGACGTCGAGGCCGGTCTCTGCGACGAGCAGCGGATGACGCATCAGTGGAGTGGGAGACACGAGCCCCGCCAGAGACGCGCGAGCGCCGTAGATGTCGTCCAGGGTCGGTGCTTTCATAGCAGAGGACGAACGGTCTGAACCAGTTGATAACCGCCCGCGAGCATCATCGCGAGCGCCGAAAGCCAGAGGGAGAGCGTCCAGGCTGAGCCGCTATGGATGACGCCGGACAGGCGCCTGTGGTGGAAGTACAGAGCTGCGCCCCCGAGAAACGGCAGCATCAGCGCCTGCCCGAGCGCGCCGATCAGCACGAGCACGACAGGCTGCGGAAACAGGAAATAGACCGTTCCGGACGCGATCGGCAGGCCGACGCAGGCCGCGCGCACGACACGCAGACGGGCTGCGGCGTCTGGATAACGCAGCAATCCAAAAATGGCGGCGGCGTCGGCAAAAAGCCGTGCGTTCGACGCGGTCGCCACGAAGAAGGTCGAATACAGAACCGCGAAGGCTCCCACAAGAAATATCCACGCGCCCGCTGTGCCGAGCGTCTGGCGGTACATCTCGCTCAGCGTTTCGATCAGCTCGCGATCGGTGACTTGCAGTCCCTGGCCGTGCAGGACGGCTGCGCCGAGGATGTAGAACGCGATGGTTGCGCCTGTGTAGATCAGCATCGAGAGAACGGCGTCGGTGTGCAGCACACGCAGCCATCCGAGCATCCGGCGCCGCCAACCAGGCGTGTCATCTCTCGGGCCGATGTGCCGCGCGTAGCCTTTCTCCAGACACCAATAGGGGTAGTAGATCAACTCGGATGCGCCGACGCCCGTGATGCCGAACGCCGCAAACGCCACGGTGAACGACGCCGGAAGTTGAAATTTCAGACCGTCGATCAACTGTGCCGACGACACCCGATACGGCGTCCATTGCAGTGCGATCATCGCGACGATTGTGCTCACCGTGAAGGCCGCGACCATCAACGTCGAGCCCACCTCGACAACTTTGTACCGCCCCGTGACCAGCAGCACCGCGCCTGACGCCGTGATGCCGACCAGAAGCGCGTCACGTGACAGGTTGAAGTTCATCGTCTCGAAGATAAGCACGCAGCCACCGATCAGTCCGGCGACCTGGAACACCAGCCCCAGATACATGAACAGCCAGAACCAGAGAAGCCACGACACGCGCAGGCGTGGTCCGGGGACCGAGTTCAGCGCCTCGAGTGTCGTCACGCGCTCGACAATCGCCAGACGCGCGAGCTCGATCTGCACGAACACCTTCACGATGCACGCGAAGAGGACGAACCACAGCATGGAGAAGCCGAGCGCGGCGCCCACTTTCGGCGTGACGATCAGCTCGCCCGATCCGACGATGGCGGCGCTGATGATGAGGCCGGGGCCGAGATGCGACGCCGTGGCCCGCCACCCGCGAGGGGGAGCGAGAACCGCGTCGTGCAGATGGTCCGCCTGACCACCTGCGCCATCGCTCCGGCTTGTCGCGCCGGAGCGCCCTTGGCGCGGAGGCGGAGCACTACTTGATGAAGTTGCGTGCGTGTTCGAGCTCGGGGCGATTGGTGTCTGGCTCACTGGCTACCTGAAGCAGCTGTTTGTAGAACGTCACGGCTCGTGCGCGCTGGCCGGCCGCTTCTGCGGCACGAGCGGCGCCGTATAACCCGCGGAAACGGTTCGGTTCCTTCTTCGTTGTCGCCTCGAATTCGACGAGCGCCTCTGCAGGCCGTCCGGCTTCGAGGAGCATGTAACCGAGCAGCTCGCGAGCGGGTGCCAGCGGTCCAGGCGAAACCGCCGACTTGTCGGTGCCATCCTCGGCCTGGGCCGCGGCGCGCAACTGCTCGATGCCTCGAGCCCGGTCGCCTTCCGCAAAAGTGACCCACGCGATCGCGATCTGGCGCTGGATGTCCACCTGCTCGGCCCAATACGCATCCTGCATCGTCTTCAGCGCGTCGCGCAGCGCGGCCAATTGCTCGATGTCGGTGGCGGCGGCCTTTGGATTGCCCGCGCGTGCGGCTCCGAGCGCTCGTGCGAAGTGACTAATCGCATCGGTGTGCGGGAACGTGCTCTTGCGCACCGTCAACGAGGCGGCTTCGGCCCATGCGTTGCGTTCGAGCGCATAACGGGCGGGAATGGCCGCCGTGGCATACACGCCGGCGACGCCCGGCGCAGCGACGCCGGTTGCATTGACGTCGAGCCGCCCGGCGGCTTCGATCGCTTCGTCAGCGATGCGCCGTGCCGCGGCATCCTGTGCGATCTGCAAGTACGCGTACGCCTGATAATCCATGGCGTGCAGCTCTTCCGGCGTCGCCTTTTCCTTGCGCGCCGCTTCTGCCGATCGGCGATTCGTTTCAATCGATTCCTTCCAGAGGCCAACGCGCGTAAACGTGTGCGACGGCATGTGCAGCGCGTGCGGCACCGAGGGTGCCAGCGACGCATAGCTTCGGGCCGCCGGCAACGCTTTCTCGGCGAGCGGCGGATGATCGTAGGCGTGGATGATGTAGTGCGCGAGCCCCGGGTGCTTCGGATGCTCCTTGAAGAGTGGCTCGAGGATCGCCGCAGCCTTCAGCTGCTGTGAATATTTCTTGTCCGTCGTCGGCGCCGTCTGATTGGCGGCGAGCGCGTAGAAGATGCGCGCTTCCATATCGGCCGGGAACTCCTTTACCAGCCGCTCCATGCCTTGCTCATAGGCGAGCGTGCGCGCGCGTTGTGTCGCGGCCTCGCCATCGGTGAAGAGCGCCGCTGCCGCTGCGATATAGGCGCGTTCGCGTGGAGTGGGCGAGCCGGTCGTCTGTGCTTTCTGAATGGCCTCGCGGCTCAGCGCGACTTGTTGGGGTGACTTGAGGCCCGCGAACGGGTTGCCCCAGCGGCTGAGCGCAATCCCCCAGTGAGCTATCGCGCACGAAGGGTCCTTTTCCAACACGCCGTTGAACGCGGCGATGGCCTGTGCAAACCAGAACGAGTGGAGCAGGGCGACGCCGCGGTTGAAATCCTGTCGAAGGGCGGGTGCGCACGACGTCTGGAAGCTGACGCCGGCCGTGCCAACCAGGTCGCCGCCCTCGGGATGATCGTGTTGGGCGCGCACGGGCGCGATCGCCGCAAGCGCGAAAGACAAGGTGAGGATGATGACAGGCTTCATATCAACCTCCTTGGTCGAGGCAGCCGGCGGGTTCTTAAAACAGGACCCGCCCTACGTACGTAGGCCGGGCTTACTTTTCAGACCCGGCGTCACTGAAGCGGCTACGCTACCACGTTCACCGGGAAAAATGCAGCCTGATGAAATCGAGCAGACGCGACGACGCAGCGGAGAGCCGCTCTCCTCGCCTCACAAGAATACCGGAGTGAATCGGCCGAATCGACGCATCGAGCCTGCGAGCCTGGACGCGCCGACCGCGTGTGACGGCGCCGCTCGGCAGAAGCGGCACGATCGCAATGCCGAGCCCCGCTTCGACCATGCTGACAATCGTCTCGGTGCTGGTTGTTTCCATGGCCACCTGCGGCGCGATCGCGCTTTCGTGAAACGCATCCAGGATGTGCTGCCTGCCGGTCGAGCCGCGTTCGTAGATGATGAGCGGCCGATCGGCGAGATCCTGCAGCCGCACACGGCGCCTGGCGGCGAGCGGATGCTTCGGCGGCGTAATCAGGCTCCAGCTCATCGCAAACAGCTCGTGATAGTCGAGGTCCGGCGATGGTTCGTACGGGGCTGCAACTCCAATCGACACCTCGGGATCGTTCCGTAGTCTCTCTTCCACCTCGAGCTCGTTCATCGTGCTGATGCGCACGTGAATCGCGGGCGCGGCTTTTCGGAACTCCTTCAGGATGTCGATGAGCAGATAGCGAATCAGATATTGGCTCGAGGCCAGCCGGATCTCCTGTGCGCCGCTTTCGACGTCGACGGTACGGCACAGCTCTTTCGCGCGTTCGAGAAAGCCGATGGCGTGCGGGAGAAAACGCCTGCCTTGATCGGTCAACAGCGCCGACCGCCGCGCCCCGCGGCTTTTCCGGTAAAGCTCCACGCCCAGGCGCTGTTCCAGCGTGAGCAGCCGATTTCGGAGACCCTGTTCCGTGATTCCCAGAACGGCCGCTGCCGCCCGAATCTGCCCCTGGCGAGACAGCTCCACGAACGCGGCAATCTGATCCGTGCTGAGAGCGGGCAGCTGCTCCACCACGTCTCGAGCATACACAGATATTTAGATGATTAAATCAACAATTAACAATTTTTTACTTTGTGCGTCGAACGTTACTCTGGAAACAAGAGGAGAGATCATGACTATCCAACGAATTGCACTGATGCTGACGTTGGCCAATCTCGTGCTCGCCGCACTCCTTGTCAGCCATGCGCACCCGGTGAATGCGTCTGATGTCGCCCCTGTGCTCCGGGGCCGATCGCTGGAAATCGTCGATGAGCAGGGACGCGTAAGAGCCAGCATCAAAGTCGAACCGCCGACGACGGTTGATTCGCAGAACTACCCTGAAGCTGTAGTTTTTCGGCTGCGTGATCGCGACGACGGAGCGCCGGGCGTGAAGCTCGACACCTCACGCGAAGGTGCCGGCATGACCCTCGCCGGTGGCAAGGTTCGCCTCATGGCCAAGCGCGGCGAGCACTTTGTGAGTGTGGCCGGTAGCGACGGACGTGAACAGGTACTCAAGCCCTGATGGCGATGAGGAGACCAAGATGAAAATACCTACTCTCGCCATGGCGATGGGCCTGAGCGCAGCGATAACCTTCGCTGTGCTGACCGTCAACGCCAGTGTGCCGCTGGGCATCTACGGATTGGTGGACAAGGTGGTTCTGGAACCCGGTGACGCCGAACCGCTCCGTGTCCAGATCTGGGGCACGTTTGCAGTGTGGAACAAACAGTCCGGTGCAGGATGGCGAGCGCCAGAGCCGGGATATCTGTACTACGGCTGTTCGAAAGAACAGATCGGAGTGTGCCGGAATGAGTGGGCGGATCTCAAGTCGGTGGCTGGGACCGGCCAGATCATTGGCTTCGGTAGCCGCTCGCTCGCAGCCGGACGAGTGAGGCCGGCCGGCGAGCGGACCTCGGCGCCGCAGAACTACCCGATTCAGTTTGGCGTGGTTCGAATGGGGTCGTCGCCTCGCGGCGACGTCTTCGACCAGCTGAGAGCGTTGGCGCGAGCTCGGTAGCAGCGATGGAGGCATCGACGGGCGTTCTGCGGCATTCCAACAGTGACGCTCTGCTGATCGTCTTGTCGTTCGCGCACGCGGCGCTGCTGATGACCCTTCCGTCGAGTCCGCTGATCGCGCTTGGCCTGTGGTGGAATGCGAATTCGATTTCGCACAACTTCGTTCACCTTCCGTTCTTTCGATCGCCCGTGCTGAACGGGCTGTATTCGATCTATTTGACGCTGCTCCTGAGCATTCCACACAGCATCTGGCGGGAGCGCCATCTTCGGCATCACAGTAACCACGAAGGCACGAAGTCACGAAGCAGCCACGAAGATGCGGAGGCACGAAGACATGGAGACTGGGCAGTTCGATGGACCCGGGTGGCACTTGCGGAGACGGGCATGATCGCAGCCTTGTGGGCCGGGCTCGCCTGGATGGATCCAACGTTCTTTGCCAGCGTTTATCTCCCCGGGTATGTCGCGGGACTCGGACTCTGTCAGCTGCAGGGTTATTTCGAGCATGCGCGCGGCACAACGAGCCACTACGGCCGGCTCTACAACTTCATCTTTTTCAATGACGGCTATCACGTCGAGCATCACCGTCGATCGAGCGAGCACTGGACGAGGCTGCCGCGGCACAGCCAGGGAGACGCGCTGGCCAGCCGGTGGCCGCCGGTTCTTCGATGGCTGGATTCGATCAACCTCGAATCGCTCGAGCACCTTGTGCTCTATTCACCATTGCTCCAGCGCTACGTTGTCCGATCACACGAGCGCGCGTTTCGAAGGCTCCTCCGCGAGAAGTCGGACATTCGGCGTGTCACCATCGTCGGAGGTGGCTTGTTTCCGCGAACGGCCCTGGTCTTACGCAAGGTGCTGCCTGCGGCGTCGCTGACGATTGTTGATGCCAGCGGAAAGAACCTCGACATCGCCTGCAGATTCCTCGACAAGGCGATCGCCATCCGACAGGGTACCTACCAGTTGACTGGCGGTCAGACTCCAGTATCGGCATCGCAACCCGCTGAGGGAGAGCCTGGCGATCTCGTGGTCATTCCGCTCGCCTTTGTCGGCGACCGCGATCGGCTGTATCGCGAGCCCCCGGCGCCTCGCGTGCTCGTCCACGACTGGATATGGCGACGGCGGGCGGACGGCGTCATCGTGTCGTGGCTGCTGCTCAAGTGCTTGAACCTCGTCACCCGGTGAGAGCCGTCTGCCTGTTCGTGGTGCTGGTCATCGCGAAGACCATGACCCTCGCGGGCAGGAATCTGCCGCTTTCGCCGTGGTCCCCATTCGTGTTCTTCTGGCAGGACGTCCTGGCGGCAGTGATCTTCCTGGCTGTCGATATGTGCGTGAGACGTCCCGCGCCTGGGTGGCTTTTGTATGGCGTCGCGGTTGCCTACGTTGCAGTCAATGTGCCGGTTGCCCTTGTTCTCGGAACGCCTCTCACATGGACCATGATGCGTGCGGCACGAGGACCGCTCGCAGATTCAATCAGTCACTACTTCACGACAACGAATGTCGGCAGCCTTATGGTGGTTGCGGGGGCCGGCGTGGTGTTGCCGATGGTGCTGAAGCAACGGCGGATCAAACTATCCTTCCCGGTCGTCGCCGCCGCGTTGGTGATTGTCACGACCGGCGCGACGGCAGACTCGCGCGTCGAGACGCGTGGCCTCCAGCGGAATGCGTTTGGCGCGCTTGTCGGTTCGAGGGTGACGCGAGGAGCTCAGAGAGCCGACACGGCCGGTGACTCCAGAATTTTCGCAAGTACCACTCAGCGATCCACTGAAAATCTGGAGCACCTGCGTGGAGCGGCACGCGGACGAAACGTCGTGCTCATCGTCCTCGAGTCGACGGCGGCACGCTATCTTGGTCTCTATGGTGCCGAGCGGGATCCGATGCCAGTGCTCACGGAATTGGGACGTCAGGCTGTGGTGTTCGACGCCGCTTATGCGGCTTATCCGGAAAGCATCAAGGGTCTGTTTTCGACGCTCTGCTCGCGATACCCCGCATTGAATACGCCGCCGGAGACCCATGCGCGGGTTCCCTGCACTTCACTCGCACAGAGACTCGCAGAGGCAGGGTATCGGACAGCCCTGTTTCACTCTGGGCGCTTCGAATATCTCGGAATGGCTCCGATGATCGCAGGCCGCGGCTTCGAGTTGGTAAAAGATGCCGGGGGAATCGGCGGCAACGTCCGTTCGAGCTTTGGTGTGGATGAGCCGTCGACGATCAGAAAGATGCTCGAATGGATTGACTCACTGAAGGAAGGTGAACCATTTTTTCTGATGTATCTTCCGGTCGCGGGCCATCACCCGTATGCGGCGCCAGGTCCTGGGCCATTTGACTCAGCGGGCGACTTCGGGCGCTACCTCAACTCGCTGCACTATGGAGATGCCGCGCTTGGTGAGTTTGTCCGGGGACTTCGCGCCCGGCAACTGGACGATCGCACGCTCATCGTGGTTCAGGGCGATCATGGCGAAGCGTTCGGTCAGCACCCCGACAACTTCGCTCACTCACTCTTCATCTACGACGAAAACGTGCGCGTGCCCTACCTCATCGCGGCACCGGGCCTCATCACTGGCCATATCCGCGCCACACCCATCGCGAGCGTGATTGACACGACACCAACAGTCCTCGATCTGCTTGGCTACGCTGTTCCGGGCGAACATCAGGGCAGGTCGCTCGTCAGGCCCGAAGTGCGGCCGGCCTTTTTCTTCACCGACTATTCGCTTGGCTGGTTAGGCATGCGCGATTCGTGCTGGAAGTATCTCTACGAGATCGATTCGGACCGATCGAAGTTGTTCGACGTGTGCGGCGATCCTGACGAGACTCGCGACCGCAGCCGTGATTTGGCGGCCCGAGTGGATGCGTACCGCGGCCGCGTCCTGCGTTGGGCTTCGGTGCAGCAGGAGGCGGTCAGACACGGGCGATGAGTCACGCCATCCGAAATGCGAACAGAAGGAGTTCAGGAGATCAGGAGGACGTTGTTCTTTGAAGGAATTCTCCTGATCTCCTAATCTCTTGTTTCGTATTCTTCCGGTCGAGAGCGTTTCTACCACATCCCCCGCAGTTTCCCCGCGACGTTGACTCGGGCGTTGGTCGCCGCCGGGGTGTGGGCTCCGTCGTGAATCTCGGGCCACGTGATCGCGTCGAGCTTCGCCATCACCCCTTTCGTCAGGAACCTGCTGCGGGCGCCGTAGACGTGGCGGTCACCGTGCTTCGGCTGATTCGCCACGTAGTACTTGAGTGGCGCGATGAGGTGAAGATCGTTCTTCGCGCGCGTCATCGCGACATACAGAAGACGCCGTTCCTCTTCGATTTGATCCGAGCGCCCGGTCGAAAACTCTGAAGGAAAATTTCCATCGGCGACGTTGAGGATGAAGACCGTGTCCCATTCCTGTCCTTTCGCGGAATGCACCGTCGACAGGATGAGATAGTCCTCGTCCAGGTAGGGCGTGCCCGAGAGGTCTCCGCTCGCCGCCGGCGGATCGAGTGCCAGCTCCGCAAGAAACTGATCGCGCGTCGCGAACTGCTGCGCGAGCCGCTCGAGCTGTACGAGATCGCCGGCGCGCACGTGCGCCGAGTCGTAGATGCGCTCGAGGTGCGGCTCGAACCATTCGCGCGTCCGGCCGACCTGACCCTGCCATGGGCCTTCGCTGACGGCGAGCGCAACCATCAATTCGACAAATGGTGTCCACGCATCCACGGCGGCGGGCGGCGGGAAGGCGCTGAACGCGATCCAGGAATAGCCTGACCGCTCGAATCGGGTCACGACCTGTTCGGCCGTGGCCGGGCCCAACCCCGGCAACAGTTGCAGCGCGCGGAATGCGGCAATCCTGTTCTTCGCGTTGTCCGCCCACCGCAACACGGACAGCAGGTCTTTGACGTGAGCGGCTTCCAGAAATTTCAGGCCGCCGTATTTGACATACGGAATGTTCCGCCGCGTGAGCTCCAGCTCGAGCGTGTCGCTGTGATGGGAGCTGCGAAAGAGCACAGCCTGGCGTTTCAGCGGTACTCCACTTTCGCGCGTGGCCAGCACACGCGCCACGACATATTCGGCCTGCGCCTGGTCGTCGGCAACGGTCACGTAACTAGGCCGATGGCCCGTGCCTCGTGTCGTCCGTAGAACCTTGCGATATTGGCGCGGGCTTTCGACCATCAAGGCGTTCGCCGCGTCGAGCACAGCCTGCGTCGAGCGGTAGTTTTCTTCGAGCGTGATGACGGATGCCGCGAGGCCATTCTCATGGACATACTGATCGGGAAAACCCAGAATGTTATCGACGGTGGCCGCGCGAAATGAATAAATCGCCTGCGCATCGTCGCCAACGACGGTGACGCCATGGCCGTTCAGCCGCAGCGATTTCAGGATCTCGGCTTGCAGCACGTTAGTGTCCTGGTATTCGTCAACCAGGATGTGATCGAACTCGCCGCCGATCTCGGCTGCCAGTCGTGTGTCGCCCATCATCGCGTGCCAATACAGCAGCAGATCGTCGTAGTCCAATGCCTGGTTCGCCAGTTTCTTGTCAACGTACGCGCGATAGAGCTCGGTAAGCTGCGACCCCCACTCCGCACACCACGGGAACAGCGAATCGAGAGTGTCGGCCAGCGGCCGTTGAGTGTTGACACGATGCGAGTAGATCGCAAGACAGGTATCTTTGCGGGGAAAGCGCTTCTCGGACTTGGAAAAGCCGAGCTCGTGGCGCAGCACGTCCATCAGATCGGCCGCATCCCCGCGATCGAGCACGCTGAAGCTGGCGTCGAGTCCGACCGCAGCGGCGTGCCGCCGGATTAAGCGGTTGGCAATGGAATGAAAGGTACCTGACCAAGGAAATCTGGGTGCGTTGGGTGCGCCAGGTGCGATGGGTGCGCTAAGTGCGTTGCGTGGGATCCCGGTAGCGCAGGGCTTCAGCCCTGCCATTGCGTCCCCCACAATCCTTTGCGTACGCCGGGTCATTTCAAGCGCAGCTCGGCGGGTGAAGGTGAGCAGCAGAATCCGTGAAGGATCGGCCCCCGACAGCACATGATGCGCCACCCGATGGGCGAGCGTATTGGTTTTGCCGGTGCCGGCGCCCGCGATGATGAGCAACGGCCCGGATCCGAATTGAGCGGCCTCCCGTTGTCGCGGGTTCAGACCCTGTGGAGTGGACGAATGGGGCATTCGCGCCTACTATAGCGCGTCTTTCGCCCTTTTCTTCGCCTCTGGCGGTTCACCTAAAAGGCTTGCTGTGCACGGAAATCCGCCGTATCTTCTCTTTTCCTGCAGGCCCTGTTTTCGTGTTTCGCTCGCCATGGCAGGCGGTGCTGTCGGTTTACGTTGTTTTGCGGAGGACTGAGATGGCTGAAACCAAGCTTGTCGGCCAGAACTACGAAACACCAGACATCCGCGCCAAAGTCACCGGCCGTGCAAGATACTCCGAAGATTTCCGCACACCGGGCATGCTCTTCGCCCGGCTGCTGCTGAGTCCGTACTCGCACGCGAAGGTTCGCAGTATTGACACGAGCCTCGCAGCCGCGCTGCCCGGCGTGAAGGCGATCCTGCTTCCCGAAGAGGTGCCTGGTCCTAAGGATCAGGTCAACGACATGGGCCAGGTGTTGCGCGCGAATCCGTATAGCGAGCGCGCCTTAACGAACGAGCCGCTTTATCAGGGGGAACCGGTGGTGGCGGTTGCGGCCATCGACGAAGCCACGGCTGCCGAAGCGATTGAGAAGATCAAGATTCGCTGGGATGTGCTGCCGTTCAACGTCGATCCCGTCGCCACTCTGCGTCCCGGTGCAGCGACCGCGCGTGTGGAAGGGAACGTCTGGGTACGGCCGACACCGGTACAGGGCCAGCCTCCGCCACTGCCGCAGATCAAGGACTTGAAATGGACGAGCGAGCAGTTCGGTGAGTACAACGAAGGCCGGCTGCCGATGGGCGAGTCGACCGATCCGAGCTGGTCGTACGGCGACGTCGACGCGGGCTTCAAGAAAGCGGCCCTGGTGCTCGACGAAACGTTCGTGACGCCCAACACAAGCCATCAGTGCCTCGAAAGCCGTTCGTGCATGGCCTACTGGCAGAACAACAAGCTTCACATTCATCTCTCCACGCAAAGCACGATTCAGACGGTCAACTCGGTGGCGCGTTGGCTGAGCGTCGAGCCGACCGACATCGTGCTCATCGGCGAGTACTGCGGTGGCGGTTATGGCAGCAAGGCGACGGGATCGGTCACCGACATCATCCCGGCGCTGCTCGCGAAGAAGACCGGCACGCCCGTAATGATGCGGCTGAGCCGCGAGGACGAGCACGCCGTTGGCCGCGCTCGTCCAGCATTCTACGCGCGCACGAAAGTCGGCTTTGCCAAAGACGGCAGAATCACCGCGGTCGACATGTTTACGGTCGTCGAAGGTGGTCCATATGGACCGGGCGGCGACGGCAACTCGGCCAGCCGCTATGCGTCGCTGATGTTCCAGCCCGAAGCCATGCGCTGGCGCGGAATTACGGCCATCACCAATACACCACCTCGTGGCGCGCAAAGCCAGCCGGGCGGCATGCAGGGCATCACGATCATGGAGCCGATCCTTGCCAAAGCCGCGCGCAAGCTCGGCGTCGATCAGGTCCAGATTCGCAAAGTCAACTCGCCCGAAGGCAAAGCGAGATTTGGCCCCCCCAACGCGGCGGGCAATCGCACCTACACGACGAGCTGCTTCCTGAAAGAGGCGCTCGACAAGGGCGCGACGGAGTTCCGCTGGGAGGAGCGAAAGGCGCAGAGTGGCAAGCGCTCCGGATCGAAGACGCGCGGCGTCGGCGTGGCCGTCAGCGGCTTCGTCGGCGGCTCAACGGGATTCGACGGCTTGTTCATCATCAAGCCCGACGGGCAGATGTATGTTCACACCGGCATCGGCAACCTCGGCACCGAGTCGATGGCCGACTGTCAGCGCGTCGCGGCGGAGATGATCGGGATGCCATGGGAGAAGGTCCAGATCATCTGGGGGGACACGTCGAAGAATCTGGCGTGGAGCTGCGTCTCCGGCGGCAGCCAGACGATTCACGCCCACACCCGCACGTCGCACGCGGCGGCGATGGATGCCATCAGGAAGTTGCAGATCATCGCGGCAAAGGATCTCGGCGGACGTCCGGAGGATTACGTCGTGGCCAACGAGCGCGTGGCCCGCAAGGGTGGTGGTGCGGGCATGACGCTGGCGAAAGCCGCGCAGCGCGCGATCGAGCTTGGTGGCGAGCTCGACGGCCACGAGCTGCCGAAAGACATCAACGCCGTGACGCGCCGGTCGGCCGAAGCACTGGCGGGGCAAGGGTTGATGGCCGTGGCAAAGGACAACTACAAGCGCGACGGCGCGACCTATTCGTTTGTTGCCGCGTTTGCAGAGGTTGAGGTCGACGTCGAGACCGGGGTCTATGACCTCCTGGCTTATCACGCCGTCGCCGACGTCGGCACGGTCATTCATCCGCGCGCGCTCGGCGGGCAAATTCTCGGCCGTTCGATTCTCGGCATCGGCCACGCCATTGGTCACAAATGGGTGTACGACCAGAAGTATGGTGTGGCGCTCGCGAGGCGGTTCTATCAGAACAAGCCGCCGACGATACTCGACGTGCCCACCAACATGTCATGGTCGGCGGTCGAGCTGGCGGATCCGGAAACGCCGGTTGGAGCGAAGGGCATCGGCGAGCCGCCAGTGGCGGCCGGCACCTGCGCGGTGCTGAACGCGATTTCCGATGCGCTGGGCGACGAAGTGTTCCGCCGGGCGCCCGTCAATCCCGACGGCATCCTGGCGTCGCTCGAGGCCGGGCGGTTCGTGGGCCTGCCTCTGACGGCGCACGTTTAGGTGTTCAACACTCGAAGGGGCCGGCTGATGTCGGCCCCTTTTCTCTTCTCCCTTCTCTTCGCACCCTCCTGTAAGGACGCGCCGGCGAGTCCGCCGTCAACCGGCCATCAACGACAGATTGAATGGGAACACATCAAGACCTGGTTGGGACGTGGCAGCCAGTATCTCGATTCGTTTCCAAGCGAGGGCGCGATGCGGGTCGAATGGGAAGCAAAACGCTTGGCCGGTGCCGAGACTCCTGGCGTACTCCAGATCGTCTTTCACAGCGCCATCAGCGGGCGGCCGCTCGCGGCACCAGTCGTCGATCATCCCGGCGATGGGAAAGGTGTGGCTTACTTCAGCGAGGAACCGCGGGTGTTCTTCGTGAGCGTGACCTCGGAAGACGTGGAGTGGAAGATCAGTGTTTCTGAACGGGTACAGTGAAGTTGAAGCCTGTCATGGCAGATGGCAGATGGCAGATGGCAGATGACGTCTTCTGCCATCATCCATCTGTCATAACGGGTCTCTGATTCAGAGTTCTCTCAGAGCGACTGGTATGGGCAGCCGTGCGGCGCGAATGGCCGGAAATAGGCCGCCCACCAGTCCCATCATCAGCGCGTACGACAGGCCCATCATCAGCAGCTGTGGTGTCACGCGAAAGGCGAACGCGACCTGGCTGAACGTCTGGAAGTTCATCGTCGAGGTCTGATAACCGTTGAACGCGAGATACGCGGCGGCCCCGCCGATGATGCCGCCGATCAGGCCGAGCACCATCGATTCGGCAAGCACCGACACGAGCACCGAGCCGGTGTCGAAGCCGAGCGCGCGCAGCGTGGCAATCTCGCGGGCGCGCGTCGCGACCGCGGTGTACATCGTCAGGATGGCGCCGAACACCGCGCCGATGCCCATCAGCCCGGCGATGCCGTAGCCGATCGTGCTGATCAGCCGCGTCAGCGCCTGCGACTGCGTGGCGTAGTACTCGTTCTCGCGTTTGATCGAGACGTTGAGCTGGGGGTTGCTCGTCAGCCAGTCGCGGAACGCATCGTAGGAATCGCGCGAGTCGAGTCGCGCGAGCAGCGACTGATACGTGTTACCGCGACGATACGCGCCCTGCAGCGTGCGGGCGTCGATCCAGATCTCGGTCTCGGCCACACCGCCGTCGGCTTCAAACATGCCGACGACGTTCCAGGAGTTCTGGCCCGACACGACGGTATCGCCGACGTTCAGGCCAATGAACTGCCCGTTGGCACCTCTGCCGACGATCACTTCGTTGGTGCCGAACTGAAGCATTCGGCCTGCGACAATCGACAGCTCTTCGCGCATCGGTACGCTCTCCGGTCCGATGCCTCGCACAGGGACGTTCGCAGGCGCATCAGGAGTAGCCTTCTTCGGCAGATCGACGATCACCAACAGCTCGGCGGCCGCCATCGGTACCTGCCCGTTCCGTCTGATGCCGGGCGCCTGCTTGATGATGTCGACGTCCGTGCCTCCGAGCCCGCTCGTGAGCTCGCTGTCGGCGCCGCTCCGCATCACAAGCGCGCGATCGGGCGATCCGGAGCCTTCCATCGCTGCGGTAAACCCGGCTGCAATTGAGAGCACCGAGACAAACACGACGACAACGCCGGCGATGCCGATGATGGCAACCGCCGACGAGCTGAGCCGCTGGGGAATCGTGCGGATGTTCAGCGCGAGCATGGCAAGCGTTTGAGAAATCCATCTCATATCAGGCGCGCCTCAACGCATCGGTGATGCGCAGCCGCATGGCCCCTACCGCTGGCATCACTCCGGCGAGAAGGCCCATCAGGATCATCAGCCCCACACCGAGGATGACGTCGCGGACCGGCAGGACGAAGATGGGCAGAAGGCCGTTTGTGGGATCGCCGCCCTGAACGAACAACCACGCGAGCCCGAGGCCGAGGAGCCCGCCGGTAAATGCGATGAACAGCGACTCTGCGAGCACGAGCAGGAGAATTGAGGGCCCCGAGAAGCCGAGTGTCTTCAAAACGGCGAGCTCGCTCGTCCGCTCGCGCACCGATTGCGCCATCGTGCTCGCGGCGACGAGTCCGAACATGAACAAGACCGTCGACGAAATCGCGATCATGATGCCGCCGATGTCGCCAACCTGTTTGGCGAAGCTCTCGACGAACCCTTTCTCGGTCGTGGTCTTCGTCTCCGCCGAAGAGTTCGCGAACATCTCATCGAATGTCCGGCTCAACTCTACGGCCTGCGACGGATCGGCGATCCTGACGACGTACCATCCGACTTGACCCTGGCCCTGCGCCCGGTTCTCGTCGAGGTAGTCGTAGCGGAAGAACATCTGCGTCTTGTCCACGGCATCGGCGCCGTCGTAGATGCCGACGATGTTGAACTCCCACGTAGTGCCACCCTGCTTTGGCTGCCAGATTGTGGCGCCGAGCGGCACACGGTCACCGATCTTCCAGCCGAACCGGGTCGCCAGGTCCCGGCCGATGATCGCGCCCTGTCGATCGTTCAGCCAGGCTTGGGCTTGCTCGGGCGGCAGGATGAACTCCGGATAGATCTTCAGAAACTTGTCCGGCTCGACGGCCATGTTTGCGAAAAAGTTCGCCGGATCCTGGTAGATGCCACCGAACCACGTTTGATGCGACGCCAGCTCTACGCCTTTGGTCTGCTGGAGGCGGTTCTGGTACGACACCGGAAGGGGCATGATGAGGCTGACTTTGTGAATCAGCACCAGCCGGTCGGCGCCGGCGATCTCGACGCCGAACGAGAACGAGTACCTGATCGTCATCAGGATGCCGAACAGCACGAAGGCGATGAAAATCGACAGCAGCGTGAACGTCGTCCGAAACTTTCGCCGCCAGATGTTCTTCCAGATGAGAGGGATGAATTTCATGACCCTGCTCGCATCAATACGCCCTTTTCGAGGTGCAGCGTCCGGCGGGCTCGTTCGGCCGCTCGCGGGTCGTGCGTGACCATCACAATCGTCTTGCCCTGGTCGCGGTTCAGTAAGTGGAGCAGGTCGAGAATCTCGTCGCCAGCCTTACGGTCGAGATCGCCCGTCGGCTCGTCGCAGAGGAGCAGAGTCGGGTCGGTGACGATGGCGCGGGCGATGCCAACGCGCTGCTCCTGGCCCCCTGATAATTGCCTCGGATAGTGCTTGGCGCGCTCGGAGAGGCCGACGACTTTCAGCGCGATGCCAGCCCGCTTTCGCCGTTCTGATTTCGACAGTCTCGTCAGCAGGAGCGGCAACTCGACGTTCTTTTCCGCCGTCAGCACCGGCAGCAGGTTGTACAGCTGAAACACGAAGCCGATGTTCTGCGAGCGCCATTTCGAAAGCTGGCTGCCGCTGAGCGTACTGACCGGCACGCCATCCACCTCGACCGCTCCGCCCGTCGGTGTGTCGAGCCCGCCGATCAGGTTCAACAGCGTTGTCTTGCCGGAGCCCGACGGCCCCATCAGCGCCAGAAAGTCGCCTTTGGGAATGTCGAGGTTCACGCCCTTCAGCACATCGATGCGCTCGCTGCCGCGCGTGAAATGCTTGTGGACGTCTTTGACTTTGACCAGTTCGGTATCGAGTGCCATGGTGACCTGTGCTCGACGAGCTACGACGAATCACGAACCTTGGACCTGCTACCGCGTTACTACGAGGCTGCCCGCGGAAAGTTCCGCAGGCGGCGACACCACGACCCGCTCGCCGGCACTGATTCCGGCCAGCACCTCCACGCGATCGCCGTCGGCCCCGCCAGTGGTCACCGCGCGTCGATCGACGCGATCGTTCACCACGACGAACACGTAGGATTGCTTGCCGTCGACTTTGATGGCGCCCTTTGGGACGAGGGTCACCGGGCGCGCGGCCGGCGCGCTGTCTTCGGACTCTCTCAGGAACGTGACCTTCACTCCCATGTCGGGAAGGATCCGGGGATCGAGCTGCATGAATCCAATCCGCACGAGAACCGTCGCCTTCTGGCGATCGGCCGACGGAACCGTCGTGATGACGCGCGCCGGAATCTGCCATTCCGGATAGGCGTCGAGTACGGCGGTCACCGCCTGCTCGGGTTTCACGCGATTGATATAGCTCTCGTTGACATCGACTTCGATCTCCAGAGATCGCATGTCGACGATCGTGCCGATACCGGTACGGGTGAAGCCGCCGCCTGCTGATACCGGCGAGACCATCTCGCCCGGCTGCGCGTCCTTGGAGATCGCCACACCATCGAACGGTGCCCGGATGATGGTGCTGTCGAGATCGGTTTGCGCAACCGCGATCTGGCGCTCGGCCACGCGGACCTGCTCGCGTGCCGCGCTGATCCGCGCGACGAGGGAATCGACCGCAGCGCGGGCCGCATCCACTTCGGCGGCCGTCGAGTATCCGACGCCGACGAGCTTCGTCACGCGCTCGAGCGTGATCCTGGCTTCGTTCAGCCGGACCTCGCTTTCGTTCACGTTCCTGCGCGCCGCTTCCGCCTGCGCTTCGGCCAGCGCCACCGTCGCGCGCTGCGTCTCATCGTCGAGGCGGGCGAGGACCTGCCCTTGGCGGACGGCCATGCCTTCTTCGACGTTGACCTGCACGACCTTCCCGGTAATTTTCGACGACACGGTGGCCCGCCGGCGGGCCGTCACATATCCCGTGGCGTTCAGCACGGACGCCTGCGCGCCCGCCTGACGTTGCGTCACGGCGACCGCTTCCACCTCGATGGGCCGTTCACGCGAAAACCACCACCAGGCGCCGCCGCCGGCCGCAGCAAGAACAAGGACGAGCACGAGCCATCCGACCCAGCGACGGCTCGTCTGTCTGACGGGTTCGCGTTCGAGCTTCAGCGCGGCAAGGTCTTGGGCGAGATCGGGCATTGGTAGATTGGCACATTCGTAGATTGGCAGATTGAAGACCCTTCTCCTACTCGCTTAACCTCACAATCTGCCAATCCTCCAATCTCCCAATCTACCAATCATCAGGCCCTGCCCGCAAACTCTCGCGTTTCGGTGTGCACTTTCACTTTCTCGCCGATCTTGATGAACAGCGGCACCTGAATCGCGAGGCCGGATTCGAGGGTTGCGGTCTTCGTGACGCTGCCGCTGGCGGTGTTGCCGCGGACGCCTTCTTCGGTGTCACTCACGGTCATCTCGACGTGCGGCGGAAACTGCACGCCGATCGGATTGCCGTTGAACTTCTGCACCTGCACGACAAGGTTGTCGATCAGGAGCAGGCGATCGTCGCCGAGTAGCTCGGGCCGCAGCGTGAGTGTTTCGAACGATTCCTGATCCATGAAGTTGAGACCGCTGCTATCCGCATAGAGATACGCGGCGTCCACCATGACGAGATCGGGCTCCTCGAATTTCTCGCCGGCTTTGAACGTCTTGTCGAACACGGCGCGTGTTACCAGATTCCGCATCTTGACCCGGACGAGCGTCTGGCCGCCGCGGGCCGTCGGCCGCGAGACTTCGACGTCGAGGACGTGGTAGGGCGCCCCCTCATATTCGAAAAACATCTTCCGTTTGATGTCGATTGCTTCGATTAGCGATGCCATTGCGACGATTTTATCTGTTTCACGGTCCCTATCCCTTTACAATCCATCCTTTCTTCATGAGGTGGTCCCGCACTCGGTCCCGCAGATCCCCCTGCAGCTCGATCGTGTTCTCTGCGACAGCGCCGCCAGTGCCGCACGAGCGCTTCAGCTCCTGCGCGAGCTCTTTCAGAAACACGGCATTGTTCGGAAGGTCGTAGACGACCGTCACCGTCTTTCCGCCGCGCCCCTTCTTCTCCATCCGCAGCTTCGCGACGATGCGCCCCGGGACGGCCTCCTCGACGGTCCGTTTGCTGCTGCATTTGCAGTCTTTGACCGGCCACCCGCATCCGGGGCACACCTTGCCGACCCCGGTGGAATATACGACCCGTCCGTCGCCCATAGGTTAAGTATCCTCGCTCATTTTTTCTTTGCTGTTGTTCCGTGCGGCAGTAGTATCCCGTCGCTCAAACATGGAGGCCAATGAACACACCGACCGCCGAAGCGCCGAAAGATCCGATTGGCTTTCTTGACCTCTACCTGGTGAAGAAAGCCCCCTTCCAGATTCCAGATTTTAGATTCCAGATTTCAGAGTTCAGTCATTCGCCTAGCGCAGCAGGTCCGTGACCCTTCGTAACAGCGGCGCAAACGTGCGGGGGTCGTAACCGGAAGGGTTCTCCAGCTGCTGAAACAGGCGATCCAGTGCGGCCCGTGCGGCGGCTGGATCGATCTCCTTGTTCTGACTCAGCGCGCCGATCAATGTTTCAAGCGACATGGCCGCCTGCTCGGCCGAGCGCTCACCCGCCATCGAAATCCGTTCGGCGTCTTCGGCAATCGCGCGAACGTATTGGATCGTCCGATTGCGGTCGACAGGCGCCGATGCAAGCCGCCTTGCAACGGCGTCAAGCGACTGCTGAAGCGCGGCGGTTGCAGCCGCGATACGAGGACGATCGGCTTGGAGTTTCGAGACCTCGGCCGCGACGTTCTGAATCTGCGATTCCAGAGTGTCTGCGCTTGCTGGATCGCTGACGCGCAGGACCAGGCGCGCGACGGCTGCCCTCGCGTGGTTCCACGGCGGGTTGCCCGGACGGCGGTCGCGATAGCCGATCTCCTGACGCCAGCTGTTTTCGGCGCGAGTCAGCGAATGGTGGCAGGAAAAGCAGTCGAGCTCGGAATACTCAGGCCACACAATGGTCTTCGAACGTTGTGAAAGCCGCTCGAGCCCCTCGCGTAACTGAACGATTTGCCCGACACTCCACGATCGCACGTTCTGCCAGGGGTCTCCGGAGCGCCAGTGCCGCGGCATGGCGGCGCTGAACGCCTCGAGATCGAACACGAGATCGGGATGCCCCGCCGCAATCATCTCGTGATCGACCGACTTGTCGGGACCCCCGATATGACACGATGTGCACCGCTCGGTCCGCCGTGCGAGATCTTTCGTGTCGTACATCCCGGCAGCAATCGACTGGGTATGCGTCCAGCCTTGCGTCGTATGAGGTCCGAGCCAGCCGCTTGCCGGCCCATGACACGCCTCGCAGCTCACGCCCTCGGCCGTGTACGACTTGGCGCGCTGCTGCGGCGGTGCGTCGACGGCATGACAGGCCAGACACTTCTGCTCCGCATCCGGCCGCCCGATGCCAAGAATTTTGACCATCCGGAGTGAGACCGGATTATTCAGGATCTCGGTCGCTCTTGCGTGCTTGTCCTGGACGATCCACGTGGTGTATTCGGTTTGAAGAATACGGCTCCCGGCGACCGGACGCACGCTGCCGTGGCAACTGGATGCCGCGCACGATCCGGGACCGGTGTAACTTCCAGCTGCAGGTGCTTGCCCGCCCGCACTCTGTGCGAACGCGGAAACGACTTGTGCCAAGGCGGGCGCAGAAATGTGCAGCGTCGTCGAAAACGCTGCACAGGCGAGAATGATGATCACGAAAATCGTCACGCACGCGGCGCATCGACGGTTCATGAGGCGGATATAGTATATGCCGGTGACCACGGCGCCGCCGTCTTCCTCAGCGCATCGCTCTTCCATCTTCGACGAGCTGCGCGCGATTCAGCAGAGGCACCGTTACCTGCCAGCGAGTGAACTGCGCACACTCGCCGATCGTCTCGACGTGCCGTTGTTCTACCTTCAGGGCCTCGCGAGCTTCTATCCACACTTCTATCTGCAGCCGCCGTCTCGTGCCGAAGTGCGCGTCTGCGACGACATGAGCTGCCACTTGAACGGCAGCGGCTCGCTGCTGCGAGCGCTTGAAGGGCGGGCAGCTTCGCTCGGCCGGTCGGAGCTGAGCGTCCGGCCAGTGTCGTGTCTTGGCAGGTGCGATCTCGCCCCGGCAATCGTCGTGAACGATGCCATCTACGAAGGTGTCGCATTTGCCGATGCCGAACGGTTGATCGCAAACGCGCTGGATGGCACGCCGACACCACTGCACGTATGGCCTTCGCGAGTTCGTGTCGCGATCGATCCGTACGAGACGCCGGCCGACCGATACGAAGTCGTAAAACGGCTCGCCACATCAGGCGACCGCGACGGCATCGTGACGGCGCTGAAGGCGAGTGCGCTTCGCGGGCTGGGAGGCGCAGGATTCCCCACCGGCATCAAGTGGGAGACGGTACGCAACGCATCAGGCCCCCAGAAGTACATCGTCTGCAACGCCGACGAGAGCGAGCCTGGCACGATCAAGGATCGCTACATCATGCGCCATGCGCCGCACCTGATCGTCGAGGGCATGATCGTGGCCGGCCTGGTCGTGGGAGCGACACATGGAATCTTCTATATCCGGCATGAGTATCTCGAACAGGAACGGATCATCGAGGAAGAGATCCACGCTTGTTACGCGGCCGGTATTCTGGGCGAACGCGTAGCTGGATCGAGCTTCATGTTCGATCTCGAGGTCTTCGTCAGCCCTGGTGGATACATCTGTGGGGAGGAAAGCGCGCTGCTCGAGGCCATCGAAGGGAAACGGGCAGAGCCGCGGAACAAGCCGCCATTTCCAGCATTGCAGGGGCTTTGGCAGAAGCCGACGGTCATCAACAACGTCGAGACGTTTGCCTTTGCCACGGCCATCCTCGCGCGTCGTGCGGATTGGTACAAAGCGCAGGGTGTGAACGGCGCCGCCGGATCCAAATTCATCGGTGTCAGCGGCCACGTCAAATCGCCCGGTGTGTTTGAAATTCCCATGGGAATTACCTACCGGCACTTGATTT
Organism: Vicinamibacterales bacterium; assembly: GCA_963761975.1. Classification (GTDB taxonomy): domain Bacteria; phylum Acidobacteriota; class Vicinamibacteria; order Vicinamibacterales; family JAMQPK01; genus JAMQPK01. The sequence goes on from CAVXIR010000002.1 coordinate 362,444, forward strand.
ACCAGCATGCGGGCGGACCGCTCGACGGCCATCAAATCAAAGCGTTTGCGCCATCCGGGCCTGCGGGCGGTTATCTGCCGGCATCATCGCTCGACTTGCCTATCGACTGGGCGGCGATGCAGAAGGCGGGCTCGACGGTCGGGTCGGGCGCCGTCGTTGTCTGCGACGAACGTGCCTGCATGCTCGACATGGCGCTGAACGCCGTCCGGTTCTTCCGCAATGAATCGTGCGGCAAGTGCGTTCCCTGCCGGGTCGGTTCGGCGAAGCTCACCGAGATGCTGGCCGGATGGACGCGAGGCGAGCCTGGGCCGTCCGACGGCGCGTTGATGGATGAGCTGGCGCACGCGCTCCGATTGACATCGATCTGCGGCCTGGGGCAGGTCGTGCCGGCACCCATTCAAACGGTGCTCACGCACTTTGGACCCGAAGTCGATGCGCACCTGACGGCCCGGCGATGTCCCGCGGGTGTCTGTTTCACACCTGGGCGCGCGTGATGGCAGATCTCATCAAACTGACGATCGACGGGAGAGAGGTCGAGGTCCCGAGAGGCACGACGATCTTTGATGCGGCGCGCCTGCACGGGATTCCGATTCCGACCTTGTGCCATCAGCAAAACCAGACGCCCGTCGGCGTCTGTCGTGTGTGTGTCGTCGACGTCGGGGCGCGTGTCTATGCCGCCTCGTGCATCCGCGAATGCGATCCCGGCATGAATGTGAAGACCGCCGTGCCGGGCGTACAGAAAGCCCGGTCAGCGCTCGTCGAGCTGCTCATGGCCGATCATCCGGCCCCTTGCCTCCGCCAGCAAAACAGCGGCGATTGCGAGCTCGAGACGCTTGCCGCCGAGCTGTCGGTGTTGGCCCCGCGCTATCCGCGGCGTCTTTCATCAAGGGGCAGAGACGATTCGTCGTTGTCTATTGCCGTCGATCACGAGTCGTGCATCCTTTGCGACCGCTGCATCCGCGGCTGCGACGATGTGAAGAAGAACCTTGTGATTGGCCGAACAGGCAAAGGCGCTGACGCAGGTGTCGCGTTCGATCTGAACACTCCGATGGGCTCGTCGACGTGCGTGTCATGCGGCGAGTGCATGGTCTCGTGCCCGACCGGCGCGCTGACGAACAAGCGCGTCGTGGGCACCGAGCTTGGTGGCGGCGAGCCACTGCGGGCGGAGGAACTCCTCGAACTGCCGATGTTCGAGGGCGTGTCAGGTACGTTCCTCGAGTTGAATCAGGGCGCGGTCGTGAAGCGCCATTTCAAGGCAGGCGACATCATCTGTCGCGAGGGAGAGTTTGGATCGACGGCGTTCTACATCACCGAAGGATCCGTCGATGTGTTCCTCACGACCCCGATCAAGCACGTCAAGCAGGAAAGCGCGTCGAGCGGCTGGTTCAGCCGGATTCGAAGCATGCTCGCCGATCGCGAAGAGCACACGCGCTCGGAGGAGACAGGGTCGCGTTGGATTCCCATCGATGCGCCGGTCGATCTCCCGTACGACAATCCGATTGCACGTCTCGGCCCGGGCGATCTGTTCGGCGAGATGACGTGCATGAGCTTTCATCCGCGCTCGGCCACGGTGCGTGCCGCAACCGACTGCACCGCGCTCGAGATGCTGCGGAACGTGCTCGACATCCTTCAGAAAAACAAGACGTTCCGTGCCAGGCTCGATGACACCTACAGACGAAGGGCGCTGGAGAATCATATGCGCAGCGTCCCGGTGCTGGCTGGCCTTTCAGCCGAGTTCGTCGAGTACCTGCGATCCCGGGTCGAGCTGATTCGATACTCGCCTGGCCAGGTGATCGTCCGGCAGGGCGATCCAGCCGATTCTTTCTATCTGGTCCGCCTGGGCTTCGTGAAAGTCACCGAGGCGCATCTCGGCGGCGATCTCGTGCTGGCCTACATCCCTCGCGGCGGGTATTTCGGCGAAATCGGCCTGTTGGGCGGCGGCGTGCGAACCGCGACCTGCAGCGCACTCGATCATGTTGAAGCTGTGAGAATCTCCGGCGAGGACTTCCGCCGGATGATCGACACGTTCCCGGCCATCCGCGCGCATTTCGAGCGTATCGCGCACGAGCGCCTAGCGCAGAACCGCGCGCGACAGCAGACGACCGGCTCGGTCGAGCTCACCGATTTTCTCGCGCAGGGACTGATGGAGGCGCAAAGCCTGCTCGTGCTCGATCTCGAGAAGTGCACGCGGTGCGATCAGTGCGTGAACGCGTGCGCGGACGCGCACGATGGTGTGACAAGGCTCGTTCGCGAAGGTCTGCGGTTCGACAAGTATCTCGTCGCGACGTCGTGCCGTCAGTGCCGCGATCCCCTGTGCATGGTGGGCTGTCCGGTCGGGTCGATCCGGAGGCGAAACTCGCTCGAAGTCATCATCGAAGACTGGTGCATCGGCTGCGGACTCTGTGCGAGCAACTGTCCGTACGGGAACATTTCGATGCATTCGTTTGCCGTCGACACAGCCGACCCGGAGCATCCAGCACGGCCAAAGGCGGCGACCCGGCGAAAAGCCACCGGCTGTGATTTGTGCACCGAGCACGCCGAACCGAGCTGCGTGTATGCGTGCCCGCACGATGCGGCGCATCGCGTCGAGCCCCTGACATTTTTCGGCTCGAAGTTCGGGCTGTCGCAAGGGGAGTCGAAAGGCCTGACGTCGACGGTGGACGAAACGAGCAAGTAGCGTGCTTATCGATCGCACACATCAGACGTGGGCTATTGCGAGCGGCATCGCGTTCACGGTCGCCGCCGTTGGGTATGCGGGCTCGGTGGCCGGGTCCGATCGGCCGTGGAGCGGTGGGTCCGCCATCGGGCTGACCTACGGCATCGCCGGGTTCGCGATGATGGTGTTTGCGGGACTGCTTGCCGCACGAAAGAAGGTGCCGATCTGGCGAGTGGGAAGGGCGCAGACGTGGATGCGAGGGCACCTCTGGCTGGGGCTGCTGAGCTTCCCGCTCATTCTTTTTCACGCGGGCCTGGTATTCGGAGGGTCACTCACCCGGTTGATGATGTGGACCTTCGTCGTCGTCGTCATCAGCGGTGTCGTGGGCGCGGCGTTGCAGCACTACCTGCCGAGACTGATGTTCGTGCGGGTGCCGATGGAGACCATCTTCGAACAGATTCCGCATGTTCGTACCCAGCTTCTGGTCGAAGCCGACGGTATCGTGTCGGACGCCTGTGGCGCGCTGGCCGTGGTGACAAATCCCGAGGCCGAGCGTACCCAGGCCTCTGCGTCGAAGCTGCAGACCGCCGTGCGAATCGATGCAGACGACTCGGCGCCGCTGCGCGAGTTCTACATGCGCGAGATGCGGCCGTTTATCGCCGAGCCGGAGAAGGACCATCCGCTCGCGGAGAAGGCGCACGCCGATCAGGTGTTTGCGAAACTACGTACGTTCGTCCCGCCGGCGTTTCACACGCCGCTCGGCGACCTCGAGAACATCTGCGAGGAGGAACGGCAGCTCAGCCGCCAGCGCAGGATGCACGCGTGGCTGCACGGATGGCTGCTGACGCACATTCCCCTGTCTTTCGCGCTGCTCGTGCTGGCCATCATTCACATTGTGACGGCACTGAGGTACTGAGGTGGCAGGCCGAACCCGTACAGCGAAAGCCCTCGCGCAGCGGATCGATCTGAACTACTTCAAGCGCTCGCACCCGTTCAGGCGCTGGAAGCTCGTTCTGTCGATGGCGGTGCCCGCGCTCGTGCTGTTGTGGCTGGGCGGGATGGCGGCCGGCGGCTCGAAGGCGGCGTACAGCAGCGGCCCGGTTTCCGCAGCCCATCAGGTATTTGGCGACAAATGCGAGCGCTGCCACGTCACCCAGTCGCGCACGTTTCGCGCGCACGTGACCGATAACATGTGTGTGTCGTGCCACGACGCACCGGCGCACAAGTCGAACCAGACGTTCGCCCCGGCCTGCGGATCGTGTCATCTCGACCATCGTGGCGCGATCCGTCTGGCGGCGACCGCCGACCGCGACTGCGAGCAGTGCCATCTCGATCTCAATACGACGACCGGGCGGCTGACGGTGGCGAAAACGGTCGGCGCGTTCAACCATGCGCATCCCGAGTTCGCCGCAAAGCGCGAAGGAGCCCGAGACAGGGCGGCATTGAAGTTTAATCACGAAGTTCACATGAAGCCCGGGCTGCGGGGGCCGCAGGGTGCCGCCCAGATCGAGTGCGTGACGTGCCATGAGCCGGCGAATCAGCCCGGTGCGCCGTCACACGCCGAGCCTGGGCTGAGGCGGGCCAGGCCGCGCGAGACAATGTCGCCCGTGACGTACGCAAGAAACTGCGCGTCGTGTCATCCGTTGTACTTCGATCCCTTGATCGACGCGGTCGCGCCGCACGAGACACCCGAGAAAGTGCAGGCGATGGTGGCCCAGGCGTTGACAGAGTTCATCGCCGTAAATCCCGATCGAATCGGAAAACCCGATCCGGTGCGCGGTCGGATACCCGTGAACTTCCCGGAACCCATGCCGCAGGTACGCACTGCGGCGGAGTGGATCGAGGCACGTACAGCCAGCGTCGAGCGACTGCTCTGGTCGAAGACGTGTGCGGAATGTCACACGATCGAAAGGCAGACGCCAGTCGTGACACGGGTTGTGCCGACGAACGTTTCCAAAGGCTGGATGCCGCATGCGCGGTTCGATCATGCCGCGCACCAAATGACGGACTGCACCTCATGTCATGCTGCCGGGACCAGCCGGGACACATCCGACGTGCTGATGCCGTCGATGGCGACGTGCCAGCAGTGTCACAAACCCACTCGAGGCGCCGAATCACGGTGCTTCGAGTGCCACGATACCACGATTGGGCTGCCGCCAAGCCGGCGAGGCCCCGTTTCCATCTGAATGAGTTGACGAATTAAGAGGGGTTTTTCATGAAAGCCATTGTCGTGAAGCCGGGCGTCAAAGACTCGATTCACATGCGCGACATGCCCGATCCGAAGCTGAAGGCGGATCAGGTTGCGGTAAAGATGGTTCGCGTGGGGCTCTGTGGCACCGATGCCGAGATCAATCACGGTCTGTACGGAAAAGCGCCCGAAGGGGATGAGTACCTGATCCTCGGCCACGAAAACTTCGGCGTGGTCGAAGAGGTCGGCAAGAACGTGAAGGGCTTCAAGGCCGGCGACCTGGTCGTTTCGACGGTGCGGCGCCCCTGCAAGTGCCACACGTGCAAGGCCGGCGAGAACGACATGTGCCAGGAAGGCGCCTACCAGGAGCGCGGCATCATGGGCCGGCACGGGTTCATGGCCCAGTACTACGTGGAGTCGCCGCAATGGCTCAACAAGATCCCAAAGACGGTTGGTGACATCGGCGTGCTGCTCGAGCCGATGTCGGTTGTCGAGAAGGGCCTCGATCACGCGTATCTTATGCAGCAGCGGCTCGAGTGGAAGCCAAAAACCGGATTGGTGCTGGGCGGCGGTCCCATCGGGTTGCTTGCGGCGGCGGTGATGCGGGCGCGTGGTCTCGACACGCACGTGGTCGGGCGCGAGACCGAGGACGACTTGCGTGCACAACTAGCGAAGAAGATGGGCGCGAAGTACCACTGCCTGGTCAAGAAGACCGTGCTCGACGTGCACAAGGAGATACCGCCGATTGACATCGCCATTGAGGCAACCGGTGTCGCGACCGTTGCCTTTCACGGAATGCAGGTCCTTGGTCGCAACGGCGTATTGTGTCTGCTCAGTGTCACCGGGGGGTCGAAGAGCTCAGATCAGCCGATCGAAAAGATCAACCAGCAGCTCGTCCTTGGCAATCAGGTCGTGTTCGGCAGTGTCAACGCCAATCCGCGGCATTTTGCCATGGGCGTGAAGGATTTCACGATTATCGAAAAGAAATGGCCGGGTGTGCTGAAGCAGCTCATCACGACACAGCTTCCGTGGGATCAGTACAACAACTGGTTCGGTCAGCGGGGATCTGGAATAAAGACGACGCTGGAGATTTCTTGACCGGGATCGCATCGAGCGGCCCGCTCGACAGGAGTGCTAGAAGTATTTTCTTGAAAGAGAATTCTCCTGGTCTCCTGTTAGTTCCACCGTCAGTTCAAAACGATTTCCACTCGCCGGTTCAGCGCTCGCCCGTCGTCGGTCGCATTGTCGGCAACCGCTTGTTCTGAACCCCAGCCGCGCGTCGAGATGCGCGCGCCGTCCGCACCATATTTCTCGACGAGAATCCGCTTCACCGTTGCCGCGCGGCGATCGCTGAGGTCCTGGTTGGTCTTCGCGTTGCCGGTCGCGTCGGTGTGGCCGGCGATCTGTATCTTCATGCCGGCGTTCTGCTTCAGCGTGTCCGCGACAGAACTGAGAATAGGCCAGTCGGTGCCCTGCATCGCATCCGAGCCGCTCGCGAACACGAGTTCATAGGTGCGCAGGCTCCCGCACTGAGTGAGTTCTGCCGCATACGGATAGGCGACAGAATCGCCAGCGTTTGGCGACAGCCGGGTCCATGTCCCGCGCAGCGGCTTCTCGCGTCCCTCGTCCCACCACGTCGTCGTCAGGCTCGAGACCGCCTTTCCGGCGATTGCCATGACGCCGCGAGGTCTGCACGCGCTCTTCGGCCGCTTCGGATCGAAGTTATTGGCGACGATGATGAGGCGCGGGCCATCCCAGTAGCCGCGAAACCAGAAGTCCTGACCGCCGCCGTAGCCCCACACGCGATCGCCTTCCTGCTGCAACGACATTTTCATTGTCCAGTACTTCGGTTGCCACGAGCCGGTGAGATTGACCTGAGCAGACCCGGATGATGCAGAGAACGTCACTAGAAAGACGGCGAAAACAACACGCATGTACCACCCTCGCGCAAAGAAATGGTCCGGCTAAACCCGGACACGACGAACTGAAATACCCATGTACTGAGTTACCGTCTGCCATACCGTTTCGATCAGTTCGCGCAGAGTCTGTAGTGGTGGCTGCGGCGGGTCATTCGTAACCGTGAAAAGCTGCCCGTTGCGCATGTACAGCCGGCGCTGCTCGTCGCCATTGAGAGGGCGGGCGCCGCGGCGACCGAAGACCGCGAGCTGGTTGCCCGACTCATCGACCGCGCGATCGCGATCGATGCCTTCCGACACCGCAAGCGCGGGATGATGCGTGTGATAGGTGGCGACCAACGACGGCGTAGGTTTCGGGCTGAAGCCGTAGTGGTTCGGATTGTCCCCGGGCGAAAACAACTGCACGACGTGCAGCCCATTGTGACCATCGGCGAGAACAGCGAAACCGCTGGCGTTCACCATTCCGATTTTCACGTCGTTCAGGTCATTGATCGTCCCGCCACCTGTGAACATGTTTTCGAGCGTCGGCTCCTCGGGCCGCTCGATGTCGACGATGGCGAGCCCCTGCTTGCCGGCCGCGACGTACGCATGCGTGCGGGCGGAGTAGACGTTGCGCGCGTCCGAGAGCGGAACGGTTGCGCCGCTCACGGCCACGGGACGGTCGAGAGTGGTGACGTCGAGTACCCTTCAGCCCCTGACGATCGGCGACAAAGGCGTAGCGGAACTGAATCGAAATGCCGCGTGGATCCTCGAGGTGCGGTGCGCCGACCTGGGCGGTGACCTTCGGCTCGGTTGGGACGTTCACGTCCACAACGACGAGGCCGCGCGGCGTGAGCACGTACGCGTAATGGCCCGCGAGCACGATGCGGCGGGCGCCGTTGAGCACACCGTTCGGATTGAAGGTGACGGCGCGTGTCAGGAAGTTGTTCGCCGGGTTGCCATCGAGCAGCGTGGCCGCACCAATGAGAATGAGACCTTCTTCCGCGTCGGCGACGTAGAGGTATCCATACATTGGATGGATCTTCTGTTCCTCATTCTCCGGCCTTCTGGTGCGGACAGGGTCGACCCCAAGCGTGGTCGGTGTCGCAACGGCGACAGCGTTTCTCGTCTTGACGTACAGCCGCTGTCCGAGCGGCGAAACCGGTGCCGTCACGATCCGTTCTGAGAAATCCTTGTTGTCGATGTTCGCGATGTCGTAGACGCGGAAGCCGCCCTCGCCAAGTGCGGCGTAGGCGTACTCGCCCCGCACCTGAATGTCGAGGACGTTGCCGGGATGATGATCGACTTCGTGCAAAGCGCGGCCACCGGCGACGAAGGCGTTGAAGTTGGCCGGATATGCAAGCTTGTGAAGATGGCTGCCGAGAACCGCCGGCGGTTCGTCTCGCTCGGCGACCGTGATGGCCTCGAGGCCGCCTTCGCCAGTGGCCACCCAGGCATAGCGGCCGAGATGGTTCACGAAATTCGTGCCCTGCAGCAGCACGGTCGCCATCCACGCATTGTTGTCCTTGGTGGCCGACACGTGGCAGTCGGTGCACCGCTTCGTCTCGTTCGACCGGACGGTATGCGGAACGAATGTGCTGAACGCCTGGCCGCTGAATCCTTCGGTCGAGATCGTCTGCTGCATGTAGTAAAGCCAGTCGCGTTGCTGGTTCTGCGAGCTCACGAGAATGGCGCAGGCCGAGCGGACGGGTGCGATCCGGTTGCCGGTCACCGTGCCGTCGCGTCCCAGCATGAACATGTCATCGCGCAGTACCTGGAAGTTGTATTCCGTCCAGTTGCGGGTCGTCTGCCCCTCGTTGTGCAGCGTCGGCATCTTGCGGTTGGCCGACATCGACAGATGGCAGCCCATGCAGCTCGGGGTCCACGACGTGTGGCAGGTGTAACAGGTCATCGAGCTGTTGGCGTGTGCAAGATCCTTTTCATTCGACGGAGAGCCCCACGTTCGGCCATCCCGCTGAATGGTTTTCGCCAGCCGCGATTGCTCGTTGTAATGAGAAGCCCCGGGCGTGATCGTGTCGAGCACCTGCACGATCTCCCATTCCTTCGACGCATCGAGCATCGAACGCTGATAGAGCCGTTCATTTCTCCACTCGAATCTGCGCTGACCGAACGGCGTGCGCAGCACGGCGAGGGGTGTCCCACCAGCGGGCGACGCAGGGCCGCTGGTGAGGAGCGTCGCGCGGCCGCCCACAGATCCGTGGCAATCCACGCAGTCGATTTCGACCGCGTTGCGTGTTTCGCCGTAGAGCTTGCCGTTTCCGTGGCTGTCCTGGTTGAAGTGGCAGTCGACACACTGCATGCCACGTTCGAGATGGATGTCCTTCAGGTGAACTGCCTTCGAGAACTTCTGCGGATCGGAATGGGGCACAACCTTGTTGTCGGCATCGAGCAGCTCGCCCTTGCGATCGCGCTTGTACACCGCGCGGAAGATCCAGCCGTGGCTGTGAAAGTCGGCAAACTGCGTGTGCTCGAGCTTCGCGTTGAACTCTGGTGTGCCGAGATTCTTCAGGAATTCGACGTCCGACCACAGCCCCCGCTGCGTACTGCCCTCGGGGTTGCGCACACGCACGCCATGCCTGAAGGCCTCGCTCGGATCGCGCTGGTCAGCCGGATACATGAACTGGCCATCGGTTTCGTTTTCCCACCACGTGTAGCCGTAATAGGTCGTCACCATGTTCGTGCCGGGATGCATGTGGCACGTCATGCACTGGCTCGACGGGATCGATCGGGTAAACGTGTGTTTCAACGGGTGACCCGGCTCGGTCTTTGAAATCGTCGGATCGCTCGTCGTCGAACGCCCTTCATTGCCAGACGCCGCGTATTGTGCCGAGTGAACCGGTGAGCGGTCGTTGGCGTATACCACGTGACAGGCCGTGCAGCCGCTGCCGCGATAGTCGCCCGGCTGGTCGTTCGTGCCGGGAAACGACAGCAGAGGATCCAGCAGCCGTGTCTTTTGAAGGCCGAGAAAAACGGGATCCACCCTGAGCTGTGTCCCGAAGCCGCGATCGCTGAGCCGCACCTCCGGGCGGCCCGGCTCATCGTCGCGGGCGGGATTGCCGATCTCGCCGCGACGGCGGCTGCCTCGCTCGAACACGCGGAGCACGTTGCCCGGCTGGGTGATTTCCCATCGTGTCAGCGGATCGAGAAAGGGAAGCACCCCCTTCGTTCGTATTTCCTCCGGTGTTGGTGGCGGCACCGTGACGAGACGCTGCGGCGTGCCGTCGCGACCGTAACTCTCGCCGAACCGTGGGTTCTTGTCTGGATAGGCGCCGTTGTTGTACAGCGCTGCGCCCCACAACATTGCGCCGTGCGTCATCATGCTCTTCCGTACGTTCTGCACTTCGGCCGGATGGCACGTTCCGCACGTGCGATCGGCCACGCGAAGGTCGCCGGGATTGATGAACTGCACGTACTCCGGCGCCTCTCTCAACCATTCCGTGTATGCACGCACGGGATTCGCGGCTGAGGCGGCGCTCGCCGCCAGCCGCGGCGAAGGATGAGCCGAGCGCTTCGCTTTCACATAGGCGGCGCTGGTTGGTGCCTGACTCTGTGGAGCCCGCACATCGGCATTGCCGCCGTGGCAATCGGTACACCCGAGCCTCACGGTGCCCGTCGGATGCATCGACGGCTCATCGGTCGACGTGTGGCATGTGATGCAGCCCGCGCTTTTGGCATCGGCTTCGGTGACAGACTGGTTGAGCGGCCGCCCCTGAGCCGAGAGAGAGGTCTCGCGCTCGGGGAAAATGGCATCTGCGGCGACGCACAGAAAGACCATCATCGCAGTCAGAATCGCTTTCGATACCGTCGATATGTGCATAAGCAATGGCAAGGCTAAAGCCTTGCGCTACCGATACGGTTGCGGTAGCGCAGGGCTTCAGCCCTGCCTGCCTCCTCATCAAAACTGCAAACGCAGGTTGGCGAACAACTGCACCAACCAGTGACGGTCGTCGTAGATGTCGCGCAAGCCGTTGCCGAGGCGCAGCGCCGATGCTCCCGCGGTAATGACCATATTCTCGCTGAGCGGCGGGCGGTACTGACCACCGCCGCCGAAGTCGATGCCGATGCTCCTGCCGATCGGCGTCTGAAAGAGCAGCGCCTCGAGCGGTGCAGTAGTGTGAAATCGCAGCACGCTCACGGTCGTAAACGCCCGCAACTTTGGCGTGAGCTCGACGTCGAGTCCTCCGTGCACGATGAAAATTCCCGGATTGACGAAGTTTTGCTGCCCCTCATCTTTGTTCGTGCGAAGGTCTGGCAGCAGGCTGAACGGGCTGACCAGGCCAGTGTTGGTCTGCGTCAGCCGCAGGCCTTGTCGATTCCACACACTGAACGGACCACCCGCAAACACCGGAATGTCCACGATCGAATCGAAGCCGCGCGCTTCGCCGTCGTTGATGTCGTCGTCGCCCGATGCCCAGAAGAACGATCCCTTGATGCGAAGCCAGTCTTTGTCAACCGACAGCTCGACTGCGGCCATTTGCGCGTTCACGTCCACCTCGCGCGCCTCAATGGCATTGAACTCATCGGTGCCGACCACCTGATAGAAGGCATGCGTCAGGTTCAGCCGGCCGATGTGGCCGTTGCCCGCCCACCCGAAGTATGACGAACGAACATGGTGCGGCTTGACCAGACCGACGGGCATCGGCCTGACGAGAAAGCCATTCGGATCGTAGTGAGGCTTTCCCTCGTCCAGGTTGTAGTGATAGCTGAACTGCGCGGTGTACCCGCGCGTCAGAAAATCCTGGACGTAGACGTTTGCCACCGTCATCTGCTGGTGGCGTCGGTGGAGTTCGTTGAACCCGCTGTTGGCATCCTTTTCGAGGAAATCGAAAAACGCGGCGTTGTACTCAATCTGGCTCGACTTCAATGTGCCGAACAGCCGGATGCCCGGCTGCTCGACGACGGCCACGAAGCCGCGAAAATCAGTGCTCAACTCCTGAATGCCGGCGCGAACGGAGATGACGTCGTAGTTCGAGCTCAGGTCGAAGAGCTTTGCCTCGAAAAACGCTTCCTGTAGCCCAACGTGCGAGGAAAAGCGGGTTGTTCCTCTCCGCACGTCAGCGTTGACGATGCCAGTTTCCTGCGTGTGAAGATAGTTGAAGCTGATGGCGGGTTGCACGCGCACACGCCAGTCGACCGGCCTGAATGCCGTATCGCCCCGAAACAGATCAAAGGACGTGCGGATCACCGAGGCCGGCAGATACACGTCACCGCGACCGAAGAACCGTTCACTGAGCGGCCTGGCGCTGGCCGGCACCGCTGGTACAGGCACACTGCGTCCCTCGAGCAGGGAATCGCTGACGCCAGTAAAGACAAAGAACGTGCGCTGGCCGATGATGGGGTAGTCCCCTTTCAGGCGATTGCGGTTGTAGGGATCCCACCATCGTCCGCTCACGTAAGGATAGTCGCCGTGCTCGCCGTATCGATCCCAGTCAGGCATCGAGATGTTCCAGCGATCCGGCATCGGCACGAACACCCGCTCGTCCGGCGCAAGCGTCGATGGCTGGGTGTCCTCCGCATCTTTCGCGCGCGGCACATCAGCGGGCATGGGTGTCACAGACGAGGGCTCGGCCTCTGGAGTGTTTACGCCCGGAGGTCGCGGAATCTGGTTGTCGATCGTCGGGGCGCCAGCCATTCTGGTGAGCGTGATTTCGAGCGCCGTCACCTGGGCGGGGGTGACGGTGACGCTGGCGGAGGAACCGGTATAGCCCTGAGCGGTTGCCTGCGCGGTGAACTGTCCGGCAGCAACGTTGGCAATCCTGACGACGCCGTCTGCTGCACTCGTGCCAGTGGCGACTTCTGTGCCTGATGGCGATCGCAGGCTGACACTCGCACCCGGAACAGCCCGTCCGTCAACGGCATCCCGAATCGCAATCGTGACGCCCGCCCGCGGCGTTTGCGGAACCCCGGTTTGCGTGCCCGCCACGCTCGGGAAACACAGACTGATGACAGCCAGCGGCAGGCTCCAGGCTGCCGGCTTCAGGCGACGCCTGCAGCCCGAAGCCCGAAGCCCCGCGAGCGTCAACGTCTCCATTCGTCGATCAGATTGGCGACCAGCCCCGTCCATCCCGTCTGGTGATTCGCGCCCAGCCCGGCACCGTTATCGCCGTGAAAGTACTCATTGAAGAGCAGGCAATCGCGCCAATGAGGGTCCTGCTGGAACTTTTCGATGCCACCGTAGACGCGCCGCCGACCGTCCGCACCGCGCGTGAAGAGCCCAATCATGCGGTCAGCGATCTGCTGCGCCATCTCACCAGGCGTGACCTCTGAACTGCCACCGTGCCCGTTGATCTTCACCCGCGCCCGGTGAGCATCGTCGAATCTACGAAGCGATTCGATCAGCAGGTACGACGTCGGAAACCAGATAGGGCCCCTCCAGTTCGAGTTGCCCCCCTTGATCTTGACGTCCGCCTCGGCGGGCTCGTAACGCACTTCGCGCCCCGCGAACGAAAACGGGTGTGTTTCGTGGTACTTCGAAAGGCTGCGCACACCACCGTCCGACAGAAATTCATTCGGATCCCACACTCGCTCCAGCAGCTTCTCGAGCTGATGACGGTCGACGATCGACAACACGTGACGCGTGGCGCTGTCCGAGCGGTCGGTGAAGCAGGCCTGACCGACCAGGTCGGGGCGGTTATGAATGAACCACTGGACATCGCGCAGAAAGGTGGGCAGGTCGCGCACGTCGTGCTCGTCGAGCACGTCTATGGCATAGAGGGGAATCAGGCCGACGAGCGATCGTACCTCGAACTTGTGAAAACGGCCGTCGGGATAGCGGAGCACGTCGTAGAAGAATCCGTCCTCTTCGTCCCACAACTGGTAATCGCGGCCACCCATCTTTTTCATTGCGCCGCCGATGTACACGAAATGCTGGAAGAACTTGGTCGCCATCGTTTCGTAAGAGCGATTCTCGTGCGCCAGCTCGAGCGCGATGCGCATCATGTTCAGGCAGAAGAACCCCATCCACCCTGTCGCATCGGACTGTTCGAGAATCGCCCCGCCCGGCAACCGCTCGCTGCGATCGACGACCGTGATGTTGTCGAGGCCGAGGAAGCCGCCTTCGAAGACGTTCAGGCCCTGGCTGTCAACTTTGTTGACCCACCACGCGAAATTGATGAGGAGCTTGTGGAAGCTGCGCTCGAGAAACTGGCGATCGCATTTTCCCGTTCGGGCCTTTTCAAGACTGTAAACACGCCAGCAGGCCCATGCGTGCACCGGTGGGTTGAGATCGGAAAACTCCCATTCGTAGGCGGGAAGCTGGCCGTTGGGATGCTGAAACTGCTCGAAGAGCAGCAACCACAGGTTTTCTTTGGCGAACTCGGGGTCGACGAGCGCAAGCGATACGCAATGAAATGCCAGGTCCCACGCCGCGAACCACGGGTATTCCCACTTGTCGGGCAGCGAAAGCACGCGCATCGAGTTGAGATGGCGCCAGTGGGCATTGCGGATGCGAAGGCGATCGCGGGGTGGAGGTGTGCCCGGGTTGTCGCCATCGAACCAGCGGGCCACGTCGAAGAGGTAGATCGACTTGGTCCACAACATTCCGGCGAGCGCCTGTCGCTGCACGAGCCGCTCGTCGTCTGTCGCTTTGGGCGGATGCACGCTAGCGTAGAATGCGTCGGCCTCCGCACGCCGTTGGTCGACGATCCCGTCCACCTCTTGCAGCGGCGATGTCAGCTGATCCTGGGTAAGCCTGAATCGCCACACCGCCGACTTGCCCGCCGGCAGGTGCTTCCGGTAGTGCATGCAGGCTTTCGTGCCGAACTCATCGGGGTTCGTCGACGGCTCGCCGTTGACGATGAGTCGATGGAACGCATCCTTCACGTAGGGCGACGCACTCAAGGCCCCGCGACTCCACACGATCGGAGCGTTCGTCTCGTTGTTCGTGAAATCGAGCTCTCCTCCGACAGGACCGTACAGCCGGCGCTCGCCGATGCGATAGTCGAAGGGCAGATTCGGGAGAGGATCCGCGTTACGGTCATCGGCGAGGAGCGCAATGAAGTCAGCTTTTCTGTCGCGGACCGGATCGGGAATGATCCTCGGCTCGCCTCCGCGCTTCGGTCCCCATCCCCACGTGTTCCTGAACCACAAGTGCGGAATGACGTGCAGCTCCGCAGCGTCAGGACCTCGATTGACGGCTTCGATGCGGATGCAGATGTCCTCGGGGCCGGCTTTCGCGTACTCGATGAAGATGTCGTAGTAGCGATCGTTTTCGAACACGCCCGTATCGAGGAGCTCGAACTCCATGCCTTTCCCGCCGCGGCGTCTGTTTTCGTCGGCAAGACGGGCGTAGGGAAATTCCGACTGCGGGTACTTGTAGAGCAGCCGCATGTAGCTGTGCGTGGGTGTATTGTCGAGGTAGAAGTAATACTCTTTGACGTCCTCGCCGCGATTGCCTTCGCTCGACGTCAATCCGAACAGCCGCTCCTTCAAGATCGGGTCTCGGCCGTTCCAGAAAACGGGCGCGAAGAGCAGCAGTTGGTATCGGTCGCACAGGCCGCCGATGGCGTCCTCGCCCCAGCGGAAGGCCTTGCTGCGCGCTTGGTCGTGTGTGACGAAATTCCAGGCGTCGCCGTTGGCGCTGTAATCCTCGCGGACGGTGCCCCATGCGCGATCCGAGACGTAACAGCCCCACTTGCGCCAGGCGGGCACCGGCCCGTCGGCGTGTTCAGCGAGCCGCAAATGTTCGGCAGTGGGCATCCGCCGCCGATTGTAACTTGTCGCACAGTGGTCTGCGTAATAAGCTCTGGGCCGCATGCGTGTGCGTTTCTGGGGCGTGCGCGGCTCGGTGCCGTATGCAACGCCGGGTTCCATCGGACATGGCTGTAATACGCCGTGCCTTGAGCTGGTGAATGAGTCCAGCCGGCAGCGGCTCATCCTCGACGCCGGCTCCGGCATCGTTGGCGTGGGCAACACGCTCGACGGCGTGACCGACATTCCAATCGTGCTGACGCACTATCACTGGGATCACGTTCAAGGGCTCCCGTTCTTTGCGCCACTGTATCGTTCTGGAGCATCCGTGTCGGTCTGGGCGCCTGCGCTTGGCCGTGAGTTTGTCGATATCGAATCGATGTTCGAACCTCCATTTTTTCCGGTGCCGTACGATCGACTTCCATCACGGCCGGCAATCAACATGAGCACGGGCGGGCCGGCCGAGATCAACGGCTTCGCCGTCTCGGCACAGCCGCTGAATCATCCCGGTGGCGCCTTCGCGTATCGAATCAGGGGCATGAAGGGTGATGTCGTGTATGCCACCGATCATGAATTCGGCAATGCCGATATCAACCTTGCGCTCGCTCATTTCGCCGTGGGTGCACAGGCGCTGATCCTCGACTCGCATTTCACGCCGGAGGAGCTGCCTGCGCACAAAGGATGGGGTCACAGCGACTGGTCGCAATGCGCACGGTTCGCCGCCGATTGCGGCGCGAAACAGCTGTGGCTGTTTCACCACAAGCCGGGGCGGCCCGACGATGAGATGAGAGACATCGAGGCTGCAGCTCGAAAAATATTCGCGCAGACGTGCGCGGCCAAGGAAGGGGATGAGTTTGTGGTGTAGAACATCAGGGCAGATGGCAGATGGCAGATGGCAGATGAGCTCAGTCGAGGATTTTCAGGTCGGCCAGAATAGCTTTTGCTTTTGAGACGCGTTGTTCGAACAGCGCACCGAATTCCTTCGCGCCGAGTTGCAGGGCAAAGTAGTGCACGTTTGAGTCCCTCTCGACATACCCCACGTACCACATCGTGGCGTCCTCTCCGGCCGGTCTGCAGGCACCGGTTTTTGCACTCAGCCGCCATCGCGGCGTGCTGTCGGCGAGCATGACGTCTTTCGTCAATGTCGTCGTTCGTTCAGACAGGCCGACTCTTCCTTCGTACAATCTCTTCAGGAACTCGACCTGCTGGTTGGCAGAAATGCGAAGACTGCCATCGAGCCAGAATGGCCCTTCGGTCCCGTCGAGTCCCCCGGCTGTGGACTCGTTCCCATACGCGAATTGCTTCAAGAAACGACCCTCGGCGGGAAGACCGACACGCCTCGCGAGAACGACGTAATACCAGACTGTTGAAAACCGATAGGCGGAACGAAGCGTGTGATCGCGTGCCCATACGCCTTGCTGCTTGAGCGCGGGGTCGTATGTGACGAGAAACTCGGGATCGGGAGCAGTCCCGCTCTCGAGGAGAATGGCCGTGTTCGGGATCTTGAATGTGGAACAGGGTGCGAATTGCTGCGCCGCACGCTGGGCGTTATGGCGAATATATTCGCCGGTGCGGCCATTCAACAAAACGAAGGTTCCGGAAATGCCCTGAAAGTGCTTGCTCAAGTCCTGAGCGAGCGCCGGCGAGCCTGTCATGAGCAGTCCGCAAACGAGTCCGGCTATACTTTTCACTTCTTACTTTCTACTTCTCTACTTTCTACTTCTACTTTCTACTTCTCACTTCGCTTCAAACTCCGGATGCCTCGGGAACTTCACGTACGGCACTCGGTACTTCCCTTCCTTCGGTGTCTCGAATCACGCTATTGTCGACGCGTAGCTCATCCGGCGGATGGAATCCCTCGCTGCCCAGTTGAGAGACGTAATCGTCCTGCTCGACGCCGTCGCCGCTGACCCCGAATCCGCCAACCAGACGTCCGTCCTTGTATAAAGGCACACTGCCCGCGAACCAGACGATACCGCTCTGGTTGAAGTAGTTGCGGTTCGCGCCCCGGCTGGGTCCGGGACCCTCGGTGCACGGATTGGCGGAATCGTACGCGTACAAATCGAACCACGGCCCCGGCATCGCGGCGGTCTCGAGGTCGATACCGGGAGGGAACACCGGCTGGCCGCCAAAGTTCAAGGTTCGGGCAGTCACGGCCCATCCGCGGCCGGCGGGCGGCATTGGTTCCCACTCATATCGTGCGAAGCGATTTGTTGCGGCGTGTTGCCTGAGCACCTCGTATCCTTCGCCCGAGCTGAAGTAAAACGCGTTGCGCGCTTTGGTCATCGCGACGTCGAGTGAAAAGAACGTCGAATCCGGCATCCGGTACGCGGCCAGAATGTCGCCGGCTTCGTCAGAGACCGCCATCACCATGCGGGTCGACTGATTGAGCGGTAGTCTGATCGCCGCACGTGTTCTCAGTGCAACCGCCACAGCTTGATCGATGATGCGTCGTACATCGTCTACGCTGATCGAGCCGCTGCTGCTCGCACGCGGCCCCACGAGATACCCCTCAGGCGCCTGCTGGCCACCGCGCGGCGGAACGATGAACCGTCCGTCGCTCAGTCTTCCGCTCGTCGAGCCCGGCGGCGCCTGACGCAGCGCGGCGCGGATGCACGGAATATTTGTGCAGTCGCCGAAGAACGGCACCCGGATGCCATCGATAAAGACAGCACCGGGCGTGCCAAGCGGCTCAGAAAAATCGAGTCCTCGACCGGCGCCGGCTGCGGCGAGCGTTGCCGCGTACTCCGCGAGGTCCGGAGACACACCGGCAACGCCCACGCCGCCGATGACCTTGCCGCCGCGATAGATCGGCACACCTCCCGGGTTCACCGGCACCGAGAGGAGATCGGTGGCGCCCGAGTCGAACACATCGACCTTACCCGTCGTGATGCCGACCGAGGTCAAGTCGTTCCCATCGGTGCCGCGCATGGGCCCGCCGCGTGCGCATCCGCGCGTGTCGGAAGGCGTGCAGGGCAGCGCCTGGCCGCCTGCCGGACCGAAGGTGCCATCAATCGATCGCGTTCGCACGAGAGGGACGTTGAAGATGGCGTCGCCGGCCGGATCGATCGCGCAGCCGCGGTTGATGTTCTCGACGCCATAGAGCGCGGCATTCGGCGTGTTCGGCACGCCGGGCGGGAAGTGGATGCCGCTGACGAAGCGAACGGTTCGGGACGAAAGCGGCGCCTGATCGTGCGAGAACATCGCGGCGGTTCGGGCGACCGAGACGGCGATGTCGGGCGTGCGCTCGCCGGCATTGGCGCGCGTGTACGCGGCCAGGATGGCACCCGTGCGATCGACCACAGCCACGGCCATCGTGCCGTCGCCGAGCGCCGATGCAGCCACGTTCACAATCGCCAGCACATCGTCTGCATTGAGGATCTCAGCGGGTCCCCCGACGCGATCGGCTGGAGTGTTCTGGGAAAGGACGTGCACCGACAGTCCAGCGAGTACGAGAATCGTAATTGCGACACGCCGCATGCGCGCCTATATTACCAATACCAATGCTGCGAAAAGCCGCTGCGGGTCTGCTCGTCGGATTGTGTGCCGCTGTTCTGGTGCTGGCGCTGACCAACCTCGAAGCGTTTCGCACTGTTGAGCTGAAGACCTACGACTGGCGCCTCGCGCGTACGGCAGATCCTTCCTCAGCACGAAACGACATCGCCCTCATCGAAATCGATGAGTACTCCCTGCGCAATCTGCAACAGCACGCCGGCCGCTGGCCCTGGCCACGGGTGGTGCACGCCAGCCTCATCGACTATCTGAATCGGGGTAACCCTGCGCTGATTGTGTATGACGTGTTGTTCGCCGATGCGGACACGCGCGTTGGATTCCCATATGGCGGCGATACATGGTCCGGCGAGGAGTCCGACAAGGCTCTGGCGGATACGATTCGTAAAGCGGGCAATGTTATCCTGCTGGCCGATGCCACCTTTGCCGGCGACACAACGGGTGGCGAGCAATCGTGGAAGGACCAAGGTTATCGTCTGTCGTCGCCAGAGATTCTCGAGCGTCGAGTGATTTTCGAGCCAACCCCGGTTCTCGCCGATTCGGCGGTGGCATTGGGCCACAACTTTCTCAGTCTCGACCCCGACGGGCCGGTCCGTCACGTCGTGCCATTTGTCAGAACCGGCGAGCGCGCGATGCCGTCTCTCGGCCTTTCGGCGGCACTTCGTGCTGCGCGGGTCGAGCCGTCGCGTTTGCGCGTCAACGGGCGCTACCTCGAGATGGGCGACAAGATGATGCCGCTCGAGACACGCCTCATCAACAGCGAAGCGGGCAGCACGCGCTATCTGTGGGGACTGATCAATTTTCGTGGTGCTCCATTTCTGCCCGACTTGAAGACCCGCCCGTATCGGCATTATTCGTTCTTCGATCTTCTCTATTCCGAAGAGCAGATACTCGCCGACAAGACTCCGGACATCGATCCAGCTGTCTTTCGTGACAAGATCGTATTCGTCGGCGTCACGGCCGCAGGTCTTTTCGACGTCTTCGAAACGCCGTTTTCCGGTGGGCTGATGCCCGGCATTCAGATTCACGCATCGGTGGCCGACGACTTCCTCTCGAAGCGATTCATGAATCCCGAATCACGCGGCGTGCGAATGACGCTCGTGGTTGCGCTGGCACTCCTGACCGGCTTGATCGCGGCAGTCCTGCCGGCATGGTGGGCCACTGCTGTCTTCGCAGCGGTGATGACCGTGTTTGTCCTGGTCGCGACCCGGTTCTTCGCCAACGGTACCTGGATCAACGTGACGCAACCCGTTTTTGCGTCGTCAATGGCGTTGCTGGGCGGTGTCGGTTACCAGTATTTCTTCGAAGGCCGCGAAAAACGGAAGATGAAACGCCTGTTCGGCCAGTACGTGTCGAAAGACGTGTACGAGCAGCTTGTGGCCAACCCCGATCTGGCGCGTCTTGGGGGACAGCGTCGCCAGATGACCGTGCTCTTTTCGGATATCCGCGGGTTCACCACCGTCTCGGAGAGCGGCCAACCCGAAGAGATTGTCGCGATCCTGAACGAATACTTCACGCGGATGGTCGAGATCGTCTTCGCCCACAAGGGTACCCTCGACAAGTTCGTCGGCGACATGGTGATGGCGCTGTTTGGCGCCCCGCTGGACGATCCGAATCACGCACAGCATGCCGTCGATGCCGCGCTGGCCATGATTCGCGAGCTGAACCGGCTGAACGAGAAGTGGGCTGCTGAAGGACGTCCGGCGCTCGACATCGGCATCGGTATCAGCACCGGGCCGATGATTGCCGGCAACATCGGATCCGAGGCCATCATGAGTTACACCGTCATCGGTGATTCCGTAAATCTTGGCGCGCGCCTCGAATCATTGAACAAGCAGTACGGCACTCGGATTATCATCAGTGAAGCTACTCGCGATGCGCTTCCCGACCGATATCTCTTTCGGCCCCTCGGCGACGTAGTGGTGAAAGGCAAGACCAAGCCGGTGGCGATTTACGAAGTGAAGGAGAACCTGGGATGAAAATCTGGATCATCATCATTGCGATGCTCGCAACGAGCGCCACTGCTTACGCGCAGCTCGGCGGCCTGATGCGCAAGGCGCAGCAGGCGCAGGAGCGCAAGCAGCAGTTCGACGACATGAACATCACCGAGGAGGAAGAGATCAAGCTCGGTGCTGATGTCAGCTTGAAGGTACGCCAGCGGTTCGGCGTTGTGCAGGACGCTGCGGTCCATAAATACGTCACGCTGGTCGGTACTGTATTGACGGAGCAAACCAGCCGGTCGAAGCTTCCGTGGACGTTCATGGTGCTCGACACCGATGGCGTCAACGCGTTTGCGGCACCGGGCGGGTACGTTCACATCACGCGCGGCGCTCTCGCGCTGATCAAGTCGGAAGCCGAAATGGCCGGCGTGCTCGGCCACGAAATCGCACACGTGGCGCAAAAGCACACCGTGAACGCGATTCGCAAGGGCAAGGGAGTGTCGCTCGCGAGCAGCGAGACGCTGGCGAACCGCGGTGCGTTCCTCGATCAGCTCGCCGACCGCGCGTACAGTATGGTGCTCGAAAATTCGTTCGATCGCGGTGATGAGCTCGAGGCCGACAAGGAAGGTATTCTGCTCGCGCAGAAGGCCGGATACGCCGGCACGGGCCTGTCGGACTTTCTTGCCCATCTCGCCGAGCGCAATAAGGGGATGGCAGAAAAGAATGGTCTCTTTGCCTCGCATCCCGAAACCGAGGAGCGGATCGGCAAGGTGAAGCAACTGGCGGGCTCGAAGCCGGGCGCAGTGGTGGCGGCTCGCTATGCGGCAACGATCAAGTACCAGCCGACAGAGCTCACGCAGATCGCCACGGTCGTGGAAGGATCGGCAGGCCTCACCGGCAGCGAGAAGCCGAAGCCTGAAGAAAAGAAAGCTGAAGACAAGAAGAAGGGCTTCGGTCTGAGCAATCTCACGAAAACCGTCTCGACCGGCAAGAACGAGCAGCAGGTCGCGGCATCAGGCGGCGCACGGGGAGTGGGGGCGGATCGTCTCGCGAAAGGCGGCGACAACCCCAATCCTGTGAAGACGGCACTGTCGCCGGCCGATCTCGCGGCCTTCAAGAAAGGAATCGTCTAGTCCAGGGTGTCGCTCAGCGTCATCGTCGGTCTCGCGCTCCTGTTGACGTCGCTGGGCCTGCGCCCGGCGACGATCAACAGGCACATTCGGGGCCGGCTGCTGCTGTCGGCCGGCCTGTTCGGCGTCTTCACGCTTGCAGCGATCGCACTCGACTACGTCCCACTCCTCGAAGATACCCGGCAACTTCTCAACGACGTCAGCCCGCTAGTGATGGCCTTCGCGGTCATCAATCTCGTCGTCGCGGTCACGCTCAATCCCTGGAAGCTCGATCGGCTTCCCGAACGGTTCCCCGGCATCGTGCAGGACTCGATGCTGATCCTGCTCTTTGCGATCGCGGCCACGCTGATCCTGCGCGACCGCATTCTCGCGACGACGGCCGTCGGGGCCGTTGTGCTCGGGTTTGCCCTGCAGGACACCCTCGGGAATTTTTTCGCCGGTCTTGCGATCCAGATCGAAAAGCCATTTCGCGTTGGCGACTGGGTGACGATTGGCGGCCAGGAGGGCAGCGTCAGCGAAATCACCTGGCGGGCAACGAAGCTGTTGACGAAGTGGGGAAATTTCGTCGTCGTGCCCAACAGCGTGATGGCCAAGGACACGATTACGAATTTTTCGGTTCCAACCCGGCACGTCCGGCAGTACGTAGATGTCGGCGTGAGCTACGACGTACCACCGAACGTCGTGAAGTCGGTCATCGGCGACGCGCTCACGAGTGCGTCGGAACTCTCAGCCATCCGCCCGCCGGAAATCAGGCTCGTCGACTTTGCCGGATCGGCGATCACGTATCGCGTGTGGTTCTGGGTGGAGAATTTCGATCCGGACGACCGCGCGCAGGATCAGGTCCGGTCGTACATCTATTACGCATTCCGCCGTAACAACATCACGATTCCGTATCCCATTCAGATCGAGATGTCGCCGGAAGAAGGCGGCATGGCCGCTCCACGGACGACGTTCGATCCCCATCTGATGGTGCCGGTCCAGATGTTCGCGCAGTTGAATCAGAACGAGCGCGCCGAGTTGCTTGCGGTCGGCAGGCCGGTCCTGTACGCGCGGGGTGAAGCCATCGTGCGTCAGGGACAACACGGCCATTCGCTTTTCATCATCAGGCGGGGCGAAGCCACGGTGACACTGGCCTCAACCGTCGGGGAAGTCGCGCGTCTGCGTGCCGGCGACGTGTTTGGTGAGATGTCGTTGCTGACAGGTGAAGCTCGCACGGCCACGGTTTCCGCGGCGACTGACTGCGAGTTGCTCGAAATCGACGCAGATGGGTTCCGTCGCGTCGTGCTCGCGAACCCCTCGGTGCTCGAGCGTATCACCAGCGTCACCTCAATGAGGCGCGAAGAGCTCGATCGCCATCGTGAGACCCATGCCATGGCTGCCGCGGCTTCAGACGCCCAGCATTCATTTCTCACCCGCGTCCGCCAATTTCTCCGCCTGTAACCCGCGAACCTTAGACTCCAGGACCTTCGACTCTTCCGACTTCTGGGACGGTGCCGACTCCGGGACTCCTCGACTCCCAGGACTCTTCCGACTCTGAGACTCTTCCGACTCCGGGACTCATGCGACTCCCGGGACTCTTACGAGTCCGGACTCTTGCGACTCTTGGCACTCTTTTCGCCTCCCTTGGCTCTTTCGACTCTTGTGACTCCAGGACTCTTGGTATACTGGATGTCCCCCCTCAGCCCGCGACCTCCGCCCCAAGGAACAATATGGGATCGTCTACAGGGCTCGTGCGCCGTCCGGCCCCTGCTCTGTTCGCTTCGCTCGCGGTATTTGTACTGGCCCTCTGGGCCGAGCTGTTTCTCGATCAATGGACCGGCCGTTTCGCCTTTATTGCGTTCGCGCCGGCCGTGGCAATCGCCGCGTGGCTGGGCGGCGCGGCGATCGCATGTCTCACGATTGCGCTGTCGGCGATTGCCAGCGATTTCTACCTGTTTGGCCCGGACCATTTGTTTGATTTCGGATGGGTCGAAGGTGTCGCGCTCGCCGTCTTCACGATTGGATGGACGGCGGTCGCGATGGTCACGGCAGGCGCGGCAAGGCGGGTCTCGCAGGAGCGGGCAGACAGGCTTGCGGCCGAGCGCGTGGCCGCACAGGCGCACCGGCTCGCCCAGTCGACGGCGGCACTCGGCCAGGTGCGCACGTCGACGGAGACGATCACCGCGGCCCTGCACGAGTCGCTTCACTGGCTCAAAGCCGGGGCCGGTGTGTTCTACCTGCTCACTGAGGATCGACAGCAAATCACCGTCGCCCAGGTCGCCGGATATCCACTCGTTGAAGGCGATTTGTGGGAGCTGGAGGTGTTTGGCGACGGCTCGCCCTTTGCGGAGTCCATGCGCCGTCTCACGCCGGTCGTGACGGCCTCTGCGCAGAGCCGCGGAACCGAATATGAAGAATGGTCGGATGCCGGTCCATGGCGCGATCGCAAAGCCGGTCTGGTGCTGCCGATTGCCATCGAACGGCGGGTTGTCGCATTTCTGCAGATCGATTTCGATACTCCGCGAGAGTTCACGGTCGACGATCACGAATACATTCATACGATCTGCTCGCGCACGGCGCAGGCGCTGAACCGCGTCTGGTGGCACGAATCGGCCGAGCGCGCCCGCTACGATGCCGAGACTCTGAAGGCGAGGGCCGACGCCGAGCTCGTCGAACGCCAGAAAACCGAAGTGGCGCTTCGGGCGAGTGAAACGCGGTACCGAGCGCTGGCCACGCGAACGACGCGCCTCCACGGCCTGACTGCCAGCCTGTCTGAATCGGTCAGCGTCACCGCCGTGGCGAACGCCATTGTCGAGCAGGCGCGCATTGTGGTCGGCGCAGCCGAGGGAGAACTGAAGCTGCTCGGCGAATCCGAGGAGCCGCGTGAGCCGGGTCTCTGCACGACCGAAGCACTCGAGAGCGGGCATCCCGTGTTCGTGGGATCGCTGGCAGACTCACACGAGAAGTACTGGCTGTCGGCGTGTCTTGCGGCAGACAACGGGTTTGCGTCCCTGGCCACGCTGCCGTTGATGGTGAAAGGCGGCCCCCTCGGCGTGCTGGAGTTCCATTTCAGCGCGCCCGTGAATTTCGACGACGAATATCAAGCGCTGCTGATTTCGGTGGCGCAGCACTGCACGCAGGCGCTCGATCGCGCCAGGCTGTACGAGCAGGCGGAGCGGGCTCGATCGGACGCGGAACGCGCCAACCGGCTGAAGGACGAGTTCGTGTCGACGGTGTCGCACGAGCTGCGGACCCCACTCAATGCGATTCTGGGCTGGTCGTCGATGATGCGCACCGACTCGATGGATCGCGACGTGCTGCCGCAGGCGGTCGAATCGATCTACAGGAACGCGTCGCGACAGGCCAAGCTCGTGGACGATCTACTCGACTTCGCGCGCATGGATGGCGGAAGAGCCGCGCTCGATCTCGACACGATTGACGCCCCGAATCTCATTCGGGGCATCGTCGAGTCGGTCAGCCCGCTGGCTGCGGGCAGTCAAATCGACATCCAACTGTCGCCGATTCCCGAAGCCACCCTTCGTGGCGATGTGAAGCGGCTCGAGCAGGTGTTTGTGAACCTGATCGGCAACTCGCTGAAGTTCACGCCAGCCGGCGGCCATATCATGGTGTCGGCGCGCATCACCAGCCGCTCGCTCGAGATCCGTGTGGCCGACAACGGGATTGGCATCGAGCCGGAATTTCTGCCCTTCGTGTTCGATCGATTCCGGCAGGGCGATGGCACGACAACTCGAAACCACTCGGGTCTCGGCCTGGGCTTGTCGATCGCGAAGCAGCTCGTCGAAGCGCACAAGGGCACGATTCGCGCGGAAAGCGCCGGCAGAGGAAAGGGAACCGCCTTCATCGTCACGCTGCCGATCAGCGGACACGACGAGGCCAACACCGCCGCGGCGGCGGCACCGCCGGTTGAAGTCCGGCTCGATGGTGTCCGTGTGCTCGTGGTCGATGACGAGAAAGACACCCGTGACATGATCGGCCGTGCGCTGGCAGACCGCGGCGCGCGGATCAGCGTGGCCGGCAACTCACAGGACGCGATTGAAATCCTCGAACGCAACGAAATCGATGTGCTGCTCGCCGACATCGCGATGCCCGACGAGGACGGCTATTCCCTCATCCGCCGCATACGGTCTGGGGCCAGTCCGCTGGCGTCAATACCAGCCGCAGCGGTCACCGCCCATGCCAAAGACGACGAACGCACGCGCGCGCTGGCGGCCGGGTTTCACGTGCACATGGCCAAACCGGTCGAGCCGAGCGAGATCGTTCGGATGGTGAATCATCTGGCGCACGACCGGCGGGCCGGCCGCCGCTCACGCATGTAGATCGCGGACCCGCTGCATGATGAGCGAGCCTAGCTCCGGCTCGGTCATGTGCTCGAGCCGAATCGTGGCGTCATCCACCAATTTGTAGTCCCGGATGATCTGCCGCAGATGCCACGCCCGCAATGCCGTCAATTCCTGGGCGAGGAGATCTGGATTCTTCGCGTACACCGAGAACGGGTTCAGAATCGACTCGTGCCACCGATGTTCGGGCTCACGACGTTCCGCAGGACCGTCGTAGTATGGCGGTGATACAGGGGGCGGTGCTGATGGTTTGGGGGCGTCAAGGCTTCGCGCCAATGCCCCATCGAGATACACCGGTGTGAGTCCCGTTGCCCAGTACCCTGAGATCGGTGAGATTTGGTTGTGTTGTCTCTCGGACGGTTCGAAGCACGGCTCCCGTTTCGATGTTCTCGAACTCGATCCAGCCTTCCCACAATCCATCCTGACGCTCACGGCCGCAGGCTCGTGCCTGATACCTGGCGCCGCTGGTGTGGACGACGGGCGTGTCGAACTGACCTACAGTCTGCGCCATCGAGCACCTCGCCAGCCAAGATACGCAAGCATCGTACCGCCGGCGAACGGAAGTAGTCTGTTCGCCCCTTTCGACGTCGAACAGGGTACACTTGTGTGTTTAAGTAATACGTCTTCAACTTTCGGAGAGAACACTTGATCGATCAACGATTGAAAATCGCGGTCTTCATCGATTTCGACAACATCGAGATCGGCGTCAAGACCACGCTCCATACACAGTTCGATATTGGAGCGATTCTGGAGGGTATCAAGGAGCGCGGCGAGGTTGTCACGAAGGTGGCATATGGCGACTGGAAGCGGGCGGGCGACTATGGCCGGCTTCTGTCGCAGCACGCCATCCGAATGGTGCAGCGGAACCTCACGCCGGGAGGCGACAAGAACGGAGCCGACATCAACCTCGCCCTCGATGCGCTCGAGATGGCGTTTACGCACGATCATATCAACGCGTTCGTCATCGTCGGCGGTGACAGCGATTTCATTACGCTGGTTGAAAAGCTGAAACAGTACCGACAAGAAAGTCTTCGTCGTCGGCGGACGGCAGTTCACCAGTCTGGTGATGCAGAAGAACTGCCACGAGTTCATCGCCTATGAAAACCTCGTGCGCCGCCGCGACAATGTTCCAGGGCCTCGGCGTGAGAATGGCGCAAGCGGTCCGGCCGATGTCGGCAAGGCGGTTCCGCTCATCAAGCGCGCGTTGAAGGTGCTTTCCGAGCGCGAAGTGTCACCGCAGCTTGGCCTCCTGAAAAGCACGCTGTTGCAACTCGATTCGACTTTCTCGGAGCGCGACTACGGCGTCAGCACGTTCCGCGATTTCATCGAGAAGCTCGCCAAGACCGGCGTGGTCACCCTGAGGCATGCCGGGCGCAGCATGATGGTCGACGCGGTCGAGAATGAAAGCGGTGCCCGATTTGCGCCTTCGCACGAGGCGACGTCGGACCAGGGCAGCCTTGGCGGAGGTGGACAGGCAGACGTATCGCCGCTCGCGAGCGATGGTAGTGAGCCCGCTTCATCGCCTTCAACGCCCGCAGCAGCTTCCCCGGCAGTGCGTGATTCGGAGCAGATTCAGCAGATTGTCGATTACACGCGCGATGTCTTCAGCCGAGCATCCCAGCCGCCGAGATGGCCGATGTACGTCCGCCAGTTCAAGCAATACGTGCGCGGCGTCGACAATGGCTTCGACGAGCACAAGTGGAGTTTTGCGACGATCATGGAATTTCTGCGCGCGCTTCAGCGTGAGGGGTTGTTCCGGCTCGAGCGCGATCGTCGTGGTCAGATCCGGGTATTCCCCGGCGCCGCGCTGCAACGAGCGGCGGTCACCTCCGACTCGGCTGAGAGCCACGGCGATGACATCCGCGACGTCATCGAGGCGGAGCCGCTCGAACCACAGGACGAGATCGTCCAGGCCGAAGCGGTTGAGGAACCGCTCGAGACCGAGGCCATGGCTTCTGAAACGATCGAGATCCCGCAATCGGAGCCGGTACCATCCAGGCCACGCCGTACGCGAAAGGCGCCGGCCGCCGGTCGCCCGGCGGCGCGCAAATCTACGGGCGCCAAATCGTCAAAGCGCAGGAAAACGCTCGTCCCGGCGTAAGGCAATTTTCGATTGTAACGTAGCCACGACGCAGAGGCACATCTATGAAAGGGCCTCTCGAGTCAAGACACACGTCCAGTGAGCGCGCGCGCACGCCAGATCGCGAGCACGCCCGGCGCATAAGCGGATCCGGGCGCGCGGAGCGAGTGCCGGCGGGCGCGCGCAGCGAACGGGTTTGAGCGTCTGACATCGACGATCGGCAAACACGATTCACTCCGGGCAGCTGACGTACCTCGTCATGCATCTATTCGAGCTCGCGGTGAGCTCATCGTCAGATCGGATCGGCGCGCGGTGTCATTCAGAGAACGACCATCCGTGATGGTCAAGCGCCTTCTTCGATCACCGCGCGCCGAGAGGATTACGCCACCCGCCGCCACGCGTCCATAATTTCCCGACACATTTCGCGCGCCAGCGCGACGTGCGCCTTCATCACGCCTTTGCGCACCGCGAGCTTGCGGCCCCACCGACCCAGGGGATCGCGCCGGCGTAAGGTCTGCACGCCCACCTCGACCAGAGCCCAGCGGAGCCAGGGCGAGCCGTCTTTCGTGATGCGGCCGTAGCGCGTACGCGTGGCGCTGCTGTCGACCTCGGGCACCACCCCCGCGTAACTCGCCAAAATGGCCGGGGGTCGGGAACCGGGCGATGTCGCCGATCTCGGCGCGGAGCGTCAAACCGAGCACTGGGCCGATCCCGTGGACGCGTTGGAGCCGCTGCACGATCGGATCGGCCAGCGCCTCGCGGGCGATGTCGGCATTCACCGGCGCGAGCTGGGTGCTCAGATCGCGGTCCAGTTGTCGCATCGTGGTTAACGCGCGGTGCGCCTGGGTTGGCAGCAGGAGTTGATCGAGCCAGACCTGGCCCGCCCGGCTCCGTAATCGCTTGGCCGGCGGATCGCCGAGTCCCTGCCGCAACAGCAAGGCGCGCGTCCGTTGCAACACCCGTGTGCGCATCTGGGTGACGAGCAGGCGATGCCGGCACAATTCGCGCAGCTCGCGGATCGCCGGGGACGGGATGTAAATGCTGACCACGCTTTCGCGCCTGAGCGCATCCGCCAGGCGACGCGCATCGAGTCGATCCGTCTTCGCCGCGTACCCGGCTTTGAGTTTGGTCTTCCGCGTATCGACGACGCAGACGCTCCCGACACGCTCGACGATCTGATCGACGAAATGCCAGGTCGGCGTCGTCGCTTCGACCGCCACGGCGGCCTGTGCCCCACACCGGTCGACGCACCGCGTGATGTCCTCGGCCGTCCGCGTAAATCGCCCTTCCCATAGTCGCTCGCCTTTGACGGTGATCGCGCACGCTTGAAAAAACGCCTTGGTGTAAATCGACTCCGATATACTGATCCGTCTCCATGGGCTGTCCTCCTCTCAAGGCCCGGAGCTGATCGTGTGTGCCCACGTTCATGCTACTCCGACGCCTCGACTGGGCGACGGCCCTTTCATCTGATCAGAGGCGCCGAGAAATACACGGCTCAAGCGATCACGAGTACCCAGTGCCCTGATGGCGCTCGATGGCGCTCCTGCCACCGTACTCGGGGGCTCTCACTCTCACGGAGATCCGGAGCACGCGCATCGACGTCGTGGGCCGCGTAGGCGGCCCACACGAACGAGAAGAGACTCGAATACAAGAGCGACTGATTTCCTGGCTCTTGATATTCGTGCCTCTTCTCGTTCGTGTGCGCCGAGAGCGCGACGTCGATGCCCGTTCTCGACACCTCCGTGTTGATGGGCCGAATGCGGTGGTGGCGTTCGGCACTCATTCGTTTGCGGTGCAGTGCGTCGAGGTTGAGCCTAGGGCGTTCAAGGGATCATAAGCGAAACGGAGCAAGACAGGCGGGGTCACGCGAGCTTCTGGCCTTCTGAACTTCTGTTCCAGACAGGGGAACGCTTTCCGTGAATTTCGCTCGTCGTGTCGTCGCGTCGTCGTGTTCTTCGTCGATTTGATCGTCGCCACAGGCAACGTGAAGCGCTTCGCGCTGGTTGCGGCCACTGGGCCGCTCTGTGCCTTGGCGTCTCTGCGTCGAGACGCAATAAGGGCGGTCGATGGCCGCTTGCAGGCAAACGACGCACAATCGGAAAACGCTCTAGCCTAGTGCTACGCCTTTGCGCGCGAGTCGAGTTCGTCCCATCTTGCATAGGCACGTATCAGGGAATCCTTCAGCTCGTCGAGACGCGCCAGGGCCCGGGCGATCGCGTCGGGGGATTCCTTGTAGAAATCGGGCAACGCTATTGCCATGTGCAAAGCGTCCTGCTCTGATTCCATCCGCTCGATGAGCGCGGGCAGGTCGTCGAATTCCTGTTGTTCGCGGTAGGAAAGCTTCTTCCTGATCCCCGCATTGCCGCGAGACGGGGCTGGCGCCGGTTGGTCTGATTGTCGATTGGCAACTGGCGATTGGACCGAAGGCTGCTGGCGGAGCCAGTCCTCATACCCGCCGACGTACTCCTGCACGCGTCCGCCGCCTTCGAACACCAGCGTGCTGGTCACGACATGATCGATGAACGCACGGTCGTGACTGACCAGCACGAGCGTACCGGGCCAGTCGACGAGGTACGATTCCACGAGCTCGAGTGTTTCGATGTCGAGGTCGTTGGTTGGCTCGTCGAGGATGAGCACGTTCGCCGGCCTTGTGAACAGTCGGGCCAGCAGGAGACGATTCCGTTCTCCGCCTGAGAGTGCCTTGACCGGCGAGTGAGCGCGCTCGGATGGAAACAGAAAATCGCGCAGGTACCCGTGCACGTGCTGGGTTCGCCCGTTGACGGTCACGGTGTCGTTGCCTTCGCCGACCGTGTCGAACACGGTTCGATCGGGATCGAGCTGCTCACGCTGCTGGTCGTAGTATGCAATCTGCACGTTCGTGCCGCGGCGGGCCTCACCGGAGTCAGGGTGAAGCTCGCCGATCAGCAAGCGAAGCAGAGTGGTCTTGCCCGACCCATTCGGTCCGATGAGCCCGACGCGATCGCCGCGCATGACGCGAACGGTTGCGTCCTGCAGAATCGCCCGCCCGTCGAACGATTTGCTCACAGCGTCGGCTTCGAAGACCACCTGCCCCGAGCGTTCTGCCGCTTCGGCGCGGAGCCGCACCGTTCCGACACGGCTCCGTCGAGCGGCGCGTTCCTTTCTCATCGCCATCAACGCGCGGACGCGGCCCTCATTGCGCGTGCGCCTGGCTTTGATGCCCTGCCGAAGCCACGCCTCCTCCTGCGCCAGCTTCGTGTCGAACTTCTCGTTCTGCACCGCTTCGTTGGCGAGCCATTCGTCCTTTTTCCGAAGAAACGTCTCATAGCTGCCAGGCCACGAGGTCAGCCTGCTGCGATCGAGCTCCACGATGCGTGTGGCGACGCGCTGCAGGAACGCTCGGTCGTGCGTCACAAAGACGATGGCGCCAGGATAGTCGTCGAGGAACGACTCCAGCCATGTCATCGATTCGATGTCGAGATGGTTGGTGGGTTCGTCGAGCAGCAGCACATCGGGTTGCGCCACGAGTGCCCGCGCGAGCAGCACGCGCCGGCGCCAGCCGCCAGACAACGTGTCGACGCTGGCGTCGGCAGGCAGGCCCAGTCGTGAGATCACCATGTCGACACCGACGTCGACGCGCCACGGCTCGTGCTCCGGAATATGGGCGAACCCTTCCGCGACCACAGCACGCACGGATTGGTCCGTTGCCAGCAGAACGTCCTGCACCAGCCTCGCGATGCGCAGCGCCGGCTGCCGCCACACAGTGCCTGCATCGGGCGTCACGTCTCCGCTGATGATCTGCAGCAGCGTTGATTTTCCTGTGCCGTTTCTGCCGATGATGCACACCCGCTCGCCGGCTTCGATCTGCAGGCTGGCGTCGTCCAGGAGCGGCAGATGGCCATACGCCATCACAATGTGGTCGAGCGAGACGAGCGGCATGGCCCTTACGAATGTGCGCGGATGGCTTCGAGAAAGACGCCGCCAAGGTCGTCCGCTTTGCGCGCGCCCACACCCTTCACCGTCAGCAACGCATCGATCGACGTGGGCTTGATTCGCGCCATCTCTCGCAGCGTCGCGTCATGAAAGATGACATAGGGCGGGACGCCGCGCGAACGCGCGATTTCCAGTCGAACTGTACGCAGCCGTTCGAACAGATTCCGGTCGACATCCTGCCACGATTCGGCCTCGACGCGAGATTGCACGCGCGGTGCGCCCTTCCGCGGCGGCCGCTGGCGGGCGAGTCCCAGCCCGGGCATGCTCGCCGGATTCTTCAGCAGTTCGAGGCCTCGTGGCGTGAGCACTACCACCGGGTAGACCCCATCGGTCTGCTGCAGGAGACCTGCGCCGGTCAGCTGCTCGATGTAGCCGCGGACCTCGGCGACTGAGGCATCCGGCAGCAAACCGAACGTGCTGAGCTGGTCGTGACCGCGGGCCACGATCTGATCGCTTGCCTGACCGCGAAGCACGCTGGCAACGTGCGTCGCGCCGAAGCGCTGTCCGACGCGCGCCACGCACGATAGGATCTTCCGTGCCAGCACGATAGGCTCGAATGCCGCCTCGAGCTCGTTCAGGCAGACATCGCACGCTCCGCAACCGGCTTTGTCGTACCGGTCGCCGAAGTATTCGGCGAGGTACCGATGACGGCAGCCGACACTCGACGCGTAGCGCTCCATCTGGCGCAGCAGGGTACGGCTGGCGTCATTGAGCTCGCCGTTCTGTTCGAGCATCGAGCGCCATTTCATGAAGTCGGCAGGCGAATAAATCAGTAGACACTCGGCTTCGAGTCCATCTCGTCCCGCGCGCCCCGATTCCTGCTGATAATGCTCGAGCGAACGCGGCGCGCCCGCATGTACGACGAATCGCACATCGGAGCGATCGATGCCCATACCGAATGCGACGGTTGCGACGATGATGTTGGCCCGTTCGCTGAGGAACGCATCCTGGTGGCGGCTGCGCTCTTCGTCTGAGAGACCGGCATGATAGGGGAGCGCGGCATGACCGATTTCGGTCAGCCACGCTGCAAGCGCATCAACTTCGCGGCGTGACGTGCAATAGACAATCCCGGCTTCGCCGCGGTGCCGCGACAATACATCGATGAGCTGTTTCTTGATCGTCGCGCGCGGCAGCGTGCGATAGATCAGGTTCGGCCGATCGAACGAGCCCACGAACTCGACCGGATTCTCGAGGCCGAGCTGAGCCGCGATGTCGCGCCGCACCCGGTGGGTTGCCGTGGCCGTGTAGGCATGGAGGCTGATGCCCGGTAGCAACTGACGCAGGCGCCCAAGCTGCCGGTACTCGGGCCGGAAGTCGTGTCCCCACTGGCTGATGCAATGGGCTTCGTCCACGGCGACAAAGCTGACGCCGATCGATGAGAGCAGCGCGAGAAAGTTTTCGGAGCCCTCACCGACGAGACGTTCGGGCGAGACGTAGAGCAGCTTGTAACGCCCCTGACGAAGTCCTGCCACCACGTCGGATTTCTCCCCCGGCGTCAGCGTGCTGTTGAACAACGCGGCGGCGACCCCGTTGCCCACGAGCGTGTCGACCTGATCCTTCATCAGTGAGATGAGCGGCGACACCACGACGGCAACACCGGCATGAACCACCGCCGGCGCTTGAAAGCAGAGAGACTTTCCACCTCCGGTCGGCAGCACGACGATGGAATCGCGCCCGGAGAGCACCGCATCCATTGCGGCTTTCTGGAGCGGACGGAAAGTTGTATAGCCCCAATACTTGGAAATGGCTTCGTGAAGCCCGTCGGTCATTATTTCTCGGCGGGCCCCTTCGCCCCGCGCCGCTTCGCGACGTCATTATCACCCGGGGGGTACGTCGGTTGCAGCACTTGGCGTTTAACTTCAATATAGAGGCAGTACGGCTATGACCGATCCTGATGTCGAGGAAGCTCGACACGGTGAGAAACTGCTGGGCGATCTCCGGCAGGCGCTGCTGCGCCTGCACAAGACGCTGCTCGACTGGGAGCGGGGCGGCTACGAGCGCATCCACGGCCGCCAGACGAGCCACGATCTGCTGACGGCCCTGCTCAACGATCCCCAGTTTGCGTGGCTTCGGCCGATCTCTCAGCTCATCGTCCGCATCGATGAAATTCTCGGGGAGAAGACGCTGCCCATGCGCAACGATGTCGACGCGATCGTGGCGCAGGTGAAGACCCTGACGTCACCGAACGAGAACGGCAATACCTATGAGCGTCGGTACGACATGGCGCTGCAGGAACATCCTGACGCAGTGTTCGCGCACAGAGATCTGCTGGCGGTCCTCAAAGAAGAACGGACTTCAAAGAAGGAAGCCTAGACGGCCGCTGGGTTCCAAATTCCTGTTCCGGTTCCGCGTTCGCGGTGGGCGGCGGATTCAGTACGCCATCTTTTCTACGAAAAAAGAGCCAGTGCTGGCGCCACCGCGAACGTGGAACTTTGGAACAGGAACGCGGAACCCCCGATCTAGGGTTGCGGCTGGGGCAGTTGCTTCCTGCCGCTCAGCTCGGCGTCCACCTGTTCGATGTTCAGTGGCGCCAGGAACTTGAAATAGTCCCATTCGCCGTGCTTCGACGCGAGTGCGGGCATCACCGCTTCAGACAGTGCGCTGCCGGCTTTGCCTTGCGCGTGCGCATCGGTGACCAGCTTGAGAAGCGTCGCAAGATAGTCGCGGAACAGCGTCACGTTTTGAGTAGTTCCGATTTCGCCATGTCCGGGGACGAACGTAAAGTCAGCGCCGTTCTTCACCATGGCATCGAGCGTGGCAATCCACGGCTTCGTTGAGGCATTAATCAGGTTCGGCAGAGAATCGCGCCAGAAAAGATCCCCAGCGAAAGCGACCTTCGCATCCGGGACGAGCACAACCGAGTCGCCGCCGGTGTGTCCGGGGAAGCTCACCACCTGTACAACACGCGAGCCCAGATGCAAGGAGACGGATCCGTCATAGCCCAGGCTCGGAGGTACGATCGATTTCAAGAGCGCGACGAGGTCCGGCTTCGAGCCTGGCGGGAGCAGCTTCAGGTTCTCGGCATGAATCCAGTGGCGCACGTTTCGATGCGCCAGTACGGCCGCTCCCGCGTCGGCGAATACCCGATTTCCTACGACATGGTCGGCATGGTAGTGCGTGTTGATCGCAAACCTGATCGGCAGTTTTGTCACCTTGCGGATTTCCGCCAGAAGCTGGGCTGCCGCCTCGGCATTGACGAACGTATCGATGACGACGACGCCGTCGTCGCCAATCACGAACCCCGCGTTTCCGCCGGCCTGTGCTTTGGATGTGCGATTGTTGATGGCGGCCCAGACGCTTGGACCGATCTGCCTCAATGTGAACGGCGCATCGGCCGCCTGCGGTGCGCGGGTGGCGCTGGTGGAGGGTTTCGCGATTCGCCACAATGAAGACGCCGTACGCACGATCAGGCTGCCACGCACAATCGCCGGTGTCGCATTGCCGATCATGTCGCCGAGCGAGTTCTTGTGGAGAATCTTGAACTGCGGTCCTGCTTCGACCACGTAGACGTCGCCGTCTTCACTTGCCAGGAAGATTTTCCCGTTGTACGCCCAGGGCGAGCTGCTGAAGCCGCTCGCTTGAGGGTCGATTCTTTGTCGACCGTAGATTTCCTTTCCCGTCTTAGCGTCATGACACGTGAACAGCCCGCGCGAGTAGAGATTGCACACCTGACCCCGGTACGCGATCGCGGAAGGGAGATAGGTCGCGAGCGTCGGGTTCGACCATGCGATGAACTCGTTGCTGGTTTCGCCTTCCTTCAGTGAGATATCGCCGCTGGCACCCGGGTGGATCGCATAGAAGGGCTTGAAGGCACTTGGAAACCCCGACGCTGCGTATAGCAGCCCATCTGCGGCGAATGGCGTCGGCGTGGTGCTTCCCGAAAGACCGTTGAGGTGCCACAGCGGTTTGCCGTCGAGATCGAAAGAGCTCACCCTCCGATTGCTGACAGTGACGATTTCGGTACGCTTACTGTTCTCCCACACGTACGGCGTCGACCATCCAAAACCGCGCGCCGCCTTCGGTTGCTGGTTGCGCCAGAGTTCTTTGCCGCTCGCTGTGTCGTAGGCAGCCAGCCACCAGACACCGGGATGTTCGTCTGAAACGAGAAATAGACGATTGTTGTGCAGTGCAGGCGACGCCGCTGGCCCGAACGGGCCGCCCTCGGCTGCTGTCGCCGGCTGATCGATCTTCGTTCTCCACGCGATTTGCCCCTGAAAATCGACCGCAACCAGCAAACCGGCGGGGGCATGAAATACGTAGACCCGTTTGCCATCGGTGACCGGCGTTTCGGTTGCAAACGAATTGCGGTGGTATCGCGGAGTCATCGGCGTGCCGCTGTGCAGCTCGCGCTGCCATCGCAGTTTGCCGGTGTTGAAGTCGAAGTCGTAGAGCACCCAGCGGAACGAAGCGTTGGGCGGCACTTGCCAGTACGTCGGCGTTGTCGGCATCTGTCCGTCTTCGATGACGAGGCCGGGTTTGGGTTTTGGCTCCTCTCCGACAGCCGCCGTGACGAAGACATGATCGCCCGACACGATCGGCGAGCCCCAGCCGAGGCCGGGCACATCGACCTTCCACGCGATATTCTGGGTAGGACTCCAGGTGTCCGGCAGTGCCGGGTCGTCCGCAGCGACACCGCCGTTCGGTCTGAAATGCGGCCAATCATCGGCGGCGGAGACGGACGTGAGCGCGAGCGCGACGAGAACGGCGCACAGTGCGTAGTGTCCGGCGTCCGCCTTCGCTGAAGCTCCGGCGGACCACCGTAGCCTTGCGCGAAGGTGGTTAGCCGGACTCTTGCGAATCCACATCATGCTGGCCTCCCTGCCGGCAGGAAAGAAGATTAGTCATACCGGAGTGCCACAAGCGGATCGATTCGAGCTGCGCGGCGCGCCGGAAGCAGACTGGCCGCGAGCCCCACGCAGACGAGCACGCCGCCAACCGCGGCCAGCGTGACAGCGCTGCCATGATCGGTTCGCCCGAACATGGTGCCGACGTACCTGGTTGAGAGGGCCGCGCCAGCGAGGCCAAGCGCCAGTCCGACCGTCAGCAGCAGCAGAGCCTGGCGCATGAATAACCAAATCACTGTGCGCGTTTCTGCGCCTAATGCCAATCTGACACCGATTTCCTGTGTTCGTTCCGTCACCTGGTTGGCCGTCAGCGCAAACAGTCCAACAGTCGCGAGAACGAGCGCGAGACCGGCAAGCACCAGCAGGATCGTTCCGAGGAGTCGCTGCGGAAAGCGCGAGCCCGCCAGCAGCTCGTCCATTGTCTGAATGGCATAGCCGGGCAGGTCCGGGTCGATGCGCCTCACTTCCTCCCGAAGTTGTGCGATGGCGGGCGAAGTCTCGCCGCGTGCCCGCGCGATGATCGAAGCGAAACGATGAGGCGCAGGCTCAGCCTCTACGGGTACATAGACGACAGGATCGGGAACTTGCAGTTGGACCATCCAAGGCACAGTCTGTGACACCCCGACGATCGTGAACCAGGGCACCGCCACCTGAGGCGCGGCGGCATTCACGAGTCGAATACGGTTTCCAATTGGATTTGCTCCGCCGAAGTACATCGATGCAAAGCGTTCGTTGACGACGATGCCTTCCTGACCCGGGCGGCCATCCTCTTCGGTCAGGCCGCGGCCACGGAGAATCCGAATCGTGAGCGTATCGAAATAACGCGGACCAACGTAGCCGTATGCAACGGTCGGCGGCGGCTCGTTGGCGGGCCGCTCTCTTCCCTCGATCGTCAACTCACGCCGCGCGCCAGTGCTCGTCATGAATGGGACGTCACTCGCGACCGTAGCGTTGGAGACGGTCTGATTTCCAGCCAAACCTTCTTCAAGCTGCTTGAAGAACAGTTTGCGTTGAGCGGGCGTTCGGTACTTCTGAACCGGCAGCGCCAGCCGGACGGTGACGACACCGGCAGTATCAATGACCTGGCCTGCGCGATAGATCGCGAGGAACTGACGGCCCATGGTCGCGGTGCCGGCCAACAGGACGAGCGTGAGCGACAGTTGCGCGACGATGAGCGCGCCCGACCATCGATGCGATCTCAGGGAAGTGGCGCCTCGTCCGCCGTCCTTCAACGCGCGGTTCACGTTAGTTCGGGAAACGCGTAGTGCCGGGGCGAGACCAAAAGCGACCGTCGTACCGAGGCACACCGTGGCGACGAACGCGAAGACATACGCGTTCATGTTCATCGTCAGCCAATACGGCGCAGGCGCTCCTTGAAGCTGCGGGGAGAATGATGCAACCAGCAGTTGAATACCATATTGGCCGATCGCGAGGCCGATGAGTCCCGCAACCCCCGCCAGCACCAGGCTTTCGATCATCAGTTGACGGACGATTCGCCCGCGCGTGGCTCCGAGCGACGCCCTGACGGCAATCTCACGCGATCGCTTCGTCGTGCGCGCGAGCAACAGGTTGCCCACGTTGACGCACGCGATGATCAGCACGAAGAGCACGGCCACCATCAGGAGCATAGCCATC
Source organism: Vicinamibacterales bacterium (assembly GCA_963761975.1). Classification (GTDB taxonomy): domain Bacteria; phylum Acidobacteriota; class Vicinamibacteria; order Vicinamibacterales; family JAMQPK01; genus JAMQPK01. The sequence goes on from CAVXIR010000002.1 coordinate 401,340, forward strand.
TGGGTCAACCCCCCGCCGACGAGCAGCTGTTTCAGCGGAATCAGAGTGGCGCCGATGCCGGTGTTCGTCGCCGGAAAGCTCTTCGACAGCGTCTGAGTAACGGCGGTCAGCTCGGCTTGTGCCTGCTCAATCGTTGCGTGATCAGCCACACGGCCGAATGCCATCACGATGGGAGTACGCACTTCCCTTCGTGAGCTCGCGATGTTCACGGTTCGGCTGCCAGATCTCGTTGATGAACGGGAAGTGGAACTGCTCGGGCATGACACCGACGATTGTGGACGGCACGTCGTTCACGCGAATCATCCTGCCAATAACGGTCGGATCGCCGCTGTAACGCGTTCTCCACACCGTGTGTGCGAGCATCACAACCGGCTGGGCGCCAGGCCGCTCGTCCTCTGGAGTGAAGTCGCGTCCGAGAATCGGCGACTGTCCAAGCATGCGAAACAGGTTCGCTGATACGTACGAGCCGGCGTATCGCTCTGGCGCCATGCCTTCTTCGCCGACGTTCATCGGTTGTTCTGACGAGATCGCCAGCTCTGAAAACAATCGCGTCGATCGGCGCCAGTCGAGAAAGTCCTGATATGACACACCGAGATTGGAGGCGAATGGATTGGAGGCGTCCTCGCGGCGGCGGGTATCGATGGTCCGGAGGCTGACGAGCTGCGAGCTCTTTTCGTACGGTGGGTCCTGAAACACTGAGTGAAGTAACGTGAACGCGGCGGTATTCGCGCCGATGCCCAGCCCGAGCGTGATCAATGTCGCGGCCGTGAATCGTCGTTCCTTGGCGAGGAGCCGGCAGGCGAAGCGCATGTCGTAGGCGATGTCCTGCAACCAGGGCCAGACCCAGACATCGCGCGCCTCATCGCGTGCAAGCATGGTGTTGCCGACGATTCGCGCCGTCCCGAGTTCTTCCCGCGCCATCTGGCGATGGAATTCCAGTTCTTCGGCAAGATCCTGCTCGAATTGCTGCCGCCGGATGAGATGCCACACTCGACGAAGAAGCTGCATGGAAGCCTCAGGCAGTATTCAGGACTTTGTTGATCGCCAGAATCATCTGATCGAACAGTTCGCGCTCGTGTACCAGGCGCTTGCGGCCTGCTGCCGTCAGGGTGTAGTAACGGGCGCGCCGGTTGTTTTCCGACGCACCCCATTCCGCTTTCACCCATCCATTCAGCAGCAAGCGCTGCAGCGCCGGATAGAGTGAGCTCTCACCGACCTGCAGGACGTCGTCCGATCGCGCGCGCAGGTGCTGAGCGATACCATAGCCGTGCATCGGGCCTGCCTGCAGGATGCGCAAGATGAGCAAATCGAGCGTGCCTGGGAGGAGATCGGGTGGCTGATCGGTCGTTCCCATCGTTTGTCGATGGGAGTATCCGGAGAAACGCCGCCGCTGTCAAGTCCCATCGATAGACGATGGGAGGAGGTTCGAGCGTTGCTGCCTCTGAATCCGCTGATAGGTTGCGTTTGGAACTTTCCCACTATGCATCACGTCATGCACCGAGGAGGTTGCGATGCGTCGGGTCATCCTCATGTCCCTCCTGATCGTGGCGTTTCTGTCGTGGGGCGTATTCGGACAGGGTCCCGATCTTGTGCTGAGTGCCGGCGATGTCTGGATTCAGGACGTGACGGTGATTTCGGCCGAACGGCCGGTATCGCTGGACCACGCGAACGTGGTCCTGAGGGGCGACCGCATCAGGTCTGTGACAGACAAACCTCCACGCGCGGGAGCCGGGGGTGTAACGGTTATCAATGGTACCGGCAAGTATTTGGTCCCCGGACTCATCGATGGACACGTGCATCTCACGGAAATTCCTGGAATGACGGCCGAGCAACGCCAGTCCATGCCTGACGTCGTAGATTCGTACTTCCGCCAGCTTCCGCGCAGTTACCTTTACTTCGGATTTACGGCAGTCGTTGACCTGATCGTCGCTGACCCCCAGCGCCTTAATCGACTCCGCGCCGCTGAGCTAGGGCCCGCGATATTCGACTGCGGCGGAGCGCTCGCGATGGCCAATGGCTACCCCATGCACTACCTTCCGCCACCAGTCCGATTCGATCTGTTCCCGAACTTTCTCTATGACGCGACTCGGGCCGATGCCATCCCTGCGCGATTTGCACCAGGCGAACACACACCGCAACGTGCAGTTGAACGCGTCGCGCGTGGCGGCGCGAGTTGCGTGAAGTCCTTCTACGAGCCCGGTTTTGAGCCAGCGCTTGGAAGACTCCCGCTACCTTCGGCCGATTTGATCCGGCAGGTTCGCGATGAGGCGCGCCGTCGTGGGTTGCCACTACTTCTACATGCGAACTCCGTCGAGGCACATCGCTTTGCCGCCGAAGTTGGGCCCGACGCGGTTGTGCATGGTCTTTGGAACTGGCAGGGCAGTGGGGATGCGCTGCCCGCCGATGCCCGAGAAGTGCTCGATGCGGAGGTGCGGCAGCAAATCGCGTTTATGCCGACGATACGGGTCCGCAGTGGTTTTGCGGACTTGTTCACATCGCGTTTTCTTGATGATCCCGGAATGGCGCGTGTCGTTCCTGCGGCGCTTCTGGCCTGGTATCGAACCACCGCCGGCATGTGGTTCCGAGATCAAGTATTGCGGGACTTTGGTGTCGCTACACTCGACCAGGTTCCCGAGATTGCGGTGCGCCGTATGCGCCAGCGTCCGAGACTGTCATCGCAGTACGTCGCCGGACAAGGCGGCAGAGTCGCTTTTGGAAGTGATACACCGTCTGCGCCGATTTACACCAATCCTCCTGGTTACAACGGCTACCTCGAACTGCGGGAAATGGAAGAAGCAGGATTGACGCCTCGGCAAATCCTGGCATCGGCAACAGTAGAGAACGCCCGGCTGTTCAAGCTCGAGGACTACGGGACGATCGAGCCAAAAAAGATTGCGAGCTTGCTTCTCCTGCGCGCAAACCCGCTGCTGTCGATGAGCGCCATCGACACGATCGAAACCGTGATCATCAAGGGTCGCGTAATTCCTCGAGACACGCTCGCTGCGAACACCAGTCGCTGAGCCCTCAGACCGTCCGGCATGGTACGCCGGTTGCTCTGGTTAATGTAGTGACGGATCAGCGGCCGGAACTGCCTAATTCGACGACGCCCCGCCGAAGGGGGTTATCCGGCATGCTGGATCGGTGGCATATGCGCATCGATCGGTTACACACCAGATTTCGCCTGTTTGCCCGTAGGCATCCCCACACCATTCGAACGCTGGTTGCGTCTGTCGCGGCGTTTACCCTTTTCGCCGGATGGTTCCTCTATCAGGTACTCGCTGGACTCCCGGACAGGGATCAACTACGGGAGATTGGTGAGACCGTCGAAGGCACCACGCTGTACGACGCACACGATCGAGTCGTCTTCTCGATTCCAACCCACAATCGGACGGAAGTGCCTCTCGACCGGATGTCGAAGCACCTTCGTGAGGCCATCGTGGCGGTCGAGGACGTGCGCTTCTACGATCACGATGGCATCGACGGCATTCGTGTCATCGGCGCCGTCATCACCGATCTTCGCGAGCGGCGCGCTGCCGAGGGCGCAAGCACGATTACGCAGCAGCTTGCTCGCGTGAGCTTTCTCACACGCGACAAAACGCTGCGCCGGAAGATTCGAGAGGCGATTCTTGCTCAGCGAATCGAGCAGCTCTACAGCAAAGACGAGATTCTGGAGATCTACCTGAATAAGGTGTACTTCGGTGACGGCCTTTACGGAGCCGAAGCGGCTTCGATGGGCTATTTCGGCAGGCCGGCGTCCGATCTGACGCTGGCGCAGGCCGCGATGCTGGCGGGAATTGTCAGGGCTCCGTCGGCGACCAATCCATCGGTCGACATGGATCGCGCCATCGACCGGCGCAATCTGGTGCTGAAGGTGATGCGGGAGCACGGCTTCATCGACGAACCGGCATACGCCGCGGCTCTCGCCGAGCAGGTCGCCCTGCACGACGCGTTGCGCCGGGAGGATCCCACTGGCGTTCACTTCAAGGAGGTCGTCCGCCGCGAGCTTCTCGAGAGGTTCGGCAAGGACGCCGTCTACAAGCAGCGCCTGCGCGTCTATACGACCATCGATCCCGAAATGCAGAAGGCCGCCGAAGCCGCGGTGACAACAACGCTGAGGGATATCGAGTCGCACATTTTTGCAAAAGACGGCGAGTTATTGCAGGGCTCGCTCTTTGCGCTCGATCCCGCGACCGGCGAGGTGCGGGCGATCGTGGGCGGACGCGACGTCTTCGGCGTCGGGTTGAACCGCGCGCTCCAGGCCAAGCGCCAGCCAGGCTCGGCATTCAAGCCCTTTGTCTATGCCGCCGCTATAGAAGGAGGGTACTCGCCTGCGAGCGTCATCGAACAGCTCAATCAACCGATCGACACATACGAGAAAGCGTGGCTGCCGGAAGACGAGCACTCGACAGCACCCTCGATGACGATGCGGACAGCGCTGCGGACGTCGAGCAACCGCGCTGCGGTACGTGTGCTCGAGGACCTGGGCATCCAGCGGGCCGTCTCCTTTGCGGCCACATTTTGGCGTCGGCACTATGCCGAACGTGCCGTCGCTGGCGCTTGGTTCTGGCGAGGTGACGCTGGCGTCGATGACGGCGGCGTATGCGGCATTTGCTGACGGTGGCATCGTACGCGAGCCATTGTTCATCAGGCGAGTTGAGGACCAGGAAGGGAACATCCTGTTTGAGAGCGATCCGAAACCGAGACGCGCGATTTCGGAAACCACTGCATTCCTGATGACCACGATGCTTGCCGACGTGATCGACGCGGGAACGGCGAACAGCGCACGACAGATGGGGTTCACACGGCCGGCGGCCGGCAAGACCGGCACGACGAACAATTTCGTCGACGCGTGGTTCGTGGGCTTTACGCCGCGACTCGTGGCCGGCGTGTGGGTGGGATTCGATCAGCCGCGCATGATCGTGAAGAACGGCTATGCCGGACATCTGGCGGTGCCGATGTGGACGAGATTCATGAAGACGGCAACGGCAGGCGATCCTGATGAGTCGTTCGGAACGCCGCACGACATCGTGGCCGTTGAGGTCTGCCGCCTCTCCGGCAGTCTGCCGGGCAATGGGTGCAGAAACGCCGCATCGATAAGCGCCACGGGCGAGATCACCTACAAGTCGATGGTGTATGTCGACTACTTCGTGCGCGGAAGGGAACCGCTGCGAACGTGCGCAGCTCACGCAGCCGAATATCTGCCCTATCCGGAGCCTTCCTTTGCGGAGGCGGCGTTCGATGGCCTCCCGTCCTTGTTAGGCACGGAAAGGGTTGTCTCAGAGCCTATGCTGTTGGTTGCAACACCGCCGGAGCCCCCGGCGCGTGCATCCGCTCCACCGCCCGAGCCAGTAGTGGCGCCCGCTGTCCAACGAAGACACCTGGTCGATCTGCCGGCTGCGCCACCAGAGGCAAGTCCGGTTGCTCCCGAACCCTCCTCGCGTGGCGAGCACCTGTCGCCGGTGCTCCCACCGCCTGCGCCACCCGAAGCAGCACCGCAAGGACCGTAGTATCGTTGATGCTGGCGGTTCGGGGTTCGGGGTTCTGCGGTTCTGGGTTCTGGGACCGCACCATGAACCAGGAACCAGAACCTAGAACGCAGCACCCAGAACCCAGAACCTTGACGACCGAAACCTACCCTCCCGCTCGCTTCGTTGCGCCGAAAGCGTACGAACATTTCGCGCGCCATCTCAATGCCGCCCGCTTGCGTGGACATCAACCGATTGCCGCGGTGCCTGATCCTGACGTCATCGAACGGATGATCAATGCCACGTTCTGGGCGAGCCTGCGGCGGGAAGAAGGCTACGTCCCGAAAATATCCATGGCATTTCTTCCGCCCGAGCACGTCGCGCACCCCATGCTCATCGCGCGGCCGCTTCCGCTCACGCCTGGTGCGCTCACGAAGATCGCCGGCATCGTCGAGCCGGCCGGCCTCCACCTCGGCGTCTGGCAGTACGACGAGGAGCTGCGCATCTGGGGAACGACGCACAACATTCCGACATTCTGTTTTGTGCTCGAGGTCGTCGAGCCCGGCCTGATGGTCATCAAGCACCACAGGGGTGAGCAGTCGGGGAAGTACGTGAACGTGGCGGTGCTCGAAGGCGATCAGATCAAAATCGTCGACGAAACCGCATCGAGCCTTCCGGACTGCCCAGCGCTGGTCACGTCGCTGCTCGGCTTCGATTCACCAGCCTCGTGGGTCGATTCGGTCAACGTCCTGGTGCAGCTCGCGGTGGCAATGCGGAGCCACGGGCGCGGCGGGTCCCTCCTGATTGTGCCGTCGAACGATGAATCATGGCGCGACTCGATTGTCCAGCCGATTCGCTATGCGGTGTCGCCGCTGTTTCGCGAGCTGTCCGAATTGATGAGCGAGACGGGTGAGGGGCGGCAGGCTGAGGTATGGAAGGAAGCGCTCCGCGAAACGGTGCAGGCGATTGCCGGTCTTACGGCAGTTGACGGCGCCGCGGTCATCACTGAAAAGTACGAGGTCCTCGCCTTCGGCGCAAAGATTCAGCGCCGTCGCGGTGCGGCTCCCGTCGAGTCGGTCACGGTGACGGAGCCCATTGAAGGAGGCGTGCCGTCAATTCTGACGGCGACGCAGCTCGGCGGGACGCGGCACCTCTCGGCTGCTCAATTCGTGCACGATCAGCACAGAGCTATCGCGCTCGTGGCGTCGCAGGACAGGCGCTTTACGGTGTTTGCGTGGTCTCCGTGCGAAGAAACAGTTCATGCGCATCGGGTCGAGGTGCTGCTGCTCTGATGTCGGCAACCACTGCAAAGTGATCGGATGCGTCACCGGTATCCACGACCTGACCCTCAGCTGTCAAACCTCTCACGAAAATCCAGTCGATCGGATGACGGTTGCCGGCGGACGTGCGCGTCGGGACCGGGTGCGTTAGGTGCGTTGGGTGCGTTGCGTGCGACGCGAATCGCACCTCGCGCACCCAAGCCAGGCGGGACTTACTCGCTATCGACGATGAGTTCGTTCTCGACGGAGAACACGCCGGGAATTTCGCGCGCGCGGATCTCGGCCATCCGTCTGTCGACTTCCGAGTCGACTATCCCCATCAGCGTGGTCCGGCCATTCTTCACGATAATGTGAATCGGGTAGGTGCCGAACGGCTGCATGCCTGGGAAGCGGCGCGACTGAAGGAGCTCGTACCGTGCCGCCATCGGACCGCCAGGGGAATACCGCGACAGGAAGGAGTCGCTATAAATCTTGTAGAACGTTGCCCATCTGATTTGATCGTCATGTTGGGACGCAGGCAACTGCTCGATCTGGTTGTCGACCGAGTCCACGCCTGGCACGCGCTTGACCGCACGGGCAGCTTGCGACTTCAGTCCCGAATAGGCATAGCCGACGAGCGTCACCTTACCTTGCTCGACGCCAAAGGCAATGAAATCGAATACGCCGTAGGTCGGCAGCCGCAACAACTCGTGTTCAATCTCGAACTTCGTCTGCTTGCTCGCCACCGACTGGGCACCAGGCGCCGCTGTCCCAACCAGCGCCACCGCAAGAACCAACGCAGCAAAACGCATATACGCCTCCTTCATCGTTGTCAGAACCGCCACATGAGGCCGGTGCTGATCTGTAGGATATGACTGCTAAAACCGTCTGAAAGTTCCCTCGACAGTCGCACCTAGCGCGCCCATCGCATCCGCCTTCGCGGCTTCGCCGCTTCGGCGCGACAAGCCTCTCGCCCCCGTCGCACTTAACGCACCACGGTAACTCTCATGCGTTACGTGGCATAGCAACGGCAAGGCCAACACGATTCTGATTCTGCTAAGACGCTTTGAAGTCTGGAAAATGAACAACTTGGCGGCAATTCAGGAAACTGCGGCGTCGTTTTTCAGGCAAACTCGTCCTCTCCTGGCGACAGCTATGCCGTTCGATCGAGCGGACGATGATCGAGGGGGCGCTTCAGGACTCGCGCTTCAACAAGTCGAAGGCGATCAAAAAGGCAAACCGACGTTTGCTAACGAATCTCGGCGCGCTCGGCCCGCACGGAATGCATGTGTTCGCGGACCGTGTCGAGCTCGCGAGTCCACCAGGCGTCGCTGCGGTAGAGTCCGGCGCCTTCAGTCCGGTTGTTGAAGCTTTCAATGAAAACGTAATCTGCTCTGACCCATCGCATCACCGTGAGGGCGTCGCGCAGCGTATCGCCGTCGCGGCGATCGATGCGGCGCGTCGAACTTGAACCGGGCGGGTCGATGTACCCGGGCACTGTGAGACCAACCGTGGAACCGCGCCTGGTAATTGAGTAAGGCTCATTCCGTTCCGGATAGAACCACGCGTGGACGCCGTACACGTCGAGCGCCGGCAGGTGCTGAATCCATGTGTGATCGACGATGAAATCGGGTGTGCCGTAACCCAGCCCCTGCATCTTCTCGGTGATGCGATCGAGCAGGCGCCCGGCGTGGGCCTGGTTCACAATGCCGTGGCCCGTGTCCGCGTTGATGCCCCAGAATAGGATCAACGGCCGCTCGTTCGGCGTGCGTTCCCAGCTGATGGGATTCTGGCCCTGTCCTTCGGGAAACATGTCGTAGAACGGTCCGAGAAAATCGGTCCAGAACCGCTCGAGGTGGGCGTCATTGGCGAAATCGAATTTCTGTTTGGGCTCGGCATCCGGGTCGTCGTAGTTCGCCAGATCTCCGAGGCCCACGGTGTCGATAAAGGGCATCAGCGTCGGCGTCGGACGGCCTTCGAAATCGTGGAAGAAGTCCTGGATGATTCGACTGAACAACGGAATGTGCTCGAAGCCGGGGTCGCGGCTCCCGCGCAGTCCAATGGCCATTCCGTCGATCTCGGCAAGGACGGCGAGCTCGTAATACTGGTTGTGCATGCTGGGTTCGTGCGCGCGATCGAACCGCAGCCGGCCGCCGTCGAGCCACGGGTTCTCCTCGGGGTGGTGAGTGTCCCACCAGTCTTCCGGACCATGGATGTCGGTGCCGACAATGGAGATCGTTCTCACGAGACGCCAGTCTGCGCGATGTCTCCAGGTGCTTGCCGTGAAAGGGGACTACCTGACAATTGCCAATCGTCAATAGGCCAATTTGATCAGACCCTCACTGTCAGGATGAGCACACAGCCGCCGCCTTCGGTGCGTCGCGCGTCGAGTGCCCCGCCATGTGCCTGCGCGATCCGTGCGGCTGCGGCGAGGGCAGTGCCGGCCGGAATCCCGCCCGGCCGCTCCGACCATTCCAAATCGGCCAGCCTCGAGAATTGATCCGCTGAGAAACGAAACGCGTCCTGCTGCATCTCAATGCGGGCCTGCCCATCGGCCGCCCTGACGGTGATGCGGATGCCACCCTCCACGCTCGATGCTTCGACGAGTGACACGAGGGTGCCGATGCACGCCTGCAGCGCAAGCGACAACATCCTCGCATCAGCAGTCAGACGAACCGGCGATTCGCTGAGATCGAGCGATACGGTTGCGCCGGTCAGGCGGAGCTCTTCATCGAAACCGTGCAGCGTGTGCTCGACCACGGCATTCAGCGACAAGAGCCTCGGTGCTGGCGGGGGATCTTCGAGCAGCATGCGCAATGCCTGGAACGCGCGGAGGTTGCGCTCGACGCCGACTCGCGCCAGAGAGAGACCCATCCGCTCACGCAGAGGCCGGCGTTTGGTTGAAACCAGATTGAAACACGAGGCGACTCCTTCGAGCTCCTGCGACATGTCCCGCAATGCCAACGTCACCGGAACGCTCGTCGGAAAGACGAGTGCCGGCGTCGCTACCTCGGGCGGGCGGCGCGATTCGAGCTCGTCGACGTAATGTGCGTCGTGACGCATGCGAAATCCGGATGGAAGGCCTTGGCGAGACCGGGGCTTTTCAATGGATGCAGGCGATGAAGGTGACTGAGATTCGATGTACTGATCGACGAACGATTCATCCGTGGGTTCCGACATGACGCTCATTCTGTCACGAAGACAGAATGAAAAACATTTGCACGAGAAAGTCTTTCGGTCGGCACACCACCCTCTCGCTTTCGTCGGGTCAGGCCGATAAGCAGAAGAGCGATTCGTATGCCGTTCTGGTTCAAGCCCATGCCACGGTCGGTCACTCGGCCCATCTCCGTATTGATATTGATCACATGGGTCGGGGTAATGGCGGTGCTCGTGCATCGTTCTTATGCGCAGGGGGCCGGCAACCTCGCCACCGACCTGGCGCGATATGGCTCGTCGGCACAGTGGCGCGGGGTGTACTACCGTGGCGAAAAGATCGGGTTTACGGTCAGCCAGACGGTTCCGTTCGAAGGTGACGACCGAGGCAGGGGATTCGAGTTGCAGGAAGACGGCCAGTTGCAAATGTCGCTCCTCGGCGCGCACACGTTCACCAAGCTGCGAACAACCGCGCGCGTGAACCGATCGTTCGAGCTGCAATCGTTTGAATTTGCCCTGGACCCCGGTACGGGTCCGATCCTGATCGCCGGGGACGTGCACGACCGCGATCTCTCGATCTCCATCACGAGCGGCGGCCGCACGCGTACGGAACGACGGACGCTCGCCGAACGGCCTATGCTCACGCTCAATCTCGTGCGCCGTCTGGCAGACAGCGGCCTGGTCGCAGGCTCGCGTCATCAGTGGACTGTCTTCGATCCGGCCACGCTGCGAAATGCCCCGGTCATCGTCAAGGTGGGCGATCGGGAGATTGTGCGGGGCGGGGTGGCGCCGATACCGGCTTTTCGCGTTGAAATGGAGTTCTCCGGTCTCAAGACGAACGCCTGGATCACCGACACCGGAGAGATCCTCCGCGAAGAGAGCCCGCTGGGATTCATCATCGTCCGGGAAACGCCTGATCAGGCTCGGGCGCTCGCCGTCTCGGGCCGCATGCGCCAAGATCTCCTCGAGGCGGCGGCAGTGGTCCCGCGCATCGACGCCAAGACCCCGCCGCTTCCGCCAATCGACGATCCACGCAACGTCGCACGCATTCGGATGCGGGTCGAGGGTGTCGATTTGACGTCGCCCGACATGCAGGGCGTCGGCCAGCGCGTGAGTGGCGATATCGTCGAGATCGCCGATGCGCAGAAGATCGAGGCCGCGCCGCGCGAATCCGATCTCGATCAGTACTTGAGACCCGAGCCGCTCATCGAGAGCGACGATCCTGACATTCGCGCTGTCGCGGAGGAGGCGGTGCGTGGCATCGCGAGTGCACGCGCCAGGGCAGAAGCGCTGACGCGTTATGTCAATGCGCTGCTCCAGAAGAAACCCACGGTCAGCCTGCCGTCGGCGCGAGAAGTCCTGCGAACGAAGATTGGCGACTGCAATGAGCACACTGCGCTGTTTGTCGCCATGTCGAGAGCCATCGGATTGCCCTCGAGAATTGCCGTCGGACTGGTGTACGTACGCGGAGCGTTCTACTACCACGCGTGGCCGGAGATTTACATCGAAGAACGCGTGAATCGCGGCCACTGGCTTCCCGTCGATCCGACGTTCAACCAGTTCCCGGCCGATGCCACACATTTTCGTCTCGCACGCGGTGGCCTCGACAAACAGGCCGCCATCATTCCGATGATCGGAAATGTGAAGCTGTCCTTCGTCGATCTCGAGGTGCGGCCGGAATCGACGCCGATTCTCGTCGGCGGCGAAGCCGCGGCGTCCGCGGCGGCGGCCAATGTCCGGCCCCTTTTTGCGCCCGCTGCGCGCGACAACGGCGCAGGGAGTGGTCAGACCCCGTCGCGCTGGTGCCTGCCCTGCTTCCTGGGGGGGCATCGATGATTGCCATACGGGCTCTGCGCAAACAATACGATCGCTTCTTGGCCGTCGACGGTATCGATCTCGAAGTGCGCCCGGGCGAAATTCACGGCTTCCTCGGACCCAACGGCGCCGGCAAGACAACGTCGATCAGGATGATCGCGGGGCTGTTGAAGCCGACATCCGGCCGCATTCTCGTCAACGGCTACGATCTGTCCGAAGAGCCTGAAGCCGCTAAGGCGTCGCTTGGGTTCATCCCCGATCGGCCATACATCTACGAAAAGCTCACAGCTGGAGAGTTTCTGCGGTTTCACGCCGGGCTGTACGGCATCGACCGCGACGGTCTCGGTCAGCGCGTGGGTGAGATGCTCGAGCTCTTCGAGCTCGGCCGCTGGGAACATGAGCTCGTCGAAAGCTTTTCGCATGGCATGAAGCAGCGGCTTGTCATGTGCGCGGCATTTCTTCATCGTCCACAAGCGGTGCTGGTTGACGAGCCGATGGTCGGGCTCGATCCGCGCGGCGCCGTCCTCATCAAGCGTGTCTTCAGGCAGATGAGCGACCGCGGAGTGGCCATTCTGATGAGCACCCACACGCTCGAAGTTGCTCAGGAGATGTGCGACCGGATCAGTATCATCCTGAAGGGCAAGATCATCGCGCGCGGAACTGTCGACGAGCTGCGCGAGCTGGCTGGAAGCCAGGATGAGGAATTGACGCAGGTGTTCCTGAAGTTGACGGGCGGAACCGGATTACAGGAGATCGACGAGATTGTTTAGGTCGGAACCGGAACCCTTGGAACCTTAGGAACCATGAAGTCTTTTACCTACCTCTTACTTCCGGCGCTGTGGTCGTCGCGCAATCGCGTCAGGCAGACGGGACGCGCCGATGTCGCGCGTGTATGGGTGTTTGGCGGCGTCGGACTGCTGGTATTCGCCGCGTTGTTCTGGTGTGCGTTCTGGATTACGACCCAGCTCGATGCGTACGAGGAGCTTGGTGATTTTCTGCTTCGCCTCGGACTGTCGTGGCTCTTCCTGACGTTCCTGTCATTCCTCACCTTCAGCGGCATCGTCACCGCACTGTCGACCTTCTTTCTGTCTGAAGACCTGCGGCTCTTGTTGGCGACGCCGATATCCATTCGCCGCCTGTTCTATGCGCGTTTCGTGAAGACGGTTTTCCAATCGTCGTGGATGATCGTTGTCTTTCTGCTGCCGGTACTGCTCGGCGTCGGGATTGCACGGTGCGCGCCGTGCATGTTCTACCTGACCGCGCTGCTGACGGTGGCGCCCTTCTGTGTCATTCCCGTGGCTGCCGGAACCGGCACGACAATGCTGCTCGTGAATGTCTTTCCGGCCAGGCGTGCGCGTGACATTCTGATGCTGATGAGCCTGGTTTTTGCGGGCAGCATCGTGCTGTTGTTGCGTTTCGTCCAGCCCGAGCGTCTGCTCAGGGTCGAGTCGCTGCCTGACGTGACCGGTTTCTTCGCCACGCTCCAATCGCCGATTACGCCGATGCTGCCGTCGTTCTGGGCGGGCGAGACGCTGTTTGCGAGCCTGATCGGCGGCCGCGACCTGCTGCATGCAGGCGCTCTGTGGACGACGGCGTGCGCGTTTACGGTGCTGCTGAGTGCGGCTAGCGAGCGGTGGTATTTCTCCGGCTTCAGCAAGTCTCAGGATGCGCGCAAGGCGCGCTTCACGAAGCTGGCGGCGCTCGACGGGGTCGTGCGCCTGCTGCCCCTGTCGGTCGTTCAGCGTAATCTTCTCGTCAAAGACGTCAAGGTGTTCTTGCGCGACGTCACGCAGTGGTCGCAGCTGCTTCTGTTGCTCGCACTGGTGGCGATGTACCTCTACAACTTCCGCGTGCTCGATCTCGATCGCATCCCGTATATGGCCGGCGTGGTCAAGAATTTCTATGCGTTCCTGAATCTCGGGCTTGCCGGCTTCGTGATGGCAACGGTTGCCGCGCGTTTCGTGTTTCCCGCGGTGTCGCTGGAAGGCGCGGCGTTCTGGATTATCAGGACAGCGCCCATCGCCGCGCGCGACTTCCTTTGGTCGAAATTCTGGTCGGGATTGGCGCCCGTTCTGTTTCTCAGCTTGACCCTCACGATTGTGGCAAATGAGTTTCTCGGAGTAGCGCCGTTTCTGAAAATGGTGACTGCAGCCGGAATCGTGTTCATGAGTGTGGCTCTGGTCGGGCTTGCGACCGGGCTCGGCGCGCGCTTTCCAAGATTTTCGGCAGACAACGCGACGCAGGTGGCAGGCTCGCCTGGCGGCATCGCCTTCATGATCGCGGCAGTCTCGTACATCCTTGCGATGGTCGGCCTGCTCGCTTGGCCCTCGTCAGTCTACCTGTGGCGAATGTCTCGCTTTCCGGTCTATCCTCTTCGACCGGAAGACGTCGCCTTCATCGTCGCCTGGTTCACGGCTGCCATTGTGTTGAGCATTGCGACGTTTCTTTACGGCATGCGCACCGGCGTCAAAGCGCTCGAGGAGATGGGTTAGGACCCGGCAGAGCATTCGTCCTGCGACAACACGGACCAGTAGAACGCGCCTGAATAGCCGGCGGCGCGAGCGGTTGCGACAATATTTTCAGGCGTGCGTTTCGACCCTCGGGTGGGGAATTCTCCCAGGAGAACGGGACGATCGAAGCCCAGCTGCGAAATCGGTGTGTCGAGCGACGGTTGGTGCTTGAGGCTGTCGTACCAGTGGAACTGATAGAAGTCCAGGTCGAGCGCGGCGTAACGGTCGCGCCAACGCACTCCTGCTGAGCCGACGGTGACGAGGTGCCTGGTGCTCGATCGAATCAGCGCCACGCTATCGCGTAGAAACTGGTCGATGTCGGCGGGCGCCGCAGTTGTGATCCACTCTGGCTCATTCATAATGTCCCAGGCGAAAATTGTGGGGTCATTGCCATACCGTTCGAGCAGGGGCCGAAACGCGACTTCGAGAAGCGCGCGACAATGAGCGGGTTCTTCGACGAGTTTCGCGCGGCCGCCCATCTGCACGCCCCGCACGGCTCTTGCGGCATCGCACAACAGGAAGTCGAGCAGCACGAACATGATCGTGATGCCGTGGCGCCGCGCGACGTCGAGCGCTGCATCGACGTCTCGCACGATGAATTCGTCGAGACCCAGCGGACGTCCCCCTTCGCTGAAGCGAATACCGGCCCGTCCATCACACAACAGAAACCACCGGACGCACTGCACACCCGACCCGGCAAGCTGCTCAAACGTCCTATCCAGGTGAGCGTGTTCTCCAGGCTGGGCGATGCCGCCCTCAGGCCGCCACGCATTGGCACCGAAATCGATACCGTAATGAAGCCATGGCAAATTCGCGCCTGTCAGGAATGACGGCGACGAATTTGCATCAGGGGGCATACGCATGCAGGACCGCTCCGTTCGGGTGTTCGGCCTGGTCTTGTCTGTTTGCTACGCGACATCCATCCTCTGGTTGTACATCCGCCAGCCACAGACGGTCGCAGAAGTGACCGGCGGCCTCGCTGCCAGTGTCGGTGTCTATCGCATCAATCAGGCGGCGTTCGACGACGGCCTTGCCTTGTTTCGGCGCGACCAGTTCGAGGCATCTCGCGCGGCCTTCGAGCGCGCCGACCCGGCCGGTCGGGACGCGCGCACACAGTTCTATATTGCCTATTCCTACTATCGATCAGGTTGGGGCCGCCTGTATCAGGACGACTTGTATTTCAAAAAAGGACTGGAGCGGATTGACAAGGCCATCGACTTAGCCCCCGACGGCCGACTCGTGGTCGAGGATCCGGAGCTCGACATTCATCATGCCGACGAGCTGCGCGCCGAGCTCGTGCAGGGACTTCAAACCGACGTATCCGACTTCAACCCGATGCGCGTCTTCAGAAAACGAAAATGAAAACCGCAACCGAAGCGCTCTATCTGCCGGTGTTGCTGCTTACGGTCGTCCTGCTCGGCGGCGTCAGAGTGGCCGATCGCCTCAGCTTTACGCCGCCGCCTCTTTTTGCGCTCGTGCTGGCGGTAATGTTGTTCGGCGTGCTTGTTCGTGGCCGCGTGCTTGCACCGGAGCGATTGATGAATGCATCGCGCTCGACGGCGGCGAATCTGAACGGGCTCGTCGTTATTCTCGCGACGTTCTTCGCGTCGACGCAGGTATTCAACCTCGTGATTCCGGAAGCAGGCCTGCCGTTTCTGCTGTTCAATGTATTTCTGTTCGTCCTGCTGCTCAACACCATGGCAGGCTCGCACGATCGCCTCTCAGTACTCCGCAGTGTTGCCGTCGTCACAGGTGCTGCCTTCGTGCTGAAATTCGTCGTGCTCGCGACGCTGTCCGAGCCCGGAGAAAGCGCCCTGAAGCGTGTTCTCCTGGCGCTGCTCGAAGGTGTGACGCTTGGAACGCTCACGCAACCGGTGCATCATCCCTCGTCCGGCTACATTGCTTTTTTCACGCTGGCGCTCTTTCTGATTGGTCTTGCGCTGTTGCCCTCTTCGCGGACGGCGCAACTACAGTTGCGCGAGAGCGACCCCGGTGGGGCGCAAACTTTAGTTGCGCGAGAACGACCCCAGTAGGGCGCCTGTCGCTGATAAAATCGCACGAGTGACCTCGCGCGTCTTTCTGTTATCTCCAGCCAATTGCCGCGGACGCCGCGCGCAGCAGGTGCTGTCGCCCAAAGCCACCTTCCCCGTGGCTGCGCGTCTGCGTGCCGAGGGTGTGCCGATCGGCGACCTCTTCGCGCACATGAGCGGCCTCTACTTCCGCGGAAAGATTACGTACGCGCGGAAATTCGGGCGCGCGTTCGTCATCACACCCGATCAAGGGCTTGTGCCGGCCGAGACGCCGATTACACCGCAGGTGCTGATTCGTTATGCCGACGCGGAAATCGATCTCGGCAACCCGGGGTACCGTAGGCCGCTCGAGCGGACGACGCGCGAGCTGGTCGCTACGGCCGGCGAAGATGCGGAATTTGTGCTGCTCGGCAGTGTGGCGTCTGAAAAGTACGTTCAGGTGCTGGGCGCGATCATTGGGCCCCGACTGGTATTCCCATCAGCGTTTGTCGGTCGCGGCGATATGAGCCGCGGCGGGCTGCTCTTGCGTGCAGCGGCCGCCAGTCAGGAGCTCGACTACGTCCCGGTCATGGGTGCGGTTCGCCATGGCGCTCGCCCACCCAAGCTCGATCCGAGCACGCGAGTCCCGTTCAAAGGGGTCTGACCCCGATTTTGGTCTGTTTACGCATATCCCAATGTGCGGATCAATTTCCGGCGATGGGGTGTGTTCAATCTCGTCGGGTTCGGCGGCTTCCTGGTTCAGATTGGCGCGATCATGCTGCTGACTCGACACTACGGCTGGCCGGCGATCGCGGCCACGGCTGTCGCGCTTGAACTGGCCGCCCTGCAGAACTTCCTGGCACATTGCCGTTGGACGTGGGGCGATCGGCCGACGACCTCTTTGCGGGGGTGGCTGCACCGGTACTGGCGATATCAGGCAGCCAAAACGGCCGCTCTTCTGGCAAACCTCGCAATCACCACCGCCCTTGTCTACGCCGGCGTCCCGGCGGAGGCCGCCAATACAGCGGCCGTTCTCTTGTGCGCGATTCCCAACTATCTGGTCTCCGAGCACCTGGTGTTCCACCACAGGTACTAATCCCTAATCCGCAACCCCTGATCCCTTATACTCCCCGGCATGATGACAAGGCGCGATGCGATCAAGGCGGGTGTGGCGGTCGGCGTGTCCGGTTTAGTGGGAGGCGTCCGCCGAACGTATGCCGCGGTGCCGATGCCAAAAACAAAAGTGAGTTTCGACGTACCCGCAGGTGGTTGCGATTGTCATGTCCACGTCTTCGGCGACCCGAAGAAGTATCCGTTCTTCTCAGGACGCAGCTATTCGCCTGAAACGGCGTCGGTGGATGAGCTTCGGCAGCTTTTGTCTGCCCTTCGCCTCGAGCGTGTCGTCATCGTGCAGCCGAGCGTGTACGGCACCGACAACTCCTGCACGCTCGATGGTATGCGCGCGCTTGGGGATCGCGCACGCGGTGTTGCGGTCATCGACGACAAGACGACCGATGCCGAGCTCGATGCAATGGGCAAAGTCGGCGTTCGAGGCATTCGCCTGAATCTCGCGACCGCCGGCATCACCGATCCGGCTGTGGCGCGCCAGCGCTTTCAGAACGCCGTGGCTCGAGCGCAAAAACGCAACTGGCACATTCAGTTCAACACACAGCCGACCGTCATCGAAGCGCTCAACGACATGTTCCTCGCCTCTCCCGTGCCGATCGTAATCGATCACTTCGGCGGAGCCACGGCCAAGGGCGGCGTGCAGCAACCCGGGTTCGGCGCGCTCGTGAATCTCGTGAAGTCGGGAAAGGCCTACGTGAAGATCTCCGGGAGCGCCGATTCCGTCTCGACGCAGCCCGATCTTGCCGATGTCGCCCCGCTGGCGCGCGCACTTGTGACGGCGAATCCACAACGCATTTTGTGGGGCACCAACTGGCCGCACCCTAGCTCGACTCCGCCCCCTGGCCGGAAGCCAACCGACCTTGCTATCCACATGCCGACAGACGACGGAAAAGTGCTGAATCTGCTGCCGGTGTGGGTGCCCGATGCGGCGACGCGGCGTCTAATCCTCGTAGACAACCCGGGGCGCCTCTACGGCTGGTAGGCGTGTCCGCCGTTGGGACGGCGTATCTCGGCACTGAACGTCGTTTTCCTTGCGGTTACGGCACAGAGCCGCGATCTTCGCCAACGGCCGAGGCACGCGATTTGAGAGGCGGCGCTGCATGCAGGACTTCACTCTCGCCTTCAAGAGCATCGTGCGCGGCCCGGGTTTCGCCATCGCGGGCATTGGCTCCCTTGCCCTCGCGATTGCCGCCAATACGATTGTCTTTGGCGTTCTGAACGCTCTCTTGCTCCGGCCACTGCCCATCGAGCGCCCGGAAGAGCTGTTTTTCATGCAGCGGGGAGCTCGTTCTCGCACTCCTTCCCGCTCTATCGCGATGTCCGCAGTCGGGCACAGCTGTTTTCAGGCTTTGCCGCTTACCGAATTGCGCCGATGTCGCATCAGAGCGAATCCGGCTCACAGCGGGTGTGGGGATATCTCGTGACCGGCAACTATTTCGACCTCCTCGGCGTCAAACCGGCAATCGGTCGATTCTTTCGCGCCGACGAGGATGTGACGCCGGGCGCCGCCCCTTACGCGGTGCTCAGCCACGCCGCGTGGCGTTCCAGATTTGCCGGCGATCCCGCCATTGCCGGACGCGTCATCCGTCTCAACGGGCGGCCGTTCACAGTGCTCGGCGTGGCGCCGGAAGGCTTTCGCGGCACCGAGCTCTTTTACGTGCCGGAAATCTGGGTGCCGATGATGATGCAGGCGCACATCGAAGGCAACTCGTGGCTCGAGAACCGGAACACGAATAACACGTGCGTGCTGGCGCGTATCAGGAGTGGAGTCAACAAGGAGCAGGCCGAAGAGAATCTCAACGCGGTGGGAACCGTCCTGGGGCGGGAGCTTGGATGGAACCGAGTGCCCCTTCACCCTGGCGGCTCCAGGGTCGATGGGCGACATGCTGCGCACGCCGGTCACGTCGTTTTCGGTGGCCGTCATGCTGCTCGCGGGCCTTGTGTTGCTCGCCGCGTGCGTCAACCTCTCGGCGCTCTTCGTCGTTCGATCGCTCGATCGCATTCGAGAGATGGGCATCAAGCTCGCACTTGGCGCCGGCCGCGGTCGCCTGTCGCGTGAGCTCGTGTTCGAAGTCGTACTTCTCGTCGTGGCTGGCGGGGGCTGGATTGCTTCTCGCGTATTACGCGTTGCAGCTCCTGACGCGGTGGCGAATTCCCGTCGAGTTGCCGGCGCAATTCGACGTGCAGGCAGACCTCACCGTGGTCCTGTTCGTGGTGAGCGCAGTATTTGCGGCGGCATTGATGTCGGCGATTGCGCCCGTCTGGCGCGCCTGGCATGTCGATCCAAGCTCGTCGCTTCGGCCATCCCGTGGATGGGGCCGGTCGGTAGGTTGGCCGCTTCGCGACGTGCTCCTTGCTGTGCAGATTGCCTGCTGCTGCGTGCTCGTGACTGCTGGCATCGTCGCGTTCCGGGGCCTGTCGGCGGCGATCCACACGCACGTGGCGATGGACGTCAACGACGTCACGGTTGCCGGTTTCGATTTGGGCCTTAGCGGCTACACTCCGCAGACCGGACGCGATTTTCAGAGGCGCGCGCTTGATGCCGTTGAAGCCATTCCAGGGGTCACCTCGGCGGCGTACGGCAATTCGACGCCGCTCTTCATCGACCAGTCGAACTCGAATTTTGTGCCGGATGGCCCGCCGGATTCAGCGCAACCATCGGGACGCACGGCCTCTTACTACATGGCGTCGCCTGGTTACTTCCGCACGCTCGGGACACGACTCATCAGAGGTAGAGACTTTTCCTGGCAGGATGACGAGCGTGCGCCACTCGTGGCGATTGTCAACGAGACGTTTGCGAGCGCGCTCGGGAGCGCTGAGAGTACCGGCGTTTTCGTCGCGGCACCAACGTGCCGGCCATCGAAGTCATCGGCATCGTCGAAGACGGCAAGTACCAGACGCTCACGGAAGCTGCGAGACCAGCGGTCTTCTTTCCGATCCTTCAACAGCGCAACTTGACGACGATTGTGGTGGCGCGATCGAACCGTCCGCAGGCGGAAATTGCATCCGAGATTCGTGAGCGGTTGCGGCAGCTCGATGGAGACTTGCCGGTCTACTCGCTTGGAGGGCTCGACGAAGCGCTGGCCTACGTCTTCGTACCCGCCTGGGCCGCAACGATCACACTGAATGCATTCGCTGCGCTTGCTGCGGTGCTCATCGCGACCGGCGTCTATGGTCTTGCGGCCTATTCGGTGGCAAAGCGCGCGCGTGAAATCAGCATACGTGTGGCGGTCGGTGCGAGGCCGGCGCAAGTGCTTGGGACGGTGCTCGGCCGCACCGGTACGTTGATGTTAATTGGCGCCGCTGTCGGCATTGTGCTCGGTGTTGCCGCCAGCAAGCTGCTGTCGACCGTTGTTTATCAGGCGTCGTCCAGCGATCCGTGGGTCCTGCTGTCTGCCGGTGTGGCGATCACGACCATTGCGCTGGGCGCCACCTGGCTGCCTGCTCGACGTGCGTTGCGGATCGATCCGGTCCGCGCGCTGCGCGAGGAGTGAACCACGAAGACACGAAGGCACGAAGGCACGACCGGACTCTGGCACAGCCATGAAACCGATTGCGGGTCAGGGCAGACGGATGAGGGCAGATGGCATATGACGTTTGCCATCAGCCATCTGCGATCTGCCCTGAGTGCGTAAGCGGCCGTCCGCCCGTGGGACGCCGATCCCAGTGGCGGACGGCATCCTTGTATAGATGGCTGAAAACCCCATGGTTTGGCCGATGACGAGTGGCAGGATTCTTGAGGTAAATAGACACAAGCCGCGAGCGGCGCGGGGCGATGGGGCCCCGTCCTTTCGATAAACTCAGGACGTCCCGAGCAGAGTCGAGGGACGCAAGCGAGCGGCGCGGAGCGGGGGTTGGGGCCCCGCGACACATCATGGATGTCGCTAGACCTCCCGAAGTCGCTCAACGCCGGAAGCGGAACCGGATTATCGCCGGTGCTGCGGCGGCGCTCTTGGTGGTTGTCACGACCGTCGCGCTCGCGCGACTGCGTCCTGCCGCGCCCACTGTTGAGGCCGGCGGATTATGGATTGAACCGGTGAAGCGCGGCACGATGTTGCGAAACGTGCGGGGCGTCGGCGTGCTGGTTCCGGATGAGATCCGATGGATCACGGCGCTGACCGACGGAACCGTCGAGCGAGTGGTCGTGTTGCCTGGAACCGCCGTCGAAGCAGACACGGTTCTGATCGAGCTCGCCAACCCGCAAACTCAGCAAGCGGCGCTGACGGCCGACCTCGACCTGCGTACCGCGAAGGATAACTACGAAGTGCTCAAGGCCGATCTCGATCGCGATCTGCTGGCGCAGCGCGCCGCCGCGGCGGCGGTTGCCTCCGATGCAGCGCAGGCGCAGATGAACGCTGATGCCGACGAGCAGATGGCCAAGAACGGGTTCATCCCGGCGATTCAGCTTCGTCGCTCGAAGCTACTCGCCGAGACCGCTGCCAAGCGGCAAAAAATGGAAGAGCAGCGGCTGGCCAACAGTGAGCGCACGCTCGCCGTGAAGCTCGCCGTACAGGAGTCGGAAGTGCGCCGGCGCGAGACGGTCGCGGCGCTCAGACGACAGGAAGCGACGGGGCTGAAAATTCGCGCCGGGTTCTCAGGCGTCTTGCAGGAAATTCCGGTTCAGGTAGGACAACGAGTGGCTCCTGGAGCGAACCTTGCGCGTGTCGTCGATCCGACTCGTCTGAAGGCGCAGCTGCAGATCGCTGAGACGCAGATCAGGGATGTCGTCATCGGACAAAAGGCCGAGATCGACACGCGGAACGGCTTCTGCAAGGGGCGTGTGGTGCGCATCGATCCGGCCGCACGAAATGGGACGGTCACCGTTGACGTCGCACTCGACGAAGCGCTGCCCCGCGGCTCGCGCCCAGACATGAGCGTTGACGGCACCATCGAGCTCGAGCGGCTCGACAACGTGTTGTTTGTGGGTCGTCCCGCGTTCGGCCAGGAAGCGACTAAGATGAGCCTCTTCCGGTTGTCTGTCGATCGTTCCCAGGCGACGTTGACGCCGGTCGAGCTCGGCCGCAGCTCGGTGAACACGATCGAAGTGGTCCGCGGACTCAATGTGGGCGACTGCGTCGTGCTGACCGACATGTCGCAATACGCGGAATATGATCGGCTCAATTTGTCTGGAACCCCACCCTGTGGGGCGCCGTAATAGGATCGGGTTCACCAAGAGGTTCGTTGGTTTGTAAAGGTTCGTTGGGTTCGTAAAGGTTCGTGGGGTTCGTGGGGTTCGCGGGTTCGTGGGGTTCGGTAGGGCTCGGCTTTAGCCGAGCTATGACTAGCGCGTACGTAGTCCGGCTTCAGCCGGACCGTGAGGAATCATGGATCAGAATCTGATCAAGCTGGATGGCGTCAAGAAGGTCTTCTATACCGATGAGGTCGAGACGCACGCGCTGGGCGGCATTCACCTGGAGATTCAGCGAGGCGAATATGTGTCGATCGCCGGGCCATCCGGGTGCGGCAAGTCGACGCTGCTGTCGATTTTCGGGCTGCTCGATACGCCGACCGGCGGCGAGTACTGGCTCAACGGCAAGCCCGTGGCCAACCTGACGATGCGCGAGCGGGCGCGGACGCGCAACCGCGAAATCGGGTTCATCTTCCAGAACTTCAACCTGATCGGCGACCTCACGGTGTTCGACAACGTCGAGCTGCCGCTGACCTATCGGGGCATGCCTTCGGCCGAGCGTCGCAAGCGCGTGCAGGACGCGCTCGAACGCGTCGGCATGGCGCATCGTGCGAAGCATTATCCCAGCCAGCTTTCGGGCGGTCAGCAGCAACGCGTCGCGGTGGCGCGTGCCGTCGCGGGCGAGCCGTCCATCCTGCTCGCGGACGAGCCCACAGGGAACCTGGATTCCAAGAACGGTGAAGCCGTGATGGAGCTGCTGCGCGAGCTGCATCGGGCCGGCGCGACGCTCTGCATGGTGACGCACGATCCCCGCTACGCCCGCCACGCCGATCGTACCATCCACCTCTTCGACGGTCAGATTGTCGACGAGCAGACCGCGCACAAGTTGAATCAAGAGATTGGGTTTACGAAAGATTCGTGGGAGGCGAGGAATCCTGGAACTGCCGCGAGCCCCGGGAGTGCTGCGAGTCCCGGGAGTTAGGGTATCAGGGAGTCATAAGAGGCTTCGACAGGAAGAGTCCAGGAGTCGAAAGAGTCCAGGAGTCGGAAGAGTCTGGGAGTCGGAAGAGTCTGGGAGTCCCGGAGAGTCGGAGAAACGAAGAACGAAAACGACGCGATGAAATCGGGTTTGGTTTGGCCCGCCCGGCTCTCCTCGATATTAGCGCCAATAGAGGGTCCTGCATCCAGCAGCTTCATGCTGAGGCGTTTTACCACCGGCCCGCGCTCCTGGAGTCGGATGCACAGGCTTGCGACATCACACGCGAATTTGAACGTTCGCGCGCAGAGTTCGTGGTGGTCGATCATGAACGCGCTTTTGTGCATGCGTGCCGCCGCGAAGCGGCGCGTACTATTCGTTTGTCGCTCTTCGTTTTTCGTTACTCATGTCTGACCTCCTTCACACGTTTCGCAACCTCCTACGCACTCCCGCCTTCACTGCCGTCGTCGTCATTATCCTTGCACTGGGAATCGGTGCGAACACCGCGATCTTCAGCGTCGTAGATGCGGCGATGCTGAAGCCGATGCCGATTCCGGATGCGGATCGTGTCGTGCGGCTTTCCCACGGTTCGCCGCAGTCGTTCGTCTGGTTCAACCGGTACGGATTCCAAGTGACGCGGGGATTCAACGACCTAGCGTCATTCGATGCCGTGGGTGCGTATTTCACTGGTGAGCTCAGCCTGTTCGGGACCGGTGCCGGCCGGGTGCGGTCCACTGCCGTCACACCCGAATTCTTCGATGTATTGAGAGTTTATCCAGCCATCGGCCGCCCTTTCAGGGTTGTCGATCTCGATCGATCTCGACGTCTCGTCATCATCAGCCATGAGATGTGGCAGACGCGCCTCGATGCAGCCAGGGACATCCTTGACAGGCAGATAGTGCTGAACGGCGAATCGTTCGATGTGATCGGGGTCATGCCTCGAGGCTTTGCGATTCCCGAATCGTCTGAGGTCTGGGTGCCTGCCGCATGGGGTGGACCTGTCGCCGGAGGACGTCTCGTCGCGCCGATTGTCATCGCGCGGATGTCGCCGGGTATAACCGCAAGCCAAGCGTATGACGAAGTCGCCCGGACGCCCCATCATGGTCATACGCACGTGGATGGTCACAACCACGCGGAATCAGGTATGGAAGTCGCTCCGTTGCGAAACACGCTGGTGGGCGATGTGCGAATGCTCATTCTTCTGCTGGCCGCGGGTGCGTTTGTCGTTCTCCTTGTTGCCTGCACGAACATTGCAAGCCTTCTCCTGACCCGCGTCTCGTCGCGCCAGCGTGAGTTTGCCGTGCGCCGCGCGTTGGGCGCATCCGATCGCGACATCGCCCGGCAGGTTGCTGCCGAAAGTTTCATCGTGTCGCTGATGGCGTGCGTGGTGACGATTCCGATCGCCATCTGGACTCTGGACGCAATCCGCGCGTGGGTGCCGATTCGAATGTACGGCGCAGCCGATATCGCGCTCGACGCACGAGCGGCTGTTGCGTTGGCTATTTTCGCTCTCTCGACTGCGCTGCTGTTCAGCGCGGCGCCGCTATGGGCGAGCCGTGGGCGTTCGGCACTCGATACCCTTCGCAGTGCGGCCGTGACGACCGTTGAGCCGCGGTGGCGCAGATTCCGCAGCGGTCTGGCGATCGCCGAGATTGCGCTTGCGCTTGTACTGCTTGCCGGCGCTGTAACCCTCATCCGAACGGTCGCGACGCTGATGACGGTCGACCTCGGCGTTCGGGGCGATCGCGTGCTCGTTGTCGGTCTGGACTGGCCCAACAGCTCAATGGCCCCCGAGCGGCGAGATCAGTTGTCAGAACAGTTCCTCACCGCATTCAGCAGCCTTCCCGGTGTGGAGTCAGTAGCGATTACGACCGGTGTTCCCGGTGCCTTCCGCCATCAGTCCGCCGAGCTTCTGGTGGATGGAGAGGACGTTCCGCCAGGGGGCGGGTACGTGGGGACCCGCATCATGGCGAGCCGCGACTTCTTCTCGGTTTTCGGCATCGACGTCCTGGCTGGACGCGTGTTCACTCAGAGCGATCATTTCTTTGCACCCAAGGTCGCGATCGTCAGCGAAGGCTTCGCGCGCCGATTCCGCCTGCAGCCGCATGAAATCGTCGGCCGGCGCGCGGTTCTCGATCATCGCTGGGTGCAGATAATTGGCGTTGTTCGTGACCTCAGGCTGGACGGGCCGAACGCGTCGCCCCACGCGACGGCGTACATCCCGTTCGCCCAGCGGTTCGGTGCCGGGCCGCTCAACGTCGTAATCAAAACTCACGCCGATCCAGCGCAGGTAATCGCGACAGTCCGGGCTGCCGGCGCGCGTGTCAATCCGAATGTTCCTCTCTACGATATTCGAACCTTCCACGAGATTCGTGAATCGCACGTTCGCGACCGGCGCTTCGTCATGACACTGCTGTCGTCGTTTGGTACGCTTACGTTCGCGCTCGCCGTGCTGGGGCTGTACGCGGTCGTCAGCTATCTCGTCCATTTACGAACGCGAGACATCGGCATCCGGATGGCGTTGGGTGCGACCACGGCAGCGGTCAGACTCAGCGTCCTTGCGAACGGCATGGCCCACTGCCTGGCCGGTGTGCTGGTGGGGTGTGCGCTTGCGCTCGGCGTGTCGCGCGCGATGTCGGGTCAGCTCCGCAATCTGGGGGAGCTCGACCTCATGACATTGACGATTGTGAGCGGTGTGTTTCTCGCAACGGCCACCCTGGCGTCGTGGCTTCCCGCCCGCCGCGCAACGCTGATCGATCCCGTCAAGGCGCTTCGATTCGAGTAGCGCATTCGTCCGTAGGTGGGACGCGTTTCCCACGCTCGGACAGCCTAAAAAACGGCGTCTCTCAATTTCCTCACGGTTTTGGGACCGGGGTCCGGCAGGCGAATTGAGAGACGTCCCTCACTGTGAGCTCTATTTTTTTGGACTTCCGACACGGCGTGCGGTCGTTTCTTCGCACGCCGTCATTTCTCGTCGCCGCGCTGTTGACGCTCGCGCTTGGGATCGGGTCGACGGCGGCAATCTTCAGCATTGCGTACTCGGTGCTTTTCAAACCCCTGCCGTATCCGGCGGCGGATCGGTTGTTCGCGTTGGCTTCTACGGCGAATCCGAGGCAGACGGGGCCCATCAACGCGTTACAGACGGGCGAGGTCTTCCACTACCTGCGCGACCGCGTTCGATCGTTCGAAAACATCGCCGCATACGGCGGCGCAATCGGCTGGAATCTTTCGATGGGCACGCAGGCCGAACACGTGACCGGTATGACGGTCTCGCGGGGATACTTCGACGTTATGGCACTCGGGGCCACTGCCGCGCTTGTTTTGCGCGGGTTTCTTGCCGAGGGGCTGTCAGTGGCGCTCGTGGGTCTCGCGGCGGGTCTCCTGGGTGCGGCATTCGCGACTCGACTGCTGTCGTTGATGATTTTCGATGTCGCTCCGCAGGATCCGCTGACGCTCGTCGTCGTGAGTGTTGTGTTGATGGGAGTGGCAGTTGTCTCGACGTTGATACCGTCGGTGAAGGCGGCGCGCACGAACCCTGCACATGTTATCCGAACCGAGTAAGCAATGATTCAAGATGTCCGACATGCGATTCGAAGATTGACTCGAACGCCGGGTTTCACAATCGCTGCGGTGCTGACGCTCGCCCTCGGTATCGGTGCCACGACATCGATTTTTGCGGTTGTGAACGGCGTCCTGTTGCAGCCGCTGCGATATCCTAATCCTGATCGCCTGATTTCCGTCGTGCAGCGTCACGTCCGATCGGGTCCTGAGTTCGCGACGCTGCCCGACTACAACGATTGGCGGCAGAGCTCGCGATTGCAGGACATCGGCGGAGCATGGGGGATTACGTTCAACCTGACGGCCGTCGAAGAACCGGAACGCCTTCGCGGTGCACTGGCCACCGGATCGTTGTTCCCGACATTAGGCACATCTCCCGCCCTTGGGCGTGTCTTCACTGAGGCCGACAAAGATCCGCAGGTCGTCGTGCTGTCACACAGCTTGTGGCAGCGGCGATTCGCCGGCGATCGCGGCGTCATCGGCAGAAAGGTGGCGCTCAACGGCAGGCCTCACACCATCGTCGGGGTCATGCCGGCCGGCTTTGCCTTTCCCGAAAAAATCACTGAGCTCTGGGCCCCGCTGGTTCCCGAACCGGGCATGAACCGCGGCTATCACCTGCTGAACGTGATCGGCCGCCTGAAGGCCGACGCGACAATTGAGGAAGCACGCGCCGAGTTGACGGCGATTGCTGCCCGATCGGCCGCGGACTACCCGGAGACCAACAAGGATTGGGGCGTTGAGGTGCAGGGCATGCGCGCGGCAGGCACCGCATCGGTCAACCGGCCGTTGTGGATCCTTGCCGGTGCCGTCTGTTGCCTGTTGCTCATCGCCTGCGCGAACGTTGCGAGTCTGCTGCTGTCGCGAGTGGCCGTCCGCCGTGACGAAATGTCCGTGCGCGCGGCGCTTGGGGCGAGTCGCGCGCAGCTCATCAGGCAACTGTTCATGGAGAGCGGCGTGCTCGCGGTCTGCGGCGGTGTCCTGGGATGGATGTTCGCGTCGGCTGCCATCGACCCACTCGTCGCGCTGACATCGATGCCGCGTGCGGGCGAAGTCAGGCTGGACACGACCGTTCTCATGTTTACGTTCGCGGTGTCAGCGGTGGCCGTCGTGTTGTTCGGCCTGGCGCCGGCGCTTTCAGGATCGCGAACGAACCTGCAGCAGTCGCTCACGACTCGTGGTGGTTCCCGAAGGAGCGTCCTGCGGCCATCGCTCCTGGCATTCCAGGTCGCTGCAGCCATCGTGCTCCTCGCCGGTGCCGGCCTGCTCATGCACAGCTTCCACCGTCTCCTGCTGGTCGACACGGGCTTCAGCGGCGAACGTGTCGTCACCGTCAGATTCTTTCTGCCGAGAGTGACCTATCCGGTTGAACGCTGCATTCAGCTCTACCAGCAGATGATCGAGAGGGCACGCTCGATACCTGGCGTAGAGAGTGCGGCTGCAACGAGTGTATTTCCATTCTCGGGTGTCAGTGCGAACGTGCTGTTTGAGATAGAGGGACGCACCCTTGGTGCGGCCGGCGAGAGACCTGGTGCTGATTTCGTGACCGCTACGCCCGGGTATTTCCAGACGCTGCGCATTCCTTTGCTGCGCGGTCGCGAGTTCGATCGCTCGGATCGGCCTGACTCTCAGTTCGTGGCGGTCGTCAATCGCGCAATGGCCGATCGCTTTTTCCCGAACCAGGATCCGATTGGTCAGTTCGTTCGAATCCTTGGGCCGAAGCCGCGCATGATCGTCGGTGTCGTCGGCAACACCCGGCAGCGCGAACTGCACTCCGAACCACAACCGGAGGTTTACGTTCCACACACGCAGTTTCCGGCCGGCCAGATGTTCCTTGTCGTCCGAGCGCGCGGTGATGAAGCGCTCGTCGTGAATCGGTTGCGTACCGAGCTTCGTGCCCTTGACAGCGAGCTGCCGATCGCGGCCATTCGCACAGCCGAAGACGTGCTCGATGAAACGCTGTCGTCACGCCGATTCAGCTTGATCATGCTCACGCTGTTCGCGACGGCCGCGCTCGGCCTGGCCATCGTCGGCGTGTTTGGCGTGGTGGCGTTCGGCGTGTCCCAGCGAACTCGCGAGATCGGCATCCGCGTCGCGCTCGGCGCGACCTCATCGAATGTTCTGCGACAGGCGATTTGGCAGGGAATGCTTCCGGTGATTGTGGGTATGGTGGCCGGTCTCGCCGCGGCTCGATCGCTGACGAGCATGATGGCATCGATGTTGTTCGGCATCACGCCGTCCGATCCGATCACGATTGCGGGCGTCGTCGTAACCCTGTCGATAGCGGGGCTCATCGCGGCGTGGATTCCTGCGCGAAAGGCGGCAAAGGTCGACCCGATGGTCGCTCTGCGGTACGAATGAGACGTTTGCTAACGCTCGTGAGGCTCGTTCCGTTCGCGACGGAGGATGAAGAAGTCGATGGCGAACCCGCAGAGAAGGAACAAGAATCCGGCTGACGCTGTCATTAACCAGTGCGTCAGATACGCGACCTCGTGTGGTGTATTTTCTTGCTTCTCACATTATACCGCCGGCTGCCAGCAGAACGCCGACGAGAAACATCGCTGCCACGAGAATGTTGCTGACCAGCACATCCGTGAATATGGCTTCGAGCGGAGCGAATACAAGAATGAGCACCCCCATTTCCCGAACGGTCTCGCCCAGAAGATTCGCGGCGCGTCGCCAATCGAGCATGCGGGGGACGACGCAACGCCAGTGCCAGTGCATCAGCTTTTTTGCGAGCGAAAAACGACGGTGTGCCGGGCGCCGCAATTTTTGCATCTGAGGATCGCAGATTCTGATTGAGGATTGCCATGCTTCAGGATTTCCGTTACGCCTTTCGCACGCTGCTGAAGAATCCCGGCTTCACGCTCGTAGCTGTCCTCACGCTCGCGCTCGGTATTGGCGCGAACACGGCGATGTTTGCGGTCGTGAATGCGGTGCTGCTGAAGCCGCTGCCGTTTCACGACCCTGAACGACTGATGCTCGTGCACCTGCTCATGCCTGGTCGTGAAGCGGCGAAGGGCACGCTGACGGAGGCGGTGTGGTCGTACCCGAAGTACCGCACGTTTCTGGATGTGCAGCAGACGTTCGAGAATACGGCGCTCTTCGCCGGACGCGACCTGAGCCTCTCGGGCGACTCCAGCCCCGAGCGCGTGCGCGCCGAAGTCGTCACGGACCGGTACCCGGGAATTCTCGGCATCACACCGATCCTCGGGCGCGCGTTTACCGGCGCCGAAGCACATCGGGCAGGCGAGCAGCCCGTTGTCCTGCTTGGGCACGCGCTCTGGACGCGTCGCTACAACGCCGATCCCGCGATTGTCGGCCGCACCATCCAGATCAACTCGACGCCCTACACGGTCGTCGGTGTGCTGCCTGCCGGCTTCAAGGGGCTAATCGGTAACGCCGAGGCGTGGGTGCCGTTCGCGGTCTACGAACCGAGCTTCATGACTCAAAGCTATGCCCATGGTTACTACCTCGTTGCGCGTCGAAAGGCGAGCGTACCGGAGGCTCAGGCGATTGCGGCACTTGGGGTTGTCGGAACGCAAATCGCGGCGGAGGTACAGCGATGACGATGGTAGGTCGTGGAGCGCAACGGCGGCATCGATCTATTCTTCGCGCGTCGACGGTGATCTGCGTCGTGCCGCGCTGGTGCTTCTCGGGGCCGTCGGCCTGGTGCTGTTGATTGCGTGTGTGAACCTGACGAATCTCCTGATCGCCAAGGCGCTGGGCCAGCGGCGGGAAGTGGCCGTACGATCGGCGATCGGCGCGAGCCGCGCGCAGATTGCGCGCCAGTTCGTCGTCGAAAGTTTGGTGCTTGCCGGTTTCGGATCGGCGCTCGGCATTGTCGTGGCGGGAATGCTGCTCGATGCTGCGTCGATATTGCTGCCCGATGCCGATGTGTTTTTCCGCGCGCCGATGGCGCCAGGCGCGCGGCGCATCCCCGGTGCCGACGGCCTTGCTCGCGTCGGCGCCGGCATGATCGGTCTCGACTCGGCAACGCTGCTGTTTACCTGCGGCGTTGCCGCCGTGGTGTCGGCGCTTATTGCGCTCGTGCCTGCCATGCAGTCGGCGTCGCTGCGTCCGATCGAGGCGATGCGGGCCGGCGGCAGAGGCGGGACCGCATCGGGATTTCATGGATTCGGCGCGCGCGGGGCGCTCGTGACGGCCCAGATCGCGCTCGCGCTCGTGCTGCTGGCCGGTGCCGGGCTCATGATCAAGAGCGCTGCGCGTCTACACGGAACTGAGATCGGGGTGAGCCCCGAGCGCGTGCTGACCGCCCGGATCGATCTGCCGAGCGGCGGTGGCGGAGCTCCCATCAGCGGCACGGCGATGTTTCCTGATACCGGCTACAACGCCGAACGGAGAGGCGCGTTCTTTACGCAGCTCGCCGATCGCATCCGAGGGCTGCCCGGCGTGGAATCCGTTGGCATCGCCAACTGTCCGCCGGTGTCCGGCGGTTGCAGCAGCACCATAGCTGCTTTCGACCGCGGTCCATTCAAGAGAAGACCTGGAATGCCGAGCATCGGCGTGCATTGGGCAAGTCCCGAATATTTTTCGACTGTCGGCATTCAGCTGCGAAAAGGGCGATTGTTTACGGCTGACGACAGAACAGGCCGTCCGAGAGTTGTGCTCGTCAATGAAACCGCGGCCAAAGCGTTCTGGCCGAACGCCGATCCGATCGGCAAGCTCATCGCTATGGGGGCGAGCGGGTTCGAGGTTGGCGCAGAAGTCGTTGGCGTAGTGTCCGACGTCCGATACAGCACGATCGAAAGCGCATCAGTTCCTGATGCGTACATTCCATTTCTTCAGGCACCCCAGGCGCGCATGCGGCTTTTTGTCCGCAGTCGGATCGACCCGGGGAACCTCGTCGCCGCGATTCGACAGGAAGTGAGGCAGCTCGACTCGAGCCTTCCTCTGAGTGAAGTCAAAACGATGGACGAGCGCGTCGGAGATGCGATGTGGCGCACGCGCGTGGCGGCATGGCTCTTCTCCGCGTTTGCGGGGCTCGCGCTGCTGCTCACCGCCGTCGGCATTTTCGGCGTCATGTCGCAAACCGTGTCGCAGCGCATACCGGAGATTGGCGTGCGCATGGCGCTCGGCGCCGAGAGCAGTGACGTGCTGGGCCTCGTCGTCGGGCGCGCCAGCGTGCTCACAGCCATCGGCATCGCAACAGGCATTGCGGTCGCGCTTGTCGTGACGCGCGTCATGACGGCGCTGCTTTTCGAGACCGAACCCGGCGATCCGGCGACGCTCGCATACGTGGCGCTTCTGCTCGGCGCGGTAGCCCTCGCTGCCTGTTACCTGCCCGCGCGACGCGCGGCTCGCGTCGATCCGATTGTGGCACTGCGATACGAATGAGAGCAGTGACTAGTGACTAGTGATTAGGATTAGGGATTAGGGATTAGGAATTCGAAGATGCTGCACGATCTGCGATATGCGTGTCGCGCGCTCGCCAGGAGCCCTGCGTTCACGATCGTCGCGGTCCTCACCCTCGCGCTGGGGATCGGCGCGACCACCGCAATCTTCAGTGTGTTTGACGCCGTCATGCTGAAGCCGTTGCCGGTGAAAAATCCCGACGAGTTGTACATCGTCGGCGCCGGTCACTACCCGCTGTTTCAGGCGCTGCAAAAAGACAACGCGGTCTTCAGCGAGGTGCTGGCAAGCGCCGGGATCGAGCAATTGGACGTCACGATCGATAGCGCCGAAAGGGAAAAAGCGCGCGTGTCGATGGTCTCCGCGTCGTACTTCACCACGCTCGGTGTGCCGGCCGCGATGGGAAGGGCGTTCAACGCTGGCGACCCGCAAGCGCCGGGCGTACCCGCAATCGCGGTCGTGAGCTATGGCTACTGGCAGCGCCGCCTGGCCGGCGATCTCGATGTCGTGGGCCGGATTGTGCGTGTAAGGGACATGCCGCTGACGATTGTCGGTGTGGCGCCATCGGGATTTCATGGTGAAGAGGTTGAAGGATCGCCGGATCTCTGGGTGCCGCTCACGATGTGGGCGCAAATCGTGCCCGGACGCAACCTGCTCGAAAGCCGCGGAACGTCGTGGCTGCGCATCATCGGCAGGCTCAAGACCGGCGTCGCCGTTGCGAAGGCCGATGCCGCGTTGACGTTGACCTTTCGCAGAGTGCTCGAAGACATTTTCGGACCGGCTCTCTCTGCCGATGCCCGTCGTGAAATCGACGGCGCCGCTGTGCGCTTGCGCTCGGCGGCTCGAGGCGTGTCGAGACTGCGCGGCCGATTCGAGCGGCCGCTCGAATTGCTCATGGCGGCCGTCGTCCTGGTGCTGCTGATCAGTTGCGCGAACGTCGCAAACCTCTCGCTCGCGCGGGCTGTCTCGCGCCGGCGGGATATCGATCTTCGGTTGGCGCTCGGGATGAGCCGGGTGCGTCTCTTCCGACAGCTGTTGACCGAGAGCCTGGCACTTTCAGCCGCGGGCGGTACGATCGGACTCGCGATCGCCTGGGCCGGCAGGGAAGCGCTGCTTCGGCTCCTTTCGGCCGATGGCACGCGGTTGCCGGTTGCAGCCCAAACCGATCTCCGTCTCGTCAGTTTCGCCGCCGGCGTGTCGATCGCCACGGCAATCCTCTTCGGATCCATTCCAGCGTGGCGGTCGGTGCGAGCGTCGCTCATGACGTCGCTGGCGAGCCGGCACTCTATCGGGGACAGCCGCGCTCAGCTTCTCAGCCCGCTGCTCGTGGTCGCTCAAGTCGCCGTCTGCCTCGTCCTTTTGATGGGGGCGGGATTGTTTCTGCGCACGCTCGCCAACCTGCGGGGTGTCGATCTTGGCTTCGTTCCCGAACGACTGGTGATGCTCAACGTCAATCCTCGAGCCGCCGGCTATTCCCTCGATCAGGCTGCTGGCGTGACTCACCGCACTCTTGACAGGCTGCGGGCAGTCCCCGGCATCAGCGCGTCAAGCTTCGCCGAAAACGGCGTGATGTTCGGTCGCGACAGCAGCACGAACCTGATTCGCTCTGAGGGATTCATCGCCGGTGCCGATGGTTTTCCACGCGCTCAGTGGGACGTTGTCGGCCCTCGTTACTTTTCCACCATGGGCATCCGGCTGCTCGCGGGCCGCGACATCGACGAGCGCGATGACGAATCGTCTGTGCCGGTCGTGGCTATCAACGAGGCGATGGCAGAGCGATTCTTCGCCGGCACAAATCCGGTTGGCCGGCGTCTCCTATGGGGCGATGACAAACTGATCGTGTTCGAGGTCGTCGCCGTCGTTGCTGGTGTGAAACAGAGCAGTCCGCGAGACGCGTCCCATTTGCGCTTCTATCTTCCATACCGTCAATTATCGAAGACCAGGCCGTCATGGGAACTTGCGAGCGTCCAGTTTCTCGTCCGAACGGCGTCCGATCCGGTCGCGATGCTGCGCACACTCGAACGAGCGATCACCGCGGAGGATCCCCGTCTATCGACTGACGACATCAGCATCGGTCCCGAGCTCGTGGAGCGGACGCTCGTTCAAGAACGGATGATTGCCACGCTGTCGGCAATGTTTGGTTTGTTGGGCGTCGGACTGGCGTGCATCGGCCTGTACGGGTTGATTGGTTATCACGTCGTACAGCGCACAAGCGAAATCGGGATTCGCATGGCGCTCGGAGCACAACGGTCGCAGGTATTGTGGTCGACGCTTCGGCGCGCGCTGTTGTGGACGGCGGGCGGCGTGGCGCTCGGCATTCCGCTTGCCATCAGTGTGGCGCGGGTCGCCGAGAGCCTGCTCTTCGGCCTCAGCGCGACCGATACGCTGACCCTGGCTGGCGCTGGAATGGCGATGCTGGCGTTCGGTCTTCTGGCAGCCTATATCCCGGCGCACAGAGCCGCGAGGATTGATCCACTGGTGGCTCTTAGATACGAGTAAGGAAGAACGAAAAACGAAAAACGAATAGTTAACACATATGACGGGTCTGGCTCATGACGTTCGCGACGGGTTCCTGCGATATGAATGAATCCATGAACCGTCGATCGTTTCTGGCGTTCACCGCGGCCGCGCTGGGTTACTCCTCGAAACCGGCCGCGCAAACGTCTGGCTCGAACGTGTCCTGGCCCCAATGGGGCGGTCCGTATCGCAATTTTCACGCTGACGCAAAAGGGTTGAAAGACACCTGGCCTGCAACCGGCCCGCGCGTCGTGTGGAAGCGGCCGCTCGGGGAGGGCTATTCGTCGCCGTCGGTGGAGAACGGCATCGTCTACACGATGTACGGCAAGCCACGAGAGGAGGTCGTGACGGCGCTCGACGCGGAAACCGGCAAGACGCTGTGGGAACACACCACGCCGATGACCTTTCAAAGCGATGCCGCGCGAGAGATGGGTAATGGCCCGTATTCTGCACCGCTGATTGCCGACAGCCGGTTGTTCACGACCGGTGTGGCCGGTCGCCTTCAGTGCTTCGACAAGAAAACCGGCAAGGTGCTATGGACGCAGCAACTCTGGTCCGACCATGGCGGCTCGCAGATGATGTACGGGTACTCGTCGAGTCCCATCGCTTTTCGGCAACTCGTCATCGCGCCCGTTGGCGGCCGCGGCAAAGCCGTGATGGCCTTTCAGCAGGCCGACGGCAAAGTCGCGTGGTCCACAAGTAATTTCGGCAACGTCTATTCATCTCCCGTGGCCATCAACGTCGGCGGGCTCGAGCAGATGGCCGTGCTGCTCGATGGAGCGCTGTTGGGCATCAATCCGCACAACGGCGATCCTCAATGGCAGGTGCCGTTCAAGGCCGATTACTCGATCGCCGTTGCGACGCCGGTCTGGAGCTCCGACGACCTGTTGTTCATTTCGTCGGAATACAACGCCGGCACGAAGGTCATCGAGCTGAAGAGAAACGGATTGCAGACGACGGCCAGTGAGTTGTGGAGCTCGAATCGCCTGCGGCTTCACCACGGCAACGCGATGCGGATTGGCGACACCTACTACTTCTCCAATGGCGGCAAGGGCAGCCAGGCGATTCTGACCGCAGTCGACGCGCGAAGCGGCAAGATTCACTGGCAGCAGCGATCGATCGAGAAGGCGACGTTCGTGTGGGCCGACCAGAAGCTCATCACGCTGGATCAGGACGGCAATCTGATGATGGCCCATCCATCGCCTCAGGGATTCACCATTTCTGCAAAAGCGCCGCTGTTGACGCGGTTGTCGTGGACGCCACCGGTGCTCGTCGGCGCGCGGTTGTACATTCGAGATCGCAAAACGATGATGGCCCTCGATCTCGCATAGTGATCAATGCTGTCGTAGAGCGCAACCTAAGGGGGGGACAATGCTGAACGATCTCCGGTATGCGATTCGCGGTCTTCTTCGTGCACCGGGGTTTTCCATCGTCGCGGTGATCACGCTGGCGATTGGAATCGGCGCCAACACCGCGATCTTCGGTGTCATCGATGCTGCGCTGTTCGCGCCGCTGCCGTTTGATGATGCCGATCGACTCGTCGCGCTGCGCGGCTCGTTCCGGTCCAGGCCGCCGACCAGCTCCGTCACGCCTGCGGATCTCGTCGACTATCGTGTGCGCGCCGAGTCGCTGGAGTCGATCGGCGCCGCCCTGGGCGCGACTGTGCGGGTGAACTTGACGGGCAACGGCGAGCCCGAGCAGGTTCGCGCGCACCTCGTGACGGGAAACTACTTCCGGACGCTGGGTGTTCGGCCACTGGTCGGCCGGGGTTTGATCGCCAGCGACGATCAAGTCTCACAACCGTCGGTCGTCGTGCTCGCACACGGATTCTGGCAACGCCGGTTTGGCGGCGACCCCGGGATCGTTGGAACCCAGATCACGCTCGACGGCGCTTCACACCTGGTGGTCGGCGTGATGCCCGCTGGAATCGAGTTTCCACCGGTCGACGTGTGGGGCCCTCTTCCATTTCTCGATTCTGGCTTCATGTCACGCACCGCTCACTCTCTTCGTCCCGTCGGCCGACTGAAGCCCGGAGTTACACTGAGCACCGCACAGGCCGAGCTCGACGTGATCTCTTCCGCGCTCGCGCGCGATTATCCAGCCACGAATCGGGACTGGCGGATCGTCGCGGCGCCGCTGCGCGAGTCGCTGGTCGGGCCCGCCCGCGCACCGCTGCAACTGCTTGGCCTTGTCGTGGCCTTCGTGCTGATCCTTGCGTGCGCGAATGTCGCGGGCTTGTTCCTCATTCGAAACAGGCACCGAAATCAGGAGCTTGCCGTCCGGCTGTCGCTCGGCGCGTCGCGGGCAGCGATCGCCCGACTGGTGGTCTCAGAAGGGGTACTCGTCGCGGCGTGTGGAGCTGCACTTGCGATCGCGACAGTTCTGGCGACGGACCGCCTTGTTGCCGGAGCGATTCCGGGTATCCCATCGTCGCTCGTCCCGGATCGCAATCGTCTTCTCGTCATGGCGTTCGTGGTGTCGTTGGCCGTGAGCGTTGCAGTAAGTCTCATTCCCGCACTGCAAGCGTCACGGAACACGAGTGCCTCGTTGAAAAGCAAATCGCGCCAGTCATCGGCATCGAGCCGGCGCGTTCACAGTGTGCTCGCTGTGTCGCAGCTTGCCCTCGCGCTGGTCCTTCTGTCGAGTACGGCATTGTTCGTCTACAGCCTGCAACGCGTGCTTGCGGTGCCGGCCGGCTTCGACCGCGAGAACGTGACGACGGTTCGGATCAGCCTGCCGCGCGCGAGATACCTCACACGCGAGCAGGTGCGGATGTTCTTCGGGGCGTTGCTCGAGCGGATCGAGACGGCGCCAGGCATCCAGTCCGCAAGCCTCATCGACACCCTCCCCTTGGGCGGGATTGGCAACGACAACCGGTTCACGATTCGCGAACGGCCTGAAGCGAATCCCGGAGGCAAAGTCACCGCCGACTATCGTGAGATCGATGCGAAATACTTCGACGCGATGGGTATCTCGATACGCCGTGGAAGGGCATTCACGCGCGACGAAGCACGCGCGCGCGCCCCGGTTGCGATCATCAGCGAGTCGCTGGCGTCGCGGTTCATCTCCCCGGACGACCCTCTCGGCATGCATGTCGTGACAGGCGATACGGATTATGAAATTGTCGGCATCGCAGCCGACGTTCGCCATCGCGGGCTGCGTAACAACGCGTATCAGACGTTATACGTCCCGGCCCACGATGTGACTGAGACCACACTGATCGTGCGGTTCGAAGGTGAACAGGAGCGAATCGCCGGAGTCATCCGCGAAAGTGTCCGCGGTCTCGACAGAGATGTGCCAGTGCCGGCGGTTCAAAGCATGGACTCGGTGGTAGACGCCTCCGTCCGTCGGCAGCGGGTGACAACCGTGGCGCTGACGGTCGTCGCTTGTATTGCGCTCCTGATCGCCGCGGTCGGGATTTACGGCGTGATCGCACTTACGGTCGCGGAGCGCACCAGGGAAATAGGCATCCGCACTGCGCTCGGGGCGACGGCCACTGACGTGCGGCGTCTTGTCCTCGGCCAGAGTTTCAGACTGACAGTGGCGGCTGTCGCGATTGGAACGCCGCTCGCGCTGGCTGCAGCGCGCGCGAGCGCCTCGCTGCTCTTCGAAGTGCAGCCGTACGATCCGACGATTCTTGCCGGTATGATTGCGACGTTGGCGGGCGTCTCGCTTGTGGCTTCTTACATTCCGGCCCGCCGCGCGACCCGGATAGATCCGGCACGTCTGCTGCGCACGGAGTGACCGCTCGGTCGGCGGAAATTGCGCCTCCCGTCGTTGCTGTTCTGTGCACATTCGTCACACGGGTGCTCGCATCCAACGGTTTTTCCGCCTGTTTCTAGCGGTACCGCACATGCGTCACGGGCCTTTACGAACCCGTCAGGACGACGGTATCGTGAGGAGGCTCGAGATGCCGGTGGTCGAGGAACGTCTGTCCCTGCTCGAGGTGAAAATGGAAGCGGTTGGAGCCACGCTGGGTCGGATTGAGGACCTTCTTGGGAGCCTCCATCAGGTTGTCCAGGGCCTCGACCAACGGGTCGAGAGGATTCGACCAACGGGTCGAGAGGATCGACCAACGGGTCGAGAAGCTCGACCAACGTGTGGAGCGGGTCGACCAGCGTGTCGAGAAGCTCGACCAGCACATGGAAGGTCTGGACTTGCGGGTGCAGGGTCACGACCAGAAATTCGCGACACTCGACGGGAAGGTGACTGGCTTGGGCGAAAAGTTTGACAGGCTCGATCGGCGTTTGGAGTATTCAGAACATCGTTTCGACAAGCTTTTCTTCTGGGTCATCGGTATTCAGCTGACAATCCTCATCACTATCGTTGCCGGGTTGTTCGGCGTCGTCACCAAACTGATCTAATCCAAGCACGAACGACGACGTCCGAATCCGGGACGCAGATCCCATCAACGGACGACGGCGCGTTTTCTCCTCAGAAATCTTCAAGTTTTTCAGCGGTTCTGCTGGCAGTCTTCTTGAGTGATGCCAGTCCATGGATTCCGTTCTCAACGACTTGCGTCAGGCAGGGCGGAGCCTCCGGTGTGCGCCCGGGTTCGCGACCGCTGCAATCCTGACTCTCGCCATCGGCATCGGCGCCAACACGGCGATCTTCAGCGTCGTCGATCACGTCATCATCCGGCCGCTTGCATACGAGGATCCCGAGCGTTTGTATGTCGTGCACGAGGTGATTCCCACACTTACTCACATCACGTCCGGTGTGCCGGTGTCAGCAAACCATTTCGTCGAGTGGAAGCGGACGACCAGCTCTTTCGAGAGCATGGCGTTGCTGCAGAGCCTCAGCCTGAACCTTACCGGGCACGGTGAGCCGGAGCAGATTCTCGGCGCCCGCGCGTCGGCCGATCTATTTCGCATGCTCGCCGTACGCCCCCAGCTCGGGCGCGTGTTTCTGCCAGAGGAGGATGCGACCGGTCGAGATCGCGTCGTCGTGCTGGACGACCAACTGTGGCGGCGTCGATTCGCTGCCGACCCGCAGATCGTGGGCCGAAGAATTACGCTGAACGATCAGCCCTACGAGGTCGTTGGCGTGCTCCCCGCTGATTTTCGCTTTCCGAAAATTGCCGATCTGTTCCAGATGACGATTTATGATGGACGTCCGCAAATCTGGAAGCCGCTCGCGTTGACCGATGAGGAAGCGACACAGTCGGAAAACTTCAGCTTCTCATCGATCGTCAGGCTGAAGCCTTTTGCGTCACCGGCCTTAGCCCTTCAGGAAATCAACCGTGCTCAGGCCATGATCGTGAAGTCGTTTCCGGGCTTCGATCTTCGCGCCGTCATGATCCCGCTGACCGAGCAGATTACCGGACGAGCGGCCGCCGGCCTTCGAATGCTGCTGGCAGCCGTGGGTGTCGTGCTCCTGATTGGCTGCGTCAACATCACCAATCTGCTACTCGTCAGAACGACGAGCCGGCGCCGCGAGATGGCGGTCAGGAGTGCCATTGGTGCGTCGTCGAAGCGACTGGTTCGTCAGTCGCTCGCCGAAACCATCGTGCTCTGCTCGTTTGGAGGCCTGGCAGCGCTGGCAATCGCTCATGTGGTGCTGCAGGGAATCTTTGCGTATGCGCCGGTCGATCTCCCTCGCATGGACGAAGTGCGGCTCGACACGCGCGTATTTGGATTCACGTTGCTTCTCTCGCTGTTGACCAGCATCGCATGTGGCGTGCTGCCTGCGTGGCAGCTCGCCAAGGCGGACCCACTGGAAGCGATGAAGTCGGCGACTCGCACGACAACATCGGGGCGCGCCACGGGCCGCCTGCGGTCCATGCTGGTGGTCGCAGAAGTGGCGTTGAGCGCGGTCTGTCTCGTTGCGGCCGGTCTCCTGCTCCACAGTTTTGTGAAGCTGCTGAGCGTGGATCCGGGATTCAGGAGCGAGCGTGTGATCGCGCTGGATATCACGCTTCCGGGAGCGCGGTATCCAACCGGACCAAAGCGTGGGGCATTTCATCACGCGGTGCTCGGCGAGGTTGCGTCCATCCCCGGCGTCACGTCGGCCGGCACTACCAGTGGCCTTCCGATGACCGCAAGAGGAGGGAACTCGGCCATCATCGTCGAAGGGGTAACGGCGCAGCTGTTCGAACGGCCAATTGCGGATATCCGCGGCGTCAACCCCGACTTCTTCCGGACGATGAGTATTCCCCTTCGCTCCGGCGTCCTGTTCTCTGAATCGGATGGTGACAGGCTGACCGCGGTGATATCGGCATCGCTCGCGGAGCGTGCGTGGCCGGGTCAGGACCCTATCGGAAAGAAGTTCCGATTCGGCGCGCCGCAGGCGCCCCAGTATGAAGTCGTTGGCGTCGTCGGCGACGTGCGCGGTGCTATGTTGAGCGGGAGTCAGCAGTTTCCGACCGTCTACGTCCCGTACTGGCGTCGTGCCTTCAACCAGTTCACCCTCGTCGTGAAGACGACCGACGATGTCGCAGCGACGTATGCGCTCGTGAGGCAGGCAATTCGTCGCCTCGACTCTGAGTTGCCGATTCCAGCCCTGCGGACAATGGACGACGTGGTGATGGCTTCAGTCGCACCGCGTGAGTTCCAGATGCGGCTGGTGCTGTCGTTTGGCATCGTCGCGTTGCTCCTCGCGAGTCTCGGCATCTACGCTGTCGTCTCGCACTCGGTGGCGCAACGGACCAGTGAGATCGGGATACGCATCGCACTCGGTGCAGCGCCGCCGCGTATCGCGAACTCCGTCCTTCGCGACGCGATGTCGCCTGTCGGAATCGGCCTGGCGGCTGGTCTGATCATCGCCGTAGCCGGCGGGCGGACGTTGCAGGCGATGCTGTTCGGGGTGACGCCGACCGACGGCGTCACTCTCGTTTCGGTGATTGTTGTCCTGTTGAGCGTCGGTCTTGCCGCATCGTACGTGCCTGCCCGGCGTGCGATGCGGGTTGACCCGATGGTGGCTCTTAGGACTGAGTAACGTCGGCTACCGGCTAGGAGGTACTCGATGAGCTCTGTCATCGCGGATATCCGTTACGCGATTCGCGGACTGTTCAGCCGCCCGGGCTTCAGTATCGTAGCGATTCTGACGCTTGCCCTCGGCATCGGTGCGAACACTGCGATCTTCAGCGTCGTCAATGGCGTCGTGCTGCAGCCGCTTCAATACCCGCAACCCGAACGGCTGATGTTCATCACCAGCCAGTTCGAAGGCATGTTCGACCAGTTCTGGGTGTCGGCGCCGGAATTCATCGAATTCAGGGAGCGCAACAAGGCGTTTGAATCGGTCGGCGCGTACACGGTTGGCGCCGCCAATCTGGGCACCGAAACGCCGCGACGGCCGGTGGCGGCATCCGTCTCGCACGACCTGATGACCGCGCTCGGTGTGCAGCCGCTGCGCGGCCGCCTCTTTACACGCGACGACACGATTCCCAAAACCGAAGAAGTTGCGATCCTGTCCTACGAATTGTGGCGCGCGTCGTTCGGTGAAAAGCCGGACGCCGTCGGAAGCCTCGTGGATATCAACGGCGTGAGAACCCGGATCGTCGGCATCATGCCGCCCGGCTACGACGTTCACGACGAGAAGGTCGAGCTGTGGCGGCCGCTTCGAATCAACCCCGCGAGTCCCGGCAATCGCGGCGGACACTTTCTTTACCTGGTCGGGCGGCTCAAGCCCGACATGACGCTCGCGCAGGCGCGCGCCGATCTCGAAACACAGCTGGCGACATGGGCCAGCATCGCTCCGCCGAAAGGGCACGCACCCAATCAGACGAATCACCGCTATCGCATCGATCCGTTGAAAGACGACATGGTCGGTGAAGTGAAGCAGGCGGTCTGGGTGCTCCAGGGGGCAGTGGCGTTTGTGCTGCTCATCGCGTGCGCGAATCTTGCA
The DNA here is from genome assembly GCA_963761975.1 of Vicinamibacterales bacterium. Classification (GTDB taxonomy): domain Bacteria; phylum Acidobacteriota; class Vicinamibacteria; order Vicinamibacterales; family JAMQPK01; genus JAMQPK01. The sequence goes on from CAVXIR010000002.1 coordinate 444,073, forward strand.
AACCTGCTGCTTGCGCGAGCCGAGTCACGGCAGAAGGAATTTGCCGTGCGTACGGCCATGGGCGCGAGCCGGCGCCGGATGCTGCAGCAATTCGTGACAGAGGGCGTGATCCTCTCGATGATCGGCGGCGCGATTGGCGTGTGGCTGGCGACTGCGGGCGTGCGCGGACTGTTGGCGGCGAATCCCGATAGCATTCCACGCGCCGGTGAGATTTCGGTAGATTTCGCGGTGCTCGGATTTACGCTGGTGCTGGCCGTTGTCACCGGCGTGTTCTTCGGCGTGGCGCCCCTTCTGCATCTTTCACAGCAATCGATGAATATCTCGCTGAGGGAAGGTGGTTCCAGAACGACTGCGGGAACAGCCAAAGCGCGCATGCGAGGTGCGCTCGTCGTGGCCGAGGTCGCGCTGGCAGTTGTGCTCGTGGTTGGGGCCGGCTTGCTGCTGCGCAGCTTCTGGAACCTCACGCGTGTCGATGCCGGGTTCAATCGCCAGAACCTGACGACATTCCAGCTCGCGCTGCCCACGAGCCAGTATCCCGAACCGGAGAGACGCGTGTCGTTTTACCGCGAGCTCATCGACAAGATTCGGGCTATTCCCGGTGTGCACGCCGCGGCAGCGATGTCCGGTCTGCCGCCGAGCCGCGATGTCAACGCGAATGATACGGAGTTTGTCGGCGTGCCGACGCCTCCCGCGGGACCGATTCACAACGTCGATTACTACCAGCAGGTAACCGCCGGTTATCTCGACGCCATGGGCATCCCCGTTGTCGAGGGCCGAGGCTTTACCGAAGCCGATGCGGGCAGCGCCGGGGGTGTCGTGCTCGTCAACGAAACACTCGCGAAGCGGTTCTATCCGAGTCAAAGTGCGCTCGGCCGCATCGTCAAGCCGTCGATGTCTGGCCAGCCCTCCATGACGATCGTCGGCGTCGTCAAAGACGTGAAGCAGCGAGGTCTCGGGGAGGACACCGGGACGGAACTCTACTTTCTCGTCGAGCAGCTGCCAGCAATCGCAAAAGGCGCACCGGGCACGCTCAACGTTGTCGTTCGTTCGAGCACACCGTTCGAAACGGTTGCTCCAACACTGCAGCAGATCGCGCGGGCGATGGATGCGAGGCTGCCGGTCGTGAAGCTTCGTCCGATGGAAGAGGTGTTTGCCGAATCGATGGCACGGCCGAGGTTCCTGATGACGCTGCTCGTCGGATTTGCCGCACTCGCGTTGCTGCTTGCGGCTATCGGCACTTACGGCGTCCTCTCCTATCTCGTCAGCGAGCGGCGACAGGAAATCGGCATTCGTATGGCGCTGGGGGCCGAGCGAGCGACGTTGCTGGGAATGGTCATGAGGCACGGCCTGCGGCTGGCGCTCGTCGGCCTGTTTCTCGGCTTGGTGGGTGCGCTCGCGGTCACCCGCCTGATGCAGACGTTGCTCTTCAATGTCCGGCCTGCCGATCCGGCGACGATGGGCGTGGTCGCAGCCGTCATTGCGAGTGTCGCACTCATCGCGTGCTATGTGCCGGCACGCCGTGCGACGCGCGTGGATCCGCTGGTCGCGCTCAGGGCGGAGTGAACTGCATTAGCATGGCTGCCGGAGGCAGATGATGACGCGATTGATTCCAGCGTGTGCGGTGATGGCGATGGTCCTTGCTACGGCGAATTTCCACGCACAGAGTCCGATGCCCTTCAAGCTGGGCACGTTCGAGCTGGGCGGCAAAGCGTTTATCGGCATTGTCGTCAAAGACTCGATTGTGATCGACATGGCGCAGGCGAATGCGGCGCTGAAGAGTCCCGCGTCGAAGACCCCGGCGCCGACCGACATGAAAGATCTGATCGCCCGTTACGACGGCGGTGTGCGCGCGCGGATCGGCGAGATTCTGATGAATACCAAGCCGCTCGACGGTGCGGGCCGCCCCGCTTACGTACACGATCTGAAGAGCCTGAAAACGCTGCCTCCGATCATGTATCCGACGACGATGCTGAATGTCGCGGTGAATTACCGCGCACATGCCGCAGAGATGGCTGGTGGCCCAGCGGCGCCCGGAGGGCCTGCTCCAGGGGATGCGCTGCCGGGCACAACGAGCGCGCCGGGAATCTGGGAGCGAAAGCCGGATGACAAGCGGTGGAATCCGTACATGTTCATGAAATCGCCGACGATCGTCATCGCCAACGGCGAATCGATTCGCCTGCCGGCCGGGCGCGATCAGATCGACTGGGAGTGCGAGCTCGGCGTGGTGGTCGCTCGAACGGCCGACCATGTGTCAGCCGATCGCGCGGGTGACTATATCTTCGGTTACACGCTCGAGAACGACGTGTCCGATCGCGGAGGGCGCGGCGACACGAGGCATGGTTCCGACTGGGTGATTGGAAAGAACCACGACACCTTCGCGCCGATGGGGCCGTTCATCGTGCCGAAGGAGTTCGTGACGAATCCGCAGAATCTTCCGGTCAAATTCACGCTCAATGGGCAGTTGATGCAGGACGCGAACACGTCGCTGATGATCCACACGGTGTTCGAGCTGATTTCGTTTGGATCGCACATCATCACGCTTCGGCCCGGCGACGTCATCGCGACCGGCAGTCCGGCCGGTGTGGGATCGGCGCGCAAGCCGCCGATTTTCTTCAAGGCTGGCGATGTGTCTGTCTGTTCGTACAAAGGCATCGGCACCTTGACCAACCCGATTGCGGGACCGAGAGCGGCGCCCGGGAAATAGGGATTAGTGATTGGGGATTGGGGATTAGGAATGAACGGGCTGGTTCAGGACGTTCGATATGCCATCCGCGCGCTGGCGCGTGCGCCGAGAGTGTCGGCCCTCGTCATCGTCATGATCGGGCTCGCGCTGGCGGCCAACACGGCCGTTTTCAGCATGGTCGATCAAACCATTCTTCGACCGGCGCCCTTCGCGCACGCCGATCGGCTGGTGGACGTCGCTAGCCTGGTGGCCAAGAAGGGAAGCGGCGGCAACATCCTGTCGCCGGCAAAGATCGCCGGATGGCAGGCGCAACCGGCCGTGTTCGAGCGATTCGAAGCATACGCGCCCCGAGAGTTCGACGTGACCGGGGCCGCAGAGCCGCAGCGCGTGAGCGGAGTGGTGGTGTCCACCGGACTCCTGCCGATGATTGGCGTGTCGCCACATTTCGGTCGCGGATTCGTCGATGGCGAAGGGCGCCCCGGTGGGCCGCGCGTGGCACTGATCAGCGACGCATTGTGGCGCCGCCGCTTTGGCGGCGCGCCAGACGTGCTTGGCCGCGATATCGTGCTGAACGACGAGCCCTATTCGATTGTCGGCGTCATGCCGCGACGGTTCCGTCTGCTCTCTGAAGATGAAGCCGTCTGGTTGCCGCTCGATATTGCTGCGGTATCCGGCGATAGCTCCACGTCGGGCTTCTTCGGGCTGGCTCGGTTGCGGACTGGACTCGATGCCGGCCGCGCGCAGCAGGAAAGCGATGCGATTGCCGATCGGCTGCAGACCACTACACCCATCGCGCGAAGCTGGTACCTGAAGCTCGAAAAGAAGCGGATCGCGCGCCTCAACCCGACGCTCGAGACCGCCCTCCTGGTGTTGCTTGGCGCCGTCGCGTTCGTGCTGCTGACTGCATGTGCCAACGTCGCCAATCTTCTGCTCACGAACACGCTGCGCCGCGGTCGTGAAATGGCCATCCGTTCGGCGCTCGGCGCGAGTCGTCCACGACTGATCCGGCAAGTGCTCCTCGAGGGAGGCATGCTTGCTGTCGCAGGGGGAGCGCTGGGACTCCTGCTGGCGTCTTGGGGTCTCGAGGCGCTGCTGGCCCTCGCACCCGAGCGCATGTCATCGATGGGGACCGTACCGATTGAAATCGACGCCCGTGTCCTGATGGCCACAGCGATTCTCACGCTCATCACAGGGTTGCTGTTTGCCGCCATTCCTGCCCTCCGCGGGTCTCGACCGAACCTGACGCCCGCTCTGCACGGCAGCGTCACTCCGAATGCCGATCGAGGGACCTTCGGTCGCATTCCATCCGCTCTGGTCGTCGCAGAAGTGGCGTTCTCTCTCGTTCTTCTCGTGGGTTCGGCGCTCATGATGCGCACCCTGATCAAGCTCGAGGCAGTCGAGCCGGGCTTCGATCCCCAGAACGTCATCGCGTTGTACATCGGCTTGCCGACAGATCGCTATCCGACCCAGGAATCGCGCGTGGCGTTTTTCGGGGAGTTGTCACGTCGCCTCATGACCGTCGGGCACGTAGAGGGCGTGGCTGTCGCCGGTGGCGTACCCGACGGGGGTTTCACGTGGGGCCGTGCGATCGTCGAGGGAAGCACGCGCCAGCCGGACGAGCTCGAGAGCGTCATCAATACGGTTTCTCCAGGTTATTTCAGGCTGCTTGGTATCCGGTTGATCGACGGGCGAGACTTTCAGCCGGATGAACCGGCCGATGCGGTCATCATCAGTCAAGGTCTCGCAGAACGCTTCTGGCCTGATGGCTCCGCCGTCGGGCGGCGATTCCGGGTCGACGACGAGCCGCAGTGGAGCACAGTTGTCGGCATCGTCGGGAATGTCGACGCACGTTTCGCCGAAGACCGCACGTCGTTGTTCATCTACCACCCGTGGCCGTCTCGCTCGAGCGCCAAGCCGGTCAAACCTCCCGTCCGTCGCAGCTACGATCACCGTCTTCTTCTTGTGAAGGCGGACAACCCGATGGCAGCCGTGCCGTCGATCAAGTCGCAGGTCTGGACGCTGGACAAGAACCAGCCCATCGACGAGATCAGGCTTGTGGAGGAGATGCATGCGCAGGCGTTTGCGCGCCAGAGATTCGTGCTCTGGTTGATGGGTGCATTCGCCGTAATCGCAGTTGTGATGACGGCTGCCGGACTATTCGGCGTCCTGGCGCAGGCCGTGGCTCAGCGCCGCCGCGAGATTGGCATTCGGATGGCGATCGGTGCGTCGCCGCACGACATGTTCAAGCTCATCGTCGTGCGGGGGCTTCTGCTCACGTTCATCGGCGTCGCTATCGGCCTGGCGGCCGCGCTCGCGCTCTCGCAGGTTCTTAGCGCGTTGTTATTCGACCTCAGCCCGCGCGACCCGCTGAGTTTTGCCCTCGTAGCCGTCCTGTTCACAGTCATCGCAGCTGTCGCCTGTTGGCTGCCTGCCCGCTCTGCCATGCGCGTGCAGCCAGCGACGGCGCTGCGAACGGAGTAATAACGATGTCCCAGTTCTTTTCCGACCTTCGTTTCGGCGTGCGCCTCCTCTTGAAATCGCCAGTGACCTCGGCTGCGGCCATCCTGTCGCTCGCGCTCGGCATCGGGGGCACGACGACGATCTTCAGCGCTGTCGATGCCGTGCTGCTGCGCCCGCTGCCGTACTCCGACCCCGAACGGCTCGTCCTCGTGTCCGCAACTTCGTCGATGACCGGTGGCGGATCGACGACCAGACGTGGCGGCGATTTGTCGCCTGGCGATTTTCTCGACTATCGCAATAACTCCACGTTCGAAGGCCTGGCGGCGATCTCGACGGGGCCCGTGCGCTTGACCGGTGACGGCGCACCCGAGCAGGCGGCGGGCGCACAGGTGTCGGGCAACTTCTTCACCGTGCTCGGCGTGAACGCGATTGCCGGCCGAACATTTCAGCCGGCCGATGATGCGCCCGGGCGATCGGCACAGGCTGTTCTGAGCGAGTCGCTGTGGCAACGCCGTTACGGCGGCCGCGCCGATCTGATTGGGCGCACCATCACGGTCTCGGATCAGCTCGTCGAGGTCGTTGGTGTAGTGCCGGCGGAATTTCGATTCGAGGACAAGGTCGATCTGTGGCTGCTTGGCGATCGAGGCCTTCCGCGCTTTACGTCGATTCAAAATCTTGCGCAGAACCGGGATGTTCACATTCTCACCGTCGTCGGCCGCCTTCGGCCCAACGTATCTGTTCCTGAGGCACAGGCAGAGCTCGACGTCATCGCGGCGCGTCTCGCCCGCGAGTATCCGGCCACCAATAAGGGATGGGCAACCGCGCTCGATCCGCTTCAATCGGCGCTTGTCGGTCACACAAGGCCCATGTTGACGCTGCTTCTGGTCGCTGTCGCTTTGATGCTGTTGATTGCGTCGGTGAACGTGGCCAATCTGATGCTCGTTCGCACGAAAGCACGGGCGCTCGAGCTGGCCATGCGCAGCGCGCTTGGTGCGTCTCCAGCGCGAGTGCTCCGTCAGATTCTGGCGGAGAGCACCGTGCTCGCAGCGTGCGGCGGCCTGTTCGGGCTGTTGCTGGCGGCTTGGGGTGTGAGTGTGCTGGTCCGGCTTGCTCCAGAGGGCCTGCCGCGACTCGACGAGATTGGGGTCAACGGCCGGATCGCCGCATTTGCCCTCGCAGCTACCGCGGCGGTTGCGCTTGCGTTCGGTCTTTGGCCGGCGTGGCGCGCGTCGCGCGCACCGCTCAATTCCGCTATCCAGGGCAGCGTGCGAACCACGCTGAGTCACGAGAAGCGACGCTCCCAGCTGCTGCTTGTGTGGAGCGAGCTCGCGATCGCTCAGGTGCTGCTTGTGGCCGCGGGCTTGCTGCTGACGAGTTTCGTGCGCCTGACTACTCTCGATCCCGGGTTCGATCCGCACGACCTTGTCGCCGTCGACGTCAGCCTCCCGGGCGCGAAGTATCGCGATGCGGCGACACGAATGCGATTCCACGAGGACGTTCTCGAGCGATTGTCTGCGACGCCAGGAGTGCGCAGCGTGGCTATGACGATGCAGGCGCCGATGAGGCCCACCATCACACGTGGAGTGTGGATCGAAGGGCGGCCGGCACCACCTCCGGGCGAATTCAATCTGACGGCATTCATGACCGTCAGCGAACGCTACTTCGATACCGCGGGCGTTCGTGTGCTGCGGGGCCGCGGGATCACACGTGATGACACGCTGAAGGCGCCCGATGTCGTCGTGGTGAACGAGGCGTTTGCGCGCCGGTACTTCCCCGGTCAGGATCCTCTCGGCAAGCGCATCGCGTACGGCGCGCGTACCGACGAGCATTACTGGCGCACGATCGTCGGCCTGGCGGCCGATACGCGCGAGCAGCTTGGACGGCCGGCGAAAGCCACGACCTACGCGCCGTTCCGCCAGGGGCTCGATCCCTTTACGTTCTCTGCGTACCTCGTCAAGAGCTCGCTTCCCGTTGCGACCATCGGCGAAGCGGTGCAGCGAGCGGTCATGGCGTCCGATCCCGACCAACCCGTTTCGCGGCTGCGACCGGTCGAAGCCGACATGCGCGCGTCGATCGCGACGCAGCGGTTTACGATGCTCATCGCGACGATGTTCGCCGGCCTCGCGCTGATTCTGGCGGCGGTGGGCACGTTCGGTGTGATGAGCCATGTGGTCCGTGGCCGCACAAGAGAGGTCGGCGTCCGCATGGCGCTCGGCGCGACGCCCCAAAGTGTCCTAAGGCTCGTGCTCGGCGAGGCGGCTGGAATCGTGCTCGCGTCGACCGCCGTTGGCCTCGCCGCGGCGGCGGCGCTCGGGCCGTTCATCCAGGCACTCCTGTACGAGGTGCGGCCGAGCGATCCATCGACGATGGCGATCGCCGGATTGACGCTGATGGGAGTGGCGATCGCCGCGAGCTACGTGCCGATTCGACGCATGCTCGCACAGGATCCCCTTAAGGTGTTGAAAGCGGAGTAACGAAAAACGCAGAACGAAAAGGAATAGAGAAACGCAGTTACCCATGGATCAACTCGCGCAAGATTTTCGGTACGCGCTCAGAACGCTCGTCAAAACGCCGGGCTTCACAATCGTCGCGGTTCTGACGCTGGCGATCGGCATTGGCGCGAACGCCGCAATCTTCTCTGTGGTGAACGCCGTCCTGCTGAAGCCAGTGCCGTTCCCCGATCCCGATCGCCTCGTCATGTTCATGAACGTCAGCCCGCAGGGATCGGGACGCAATGCATCGCCGGCAAAATTCCAGCATTGGCGGGAACAGACGCGCGTCGTGCAGGACGTCGCGGCGTTTCGCGGCAACATCGTCAACTTCACCGGCGGCGGCGTTCCTGAACAACTTCGCGCCGGACAGGTGAGCGCCGACTACTTCCGCCTGCTTGGCGCTCCCGTCGTTCGCGGCCGGACATTTTCGACTGAGGAGGATCGGCCTGGAGGTGAGCGGGTCGTCGTGCTCAGTCACGCGTTCTGGCGACGGCGCTTCGCCGCCGATCCGAACGTCATCGGCTCCACGATGCTGCTGAGTGGCGATCCGCATACCGTCGTCGGCATCATCGGCCCTTCGTTCGATGTCGGAGAGTTCAGCGGGCCGAGGGACGTCTGGATCGCGTTTCAGCTCGATCCGAATACGACAGATCAGGGTCATTATTTCAATGCCGCAGGCCGGCTCAGCCCGGGTGTGACACTCGAGCAGGCGAAGGCGCAGCTCGATCGCTCCTCGGCGGATTACCGGCGGAAGTTCCCTCGAACCCTCGACGACAACGAAAGCTTCAGCGTGACACCGTTCCAGGAAGCGTTCGTCAGCGATGTGCGGCAGACGCTTCTGGTTCTCTCGGGTGCCGTTGCGTTCGTCCTGCTGATTGCATGTGCGAATGTTGCGAATCTGCTCCTGGTGCGTGCGACCGGGCGCAAACGTGAAATGGCTGTCCGCGCCGCGATCGGCGCGGGCCGCGCCCGCATCATCCGGCAGTTGCTGACCGAGAGCGTGTTGTTATCGCTCGCCGGAGGAGTGCTCGGTCTTGTCGTAGGATTTCTCGGCATTCGCGCGTTACTGACAATCAATAACGCCGGGCTCCCCCGCCTTGGTGAGGACGGGGCGCTCGTTGGAATGGATTGGCGCGTCCTCGGGTTTGCGTTGGTCGTGTCAATTGCGACTGGAATCCTGTTTGGGTTGATACCGGCGCTTCACGGCTCGCGCACGACGCTCAGCGACACGCTGAAGGAAACGAGCAGCCGTTCCGGCACGGGCTTCCGTCATAACAAGTCGCGGTCGCTGCTGGTGGTCGCCGAGATGGCGCTGGCGCTCATCCTGCTCGTGGGGTCGGCGCTGCTGATTCGCACGTCGGTCGCGCTGGGATCCGTCAATCCCGGCTATGACGTGGACAATGTGCTCACAATGCGGATGTCACTGAGCGGATCGCGCTTCCTGAAGTCGGAGGGTGTGGAGCAGATGATTCGCGACGCTCGCGAGCGTCTTCAGGCGTTACCGGGCGTCGAGCTGGCCACCGCGACGTGTTGCGTCCCGCTGGAAGGGGGATACGGGCTTCCGTTCAATGTCGTCGGACGGCCTCAAGGCAAGGAGCCATACCACGGTGGTGGCGGCTGGGCGACCGTGTCTCCGGGATACTTTGAAGTGTTCAAAATCGCGGTCAGACGCGGCCGGACCTTTACCGATCGAGATGCGGCAGGCACGCCTCCCGTAGTCATCATCAATGAAACGATGGCCAAGCAGTTCTGGAAGGAAGGCGATCCGCTGAAAGACCGGCTCGTCATCGGCAGAGGAGTGATGCGCGAGTTTGCGGACGAGCCCGAGCGGCAGGTCATCGGCGTCGTGGCCGATTCGCGCGACGGCGGGTTGAACAACGATCCATTCCCGAAGATGTTCATTCCGCAGGCACAGGTTCCCGACGCCGTGAATGCGCTGAACGTTCGCATCACGCCGATGGCCTGGGTGGTGCGTACCCGTGTGCCGCCGTTGTCGCTGAGCGCCGCCATCCAGGAGCAGTTGCGCCAGGCCAGCGGGCTGCCTGTGTCCGACGTGCGTCCGATGACCGAAGTCGTGTCGCGGTCGACCTCGCGCGAGCGCTTCAACATGCTGCTCATGACGGTGTTTGGCGCCTCGGCACTGCTCCTGGCAGCCATTGGGATTTACGGGCTGATGGCGTATTCGGTGCAGCAGCGCACACAGGAGATCGGCATCAGAATGGCGCTGGGGGCGCTTGCCAGCGACGTGCGGAACATGGTCGTCGTCCAGGGCATGCGCCTGGCGCTTGTCGGCGTCGTCATCGGCATCGTCGCGGCATTGGCCATGGCGCGCGTGATTTCAAGTTTTCTTTTTGGAGTCGAAGCCAGGGATCCCAGTGTATTCGTCGGCATCCCTGTTCTCTTGAGTCTCGTCGCGCTCGTTGCGGTGTGGCTGCCGGCGCGCCGAGCCAGCCATATCGCACCCGTTGTCGCTTTGAGGGCAGAATGATCACTGTCAACAATCTCGAAAAGTCCATAAAGACCGGAGCCGGCGAAACTTTCCTGCTGCGCCGCATCAATATCAACATCAAGCCTGGCGAATTCGTGTCCATCATGGGACCGTCCGGCGCGGGGAAGTCGACGCTGCTGCACATCCTCGGCATGCACGACACCGACTGGCGGGGCGAATACGAGCTGCACGGCCAGCCGATTCATTCGCTGAGACAGAAGGATCGTCTCGCGCTGCAGAAGAAGCACATCGGCTTCGTGTTCCAGAGCTATCACCTGCTCGACAACCTGACGGTCTACGAGAACCTCGAGGTGCCGCTGAGCTATCGTGACGTGCCGCGCGCCCAGCGGCAGAGCATCGTCTCGGATGTGCTGGATCGGTTTCAGATCGTCGCCAAGAAAGATCTGTATCCCAGTCAGCTGTCGGGCGGACAACAGCAGCTCGTCGGCGTCGCGCGTGCGGTTGTCGCCAGCCCGGGTCTGATTCTCGCGGACGAGCCGACCGGCAATCTGCACTCGGATCAGGCGAAAGAGATCATGGAGCTGTTCAAGAAGCTCAACGACGACGGCACGACCATCATCCAGGTGACGCACTCGGAGACCAACGCGCAGTACGGCAACCGCATCATCAAGTTGCGCGACGGCTGGATCGTTCAGTGACTGAAATGAATCGCCAATGATCGACCGCCAGATCTTTTACATTCGTTCGGCCATTCGGGCCCTTCGGCGAACGCCGGTTCTGAGCGTCGCCGCTGTGGTCTCGCTTGCGCTCGGCATTGGCGCAAATGCCGCGATTTTTTCGGCGTTCAACCAGTCGCTTCTGCGCCGGCTGCCGGTGCCGAACCCAAACGAGCTCGTGGCATTGTCGGCGCCCGGCGAAAAGCGAGGGCGGGTTTCGTCGAGCAATTCTGGTGGTCCCGAAGCGGTCTTCAGCTATCCGCTGTTTCGAGATCTCGAGCGCAGTCTGCAGGCAGTCACCGGCGTGGCCGCTCATTGGGAGATTCCCGTCAACGTGGGTTACAGAGGTCGAACCTCCAACGACCGGGCATTGCTGGTGGCGGGAAGCTACTTTCCCGTCCTCGGCGTTCGGCCGGCGCTTGGCCGCTTGCTCGCACCCTTGGATGATCAAACCGTCGGCGTGCATCGCGTCGTCGTTCTCAGCTATGGGTACTGGAGAACTCGATTCGGCGAAGACCCGTCAATCCTGAACGATACGCTGATGATCAACGGCGAGCCGATGACCGTGGTCGGAGTCGCGCCACAAGGATTCCACGGGACCACCCCGGAGGATTCTCCACAGCTGTTCGTGCCGCTGACGATGAGCGCCGCGATCCACTCTGGGTATGATGACCTCGAAAGCCGCAGCGATCATTGGTTGTACCTGATCGCGCGTCTCAAGCCGGGCCTGACGCGAGAGGCGGCCCAATCGTCCATGCAAGCGGTGTTCAGCGGCATCATGCAGAACATCGAGCGGGCGCAGTTCAAAGGGGACGCTCGAGTCCGTGAGCTCTACGTCGCGCGACGACTGATCCTCGCCGACGGTGCTCGAGGCGAGCAGCCTTACCGCGGCGACATGATTCCAGTGTTCATGCTGCTCTTCGCGAGCACCGGCATCGTGGTGCTCATCGCATGCGCCAACATTGCCAACCTCTTGCTTGCGCGTGGCGTCTCGCGATCGGCGGAGTTTGCGGTCAGGCTCTCCCTCGGCGCCAGGCGAGGTCAGCTCGTGGCGCAATTGCTGACCGAATCTCTGGTCCTCGCCATTCTCGGTGGGGTGGCGGGTCTGTTCGTCGCGCATACCCTGCAGGACACGTTTCGCGGATTGCTGCGGGGCGCCGGCGGAGCGCAACCAGTCGGGACCGATCTCTCGGTGCTTGCGTTTGGCTTCGGGCTGTCGCTCATCACGGCGTTCGTCTTTGGTGTCGTGCCCGCGTTGCACAGCTCACGGGTTCGCGTGACGACCATGGCCAAGACGCAGGCCGGCGTGACAGCGGCGGGAAGCAGCGGCACACTGCGGTCGGTGCTTGTGGCGGCGCAAATTTCACTTGCGCTGGCCCTCCTGGTTGTCGCCGGCCTTTTTGCCAGGAGCCTCTTCAACATCGGCCAGGTCGATCTCGGTATGCAGATTTCGAATGTGACGACCTTCCGGGTATCGCCGGTCTTGAACGGGTACACACCGGAACGGTCGATGGCGTTCTTCGAGCAGATAGAAGAACGGGTGAGTGCGATTTCCGGCGTGCACTCCGTGACGCAATCGTCGCTCCCGCTGTTAGACGCAAGCGACTCCAGCGCCAACGTGTCGGTGCAGGGATTTGATGCGCCGCCGGATGCCGACACCGACGCGAATACGTCGGCGGTGGGTGCGCGCTTTTTCAGCACGCTCGGCATCCCGTTGATTGCGGGCCGTGAGTTCACGCGCGCCGACTCTGACGCATCGCAGCACGTGGCGGTCGTCAACGAGGCATTCGCACGAAAGTTCAATCTCGGACGGGAAGCGGTCGGAACGCGCATGGAGCTCGGTCGAAACACCAAGCCGAAATTCGACATCGAGATCGTCGGTCTGGTGCAGGATGCAAAATACAGCGACGTGAAAGAGGACATTCCGCCGCAGTTCTTCCTGCCTTATCGCCAGCGTGCCACGCGCGGGGCGATGAACTACTACGTGCGGTCGTCGCTCGACGCCGCCCAGATGACCGCGGCGATCGCGCAAATAATTGCGTCGCTCGATCCGAATCTGCCGATCGAGAACCTTCGGTCCATGGAGGATCAGGTTCGCGAGCGATCGGAAATGGACATGATGCTGGCGCGCATTTCGGGCGGTTTTGCGGGACTTGCGACGCTGCTCGCCGCGGTGGGCCTGTATGGTGTGCTCGCATACTCGGTGGCGCAGCGTACGCCGGAGATCGGCGTCCGCCTCGCGCTGGGCGCCGACCCCGGCCGCATTCGTGGGATGGTGCTTCATGACGTCGGACGACTGACGCTCGTGGGCGTTGTCATCGGGCTGGCTGGGGCGCTCGCACTGGGTCGTCTGGCGACATCGCTGTTGTTTCGAGTCGAGGGCGTCGATGTTGCGGTGATGTCGGCGGCGGTGGTGACGGTGGTCGCTGTCGTGCTCGTCGCCGCGTCGATTCCGGCATTGCGCGCATCGCGAATCGATCCGGCCGCGGCATTGAGGGCGGAATAGACGTGCCATCCAAAGCTCCTCGCGTTCTCGTGGCCGACGATCAGCGCGACATCCTCGAAGCGCTTCAGCTTCTCCTGAAAAGTGAGGGGTTTCAGGTGCAGTCCGTGACGTCGCCCGCCGCGGTGCTCGCGGCGATGGACGAAACCGACTTCGATGCGGCGCTGGTCGATTTGAACTATGCGCGCGATACCACCTCGGGCCAGGAGGGCCTGGATCTGCTCGCACGCCTTCAGACAGAGGACCCGACACTGCCGGTCATCGTGCTGACGGCCTGGGCCAGTGTGGACGTCGCTGTCGAGGCCATGCGGCGCGGCGCCCGCGACTTCGTGCAGAAACCGTGGGACAACGCCCGGCTGCTCGCCATCGTCAGAACACAGGTGGAATTGAGCCGAGCGCTGCGCCGGGGCCGACAACTCGAGGGGGCCGCCCGTCTCACCTTCGACGGAGCGCCGCCGCTGATTGCGAAATCGCCTGCCATGCGGCCGGTGATCGATCTTATCGAGCGGACGGCGCCGTCCGATGCCAACGTGCTGATCACCGGCGAGAACGGTACGGGCAAAGGGCTTGTCGCGCAGGCGATTCACGCGCTCTCGCCACGCGCCTCACGGCCGATGGTCACGGTCAACGCCGGCGGCGTGTCCGAAACCGTATTCGAGAGCGAGCTGTTCGGGCACGTGAGGGGCGCGTTTACCGATGCGCGTGCCGATCGCGTGGGACGATTCGAGCTGGCCGATGGCGGCACGCTCTTCCTCGACGAAATCGCGAATGTGCCGATGTCGCAACAGGCCAAGCTGCTGCGCGTCATCGCCGCCGGCGAGTTCGAGCGGCTCGGCTCGTCGCGCACGCGCCGCGTCGACGTGCGCATCCTTTCGGCGACCAACGCGGCCATCGATGCCGAAGTGGCGGCCGGCCGCTTCCGGCAGGACCTGCTGTTCCGTCTCAACACGATTGAAATTGTGCTGCCCCCGTTGCGCGATCGGCGTGACGACATTCCGTCGCTCGCACTCTACTTTCTCGAGCAGCATGCGCGGCGGTATCGAAAGCATCTGTCGGGTTTCGACAACTCGGCCATGGACGCGCTGCTGCGGCATCCGTGGCCGGGCAACGTGCGCGAGCTCGAGCACGCCATCGAGCGCAGCGTGCTGATGGCCAACGGCGCAACCGTCGCACCGGGCGATCTCGGGCTGCGCCGCAGCCAGGACGGCGCGCAGAGCCTCGAAAACATGGGTCTCGAAGACGTCGAGGCGTTTCTCATCCGCAAAGCCGTGACGCGCTATGGCAGCGTGACCGAAGCCGCCAAAGCGTTAGGTCTGAGCCGCAGCGCGCTTTACCGAAGGCTCGAGCGATACGGGATCGAGCCTTAGTACATTGCCACATTTTCAATTGGCAATTGGCAATTGGATTGGAAATTGAATTGGCAATCGGCAATCAATTGACAATCGTCAATTGAAAATGTGGCAATGCGAGAGACACTTTGACGCTCAGGTACGACCGGCGGATTCTCCTCCTGTCGATCGCCGCCGGCCTGCCGGGCACGGCCGCCGCCGCAATCCTTCTCTGGGCGGGCGACTACTCCACGCAGACGATTCTCACGGCAGGCTTCGCCGTCCTCGTCTTGTGGGCGATCGCGGCTTCGTCGCTGCGGCACCGCATCGTGTTCCCCCTGCAGACGATGGCCAACCTGCTCGAGGCGCTGCGGGAAAGCGACTTCTCGTTTCGGGCGCGCGGCGCTCGGCGGGACGATCCGCTCGGCGAAACCCTTTTCGAGATCAATGCGCTGGCCGATACGCTGCGCGACGAGCGGCTCGGCTCGCTCGAGGCGACCGCGCTCCTGCGGACGGTCATGGCCGAAATCGATGTGGCGGTCTTCGCGTTCGATGAAGAGCACAAACTGCGGCTGGTGAACCGAGCAGGAGAGCGGCTGCTGGGACGCCCAGCCGAGCAGCTGATGGGCAGGACGGCCGACGAAATCACACTCTCGGCATGCCTCGAGGCGAGCGCGCCACGCGTGCTGAACATCGCGTTCCCCGGCGGCAGCGGCCAATGGCAGGTACGGCGTGGAGCGTTTCGGCAGGGCGGGTTGCCCCACACGCTGGTCGTGCTGAGCGACGTGAACCTTCCCCTGCGGCATCAGGAACGCGAGGCGTGGCATCGCCTGATTCGCGTCCTCGGTCATGAGCTGAACAACTCGCTGGCGCCGATCAAATCCATTGCAGGAAGCCTCGACAGCATCGCTGCGCAGGATCCGATGCCCGCGGACTGGCGCGACGACATGCGGCGCGGCCTCAGCATCATTGCCAGCCGGACCGATGCGCTGAGCCGCTTTACTTCCGCCTACACCACGCTCGCGAGATTGCCGCAGCCCAACATGCGTGATGTCGATCTTTCGGCGCTCGTCGAGCGGGTGGCGCGCCTGGAGATGCGAAAGGCGATTGATGTGCAGCCCGGCGAGCCCGTCGCGGTGCAGGCGGATCCCGATCAACTCGAACAGCTGTTAATCAATCTGATGCGCAACGCCGTGGATGCGGCGCTCGAAACCGGTGGCGCCGTGCGGGTCGGGTGGCACCAGAACAGTCATCGCGTATCCGTCTACATCGAAGATGAAGGTCCTGGCCTGGCAAACCCCTCCAATCTGTTCGTGCCGTTCTTTACGACCAAGCCGCAGGGCTCGGGCATCGGCCTCGTGCTCGGCCGGCAGATCGCCGAAGCGCACGGCGGTACGTTGACGCTCGAGCCGCGTGCGGGTGCGCGCGGCGCGCGGGCGACGGTGACGCTGCCGGTCTGAACCACGAAGACACGAAGACACGAAGTTCGAGACACGACGGCATCACGACGAGCCTGCCTGTTTGCCGCATCGGCTGTCGCCTGCTCATCGCGGCAACAATTGCCGCATGGATTTCCGCGAGGCGCGCAGGCACCGTCGATCCAAATTCGACGGTCCGCGTCGAAATCTCCTCCATTCGAATTACTCCAAATGGAGTAGACAGAGGCCTTAACGGCACCTTCATGTGGTTTGAGTAATCCTCTGTGTGTAAATCGGACAGCCTTCGCTGTCGTCAATGAATCCCATGCGAATCCTTCTCAGCCTGTTGTGCCTCTCACTCGCCGCGCCGCTCTATGCCCAGCCGCGGCTCGGTACGGTGCGTCTCGTTGTGCGCGATGTCACCGACCTGACGATTCCAGGTGCGGCCGTCACGATTACCGACGTGGACGGGCAGGCGCGCACCATCACTTCAAATGAAAGTGGCGAAGTGCGGTTCGACGGGCTGCCGCCTGGCGACTACGTTGCGCATGTGGAATCCCCGGGTTTCACGCCGCTCGACGTGAGGGATCTTCGCGTGCGCGCCGGCGCGCAGACCAGTCGCAATATCGTTCTGCAGATTGCCGGCCTCGTGGAAGAGATAGAAGTGCTGCCGTCGACCGACGACCTGCAGCTGCTCGGCGCATTTACCGAACAGCTGACCGCTGCGCAGATTGCCGCGCTGCCGGACAATGCGGAAGAGCTCGCGCAGGTGTTGCAGCAGATCGTCGGCGACGACGCGGAAATCCGTGTCAACGGGTTCACCGGCGGCCGCCTTCCTCCGGGCGTTCAAATCCAGGAAGTCCGCGTGCGTTATGACGATGCCTCGGGCAGCGGCAATGGCGGCCCACGGGTTGAGGTGCGCACCCGGCCTGGCAGCGGCGGCTGGCGCAACAGCTTCAACATGAACATGCGCGACGATGCCTTGAACGCGCGAAATGCGTTCTCGGGCGAACGGGCGTCCGGAAAGACGAGGCAGTACGCATGGACCGTCGATGGCCCGCTGGTACGCAACCGGACCGGCATGTCGCTGACGCTCGATCGCGCGGAAACGCAGGAGCAGCAGGCGATTCACGCCGCACGACTCGACGGCATTTTCTCGGCGCTCGTCTCGCAGCCGAGCACGCGGACGGGCTTCGATCTCGAGGTCGAGCATGCGCTGACCAACATGCAGGAGCTGCGTTTCGATATCAATTTTCGCCACAGCGACAGCCAGAACCAGGGCGTCTCGGAGTTCGATCTGCCCGAACGTGCGTATACCCGCGTCGAGTCGGACGGCGAGATGCGCATCCGCCACCGCACGACGACCAGGCGGCAGTGGGTCAACGATTTCCGTGTCCAGTACCAGTGGCAGAACTCTGAGTCGCTCGCGTCGAACGATGCCCAGACCATTCGTGTGCTCGATGCCTTTACAACGGGCGGCGCGCAGATCAGCGGCGGCCGGCGTACACGCGATTGGCAGATCGAGAACGAGCTCGAGTTCACGGTGAAGCGCGCTCATCAGATGGCAATCGGCACCGAGATTCAGGGCTACACCTATTCGGTCGACGAGCTCAGGAACACGAACGGCACATTTACGTTCGCGAGTCTGGACATGTATCGGGCCGGTATCCCCACCACCTACACCCAGCGAACCATCAGTCCGATCGGCAGCTATTCGCTTTACCAGTTCAACTGGTATGTGCAGGACAGCTATCGCGTCAACCGCGACGTCATGATTAGCGGCTCGCTGCGCCATGACATGCAGACGCGCCTCTCCGACTGGACGAACTTTGCGCCGCGGGCGTCGATTACCTGGACGCTGCCCGGTCGAAAAACGACTCTGCGGGCGAGCATCGGCGTATGGCAGCAGTACTTCGAAGGCGGTTTGTATGAGCAGACCCTCTGGGCGGACGGCCAGCAGCAGCGCGATATCGTGATCTCGAATCCCGGGTATCCGGATCCATTTCTCGGCGGCATTCCGCTGGCGGCACAGCCGCCCAGCATCGTGCGCGCGCACTCCGAACTTGTCATGCCGTATACGCGGCGGGCATCTCTTGGCGTCGATCGCACGCTGACGGGCTGGGCGCGCCTGCGCGCGAGCTATTCACAGCGTATCGGGCGTAACCAGTTCCGAAGCCGCGATTTGAACGCGCCAGTCGGCGGGGTGCGACCCGATCCGACGCTTCGGAACGTCACGCTGCTCGAATCGGCCGCCCGATCCGAGACCCGGTCGCTTGAAGTGAACGTGATGCTGAATCACCGGCCGCGCAGAATGACCGCGAACATCGGCTACACGCTGGGTGAAGCGCTGAACGAGACCGACGGCGCGCTCACCTTGCCGCAGAACAGCTTCGATCTGTCGCAGGAGTGGGGGCCTTCGCGTCAGGACGTCCGTCATCGTCTGTCCGTCTCGATGAATACCGATCTGCGGGCGGGCTTCCGGACGAACATGTTCCTGCGCGCGCAGTCGGCGTCGCCCTACAACATCACGACGGGCCTCGACGAGAATCGCGATGGGCAGACCAACGAGCGCCCGATCGGCGTGGCACGCAACAGCGGCCGCGGGCAACCCACGACCAATCTCGACCTCGGCATCGTCTGGGAGCGGTCAATCGGCCGCCGCGCGCGGGTGAATGCGCAACAGGGCGGCGGCGGTGGTGGCCGTAGTGGAGGTGGTGGCGGCGGTGGCGGCGGCGGGAACAATCGTGCGGGCGACGGTCTGGTTCGCTTCGAGATCTTCGCGCGCGCCACCAACGTGCTGAATCTCGTGAATCCGCAGAACTTCAGCGGTGTCCTGACGTCTCCGTTCTTCGGCCGCGCCACGTCGGCTGCAGCTGCTCGACGGCTCATCGTCGGTACACGCTTCTTCTTCTGACGCACCCTTCGTAGATTCGCAGATTGGAAGATTGGCAGATTACGAACATGCCGCACTTCTAATCTGCGAATCTGCCAATCTGGCAATCCGTGAAAGGCAAAACTACGTCTCTGCGTCGGATCAACGCAATTCAGACTGACGGCAGGGCGAACGTTTTCGCGAGGGCGGGATCGTCCTCGATCCCGATTACGCGTTTCGCGATGTACTCTCCTAGCACCGGGCCGAACTTGAACCCCTCGGCTGTTCCGCCACCTATCACCCACACATTCGAGAACCCCGGATAGCGGTCGATGATGAAGTTGCCGGACGCGCTCATGTCGTAGTGACACGCGCGCGTTTCGAGCAGCGGCGCGGTTGCGAGAAGCGGGAAGCGCTCGGCGAGAAAAGCCCGCGCGAGTGCATCCTGGCTGCGATCGAATGCGCGATCGCTCGTATCGGGATCGGTTGGCGACGAGCCTCGCAGGCGCACGCGAAATCCGCGATTGTCGGGCGGCAGCGCAGGCCAGCCGGTGACGCCGGGAAAGTTGAAACTGGGGATGTTCGGAAAGGTAAAGCGATCGCTGCCAGGTGGCGTGCCGAAATAGTGGACGTGCCCAAGCGGCGTGCGGATCCTTGACGCCATCAGGTCGGGGAACGCCTTAGGAAACCATGGCCCGAGCGCAAACACAAACGTGCCGGCCGTCAACGTCGCGGACGGCCCGGTCGTTTTGATGTTCTGCAGCTGTGCGGCGTTGCGATCGCCCATAGCCGCGTAGCCCATCAGAACCTCACCGCCGGACTGCCGAAAGGCCTCGGCCACGACCTCGCAGGCACGGCGTGCGCGCACGACACTCGCTCTCGGGTCGTACAGCACGAACGCTATCTTCGTCAGATCGAACGATGGGTACTGCTTCGCCACGTCCTCGACTTTGAGAACCTGAAATGGAATGCCGAGCTTCTTCCAGACCTCCTGGGTGCGCTCCGTGAACGCTTCAGGCGCCGACCGGAAGATCAGGTCGCCCGTGTTGAAGAGCAGCCGCACTTTCATCTGGCGGCCCCACTCGGCGTCGAATTTCGTCCATCGATCGATCGCGCGATTCGCCCAGCTCGACCACAGCTCCGCGTTCGGCCCGCGGTCGCCGTACGAGCTGCGGACGCCGCGCGTTTCGTCACCGGATGTGGCGCGCGAGTTGCCAGGGCCGTAGGCGTCGACGAGCCGGACCGCCGCGCCGAGCTGTCTCAGGTAATACGCGGTCCACCCGCCGAATGCTCCGGCGCCAATGACGACGACGTCAGCGGGTTTGCGGGTCTGGCGTGCAGCGGCGGTGTTGAGGAGAGCGCCCGCCTGCGCCGCCCCCACCTTCTTCAGAAAGTTGCGTCGATCCATGCCGCGGCATTGTAGACCCAATGTTCGGACCTGGGACGTTTGGTCCCGCAAGCGCGCAACCGCCAATCGCGAATCGCTGACCCTGCGGCCATCCGCGACAATTTCGGTGGTCTTCCTATTGCAAACCCATACGTCGTCCTGTATAGGTAAGCCATAGGAGAGCGAATGGGCGGCGACAAATCAGACGTGTGGCAGGGCACCCTGGCCCTCATGGTGCTGAAGACGCTCGAGACGCTCGGCCCGCTTCATGGGTACGGCATCGCGAGACGCATCGAGCAGACAAGCGGCAACGAGCTGCTCGTCAACTACGGGACGCTTTATCCGGCATTGCTGAAATTGGAGCAGGAGGGCTATATCAGCTCCGAGTGGGGCGTGTCGCACAACAACCGCAAGGCCAAGTTCTACAAGCTGACGCGCGCCGGCCGACGGCAGATCGAAAAAGAAGAGCGCGAGTGGCAAAAGACCACGGCCATTCTGGCGAGGTTTCTGACGCAACACGACTGACTGACCAGGGACTTGGGATCAGGGATCAGGGATCAGGGATCAGGGATTAGAAAATGCGAAAGCTTCGTGCATTCGTTTTGCGGGTTGTTGGCTCGTGGCGGAAGCGATCGCTGGCGCGCGATGTTGATGCCGAGCTGAACAGTCATATCGACCTGCATATAGCGGACTTCATGCGCGCGGGAATTCCCGAACCTGAAGCAAGACGCCGCGCGCTGGTGGCGCTCGGCGGTGTAGCCCAAACCCGCGAGCGCTATCGCGAGCGCAGCCGCGTGCAGTGGACCGACGACCTCATGCAGGATCTCAAGTTCGCGACGCGCGTGCTCATAAAAGATCGTGGTTTTGCGTTGACGGTGGTCGTCGTGCTCGCACTCGGCATTGGCGCGAATGCCGCGATCTTTTCCGTTGTCGACGCGCTTGTATTGAAGCCGCTCCCGTTTTTCGAACCAGATCGGCTGGTGATGATCTGGGAGGACGCCAGCAAAGTCGGCTTCCCCGAGAACACTCCGGCGCCCGGGAATTACTTCAGCTGGAGAGAGCGCAACCGGACGTTAAGCGATATCGCAGCCACGCGCTCAGCCTCGGCGAACCTGACGGTCGACGGTCCTCCAGAATTCGTCATGGGGCGCCGCGCCACGGCGAACTTCTTCAAGGTGCTTGGGGTTGAACCGTTGCTGGGACGCACCTTCACCGAGGAAGAAGATCGCTTGTGGGCGCGCGTCACCGTAATCAGCTACAGCTTGTGGCAGCGCCGCTACGGTGGTGACAGGGATGCCGTCGGATCGGCGATCGTCATGAGCGGAGAGCGGCACACCATCATCGGGGTCATGCCGAGGGCTTTTGTCTTCCGCAATCGCGAGATGGATTTCTGGACGCCGATGCGACTCACGCCCGAGCAGCAGGCTGAGCGGTCGTCTCATTACCTGAATGTCGTTGGCCGTCTGGCTACGGGCGTCAGCGTTGATGACGCCGATAAGGACATCCGCACTATCGCTGAAGCGCTCAAGCGTGAGTACCCGCAGACAAACCGGATCGTCGGTTCTCGCGTCGAGTCCTTACGGACCGATCTGCTGGGCGACAGGCGCTCGAGATTGATGGTACTGTCGGCGGCTTCGATCTGCGTGCTGTTGATCGCATGCGCGAATATCGCGGCGCTGCTCTTGCTCCGGGCGTTGAATCGGCGGGGCGAGCTGGCCATCCGCGCGTCGCTCGGCGCAACTGGCGGACGCATCGCGCGTCAACTGGTCGTCGAAGCCATGATCCTCGCTTTTGCGGGGTCAAGCGTTGCACTCGTGCTGGCACCGATCGGCGCGGGCCTTCTTGCCGATGCGGTGCCGATGGGCATGATCCCGCTTAGCATCAGCATCCTCGATCCCCGGCTGTTTGCCGCGACGGCGGCGCTCGCGATTATCACGTCGCTAATGTTCGGTCTGGGACCGGCTCTGCACATCGCTCGTGCGCCGGTCATCGAAGGACTGCAGT
Organism: Vicinamibacterales bacterium; assembly: GCA_963761975.1. Classification (GTDB taxonomy): domain Bacteria; phylum Acidobacteriota; class Vicinamibacteria; order Vicinamibacterales; family JAMQPK01; genus JAMQPK01. The sequence continues at coordinate 466,385 of CAVXIR010000002.1, forward strand.
ATGCAGGCCGCTCCAAAGTCGGCGGCGCCGGGTTTTCCAGAGATGTTCTGGTCGTGTGCCAGCTCGCGGCTGCGGTTGTGCTGCTGGTCGGCACCGGACTCATGCTGCAGACCTTCATGAATCTGCGCAGGCAGGACCTGGGATTCCGTCCCGAACAGCTCCTGACGCTCAGGACGACCCTACCGGTGCAGCGATACGGCGAACACTCCCGTCGCGTCTCGTTCTACGGCCGCGTACTCGACCATGTGCGGCAGCTGCCCCAAGTCGTAGATGCTGCCTATATTTCGACGCTGCCTTTTACCAGCATAGGCAACACGACTGGCTATTCTCTGGAGGGACGTCCCGAGCGAACAGACGATGTGCTGATTCGTATCGGCACGGTCGGCTATCTGAAGACGATCGGCGCGACTCTGGTCGAAGGCCGATTTCTCGACCCTCGCGACCGGCAGAACGCGCCGCCGGTCGTTGTCGTGAACGAGACGTTTGCTCGGGTCGCGTATTCGAAGGGAAGCGCGGTCGGTCGTCGAATCATGCTCTTTGGCGACGAGCAGTACAGGACCATCGTTGGCGTTGTCGATGATGTGCGCGAGCGAGGCTACCTGCCCGATGCGAAACCTGCGGTGTACCCACCGAATACGCAAATAACCGGAACCGCATTTCTTCCCGAGACGTTGATCGTTCGGGCGTCCGGCGACTTGCAGTCGCTGGTCCCGTCGATTCGCCGAGCCGTGGCGAGCGTCGATCCGGAGCAGCCCGTTTCTGCAATCCGGACGATGCAGGAGGTCATCGACCGTGACGTCGTGGACTACCGGCAGCAGGCGGTTTTGCTGGCAGTGTTCGCGGCACTTGCCGTGATGCTGGCCGCCTCCGGATTGTACGGACTGCTGGCGTACTCTGTGGCCCAGCGGAAGGGTGAGATTGCTGTCAGGATGGCGATGGGTGCAAGCACGGGCTCGGTGATGCGAACCATTGTCATTCATGGACAAAAGCTCGCGTGGACCGGCGTCGCCATCGGCCTCGTTGCCGCGTTCGGTCTTTCACGTGCGTTGAACACGCTTTTGTACGGCGTCACCGCGTCAGATCCAATTACATTCGGAACGGCCGGGGCAGTGCTCTGGGTCATTGCCGTGCTCGCGTGCGTCATTCCGGCGTTTCGCGCGGCGCGCGTCAGCCCGGCGTCCCTGCTTCGAGGAGACTGAGCATGATGCTCGAAGACATCGCGCAGGACGCGCGATTCGGGTTGCGAACGCTCGCGAAGAATCCAGGTTTCACGGTTGTGGCGATCGTCAGCCTCGCACTGGCGACCGGCGCGACGACCGCCATCTTCGGCGTGATTAACACCGTGCTGCTGCGTCCGCTGCCGTTCGCCGATCCAGATCGCCTCGTTCAGATCGCCGGCACGCTCGTCCAGCGCGACGACCTCGAGGCGCTGCGGCGCGAGAGCACCTCGTTCGAGTCGTTCGTCGAGTACGCACCAGGCACGCGCAATCTTCACACGCATTCCGGCGTAGAGCGCGTGACGGCGGTCGTCTCCGATCGCGACCTGTTTACGGTGCTGGGCACGAGGCCACTGGCCGGCCGGACGTTCCGCCGCGACGATCAGTCGGTGGCCGTGATCAGCGAGCGACTCTGGCGATCGCGCTTGTCGGGCGATCGCGGGGCCATTGGGAAAACGGTCACGCTCGACAATCAAACATTCACCGTCATCGGTGTCATGCCAGACGCGTTTCAGTTTCCTTACGGAGCAGCCTCCATCCTGCGCAGCGCGACGACCGAATCGCGCGTCGACGTGTGGATTGCCGAGTACAGGCCGTTGCGGAGCCGCGTGGGCCGGCTGGTTGCGCGGCTGAAGTCCGGCGTGCTGCCCTCTGCGGCCGCTGCAGAGCTTGCAGTCGTCGAACAGCGTCGCGCGATGTTGAGTCCGGCGCAGCAGCGCGTGGAGCCGTTGCGCGTCCAGCCGTATGCCGACGCGGTGCTCGGCCCGACACGCCGCGCGCTGTCGCTGTTGTTTGCCTCTGTTGCTCTCGTGCTGATTGCGGCATGCGCCAATGTGGCCAACCTGCTCCTGTCGCTCGGAGCGACCCGCGCGCAGGAAGTGGCCACGCGAGCGGCGCTGGGCGCTTCGCGCGCGCGCCTTGTCCGGCAGTTCATGCTCGAGAGCGTTCTCCTGGCGCTTGCGGGCGGTGTCGCCGGTATTTTCGTGGCCCGCTGGACGAGCCACCTTCTCGTGGCTTTCGGCGAGCCGCGCATCCCACGCTTCGGCGAAGTCGCGCTCGACTGGTCCACCTTCGCGTTCCTGCTATGTGTCAGCCTCTTCAACGCCGCCCTCTTTGGCCTTGTGCCGGCTCTGGCGCTGGCGCGCATGGACGCGGGGCTGGTGTCCCCGCAGTCCGGCCGGGCGACGGCGGGCCGCAGGTTGGAACGCGTGCGCGACGCGCTCGTGAGCGCGCAAATCGCCCTCGCGTTCGTGCTTGCCAGCAGCGCGGGCCTCGTGATGGACGAGATGACGCGGTTGCGAGACGCCAACACCGGGATGGACATCAGCAATGTCGTCACCGTGCACCTTGGTCAGCCGTTGGCACCGGGCGTCGAGTTGCAGGACGACGACATCGCCGATCGTGTGAGCCGTCTGCCCAACGTGCGCTCGGCGGGGTTCACGCAGGTCTTGCCGCTGCAGAACTGGGGATGGAACAGCGTGTCGACCGACTTCGTCGTCCTGGGCGCGCCGCTGAGAGTCGAGCCGGCATTTCCCATCGAGCTTCGCTACGTATCGCCCGGGTACTTCGACGCGCTGGGGATTCCAGTTCGCCGCGGCCGCGGTCTTCTCGCCACCGATACGAAAACAGCGCCGCCCGTAATTCTCATCAACGAAACGCTTGCGCGGCGATACTTCGGCGATCGCGATCCCGTTGGCGTAATGACCAATCGCGGCCAGATTGCTGGCGTCGTCGGCGACGTCAGCCAGGTCGCGCTCGATCAGCCCACGGCTCCGGAAATCTATTTCCCAATGGCACAGAACTGGTCGCAGGTCGCCGAGCTCGGCGTGACGCTCGCCGTGCGGACGACGGCCGATCCGGGTGCCGCGATCCAGGCGGTGCGTGCCAAGGTTCGAGAAGTGAATCCGCAAATCGCTGTCTTCAACCCCAGAACGATGGAGCAAGTGATGGCTGATTCGCTGTGGACGCTGAACTTGTATCAATGGCTGATCGGCTGGTTTGCCGGGCTTGCGCTTATGTTGTCGGCGGTTGGGGTCTACGGCGTGATCTCGTACACCGTGACCGCCCGGCGTCGTGAATGGGCCCTTCGTCTGGCGCTGGGCTCCGAGCCGGGCCGCGTTGCTCGCCTCGTGCTCCGCCGGGGAATGCGGCTTGCTGCTATCGGCGTTGTCAGCGGTTTCGTACTTACGTTAATCGCGATTCGCTTGCTCCCTGCTGAGGTCAGGGCCATGGCAGAGGCGCCCGCGCCCATCCTGAGGGCGGTCGCGCTCCTGTTGTTCGAGATCACGCTGGCTGCGTCCTTGCTGCCGGCGGTTCGCGTGCGCCGGATTGCACCCGCCGTCGCGCTGCGAGTGGAATGACTGGGGCGATGAGGATCCTGCGACGTGGTACTGGCGCGTGTGCGTGTGTCGCGGTTGTGGTGGCGCGACGACTTCGATGCCGAGTTGCAGAGCCACCTCGATCTGCACATCGCCGACAACATCCGTGGGGGCATGACGCCAGAACAGGCACGACGTCACGCGTCGATCGCGCTCGGCGGCCTCGAGCAGGCACGGGAGCGACACAGAGACGCGCGCGGGATGAGGACGATCGACGGGCTACGGCAGGACTTGCGTCATGCCCGCCGGGGTCTTTCGAGAAACCCGGGCTTTGCGTTAGCCGCGGTTCTCACGCTTGCGCTTGGTATTGGCGCCAATGCGGCAGTGTTTGCCGTTGCTTATGGCGTGTTGTTGCGGCCGCTACCCTATGCCGAAGCAAGCAGGCTCGTCGTGTTCAATCTCTACTTTGCCGACGGAGGCGATCTCGGATTTTCGCCGTCACAGGTTCCCGAGTGGCTCTCGCGTCTTCGAACGGTTGAGGACGCCGCGGCATACGTATCGCGGCCGCTGACGGTTAAAGTCGAGGGGCACAGCACGGTCGTGACCGCTGCGTTCGTGACCGACCGGTTTTTTCAGGTGCTTGGCGTGGCGCCCTCGTATGGCCAGACGACCGCCGGCGACGCGACGGCAGCGACTGTATCGCGACGTTCGATGGGGGAACTGATTCAGCCGTCCGGCGCGCACACAGTCGGCCGCCGGCTCACGATTAGCGATCGTCCTTACAGCGTCAGCGCAGTCATGCCGTCCAACTTCGCATTTCCCACAGAGGAGACCCGGATTTGGATTCCGGCTCCGCTGTTGACCGCCACGTCGAAGTCGGCAGACACCGGTTACTTCCGGATTGTGGCGCGCCTGAAGCCTGGCGTGACGCTGGCCGACGCGCAGGAAGACGCAAAGGCTCTTGTCGGAGAAACGAACCTCAAGGGGACTTACGCAACGGTTTCGTTCATCGCTGACCAGACGACCGCAGACGCACGCCCGGTTCTTCGTGTTTCGCTCGTTGCTGGCGTGCTCGTGCTGCTCGTTGCGTGCGCAAACGTGGCAACGCTGTTTCTGGGCCGCGCCGCGACCCGACGCCGTGAGGTAGCCGCGCGCATCGCACTCGGTGCCAGCCCGTTGCAGCTTGCGCGCAGTCTGCTTGTCGAGACCCTCGTCATTGCGGCTATCGCCTCCCTCGTTGCCGTCGCGCTCGCCGCCGCGGCTTTAGGTGCCTACGCTACTCGTGCTGTGGGAGCGCTGCCGGCCATCGAGGCGGCAACAGTGATGACGATCGATACGCCGATCCTGCTGGCGATTGCAGGGCTGACCGTCCTGTCGGCATTCGCGTGTGGAGCGCTGCCGGCGTGGCACGCGGCTCGCTCGGACGTTCGCCCTGTTTTGAGATCGGCGAGTGTGCTGACGCCGACGGCATGGCGTGTTCGCGGCACGCTGGTGATTGTGCAAATCGCGCTGTCTGTCGTGCTCCTGGTCGGGGCCGGTTTGTTGACGCGCAGCGTCACGCGGCTCCTTTCCGACGATCCGGGATTTGTTCCGGCCGGAGCGCTGGCAGCGAAGATCGTGCTTTCGGATCGAGTCCTCTTCGACGGCCGTGGCCGCGAACCATTCGTTCGAGAGCTCGTCGATCGTGTCCGTGCGCTGCCGGGTGTGCAGCACGCCGGTGTTGGCAGCAATCTGCCTCCGCGCACTCCGCCGGTCACGATCGCCATCCGCTTCTTGAACGAGAAAGAGGGTGTGAACGAGCTGCGCTTCATGAAGGCGGGTTCAGTAACCCCAAGGCAGCTGCGAGCGTTGGGTGTCCGCTTCGTGCGGGGCCGCGACTTCAACGAGAGCGACGGGACGTCAGACACCGTGATATTGAGCGAGTCGTCGGCGCGATTCTTCTTCCGCGATGGGAGCGATCCGATTGGGAACACGATTTCGTCACTGCCACGAATACTCCAGTCGACAGGAAGGCCAGTCGTTGTCGGCGTTGTCAGCGACATCAAATACGAAGGTCTGGATGTACCCGCTGGCAGCGCCATCTATCTGCCCTGGAATCGCATGCCGATCGGCACGGCGTACCTGGTTGTGCGGACGACCGAGGATCCCGCCATGCTGGCGCCGGCCGTCCGACAGATCAGCGCGGCTCTCGATTCGTCGGTTCCCGTTCCGGAGATTCGATCGCTCGAGGACGTGATGGCAGACTCGATTTCCGGCCGCCGCCTCAGGCTCTATCCTGCGGTGGGCTTCGGCGTGCTCGCGCTGCTCGTCACGCTCATGGGCCTGCTGGCCACGCTCTCGCGCGCTGTTGCCGAACGGCAGCAGGAACTGGCCATCCGGTCGGCGCTCGGCGCTTCTCCGGGAGAGCTCGTGTGGATGATCCTGGCAAAGGGTCTCGCGTTGACCGGTCTCGGCGTAGCTGCCGGATTGGGACTGGCGAGGGCAGCCGGCCAGAGCCTGGCGCATCTTCTCTTTCGCACCAGCCCGTACGATTCAGCCACATTCGGCGCCGTCGCCGTCGTCGTCGTACTCGGCTCGTTGATGGTGATGTACGCCGCGACACGGAAAGCGGCGAGCACCGATCCGCTCGCTGCGCTGAATCGGAGTAGTGAGTGAATCCGGTCGTAGAGCTTCGATATGAGTGATCCATGCCGGGATTAGGGATCAGGGATTAGGACTAGGGATTAGGGATTGGGGATTAGCGTATGAGGATGCTGAGACGAGTGTTGATCCGTGTCGGCACGATACTCGCTCGGGGGCGAAGCGAATTCGACGCCGAGCTTCAAAGCCATCTCGATCTGCATGTGGCCGACAATATCCGCGCGGGCCTGACGCCCGATGAAGCGAAACGTCGCGCGCTCGTCGCGCTGGGTGGCGCCACCCAGGCGCGAGAACAATATCGCGAGTCGTTTCGGCTTGCCTGGCTCGACGCGCTTACGAAAGACGTTCAATTCGGCCTGCGAACCATGCGCCGCAGCGCCGGCTTCACGATCCTCACGATCGTGACACTCGCCGTTGGCATTGCGGCGACGAACACCGCGTTCACGATCGTGAACACGGTTCTCCTTCGCGACCTGCCATTTGACGAAGCCAATCGCATCGTCGAAATCGGGATCCGTGAACCGGGCGACGATCCGCGTATGTCCCTTGCGGACTTTCGCGACTGGGAACGATCGGCCCGATCGTTTGAGCGGCTCGGCGCATTCGACCAGACCAACATGAACATCAGCGACGACGAATTGGCGCCTGAACAATCCGAGGGCACCTACGTCAGCTCGGGTACGTTTAGTGTGTTGAGGGTGCGGCCGGTGCTGGGACGGGACTTTACGAGCGAGGACGATCGTCCCGGTGCGGCGCCTGTCGTCATCCTGGGCCATCGTTTGTGGCAGAGCCGGTACGGGGGTGATCCCGCGATTCTCGGCCGCATCATTCGTGTGGATGCGCAACCGTCGACCGTTATTGGCGTGATGCCGGACGGCTTCGAGTTTCCGTTCAATAACAAAATATGGCGGCCCTTGTCGTCGATACGCGGTTTGAGCCAGGAGCCACGAAACTCCCGCTCTCTTGGAGCGATCGGCCGGCTTGCCGACGGCGTGACGGTCGTGGAAGCGGCGGCCGAGCTGAACGCGATCAACGCGGCCATTGCGCGTGACTTTCCGGACACCAATGGCCGCACCCGCGCGGAGATCGCTCACTTTCGTCCCGGCATCGGCGCTCCCTGGTACATCATTCTCGGCGCACTCATGACGGCGGTCGGCCTGCTGCTTCTCGTCAGTTGTGCGAATGTGGCCAACCTGCTTCTCGCGCGCTCACTCCAGCGTGCGCGCGAGGTCTCCATCCGCGCCTCTCTTGGCGCCACTCGCTGGCGAGTCGTGCGGCAGCTCCTGGTGGAAAGCGTGATGCTCTCTCTCGCTGCGGGAGCGTTGGCTCTGCTGCTCTCGATGGCCGGCATCCGGATACTGCTCTCCTATATCGATGAGATCGGAAAACCGGCTTGGATGAATTTTTCGATGGATATCACGGTGTTTCTCTTCCTCGCCTCGGTATGTGTAGGAGCAGGCATCCTGTTCGGCGTCGCGCCCGCGCTCTATGTATCGAAGCGCGGTGCCAACGAGATGCTCAAGCAGTCGTCCGGGAGGACGGCCACGGCAAGCGGTTGGGCACGCCGGTGGACCGGCGCGCTCGTTGTAGCCGAGGTGATCTTGACGATTGTCCTCGTTACCGGCGCAGTGTCGATGATGCGGCACCTGCGTGCCCAGAGCAGCGTGAGCCGCACCATCGACACGTCCGGATTGCTCACGTTGAACGTACGTCTGCCATCGGAGAAGTATCCGCGCGAGGATGATCGAATCAGGTTTTTCAGGCGTCTCGATGAACGGCTGGTGTCAATCCGCGGTGCTATGTCGATCTCGATGGCCAATGCCCGGCCGTTTCTTGGTGCCGGCCGCGGCCGTGTTTCGGCCGATGGTCGTACTCCAGCAGCCGGAGAACAGCTGCCAGCGGTTCAGATTGTGACTGTCGGGTCGAGGTACTTCGACGTGATCGGCGTGCGCCTCGTTCGCGGTCGCACCGTCACGAGTGAAGACGGGGGCCCGGGGAACGAAATCGTGGTCGTCAATGATGCGTTCGTACAGGAATTCTTGCGTGGTGCCGACCCTATCGGGCGTGCTGTCACGCTGTTCGGCGAAGACAATGTGCCACATCGCGTCACCATCGTGGGCGTCGCGCCGACGCTTTTGCGGGACGATGTGTTGCGCGCCTCGATGGTGTACCAGCCTTACCTCGCCAACCCCGCGGCTGGGATGGTGCTGCTCGCCCGGTCGGACAGAGATATGGCCTCCACGGCGGCGCTGCTACGCGACGAAGTGCGGGCGCTTGATGCTGATCTCCCCCTCTTCAACATCCGCACTCTCGACACCGTGTTGAGCGAAGTGCTCTGGGTCAATCGCATCTTTGGTGGCATGTTCGTGATTTTTGCCGGCATGGCCGTCCTCATCGCGACGGTCGGCATCTACGGCGTCGTCGCCTTCACGATCACGCAGCGAGTGCAGGAGATCGGCATCCGTATGGCGCTGGGCGCCCCGCGTGAGCGGCTTTGGTGGACGATGATGCGCTCGAAAATCGTCCAGATAGGCATGGGCCTCGGTATGGGCGTTGTTGTTGCGTTCCTGCTGCTCAGGCTGATGGGAGGGATGCTCGTCGGCAGATTCGGTGAGGATCCGGCGACCCTCGCCGCCAGCGCTGGATTTCTGCTTGTGGTCGCGATTGTCGCGATGGTGTGGCCGGTGTGGCGGGCGACGTCGGGAAGTCCGGTCGCGGCGTTGAGGTACGAGTGAAAGTAGGACAGGGCTGTCCGCCGTCCGCTCGTTCGATTCGCGCGAGCTTTGGCGAGACCCGCCGGAGCCTTGGCGAAGGCGGGAAGCCCTGTGCCACCGAAGATTATGGGGCAGGGCTAAAGCCCTACGCTACCTGCCTTCGCGCGGCGGATCCATCGCCACGGCGCGCAGGCCCGACGAATCACGACCCCCCACGAACCTCACGAACTCCACGAACCTCACGAACTCCACGAACCTCACGAACTCCACGAACCTCACGAACCCCACGAACCCCTCACGAACCCCACGAACTCCCCACGAACTCCACGAACCCCACGAACCCAGAACCTCGAACCGAGAACCTCGAACCCAGAACACGGAACCTAGAACCCGGAACCGGTGTCGAAGTACCAAATGCTCCGTGTGCACGATCTCACGAAACGTTACGGCCCACTGACCGCCGTCGAGCATGTGTCCTTCGAGGTGCGGCCAGGTGAAGTGTTCGGATTGCTTGGCCCCAACGGCTCGGGAAAGAGCACCACCGTCAAGATTCTGATGGGTCTGGTCGAACCGTCGCACGGGCGTGTCGAGCTCGATGGCCGCGACGCACTCGCGAACCTCCTGGAATACAAAGCGCTCCTGGGTTACGTGCCTGAAGAGGCTCATCTCTACACCTACCTGACCGGCCCTGAATATCTGCAGCTGGTGGGACGCCTGCGCAACATTCCAGACGGAGTACTGAAGGAGAAGATCGATCGGTTCCTCGAGCTCCTCGGCATCTACGACGATCGCTACCAGACGTTGTCGTCCTATTCGAAGGGCATGCGGCAGAAGATCCTTATTGCTGCAGCCGTGCTCCACAATCCCCGCATCGTCATTCTCGACGAGCCGTTCTCGGGGCTGGACGTCAGTGCCGCCAGGGTGTTGAAAGCGTTCGTCCGAACGCTCGCCGACGAAGGCAAGATGGTCGTGTTCAGCTCTCACGTCCTCGAAGTCGTCGAGCAGGTGTGCTCGCGCGTCGTCATCCTCAAAGAGGGCCGCATCGTCGGTCACGACTCGGTCAACAACCTCCGAAACACGCTCAAGCTGCCATCGCTCGATGCCGTCTTCGCGACGCTCGTCGACGAAGAGAACGTCGACAAGCGGAGGTTGGGCCTCGTGGCAGCCATGCATCTGCAATGACCGCTCGCCTGCAGATGCCGGCGTTCCGCATTCTGTGGAAAGCCTTTCTCGAGCAGTTCGTCGCGAATGAGTCGACGACGTCCGATCTTCAGATGCGGCGCGCCATCATCGGCGTCGTCACGTTTCTGGTCATGCCCGGCCTGTTCCTCATGATGAGGACGATGTCGAGCTATGAGCTGACGCTGAAGATCGCCGCGGCCCGGAACATGCCGGAGCTGGTCGAGACGCGGCTCGCCCAGATGGCGGTGCTCTTCGTGTCGTATTCGATGGTGACGACCGGGGTGCTGACGGTGTTTATCTGGGATTGCCTCGTGTTCGATAAGCGAGATTCAATGGTGCTCGGCCCGTTGCCGGTGAGCGGCACGACCGTCGTTGCCGCCAAGCTTGCCGCTCTGGCGACGTTCCTCGTCGGCCCGGCTCTGACGGTGAACCTGACATCCGGAGTGCCGTTCGCGCTGGTCACCGGCGCGACCGAAGGGCACGTGCTGCAGCACCTCGCGGGTCATCTGACAGGGACGATCGGTGGTGCGGTGTTTCTGTTTTGCGCGCTGATTACGGTTCGAGGCTTGCTCGTGCTGCTCGTGAGCCCGCAGTTCGCGACCACGGTGGGCGCGCTGCTTCAATTCATCTTTCTGAGCGCCGTGCTCTGCTTCATGATGGTGCCGACGGCGATGGGCAGGTCGACGGTGCCCATCGCCTGGTTCTTCGGTCTGTTCGAGCTCATTCGGGGTTCCCGCGAGCCAGGCATCGACGCACTGGCGCAGCGGGCTCTCATTGGGCTGACACTATCGGTCGCCGGGGCGATTGTCGTGACCTTCGGCGGCTATTGGAGACAGATGCGCGCGGCGCTCGCGCCACCGGCACGAGTCGGCGCGAGTGCGGGGCTTCGCCGTCGCGTGGCCCGCCTTCTTGCCGGGCGCGATTCCGTCGCTCGCGCGACAGCCGACTTCGTCCTCATCACGCTCGCTCGCAGCCGGCCGCAGCAGGTGCCGATCGCGATCGCCGCATCCCTCGCGGTCGCGATTATCGGGGTCGCCCTTGCCACCAGGGACGGCGGCTTCGAGGAGCTGCACACGCCGAGAACCGCCGTGTTGTGGATCCCGATCGTGCTGGGCTACTGGATTGTCGTCGGGCTGCGCGCGTCGTTCGTGATGCCGACCGAGTTGCCCGCTGCCTGGGCGTTCCGGGTGCATTCACGCATGCCGTCTGCATCTTACTGGGCAGGAGTCCGCGCGGCGATCGTCGCATTTGCCATCGGACCGGCACTCGCGGCCAACGCATTCGTCGTCGCTCCACTGCTCGGTTTGAGAATCGCCGGCGTTCACACCGTTGTCGTATGCCTCGCGGTCGTCATTACAGCGCAGTTCGCGTCGCTGCTCACAAACAGCGTGCCGTTTACGCGTGCCTATCCGCCCGGACACGCAAAGCTCAAGACTCGGTGGCAACTCTATCTGCTAGGTATGTACGCCGCGGCGTATCTGCCGGTGCGAATGGAGCTGCGAGCATTCTACGAGCCACAGCGCTGGCTGGTTCTGTTGGGCTGGAGCGTGTTTCTCATCGTCGCGCTCGAGATCGCCGGCCGGCGGCTGGCTTTGAGATGGACGGTGCAAACCGACGTCGAGGCGGAGGCCGACGCCGATCCCGACGCGATGACGCTCCTCAATATCGGCCCCGACGCCGGTCGCAACATTCAGCCGGCGACGTAGTTGAGATTCCCTCAGGGCAGATGGCAGAGAGCAGATGGCAGACGGTATTTTCTGCCGTCAGCCATTTGCCCTCTGCCCTGACGAGCCTGTTCCTGCTATCGGCTTCGCTCCACCCGACGCAAAGACGAGATCCGCTCGTCCCAGCCGATGCTGCGAAGATCGGAGATGCTTTGCGTGATGATTTGGCAGCGATTCACGAAGTTGATGTCCTGACACACTTCCCACGACTCGCCGGACGGAATCCGGACGCTCGATATCTTGTCGTTCAACCCGAACGCAACCAGGTCGGGCGCTTCCTCGCGAAATGAGCTGCTCTCGCCTCTGAAATCGCGATCGGTGAAGACCGTGATGCCACTCCGGTTGCCAGGTTCAGGATATATTGGCGGCCGACCCCGGCCAGATCGCCCTCCACCGAGACGGCGCAAAGACGAGATGCGATCATTCCAGCCAATGCTCCTCAGGTTGGGGATGTTGCGGTTGATGACCTGGCATCGATTCGCGTAGTTGATGTCCTGACAGACTTCCCACGACTCACCCGGTGAAACGCGGATGCTCGAGATCTTGTCATTCAGGTCGTATCCGACCAGGTCGGGCGTATCGTCGCGGAACGATGCGCTTTCCCCTCCGAAGTCCTCATCGGTAAAGACAGTGATGCCGCCGCGATACTGGGCAGACGCCGCGGTGCCCGTCAGGACGAAGGCCGAGACGACCAATGTCCGGAACAACGAGGCGAGCTTGAACTGAGAAGTAGGCATTAGGTGCTCCTTGCCATATATCGGTCGGTGGGTATCCGTCTTCATCGTCCATCGTCCATCGTCCATCGTCTAGACGATCGACGATCGACGATCGACGATCGACGATCGACGATGGACGATCGACGATGGACGATCCTCATCCGGCAACGTGAATGACGATGTAGTCCCTGCCGTTGTAGGACTTCACGAGCTGGCGGCGCTCGCGAGAGCGGCGCTCGGGGCCGCGCGTGTTCGTCATACGCCGCCGCTGCCTGGTGCGGCGGTCCCAGATCACTTCAACGTTCAATTCGTCGGCGAACTTTTCCTTCAGGCGCTTGTACGTCTCCGGTTTTGAACGGTCGACGATAATCAGCTTCATCGGCCCCCGCATTTTAGCGCCGATACAGCAGCGAGCGGCGCGCCTTTGCCCGGCTTCGGCGCGGAGTAATCTTCGGCGCGGAGTAATATAGAAAGCTGTGCCGGTTTCCGGAAACCCTCGCCTTGCATGGCTGAAACACGCATTTGCCGTCGACCCGCCTGGCCCCGCACGCCCTAATGAGGCGCAGGCGCACATCGTCGAACGCGTGTGCAGTGAAATCGTGCGCAGGCGTCTGACGATGCCGGCCATGATGGCGCTTGAAATGGCCAGGCCGCTCAACCATCTTTCGGCCCAGGTCCTCACGTTCTTTCAGCCGTTCGTCGCGACTATCGGAGACTCCGCGGCGTACGAGCAGTTCATGTCGTTTCTCGAGCAGCGCGGCTCGGTCGACTACATCGGCGCCCGCATCGAGGCGCTCGAGGCCGAGGGCGGTCGCGACAAAAGCAGCCGCGAGCGGCGCGGGGCGATGGGGTCCCCGCAAGCGAGCGTCGTGGAGCGGGTGTTGGGGACCCGCGACAAAAGATGATTGGCCGAGTCGATCCCCAGAACGCCCGCGTCATTCTCGCCACCGACTGCGGCAGCACCACAACGAAGGCCATCCTCATTCAGCAGGTCGACGGCGTCTACCGGCAGACGCATCGCGGCGAAGCGCCGACGACGGTCGAAGCGCCATTTGCCGACGTCACGATCGGCGTGGTCAATGCCGTCACCGAAGTGCAGGAGCTGGCCGGTCGTCGCTTGATTGGCGACGACGGACGCATCATTCACCCAGCGACCGATCGTGAGGGGTGCGATATCTACATCTCGACGTCGAGCGCAGGCGGTGGTCTCCAGATGATGGTCGCCGGCGTAGTTCGTGAGATGACCGGGGAGAGCGCCAAACGTGCGGCGCTTGGCGCCGGGGCGATTGTCATGGACGTCATCGCGTCCAACGATCGCCGGAAGCCTCACGAACAAATCCAGCGCATCCGCGAGCTGCGGCCCGACATCATGCTGATTTCCGGTGGCGTCGATGGCGGGACGACCACCCATGTCGTGCAGATTGCCGAGCTTGTCGCGCCGGCCAAGCCGCGGCCGAGGTTTGGCGGCGAATACCGGCTGCCGATTATTTATGCGGGCAACAAGAACGCCGCACCGCTGGTTCGGAAGGTGCTGGAGGGCGCCGAAGGATTTGCGGTGACGGTGGTCGACAACCTGCGTCCGGTGCTCGAGCGGGAAAATCTCGGACCGGCGCGCGACGCCATACACGATCTCTTCCTCGAGCACGTGATGGCGCATGCCCCCGGCTACGACAAGCTCATGAAGTGGACCGACGCGCCCATCATGCCGACGCCCGGCGCTGTGGGAAACATCCTGCAGACGATCGCCGACCGTCAGGGCATCAATGTCGTCGGCGTGGACATCGGCGGCGCGACGACAGACGTCTTCAGTGTGTTCGATCGGACATTCAATCGGACGGTGAGCGCCAATCTGGGCATGAGCTATTCGATTTCGAACGTCTGCGCCGAAGCGGGCATGCCCAACATCCTGCGATGGGTGCCGTTCGACATGGACGTCCGCGAGCTGAGCAACCGCGTCAAGAACAAGATGATCCGGCCGACGACGATTCCGCAGACGATCGAAGCGCTCGTCTTCGAACAGGCGGTTGCGCGTGAAGCTCTGCGGCTCGCCTACATTCAGCACAAAGAGTTTGCGACCACGCTGAAGGGTGTTCAGCAACAACGGACAGTCGGCGACACGTTCAGCCAGGAATCGGCGGGGCAGACCATCGTCGACAACATGAAGCTCGATCTGCTCGTGGCCTCCGGCGGCGTGCTGTCGCACGCGCCGCGAATGCACCAGACGGCGATGATGCTGATAGACGCGTTCGAGCCGGAGGGATTCACCGCGCTCGCCAAAGACTCGATTTTCATGATGCCCCATCTGGGCGTTCTGGCTCAGGTGAATCCGAAGGCCTCGCTGGAAGTGTTCGAGCGCGACTGCCTGATCTACCTCGGCACGTGCATCGCCGCGAAGGGAACGGGCAAGGCCGGCAAACCGTGTTTCCGTTATGCGATCCGTTCCGCGACATTGAAGGAGTCGGGCCAGATGATGGTCGGCGACCTTCGGCTGTTCCCGCTTGGCGAACGTGAGAAAGCCACCGTTGCGATCGAACCTGAGCGAGGGATTGACCTTGGCGGAGGGCCGGGAAAGGCAATCGAGCGCGAGGCGCGCGGCGGCACGGTCGGGCTGATTCTGGACGCACGCGGCCGGCCATTGTCGCTTCCGGTCGAGCGCGCGGCCGGTCGAGCGCTCGTCGAAACATGGGTGAACGCGCTGCACATGTATCCACAGCTCGAGCGTAAGGGTATTCCCGCATGACGGCGACAGCAACAGGCGGCGCGTACACGCCCGGACTCAAAGTCGTCGGAGCGATGCGGTACACGGTTCGACGGCTGTTGCCGATTGCCGGAACCGTACTCGTGAAACCCGACGATCGCGTCGAGGCGCGACAAGTTGTCGCCGAGACGTTCATGCCCGGCGACGTGACGCCGTTGAACGTGGCCAAGCTGCTGGCGATGCCGCCCGACGACGTGCCCGAATGCATGTGCAAGAAGGAAGGGGACCGCGTCGAGCCGGGAGAAGCGCTGGCGCGGACGAAAGGCATTTTCGGCAGGTTCCGCCAGGAGTACAAGTGCGAGGCGGCCGGTACTATCGAATCGATCTCCGCCGTGACCGGACAGGTCATCGTGCGTGGCGCTCCGCTGCCCGTCCAGGTCAAGGCCTATCTCACGGGCCGTGTGGTCGAGGTCATACCCGGCGAAGGATGCGCAATCGAAGCGGACGTGACGTTCGTGCAGGGCATCTTCGGCATTGGCGGCGAGACATTCGGGCCGATCCGCATGGTCTGCAAGCGGCACGATCAGGAATTGTCTGAAAATCTGATCTCACCGGATTTGAAGGGCTGCATCGCCGTCGGCGGCGCTCGCGTGACGGCGCAGGCGATCGATCGTGCGCGCAAGGCGGGCGTGTCGGCCATCATTGCCGGCGGCATCGATGATGCTGATCTCGAGGCCGTGCTGGGCTACAACCTCGGCGTGGCGATTACAGGATCCGAACGTATCGGGGTGACGGTCGTCATCACCGAAGGATTCGGCGAAATCGCGATGGCGCGGCGGACGTTCGAGCTGCTCGCGTCGCGCGAGGGCGATGATGCGGCGGTGAACGGCGCCACGCAGATCCGGGCCGGCGTAATGCGGCCCGAGATCGTCATTCCGCTGAAAGCCGGCCAGCACGCCGGCGAGGTCGCAGTGGCGGTAATGGGGCGGCTGGAAATCGGGGCGTCGGTTCGGGTCATCCGCGATCCGTATTTCGGGCTCATCGGCCGTGTCACGGCGCTTCCGCCAGAACCGCAGACGCTCCAGTCGGGCTCGAAGGCGAGGGTGCTCGAAGTGACGTTCGAGTCAGGTGAGGGTGTTATCATCCCGCGAGCCAACGTGGAATTGATCGAAGGGACTGGCGGACAGGACTCCTGATGCCGCAGATGGGGTGGTTCGACCCGACGCGGATCTGGTTCTTCGGCCTGCTGGTCATTCTCTGCGGAGCCGTCCTCTCCTACATCCTCGCGGCGCGCCGCGGGATGCAGATGAAGGTACGCCGCATCGCCGGGCTCGAAGCCGTCGACAACGCGGTCGGCCGCGCCACCGAAATGGGACGTTCGATCCTGTATGTCCCCGGCCTGCAGGACATGAACGACATCCAGACGATCGCCTCGCTCACCATCCTTTCCCGAGTGGCGAAAACCGCGGCTGAGTACGACGCGCGCGTCGAGATTCCGACGACCCGCTCGCTCGTCATGACCGCGGCGCGCGAGACGGTACAGGCGGCATACCTTGCGGCCGGGCGTCCCGAGGCGTTTTCGCCGGACCAGGTGTACTACGTCACTGACGAGCAGTTCGGGTACGTGGCCTACATCCAGGGGCTGATGGTGCGCGAGCGGCCGGCTGCCTGCTTTTATATGGGCTCCTTTTTTGCCGAGTCGCTCATCCTGGCCGAGCTGGGCAACAGCGTGGGCGCGATTCAGATTGCCGGAACGGCGCAGCCGGCCCAGTTGCCATTTTTCGTCGCCGCCTGCGACTACACCCTGATCGGAGAAGAGTTCTTCGCCGCATCCGCCTACCTCTCTCGTGAACCGGACCAGCTCGGCAGCCTCAAGGGGCAGGACGTCGGCAAGCTGATCGTCGCCGCCGGCATCATTACAGGTGTTGTTGCCGAGACACTTGCCAGCGTCACAGGATCACTGGCGATCAGGTCGTTCGTCGATTACCTGATCAACAGGGTGCTCACCTGAGCGGCGCTCGACCATGAAACGCACAGTCCCGTTGCTCATCACGGCGGTCGTGGGATTCACGCTCCTGGTCGCGTACTTCATCCCGTACACGCAGAGCTGGGGTGAAACCGTTGCGATCTGGTTCGATGTGCTGGCCGCGATCGCGTTCATCCTCGGCGGCGGCAACCTGCTGCGGACGCATCTGAAGCGCATCTCGGACCAGCAGCGCGGGTGGGCGTATTCGATCATCGTGCTCGTGTCGTTTCTGGGAACGTTGTTCGTGGGCTTGGGCAAGATCGGCGTCGAGCCGTCGCCGCAATTCCCCGACTATGGCTGGTCTGGTGCCTACCGCCAAACCGGCAGCGCGTTCTGGTACGCGTACCAATACGGGTTTCAACCGCTCACGGCGACCATCTTCGCACTGCTGGCCTTCTATATCGCGTCGGCGGCGTTCCGCGCATTCCGCGCGAAAAATCTCGAAGCGAGCCTGCTGCTCGCCACGGCCTTCATCGTTCTGCTCGGGCGGACGTTTGCCGGCGTGGCGCTGACCGCCTGGATCGATCCGGCGAACTGGGAAGGGTTCCGGTATTTGACGGGATTGCGCCTCGAAAACCTGACGGTCTACATCATGTCGGTGTTCAACACGGCCGGGAACCGCGCCATCATGATCGGCATTGCGCTCGGCATCGTCGCGACGTCGCTGAAGATTCTGATCGGCGTGGATCGGTCGTATCTCGGCAAGGACTGATGGATGGGCCAATTTCTTACTGATCAATGGTGGGTCGTGGCGCTCTTCATCGGCACGCTGGTGCCGCTGGCACGCCGCTTCGCATCGGTCGGTCCCATGGAGGCGCTGCAAACGCTCGATCGGCGCTGGATTTTTCTGCTCATGCTCTGGTCGGTCCTGCTGCCGATCTATTTCATCGGCGTCACCGGCCGCACATTCCCCGAGCTGCCAAGCGTGCTCGCGCGCGCGACCTTCGACGAGATCGATCGTCTTGCTCCCGGCGATCCCGTGTTGCTCTCGTTCGACTATGACCCGGCCTCGGAGGGCGAGCTGGCGCCGATGGCCACCGCCTTCGTGAAGCACTGCGCCGAGAAGAAGCTGAAGATGTATTTCATGGCGCTGTGGCCGGTCGGTCCACAGATGGTCCAGAACACGATCGACAAGGTCATTCGCAGCGACTATCCGAATCTCGTTTACGGCCAGGACTACGTGAATCTCGGCTACAAGTCGGGATACGAAGCCGTGATCAGGGTCATCACGACCAACATTCGTGAGCTGTACACGACCGATGCGCGCGGCACGGCCATCCAGGACATTCCGATGATGAAGGGCATCACCAGCGTGCAGCAGATGAAGCTCATCATCAACGTCTCAGCTGGATATCCCGGCGTGAAGGAATGGGTCCAGTACGCGGCGACGCCGTACCCCTCCGTCCGCCTCATCGCTGGCACGACGGGCGTGCAGGCTCCACTCGTGTATCCGTACGTGCCTCGGCAGCTTCCAGGGTTGCTCGGCGCGATCAAGGGCGCCGCGGAATACGAGAAGCTCGTGATTGACACGTATGGCGGCCCGAACCCGGATCCGAAATACCTCGAAGGGCTCCGCCGCATGGGGCCGCAGCTGGTTGCCCACCTGCTGATCATCCTGCTCATCGTGGTTGCGAACGTTCTGTATTTCACGGAAAAGCGCGAGGCACGCCGATGAACCGCGAGCGGCGCGGGGCGATGGGGCCCCGCAAGCGAGCGGTGAGGAGCGGGTGTTGGGGCCCCGCGACAAATAAATGAAGCGCGAGCAGCTCATCTGGACGATCCTGCTCGTCGTCGGGGCCACCGCGCTCTTGGGCCGCGCGGTTTTCAGCGAGCCGGGAATGGGCCGCGAGTACATCCGCACGACCGTTTCGCCTGCGGGTGCGACCGAACAAATGCCGGCCAGCTACGGCGAGTTTGCACGCGCCGAGCAGGCTCAGCCAGGACAGATTGAGTATCGATTGAGCATGCCGCGCACGGTCGGCCTTTGGCTGGCCGCGTTCTTCACGCTCGCCATCTTTTCGTTCCTCTACACAGACAACCCGTTCTACAAAGTCGCCGAGTCGGTCCTCGTCGGCGTGTCGGCAGCCTACTGGATGGTGGTGGGTTTCTGGGATGTCCTCGTGCCCAACCTGTTCGGGCGCTTGTGGCCGGGGATGGTTCAGGCCTGGGCGATGCCGGGACTCGCGGGTGCCGAGGCGCAGCGCAATCTCTGGTATATCGTGCCGCTGATCCTCGGCATCATGCTGCTGTGGCGGCTGGCCCCGCGTGGAAGCTGGATTGCGCGATGGCCCCTCTCGTTCATCGTCGGCACATTTGCGGGTCTGCAGCTGATTGGCTTTCTCCACGGCGACTTCCTCGCCCAGATTCGCAACACCATTCTGTCGCTCGCGGTCTTCGAAGCCGGCTCGTTCGATGTGTGGGCTTCGTTCAGAAACCTGCTCATTGTCGGTGGCGTGCTCTGTGCGGTTACGTACTTCTTCTTCTCCATCGAGCACAAAGGCGTGGTCGGACGTGTTGCGAAAGTCGGCATCTGGTTCCTGATGATCACCTTCGGTGCCGCATTTGGCTACACCGTCATGGGGCGCATCGCGCTTTTGGCCATCCGCATCGAATTTCTGCTCGACGACTGGTTGTGGCTGATCGATCCTGCGCGTCGTCGATCTGTCGCCATACTTCTCGACGGATTGCTGCGGCGCTTCATCGAACTTTAATCGTACTGCGATATGATGCCTCATCGCTCTCAAATTTCGGCTTATCATCGTCGCTGCGCTGGTCGTCACGGTAGAACGCAACTTCAGTTGCGCACTACAGACAGACGTGTCGGCCCAATCGCCCCGGCAGAATTCCGTCGTTGGTATTCTGCGAGACGAGCTGAAGCGCAACGTCGACGTGTTGAAAGAGCAGCCGGTCCCGGCGTACTTCGCCGCCTACACACTGCACGACACGCGTACGACTCAGATTCTCGCGTCGGTCGGCGCGATCGATCGAAGCGACGAAGGCCGGCAGCGGTTCGCCACCGTCGAAGTGCGTGTCGGCGACTATCAACTCGACAACACACATCCCATCAGAGGTGACGCGCGTGCGATGTCGCCGCGGCTCGTTCAAGTCAGCCTGCCCCTGACCGACGACGAGAAGCCGATTCGGCTGGCGTTGTGGCGGGCGACCGATCGCAGCTACAAGCAGGCGAGCGAAGCGTTGACGCGCGTGCGCACCAACGTTGCTGCGAAGGTGCAGGACGACAACCCTGCGGACGATTTCTCGCGCGAAGACAAAGAGGAGCACGCGGGCACGCCCGCCTCATACTCGTTGGACGCGCCGGCATGGGAAGCGCGCCTGCGGCGGGTATCGGCCGTGTTTGGCGAAGATCCGTCCGTGCTCCGAAGCCAGGTATCGCTGTCGGTGGAAGCCGACAACCGATACTACGTCAACAGCGAGGGCTCGCAGATCGTGACCGGCGACGTCGGCGCCCGCATCTTCATTCAGGGCGTGACCAAGGCGGAAGACGGCATGGAGCTTCCGCTCTATACGAGTTACTTCGCGACGACGCCTGACGGCCTGCCCGATGAGCGACAGCTCATCGCCGACGCGCGCGCGATGATTGCCTTGCTGGGACGTCTGCGCAGTGCGCCGGTCGTCGATCCGTTTTCGGGTCCCGCGATTCTTTCGGGCCGCGCGGCCGGCGTGTTCTTTCACGAAATCTTCGGCCATCGCGTCGAAGGCAATCGACAGCGCCAGTCAGACGACGGACAGACGTTCACCAGCCGTGTCGGCCAGTCGGTGCTGCCCACCTTTCTGAGCGTGGCGTTCGACCCGACCATCAAGAAGGTGGGCAATGTCGAGCTGATGGGGCACTACGTGTACGACGATCAGGGAGTGAAGGCGCAGCGGGTGACCGTGGTCGACAAGGGTGTGCTGAAAACATTTCTGCTCGACCGGGCGCCGTTGAAGAGCTTTCCGCGATCGAACGGGCATGGCAGGGCGGAAGCGGGCTTCCTGCCGGTCTCCCGGCAATCGAATCTGCAGGTCGAGTCGGCGAAAGCTGTCTCGCGCGATCAGTTGATGGATCAGCTGCGCGAAGAAGCCCTCCGCCAAGGCAAGCCGTTCGGGCTCCTGTTCGACAACATCGAAGGAGGATTCACCACGACGGGGCGCGGGTCGGCGAACGCGTTCAATGTGCTCCCGAATGTGGTGTATCGCATCTACACCGATCGCTTGCGCGAGCCGGAGCTCGTGCGCGGTGTCGATCTCATCGGTACGCCGTTGGCCGCCTTCGGAAAAATCATCGGCACCGACAATCAGATTGACGTTTTCAACGGTGTGTGCGGGGCCGAAAGCGGCGGCGTACCGGTTTCGGCCGCGTCCCCTGCTCTGCTCGTCAGTGAGGTCGAAGTACAGAAGAAGATGCAATCACAGGAAACGCGGCCGATTCTGCCGGCGCCGCCGGTGCGCGCGAAGAAATGATAAGGACGCGCGGTCCAAGGGCGACGGTCTGCGGGCGATGGGCGCTCGTCTTGTCTCTGGTCGCTTTACCGCAGTTGGTCGGTTCTCAAACCACTGCCCAGGAATCCCCCACGCTCACGGCCATGCAGGACGAGATGAAGCGCTCGATGGCCGAGCTGCGCATGAAGGGCGAGCCCGCGCCGTACTACATTGCGTATGAAGTGCTCGACCGGACGATGACGGATGTCGCCGGCCGGCTTGGCGCGATCGTCGAAAGCCCGCCCCGGCGTACACGTACGCTGCGGGTTGAGGTGCGCGTCGGCGACTACACGTTCGACAGCTCGCGCTTCGTCATACAGGGATTCGGCGGCGGTGGCGGCCTCACGGGCGAGACGGTCCTCGCCCCGCTCGACGATGATTACGACGCGATGCGGCGCGAGATATGGATTACCACCGACGCAGCATACAAGCGCGCCATCACGATGTTTGCACGCAAGAAGGCGGCATTCCAGAACCGCACGGCCAGCGATCCGATTCCCGACTATTCGCAGGAGCCGCCGGTCGAGATGATCGTGCCGGCAGTGATACGGCCGAGGCTGGATACTGCCGATGGCGCTTCCCGCAGGATCGACAGCGGTGTCGGGCGACTCCAGTCCGATCCGGCCATCCTCGCCCGTGTACAGCAGTCATCCGCCGTGTTCGGCGCTCATAGCGACATCGACCTGTCCGAGGTGTCAATTACGCAGGTTCAGGGCACGCGCTATTACCTGAACAGTGAAGGCTTCAAGACCGTCGCGCCGATTCAGATCGCATCGCTCTCGATGTATGCGGAAGTGCAGGCGCCAGATGGGATGCCCGTGCGCCAGACCTTCAGCACCGTAGAGCGCGCGGCGGACGATCTGCCGGGTCCAGCTGAGCTCAGCGCGCGTGCAAAGACGCTGGCGGCAGACGTGACGGTCGCGCGCGTGGCACCCCTCGGCGAAGAATTTGCCGGCCCGGTCATGATCGAGGGTGTCGGCAGCGCACAGTTCATCGCCGAGACTCTCGTGCAGATGATGCAGGCGCGCCGCCCGCCCGATACGGAGAACCCGCGCATGGGGCAGGCATTGCCATCACCCTTCTTGAATCGCATAGGACTGCGTGTCACGGCCGATGCGTTTTCGGCGAGCGACAACCCGTCGATGACGCATTTCGACGGCAAGCCGCTCGCCGGCAGCTATGCCGTCGATGATGAGGGCGTGCCTGCGAAAGATGTGAAACTGGTCGAGAAAGGGCGGTTGGTCACGCTCCTGACCAGCCGCGTGCCGCAGAAAAACTTCCCCCGCTCGAATGGCCACGGACGGTCGAACACAGTGCTCGCTGGTGTCTTCCAGTTGGAGAGCTCAGATGCGATTCCGGCATCTGAAATGAAAGCCAAGTACCTCGATCTGCTCAAGGCCCAGGAAAAATCCTTCGGCTATATCGTGCGCGGCGTGCGTTCCGACGGACAGGGCGGACCGGTCGGTCCTGGAATCGAGTCGATTGTGAAGGTCACGCTCGACGGCCGCGAGACTCCCGTGCGCGGCATGCGCTTTGGCGCCGTGCCGCCGGTGGCGTTTCGCGACCTCGCAGAGGCGTCTCACGAGCGTGCTGTGTTTTCGTACCGGGCGGGCTCGACCTCGGCCGTGTCGGTCATTGCGCCGAGCCTGATCTGTGAAGAACTCGAGATCTTGAGAATTCGCGACATTCTGCAGAAGCCGCCAGTCGTGCCATCGCCGCTCAAATAACATCGGCGGGTCGCTAATCCGGTATAATTTGCCGCTCACTTGTACAACCCTGTGCGGGAGGCTTCCATGAGAATGCTGACTCGTCTACTGCTGTCCGCTGCTGCCATCGCGCTGCTCGGCGGCGCACCGATCGTCGCGCAAACGAAAGCGACCGCGGAAAGTGTCCCAACTATTCCGCATACCTCGGTGCCGAATTTCTTCAAGCTCCCGCCTGATCTGTACTTCGGCGAGGGCATCGGCATTGCGACCAATTCGAAAGGGCACGTGTTCGTGTATCACCGGAGCGGGGATACCCGGCTCTTCGAGTTCGATCCCAATGGCACCTTCGTGAAGGAATGGGGCATCGGCCTCTACGGCATCGAGTTCGCACACCAGGTACGGGTCGATCGTGAAGACAATGTCTGGGTCGTCGACGAGGGGACGAACATGATCATCAAGTTCAACCCCGCGGGGCGCGTGGTGATGGTGATCGGCCGGCGGCCCGAGCCCGTTGCCGGCGCGACACAGACGAACACTCCGGACGGTCCCGTTCTCAACAAGAAGTACCAGTTCGGACGGCCGACCGACGTCGCGTGGGATCCGCAGGGCAACATCTTCATTTCGGACGGCTACGTCAATTCGAGGGCCGTCAAGTACGACAAGAACGGCCGCTTCGTCGCGCAGTACGCCGGCGAGCGCGGTGACGGGGCGAACCAGCTCAGCACGCCGCACTCGATCGCGGTCGACGCGCAGGGCAACGTGTACGTCGGCGATCGCGGCAACCGGCGCATCGTCGTGCTGAACAACGACATGACGTTCAAGACGCAGTACACGAACGTCGGCAACCCGTGGGCGGTCTGCATCTCGCCTGGGCCGCATCAGTATCTGTATTCCTCGAACTCGAACCCCGACAGCAACACGCCGGCCTCGTCCTGGGACATCACCGGCGAGATTTACAAGATGGAGCTCGACGGGAAGATCATCGGCAAATTTGGCAAAGCGGGCAAAGGGCTCGGCGAGTTCAGCACGGTGCACGAAATCGATTGCCGCAATCCCGATCAACTCTACGTCTCGGAGATCTCGGCCTGGCGTGCGCAGAAGATTCTCCTGAGTCCATCGAAGATGCAGACGAACAATTCGTCGGCAGCGGCGCGATAAGGGGGGCCACATGAAGAAAACACTGATTTTCATGATCGCGGCCGCGCTCGCCATCAGCGGCGGCTTCCTCTCGGGCCAGACGGTGCCGACGATTCAGTTCGACTCGAATCCGAGCCCGCTGACGATGCCCGACAACATTCACCTGGGAGAAGTCGCGGGCGTGGCGACCAATTCGAGGGGCGACATCTACGTTTACACGCGCACCGGCAATCCGACGATCACCATCGGCACCGCGCGCGCGGTGTCGCATGGCGGCGGGCGGTTATTCCAGTTCGATCGCACGGGAAAGTTCACGCGCGAAATCGGTCAGGGCATCTACGGGTTCCTGCAGCCGCAGCAGGTGCGCATCGACCCACAGGACAACATCTGGGTCGTCGATCAGATGTCGACGCAGGTCATCAAGTTCGATTCGAACGGCCGGGTGCAGATGATCTTCAGCCGCAAGCCCGAGGCGATGACTGTGCCGGCGGCGCGGCTGACGCCGCTGCCGACTGGCATTCCCGTCATCATGCCGGAGCCCCCGGCCGGCGGCGGGCGCGGAGGCGGTGGCGGCGGCGCGGCGCGTGCCGGCGGACCTGCTCCGCTTCCCGGCGCGGGCCCCGAGGGGGAGAGCTTCTCACGGCCGACAGACGTCGCATGGGACGCGCAGGGCAACGTCTACGTCGCCGACGGCTACGGCAACGCGCGCGTTGCGAAGTACTCACCCACCGGCAAATGGCTCAAGAACTGGGGCTCACGCGGTACGGGCGAGGGGCAGTTCAACATCGTGCATGGCATTGCCATCGACGCACAGGGCAATGTGTATGTCGGCGACGAAGGCAACAAACGTGTGCAGGTGTTCGACACGGAAGGTACGTTCAAAACGCAGTTCACGAACGTGGGCGCGCCGACCGCGCTGTGTCTGACCCGTGGACCCCAGCCGGTTCTGTATGTCGCGCACACGGGCGATCCGGACGGCATGGAGGACGCCGCAATCTACAAGGTCGATCTGAAGGGCAATGTGCTGGGCAAATTCGGCAGCGCCGGGAAGCTGCCCAAGGAGTTCGGCCTGGTGAATTCGATCGACTGCCGCAACGAGAACGAGTTGCTCGTCGGCGAGCTCTCGAACTGGCGTGTACAAAAGCTGACACTCCGCGCGGCGAAGTAATTCGCACGTTTCTGCAGGTGCAGTCGGTGGCGAATACACCGATTGCACCCCCCTTCGCGCTCACTTCGCATATCGCTTCGTCCTTCGACGATGCTCAGGACGTCCCGAGCGAAGTCGAGGGACGGCGGACAAACCCGTCGCATCCGCCTCCGCTCCCACTTCGCCCAGAGCTTCGGCGAGACAGGCTCAACCCACGCGAGTTCGGGATAGACTTGGTGCATGCGACGAGCTCTGCTTTTGATTCTCTCGGCGCTTGTTGTCTGTGCAAGCGCATCGGCACAAACTCCTCCTCCTCCCGCGCGCGGCACGGCCAAACCGGCGACGTTCAAAGCCGCCGCCTTGACGATCGAAGTCTCCGACCCGCAGGGAGCGCCACTCGGCGGGACAATTGTCACAGCCACGGGCCCCGTTTCGCGCGAGGGCGAGACAGGGCCTGACGGAACACTGCAGCTGATCAATCTGCGCCTAGGCAATTATCGTCTGCGCTTCGAGCGCGAGGGGTCGATCACGCTCGAGCGCGAAATCACGCTGAAAGCAGGAGAGTCGGCTACCCTGGATGTTTCGCTCACGGCTGCACCTCCGCCTCCCAAGGCGCCCGAGCCCGTGGCGCCGCCCCCTCCGACCAGAACGCTGGGCGCCCCAGGCGAACCGAAGGTGACACCAGTTCCGCTGTTCCTGGAAAGGAATTTCATCGGCGGCCGCGAGCCACGCAAGGAATCACCGCTTGGCTGTACGTCGAGCGGAACAGCGACTCTCGTTCAGCTTCGCGAAGCGTGGGCGTCGCACACACACGATGACGCCGACGAGTGGATCTACGTCGTCGCCGGCGAGGGCGTGCTGCGGATCGGTTCGGCCGAGCAGAAGATGCAGGCAGGCACATTCAGCCTTGTCCCGCACACGATTTCGCACGCGATCGCCCCGCAGGGACGAAATCCGCTCATCGTCATCTCGATGCTGTCTGGTTCGCCCTGTAAGATGTAAGAGCCGAACGGTTCTGGGTTCTTGGTGCTGGGTTCTGGGTTCTGGTTCTGTCTGAGCTTCGAACCGAGAACCGAGAACCCAGAACCGCACTCCCACAACCCAGAACCTAGAACCCAGCACCTAGAACCACAGTGTGGGTACATCTCTTGCTCCGTTCGTGAGCATGAAGACACGCGCCCTTGCCCTCACTGTAGCGTTCTGCTGCATCGCGCAGCTTCACGCACAAAAGAAAGACCCCTACAAGAACGTCGACAACGACGTGCGGCTTGCGGCGCTGCGGTATGCGCAGGTATGGATGCCTGGTGATATCGCGTCGAAGAACATGAAAACGGGTCCGCAGGACGAGTCCGGGTTTCAGCCGGAAGGGGTAGTCAATTGCGAATATGTCGAAAAGAAACAGACGGGCACGCCGAAATTCGACTGCGCGATCGACCCAGACGATGAGATTCGCGTGAAGTACGGGGAGGAGAACGGGGAGATCTATTCAGAAGTGACCGCGACCAGACTGCTCTGGGCGCTGGGTTTCGGCGCCGACCGCGTCTATCCCGTCAAGGTCGTCTGCAAGGGATGCCCGGCCGATCCGATGAAGGATCACAAGAAGGCAGACGGCACGCGCGAGTTCACCGCAGCCGTGGTCGAGCGCAAGCTTCCCGGCGATGTCATCGAGCTTCACAAGGATTCTGGCTGGGCCTGGGTCGAGCTGAATTTCGTCGATCAGACGAGCGGCGGTGCGCCGCTCGCACACCGCGACGCGTTGAAGCTCGTCGCGGCGATGATTCAGCACACCGACAACAAGCCTCAACAACAGCGCATGCTTTGCCTCGACCGAGAGCACGGTCTGAAACCGCAGGAAGACGGAAGCTGCAAGCATCCGTACATGATGATCAACGACCTCGGCAAAACTTTCGGCACGACCAGCATGTTCAACACAGACAAGAAAAGTGCCGTCAATTTTCGGGAGTGGTCGACGACGCCCATGTGGAAAGACGACGAAGGATGCAATGCACAGCTATCGAAATCGTATACCGGTTCGCTCGAGCATCCGACGATCAGCGAAGACGGCCGGAAGTTTCTGGCCGGCCTGCTCGCGCAACTGACCGATCGCCAGCTGCGCGACATGTTCGAAGTGGCCCGTTTCTCCAAACGCGAGCCGAACGTGTCGATTGACGACTGGGTTCGCGTGTTCAAGCAGAAGCGCGACGAGATTGCGAACCGCCGCTGCACGAATCCGGCTCTGTGATAGCCAGTAGCCGGTAGCTACCGACTAGCCAACAGCCTGTTTCCAGGCGCGCGTCACGTTCGAGATGACTTCGTTCACTCCCATGTCGTTCTTCACCTGCGCGAAGAGAAACGGGCCGTCGCCTCGCATCCGGCGTGCGTCGCGCTCCATGACGCCGAGGTCAGCGCCGACGAGGGGTGCCAGATCGGTCTTGTTGATGACCAACAGATCCGATTGCGTGATTCCTGGCCCGCCCTTGCGGGGAATCTTGTCGCCACCCGACACGTCAATCACGTAGATGGTGTAGTCGGCCAGATCACGGCTGAACTGCGCGGCGAGGTTGTCGCCGCCGCTCTCTACAAACAGCAGCTCGGGACGGAGCGCCTCCATCAATCCCTCGAGCGCCACCAGATTGGGGCTGATGTCGTCCCTGATGGCGGTGTGCGGGCAGCCGCCGGTCTCGACCGCGCGGATACGCTCGGAGGGAAGCGCGTCGTGGCGCATGAGAAACTCGGCGTCTTCCTTCGTGAAAATGTCATTGGTCACGACGCCAAGCTGGCAGCTGTCGCGAAGCGCTCGGCACAGCGCGAGCAGCAGCGCGGTTTTCCCGCTGCCGACCGGGCCGCCAATGCCTACTGTGAACGAGCGTGTGCCGTAGTCACGCTGTTTGCGTTTTGCGCGTTGCGTGAAGACGCCCGGACTCGTTGGATCGCTCTCGTGATCGTGCGGTTGCGGTGCGTGATGAAAAACAGGTCGCGCCATGGGTTCTCCTCAACTCTGAAACAACCGTGAATAGAGTCTGTCATGCGTTGATTGGAACAGATCGAGCAGGGGTGCGCTCTGCGCGATGTCGCGAGGGCCGAGCTGGCCATCCCGGTGAATCACCGCGTCGATGTCGCGCGCAAGGAGCGCCTGGATCTCCTGCGCCTCGTAGCTGCCAACCAGGCCGAGCCTCACTCCGGCGGTGACCGCGGTGCGAAGTGTGATGTACAAAAAATGCTCGTTGCGTATCGGCCAGGTCTACGTTTAGCGCGTTCAATGTCGCGCCAAAGGTGGGTGCATAGTGAGCCCGCAGCTGTTCGCGGCGAACATGCGCCTCGATTTCGGGCACCGTTGTCTGCGGAAACGATCGAGCAACACTGGTGAGCAGGGCTCGTCCCTGCGCGCGACTCGCCCGGTTGGCGACTGGATTTGAGAGGAACACGTCCGAGAGCGTGTCGAGCTCGGCAAGGCTCTCGGGTTGGCGGTGTGCCGCCGTCACAAGCGGCAGGCCGCCGCGCCCCGCCTGCGCCAGTGTTTGCCTCGCGAAGGCACGGAGCGTGTCGGCATCCGCGACCAGCCCATGGTGCACGCTCGCCTCCAGGCCACCGGAATGTGCAAATCCGCCGGACGGGAAACCTGAATCGATCAACTGCCACAGCAACAGATCCATGTCTTCAACTAAAGAATTCTCCTGGCCTCCGGTCTCCTGATCTCCTCTTAGAACAAAAAATACCGTTGAGCGAGCGGCAACACCTCCATCGGTTCGCAATGCAGCTCTTCTCCGTCGGCTGTCACGATGTACGTCTCGGGATCGACGTGCATCTTTGGGGTGGTGTCGTTCAATTTCATGTCAGCCTTGGTCAGCGTGCGGCAGCCTCGCACCGCGTGCAGCCGTTTGCGGAGGCCATAGCGCGCGACCACCCCCGTCTCGAGCGACACCTGCGACACGAAGGCCAGGGAAGTGGCCGCGCCTGCCGCGCCGTATGCGCCAAACATCGGTCGCATCGCCACCGGCTGCGGAGTCGGGATCGACGCGTTCGCATCACCCATCTGAGACCACGCGATGAGGCCGCCCTTGATCACCATGTCGGGCTTGACGCCAAAAAATGCCGGATGCCACAGCACGAGATCGGCCAGCTTGCCGACCTCAACCGATCCAATCTCGCCGGCGACGCCGTGTGTAATGGCCGGGTTGATCGTGTACTTCGCCACGTACCGCCGGATGCGCAGATTGTCGTTTGCGCTCTGTTCGCCGTGCAGCCGGCCGCGCTGTCGGCGCATTTTGTGGGCGGTCTGCCACGTGCGCGAAATCACCTCGCCGACGCGCCCCATCGCCTGACTGTCGCTCGACATCATGCTGATCGCGCCGAGGTCGTGGAGGATGTCCTCTGCGGCCATCGTCTCGTTGCGGATGCGGCTTTCGGCGAAGGCCACGTCTTCGGGAATGCCCTTGTCGAGGTGATGGCAGACCATCAGCATGTCCAGATGCTCGTCGAGCGTGTTGACGGTCAACGGACGTGACGGATTGGTCGAGCTCGGCAGCACGTTCGACTCGCCGCATACCCGGATGATATCGGGGGCGTGGCCGCCTCCGGCCCCCTCGGTGTGGTAGGTATGAATCGTGCGCCCCTTGAAGGCGGCAATCGAGTCGTCGACGAAGCCAGACTCGTTGAGCGTGTCGGTGTGGAGAGCGATTTGTACATCGTACTGATCCGCGATTGTGAGACTACAGTCGATGACGGCCGGCGTGGTGCCCCAGTCCTCGTGCAGCTTCAGCCCGACTGCGCCAGCCCGTACCTGTTCGTGCAGACCTTCGGGCATCGAGCTGTTGCCTTTGCCCAGAAAGCCGAAGTTCATCGGCAAGTCGTCCGTTGATTGCAGCATGCGCTCCAGATACCAGGCGCCCGGTGTGCAGGTCGTGGCCCTCGTGCCGTGGGCGGGGCCGGTGCCGCCGCCGATGAATGTGGTCACCCCGCTCGCCAGCGCGACGTCGATCTGCTGAGGGCAAATGAAGTGGATGTGGGAGTCGATCCCGCCGGCCGTCAGGATAAATCCCTCGCCTGCGATCGCCTCGGTCGAAGGGCCGACAACGAGGCTGTGGGAGACTCCGGCCATCACGTCGGGGTTTCCGGCCTTGCCGATTCCGGCGATGCGCCCGTGCTTGACGCCGACGTCGGCCTTGTAAATGCCGGTCCAATCGACGATGAGCGCGTTGGTGATGACAAGGTCGAGCGCCCGGTCGTCGCTGACACCCGACATCTGCCCCATCCCGTCGCGCAGCACCTTTCCGCCGCCGAATTTGCACTCGTCCCCGTAGACTGTGTGGTCGCGTTCCACCTCGGCGACCAGATCGGTATCTGCAAGGCGAACACGGTCGCCCTCGGTCGGGCCGTAAATGGCGGCGTAGTGCCGCCGTGACATGCGAGCACTCACAGCAACCCTCCTCGAATAACCCGATTGCCGGCGATTTCGACCAGGGCGACGGTTTTCGTTTCGCCAGGTTCGAATCGCACGGCGGTACCAGCGGGGATGTCGAGCCGGCGTCCGGCCGCCGCCACCCGATCGAAGTCGAGCGCGCGATTGGTGAGGGAGAAGTGATAGTGACTGCCGACTTGAATAGGCCGATCGCCGCAATTGGTCACTCTGATCTGCACCGGTTCGCGCCCTTCGTTGATGACGATCTCGCCGTCGGCCAGCATAATCTCGCCGGGCGTCCGCGGGAATTCCATGCTATCTGAGTCAGACCCCCGTACCGACACGGGGGTCTGACCCCGTTGGGGAGGCGTGGGGAGGAAACTGCCATAAAAGGCCAGATTCATGTCACCGTGTTCGGCCGCGATGGGGTGATGGACCGTCACCAGCTTGGTCCCATCGGGAAACGTCCCCTCGACCTGTACTTCGGCAATCAGCTCCGGCACATGATCCATAACGTCGGCGCGGCCAAGCATCTGGCGACCAAGATCCATCAACTCGGCAACGGAGCGGCCGTCGCGAATCAGCTCCATTACCTGCGTGCTGATGAGCGCAACGGCCTCGGGATAGTTCAGGCGGAGGCCGCGCGCCAGGCGTTTCTGTGCGATATAGCCCGCTTGATGCAGGGCGAGCTTGTCGAGCTCGTACGGCGTCAGATGCATAGCGTCACCATTTTCTGCTCCAGAGATCGTCGCCGACGAGTGGCGACAGAAACGCGAGATGTTCGACGAGCACGCGCCGCACCTGCTCAACATCGACGCCGGCCATCCGCAGCAGAGCGCCGCCATCACGTAGCGCGCTGCCGGACACCACAAGGTTGGCATTCGGCTCAACGGCGAGCTGCGACGTTCGGGTCAGGAGGCCGGTTGCCGCATCCGTGACGAGCGGTCCGGTGATGATCGCTGTCAGGAAGACGTTGAAACGGCCCATGCGGTCGGCGACTGAATCGAGATTCGGCTCGAGTACCAGCGCATCGAAGAAGATCGGCCGCCCGTCACGCGTGATGTTGAATCGGCTCTCATACCGAAAAAATGCCCAGCGTTCGCCGTTGGCATGGCGGCCCGACGTCATCCAGTCCACCATCACGAGAGTGCTGTCCGGATGCAAGTCATATTGGTGCATCTGCGTGAAGTCGGCATCCGCAAAACACACAACGGGATCGGGCACGACGGCAAAGAGTGCCCGCTCGTGCACGGTCGCAGTGATGGACTGTCTTGAAGGCCGCAGCGATCGATACACCTTCGTTGACGCCTGCGTCGTCAGCATCGCGCGCGCACCCGGGGTCACTTCGGCCGTCAAATGGATGTGGTCGCCTCCGACGAGTCCGCCCCCGAGCGTCGCAGCGTACACCCAGCACGTCTCGCCATGCGAGCTCGTCTCAATCAGCTTCGCGGGGTTCGTCGCAAATGCTCGTGCGAGGTAGGTTTCGTTTCCGCGGCGAGAAAATGTCAAATGTGCCGTGCCCGCGCGCGCCATCGTGAAAGTCGTCACAGCCGCGCGCGATTCTAGCTGATACACAAGTCAAGATCGCGTTCTCTGAACGACGTTCAGGATTGTCGGATTGGAATACAGCCGAAATCGCTGCGGGAGTGTTTTTTGCCGCAATCCCGAAGAAACGCCCCCGGAGTCATTTCGCTCGTACCGGCAGGGCAATTGCACCGTCAGAGGGACGGAGGACTGAAAATGTTGAGTAAAAGATTGATCACTTCCGTCTGTGCCGCGACGATGCTGACGGCGATGTCAGCAGCGCCGGCGCGCGCGCAGGGCGGCCCCATGGATGCGCGCACGGAATTCACCTTCAATCGGCCCGTCGAGCTGCCGAATGTGACGCTGCCCCCTGGCACCTACATCTTCCGCTTCGTCGATGCGACGACCGGTAAGAAAGTGATGCAGGTGCAGGCGAAAGATGCCAGCAACAAGACGTACGGAATGTTCATGACTATCACGGCCCAGCGCCCGAAGGCGTCCGATAATGCCGAGCTTCGCTTTCTCGAGACCCCTGCTGGCCAGCCTGCTGCGGTAAAAACGTGGTGGTATCCGGGCAATACCATCGGCCGCGAGTTCATCTATCCGAAGTCCCAGGCGCGCCGACTCGCCAAGGCGACGAACGAACCCGTGCTCGCGGCGAAGGCCGAGAGTGTGACGAGCGAGGAACGGACGGATCTGGCTTACGTGGCGCCAAGCGGTCAGGAAACGCC
Organism: Vicinamibacterales bacterium; assembly: GCA_963761975.1. GTDB lineage: Bacteria > Acidobacteriota > Vicinamibacteria > Vicinamibacterales > JAMQPK01 > JAMQPK01. The sequence continues at coordinate 499,742 of CAVXIR010000002.1, forward strand.
ATTGACCGATGAGCAGCTAGTTGATCGGGCCGCGAACACGCCGCCGGTTGGCGCGACGGCGGCGCCGGCACAGCAAGGCACCATGGCGCGAGCGAGTCTGCCGAAGACGAGCACGCCGCTGGCCGGGATCGGCCTCGTTGGGCTGCTTTCACTCCTGGGTGCTGCCGCGCTCAGATTCCGGGCGTAACATAACATGACTGGTCCCTGGGCCATGGGCGTCTGTCCATGGTCCTTGGTCGGTCATGGTCGATGGTCATGAGGCGATTTCTTTCGCTTACGTGTGCGGCGGTATTACTCGTGAGCTTCCCCGGCCACGCGCAGGAGCCCGAGCTCAAACCGCATTTTTCTTCGCAATCCGAACTGGTGGTCCTGCACGTGGCCGTCAGAGATCGAAAGGGCGGCTATGTCGGCGGGCTCGGCCGGGAATCGTTCCGCGTCTCGGAAAACAGACGTCCGCAGGAGATCAGCTTCTTCAACAGCCAGGATGCCCCGGTGACCGTCGGCCTGCTGATCGACAGTAGCGGCAGTATGCAGCCGAACCGAGACCTGGTGATCGCGGCAAGCCTCGGGTTCTCGAAATCCATGAACCCGCAGGACGAATTCTTCGTGCTGGGCTTCAACGAGCAGATTCATGCGCCGCTGCCCCCGGACAAACCATTCACGCAAAGCGAGCCGATATTGCGTGTGGCGCTCGTGCAGGCGATCACGGCGCGCGGACAGACGGCCATCTACAATGCCGTCAACGCCGGGCTGGATTACGTGCAGAAGGGCGGACACCCGCGACAGGTGCTCATTGTCGTGAGCGATGGCGGCGACAACGCCAGCGCCACGACTCGCGCGCACGTGCTCGCACACGCGCAGGCATCCAACGCCGTGATTTACACGATCGCGCTGGTCGATCCGATGGATCCAGAGGCCGACCCTGGTTTCCTCAGCCAGTTGTCCGAAGCAACCGGCGGTGTGGCGTTCCGGCCCAGGAACGCCGGCGAAATCGACGAGATCCTTCAGCGCGTCGCGCGCGACATTCGTAACATGTACACCATTGGGTACGTTCCCGCAGACGCCAAGGTTGCCAAGCGCGGCGCGAAAGACGACCTGCGTCGCGTCCACGTCGATGTGAGGCTGCCTACCGGGCAGAAGCTTGCCGTCCGAACCCGACGCGCGTATCTCGCGGGTGCGGAAGAAACGCAGTCCAATGAGCAGTAATCGTGTCCGGCCCCTGAATACCTGGGTGCAGATGTCGCTCATCGTATTCGGCGTGGCGTGCGTCATCTTCTACGGCGCCGTTACGGTGAATACGTGGCGATATCAGCGCGACGCAAAAGTCCGCGTCGAGAAGATGGTGACGATCGATCGGCCACCGTCAGTGCAGAAGAGTTTGCCCGATGCATCTCGGCTGAAGACCGGCGAGGTGATCGGCCGGATCGATATTCCGCGAGTGAAGTTGTCGGCCGCGGTGGCCGAAGGCGACGATGAAAAGACGCTACAGACCGCCGTTGGGCACCTTCCCGATACACCGCTGCCGTGGCACCGGTGGGGGAACGTCGCGCTTGCCGCGCACCGCGACGGCTTGTTTCGTCAGCTCGAAAAAATCGAGCTGAAAGACGAGGTGCGCGTCATCACTCCGCGCGGTGAGTATCACTACCGCGTCAGCAAAACGCAGATTGTCGATCCGCATGATGTGTGGGTGCTCGCGCCAACCAAAACACCGACCATCACGTTGATCACATGTTATCCGTTCTCGTTCGTGGGCAATGCTCCCCGGCGATTCATCGTCCAAGCGGAGTTGATTGGTCACGTTACGGGTTCGGTGCTGACGGGAACCGTGGTGCGTTAAGAAAAAAAGGGGACATCCGACCTCTTTTTCGGCCGTTGCATCCCGCTACAAGAAAGCCGTTCTGTCAACGATCGAGACAATTTGTCTGGCACATTTGATGCTCCCTTCCAGGGCATGAAGGAGAGCTGTGATGAGAATGACAAGCGCAACGGCGATCCTCTTTTGCGCGATGGTCGTCGCGCCCGCGGTGGTGCCATCGAACGCAGCCGCACAGGGAATTCTCAACCGCGTGGCGACGCGTGAGGTGACGCTGCGAGCCGGGACGCCCCTGCCTGTCGTCATGGACACGGCGGTCGCCTCGAGTACGAGCCGGGTTGAGCAGCCCGTGCGCGCGCATTTGTCTCGCGACGTGCGTCTGGACGACGAAGTTGTCCTTCCGGCCGGCAGCGAGTTGTACGGAACTGTCACCGCCGTTCGACGACCTGGCAAGGTGAAGGGCCGTTCGTACATTGCGGTGCGCCTGACGACGCTCGTGCCGAAGGGCAGCAACGAGCGTTACAGTATCGATACCGGGCGCATTGCGCGGACCGGCAGAGCGACCAAGAAAAAGGACGCGATGAAGATCGGTATCCCCGCGGCGGGCGGAGCAGCGGTGGGTGCGCTAATCGGCGGCAAGAAAGGCGCGCTCATCGGCGCCGGTGCGGCCGGCGGCGCCGGGACAGCCGTGGTGCTGTCCACGCGCGGTGAGGATGTTGGAATCGGCCGTGGCGCGCCCCTTACGTTGCGGCTCGCTTCGCCCGTCAGCGTGCGAGTGCGAAGGTAGGGGAGGGTGGAAGTGAAGTAGGAAGTAGGAAGTAAGAAGTAGGAAGTAAGAAGTAGAAACGTAAAGATGGCGAAGCAATAGGTAAAAGTGAGGCGGAGAAGGCAAACTAAGTTATAACTGGCACGCTGACGTCATTTTTTACTTTTTACTTCTTACTTTTTACTTCTTACTTTTACTGATTTACCTACACCCCGTGTCTCTGCAAGCGTTCCTCGAGTGGTTTACGCAAGGCTCCATCGTGGTCCTGGCCGGCCTTATGGTGGTCCAGTGGGCGCGATGGCGGGATCGCGTCTCGCTCGATATCTGTCTCGTGTTCGGTTCGCTCGCCGTTCTGCTCATCCTCGAACGATCGTTCCGCCTCGCACAGATTCAAGCGCCGTGGATGCGGCCGCTCGGCATCAGCGTTTTTCTGCTGCACCCGTATCTGCTGCTGCGCGTGGTCTCCCATTTCCATCCGGTCTCGCGCGGCTTCTTCCGCGCCGCATCGATCGGCGTCGCGATTTCGCTGCTCGTCGCCTGGATTTCCGAGTGGCCGTTCCGATCGCCGCTGCTCGTGCTGTTTTCGGTCCTCTACTTCGTGTGGCTGCTGTTCTACGTCGCCTTTGCCTTTCGCCGTGGCGCGAAAGCCGCCGGCGGCGTGACGCACTGGCGCATGAAGCACGCGGCGCTCGGCGCCATGCTGCTGGCGTTCGTCTTTCTGCTTGCGGCGCTCATGGGTGTGATGCCGGCCGTGCGGGATGTGATGGCTGCGTTGATTCCGATCGCGGCACTGGGTGCGGCGCTGAACTACTACTTCGCGTTTGCACCGCCTTCGCAGCTCAGGCGCCTGTGGCAATCGTCCGAGCTGTACGGCTTTCTCGCCGGGCGTGCGCTCAAGGGCGGTTTGCCGTCGCAAACCGACCTGCTCAATCGCGTGTGCTCGTTTGTCGTTCCGACCGTCGGCGCCACCGGGGCCTCGGCGGCTTTGTGGGATGAGCAGTCCCAGCAGCTCGTCGTCGCGGTGAGCCGGTGGGGGTATCTCGAGCCGGGCCGGCCGGTTCCCGAAGGACGGCTGCTCGATGCCTGGCGGACGAACGACGCGATGCTGGTCAGGGAATACGAGTGGGTCCTTCCCGGCGGGGAGCCCGGCAGTGTGTATGTCGTGCCGATCCCCTGCGAGGTCGGCCCGCGCGGTCTGTTGTTTGTCGTCCTGCCAAAAGCCGCACTCTTTGTCGATGACGATCTCTCGCTGCTGCGCGTCTGCTGCAACGAAACCGCCGTGCAGCTCGACAACGCGATGATGCGCGAGCGGCAGCAGTCGCTCATCGGCGAGCTGGGCGATCGGAGCGATCAGCTGGCGGCCGTCAACAAAGAGCTGGAAGCGTTTTCCTACTCCGTCTCACACGATCTTCGCGCGCCAGTGCGCCACATTGCCGGCTTTACCGAGCTGCTGCAGAAGTCGCCCGGTCCCGATCTTGATGACACGCGGCGGCGCTACCTGCGTGTCATTGCTGAGAGCGCCGTGAAGATGGGCGAGCTCATTGACTCGCTTCTGGTATTCTCGCGCATGGGGCGCACCGAGATGTCTCACACGCGCGTCGACCTGAATGCCATCGTGCGGCAGGCTCAGCGCGACGTCATGCAGGGAGAGCCGTCGAGATCGGTCAATTGGGTCATCGCGCCGCTGCCGGCAGTGCCGGGAGATTCCAACATGCTGCAGCTGGCCTTCACCAACCTGCTCTCGAACGCGCTGAAGTACTCGCGGAATCGTGACGACGCGCGAATCGAAGTCGGCTGTCAGAACGGATCGGGCGCCGAATCCGTTGTATTCGTGAGAGACAACGGCGTCGGCTTCGACATGGCGTACGCGAACAGATTGTTCGGCGTCTTTCAGCGGCTGCACCGCACGGAAGACTTCGAAGGTACCGGCATCGGGCTCGCCAACGTCCAGCGGATCGTTGCAAGGCATGGCGGAAGGGTGTGGGCGGAAGCCGAACTCGGGAAGGGTGCGACGTTCTACGTGGCGCTGCCCAGGGAAAGGCAACATTAACCGGCTTATGCTGAGACGCTCGTTTCCTCTGCTGTTCGCTGTCGCGACGCTGGGATTCGTCGTCGCGCTCGGTCTTCACCTCACGGCCCAGACGCCGCCGGCGTCGTCGCAGCCCGGCGCCACGCAACCCGCGCCGGCCACCGAGGCCTCGCCGGTCACGCCCAGCGGCCCGATTCGATTGACGGCGACACCGCCCAAGATTACGACTCCGCAGCCCGCCGCGAACACAGCCGATGTCAAGGCTCGGTACGTCGGCTCTCTGGCGTGCCAGCGCTGCCATGCATCGACGTTCGAGCGGTGGTCTCACACGCGCATGGCCAATGTGATTACCGATCCAAAGGTAAACCCGAGCGTCGTCATCGGCGACTTCAGCAAGCCGAATCCGCTCGTGAACTTCAAACTCGAAGACGTCGCGTTCGTGTACGGCACCAAATGGAAGCAGCGGTACTTCTTGCGGAGCGGCAACGATTACTATCCTGCGAATGCGCAATGGGACGTCATCAACCGGACATGGCGTACCTATCACGTCCAGCCGAATACGGAATGGTGGCTGCCGCACTACCCGGCGAAGCCTGGCGACAACTCGACGCGACCGACTGGTCCGCTTTGTGACGGCTGCCACTCGACCAACTACAACGTGCAGACCAAACAGGTGACGGAGTGGAACGTCGGCTGCGAACGGTGTCACGGCCCCGGCAGCGAGCACATCGCACGCCCGAGTAAAGCGACGATCATCGATCCATCGCGCCTCAACTACGTCGCGGCCAACGATGTGTGTTTGCAGTGCCACACCCAGGGCAAACCGCTGAAGAACCCGCATGAGGGCCAACACTACGATTGGCCCGTCGGCTTCCATGTGGGCCTCGATCTGAAGAACTTCTGGTCACTCGAAGAGCATCATGCCGGCGAGACAACGTTCACGCACTACGCTGAGGGAACGGCCAGGAAGAACCGGATGCAGGCCAATGACTTCGTCGACAGCCTGATGTATCGCAGAGGCGTCACCTGCTTCAGCTGCCATGATGTCCATGGCACGAACCATAACGCCGATCTGATCAAGCCGGCGCAGCAGTTGTGCCTGACATGCCATAGTGCGAACTCGCCGAACGGCCCGCGCTCGGCAACGATCGAAGAGCATACGCATCACACCGCCGGCAGCCGGGGCAGCCAGTGTGTCGAATGCCACATGCCGAAGATCGAGCAGACGATTGCTGATGTGAACGTGCGGAGCCACAGCTTTAAGTTCATTACGCCGTCGATGACCGAGCAGTACAAGATCCCGAATCCATGCACACTCTGCCACACCACGCAGACGAATGAGTGGGCAAAGGAGCACCTGAGAAGCTGGTCGGGTGTCTCCCCTTGGCGGGTGCAGTAGTGCTGGCAGTGCGCCGAAACAAAAATGATCAAATACGCTGCAAGTGTGTTGATGCTGCTGTTGATGGTCGCGCCGGTTTCAGCACAGCAGGATCGATGCAGGTTCTTGTGCGAGCCGACATTGCTCGTTGAGCCGACGATCACGTGGGAAAAAGACGCCACGGTCTTCGAAACGATCTTCGCGCTCGACCTTGCCACACCGATTCCGCGCGTGGGCATCACATTGGAAGCCATCACGAAACCGTTCCGGGACGAAAACGACGTCGAGCTCGAGTCAGAATTGAAGCTGTACTGGCTTGAGTCGGTGCAGACCGGAGGATGGCTCTCGTCGCATTTCGACATCGTCGACAAGTTCAGCGGCGCTGAGCGGCCGGCCGACACGCGCGCGTATACGCACAAGCTCAACTTGGAGCTCGATACCGCGTTCGCATTGTTCAGCCGTCTGCCCGACACGAACTGGCTGAAGGACGTCGAGATTGAGGGATCGCTGGACTACGTGGCGACGGGACTTCCCAAGGATGCACCCCGGTGGTCTTTTTCGCTGGTCTTTGTCATTCCACTCGTCAAGGGACGATAGCATCCGTTGACGGCCCCCGCCCGCGTCCCATAGACTCGGGAGAACGTGTGTCCACATGGTCCGACTGAAGCCGGACACTACGTACCGACGAATACGCGGAGTTTCTTCGGTCTCACATACAACCGTTCGCCAATTTTCGGATTCAGCGCGTCGTAGTGATCGCGCGCGACCTCAACCTGCAGAAGGTTGTGCTCGTCATCCAGCAGTTCAAGCCTGACGATGGCGCCGGCGAGGTTGGCCGTTTCGAGACTCGCCCAGAGACCGTTGCCGCTGTCGGTGCGGGCGACGTCCAGCTCGTGGGGACGTGCGTACCCGGCCGCGGGCTTGGACTCGGCGGTTGCATGCTGAGGATAGTCGACCGCCAGTGGCCCGAGCAGCGCGCGGCCCTGCTCGACCCGACCGTGAAAGATGTTCACGTTTCCAAGAAAGTTCATGACGAAGGGGCTTGCTGGGTGCTCGAACACCTCGACCGGACTGGCGTCCTGCTCGACCTGCCCTTCGTTCATGATCACGATGCGATCGGCCAGCTCGAGCGCTTCTTCCTGATCGTGAGTCACGAACACGCTCGTCAGGTGAATCTCCTCGTGCAGCCGCCTCAGCCAGCGGCGCAGCTCCTGTCGGACCTTTGCGTCCAGCGCGCCGAACGGCTCGTCGAGCAGCAGCACTCTGGGCTCGACCGCCAGTGCGCGCGCGAGAGCGACCCGCTGCCGCTGCCCGCCTGACAGCTGCGAGGGATGTCGATCGCCAAGGTAGTCGAGCTGCACCAGCTTCAACAGGTTCATGACTTTGTCGGCGATTTCCGTGTTCGATGGACGATGCGCCTTGGGTCGCACGCGGAGACCGAACGCGACGTTCTCGAACACGGTCATGTGGCGGAAGAGCGCATAGTGCTGAAACACGAACCCGACGCGGCGCTCGCCGGCCTGCCGGTTGGTGGCATCCTGGCCGTCGAAGAGCACGCTGCCCTGGTCAGGCGATTCGAGTCCGGCGACGATCCGCAGCAGTGTCGTCTTGCCGCAGCCAGAGGGCCCGAGGAGCGCGACCAATTCGCCGGGACGCACTTCGAAGCTGACGCCGCGCAGCGCGTTGAAACCGCCGAACTTCTTGCTGACGTTGCGAATGTCTATGCCCATGGCAGGTTATTCACCACGGAGACCGCGGAAAACACAGAGAACACAAAAGAAGTCATCTGCTTCTCTGTGATCTCTGTGCACTCTGTGGTTCATTGCTGGCCCTCATGTAGCGGCTCCATCGAATGCCGCGTCCGGTATTCCACGATCGTCTTCAGCACCAGCGTGATGAGCGCGAGAAATGCGAGCAGCGACGCGACGGCGAATGCCGACTGGAACTCGTATTCGTTATAGAGAATCTCCACGTGCAGCGGCAGTGTGTTCGTCATACCGCGTATGTGGCCGGAGACGACCGACACCGCTCCGAACTCGCCCATCGCGCGCGCGTTGCACAGGATGACGCCGTAGAGCAGTCCCCACTTGATATTCGGCAGCGTCACGCGAAAAAACGTCTGAAACCCGTTCGCCCCCAGCACCCGCGCCGCTTCCTCTTCCTGAGAGCCGGTCGCTTCCATCACCGGAATGATCTCGCGCGCGACGAACGGGAACGACACGAAGACGGTCGCAAGCACGATCCCGGGAATCGCGAAGACCACCCGGATGTCATGGTCCATGAGCCAGGGTCCGACATATCCCTGCCGGCCGAAGAGCAGGACGAACAACATCCCGGATATCACGGGCGATACCGCAAACGGGAGATCGATCAGGGTGATCAGCAGTTGTTTGCCGCGGAACTGAAACTTGCCGATCGCCCACGCGGCGGCGACGCCGAAAAGCATGTTGGCCGGCACCGCAATGGCGGCGGCGGTCAATGTCAGCATGAGCGCGGCCATCGCGTCGCGCTCGCTGATGGCCGTGACATACGCGCGCCACCCGAGCCTGAGGGCTTCGGTTAACACGGCGACGAGCGGGATAGCGAGAAAGAGGAACAGAAACGTCAGCGCGACTGCCGTCAGCAGCCATCGAACGGGTGCGGGCTCGGTGAGGCCCCGCTTCGGATCGCGCGCCCGTCCAGTCTGCACGGTGCTCACAGGACCAGTCTCCGGCTGCTCCATCCCTGCAGGGCGTTGACGACGAGGAGCAGCGTGAACGAGATCGCCAGCATCACCACGGCGATGGCCGTTGCTCCCGCGTAGTCGAACTGCTCGAGTTTCGTCATGATGAGCAACGGCGCAATTTCCGTCCGCATCGGCATGTTGCCCGAGATGAACACCACCGATCCGTATTCGCCGATCGCCCGTGCGAATGCGAGCGCGAACCCGGTGAGCCAGGCTGGATACAAGTAGGGCAGGATGACGCGCGTCAGCACGTCCCACCGGCTTGCGCCGAGGCTCGTCGCCGCCTCCTCGATCTCGACATCGAGATCTTCGATGACCGGCTGCAGCGTTCTGACGACGAACGGCAGTCCGATGAACACGAGCGCCACGGTGATTCCGAGCGGCGCGAACGCGACTTTGACGCCCAACCTGGCGAGCGGCGCACCCAGCCAACCATGCGGTCCGTACAACGTGGTCAGCGTGATGCCTGCGACCGCTGTCGGCAACGCAAACGGCAGATCGATGAACGCGTCGACCACGCGTTTGCCCGGAAAGCGATAGCGGGCGAGCACCCAGGCGACGATGAGGCCAAACACGCCGTTCACGACAGCCGCCGCGAGGGCACACCCGAGGCTCACCTGGTAGGATGCGACCACGCGCGGGTCGCTGATGATGCGCCATATCCCGCCCCAGCCCAGCGCAGCGGCACGCGCCGGCAGCGTGACGAGCGGTATCAGCACGATGAGACACAGATAGAAGAGCGTGAAGCCGAGCGTGAGCCGGAATCCGGGCAGCACCGTCGGCCGTCGAGGTTTTGCCATCAGCGGTCAGAACCAGCCCGTCCGCCGCAGATCGGGCAGCGCGTTGTATGCGAATACGAGGTTCGACAACGTCCGCTGCGGAAGCGCGACATTGTTTCCAACTGCTGTCGTGACGAACCACGAGGCCGAGAATCGCGGCGAGACCGTGTAACTGAATGTGACGAATACACGCTTCCCGATGTTGAACCGGTCCGCGTTCAGCCCGCCATAGAACGGATCGATGCGCGCGTAGCCCCAATTGATGGCCGTCCGTCGGTTGAGCGCCTTGTTGAGCGAGATCGCGAATCCATAATCGGGATTGTGATTGGTCCGTTTGTAGCTCTCGAAAAGGATCGAATCGACCGCTCGCAGCTCCCGCGTGTTCAGGTTGGTGGCCGCGCGCCACGTATGAGCCCCGTCGACAGACGTGAAGTCGGCCGAAATCCCGCCGCGTGCGCCCATCTTCTTGTCGACGAGGTAGTGCCCGTAGTTCGGCCTGTCGTTGAGATACTTCACCCGCTGGCTGACGCCGATTTCCTCGGCGTTCCCCGTAAAGTAGCCGACCGTCGCTGACAGCTCGTCGAAGAACAGATCACGCGGACGGCGCACTGAGACGCGCTGTCCGATGACATACCCATCGTCGTCGTATGTGGCGATCTCGGTTGACTCCCCCTTAAGGACGTACAAGCTCCCGTACTGCCCCTCGATGCCGACGACCGGCTCAGCAGACGCGTAAAGCGCTCGAAACGCGAGCGTGTCCTGCCAGTCGCCCATGCCGATCCCGGTATTGTTCCAGCTGCTCGTGAACCGTGAACCGGAGAACGCTCCGATGTTCAGAGCGTATCGTCCGGGTGGATCGAACTTGATTCTGGCCCGCAGGCCTTCACGATGCTGAATCTGATTTGTCGTGACGACGCCCGCGCTGTTATCGGCCACTCGATAGCGCACGGTCAGTGTTGCGTTCTGCACCTCCACCCATCGCGCCAGCGGAGCGGTGGGCGATTGCGATTTTGCGGTTGCCTGCGCCGCGGCGTGTGACGAAAGAAAGACCAGCATGACGCACGACGCGGAGACGGTTCGGTTGACGCCTGTGGTTCGATGTGTCCGGGACATAAGCCCGCCATTTTGTCATGAACCCCTCAGCGGCCGCCGGGTCGATAGATTTGGTCGAAGACGCCGCCATCGGCGAAATGCCGCTGCTGCGCGTGCTCCCATCCTCCAAACGCCTCGTCGATGGTGAAGAGCTTGATGGGAGGGAAGGTCGCGGCATGTTTGGCAGCCACGGCCTGATCGCGCGGGCGGTAGTAGTGTCTTGCTGCGATTTCCTGCGCGTCCGGCGAGTACAAGTATTCGAGATACGCGCGAGCCACGTTGCTGGTACCACGACGCCCGATCACGTCATCGACCGCTGCTACCGACGGCTCGGCAAGAATGCTGAGCGAGGGTGCGATCATCTCGAGCCGGTCTTTCACGATGCCCAAGACGAGATACGCCTCGTTCTCCCACGTCAGCAGCACGTCGCCCATGCTGCGTTCGATAAACGTCGTCGACGATCCGCGTGCGCCCGAATCGAGCACCGGGACGTTCCTGTAGAGCGCGGCCACGAAATCGCGTGCCGTCGCGTCGGTGCCGCCCGGCTGCGACTTCGCGTATTGCCATGCCGCGAGGTAATTCCAGCGTGCACCGCCCGACGTTTTCGGGTTCGGCGTGATCACCTCCACGTTGGGCCTCACAAGATCGTTCCAGTCTCTAATGCCCTTCGGATTTCCTTGCCGCACGAGAAACACGATCGTGGAAGTGTAGGGTGCGCTGTTGTGCGGGAGGACATCGCTCCAACCCGGCTGAATGAGGCCCGCACGTGCAATCGCGTCGACGTCGTAGGCGAGAGCGAGCGTGACGATATCGGCCTGAAGGCCGTCGATGACCGCACGCGCCTGGCGGCCCGATCCGCCATGAGACTGCCTGATGATGACGTGTTGTCCGCCAGACTTGTCCGCCCAATGCTTCGCGAACGCCGCGTTGAACTCGCGATAGAACTCGCGCGTCATGTCGTACGAGACGTTCAAGATCGAGACCTCTGTGCCGGCGGCGGCAGACGCGTCGGGTGTCGTCGATCCGCCGCAGGCCGCCAGGGCGGCCACCGTAAGCAGCAGGAAAACTGCCGTGTGGAGCCGTTGAGCCATCACGTCCTCAGTTTCCCGACAGTCGCAGCGACGCGCGTAGCGTCAATCCGACGGTTCTGCCGTCGCCGGGTTGCCCCACATACAGGCCGGTGTTGCCCGGCGCTGCGGTCAGCAGCTCGAAGTAATTCTTGTCGAACAGATTGCGAGACCAGAACGACACGCTCCAGCCGTCTGCCCATCGAAACCCGACTCGCGCGTTGAGCAGGCTGTAGCCCTCAACCACAAGATATTTCGAGGCCGTGGCGCTGGACGAAAACGAGGAGCGGTAGCTGGCGTCCACCACGCCGAAGAGCTCGCCGTTTCTCCCGAGAATGCGTCGGGGATGCACGTATTCGCCCCCGACCGAGGCCGCCCATTTGGAAATGCCGGGGAGAATTGACCCGGAGATGTCTTTCACCGGAGGTCCGCCGGTGTCCTCGAGCGGCGGCGGCGCGTCTGGAAACGAGATGTATCTCCCATCCGTATAGGCGGCTGCACCGAAGAGCGAAAGGTGATCGCCGAGCCGCGTCGTGCTGTCGAACTCGACGCCGCGCACGCGCGCTTTCTCGGCGTTGGCCAGGTAGCCGCGAAGAACCCCGACACTCGCGTTGACGACCTGCGCCTGGAAATCGTCAATGCCAGTGTTGAAAACGGTGAGGTTCATCGTCATGCCGTGCAGTGGTTCCGTCTTTGCTCCGATCTCGATGTGACGCACGTTTTCGGGACGCACGATCGCCGCGGACAGGACCGGCCGGCCGAACGCGTCGGTCGGAACGCCATTCAAATTGAGGCCTACCGATTTGAAACCGGTGGCGTACGTCCCGTACGCGTTCACGTGTGCGGCGGCTTTATACGCCAGCGTGACTTGTCCTGAAGTATTCGTGTCGTTGACATCAGCGCGATACGCCTGCGGCGCGAGAATCGAATGCTGCAGGGCGATGAGCTCGGGATCGGTGGTTTGAAGCCCTCCATAGATCCGCTGGTCGAAGTCTACATTTTTCTGGTCGTAGTTCCATCGCAAGCCCGGAAGTAGACGGAGACGATCGGTCAGCGAGAATTCCAGCTGGCCGAACAGCGCGGCGCTGACATTCCTGAAACGCAGGAATTGATCGAAGCCATATCCATCGAGCAATCCCGGCGTTGCCGCCGCATTACTCGGGGCGAGGAGAAAGCGCGCCGCCGCTTCACCCTGCTCCTGCTTGAACGACGGGCTTGAATCGAGCGACTGACGGAAGAGGAACGCGCCGCCGACGATGGAGAGGCGCGACGAGAGGTCGCCGGTGTAGCGAACTTCCTGCGTGAATTGCTTCTGCGTCGACGGCGCGGCTGAAACCGGCGTCACGTCGAGGCCGAGGAAGTCTCTGTCGTTCGAAGGTTTCCAATCCCAGTAACGCCAGGCGGTCGTCGCGTTCAGTCTCCCGTGGCCGATGCGCCAGTCGAGTGTGGCCGATGCGCCGCCCAGATCCTGATAGGAGCGCATCGGCGTGTCGATGTCCGTAACCCGGTCGAACGCATTGAGACTTGGAGGGGCGTACTCGAGATCGGCGGCGATCTGCGCAAACTGACGGTTCGCCGGACGCAATGTCGGTGCGATCCCGGCAACGACCTGCGTATACCCTTCGGGCCGCTGGCGTGTATGGTCGACCGAGACCGTGATGACCGAGGCGGTCGACGGGTTCCACAACAGCTGACCTCGCAGACCCAGGTTGTTGAGGTCGTTCACATTTTTCCGGGTCACGATGTTGAGCAGCGTGCCGTCGCGTTGTGTCCCTGAGAACGACAGGCGTCCCGCCAGCTTCGACACCAGCGGTCCCGCGATCGACCCCTTGGCCTGCACGAATCCGAGCGTCCCGTAGTTCAGCTCGAAATTCGTCTCCGTCGTGAAGGTCGGCTTACGGGTTGTCACGCTGATGGCGCCGGCGGTCGTATTCTTGCCGAACAGGGTGCCTTGCGGTCCGCGCAGCACTTCGATCCGTTCCACGTCGAGAAAGTCGAGTGTGGCGGCGGCGGGACGAGCGTAGAAAACGCCGTCAATGTAGAGGCCGACACCAGTTTCGATGCCGTCGTTCGTGAGCCCGAACGGGGCGCCAAGCCCTCTGATCTGCACCGACGAGTTGCGCGGGTTTGTGGAATAGAACTGGATCGTCGGGATCTGCTCTTTCAGCCGGTTGATGTTGAAGGCGCCTGTGTCTTCCACGCGGCTCGCTCCCAGCACTGACACCGCAATGGGAACCTCCTGCGCCACCTCCTCGGTCCGCCTCGCCGTGACGACCACGGCTTCGGTAATCCGTGATGGCATCATCGTGACGTCGAGCTCCACAGTCTGTCCCGATTGGAGCGTGACATGTTGGGCCGCGGCCTCGAATCCGTCGAGCGCGGCTTCGACGCGGTACTGGCCGGGAGCGATCACGATGGCGCGATAGGACCCCACGTCGTCACTGACCACTTCAACGGAGGTACTGTTCCCCTCGTTAATGATTCGGATGATGGCCCCCGGCACGGTGGCTCCTGATGAATCGCGAATGGTGCCCGTGACGGTGCTGGTCGTGGTCTGCGGCGTGGCGACAGCCGGCGACATGGTGAGCACGAGCGCTGCGACGAACCCGATGAACCGGCGAGACATGGGGAGCTCCTCTGGCCTGCTGGGAAGGCCCGATCGTTTCTGAATCGCGCGCGTGTCATGCGGGCGACGTGGTCACACCTGGACGAGTGACAGCGAATTCAGCCGATCGACGGGGCGGATGAGAGGAAGGGCGGAACTCGGGTCTCTGCCGGAAGTTCGCTCACTCGCCGGTCGTCGGCGTCATACAGGTGCGACAACAGGTCGAGGTCATCACGTGAAGGCATGACGCAAGACGCGGACCGCGCGAGAAATGGCGTGAAATCGAGGATTTCTACCGGGAAGTCAAGTTTCCGTGTTATTTAACGGTTATTCCGTGACTGAGCTACAATAAATTCCGGTATATGTCACAGAAAATGCGGCCCACAGGTCGTCCACGGCTGTCGGAGCATCTCATTGACGGCGACGTGCGCGCGGGAGAAGAGCGTCTGATCGGCGGCGACACAGGACTGGCAGCGGTCATGTTGCGAGCGCGCATGGTTTCGCGAAGTTCCGTTCCCGTGCTGCTGTTTGGGGAAACGGGAACGGGCAAGGAAATCATCGCCCGCGCCATTCACGAGCATTCCGCCTACCGGGCGGGCCCCTTTCGGCGCGTCAACTGTGGCGCGATCGCCCCGGAGTTGATCGATTCCGAGCTCTTCGGCCACGAGCAGGGCGCCTTCACCGGCGCGTCGACGCGACGCAAGGGATGGTTTGAGCAGGCGGACGGGGGCACGCTTTTCCTGGACGAGGTCGGCGAACTGGCTCCCGCGGCGCAGGTACGTTTGCTGCGCGTGGTGCAGGATGGGGAAGTGGTGCGCGTCGGCGGAGAGCGGCCCGTTCGAGTCGACGTGCGCATCGTCGCAGCGACGCATCGCGACTTGCCGGCGATGGTCGAGGATCGGAGGTTTCGCGAGGATCTCTACTATCGGCTGTCGGTCTTCCCGATTGTCATTCCGCCGTTGCGCGATCGTCCTCACGACGTTCGGGCCTTTGCCGAGTACTTCGCCGAGCGCGCGGCGAACCGGTTCGGTCTTCGACCAGTGGGCGTTTCAGAAGATGACATTCGCGTGCTGGCCGCATATCGCTGGCCGGGGAACGTACGCGAAATGGCGGCGGTAATGGATCGTGCCGTGCTGATCGGTCAGGGACGATCGCTGGACGTCGCCGCTGCGCTCGGACAGAGCACGCGCCTATCCGGTTCGGTCTCGGCGCCGACACCGGAGGCTGCCGCGCCGACGCCGATCGAGCCGCTCGACGTCACGATTCGACGTCACATTGAGGCCGCGCTGCGGCATACCCATGGGCGCGTCGAAGGCCCGTACGGAGCCGCGCGCGCGCTTCGCGTCAATCCGCACACGCTGCGGGCCCGTATGCGTAAGCTGGACATAGACCGGCGCCGTTTCCGTCCATAGGGGGGCGGGCTGCAGGCGCCGGCCCGAGTTTGGATACACTATGGGCCATGGATCGGGACGACGCGCCCAAGAGTGCCGTGGAGCTGGCCATGGAACGGCTGCGTCAGAAGGATGCCGCGAGCGGCGTCGTCGATAGAGGGACGACTGACGAACAGAAGGCCGCCATTGCAGAGGTGCGCAGTCTTCACGCGTCGAAGGTCGCGGAGCTCGAGATTCTGCACCGCTCGAGCATGGCGGGGATGTTCGATCCAGAACAGCGCGTGCAGGCCGAGGCCGGGTACCGTCGAGAGGTTGCACGATTACATGATGATCTCGAGCGGAAGATCGGAAAAATACGGGGGGAAGGGAATTAATTTCCCTGTCTCCAATCTAGACAATGTGCTATCACATACCCTGGTTATCTAACTCTCAGTATTTGGGACGGAATGTCGTGCGCTGTTCTTTTCTGATGGTTTCAAGCGACTTCTGTCCGGCACGCGTTGTGCAAGGTGGCACTCGGACTTGGCACTTGAGCGTGTAATACCCTGTAGGAGGATACACATGCCGCGACGATTGGGAATCCTGGCCCTTGCCGGTGCATTGATTATGGTCACCGGCGAAGCGTGGGCACAGGCTCCGGCGGGAATGGAAGAGACCGTTCGCCCCGCCACTGTCAGCGTTTTTGGAGACACGGGTCTCTGGTTCGTTCCGACGGGCGAAGTGTTGCGCGACAGAACGTGGTCGGCCAGCGCGTACCGGCTGAACTGGGACGTGCGTCAGGGTTTCACCGACATCTCGCACTTCGAGGGCACCTTTGCGGTCGGCCTCAGAAACCGGGCGGAAATTTTCGGCGCTGTCCGGGTCGTGACCAGAATCGACCGTGACACTCGCCCGATTTTCGGGTTCGGTGGCGACCGGTACGGCGGAGTCGACAACAACTATCCGTTCGTCCGCCAAGGGTGGACCGGCAACGACTTCGGCGACACGTTCGTGGGCGGCAAGGTCAACCTCATGTCGGAGTCACGCCAGCATCCGGTGGCCATGGCCGTTCGCGGCATGTTCAAACTGCCCACAGGCTCGGCCGACACCGGCGCTGGAACCGGCAAACTCGGCGCCCAAGTCGACTTCATTGTCAGCAAGGAAGTCGCCAGCGTTGCGGAGGTATCCGGCAGCGTTGGATACAGGCACCGCGGTGATCCGGATGAGTACGATCTCTCCAACGGCATTCCCTTCGGCATCGGCGCGCAGTTTCCCAACCGCAGCCCGCTGAAGTTCACGACTGAGTGGTACGGAGAAATCTTCAACGACGACGTCGTGACGAGGCTCGGCGCGCCGAGTGCAGCCGTGAATTCGCTTGAAGACGGCAGCGTTCCGCTGGTCACGTCGAATCTGCCGCTTCAGTCAACGTTGATGTTCGGTGCGACGTGGCAGTCGCGCGGAGGCTTCTTTGCCGGCGGCGGCATCAACTGGTCGGCCAAGGCCGAAGATCGTAACGACGTCGGCATCGACAGCGACGACAACTTTGGCACGAAGTTCGGGTGGCAGTTCCGCCTCGGCTATCATCCCGGCGTGGCGGGCCGTCCGGTTCCGCTGCCGCCGCCACCACCACCGCCAACACCACCGGTCGTAACGCCGCACACGCTTACAGTCGACGCGCAGTGCAACCCGTGCACGGTGGAAGTGGGTGCGACGTCAAACGTGACGGCGACGGCGATGGACTCGATCGGCTGCGTCATTGTGTATCAGTGGAGCGCGCCGACCGGCAAACTCGCAAATCCAGCGCAGCAGAACACGACGTGGACGGCACCCAATACGCCTGGCAGCGTTCCTGTCACCGTCACCGGTACCTGTCCGAGCGACAACATGAAAGCGTCGGACACGGTGAACATCAATGTCGTGGCGCGGCCGGTGAAGACCATTACGTTCGAGGATGTGTACTTCGACTTCGACCGCTACACGTTAACCGACGCTGCTCAGCGCATTCTCGCGCAGGCCGTCGAGGCGCTGCGCGCGGATCCGACGCTGCGTGTGCGCATCGAAGGACACACCTGCAACATCGGCACGGCCGAGTACAACCTCGCGCTTGGCGATCGTCGCGCGCGATCGGTGCAGCAGTATCTCGCTTCGAATGGTATCGGGGCAGATCGACTGACCACTGTCAGCTTCGGCGAAGAGCAGCCGAAGCACGACAACTCACGTGAGGAAACCCGCCGGCTCAACCGCCGCGCGGCCATGACGGTGCAGCTCGTCGCCGGCAACTAAGGGAGAAATGTTTATGAACCGTTACGTAAACATCGGCCTGGCTTGCACAATGGCAGCCTTCCTTGGCGCCGCAATCGATCTCTCGGCGCAGGCGAAGCCGGCCGCGTCGCAGACAAAGCCCGCCGCCGCAGCACAACCGGCGGGCTCTGTTGTCAATCTCGGAACCGTTAACATACCGCGGGCCGTCAAGGCCGACGGCCAGGCACTGGCCGCGGGTGCCTATCAGGTGCGCGTCACCGAAACGCCGGCATCGCCACCAGCGGCTGGCCAGACGCCGCAGTACGAGCGCTGGGCGGAATTCCTTCGCGGCGGCAAGGTCGTCGGCCGCGAAGTGGTGACGATCGTGCCTGCTAGCGACATCAAGCAAGTCGCGGAGATGACACCTCCTCCAGCGGGAGGGGCGCGCGCAGACGTAC
Source organism: Vicinamibacterales bacterium (assembly GCA_963761975.1). Taxonomy (GTDB): domain Bacteria; phylum Acidobacteriota; class Vicinamibacteria; order Vicinamibacterales; family JAMQPK01; genus JAMQPK01. The sequence continues at coordinate 518,065 of CAVXIR010000002.1, forward strand.
TCAAGGGTAACGACTACCTCCGGTTGTGGATCAATCGTGGGGGCAATCACTATCTGATTCACTTCAATATCTAGGCTAGCTGGTAGCCGGTAGCTGGTAGCTTGTAGCAAGAAGCTGCCGGCTACTGGCTACCGGCTACTGGCTACGAACTTCCAGCTGCCAGCTGACTACACCCACCGTCCTCTTTCTGCATCACTTTCCATCACTATTTCACGTCTAATTCAGGCGTACACCTTGCAAACATGCGTGAGCGCCATGCCTCGCGCAATCTGGAAAGGTTCAATTTCATTCGGCCTCGTGTCGATTCCTGTCGAACTTCATACGGCAGTGCGCGATCATCGTCCAAGGTTCCGCATGCTGCATGCACGAGACGAGTCGCCGGTCCGCTACGAGCGCATCTGCCAGCGTGACGGCAAGCCCGTCGCGTGGGAGGATCTGGTCAAAGGCTATGAGTACGAAAAGGGCCGGTTCGTCGTCCTGACGAAAGAGGATTTGAAGTCGGCCGCGCTCAACAAGGATCGGGCGATCGACATCATGGATTTCGTCAAGGCCGACGCAATAGACGATCGGTACTTCGAAACCCCGTATTACCTGACGCCTCAGAAGGGGACACATCACGCGTACGCGCTGCTGCGTGATGCGCTCAAAGAGTCTGAGCGCGTCGGCATTGCGAAGATCATCATCCGCGAGGCGCAGCACCTTGCGGCAGTCGAGGTCATCGACAATGCGCTGGTTCTGACGATGCTCCGGTACGCGGATGAACTGGTCGACACGTCGCCGCTCGAGTTTCCGGCGCGACAGAACGTCCGGAAGACCGAGCTGGACCTGGCGAAGATGCTTATCGACAATCTCGCTGCCGACTGGGATCCGTCGAAGTACACCGACGAGTACCGCGACAACCTGATGAAATTGATTAAAGCCCGCCTGAAGGGTCATAAGCCCAAGCTGCCCGCTGCCGAGGCGCCGCCGGAAGGCAAGGTCGTCGATCTGATGGAGCGGCTCAAGCAGAGTCTGGCGGCCGCCCAGGGCACGAAAAAGCCGTCACGAGCTCGCAAGAAGAAGGGCAAAGCCCGACACGCCGCGTGATCGCCGATGCTGATGCTGCAGAGAGCCATCGCCCTTGCCGTGCTCGCTCTCGCCGTCTCAGCGTGCCGCGAAACGGGCGACGTGCAGGTGACGTCGATCGAGTTCGTGGGTGTGAACGCGCTCAAGCCGGACGAGCTGAAAGGCATCATTGCGACGCGCGAGAGCGGATTTCTGCCCTGGTCGCGCAAGCACTTTTTCGATCGCTCGGAGTTCGATCGCGACGTCAGCCGGATCGAGGCGTACTACGCCGATCGCGGCTATCCGAAGGCGAAGGTCGTCGGCGTCGACGTGCGCCTGAACGATGCCAAGGACAAAGCTTCGGTCACCGTTCAGATCGACGAAGGCGCGCCGGTCGTTGTCGAGAGCGTCACGTTCGAAGGCCTCGATGCGCTCCCTGCCGACCATCTCGAGATGCTTCGAGCGCGGCTGCCCATCGTAGCGGGCCGGCCGCGCGATCAGCGCCTGATCCTTGCCTCACACGACTTGATCGTGAGCGAGCTCCGCGATCACGGTTTTCCGTATGGCGGTGTTCGCATGCTCGAGCAGCCGGGATCGTCCGATTCGGCCGTCCGAATCGTGTCAGCGGCCGAGACCGGGCCCCAAGCGGTATTCGGCCCTATCACGATCGATGGGGATGTGTCGGTCGGCGAAGATGTCATCCGCCGAGAGCTCGCTTTCAACGAGGGCGAGTTGTATCAATTGAGTCGCCTCACCGAGAGCCAACGGCGCCTGTACGGCCTCGAGCTCTTCCAATTCGTCAACGTGGCGCCGCGCCTTCCGGAAGATCAAGCGCCGAAGGTCCCGATTGTAGTGACCGTCGCCGAGGGCAAACATCGTCGGCTCGAGCTGTCGGCCGGTTACGGCACCGAGGAGCGAGCGCGCGGGCGCATCAACTGGCGCCATGTCAATTTCGGCGGCGGCGCGCGCACGGGAGACGTCGAGGCGCGGGCGTCGAAGCTGGTACAGGGAGTGCGCGGCACTTTCACCGAGCCGTTTGTCTTTCAGCGGGGATTGTCGTTGCGACTGTCGGGCTCGACATGGTGGGCGGATGAGCCGGTCTACGAATCGCGCAGCAGCGGCGGCCGCGTTACCCTCTCCAAGGATTTCAGCCGTGGCGGATTCGCGACCATTCGAGGCGTCCGCAACGTCGCGAGCGCGTCGTTCATCCAGGAGTACGAGGATTACCTCGTCAATCCCAGTGTTCTTGCCGATCCGACGTTTCGCGATGAGCTGATCGCGCTCGGGTTGAACCCGGAGACGGGACGCGGTAAAGGTACTGTCACGGGCTTCGAGGTCGACTTCCAGCGGACCACATCGTCCCAGCCGCTCGATCCGCGGCAGGGATATTTCGTGTCGGGCCACGTCGAAAAAGCCGGTCAGTGGCTTCGGGGCACGTTTGACTACACCGAGCTGGTGGGCGAGCTGCGCGGCTATCTACCATTCGGTTCGCGCATCGTGTGGGCCAACCGGGCACGGTCAGGAACGCTCGCGGGCCCGAGCGCGGCGCTTATTCCGTTTTACAAGCGCTATTTCGTTGGAGGTTCGACCAGCGTCCGCGGCTGGGGACGATATCAGGTGAGCCCGCTGACACCTGCTGGTGACCCTATTGGCGGGCGCACCATGCTCGAGGTATCGACGGAGGCGCGCTTTCCCGTCCGTGGGAAGCTCGGGGGCGTGCTCTTCGTGGACGGCGGCAATGCGTGGAGCGACGCGTGGAGCGTACGGCTGCGCGATCTCCGATGGGCGGTCGGCGCCGGTCTCAGGTACAACACGCCCATCGGCCCGATGCGGTTCGATTTCGGTCAGCAGTTGAATCCTATCGACGGTCTCGTTGTCGAAGGAAGTGAGGCAACGCGGAAGTGGCGAGTTCACTTCAGCATCGGCCAGGCATTTTGAGCGCGCGCGCATCGGCGAAGCGCGCCCTGCGACGGCTTTCGGGCTATGTGGCTGCCGTCGTGCTGTCGCTCGTCATTTTGCTGGGCGCCGGCGTGGCTGTGACGCAGACGAGCTGGTTCAAGAACTGGCTGCGCCAGAAGGCGGTCTCTCAGGCCGCGCAGTATCTCAACGGCGAGCTCACCATCAAGCGTCTCAGCGGCAATATCTTTACCGGCGTGGCGCTCGAGGGAGTGGGGCTGCACCACGAAGGGCAGACCGTGGTTGCGATGGACAGGCTCATTGTCCAGTACAGCCCGCTCACGATGATTTCGCAGGGCGTCATTCTCGATTCGATCACGCTCGAAAACCCGACGATTCTGCTGCAGCGCGACGATGCCGGGTGGAACTTCAACCGGTTCGTCAAGACGCGCCGGAACACGGGCGGGCGTGGTGCGCCGCCGATCACGATGGAAGCCATCGCGATCGACAACGGCCACCTCATCGTCCGCGATCGGGATCGCCTCGTGGAAGATCTCACCCGGCTCAACACACGATTCCGCTTCGCCTATGAAAAACCGGGTATCGCCGTCTCGATAGCGGAATTCTCGGCGACAGGCGCTGAGACGAGGGTGCGGAGTCTCGCGGGAGACCTTCGGTTCGATCGCGGATCCATCGCCGCTCGAAATCTGGCCATCAGAACGGACGGCAGCAAGCTGGTGACGGCCGTCAGCTACAGCGGACCCAAGGAACGGCTGCTCGAGATCGACCTCGATGCCGAACGGCTCTCGCTTCCGGAGATCGGCCGCTACTTCCGGCCGCTGGCCAATATCACGATGGAGCCATCGGTCGATGTCACTGCGCGTGGAACGCTGGACGCGCTCTCCATGAAGGTCGCTGTCGTCTCATCTGCCGGCTCGGCCGAGGGGCCGCTGGTCGGACACTTCGGCGGCGGATCCAAAAGCTTGGAAGGGCGTCTCGATGTGCGCAACGTGGACATGGCGCAAATCCTCAACCGCAAGGAATGGAAGACGCGCGTCACAGGTCAGGCCGATTTCGACTGGCGGTTCAGTCCCGCTGAAATCGATTTCAGCTTTGCGGGGCCGCAGGTCGAAGGACTGGGTTACCAGGCCGCCGGCGTGCGCGCGAAGGGCGTGTATCAGCCCGCCCTGCTGCGTTTCGACGCGAGCGGTGCCGCGTACGGGGCCACAGCGACCACCCGCGCGACGTTCCGCTTCGCCACCGCGTCGCGTCCCCTCGCCTACAGCCTGGAAGGCACGTTTCGCGAGGTGGATCTCCGGCGCCTGCCCGATCGGCTGTCGATGCCCAAGCTCGAGACTCAGGCGGCAGGCACGTATCGGGTCGAGGCGAACGGCAGGAACTGGAGCGGAAGCGGCGAGCTGCAGGAGTCGATCGTCGAGGGCGCGCGTTTCGAGGCGGGGACGCTCGTCGGCATCGAGTCACGCGATCGCCAGCTCAGCTATTCGGCAAGCGGCCGCGTGGCGTCGCTCAACCCGCGAGATTTCGCGGCACCCCTCGACGTGAAGTGGCTGGACGACAATCGTCTGGACGGGTCTTTAACGGGTGCGTTCACATTCGAAGGCAGCGGCCGCCGTGTTGATGAGCTCGTCCTGCACACGAAGGCGTCGCTCGCCGAGTCGACGCTCGCGGGCGCGAGATTCCCGACTGCGGAAGTGGACTTTCACATGGAGGATCGCCAGATTCGGGCGAATTTTGCCGGCCCGTTCCAGGACATACGAGGCACGCTCTTCACCGAGCGCAAAGAGCTGGCCGACTCGACGCTGAGCGGATCGGCCGACATGACCATCGCGCTCACGGTTCCCGAGGTTGGACCGACAGAGCTGCTGGAAGTGAACGGGACGACCCGCCTCGAAGCCTCGACGATTGCTGGCGTGACGATCGAATCGGGCCTGGCAACCGGATCGTTCGCCAATCAGACCGCCGTGATCAAGGAATTGGCGCTCTCGGGCCCCGACGTCAAAGCGAGCGCCGCCGGTGCGCTGGCTCTCGGCGAGACCGGCGAATCGAACGTGGCCTTCGACGTCGCCGTCACGAACGTCGATCCGCTCGCGAAACGCTTCAACAGGCCGCTCGCGGGTTCCGCGCACGTCGTTGGGGAAGCGAAAGGACCGGCGTCAAACCTCACGATCACGGGTGCCCTTGGCGCCAACCGCTTGCGCTACGGCACGAACCTGGATGCGCTCACGCTGAACAGCAAGTACACCGTACAGCTGCCCAACTTCGACATCGAACAGGCACGCATTCAGAGCGACACCGGCGCCACCTTCATGACGATCGCGGGCCGCAACCTGCCGCGGGTGACGGCGAAGACCGTCTACGAGAAACATCAACTCGATTTCGAGGCTATGGTCGAGGAAGAACGCCGATCGCTCGGCCTTGGCGGGAATGTGATTTTTCATCCTGAGCACGACGAGATGCACTTGCGCGCCTTGAACTTCACGGTGGGCCAGACTCAGTGGACGCTGCCGCAGGGGCAGGAAGTGACGGCGCGCTACGCGGACAACTCGGTGACGCTCGACAACTTCGTTCTGCAGCGCGGTGATCAGCGCGTGACCGCAGCCGGCACTGTGGCGGTTGGCGCCGGTTCGGCGAATCTTGCGAACGACCTGAATGTGCGCGTCGAAAACGTCCAGGTGCAGGACATCAACGAGCTGCTGCTCGGGAACCGTTCACTTGCGGGTGTGCTGAATGCCACCGCGGAGATTCGCGGTACGCGAAACGATCCGATCGTGCAATCAGACTTTGCGCTCACAGCCGGGACGGTTGAAAACGTCAACTTCAACGCGATCACCGGTAAGGCCAATTATTCGGAGCGAGCGGTAGACGTGGACGCCCGCCTCGAACAGAGCGCTGCGGCGGTGTTGACCGCCGTCGGCATCATTCCTGTTCCAAACGGCCCGGGCAGCGCGACGAGGACCAAGGAAATCGATCTCGTTGTGAAGAGCTCGCCCATCGATGTCGCGCTCCTGCAGCCAGCGACGACGCAGGTTACCAAGCTGAGCGGACAATTCAGCGCCGACGTTCGCGTCGGCGGCACACTCGACTCACCGCATTTGAACGGCCTCGTCGAAACGAGCAACGGTGGATTTACCGTCGTTGCAACAGGCGTCAGCTACACGAACGCGATCGCGCGTCTCGTATTTGAAGGCGATCGCCTGCTGGTCGATCGGTTCGAGGTGAGCGACGACGGTCGGGATCGGCTAGTGGCCATTGGTGAGCTCGGCATCGTGCAGCGCAGCGTCGGCGAGATGAACGTGCAGGTCTCGGCGGCCGACTTCAAGGTGCTCGACAATCAGTTCGGCAACCTCGAGGTCCAGACCGATCTTCGTGTCACCGGCGACGCCGCGAAGCCCACGATTACCGGCGAGATTCGGACGGAGGCGGGCCGTCTCGAGGTCGATCAGATTCTCGAGCAGCTCTCGCGGAGCGCTTATCGCACTGAGGCGACGGTGTCAACGGAAACGGAGACCCCAATGGGCTCCGAGCCCCTTGTTAGTACGGGGGGCAGGCCCCAGGACAATCCAAAGGTCGGCCTCTACGACGCGGCAACCGTCGATGTCCGGCTCCGTCTGCCCGACGATCTCGTGCTGCGCGGGCGCGATATGCACGCCAGCTTCTCGCGCATCGGTCTGGGCGATATGAACATCACTGTCGGCGGTGAGCTCCAGATTCGGAAGGCTCCCGCCGGCGAGCCCAATCTCGTTGGCACTGTCTCGGTCGTGCGCGGTTTCTACGATTTCCAGGGACGGCGCTTCGAGGTGCTGCGCGACAGCCAGATTCGTTTTCAGGGTTCCCGGCCGATCGATCCCGCACTGCAGGTCGATGCGCAGCGCCTCATTTCCGGTGTCACCGCCATCGTGAACATCAGAGGGACCGCGCGGCAGCCGCAGGTGCGATTGTCGAGCCAGCCGCCGCTCGATGAAGCCGACGTGCTCTCGCTCATCGTGTTCAACCAGCCGATCAATCAGCTCGGCGAAGGCGAGCGATTGAATCTCGCGGAGCGCGCAGCCGGGCTCGCGGTGGGGTATCTCGCATCGCCGCTCGCGAATTCAATCGCCGATGCGCTCGATCTTGATATCTTCGAGATTCGCGCGACTGGCGGCGAGAACGGCCGGCCGTCGATCGCCGTGGGCCAGCAGTTCGGATCGCGCCTCTTCGTCTCATTCCGTCAGGAATTCGGGTCGAACAATGATTACCGGGAGCTCGTATTCGAGTACCGTATCCACGACCTGCTTAGGCTTATCAGCACTGTCACCCAGGGCTGGGAGCGTTCACATCGTCAGGGAGGGATAGACACATCGGGTGTCGATCTTATTTACACTATTAGCTACTGATGCGGCGGTCCAACGACCCCGCCGACGTAGGCGGGCACAGCGTCAGGACGAGTCTTGATTTGCAGACGGGGCCGATCCCTGTTAAATTTCTGTACAGGGTGTCCCGGCCTGTGGTCAGTCCGGCATCGCCCAGGGTTGTAATTGGGGCGTTCCGTGCCGTTTCAGGGCCGGGCAGAAACGGCGCGCCCCTTGCTTTACAAGCGGCGGGAGCGTGTCATGGGCTACGATAACGTTTTTGGTATCAACAACAAGCGGCCACACGACGAGGCGCCGGAAGGCTCGATGGCCCGCGCGGTTGGTGCGATCTCTCGACAGCTCGCGAGATTCTGGTGCGGCATGCATGGCCATGTCATCATGCTGCATTTCGAGCCGAACAAACTCTCGCTCCACTGCTCCTTGTGCGGTTATGACACCGGGGGCTGGGAAGTCGGTCGTCCGATGACGGCTCGCCGGCAGGCAAATAATCCGTACGCACGCCCCGAACGTCGTCGCACGCTGCGGCCGCTGCCGACCAACGCGCGGTTGGCATCCTAGAAGCGTTCGTGACCGTTCATGGGGTTCGCGCGGTTCGTCGGTGAGGAGATTCGCAGGTTTGTGAGGCGCAGGAGCAGGAATGGTTGATTTGACGACGACTAATGTCTGGCTGGCTATCCTCGCCATCGTGAGTGTCCTCGAGTTCCTCATGATCTGCGCAGCGGGGTTCTTTGGGTATCGTGCCTATCACGCGTTCATGGAAAAACTCGAGACTGTCGAGCGTGAGCACATCGCACCGCTGCACGCCCGTGCGGACGGCGTTCTCGATGAAGTCGAGCGAATCACCGACAAAGTCCGACATGCACAGGACTCCGTTTCGGACGCCTTCAAACACGTGGCCGGAACCGGCAATGCCGTCGCCTGGGCCCTGAAATCCAGAACCTGGCCGATCATCGGCGTCCTTCAGGGACTCAGATCGGCCGCGAGCGTTGTCATGAGAGACGGTCGGAAGAACCACGCCGACAGCTCTTATGGGCCGATGTAGGCTTTTACTGCACTCCAATTTCGACAAGCCCCGAAAAATCTGATCGTCTGTACAGGTACGCGCGTTGCAGTCGAACACGCGACCGGATTCCTTTCCGGATCCTCAGCATCGCTCCCCATTGTGCGGAGCAACCACAAAGCTCGGGAGGCGTCCAGCGGACGCCTCCTCTCGCCTCTTTTTTTGAAGATGATCTGTGAGGGCGGGGTTCCGCCATCGAAGAATTGATGACGAAAGGCGGCAGGAATAGTTAGCATGAAGGGTACAGAATCGAGAACGATGTCGGGCCGCACTAAAGCCAGCGAGCAATCCACTCGTCCCCCGGATCGCAGAAGCGATCCCGCCAAACGAGCGACACTCGAGGTCGATGGTTTCTCAGACGACTATCTGACTGTCGTTGCCCACGATCTCCGAGGGTCGCTCAACACGATCATCGGATGGGCAGAGCTCATCAAGCGCAAGGCGTTGAACGATGCCGGAAATGTGCGCGCGGGCGAGACGATTATCCGCCAGGCGAAGCAGCAGCTCGAGCTCGTCAACGAAGTCGTCGACACGTGGCGCCTGCTGTCGGGCAATCTGCAGTTGAAGCTCGCGCCCGTCGATGCGAAAGAGCTGGTGCATACGGCGGCGTTTGCAGCGAAGGACAGCAACAACAAGAGTGTGGAGTTCGATTTTCAGCTCGAAGCACTCCCTGGGCCGCTTCTCGCCGATGGCGCGCGGCTTCGCCAGGCATTGATTGGTTTGCTCAACAGCGCGATCCATTTCGCGCCGGAAAAAGGCACCGTCGAGATCTGCCTGAAGCCGGCACAAAACGGCATGGCCGAGCTCACGGTGCATGACTCCGGCGTGGGCGTCGATCCCGAAGCGTTGCCGTACTTGTTCAGCCGCCAGCGGCCGAAGGATCCCGGCAAGCATTCTTCGCGGGCGAAGTACGGTCGTGGACTTGGACTGATTCGCGACATCATCGATCTCCATGGCGGTACGATCAAAGCCGAGACCGACGGTGAGACCGGCGTGACGTTCCGCGTCATGCTTCCCCTGCAGGCGGCCCCTCGCGCCGTGCACGTGGACAAGGCGCGCGAGGTGAAAGAGAGCTCACGCGCGGAGCTGCGATCGCGGCTCGCCGGCACGCGCGTGTTGATCGTGGACGACGATCCTGACGCGCGCGAGGTGGTTGCGGCCATCCTGCGCCATTACGGCGCTTCCGTGATTGTGGCGACGTCGGTGTCGACGGCACTCGTTGCGCTTCGCCGCGAGCAGGTCGATGTGATGGTGGCCGATCTTGGGATGCCTATCGAGGACGGCTACGACCTGATCCGCCACGTCCGCAGCTCGGAGATCGACAAGATTGCCCGGCTGCCGGCGGCGGCGCTGACTGCCTACACGACGGAAGAGGATCGCGACCGCGTTCTCGCGGCCGGTTTCCAGTTCCATCTCGCCAAGCCGGTCGATCCAGCTGTGCTCGTGGCCACGGTCGAGCGTCTCAGGGGAGAGACGCTCTCCGTCCACTAGCGGCGTATTGGATTCATACACTTCTTGTTTCGTTTTCAACGCCCACCTATTGGTCGAGGCACCAATTTGTCCGATATCTTGGCGTATACTGCCGAGCCGCACCTTTAGGAGGCACATTTCATGGCCGTTGAACGAGCTGCGGGTGGCTCAAGTCTTATCGATGTCCTCGATCGGGTCCTCGACAAAGGCATTGTCATCGATGCATGGGTGCGAGTCTCGCTCGTCGGCATCGACCTCATCACGGTCGAAGCGCGCGTGGTTGTCGCGTCGATCGATACGTATTTGAAATACTCTGAGGCCGTTGGCCAGTCGGTCCCGGTTGCGCGGCCAGCGCTCGAGTCGCGGCCGTACGACGAGCTTGCTGCCGAGAACCAGGCCCTCCGCGCAGAGTTGAGCGTTGCGACCGGGGCGAGACAGGCCGCGGCACGGCGACGGCGGTCGGGGGTGTAGCGTTCGATGGCGAAAAAGACGACCAAGACGAAAGAGCGCCGTACCGCAAAGCGGGTGGTCTCGTCAGCCACGAAGACGGTCTCGAAAGCGCCACGCGAGAAGTCGGCCTCACGCCGCGCGGCAGATGCGCAGACGGCCGCAACAGACACCGTGCGCGGCAAATACGTGTACTGCGTCATTCAGTCGGCGGACGCGCTGAAGTTCGGGGCGGCTGGTATTGGCGACAACGGATCGGAGATTCACACCGTGCACTATCGCGATCTGGCCGCCGTCGTGTCCGACGTGCCTCTGGGCATTCTGGACTCGACGCGGGAAAACGTGCTCGCTCACGAGCGCGTGAACGAGATCGTCATGCGCGATCACACCGTCATCCCGATGTCGTTCGGTACGATCTTCAAGACGAAGGACGATATCGTCCAGCTGCTGCGCTCGGCCTATGACGCGTTTGGGGACGTGCTCTCGAAAATGCGCGACAAGATGGAGTTCGGTCTCAAGGTGCTGTGGGATCGCGACTCAATCGTCAAGGACATCGAGGACGAAGACGAGGGCATCCACCGCCTGAAGAACGAGATTGCGCTGCAGAAGGGCTCGACCTACTTTGCGCGCATGCAGTACGGCCGCGCCATCGACGCGGCGCTTCAGTCGCGGTCGGAGCGTTACGGCAGCGAGATTCTCGATCGCCTCAGGGATGTCGCAGTCGCCTCGCGCATCAACAAGCCGATTGGCGATAAAATGATCATGAACGCCGCATTCCTGGTCTCGCGCGATCAGGAGACGGCCTTCGATACACGCGTCAAGTCGATTGCCGCGGAACACGACAAGCTGACGTTCAAGTACACGGGCCCGTGGCCGCCGTACAACTTCGTCAACATCAGGTTGAAACTGGAACGCGTCTGATGTTTCTGCTCGACAGCCTCCTCGTCAACGGCATTTCGTTCGTGCTCGACAAGGTCGCCACCATTGCCGACCAGGAGTTGAACGATCCCGATCGCCAGCGCGAACGCCTGCTCGAAGCCCAGATGAAGCTCGAATCGGGGGAAATCACAGACGAGGAGTTCGCCGCGATCGAGACGGATGTCTTCGATCGCATCCGCGAAATCAAAGCACGCACGCAGACGCAGGACACCGTTGTTGACGACCAGCATCGCGTGGCGGGGGTTGAAATCACCGTCGACGACGACGCGTCGTGAACAACGCCACTTACGTTTTCTGTCTCGTACAATCCATTCGCCCGCCGTCGCTGCGCGGCGTTCCCGAGAGCGTGCCCGGAGCGGGGCCCGTGCGGCTCATTCCCGTCGATCGCGACGTGTGGGCGGTTGCTGCTGATGCGCCGCTCGAGCGATTTGCCGGCGACGAGTTGCAAAAGGACCTGCAGGACGTTGAGGTGATCTCTCGCCATGCGCTCGCGCATGCGTCGGTCGTAGAGTTCTTTTTCCGGCGCGCGCCCGTCATCCCACTGAAGCTCTTCACGCTGTTTTCGAGCGACGAGATCGCGCTCTCCCATCTACGCACGCGGCGTGCCCGGCTCAGGCGGATGTTGTCGGAGCTGCGTGGTCTCGAGGAGTGGGGCGTGCGCATCGTTGCCGGTGAAGTCGAAGCCCAATCCTTACGGACCCTCTCGAGCGGGCGCGACTACCTGCAGGCAAAGAAGCGTCTGCATGAGCAAACGGTCGCGCCACCGCGTGGAATCGTTCGAGCGGTGAACGGCGCGCTGGCATCACTCGGCAAGGCCGCCGCGAAAACGCGAAAGGAAAGCTTTCCGCCGCCGGGCAAAGGACGGCCGTACGTCACGGGCGCCTCGTTTCTCATCAACGCGAGGCGGCGTGGCGAGTGGAAGAAACACATCGCCAAGACAACCGCGGCGCTGGCGAGGCAGGGTCACCACCTCGAGATGAGCGGCCCCTGGCCGCCGTATCACTTCGTCAGTAAGTAGATGGCTCGCCGGAAACGTCCGCATTCCTCCGGGGACTGGCTCTTCCCGAATGTCAGCTCACCCGAAGAGGCGGGGCAGGAATCGTCCCTTCTCGACGTGGTTGACAAGGTATTGAACAAGGGCGCGGTTGTGAACGGCGACCTGATTCTTGGTGTCGCCAACGTCGATCTCATCTATGCAAAGCTCTCGGTTCTGCTCGCAGCGTTCGACAAAGTCACTACCGATCCACTCCTCAAGCCCGTCGCGGCCGGCCCACGCCGAAGAGCACGAAAGCGCAAAAGCAAATCACGAGGCTAGTCGCGGCAGTTTCATGCGCGTGCGCGCCCTGAAGTCGCAATCGGGCCGGCGCTGTCCTGACCGGACCGTCTGATCAAGTCCAGCCAATTCCTCGTGTCTTCGGTGGTTTGCCGTCGTGGCCCGGTATCGATCGTGCAGCCCTAACGTCCCATGACCGCACACAAGCACACACCTGAAAATCCCGCTTCTGATCCACGCGATCGTGAACCCGCGGACGACGCGCCGGCGACCCCGACCGACGAGCCGCCCCCGGTACCAGTCCAGGATCCGCCTGTTACCGAACCCCGAGCACCGTACACCGTAACCAAAGACGACATCAAAAGGTAACGAGCTGTAGCAGTTCTGTACGCATGGCGACATCAAATGCCGTCGGTTCATAACGATAGCGGTCGCGAGCGCACCGTCAGATGGCACATACCGTGCTTCATCGACGTTCAGAAACTTTTTGGAGGATGTGATGCTCTGGACTATCTTTCTCGTATTGGTTGTAATGTGGATGTTGGGCGTTGTCAGTTCGTACACGCTGGGCGGTTTCATTCACGTCCTGCTCGTGCTCGCGATTGTCGCGCTCCTGGTGCAGTTGATTCAGGGCAGGCGAGTTGTCTAGCCAGCCTCCGCCCGCTGGCCGGTAAGTCGAGCTTCGGCGGCTAAGAAAAAGGAGATCGTCGTGGACAGTCAGGAGCAGGTTTCAAAGGTACTTGCGGGGGCGGCGATTGGCGCGGTGTTCGCGTTTCTGTTTCTCACGTCAAGAGGCCACCGGCTCCTGAATAACGCCGAACCGTGGCTGGAAGAAGTGATTCGCGACCTGCAGCGGCTCAGCAGCGCCGCCGGCAAGGCGCGGGAAGCCATGGACGAGGGACGACGCTCGTTTGCGGCCATGTCCAATGCTGTTCCGTTCGGCCAACACAAAGAGCGGGACTGGTCGAACGAACCGCATCACTGACCGTTTGCCTGTCATGGCAGATGGCTGAGGGCAGATGGCACGTGTCATAGCCAGTTGCCATCTGCCCGCTGCCCTGACAGGTCGTTTCTCCTTTAGTCCTTAGCCCTGACAGGCTTACTCGTCGTCCACGTCTTCGTCCTCTACTTCGGTATCCTCATCGATTTCTTCGTCATCTTCGAAGTCTTCGTCATCGTCGGCCATTTCGAGCTCGTCGTCTTCTGGGGGAACCTTTGCGGCGTCCTCAGCATTCGATTTCTGCGGCATACCGATCACCTCCGCGCGACGTCACGCAAGATCGCTGCCTTTGAACACAATTCGAAAAAAAAACAGGACGCAATGAAATTAGGATGATTCTTTCAAAAGAAATCTCCCGTGGGAAGGAATGGAGCTTGCTCTCCTAGAGGCAGGAGGAGTAATGCTCAAGGCTGCTGTGTTGTTTCTGGGGGTCGGCCTGGTTGCCGCGTTGCTGGGATTCACGACAATTGCCGGCGCGTCGTTCGCTGTGGCGAAAGTGCTCGCTGGAATTTTCCTGTTGATGTTCGTGATGGTGTTGGGCGCCGCGCTGTTTGCTACGCGGGCGGTGTAGATGGCTGCCGCCGCTGCGCCGGTGCCTGCACGTAAAACGCTGCGCTCGTTGGGAACCGCCGCACGCGCCTGCCGTGCATGTCATCTTTGGCGAAATGCCACTCAAACCGTGTTCGGCGAAGGCAGCGCCGATGCCGACGTCATGCTGATTGGCGAACAGCCGGGCAACGACGAAGACCTCGTCGGACACCCGTTTGTGGGACCCGCCGGCCGTGTTCTCGACGACGCGTTGGCACAGGCCGGACTCGATCGCACACGCATTTACGTGACCAACGTCGTAAAACACTTCAAATGGGAGCCCAGAGGGAAGCGCCGAATCCACGCGAAACCGAAAGCGGGGGAGATTGCCGCGTGCGGCCCGTGGCTGGATGCCGAGATCGCCGTGGTGCAGCCGCGAGTGATCGTTTGCCTCGGCGCGACGGCAGCAAAGGCGCTTATTGGGGCATCATTCAAGGTCTCGGTCGAGCGTGGGCGCTTCGTGCGTTCCGATCGTGCTCCACTCGTGACCGCGACGGTTCACCCGTCGTCAATTTTGCGTGAGCCCGACTCGAACGCGCGCCGGGAAGCGATGCGCGCGTTCGTTGCGGATCTGAAGAAAGTAAAGTCTAAACTCCGATAACGCTTTAACAGAAGATCAAAAGACCAGACGAATTCTTCTGATCTTCTGACCTTCTGTAAGAACCGCCTAGAACCGGAACGCCGCGCCGATATCCCACTTCCAGAAATCCAGGTCGCTGAGATCGAAGTCGATACCGCCACCCGCATTGCCGTCGGTGAGTTTTCGGAAGTAACGCACGTCCGCGCGGAGACCCACATGCTGGCTGAAGAATGCCATCACCCCGCCTCCGACATTGAGGGCGAAGTCATTCGAGCTGAAGCGATCGAAGAGTTCTGTTCGTCTTGACGACGTGCGGAACAGTCCTCCGCCGCCCGTGACGTACGGCCGTACCTGCCCGCCCTGGTCCGCATCGCCCATCGGAATGCCGACGATGAGGTTGCCCATCAAGCTGGCTTGCCGGATGTCTGGTGTGGTGAACGTATCCTGGATGAACTCGGGCGTGTAGTTGAATCCGAGTTCGACGCCGAAGATTCCGGCGCCCATGAACGCAGCCGTGGCGCCGTAGGACACCTGGTGCCCTGGAGTGTTCCCGACATCGCCACCGAACAGCGTGCCGACATAGGGTGTTAACACGACATCGGCCCGGGCCGGTGCCGCCGGCGCGAGAAGGAAGACCGTCAACGCTGCCACAATTAACATTCGAAGTTTCATGATTGCTTCTCCTCTGTTTTCTCAACGGTCCCTATCGAACCGTGGTCTGTTGCCGGTTCTCTTTGTTTCCACCGGCGTGTCCGTCGCATCATCACCGCGTGCCTTCCGGATGTTCTCGCTTGCTTCCCTGAGATCCTTCGTTTTGCTGAGATCCTTCGTCTTGCCGTCTGATGAGCTCGACGCGTCCGACTTGCCGTGACTCTGTCGAGCGTCTGAGTTCTGGCCGGTGTTGTCCTGTGCGTGCACGCATTCCCTCCTACTCTGCAATTCGCAACGCATTCGCGACGCTCTTCACACCGGTGATGCCCATCGCGATCTCGTTGATCTGTTTTCGCTCCCGTTCGTTTTTCACAATTCCCGTCACGCTGATGTCGCCGTTGCTGACGAGGAAGCTGATCTCGCGGTCTTTCAGACTCGGATCCTGGGCGATGGCGAGATTGAGATCGCGGCGAATCACGCGATCTGCGGAGTTCTCGGGAACGACTGGCGGCGTCGCCATCTGGTGATACTGTTCAACTGGCACGTCACCGGGCTGCCGAGCTGGCGGCGTTACGGACTGCGGTGTTTGCGAGCCTGCGCCACAGGCGGGTGACACCATAAGGGCGAACGCGACACCGAGTGAAGGCCACACCATTGCTCTTGATCTACGTAGCAAACTCCGGTCCTCACGTGAGGTGATACGATCCAGAAACGGGGGCGGACGTACAAAGGCGTGGGCCCATGTCCGGAATCCGATCGGTGGTCGTTAAATACTGTGCGTTGGTGCGTTAAATCAGGGCTGGCACGTGACTTGAAGTACTCAGGCGGAGATCATTTCGTCATTTAAGGAGGAGTCGGCATGTACGAACCACATTACGAGGAAGAATCAGGCGGCGGTGGTTTTCTCATCGGGCTGCTGTGCGGGACGGCGCTTGGCGCCGCCATCGCGTTGATGTTCGCACCGAAGGTTGGCTCCGAGCTGCGCCAGAAGATCTACGATTCCACCGGCGACATCCGCCGCAAAGCGTACGAGACTTATGGACAGGCGAGCGAGCAGGTGAACAACATCGTCACAAAGGGGCGCCAGGCCGTGGATCGCGGCATCGAGGCGTTCGACAGCGCACGGCAAGCCGCCGGCCAGGGGAATGGCGGGACGACCGATTTTGGCAGCCAGAGCCGATCTGGGGTCTCCGACTTCACCCCCGGGAATCGGACCAGCGGCGGCGCGTAGAACGCTCATACAGCGATGGCATCGGGTGCGGACGGGTCAGCCGCACCTGATTGCATCGCCACGACCGATTTCGGCCACTCCCCAAAGGCCGCATCTCCCCCTCTTTCCGGCACAACCCGTGCAGTTTGGCCTCCAGCTGTCTCGATCCGTCAAAAAAATGGTATTTATTTAATACAGGTTGTAGGTAATAGTTACACCATTGACTTGGAGAGTGCACAAATGGCGACCCGCGTATTGATCGTCGATGACGACCGGGATACCGCAGATTTTCTAAAATTGCTGGTAGAGCCGCGCGGGGACCTGGCCAGGACGGCCTCCGATGCTGCCCAGGCGAGGGAGATTCTGCGTTCCTGGCGGCCCGAAGTCGCCCTCATGGACCTGATGCTCCCCGACGCCGATGGCATCGACCTCCTGAAGGACTTCAAAGAGGCGAGCCCGGAAACGCAGGTCATTATGGTGACGGGTTACGGCAGCGTGGCGAAGGCTGTTGAAGCGATGAAGGCCGGCGCCTTCAGCTTTATCGAGAAGCCCGTGGATGCGGATGTCCTGCTCGTGATGCTCGACAAGGCCAGCGAAAAGCTTCAACTCTCGGCCGAAAACAGGCGGCTGAAGGAAGAGCTGCGCGACCACACGAGCTTCGCCAACATCGTCGCGCGCAGCGACAAGATGCGGCAGCTGTTCCACCTGATCAAGTCGGTCGCGCCGACGGACGCCAGCGTGTTGATTCACGGCGAGAACGGCACGGGCAAAGAGCTCGTGGCGAGCGCCATTCACGAGCACAGTAAGCGGAAGAAAGGCCCGTTCATCAAGATCAACTGCGCGGCCTTGCCAAGCGAGCTGATCGAATCCGAGCTGTTCGGGCACAAGCGCGGTGCCTTTACCGGAGCAGTGTCCGACAAGACCGGTCTGATGGAGCTGGCCGATGGTGGCTCCCTGTTGCTGGACGAAATCGGTGAAATGCCGGCCAGCCTGCAGGTGAAGCTACTTCGCGTGCTGCAGGACCGCGAGTTCCGCCCGGTTGGTGGCAGCCGCGTGATTCAGCCGAATTTCCGGCTGATCTGCGCGACCAACATCAACCTGGATGCGGCACTCGGCGAGGGAAAGCTGCGCGAAGACCTGTACTTCCGCATCAACACCGTGACGCTGGCGATTCCGCCGCTGCGCGATCGCACCGAGGACATACTGCTGCTCGCCGAGCACTTCCTCGATCGGTTCTCAGGACAGCATCAGCGCAACATCCGATCGATTAAACCTGAAGCGGCCAAGGCGCTTCTGCGGTATCGCTGGCCTGGCAACGTCCGCGAGCTGGAGCACGTCATCGAGCGTGCCGTCATAGTGGCCGAGGGGACGGACATCACGCTCGACGATCTGCCGCCGACCATTCGTGACGCCGAACGGCTGCCGAACCAGACGGGCTTCGTCATTCCGCCGCATCACACGTTGGAGGAAATCGAGAAGCTTGCCATCCTGCAAACGCTGGAACGGACGCGTGGCAACAAGCGCAAGGCGGCGAGCATCCTCGGCGTCTATCGGCCGACGCTCTACAACAAGCTGAAGAAGTACAACTTGATCGAGACGCAGGAGCGCACGCCCAAGGCCGCAGCACCGGCCCCCGTTGCGCCGGCACCACCACCACCTACGGAGTTCAAGCCACCTGTGCCGGAAGTTTGATGCTTGTCATGGCAGATGGCAGAGGGATGATGGCAGAGAGTATCCTGCCCTTTGCCATCTGCCATCTGCCCTGACCGGTGTCATGCCTAGCCCTGACCGGTGTCATGCAGCAGTCGTGTCGCCACCCAGGAGCGTGAGCACTTCGCCGGTGATATAGCTCGAGTCGCTGTTCGAGGCGAAGAATACAAAGGCCGGCGCGATTTCTTCAGGCTGCGCTGGTCTTTTCATGGGCGTATCCGCGCCGAACTTCGCGACTTTCTCTGCTGGTTTATCCGACGGGTTCAATGGCGTCCAGACCGGCCCGGGCGACACGCAGTTTACGCGAATCTTCTTGTCGACCAGGTTCTGAGCCAGCGCTTTGGTGAAGGCGTGAATCGCGCCTTTGGTGGCGCTGTAGTCGAGCAGCTGCCGACTGCCCTCGAGGCCGGTGATCGAACCGGTGTTGATGATGGCGCTGCCGGGCTTGAGATACCGCAGCGCCGCGCGTGTCAGGAAGAAGTAGCCGTAGATGTTCGTACGAAACGTACGATCGAGCTGTTCGTCCGTAATGTCCTCGATCGACTCCTGATGCTGTTGATAGGCGGCATTGTTGACGACGATATCGAGCCTGCCAAACTTGTCGACCGTGCGTTCGACCGCTTCTGCACAAAATCCCGACTCTTGTACATCGCCGGGTAAGAGCAACGCGCGACGGCCTTCCGCCTCGACCGCTTGCTTGGTGGTCTGTGCGTCCGACTCTTCGACAGGCAGGTACACAATTGCGACATCGGCGCCTTCGCGCGCAAATAGAACAGCGACGGCGCGGCCGATTCCGGAGTCGCCGCCAGTGATAAGCGCCGCAGAACCCTCGAGTTTGCCGGCACCGCGATACTCGGGCGCCTTGAATTGTGGCTGGGGACGAATCTTCGACTCGATGCCCGGCTTCGGCTGGTGCTGACGTGGAAATGGGGGATGCGGGTGTGTTTTTGTACGGGCCATGCAACCTCCGGAGGTGTAGTCGCAAAAGTCGCGCCGGGATATACTCGCTTGCTCGCTGTCTGTGGCCCGCCCAATGCAGCAGCACTGGCGATCTATGGCAGCAACGGCGCACCTTAACTGACGCTCTCTATGCCTAACGATTCCATCCAAGTTGGTCACGCCCGCGCGAGCGGCCTCGTCGATGTTCTCGATCGCGTACTCGACAAAGGGCTGGTGATTGCCGGCGACATCAAGATTTCCATCGCGGAAGTCGAGTTGCTCACGATCCGCATCCGACTGATGGTGTGTTCGATCGATAAGGCGGAGCAGATTGGCCTTGACTGGTGGCGTCACGATCGCCACCTCTCGATGGGCAATGACGAGCTGGCGGTGGAAAACGAACAACTGAAGGAGCGGATCAGACGGCTTGAACGGCAATTGGAAGCGGCACCAGGCACTGCGCAGCGCGCACCGCGGTTGCGCGCCAAGCGGCTGGATCGGGGATGAAAACAGTTCTCAGTCATCAGTTCCCAGTTCTCAGAACTGAAAACTGAAAACTGTCGACTGTAAACTGATACGGAGGCAGATAGATGGCCGTAGAACGCGCCGCAGGCGGTTCGAGTCTTATTGACGTTCTCGATCGGGTGCTCGACAAAGGCATCGTCATCGACGCCTGGGTACGCGTCTCGCTCGTGGGCATCGACCTGATTACCGTCGAGGCGCGTGTGGTCGTCGCCTCGATTGACACCTATCTGAAGTATTCCGAAGCTGTTGGACAGTCCGTGCCGGTGGCGCGGCCGGCACTCGAGTCGCGGCCCTACGACGATCTCGTCGCTGAGAATCAGGCGCTACGCGCCGAGCTCGCCGCCGTCCCGACCGGCGGCGGCCGTACGCGCCGTCGCGCTCCACGTGGATAACCATGAAGATGCGAGTGGCTCAGAGCAGGGCGTGGGACCTGTTGGCGCCCCTCGACAGATAGGAGCGGGCGTTGGCGCCCCGCGACACTTAAAAGATGCGCATGGCTCGGGAATCGCTTGGGGTTGCGGCGCGGTCGGTGTCAGCCGAAGCGAAGCTGGCGCTCCTCGAGGAGCTGCAGCGGTCCTCGGATGCCGCCGCGGCGGCACAAAGCACGGCTGAGTGGTTGCTCGCGCATTCGGGCGCCGAGCGCACCGTATTTGCCGCTCCCGATCATGTTCGCGGCACGCTCATCGGTATCGCCGGAGCCGGCGTCACGGCACGTCAGGTCAAGAGATTGGCGCTCTCGCTCGACGACGCCAACCACCCGCTCGTCAGCGCGCTTACTAACGGTTCGGCCGTGTCGTTTCACGGCGCGCGCGACTCGCGTCTCCCGCTTCTCGGGGACAATCCCTTCACGTCGGTCAAGGTTGGCGGAAGCGGCGTTGACGACCCGGCACTGGGGTTGATGCTCATCAGTCCGGCGACCGACATGCCGCCCGCAAGCGTGAAGTGGGTCGCGGACGCACTGGGCCACTGCCTGCAGCGGGTCGGCCCACCGACGATCGCCTTCGGCGACGAAGATCCGCGGCTGCGTCGCGAGCACGCGCTTCTCTTCAACATCATCAACGCGGCGACCGATCCGATTCTCTTCACGAACATCGAAGGGCAGCTCATCATCGCGAACGCACGGGCGGAGATGCTCTTTACGGCGCCCGACGATGTGAGCGAGGGGCGGCGGCGGGCGGTTCAGCTCAACAACATGTTCTTTTCGGCGGCCTTGTCGCGCACGGCACTCGGTGAAGGCGAAGCCGGCCGTCGCGAGCTGCTGCTCGTCGATCCGACCGAAGGATCGGACCTGCTCTTCGAGCTCCTCAGCACGGTCGTCAGCGATCCACGCGAAGGCACCGGCGTCGTGTCGATTCTGCGCAATATCACCGACCTGCGCATGGCGACCCGGCAGATCGATGAGAACTATGCGAAGCTGCGCGCGGCCGAAGCCGAGGTGCGCGGCGAGCGCGATCGATTGAACCTGCTGATCGATTCGGTTGCCGATCCGATCATCGTGACGGATCAGGAGGGCGAGATCTCGCTGATGAACAACCCGGCCGAGCGGCTGTTCACGGTAGTGCCCGGATCGGCAGAAGATGCGCAGCGGATTGTGCGCGCGAACGACGCACACTTTACGTCGTTCGTGTCGGGCTTGCTGTCGACAGGATGGGAAACGACGCGGCGTGGAGAAATTGCGCTCGTCGACCCCAACACCGCAAAGCTCGTGCCCGTCGAAGCGCTTGCGGCCAAGATGCTGTCAGAAGTGGGCGAGCTGACGGCGATCGTCACGATTCTGCACGATCGCACCGAGGCGATTGAACGGAACCAGCTGTACGAGCAGTTGAAGCTGGCTTCGGAAGAGCTCGAAGGGAAGGTTCGCGAAGCGACTGCCGAGCTGGCGAATCAGAACGAGCTGCTGCGCCGGCAGGCCCTCGAGCTGGAGCAGGCATCCGCTGCGAAATCGCAGTTCCTTGCCAACGTGTCCCACGAGCTGCGCACGCCGCTCAACGCGATTCTTGGATACGCCGCCATGACCCTTCAAGGCGTGTCCGGCGAGCTGAGCGCGCCGCAGCGGCGCAATCTCTCACGCATCGACGCGAACGCGCGCCACCTGCTGACGCTCATCAACGAGATTCTCGACATTACGCGCATCGAGGCGGGCCGTATGCCCATCCAGGTCGTGGCCTTCAATCTGCCCGAACTGGTGCGCGAGGTGACAACCGAACTGGAGCCAATCATCGCGAAATCGGGCCTGCAGGTCGTCTGCAAGCTGCCCGCGGATCTGCAGACGCTGCGCACCGACCGGCAGAAGGTGAAGCAGATCCTGGTGAACCTGTTGAGCAACGCCCTCAAGTTCACACAGAAGGGCAGCATCACGATCCGGTCGCAGATGGTGGCCAGACATACTGTCTCGGTGGCCGTCATCGATACGGGCATCGGCATCCCCAAGGGGGATCACATCAAAATCTTCGAGGACTTCCGCCAGGTCGACAGGTACTCCGCGCCGGGCGTACGGTGGCACGGGTCTTGGTTTGTCGATCTGCCGGCGGCTGACGACCATGTTGCGGGGATCATTGAAAGTCGACAGCCGGCTGGGTCACGGGTCGACGTTTACGCTGACGCTGCCGACGACGTTGAAGAAGTAACCACGAAGGCACGAAGGCACGAAGACACGAGAGAGTGAAGAGATGGCGACAAAAAACAAAAACGAACCGCTGGTACTTGTGGTCGACGATTTTGCCGACGCGCGCGAAATGTACGGCGAATACCTCAAGTTCTGCGGTTTCAGAGTGGCCGAGGCCCAGAACGGCGTCGAGGCGATCGACAAGGCGAAACGACTGAAGCCGGATCTGATCTTGATGGATCTCTCGATGCCCGTCGTCGATGGATGGGAGGCGACGCGCCGTCTCAAAGCCGATGCGTCGACGAAAGGAATTCCAGTCGTGGCTCTGACCGGACACGCGATGGCCGGCCATTCAGAAAGCGCGAAAAGCGCCGGGTGCGACGTCGTGATCACGAAGCCGTGCCTGCCACATGATCTGATTAAAGAGATCAAGAAGGTGATCGGCGCGCCGGCGGGAGCGGGCGTTAAAGCCAAGCGCCCGGGCGCGTGAAAAAATCGCGGGCCGCTCACCGGCGGCGACAGACGACGCGGCCGGCTGCGAGGAAAACTTCGCGCCGGGTGCGTAAGATTGTGCGATTGCCCAAGCGGCGCGCCCGTCGACCCACCAAACGCACTCGACGCACCAAACGCACCCGACGCACCCAATTGACTCCCCGTACCCAACTTCGTTGGAATCCCGACCCTGATGACGTTCAACGGTCGGTCGTCAAGCTCGTGCTCAGCCTGGTTGAATTCGTCCGCAAGCTCATGGAACGCCAGGCGATTCGGCGGGCTGAAGAAAAGACTTTGACGCACGAAGAAATCGAAAAAGTCGGTGTGGCGCTGATGAAGCTCGAGGAGACGGTTTATCTCATCGCCAAGCGCTTCAAGCTCGATCCGAAGGACTTGAACCTCGACCTTGGCCCCGTGGGCCGCCTGCATTAACCCGCGTCAGTTCGTCCAGCCCCAATACAACGTTAGTCGTTCTGGTGAGGGATTTCTGGGGCAGCCTTCGACGTCTCCCCATGTCAGACGAGGGTTCTGGAGGGCACACAAGTTGCTGTGTAATCGGCAACATGAATCGGCGCCCGGCGGGTCTCCTTGGGTTGGCGAGTGTGGTGGGCATTTCCGTTGTGGGCCTGGCGGGTGCGCCAGGCCCACCGGTTCCGGCGTCGGCATCGCAGAACGTTGCCGTCGAGCGGTTCCTTGCTGAAATCGAAAAGCCTCCAGTTGCGTATTCCGCCCGGCGCCGCCTCGAAGCGTCGAGCGCCAAGCTGAGCGAATCCGCTTGGATGGAGGCGGTTACTGAATACGACCCGGCTACGGGGTTCCGATACTCCATCGTGGCACAGGGCGGCTCCGAGCGAATCGTGAAACGCGTGCTCAAGAACGTGCTCGAAACGGAAAGAGAAAATTCCGTCCTCGACGGGTGGCGCAAGGGAAATCTGTCGCACGCCAACTATGTGTTCGACTTTGGCGGCCTCGCCGGATCGGACATGCTCAGAATGCGGCTGACGCCCAGGCGGCGCGACTCCCGCCTCGTCTCCGGATCGGCGTTGCTCACCGCACAGTCCGGCGACCTCGTTCGCGTCGAAGGACGGTTGTCGAAGTCGCCGTCGTTCTGGGTGCGCTGGGTCGACGTGTCGAGCACCTATGCCCCGGTCGGCGGCGCGATGATGCCGGTTGCCATTGAGTCGACGGCCGACGTCCGCGTTGCCGGCCTGTCGACGTTCTCGATGACCTACAACTACCAGGTGGTCGATGGTCAGCCGGTTAACCGGGCACCCACACTTCTGGTCGCGCGCTAGTGGCCGCGTGATTCGTCACATAACGCCCGGGCGGGGCATCCCCGGCTGGCTGCGCCCGCCGTCGCTCGGCTAGGTTGCCGCCGATCTTTGGCGAGGTTTCGCCGAAGCCTTGGCGGAGGCGGATTTCTCAGCGCACAAATATTCCCGATATTTCCCGCACCTCGCGCCTTGCCATCCGGGCGGCGCGCTCCGGGACTTATGCACTAATCACGCGGCCTGGACACTAGAGCGCGCCGAACCTCACGAACCTCAACGAACCTCGAACCTGTTCGCCGACTCCTCCGAATCCGTCCCTGGGCGTATGCTAATGACGTGGCCGCCATCGATTTCCTTGTGAACCGCACTGCCGTGCGCGTCGAGAATCCGCCGACGCACATGACCCTGCTCGATTTCATTCGTGCGCGCGGGCTGACGGGCGCGAAGGAGGGATGTGCCGAGGGAGAATGCGGCGCGTGCGCCGTTGCGATGGTCGAGCCGGACGGAGACCGGTCGGCGTATCGCGTCGTCAATAGTTGCCTGATGTTTCTGCCGATGGCGGCCGGGCGTGAGATCTACACGGTTGAATCGCTGGCAGCCGGCGAAGAACTGAGTGAGTCACAGCGAGCGATGGCGGCAGGCGGCGGATCGCAATGTGGATACTGCACACCAGGGTTTGTCGTGAGCCTCTTTGCCGAACAGTATCGAAGCGATCGCACTGGCGAATGCGACACGATGGCTCTCGCCGGGAATCTCTGCCGTTGCACGGGATATCGACCCATTCGCGATGCCGCACAATCGCTGGGACCCGCTCCGGTCGACGAATTTCACGAGAGGCTGGGTCATCCGGCTCCCTGGCTTGACGGAGTCTCGATTCCCGGCTTCTCGCGCCCCGTCAGCGTCGATGCGTGCGTGTCGTTGCTGCTCGATCGCCCGGAGGCCAGGCTCGTCGCCGGCGCAACGGATCTCGCCGTGGAGTCGAACCTGTTGTCGCGGCGATGGCCGCACCTCGTCAGCCTCGAGGCGATCGAGGAACTGCGCGAGTTTTCCAGCACGGATGAGCATGTCAGGATCGGAGCGGCGCTGCCTCTCAACGAGATCGGGCGCCGTTGGTCGGATGCTCCCCAAGCTTTCGGAGAGTGGCTGAGCCTGTTCGCCTCGCCGCTCATACGTAATCGCGCAACGCTCGGCGGCAATCTTGCCACGGCCTCTCCTATCGGCGACGCCGCACCTATGCTGCTGGCGCTCGACGCGGTCGTCCATGTCGCAGGCGCAGCGGGCCGCCGCACGATTCCGCTGTCGTCCTTCTTTACCGGCTACCGCAGAACGGCGATGACGGCCGGTGAGATCATGACCGCCGTCGAGATTCCGAAGCCGCTGCCGCAGTTCGTCCGTTTCTACAAAGTCGCGAAACGGAAGCTCGACGACATCAGCACCGTAGCGGCCGCGATGTCGATCGATCTGGATGCACAGGACAAAGTGCGGCGCGCGCGATTTGCGTTTGGCGGTGTGGCCGCGACGCCAATCAGGGCGGTTGAGGCCGAAACCGCGATCGGCGGTCAGACGTGGAACGAAGCGGCCGTCGAGCGGGTGCAGGGTATTCTCGATCGCACGTTGCAGCCGGTGAGCGATCATCGTGGTTCGAAGGAGTATCGCCTCGAGGTGTCGAAGAGCCTGGTTGAGAAGTATCACTGGGAGCACGCGCTGTGAAGACCGACGGCACACCGATTCCGCACGAGAGCGCCGACGCCCACGTCACGGGCGAGGCGCTGTATGTCGATGATCTCTGCGGGCGCTTTCCACATCTTCTTCACGCATGGCCTGTCTGCGCGCCCCATGCACACGCGCTGATGACGCAGCTCGACATTCTGCCGGCACTCGCGGAGCCGGGCGTGGTGACGACCCTGACACAGGCCGATGTGCCGGGCGAAGGCGACACCGGGGCGAATCGTCACGACGAGCCGCTGTTTCCGACCGAAGTCATGTTCCATCAGCAGCCGGTGGCGTGGGTGCTGGCCGAATCGCTCGAAGCGGCGCAGCGCGGCGCCGCACGCGTGGTGGCCGAGTACGCGCCGTTGCCCGCCATCCTGACCATCGACGAAGCCATTGCTGCAGGCAGCTTCCTCACAGAGGAGCTCCGCATCCATGACGGAGACCTTCAGGCGCTTGATTCGAGCCCGGTGCGTGTCAAGGGAACGCTGCGCATCGGTGGACAGGAACACTTCTATCTCGAAACGCAGGCAGCGCTCGCGTGGCTGGACGAGGCGGGATTTATGGCCGTGCACTCGTCAACGCAGCATCCATCGGAGACGCAGGACGTCATCGCACGCGTCCTCGGCGTGCCGCGCAACCACGTCACGGTGGAATGCCTGCGAATGGGGGGCGCCTTCGGCGGCAAGGAAGTTCAGGCGAATCCGTATGCGGCGATCGCCGCGCTCGGTACGTGGAAGACGAAACGGCCCGTGCGCGTCCGGCTGACGCGCGAACTCGACATGGCGATCACCGGCAAGCGGCATCCCTACTTCGTCAAGTTCGTCGCAGGACTCAAACCCGATGGCCGTCTCACCGCCGTTCGCATCGAGTTGTATTCGGACGGGGGATGGAGCCTCGACCTGTCCGAGCCGGTGATGTGGCGGTCGATGTTTCATGTGGACAATGCCTACAAGCTGCCGGCCGTCGAAGTCACCGGTCGTGTGTGCCGCACCCACAAGACGTCGCAGACCGCATTTCGAGGGTTCGGCGGACCGCAGGGGATGCTCGTGATCGAAGAGATTCTCGGCTCGGCGGCCCAGATGCTGAACCTGCCTGCGGATGTCGTCAGGCAACGGAATTTCTATCGGGAAGGAGATGAGACGCATTACGGCGAGCCCGTCCGCGAGGCCGGGCGCATCGAGGCGATCTGGAATGCCTTGAAGGCGTCGAGTGATTACGACACTCGGCGGAGCGAGATCGCGCAGTTCAATGCTCGGAGCCGGCACTATAAACGCGGCCTCGCCATCACGCCGGTGAAGTTCGGTATTTCGTTTACGGCCACGTTTTTCAACCAGGCCGGCGCAGTGGTACTCGTCTATCGCGACGGGACGGTGCAGGTGAATCACGGCGGCACCGAGATGGGCCAAGGCCTCTTTACGAAAATCCTTCAGGTCGCGGCCGACAGTCTCGGCGTGCCTGCGTCGCGGGTCCGTGTCATGTCGACCCGTACCGACAAAGTGCCGAACACCTCGGCGACGGCCGCCTCATCCGGCAGCGATCTCAACGGTGCCGCGGTCGAGGATGCGTGCGTGAAGATCCGAACGAGGTTGGCTGGGGTCGCAGCCGCTGTTATCGACTGTGAGCCGTCTGAAGTGCGCTTCGAGGATGGCATGGCCTCGGCACGCGGAAAGTCCATCGAGTTTGCGGCGCTCTGCGAGACGGCCTACAAGCAGCGCGTGTCGCTGTTTGCCGAAGGGTTCTATCGCACTCCGGACATCCACTTCGATTTCAAGACAGCACGTGGTCGACCCTTTCACTATTACGCGTACGGCGCGGCGGTGTCGGAAGTCGAGTTGGATGGATTTACGGGACAAGTCCGGCTCATTCGAACGGATATCCTTCACGACGTCGGCGACTCGATCTCACCCGTCGTCGATCGGGGCCAAATCGAGGGTGGATTCCTCCAAGGGGTTGGCTGGCTGACGATTGAGGAGTTGTTGTGGGACAGCACCGGTCGTCTCAGTACGGCGGGCGCGTCCACCTACAAGCTGCCATCGTGGTCGGAAGTGCCTGACGTGTTCAACGTCGCCCTGCTCGAGTGCGCCACTCAGACCGATGTCGTCATGGGCAGCAAAGCCGTAGGCGAACCGCCGTTGATGCTGGCGTTCTCTGTGCGCGAAGCCATTCGCGAAGCGATCGCCGCATTCGGTCACGGACGGGCGTTCACGTTCGACAGCCCGGCCACTCCCGAGCGTGTGTTCTTCGCCGTTCGTCAGGTGCGTGCGTCTGTGTACTCGACCGGACGATGACATCGGTTCGTCCTCACGCTGAGCTCTTTCGCGCGGCCATTTTCCATACGCCCGAAAACCCATTTGCACCCGACATCAGCGATGGCCGTTCGCTCGTCTCTCATGAGGATGGCGGTCTTCTCGTACGTGACGGACGAGTCATCGCCTGCGGCGATTACACCGCCGTCAGGGACGCCAATCCGGGCGCGGCGACGGTGGACTGGCGTGGCGGGGTCATTCTTCCCGGGCTCGTCGATGCGCACGTGCACTTTCCGCAGGTGCGCATCATCGGTGCGATGGGGCGGACGCTGCTCGACTGGCTCCAGGCCGTTGCGCTTCCCGAAGAGGCCCGAATGGCTGACGCCGGCTATGCCGCAGAGACCGCGCGGCTGTTCCTTCGCGCGCTGGCTTCGCACGGGACCACGACCGCGCTGGTATTCGGCGCGCATTTCTCGTCTGCAGTGGCCGAGCTCTTCGAGGCTGCCGACGCTTCCGGATTGCGTATCGTTTCCGGGTTGGTGTTGTCGGATCGCCTGCTGCGATCCGATCTTCATGTGACACCAGAGCGCGCCCATCTGGAGAGCTCGGCGCTCATCGAGCGATACCACAAGCGCGGCCGCCTGCTGTATGCCGTCACGCCGCGCTTTGCCTACTCGGCCAGCGAATCGATACTCGAAGTCTGCCAGCAGCTCATGACCGAGCACAGTGATGTTCGTCTGCAGACCCATATCAACGAGAACAAAGCCGAAGTCGAGGAGCTGTCGCGGCTGTTTCCGTGGGCGGACGACTACCTCGCAATCTATGAACGCTATCAGCTGACGAGCGATCGATCGGTGATGGCCCACAACGTTCATGCGACCCCCTCGGAACTGGATCGGCTTGCCGCAGCGGGTACGGCTGTGGCGCATTGTCCCGGCAGCAACGCGTCGCTCGGTAGCGGATGTTTTCCATTCAAGCAGCATCTTCGGGCAGGCGTGACGTGTGCGCTCGGCACTGATGTGGGTGGCGGGCTGGGGTTCGGGTTGCTGAAAGAGGGCCTCCAGGCCTATCTGATGCAGCGGCTTGCACCCGAACCCATGACGCTCGACGCGGCACGGCTGCTGTATCTGGCGACGCGCGCTGGCGCAGAGGCCCTGGGCCTCGAGACCGAGATCGGCGATTTCCGGCCAGGAAAAGCGGCAGACTTCGTCTACTTGCGTCCGCCGGACGGGAGCGTCCTGGCCGCAACGGTACGTCGTGCCGACAGCGCTGTGCAAGTCCTTGCCTCGCTCTTCACGCTCGCCGGTGCCGAAACCGTGCGCGAAGTGCGCGTCGACGGAGATATCGTATTCCCGGTTGAGGAAACATGACCATTCGGGAATTGAACGAGAACGATCGCGGCGGTTTCATCGAGGCTGTCGGATGGGTCTTCGAAGACTCGCCGTGGGTGGCCGATCGTGCGTGGGCGAAACGGCCGTTTGCGTCGCTCGAGGCGTTGCACGATGCCATGATCTCGAGCGTCGCCGCCGCCACACGTGACGAGCAACTCGCTTTGCTACGTGCGCATCCGGATCTGGGCGCGTTGGGGTCTGACCCCGTTGCCAGTACGGGGGACAGACCCCTATCGGGTGCGTCGACCCGCGAACAGACGGGTGCGGGACTCGACAGCCTCATCAAGGAAGAGCGCGATCGGCTTCGTGCACTGAATGGTGCCTACCGAGAGAAGTTCGGGTTTCCATTTCTCTATGCCGTGAAAGGCAGCACCAAGCATGATGTGCTCAGCGCGCTGGAACGGCGTCTGACCTCGACGCGCGACGTCGAACGGCAGGAGGCGCTGCGGCAGGTTTATCGCATCGCGCGGTTCAGATTAGAGGAACTGGTGGTGCAGCCCTAAAGGGCTGCGCTACCGTGATCGTGAGCATCGGTGGTGATCGTGAGCATCGGTAGCGCAGGGCTTTAGCCCTGCCAGGAGTGCATTTGAATCGATTCGCATCCGGGCCCAAGCGTCACTATTACGGAAAGGGTGACGTCATCGCCTATCGTCTCAATCGCGACGGCAGGGCGCCAGAAGGGAAGAGTCCGGTATTTGGCGCGAGCGTGTTGCTTCTGGTCTACGGCGATGCTTTTTGGAAGACCTACACCGAAGGCGACAACACGAGTCTTGTCGCAACCGATTCGATGAAAAACTTCATCCAGCGCGAGACGATGAACTTTCACGGAAACGATTTGGAAGAATACTGCCGGTTCCTCGGTGAGAAATTTCTTGCAACATATGCGCAAGTCGAAGGTGTGCAGATTTCGGCATCAGAGATTCCTTACGCTGCGCTCGGCAGCAACGTGGCGTTTGCCCCGTCGGGCCCAGAAATAGCCACGGCGCGCCTCGAAATGGTCCGCCGCGGTGTCCTCGAGGCAGTGTCGGGTGTGCGCGGCTTCAAGCTGCTGCGCCTTGGCGGCAGCGCATTTCGCGGCTTCGTGCGCGACGAGTACACCACGCTGCCCGATCTCAACAACCGTCCGCTGCACATGTGGCTCGATCTCGAGTGGGCGTACGTGCGACCCGACGCCGCCTTCAGTGACGGAGCGGTGACGGCGCAGGTTCGGCGCACGGTGCGCGAGGTCTTCACCGCGTTCGAATCGGGGAGCATCCAGCAGGTCATCTATCAGATGGGGACGAAGATGCTCGAGGCGATTTCCGCGATCTCGGAAGTGCATCTCGAAGCAAACAACCGGACTTGGGATACGATTGCGGAGCAAGGCGATGACCTCGGCGTGTACACCGACGCACGGCCGCCGTACGGGTGCCTCGGACTGACGCTCAAGCGACAGAGCTAGCGCGTTTACCGTTGACCGTTTGCCGTTCGACGTCCACGGTGAACGGTGAACTGTAAACGGTGAACGATTCTATGGCGCGAATCTCGACGCACGTTCTCGATATCACCCGCGGCACACCGGCGCACGGAATGGCCGTCGAGCTTCACTTCGTGAAAGGCGCCGAGCGCAGGCTCATCGCTGCAGTAACGACCAATGCCGACGGCCGCACGGATCAACCGCTGATTGGCGTCGACCAGCTCGAAACGGGCATCTACGAGCTGTCGTTCCACGCCGCAGATTACTTCCATCGCTTCGGTGTGGCTCTGACCGATCCCCCTTTCATGGGTGTCATCATCATTCGGATCGGCATCGCCAGCTCAGCGGGCAATTACCATGTGCCCTTGCTCGTTTCGCCTTACGGCTACAGCACTTATCGCGGCTCATGACGCCGATCGAGCAGGCCCGCGAGGTGATTCGCTGGTGCCGGCAGCTGGCGAAGCTGTCTGACGATCGCAACGCCACCACGCGGACGTTCCTCTCCAAACCGATGCGCGACGTCCACACCGCGCTGGCCGCGTGGATGGCGCGTATGGGTATGACGGTGCGTGTGGATGCCATCGGCAACATTCGCGGCGTCCATCCGCCGGAGCCACGAAGACACGAAGAATCACTGCGACACAACAGTGTGAAGGATGTGCCGCGGCTTTACATCGGTTCGCATCTCGATACTGTCCCCAACGCGGGTGCATTCGATGGCGTCCTTGGCGTGATCCTCGCAACGGCGCTGGTCGAGCTTCTCGGGGCTAAGCGATTTCCCTTTGCGATCGAGGTGGTCGGCTTTTCCGACGAGGAAGGTGTCAGATTCGGTTCGCCGTTTCTCGGAAGCCGCGCACTCGCAGGGACCTTCGACACCACGCTGCTCGATCGTACAGACCGCTCGGGGAAAACGCTGCGCGAGGCCATTCGGCATTTCGGCCTCGAACCGAACCGTATTCCGGACGCGCAGGCCCAGCCGAGCGCGCTTGGCTATCTCGAGTTTCACATCGAGCAAGGTCCGGTCCTCGAGGACCTCAACCTTCCGCTTGCTGTTGTCGACGTGATTTCCGGTCAGACCCGTGCCGAGCTGACGTTCGTGGGCTCGGCCGCACATGCTGGGACAACCCCCATGAACATGCGCAGAGACGCCTTGGCGTGTGCGGCGGCATGGATAAGCGAGGTCGAGCGCGAGGCGCTCACCACGCCGGGTCTCGTCGCGACCGTTGGGGCGATCGCCGTCGAGCCAGGCGCCGGAAATGTCGTGCCGGAGCGCGCGGTCCTGTCGCTCGACCTCAGGCACCCGGCTGATGGCATGCGAAAGGCGGCTGCCGGACGGCTTTCGACGTCGGCCGGAGAAATTGCCACGCGACGGGGGGTGCAGGTGACGTGCGAATCACGTCTCGATCAGCCGTCGGTTGCCATGGATTCGGCAATTGCTGCAATGCTCGAACGCGCGCTCGAACGCACGGGAGTGCCGGCGCACCGCATGTCGAGCGGTGCGGGTCACGACGCGATGATCATCGGCACCAGGATGCCCGTCGGTATGCTGTTCCTTCGATGTGAGGGAGGCATCAGTCATCATCCCGCCGAGAACGTCCGAGAAGACGATGTGGCCGCGGCGCTGGAAACCGGCCTGGCGTTCCTCGATGAGCTGGCGGGCAAATCTACGTGACTGATGTAATCATCCGTGGCGGCACGCTTGTGTACCCAGACCGCCGCGAGAAGGCGGATGTTCGCATGTCGGGCGGACGCATTATGGAAATCGCGCCTGAACTTTCCGGTGTCGGAAGTGCGATCGACGCGACAGGCCTTCACATCTTTCCGGGAGTCATCGACGCGCATTTGCATTTCAACGAGCCGGGACGTACCGAATGGGAAGGTGCGGGCACGGGCAGCTGCGCGCTGGCGGCGGGCGGCGGCACGCTCTTCTTCGACATGCCGCTCAACTCAACACCCTGCACCGTGAACGCCCATGAAGTCGATCGGAAACGCGCGGCGCTAGAGGCATCGTCAATCACCGACTTCGGCCTCTGGGGTGGTCTGATTCCAGGATCGGTCGGCGAGATGGCGGCGATGGCCGATCGTGGCGTGGTGGGGTTCAAGGCGTTCATGTGCGATTCAGGTTTGCCGGAATTTCCGCGAGCTGACGACCAGACGCTGAGTGACGGCATGCGTGAAGCGGCACGTCTCGATCTGCCGGTCGCCGTTCACGCCGAAAGCCAGGAGATGACCCGCGTACTCGCTGCAGGTATGACCGGATCGACGGCGCGGAATTTCCTGGACTCGCGTCCTGTTGCCGCAGAGCTCGAAGCCATATCACGCGCGATCGAGATCGCGGGAGAGACGGGTGCGCGACTGCATATCGTTCACGTCAGTAGCGGCAGCGGGGTTGTGAAGGCAAAGGAGGGCAGGGACCGTGGCATCGACGTGTCGGTCGAAACCTGTCCGCATTATCTGTTTTTCTCGGCAGATGATCTCGAGGCCATCGGCGTTGCTGCCAAATGCGCGCCGCCGCTGCGCGATCTGACTGAGCACGGGAAGTTGTGGGGCGAACTGCTCGGCGGACGCGTGGATCTTGTGGCATCGGATCACTCGCCGTGCGCTCCGTCACTGAAGAAGAACGGAGACTTTCGTGCGTCGTGGGGAGGGGTGGCCGGCGTTCAGTCGACGCTGGCGGTCCTCCTCGAGCGGGGACACGATGGCCGGCGGCTCCGGTTCGAGCATATCGCGGGGCTGCTGGCGGCAAATCCGGCGGCACGCTTCAGAATTCCGTCAAAAGGCCGCCTGAGCGTCGGGAATGACGCAGATCTGTTGCTGCTGGATCCGTCGCGTTCGTATACGCTGGAACCTGAACAATTGCTGCAACGCCATAAAATAAGCCCTTATATCGGGTTTGAATTTACTGGTGTCGTCGTGCGAACGATTCGCCGCGGAGAGACCATTTTCCTCGACGGAAAGATCGTCGCCGAGACAACGGGTAAGTTCATTCGTCCGGAGAGGCACAAGCAGCCCTAAAGGGCTGCGCTACCAGACGATGGACGATGGACGATCGACGATGACACATGTCTGACTTGCTGATTGCCGCCGGTCCCTACAAGCTGAAAGGCCGGCTTGAAAGCGAAAAGGCTCCGTTGACGTGCGCGGCGTTTCTCGAGATGTTGCCGTTCAAAGAGAACCTTATCCACGTGCGGTGGAGCGGAGAATCCATGTGGGTTCCGCTCGGCAACCTGTCCGTCGGAATCCCGCCCGAAAATGCGACGACGTATCCGCTGCCGGGAGAGATTCTCTTGTATCCGGGTGGTGTCAGCGAAACAGAGATCCTGATTCCCTACGGGCGTACCCAATTCGGCAGCAAGGCCGGCCTGCTGGCCGGCAATCACTTTCTGACGCTCGTTTCCGGTGCAGAGCACCTGGTCGCTCTTGGCCGGATGACACTATGGGAGGGCGCGCAATCGATCGTGATCGATCGGTTCGAGGACTGACATGGCAATTGCTGCGAAGGCCGCGACGCGGAGTGACGCGCTGACCGACCAGCGCTGGTTCGGCCATCCACGCGGTCTCTCGACGCTCTTCTTCACCGAGATGTGGGAACGCTTCTCGTATTACGGGATGCGAGCCATTCTCGTCCTGTTCATGACCAATGCCGTGACAACCGGCGGCATGGGATTGAACGACGTCACCGCAACGGCCATTTACGGCCTCTACACCGCAGCCGTCTATGTCGTTGCCCTTCCAGGTGGTTGGGTTGCCGATCGAATCCTCGGCTTGCGCCGGTCGGTGTTCTGGGGCGGCGTGGTTATTGCGGCCGGGCACTTCACGCTTGCGATACCGAACATCGTCGCGTTCTATGCCGGTCTCTCGTTGATTGTTATCGGCACGGGACTGCTGAAGCCGAATATCAGTGCCATCGTCGGCGATCTCTATCCAGAGGGCGGTGCGCGACGTGATGCGGGGTTCTCGATCTACTACATGGGCATCAACATCGGCGGCATGATGGGCCCGCTGGTGTGCGGCTATCTGGGCGAAGTGATCGACTGGCACCTCGGATTTGGCGCGGCCGGCGTCGGCATGGTGCTCGGGCTCATTCAGGTACTCTCTCGGCGGCCGGTATCTTGGCACCGCCGGTGAATTGCGGCCAGAAGCACGGTCTTCTGCGGCTCGCAGTGCGGCAACCCGTGCGCTGGTACGCGCGCTCGAGGCGGTGGTTGGGCTCGCGCTGATCCTCTGGGCGCTGCAGGCGATAGGTGCCATTCACCTGACGCTCGTGGGCTTTGTCGATTCGGCAGGGGTCTTCATCGTCTCGCTCGCGGCTGCCTACCTGCTCTACGTCGTGACATTCGGCGGGTTGACGACGGTTGAAAAAAAACGCATCGGCGTCATCGCCGTCTGCTTCCTGGCTGCGGCCTGTTTCTGGTCGGGGTTCGAGCAGGCCGGTTCGTCAATGAACCTGTTCGCCGAGCGCTTGACCGATCGCCTCATCGGCGGATGGGAGATGCCGGCGAGCTGGCTGCAGTCGGTGAACGGCCTGTTCATCATTCTGCTCGCACCGCTGTTCAGCGCGCTCTGGATCTGGCTTGGATCGCGCAATCCGTCGATTCCCGCGAAGATGGGGTTCGGGCTGATCTTCCTTGGTGTCGGGTTTGCCGTGCTGGCGTGGGGTTCGGCGAACGCGACGCTCGAGAACCCGGTCAGTCCGAGCTGGCTCGTCGTCACGTACTTCCTGCACACGGTCGGCGAACTGTGCCTCAGCCCGATCGGGCTTAGCAGCATCACTCGGCTGTCACCGGCGCGCTACGTGGGCCAGATGATGGGCATCTGGTTCATGGGCGCGGCCCTCGGTAATCTGGTCGCCGGCCGCGTAGCGGGGCTCATCGAGTCGCTGCCGCTTCCGCAGCTCTTCGGCGCGGTGACGATGTTCTCGGCCGCCGCAGGAATGATCCTGCTCGTGTTCACGAAGCCGCTGAAGGGATGGATCGGCGACGCGCGTTGACGCTTCTGCTGCCGACATTGAGCGGGCTCGCATGCCGCAGCATGTCTGGGACGCCTGCCGTGCCAATCGTGCAGCCTGGCGCTCCCGGCCGGTCGGGTCGCGTCATCACCGCCCGCGAGGCGGCAGATCTTTCGCAGCTTCGATATACGGCCGCTGACATCCGGTTCATGCAAGGCATGATCGGGCACCATCTGCAGGCGGTCGAGATGACGGCGCTCATCAGTGCGCGGACGTCGCGGGCAGACATCCAGATGCTCGGCAGGCGAATCGAGGCATCGCAGGTCGATGAAATCAAGATGATGGGAGACTGGCTGAAGGCTCGCGGCGAGGCGATTCCGAATCCTCATGCACATCACGCGGCGGATGCGGTGCTCATGCCCGGCATGTTGACGACAGACGAGATGACGCGCCTCTCAGGTGCCAGCGGGGCAGAATTCGATCGACTCTTTCTGGAGTTCATGGTCAAACATCACGAAGGTGCGCTGGTGATGGTCGAAGAGCTGTTTGCTTCGGAGGGCGCCGGCCAGCAATCGGATATTTTTGCGTTTGCGTCCGATGTCGATACCGATCAGCGGATGGAAATCTCGCGGATGACCGCCATGCTCAAGGAGCGTGAGCCATGAGATGCGTTGCTGTTGGATCCCTGTCGCTTTCTGTTTTTGTCCTGTGCGCCGTCAGCTCCGGAGATGCACAGGAGCGGCCGTCAGGATCCAGCGACCCTCGTGCCGCACTTAAAGCCGGATTTCGCGATGCCGGCACGGCGGCCCGCAACATGGAGCTCGTTGCGACTCTGCCGAAGCCACCGGGCTTCTTCGATCCGAAAACGCCCGCCGGCCTCGAAACACCTCCCGAGAAGACGCGTGAAGAAGAAGAGGAGATCCGTCGGATCGAGCGCGAGCACGAAAGAGCGGGCACTCCGGCGCCGCCGCAGCCCGGCGCAGACAATATGAACTTGGGCAACTCGGACCTCGCGCTCCGCCTGGGGCACGCGTTCGTTGGCAGTTATCACGGCTTCAACGTTTATGACGTCGAGAATCCTCGACGGCCTCGGCAGATCGCTTCGGTGGTGTGTCCTGGCGGCCAGGGCGACGTTTCTGTTCACGGCAACCTGCTGTTCATGTCGGTGGAACAGTCTCGCGGCCGGCTTGACTGTGGCACACAGGGCGTAACGGCGCATGTCAGCCCGGAGCGGTTTCGCGGGATTCGAATCTTCGACATCAGCGATCTCCGGAACCCCAAGCAATTGGCAGCTGTCCAGACGTGCCGTGGATCGCACACGCACACGCTCGTCGCAGATCCAGACGACACGCGAAATCTGTACATATATGGATCAGGTACGAGGGTCGTCCGGCGGCCAGAGGAATTGGAGGGTTGTTCACCGCTCGGTCCTGAGGAGGACGCCAATACCGCTCTCTTCAGCATCGATGTCATCCAGGTGCCGCTCGCCTCACCGGCGCAGGCCCGTATCGTCAGCAGGCCGCGCATCTTCGCCGACAAGTCGACCGGTGCGATCGCCGGATTGTGGAAAGGCGGCGATCATGGCCCCGGCACGCAACGCACGCGTCAGACCAACCAGTGCCACGATCTGACGGTGTTTCCCGAACTTGGTCTCGCTGCCGGAGCCTGCGCGGGAAACGGGATCCTGCTCGACATTGCAGACCCGGTCAATCCTGTGCGGCTGGATGAGGTGATCGACAAGAACTTTGCCTACTGGCATTCGGCAACCTTCAACAATGACGGCACCAAAGTCGTCTTCACCGATGAATGGGGTGGTGGTTCCCGTCCGCGGTGCAAGGCGACCGATCCGCCCAACTGGGGCGCGAATGCGATCTTCGACATCGTCGATCGCAAGCTGCGCTTTGCCAGCAATTACAAGCTGCCGGCTCCGCAGACGGAACAGGAAAACTGCGTGGCGCACAACGGGTCGCTGATTCCTGTGCCTGGACGCGACATCATGGTGCAGTCGTGGTATCAGGGTGGCGTGTCTGTTTTTGATTTCACCGACTCTGCCAGGCCATTCGAAATCGCCTATTTCGATCGCGGACCGCTCGATGCGAAGCGCTTGATCACGGGCGGGTACTGGTCGAGCTATTGGTACAACGGATACATCTATGCGACAGAAATCGCGAGGGGTCTCGATGTCTTCAGGCTGAGGCCCAGCGAGCATCTGTCGCAGGACGAAATCAATGCAGCGATGCTGGTATATGTTGAAGAGCTCAATCCGCAACATCAGCAACGAAGCACGTGGCCCGCGGTGACGGTCGTCGCCCGGGCGTACATCGATCAGTTGACGCGCAGCAACGCGATTCGGGCCGAGCATGCGGTCTCGCTAAGAGCCGCGTTGAATCGCGCCGACGATCTTCGCACCGGCCGCGAACGGGGTGCTGCCGCGATCCTGAATGAGCTCGACCGGCATGCGGCGCAACTGGAGAGCGACGCGGCGAATGCTCAGGCACAGCCCGATCGGACGCAGCTGGGTTCCCTTTCGACGAGTATCAAGGCGGTCACCGCTCGACTTCGGCGTTAACGCGAGTCGCGAAGAGATTGGCGGGTCCGAAGAGCAGGACCCGCCCTACGTCTGGATCTCGTCGATTGAAATCGTTTACAACACGTAGAAATCCTGTTTGACGTTTTCTGAATCGTCATGCTATACCGCAGGTGTCACTCTATTCACGGGATGTCCAACTCTGTGGATCCCATTGTCTTCAAGGTGTTGTCTCCTGATACACATTCATCGCAGGCGTGATCCGCCTGCCGCTTCAGAGAGGTAACTTCCATGCGCGACCTCTTACGAGCCGTCCTTCTAGTGATCTTCCCGGTTGCCCTCCTTTTGACGTCCACAACCCCGCTGAAAGCGCAAGTCACGACCGCCACGCTCGTCGGGCTCGTGCGCGACAACTCGGGGGCGGTCATACCCGGCGCGAACGTCGTTGCGACCAACGAAGGGACCGGTGTCGCACGCGAGAGCGTGACCGATGCGAACGGCGAGGTGGTGTTGGCGGCGCTTCCGGCGGGCATCTACACCGTGCGGATCGAATTGACGGGCTTCAAGACGATCAGCCAGCGCGGCATACAACTGGGCGCCGGCCAGACCGTGCGTCAGACGTTCACGCTCGAAGTTGGCGCGATGTCCGAGACCGTCACAGTAACTGGAGAGGCGCCGCTCGTTCAGACGTCGATGTCGGTGCAGGCCGACAGCCTCGGGTCGCAGGAGGTACGTGAGCTGCCGGTCAATCGCCGAAACATTCAGAACCTGATCGGCCTGACCGCCGGCGTTGTCATCACCGGTACCGGGGCAGCCGGCACCTCAGGCGGCGTGCAGATGAACGGTGTCGCGTCAGGCGGCACGGGCATCACGGTGGATGGGACCGAGGCGAACTCGAACCCCGAAGGCCGGTCGCTGACCCAATATGGCAGCGAGAATCAGATCTCCGTCATGAGCCTCGACTCGATCGCGGAGGTGCAAATCGTCAAAGGCGTGTTGCCGGCGGAGTACGGCGGTGTCGCCGGCGGGCAGATCAACGTGATCAGCCGGTCGGGCACGAACAACTTTAACGGCTCGGCTTTCTACAGCGGTCAGAATGAGAAGTGGAATGCGCGCGACTTTTTCTCCACGGCCCAGCAGCCAGTGGGCCACTTCAACCAGTACGGCGGGACGCTCGGCGGTCCGGTCATGCGCAACAAGGTGTTCTTCTTTGCCACTTATGAAGGGTACCGCGAGAAAGTCGAGCGGAACCTGGACACGACGGTGCCGTATCAGGCCGTTCGCGATGAGGTGCTCCGCGCGCTGCCGTACCCGGAAACGAGGATCGCCCTGGACACGTTGTATCTCCCGACCGAGACGATCGTGTCGGCCGCCGGTGTCGTGAATCCGCAAGTCGGCCGATGGCGCGGACTTGGAGTGCGCAGGCGCAGCGAGAATCACGTCGTTGCCAAGGCCGATATGGCCGTGTTCAACGGGGCGAATCTCTCCTTCACTTACACGCGTCTTCGGCCGTTCACACTCGACCCTCGACCGAATCCGAACGGTGCGAACGATCGAGAGTTTCCGAACCGGCAGGATCGCATCGCCGCGCAGTATGTGATGACGCGCGGGGCATGGGTGTCGGAAAGCCGCGTTGGATGGAACAAGGCGTACCTGGCGCGTCTCGACAAGTTCCTGTCGGTCATCGGCCCGAACCAGCCAGCTGAGATCATGCCGTACGGCCGGCGCGTGGCGTCCTTCAGCATCAGCGGCCTGTTCGGCACGGCGCACTCCGAAATCCTGGACATGGCAGGTACGGCCTACAGTCTCGAGCAGAAATTCAGCCGTGGCTATCAGCGGCATCTCGTGAAGGCGGGATTCCGCTTCATGCGCGAGACCGGCAGTCACATCAATCCGGAAGACCCCGCATTCACGTACCAGAACTATGCCGACCTTCTCGCGAACGTCGTGAACTCGCACAACACCACGTACGGCGCGCCGCCGCATGGTTCGCGCATGGATCAGTACGGTGCGTTCATTCAGGACGACTGGCGCCTGGGCAACAACTTCGTCCTGAACCTCGGCCTGCGCTGGGACTATTACGGGGTCGCCAAGGTGTATGCCACGACGGATGTGCCAGTGGAACTCGTCAACCTGGAGAATCCAACCGATCTGCGGAAGCTGGACTTCGGGCCGAAAACAGATCCACTTCATCCCTACGAGCCTGACGGCAACAACTTTGGTCCCAGGGTGGGTTTTGCGTGGACGCTGGGCCAGAATGAGTCAACAGTCATTAGGGGCGGTGTGGGATATCTCTATAGTCCCACCCTGCCCATGACGGTTCGTCAGGCAGTGAATCATCCGACGATTCCGTATCGCGTGGTTTATAACCGCACGGAATCGGCAGCGCGAAACGTCCGGTGGCCGATGTATACGGACGACGCGTTGCCATTAGCGCAGGCAGACTCGGCTGGACGGGCCGCCGTGTTCTCGCTGATCAATACCAACATCGCCGCGCCCTATACGATTCAGTCAATGGCGAGTGTGCAGCGAGCCTTCGCCCGCACGATGGCCGCAGAAATCGGCTACATCCGGACCGATGGCAATGATTTCCCGCTGCAGCGTCAATTTACTCAGGCCTTCGACAGACAGACCGGTCTGCGGCCCAACCCGGCGATCGGGTCGCCCGGCGGTTACTACGTGGACAGCACTCAGACGATGGTCTACAACGGCCTGCAAACATCGCTTCGAAGACGGTTCTCCGACAGGTATTCGTGGGACGTCAATTACACACTGGGTAAAAGCGAGTCCACGCAGGGTGGCGATCTGTCGGTGTACTACATCACCAGCTTCAACAACATACAGGATTTCTGGGATCCGGAATTTGATTATGGTCCCTCCACGAACGACATCCGTCATCGGTTGAACGCTTCGTTCATTTACGAGCTCCCCGGAATCGGCGGCGGGCAGGGCGTCCTCAATGGTGTGCTGGGTGGTTGGCAGATTTCCGGCATCGTTCAAGCGCGATCGGGGTTTGCGATGGCCATCACGCAACCATCAGGAATAGGCAACAGCCGGCCCGATGTTGCGTCCGGCGTCGATCTGGTGGTCGCGGATTGGAAGGATACCTGCGTTGCGAACGGATGCAACTATCTCAACACAGCGGGCTTCGTCAGGGTGCCGGTGATTCCGGCGACCAATGCAACGCTTCGGCCGGGCAATTTCATGCCCGAGATGGTGCGAGGTCCTGGCGACTTTCTTATGCACACGACGTTCGCCAAGAGTTTCTCTCTCGCTGCCGGCACGAGGCTGCAGGTTCGAGCCGAAGCCTTCAACTTATTGAACTCAAAGAATTACAACAATCCTCAGACAAACATGAACAACGCGGACTTCGGCCGAATCACGGGCGCCGGGCGTCCGCGCGTGCTTCAGTTCGGGGCAAGGTAC
Organism: Vicinamibacterales bacterium; assembly: GCA_963761975.1. Classification (GTDB taxonomy): domain Bacteria; phylum Acidobacteriota; class Vicinamibacteria; order Vicinamibacterales; family JAMQPK01; genus JAMQPK01. The sequence goes on from CAVXIR010000002.1 coordinate 559,842, forward strand.
ACGTTCTGACGCAGAAATAGCAGGTGGCAAATGGCAGATGGCAAACTCCATCTGCCATCATCCATCCGCGATCTGCCATAACTGTTAACGACCCGCGGCAACCCGCCTGTCCAAGACATTCACGGCAGCGAGTAGGCGAGGATCGCGTCGCCGGTACCGAACTCGTTTCCTCCACCCGCTGCGATCACCACAAACTGACGTCCACCTGATTCATACGTCATCGGCGTTGCACGGCCGCCCGCGGGGAGCGGCGCTTTCCACAGTTCTTTCCCGCTGTCGATGTCGAACGCGCGGAACATACGGTCCAGCGTTGCGGCGATGAAAACCAGCCGCCCAGCGGTAATGATGGGACCGCCGAGGTTCGGCATGCCCAGATTGCCGGGTGGTGTGGGAGCGCCCGGCGGCACCGGCGGAGTGCCGAGCGGAACGTCCCAGAGCCGTTGCCCGGTTCGCAAACTGATGGCCACGAGAGCACCGAACGGAGGCGGAGTGCACGGCACCAGCCCAGGGCCGAGCAGAAGCCGTCGTCTCATCACGTACGGTGTGCCTTCCATCATCGTGTATTCGTAGCCCTGACCGAGACGGCTCGACTCCTGTCGAGCTGCCGTCAGATCGAAGCCTTTCGCCGGAATCAACTGAACCATCGCGGCAATGCGGTTCACCGGGATCACGACGATGCCGGACTGATCGTCGGCCGCCACACCGCCCCAGTGCGCGCCACCGACGTTTGAGGGAATCACCAGCGTGCCCTCGAGACTCGGCGGCGTAAAAATGCCCTCGTTGCGCAGCCCCGCGATCATCTGTTTGCACGCGGCCTGTGCTTCCGGTGTGATGCCGAACGCCTGATCGACGGTAAAGCTGTGCGGGCTCAACGGCGGCGTGATCGTCGTGAAGGGCTGCGTAGGAGAGGCTTCTTCGCCCGGAACCGTGCTTGAGGGAACCTGGCGTTCTTCAACCGGGAAGATTGGCACGCCGGTCTCGCGGTGCAGAACGAAGAGTTGTCCGGTTTTGGTCGCCTGCACGACCGCGGGCAGAGTTTTTCCGTCGCGCGTCGCATTGACGAGCGCAGGTGGGGAGGCGTTGTCGTAGTCCCACAGATCGTGATGAACCGTCTGGAAGTGCCACACGACAGCACCCGTCGACGCGCGCAGCGCCACGATCGAGTTGGCATAGCGGTTGTCGCCGAGGCGAAGCGCGCCGTAGTAGTCTGGCGCCGCACTCGAGGTCGGCAGGAACACGAGATCGCGCGCCGGGTCTGCGGCCATCACCGACCAGACGTTGGCCGCGCCGGTGCGTGCGGCGCTGCCGTTGCGCCACGTCGCGAAAGCCGGATCCTTCGGGTTCTGCGGAATCGGATCCCACGTCCATCGAAGCGCGCCAGTGCGCGCGTCGAATGCGCGCACCTCGCCGCTCGCAGGCGCGGGCCGGGAATTGTCGGCGATGGCCGATCCCGTGATGACCAGATCGTTGACGACCAGCGGCGGGGAGGTGACTTCGTACGCGGTTGGAAACGCTGGGCGGATGCGCAACGTCTCGCGCAAGCCAATGGTCCCTTCCACGCCGAACGCGGCGCAGGGATAGCCCGACGCGGCGTCCAGCGCGATGAGCCGCGCATCCATCGTCGCGACGAAAATGCGCCGACGACACGGCGCTCCTGGTTTCAGCGTGCTGTCGACCCAGGTTGCGACGCCACGGCTGGCGAAGTCGCCGTATCCTGCCTTCGGATTGATTCTTGCGTCGTAACGCCAGATTTCGCGTCCCGTTGCCGGATCGAGCGCCATCACCTTGCCGAGCGGCGTGCTGAGATACATCACGTTGTCCACGACGATCGGCGTCACCTGCAACGACGGTTGCTTCGAGAGCTCCAGGACGGGCTCGCCGGTGTGATAGCGCCAGGCGACGACGAGCTTCGAGACGTTGTCGCGTGTGATGCGCGCCAACGGGGAAAATCGTGTTCCGCCGGCGGTCCGGCCATAAAACGGCCAGTCCAGTTGCGTAGGAGCTTGCCCATCTGGAATCGCTCCGAGTGTGACGAGCATCAAAACGAAGCCAGTGATCTTTTTCATTCGGTAACGTGTCGCGTGGGTTCTCGAAACTCTATCCATATCCCATTTGTGGCGTGCCAGGCTTCAAGGAAAAACCGAGGTCGCGAAACCGTGCGCATCTATGCGCCATTCTAGCGCTCGCGGCCCGTAAGCCTCTGAACTAATCGATGGTTTTGTAATCCGATATAGTCGTCCGTATGCCGACAGGTGTCGCGGACTTCGTCGAGCTCAAAGAAGACATCTCGAAGAGCCCGCTCTGGAACCCCGATCTCGCACCGACCCCGTTGTCGCGCCGCACCTGGTCCACGTATCACATCGCTGCGCTGTGGATCGGCATGAGCGTGGTCATCACCACCTACACGCTCGCATCGGGGTTGATGCAGCAGGGCATGAGCTGGTGGCAGGCGATGCTCACGATCTTGCTCGGCAACACGATCGTGCTGCTGCCGATGATCCTCAACGCACACGCGGGCACGAAATACGGCGTGTCGTTTCCGGTGCTCTGCCGCGCAAGCTTCGGCGTGAAGGGTGCGAACGTTCCTGCGATGCTTCGTGCGCTTGTCGCCTGCGGATGGTTCGGCATTCAAACGTGGATCGGCGCAGTCGCGCTGAACACCTTGATTGCGGCCGTGTGGCCGGCATGGAGCGGCATCGCCACAGGAATCTGGATGTCGTTTGCGGTCTTCTGGCTCGTGCAGGTCTGGATCATCCTGCACGGGCTGGAAGGTATCAAGAAACTCGAAGGGTGGTCGGCGCCGCTGCTGCTCGCCGGAGGCGCACTGCTGCTCGGATGGGCCATCCTGCGCGGCGGCGGCCTCGGGCACATCCTTGCGCAATCCTCGCGGTTGCAGCAGCGCAGCGCGCCGTTCTGGCAGCTCTTTCCAGCGGCCGTGACGGCCAACGTCGGCTATTGGGCGACGCTCAGCCTCAACATTCCCGATTTCACACGGTATGCGCAGAGCCAGCGGTCCCAGGCGCTTGGTCAGGCACTCGGTCTGCCAGCGACGATGACCGCGTTTGCGTTTATCGGCGTCGCCGTGACGAGCGCGACGATTGTGCTGTTTGGCGAAGCCATCTGGGATCCGGTCGCGCTCATCGCTCGTATTGGCAGTCCAGTTGTTGTGGTGTTCGGTGCGCTCATCATCATGCTGGCGCAGCTCACGACCAACATGGCGGCCAATGTCGTTTCTCCGGCGAATGATTTTTCGAGCCTTGCGCCAAAGCGAATCAGCTACGTGACCGGCGGCCTGATTACCGCGGCCATCGGCATCGTGATGATGCCGTGGAAGCTCTACGCCGATGCTTCGGCTTACATCTTCACCTGGCTCATCGGCTATTCGAGCCTGATGGGCGCGATTGGCGGAATTCTGATAGCCGACTACTGGGTCATTCGAAAGCGCCAGTTATCGCTCGAAGATCTGTTCAAGTTGAACGGCGCATACAGCTATGGCGGCGGCGTCAATTGGCGGGCCATCGCTGTTCTTGTGGTGTCAATCCTTCCAGTGGTGCCGGGTTTTGTCAGGGCCGCGCTGACTCCCGGAGGCCAGGTCGCTCATCCCACCATCTGGGATTCGCTCTATACGTATGCGTGGTTTGTTACCTTTACGCTGAGTTTCGCGTTATACATTGCAACATTTCGCGGGGCTCCCCCGTCTGATACTGGGTGGGAATGAACAAATCCAGGAAACGTGCGGCCTATGGTGGGGCCGCGGTTCTCGCGCTGGCCGCCCTTGGGTGGGGCGCGTCCTCTTACCTCGGCGGGTCGGCGGCCATTCCAGAATCCAGGCTTGCGACGGTCGAGCGGGGCACGATCGCCCGATCGGTTGTGGCGACCGGCAAGATCGAGCCGATTACCAAGGTCGAAATCAAATCGAAGGCGAATGGCATTATCAAGTTGCTGCCGGTTGAGGTGGATCAGGAGGTCGAACCTGGCACGGTGCTGGTCGAGCTCGACCGCGAAAACCTGATGGCCCGGGTGCGCGAAGCGCGGGCGACGCTGCAGGGCGCGCGCGCGGCGCATCTCGCGGCCGAGGCGAATCTGGAAAAGAGCCGCGTCGAAGCGGAGGGCCCGGAAGTCGAGTTCGCCAAACGTTCTCACGAGCGGGCGAAAAGCCTTTTCGAACGGAAGCTCATTGCCCAGCACGAACTCGAGGAAGCGCGCACGCAGCTCGACCAGGCCGAGAATCGCCGTCGCGCGGCCGAATCTCAGTTGTCGGTGGCGAAGGCGCACGTATCGGAAGCAGGCGCGAATGTCGCGCAAACGCAGGCCGCTGTCGAGCGCGCCGAAGAAGAGCTGGCTAACGCGACGATTCGTGCCCCCATTCGCGGGCGAATACTCGCGCGCGACATCGAGATCGGCAGCCCGGTGTCGTCCATCCTGAATATGGGTGCCGCAGCCACATCGGTCATCACGATGGGGGACATCTCGCACGTCTTTGTGCGCGGCCGTGTTGACGAGACCGAAATCGGCAATTTGCGCCTCGGGCAGCCCGCGCGAATTCGCGTCGAGACCTTCAAGGAGCGGACGTTCCAGGGCAAAGTCACGCAGATATCGCCGATGGGTGTCGAAAAGGACAACGTCACGAATTTCGAAGTGCGCGTGTCGATCGAGAACCCGGGCAACGAGCTCAAGGCCAACATGACGGCCAACGCGGAGATCGTTCTCGAGGAGCGTCCCAATGTGCTGCTCATTCCCGAAGCGGCGATCAGTTACGACGCCACCCGCAAGGCATCAGTGGACGTGCTCGATTCAGGCCAGCGCAGTGGGCGCCGGCGCGTGCCAATTAAGGTCGGCATCAGCAATGGCACACGCACGCAGGTCTTGGAAGGACTGCAGGCGGGCGAGCGCATAGTATTGCCGAGCTAGAAACCGGATTCCCGCGGTTCTTGGTTCTAGGGTGCTGGGTTCTGCGGTTCCGGTTCTACGGTTCTGAGGACTGGTTCGCTCTTTCCAACCAAGAACCCAGCACCCAGAACCCAGAACCCAGAACCACTGTCGTGCACATTCATGAAGGAAGCCCTCAAACAGTCCATCGACAACCTTCGCACCAACAAGCTGCGAAGCTTCCTCACCATGTTCGGCATCATGTGGGGCGTCATCTCCATTGTGATTCTCTCGGCCATGGGAGAAGGGTTCCAGCGCGGCAACCAGACCGTCCTCGAAGAGCTCGGCAAGAACATCGTCGTCGTTCGCAACGGCCGCACCAGCGTGCAGGTGGGTGGCGAGCGGGCCGGCCGCGTCATTCGCCTCAACATCGGCGACGTCCATGAGCTGCGAAACAAATCGAAGCTCATCCAGTTCGTCAGCCCCGAACTCATGCGCGGCGCCGTGTCGATCAAGAGCGCCTACAATGCGGCATCGCTTCAGGTGAGCGGCATCTGGCCCGACTTCCAAAGCATCCGGACCATTGAAGTGTCGCACGGGCGGCTGATCAATCAGGGCGATAGCGACGAGGCGAGGCGGGTCGTCGTCATCGGGCGCGAAGCGTCGACGCAGCTGTTCGCCGACAGGGATCCCATCGGCGAAGAGCTCAAGCTGAACGGCCTCAGCTACAGAGTGATCGGAAAGATCCGTCAGAAATTTCAGGATTCGAGCTACAGCGGCCGCGACGAGTTGCGGCTGTTCGTGCCCTATGAAGCCATGCGACGCGACTTTCCGCTCGTCGGCCCCAATTTCACAACCGATTCCATCTCGGTGATCATCGTCGCGCCATATAACTGGGTCGCGGAGTCGCTGCGGCAGGAGTTCGACCGTGGGGAGCACGCTAGCGTATTCGGCGTCTTCGGCCAGACGATGGTCGAAAAGGAGATCAGGCGCGTACTGGCACCGGTCAAGGGATTCGATCCGGACGACAGGGAAGCGCTGTCGCTCTGGAATACGGCGATCGAGTCGGTGATGTTCAGCAAGATGATGCACAGCATGAAGAACTTCTTTCTGGGCGTCAGCCTCATCACGCTCGTCCTCGGCGGCATTGGCGTGATGAACATCATGCTCATCGCGGTGCGCGAGCGCACGCGGGAAATCGGCTTGCGGAAGGCGCTCGGCGCGACCAGCCACAGCATCCACCGCCAGTTCATCGTCGAAGGCCTGGCGATTACCTTGCTCAGTGGCGTGATGGGGCTCGCCGCCGGCTGGGGGCTGTGTCAGCTCATCAATCTGCTCCCAATGCCGGCGCGCTTCGCGGGAATGATCATTACTCCTGGAACCGGCTTTGTAGCGGCCACCGCCCTGTCTATCGTGGGACTGCTTGCCGCCCTTTACCCGGCTTCACGCGCTGCGGCGTTGCCGCCGGTCGAGTCGCTGCGATATGAAGCCTAGTACATTCCAATCCATGACACAGAGGCGCAGCGCACCGCATCGACGTCGCGCCGGCGGCGCACAAGAACAGGAAGCGGCACGAATATCAAGAGCCGGCAAATCAGTCGCTCTTGTATTCGTGGCGCTTCCTGTTCTTGTGTGGGCCGCCCAGGCGGCCCACGACGTCGATGCAATGCGAAAGAGGCCGCTGGCGCATCCCACAGAGGAAGTCCCGCTACATCCATGGGTCGCGCTCACCGCCTCGTCGTGGTATTGGTTATCTGTCTTCCTCTGTGGCTTCTTGGCTTTGTGTCGAAGCGGGCAACCGTCATCCTAAGAACACCTACATGCGTCTGTATCGCGAAGTCATCACTCAGGCCGTGGCGTCGCTCATCGCGCACCGCTTCCGCGCGGCGCTCACGATGATGGGCATTTCGTGGGGCATCGTGACGGTGGTGTTGCTCATGGCGTACGGCACCGGCTTTCAGCGCGCAATCATGTACGGCTTCCGCAACGCCTTTTCGCCAGGCACGGTGCTCGTCGGCAGTGGTCAGACGAGCATGCAGGCGGGAGGAGAGCGATCGGGCCGACGAATCATGCTCAAACAGGCCGACGTCGAGGCCATGAGCGAGCTCGGCTCGATCAAGTTCGTCAGCCCGGAGTACATGCAGTCGGTGCCGATTACGTATGGCTTGCGGCAGACAACCGCCGGCGTGCGGGGCGTCTCGCCGGAATACGCAATCATGCGGACCGAAACGGCGGAGTTCGGACGATTCCTGAACCACGAAGATGTCGAGAACCGCCGGCGGGTCGCGTTTCTGGGCTACGAGGTGGCGCGCCGGCTTTTCAGCAACATTCCGCCCGTCGGCGAGACGATCCGCGTCAACGGCGTCGCGTTCGAGGTCATCGGCGTCATGCCGAACAAGGCGCAAATCTCGAACTATTTTTATCCCGACAAGCTGTCGGTCTTCGTTCCGTACACGGTCAACCAGCGCGAGAACGTCGACAATATCCTCTTTCAGGCAATCACGCCGGACCTGCACGACCAGGCGATCCGCCAGGTGCGCGAACTGCTCGCCACGCGCCACCGCTTCAATCCGCGCGATACGCGGGCCGTGAATGTTCGCGACACCGGCGATTCGGTCGCGATGATCACCGGCATCACCGACGGGCTGCAGTTCGTGTTGTATTTCATCGGCACGCTGACGCTGATGATTGGCGGCGTCGGCGTGATGAACATCATGCTCGTGTCGGTGACCGAGCGAACGCGAGAGATCGGTGTGCGCAAGGCGCTCGGCGCACGACGGCGCCACATTTTGACCCAGTTTCTGCTCGAGGCGTTGACGATCACATTCCTCGGCGGCGTCATGGGCATCGCGCTCTCATACGTGCTCGTGTGGCTCATCGGCACGAGACCGTTCCTGGCGACGCTGCTCGACGATCCCACCAGAAACACCGACATTCGTCTGGTCATGTCGAACGGCATCCTGCTGACCTCGAGCGGGATTCTCGCTCTCGCCGGCGTTCTCAGCGGACTCTGGCCCGCTGTGCGGGCGTCGCGGCTGGATCCGATCGAGGCGTTGCGCTACGAGTGACGCCTTGAGATGCCTTGCCGAAGACGGGGATGCCAGCCCGCGCTGATCAGGAATAGCGGTTCTTCGAGAGCTGGAAAATCGACGTCGATCTGTTCGCGACATACAGTCCCGGCTCAATCTGCGACGCATTCTGCACGCGCGACGTCAGCCAGGTTGTTGCCGTTACAGCTTTGATGTCGGTAACCCGCACCTGAACGCCGATGAGCAGCAGCGACAGGACATCGGCGAACTGCTGCAGCAGCTCCGAGGATTCTGCTTTGTTGAATCCCGCTTCTTCGACGGTGAGATCGCTGTCGACTTGAAGCGTGCCGAGCAGTGGGCCGTTCACATCCTCAGGATTGAAAATCGGCGCGCTGAGGATGCTCTTCAGCGTCGGCCGCACGCGAGCCTGCTCGGCCGCCTGAAGGCCCCAGGCCGGCACTGCCGTTATCTGAAGCAGCACCAGGTCGGCGACCGCCGGGCGCCGTTCGGTCACCGCCTTGCCGCTGGCCGCCGCGGTTGCGCCAATCTCGAGATCGCGATCCGGATCGCTGTCCATGTTGTAAGCGGTGGCGGTATGGACCCGACGACGGGTCAGGTCCGGCGAGAACAGCATCATGTTCGCGCGCACATGCCTGCTTCGCATGACGAACGACTGTGCACAGCTCTCGAGCAACTCGCGGATAGCGACCTCCTGCCTGCGCTCGAGCCACAACGCGCGTCCCAGCCCAATCGGCGGAAGCGCCTCGTCGCGAGGTAGCCTTGGCGAAGGCGGATCGACGGGCGTCGCCACAGCCGCCGGCAGCCGGTCTTCCGCCGGATCGTCGACGCCTAACAGTAGCTGTGCAAGCTGCCGGCGCAGTTTCATAAAGCGGGGCATTCTAAAGTAACCTACAGCCTCATCACTTCGATGAGCGTCGCGATTCCCATCACCGTCACGGTCAATGGCGTTCGTTATCAACGCGAGGTCGAGTCCCGTTTGCTCTTGAGCGATTTCATTCGACAAGACCTCGGCCTGACCGGCACCCACGTCGGCTGCGAACACGGCGTGTGCGGTGCATGCACAATTCTGTTAGACGGTGACGCCGTTCGCTCTTGCATCATGCTTGCCGTCCAAGCGGACGGACACGAACTCCAAACCGTTGAATGTCTCGCGAGTTCTACAGGCGAGCTCAACCCTCTTCAAACGGCGTTCCGGAACGCGCACGGCCTGCAGTGCGGGTTCTGCACGCCTGGATTTCTGATGACGCTGACGGCGTTTCTCCGCGACAACCCCCAGCCGTCGGATACGGAACTTCGAGACGCCCTTTCGTCGAATCTCTGTCGGTGTACGGGTTATCACCACATCTTCGAGGCCGCCAAGCTTGCCAGCCGAACATCGTTACCTTAGCGCCCGTGTCCTGCGCAACGAAGACGCGCGGCTGCTGACGGGACGCGCGCTGTTTGTTGATGACGTGCAGCTTCCGGGCATGCTTCACGTGGCCTTTGTGCGGAGCGAACACGCGCACGGCCGCATTACAAATGTGGACGTGAGTGCGGCAAAACGGCACACCGGTGTCCATGCGATCTATACCGCCGCCGACCTCGGCGACTATCTGAAGCCGGGACCAGTCCTGGTCCCGCCGCCGCCGATCGTCAACCTGCTATTCAACGCGTGCACGCAGATGCCGCTCGCAAAGGACAAGGTTCGCCATGTTGGTGAGCCGATCGCGATGGTCGTTGCCGACAACCGCTACGTGGCGGAAGATGCGGTTCGTGATGTTGTCGTCGACATCGATCCGATCGATGCGGTGGTCGATCTTGAAAAGGGCCTTGCATCCGACGCGCCGCTCATCCACGAACATCTGAAGTCGAACGTCGCAGCCCATGTGATTCAGCGCAAAGGTGACTATGCGTCGGCTCGGAAAAAGGCCGACGTCATCGTCAGGCGCCGGTTCCACTACGACCGCGGTGTCTCGGCGCCGATCGAGAACCGGGCGGTGGCGGTCGAGTGGGATGCGAAGTCGGAAGAGCTGACCATCTGGGACACGACGCAGGCGCCGATTCCCATTCGTAACGGGCTTGCGAGCATGCTCGGGCTCCTGCAATCACAGGTGAATGTCATCGCGCCGTTCGTCGGGGGCGGGTTCGGTCCCAAGATCATGATGTTCTATCCCGAAGAGCTGCTCCTGCCGTGGGCGGCGATTCGGCTGAACCGTCCGCTCAAGTGGACCGAGGACCGTCAGGAAAATTTCTATGCGACGACGCAGGAGCGCGGACAGGTGCACGACGCCGAGATGGCGCTCACAAAAGACGGGCGAATCCTCGGAGTGCACGACGTGTTCCTGTTCGACACCGGGAGCGTACCGATCCCTACGGTCTGACGATTCCCATCAACAGCCAGTGCACGCTGCTCGGGCCGTACGACATTCCTGACTACGAAAGCGAGTTCACCGCGGTCTTCACGAACAAGCCGATCGTGACGCCGGTTCGCGGCGCCGGCCGCCAGCACGGCGTGTTCGTCAGCGAGCGCCTGCTCGATCTGGCGGCACGCGAGCTCGGGATCGATCGTGTTGAGATTCGCAAGCGCAATCTCATCGGACCCGACAGATTTCCGGTCAATCACGAAATCATGTTCCAGGATTCGGCGCCGCTCATCTACGACAGCGGGGATTACCTGCCCGCACTCGAACAGGCCGCCGACATCATCGGTTACGACAAATTTCTTCGCGAGGACCAGCCGAAGCTTCGTGCGCAGGGCCGGCATGTGGGCGTGGGCGTGACGTGCTACGTCGAGGGAACAGGCATTGGTCCGTACGAAGGCGCGCGCGTCACCGTCGAGCCCAGTGGGAAGGTGCAATGCGCGACCGGCGTGGGCACTCAGGGCCAGGGGCACTTCACGGTCTTCGCCCAGCTTGTCGCCGATGCGCTCGGCGTGGCCGTTGAAGAGGTGCGGGTCGTCACCGGCGACACGCGGGAGTTTCATTGGGGCACCGGAACGTTCGCGAGCCGCGGAGCGGTGGTTGCGGGCAGCGCATGTCACGCCGCCGCAATGGCGGTCAGAGAGAAGATTCTGAGTCTCGCGGGTACTCTCTTGAATGTGCGGAGCGACGAGCTCGAGCTGGCCGGTGGCCGCGTCTATGTAAGGGGTGCGAGCGAGCGCGGGTTTTCGCTAGGCGAACTGTCGGGAAAGGCCAATCCGCTTCGGGGAGCGGTTCGCCCGGGCAGCGAGCCCGGCCTCGAGAGCACCGCCTACTTCGGTCCCGACCGCGGAAGCACCGCGAGCGGTGTGCACGCCATGATCGTGGAAGTCGATTCCGAGACCGCCACCGTCGAAATCAAGCGGTATCTCGTCGTCCATGATTGTGGAACGATCATCAATCCCACCCTGGTGGAAGGACAGATTCACGGCGGCGTCGCGCAGGGCATCGGCAACGCGTTTTACGAGCAGCTCGTCTACGACGAGCAGGGGCAGCTGCTGAATGCGTCGTTCATGGACTACCTGATCCCCACCGCGACCGATGTGCCGCCGATCGAGACGGCGCATCGGGAAACACCCTCTCCGTACAATGCGCTTGGACTCAAAGGCGTCGGCGAAGCAGGCTGCATTCCGACCGGTGCGTTGTTTGCGCAGGCCGTTGAAGATGCGCTGGCAGGATCCGGCGTAGAGATCACAGAAATTCCCTTGAGCCCGAACAGATTGTTCGAGCTCATCGAGGCGGCGAAAAAATGATTCTCACCGGTACGTTCACCTTCGACGGTCCCCGGGCCCGAGTGTGGGAACTTCTTCAGGACCCGGTCGTTCTTGCGAAGGCCCTTCCGGGTACGAAAACGCTGACTCAGGTGGGTGAAGATCGGTATCAGGGCGTCATGAAGGTCAGCGTCGGACCCGTCAACGCCGCTGAATTTGCGATGAACGTCGAGTTGAAGGACAAAGTCGCGCCAGAGAAGTTCGCCTTGGTCATCGACGGAAAGGGGGGTGTGGGCTTTACGAAAGGGACCGCGACAATCGCGCTCGACGAGCAGCCCGGTCCCGTCACCGTCATGACCTACACGTCGGACGTGCAGGTTGGCGGCAGAATCGCGGCAGTGGGTCAACGTCTGCTGGAATCGGTCGGCAAGATGATGACGAAACAGGCGCTGGAAACATTGAACAAGGAGTTGAAGGATCGGCTGGCGAATGCGCCGTAGCGAAAGATTGCCTTTCTCGAATCATGAAACCAGCCCCGTTTGAATATTTTCGGCCGCGTACCCTCGACGAAGCGCTATCGCTGCTTGCCGAACATGGTGGAGACGCAAAGCCGCTCGCGGGAGGCCAGAGCCTGATCCCGGCGATGAACTTCCGACTCGCCACACCGGCTGTGCTGGTTGATTTGAACGGGCTGAGCGAGTTGAGCTACATCACAGACGGAACAGGCGAACTGAAGATTGGCGGGATGACCCGTCAGCGGACCGTGGAACGAAGCGGCCTGATTGCCGAGCGGGCTCCGCTGATTGTCGAGACCATGCCGCATATTGCCCATCCCGCCATCCGCAATCGCGGCACGATCGGCGGCAGCCTGGCACACGCAGATCCGGCTGCCGAGTTGCCGGCCCTCGTGGTGGCGTTGAATGCGACGATCGCGCTGACAGGTAAGTCGGGAGTGCGGAACGTGGAAGCATCGGCCTTTTTCGTCGGGCTCTTTTCGACAGCCATCGAACCCGGCGAACTACTGACTCAGGTTCGCATTCCGCCGGCACCCAGCCGGAGCGGTTTTGCCTTCGAAGAGATGTCACGGCGTCACGGAGATTTTGCGCTCGTCGGCGTGGCCGTGGCCGTGAACCTTGACGATGGTGGGCGCTGCGAGGGCGCACGCATCGCGTTGCTCAGCGTTGGCGATCGACCGATGCTCGCCGATCAGGCGAGTCGATCTCTAGTGGGACAGCTGCCGTCGGCGGAGTGTATTCGTGCTGCCGCTGATACCGCCGCCACACGCGACATTGAGCCACCGAGCGATATCCACGCATCGGCCCGGTACAGGCGGCAGCTGGCGAATGTGTTGACGCGACGGGCTCTGGAGCGCGCGTTCTCACGGGCGAGGCAGGGCTAAATCCCTGCGCTACCGGTGTCTCATTAAGCAGATTGGCATAGCGATATTGCGCCGAGCACGAGCGGGTATCCGCGAGTGCGAGGTGGCAGGTCGTGGGGGTGGGGCCCCACGACAAACTAAGAGAAGATGACCTATGAAAATCTACGATCTCTCCCAGCCTCTGAACGAACAGTTTCCCTTCTGGCCGTACTATCCGCCGTTCGAGGTCAAGTACATCAAGCGCAAGGCCGAGCACGGCGTCAACGCGCAGTACATCATGACGTCCAACCATATGGGGACGCACCTCGACGCGCCCCGTCATTTCGTCACCAATGGGCGGACCATTGACGAGATTCCCGTCGAGTGGCTGTGCGGTCCAGGCGTCATCGTGAACCTGTCCGATGCGATGGACGAGCTGGAGTTGTACACGCCAAAGATGATTGAAGACCGTGTCGAGGTCCGGAGCGGCGACCTTCTCTATCTGCACACGGGCTGGCACAAGTTCGCGCAGTTCGGCGACAAGGCCGATGAGGAAAAATACATCCATCGTCACCCGGGCGCGCACCCCGACCTGGTGCCGTGGCTCATCGAAAAGGAGATTCGCATCTGGGGCGTCGACTGTGTCTCCACCGACCATCCGATGAACCTGCCGATTGGCCGCTTCCTTGGGAAGGGGGCGCACGGCCACTGCGATCGCGTGCGCAAGCAGGCTGAAGACAAGTTCGGGGGGAAGGAAGCGGTCGACCGGTTGTTCCCTGACTCGGCCTATCAGTTGACGCACAACGCGTTGTTTCCGAAAGACTGCATGCACATCGAGAATCTCGGTGGAGACATCGCCGCTCCAGAATTGCAGAACAAGCGGCTGATCCTTGGCTGCTTCCCGTGGAAGTTCAAAGGCGGCGAGGCGGCCTTCTGCCGTGCGGTGGCGTTTGTCGGTAGCTGGTAGATCGCGCTAATACAGAATGAACACACTCACGACGCTTTCGGCGACAGAGATCCGCCGGCGGATTGCGGAGAAGGAGGTCACGGCCGTCGAATACGTCGAGGAGTGCCTGGAGCGTGTGAAGCAGCTCAATCCTTCGCTGAATGCCATCGTCACCCCGAATCCGCAGGCGCTCGAGGATGCGGCGCAGATCGATCGTCGCATCAAAGCCGGCGACAATCCCGGGCCTCTTTGTGGATTGACAGTCGGCATCAAGGACGTGACTCCCGTCGCGGGCCTGCGGACGACGTTCGGGTCGCCGATTTATGCAGATTACGTTCCGAAGGAGGATGCGCTCATCGTGACGCGGCTTCGCGAGGCCGGCGCCGTCATCCTGGGCAAGACGAATTGTCCCGAGTTTGCTGCGGGCGCGAACACGTTCAACGAGATATTCGGCCGGACCCGAAACCCGTGGGATCCCAGCAAAACGGCTGGGGGATCGACCGGTGGCGGAGGGGCCGCACTGGCAACGGGCATGGTTGCGCTCGCCGAGGGCACCGATCTCGGCGGTTCGCTGCGCATCCCCGCGGCGTTCTGCGGCGTGGCTGGGCTGCGGCCGTCTGTCGGTCTGGTGCCGACCTATCCGACCGACTGGGTGTGGGACACGCTGCAGGTGACCGGACCGATGGCGCGCACGGCCGAGGATCTGGCCCTCATGCTTCAGGCGATCGCCGGGCCAAGTGACCACTCGCCGTTTGCCCAGCCGATTGACGGCAGAGACTTCGTCCGTGCGGTGAAAGGCTCGCGCAAAAACCTGCGTATTGCCTATTGTCCCGACATCGCGGGGATCGGAGTGGATCCCGACGTCGAGCTCGTGTGCCGTGAGGCGGCCTATTCGCTTGAAAGCAAGGGCGTCACCGTCGAAGAAATCGCTCTCGATCTTTCCGCCGCGAGGCCCGCATTCCTCTCAGTGCGTGGACTGTGGTTCGTGACGCACATGTTCCCGCGGCTCGACCAGCAGAATCGCTTCGGTTCGAACGTCGCGAATAACGTGCGTTCGGGGCTCGACGTGACGTCGAAGGAGATCGCTGCGGCGGAGAACTATCGCGGTCACCTCTGGCGCCAGTTCCGGCAGTTCTTCGCCGAGTTCGATCATCTGCTGACGCCGTGCGTCGCGGTGCCGCCATTCCCGGTGGAGCAGAACTACCCCGACACGATTGCCGGCAAGCCGATGAAGACCTACATCGACTGGATTGCGCCGACCTTCGTGCTCAGCCTTACCGGTCTGCCGGTCGCGTGCATCCCTGCCGGGCTGGATTCGAACGGCATGCCAGTCGGTGTCCAGGTCGCGGGACGGCAGTTCGACGAAGAGGGCGTGCTGGCGCTTTCGGCGCAGCTGCAGAAATTGAGACCGCTACCGGCGCGCAGCTTCTAGGCGTTTTTTTCGGCTCCGTTCCGGGTCGGCCCTGGGAACCGCGGCCAGCAGTGTGCGTGAATACGGGTGCTGCGGCTTCTGGTAAATGTTCTCGGCTTCGCCAATCTCGACGATCTCGCCTTTGTACATCACTGCAATCCGATCCGAAATGTGACGCACCACGGAGAGGTCGTGTGCGATGAAGATGTACGAGAGGCCGAACTCCTGCTGCAGGTCCTGCATCAGGTTGACGACCTGCGCCTGAATCGACACGTCGAGGGCGCTCACCGGCTCGTCGGCAATCACAATCTTCGGATTCGTCGCCAGCGCGCGTGCGATGCCGATGCGCTGCCGCTGTCCGCCGGAAAACTCGTGCGGATAGCGGTGGATGTATTCCGGTGACAGGCCGACCTTCTGCATCAGCCACACGACGCGATCCCGCCGCTCTGCCGGCGATTGCTTCGTATGGATCTTCAACGGCTCTTCGACAATCTGCCCGACGCTCATGCGCGGATTCAGCGACGAGTAGGGGTCCTGAAAAATCATCTGGATGTCCGTACGAAACGGACGCATGCCGCCTTTGCCGAGCGGCGCGAGGTTCACGGTCCCGGCCGGGTGGTGGTAGAGGATATCGCCGGAAATCTCGACGCTGTAGCTCATTGCGCGGAGGATGTTGATAATCGCTCGGCCCACCGTCGTCTTGCCGCTGCCCGATTCACCGACAAGGCCGAGCGTTTCGCCCTGGTTCAGCGTGAAGGACACACCTTTGACCGCGTGCACCTCGCCCTGCCTGCGAAGCAGCACGCCACCGAATACCGGGAACTTGACGTGTAGGTCCTTAACTTCGAGGATGGGCGGCATGCCTGTCTCGCTGAAGCGCCGTGGGCGCGAAGGCGGATTCGTCGGTGATTCCGTAAAGGTGGCAGCGGACAAAATGTCCTGGTGCCCTTTCCACGAGCGCCGGTTCAATGTCCGGGCACGGCTCGAATCGATCGGGACAGCGCGTCGTGAACTTGCAGCCTTTCGGCAAATCAAGAATGTCCGGCACAGACCCCGGGATCGTCGTCAATCGCTCGGCTTTCGGGCCGTCAACGCGAGGCAGCGACCCGAGCAGCCCGCGCGTGTACGGGTGCATCGGGTTGTTGAAGATCTCCTTGACCGGCGCCAGCTCCTGGATCTTGCCGCCGTACATCACCGCCACTCGATCGCACATCTCGGCGACGACCGCCAGGTTGTGCGTGATCAGCAGGATGGCGGAGTCTTTCTGCCGCATCTTCATCTCGAGCATCAGATCGAGAATCTGCGCCTGTATCGTGACGTCGAGGGCCGTCGTCGGCTCGTCGGCGATGAGCAGATCCGGCGTCAACGCCAGCGCCATCGCAATCATGATTCGCTGCCGCTGGCCGCCGGAGAACTGATGCGGATATTGCTTCATGCGGGCGAGGGCGTCGTCGATTCCCACCAGCTTCAGCATCTCGACGCTGCGGTTGAACGCTTCCTGCTTCGAAAGCTTCTCGTGCTGGAGGTACACCTCCATCAGCTGAAAGCCGATGGTGAACACCGGGTTCAGCGACGTCATCGGCTCTTGAAAGATCATGCTGATTTCGTCGCCGCGCACGTCGCGGATGCCGTCGTTGTCGAGCTTCAGCAGGTCGCGGCCCTTGAAGACGATCTCCCCGAGACGATTCTGCCGGGCGGATTGGGAATGAGCCTCAGCACGCTCAACGCGGTGACGCTCTTTCCCGAGCCGGACTCGCCGACCAATCCGACGACCTCACCCGGATAGATGCTGAGGTCGACACCGTCGACCGCCTTGGCGACGCCGGCTTCGGTGAAAAAATGTGTCCGCAGCCCGCGGATGTCGAGCAGGGGAGCTTGCCGCGCCGAAGCGTCTTCGCGAAGGCGGGTCATTGGAGCTGTGAGAACTCCTTGGGATCGAACGCCTCGCGTACGGCTTCGCCGATGAAGACGACGAGGAGAAGGGTAAGAAAGAGCGCGGCCAACGGAAAAAACACCAGCCACCACTTCGTGAGGTTTTCTGTGCCCTGGCTGATCAGCTCGCCCCAGCTCGGCGTGGGTGCGGGAAGGCCGAACCCCAGGAAATCGAGCGCGACCAGCGAGCTGATGTTCGTGACGATGACGAACGGCGCGAATGAGATGACCGGGGTCAGCGCGTTCGGCAGGATGTGCCGGAACATGATTCTCGGCTCGGACACGCCGGTGGCAATCGCGGCCCCCACATAATCCCGCGCCTTCTCGCGATAGAACTCGCCGCGGATGTAGTACGTGATGGCGACCCATTCGAACGCGGCCAGAATCACGACGAGCAGCCAGAACGACGGCTGAAACACCGCTGATTTTCCGGGCACGTAGATGGGAACGACGATCGAGCTGATGATGATGATCGTGTAGAGGAACGGCAACGATGACCAGATCTCGATAAAGCGCTGTCCGAGAATGTCGAGCTTGCCGCCAAAATATCCAAGCAGGGCGCCGATTGCGACGCCTGTCGATTCGCCGAGCAGCATCACCATGATGGCGAACGTCATCGAGATGTTGAAGCCGTACGCGAGCCGGACGAGGACGTCCCGCCCGCGATCGTCGGTGCCGAATGGATGCGCTCTCGAGGGCGGATTCGGTGGTGATGAGGTGAGATCAAGAAGGGCCTCGTTCGGGCCGTACGGATAAGGGGACGTCAGCACCCAGTCGCCCTGACCCGCTTCGACGAAGCGCTTCTTCAACTCACGATAGTCAGGCTCGCCGAATCCTTCGACGCCGAAGTCGGTGACGCTGTAAAAGTGAAACATCGGGAAGAAGAACCTTCCCTGATATCGCACGAGCAGCGGTGTGCCGCTCATCAGAAACGGCAGCAGAAACGAGATGGCGTATGCCGCGAGAATGAGCACGAACGAATAGTACCCGCGCTTCAGCCGCCGGAACCTGCGGACGCGCTTGCGGAAGATGGTCTCGGACGGGCCTGGATTCATTTAAAGCGGATGCGAGGATCGATGACGGCGTAGATCATGTCGGACAGGATGTTGCCGACGAGCAGGAGGAGCGAGCTGACGACCAGGATCCCGAGCGCGACCGGATAGTCACGCTGAAGAATGGACGTGTACCCGAGGTATCCCATACCGTCGATGTTGAAGACTTTCTCGATGAGAAACGAACCGGCAAGGATGAGGCTGAAGACCTGTCCAAGCCCCGTCGCAATCGGGATCAACGAGTTGCGCAACGCGTGAACGAATATGACGCGGTTTTTGTCCAGCCCCTTCGCGAACGCCGTGCGCACGTAGTCCTGCGACATGTTTTCCATCAGCGAATTCTTCGTGAGAATCGTCAGCGAGGCGAAGCTGCCGACCATGTAGCAGAACACCGGCAGGAACATGTGCTGGGCCTGATCGACCACCTTCTGAGAGAACGTGAGGTATTCCCAGTTGTCCGATCGAAAGCCACCGAGTGGGAAGACGCTCCAGAAGCTCCCGCCGCCGAACAGGACGAGCAGTGCGGTTCCCAGCGCCCAACCTGGCACCGCGTAACCGATGAAGACGATCACGCTCGAGACGAAATCGAACGTCGAACCGTGCCTGACGGCCTTCAGGACGCCCAGAGGCACGCACACAAGATAGCTGAGGAGAAACCCGGTCAGTCCAAGGGTGAGCGAAACCGGAAACCGGGCCTTGATGACGTCCCAGACGGGATCCTGATAGACGTACGAGTTGCCGAGATCCAGCCGCAGGACATTCCACAGCCACATCCCATACCGGATGTGAACGGGTTTGTCGAAGCCGTAGTATCGCCGGATTTCCGCAATCGCTTCTTCCGGAATTTCGACCCCGGCACGCATCGCCGATGCGCCCTCGCCGCCGCCGGCCGCCGCCATCTGGAAGCGCAGAATCTGACGCTCGACCGGACCGCCCGGCACGAAGTGCATGATGACGAAGACCACGAGCGTGATCCCGATGAAGGTCGGGATGATCAACAGAAACCGTCGGAGGAAATACCCGCTCATTTCGCCGGTGTCGCGGGCGTTACCGCCTGTTCCTTCTTCGTGTACTCCTCCCAGTAGTGATCTTCAACCGGCGGTGCTTCCATCTTGATCGTCTTGTCACGCATCGCCCGGTCCAATTGCTGCGACTTTGCAGGATCGACCCACCACATCTGGGGAATACCGGGAGCCAGCGATCCGATCTCGTCGCCGACTCGCGAGAAGGTACCAGTCGGCATCCCGTAGCGGTTCCAGTATGCAAAACGTTGCGCCGGCGCCCACCACTGCATGATGTAGTGGTGTTGATTGGTGAGGATGCCATCCAACTCGCGGACCAGTGCCGCTCGTTTGGTTGCATCGAACTCGACGTCGTACTGCTCCACGATTTGATCGATGCGCTTGTCCTTGAAGCCTGTGATGTTGGTTGTGTTGTTGATGTCGGCCGTCTCAGAGTGGTAGGGGTCCCGAATAACCGGAAATACGCTTCCCACACCCCAGGCACTGTAGGTCAACTCGAACTGGCGCTGCATCTGCATCTTGAATCGCGTTTCAGGATTGACCAGACGCAGATTCAGTCCGATCCCGACCTTGCGAAGATCTTCCTGATATACCGTCAGAAAACGCTCGCCGCCCTTGTCGCCGTAGAGCAGCTCTACCTGCAGAGGTTTCCCGTTTTTGACCAGACGTCCCTGCTGATCGCGGCTCGTCCAGCCGGCGTCGGCGAGCAGCTTGAGCGCCTCCTGGGGGTTGTAAAGATTCTTCGGATTGTTGGGGTTCTCGTAAACAGATCCCGCGAAGAATGAATTCAGCGGCAGGTACTCGTTGAAAAACAACGTCTTGATGAGCAGGTCTCGATTCAGCAGCAGGGTCAATGCCTTGCGGACGCGGACGTCGTCCCATGGTTGCCGGCGCGTATTGAACGCGAGAAACTGCGTACCGGAAGGGTAGTTGTTGAATACCTTTCGTTTGACCACGACCCCGCGCTGCACGTCGTCGAAGTTGAGCTCCTGCGCCCACTGCTGCGAGATTCGCACGCTGTAGTAGTCGAGGTCTCCCCGCTTGAACATTTCGAACGCAAGGTTCTCGTCGCGCACCACGATGAACCGGAGCTCGTCGATGTTGTACATCCCGACGTTGGCTCGGTTCTTCGCTCCCCAGTAATCAGGCCGCCTTCGAATGGAGACGGAGGTGCCCTTCTTGATGTCGCTTTCCCCGACCGTATAAGGACCGGTGCCAGGAAGCAACTTGAAGTTGTAGTCACGAAGGTAGCTCGCACCGTCGAGAGTTTTGAGGCTCTCAGCAGGAAAGACGCGCAGACCTGTCGCCGCCATCACGAAATTGCTCCACAACAGCTTTTTCGCCTTGATTCGGACGATGTACTTGCTCTCGGCAACAGGCTTCTCGAGCTTGGTGAACTCCGTGTAGTAATACAGATCCTGCAGGTTCTTGTCGGTATGGAAAACCCAGCTCGCGACGACGTCGTCGGCTGTCACCGGTGTGCCGTTCGAGAACCGCGCGTTGGGATCGATTCGAAATCGGTACGTCAGCTTATCCGGAGAAATCTGCCAGTGAGTGGCGAGGATAGGTATGTACTGGAGCGTCGTCGGATGCAGCGTAAGGAGTGTCTCGTAGGTGAGCTGGCTGATTCCGTAGTTGACCTCGGTGTTCCACTCCGGGCCGGCCATGCGAAGCGTGCCGGGAAAGGATAGGGCGTGCGTTCGGATGGTGCCCCCTTTGAGGGCCCTCGGATCACCAATCAGATCGAAATCGGTGCTCGTCTCCCATCCCTCACCGGTGAAGCCTTTACCTCCCTGTTCAGCAGGAACTGACGGATCTGCACCGGCGTCGGCGTTCGGAAAGACAGGATACGAGTTCTTATCGAGGGAAACGTTCGAAGGGGCGGAAGGCGCTGCCGCGGGGCCCGTGTTGTTCGCTGGTGGCGGGGTTGACCCTCCACCGCAAGCAGCCGTAAGCAATGTCGCGACGGCAAGACTGGAAAGCCACACATTCAATCGTCCACTCACATCACCCTCCCAAACTTCGATTCTATCAGCGGATGACCAGGGATTAGGGGCTTGGGATTGGGGATCAGAAATAGAAAAAAGGGCCGGCGCTTTCGCACCGACCCTTCAAACTGCCACGAGTTACCGGCTACAAGCTACGGGCTACCGGCTACCAGCTAGTTAAACGTATACCGGAAGCTGAGCATGATCTGATACACGTCGCTCAGAGCGGTGGCCGTCTCGAACGACCTGGTCGCGAGCTGGTTGTTCACCACGGCCATCCGATAGATCGACCGCCCTTGCGCATCGATCGCCCCAGTTTGCGCCCCGGCTGGAGTTGGAGGCGTGCTCAGGATCTGGACGCCGCTTGCGCCTGTCGTAGCAACGATCGAGCGCTGGCTGACGCCCCACTTGTGATTCAGGAGGTTGCTGAAGTTCGTGATATCGAGGCGGAACTGGCCCAAATTGCGCTTGCCGCCGATGTTGTGGAACACGTCCTGGATGAGGCTCAGGTCCATCCTGTTGAACATCGGGAAGAACAATGCGCCGCGCTCGGCGTACTCGCCGCGGTGCTTCCTGAGATAAGGATCCTGTTGGATGTAGGCTTCAAACGCGGTCGCCTGTTCCGCCGCGGTGAAGACGCGCCCGTTCGTGTGGGTGAACTCCTGGAAGTTCATCTCCGCGGTGCTCGCCGGAATGTAGATCAGGTCGTTTCCGGAGTAGCCGTCGCCGTTCATGTCGCCCGCGAACACATAGCTCAGGTTCGAGGCGGCGCTCTGAGTATTCGGGAACGACGGTTTCGCCTCCCAGAAAGCGGAAATCGTCGTTGACCCGAAGCCGAAGTACCAGCGGGTGTACGAGGTGGCCACGAAAAGCCGATGCCCCTGCGAATACCCAGAGAACCCCAGGCCCGGGTTGTTGGGATCGCCGGCATGCTGGTTGTTAGCGAAGGTCGAGAACGCCGTCGAGCCTGGGTCAATCGTGTTCTTGGATTCGCCGTAGCTGTATGCCCCCCGGACTGACAAGCCGTGGAACAAGGTCTTAGTGAGGCTTCCCGACAGGTTCCACGACGAGCCGACGCTCTGGTTCTTCATCACGAACGCGTTCGTGATGACATTCCCAGCAGTGTTGTTGATCCGGTTGGCCGTCCAGCGCGGGCGGGTATCGACCCCGGCAAAAGCGGTCTGAGCCGCAGGCAGATTCGCGTTGATGTAGTACACGCCGTTGACGTCCTTGTTATAGAGGAACTCGACCGTACCCGTGACGCCGCCTGGCAGACGATGATCGACGCCGAAGTTCGTGCGCCAGACCTGCGGAAATTTGAAGTCCGGGTCGGTCACGTTCAATTCGAAGCTCGTCGCGCCTTGGCCAGTGACGCTCGCCGGCTTATAGCGATCGATGTTGGGGTTGAACGGGAACGCCGTGGTGTTTTGTGGTGACACAATCTCCCCGATCAGCACGCCGGTGTTGCCGAGCTGGTTCGAGATCCACACATACAGCGGCGGACCGGTGAAGAGGCCGGTGCCCACGCGTACCTGAGTGCGTCCATTGCCGCTGACGTCCCAGTTCGCCGCAACACGCGGCGACCAGAGGAACTTCGTATCCGGCAGCGAGCCCGTCTGGTACTGCACGGCGGCACCGGTTTCGTCGCGGAACGTCAGCGCATCGGCTCTTGGGTTGGAAAACGCGGTGTCGCCGAAGACCGACGCGTCCATTCTGATGCCCGCAGTAACCGTCAGATCTTTTCGTGGCCGCCACTCGTCCTGGACGTAGGCGCCGCTGTACCAGACCGTCAACGGCTGAAGCGGCTTCTCGAGGTCCGGCACGTTCGAATAGCGCACCTTGAACAGTCTCAGCGAGACTGGCGAGGTCGTCCTGTTCGGGTTCGCCAGGTAGTCCCTCGCGTCGGTGTAAAAGTCGGCGAGCGAGTTGTACGTGTAATTGCTCTGCGGGCAGCAGCTCCAGAACACGTTCTCCGATTCATACCGCTGGGTGGTGGCGCCGAATGTCAGCGTGTGCCGCTCGCCGAACTTCGTGAAGCTGTCCTGCAGCTGAAATGTCTTGTACCGCAGCTCGTTCTGCACGCTGAACGCCTCGGAGCCGAACGTGGCGTAGGCGGTGTTGTCCTGCAGGATATCGACGTACGGGAACAGCTTGCCGATATCGTCACGGCTCTCGTCGTTTTTCGTGAGGCCGACAATCAGGCTGTTCGACATGCTGGTGCCGACGACCGAGTTCCACTCGCCGATGCCGGACTTGATGTTCTCGAGAACGGCATACGAGGAACCGCCGAACGCGAGGTGGTTGGTCGTGAACGTCTGCCGGCCGATGCCTGCCGACGAGGAGCTCGAAGGATAGCTCTGCGACTTCGAATCGAGCTGGTTGTAACGGAAGCTGATCTTGTTGCTGTTGGTCAGGTTGAAGTCGGTCCGAAGCAGATACCGCTTGGCCGGCGTCAGGTCCTGAAGATTGTCGAACGGCCCGGTATCGTACTGAAAATTCTGCGACAGGAACGCGCTGAGCGCGGTCAGGTCGGACGCCAGCACACGAGTGACGCTTCCGCCAACAGGCTCACCACCGGCATTGGCGCGGAAGGTATTGAGCGGACGATCGTCTTCTTCGTTCTCGTAGTTCCCGAACACGAAGAGCTTGTTCTTGACGATGGGGCCGCTTCCCCACAAGCCAGTATCGCGGAACGTGAACACCCCCGGATTGACAACCTGCCCTTTGGCCTCGGTGCCGACGAACCCTTCGTTGCGCATCCGGTGATACACCGACGCGTTCAACCGGTTCGTGCCGCTACGCGTGACGCTGTTGACCGCGGCCCCGATGAAGCTGCCCTGGCGCACGTCGTACGGCGCGACGCTCACCTGCACCTGCTCGATCGCTTCGAGCGAGATCGGCGCGACGTTGGTGCGTTCGCCCGGCTGGTTGCCGAGACCGAACGAGTTGTTGAAGAACGAACCGTCCACGGTGATGTTGTTGAGCCGGTGGTCCTGGCCGGCGAACGAGTTCCCGCTGGCCTGCGGCGTCAGCCTCGTGACCGACTCCAGACGTCCGGAAATCGTCGGCAGATTCGCGATGTCGTCGCGGTTGACCGCCGTGGCGGCGCCGGTTCGCGTGGACGCGAACACGGGATCACTCTGGCCCGTGACTTCGACCTGTTCCGCGACCGTAATCGCTTCGACGCTGACATCGACGTCAACATTCACTCCGAGGGCGATGTTGATGTTCTCGACTGTCTTTGGCGCAAACGCGGCTCCACTGCCTCCGACGTAGATCACTTGCACGGTGTAAGGACCGCCGACACGCATACTGGGAATGGAATAGCGGCCGTCGGCGCGCGTCGTCGCTTCATACGTGGTGCCGGACGGCTCGTGGATGGCGATGACACTGGCGCCCGCGACGGGCTGACTCTGCGCACCGGTGACGATGCCGGCGATGCCGCCGCTCGTGACCCCCTGTGCAAACACGTCGAGAGGGAACGACACCGTGCACCACGCGAGAACCGCGAGAACGGTGAACCACGTACTGCGGCCTGAACTCATAGTGTGATCTCCAGAAAAATGTCGGCGCGAACAGCCGGGGGGTGAAGAGCCCCGCCAAGTAACGAATGCTACGTCCGGGCGGCAACGGACGTGTGACGGAAGTTGAAACGAAGGATGAAGTGCGATGAGGCTCAAAACGTGTTCGGAAAGAAGGTGGTTACGAACGGAAAAGAACCACGAAGACAGCGCTGCCACCCGAACGTACAGACGTATTCTGTACCCTCTTTGACATGTCACGCAACGGACAAAGTTGTCCCGTGCGATCTTGGGTTTTTTGGATCGTCAGGCGGACGTGGCTTGGTCTGTGAGCGTTTCGACGTCGCCGTGCCGATCCAAATTGTCGGCGAGCAGCGCCAGCACCTCTCGCGTGGCTTTGAGCTTTGCCGGCGACACGCGCGAAAGGGTTCGGGAGACCGCCGCTTCGATGGCGCCGACCGCCATGTGGCTCATGCGCCGGCCTTTGGTGGTGAGCTGAATGCGCAGCCGTCGCCGATCGCGCATGTCTGGCTGCAGCTGCAGAAGACCGCGTTGTCCCATTTGTTGGAGCACGCCTGTCAGCGTGCTCGGGTCGAGGTGCAGCACCTTCGCGAGGTCGCCCGCCGAGATGCCCGGAAATTCGTTGACGACCTGGATGATGAGCCGCTGGCGTCCCGTGACGCCGTACTTCGATTTCATGTAGCGCGACGTAGTCGCCAGTCCGTGATTGATCGCCCAGAGCACGCGCAGAAAGTCGAGTGCCTGGCCGAGCGGTCGTGACTCATAGGGCGCGTTGACCGCAACAGCAGCGGCGGGGGCGGGGGCGGGCTCTTCAATCGGCTTCATTACCTGCTTATAACGACGAGCCATGGCTTGTTGCTTACCCTATCATGGGAATTGAAACTTTTCCCTACGGTCCAAGGCGGAAACGGGACCATGTATTTCCTTTTTTGCGATATAGGACGCGATCGTGCAGCCGATGCGGCTGTCCCTGCCAGAACTCGATACAACTTGCGACAATTCTGAAGCCCCCCCAGAACGGGGGGCATGGAATTTTCCGTTCGCCAAATCGCGCAAATGCGCGCGCGTATTCTTCCTCGAGGAACGATCGTCCCGGAATGCGTGCGCTCTGCGGCGACGCCCACGCGCTGAGCCGGCTCTCGCGCGGACGACTCTGAAAATATCGATCCGATTCGGCGCGCGATAATTTTTCCACACGACCTTCAACGCGCACCTGCCGTTCGATCGGCGGCCAGTGAAATACGAGCGCCGCGCGCGGGTTCTCGAACAGGTCGGCGGCCTTGCGGCTGTTGTAGTTGGTGTAGAAGACAAATCCACCGCGAATGATGCCGCGATGCAGCACCATGCGGACCGACGGCCGGGCGTCGCGCGTGGCGGTCGCCAGCGCGGCGGCTTCTGAAAGCAGCATGCCGGTTGCCGCGGCGTCGCGGTGCCACCGCTTGAAGAGCACCAGCGGATTTCGCGGGTAGCGGTCGAGGTCGCCTTGGCGTTGGCGATGGCGGTCGGCCCTGCCTTTCGCCAGTTTTCCGCCCTGCATTTGGCCTGCCATTCTGCCATATGCGAGAATTGTCACCACATGTCGAGCCCCAGCGCCGAAAGCCGGCCCGAAGCGCCGCCACGCGATTTCATTCGTGAAATCGTCGCGCAGGACCTCGTCTCCGGTAAACACGGGGGAACGATCGTGACGCGGTTTCCCCCTGAACCCAACGGCCGGCTGCACATCGGCCATGCCAAAGCGATCGCGATCGACTTCGGGGTCGCGCAGGAATTCGGCGGGCGTTGCAATCTCCGCTTCGACGACACCAATCCGGTGAAGGAGTCCCAGGAGTACGTCGACGAAATCGAGCGCGACATCCGCTGGCTCGGCTTCGACTGGGGCGACCATCTGTACCACGCGTCGGATTATTTCGAGCAGCTCTACCAGTGGGCGGAGCAGCTGGTTCGTGACGGCAAGGCCTACGTCGACAGTCTGACGGCCGATGAGATTCGCGAGTACCGCGGCACGCTGACCGAACCCGGGCGCGACGGCCCGTACCGCAATCGCTCAGTCGAAGAAAACCTCGATCTCTTTCGTCGCATGCGTGCGGGCGAGTTCGAGGATGGTGCGCACGTCCTGCGCGCGAAGATCGACATGGCGTCGGGCAACATCAACATGCGCGATCCGGTGATGTACCGGATCCGGAAGACATCGCATCAGCGCACCGGCGACACGTGGGTGATCTACCCGATGTACGACTGGGCGCACGGCCAGTCGGACTACATCGAGGGAGTCACCTATTCACTCTGCTCGCTCGAGTACGAAGATCACCGGCCGCTCTACGACTGGTATCTCGAAGCGCTCGGGCTGCGTCCGCCGCGGCCTCGTCAGATCGAGTTCGCGCGTCTCAATCTCAGCTACACGCTGATGAGCAAGCGCATGCTGCTCGAGCTGGTTGAAGGTGGACATGTGAACGGTTGGGACGACCCACGCATGCCGACGCTCTCGGGGTTGAGGCGGCGCGGCTACACGCCCGAGTCGATCCGCAATTTCTGCGAGCGCATCGGCGTCGCCAAGCGCAACAACGTGGTCGACATCGCCAACCTCGAGCACGCTATCCGCGAAGACCTCAACGTGCGCGCGCCGCGCGTGCTCGGTGTGGTGAATCCGGTGAAGGTCGTTCTCGAGAATTATCCGGAAGGGCAGTTCGAAGAGGTTGACGTCATCAACAATCCGGAAGATCCATCGGCGGGCACCCGCAAGGTGCCATTCGGCCGGGTCCTGTACATTGAGCGCGACGACTTCATGGAGACGCCGCCCAGAAAGTTCTTCCGCCTCTCGCCGGGCAACGAAGTGCGGCTGCGCTGCGCATATTTCATCAGGTGCACGGGGGTGGTGAAAGATCCCGACACGGGAGAGATCGTCGAGCTCCGCGCGACCTACGATCCGGCCACGCGAGGCGGCGATTCATCCGATGGGCGCAAGGTGAAAGCCACGCTGCACTGGGTGTCCGCCGCGCATGCGCTCGATGTCGAAGTACGCCTCTACGATCGCCTGTTCAACCACGAAGATCCCGCGGGAACCGACAATCCTCTCGATCACCTGAATCCGAAGTCGCTGGAAGTCATTCGCGCCGCCAAGGTTGAGCCGGGTCTCGCCGCGGCGGCCGTGGGCTCCCGCTATCAGTTCGAGCGCATCGGCTACTTCAGCGTCGATCCCGACTCCAGGCCGGGGGCGCTCATCTTCAATCGCACGGTCTCGCTGCGCGATACCTGGGCGAAAATCGCGAAGAAAAGCGGCCACTGAACCACGACGGCCCGAAGACTCGAAGAAGGCGAAGAGATCCTTGCTGACTCTTGCGCCCTTCGTGTCTTCGTGTCTTCGTGGTTTGTCTTCATGGTTTGGAATATAGTTTGATTTTCCGATGAAGCGGTTTGAGGGTGACCGGATCCCGTTCGAGCCGGCGGATCCCAGGAACTTCGTGGGTTCGGCGCGTGTCAAGCGGCTGCCGATGGTCGAGGAACGCGGCCAGTCGGTCATGGTGTATCTCGTCGAGTTCGAGCCCGGCGGACGGACGAACTGGCACCGCCACAGTGCGCCGCAATTGCTGCTCGTGAAAGAAGGGCGCGGTCTGGTGCAGAAATGGGGGGAGCCGGCGCGGGAAATTGGCGCCGGTGATGCGATCTGCATCGAGCCCGACGAAAAACATTGGCACGGCGCCGCCCCTGGGACAAAAATGGCGCACTTCGCCGTCAATCTGACTCTGACCACCGAGTGGCTCGAGCCCGTATCGGACGATCAATATCGTGCATCCTGAGCTGCAAGAAGCCATCGACTTTCACGAAGCGATTGTCGCCGAGGCCAGCAAGGCGCTGGTCGGATACGAAACGGAGAAAGCCCTCGCCAATGTCGTGCTGATGTCGGAGATTCCGACGACCTACGACCAGGACGAGCAGCGTCAGGTCAACGCGGGCAACCTGCTGCTCCGCGGCGTTCCGGGAATCGGCAAGACGTTCTTCGGCGTCATCATCGCCGCCATCAGCGACGCGAAGTTCGCGCGGATTCAAGGTCGGGCAGACCTGCAGCCGACCGAGGTCGTCGGTTTTCAGATGATTAATCCCGCGACCGGGGCGTTCATCACCGAGTTCGGGCCGCTCGCGTCGGCAGAAGTGATCCTGCTCGACGAGATCAACCGCATCCCGCTGAAATCGCAGAGCGCGTTTTTAGAGGGCTTGCAGGATCGCAAGATCACCCTTGGAAAGACGACCTACGACCTGCCGGCGTTCAGCTTCGCGATTGCGACGATGAACCCGGTCGAGCTGGGGCAGGGCACGTTTCCGCTCTCCGAGGCGGCAACCGACCGTTTCGCGATTCTGGTGAACATCGGTTATCTGCCGCCGGATGAAGAGCAGAAGCTGGTGAATTTCGATTTCAAGCAGGTGCGCCTCAAATCGCTGATGTCGAAAGAGCGCATCGTGCAGCTGCGGGGCGTCATCGGCCGCGAAGTCTTTCTGCATGAAAAGCTCGGGAAATACATCCGGCGACTCGTCGGCGCGACGCGGCCGTACAACGAAGAGACCGACTGGAGGTTCCATTCCCCGTCCGAGATGGTCGAGCAGCATGTCGATCTGGGCGCGTCGCCGCGCGCAACCATTGCGTGGGGCCGTCTCGTCAAAGTATGGACGGTGCTCGTGCGACGGCGCTCGGACGTCTATCCGGAAGACGTCCAGGATCTCGCCAAGTACATACTCGCACATCGCATCTGGCTGGGCCCGCACGCCACGAGCCACGGCATCACGCCCGAGCAGGTGATCGAGGACATTGTCGCCAGGGTTCCGATTCCATGACCACAAGGTATCCGGCGCGAACGGAGCGGGGCGATGAGGCCCCCGACCTGGTCGATTTCGCGGAAATCAGCGAAATCGAGCTGCGTGTGCTCAAACGTATGAAAGAGTACACGCTGGGCGATCACGGCAGCGTCTTCCACGGCACGGGCGTCGACTTCGTAGGACTGCGCGACTGGCAGGCGGGTGATCGGTTGTCGTCGATCGACTGGCCGCAGTCGACCCTCACCAACTTCAACCCGATGGTCGTCCGCGATTACGAGCAGCCAGGTACGGCGCCAATTGTCGTCGTCGCCGATCAGTCGGCTTCCACCAGGTGCGGCACGTCCGGCACGCCCATTGCCGCCGGCGTCGCGCGCGCGATGGCGACGATCGGGCTGTCGGCCGTCTACTTTCAGGACCTGTTCGGCATCATTGTGTTCGACAAGAGCTTCGCCAGTATGGCCGTCCTTCGTCCGCGTGTCGGCCGCGGCCACGTCATCCATTGTCTTGATGCCTATCAGGGGCGCGTCGGCATGGAAGAAGTGAAAACCGGGCATCGGTTGGCGGCCACCATCGGCGGCCACCTCCGCCGGACGACGCTGCTGCCGGTGATTTCAGATTTTCTTTTCGAGGATGCACCGGAGCGCATCAACGACATCGCCGAGCTCAACTCGGTGCACGACGTCTTTCTCGTGATGATCGATGGCGCATTTGCGTTCGACCTGCCGGATGTCTCCTCGGGGTGGATCAGCGGATTCGATGTCGAAACCGGCGAGACCCGGCTGATGTCACGGAGAGAGCTGCGCAACCTGTCAGAGCGCGTGCGCACGTGGCAGGACGACCTGGAACGTCAGGCGCATGATCGTGGCATCGACGTCCTTCGCCTCGATGTCGATCAAGAGAAGAGCCTGCCCGCCCTTCTCGAGTTCGTGATGGTAAGACGTTTGAGAAAAGCATGATCATTTCAGGGATTAGGGATTGGGGATTAGGGATTAGGACAATCACGGGTGTCACGCTGGTGCTCGCTGTGCTGGCGCCAGCCCCGGCGCACGCACAGTCGATGACCGCACCTGCGCCTCAACGCGGCGCGCCGAAGCCGACTCCCCCCACCAACTCGACGCCCCCTCCCAGCGCAAGAATTTTGTCCAAAACGGTGGTGACCGGCGCCGATCTCCCCGTGTCGCCAATCGAGTGCTGGTGGAAGACGGATCGCAGCGCCGTCACCGTTGGCGAGAATTTTCAGCTGACGCTCACCTGTGCGGTGCTGGCGACCGACCGTGTGTCGGTCGTGGTCGACGAGTCGAGCCTCGATCCGTCGGCACTGCACCTCACACCGTTCGAGATCGTCGGCGGCCAGCGCTTCCGCGAAATCCTCAATGCGCCGCGGAAGTTCTTCCAATATCAGTACGCGATGCGCGTCCTGGGTGAGGAGTTCTTCGGCAGGGAAGTCCTGCTGCCGCGGCTGCAGATCACCTATCGCGTGCAGAACTCGCTGCAAGGTGGAGCCGCGTTGCAGGGTCGAGAAGCGCAATATTCGCTCGTGCCGATCCCTATCCGTGTGCTCTCGCTGGTTCCTCCGGGCACCGCCGATATCCGGGATACACCGCTCGACACGTTCGGCGACGTCGAAAGGCGCCTGTTTCGATCGAACCTCCTGCTCATCGCCGCCGGTGTGGCATTCGTGCTCTCCGGACTCATGGCGGTGATGCTGCTCGCTCGCGCGGCCGTCAAGCGGCGTGCCACGGCCGCCGTTCGTCAGCGCACCGTATCGCCCATTTCGGTGCTTCGTGCGGCGCTTCGGGAGATCGGGACCGTGCGCGCGCAGAGTCAGCGCGATGGCTGGAGCGGCGAGCTCGCGGGACGAGCGGCCGCTGCGTTGCGTCTTGCAGGGGCTGTTGCGCTGTCGCGGCCAGTCAGTCAAAAAGTGGTGAACCGCGACACGTCGCCCAGTGAGGGACAGATCGCCGCGCCGGCGGGCCTTGGCGCGCTGCGCGGAAAGACAACGATGCTTTCCGCCGCGGTCACGTCCGAAGGCGCAGTGTCGAACGGAGATTCCCGACCACCGACACGCGCTTCCGAGCTGTGGCGCTCGCTGAGTCAGTCGCTGGGGGTGTTCACGGCCGCGCGGTATGCGCGTAACGGCACCGTCGACGGCACCGCGCTCGACGCCGCGCTTGCCGAGGGTGAAGACGCCGTCAAGCGGCTGCGCGTGCGACAGTTCCTCCGCTTCGGGCGCACGAAGCGGCACGCCGAAACCGCGGGTGCCCGACCGACATGGGCACGCTGAACGCGCTCATCGCGCTCGTCACGGGCACGTTGAACGAATGGCGGACCGCCGGCATCGGCGATCTTGTGTTCAACGCGAAAAATGCGGCATTGCTCGCAGCGGCGCTCTTGGCGGTAGTTGCGGCGACCCTGTTTGTCTGGCGCTCGATACGAGGCCGCCTGGCAGGCCGCACGGCGATCGCGCTGCCGGCGCTACTGCCGCGCATCCACGGGTCGCCGCTGTCGTTCGTGCGCCACACGCCGTTCGTGCTGTTCCTGGCAGGCCTTCCGTTCTTCTGCCTGGCCCTGGCCGATCCATATTCGTCGCTCTCGGCCCGTCAGGTCTCATATCCCGGCCGCCGCATTGCCGTCATCATGGACGCCTCACTCAGCATGCTGTCGCCCTTCAGCGGCCAGCAGCTGAAGACGCAGAGCGACACGGCATTTTCAAACACGATGGCCGCGGCTGAGTACTTCATCCGCGTGCGTATGAAAGGGCACTATCGCGATTTGATCGCGCTCGAGCAGTTCGGCAACGAAGCCTATGTCATTACCCCCTTCACAACCGACTACGAGAACCTGCTGCTCAGCTTGAAGATGATCAGCGACGTCAACGAGTGGCAGCGGTTTCCCGATCAGGGAACCATCATCATGAAGGCGATCGATGAGGGCGTCGATCTGTTCAATGCCTTCGACTTTCTCGAGTCGTCCGGCAACATCATGGTGATTTTCAGCGACGGGCAGGACAACAACGTGCAGATCGGCAACATGTCGCTCGACCAGGTGCTGAAGAAGGCCGTCGACAACAAGGTGCCGGTCTACATGATTCGCACCGCCTACGCGCGCGGCTTGTTCGACGTCGTACCCGATCAGGTGTGGAAGAAGGCGATCGACGCGACCGGCGGGAGATTCTACCCGGCGGCCAGCCAGGAAACGATCATGCAGGCCATCAAGGAAATCGATGCTGCCGCCACCGGCCGCGTGAACGTCCGTGAATACGCAATCAAGCAGCCCCGCTACATGAAGTTCGCGCTCACGGCCGTCATGTTGTGGACGCTCGCGCTGGGTCTGCAGATGACGCTTCGCATTTTCAGGACATTCCCATGAAACGATCCGCTGGAATCATCGTCGCCGCTGTGCTCCTTGGCATTGTGGGAGGCGTCTTTCTGACTGCCGGGAGATTTGAACGGCGGATGGCCATCGCTCAGGAAGACATGGCGGTGCTCGATTTTGCCGACCCTGAGATCGAGTACGCGAAACTGGAAGAAGAGGTTGGCGGCGTCCCGCTCCTGTCGGAAAGCGCCCTCAAGGATATTCGCCGGCGTCGCGCGATGCTGCAGTACTGGCAGCGCGATTATGCCGACCTGATTGAGGTCGCGCGCGAGATGGCGGCGAACGAAAAGACCGATGCGATTGATCCCGAGATGCGAGTCCTTGCGGCAAACGCGCTGTATCGCGTCGCGCAGCGCGGCCCGCAGGATCGCCCGACCCTGCTGAAAAATCTCGACGCCGCGATCCGCGCCTATCACGAGGCCCTTCGCGCCGGTGTGGCGAGGCAGGACGTCGCCTTCAACTACGAGCTTGTCGTCCGATTGCGCGAGGAGCTCAGTGCGGGCAAGCGGAAGGCGCTCTCCAACATCAAGACCGAAGACACGGAGAGCGATCCGAACATGCACGGCGACCCGGGCGAGCCGCCGAAGGATCTGAAGGTGGAGCAGTTCCAGATTCGGATTCCGATGGACCCCAAGGAGATCAAGCAGAGCCAGGAGCAGGCCGCCGGTACCGGCGCGGCCCGACGGAAACGCGGCTAGGCGAACGAAATGCTTCAGATCCAACGCCTTTGCGTTGAGACATGGCGACAGTACGTAATGTCCGGCTTTAGCCGGCTTTAGCCGGACCGTGTTCAGGAACTAGGTTGTGTTTGACCGACTGATTGACCTCGAGTCGTTACGGTTTGGCGAGCCGCTGTACTTATGGCTGCTGGTGGCGCCCGCGCTGTTGTTCCTGCTGTGGTGCTGGCAGCTCGTCCGCCGGCGGAGCGACGCGCGCAAGTACCGTGCGGCGCGCCTCATTCCAGTGCGCGAGCGCTTTGCCGCGGTCGGCGAGCTCGTCTTCTGGCTCGCGCTTATCGCAGCGCTTTCGTTGACGATTCTTGCGTTGTCCAGGCCGCAGGGTGTCACCGCCATCGTGCGCAGTCCGGGCGTCGACCTTGTCCTGCTGATGGACGGTTCGACATCGATGCGCGTCCGCGATATGGGCACCGACCGCTGGCAGCGCGCCATGCAGTGGGTGCGCACCCTGACGAAGACGCTCAGCTGGACCGGCGATCGCATGGCGCTGGCCACGTTTGCGGATATCGCGGTGCCGCAGGTCCGCCTGACGCGCGATCCGAACACGATTCTCTTCTTTCTCGATCACCTGGACGATGCCCCGACGTTCCGGCTGGAGAACGACACGAGCTGGAACACGAACGTCGAAGATGCGGTGTACTGGGGGGTCAAGCTCGTCGACACCGATCAGCAGATGTACGGCCCCAGCAAGAACGCGCGCACCTTCGTCGTCATCTCGGATGGCCAGGTGTGGAGCGGTACCGTGCAGCGGGCCATCACCGAAGCGGCGAAACGCGGCATCGCCGTCGACGTGATCGGCATCGGGACGTCGAACGGCGGCATTATTCCGCTGCCGCGCGACGACAAGGGCGTGGTGCTCGCGGGTTTCGAGCCGATTCGATCGACAATCGATCGCACGTCGCTGCGCGAAATCGCCCGCGCCGGCAATGGCGAGTACTTCGAGATCGGCACCGCGCCCGACGAGCAGATCGCTGCGCGCATCATTCACAATGCCGCTCGTCGATCGGGCAACCAGCAGGTAGACGAGTCGCTCGACGAGTTGTACTGGTATCTCCTCGCGGCTGCTGCAGCCTGTATCGGCCTTGGCGTGCTGTTCGTGAAGCAGCGCCTGCAGCTCGGCTTCGGCTTTGCCGCCGCGCTCGCGCTGCTGGCGCTCATCTCTGGCCTGCGATCTTAAGACCGACAAGTGAACAAGAGATCAGGAGAATCTGCCAATCTTCGAATCTTCCAATCGGCCAAGTCAGTTTTCTAAAACTCCTGTTCTCCTAATCTCCTCTTGGCCTTTTCCGGGCCAGAAAATACAGAGTCCCCGGCCTCGTTCCTTGCTCAATCATGTCGAAACCGGCAGCTTCGATCATGGCACGCCATCGCCCCGCGTTCTGCGCCCTGCCGAAATAACCGTGTCCATGCATGAACGGAAACGCCGTACGAATCCAGAGGTCGACGTTGACGTTCATGAGCAGCAACTCTCCGCGCGGCTTGAGCACTCGCGCCGCTTCTCCGAGAGCCGTCTTCACGTCGTTCACGCGAAGATGGTCGATCGCGGCGACGCTGACGAGCGCGTCGTAGGTGCTGTCGGCCAGCGGGATGCGACGCATGTCGCCGACCTTGACATCGACACGCGAAGCGACGCCTGCGATCCGCATGTTGTCCAGCAACCGCTGGGGTGCATTGCTGACGATTCCGAAGTGACCCGCATAGATGTCCAGCGCAGTCAGGGTCGCCTCGGGGCGCGACTTCAGCACCATCAGCGCGGAACGCCCTGACCCGGCGCCAAGATCGAGAACCCGCCCGGCCCCAGACGGCAGAAAGCGTTCGGTCGGGAGATCTACCGGTCGGTTGATGCGGACCACATGGTGGACGACATAAGAGCACGCGAGTGCCCAGGCCGCCAGAACAACTGCCGCGGTGGTCGTCCATCGACGGTGGTAGCGCCAGGCGGCAAACGCGACCATGCTGAAGACGGCGGCGGCAATCAGGTGACCGTAGCGCCACGGCCAGGAGTAGCCGAAGTCGTAAATGAACGCGTCAAACATGCCGCGACGATAGCGGGGTCCCGTTGAACGTCGCATGAATCGGATGTTCAGCAGCCGTTCAGCTGAAAGTGGGCTATAACGGCTCTATTAGCAGGGCGCAACATCAGTTGCGCGTGTGCATGCGCGTATTAGTCGTCGAAGACGAAAAAGCACTCTCGACACAGCTGGCCGGCGCACTCGGCGGAGCAGGCTACGCCGTCGACTGTGCGGCAGATGGCGAACAGGCCGACTTCCTCGTCCGCACCGAGCGTTATGACGCCGTCGTGCTCGATCTGGGCCTGCCGCGCGTGGACGGATTTACGATCCTGCGCGGGTGGCGCGAGTCATCCGTCAACGTGCCCGTGCTGGTGCTGACGGCGCGCGGCAGCTGGCACGAAAAGGTGCAGGGAATCGACGGTGGTGCCGACGACTACGTGGCGAAGCCGTTCAGGATGGAGGAGGTGCTCGCCCGCGTACGCGCCCTCATTCGCCGCGCCAGCGGGCACGCACACCCCGAGTTGCGATGTGGTGCCGTGACGCTCGATCCGCGGCTGGCGAAAGTGACGCGCGACGGCGTTCCGGTGAGGCTCACGGGCCATGAGTTCCGCGTCCTGTCGTACCTGATGCACCACCGGGACCGCGTCGTGTCGCAGGCCGAGCTGACCGAACATATCTACGCGCAGGACTTCGATCGCGACTCGAACACGGTGGAGGTGTTCGTCGCGCGGCTGCGTCGCAAGCTGGGCGCGTCGATCATCGAAACCGTCCGCGGAATCGGCTATCGGCTCGGCGCGTGATGCTGTCACTCCGCGCGCGTGTCATGCTCGGCGCCGTACTCTGGACAATTGGTCTTTCCGTCGTGTCCGGGGCCGCCCTCGCGCTGGTCTGGCGCTATTTTCCGTCGATGCCCTTCCTGGGCCGCACCGGCGCCATTCACCACTGGATCTTCCACACGGGCCCCGTCCTCGCGTTCGCGCTGCTCGTCATGGTTGCCGGTGCGCTGCAGGTCCGCAGCGGGCTGTCGGGCATCGCTCAGTTGCGGACGCGCCTCGGCGCCGTGCACGACGGTCGCGAGAGCCGGGTCGAAGGGCAGTATGTCGCAGAGGTGCAGCCGCTCGTCGACGATCTCAACGCTCTGCTCGATCAGCGGGAGCAGGCCGTGCGTCGAGCCCTGGCCAAGGCAGGAGATCTGGCACACGGCCTGAAGACACCGCTCTCGATTCTCGCGCACGAGGCCGACCGGGCCGGCACGGCGGGCAACATCGATCTCGCCGCGGCCATCGCACAGCAGGTCGAACGCATGCGACGGCAAGTCGACTATCACCTCGCCCACGCGCGCGCAGCCGCTTCGGGCGGGAAGAGCGGAGCACGGTCGTCGATTCGCGAATCTGCCGATGGTCTGGTTCGCGCGATCCTGCGATTGCATGCCAGCCGGGGTCTGACGGTCGACGTCAGGATCGATCCGTCGCACACCGTGCGTTGTGAGCGGGAGGATCTCGACGAGATGCTCGGGAACCTGCTCGACAACGCCTGCAAGTGGGCACGCGCTGAGGTGGTCATCAGCTCATCCGCGGTGGACGGGTGGCAGGTGATCGCTGTGGACGATGACGGGGCCGGGCTGCCGGTCGAGATGCGGGAAGCGGTGCTCCAGCGTGGTGTCCGTGCAGACGAAGCCGCCCCGGGCTCGGGGCTTGGACTTGCGATCGTGCGCGATCTCGCGGAACTGTATGGTGGGACCATTGCGCTCGGCCGTTCACCGCGCGGCGGCCTGCGTGCCGAGCTGCGGCTGAGATGAGGCGCATTGCCCTTCGCAGGAGATTAGGAGACTAGGAGAGAAGCCTCTTGGGTTTTTTCGTGTACCGATCCGGGTGATCGACACGCCGAATGCCGGTTCTTAAAGAGCTCACGTTGAAGTTCATGATGAGCCCGGCCGGGCAACCGGTCAGTTTGAGATACGTGATTACCTGCGAAATATGAACTGGATGAACAGTTTCAACTGTTTTCAATTCGATGACGATAGCGTCCTCAACGAGCAGATCGATCCGTAGCTGAGACGTGATTGGGGTCCCTTTATAGTTGAGCTTTACGCATTGCTCGACGGCAACGCTAACTTGTGCTGCCCGGAGCTCGATCAAGAGACATTCGCGATACACCGACTC
Source organism: Vicinamibacterales bacterium (assembly GCA_963761975.1). Taxonomy (GTDB): domain Bacteria; phylum Acidobacteriota; class Vicinamibacteria; order Vicinamibacterales; family JAMQPK01; genus JAMQPK01. The sequence goes on from CAVXIR010000002.1 coordinate 597,770, forward strand.
CAGCAAACCGGCGCCGAGCGTTCTGTGCACCTCGATTCCGCAACCAATAATCCGCTCAGTAAGGCCATCGACTTCTGCGTCAGTCATGTCAGAGCGACAAGCAGATTTCAATCCACGTTGTTTTGCCTGTTGAATTGAGTGTCTCAAGATGGCGAATGGAAGAACTACAACGCCCGACGCAGAGAGCAGGTGCACTTTTCGCAATCGCTACACGCCAGGAACATCCAAAAAAACGCCTCCTAACCTCCTAATCTCCTGTTCCGGTAGTGAGTCATGGCAGATGGATGATGGCAAATGGCAGACGACATCATCTGCACTCTGCCATCTGCCTTCTGCCATGACACTATTTCAGTCGCGGTGTTGACGCCGGCGCCCGACGATGGTGCGAGGCTTGCTCATACGAGTACGCCAGTTTGATCAGCGTGGCCTCGTCCCACGCTTTGCCGAAAAACGTGATGCCGGCCGGCAGCGTGTTGTTTCGCGTGTAACCCATCGGCACCTGGATGGACGGGAAGCCGGTGGTTGGCGAAAAGACCTGGCTGTTGTCGCCGTGCGGCGTGTTCAGATCGCCGATGAGCCGCGGTGGGTTGCTCCACGTCGGGTACACGAAGGCGTCGAGCTTTTCGGCGTCCATCGTTTTCATGACCGCCGCACGAAACGCCTCACGGTAATCCGCCTCAGCTTTGCAGGCCGGTGTGTCTGGGCCGTTTGCTGTGCCCTCCTGCGCGCGCTGCAGCCTGAGCTCCACCGATGGATGAAACGCACGGCTCTTGATGATGTCCTCTATCGAGTGGACCGGTACGCGATCGCCTTGTGCCGCCAGATATCGATTCATGTCGTACTTGAATCCACCGCACGCGGCGCCGCCCTGCGGCCGCTGCGCCTGCGACAGATCGATCGAAACCGGATCGACGATCGTCGCTCCAGCACTCTTCATGACTTTCACTGCCGTCATGAAGACAGAGACAATCTCAGGATCGGTGGATTCACGTTCGTAGGCTTGTCGCAAAATGGCGATACGCGCGCCTCTCAGAGCGTTGCGGACCAGAGCCCCGCGGTAGTCTGACGTCCTCGACGGAGGTCCGCCCGGACGGAGACCTGGCTGCACGTATTCCCTTGCGAGCGTCACGGCGTCGTCCGGATCCTCGCCAACGATGACCTGGAACACGGCGACGGCGTCTTCCATCGTGCGCGCCATCGGCCCCGCAATATCGGCGAGCAGGTTCAACGGAGCGACCCCAGCCCGGCTGGCCAGTCCCATCGTCGATCGGATTCCGACAAGGCTCTGATGCGAGGATGGTCCACGGATCGAGTTGCCCGTATCGCTGCCGAGGCCGACTGCGCCAAAGCTGGCGGCAACTGCGGCCGCCGTTCCTCCACTGGATCCTGCGGTCACCCGATCGAGCGCGTACGGGTTCTTTGTGTAGCCTGGCAGGATCGAGCTCAGGGTCTCGTATGGCGTGAACGCAAACTCCGCCATGTTGGACTTGGCCAGCACAATCGCGCCGGCATCTTTGATGCGTTGTACCTGAAACGCGTCCCTGTTCGAGACGAATCCCTTGAGCGAAAGCGAGCCGGCGGCACTCTGCAATCCAATCGTCTCGAAGTTGTCTTTGACAATCGTGGGGACACAGTGGAGCGGTCCGGCCGACCCTGATGACGTGTAGCGGCGGTCGAGGTCGTCTGCCTGGACGAGCGCGTTGGGATTTACAAGGACGAGGGCGTTGAGCGCCGGGCCTTTCTTGTCGTACGCGTCGATGCGCCGCAAGTAGTGCTCAAGGAGCGCGCGGCACGTCAGCCGCCCGGCTTTCATCTCTGCGTGAATGCCGGCAATCGTCGCCTCTTCGACGGCGAACCGCCGCTGTTGAGCGGCAGGGATTGCGGTGGTGACCAAGACCAGCGAAACGATGGCTCTCTTCACGTCGCTTCCAAGCAGGGCTTCCTACATGTGTGTAATCACCGCATCCCCGAACTCCGAACACCGGACTTCCTTCGCGCCCTCCATCAGCCGTGCGAAGTCATACGTGACCGTCTTGGCCGTGATCGCGCCTTCCATCCCCTTGATGATGAGATCGGCGGCCTCGCCCCATCCCATGTAGCGGAACATCATCTCGCCCGACAGCACGACTGATCCCGGGTTCACTTTGTCCTGGTTGGCATACTTCGGCGCCGTTCCGTGCGTGGCCTCGAAAATGGCATGACCGGTCAGATAGTTGATATTGCCTCCCGGCGCGATGCCGATGCCGCCAACCTGGGCGGCGAGCGCGTCCGAGAGGTAGTCGCCGTTCAGATTCGGCGTGGCGATGACGTCGAATTCGTCCGGGCGGGTCAGTACCTGTTGCAGTGTGATGTCGGCGATCGAGTCCTTGATAACAAGGCCACCACCTGGTTTGTCGTCGGGAATGCGGCACCAGGGCCCGGCGTCGATCTCAACAGCGCCGTAGAAGTCTTTTGCGACTTTGTATCCCCAGTCGCGAAAGGCCCCTTCACTGAATTTCATAATATTGCCCTTGTGCACGAGCGTGACGCTCTTGCGCTTCTGTTTAATCGCGTAGCCGATCGCACTGTGTGCGAGGCGCTCGGTGCCGAGATAACTGATCGGCTTTAGACCGATCCCCACCTGCACGCCGACCTCGCGCTTGGGCGCGCCGATCGACTCGAGCAGCCCCTGCCACTCGCGGCAGGCTTCGGCCGTCCCAAACCGGATTTTCTTGAATTCTCGCGGAAACTCCTTCGCGAAGAAGTCGAGCACCTTCTGGGCTTCGGGTGTGCCTGCGGCGTATTCGATGCCCGCGTAGATGTCCTCCGTGTTTTCACGGAAGATCACCATGTCCACCTTCTCGGGATGCTTGACCGGCGACGGGACGCCTTTGAACCAGCGCACCGGACGCAGGCAGACATACAAGTCGAGGAGTTGACGGAGTGCGACGTTGAGCGAGCGAATGCCGCCACCAACCGGTGTCGTGAGCGGTCCCTTGATGCCGACGAGATAGGCTCGAAAGTCGTCGAGCGTTTCATCCGGAAGCCAGGTATTCAGCTGCTTGAACGCCTTTTCGCCGGCGAGCACCTCTTTCCAGTGCACACGGCGTCCACCGCCGTAGGCCTTGGCGACCGCCGCGTCGAACACCCGCACGCTCGCGCGCCAGATGTCGGGCCCTGTGCCGTCCCCTTCGATAAATGGAATTACAGGATTGTCAGGAACATGAAGCCGGCCGTTGCTGATGGTGATTCGAGCGTCCTGAGTCATACGCGTGTCGTGTCCTCGTGAACGAATAGTCGAGTGAGGCTGCGATCCTATCACCGGTACAGGAATCGCAGAGACATGCCGAAAGTACCAAAAGATCGGGGAAGTGTGTAAACTGGCGCGACAGCAACTGCCGGCCATGTAGCGGAGCGCGTCAAGACGTTTTCCAATGTCCGGAGGAGCCATGGATCTACTCAGCGCATCAACCACGTCGTCGATTAGCGCATCCATCACGTCGATTACAGATCGCGTACGCGGAGAATTTCGTGAGATGCCCGGTTTGACGCTGACGGTCGCCCAAGCCGGCCGGTTGTGGAGCCTCGATACACCAACCTGCCACAAGGTGCTGGCAGGTCTGGTTGAGGACGGATTTCTCTGCCGCAAGGCTGACGGCAAGTTCTGCCGGGCCTCCGACCTTGCGGGACGACCGAATCGGCTGCCCAATGCATAATATGGCGGCATGAAAACACAGCCGCTCGTCGCCGAATTCCTTGGGACCTTCCTCTGTTTCGCCGGAATCGCCGCAATCCTAGCGCCACACCGACCGTAGGGTCGGGCGCTGGGATTGTCGGGATTGCGCTTGCCCGGCCTTGCCCTCTCTCTTGCGGTGAACGCCTTCGGTGGAGTATCTGGCGCGCGACCCTGGCATGGGAACGAACGTTGACCTTCCTGAAGAATTCCCTGCCGTTCGATGCCCAGTGAGGATGGTGGTACGAGGTTCGATGCGTGTCGCCGCCCTGTTTGACATCCATGCAAATCTTCCAGCATTGGAAGCTGTCCTCGAGGACATTCGCGTAACTGGGGTGGACTACGTCGTCGTTGGCGGCGACGTGTTGCCAGGTCCAATGCCGGCTGAGACCCTCGCTTGCCTTGCAGCCCTCGACGTGCCAGTGAAATACATTTACGGCAACGGCGAGCGCATCGTGCTCGCGCAAGCCATAGGCGGGGACATCAGCGAGGTTCCAGAAATGCACCGCGAGGGCATACGCTGGACGGCACAGCAGCTTCGTGCTGGAGACCAGGCGTGGGTTGGCAGTTGGCCTGCAAGATGTCAGGTCCAAATTCACGGGCTGGGGGACGTTCTCTTCTGCCACGCGACACCCCGAAACGACAGTGAGGTGTTTACGCGCCAGACATCGGAAGACCGTCTTCTCCCCGTTTTCTCAACAGTCGATGTGCAACTCGTCGTTTGCGGTCACACTCACATGCAGTTTGACCGGAAGGTCGGCCGCGTTCGAGTTGTCAACGCGGGGAGCGTCGGAATGCCGTTTTCACAGCCGCAAGGTGCGTATTGGCTTCTCCTTGGGCCCGGTGTCGAGTTTCGGCGCAGCGATTACGATTTCGCGAACGCAGCAAATCAGATTCGCGCCACCGAGTATCCCCTTGCGGAGGAGCTTTCGGTGCGTTACGTTCTCAATCCGCCAACAGAGGCTGAAACCCTGGAGCGATTCGGTTCGATCGAACTGAAATAACGTGCAGAAACACAAAGGGCGCCGGAATTCGGCGCCCTTGAGTTTGTGCGAGCCCCAAGCAGTTTATTTGGCCAGCGTTCTGACGTAGTTCACGATGTCGGTAATTTCTTCGGGCTTCAGGCGCTTGCCGAGCGCGGGCATGTTACCTATCTCGGTCTTCTTGCCGTTGGTAATCGCCTCGTGAATGTGCGCGTCTGTATGCTTCGACATCGTGGCCTTGTCCGCAAGGCTGGGAAGCTTGCCCTTCAGATTCTTCGCGGCCGGACCGTCACCAAGACCTGCCGCGCCGTGACACATGACGCACTGACGCTTGAAGAGGGCAGCACCGTTTGCGATCGATTCCGGGCTCGGGGCCGCAGCCGCAGGGGGCTTTGCCTGGCCGGCGTAGGCCGCCGTCATGCAAAGCAGGGAGAAAATGCCAGTCAATGTGAGGAGGCTTCGCTTCGTCATAGTTAAACCCAGTTTACCTTAGTCGCCCCGGCGGCGCTGAGCGCGCTTTCCACCGCCGGGCGCGACGAGTCCGGACAGGCCACCGCCAGCACCACGCCGCCGTCGACGACGCTCGGGTCGTAGGGAAGATTCTTGAAGTTCGGCAGTCCGCACTCGACCAGCAGGCCCACCAGCGTCGCCAGAACAGCGCCGAGCATGGTCGTCTCGTAGGTGATGAGGCCGACGGTCCACGGCGCCACGATCGGCATGCCGCCCTTCACCAGCGGGTAGTTCAGCGCCGTAATGGTCGCGAGTGACAGCCCGCCGACGAGACCGATGCCCGCGCCCATAAGCGCCCAGGTGCGGAGCTTCGTTGATTTCTTTTCTGGCACGATGCGCTCGCCGTGAATCGGCTGTGACGACATCACTTCCATCGATTCAGGATCGATGCCTTCCTGAAGGAGGCGCCCCACGGCGATACGCGCTTGCGTGTGCTCGGCGAACTTGACGACGCAGGTCTGTGCCATTTCCAACCTCAATGAGCCGGGTGCACATCACCCTGCACGCGCGAGCCGATGCTGACGGGATGATGCGATTCCACTGACTGCTTTGCGACGGTGTACCCCTCTTCGATTTCCCAGATTGAAATCATCGGGCTGAACTTGGCGAAGAGGAAATAGAGAAGCACGAACAGGCCCAGCGTTCCCGATGCGATTGCCGCCTCAGTGAGCGACGGCCAGTAGGTGCCGTAGTTGTATGGCAGAAACGGATGCGTCAGCGTGGGCACGATAATCAGGAACCGTTCGAGCCACATCCCCACGAGTATGCAGGTCGATGCAAAGAAGATGAGCGGTATCGTCCGCAGTTTCTTGATCGCCAGAATCGGGAACGGGATGATGAAGTTGCAGACCACCATCAGCCAGAAGAGCGGTGCGAACCTGCCCGAGATCTTCGACCAGAAGACGGGCATCTCGGGTGCCTCGTTGCCGTACCACGTGACGAGATACTCAGTGAACGTAAAGTAGAACCACAACAGGCTCATCGTGAGCAGCATCTTCCCCAGGTTGTCGAAGTGCACCGGCAGCAGATAGTTCTGGAGCTTGAAGTACTTCCGGATGAGCACCATCGCCACGAGCAGCGCGGCAATACCCGAAAAAATCGCGCCGACGACGAAATACGGGCCGAAGATCGTGCTGCGCCACATCGGCATCAGCGTCATCGCGAAATCCCACGACACGATCGTGTGCACCGACACGGCGACCGGGATAATGATCACCGCCATGATTGAGATGGCCTTCTCGAGTCTCACCCATTCGCGTTCGGTACCTCGCCATCCGAGCGCCAGTAAGCGATACAGCGTCTTTCGCCACCCCGCAGCTTTGTCGCGCGCGACCGCCATGTCCGGAATCATCGGCAGGTAGAGATACGTCACACTTCCAATCAGATAAGTGTTGATGGCCATGAAGTCCCACATCAGCGGGGACTGGAAGTTCGGCCAAAGATAGCGGCTGTTGGGAATCGGAATCATCCAGTAAAACAACCAGGCGCGTCCGAGGTGGATGAGTGGAAAGAGCGATCCGGTAATCAGCGCGAATGTCGTAATAGCTTCCGCGCACCGCGTGATTGGCCGTCGCCACTCCGCCTGTACGACACGCAGAATCGCCGAGATGAGCGTGCCCGCGTGGCTGATGCCGATCCAGAATACGAACGTCGTGATGTAGAGGCCCCAGAACGACGGCCTGTTCTTGCCCGCCATGCCGATGCCATAGACGAGCTGGAGGAACCAGGCAACGAACACCATACTCGTGATGGCGATGAGCACCGCAAGCGTGATGTAGTACTTCGTGCCGGTCCTGAAGAGCGGGCGCAGCAGATCGCGGTTGATCTGCGCCTCGTTTGGTGCGAACGTCGCCATCGCGGTCGCCGTCGTCGTCACAGCCGGTGTGTGAGCCACGTTACGCGTCCCCTTCCTTCAGGTACACAACCCGCGGACGCGTCCCGAGCTCTTCGAGCAGGCGGTAGCCGCGGCGCGACCGGGCGAGTTGCGACACACGGCTGCCGGGATCGCTCAGATCGCCGAAGACGAGCACCTTCGCTGGGCAGGCCTGTGCGCAGGCGGGCTGAATCTCGCCGTCGCGGACGCCTCGACTCTCGTCCTTTGCGGTGTCCTGCGCGCGGCGAATGCGTTGCACGCAGAACGTGCACTTCTCCATGATGCCGCTCGTGCGGATCGAGACGTCCGGGTTGAGCTGCTCGTTGAGCGGGCTCGGCCACTCGGGAGTGAACCACGTGAAGTAGCGCACGGTGTAGGGACAGTTGTTCGCACAGAAGCGCGTGCCGACGCAGCGGTTGTAGACCTGCGCGTTCAGGCCGTCGGGCGTGTGATAGGTCGCGTTGACGGGACACACCGGCTCGCACGGCGCCGCATCGCACTGCTGGCACATCACGGGCATGAAGCGCGCGCGGATGTTCGGGAACTCACCTTCCCAGTAGCGCTCGACGCGAATCCACTGGTGCGTCCGTCCCATGGCCGCCTGCTCGTCGCCGACGATCGGCAAATTGTTCTCGGCATGGCACGCCACCACGCAGGCTTCGCACCCGGTGCAGCGATCGAGATCGACGGTCATTGCCCACTGTGCCATTACTGATCCTCTGCGGTTCTAGGTTCTGGGTTCTGGGTTCTGGGTTCTGCGGTTCGGGTTGCAGATCCTTCTTCGGTTCAGGGTTCTCGGATTTCGACCTGATCGAGCCCGGAACCTTGAACCAGAACCCAGCACCCAGAACCTAGAACCTGGAACCGCTGTCATCGATGTAACGGATGCTCGTGATGTCCCCGGGCATCCGATGCGCCGAATCGGATGAGTCTCTCGTTTCGCTCTGTCTTCGTCGCGCTGACACGTACGCCTGTCTGCAGCACGGCACCCGACGTCGTGTCGAGCGCCGACTGGCTGATGCGCAGCGGATTCGCGCCTCGGTGCTGCGCGTATCGACCGAACTGCGTGTGGCCCTGGCCAGCAGGAATCGCGATCACATCCGGCCGCAGACCCGGATACAGGAATGCGGGCAGTTCGACGATGCCGCGTGGCGAGGAGATCGTCACGATGTCTCCCTCGTGAATCTCGAGTTTGTGGGCCGTCTCCGGGTTGATTTCCACCCACGAGCCCCACATGACAGTCGTCATCGGGTCGGGCATTTCCTGCAGCCACGGCAAATGCGCTGTGCGGCCGTCGGCGAATGCTGCCGAGGGATAGATGTAAAGCATGAACGGCATCTGCGCCGCATCGCCCGCAAACGCACGCGCCGTCACCGGCTGCGATGGCACGACGAAGTTGACGCGAGCTGCCGCTAAGCTCTCAGCCTTTAGCCCTGCGCCCTCGGCAGGCGGTTGCCACCATCCACCTGCGGCCACGACCTTGCGGAAGAACGCATCAAAGTCGGCATCGACTGTCGAGCCGGCCTGCAGCGCGTGCATCGATCGAAACGATTCCTTCACCGCTGCCGCCATATTCTCGAACGGCAGCGCTTCGCTGGCCTTGCCGCCGAGCGCTTTGGCTGTGTCAATCAGGATGTCGCCCGGGTCGCGCGTGTCCCATCTCGGTTCAACGACTGGTTGGCCGACCGTTCGGATGGGGAAGCCCACTCCCGGCTCAGGCACATCGTCTACCCAGCGCTCAAGCGTCACATGGCCCGGAAGGATCAGATCGGCCATCACTGACGTTTCGTCGAGGAACGACGCAAAGCTCGCGACAAACGGCACTTTGGCGAGCTCCGAGTGCAGTTTCTCGGCTTCAGGCAGCGTGAATAGCGGGTTGCTGTCGAAGACGAGAAGCGCCTTGATGCGTTCTGAGACGATGTCGCCAACGAGAGTATGGATATCGACGTCGGCTTGCGCGCTCGCGGTGGCGGGCTTCGAGCCGGCCGCCGGTACCGGTCCGCTCGCATCATCCCGCCCGAAGAGAATTCCACCAGGGCGGCCGTATGCGCCCACGAGAGCGTTCAACGCGTAGATCGCCGTGAGCGACGCGACGTCGCGGCTGTCGCCGACGGCGACGCTCGGGCGGCGTTGTGCAAACTCGCGAGCGACACGCTGAATCGACGCCGCAGGCACATCGATTTGCGCCGCAGTCTTGTCCGGCGCGTAGTCGCCGAGCGCGGCCGACCAGGCGGCGAAGCCGGTCGTGCTCTGATTCACGAAGTCGGCGTCGTACAGCTTTTCATTGACGATGACGTTGGCCATGGCAAGCGCGAGCAGCCCTTCAGTGCCGGGCTTGATCGGCAGCCATTCGTCGGCGCACGCCGCTGTTTGCGACAGCCGCGGCTCTGCGTGCACGAACTTACCGCGATGTCCGGGGCGTCCCTGTCGGAATTGCCCGTACGAGTAAATGTGGCGGACGGGCGAGAGGAACGTTTCGAAGAGGTTCGCGTTGAACGACAGCAGATAACTCGCGTTGGCAAAATCCACAGCGGGCAGCCGTGCGATTCCGGTCACCAGCTCCATCGCTTTGCGAATCGGCGCAGGATCGAACGGATCGTACGAGACGACGTTGGTTGTGCCGAGGCCGGCCGCGAAACGCTCGATGACGGTACCCATCGTGCCGCGATCCCGGCGGCCGGTGATGAGTGCGATGGCCTGTGGTGTGGCCTGCTGTTGCTGCAGAGAAGTCACCAGCAGCTGCTGTGCTTCTTTCCAGCTGACAGCCTGATACTGTCCCGAGCCGCGCGGACCCAAAAGCTTGAGCGGCGTCTGAATGCGATCGGGATGGTAGAGCACTTGGACGCCGGCTTGTCCTCGCGCACACGTGCCGCCCATGCTGACAGGATGCTCGGGGTTGCCTTCGATCTTTTTCGCCTGCACCGCCTTGACGCGCTTCTGCTGGCCATCGACCGTCCGGATCGACTCGCCCTGCATTACGCGCACGGTGATGCCGCACCCGGCCGAGCACTGCTGGCAGACCGTCCGCACCCAGCCCTCTTCGCCTGGGACGAATCGATCGTCGGAAATGAGAAGAGGAATCAGCTGCTGCGGCTTGCCGCATCCGTCGAGGATGAGGCCGGCCGTGCCCGCCACGCCGCCGGTTTTGAGAAAGTCGCGTCTCTTCATGTATTTGTCGCGGGGCCCCAACACCCGCTCCGCGCCTCGCTTCGCGAGGCCCCATCGCCCCGCTCGCTGCGGCGCACGTAACGGTGAACGGGAAACGGTAAACGGTAAACGGCTGACGGTAAACGGTTGACGGTCATTTGTGACACACCAGACAATCGACGCTGACCTGTCTTTCCCTGTGGCAGTCGATGCATTTGCCCATCGTCCATTTGACGTTTTCACGAATGTCCATGGCGTTGGCCATGTCGCCGTGACACGTCGAACACTCAATGCTGGCTTTCACGTGCCGCTTGTGCGTGAAGTGCACCGCCGCAGACGGATGAAAGCCGTACACGCGGACCCACGGCGGTTCTTCACCGGCCTTCGCGAACGCGGCGAGCTTCTGGATTTCGGGACTCTCGGGCTTGACGTTTTCGTGGCAGACCATGCATTCCGTGACGCTCGGGATGGTGGCCGCGATCGAGCGGTCGGCATTCACGTGGCACGTGAGACACTCCATCTGGTTGTCGGTCACGTGCGTCTTGTGTGGGTAGGCAATCGGCTGCGTGACGGGCCCCGCCGGCCGGAAGGCCACGGCCGCCGAGGCGATCAGCAGAGTAAGCACAAGAGCGCCGAATACGTATTTACGCATGAACTTTTATTGGTCGCGGGGCCCCAACTCCCGCTCCAGCGCTCCGCTGGCGGGGGCCCCGAAGCCCCGCGCCGCTTCGTGACCGCATGTTAGGGAAGGCTGTAAGGCGCGAAAGTCTATCTCGCTTTCAGTTCCAAAGTCTAGGGACGGGGAACCACTGCCAATTCGCTTTTCGAGGGGATTAGCTCCGGTGTGTAGGGGAGATTGCGGGCGTGTTTCTCGAACCACTCCATTTCGACGTTCATCTTGTACAGCTGATGCGCGGGCTGCACCCAGTCATGCCCTTCGCGGGCCGCGATATGCACCTCGGTGGGCACTCCCTGCGCCTTCAGCGCACGACTCAGCTCCATCGCCTGCGACATCGGCACGCGCGGATCGTTCTCGCCGCTGAAGAATAGTGTCGGCGTCCGTGCGGCGGTCACGTATTTCAGCGGAGAGTGTTCCCAATACGATTCAATCGGTGGACTTTTCTGCCACAAGGTGCCGCCGAACCACAGATCGCGGTCGGAGCGCGTATCAGACACACCGTAAAGCGAGATCCAGTTTGCGACCCCTGCTCCCGAGGCTGCGGCCTTGAAGCGCGTCGTAAACGTAATCAGCTTATTCACCAGGTGCCCCCCCGCGCTCCAGCCCATGACGGCGAGGTGGTTCGGATCGGCAATCCCCATGGCGATGACGTGATTGACGCCGGCGAGCACGTCGTGATGACTGTTTTTGAAGTATCCGCCGACAGGCTCACGGTAGAACGCGTTGCCGTAGCCGGAGCTGCCACGATAGTTGGGCCGCAGAATCGCGTAACCGCGCGCGGCCCAGGCCGGCTGGTAGTAGAAGAAGATCGATCCCCATCCGAATCGATCCGAGGCTTCGGGCCCGCCATGCAGTTGCACCACCAGCGGATAGCGTGTTCCGGGTTTGTAGTCGATCGGATAGGTCAGCAACCCTTCCACTTTGACGCCGTCGATGCCCTTCCACTCGACGCGTTCCTGTTTCGGGAGCGCGAACTCGCGATCGAGGTAGTCGTAGATGCCGGTCACCCGCCTTGGCGCCGTTCCAACCGGCGGTGCCCAGGTCCAGACATCGCCGATGCGAGTCGGCTCGTCGATCATGAAGATATGGCGGCCGCCGGCGGAGCTCCATGAGGATGGCACCAGCGCATGATCGCCCTGAGTCACCGGCCTGAACGCGCGTGTGGTCAGATTTACCTCAAAGAGCTCGAGTCTGACTCCCGTATTGACGAGCATCCAGATCGACTTGCCGTTTTCGCCCCATCCCGCACGCTGCACCTCGTACGGGAAATCGGGAAACGGCGCGCGGGCGGGTCCGCCGGTGGCCGGCACGAGAAACAGATTCGCGTTGTAGTACCGGTTCCTGCCGGTGATTGGCTCGGGCGATGAAGAGGACCTGCGATCCGTCAGGCGCGAGATCACCGTCTTCCTCCGGCACCGTATTCTTCGTCAACTGAATGGGCGCAGCGCCGTCGGCGGCAATACTCCACAGTTCCATCCTGTCGGTGTCTGCCGGCAGTGGTGTGGGGCGCCGGCTGATGATGATGCGTTTGCCATCCGCGGCGATCCTGTAGGCGAAGATGTAGTAGTCGCCGCCAGTGATACGCGTTTCGGCGCCGTCGGTGACGGCCATCTTCCACAAGTGCCGCTGCCGATATTCGTCGAGCACGCGCACATCACCGCGAAGCTGCTGCCGTGCGCGCTCGGTGTCGGTGGGCAGGTCGGACGCCAGGAAATAGATCGATGTGCCGTCAGGGTGCCACGCGATGTCTACCACCCCGGTGCGTTTGGAGACCTGGCGCGGTGAGCCGCCGGAAGAAGGCACCACAAACACGCTTCCGCGCAGGAGGAAGGCGACGGCGGTGCCATCAGGCGACCAGCGCGCGCTGTACGCACCCGCTTCGTCGACGAGCTGGCGAAGCCCGGTCCCATCGATGTTCGTCCGCCACACGTGCGCCACACGCTGATTGCCGGACCAGTCGGTCGTCGCAAGCGTGAAGGTGACGCTCTTGCCGTCGGGGGATAGCTGCGGATCGCTCACGCGCGGGATGCTGAGAAGATCGACCAGCGTCATCGGGCGCTTGGTTTGGCTCCGGAGGGGGCCGGTCGACGGGAACGCCAGACCGCACGCGACGAAGGCAGCCACGAGGAAGAGCGAGCGGCCCGGCATGACAGTGAAGCGAGTATAACGTGTCAAAATAGGCGTCAGGCTTCGGACTCCGGGCTTTGGGCCCGAAGCCGGAAGCCCGAAGCCAGGAGCCGTCCAAATGTCTGATCGTAAATATCGGCAGCGGGGCTACCAGGATTCAGACCGCGAGCGCAGGCCCGCGCAGGGCGGCCCCAAGGCGCCGCAGGCGCCGAAACCTCCGGCGGACCGCATCGAAACGCGTGCCGAAAAGGCCGAACGTCGCGCGCTCGAAGGTCGCGCGCCGAGCATGCCCGGCTTCCACGAAGTGATGCGCTGCGCCCGCTGCGGCCACGTGTTGACCGGTGCAGTTGGCGTCGACTCGAGGTGCACACAGTGCGGTACCGATCTCCGCACCTGCGCGCAATGCGAGTCGTTCGACGCGGGAAAGCGATTTGAATGCGCGCAGAGCATCCCCGCGAGAATCTCTCCGAAGGATGTGCGGAACAGCTGCGAGCTGTTTGCGCCGCGTGTGACGATCGAGCGTGAGACCCGCTCGCAGTCTCAGCCTCAGGCGCCCTCAAGCGCGCGTAAGGCATTCGACGACCTCTTCAAATAGGTGTTCGGGTTGGGTTCCAGCCTCCCGGTGCAATTGATTTTTTTTGAACAATCGATCGGATGCGATGCGTGTGCGCCGACCCGGCGTGTGCTCGAGCAGATCGTCAGGGAGAACGAGAACGTCACGCTGGAGACGCTCAATCTTGTGCTCGATAAGGAGAAGGCCGCCGAGTACGGCGTCGATCGAGTTCCGGCTGTCATTGTTGCCGCGCCTGGGCGTGACCGCATTCGCTACTATGGCGCCCCGCTCGGCAACGAGTTGCCGACATTCCTCGACGCCGTCGGCATGGCGGCGACAGGAGAGACGCGCTTGACCGAGCAGAGCCGCGCGCAGTTGAAGACCCTGGCAAAGCCCGTTCATGTGCAGGTGTTTTTCACGCCAAACTGCATGTACTGTCCGCAGATGATCTCGCTGGCAAATCAGGCGGCGATCGAAAATCCGCTCGTCACGAGCGTGGCGATCGATGCGACCGAATTTCCCGATCTGGTCCACCGATACAGTGTGAACGGGGTGCCGAAGACCGTGATCAACGATTCGGTTGAGCTGCTCGGCGCGGCACCCGAAGAAGACTTCATTACTGCCATCACCTAGACATCAGTGATTAGGGATTTGCGACCGGGGATTAGGGTTGTTCTGCTCGCGCTGTTGTTCGCCGCGCCGGCGTTCGCTCAGGCGCCGGTCGTGTATCACGTCAGCTTCCCGGAAGCGCAACATCATCGAATGAGCGTCGAGGTGACGTTCCCCGATCTGCCGGAGGAACCGCTCGAAGTGGTCATGTCGAGCACGTCTCCAGGCCGCTATGCGATTCACGAGTTCGCCAACAACGTCTCCGACATTCACATCGATGACGGCGCCGGCACGCCGCTGAAGGTCGAGCGTCCGAACCCCTCTCAGTGGAACGTGACCGGTCACAGCGGCGCGGTTCGCGTGCGCTACAAAGTGTTCGGCGATCGGCTGGACGGAACATTCCTCGCGATCGATTCGACGCACGCGCATCTGAACATTCCGGCCTCGTTCATGTGGGCGCGGGGACTCGAACATCGCCCCGTGCGCGTCACGTTCGACGCGCCGCGCGAATGGAAGGTGGCGACGCAGCTGCGCCCGACCAGCGATCCACGCACATTTACCGCGGCCAACCTCCAGTATCTGGTCGACAGCCCGACAGAGTTGAGCAATTTCGCGCTGCGCACCTTCAACGTGGACGGGGAATTTCGCATCGCCGTGCATCACGACGGCAGCAATGCAGACGTCGATCGCTTCGCCTCAGCAATGGAAAAGATCGTACGCGAGGAACGTGCGATCTTCGGCGAGTTTCCGTCATTCGAGGTGCCATACACCTTCATCGCGGATTATCTGCCATCGGCCTCAGAGGACGGGATGGAGCACCGGAACAGCACAGTTCTGACTGCTCCGCACGGGCTGCGTCGGCCTGACGAGCAGCTCGCCCTCCTCAGCACCGCGGCCCACGAGTTCTTTCACAGCTGGAATGTCGAGCGGATCCGTCCAGCATCGCTCGAGCCGTTTAAGCTCGACGCGCCGAACCCGTCGGGCGAGCTGTGGTTCGCCGAAGGGATCACGTTTTACTACGAGCCGCTCGTGATGCGCCGCGCGGGCCTCTGGTCGATCGACGAATTCGCCGGCCGCATCGGCTACATCCTGGACAACATCATTCGAAGCCCTGCGCGAAAATACAGAAGCGCCGAGGATGTGAGCCGGCTCGCGCAATTTGTCGATCGGACAGCGTGGACCGATACCGCCGCTTTTCCGGACCACTTTGTGTCCTATTACGACTGGGGGGCAGTGATTGGCCTGGGTCTCGACCTGACGCTGCGAGCGCGAAGTGATCACCAGGTGACGCTCGATCAGTTCATGCGACGCCTTTGGCAGGAGTTCGGACGAGTCCCCCCGCCCGTTGAGGGCACCGTCGCTCGGCCGTATACGATCCAGGATCTCCAAACCGTGCTCGCCGAGGTGTCTGGCGATCGAGCGTTCACGGTCGACTTCTTCAGCCGGTTTGTTCAAGGACGGGAGGTTCCCGATTTCGCGCCGTTGCTGGCGCGCGCGGGACTCATCCTGAGAAAGCGGAACCCGGGCCGCGGATGGATCGGACCCGTCTCGCTCGCATCGACCGGCACCGCGGCCCGCGTCGTTCAGACCAGCGAAGACACACCGATGCAACGCGCAGGCCTCGTTCGCGGCGACGAAATCCTGTCGGTGGATGGGATCGCGATGAGCGGCTCCACGCGGCTTGAGGAGATCGTGCACCGACGCCGGCCTGGAGACACGATCCGCATGTCGATTCGCCGCGGCGGCGGCGTCCGGGATCTCAGGCTCACGATTGTTGAGGACCCGAGTCTGGAACTCGTACCCGCCGAGCGGACGGGGCGTCAGCTGACACGCGCCGAGCGCGAGTTTCGCGATGCGTGGTTGGCGTCGAAGCAGTAGCCTATACTCCGATCTCTCATGCCCGATCGCCTGCAGCGCATCTGGACGCGCACCTACGTCTCTGTGATTGCCGTCGAGGTGCTCGTACTGCTGGGCCTGTTGTGGCTGCAAAGCCACTTCGGGATCTGATGTATGCACGTGCTCGACTGGGCGGTTGTGGCCGCCTACATCGCGTGGCTCGTCTGGGACGGCGTCAAGCGAACCAAACTCGAGCGCACGACCGAATCGTACTTCCTGGCGAACCGATCGATGCCCTGGTGGGCAGTCGGCCTGTCTGTCATGGCGACGCAGCTGAGCGCCATCACGCTCGTCGGCACGACCGGGCAGGGCTATAACGACGGCCTGCGGTTCGTGCAGTTCTATTACGGCCTGCCGCTCGCCATGATCATCCTGTGCGTGACTCTCGTGCCGTTCTTTTATCGAGCGAGGGTCTACACCGCCTACGAGTATCTCGAGCGGCGTTTCGATCTGAAAACGCGCACGCTGACGAGCGGACTGTTTCTCGTCTCGCGTGCGATGTCGTGTGGCGCCATCGCCGCCGCGCCGGCGGTCGTGTTGTCGGTCGTCATCGGCTGGAGCGTCACGATGACGACGCTGCTCATTCTGGTGCCGGCGGTCATCTACACGATGCTCGGCGGCGTGCAGGCCGTGACGTGGACCGACGTCAAGACGATGGGCCTCACCGTTTTTGTGCTCGTCATCGCGATGGTCTTCCTCGTGATGGGATTGCCGAGCGGTGTTGGTGTGGATGATGCGCTGTCCATTGCCGGAGGCACCGGGCGGCTCCAGGCGCTCGACTTCCGGTTCACGATCACCGAAACCTACACGTTCTGGTCGGGCATGATCGGCGGTCTGTTTCTGATGCTGTCGTACTTCGGATGCGACCAGAGTCAGGTTCAGCGCTATCTCACCGCCGATTCCGTTGACGCGGGCCGGACGTCGCTGCTGATGAGTGCCTACTGGAAGATTCCCCTGCAGGTGCTCGTGCTGATGGTCGGCGTGTTCACCTTCGTGTTCTACCTGTTCCACCAGCCCCCGCTGCTGTTCAACCGCCTTCACGTCGAGCGAGTCAGCGCCAGCACGAATGCCGCGGCCTACGGCGATCTGCAGCGGGAATTCGATGCGTCGTTTCAGGCTCGGCGGCAGGCCGCTGTCGACATCGCGGAAGCCCGTGACAGCGGTGACGTGAGGGCTGTGGCCCTGGCTACCGACGCATTCCGTTCGCACGATGGCGAGTTGCGCGGCATCCGGAAGCGCGCCGGCGCTCTCGTGCAGCAGACGACAGGTGGCGCGTTCAACGACGTCAACTACATCTTTCCGACATTCATCACGACGGCGCTGCCGATCGGCATCGTGGGGCTATGGATCGCCGCCATCATCACGGCTGCGACCGACTCGATTGCTGCTGAGCTCAATTCGCTGTCCACCGCCACCGTCATCGACTTTTACAAGCGGCTGGCCAACCCGGGCGCGGCCGACGAGCACTATCTGCTGGTTTCGAGGGCGGCAACCGGATTCTGGGGGGTATTTGCGGGCGTCGTGGCCGTGTATGCGGTCGCGCTCGGATCGCTCATTGAGGTCGTGAACCGCTTTGGATCATTCTTCTACGGATCGATCCTCGGTGTGTTCATGCTGGCTATCCTCACCCGCCGGGCGACAGGCACGGGCGCATTCGTTGGCCTGATTGCGGGAATGAGTACGGTCGCGTCGGTGGCCTTCGGGCGTCCCGACATCTCGTTTCTCTGGCACAACGTGATTGGGGCCGTCGTCGTGTTCACCGTTGGATTGACGCTGAGTGCCTCCTACAGAAGGTCAGGAGATCAGGACAAAGGGAGCTAGGTGCGTTGGGTGCGTTAGGTGCGTTAGGTGCGTTGGGTGCGTTGGGTGCGTTGGGTGCGTTGGGTGCGTTGGGTGCGTTGGGTGCGTTGGGTGCGTTGGGTGCATTAGGTGCGTTGGGTGCGGCAGGTGCGTCGGGTGCGTCTGTCGACGTGCGTCTCAACTTGCGCCTCACGACTTTGCGTCTTACTGGCGCTTTCGACTCGCTGGCGCCTTCGACTCGACTGGCGCCTTCGACTCGACTGGCGCCTGACGACTCGACTGGCGCCTTATGACTCGACTGGCGCCCTACGACTTTCGACTTGCGACTTTCGACTAAAATGTCCGCACCTTGCCCAAGACCTACTATGGGACCAGTTTCTGGCTCGACCGTTTCCCTTCCTCCCGGCGTCCGTCGTATCCCCGCCATCGCGGCAGTCTGCAAACCGATGTGGCCATCGTCGGTGGCGGTGCACTCGGATGCGCCACGGCCTATGTCCTCGCGGCTGCCGGCATCGACGTGGCGCTTTTCGAACAGGGACGCATCGCCGGGCGGCAGGCGGGCAGAGGAACGGGCATCGTCGTTCATGAGCCCGAGCCGTTGTTCTACAAACTCGCAAAGCAGCACGGTGTACGGGATGCGCGGCACATCTACCAAGGGGCACGTCGCGGATCGCTGGAGTACGTCGCCGCGCTGAAGCGGCTTCGCATCGAGTGCGGCCTGCAGGTTCGCGACGCGGTGCATTTCAGCACTACCCCCGACGGCATTCAGGAGCTGCAAAAGGAATACGCTGCACTGCGTGAGGCGGGCCTCGAGGTCGCGGCGCTCAAGGGCACGCCGTTTGTCCGCCGCGTTGGCGCGAACGGGTTTGGCCTCATCACCCACGGCAATGCCAGCGTCGATCCTTACAAGGCGACACTGGGTCTGGCGAAAGCCGCCGCCGCGCGCGGCGCGAAGGTATTCGAGCATTCTCCCATCACCCGCGTTCGCCCGCGACGACGAACGGTTGAAATCAAGACAGAAGGTGGACACGTCACGGCCTCGAAGGTTGTCCTAGCAACCGGTTATCCGATTGACGACTTCAAGCCGCTGCGGCGCCGGTTCGTTCGGTGCGACAGCTATATCGTGCTTACGCCGGAGCTGCCGGCCGGCGTGCGGCGTGACATGACGCCGCCGGATCTGATTCTTCGCGACACGGCAGCACCAGATCACTGGACGCATTGGACTGGTCATCGCGTGCTCTTCTCTGGCGCCGATCAGCGGAGCGTGGCCGATCGCCAACGAGAGCGCGCGCTGGTGCAGCGAACCGGGCAGTTGATGTATGAACTGTCGGTCCTGCGTTCGGCCATTTCCGGCACCATGCCTGAGTACTCGTGGGACGTCGAACACTCGCGCACGATTGATGGCGTGCCGTATTACGGTCCACACAGAAACTATCCCCATCACTACTTCGCGTTCAGCGGCGGCAGTGGCGGCCTGGGCCTGTCGTTCACCGCTGCGCGCATCATCCTTCGACACTATCAGGGCGAGCCCGATAGGGGTGACGAACCGTTCTCCTTCGTGCGCATACGGGAATGAGGCGCGAGTGGCGATAGACCTGCTGGCCTTTGGTCCCCATCCGGACGACCTCGAAATTGGTCTGGGAGGCACGCTGGCCAAGCAGGCGGCGCTCGGCCATACCGTGGGGCTGTGCGATCTGACCCGCGGCGAAATGTCGACGAACGGCACACCGGAAGAGCGCGTCGGGGAAGCGGCCGCCGCCTGCAAAGTGCTCGGTGCGGCTTGGCGCGAGAACCTGGCGTTGCCGGACAGGGGCATCGGGACGTCGCCCGATCACACACGCCAGGTGGTCGAGTTGATCCGGCGCGTCCAGCCGCGGGCGGTCGCGATCCCGTATTGGCACGATCGACACCCCGACCATCAGGTGTCGGCTGTGCTGCTCAGGGACGCCGTGTTCAATGCCAAGCTGAAGCGGTACAAGGCAGCGGGTGTTCCGTGGCAGCCTGACTGGGTCTGCCACTATTTCATCAACGATTCCGGTCCGGTATCCTTTGTGGTCGACGTGTCGGACTATTACGAGGTCAAACGTCGGGCGCTGGCCTGCTACACCAGCCAATTCATCCGTGCAACCGAGTCTGCCCAAACCCGTCTAAACTCTCCAGGGTTCCCTCAGCTCATCGAAAGCCGAGACGCTCAGTTCGGAGCCCTCGCCGGCGTGGCGTTTGCTGAAGGTATTGTTGTCAACGAGCCGGTGGTTCGCGATCACCTGCTCAAGGTATTGACATAAGGTCACGACGCGGGGCCGTCCCGAGCAGCGTCGAGGGACGAGACAAAGAAAAAAAGTCCAATGCATATTGGGGTCGTCTGTTACGCCTCTGTCGGCGGGAGCGGTATCGTCGCGACTGAGCTGGCAAAATCGCTGGCCCGGCGCAATCATCAGGTGCACCTGATCAGCACAGAGCCGCCGTTCCGTCTCGGCGAGTATGAGGCTGGTCTGGCGTTTCATCGCGTGCACACGCCGTCCTACCCCCTGTTCCGCGAACCTCAATACCTGCTGTCGCTCGCGAATACCATCGTCCAGCTTTCTCGCGAGCTTTCACTCGACATCGTGCACGCCCATTACGCCATCCCTCATGCGACGGCCGCGTATCTGGCGAAGCAGATTCTGGCGGCGACCAATGGCGGCCCGGATGCGAAAGTCCCGAAGGTCATCACGACGCTCCACGGCACCGACATCACGCTGCTTGGCAGCGATCCGTCGTATTCGGAAACGGTTGCCTTCTCGATCGATCAGTCCGACGGTGTCACCGCGGTGTCGGCCAGCCTCAGGAAGGACACCTATGATGCGCTGCCGATCAAGCGGGACATCCGCGTCATTCCGAACTTTCTCGAGTGCGACGAGCACAAGCGCCGCGATTTGCCCGACCTGCGGGCGCGTCTCTGCCCGCCGTCCAAGTACGACAAGCTGATCATTCATCTGTCGAACTTCAGGCCCGTGAAGCGCGTGGACGCGGTGATCGACATTTTCCAGCGCGTCCGCAGAGAGGTTCGAGCCAAGCTCATCCTCGTCGGCGAAGGACCCGAGCTGGGACGGGCCATGAGGATGGTGCACGAATATGGCCTCGCCTGCGATGTGGAGGCGCTTGGCGAGCAGGACCAGGTCGTGCCGCTGCTCTCCGTTTCGGATTTGTTCCTGCTTCCCTCGGTACAGGAGAGCTTCGGGCTCGCTGCGCTCGAGGCGATGGCGTGCGAGGTGCCCGTCGTCGCTTCGCGTGTTGGCGGCCTGCCTGAAGTCGTCGAACACGGCGTGTCAGGTCTGCTTTGCGATCCCGCAGATATCGAAGGGATGGCAGCGAGCGCCGTGACCCTGCTCAGCGATCCTGAAATGCACAAGCGATTCGCGCGCGCGGGCCTCGAACGGGTTCGGCGCCGTTTCTGCGCGGGGCGCGTGGTTCCTCAGTATGAGGCGTATTATCAGGAGGTCATCGCAGACGCGAAATGACGCTGAAACGGGCCGGCCTGATCGGAATGGTCTTGGCAGTGAGTTGGGGTCTGCCCTCCTTACTCGTACGGGGGGCAGACCCCCTTCGAGCTGCCCAGCTGCGCGTGCGCCCCATCGATCTCGAAGATGGCGGGGTCGCACTCGGTTTGATGCTGCGACAGCTCAACACGACCGGCGTGTTCATGCAGGCGACAGCGCATCCGGATGACGAGAACAACGCGCTTCACGTCTACCTGAATCGAGGCCGCGGTGTCCGCACGGTTCTCGCCACGGCGACTCGCGGCGACGGCGGCCAGAATGAAATCGGCTCTGAGATCCACGATTCGCTCGCCGTGCTGAGAACCGAAGAGCTCGAGGCGATGCACCGCTTCGATTCGACCGAGCAGTACTTCACCCGCGCGATCGACTTCGGCTATTCATTCAGCATCGAAGAAACACTGGAGAAGTGGGGCAGGGACGAGATTATCGGCGACTACGTGCGCCTCATCCGGACGACTCGTCCCGACGTGATGCTGGCGATGAACCCGACCGGCACCGGCGGAGGCCTCCACCATCAGACGTCAGGCCTCCTCAGTCGCGAGGCGTTTAAAGCGGCCGGCGATCTGTCGCGATATCCCGAGCACATCCGCGACGGGCTCATGCCGTGGCAGCCGCGCAAGTTCTACTACACATCTGGGGGTGGCGGCGGAGGCGGTGGACGCGGGCGGGGTGCGGCGCCCTCCGACGGCCCGCTTCCTCTTGGCGCGCTGAACGCGGCGACGTTCGACATCTCCGAATTCGATCCGCTGCTTGGCCGTACCTATGTCGAGATCGGGACCGAAGAGCGCGGCATGCACAAGAGCCAGGCGATGGCGGGCCTGCTTGCGTTGCCTTCGGGGCGGTCACAGCAGCGATTTCTGTTGATGGATTCGTTCGTGCCGGCCAATGCCGGCGAGGAGCCGTCGCTGTTCCTGGGTATCGACACGACGATTCCCGGCCTCGCATCGCTCGCCGGCGGCACGCCCCCGGCTGCGCTGGCAGGCGGACTCCGCGCGATCGCCGATCAGGCGTCTGCGGCGCAGAAGACATTCGATGCCGGAGAACCGTTTGCCGCAGCACCACCCATTCTTGCCGGTTTGAATGCGGTGCGTGCGCTCAGGCAACAGCTCGGCACGATGGGATTGTCGCGCGAGGCTCATTTCACTATCGACGAGCGGCTGAAAACAAAGGAAGAGCAATTCAACGAAGCCGCTGTTCTGGCGCACGGTCTTCGCGTGGAAGTGCTTGCGGATGACGGAGTCGTGGTGCCGGGACAGGAGATTCGCATTTCCGTCAGCATCGGCGATCGCGGCCGGCCAGTCAGCGTGTCATCGGTCACGCTGAATGGGTTTTCGACTCCAGCTTCATGCCAGTCGGAATCGCTGGAGGTGGGGGCGGTCTATCGATGCGACACTCCCACGCGCATTCCCGCCAACGCCAGAATCACGAAACCTTACTGGAAGCCGCTGTCGAGTGCCGCGCGGTACGAGTTCGAGCCGGATGCGCCGTTTGGCCTGCCGTTCCGGCCGACGCCGTTCCGCGTGTCGTTGTCCCTGACGGCCGGCGGCACGCCGCTGAACATCGATCGTCCAGTCCAGTTCCGATACGAAGGCCGCGCGCTCGAGGGCGAGAAGCGCATGGAGTTGACGGTCGTGCCGCGCCTGGCGTTGCGCGTGACACCGTCAATTGCGATTGTTCCAGCTGGCCGTGGTGCCCCCGCCGCTGTGGATCGCGAAGTCCGTGTGACGGTCGCCAATCATGGGAAGGGCGCGGGAACGGGTCAGGTACGCCTGGACGCGCCGGCCGGGTGGACCGCAACCGCAGCGCAGGCTGTGACCTTTACGCGCGAGGATGAGGCGCAGACCGTGCGATTCACGCTCCGGCCCGCCGCCAAGACTCCTCTCGGACAGTATGTCGTGAAATCTCTCGCGACGGCCGACGGGCAGACGTTCGAGACAGGATTCCAGACTGTCGAGTATCCGCACATCCGGCGCCGTCAGCTGGAGATACCTGC
Organism: Vicinamibacterales bacterium; assembly: GCA_963761975.1. Taxonomy (GTDB): domain Bacteria; phylum Acidobacteriota; class Vicinamibacteria; order Vicinamibacterales; family JAMQPK01; genus JAMQPK01. Next base: position 621,191 of record CAVXIR010000002.1, read on the forward strand.
GTCGGTCGCCGTCAAAGTGCTGGATGTCCGGCTCGCACCGAATCTCAACATCGGTTACGTGATGGGGACGGGCGACGAGGTTCCGGCGGCGCTGCGCGGTCTTGGCGCGACGGTGGAGCTGCTCGATTCGGACGAGCTGTCTTGGGCCGATCTGAGTCGCTACCACGCCATCTTCATCGGCGTGCGCGCCTACGACAGCCGTGACGATCTCCGCGCCAATAACAAGCGCATCCTCGACTACGCCGCTGCAGGCGGCACGGTTGTCGTGCAGTACAACCGGAACAACACGTGGACCCAATACGCGCCTTTCCCGCTCGGTTTCAGCAACACGCGCGTCACCGATGAGAACGGCCAGGTTCAGATTCTTTCGGCAGATGATCCCGTGTTTCACTTCCCGAACGAGATCGCCGATTCGGCGTGGCGTAACTGGGTGCAGGAACGCGGCACGTACTTCATTGACCCCGACGACAAGCGTTATACCGACCTGATTCAGATTCACGAGCCATTCGAACACAACGTGGGATGGAAGAAGGGCGCGCTGGTGACCGCGAACGTGGGAAAAGGCCAGTGGATCTTCGTGGGTCTGGGTCTCTGGCGGCAGGTGACCGCCGGCACCGACGGTGCATATCAATTGCTCGCCAACCTCGCCAGCCGCGGACGACTGCCCGGCAAGTAGGCCGCGATTACAAATCTGAAATCTAAAATCTAGAAACTAAAATCTGAAATCTGATCTGAAAAAAACAGTAGATTATAGCTTCCAGATTTGAGTTCTTAGATTCTAGATTTTCCATCTCCCCATGGCTTCAGATCCGCGCGTTCAACACCTGCTGCGTCGCGCAGGCTTCGGCGCCGGAATCGCCGAAGCGACGGCGTATAGTCAACGCGGGTTTCTGTCGGCGCTGAACACGATCGTCGACTACAACCAGATCCAGGAAGATGTCGACCAGTTCATCGGGCAGCCAGGCTATGCCGGCGTCGCTCCGTCGGCTGGCGGGGCGGAGCCGTTTTCTCCCGCGACGGTCATCAACGACGCGCGGCAGCGGTGGCTCTTCCGCATGATTCATTCGCGCCGGCCGCTGCAAGAGAAGATGGCGCTTTTCTGGCACCAGCACTTCGCGACCGCATACAGCAAGATTTCCGGCGCCGTGGGCGGCATCGTCGCGACGCAGATGATGGCGGCAAAACGGTCCGAGCATCCCGCCGGGATACCCGGACAACTGGAGCTCTTTCGCGAACTCGCGCTGCCGAATTTTCGGGACCTTTTATTCGAAGTCGCCAGAGATCCGGCGATGCTGTACTGGCTCGACGGTCGCCTCAACACGCGAGCACGGCCGCAGGAAAACTTTGCGCGCGAGGTCATGGAGCTCTTCACGATTGGCGTCGGCCAGTTTATCGAGAGCGATGTTTACGCAGGCGCGAGGGTTTTTACGGGCTGGAATATTCAGCGTTACGGCGAGGGGCGCGACGATTCCTTTTATCTGTTTTCGTATAACGGCGCCCAACACGACACGAATTCCAAGACGTTCAGCTTTCCGATTTATCCGAGCGGCGAAAAGACGATTCCCGCCCGCGCTGCGTCCGACGGCATGAGAGACGGGCTCGACCTGATTGCGGCGCTGGCTCGGCACCCCGAGACAGGCCGGCGGCTTGCGCGGAAGCTCTGGTCGTTTTTCATCAGCGAGATCCAGCCTCCCAGCGATGGATTCGTCACCCGCATCGCATCCGTTTACCAGCAGAACGACTGCCACATGCTTCCCGTTGTGCATGCCGTGCTGACGTCGCCCGAGTTCGATTCGTCATCGAGCTATTTCGCCAGGTATTCATGGCCCGTCGAGTTCGTCGCGCGCGCGTTCAAAGAAGTTGGATACGCCGGGTTCACACTCAACAGAGCGTTGGGGCCGCTGTCGAACATGGGGCAACAGTTGTTCGAGCCGCCCGACGTCAACGGATGGGAGCGCGGCACGGCCTGGTTCTCGACCGCGCCGATGCTCGCAAGGTTGAATTTTGCGGCGACGCTCACATCGACCGTGCGGAACGACATCGCAGGCACGGCCACCGGCAATGCCCAAACGCCAGAAGCGCTGTTGTCGTTTTATCTCGACCGGCTGACCCCGTCGCCGCTCGAACCGCCCACATATGACGCGCTTCTCGACTATCTGCGAAGCGGCGGGACGTGGACGGGCAACGCCGCACAGCTTCGTGTCAAGGCACCTGGGCTGCTGCACCTTGTCGTTGGGGCTCCGGAGTATCAGTTCGTATGAAATTCACCAGGCGCGATTTCGTGCGGGGCGGTGTCGCCGCATTCAGTCTCGGGTTTGCGGCGCCACGATTCCTCTCGGACATTGCGCTCGCGCAGGGTTCGGCCTTCAGAACTCTCGTCGTGTTGTACCTTGGCGGCGGCAACGACTCCCTCAGCATGCTCGTGCCGTATCGCGATCCGAGCTATCAGAGCCGTCGTCCGACCCTGGCAATCCCGGCCGCTCAAATACTGCAGATCGGCAGTGACCGCGCCGGCAATGAGCTCGGGCTCCATCCACGCCTCACCGGTCTCAGAACGATTTTCAACGAGGGCCGCCTCGCCTTCATTCAACGAACCGGTTACGAAAACTCGAGCCGCTCTCACTTCCAGGGCACCGATATCTGGTCGACGGCAAATCCGCTTTCGACGCAGGGGCCGGGGTGGCTCGGGCGCTACCTCGACACGATTCCTTCGCCGGTCGATCCGCTGTTGGCCTGGAACACGAGCTCCGAATTGCCGCATGCGTTGCTTGCACGAGTCGTGGCCGTACCGTCGATTACCAGTCCGGCCGCCTACACCTTTGCCAGCCCAAACGGCGCGGCCGAGGCCCAGCTCGAACGTGCCGCTGTTGCACGCATGTCATCACATCTGCCCTGGCACAGGCCCCACCTTGCGTTTGTCAACGCCAGCGTGCAGTCTGCGCTGGCGACGCTCGATCGCGTTGCGACGGCTGGTGCGTATACGCCAGCGGTCACGTATCCAAACAACGGATTCGGCCTCGCCCTGCGCGCCGTCGCCGGGGCGCTCGCGGCACAGATTGGCACGCGCGTCTTCTGGGTGCAGACCGGCGGATACGATACGCACGCGGCTCAGGGCGGAACGTACGCGAACCTGATGACGACGCTCAACGACGGTCTGTTCGCGTTCTACCAGGATCTCCGGAACCAAGGTTTGTTGAACGACACGCTCATTCTGCAGTTCTCAGAGTTCGGCCGGCGACTTTCGGAAAACGGAAGTGGCGGCACCGATCACGGCGCTGCGAGCGTGATGATGGCGATTGGCGGCAGCGTGCGAGGCGGTATCTATGGAACCGCGCCTTCGCTCGTGCCGGATCCGGGCAACCCGACTCTGGAAAACAACGCGACCGATGTGCGGTACGAAACCGATTTCCGCGCGGTCTACGCGCGCGTCATCGACCGCTGGCTCGGCGGCGAGTCGACCGCCATTCTTGGCGGCGACTTCAGGGGAGGGCCGGAGTTCATCTAAAGATCTTTAGATCTAAGATCTTTATCTAGATCTTAGATGTCCACGCTCAGCGTCAGCTCCATCCTCTCTGCGCTCTCCTATGCACTCGACCTGACCGAGGGACATCCCCGTGGGCACTCGGCGAGGACCTGTCTCATCGGCATGGCGCTCGCCCGTGTCGTCGGCGTACCAGAGTTGCAACAGCAGGATCTGTTTTATGCCCTTCTTCTCAAGGATGCCGGGTGTTCGAGCAATGCCGAGCGCATGTTTCAGCTGTTTGGCGGCGACGATCAGGCGGCGAAGCGAGGTGCGTGGGAGCGAGACTGGCGCACGTTTCGCGGCCAGGCATCGTATGCGCTGAGATTCGCGGAGCCAGGCGGTCGGTTCGCAGCCCGCGTCAGGAAGCTGATTGTGCTGGCAACGGGAGGGCGGGCGCTCGGCCGCTCGATATATCAGATTCGTTGCGAGCGCGGGGCAGCAATTGCGCAGGCGCTGGGATTTTCGAATGCCACGGCTGAGACCATCCGTTCGATGGACGAGCACTGGGATGGAGGCGGCTATCCCGAGGGCCTGCGCGGGACACGCATTCCGTTGCTCGCACGGATCGTGGGACTGGCGCAGGTTGCAGAGATTTTTGCTGAGCAGGATGGCCCCGAGGCGGCCCTTGCAGTCGTGCGCCAGCGGCGCGGCCGCTGGTTCGATCCCGATCTTGTGAGGGCATTCGCCGGCATTGCGGCGGATTCCACTCTCTGGCAATCTGTCGCGTCGACCGATGTCGACAGGGAAGTGTCTGCCGTCGAGCCGCAGGTGATGCAGTTTGCAATGGACGAAGGTCGCCTTGATCAGATCGCGTCGGCGTTTGCCTGGGTGGTCGACGCAAAGTCGCCGTTCACGTTTGACCACTCCAAACGGGTTGCCGATCTCGCGTCATCGATGGCCGGGCACATCGGCGTCTCGAGGGCAGAAGGCGTGCGTATCAAACGCGCGGCGCTCCTGCACGACATCGGCAAGCTCGCCGTGCCGAACCGCATTCTCGACAAACCAGGGAAACTGACGCAAAGCGAGTGGGAAATCGTCCGCCTGCACCCGTACTACACGTATCAAATCCTGGAACGTGTGCCGGTCTTCGGCGAATTCGCATTCGACGCGAGCGCGCATCACGAGCGGTTGGACGGCCGCGGCTACTATCGCAACCTGTGCGGCGATCAGCTGTCGCTCTGCGCGCGCATCCTGGCAACGGCCGACAAAGTCGACGCCTTGTCGGCCGACCGGCCGTATCGCAAAGGCCTGCCGCTCGAACGTGTGTGCAGTATGTTGACCGACGAGGCGGGTGTCGATGTGTGTCCGGATTGTGTGACGGCAGCCCGACATGTGTTGGGTGTGTAATACTTGTCTGTTTACATGCCCCGGTTAGGCTGGCTCCTGACAGCGTTCTTCCTGGGATTGACGGGATCCCCTTCCGTCGTGGCCGCGCAACAGGGCGCGGCCGATCTGGGCCCCCTTCTCCTTCAACAGCCGGCGGTGCGAGCGGCAGTCGAGTTCGCACGGACGGACGAGATGCAGACGATCAACGATCAGATCCGGATCTGCGAGGTTGAAGCGCCGCCGTTTCAGGAAGCAAAGCGCGCAGAGCTCTACGCGACGATGTTTCGGGAAGCCGGGCTGAAAAACGTTCGCATTGACGCCGAGGGGAACGTCATCGGCGAGCGGCCCGGCGCCAGCGCGCGGCCGAACCTCGTCATGAGCGCCCATCTCGACACCGTGTTTCCGAAAGGCACCAACGTCAGCGTTCGCCGCCAGGGATATGTGCTGCGCGGTGCGGGTATTGGCGACGATTGTCGCGGGCTCGCCGATCTGGTCGCCGTGGCGAGGGCGCTGAACAAAACCGGCGTGTCGACGCCCGGCACGATTACATTCGTGGGCACGGTGGGCGAAGAGGGCCTCGGTGATTTGCGGGGCGTCAAGCGCCTCTTCAACGAAACGTTGAAGGAGAGGATCGATCGCTTTGTCTCGATCGACGGCGAAGGGCTGGGCATTACGCACATCGCTATCGGAAGCGCGCGGTTTCGCGTGACCTTCAAGGGCCCGGGTGGGCACAGCTTCGGCTCGTTCGGCATGGTGAATCCGGTTCACGCGCTGGGGCGCGCGGCGGCGCGCATCGCCGATTTCCAGGTGCCAGGGTCGCCGCGGACGACGTTCAATGTCGGGCGGATTGGCGGCGGCACGTCGATCAACGCGATTGCGAGCGAGGCCTGGATGGAAGTGGATCTGCGCTCCGGCGACGCGACATCGCTGCGCGCGCTCGAGAAGCAATTCCGTCAAGCCGTGCAGGAGGCCGTGACGCAGGAGAATGCGCGGTGGAGCAGCCAGGCGTTAACCGTCTCGATTGAGACCGTCGGCATGCGACCCGCGGGACGTGTGCCTTCGACCTCACCGATCGTCCAGGCTGCGATCTCTGTATCGAAAGCGCTCAACTTGCCCGTGTCGTTCGCGGAAGGTTCGACCGATTCGAACCTGCCGCTCAGTCTTGGAATTCCGGCCGTGACCATCGACACCGGCGGCCGTGGCTCGGGCGCCCACACGGAGCATGAAACGTTCGATGCGACCGATGCATGGAAAGGCACGCAGCGTGCCGTACTGCTGGCGGTTGTGCTCGCCCAACCGTGAGATGTTTGGAGGACTTCCAATGGCCCAAGCCAAAGCAAGAACCCCAATCAAGCGGACCAAATTCAAGCTCAGCAACGACGAGCTGCTCGAAATCTACTATTGGCTCAAGTTCATCCGCGCGTTTGACGAACGGCTCAGCCTCGGCGTACGACAGGGCAGGGTGCGCAGCGGCGTGTATACCGGAATCGGCCAGGAGGCCATCATCGTCGGAACCTGCTTCGGATTGCGGCAGGACGATTGGATCTTTCCACTCCACCGTGACCTCGGCGCCTTTCTGATGAGAGGCGTGAGCGCGCGCCAGATGATGGCCCAGATGTTTGCCAAGCAAACCGGACTCTCGAAGGGCCGTGATTCGGCGCTCCACAGCGGCGTCAACGAGCTCGGAATTTTCGGCAACACGAGCATGCTCGGCGCGAACCTTCCCGTCGCCGCAGGCGTGGCCCTGACGATGAAGATGGAAGGGAAGGACAGCGTGTGCATCGCGTACTTCGGCGAGGGGGCGAGCAATACGGGCGACTTTCACGAAGCGCTCAACTTTGCCGGCGTCAACAAGCTGCCCATCCTGTTCATCTGCGAGAACAATCTCTACGCGTACTCGGTGCCCATCGAGAAGAGCATGGCTATCGAAGACGTGGCGGTCCGTGCCGAAGGCTACGGATTCGACGGCGTTGCGATCAATGGCAACGACGTGCTCGCCGTGTATCAGGCGGTCAAGGGTGCCCGGCGGCGCGCACGCGCGGGTGAGGGCCCGACGCTCATCGAGTGCAAAACGTATCGCTGGCACGGTCATTCGGAACACGATAAGGCGTTCTACCGCACGAAGGAGGAGCTCGCGATGTGGAAGAGCCGCGACCCGCTCCCCACGTTCACGACCTATCTCGAGCACATGAGCGTGCTGACGACCGAGAAGCAGCAGGAGGTCGACCAGCGCATCAAAGAGTCGCTGGACGATGCGGTGCAGTTTGCTGAAGACAGTCCGGACCCGGCTCCGGAGGAAGCCGTAAAGGATCTTTACGCGTAGCTCGACATATGGCGAGAGAAATTTCATACCTGGAAGCGATTCGCGAAGCCCTCTTCGAAGAGATGCGCCGCGATCCGAAAGTGTTCGTGCTTGGCGAAGACGTGGGCCCGTACGGCGGCGCGTTTGGCGTCACTGCCGGCCTGGTCGATGAGTTTGGCGAGGCTCGCTGTCTCGACACGCCGATTTCCGAATCGGCGATTGTCGGCATCAGCATCGGCGCGTCGCAGCGAGGCTATCGTCCGATCGCCGAGATGCAGTTCGCCGACTTCATCAGCTGCGGCTTCGATCAGATTGTGAATCAAGCCGCCACGCTCCGGTATCGCACCGGCGGCCGAGCGGCGTGTCCGATCGTCGTCCGGGCGCCGAGCGGAGGCAACGTGGGCGGCGGCCTGTATCACTCGCAGAATCCGGAGGCATGGTTTGTCCACCGCCCCGGGCTCAAGGTCGTGGCGCCTGCGACGCCGTGGGACGCGAAGGGTCTGCTGAAAGCGGCAATTCGCGACGACAACCCCGTCGTGTACTTCGAGCACAAATATCTGTACCGCCGCGCGAAGGGGCCTGTGCCTGAGAACGATGAGATCGTTCCGATCGGCATTGCGGCCGTTCGCCGTCCCGGAAGCGACGTGACGCTGGTGACCTACGGCGCGATGGTTCAGCCGTCGCTTGAAGCGGCCGATCGGGTCGCGAAGGAAGGCGTCGAAGTGGAAGTGATCGATTTGCGCTCGCTGATGCCGTACGACAAAGCGGCGATCTTCGCGTCGATCGAGAAGACGAGCCGGCTGCTTGTCGTTCACGAAGACGTGAAAACGCTGGGAATCGGCGCCGAGCTGGCGGCTGTGGTCGTGGAAGAACGATTCGAGGCGCTGGATGCGCCGGTGATGCGCCTCACCTATCCTGACACGCACCCGCCGTTCTCAAAAGTGCTCGAGGAATACAATCTGCCGAACGCCGACAAGATTACGGACGCGCTGCGTCGGCTCGTTGGGTACTGACCTCGCCGACGCTGCGCGACATCATGGCGGATAGATGATGGCAAATGGCAACGAATTCTCTGCCATCGGCCATCTGCCCTGACAAGTAGTACTTACTTCGTCTCCTTAAATCCCGCAGGCAGTGCCACGTCGGCGGCCGTGACGTTCGTCGCGATCTTCAGGACTTCGTTGTTCATGGTCATGAAGGTCACACGCGCCGGGTTGGCGTTCGGTTTTGCCGCGGCCTTTTCTTCCTGCTGTTGCTGACGCCGGCGCATGAAGCCTCCGATCGCCCCACCGATCGACGTTGGAGGTGCAGAGTCGTTGCTCGAGGCTGTTGAGGTCGACGTTTGTGAGGCTTCTTCCTTCATCTGCTCTGCGCTCTTCACGGCATCGACGGTCGTTGTCGTCTGAATGGCGGTGCCGCCGAAGTCTTCGCGGCTGAGGCGTGCGAAGGCGTCTTTGACTCCCGGATACATCGCGATGGCGGTGGCCATCTGCTGCATCTGCTGCGCGTCGGCCGCGAGCATCGGACCGGCGAGCTTCTCCCAATACCGGCGTTCGAAATCGGCAATTTCCTTCAGATCGACCTGTTTGGTGAGCCACGAGTCGACGACCATGACGATGCCGCCGCTCTGTTCGATCGTCTTTCCTTTTTCGCGAACGGTAATCGTGGCCACGACCTGACGTGTGTCGAAGCCGCTGATCGTCTTCGTCTGGCCGGTATTCTTGATGTCGAGGTCGACCTCGACCTCTTTGGCCGGTTCCTTGCTTTGTTCCGGTTTCGCCTCCGGCTTCGAAGTGGGCTCGGCGGTCTCGCGGGCGGCCGCTTCACGTGCCTTCGCTTCGGCCTCACGCATCCGCTGGCGCACTTCTTCGAAGGTCGTCACTTTGTACGTCTTGCGTCGCAGCTCGATGTCGTAAACCTTTTCTTCACGCAGGTCGACGATCTGCGCGGTGTTGTCGCCGGTGACGGTCATTTTGCGATCGCCCGAGACGGCGACGCTCGACACGACACCTTCTCTGGCGGACTTGCCGCCAAAGAAATTCACGACTTTGCCGAGCATGCCGGCAAACGAGAATTGGTTGCGCTCTTCCTTTTTCACATCGGCCCAAGCGGGCGCGGCTGCCAGCGCGACGGCTAGTGCAAGCGCGGCAATCGAGAGTTGGCGTTTCATCGATGGAATCTCCTTCTTCGTCATGGGTGAGCCACTACCATTCTAAGCCAGGACATTTGCCAGGGCGTCGTCGATATTTGAATATCGGAATGAAAACCCGAGATCAGTAGCGCGCACAGGGAGCGCCCGCTGGCCGCTCAGCAGCAGCGCGTCGGCCATTTCGCCGAGCGCCACGCGCAGAGCAAAAGGCGGCGCGGGCAGCAGACTCGGACGGTTCAATGCGCGCCCGAGCGCTTTCGAAAATTCGGCGTTCGTGACCGGCGCCGGACTCGTCGCGTTCAACGGCCCACGCGCCGCTTCGTGCGTCACCGCGAATATCACGAGCCGCACCCAATCTTCCTTGTGGATCCAAGGCATGTACTGACGTCCCGATCCAAGGGGGCCGCCGACGAACATCTGAAACGGCGGGAGCATTTTTGCCAACGCTCCATCTTTTCGATCGAGCACGATGCCGGTGCGAATCAGCGCAACGCGCGTAAGTGCGGCGACCTCGGTTGCGGCAGCCTCCCACTCCGCGGCGAGTCCGGCAAGAAAATCGTTTCCCGGCGGTGACGACTCGGTGATGGTTTCGTCGCCACGGTCGCCGTAGTAGCCGACGGCGGACCCGCTGACGAAGACAGACGGCGTGCGTGCGGCCTCGCGAATGGCGGCGGTGAGGCTCTGCGTCGCCTCGAGGCGGCTCTCACGAAGTTTCCTCTTCTGCGCGGCAGACCAGCGCTTGGCGGCGATCGACTCACCTGCGAGATTGACCACGGCATCGGCGCCGTTGAGGACGCCGGCCCAGGGGCCTCTGTTGCCGTTGGGCTCCCAGGAAACGTAATTCACACGAGGTTGGGCGGGAAAGGCCGCAGTGGAGCGGCGTGTGAGGATGCTGACTTTGTGTTGGTCGCGAGTCAGGGCGTGGGTGAGGGCGGTTCCGAGAAAGCCCGATCCGCCGGCAATGACGATGTTCATGGGACTAAGGATAGGCCCACCTTCGCGCTCTGCGCTACGGCGGGCAAGCCCGGATTCGCGCTTTGTGCTACGGCGTGGCACGCCCGGGTCGCCGTTCGCGTCACGGCGGGGGCTCGCGTTGCGCCCTCGCGGCCGGCGGGTTGACATTCGGGCGCGGCTGGTTTTAACTAACTAAACGGTTAGTTAATTAATGGCGCGCCCCAGAACCTCCCAGTCCCACACCCGCCAGCGCATTCTCGCCGCCGCCGCCGCCGAGTTCGGCGCCTATGGCTTCGCCGCCACGACCATCGATCGCATCGCGAAGCGCGCTCGGGTGAACAAGGCGATGATCTATTACCACTTTCCCGATAAACGCGCCCTCTACGCCTGCATCATCCGCGATGTGTTCACGCCGATTACCGAGCGGCTTCGCTCGGCCATGGCCGAGGATGCACCGCCCGACCGGAAACTCGACTCCCTGATCGAAGCCATCGTCGCATCGATCGACACGTCCACGCTTTTCCTGCCGATCATGCTCCGCGAGATCGCCGATGGCGGCGCCCATCTCGGGCCCGACGAACTGGCGCTCATTGCCGGCATTTTCGGCACCGTGAGTGGCGTCATCACCGAGGGTGGGCGGCAGAAACTGTTTCAGCCGGTCCATCCGGCGCTCGCACATTTCACCATCGTCGCGCCGCTGCTGATGTTTCGAGCGGCAGCACCGGTGCGCGCGCGGATCAGACACCTGCACCACGTCGATATCCCCGAAGCCGATTCGGCGACGCTCGTGCGACACCTGCAGATGGTGGCCAGGCGGATGCTCGCTCAAGAGTCGGGGAGTCCGACGAGTCGAGGAGTCGAGAGAGTCCGGGAGTCGACGAGTCGGGGAGTCGAGGACTCAAAGAGTCGTGGAGAGTCACGGAGTCGGGAGTCACGGAGTCGGGAGTCAAAGAGTCGGGAGTCAAAGAGTCGGACGTCCGACGTGCAGGCGAAGAGAGACATATGAGAACGATGACCGTGATGATGTGGGTGGTGTGCGCTGGTGTCGGCAGCGGATGCCAGGAAGCCGCGCCCGCAACTGCGGCGCGAGTATCCGGCCAGGCGGATGCCACCGAGGTACAAGTCGCGCCCGAGGTTGGCGGACGCGTCATCGAGATGGCGATCCAGGAAGGCGACCGCATTGCGCAGGGCGCCCTGGTTGCGCGGCTCGACTCGCGCGACGTCGATCTTGGGCTGCAGCGAGCGCGAGCTGAGCGCTCGCAGGCCGAGGCGCAGCTTCGGCTGTTGCAGGCCGGCTCGCGGCCCGAGGACATCAGGCAGGCCGAGGCGCAGGCCGCGGCGGCCGATGCCGACGGCGCTGCCGCGCAGACGGATCTCGCGTCGGCGGAGACCGATCTGCAGCGCTTCGAACGTCTGCTCCAGTCCAACTCTGGATCGCAGAAGCAACGGGACGATGCCGCGACGCGCAGGGACGTGGCGAGTGACCGGTTGAGTGCCGCTCGCGCCCGCACGGCAGCAGCTCGCGCCGCCGTCGCCCGGCTCAAGGCCGGCTCGCGACGCGAGGAAATCGACGCCGCCCGCGCGCGGATTGCGGCGGTGGACGCACAAATAGCCACGCTCGAAAAGGCCAAGGCCGACGCCACTATTACAGCGCCCATCGAAGGCATCGTCACCGAGCGGTTGCTCGACTCGGGGGAGATAGCTGCGCCGCGCGCACCCATTGCCGTCCTCACCGACCTCGATCATGCATGGGCGGAAGTGTTCGTCGACGAGCCCATCATTCCGCGCATCAAGCTCGGCCAGTCCGCCACCGTCTTCACCGACGCCGGCGGGCCTGGTCTTCCGGGGAAAGTGAGCTACATCGCTTCGAAGGCAGAGTTCACGCCGCGCAATGTGCAGACCGCCGAAGACCGATCGAAGCTGGTGTTTCGCGTCCGCATCGCCGTCGACAACCGGCAGGGTGTTCTCAAGCAGGGCATGCCTGTGGAAGCTGAGATTCCGTTTCAGTAGGAATTGGGGATTGGGGACCAGGGATTAGCCAATGCCCGCACTCGAGCTGGATCGCGTGACGAAGAAGTACGACAAGGTCGTTGCGGTTCGAGATCTGTCGTTTTCGGTTGCATCCGGTGAGATGTTTGGGCTCATCGGACCGGATGGGGCGGGAAAGACCACCACGATCCGGCTGATGTGCGGACTGTTGAGAGCAGATGGCGGCAGCGTCAGGGTGCTCGGCCGCGATCCGGTGAAGGCGCACCTTGCGGTTACCCACGATCTTGGCTACTTGTCTCAGCGGTTCAGTCTCTACGGCGATTTGTCCATCGACGAGAACATCGCGTTCTTTGCAGAGATTCACGGCCTCAGCATGCGCGACGCGGTGATTCGGGAACGACGCGAGCGACTGCTCGGCCTGACACAGCTCACAACATTTCGGACGCGGCTGGCAGAGCAGCTCTCGGGCGGCATGAAACAGAAGCTTGCGCTGGCCTGCACGCTGGTACACGAACCGAAAATCATCCTGCTCGACGAGCCGACGACCGGAGTCGATCCCGTGTCGCGCCGCGAGTTCTGGAAGCTGCTCTCGGAATTTCTCGCGCAAGGCATCACCATCCTCATGGCCACGCCCTATCTCGATGAAGCAGAGCGGTGTTCGCGCGTGGCGCTGCTGCACGAAGGACAGCTGGTCTCGCTGGACACGCCGGCAAACCTCCGGATGTCGCTTCCTGGTGTCGTCATCGAAGTGATTGCCCCCGATCGCGATCGCGCGGTGTTCGCCCTCGAACAGCTGCCTGGAGTTGCCGACGTCCAACTGTTCGGCGAGCGCGCTCACGTCAGACTCGAGCCCGGCGCCGCACTGAGCGATCCGGACCTGATTACTGCAGCGCTGCAGCACGCGGGTGTGAAGGTCGAAGGAGTGCGCCGTGTGCCGGCATCGCTCGAGGATGTATTCATCGCGCGTGTCGCGAAGGAAACTACATGAATCGTTCACTTTCTATCGCTCTCATCGTTCTGCTTCTTGTTGGCGCAGGGGCCGCGTCTGCGCAAACCGCATCCGTTCGTCTCACGCTCGACGAAGCGATCACGCGTGGTCTCGAGGCGAGCGACCGGATCGAAGAATTGAGCGCGCGCCAGGAAGCTGCTCGGGCTGTTGAGAGTCAGCGAGAGGCAGCGAGCCGTCCGCAACTGGCGGCCATTGCCAGTTACACGCGTACCAATCATGTCGAAGAGTTCAGCGTGGCGAACGAGTCGGGCGGGGTCCGGGTGCTTTTCCCGGACGTTCCCGACAACGTGCGAACGCGCATCGACCTGCAATGGCCCATCTACACGGGCGGCCGCGCGGGCGCGCTGACCCGTGCGGCCGCTGCCGAAGCTGAGGCCGTTGGGCACGATCGCGACACGGTGCGCGCCGACCTGAAGCTCGAAATCACCCGATCGTTCTGGGCTGTGATTACTGCTCGTGCATCATCGGATGTGGTCCGCCAGGCCCTCGACAGGACGAGCGCGCACCTCAACGACGTGCGCAATCAATTGAGCGTGGGCCTCGTCCCGCCGAGCGATGTGTTGACGATCGAAGCACAACACGCACACCAGCGCATGCTCAGCATCGAAGCGGACAACATCGTCGAGACGACGTCCGCAGAATTCCGGCGGTTGACGGGTCTGGATCCGGAGACGCCGTTCGAGCTGGTTGCGAATCTGGCCGCCGATTCCATGGCCGACCTGCCCACCGGCGCTCGCCAGAACGTTCCGAGCAGTGGCGAGAAGGTCGGCACGATGCCGGTCGGTAGGCCGGGTTTCGTCCCACAAGCCCCGGCATACTCTGCGGCAGTGGATGCCGCGCGGGCAAATCGGCCCGAGCGGAAGTCCCTCCAGTTTCGAATCACGGCGGCTGACGAGCGCGTGTCGGCGGCATCGGCGGGCACGTTGCCTACGCTGTCGGCGATCGGTGGGTACGACGTTTCGCGTCCGAACAGGGCGATTTTTCCCATTCAGGAAGCTTGGAAACCTTCCTGGGATCTCGGCATTCATTTCCGCTGGTCGTTGTTCGATGGGGGCCGCGCGCGCGCGGAAACGGCGGAGGCCGTCGCGACGCGCCGCAGCGTGGAAGCGAGACTCCGTGATTTCGACGGCATCGTGCAGGTCGAGGTGCGTCAGCGAATGGCGGATTTGAATTCCGCACGGGCGTCGATCGAAGCCGCGCAGGCAGGCGTGCGTGCGGCAACAGAAGCGCGCCGCGTGCTGGCCGAGCGGTTCAGCGCTGGCGTGGCGACCAATACCGACGTGATCAACGCCCAGGTAACGCTCCTGCAGGCCGAATTGGATTTGACTCGTGCCCTTGCCAACGTGCAGCTGGCGCGCGCCCGCCTGGATCGGGCGTTAGGACGGTAGAGTCGAAAGTCGAAAGTCGGAAGTCAAAAGTCAAGAGTCGACAGTCGATAGTCGATAGTCGACCGTCGACAGTCGAAAGTCAAAGTGAAAGTAAAAAATCAGAACTAATGGAAACTCGAGTTCAGGCGATTGTCGTTCGCGATCTGACGCGCAAATTCGGCGGCTTTACTGCGGTCGATCGCCTCAGCTTCGCGGTAGACCGCGGTGAAATCTTCGGTTTTCTCGGCGCCAATGGCGCCGGGAAGTCGACGACCATCCGGATGATGTGCGGATTGTTGAAGCCCTCGTCTGGCACGGCGGCTGTAGACGGCGTCGACGTGAGCCGCGATCCGGAGGAAGTGAAGCGACGCATCGGCTACATGTCGCAGAAGTTTTCGCTGTACGAAGCGCTCACCGTCGAGCAGAATGTCCGGTTCTTTGGCGCCCTGTACGGCCTGTCAGACGAGAAGATCGCTTCGCGCATGCAGTTCGTCGTCGAAATGGCGGGCCTCGCCGGGCGCGAAAAGACACTGGCCCGCGATCTAGCCGGCGGCTGGCGCCAGCGGCTTGCGCTGGGCTGCGCGATTCTCCACGAACCGCGAATCGTGTTCCTCGATGAGCCTACCGGGGGCGTCGATCCGGTGTCGCGCCGTCAGTTCTGGCGGCTCATCGAGAATATGTCGCGTAATGGCGTCACGATTCTCGTGACGACGCATTACCTCGACGAGGCCGAGCACTGCCATCGCATCGCGATTATCAATGCCGGCAAGCTGGCCGCGATCGGGACGTCGCGACAATTGAAGGAGATTTTCGCCCGACGCCCGATTGTCGAGATTCATTCAGGTCGCCCGGTCGATGTCATGCAGGTGCTCGAAGAAATTCCGGAAATTGAAAAGACAACGGTATTCGGCACTGCCGTCCACGCCGTGCTCAGGACCCCCGATGTCGATCTGGAGGCCCTGACCGGCAGGTTGCGCGCCCGCGGCCTCGACGTTTCGGCCGTCGATCGGGTGATGCCGTCGCTCGAAGACGTCTTTCTCGATGTGGTCGAGCATGCGTAAGACCCTTGCCGTTGGCCGTAAAGAGTTCCGCCAGATCGCGCGCGATCGCCGCTCGTTGATGGTGCTGCTGTTTGTGCCGGCGTTCTTCCTGCTGCTCTATGGCTATGCGCTCAGCTTCGACGTGTCGAACATTCAGCTCGCCGTCCACGACAACGATCGGACACCGGCGAGCGGCGACCTCGTGAACGCGTTCGTCCAGTCCGGCTATTTTCAGCTGGCCGCAAGCGTGTCGAGCAGCCGCGAATACGAAGCACTTATCGACAGCGGCGAGGTCCGCGCCGCGCTGGTGATTCCGAGAGGCCTCCAGCAAGACCTTCTCACGGGGCGGCGCGTTCCGGTTCAAGTGATCATCAACGGCGACAACTCCAACACCGCGACCACGGTAATGGGGTACTCGCTCCGCATCCTGCAGACCGCCTCGGCACAATATCAGCCGCAACCGTCCACGCGATTTGCGGGGCCTCCGATCACCGTCGAATCCCGCGTCTGGTACAACCCCGAGCTTCGGAGCGCGTTATTCCTAATTCCGGGGCTCATTGCCTACATCGGCATGATCTCGGCGGTCATTTCGACGTCGCTGTCAGTTGTGCGCGAGAAAGAGCGGGGCACCATGGAGCAGGTGCGCATGGCGCCGCTCGGTACCGAGGCGTATATCGTCGGCAAAACGCTTCCGTACTTCGTCATCTCGCTCGCCTCATCGGTCTTCATCGTGCTCGCCTCGATGGTGCTGTTCGACCTGCCGATGAACGGCTCGTGGCTGCTCCTGCTTCTGGCACTGTCGCTGTATCTGGCCGGGGCCCTTGGGCTGGGGCTGTTGATCTCGACACTCGCCGAGTCGCAGCAAGTCGCCTTTCAGCTCGCTGTGCTGGCATCGTTTCTGCCGACGATGATGCTTTCAGGGTTCGTGTTTCCGATTGCCAGCATGCCCACGCCGATACAGGTCATCACGGTCGTCGTGCCCGCGCGGTATTTCATCGTGGCGCTTCGCGCGATTCTCTTGAAGGGGGCGAATCTGTCGATGTTCTGGACGCAGCTTCTTGCGCTCGCGATATTTGCGGCGCTCACGTTGACGCTTGCGTCGAGACGCCTCAGAAAGCAGTGGACATGAGGAGCCGCACGGCGAGGAGCGGGTGTTGGAGCCCCGCGACAAAGTAATGAACTTAAGGCGGATTCTCTTCGTGATGTGGAAGGAGGTGCTCGAGTTGCGCCAGGATCCGCGCATCTTCGGCATCATCTTCGTGGCACCAGTCGTTCAGCTCGCCGTCCTGGGGTATGCCGCGACGACCGACGTGCGCAATGTGCCCATCGTCATCGTCGACATGGATCGCAGCACCGCCAGTCAGGATCTCATCAGCCGGTTTACCGGATCCGGGATTTTCGAGATCGTCGACATCGTGTCGAACGCGCGAGAGGTGGATCGCTATCTCGAGTCTGGGAATGCCTGGATGGCGCTTTCGATACCTGCCCGGTACGCGGAGCGCGTGGCCGAGGGTTCGGCGACGCTGCAGATCGTGGCAGACGGTTCGGATGCGAGCTCGACGAACATCGCGATGGGGTACGCGACGAATCTGATCGCCGGCTACACGCAGGAGCTGGTCGAACAGCGTATGCGCGCAGGGGGGCTGTCGCCGCAGGAAGGTGGCGGTTCGGGCATCGAGCCCCGCGTGCGCGTCTGGTTCAACCCGACGCTCGAAAGCCGTTACTTCATGCTGCCCGGCATTTTTGCGATGCTCCTGCTCGTCGTCACCTCGAACCTCTCGTCGATGGCCATCGTGCGCGAGCGCGAGATCGGCACGCTCGAGCAGTTGAACGTGACACCGCTCGGCAGGCTCGAGCTGATCCTTGGAAAGCTGCTGCCTTACGGAGTCATCGGCTTGATCGACGTGCTCATAGTCCTGGTCGTCATCGTGTTCTGGTTCGAGGTGCCGATGCGCGGCAGTTTCTGGCTGCTGTTCGCCATGAGCCTTATCTATCTGTTGACGACACTCGGGCTTGGCCTGTTTGTCTCGACGATCTCGCACACGCAACAGCAGGCGATGATGACCTCGACGTTTTTCTTTCTGATCCCGATGATGTATCTCTCGGGATTTGTATTCCCGATCGAGAACATGCCCGCTGCGATCCAGCCACTCACGTACCTGATTCCCCTGCGCTATTTCGTCGTGATTCTGCGCGGGATCTTCCTCAAGGGCGTCGGACTGGAGACACTCTGGCCGCAAGCGCTCGCGCTGTTTTCGTGGGGCGTGGTGATCCTGACGCTCGCCGTGATGAGGTCGAGCAAACGGCTAGCGTGAACCCGGCGGTTCTAGGTTCTGGGTTCTGGGGTTCTGGGTTCCGGTTCCGGGTTCTGGGTTCCGGTTCGCAGCGCCTCGATTCGGAGCGAACCCGGAACCCAGAACCAGAACCCCAGAACCCAGAACGCAGAACCTAGAACCGCTGCGAAGCCCCGGTGATACGCTGATCTGAATGTCAGTCATCCTCGAACGACTGCGGTCCACGACTGAGTTCTTGACCTCGATTGCTGGCGATCGCTCGGTGCTCGATGGCGTTGCGCCAGAAGAGCGGCAACGCTTCCTGCAGGCTGTTGCCCTCGTCTACAGCCCCGATCGTGTCGAGCGACGCCGCATGGCGAAGGCCGCGGCGCGCGATCGTAAGGCGGGGCGTGTGAAGGACGATCAGGCCAAAAAGATTCAAACAGGAATCCAGACGCTTCGCCGGAAACCGATCTTCCACACGCCCAACGTCTTTCCTCCAGAGAATGTCCAGACGGACGTAGACGACGAAGCCAGGGCGCATGGGTCGTACGCAGTGTTTGGCTTTAGCCGGGCCGACGAGTTCCAACACTGCTACGTGTGCAAGAAAAAGTACACGCAGATCCATCACTTCTACGATCAGATGTGTCCGGAATGCGCCGAACTGAACTTCGCCAAGCGGACCGAGCTCGCCGATCTTCATGGGCGTGTGGCGCTCCTGACAGGTGGACGGGTGAAGATCGGCTACCAGGCCGGCCTCAAGCTGCTTCGATCGGGTGCCCATCTCATCGTGACAACACGCTTTCCGCGTGACTCGGCGGCGCGTTATTCGCGGGAGGCCGACTTCGCTCAGTGGGGAAGCCGGCTCGAGATTTTCGGCCTTGACCTGCGCCACACGCCGAGCGTCGAGGCCTTCTGCGGCGAGATGCTGAAGACCCGGAGGAGGCTCGATTTCATCATCAACAATGCGTGCCAGACCGTACGCCGGCCACCCGCGTTTTATGCCCACATGATGGAAGCCGAGACCGCGGCGCTCAACGGCATGCCGGACGAGACACGTAAGTTGCTTGGAGAGTACGATCGATCGCCCGCCCCCAGGTTGGTGCACGCCCCGGCGATGTCGCAGGTACCGCTGATGGTCGAGGAGCTCGTCTCGCAAGACGCGATGTTTCCTTCCGGGCGACTCGATCAGGATCTGCAGCAGGTCGACCTGCGCAGCCGCAATTCGTGGCGGCTGCTTCTCGACGAGGTCTCAACCGTCGAGCTGCTGGAGGTTCAGCTCGTGAACGCGATTGCCCCCTTCATTCTGAATGCCCGGCTCAAGTCATTGATGACGCGCACCCCCGAGCGAGACAAGCACATCGTCAACGTGTCAGCCATGGAAGGGCAGTTCTACCGGCGGTTCAAGACGACGCGACATCCGCACACGAACATGGCGAAGGCTGCGCTCAACATGATGACGCGCACGTCGGCGACCGACTACCACACCGATGGCATTCACATGAACAGCGTCGACACCGGATGGATTACCGATGAGGATCCGGTGCAGATCGCAGTCCGCAAGGAAATCGAACAGCGCTTCAGTCCGCCGCTCGATAGTGTGGATGGCGGTGCTCGGATCGTCGATCCGATCATCAGCGGATTCAACACCGGCCGGCACGTGTGGGGGCTGTTCCTGAAGGACTATCAATCGACCGACTGGTAGAAACAAGGTCTGGAGGGTCCTCGCTGAGGGGCTCCCCCAAGGACCTTCCTGACCCCGTTTTCGACCGTTTTCGGTAGACTTGGCGTCGAGTGAGAAAACCCCTAGTCATCAAGATTGCCATCGGCCTCGTTGCGTTGGGTGTCTTCGTGTTTCTGTTCATGCGTTCGCTGGAGGATACGAGATCGGCGCCGTACACGGTGCCGTCCAGACATCTCACAAGCTGGACGCTCGCCATTGAACCGGCGCCAAACCCGAACGATCCTCTCCTGGTCCTGCGGCCATCGCCAGAGCTGACGAGCGGTCTCTTCAAACAGATTTTCTCGCGCTCTATGGAGTCGCTGAACACACCCAATGTGCCGTCGGTTCCGCTGATTTTGAGGAGCGAGTTCGATCGCGTCGTCGGCGATCAGCTGACCCAAGGTGCCTTGATCGGCGCTGCGCGCTCTGCGGGGGTCGAATCGGCGCCGATGCTGCGCTGCATCGTGCATCGTCACGTCAGCGAGCCAGGCCGCGTGCGCCAGGCCTACCTCATCCATCTCCATGCGCCGGCGGTCGTGCAGTGGCGGCGGCAGCTTGGTCTCGACCCGGAGGCGCTGACGCCGATGCTGTTCGTCGCGGGCGCAGGAGGTGATTTCAACAGCTGGCTCCCGCACCGCGCGACAGACGCCGACTGCCTTGCGCCCATCGAAGTGGCCGGGTGATGAATCTGTACGAGATCCCTCTGAGCGCGATAGACGGGGAAACGACGACGCTCGAGCGCTATCGTGGGAAGACACTTCTGATTGTGAACGTGGCAAGCCGGTGCGGCTTCACTCCGCAGTACAAGAGTCTCGAAGATCTCTATCGGCGCCATCAGGGCGATCTCGTGGTGCTGGGATTTCCGTGCAATCAATTCGGGCGGCAGGAGCCAGGCACCAATCAACAGATACGCGAGTTCTGTGAGGAGTACTACAAGGTGTCGTTTCCGCTGTTCGCAAAGATCGATGTGAACGGCCCAAACGCTCATCCGCTGTATCAGCATCTCAAGGCAGCGAAGAAGGGGTTTCTCGGGCGCGAGGCGATCGCGTGGAACTTCACGAAGTTCGTCGTGAACAGGGATGGAGATGTTCTGAAGCGCTACGGATCGCGCGTGACACCTGAAGCGATTGAGAAGGAGCTGTATGGCTGAAATCAGCCTTCGCGAGATTACAAAGACCAACCTGCGTGACATCCTGCGACTGAAAGTCGCGGCCGACCAGGAACGCTTTGTTGCGTCGAACGCGGTGTCGATTGCTCAGGCGTATTTCGACCGCGACATCGCCTGGTTCCGCGGGATTTATGCAGACGAGGCTCCGATCGGCTTTGCGATGTTGCACGACGAGCCCGCCGAGCGGAAGTATTACCTGTGGCGCTTCATGATCGACCATCGGTTCCAGGGGAGCGGTTACGGCACGCGAGCCCTCGAGCAGATCATCGAACACGTTCGCGGCCGGCCGGGCGCGCACGAAGTGCTGTTGAGCGTTGTGCCCGGCGAGGGAAGCCCAGGTCCGTTCTACGAAAGGCTGGGCTTTGCGTACACCGGGGAAATCGAGGACGGCGAGCGCGTCATGCGCAAAGCGTTGTGAACAATGTCAGACGAACAGCTCTTTCGTACGATTCTCATCGTCTCGGCGCTCCTGCTGTTCCCGGTCGGCATCTATCATCGCGTCAAGTCCCAATCGACGGGCGAGCGCCTCGATCGATGGCAGGAGGGCGCGTTCATCCTCTTCACGCTGCGCCCGATCGGCATCGCGACGATGCTCGGGTTGCTCGCTTACATGATCAACCCGGAGTGGATGGCATGGTCGTCGATGACCCTGCCTGTGTGGGTGCGCTGGATTGGCGTCGGACTCGGCGGCGTCGGCGGCTTGCTGCTCGTCTGGACGCTACGCAGCATCGGAAAGAATCTCACCGACACGGTCGTCACGCGCCGGGAACACACGCTCGTGACCAGGGGGCCGTATCGCTGGGTTCGTCATCCGTTCTACGATGCCGGTGCCCTGTTGTTCACCGCGAACGCGCTCGTGGCCGCCAACTGGTTTCTCCTCGTGGGCGGGTTGATGGCATTTGCGCTCATTATGCTGCGCACGAGCAGAGAAGAGGATCGCCTGGTAGCGCGCTTTGGCGATTCGTATCGCGACTATATGCGCCGCACTGGGCGGTTCCTGCCAAGACTGGGGTGACGCGATGATCAGGGAGACGCTCGTCGCAGCGCTGATGTGGTCGCAGGTGGCTCCGGGGTCTGGCGGCACATCGAGCAGTATGCCAGTCTCGACGTCGGTCATGGCGACCATCATGACCCGTTTCGACGACAACGGTCGCGGCGAGCTCGAGCTGCTCGTGCTTTGGCGCGGCCGTCCAGGCTGGATGAAATCTGGTGGCGGCGATTCCAGTGGTGCGAGCGGATCCGGTGGAGGCGGAGCAATGGGCAGTAGAGGAGCGCCGATGACTCGCACCGCGTGGCTCACGCAGGGCGGTGTGAATCTCCATGTTCGGTTCGAGCCACAGCTCGGAAAACTGTGGATACAGGACCGCGAGGTTGCGCTCAACAACGACAATGCGGTGCTCGTAGACGATGTGGATAGCGCGACTGGGCCGCGCGTGATTCGGACGCTTCGGATCGATCCGTCGTTTGTGGCCGACCGGCCGCCAGTAAGGCCGCAGGAATTCATCAGGCGGTCCCCCGAGTTGGTCGAATTCCTTCGATGCGACGTTCGGCCGGCAGGCCTGAAACCGTACGAACAGCAAGTATTCGACATGTTGTGCGCCGCGGTGCGACAGCCGTGACAAAGACGCGCCCGTCGACCGTCGCGGCGTACCTGAAACAGCTGAAACCAGAGCAGCGAGACACTGTCTCGAGGCTCCGCGACCTCATCCGCAGCAATCTGCCCAGGGGGTACGTCGAGGCGACGAACTGGGGTGCCATCACCTACGAGGTGCCGCTGAAGCGCTGTCCCGATACATACAACGGCCAGCCGCTGTGTTATGTCGTACTCGCCGCCCAGAAGCACTATTTGTCGCTCTATCTCATGACCGTTTACGGCAATCGCGCAAAGAAAGCGCAACTGAAAAATGCGTTCAAGGCTGCAGGGAAAAAGCTGGACATGGGAAAGGTGTGTCTGCGCTTCCACTCGGTGGACGATCTGCCCCTCGATGCGATTGCTGATATCATCGCCAGCACACCGGTCGACGCCTACGTCGCTGCGTACAAAGAGAGTCGAAAGGACCGAGCCCGCCGCGCGTAATGCCCTCATCCGAACACACGAAAGGTGCGTGGTACGTCGGATTGTCGTACACGCTCTGGGGCTTCTTTCCGATCTATTGGAAAGTGCTGGCCGGTATTTCCGCGCTGCAGCTCATCTGCCACCGCATCGTCTGGTCCTTCCTTCTCCTGCTCGTGATGGTCGGAAAGTCGAAGGACTGGAGTGCCCTATGGCAGGCAATGCGCGCGCCACGGGTTGTGGGCGTGTACACCGTCGCGGCCATCGCCATTGCCACGAACTGGCTGATCTTCGTGTGGGCGGTCGCCATCAACCAGATCGTGCAGATCAGCTTGGGGTATTTCATCAACCCGCTGCTGAGCGTTGTGCTCGGCATGATGATCTTTCACGAGCGGTTGCGCAGACTGCAATGGGTATCGGTTGCGTTCGCGGCGGCGGGTGTGTTGTATCTCACCATCGCCTTGCAGACGCTGCCGTGGATCGCGTTGTCGCTGGCGGCCACGTTTGGCACCTACGGTCTCATGAAGAAAGTTGCGCCGCTCGGATCGGTGCACGGATTGACGCTTGAAACCGGCATTCTATTCGTGCCTTCGGCGCTCTATCTCGTCGTCGAAGAGCTGGCAGGACGTGGCGCCTTTCTCCATTCCGGAGCGTTGCGCGACGCGATGATGTTCGGCGGCGGTCCCACCACCGCGCTGCCGCTGTTACTGTTCGCCGCCGGAGTCCGCCGAATCCCACTGTCGCTCGTCGGGATGCTCCAGTACATCAATCCGATGATGCAGATTTCAATCGGCGTTCTGCTCTACAGGGAGCCATTCACCAGCGTCCAACTGGTCGGATTCGGTCTTGTCTGGACTGCGCTCGCGCTGTTCGCGCTCGAGGGCTATGTCACGCGACGGTGGCCTCAACTTGGCGTGACGGACGTTTCCTGAGTGGGTACACGGCTCTCGTTCGTGTGATATCGTCAATTGCTGACCACCACGAAATTGAGCTCAGGAGGAAGAGATGGATCCGAAGAGAACCGCTGTAGTCCTGATTGAATACCAAAACGACTTCACGTCCAAAGGCGGCACCCTCCACGACGCCGTGAAGGGTGTGATGGACAAGAACAACATGCTGCAGAACTCCGTCGACACGGTGAAAAAGGCGCGAGCAGCGGGCTGTACGATCGTGCATGCGCCGATTACCTTCGTCGAAGGCTACGGTGAGCTCAGCAACGAGCCCTACGGCATTCTCAAAGGCGTCGTCGACAGCAAATCGTTCCGCAAGGGCAGCTGGGGCGCCGAGATCGTGGATGTGCTCAAGCCGCAGCCCGGCGACATCGTCGTCGAAGGCAAACGCGGCCTGTGCGGTTTCGCCAGCACGAACCTCGACTTCATTCTGCGCAGCCGCGGCATCGAGACGATCGCTCTTGGCGGATTTTTGACGAACTGCTGCGTCGAGTCGACGATGCGAACAGGCTATGAGAAGGGCTACAAGGTCATCACGCTGAAAGACTGCACGGCGGCGCTCAGCGAGGAGGAACAGCGGCTGGCGACGGAAAAGAACTATCCGATGTTCTCGCGACCGATGAATCACGAAGAATTCCTGACTGAGCTCAGCGGTGAGAAGTCTGCGGCGGCAACGGTGGGTCGCGGATATAGTGCCTAGTCGTAAGGCGCAAGTCGGAAGTCGTTAGTCGCAAGTCGAGGCGCAAGTCGCATGTCGAAAGACGGCTGCGGGCCTGTTGGGGAACGTCGGTGTTTTGGTTTTCACGCCACGGTCCGCCTGAAGGCGGACACTACGTACTGCGGACGATGAAGTTGCGGTAGGTTAGAGGCGCGGCTCCGACATCAGCGCCAGAACGTTGCCCTCACTGTCGTCGAAATCTGCCAGCCAGACCTCACGATCGGCGAGCGTTGCAATCTTGTGCGGTGCCGAACGAAACACCACCCCGCGCGACGCCAGCGTTTCGTGCGCCTGTCCGATGTCGTCGACGTGGAAATACACGACCGAACCCGGGTGATCGAACCCGGGCTCCGGCTTCGACAGCATGAGCCTTACGCCGGCACAGTCGAAGAACGCCAGGCCTGGAGGGGCCACAAACAGCAGCGGTATGCCGAGTATGTCTCGGTAGAAACCGACGGCGCGTTCGATGTCGTGCGCCCGCATGGAAATCTGGTGAATCCTCGCGAGCCCGGTTGCCGTCATAACCCCCTCCATTCAATAGTTAGCCAAGGCTAACTAAGTTATGCTATACCAATGGCCGTACAGGCAAGAGAAAAAAGGCCACTCGCCGTGGCCGATGCGCTGCATTCTGCGGCAATTCACCTGCTGCGCGGCGTGCGGAAGGAAGATGTCCGCGCGGGAATCGGGCCAGCTCGCCTCTCGGTCCTGTCGGTACTGGTTTTCGCTGGACCCAAACGGTTGTCAGATCTCGCTCGGATCGAACAGGTCACGCCTCCGACGATGTCGAAGATTGTCTCCGGGCTGGAGCAGCGGGGGCTTGTCAGGCGTCGGCCGGATCCGGACGATGCGCGCGCGTCGATACTCGAGGCGACAGCGCGCGGGACTAGACTGTTGCAGAAAGGACGTCGCAGGCGGGTCGCACGTCTGGCGAAGAGCCTTCAAGGGCTCGGGTCAGAGGACATCGAGCTGCTTGGCCGGGCCGCCGCAATCATCGAGCGTGTGTCGACAACGATCTAGGCGAGGAATTGTGCATTACCTGCTCTTCTACGAGGCCGGCTCTGATTATGCGGAACGGCGGAAGCCGTTCCGATCGGCGCATCTCGAGCACGCGCGCAGTGCCGTCGCGCGCGGGGAGCTCGTGCTTGGAGGAGCGTTGGCGAATCCGGTTGACGGAGCCGTGTTGCTGTTCCGCGCCGACTCGCCGGCGCCCGCGGAAGAATTCGCGAAGACCGATCCCTATGTGATGAACGGCGTCGTCAAGCGATGGTACGTGCGCGAATGGACGACGGTCGTGGGATGCGACGCCCAGATCCGCCTCGACGTGTCGTGACAGGCCAGGGGCAGACAGGGCTGACGTGCTCGCGCCAGGGCGGAGCGGCAATCAACCCGCCGGCCGTCGTCAGATCGACCGGTTGCGAAAAATAGAATCCCTGCACGCGGTCGCATCCAAGCGCCTGAAGCTCGACGACCTGCTCGAACGTTTCCACACCTTCGGCGACGACCTCCATGCTCAGATTGAGCGCGAGCGCCATGATGACGCGAATCATTTCCGATCCCTTCTCGTCTGTGCCCATACTGCTGACGAAGGAGCGATCGATCTTTACCGTGTGTGCCTGGAGTCGGTGGAGGTAGCTCAGCGATGAGTAGCCGGTGCCAAAGTCGTCGATGCTCCATGTGACGCCGAGGGCCTGTAGCCGCGCCAGCGTGGCTTCGGCGGCGCTCACGTCGCTGATGAACGCGGTCTCGGTGATTTCCAGCTTCAACTGTGACGGAGCAAGGCCGGCATCCTTGAGGATCTGTTCGACTTCTGATGCGAAATCGTGGCTGCCGATCTGGCCCGCCGAGACATTGACGCACATCACACGTGGCGCCAACCGACCGAACTGCCGCTGCCACGTTGCCATCTGCCGGCAGGACTCAGTGAGCACGAGGCTGCCGACCGGACGGATCAGGCCCGTATCTTCGGCAATCGGAATGAATTCGTCCGGGCTGATCAGGCCACGATCGGGATGGTGCCAGCGCGCCAGCGCTTCGAATCCCTCGATCTCGCGCGAGCCGATGGAAATGATGGGCTGATAGAACACGGCCAGCTCCCCGTTGGCGAGCGCGTTCTGCAGGTCGGTTTCCATCTGCAGGCGCATCACCGCCGGCGCCCGCATCGCCGGGTCGAACAGCTCGAACGGTATGCTGCCGCCCGCTTTCGCGCGATGAAGGGCGATCGATGCATCCTGCAGCAGCGCTTCCGGACGCTGGTAGCCGCTCGTGCTGAGCGTGATGCCGATGGTCGCAGACATGAATATCTGCCGTCCGTCGACGTCGAACGGTGCGCGCAATGCAGCTCGAAGACGCTCGGCCACTCGGATCGCATCACGCGCATCGGCGATATCGTCGACGAGCACGGTGAACTCGTCTCCCGCGAGTCGCGCCAGCGTAAATCCCGCGGTGTCCCGCGAGACGATGTCGGTGCCTCGCAGGCTCGATTGAAGACGCCGCGCGACGGCAACCAGCAGCCGATCGGCGCTGAGGACGCCCAGGCTCTGATTCAGCACCTTGAATCGATCGAGACCGAGGACGAGCAGCGCGAACACGTAGTCTCGACGGCGCTCGGTACGTTTGATGGCGCGATCGAGCACATCGATGAAGAGAAGCCGATTCGGCAGCCCCGTGAGCGCGTCGGCAAGCTTCGCGTCCGTGATGTCGGTCAGCGATCCAGCGAGGCGCGTGATATGGCCGGATTCGTCAGTGACGGCGGCGCCGCGGCAGCGCATCCAGCGGTACGTGCCGTCTCGATGCAGCAGCCGATGCTCGCTTTCATAGTGTCCGTGTCCATTGCCGAGATAGGTGTTCAGTGAATCCTTCACGCGCTGGATGTCGTCGTGATGGATGCGCGACAGCCATTCATCCGGACGTGTCCCCACTTGCGAGTCGTCGTATCCAAGCAGCGCCTTCCAGCGTGGCGACCAGTGCACCTCGTTTTTGACGATGTTCCAGTCCCAGAGGCCATCATTCGCCCCCCTCATCGCCACCGCGTATCGCTCCTCGCTCTCCTTCAGGTCGGCCACCGTCCACTTGTGCGAAAGGTGTGCGTGGATGCGGGCCAGAACCACCGCGAAGTCGATCGGCTTGGTCACGTAGTCGTTTGCGCCAAGCTCCAGGGCTTCGACGATGTCGGCGCTTTCCGCCATGGCGGTGACCATGATGACCGGCAGTTCCGCCTGCGAACGGCTCTTGCGCAGGCGGCTCAGCACCTCGAGGCCGCCCATCCCAGGCATCCGCACGTCCAGCAGAATGAGGTCGTATTGTCCGGTCGCCGCGGCTTCGAGCGCAGCGGCGCCGTGGGCGGCAGTGTCGACCTGGAAACCCTTCTGCAGCAGGCGGCGCGACAGCACGTCCCGATTGAAGTCGGTGTCGTCGACGACCAGAATGGAACCGGTACGATTCACGGGACGGCCACGCTTCCGGCGAGGAGCGATTCGATTTTCCCCATGAGCACCTGAAAACGAATCGGCTTCGTGTCGAAATCGTCGCCACCTGCCGCGAGCGCCATGTCGCGATCGTTGGTCATCGCGTGCGCGCTCAGCACGATGATCGGAATGTGACGCGTCCTGTCGTCCTGTTTCAACTGCCGTGTGGCGTCCCACCCATCGAGCACTGGGAGTCCGAGATCCATCAGAATGAGATCCGGGCCGTAGGTGCGCGCAATGGACACCGCCTGACGTCCATCGCCGGCCGGCAGCACGCGATAGCCTCGCCGTTCGAGCCGGCGCGACAGTGCATCTCGACTGGCCTCGTTGTCTTCCACCAGCATGATGGTCTGCATTGAGTGCTCCTTGACAATCATCGCGCGCCGGCCGCGGCGGTCATCTCGACCGCGGCATCCATCGGAAGCCGGACAGTGAACTGGGATCCTTCTCCCGGCCGGCTCGCGACCGAAACCGTTCCGTGCATCAGTTCGCAGAATCGCGACACAAGGGCCAGCCCCAGTCCGGTTCCGCCGTATTTGCGGGTCGTCGTGACATCGGCCTGCGTAAAAGCGTCGAAAACCTTCTCCGTTTGCTCGACGGTCATGCCGACGCCGGTGTCGGTCACGATGAACTCGATCAAATCCCGTCCGGCCTCGGCCCGGCGGCCGACGTGTAAGGTCACCGTGCCATTGCGCGTGAACTTGCCGGCGTTGCTGAGCAGATTCAGCAGAATCTGCCGTGTCTTGGTCAGATCCGCGTTCATGATGCCGATGTGATCACTGCACTGGACCGTCAGCACGTTGTCGTTCTTGCGGACGAGCGGTTCTGCCGTGTCGAGCAATTCGTCGATCATGCTGCGCACGGGGAAGGAATCGACCGTGAGCGTCATCTTGCCGGCCTCGATCTTCGAGAGATCGAGAATGCCGTTGATGAGCGCCAGCAGGTGATTTCCCGCAGTCTGGATCTTCTCGAGATCCGCAATGAGCCCACTGTCCTCCTTGTCAGCAGCCTCCTCCTGCAGGAGCTCGCTGTAGAGGATGATGGCATTCAGCGGCGTCCGCAGCTCGTGGCTCATGCTCGCCAGGAAGTCGCTCTTGGCCCGGGTCGCGTCTTCTGCGCGCCGCTGGGTGAGACGCAGCTCGGCGACAAGCGCCGCCAGTTGCTCGCTGTTCTGACGCTGTGTGTCGTGGGCCTGTTCGAGATCGCGCGTGTACTCGGAGAGTGCCGCCTCGTTGCGACGCCGCTCGGTGATGTCGCGCATGTAGCCCGCAAACATCGGTGCGCCGTCGGACGAAATCGGCGCAATCGCGAACTCGACAGGGAACAGTTCGCCATTTTTCCGGACGGCATTGAGCTCGAGACGCCTGTTCATGACCGCGGCTTCGCCGGTCTGGAGATAGCGTGTCAGCCCCTGTCGATGCGCGTCGCGTTGGCCGGGCGGAATGATCAGTTCAGCGAGTTGATGTCCGACGGCTTCCGATGCCAGGTAGCCGAATGTCCGCTCGGCGGCCGGGTTGAACTGGACGATGCGGCCATCGGCATCCATCAGAATCACGCAATCGAGCGCCACGTCGAGAATCGCATCGTTGCGGGCCTGGCTGTTTCTTGCCGCGGTTTCCGCCTGCTGGCGCGTCCGGACTTCCTGTTCGAGCGTCGCAGTGCGCTCGGCCGTCTCGCGCATTTCGACCATGCTTCGCCGGCACGATACGACGAGGAAGATGTCCTCGAAGATCACCCAGGCCGCGTGCTCCACCCAACGCCACTGGCTTGCCACCAGCACGCCATACACCGACTGCGGCCAGAAGATGCCGCGCAGCATGTGATCGAGCGCGACGACGATGGTGGCCGGGACCAAGACTCGCCAGTCGCGATAGAACGCGAGAAACGCGAGGGAGCCGAAGACGTGAAAGTGCGTTTCGATGCGGCCGCCAGTGAGATGGATGAGCAGGGCTCCCATCAGCATCTGCGCCGTCGCGATCGTGTAGCGGGTGGAAGGCCGGCCTGGCCGCAACAGGCCAAGGAGCGCCGGAAACAAACTGATGAGGCCGCCGAGCACGAGCGCGGCCCAGACATGAACGTGAGTGCGGCTGGTTGAACCTGACCAGGCGAGTGGTGACACCCACAGCGCGAAGGCAATGCCGCCGAGCCACTGCAGCCCCATGAGGCCCGCAAACAGCCGATCGGTGCGTTGGTGAATGCGGTGCTGCGCTGCGGCGAGGAGCTCGTCGGTGCGGCTACCGATTGAATTCACGATCTGACCTGTCTCATGTGAAGCCATGGCGTTCCCTGAAAGTCTCAGAGACCAGAGTCGAAGAGCGCACAGCCGAACACCTTGGTGGGTGCCCGCGATGCTGATTCGCGATTGAGCAGCTCCACGATCGCTCGGCGCCCGTCGTTATCTCCACGATGCGATCGAGCGCCTGTGATGCCGCCGGCAAACAGCAGCATGCCCGCTTCGTCGTAAAGGAGCGTTTGCCCCGAGGTCGACGCGCCGAACAGGCGCGCTTCCATGCCGTCGTCGTCGCGCACGACCGTTACGTCGGGCAGGGCAGCTGCCGTCCGCCACAAATCGGACCGAGCCCACTCATTGGAAACACCGGTGGGCTTCATGAAGAGGACATACGTCTTCGGCCGAACGACGGCCCGCGCCAGCGCTTCGGCGAGCTCGTCGATGCTCGCGCGCGTGCACGAGCATTGCGGATGCGCGAGCAGGACCAGAGTGGGTCGCCTATCTGCGCGAATCAGAGAAGAGCCGCCGGGCCAGGTTGCAGGTGCGATTGCGCCCTTGCCAGGCTCGTTCTCATACGCCCAGAGCACGGCCAGTCCCGATGCTGCGGCGGCCAACCAGAGTGCTGCGGCGAGCCAGAACCAGGGACGGGTTCGTACTTCTCTTTGTGCAGACGAATGAAGCTCTGTAGGCAAATCGCTGACAGACCAGCAATGTCATCGCCAACCTCTCAAATGAATGAAAGACTGGCGCAAATTACAGGTGGCGAATGAGTTACGAAAAGCAAGGGGTGAGGTGGAGAACGGCGCACGCGTGCCAGCTTAGAACACGCGGTGCCGCTGTGCGTCTGTCGAAAGGATGGAAGTCACACAAAACACAAGCAGAACCGGACTGAGCTCGAATTTGGCACAGCGCTGCCGAAAACGAGGCATCGCCGGAAACTCGCCATCTGGCAGCGTTTACCGAATCGCGACGCCCCAGGGACTTCGCCCGGCCGGCACCGTCGCAATCACGGTCATCGTTTCCGCGTCGATGACCGACACGTCGTTGGACGGACCGTTTGCCGTGTAGAGCCGCCTGCCGTCGGGGCTGACCTCGACTCCCCAGGGGCGTGTGCCCGCCTTGACGGAGCCGACGACCTCATCCTTGGCTGTGTCGATCGCGATGAGCATCGTGCCGCGGCCGGTCGTCACATATATGCGCCTGCCGTCGGGCGACGCGATGACGCCCATCGGCCTGGCCATGTCGCCAGTGATTTTCAGCGTTTTCTTCACTGAGTGAGTTTTCGTGTCGACGACGTGCACGGTGCCGCCGTTCTCGGCCGTGACGTACGCCTTCGAGCTGTCGGGTAGAAACGCCGACGATCGCGGTCGCGCCCCGACCTCGAACATCTTGATCACCTTGTTCGTCGCCGTGTCGATGACCGCAATCTGGTTGTCTTCCTCGGACGTGACGTACACCCACTGACCGTTAGGGCTCGTCGTTACACCCTCGGGCTCGCCGCCCACTTTCACCTCGCCAATGATCTTGTTGGACGCGATATCGATGATGCTCGCTACGCCCGCATCCTCGTTCGATACGAACAGTTTCGCTCCGTCGGAACTCAACGAAATCTGCTCGGGATCGGGTCCGCTTGTCACCACCGTGGCGACCTTCCGCCCAGCGATATCGACGACGCCGATGCCGTCCGCGGTTCTGTCGGGAGGCGGCAGCTTGCTCTCATCTGTTCCCGGAGGCGCCATCGGCGATCCGCTCAGCGCGACGAACAGCTTCGTCCCGTCTGGGCTCACCTTGATGCCCCTCGGTCTTTTGCCAAGCGGAATCGTCGCGACGACCTGGTTTGTGGCGCCGTCGATGACGGTCATGTCGCCACTGATTTCGTTGGTGACGTACACGTAGTAGGGCGCTTTCGGAGGCTCCGGAGCCGGCGCAGCCGGCGGTGGCGCCGCCGCTTGTTCCTGCTGCGGTGCTCCGCCACCGCATCCCGAGATCAATGCCAGCAAGATCAGCGAAGCCAGCGTGACACGCGCATTCAGCCCTAATCCCCGCCTCCGCGCGTCTGATTCGTGCGCGCTACGGCGAGGCTCGCCGAAGCTTGTCGCTGTGGTCAGACGACAAGCGAAGGCGGCGCAATCCCTAATCTCTAGTCCCTTCATGGTCACGACTCCCTCAGAAGTTCGAAGGCTTAATCCAGAAACTTTCCTGCCAGGTCCCACCAGGTTTGATGTACTGCAGCTCTTTATAAACGCCTTTGTGGCCGAGATTCAACGCGTTGGTGATGCCGGCCATCGGTTCAAAGCAGATGAAGTTCGGCGTCGCCAGTGGATTTCCGCCACCTGCGCCGCGGCCGCGGCCCTGGGCAGCAGGATCCGGAGGCGGAGCGTTCGGATTCGGTGGCGGAATCTGACTGCCGAGCCCGCTGTTCAGCGGATTCGGCGAGTAGATCACAAGCGACTTGTAATTCGGTCCCTGGATGATGTCGAGCTGCTGCTTGCGTCCCTTCAAGACGACCGTTGCGCGGCCCTGTGAGTCTCTGATGAGGTCGCCGAACACATCGTCCAGGTTGTAATCCTTCAGGATGCCCCGATTGTTCGGAAAGAACTTGGCCGTCGACTCGGTGGCGCCTGTCGGGACCTTTCGATAGTCGAGCAGCCAGCGGGCGCGAGCGGGAATCGAGACCGTCCATTCCTCGCGCGGCGAATCCGTCAGCTGATAGTACGGATGCCATCCGAGCGACACTGGCATCGGTTCCTTCGCGTTGTTGGTCACCTTGGTGAGCACTTCGAGTGTGCCGTCCTGCAGCCGGTACGTGACATCCATCGTGTGCGGGAATGGCCATTGCGTCATCCAGTCGGGCTGTTTGCTCGTGTCGAGGCGGCTGGTCACCCATGCCGCCTTGCCATCGGCTTTGACATCGAGCACCTCCCACTGATCGGTACGGCTCATGAACCCGTGGATCGGAATCGCGCCATTCACATTCCCGAGCTTCATGTCGAAGGGATAGCGTTTGCCGTTGGCGTAGAAGGCCTGCTCGTCGAGACGATTCGCCCAGGGAGCGAGCAGCGGAATGCCGTGAAGTCCCGTCGGCTTCGCCTTGAAGTCGTCAATCGATTTGAATGGGAACCGCAGAACGTTCTGACCTTTCACCTTCATCTCGTAGGCCATCATGCCAACCGACGTGATGATCGACACGGTGATCTCATTTTTCTTGTCTTCGAGCTGGACGACGTCGCCGTTGCGGCGCGCATCGTACTGCTGTGCCGCGGCTGTCCCCGGCGCGGCGACCAACCCAAGCATCACCCCGACGACAAACATGGTTTCGGTGCGCATGAAGCTACTCCTGTAAGGTGAAGCTGACCACCACGTTACCGGCCGCCAGCGCGACGTACTGCTTGCCGTCCACCGCGTAACTCATTGGGGACGCCTGATGATTGCCGCCCGTCTGGAAGTGCCACAGATACTTTCCGGTCTTTGCGTCGAGGGCGAAGATGTTTCCATCTCGTGATGAGACGAACACCACGTTGCCACCGGTGGCAAGCACGCCGTTGGTAATCGATCCCTGGTAAAGCGGATACGACCACACGGTCTTTCCTGTTTCCGGATCGAGCGCCTTGATACCCGCATTCGGCGCCGGTTGATTCGGACCACGCGCCGGAGGTGGCCCGGCCGCGCGCCCCCGACCAAGGTACTGCTGGCCTCGCGTGATCGGCTGGGTTGTGCTGGTGTACACCTGCCCGCCCTCTGAAAACGCCAGGTAGAACCATCCGGTCAGCGGGCTATAGGAGGGCGCCTGGAAGTTCGTCGCGCCGCCGAGCGTTGGGTATACGAGGACGCTGCCCTTCGGGCTCGAGTTGGTACCTGGAATATGCTGCGGGCGCCCCTTCTCGTCGAAGCCCGCATTCCAGTTTTGATAGATGAACGGCGTGCCGCTCAGAAACGCGCCGGTCGTTCTGTCGAGCACGTAGAAATGGCCATTGCGATCGGCATGCATCAGCAGCTTGCGATTCTGCCCGCGCCACACGCGATCCACGAGCATCATGTCCTGCACCGAATCCCAGTCGTGCCCGTCGTCGGGCGTGAACTGGTAATGCCATTTCAGCGTGCCCGTATCGGCGTCGAGCGCGACGACGGAGTTGCTGAACAGGTTGTCCATTTCGCCGCGCGCGATACGGTCGAATTCTGGCGCTGGATTCCCGACGGCCCAGTACACGAGGTTGAGCTCGGGATCGAAGCTGCCGGTCAGCCATGTCGGGCCACCACCGGTATTCCAGCTGTCGCCCTTCCATGTGTCGTTGCCGAATTCACCCGGGCCTGGAATCGTGTAAAAGCGCCATCGGCGCTTCCCGGTGGCGGCATCGTAGGCGTCGAGGTGCCCTCGCGTCGCGTATTCGCCGCCCGTCATCCCGGTGATGACCATGTCCTTCAATACGAGCGGCGGGCTCGTGATGCTCGATCCCTCCATCGTGTCGACGACTTGCTGTTCCCACAATGACTGACCGGTCCGCGCGTCGATCGCGATGAGCCATCCGTCAAGAGTACCGACGAAAATGCGATTGCCGAGGATGGCGGCGCCGCGCGCGAACGGATTGATTTCGTACGGGTTCACGACTTTCTGCTGGCGGGTCCAGCGCCAGATCTGGCGGCCCGTTCGTGCGTCGAGGGCGGTCACGGTCGCCGGATTGCCGCTGCCCGTCGTGTACATGACGCCGTCGACCACGATCGGCGTGGCTTCCAGCACCGAGTTGCCGCCAAGGATCGGAAAGCTCCACGCCGTCTTCAGCTGACGCGCGTTGTTGGCGTTGATCTGTGTGAGCGGAGAGTAGTGCGTGCCGTGATAATTGCCCCAGTACATCGGCCAATTGTGCGGCTCGGCGCTCGTCTTGATCAGCCGCTCGTAGCTGATGCCGCCGCCAATCTGCTGAGTGACCGTCTTGGCGAGGTCACGAGCCTGCTGCATCCGCAGGAAGCTCACGAGGTTCGCGATATCGTCCGCAGAAAGCCGCTTCGCGTAGTCATTCGGCATCAGCGACTGCGTTTCGACGGTGATGGGCGTCTTGAGCTTGTCGATCAGATGAAGCCGCCCAGACGCGTCGACGACCTGAGCGGAGAACATATCTTCATTTCTTCGAACACCGCGAATTTCGCGGCCGTCGGACGTCTTAGCGACCAGAGTCACCGGTGGTGCGCCGCCCCGGCCACCACCGCCACCGCCGCGAGCGCCGGGTGTTGGTGGCAGCGGTTCGTTCGGCGACACGATCTTCTGGCGCAGGGCCGCCGCCGCGAGACGGCCTGCATTGGACAGGTCGGGACCTGTTACGCCGCCACGCGCGCTGATCTCATGACAGCTTGCACAGCCGGCGCGGCCGAAAAAAAGCGCTTCGCCGGCCGCAACATCGCCTTCCTGTACTGCTGCGCCGCGCGACGGCCCCGTCGATGCCACTGTGTTCTGAAGGCTGCGGATGTAGCTGACCAGCTGCCACACCTGTTCGTCGCGCAGTCCTTTGTAAGGCGGCATCTGCGTGCCCGACACGCCTTGGCGGATGGTACGGAAGAGGTCGGCGTCTGCGTCGCCGTGCTTCAGGCCCGTGGTGTTGAGTGCGGGGCCGCCGCGGCCTGAATCGCCGACGCCCGCCGGTCCATGGCAAGTCTGACATGTGCCATCGTAGAGACGCTGGCCGTCTGCAACGGCCGTCAAACTCGCCGACAGCGGGTTGGTCACGGTATCCGATACCGGCGGCTGTTGCGCGAAAAGCGCACCGGTGGCGACAGCCGCAATCGAACATGCGACGAGTTTGATTCGGTTGTTCATAGTGTCAGAGACTATAACCCATGGCCCGAACACCTTCGTCCATGAAAGCGCTGGGCACCGAGGCTCCGGACTTCGAGCTTCCGGATGTCGTCACTGGCAGGAAAATCTCCCGGCAGTCCGTTGGCGGCCCGAAGGGGTTGCTCACGATGTTCATCTGCCGTCACTGTCCGTTCGTAAAGCATGTGCAGGACGAGCTCGCCCGAATCGGCCGCGACTACGCCGGCCGCGGCGTGGGCATCGTGGCGATCAGCGCCAACGACGTGACGTCGCATCCGGAGGACAGTCCCACAAAGCTGGCGTACCAGGCCCGCGAACTGAACTTCAACTTTCCTTATCTCTTCGACGAATCACAAGAGGTCGCACGCGCCTACGACGCGCAGTGCACACCCGATTTCTTTCTCTTCGACAGCCAGCGAAAGCTCGTTTACCGAGGGCAACTGGATGACAGCCGCCCTGGGAGCGACATTCCGGTGACGGGAAGCGATTTGCGGACTGCGCTCGACGCGCTGATTGCGGGCACGCCGATCTCGCCGGATCAGCGTGCCAGCCTCGGATGCAACATCAAGTGGCGGTAACACGCGGAGGCGCAACGCGGCTCGTGCAGCTGCAGAACGGCTCGACCCGCCGTGTCGCGCGTGTCGACGAGCCTGCCTTGGTGCTGCTCGCCGGCATCTCGTCTGTGCTGGATCTCGCCAATGAGGCGATCGACGCTCGATTGCCGCTGACGACGCTCGTCGAACGGCGCGCGACATCTGACCGTCTCGAGTACGATCCGATTTACTCTGGCTCATCTCCGTGGCGGCTGCTCGTCCCGATCGATCATCCTGAACCAGCCCGCTGCATGGTGTCTGGCACAGGGTTGACCCACTACGGCAGTGCCGTGAGCCGCGACCAGATGCATGCGCCAGCGAGCGAAACGGAGCGGGGCGCAGCGACTGACAGCATGCGGATGTTTCGCCTGGGCATCGAAGCCGGCAGGCCGGAGCGGGGAGAGTGCGGCGCGGCGCCCGAATGGTTCTACAAGGGAAACGGAACGGCGGTGCGGGCGATCGGCGAGGTCCTGCAGGTGCCGGGATATGCTGAAGACGGCGGTGAGGAAGCCGAGATCGCCGGCGTTTACGTCATCGATCGCGACGGCCGGCCGCGGCGTATCGGCATGGCTCACGGCAACGAGTTTTCGGATCACACGTTCGAGAAGCGGAACTATCTGAATCTGGCAGGTTCGAAACTCCGTCAGTGCTCGTTAGGGCCCGAGCTGGTCATCGAGGGCGATTTCGATAAAGTACCGGGTCGCGTCAGCATCGAACGGCTCGGTCGCACGATCTGGGAGCACGACATCGCGACAGGTGAAGAGGTGATGTGCCACAGCATCACGAACATCGAGCATCATCATTTCAAGTTCGAGGCGCACCGGCGCCCTGGCGATGTTCACGTGCACTATTACGGCGCTGACAGCCTGAGCTTTGCTGCCGGCGTTCGGCTCGAGGACGGCGATGTGATGGTCGTTCAGTTCGCCGGCTTCGGCCGTCCGTTGCGGAATGCCGTGAGCGTGGCGTCGCCCACAAGCGAGCCGATCACCGTGTTGTCGATTGCGTGATCCCATGAAGATTTGTCGATTTATCTCAGCCGCCAATGACATCCGCATCGGACTCGACGATGAGGGCACGCACGTCCTCGACCTGAGTGCCGCCGGTGTCGGCACGATGTCACACATCGTCGAGAGTGCCGACCCCGTCGGTGAGGTCACTCAGGCGAGGCGCGGAAATCTGCCGCGCATCGAGATCGCGCGCGTGCGGTTCGCGCCTCCCGTCGAGCGGCAGGAAGTCTGGGCCGCCGGCGTGACCTACCTGCGCAGCAAGACCGCCCGCATGGAAGAATCGGACTTCAGCGCGACGGCGTACGACCGGGTCTACGATGCCGAACGCCCTGAAATCTTCTTCAAGTCGATTGCCGAGAAGGTGGTCACCTCCGGCGACACGGTTGGCATCCGGCGCGATGCGCGCTGGAGTGTGCCGGAGCCGGAGCTTGCGCTCGTGCTGAATTCCCGCGGCGAGATTGCGGGTTGCACGATTGGCAACGACATGAGCTCGCGCGACATCGAGGGCGAAAATCTCTTATACCTGCCGCAGGCGAAGGTCTACGATCGCGCGTGTGCGATTGCGCCGTGGGTTCGTCTCGGCGCCAATGAAGCAGAAGTTCGCGAGTGGACCATCCGCAGCTCGATCCATCGAAACGGGCAGCAGGTGTTCGCGGGTGAAACGCAAATCGGCAACATCAAGAGAACCTTTCACGAGCTTGCATCGTTCCTGTGTCGATCGCAGAAGTTTCCGCACGGCGCCGTTCTCTTAACCGGTACCGGCGTGGTGCCTCCCGACGATTTCACGCTCTGCGAACACGACGTGGTTGAGATTGAGATTCCGGCGATCGGGGTGCTCCGGAACGCGGTCGTCATCGTGTGACTTATGGCTGAACATCCATTACTGATTGACGGCAACTGGCGCCCCTCGAAGGCGGTGTCAAGTTTTCATGCGGTGAATCCTGCCACGGGGGAGCGGCTTCGGGATTCATATCCGGTGAGCTCGTGGGACGACTGCGATGCCGCGCTGACTGCGGCCTCGGGTGCGGCCGACGAGCTTCGCCGCACGTCACCCGAGTCGATCGCTCGCTTCCTCACTCGCTTCGCCGAGCGCATCGAAGCCATCAAGACGCCGCTGGTGGAGCAGGCCCACCTGGAGACCGCGCTGCCCTCATCGCCGAGGCTGGCCGATGTTGAGCTGCCCCGGACGACGAACCAGTTGCGCCAGGCGGCTGATGCGGCGCTCGAGGGGTCGTGGGCGCTGCCGACGATCGACACGAAGAATCAGATTCGTTCCTGTCTGGAGCCGCTCGGTCCAGTCGTCGTGTTTGGCCCGAACAATTTTCCGTTCGCGTTCAACGGCGCGGCCGGAGGCGACTTTGCGGCGGCGATTGCCGCGGGAAATCCCGTGATCGCGAAAGGACATCCGCTGCACCCGGGCACGTCACGAATGCTGGCGCAGGAAGCATTCGCGGCGGTGGCGGAATGCGGGCTGCCGCCGGCCACCGTGCAGCTGATCTACAAGATCGATCACGCCTCGGGTCAGCGGCTGGTCTCGGACAAGCGCGTCGGCGCCAGTGCATTTACCGGGAGCCGCACTGCCGGGATGGCGCTGAAAGCGGCCGCCGATCGCGTCGGTAAACCGATCTATCTCGAAATGTCGAGCATCAATCCGGTCGTCGTGTTGCCGGGTGCCCTTGTCGAGCGCGGCAGCAAGGTGGCGGGCGAGTTTGCGGCGAGCTGTCTTCTCGGCGGCGGGCAGTTCTGCACGAACCCGGGATTCGTACTGTTGTTCGCCGGGGAACGAACAGAGCAGTTCATCGACGAGGTGAGGAGGGCATTTGAGGCCGCGCCCGCGCCCGCGTTGTTGTCATCGGCAGTGGCAAACGGCCTGGCTGCCAGTGTGAAAACGCTTCGGGGTGCAGGTGCCCAACTCGCCACCACTGAGAGGCAGGCGGCATCGGATTGCGGGTATCCGAATACCCTTCTTCGCGTCAGCGGCAAGGATTTTCTTGTCGAGCCCGACGAGTTGCAAACCGAAGCCTTCGGAGCGACGTCACTGTGCGTTGTGGTGAGCGATGCCGGCGAAGCCGGATCAGTGCTGTCGCAGTTGGAAGGAAACCTGACCGGGTGTATTTATTCGGATACGCAGGGAGCAGACGAAAGGTTGTACTCCGAGCTCGAGCCCATTCTGCGGAAAAGCGTGGGGCGTTTGCTGAACGACAAAATGCCGACCGGTGTCGCTGTCAGCCCTGGCATGAATCACGGAGGGCCGTTCCCTGCCACCGGGCACCCTGGGTTTACCGCCGTTGGGATCCCGGCATCGCTTCGACGCTTCGGGATGCTGTGCTGTTACGACAACGTTCGCGAGCATCGCCTGCCGGCCGGTCTCCGTAACGAGAATCCGAATGGGCGGATGTGGCGCCTGATAGACGGACAGTACACGCAAGCCTCTTGCATCTGAACGTGATCTGAAACAAAGTTTCATATTCCGACATGACCATCACCCGGCTCGATCCCGCATTCGACAGGCTCGTTCCACGCGACGCGCGAGTTGAAAAGGTCGCTGGAGGGTTCACGTTCACCGAAGGCCCTCTCTGGCGGCCTTCAGGCGCGCTGTGGTTCAGCGACGTCGTTGGCAATGTCGTCCGGCAGTGGTCGCCGGACGGCAGGGTTGCCGAGTTGCTGAAGCCGGGTGGCTACGACGGGAATCACCTGCCGGCGGGGGGCTTCGTGGGGCCGAACGGGATGACCTCGGGGCCGAACGGTGAGGTTTTGCTGTGC
This sequence comes from Vicinamibacterales bacterium, assembly GCA_963761975.1. Classification (GTDB taxonomy): domain Bacteria; phylum Acidobacteriota; class Vicinamibacteria; order Vicinamibacterales; family JAMQPK01; genus JAMQPK01. The sequence goes on from CAVXIR010000002.1 coordinate 661,595, forward strand.
CAGCACGGCAACCGCCGAATCGCGCGCGTCGGCTTCGACATGGGTGTCACCACGCTCGTCGACAATTTCGAGGGTAAGAAGCTCAACGCACCGAACGATCTCGTCTTTCGATCGGACGGCACGCTGTTCTTCACCGATCCGCCCTACGGTCTTCCCCGTCAGGATGACGATCCATCGAAGGAGCTGCCGTTCAATGGCGTCTTCAAGCTGAAAGACGGAAAGCTGGACGTCCTCATCACCAACCTCACCCGCCCGAACGGGATTGCGTTCTCGCCCGACGAAAAGACGTTGTACGTCTCCAATTCGGATGAGAAGCAGCGCATCTGGATGCGCTACGACGTTGCGGCCGATGGCAGCGTCAGCGGCGGTCGCGTGCTGTTCGATGCATCCGGACACACGGGGGGTGGCGTCCCCGACGGAATGAAGATAGACGAGCACGGCAACATCTGGGCGACCGGTCCAAGCACGGTGCTCGTCATCTCGCCGGAAGGAAAACATCTCGGATCCATCAAACCGCCGGAAGATCCCGCAAATTGCGGGTGGGGCGACGATGGCCGGACCTTGTACATCACTGCGGAGACGGGTCTTTATCGTGTCAGGACATCAGTCATGGGGCAGAAGCTGGTGTACTAGATTTTTGACTTCGGAGAATCTGCATGATCCAGGTTCACGTCGATCTCGCCATCGAGGCTGCCAAAGAGCAGGAGATGGTGCGGTATTTCCAGACAGTCTTTCGACCTGCGGCGCAGAAGTTCCGCGGTTATGTCGATGTCCGCATGTTGAAGCTGAGCGCCGTCCCTGTGGGCACGGCGCCTGCGGGTATCAACTATCGATTCGCGATTACCTACGAGAGCGAGGAGCTGCGCCAAAAATGGGTGGCCTCCGAGATCCATCAGGAAGTCTGGGGCAGTATGGAGAAGATGCTGTCGTCGCCGAACTACACGGTTCTGCTGTTCGACGTGATTTGAGAGGGGCGTTATGAAAAATCTGCTCTTCGCCGTTGTATTGATGTCCGCCGTCGCCGCCGGCGCGGTGCTCGCGCAGCAGTCGGCTCCGGTGAGCCCGCAGGCGCTGCCGCTGGCTGAGCGGATCGTGCACACCGAGTCGTCGAAATACCGAGCGTCCCCGAGCGTGCATGGCGGCCCCGGTCAGCTGAACTACATGGGCTTGTTCAACGCGACCTCACTCGATACCAATCTCTACTTCCTGCACCGCGGCATCATTCAGCCGAAAAGCGGCATCGGCGCGCACTTTCATAATCAGTGCGAGGAGATGTTCGTCATTTTCGACGGAGAAGCGCAGTTCACGATCAACGGCCGCACTTCTGTCCTCAAAGGTCCTGCGGGCGCGCCGACTCGCATGGGCAGCATGCATGCGATTTACAACCACACGGACAAGCCGGTCGAGTGGATGAACATCAACGTTTCCGCCCGCAAGGGTGTCTACGATGCGTTCGACCTGAGCGACGGACGCGTGGATGTGCCAATCGATCCCATTCCGGTGTTCATGACGATGCGGCTGGATCGATCGCTGCTGAGGCCCATCGAGGCGCTCAACGGCGGTAAAGGCACCGTTCAGTATCGGCGCGCGCTTGCGCCGAGTGTCTTCCTGAGTGCCTGGTCATACGTAGACCATCTCGTTCTGCCGCCTGACGCTTCGACAGGCCCGCAGGCGTTCCCCGAGGTTGGCGAGTTCTACTACGTCATGAACGGCCAGGGGTCGGTCACCATCGGTTCCGAGACTGCCCAGATTCGCGCGGGCGATGCCGTGCCGATTCGCTTGAACGACAGAAAGTCGTTTGCGAACACCGGGACGGCTCCGCTCGAGTTCCTGATCGTCGGTGTCGCTCGCGATGCCGATCGCAAGTACGACGTGGTGACGCCTCCGCCCATGCCTGCGCGTGGCGGTCGCGGTGGGCGTGGGCAGTAGAGTCCGCCTTCAGGTGGGTATGTAGACGTACGTAGGCCGGGTCCTTTGGACCCGGCTCACTGGCGGGTCCGAAGGACCCGCCCTACAGCGTATGAACAAAGAGAAACTGTTCGTTACCAGCTGCCTCTCGATTGGGACCGCGGCCGCAGTGTTTGCCATTCGTGGCGACGTAGCCGGGCCGATGAGCGCTGCGTTTCACATCACGAACGAGCAGATGGGGCTCGTTTTCAGTCCTGCGTTCTGGGCGTTCACAATCGCCATTGTCATCAGCGGCAATCTGGTCGACGTCATCGGCATGCGGACGCTTCATATCCTGTCGGCGCTCGGGTTCATCTGTGGTGTGTCGATGATCGTCCTTGCGCCGCGTCCGAGCGACCCGATCGCGTCTCTGCTCGATCACCCGGGCACGATGATGCTCTATGTCGGCTTTTTCCTCTTCGGACTCTCGCATGGGCTCGTCGAAGGGGTCATCAATCCTCTCATCGCGACGATATACAGCGACGAAAAGACCAAGAAAATCATCGCTGTGCACGCGTGGTGGCCCGGAGGGCTCATCATCGGCGGTCTGCTTGCGCTGGCGCTGTCGGCGATGTTCAACGCCAGCTGGCAGCTGCGGCTTTCGCTGATTCTGATTCCCGCGATCACGTACCTGGTGATGGCGATGTCGCTCACGTATCCGCAGACCGAACGCGTGACGTCGAATGTATCGACCGCGGAGATGTGGAGGCAGACAATGCAGCCGCTGTTCATCGTGCTGTTCGTCTGCATGTGGATGACGGCGGCCACCGAGATGGGACCCGATCAGTGGTTTCCAACGGTCATGGGCGAGCTCGTTCCGCAGCTCAGCCCCGGCGCAGGCAGCGGTGTTGTGTTTCTCGTCTACACCGCGGGACTGATGTTCGCGCTTCGGCAGTGGGCCAGTGGTCTCAGCCACAAATCGCCGCTCGTGACGCTCATCGTCAGCTCGCTGCTCTCCGGCATCGGACTCTACTGGCTCGGCGGGCTCGACAGCAATTCGAGCGCCGGCGTGGCCTTCGTCGCCGCCACGCTCTTCGGCATCGGCAAGACGTTCCTCTGGCCGACGATGCTGGGTGTTGCGGCGGAGCAGTTCCCGCGTGGAGGCGCGCTCGTTCTCTCGCTGCTGGGCGGCGCGGGAATGTTATCGGTCGGCCTCGTGGTGCCGCTAATGGGCGAGCGAATGGATCATTACGGGCCGGGGGCGGCGTTGCAACTGGTCGCGATACTTGGCGCCATCCTCGCCGTAATCTTCACCGGCGTGTGGTTCTACTTCAAAGCGCGCGGGGGCTATCGGGTCGTTGCGATTTCGACCGCACGCGGTGCCGCTTCCACGTAGTTCACGCACGGGTCGTGGCTAGAGACAAGACTAGCCGATAGCCGCTTCCTGGTTCAGCCCGAGATTTCTGACGACTGCAATCGTCGATTTGGCCTTGTTCAACGTGTAGAAGTGCAATCCCGGCACGCCTTCCCGTAGCAGCTCTTCGCACTGCCGCGTCGCATATTCGATGCCGTACTCCGCTGCGGCTTCATCATCCGCTCCACGCTGGTCGAGCTCGCTGGCCAGCTTCTGCGGGATGTCGGCGCCGCACAGCGCGACAATCCGTTTGATTTGTGCCGCGCTCAAGATCGGCATGATCCCCGGCACCACGGGCACCGTCACACCGAGTGACGTCAAATGATCTCTGAACTCGAGATAGTCGCGGTTGTTGAAGAACAATTGTGTGACGACAAAATCTGCACCGTGATCGATCTTGTGCTTCAGGTGCCGCCAGTCGGTGTACTTGCCCTCGGTCTGGGCGATGTGGCCCTCTGGGAAGCCGGCCACGCCGATCGAAAACGCGCCCATCTCCTTGATGAAGCGGACGAGCTCGTAGGAGAACTCGAAGCCGCCTTCGGTTTTCTGAAAGGTGCCGACACCGCCGGGGGGGTCGCCGCGCAGCGCGAGGATGTTGGTGATCCCCAGCGCGCGCGCGTGTTCGAGCACCTGCGCCGTTTCTTCACGCGTCGCGTTGACGCACGTCATGTGCGCCATCGCGGTGAGGCCCTGGTGCCGCTGAATGCGATCGACGATGGTGAGCGTCTTCTCACGTGTGCTGCCGCCGGCGCCGTAGGTGACGGAGCAAAAGTCCGGCTTGAGCTGGCCCAGGGCTGGAATCGTCTTCTCCAGGAGCGTTCGCTCGCCTTCGGGCGTTTTCGTGGGGAAGAATTCGAATGAAATAACGGGTCGCCGCGTGTTGCTGGCGTCAGCAAAGATGTCGCGTATAAACGGCATGTGCAGATATCCTATCGCAATGAGGATCCTGATGTGCCTCGGCGTCTGTCTGTGTGCGGCGTCTCCGATTTACGCTCAGGCGCCGATCGAATGGATGCCCGAGCGCAAGCTCACGAAGGCCGACTTTCAAGGTCGCGTGCCGGCGCAGGCCGTGAATTCGTCCATGAGCTGGCTCCACATCGAGGCGTCATGGGAATGCGAGGTCGGCGAGCTGATCGCCAGCGCACGCGCGACGTTCGACCCGTCACGGTCGTGGTGGCGGACGACGTACGGGAATATCTGGGGGAACGCCGGAGATCGCACGAGCGCAACCCGCGCGCAGGCGAACGCCCGCCGCAACGTGATGATGCTCGATGTACAGCTGCTTGACCACGAGCAGCTGCATTTCGACCTGGCGGAGCTGGCCGCTCGGAGGATCAGGAAGCGCTTCGAGGAGTTCAAGGACGCGTGCCACGATCCTGGCGGCACCGAACCGATTCAGGCCCTGGTGTCCGAGATCGATCGCGAGCTGCAGGAGGAGCAGGCGCAGTACGACCGCGAAACGCAGCATGGCATCAACCTGCGCGTACAGGATCAGTGGGCGCGCAAGATCAGGGCCTTGCTGAAGTAAGAATTCGCAGATTCGCAGATTCGCAGATTGGCAAAATCGAATCTTTAATCGTCAATCTTCAACAATCTCCCAATCTCCCAATCTCTCACTTCCGCACCGCTTCCTGTCCTGCCCGTACGTTTACAAAGGACAGCACGGCGGCCCCCACGATAAAGAACACCACGACGCTCAGAATCGCGCTACGGCTCGAGCCGGTCGCGCGGCTGGCTATCTCGAACGTCGCAGGACCGGCGATGGCGCCAAACTTCTCGAAGATAGAGAAGAACCCGAAGAACTCCGATGACCGTTCCTTTGGAATCATGCTGGCAAAGAGCGAGCGGCTGAGCGCCTGGCTGCCGCCCTGCACCGACGCCACCATGAGCGCCAGGATGTAGAAATCGCGCTCGGTCTTCATGTAATAGCCCATCACCGCAATCACCGTGTACACTGCCAGGGCGATGAAAATTGACGTCTTGGCGCCGATCCGGCCCGCCAGCAGCCCGAACAGGAACGCGAACGGAATGCCAGCAAACTGAACGAGCAGAATCGCAGTGATGAGGGCGCTTTGATTCAGTCCGAGCTCGGTACCGTAGCTTGTCGCCATGCGAATAATCGTGCCGATGCCGTCGCTATAGATGACGAATGCAATCAGAAGCAGCAACGCATGCCTGTACCGGCGAAGGTCTCCCAGGGTGTGGAGCAAGCCGACAAATGACGCCCGTACGAGCTCGGCCGTTGAGCGAGCTCCGCCGTCCACCCGCACCTTGGGCTCAGGAACGCGCCTGAACAGCGGGATCGAGAACACTGCCCACCACAACGCCACACTCAGAAACGACAGCCGTGACGCCTGACCGGCATCACGAAGACCGAACGTCGACGGCGAGAGGATCCAAGCCACATTCAGCGCGAGGAGAAGGCCGCCTCCGAGGTAGCCAAGACCGAATCCGGCGGTCGAGATGCGATCGATTTCGTCTTCGCGGGCGAGATGGGGCAGAAGCGAATCGTAGAGTGTCAGGCTTGTCGTCACGCCCACATTCCCGATGCCGAATAAGACGGCAGCCAGCAGCCAGTCGTGCCGATGCACCATCACCAGGCAGCCGGCGGCGATGCACCCGATGGCGGTAAACAATCCGAGCAGGCGCTTCTTGATGGGGGCATGGTCGGCGATCGCGCCGATGAGCGGCGCAAGGATCGCGGATATCGTCAGTGCGATAGTCGTTGTGCGGGCAAGCAGCCGCGTGGCTTCGGCGGGCGGCAGGTCCGCAGCCGCCACAGACGTGAAATATACAGGGAAAATCGCCGTGACGATGGTGGTGAAGAATGCGGAGTTGGCCCAGTCGTACATCGCCCACGCGCGAACCTCGGCACGCTGCAGCCCGAGCCGAGTCAGAAGGTTTTTCGTGCGATCCATTCGCGCATCAGCGAATCGACGACGACATAGCGATCCGCTTCACGGGCAATCTGATCTTCGCGCATCAGTGCCTGCAGCGCCGTCTGCACCGTGGACGCTCCGCCCAGACGGTAGCGATTGCGCAGATCGGACGACAGCAGCTCGCGCCCTTCCGCCAGGACGACCGCCCGCAGCGTCGCACGCTGCGCGAGCGTGAGGCGCTGCCAGATAGCTTCGAACATCGTTTCCTGCTCGGCGAGCAGCCGATGGAGCGTCGCGTGCAAGTCTTCGACGCCGATTCGCCGTTTACCGGCGGCGCGCACGTCGTCCCAGCTCTCGTGCGCCAGACGCTGGACGTCGTAGGGCATGTTGCCCGCAAGGTCGACAATCGCGCCGCCGAGCCCGGGTTCGGGCCTGATGCCGGTTTTGGAAAATCTCGCCTCGATGAACGTAGAAAACAGATCGGGAGAAATCTTCTCGAGACGCATGACCGGACCGGCCTTGTAGAACGGCCGCTTGGGGCCGAGCATCCGCTCCATCAGGCTGGGCTCGGAGCCGGCAAACACGTAACCGACGTTTCTCTGATGCTGGACGGCTGCGCGCATCGCGTGTTCGACGCTGCCGCCGTTGAAGGCGTTGATCGCCTGAAACTCGTCGAGGGCGACGACAATGCGGGTCTTGTGCGCGTCGCCGAGCCGCCCGGGCAGCGCAAAGACGTCCGTGGCCAGACGCGAAATATCCCGGTCGGTCCTGGCACCCGGGAAGCTCACCGACAGGCCCATCGTGCCGGTCGCATCGGCCTCGAGGCGCATTTCCGGTTTCGCCGTGCCGATGGCGTCTCGAAGCCAGCTCCGCGCCTTGTCCCAGCCCCTCTGCATCGAGACGAGCGAGCGCGTGTAGCCTTCGAGGAACGCGAGATACGAGCTGTAGCTGCTGACGGTGATCTCGGCGGTCAGCGCGCCGCCTCGCGCGACGGCACCGAGCGCCTGGCGGATGAGCGAGGATTTGCCGTACCGCCTCGGCGAGATCAGAAACACCTTCTGGCCCGACGCCAGGTCGCGCACGAGTCGGTCGAGCTCGTCGATGCGATCGACGAACGATGCCGCGGGCACGACCTCGCCGTACACGAAGGGGTTTTCCATTACGTCGACCTACGTAATGGTTACGTATTATAACGTAATGGGGCCGGTGAATCCCTGTGGAACTGCCGTCTAAGCCGGTGATTGCCAGACGGCCCGACCGACGAAGAACGGCCCGAGCCGGTCCAGATACAACGACGTCTGCTGCGTCTTCCTCATCGTCTGCACGATGTGCGAGAGGGGAAAGAGCGCCTTGCCAAGAAGGCCGATGACGAAATCGTTGTCGTTCTTGTCGAGACCGTAGCAGGCGAGGCGGATGTCATGGGCGTAGTCGCCCGCGCCGTAGGACATGCCGATCGCGCCGTGCTCGGCAAGGATGACGCGCTGCTCCTCGGGTGCCAGCTGCGCGAACCGCCCACTGCGGCGCAGGGGATACCAGATCGCCCACGGCCAGTCCTGGTTGAGTACCGTGCGCCTCGGCCGGTGAAGGATCGCCTCGGCCAGGTCGGGTTCGTAGCCCAGCGCATAGGTGCGCCCGAGCATCGTGAACTCGGGCTTCGCCGTCAGAGACTCGAACGGCTGGCTGTTCAGCACTGGCCGCATCGCGTCGAGGAAAAAATTCGGATCCTTGGTCAGCGAGAGGATCGCGATCCCCTGCGCGTCGTTGGCATCTTCGTAGACCGCGCCTTCGACGCCCGCGTCCTCAAGCGCTGTCGAGACGGCCTCCGAGTCGCGGCATCCGCCATAGACGAGCAGCTGCATGAACAGGCGCTCGTCAGAGCGCTGTGGCTGTCCGTTTTTCATGCCACCGCGTTCGGCGATATCGGGTGGTTCGGGGCCTCTGCGAGTCTGTGTCTCTTGGGCCATGGGATTTACTGAATCTAGGGATCTACTTGATCTAGGGATCTACTGATCTGGAGATCTATTGATCTAGAGATCTGGTGAGCTCGCACGCGCTGAGCGACGCTTTCTCTAAAGATCAACAGTTCGCTAGCTCACCAGATCCCTAGATCACCACATCTCTAGATCTCTAGATCTCTAGATCTGAGATTACTTCAACTCCAACGTCCCAGTATAGATGGCCATCCCAACGACCGCATCGACGCCGAGAGCGTCGAGTTCGTCGATCTCGGCCTGGGTCGTCACTCCTCCTGCGGCGATGAGCGGCCGGTGTGTGGCGTCGCGCACGGCGCGAATGGCGGCGATGTCGGTCCCTTTCATCAGGCCCTCCTTGTCGACGTGCGTGTACAGGAACTCGCCGCAATAAGGCTCGAGCGCGCGGACGGCATCGGCCGCGGTAGTCCCTGTAGACGACTTCCAGCCGTGCGTGACGACCCGTCCGCCCTTGCTGTCGACGGCGCCGACGACCCGCTCGAGACCGACGGCGTCAGCAAACCGCCTCGCGCTGGCAGTGTCTGCGAGACCATCCTTGAACAACGCAGAACCGACGATGACCTTCTTCGCCCCGATCGCGCACAGCTCGAGCGCACGTTCGGGCGTTCGCACACCGCCGCCTACCTGGCAGGGAAGACGGCTGCAGATTTCGCGGACGAGACGATCGTTTGAACCCGAGCCCATGGCGGCGTCGAGGTCGATGACGTTCGTCCGGCGGAACCCCGAGAACCGGCCAATCCAGTAATCGAGATCGGTCGTTTCAATCGCGAGCTTTTCGCCCTGAACCAACTGAACGACCTTGCCTCCCTTGAGATCGATCGCGGGAATGAGCATGTCTAGAGCCGGACGGGAATGCCGCGATTGCGAAGCATTTCCTTGAGGTCGCGAACCGCGTGCTCGGAGAAGTGGAAGATCGAGGCCGCCAGCGCCGCGTCGGCGCACCCGTCGATGAAGACGTCGGAAAAATGCTCGAGCGACCCTGCGCCACCCGACGCGATCACGGGAATCGGTACCGCTTTCGACACGGCTGCGGTCAGCTCGCAGTCGAACCCCTTCTTGGTCCCGTCACGATCGATTGATGTGAGCAGAATCTCGCCCGCACCGCGATCGGCGGCTTCTCTCGCCCATTCCACCGCCTCGCGCTCCGTACCGGATTGTCCACTACGTACGTAGACGAGCGCCCTGCCATCTACCCACTTGGCGTCGATCGCCACGATCGCGGCCTGGCTGCCGTATCGCGACGCCAGCGTCGTGATCAGCGGTGGATTGTTCAGCGCGGCCGTGTTCAAGCTGACCTTCTCGGCCCCGGCGTCGATGGCCGCCGCCGCATCATCTTCTGAGCGGATGCCACCTCCGACCGTCAGCGGAATGAAAATGCGCTTCGCGACGGCAGAGACCGTCGCGGCGAGCGCGCGGCGTCCTTCGAGAGTGGCCGTCACATCGAGGATCACCACTTCGTCGATGCCTTCCTGGTTATAGCGTTCGGCCAGCTCTGCCGGATCGCCGGCGTTGCGCAGCCCTTCGAAGTTGACGCCCTTGACGACCTGCCCGTCCCGGACGTCGAGGCACGCGATGATTCGTTTAGACAGCATCGAGAAAATTCTTCAGAACACGAAGGCCCACGTCACCGGACTTCTCCGGATGGAACTGCACGCCAAACACGTGCCCGCGCTCGACCGCGCTGGAAAATGGCACGACGTGCGTCGTGACCGCTGTGGTGTCGTCTGTAACCGGCGCCGCATAGGAGTGAGTGAAATACACCTGCGAGCGATCCCGGATGCCGTCAAACAATCGAGACGCCCGAGGGAACTCGAGCTCGTTCCATCCGACGTGCGGCACTTTATTCGGCCATTCGGGTTTGAGCAGCTGGCATTCGCCCGACATAAGCGACAACCCCTCGCATCCAGGGGCTTCGGTGCTGCCCTCGAAAAGCCACTGCAGCCCGACGCAGATTCCCAACAACGGCCGGCCGCGCTCGACGGCGCCAAGGATCGCGTCGCGCCAGTCGTGGTCGAGCGCCGCCGTCCTTGAGAAGTTGCCGACTCCCGGCACGATGACACCTTCAACCTCGTTCAACTCGGACGGCCGCTGTGGCGTCCGCACGTCGGCGCCAACCGCCGCGAGGGCCTTGCGAACCGATGTCAGGTTTCCGGCGCCATAATCCACAAGCGCGATCACAACAGTCCTTTCGTGCTGGGAAGCGTGCGGGCAAGCTGCCGGTCGCGCGAGCACGCCACGCGCAGCGCGCGCCCGAACGCCTTGAACACCGCCTCGACATGATGGTGGCTCGAGCGGCCGTACAGCACTTTGACGTGGACGTTGCCGCGGACGCCCAGCGCAAATCCCTCGAAGAAATCGTGGACGAGCTCGCTCTGCAGGTCGCCGACGCGTTTGACCTTCAGAGCCAGATCGACGACGGCGTGCGGGCGCCCGCCCAGATCGATGGCCGCCACGCCGAGGGTTTCATCCATCGGCATCACAAAATATCCCGCGCGGTTGATGCCGCGGCGCGTGCCGAGCGCCTTCGACACCGCCTCGCCGAGCGCGATCCCGAGATCTTCCACCGTGTGATGCTGATCGACGTCGAGATCGCCCGTCGCGCGGATCTCGAGATCGAAGGCACCATGGCGCGTCATCAGCTCGAGCATGTGGTCGAGAAATCGAATGCCCGTGCGAACGTCGTAACGGCCCCTGCCTTCGATGCCGAGGCGCACATGAATCTGCGTTTCGCGCGTCCGCCGGTCGATTACGGCACGGCGCACAAACCCTCCAGCGCTTCAACGACGATCTCTGTGTGGCGGACGAGCCCCGCAGTAATGCGAATGCAGCCAGTGCATCCCGGCTCGCGCGAGCGATCACGGACGAGAATCCCACGCTCGTTGAGTGCCCGAACGATCTCAGTCGGCTCGCCAGACCGCCGCACGTCAACCAGTACGAAATTGCCGGCACTTTTCCAGTAGGGAAGGTTGAGGCGGTCGCACGCGGCATACATCAGCTCGCGTGACTCCGATACCTGCGTGCGATACCAATCGAGATACTCGCGATCGCGAAGCGCCGCGCGCCACCCGGCGGCTGCGAACACGCTGAGGCTGAAAGGCGGAATGGCTTCGCGCACGGGCTCGAGCCGCGCAGGATCGCCGATGAGACAGCCCGCGCGCAGTCCTGCCAGGCCGTGTGCCTTCGCAAACGTACGGCCGATGACGACATTCGAATGGCCACCGAGCTCAGCGAGAAATGTCTCACCGCAGAAATCGTAGTAGGCCTCGTCAATCACGATTGTCACGTCCTGAGGCGCGCATCGAACGATGTCTCGGATCGCATCGCGCGGTGTCAACTGACCCGTCGGATTGTTCGGATTCGTGAGGAAGATGATCCGCGTGCGATCCGTGATGGCGCTGCAGACCTCCCTTGTCGGGAATTCGAAATCCGGTTTGGGAGCAACGGCGACCATGCTTCCGCCACCCGCTCTCACAAAAACTGAATACATTTCGAACGCCGGCACCGGCACGATGGCTTCTGGCAACCCGCCGGAGGCGTGTCGCGCACGAAATGCGCTCACCGTGAGGGCCCACAGGCCTTCATCCAATCCGTTGGTCAAGACCAGTTGTGGCTCGGTGACGCTGAGATAGGCCGCGCATTCACGAAGGAGGGCGGTGTAGTCCGGATAATAGGCGACGTCTTCGGCAGAGATCTGCCTGATGGCCTCGATGACGCTCGGAGAACATCCACCGGTGTTCTCGTTCATGTGAAGCCGGAGCGCACCTGCCCGATCGGCCGGACGCATGTACGTCATCGTCTCACCATTCTTTTGTCGCGGGGCCCCGACACCCGCTCCTCATTGCGGGTGCGGCGTCGCGAGGGCTGGCCGAGCCGTACCTCGATCGATTTGGCGTGTGCCTCGAGGCCTTCCTCACGAGCGAGCGTCGTGACCGTCGGCGCGAGGTTCCGTAACCCCTGACGCGTCATTCTCTGAATCGTCGACACGCGCACGAAATCTGCTGCATGAAGGCCTCCACGGAATCGAGCGGCGCCGTTGGTCGGCAGCACGTGATTTGATCCGATGGCATAGTCACCGGCGACCTGTGCGGTATAGGCTCCCACGAAAATCGCGCCGGCCGCGCTGACGCTGTTGGCAAAACGATCGTCATCGCACACCAGATGCTCAGCGGCGGCACGGTTGGCGAGATCGGCCGCCTCGGCCCTGCTGCCTGCGACGATGATGCCGCCGTGACGCGCGAGCGATTCGCGTGCAGGGCCCGTGTCGGGCATCCGCCTGGCCACCGCGCGGGCGACCCTTGTTGCGGTCTGCCGGTTCGTCGTGATGAGCAGTGCACGCGCCTGCGGATCGTGCTCGGCCTGGGCGATGAGATCGGCCGCGATCCATTCCGGATTCCCCTTGTCGGAGACGATGACGATTTCCGTTGGTCCCGCATAAAAGTCGATAGCGCAGTCGGTCGCGACGAGCGCCTTTGCGGCAGCCACGTACTGATTACCGGGCCCGACGATCTTATCGACGCGCGGAACCGTCTGCGTTCCATACGCCATCGCGGCGACGGCCTGGGCACCGCCCATCCTGAAGAGTCTAGTCGCGCCCGCCGCGCGGGCGGCCGCCATGACGATCGGTGCCGGGCGGGGGCACGCGACGATGATTTCACGAACCCCCGCCGCGCGCGCAGGAATCGCCGTCATCAGCAAAGAGGAGGGCAGGGGATAGCGCCCACCTGGAACATAGCAGCCGACACGATCGAGCGGCATCACACGCTGTTCGACCGTGACGCCAGCCGTCGTCGTCACCTTCCATCCCCGCGGACGCTGACGGAGGGCCACCTTCTCGATGTTTCGCGCGGCGACGGCGATCGCTGCCCGCACTCGGGGAGGGACGCGCGCAGCCTGGTCTTCGATTTCATCTCGCGGCACCTCGAGGCTCTCCTGCAGCCGATCGAACCGCCTGGCATAGGCCAGGAGCGCGGCATCGCCGCGCGTTCGGACTGCCGACACGATTCGCGCAACGGAGGCGGTGATGTCGCGGCTGCTGTCGCTCGAGGGCCGCAGCAGGCGCTCGACGGCTTTCGCGTTGCGCGAGGAAAGGATCTTCATCACAGCACGATCTTATTCAACGGGTACTCGACGATGCCCTGCGCGTGCGCCAGCTTAAGCCGTGGGATGAGATCGCGAACAGTTCGCTCCTCGATGATGGTGTTGATGGCCACCCAGCCGTCTTCGCTGAGCGGCGAGATCGTCGGCCGCTGCAACGCAGGCAGCAGAGCGAGGACGGCCCGCAGATCCTGATTGCGAACGTTCAGCATGATGCCGACGCGCCCCTGCGCTTCGATCGCGGCCTTCAGCAACAGTGAGAGGTTGTCGATTTTCGTTTTCTTCCAGTCATTGTTCATGGCTGCGGCGTTGGCGATCAGTTGTGTGTTGCTTTCCATCACCGTGTCGAGGATCCGCAGCCGGTTGGCCCGCAATGTCGATCCGGTCTCGGTCGCCTCGACGATGGCGTCGGCGAGAACGGGTGGTTTCACCTCGGTGGCTCCCCAGGAAAACTCGACGTTGACGTTCACGCCGAGACGATCGAAATAGGCCTTCGTTACGCGTACCAGCTCGGTTGCGATTGTCGCGCCTTCGAGATCCTGCGGTTTCATGAATCGGGAATCTTCCGGCGCCGCGAGCACCCAGCGCACCTTGCCGAAGCTCTGCTTGGAGTAGATGAGATCGGCAACCGGCACGATCGGCGCGGGCGACGGCAGCCCACTCTGATGTTCCGCAATCCAGTCCTGGCCGGTGAGGCCGCAGTCGAGCACGCCGTCAGCAACATACCGCGCCATCTCCTGGGCACGAATGAGCATGCACTCGATTTCGGGGTCATCGATCGAGGGAAAGTACGACCGCGTGCTCACGTAGATCGTGAATCCCGCACGAGCGAAGAGCTGGACGGTGGAATCCTGCAGCGACCCTTTCGGCAAACCCAGTTTGAGTGTTCGCATAGGTGCTTATTTCGTTTGTGCCTCGCGACCTTTAGTCGCTCGTCTTTGTTTGCGGCAATCGACGGCTTAGTGTGGCTCGAGCTCGCGAAAAAAACAGGTCCGCTCGCCCGTGTGGCACACGTTGCCGTCGCCGAGGCGCTCCACTTTCACGAGCACCGTGTCGTCGTCGCAATCGACCAGAATCTGCCGGACGGCAAGCCTGTTTCCAGACGTTTCGCCCTTCGTCCAGAGACCCTGTCGCGATCGGCTGTAGAAGGTCGCGAAACCGGTTTCCCTGGTTTTGGCGAGGGCTGTGTCGTTCATGAAGCCGACCATCAGCACTTCGCCGCTTTCTGCGTCCTGAATCACTGCGGGCACGAGCCCGTCGAGCTTTGCATAATTTATTGGCATAAATAAAAAACCCCGCCGGTTACGGCGGGGCAGTGGGTGCTGGGTTGTGTGATCGTCTCGATCTATCCGCAGCTCCGCCGGCCCGCCACCGTGTGGTGGTGGTGGTGGTGATGATGATGATGGTGCCGGTGCGAAGCGAGCGTCATCAGGCTTTTAGCCTACTGCACGGTCGCAAATGGTGTCAAACTGTCGCGCATGAAAGCGATTCGCGTGGCGCAATTCGGCGATCCGTCGGTCATGAAAGTCGAAAGCGTTCCCGATCGGCCGGAGGGCGCCGGGCAAGTGCTCGTCAACGTGAAGGCCGCCGGCGTAAACCCGGTGGATACTTATATCCGCGGCGGCGTGTATGCATACCTTCCGCCCTTGCCGTATACGCCGGGGGCGGATGCCGCGGGCCTCGTCGCAGCGGTGGGCCCCGGTGTCCAGGAGTTCACGCCAGGCGACCGCGTATACATCAGCGGCACCGTGGACGGCCGGGCGTCTGGCTCCTACGCCGAGAAGGCGCTCTGCAGCGTGGATCAGGTTCACGATCTTCCCAGCCATGTGTCGTTCACAGAAGGCGCCGGGGTGGGCGTGCCTTACGTGACGGCGTGGCGCGCATTGTTCGACAAAGGCCATGCGCTTCCAGGTGAAACCGTTCTCATCCACGGCGCCAGCGGCGCAGTCGGGGTCGCTGCAGCGCAGATGGCGAGCGCCGCGGGCCTCAAGGTCTTCGGTACGGCCGGCACCGACCGCGGCCGCCAGCTCGCCCGCGAACAAGGCGTGCAGGAGATTTTCAATCACACCGCTGCGGGCTACGAAAAAGAGATCCTTGCCAAGACAGACGGACGCGGTATCGATCTGGTCATCGAGATGCTCGCCAACGTGAATCTCGTGCGCGATCTCGAGCTCATCGCCAAGCGCGGCCGAATCATCGTCGTTGGCAACCGCGGTGCGCTCGAGCTGAACCCGCGCGCGATCATGTCAAAGGACGCGGTCATCAAAGGCATTACAAACTGGAACGCGACGCCCGCCGAGCTCGCCACGGCGCATGCGGCGATTGTCGCCGGCATACAGCGATCGGGATTCAAGCCTCAAGTTGGCAAGGAAATGCCACTGGCCGATGCGCCGCGCGCGCACGAAGACGTCATGAAGCCCGGCGCGTACGGGAAAATTGTACTGATACCCTAGGGTTCGTGGGTTCGTGGGTTCGTGGGTTCGTGGGTTCGTTGGGTTCGTGAAGTTCGTGGAGGTTCGTGGGGGTTCGTGGAGTTCGTGCACCGAACCGCCGAACCCTGGAACCCACGAACCTTACGAACCACGAACCTTACGAACCCACGAACCTTACGAACCTTACGAACCTTACGAACCTTACGAACTTTACGAACTTTACGAACTTGACGAACTTTCCGAACCCACGAACCTACTTTGTACTAACATTTCGTCATGGCGCTGTCCGAGCTTTCCATCGCCGTCGCTGCACTGTTCATCGGACTGGCCGGGGGCGCTCTGGCTGTGCGTGCGCTGAAGCTGGGGCGACAACGCGATGAAGCGTCGGTTGCCGTTCGCGCGCTCGAGCAGAGGCTCGACGTCGTTAACGCTGAGATGAACCGCACCTTCGCGCAGGCGCTGCAACAGGCGACCCACTCGCTGAATGGCACCATCGGAAACGTGCGCGACGAAACGCGGGCGGTGAGGGAAGAGACGCGCGCGGCCCTCCAGCATCAGTCCCTCCAGGTGACGCAGACGCTCGGCGACCTGAAAGCCACAAACAGCCGCATTCTCGAGCAAAGCCGCAGCCTCGACGAGTTCCAGCGCATGCTTCAGTCGCCGAAGCTCCGCGGCGATTTCGGGGAATTCACGCTCGAGCAGATGCTGCGGGACCTTCTGCCGCCCGAGCAATACGAGTGCCAGGCATCAATCGGGAGCGGGCGCGTCGATGCCCTCGTCCGCACGCCGTACGGCGCGCTGTGCATCGACTGTAAGTTCCCACTCGATAATTTCCGCCGCGCACTCCAGGAAACCGAAAACGGCTCACGCGACGCGGCGATGAAGCAGTTCTACTCCGACGTGAGAGGCCGCATCAAGGAAATCGCTGACCGTTACGTGCTGCCGCCGGAGACGCTCGATGTGGCATTCATGTTCGTGCCGTCCGAAAATGTGTACTACGAAGTGATCGGCCGGCCCGAACTCCTCACGTACGGGCGCGAATACCATGTCGTGCCGGTGTCACCGAATACGATGTACGCCTACATTCAGGCGCTGGCCGTCGGCTTTCGCGGCATGAGGATTCAAGAGGAAGCCAAGCGCGTTCAAGAGATGCTCGCGCAGCTCGCCACCCGCTTCGACAAGTTCCAGGATCACTTCAACATGGTCGGAAAGCACCTCGACAACGCGAAGAGCCAGTTCGAGCGCGCGATGCGCGACGTCGAACGTTTCGACGCGACACTGCAGGGCGTCAAGATCGGCCGCCTTGAAGAGGCACAGCCGCAGTTTGCCGAGATCGGCCCTCTCAAGCTCGAATAGCCGTGTTGTTCCTGGTACACCACGGCGATGCGGTCGGGCCCGATGTGAATCCGATGCGACCTCTCTCTGACCGTGGGCGAGTCGAGGCGGACATGCTCGCGGAGAAAGCCGCAGAGCGCGGAGCCAAGCCCGATATCATCTGGCACAGTGGGAAACTGCGCGCCAAGCAGACCGCCGAGTCCTACTGGAAACGGTGCAATCCGCTCGCAGAATTTTCGGCAGCGCGGGGACTGCAGCCGACCGACCCCACCAACTGGATCGTCGCGGCCATTGCCGGCGAAACAAAACACATCATGCTGGCCGGACACTTTCCTCATCTGCCGCGGTTGCTCGGTAGATTGAAGACCGGGAACGCGGATGCGGCTCCCGATGAGTTTCCACTGAACGGTGTTGTGGCCTTGGAAAATATCGAAGGGAAGTGGGTGGAACGTTGGAGGTTAAAACCGTAAAAGAGGCCAGGCGGAGCGCGTGTCCGGGAACCGCGTCATGGCAGAGATGGCTGATGGCAGAGAGTCGCGTCTGCCATTTGCCATCTGCCCTGACGATCCCTTTCCCGTTATTGTTCGACCGTCACCGTTGCCGGTGAGCCCATGCGCACAGTGACTGTTGAGCCGGCCGGAAGCGTCGCGGCGTTCGGCTCGCTTGTCGCAACGGCGACGCCGCCGCCAGCCGCTCCGACGGTGCTGCCGATGACCGCGCCCTTCTTTCCGCCGAAGATCGCGCCCAGCACTGCGCCGCCAACCGCTGCGCCTCCGATCTTCGCCGCGCTCTCGCGCGCAGGCGACTCGCCTTCGCGGTAAATCGTGTCGGTGTTGATGGGCAGGCGAGTGCCGTCGGCGAGCACGATCGTGTGGAAGCGAATGCCGAGGCGTGCCTGATCCTTCAAGCGTCCGCCCCGCTCGACCAACGTGACCGAACCTTCGGCGCGTGCGCCCGCGGGAATCGCCACGTGATCGCGCACTCTGACATCGCGCGTCACGCGCGCAGCAACCTTATCTTCGAGCTTCGCCCGCTCGGTGCTGACGGCGGTTTCAACCTGCAGTCCAATAACAGAATCGGCAGGAATCGTCAGCTCGTCGTACGTCTTCCGCGGCGGTTCGTAGACGACCGGCGCTCGTTCGACGCTCGTATTTTCGACCGGCTCGATCGCAGTCGAGATTGGCGCATCCACCCGCGCGCTGGACGGCGTGGGAGCCGGCGCGGACGGGCTGCTGCTGCCGCCGTAATTCGGTGACGTACGCGCACGTTGCGGCGCCGGCGCCGGACGCGAAGGCGCTGGTGCGCGGCGAGCGCGCGCAGGCACGGGCGCCGGTTCCGGCAAAATAGTCTGGGGCGCGGGCTCGACTGCGGCTGCCGGCGCGTTCGCGATCGTGTTTTCGGTTTCGGTGACGACCCCGGCTGTGGGGACGGCGTACATCGGCGCCGGCTGCACCAGTTCGGCCTCGTTGTGGCGGTTTGCGAGGTAGGCGCCGCCGCCGGCCGCGACGATGCCGACAACTGCCAAGGCCCCAAATGCGGCGCGATTGATATCCATGGACTGCTCCTCGGTCTACTCTAACAGCAAGGCCCGTACCCACATAAGCCTTGCAAAAATGGTGAAAAATGGTGATTTTTGGCGCTTTGCCACCGCCAAATGTCCCCTTCAGGCCCTGATTGTCCTTCCAAGGGAGCATCGGGCCTGCGTGAGATGATAGGCGAGTTAGGGTGCGAGCGGCGAGGCGCGCGGTTACGGCCCAGCGACTAAACCCATGGATTGTGACGTTGCGGTCGTCGGAGCAGGAGTGATCGGGGAAGCGATCACCTATGAGCTGGTATCGCGCGGCGCATCGGTGACGTTGCTCGACAGCCGGGGCACCGGGCTGGGCTCGACACAAGCCGCGGCCGGAATGCTCGTGCCGTATCTCGAAGGTTTCGGCCGTCCGATTCTGCCGCTCGCCACGCGCAGCCTCGAGATGTACGACACGTTCATCGATCGTCTTTCGCGCGATGCCGGCATCGGCGTCGGGTATCGTCGCACCGGATCGCTGCAGGTCGTCACCGCCGACGAGCCGGTCGACAAGCTCGAGCGAATTGCCGAAGATGCTCGTAATGTGGGACTCGACTGTGAGCTGCTCGATGCGCATGCCGCGCGGAAGGCCGAACCGCAGCTGACGCCGGATGTCACTGCAGCGCTGCTCGTGAAGGCGCACGGCTTTGTCGCCGTGACGGATCTTTCGGGCGCACTCGCGGCTGCCGCGATCAAGCACGGCGCGCGCATCCGCGTGCCTGCCCGCGCCCGACGCATCGAACATCGAGGAGAGCACATCGAGGTTCACCTCGAGAACGACACCTCCGTCACCGCGCGCCACGTTGTCGTCGCTGCGGGAAGCTGGTCGGGGCAGATTGAAATCGACGGCGTACCGCCGCTACCGGTGAAGCCGGTACGGGGGCAGCTGCTGCAACTTGCATGGCACGGTTCCGCCTCCGCAAACGCTTCGGCGGGCAAGCCGGCGCTCAATCGAATCGTCTGGGGGCCACGGTGCTATCTCGTGCCTGTGAGTGCAGGCTCGCTCCTGGTTGGCGCCACGGTTGAGGATGCCGGATTCGATGAGCGGACCACGGTTGCCGGCGTTCGGGATTTGCTCGATGCCGCGTGCGATCTCGTGCCTCACCTGTGGCAGGCGACGTTTGTCGGCGCGCGCGTAGGGCTGAGGCCGGCCACAGTAGATGAGATGCCGATCATCGGCCGATCGAAGGTGGTGCCGGGTCTCCTCTACGCGACCGGCCACTATCGAAACGGCGTTCTACTTGCGCCATTCACGGCGCGGGCGGTCGCCGATCTCGTTCTCGACGACTGTGAAGACCCGCTGCTGGCCGCGACGAGCCCGCAGCGTTTCGGGGGGTATTGAGATGGCGATTCTGTCCGATCAGGAAGTGCAGCAGCAGCTGAAGAATCTGAATAACGGCTGGACGCTCGAAGGGCGCGCGATAAGAAGGCAGTACACCTTCAACGATTTTCCGGCGGCCGTCGCGTTCGTCACCCGGCTGGTCCCCGATTGTGAGGCCGCCGATCATCATCCAGACATTGTGATCAACTATCGCAAGGTGACGCTGCTGTACAGCACGCACAGCGAAGGGGGTCTGACTCAGAAAGACTTCGACGGAGCGGCCATGGCCGACCGCAAGGCTTCCCAATTGTGAGCCGCGACTAAACTTGATGCGGCCCGACCTCAAGAAAAACTACAGCTCGCGCGAGGTTGCCTCCATCACAGGTCTGTCTGCCCGACAGTTACAGTGGTGGGACGCGCGCAAGCTGATCAAACCGTCAATCGCGCCGCATCGCACGGAAGCAGGCGGTTTCACCGAGCGCCGCTATTCGCCAGTCGACCTTTTCGAGCTGGTCGTGCTGGCCGAACTGCGGCGGAGCGGTCTTTCTGTATCAAAAATGCGTCAGCTCGTCGAGACGCTTCGAAGGAAATTCGGCATCCGGTTGTACGATGCCATCGGCGGGGGCGGCGCAATTACACTTCTGACCGACGGCAAAGACATCTACGCGCGTACGGACAACGGTCAATTCTTCAATCTCTTGCGCGCCCCCGGCCAGCCGCTGCTCGTCGTCGGCAACGACTTGAAGGAACTGAAGCTACACATGCGATCGAAGAACCGCCGAAAGAGGAAAGACGTCCCGAGAAAATCTGCGTAGGAAAATCCCTGATTGTTTTTCTGGTCGGACGATGGCATCTTCGTTATGGGGACAACCATGGCCGACAGATTCAGCTCGCCGCATCTTGCTTACAAAAATAGCAGGCGGCTGTCTTCGTCTCTGGCGATCGGCCATGACTCGGTCGTCCGTCGCTTGCACACGGCGTTGAACGCGCACATCACATCCAGGTCGCTCGGCACGTTGTCGGCGAACATCGAGATCGTGCTCGACCAGCACGAAGGTCTCGTGCTGCAGCCCGACATCACCTTCATTGTCAGCGGGCGCGAATTCATCATCAGCGATCGCGTCTGCGGCGCGCCCGATATGGTGCTCGAGGTGACGTCGCCGTTCGAGCACTCAGGCGAGTTGGAAAAACGTGTCGCATGGTTTTCTCTTTATGGCGTGCGTGAGTACTGGCTGGTGCAGCCCGAAGAGGACATCGCGATTCTCGAGCTCGCGCACGGCGGCGTGCGCCGCCGCACGCTGATCGACGACATCACGCCTATCTGCTCGCCACTGTTGCCGGATTTCGATCGCTGTCTGGCCGAGCTCATCTAAGATCTAAAGTTCTATAGATCTCTAGATCTTTAGATCTCTAGATGAACTAGCTGATAGGGAAGATTTTTTCCAGGTCGTCTGCAGGGCGTGGAATGACGTGTACTCCGACGAGCTCGCCAACGCGCCTGGCGGCGGCTGCGCCTGCGTCTGTGGCCGCTTTCACCGATGCCACATCGCCGCGCACGATCGCCGTGACGAGTCCCGCATCGACTTTCTGCCACCCGACGAAGACGACGTTTGCCGCCTTGACCATGGCGTCGGTCGCTTCGACCATGCCGACAAAGCCGCGCGTTTCGATGAGCCCGAGCGCGTCGCCGAGCTCGGATCTCGAGGGCTGGTTATTCTTTGGGCGATCAGCGGTCATTGAGTGGTTCGGCCAAAAAGGAAAGACGTCAAAGCTGGCCCATGCTATCACGGTTATCTTTGCGCCATTTCGAGATTCAGGTTCAGCGTCTGTCCTTCGGCGAGCGAGAAGCTCTCGGCGCCCGTGCGCAGTTGCTCGAGCAAAGCCGGATCGTTCTGCAATCCGTTCTCAAGCGCGGGCACGACGGCGGCGAGGTAACGGCCGGGCGGCAAGCCCTTGATCGTGAAGGCGCCGCTCTGGTTCGGCCGGGTCGTCTGCACGTGACGCGACTGCGCGCCCCAGAGTTTGCTGTCTTCGGGAAACGCGACGAGCACGTAGTCCGAAACCGGCTGGCCGCGCGAATCCCTAACGGTGCCCGCAATCTCGGTCATGCGATTGCTCAGCGTAATCACGATGCCGCCGACGCTGGTGCCTGACTTGAAGTCGAACGCTGTGTCGGTAATGTCGGTACCTTCTACCGTGACGCTCTTCAGTACCCAGCCGGTCGGTGCCCCCTGCACACGAATCACAGTCGGGCCTGCAACACCGCGCAGCTCGAACGTTCCGTCCTGATTGACGCGTCCACCCCCAAGCGCCCGCGCCGCGACGAGCATCGTCAACGGCGACGATCCGCCCGCTGACGGGGTCGCGATGATCTGCATATTGGATTTCGGCGGGCTTTGTCCCCCCTGAAAGGCGACCCGGCCCGACACCGTGACGCCGGCGGTCGTCACGACCGTGAGATTGTCGATGTCGCCCGAGACGCTCAAAGGCATCGACGCGAACTCGAGCTGCGACAGATTGATGTCCTGCATGTTGCGGATGTTCTGCGGCCGTTGCTGGACGTCGAGGGTGTACTCTCCGGGCGGCACACCGGTCAGCTGAAAGGTCCCGTCAGCACGAACTTGATTGCCGCCGCCGACTGCCGCACGCAGCACGTTGACCCCGGTCGTTCCGCGCGGGCGAAGCATCACCATCCCACCTGTCAGCGGACGGCCGTCGGAGCTCATGACGATTCCCGCAATGCGCGAAAGACGGGCGGGCACCAGCGGGAATGCGACGGAGGTCAGCTCCTGGCCGAGCGTCACCGTCACCGCCTGCGCCTGGCCGGCGTCAATGACGCCAGGGTAATAGGTACCGGGATACCCCATGGGATCGGGCTCGCCGGCGTCCGGGCGATCCAGGTTCTGTCGCAGCGATGCTCGGACGACGTATTCGCCGGGCATCAACCCGAAGATTCGGTACTGCCCCAGATCGTCTGTCTGGGCGACCCGTCCGGAGTTCACCAGCTGGCGAGCTCCATTGACGAATTGATACCGCATCGCCTGCACCTGCACGTCCGTCATGGGATCGCCGAACTCGTCTGTGATACGTCCCGTAATGACGCTGCCACGCGGCAGGCTGAAGTCGATTTTCTCGACCGCCTGGCCGTTCGCGATGTCGAGCGGCTTTCCGCTTTCGAACGGCCGCGCCTGTCCGTATTCGAGCGCCACGTAGCCGGCGCGATTGACGAACAGACGATATCGCCCGGCAGGGAGGTTCAGCAGCTCGTACCGACCGTCACTATCGGTCGTTACGACGCGATTGAGCCGAGCCTCGGTTGACGTCACGCGGATTTGTGCGCGGCGGATTGGGGTGCCAGTATCGGCCGCGACGATCCGGCCCGTGATTTTCGCCGTGCCGGTCGCGGGGGGCTGAGTCGTGTCACGCGGCGGCATGCCCAGCCGGCCTCGACCGCCTGGCCCGCCCGGAAATGGCATCTGCCCGCCGCGGCCAACGGGTCCGGGCTCCTGCGCCGCCAATATCGAGACGGCGACAAAGGGCAACAGAATCGTAATCAGTCGAGTCGGCGTCATACCCGTGCTTCTTCGTGTCTTCGTGTCTTCGTGGTTTCGTGTCTTCGTGGTACTACGTTACTCGATCAGCGTAAGTTCAAGCTTCGTGGTCTGGCCGGGCGACAAATGGAACGGCGTCGCGCGATCCCGGATGGCTTCGCGAAATGCCCGGTCCCACTGTGAGTCCTGATTCACCGCTTCAAAAGCCGCCGCGAGATAGTCGCCAGCTGGAAGGTTGTTGATGCGGAACGTTCCATCAGCTTGAGGTGAGAGAAGCCTGAGGAACCTGCCCGGGACCGCGCCCTCTGGAGCATTGCTCGGAAAAACGACGACGGCATAACGGTTGGCCGGTTTGCCGAGAGCATCGGCTACTGTCCCAATCAATTCCTGCCTCTTATCAGTCATTACGATTTCAAGGTCCTTGATATTTCCTCGGCTCGAGTCGTAGGGCACGTCAGTGATGTCGACGCCGTTGAGCATCACAGATTTCACTGCCCAGCCAGGCTGGAAAACGCTGAAGAGCATCATTCCGTATCCGCCCTTCATCGTGAAGGTGCCGTCTTGAGCAATCCCACCGTTGGTTTCATCGGACGCCGGCGGCCGCATTCCAGGGCGCCCATCGACAATTTCCGCACGTACCCAGACCTTTGGCGGCATTACTGGGGCTGAGGCCGCCCCTTCGTAAATCACGCGGCCAGCCACGGTAAGGCCGGAGCTTGTCGTGATCACGAGTCCGGTGAGATCTTCAGTGCCTATAGAAAGCTTGATGGACGCGAATTCAGTCTGCTTGAAGAAGTCTGGCATCCCGCCCATACCGGTGCGGCTGACATCGAGGATGTAATCGCTGGGCGCGATCCCTGAGAGCTCGAACCGGCCGGACGCATCCTCGACACGTTCCACCTTCCCGAACTCTGCCGCGTCCGTCCTGAGTGCGAGGCGTGCGTTCTGAAGGGGAGTGCCGTCAGACGCGCGAATGTGCCCCGATATCCTCACCAGGCGCCGTTCCTGCATCGAGAAGCTGGCGTTGACCTGTTCGCTCAAGCCAATTTTGAAGCGGCCCGCCTCGTGTCGATTGGTTGTGCCCGGATAGTAGGTCGTGACGAGATTGTTGCCGGACTCGTTACTCTGAAATTCCGCAGCGAGCAGATGGATCCCCGGCGATAGTCCGGCAACACGAAAGTTCCCACGATCATCGCTCTGGCTCTGCATCGCCGTGTAACGACTGAGGCGATCGCCGTTCGGCTGGTGGGTCACTCGAAGAGCGATTAACCCGATCCCCGCGAGTGGTTCGCCGCTTTCATCTGTGAGGCGCCCCGTGATCACGCCGCCGCGCGGCAGAACGAAGTCGAGTCGGTCAGTCGCCGCAGACGGCACCGTCCACATCTGGACACGCTCGAGCGGATGCTTTTGCCCAGCACGCATCTGGATGAACCCAGGTCGCGAAGCAAAGATCATGTACGCACCCGGAACCACATCGTTGAAGCGATACCGGCCTTGACGATCGGTGACAGCGGTCCTATTGATGTTTGCCGTTGTCCTTCCGCTTCCACTGATGCGCACGTTCGCGCCGCGCAGAGGCGCTCCTGTGTCTGCTGCGATGACGCGTCCTTCGATCGTCGAGAATGCGTCGGTCGTGTCGGGTTTTGCCGGCGGCGCGACGCCGGGTAGAGGCGTGCCGATTGGCGTCTTTGGCGCCGGAGCCTGTGCCGCCACGCTGATCGAACAGCACAGCAGCAAGAACGGAAGTCGAGTCATTCGGCCAGCCTCAGATGAACGTTGCCTCGCGTCATCGTGCTTCGAGTCGCCGTGCCTTTGTGTCGTCGTGCCTTCGTGTCTTCGTGGTACTACGTTTACTCGATCAGCGAAAGTTCAAGCGTCGTTGTTTGCCCAGGCAACAGATGAAACGGCGTCGCGCGAGGTTTGAGGGCTTCGCGAAAGTCCGGGTCGTACTGCGCATCCTGGGGTGGCGAGGCGAGAGCCACCGCGAGATAGTCACCGGGCGGCAGGTTCGAGATGCGAAACGTACCGTCCGATTCATACTGCCCGCTGTTGGAAATGAAGCGGCCAGGTGCGGCCCCTTCCTTCAGGACGCTTGGAAACACGAGGACCCTGTAACGGTCCGGCGGCTTACCCATCGCGTTGATGACCCTCCCGGTCAGCTCCTGACGCTCATCGGTCACGACGATCTCGAGCCTGTCGGTGCCGCCGCGACGGGTTGCGTCGTACGGCAGGTCGGTAATTTCTTCCCCATCGAGCATCACCGACTTGAGCTGCCACCCCGAGAACCAGGTCCTGAACAAAACTTTTCCGTACGTGGTAATCGTGAAGCGCCCGTCATCGGCGATGAGGCCGTTGTTCTCATCCCTTGGGTACGGCCACAAGTACGGCCCGTCGGTGCGGTTCACGCTTACACGTGCTTTCTCCGCTGTCGTGTTCCGCACGGCATTGCCGGCGTAAATGACGCGTCCGCTGATAGGCGTGCCGAAACCTGTTGTAATCAGCAGCCCGGTGATGTTCTCATCGCCCACCTCGATCGGCACCGATGCAAACTCGGTCGGTTTCGAGAAGGCGGCCATGGAGTCGCCGGCTGTGCTCACTTCGAGCGTGTACCGATCCTGGCGACACCCCCTCGAACTCGAATGTGCCAGCAGCCTTGCTCTGGCCACCCTTCGTCCCGACTGACGTCTCCGTCCTGAGAGCCACGCGATAGTTCTGAAGCGGCACACCCTTTGACGACCGCACCTGACCGGTGACGCGCACCTGACGTGTCATCATCATGGAAAAGCTGGCAGTCACATGTTCGCTGAGGCCAATGCGGAATCGGCGAGCTTCGTTCAGATTCTTGGTTCCTGGATAGTAGGTGGTTGCATAACCTTCACCCACCACATTGTTTTGAAAGTCGGCAGCAACGACATACGTCCCCGGGCTCAGGCCGGGGATGCGGAACTCGCCGCGGTCGTCCGTAATACCGCGGAAGGGCATGGGATACCACGGGCGTAGTTGTGTGCCGGAGCCGGAGTGATGAACGCGAAGCGTTGTGACCTGGATTCCGACGAGCGGCTCGCCTGCATCGTCCGTGAGTCGGCCGGAGATTACGCTGCCGCGAGGTAGAGCGAAATCGAGCTGCTGGATCTGTCCGGCAGTCACCTCCCAGAAGTCTCCTCGTTCGTTCGGATACTTTTGATTGGCGTACATGTCCAGAAAGGCTGGTCGCGAGGCATGAATTTGATAGCGACCCGGCGGGAGGCCGTCAAAGCGATAGCGCCCCTCTCTATTGGTCATGGCTGTGCGATGAACGTCGCTGGTTGCACGACCCATTCCCTGGAGCTCGACTCTCGCGCCTCGAATTGCGCTGCCCGCATCTGCCGTCGTGACACGCCCGTGAAGTGTGGCAGGAGCGTCGGGCGCCGGAGGTTTCGCCGCCGGTGCGAGGCCGGGCTGGGATGTGCCTCCTGGTACCTGCGGCACGGGAGTTTGCCCAGTGACGGCCAATGTGCAGCACAGTAGCGAGATGAAGACACGAGCCGGGAATCGCGCGCGATTCATGATTTGCGCAACCTACGGCATCAGTTGGAGCTCGATCGTCGACGCTTGCCCTTCCAGAAGGCGGAACCTTTTTGCCGACGGCTCAACCTGCTTCCGGAATGCCGGATCCCACTGGCGGCCTTGCTCGAGCGATTCGACGGCGACGGCGAAATAATCACCTGGCGGTAGACCTTTCGTTTCGAATCGTCCTTGCTGATCCGGACGCGCGACGCGTAAATAACGGGCGTTCACAGAAGGGTCCCTTGGCGTGTCCGGGAAGATCACGACGGTATAGTCGCTGATTGGTCCCTGTGCAGTCCTCACTGTCCCCGATAACGTCGTCTGCTTGTCGGTCAGTACGATCTCAACCCCTGTGACACTGCCGACCGCTGAAATATCGAGTGGAGTCTCGGTGATGTTGGCGCCGTTGAACGTCACGGACTTGACCGACCACCCGAGAGGTGGAGGGCCGAACCCCGCTACTCCCGGCGCGAAAAGGACCCGGCCAAAGGCGCCCCTGATTTCGAATTGGCCGCTCTGATCGATCGTGCCCGTGGTGTTGTCGAGAACGCGGAACGGCGCCGCGCCGAAGGGATCTCCGGGACTCAGCACAATACGGGCAGGTTTTGGTGTTGATGTTCCCTCGAAGATCACGCGGCCGGAAATCGTTGCACCAGGACTGGTCGTGATGACGAGCCCATTGACGTCGCTGCCATCGGCCGTGACGGGAACCGACGCACCCTCCGCCTCGGTCGTGCCGGGACGCGGGATGACCTCGATCCAATGATCGCCTGGCGGAACGTTTCCAATGGTGAAACTTCCGTCAGCACCCATGCCCGCCGCAGTGCGCATGCCGAAGCCGCCTCCAGATCGTGTACGCAGGCCGAGCATGGCGTTCGTCACAGGTTTCCCGGTCGAGCTGCGCACGGTGCCGCTGATTTTCGTCATACGCCCCGTGACCATGGCGAACGATGCCTGGGCTTCTTCGGCGATGCCCACGGTGACCTGCTGGGCCTGTTCCGTATCGACTGTGCCCGGATAGTACGTGATGCCGTGGCCGTCGTAGTCTGAAGCCGCCATTCCCGCACCGGGCATCATCACCATCGATTCGGACGGGTTTGCGCTGACGATGTATGCGCCGGGCATGAGCCCGTAGAGCCGAAATTCGCCGAGATCGTTGGTGACAACGTTGAAGAAGCCGGTGCCGGCAGGAGCAAGCTGCCTCTGGCCGTTCGGCAGGTATTGATGCCGCATCGCCTGCATCCGAATGCCTGCGAGTGGCTCGCCATGCTCGTCGGTGATGCGCCCTGCGATGACGCCCCCGCGCGGGAGTGCGAAATCGATCTTCTCGACGGTCTGCGCTTCGCCGACATCGAGCGGTCGGCCCGACTCGAACGGCCGCCGCTGTCCGAACTGGAGGGAGACGTATCCGTTCCGCGTCACGAAAACGTTGTAGCGGCCGGCCGGCAGCTCCGCGACCTCGTATCGGCCTTCGGCGTCTGTGTTGACGCTCTTGTTGATTCGGAGCTCATTCGACGAAACTCGTATCGTTGCCCGTCGCAAGGGAGTGCCGGTATCGGCTGATACGATGCGTCCGCGAATGCGGGCTGTGCCGGTGGGAGTAGCTGAGTTGTCACGCGCCGGCAGCTGTGCGCGAGGAGCGGCAGGTCCGGGCATCGGAGCACCCTGCGGGAGCGGGGGTACCTGTGCGACGACGATGACGGGGACGAGAAGGACGCCGATCGCGAGACCCAGGGAGCGCATGTGACCTCCCTCTGGCGGGTCCAAAGGACCCGCCCTACTGTACGAAGCAGTGGGGCCAGCCCTTAGCCCTCAGCCTCAGTCCTGACGTGAATCATGCAATTAGACGCCGCGAACTCTCACTCGGCTCTGCTCGCGCATGAATTGCTGCACGTAGTAGGGCCCGCCACTGCCTCTGCCGGTCGAGCCGCTGGCCTTCCAGCCGCCGAACGGGTTGATTCCCGGCCACGCGCCGGTTGTCGCGCCGGCGCGCCGGTTGGCGTAAGTCACGCCGGCCTGGATCCGCTCGAAGAACTTGTTCAGGTCGTCCTCGTTATCCGAATAGATGCCGGCAGTCAGCCCGTACTCTGTTCGGTTGGCTAACTCCAGTGCCTCGTCGAGTGTCATCACGTCGGCGATGACCACGATCGGCACGAACAGTTCCTCGGAAAAGAGCGGATGACCCGTCGGGAGGCCATCGATGACCGTGGGTTCGACGAAGTATCCGCGATCGAAGGGCGGATCGGTTATCCGCTTTCCGCCGACAAGAATCTTTCCGCCATCTTTCTTCGCGCGGTCGATCGCTGAGAGGTATGTCTTGACGGCGGCTTCGTTGATGACCGGTCCCATCCACACATCGCGCTCGAGCGGGTTGCCGACTTTGATGCGCTTGGTCTTCTCCACGAGCAGCTGCACGAACGCATCGCGCACATCCTTCTGGATATAGGCGCGAGAACACGCGGAACACTTCTGACCCTGCGCGCCGAATGCCGATCGCATGACACCGTCTGAGGCCTTGTCGAGATCGGCCGTGTTCGTCACAATCGCCGGGTTCTTTCCGCCCATCTCGATGATCAACGGCCGCGGCACCGGGCGTGCGCCGTTGTCGCGCATCAGCCTCAGGCCGACTTCTTTCGAGCCGGTGAAGACGATGCCGTCGATGCCTTCGTTGTCGATCAACTCCTGCCCGACGGTCGAGCCGGGGCCGGTCACGAAGTTGAACGTGCCGGGAGGCAGGCCCGCTTCGATCACCATCTCGGTCAGCTTCGCACCGAGCAGAGCTGTGTCGGTCGCGGGCTTGAACACGACCGTATTGCCGGCCGCGAGCGCGCCGCCCGCCGGCCCGGCTGCGAGCGCCATCGGAAAGTTGAAGGGCGAGATGACGGCCCAAACGCCATACGGGCGAAGCACGCTGACGTTGTCTTCGCCGGGGCCGAGCGATCCCATTTTCTCGACAAAGCCGCCGTGCTGCTCGATCTGATCGCAGTAGTAGGCAATCAAATCGGCGCCCTCTTCGACATCGCCGACGCACTCGAGCCTGTTCTTGCCGACTTCGTAGCCCATCAGTGCGGAGAGCTCGTACCGATGGCTGCGAATCGCGTCTGCGATCTTGCGCACGTAGACAAGACGTTTTTGCCATCCCAGCGCGGCCCAGGCCGGATACGCCTTGCGCGCAGCAGCCACCGCAGACTTCACGTGCTCGCGCGTGCCTTTCTGAAAATGCGCCAACACAGTGCTCGTGTCGATGGGGCTGCGATCGTCGAACTGCTCGTCTGCCTTGAGCTGCTTGCCGTCGATATGCAGCAAGTACTCGCGCCCGAACGATTTCGGCGCCTCGGCGATGGCTGTGTCCAACTCGCGGTGAAGGTCTTCGAGCGACTCGCCACCAAGCGTTGCGTAAGTGATTTTGGTTGCCATAAGTAGTTAGGCTTACGTGACAGGGCTGAAGCCCTGTGCCACCGATGTCCCTGCAGCAACGGTGGCACAGCCCTTCAGGGCTGTCTAATCATTGGAGCTTACAGCTGGCGGGCGCTGATACACGATCTTGCCGTCGAAGATGGTGACCGTCACCGCGGTCTCACGAAGCGCGTCAGGACGCGCGTCGAAGATGTCGTTCGAGAGGATGACGATGTCGGCCAGCATCCCGCGTGCGAGCGTGCCCTTGCGCTGTTCATCGTAGGACGCATACGCCGCGTGGCTCGTGTACGCATCGATCGCGTTGCGCAAGTCTCCAGGCGCAGACACCGTCTCTTCGATCGCGTCTCGCGGATCGAGCGACGACGCCGGCCAGTTGCTGCCGAACAGAATGCGCGCCTGGCCGTCGCTCAACAGGTTTTCGTCGAGGCGAACGCGACGCCCTCGCGCCGGCGCGGCGTTGACCTCAGCGGCATGTTCGAATGCGTTGACGGCTGCGTGCACATCCGAGCCGTTCACCGTCCGCACCATCACGTGCCAGTTGTGCTTGTCGAGCAGCGCGACCGCCCGTTCGACCTGCTGCGCCTCGCACGGGCACATCACCATCACAGCGCCGAGCTTCAGCGCAGGATCATCTGGAAACTGCTCGCGCAGCTCATTCAGCTCGATGACGTTGGCTTCGGTAATCGTGGGCGCGACCGCAATCGACGCCGAGACCCTGACATTGAGGTCCCCATCTTTGCGGATTTCATCGAGCAGCTGAAGCTCTTCCTCAGTCGCGCTCACCGACTGCATGCTGGTAATGCCCAGCCTGTGCGCCTCGCTGATGGCGGCGCGAAGGGCCGCAAGCTTCTGAGCACGCGTGGGTTGGGGCACGGCTCGGATGACCAGATTCACGGCGTCGTCTTTGAGCACGCCCGTCGGCTCGCCGGTTCGTCGATCTCTGATGACGATCCCTGAGGCGCCATCACGCGTCTTACGAGTGATGCCGGCCAGCTCGAGCGCTTTCGAATTGGCCCACGCGAGCGTACCGTCTTCGCTGGTCACCAGGACAGGCCGATCGTGAACGGCCACATCGAGAATCTTTCGGGCTGGCACATTGGCGGCCGAGAGCAGTTCGGCATCGCCATTGCGCCCGACCAGCCAGGGTGTCTCGGGCTTGTCTTCGGCGTAGTGGCGAAGTTCGGTTTCGATGTCGTCGATCGTTCGAGCCGGCGAGAGATCAAGATGCTCAGACGTGAGCGCTCCGTTCATCAGTTGAACCTGAGCGTCGTTCAGTCCGGGCAGCACGGAGGCGCCATGTGCGTCGAGCACTACGGTTTGCGCACGTCGCAGGCGTTTGACGTCACGGTTGGACCCGACGCGAAGGATCTGATTACCGCGAACGGCCACCGCTTCCTGAAGTTCGGCGCCTGCGCCCGGATACACCTTGCCGTTGACGATGATGAGATCGACGGGCCCGCTCGCATCGTCGCGCTGGGCGCCGACAATGAGGCCCGCAATGAAGGTCGCTCCGACGATGACCGCAACGAGGATGGTTGTGAGGCGCGTCGCCATAGTGGAGACGATATAGCGTAGCATTTACGGCGCTCTGTGAGAACCGACCGCGGTTGGAGCGGACGCAGGGGCCTACGAGGAGGAAAGATGGGCGTGCTGGTTAGTACGGATTGGGTCAAAGATCACCTCACCGACCCGAATGTCAGGATTGCAGAGGTGGACGTCGATACCGCGGCCTACGATCAGGGGCACGTGCCTGGCGCCGTCGGTTGGAACTGGACGACGCAACTGTGCGATACCCTCGTCCGCGACGTGATTCCGAAGAACAAGCTGGAAGAGTTGCTCGGAATTTCCGGGATAGACAACGACACCACGGTTGTCCTGTACGGGGATAACAACAACTGGTTTGCCGCATGGGCCTTCTGGCAGCTCAAGCTCTACGGCCACCAGGATGTCCGGATCATGGACGGCGGCCGTAAGAAGTGGCTCGCGGAGGGCAAAGAGCTGAGCACTCAGCCGCCGAATCCGCCCAGCCGAACCTATAAGGCGAAAGACGCCGATAACTCGCTGCGCGCGTTTCTCCCTGAAGTACAGGAGGCGGTCAAGAACCGGAGCGCGTACCTCGTCGATGTGCGCAGTCCGGCAGAATTCACGGGAGAGATTCTGTCGCCTCCCGGCCTCCCGGAAACGGCCCAGCGCGGCGGCCATATTCCCGGCGCCAAGAGCATGCCGTGGGCGAAGCTCGCGAACGACGACGGCACGTTCAAGACGCCTTTAGAAATCAAGGCCCTCTACGATGGGGTCGGTGTGAAAGGGGACAAGCTGGTCATCGCTTATTGCCGCATCGGCGAGCGGTCGAGTCACAGCTGGTTCGCACTCAAGTACCTGCTCGGCTACAACGACGTCAAGAACTACGACGGCTCGTGGACGGAGTGGGGCAATCTTGTGGGGGCGCCCGTGGAGAAGCCCTAATAGTCGGCAGTCGGCGGTCGGCAGTCGGCCGTCCGCAGTCAGTAGTCGGCAGTGGCCAGTCGACCGTCCGACTGTTAGAGCCGGTGTCGACTGACTGCTGACTGGAAGCTGCTGACTAAAGACGGCTGACTGCTGACTGGAGACTGCCGACTACAAACATGAAAGCCGAAGAATACACAGAGCGCCGTGAGACCGTTGATGGATGGCCCGTCCATATCGTCACCTATCGCATCGGCGACAAGTACTACTGCTCGATCGACAACGTCGACCCCGGCGCGCGTTTTGCGCGCGCCGAGGGCACGACGCGCGAGGATGTGGAGCGGGTGGCGTTCGAAAAGGCGAAAAAGTATCTGAAGCAGACGCGCCGGTTTCCTGCCTCAACGTAGGCAGGCCTGCCGCGCCGAAGCCGCGAAGCGGCGAAGGCGGGCGCAGCCCTTTAGGGCTGCCGTGACATCGCCCGGGCCAGCGCACGCCCGGTGAACACGGCAACCATTGCCCGCCGGTACTCTGAGCTGGCGTGGATGTCAGAGATCACGTCGTCCATTTTGGCGCCCGCGAGACGTGAGGCCGCCTCGATGCTCGACATCGAGAGCGGCTTGCCCGCGAGCGCGGCCTCGACATCTGCCAGTCGAATGGCGTTGGGACCTGCGCCGGTCACCCCGATACGCGCGGCCTGAATGACTCCCTGTCTGACGTCGATCGCTGCCGCCACACCGACAATCGCAAAATGCGAGGCACGCTGGTACAGCTTGGCGTAGGCAGCGGTCTTGACGGGTGCGAACCGCACCCCCACGATGATTTCGTCCGCCGCTAGATCGACCGTGAACAATCCACGAAAGAAATCGCGTGCATGGACGGTTCGCGGTCCGTTATGCCCCGTCACGTGAATCTCCGCATCGAGCGCCAGCAGTGCGGCGGGGTAGTCGGCGGACGGATCGGCATGCGCGATGCTGCCACCCAACGTCCCGCGATTGCGTACCTGAGCGTCGCCAATTGCTGCTGCCGTCTCGGCAATTATCGGGCACTCATCCTGCAGCACGCTCGATGTTGCAACATCGTGATGGACAGTGCCTGCGCCAATCTCGATGCGGCCATCTTTCTTGCGAATACCGCGAAGCTCCGGAATGCGCGCGATGTCGATGAGCGAGGCCGGCTGGCTGAGGCGAAGCTTCATGACAGGAATCAGACTGTGGCCTCCCGCGATGAACTTGCCTTCGCCGTTCGCCGCGCGAAGCTTTGCGAGCGCGTCGTCCACGGAGGTGGCGCGGCTGTATTCGAATGCGGTCGAGATCACGATTGGCCTCCCTGGATGATGCGCCACAGCTTTTCTGGTCGAAGCATCATGTCGATGTGCTTGACACCGAAGTCGCTGAGCGCATCGACGGCCGCGGCGACGACGCACGGCGTCGAGCCGAGCGTGCCGGCTTCGCCAATCCCCTTCGCTCCCTGCGGATTGATGGGCGTAGGTGTTACCGCAGCCGTGAGCTCGAAGCGTGGGAAATCGATCGCGCGCGGAAGCGCGTAGTCCATGAACGATCCCGTCAGCAGCTGACCTGATTCGTCGTAGACGACCTCCTCGACCATGGCCTGCCCTATGCCCTGAGCGAGGCCGCCGTGGATCTGTCCCTCGACGATGAGCGGATTGATGCGATTACCCGCGTCGTCCACCGCCACAAGCTTGAGGAGCGTCGGCTCACCTGTCTGGCGATCGATCTCCAGCATCGAGATGTGGCAGCCGAATGGATAGGTGAAGTTGGACGGCTCGAAGAAGGCTTCGTCACTGAGCCCGGGTTCCAGACCTTCCGGGAGCTGAACCGGCACATACGCGTACGCTGCGACGCCCGCGAACGGCTTTGCGGACGAGGGCGTTCCTTTGACCGCGATCGTGCCGTTCTCGAAGACGAGATCGTCCTCGTGGGCTTCGAGCATGGCCGCGGCGAACTTGGCCATCTTCGACTTCACCTTCGTTGCGGCCATCTGCAGTGCGACCCCGCCGACTGCCTGCGAACGGCTGCCGAACGTACCGATGCCCTGCTTCACGACCGCGGTATCGCCGTGCACGACGGTGACGTGCTCGATCGGCACGCCGAACTCGTCAGCGACCATTTGTGCAAACGTCGTCTCGTTGCCCTGGCCGTGTGGAGATGCACCGGTCGCCGCGGTAATGCGACCATCGCGCTCAACCGTGACCTGTGAGTACTCCCACCCGCCGGTGCCCATCGCCGAGGACGGCCCCATGCCGCAGACCTCGACGTACATCGCGAGCCCAAGGCCGACAAGGCGGCCCTCCGCGCGTGCCGCATCGCGCTCGGCTTTGAGCTGCTCCCACTGAGCGCTCTCGAGCGCGATGTTGAGCGCCTTTTCGTAGTCACCCGAGTCGTATTCGGCGCCCATCTGCGTCTTGAATGGAAACTGGTTCGGCTGGATGAAATTTTTCCGCCGCAGCTCGGCAGGATCCATCTTGAGCTCGCGGGCGAGCATGTCGATGGCGCGCTCGACGAAATATGTGGCCTCGGGGCGGCCGGCACCGCGATAGGCGTCGGTCGGCGTCTTGTTGGTGAATACCTCGGTCAACGTGGCGCGGATGGCTGGGATGTTGTACGTCGCGCTGGCCATCAGCAACGTAAGTGTCGGGATGTCCGCCGTAAAGAGCATGTTGTAGGCACCGATGTCGGCAATCAACCGGAGCTTCAGTCCGAGCACCGTGCCGTCGCGCCTGGCCGCCAGGTCGATGTAGCCGACAATGTCGCGCCCGTGATTCGTGGCGACAAATGCTTCCGATCGGTCTTCGATCCATTTCACCGGAAGGCCGAGACGTTTCGAGACCGCCGCAGCCACGTACTCTTCGCCATAGATGTTGATTTTGGCGCCAAACCCTCCGCCCACCTCGGGCGCGATCGCTCGTACTTGGTCCTCCCCGAGCCCGAGTTGCGTGGCGATGTAGGTGCGCAGGATGTGCGGGTTCTGCGTGGACGACCAGATCGTCAGCGTACCTTTCCCGGGCTCGAAGTGTGCGACGACACCTCGGGGCTCCATTGCAGACGGCGCGAGTCGATGGTTGATCATGCGCTGCGAGATGACGACGTCGGCCTGGGCAAATGCCTTTTCGATGGCAGAGTCGTCGACCTGACGCGAATCGCCGCTGCCTGTGACTCCGGTGCCGCTTGGTACCTGCAGCGCAACGTTGTTCGGAAAGTTGGCGTGAAGGAGGGCCGGCTTCCCGGTCATCGCGATTTCGGGATCGACGACAGCTGGAAGCATGTCGTAGGTCACGACGATCGCGTCCAGCGCGTCCCGTGCGATATAGCGATCGCGCGCGACGACGACCGCGACCGGTTCTCCCGCATAGCGAATGGTCTCGACGGCGACGGCGCGATGCGCCGGAGAAGGCCCCGGGGTGCCAATGGGCATGGGTCCCAGGATCTCGGCGATGTGTGCACCAGTAAACACGGCCTCTACGCCCTCAATCGCTTCAGCAGCGCTCATATCGACTGCGACGATACGACCGTGCGCCACGTCACTGCGCTTGAAGGCGAGGTACTGCATGCCGACCAGCGCCACATCATCGACATAGGTGGCGCGGCCTTGAATCAGCCGAGGATCTTCCCGGCGCTTGACGCGTTGGCCTACGAGCTTTGGCAGTACGGGAGACGTCGCCATCGGGTCAGCTCCGTTTTGCGGCGTATTGGATTGCGTTGACGATGTGCTGGTAGCCGGTGCATCGGCAGAAATTGCCGGAGATGCCCTCGCGAATCTCTCGCTCAGACGGATTCGGGTTGTCTTCGAGGAGCGTCACCGCAGCCATGATCATCCCAGGCGTGCAGTAGCCGCACTGGAGGCCGTGTTCCTCCCAGAACCCCTGCTGCAGCGGATGCAGACCGCCGTCGGGCGCAAGCCCCTCGATTGTCGTCACTGTCGACCCATCGGCCTGGACCGCGAATACAGTGCAGGACTTTGCGCTGCGTCCGTCGATCAGCACGGTACAGGCGCCGCATTGGCTCGTATCGCAGCCGATGTGTGTGCCCGTCAGTCGCAGGTGGTCGCGGAGGAAGTGAACGAGAAGCATGCGAGGTTCGACGACGGCCTTGCGAACCTTGCCGTTGACGGTGATCGCGATTTGGGCCATGAGCACCTTTCTCGTGATGGCGTGCGCCACAGCCTACTCCAAAACGGTCTGGTGACAGAATTCTTCCAGTGCCGCATTGCGCCCGGATTCGTCAACCAGGGGGAATGTGCTCAGCACGTGCGCGAACTCGACCGCCGTGAGTCCGTAACACGCGGCGGCGAGCGCCTGGATTCGCACGTAATCCCTCGCCGAAAACGTGTTCCTGAGCGAGTGCGACAACTCGACGATTTCTTCGAACACCGGTGAATCGGACAACGGCTTCGGGACGCGCAAGCCTTCGACAGTTGCCGAGCCAAGATGGGTGGTCATGACTTGCCGCACGAGATAGTTGGCGACGTAGCTGTTGAGCATCGCGCAGAGAAACGCCTGGTCGTCTCCCGATAGTCGCGTCTTCAGACAGAAGAGCGAATGTGTGGTGACGACGCCTGCCGGCAGCACGGCCGCAATCAGAGAAAGACGATTGGTCGAGCTTGCGACATCGCGATAGGTGAGCCGCGGGCGAGAGAACGTGGCTGCCGCGTCGAGGAGCGTTCGAGCGGTACGCACAGAGATTCGCATCGTGGCGCGCTCTGCATGAACGGAAAACGGTTCGATGTGCTTGCCTTCGAGTACCGGCATTCCCGTTTCACCCGAATGAAAGTGGATGCGGTCGTCGGTCGCGTTGAGCTCGCGGCCGAACCTGACGCTCCAGCCGCTCGTGGCGTCCAGCCGAGGGACGTCGTGGGCAATTCGCTCGACAATGCGCAAATCCGTCTCGGTTCGCAACTCGGGAATCGTGAGCCTTTCAGAATCGAGCGCCGTGATGAACGCAGGTGTCAGCGCGATTGGGTGCGATGGTGTGGCCTGGCGATCGCCGGCGTCCGGGATGGTCTCGAGCTCTGCCGCCTCGTCGATGCCGAACCGGCATGCGATGCGGCTCGTGGGTGCTCCCACCGTTGCGGTGCAGATGAGAAAACGGACGCTTCTGTGAATCGGGAAGATGGCCCTGCGATTATCGAAGCCGGTGATCGTGTCGACATTGGCGCGGGCCAGCAGTTGGCGTCGAAGCGGTGCCGAGGTGTGATCGGTGGCGAAACCCGACGGGAGAACGAGGCCGATGCGCCCGCCGCGTTTCGTCAATGCCAATGCCCGCTCGAGAAAAATCTGATAACGATTAATGTGCCCGGACGCCTGATGCCGATACACGCCTGAGCTGCGAAAGAACGTCTTCTCGAGGCCGCCGGCGCGCAGCATGTCCCACGGAGGATTCCCCAGGACCGCGTCGAAGCCTCCGTTCGGTGACGGCCGGCCCGCAGCGTCGAAGAACACTTCGGGGAACTCCAACGTCCAGTGGAAGAACTGGTGCGATCGAACGACCTGATCGGCCTCCTGCAGGATTGCCGTAGCCAGCCTTTCCGGAAGCTCGCATTGGCCAGAGGTGACCTTGTCGACGAGCGAGGCGAACACGGCCGGGTCTGGAGCCCGGCGCGCGTCCGGCCACATCCAGCAGGCGCACCAGAGATCCGCAACCGACTTCCAGTGTCGGGCTGCGCGCAATCGATCGAGGCGTTTCTCTTTCTCGCGCACGACCTCGGCTGTATCGTCGCGCGTCTCGGCGAGCCATCGCCGCTCGGCAACGGCCTGCGCGAGTGCAGGCTCGAGATCTGCGTCGAGAAACAGGGGAGCCTCCGCGCGCCGTCCGGAGCTGGCGCCAGGCGGTTGCCGGGCCAGATCGACGGGTGATGCCCCGATCAGACTGTTGCCGCATACCAGGTGATGATCGAGAAACGTGAGCGGCTTGTTGGCCGACAATGTCGCCAGCCACAAGGACAGGCGAGCCAGTTGCACCGCCGTGGCGTTCAGGTCTACCCCAAAGAGGCACCGTTGCGCCACGAGACGCCTGAAAGACGCGCGGTCGGATTCATCGACGGCGCCTTCGTGGTAAATCCCTTCGACGACGAGCGCGCGTTCGTAGGCCCGCGCAAGATAGCGGCACGCCGACACCAGAAACGCCGCGCTGCCCATCGCCGGGTCGACGATGCGAAGGTCGAGAATCTGCTCGCTGTCTCTGCCGTCGACAAGCGGATGCAGCGTGCGGCGGACGACGAAATCGGTGATCGTCTGTGGCGTGTAGAACGAGCCGGTGGATTTGCGTATGTCCCCGCCTCTTCGAAGAACGATTCGATCTCGATCCGTTGCGGCGAAGGCAGGTTCGTAGTCGAGCACGCTTTCATAGACCGCGCCGAGCTGTTCGACGCCAAGGTCGCGATAGTCGATTCGCGTCCGTGGCGCCGTGCGTGCGGGTGTCGTGTCGTGATGACCTTCCACCCTCCCGTGGTGCCGGCGACCCGACCCTGTCGACGACAATGCAAGCAGCGCCCGGCGCGCGGATTCGTCGTCCACTGCACACGTCTCGGCGATGGGAGAGCGTGCTGGCGAGAACAGGCGGCCATTGAACGGCGGCACGACGAGCCTTCCTGCGCGGCACCCCTTGTGCGCAAGTCGGGCAATGGCCTGGAGTGTTTCCCACAGGCCTCGTGCGGGTCCGCTGCGTTCCACGCGATCGCGCAGCGCTTCGACCGTGTAGCTGTCTCGATAGAGCGGGTGCCAATTTGGCACCAATCCCCTCGATTCCGCGAACATCAGGAACAAGAGGCGATAGACGATCGTCAGCGACTCGTCGAGTAAGTGATTGAGATTGTGCCGTCCGCACTTGTTGAGCGCGCCAAGCAGGCATTGAACAGCCTCGATGACGCCAAAGCGAAGCGATCGGCCGACAGCGTGTCCGTGTCGTGCTGACGACTGAATCACTTGCACGACGAGCGGTGGCCCGACGTCGGTAGGCCGGAATGCCTCCTCTCGTAACAGGCCCCAGAACAGACCGAACGTCGCCGGGTGCTCGATCGTCTGCCGAAGGTCGAAGTGGACGTATGCGCGCGAGTAGGTCCTCACGGTGTCGATGAGGCGCCATTGATGGCCGTTTGTGCAGAAAACCCACGGTGCATCCAGACCAATGCCGCTGCGAACGGCTTCGCGCCACAAGTTGTCGAGCGAGGTGTTCCACGTCGTCGCGAAGAGGACGAGACGGTTGCTGCCGCATTGCAGGATCGCGTGTCGAGTGTCGTGTCCTTCGCTGCGGCTCGTTTCGACGGTAAAGCCGAGGCGTTCGGCAAGCGGGGCGGCGGTCGTGTCCCACACCGCTCGCACACTCGACGCCGGTCCGAGCTGTGAACATTCAGCGTGCCACCATCGCGCGAGTGATTGATGTGCCGCGCCAAGCGAGGCTTCGCCGAGCCGGCCCGCGAACTCCTCGGGCAGAATTCGCTCGGCGAAATGATGCGTGATCAGCGATCCGCTCAGACCGATCAGCATGGCTCTACCGGTCCGAAGCCGATGAGAAGTAGCGCGACCTCGGGATCGTGCGCCAGGCACACCCGCACGCCGGCCTCGAGGAGGTTCGTGTGAGCGTCGCTTTCGCTCTGGATGGCACCTTCGCGTTGCCGTACGTCGAGATGGCGCTTCACGGCTCGGGCATCGAATAACCCGGCCTGCACGAGTGTCGGCGCGCACGAAGATTGAGTGATTCTGCGTTCGCGATCGATCGCGCGAGCCGCTTTCTCGGTCGATTCAAGTCCGATTGCCCTCTCTCGATGACGGGCATGTTCAGTGGCCACCCGAACGAGATCGGGCTGGATCGTCGCCAGAAGCGCTTTGGCCGTCGCGCGAACCTCTCGGCGTCTGAGTCGTCGTGTCGATTTCTCGAGCGGAACGCCAATCGGCAAGAGCGTGTTTTCGATTAATCGGCCTGCACGCGTCACCAGCCGTACGCGCATGAAGGCGATCAAGTACGAACGTCGACCGCGCGTTGGCCCCGTCGCCCGGGGTCTCAATGCCGTGACGGCCAACAGGAATTCCGGGGTATCCGCGCGTGCCAACGCGGTCGTGCGCGCCTCCGCAATGCGTCGCCCCTCGGCCTTGGAGGCTTCGCGCAGATCGATGGCTGTCGTATGAGCTCTCTCTGGAGCCTGCCGCGGAGCGGGTTCAGATCGGTTGATGACGCATGCCGCAAGCTCGATTTCGCTCATCTGAATGCGCTGGAGCCGCCGCTGCAGCCGCGCCAGCACATCGCCCTCCGCCGTACCGGCTGCAAACAGATTGATGGCGTGCACGATGCGAGTCTGGCCGATCCGATCGACCCGCCCGACGCGCTGCTCGAGCCGAATCGGGTTCCACGGCAGCTCCAGGTTGATGACGAGGCGACAGTTGCCTTGCAGGTTCAGCCCCTCCGAGCCCGCGTCGGTTGCGAGCAGGAGATCCGCGGCGCCGCTCGTGAACGCGACGACCGCGTTCCGCCGTTCCTGAGCTGAAAGGCCGCCATGCAGCTTCGTGATTCGTCGAAGGCCCCCGACGGCCGACGCAATCGTTTCGAGCGTGTCGCGGTATTCAGTAAAAACGATGATGGGTTCGTCGATTCGCCGCACGATCCTCCGCAGCACGTGCAGTTTTCGTTCGTCGGCCTGAGCACGACGCGCACGCGCGATGAGACGCTGGAGCAGCGCACGTTCATCCTCAACCCGCTCGAACGCCGGTCGCACCGGAAACAGCGGTTCGTCGGAAGGGTCGTGGCCGCAATCGAATGGCAATACCGGCTGCGCGGGGGAATCGATTTGGCTGACCAGACCCGCCATGCGGCGTTCAAGCGATACGACGAGTGAACGCGCGCTCGAAAACGCGCGCTTCGCGAGCACCATGGCGACCAGTTGTGCGTCGTGCCTGCCTGCGTCCCGTCCAATCTGCCAGAGTTGCGTCAGATATTCGTCGAGCGTGCGATGCATCGCTAACGTATCGGGCGTCGGTTGCACCGCGAGCAGATGTGCGCGGCGGGTCCGTGAAAGCTCCACCTGTTTTCGCGTCCGGCGGAACAGCAGGATCGCATCCCGATCGTCGAGCTGTCCGAGACCGCACATCGCGCGGTAGGCCTGGTCGTCGCCCGCGTGCGGTGTGGCGGTGACCAGCACGACGTGTCGTGCCCTGGCCGTAATTTTTTGCACCGCTTCGTGCCGCAGGGCTGCAATCGCCGCCTGATGCGCTTCGTCGACGATGACGAGATCCCACAATTCGGCGGCCAACGCGCGCAGGACTTCGGGTTGTTTGATGAAATCGATCGACGTGATGGCGACAGCTTCGATGGTCCATGGATTGACGTCGAAGGGGAGAGAGCCGGCGAGCGCGGAAAGTGTTGCCGCGTCGATGACGGCCGATCGAATCTCGAACCGGCGGCACAGCTCATCGGCCCACTGCTGCCGCAGTCCGGATGGTGTCAGGATGAGCGCGCGATTGCACCAGCCACGCTGTCGCAGCTCGGCGAGCATCAGCCCCGCTTGAATCGTCTTGCCCAGACCGACCTCGTCCGCCAGAAGAAATCTCGACGCGCGTCCGTGAATCAGCGCGAGTGCCGGCTCGAGCTGGAATGGGAGAATGTCGATGGCGGCCCGCTCAGCCGCGCGCAGTTGCCCGTGAATGCGCCGTTCGGACAGATGCGCGCGCAAGTGGTACGCCCATTGCCGCGGCGTGACGGCTCGAATTCGAGGTGCTCGATTTGAGATGACCGGCCGGTCGAAAGGCACGAACAGCGTGCAGCGATGAGGCTCGCCAGCGCGATTCAGCCGCGAAAGGTCGAGCTGCGTGACATCGTCAAATGCCGTGGCCTCTTCAACGACCCATCGCTCCCCCCGCACAATGACGCGGTCGCCGGCTGTAAACCGCACGCGTCCCTTTTGGCAACGCGCGTGCCGGGAGGGAGAACAACGTCCGGTGACGCAGGATCCGCAGAAAAACGAACAAAAGATGAGGATCCTTGTGTCTTTACGGTTTCAGGATCGCAGTTGTTGCGCCCAGATGCGACGCCGTGTCGTCAAAAAATTCAACCACCAGGGCGTGGCGTTCGAGTACCTGCTGCACGATGCCGCGCTGCACGCCGCGACCGCGTCCGTGAATGAGTCGAACCTCACGCACTCCGGCGGCGTACGCTTCGTTGAGATACTCTTCCACGACCGATGGGATGTCTCGAGGGGCGAAGGCATGGAGATCGAGTACGCTTTCGATCGGAATACGCAGAGGGTCTTGATCGTGCATGTGGTAGTGGCTGCTCAGTTGGCGCGGCGTTTCAGCCGCGCACTCCTGCGGGCATTTCGTAGCGGGCCGTCACTTCGGTTTTGATGCCGCCGCGCACAGAAAAGTCACCGACGACCGTCATGCGACG
The DNA here is from genome assembly GCA_963761975.1 of Vicinamibacterales bacterium. Lineage (GTDB taxonomy): Bacteria > Acidobacteriota > Vicinamibacteria > Vicinamibacterales > JAMQPK01 > JAMQPK01. The sequence goes on from CAVXIR010000002.1 coordinate 704,862, forward strand.
CGGCCGGCACGCGGCAACGAGATCGTCGAGGATCTGGTTTGTGACGTGTTCGTAAAAAATGCCCTTGTTGCGGAATTCGACCAGATAGTACTTGAGGGCTCTCAATTCAATACACAGCCGATCGGGTACGTAGGTGATGCGAATCTCACCGAAGTCGGGGAGTCCGGTTTTCGGACAAACCGATGTGAACTCAGGACATCGGATGGCGATCTCGTAGTCGCGGTTCGGCTGCGGGTTGGGAAATGTCTCGAGGGTTGTGCTTGACATGATCAAAAAATTCTAGCATCCATGGGCCTAAATACGCTGATTCCGCGCCTGTCACATTTGACACCATGGGACGCGCGCGCTAGGATACGGCGTTTTTTTCAAATCGTAATCCGCGACTGCCCAAGCGCGCACCGGCATTCGCGGCCTTACCACGCGCGCTCAAGTCAGGGGGACGCCGATGGCGGACGCCCGTAGGATGGGCAAGTCGGAACTCTTCTCACACTTCGCCGAGCGGTTCGAAGTGAAGCGGACGCAGGCTCGCGAGTTTTTTGATGAGCTCACGACGCTGGCTGAGAAGGAATTGAAGCGGTCGGGCGAATTCGTGCTGCCCGGAATGGTGAAGTTGGTCAAGCAACATCGCAAGGCCCGAATGGGACGGAATCCCGCGACTGGCGAAGCGATCAAGATCCCGGCAAAAACCGTCGTCAAAGCCAGGATCGCCAAGCAGCTGAAAGACGCCGTCCTGCCGCGCAAGTAGCGAGGCACGGAAAGAACAGAGGACACAGAGAGCTCCCCCTCTGTGTTCTCCGTAGCACCCATCGCGCGCCGTCCGACTCAGGCGGCGTCGTGACGCGCGAGCATCCGGCTGTAAATCGTGGCCGGCATCAGCCGCGCCACTCGCCACTCCAGATCTCCCAGCGAGCTGCCATCGACAATGATGCGATCGCCGGGGCCGAGCACCAGCTCGGAGCTGTACCTCTGTGTCCCGCGCGGGGTGGTGTCCTGGAAATACATGATGGTGTAGGCCCGTCCTTCAACTTCGATGGCGTCCGTTTTGACGAGCGTTCGCGAGACCATGTGCCCTCCTTTGTTCAGTTGTCGTGGGGGCCCACCCCCACGACCTGTACCTCGCGACCTTTGGTCGCTCGGCGGTGTTCGCGGCAACCGGCGTCGCCGCGTCTTTCTCACCCTGCGGCGGCGGCGACGGCCACCGGCCGTTTCGCCACGGGGAAGCGCATCGTAAACGTCGTGCCCTTGCCGAGCTCGCTGGCGACGATAATCGTGCCGTCGAGCTGTTCGACGATGCGCTTGGTAATGGCCAGTCCGAGGCCGAGGCCCCGCTTTTTCGTGGTCACGAAATCATCGAAGATGGCGCCGAGGCGCTCTGCCGGAATGCCCGAGCCCGTGTCGGTGACGGCCACTTCCACCTGATCGCAATCCCTCACGGTGGCAATCGTGACGCGGCCGCCGGCCTGCGTCGCCTGAATGGCGTTGGTGAGGAGATTGCGGTACACGCGGCCGAGCGCGAACACATCGCCGTCGATGACGACCGGCTCGGACGCGAACTTCGACTCGAGCGCGATGCCCGACTCCTCCGCGAAGACGCGCATCGACTCGACGATGTCGGCGACCGATCGGTTCATGTCGAGCGGGAAGCGCTCGACCGGTGCCGGCCGGGCGACGTTGCGCAGGTCGTCAAGCACCCGCTTCAGCGTGTCGATCTCGCGGTCGATCGTGCGCGTGAAAGTCTGGCGGTACTCCGGGTCGTCGAAGACGCGCACGATCAGCTTGCAGCTGTTGCCGATGTTCTGAACCGGGTGCGACAGATCGTGCACGAGACCGGCCGCCATGCGGCCGAACATCGCCTGCCGTTCTTTCTTTCGCACGTCCTCGGTGAGCTCGACGAGCTTGTCGGCCATGCTGTTGAAGGCATCGCCCAGCTGGCGGAACTCGTCTCTGGACGTAATGGTGACGCGCTCCTCGAGGCGGCCTTCGGCCACGGCGTGGGTGCCGCGCATGAGCTCGAAAATCGGCCGGATGAACGATCGGCCGAAGAAATAGCCGACGCTGACGGTGACGAGCAGTGCGAGGCCGATGATGAACATGAGCTGGCGCGTCAGCTGGTCGGCGAGGGCGTATGCTTCCTCGCGCGGCTGCTCAACCATGACGGTCCAGCCGAGCGGTTTGAGCGAGGCCGCAACGCCCAGCATCTGGACACCGTTGTCGGTCCGCGTACTCAAGTGACGCCGTGGGGCTCTCTTGTTGACCATACACTAGGCGCACGAGCGGCTGCGTCGCGAGGTTGTCACCCCGCGCCACTCGCGGCTTTTCGTTCGAGTTGCCATGAGCGATGAGCTGCCCGTTGTTCGCGACGACGAGCGCATACCCTTGCTCACCCACGCGGATCCGATCGACCATCCGCCACATTTCTTCCAAGCTGATCTCGCCGACGAGAGATCCTGCGCTCTGGCCAAGTTGTGTCAATCTGATGCCGATGACCGCTCGAGGTAGAAAGTCATCGTCAATTCCTATGGGTGAGAGAGTGACGTTGGACCCGAAGGGCGTGCCGGATTGCGGAAACTGCAGTGTGGATTCGCCGACGCGGCTCGACGCGAGCTGTGTGCCCGCTGCGTCGTACAGTGTGACCTCTCGGAATTCCGGGAAATCCAGCACTGCTGTCTTCAGAATGCGATCCTGTTGCCATCGCTGTAGATTTGTGTTTTCGAGATTTCCTGCGATTGACTGCAAAATGTCGACATTCGTTTGTACGTAAAGGTTGATTTGTTCGGCAACTTGCCGCGCGACATTAACGTTGCCTGTGATCACGGAGCGCCTGGTCGCATCTCTCAGCGAATAAATCGATACGGCTCCGTAAACCAAAAGTGGCAGGATGCCGGCGGCAGCAAGTAGGAAGACGAAACGCGAAGTGATCCGCCTCAATTTGCGGCCCTCGCACTCTCTCCGAGCTCCCAGTCAGCGATGGTTGGAAGGATGTCACTGCCAGCTGGTGCAACCACTCGAAAACGATTGCTCACAGCGCGACTGGTTTCACCGAGTGCTAGAAAGATTGCAGGGGGATCGTCAAATACGCCAAGCTGCGACCGACGAAAGGCAGTTCGATACTCGGCGTCAGTCGACGCACGACGGATACCGTCGAGCGCAGCATCGACCGTGTCATTGTGATAGCCCCAAACATTCATCTTGCTACTCGAATGCCACAAGGTGAAGTTGCGGGCCGGAGTATTACCTACGACGAATTCGGAGAGCACCGCGTCGAAGCTTCCCGCCATGATCCGTGTGTTGAATTCCTTGACCGAGAGCGCCTCCATCGTCATGTCAACGCCAATCGCTGCGAGATCACGCTGAACGAGAAGCCCCATTTTTTCCCACAGCGGAAAGCCCTCGGGAAAGATGCAGGTAAAACGAAACCGCGCTGGAGGTCGCGAGGGGTCAGGCGAGCTTGGAGTTGGGATTCGGGCAGCGTCGAGTAACGCAGCTGCACGTTCCGGCTCGTATGCATACGATGGTACTGTCGCATCGTGAGCCCAATGCTCAGGCCACGATGAGCCGCTTTCCGGCCTTGCATGTTCTTTAAATGCTTGCTGAACTATTGACGCCCGGTTCACTGCGTAATTCAGAGCGCGTCGTACCCGCCAATCTCTAAAATGATTGCGTCTGGAGTTCAATGCGACTGCATAAACGTAATTGCGCAGGAACGGAAATAGAGCGACTGAATTCTCTCCGCGAACGAACTCGACAGTATCCTGTCCCACCTCGTATAGGAAGTCGATTTCGCCGCGCATCATTGCCGCCCACGCCGTGCGAACTGTGGGATACGACCTTCCATCGGATTCTGTCGATCGTTGGTGCACCGCGATAATATTTCTGGAAGGCTTTCATTCCGATTTCGTCAGACGACGTTGAATCGACCATGTAGGCGCCGGTGCCGAACACAGCGCCGTCTTTCCTTTTGGAAATCGGAACGGTCAAGTCGTCCATCAAGAAGGTGGACCGTTGGCGAACTCTAATGAGAAGTGTATGGCGCGAGGGTGTCTCAATGGTAGTTATGTCATCCAGCCCCGGTGAGAGCATGCGTTCGCCACCGGCAAGAGTCCTTGAAGCGACTCCTTCACTTTGGAGCATCCACGGGGCTTCCATCGTGAAAGTACGCATTCGGTCGGAGTTTGATTTCCCAGGAAAGACCATCCTCCGCTTCTGTCCAGCTCTCGGCTAGCCTGGGCCTCGCACGCCCATCCCGGTTGACAGCTGATAAACCCTCAAAGCTAACGAGGCGGGCCGCGCCTTGGAGACCGCGGAGTGGATCTTCAGGAGTGGGATGCGGAACACCTATTGTGAGGGTGACCGGTTGCGTCGGCTCAACGACAGCAGGCCCCGCCGAAGGGTTTGAGCAGGAACTCAGAGCGACGAGCGAAACGGAGAGCGCTCAGAGAGAGGCTGCGCTTGTAGTGCTGTTCTCTCTTTTCGATTGTTTCCTGCTCCATCGCCAGCTCCCACGCCTAAGGACTCATTAGAGCCGGCAGTGGTAGGACCTGTCTACTGCCGGCTCTTAAAACACACAAAGTCCGGGCGCTCCAGAGCTTTTTCGGCGCAAAAACGCCAGAGATTTAGAGCGTTGTTACTTTTGAGGCGCTGGATCGCCAGTGTCGATAATCCACGGGCAGTAGTTCACCGGCTTCGCGCTCTCTTTACCCGACTTGATGATCTTAATCTTCGCCATGATGTCTGTCTCCTAAGATGCGCTGGCCGCGTCGTGCGCCAGCGAGATAAGTGCCGATTCAAAGGCCGGCTTGTGACACGTCGGCATATTCATGTCACCGAGCTCGGTGTGCGAAGCGACTGAGCAGCCGCCCGCGCAGACCGGAATAAACGCGCAATCCCCGCACTTGTGCCACGCCGCCAGGTGTTCGAACCGTTCCGCCGCCGACATCCGCCAGCTTTCTTTCCGATCGTCGATATGTCCGGTGGAAAGCGTCGGCTCGCCCGTAAAGCCTGGGCAGGCGTAGGTGGAGCCCTTCGGACCGACGGTGTAAGCGTGGCGCTTGTGGATTTCGCACGGGCCCATGTGGACGCCGTCCACCGTCGGGAACCCGCGCTTTTTGGTCTCTTCGCGGAGATGTGACAGCTGCTCGTCGACGAACTGGCACGTGTCGCAGATACTCGACCCGCCAGAGCCGGCCGCGGTCATGCACGTGCCGTTCAGCGGCTTGTCGGTGATGACGGTGAGCGGAATGATGTTCTTGGGCGCCTGCCGTTCGCGCACCACCGGCTTGAAGGCCACCTTGGCGAGCTTGTCGGCAAACTCCTGTTCCTTCAGGAAGTCGAGCAGCGCCGGATAGCTCGCCGCTGAATCGACGTCAAAGTTGCCGCCAATCGCAATCCGCACCTTGCCCGCAACCTTCCTAACGTTCTCGATGATTCTGTCGAACGTGCCCTGACCGCCCCGGAGCGGCCGCATCCGGTTGTGGGTGTCGCGGTCGCCGTCGAGCGTCACCTTGACGTACCCCAAGCCATAGGGCAGCAATCGATCGACGAGCTCCTCGGTGAGGAGCAGGCCATTGGTGATAATGCCGAGCGCCAGCGTCACCCCTCGCTTCTGGCACGCCGCAAACGCCCGCTCGGCCTGGTCGTAGACGATGGGTATGTTCAGCAGCGGCTCGCCACCGAAAAACGTCAGCGTCAGGCGCTTCGGCTTCAGTTCGTCCAGGCGCTGCTCGATCCACGCGGAAAGCCGCGCACTGTCGTCGAGCGACATCCGATCGGCATGCTTGTTGTAATCGCCGTGATCCCCCTGGAAGCAGTAGTCGCACGCAAAGTTGCACTGAAGCGTGGTGAGCACCGTCACGCGCATCTGCTCGGTGTCTTCGCGGTAGTCGGTGAAGAACTTGTTCAACGCTTCGGTGTCGGCCGCCCGGCTGGGGACAATGAAGCCGTGCTCGGTGAGCGTAACCAGGGCTTCGCGCTGGTCGTCGTCCAATCGCTCCGGCGCCAACGAAGCCGGATCGGACGAGAGTCGGTCGAGCAGGCCGGAAATGTCGTCTGACACAATCAACTGCGCATCCGTGAGGGTGTTCATCAGGAACACCTCGCCGCGGTCCGGAAGCGGGACACGAAGGTTGAACATCGACTGCTGCATGATTCGGCTTTGTCAGGAGCTTTAGAAACGCGTCAGGTGGAGCTTGGGGTCGTGTTCAGACCCGTAGCGTTCTTAGCGCGGCACTAGAGCAACGGCCGTTCCAGCAGACCTTCACAGAAAAATCAGCAAGGTAAATCTTTGTGAAATAAAGACTTGTGAACGGCATGAAAATCGAGATGAGCAGGGAGCCCACGAAAAACCGGCCAATCACTTGGCCGAGCCTCTCCGAGCCGACGCAACGCGATTCGCTAACTGATTAGAAAATCAGTCGGTTATTAGATCCGCCAGCGATTTAGCCGGGGCGGCCAAGTTTTTGGCCGGAAGGTGGGACGGAACTACGCGCCGCGAAGCTTCTTCGCCAGCTCGCGGATGTCAAGCCGATCCATCTTGAACTTTAGAGTACTAAGAGGAATACCAAGATAGCGCGCCGTTGCCGTGACATTCCAGGCTGACTTTTCGAGCGCCCGCAGAATGAAATTCCGCTCGAACGTGTTGGTCGCCTCCTGAAACAGGCTCTCGCCGCCCGAAGATACGCGATCGAGCTGTGCGAAGTGAAACTCGAACGGCAGATCCTCGTCCGTGATCCATTCCTTGTCGCTGACAGCCACGAGCCGCTCGATGAGGTTCTCGAGCTCGCGGATGTTTCCAGGCCACCAGTAACTTGACAGAATCTTGAGCGTCGAATCGGAAATACCCTGGATGTTCTTCCGGAAGCGGCCTTTGTAACGGTTCAGAAAGAACCGCGCCAGCTCGGGCAGGTCCTCGATGCGATCGCGCAGTGGCGGCAGCTTGATGGGGATGACGTTGATGCGATAGAAGAGGTCTTCGCGGAACCGCCCTTCCTTGACCGCTTTTTCGAGGTCGACGTTCGTCGCTGCAATGAGGCGGAAGTCGGTCTTGATCGGTTTGGCGCCGCCGACCCGCTCGATTTCTCCCTCCTGAATCGCACGTAGCAGCTTGGCCTGCAGCTCGATCGGCAGGTCCCCGATTTCGTCAAGAAACAACGTGCCGCCAGATGCCAGCTCGAACTTGCCGAGCTGCTGCTTGAGGGCGCCAGTAAACGAACCGCGCTCGTGACCGAAGAGCGTGCTCTCCACCAGCTCGCGCGGAATCGCCGCCAGGTTGACGGCGATGAACGGCGCGTCGGCACTGCCGCTTTCGCGATGGATGAGGCGGGCCAGCAGCTCTTTGCCGGTTCCGCTCTCGCCCAGAATCAGCACGGTGGCCGAGAGCTTCGCCACCTTCTGTACGAGATCGACGATGTCGCGGGTCAGCTTGCTCGGCCCGACAACGAACTCGCGGTCGCCCTGATCGGCCACCTGAGCGCTCAAGGTCAGCACCTGACGGTTCAGATCCTGGCGTTCGCCGGCGTTGTGGACGAGCGAGCGGATCGTTTCGTACTCGAAATCCTTGGTCGTGTAGTGATAGGCGCCGAACTTCATCGCCTGCACGGCTGTCTCGATCTCGGTGATGGCCGAGATCATGATGACTTCGATAAGGCTGTAGTTCTCCTTGACGATGCGCAACACATCGAAGCCGCCGATGCCGGGCAGGCGCACGTCGAGCAGCATCAGATCGACGTCTTCGCGATTAAGAATCGCGAGAGCCGCTTCTCCGGTGGCCGCGCGCAGCACGCGATAGTCCCGCCCGAGGATCGCGTTCAGCGTGTCACGCATCCCCTCGTCGTCATCGACGATGAGGACCGTTTTCGCCTTGGAATTCATGAAGAGAGCGATCGACATTGTATCCCGTTTCACTTGCTTGACAGCCTTCGGTCGCTCCAGTAAGTTGCCCAGTTTGGGCCCGCAATAGTAATCAGTAGTCGGGTCTCAGGTCTCAGTGTCTTACTGAAGACTGACAACTGAAGACTGATAACTGCCCTGCTGGAGACGAAATGGCGAACGAGTTCGATGTGGTTGTCATCGGCGCAGGAACCGGCGGTTACGTCGCCGCGATTCGCGCGTCGCAGCTCGGATTGCGGACGGCGGTCGTCGAGAAGCAAAAGGCGCTCGGCGGGACCTGTCTCATCTGGGGTTGTATACCCACCAAGGCGCTGCTCGAACACGCGCATGCGCTCAAGGTCGTGCAGAACGTCAAGGAATGGGGCGTGACGATCGGCGAGGGCGCCGTCGGCATCGACATGAATCAGGTTCAGGCGCGCAAGGACAAAGTGGTGTCGGGGCTCACCAAGGGGGTCGAATTTCTTTTCAAGAAGAACAAGATCGCATGGATCAAAGGCGCGGCGACGATCGCGGGCCGCGGAAAAATCGACGTGGCCGATGGCGAGACGCAGAGCGTGACGGCGGCCAGGGAAATCATCATCGCGACGGGATCGGCGCCGCGCAGCGTCCCGGGGGTCGAAGTCGATCGTAAGCGGATCATCACGAGCGACGAAGCCATCGCCCTGCGCGAAGTGCCGAAATCGATGATCATTCTCGGGAGCGGCGCGGTTGGCGTCGAGTTCGCCTCGATCTTCCGGCGCTTCGGCAGCGAAATCACCATCATCGAGCTGCTGCCGCGCATCGTGCCGGCCGAAGACGAAGCGATTTCGGCCGAGCTCGCGAAATCGTTCAAAAAGCAGGGCATGGCCATTCACACCGGCACCAAAGTCACGAAGGCGGCCGCCGGTGCGAACGGCGTGGAGGTCGAAGCGCAGCTGCCCGACGGCAAGGTTGAGAAGCTGAACGCCGACTACCTGCTCGTCGCGACCGGTCGAGGGCCGGTGACGCAGGGCCTCGGTGCCGAGGGGCTCGGCCTCAACATGGATCGAGGTTATGTCGCGGTGGACAGCCTGTTCCGCACGGGCGTGCCTGGATTTTCAGCTGTCGGCGATGTCATCTCGTTCGGCGCCGGAGGCCGGGCGCACCCACAGCTGGCGCATGTGTCGTCGGCCGAAGGCATTGTCACCGCCGAGCGTATAGCGGGGCAGGAGCCTAAGCCGATCAACTACGATCATGTGCCCGCCTGCACGTACTGCGATCCCGAAATTGGCAGTGTTGGACTGACCGAGCGCGAGGCGCAGGAGCGGGGCTACGACGTGCGCGTCGGGACGTTCCCGTTTTTCGTGCTGGGCAGGGCGAAGATGGCGGGCGAGACCGAAGGGTTCGTGAAAATCGTGGCCGACCAGAAGTACGATGAAGTGCTGGGCGTGCACATGATCGGGCCACGCGCCACCGAGCTCGTGGCGGAAGCGACGCTCGCGCTTCGGCTCGAGTGCACGGTCGACGAGCTCGTCAGAACGATTCACGCGCATCCGACCTTCTCCGAAGCTGTTGGAGAAGCCGCACATGCCACGCACGGGGCGGCAATACATATGTAATTCTCTGTCAGGGCAGATGGCAGATGGCAGATGGCAGATGGCAGATGGCAGACCGGTGAACGGTAGACGATAAACGGTAGACGGTAAACGGTAAACGGTAAACGGATCATGGCCAAAACAGTTGTGATGCCGCAGATGGGCGAGTCGGTTGCCGAGGGCACTATTGTCCGATGGCTGAAGAAAGTTGGCGATCCCGTCGAGCGCGACGAACCGCTGTTCGAGATATCAACCGACAAGGTTGACGCCGAGATTCCGTCGCCCAGCGCCGGCGTATTGAGCGAGATCAAGGTTAAGGAAGGGGAGACCGTCCCCATCAACACTGTGGTCGGGGTCGTCGACGAGACCGCTGCGTCCGAACCTCGCGAACGGCCGAGTGCTTCCGCCGCTGCGACTAACGCCGCTACGGCGGACAGGTCGGCGTCCAAGCAGGCGCCCGCCGCCGCCCCACCCGCGGCCGCTGCAAAGCCGGTCGCCCCGAAGGCCTCGGCCGCACCTGTCGCACCCGTCGCACCTGTCGCACCCGTCGCACCTAACGCACCCGTCGCACCTAACGCACCCGTCGCACCTAACGCACCCGTCGCACCTAGCGCACCTGTCGCACCTAGCGCACCTACCGCACCTAGATTGTGGTCGGCAGCCGAAGCGCGCGAACTGCGGCTCTCACCAGTCGTCAGAAAGATCGCACGCCTGCATCACGTCGATGTCCGAAACATCGCCGGCAGTGGCGGCAGTGGTCGCGTGACGAAGAACGACATCCTGGCCTATCTCGACGCGGGCGCACCCAGCGCACCTATCGCACCTAGCACACCCAACGCACCCAGCGTGGCTTTGTTGGCACCCAACCCCGCGGCGACGGCCGGGCTCGCCCCGGCAAAGTTCGAGCGCACGCCGATGAGCGTGATGCGGCGCAAGATCGCCGAGCACATGGTGATGAGCAAGCGCACATCACCGCACGTGCACTCGGCGTTCGAGATCGACTTTACGAAAGTCGACGCGATTCGCAAGGCGAAGAAGGCCGACTATGAGAAGGCCGGCGGCAAGCTCACCTACATGTCGTTCATCACAAAGGCTTCTGCCGAGGCGCTCAAGAAAGTGCCGGTCGTGAATGCGTCGATAGACGGGACAGACGTCATCTACAAGAAAGACATCAACATCGGCGTAGCGGTTGCGCTCGACTGGGGCCTCATCGTGCCGGTACTCAGGAACGTGGACGGCATGGGCCTGCTCGACATCAGCAAGGCGATCGCCGATCTTGCGGCGCGGGCGCGAGAAAAGAAGCTGAAACCCGAAGAGGTGCAGGGCGGAACGTTCACCATCACAAATCCCGGCGTGTTCGGCGCCCTGTTTGGCATGCCGATCATCAGCCAGCCACAAGTGGCCATCGTCGGCGTTGGTGCAGTCGAAAAGCGGCCGGTCGTCATCGACGATGGGATCGCGATTCGGCTCCGCGCGTACATGACGATCGGGTACGACCATCGCGTCATCGATGGCGCTGTTGCTGACGAGTTCATGCAGGTCGTTAAGAAGATGATCGAGAACTGGGACCTGGCGGAGACTTAAAAGTTCGTAAAGGCTCGTATAGGTTCGTCAAGTTCGTCAAGTTCGTCAAGTTCGTGAAGTTCGTAGGTTCGTGAGGTTCGGGCGCGCTCCGCATGCGTCGCGCGCGAGAGAGAGCGCGCGAGCTACGAACCCACGAACTCACGAACCCTCGAACTCACGAACTGACGAACCTACGAACTTTACGAACCCGACGAACCTCAACGAACCTTCCGAACCTTCCGAACCCATAGATAATGAGATCGTGCGTTTTTTCGAAGTTCGGTGTCTTGGCAAGCTTCCGTATGCGGAAGCCAGCGAGATGCAGCGTGCGCTGGTCGAAGAACGCCGGGCCGGCCGCATCCCCGACCTCCTCCTGCTCCTCGAACATCCCCATGTCATTACGCTTGGCGTCAAAGTGGACGCCGCCAGGTCGCACCTCACGGCTACGCCACAAGTGCTGGCGTCCAGACACGTGGAAGTACACGAATCGGGCCGGGGTGGTGACATCACCTACCACGGCCCAGGCCAACTCGTGGGGTATCCGATCCTGGACCTTCGGCCCGATCGCTGCGATGTGCACAAATATGTGCGCGATCTCGAAGAAGTGATGATTCGCACGGCCGCCGACTTCGGGGTTCGAGGGGAGCGGATTGAGGGACTGACGGGCGCGTGGGTCGGGGCCGATAAACTGGGTGCCATTGGCGTACGCATTTCGCGCTGGATTACCAGTCACGGTTTTGCATTCAACGTGTCAACAGACCTCGATTACTTCAACCTGATCGTGCCCTGCGGCATCACCCGCGGTGGCGTCACCTCGCTTTCACGGGCAGTTGGCCGCCACGTTTCTCTCGAAGAGGTCGTATCATCCATCGTGGGTCACTTTGGGGACGTCTTCGATCGGCGTGTGGTCGAACCCATGACGCAACGCGGACCGGGGAGCGACTAAGGCGTGCAGCGGATTTACCGCCCGACGTCGCTGACGCTGCTGGGTCTCGCCACGACCATCGCTGCGATCTCTGGCACAACCGGGTACATCATCGGCCGGGCGCCGGCGCTGCCGGCGGTGCTGCCGATTCACTTCGACAACGAGGGCGCCGCCGATCGATTCGTCCGCGCGTCCTATCTGATTGCGCTGGTGCCGGTCTGGATTCAGCTGACGCTCGCCCTCATATTCGGTGCGATCGCGGCGGTCCTGCTGTACCGAACGCAATTGCGTCGCAGCGCCGTGGAAGACAATTCCTCTCGTCAGCATCGCGAGCGCATGCTCATGACCGCCGAAGCGATCAGCCTGCTGACCGCCATCTGGGTGACATTTCAGGGGCTGCTGGCGGTCCGACTGATCATCATGTGGCAGAGCATGTGCTGCGGTCTCGGCGGCGTCTACTACCTGGCGTTGGTGATTTCCGTGGTCCTGTCTGTGATCGTCGGCATCAGGGCCGGTGTCTATCTTCAATATCCGAAGCCGGTTATACGTCAGACCGAGGACATCCACTGGAAGTTTCGCGGCATCTACTTCAATCCTCAGGATCCGGCGCTATTTGTGCCCCTGAGGAGCGGCATGGGATGGACCATCAACTTCGGCCGCCCGCAAGCCCTTCTATTTCTAGGGGTTTTCCTGTTCGCGAGCATTTTTGCCCCTCTTATCATCATGAGGATGCTCCTCGGGGAATAAAACCCCCGTCCCGGGTGTTCTTACCCATAGAAGGAAAAGCCGCTGAGCGGCACGGGGCAGTGGGGCCCCGTAAGCGAAGCGGCTGGAGCGGGGTAGGGGCCCCGCGACAAAAAAATGGCACAGGTATCAACCACACGTAATCTGGTCGAGCGGCTGAAGGCCCACGACCCGGCGGCCGTGGCGGACCTGTCCGACTCCTACGGGTCAAAGATCTACCAGCTCGCGTTCCGGTATCTCCGGAACCGCGAAGATGCCGAGGAAGTCGCGCAGGACGTGCTGCTGAAAGTGCATCAGAAGATCGACGCCTTTCGTGGCGACGCGGCGCTGTCGTCTTGGATTTATCGCATCACGTTCAACGCCGCCATGTCGCGGCTGCGCGAGTTCAAACAGCACCTGCCGAACGCGCCGGAGAACACAACGGACGAAGAGACCGGCCGGCCGGTGAAGCGGGAAATCGTCGACTGGTCACCACTGGCCGACGAGGAGATGCTGCGGACCGAGATGCGGCAGGCGCTTGTCCGCGCGCTGAAGGACATGCCGCTGTTGTATCGGGCCCCGGTCATCCTGCGCGATGTGCAGGGCTTGACGACCGAAGAGGCAAGCGCCGTGCTTCACGTGAAGGAGCAGACGCTGAAGTCGCGCCTCCATCGCGGCCGGCTGATACTGCGCGAGCAGCTTTCCGACTTCGCCGGCGGACTGTCGCTGCATTAAGCGTTCAAACGTAGGGCTCAACTGAAGTTGAGCCCTACGCTTAGTTACGGAGCCCTACGGGCTAGTGAGGGCAAAGACGCCAAACGCGTCGCGGAAGAACGCGACGGGAACCGGGCCCATTTGCATGAAACTCTGGTGGAAGGCTCGTGCCGCGTAGGCAGTGCCCATATTCTTCCTGGTCCTCTCACGCAGCGCGATGATGGCATCCTTGCCCAGCAGATAGGCGATGGCCTGCGTGGGCCACTTTGAGTAACGGAAGATAGCTCCCTCTGCTCTGTCGCAGGCGGCACGCGCGTCTGCGTTGGTCATCGCGCAGGCTCCTGGGTAGAACTCGGCGTGTTCGACAAAATAGTCGCGCGCCTGACCAAACGTCATCCGTCCCGTGTGAATGCCGACGTCGACGCGCACTCGTACCGCGCGCAGCATCTGGCCCTGCAACTGATAGAGATATTCAGGAGCGGAATAAAAACCGTATGGCCGTCCCTCCGAGGGCTCGGCCATCAGCTCTTCTGCATACAAGCCCCAGCCTTCCGTTGCGAGCGAGTCGCTCCACATCGACGACGAATCTTCCACGGAACCCGGCGTCAGCCACCTGATGTTGGAGATTTGTGCGGCGTGCTGCGTCATGTACTTGAAGTGCCAGTCGTGACCGGGGAAACCCTCGTGGATGGCCGTATCGGCAATCGACGCGCGATGATTCAGCTTCAGCTTCGCCGGGTCATTGTCGGTCGGCGCGAGGTAGAAGCGCCCAACACCGGCCTTCTTGAACGGCGGTGCCGGATAGTACGCTGCGCCTGAGCCGCCTCTCAACACAAGTGGAGTAGGCAAGATGTCGAGCCTGTAATCCTGCGGGATATCGAACATGGCCCGTTCGCGGCCGTACGCAACTGCACGCGACGCCGCGTCGCGATACCACCGAAACAGCTCGTCATCGTTTCTCGGTGAATCCTTGGCAAGGTGGGTAATGACGTCCCGCGTCGTCGCAGACTTCAGGCCGGCGTCCTTTGCGATCGTTGCAATGACGCCTTGAATGAGCCGCGAGTACCGTTCGACCTGTTGCCCGCCGTATTCGTAGAGCTCTCCCGCGCTTCGGGTATCGCCAAAGACATTCCGCACGCGCCACTCATACGCTTCCGTGCCGGCGGCGAACCGATCGGTCCTGTCCTGGTCGCCATAGGTCGATCTTAGAAACTCGGCGAACGCTTTCCAGGCGTCGCCGGCTCGCTCGCCGGCTTCCTTCAAACGAGGCAGTAACGCGTGGCCGAATGGCCGATTGCCGATTTCGTCGGTTGCGGTTTCAGGCAGCGTGCGACTGAAATAATCTACACTTGCGAGGCTGGCATTGATGCCGTTCCGCTCGACCATTCGCCAATCGGGCACATTGCCCGTGCGGTGGCCGGCGGACAGATTTGCGCGGGCGTTGTCGAGGTAGCCAGGAATCGCGAGAACTCGTGTGACGAGCAGCTCCCACTCCTGTTCCGTGCCGCGCAGGCCGTTGCCGGTATCCTGCATCTGCTGCAAGTGCCAGTCGATGCCTCGAAACGGCTCCGCGACGTAGGTGTCCACTGCGCGCTGGTGATACTTCCTGACTTCGCTCTGGCGAATCAGGAATTTCAGCTGTGCATCCATCACGCGATGGTCGACCTTCAGATGCGGGGGAAGCGTGTCGACCGAGAGACCCTGGAGTTCCCGTTGCGTCTCTTTGTAGAACGCAAGCTCTCTCGACAAGGCGGCCTCTGAATAGTCCTTGAGCGCGCCGTTTGTGGATTGGAGGACATCGCTGTAGCCGTCGGCGCCCAGATAGGTCGACGTAACCGGGTTGTAGAGGAGGTGCCGAACGAAGTAGCGATCGCGCAGCGTTTCGAAGCGTGAGACGCTCGTTTCTGTCTCGATCCCAAACCCGACCGAGCACCCTCTTGCGCCGATACCCCTGTCGGCACCGGAAAAGCAGCCGTTCAGGATCAGACAAAGCGCGAGCACGCACTTCGTACGTCTTCTTTCCACTTTTTACTTCTTACTTCTTACTTCTAAATTTTTACTTTCCACTTTCCTACGGCCTGTTCGTCAACTCGACCGTGGCCTTCACTTCTTTGCTGTCACGCAAGACGATCACCTCGACGCGATCGCCCGGCTTTTTTTCGCGCAGCGCGAACGTAAAGTCGTACAGCGTCTTGATTGACATGCCACCGAACGAGATCATGACGTCGCCTCCGCGGAAGCCCGCCTTTGCCGCAGGGCTGCCCGTGCGGACCTCGGCAAACTTCACCCCCTGGCCCTCATTCGCAAAATCGGGCACCGATCCGAAATAGGGCCCGTAGCCGGAAACTGCGCCAACGTTGCCGCTGGCGTGCGGATCCTGCGGCTGCACCGTCTCGACGAACTCGGGGCGGTTCGTGCGGTTTGACAGCTGCAACGCAAGGTTCAGCGCGAGGTCGGCGACGGCGGCGCCGCCGCGTGCGTCGATCTTCTCCCACGTGTCGCTGGGCCGGTGATAGTCGGAATGGAAGCCCGAGAAAAAGTTAACCGCCGGAATCTTCCTGAGCAGGAACGTGGCATCGTCGCTCGCGCCGGCGCCGGGTCCTCCGCGCAGTGCCCTCAGATTCAGCGGGCTGAGGCTTTCGGCCGCCTTCAGGTCGTCTTCGATCGATGGGGCGTTTGCGAGGCCGTCCACCATGATCCGGCCGCCCGCACGGCCGATCATGTCGAGGTTGACCATTGCGATGGTTTTATCGAGTGGCGACGTGGGGTGGTTCACGTAGTACGACGAGCCGAGCAGGCCGTGCTCCTCACCTGCGAATGTCATGAAGATTACGCTGCGCCTGAAATCCTTGCGCGCTTCGACCGCCGCTCTCGCCATTTCGATCACCGCCGCCGTGCCCGACGCGTTGTCGTCGGCGCCATGATGAATCTGACCCGTCGTGTTCTGTGACATCGAGAAGCGGCCGCTTCGGCCGAGATGATCGTAGTGCGCCCCCACCACGACGGTTTCGGCCTGCAGCGTGGGATCGCTGCCTTTCAGGATGCCGATCACGTTGCGAACGGGTCGTCGCACTTTCGACGTGCGATCGACCGCTCGAACCGTGATGTCGTCGAGCGTGCGTGATTTCGGCGCGAAGTCGCGATCGATCTCATCCGACACGGTATCCAGGTTCAATCGGGTTCCGAGGGCGCGCTGCACCAGATCACGCGACACGTGAAAGACGGGAAGCCCGTATTCCTCTGCCTGCGGCTCGCGCAGCCATCGACGGAACCGCTCGACAGCCGGCCGATGATTGGGGTCGTCCACAATCAACATGGCCTTGGCGCCGTGATTCCGCGCGACTTCGACCTTGCGCATCATCGTGGAGTGGGTGGTGTTGGTCTGGCCTTCGAAGGCACTGCGCGCGTCGTTTTCCTGAGGTTCGTGCGTGAAGATCAGCACCGCCTTGTCAGCCGCATCGATTCCGGAATAGTCGTCGTAACGTAGCGACGGCGCCGAGATTCCGTAGCCCGCAAAGACAACGGGCAAGGTGACGGCCGGAGACGACTCGTCGCGCGAGGTTGAGATGAGCTGATAGTCGCGCCCGATTTCGAAGGTGACTGAGCTGCGGCCGCCCACCTGCAGCGTGACCGAATTGCCGGTCTCGACTGACAGACCGGTCGTCATCTCGAAGCCCTGAAAGAACGTCCCGTTGTCGCCCGCAGGCTCGAGACCCACTTCCTTGAATTTCGCGGCGATGTATTGCGCGGCGGCCTCGAGGCCGGGCCCGCCGTTTCCGCGTCCCTCGAGATCGTCCGATGCGAGAAACTTGACGTGCTCGAGATATGTTTTGGGGTCAACCCGCCGCGGATCTGCGCCCGTAGAGATAGCGAATAACGAGACGATCAGCACGACGGCAGAGGAACGTTTCATTGCAATACCTCATCGACGACAACCTTGTCACGCCCGGTCAGGACCGGCGACGTGACGCGCTCGAGCCCGGCCGATCCAATGGCGACAGGCCAGGCGCACACGGGCGCCTTCGTTCCATTATCGCGATCGAGCGACACGAACGCACTGAAGATGCGGCGCGATCCGCCGACCACCGCTTCACAGAATAAAGCAGCCGCAGTGCCGAGCGCTCCGGCACCGGGTGGCCACAACCCATGAAGCCGTCTTTCGATCTGACGGAGCTGCGGCGGGCTCAACAGCGTGGAAATGCTGTGCCCTCCCACTGACGCGTCGCCCCAGGGAATCGCCACTCGATCGGGCGGCCGTCCCAGGACCGTCAGCGCCACCTGGTTCGACACGCCGCGCGTTTCGAGGGCGACCAGGGCACGGGCAGTGGCGGCGTGCGATTCTGGCGCCGATCCGACCACGCGGCGTCGCGAGACGCCCAGCTCATCAAAGCCCTGCTGCATCAACAGGCGCTGTCCCGCGCCCGCGCAAATCAGGACCGATCGATCCAGGCTGCCGCTTTTGGCCAGCCGCCGGAGCAGCGCCAGTCCCGTTTCGCCGGCCCATTCCGTTGCGGTGTCGGCGCCATCGGCAAGCACGATGGCTGACGCCCCATTTGCAGCTGCCAGGTCGGCTGCGCCTTCAATCCGCGTATCTGAACGGGAGATGGCACCGGATTGCATCAGATCGAGCGCTTTGCCGGCTGCGATCGAGTCCCTTTCGTCGATCAGGCGGACGATATCGACACGCGCACGCGCCGCGAGCGCCCGAGCCACAGCTCCGCCAATCTCGCCCGCGCCGATAATCGCAACCAGGGACATTCGACGGACATTATTACTCGCCTTCGCGAAGGCGGCCGCGTGCGGCTCGTGACGTCGTTAGTGCCCCTTCAGCCATTCGGGCGGATCCGATTTCGTCCTGCCGCCGCGCTTCAATTCCTCGCGCATGTCGGGATTGCTCAGGGGATTGCTGAGCGCGGGATTGGTGAGGAACTTGTCGTCGGTCAGCGTCTCGAGAAACGCGACCAGATCCGCCGTTTCCGAGGGCGAAATGACGAACCCGCGCACTTTGTCGCTCTTGGGCCGCGGGTGGCGTCCGCCGGCGGCGTAGTGCGCAACGACCTCGGTCAACGTCGCGAGGCTGCCGTCATGCATGTAAGGTGCGGTCACGGCGATATTGCGAAGCGTCGGGGCGCGGAATTTGGCAGGCGTGGCGGCGACACCGGTGTCGTGGAAAAACGCCTCAGGGTCGGACGGCATCGCACCGGTAAACATCGTGGGTCCCGATATGTTCACGCTGCCGTGGCATTCGCTGCAACGAAGTTTGTCGGAGAAAAACAAAGCAACCCCGCGTTTCGCCGACGCAGACATGCCGCGGTGATCGTCCTGGTAAAGGTACCGATCGAAAGCCGAATCGCCCGAGACCAGCACTCGCTCGAACGAGGCGATCGCCCTGACGATATTCGGCAGTGTGACGGGCGCGTTCTCGCCGGGGAACGCCGAACGAAACCGTTCTCCATATGCGCGATCGATCTCGAACCGTGCCAGCACTTCCGCTTCGTTGTCTTTCAGGCCCATCTCGACGGGGTGCTCGTTGGTCATCGGCACCTCCATCTGCGACTCGAGGCTCCATCGCCGATCCTCCCACCCGAACGACGCGTTGTACACCACGTTGGCGAGCGACATGCTCGAGCGCGGGTGTATGCCGCCGGTCGACCCGATCGCCCGGTCGAGCCCATCGGTGAAGGCGAGCGCCTGTTGATGACAGCTGGCGCACGAGTAGGTGCCATTTCCGGAGAGTTGCGGATCGTAGAACAGGAACCGTCCCAGCTCGACCTTCGCCTCTGTGAGCGGGTTGTCGACAGGAACGTTGGGGACCGGGAACCATCGCGGCAGTCGGGTCGAGAAAAATGCCGACACCGACGGCTGCGCCGCCGCAGGCCACGCGATGACGACGACGAGAATGAGGCCCGCCAGGCCCAGCCAGTACTTCACGTCGCGCTATTTCCAATCGGGCGAATTGTGCCCCAGGTTCAACACGGTCGCGGCGAGCGTGTCACGCTCCTGCACCCATGTCTCGAATGCACTCAACGTGGCGGTATCGACGCCCGCGGGTTCGACGCGACGGGTGGTGACCCACGCTTTCATCGCCTTCATCAGCACCGTGCTGGCTATGCGGTCGTTCACGAACAGCTGCATGTAGGCCTGCTTCGCGTCCTCGAGACGATTCACGCTCAGGTAGGCTTCAGCCCGATACTCGATCGCCTCGGAAGACGAGGGTGCGAGCTTCAGAGCTTGCTCGTAGCTCTCGAGCGCTCGGTCATAGCGGCCCAGCTTTCGATGGGAGTAGCCGGCGCTCGTGTGCGCGCGATAATTGTCCGGCGTCAGTTTGACCGCCGTCTGAAAATCCTTCAGCGCCGCCTCGTAGTCCTTGCGCGCTTGCTTCGGATTCTTCGTCTCGATCTCGTCGGCCTTCGCGAGGCGTTTCAGTCCGCTGTTCATGGCGTCAGCGGCAAGCGCTTCGGGCGACTTCTTCGGAGCCGACGTTTCTTCGGTCTTCGGACGGATGGCCCGCAGCCCGGTGCCGGAAAGAACGACCACTGCCAGCGCCGCGACGAACGACGCCACTTTTCGTGACATTGCAGGCTCCCTCTGTGATGCTATTGTAGCCGTTTGACGAGGTTTCGCCGCCTCTCTTCCTGGGTCGCCGTCGCGGGGCTGTTCGCTTTTTGCCCGCAATTCGGTGCAACTCCGGGCGCCCAGCCGCGCCAGCCACCGTCTGACCGCCTCGAGGAATGGCTCAAGGCGGTCGAGGCGCACACGGCCGGCGACCCGGGGAAGGCCGCAGTGGAGGTGTCGACCTGGGACGGCTCCGAGCTCGAGGCTGTAGTCGTTTACGCGAAACAGCACGCGCGCACGCTCGCGAAACGTGACCTGGAGCAAGCCAATCATCTTCTCCTTCGCGGCGCCGCGCTTCATGCCGATATCGCCAGGCTGATTCCTGATGAAGCCACGCGCCGATCCGAGAGGCAGCTGAGCGTTTTTACCGTCAAGGACGGCCGGTGGCAGGGCGTCAGATACCTGAGCATGCACTGGCAGCTTGGCCGATCGCTCTTGGACGGGATCCTTCCCTCGCCGGCCGCTCATCCCGGCGTACGCGAGTGGTATCGCGAGACGTCGATCGAACTGCTTCGGCTGCGGTCGCTCGTCGAAGCGACGTCGCACCTGATTCGTGCGCTGCAGATGTTTCCCAAAGACGGCGTGCTGCTGTTCTGCCGGGGCGCACTGCACGAACGGCATTCTTCGGCCTTGATGCAGGCGGGGTCGGACTCGCTCACAGAAGCCAATCGCGGGACGCCGACATTCGGTACCAAACACGCGGAGCTGACGCGCGCGGAACGCTTCTTCCGCGAAGCGCTCGTCGATCAGCCAGGGCACATCGAGGCGCGGCTGCGACACGGCCGCGTGCTCGGCGACCTCGGCCGGCACGACGAGGCGGTTTCAGAACTGCGCCGTGTCATCGATGAGGGTGCAACCGATGCCTTCTTGTACCTCGCGCATCTGTTCCTCGGCCGCGACTACGAAGCCCTCGGCAATTACGATCGGGCTCGGTCCGAGCTCGAACGTGCGGCAGCGCTGTACCCGAACGCCCAAACCCCGCGCCTGGCATTGAGCCAGATCGAGCGGCGTGCCGGCAACCGCGCGGCCGCGCAGCATCAGCTTCAGCTGCTCGCGAAATTGCCGAACGCCGAGAGACAACGGGAGGATCCGTGGTGGGGCTACTACGATATTCGTTAGCGGCGCTTTGCGGCCTCGTGCTGGCGGCCGCCTCACCGTCCGCGCAGACCTTCTCCAGCGGCATAGAGGCGGTGCGCGTCGATGTGCTGGTGACCACGAACGGCAGACCCGTGCAGGGCTTGACGCCGGCCGACTTCGAGGTATTCGACAATGGGGTGCGGCAGAGCGTCGATCTTGCCAGCTTCGAGCAGATTCCTCTGAACGTCGTCCTCGCGCTCGACATGAGCGCGAGCTTGCAGGGCCTCCGCCTCGGGCATCTGCAGACGGCCGGCGGCACGGTGCTCGACGGACTCAAACCGGAGGACCGCGCCGCGCTCGTCGTGTTCAGCCACATTGTCTTTGCGAATCAGGGCCTGACAGCCGATCTCGATCGTGTGCGGGCGTCACTGTTTCAGAATCGGGATGAAGGACTGACGTCCCTGATCGATGCGGCACATGTCGGGATGCTCATGGGCGAATCCGACGTCGGACGGTCGCTGCTCATTGTGTTCAGCGACGGGGTCGACACATCCAGCTGGCTGAGGGCTGATTCGGTGGTCGAGACCGCACGCAGGGGCGACGTGGTGGTGTACGGCGTCGAGGTGGGAGAGCACCGCGCCAGCTTTTCACGGGATCTCACGGAGGTCACCGGAGGAAGGTTGTTTGCCATTGAGTCAACAAAGGATCTGTCCGCGACCTTCTCGAAGATCCTCGAGGAATTTCGGAATCGTTATCTGATCAGCTACTCGCCGCAGGGGGTCACACCCGGTGGATGGCATCGCCTCGAGGTCCGCGTCCGGACCCGCGGCGCCAGCGTGAGAGCGCGGCCCGGGTACTTTGCCGGACAGGGCTAAAGCCCTGTGCCACCGCTCACGATAACCGTGAGTGCCCGCGTCCGACGGACGCGTGTTCAGGGATGAGTCACGAGCCGCATCGGTGCCACAGCCCTTTCGCCTCGGCGCGTCCCCAGACCGCGCTTCGGCGGGACTCGCCGTAGCCTTGGCGAAGGCTGTCAGGGCTGTCATATAGTTCTGACATGTCATCGTCTCTCGAAGGCAAAGTGGCGATCGTCACCGGCGGGTCGCGCGGCATCGGCTTCGCGGTCGCGGCCGCATTGCTTCAGAAAGGCACGCACGTCGCAATCAGCGGCGTCAACAAAGATCACCTGCAGAAAGCGGAGGCGGATTTGGAAAGGCTTGCGGCGTCCGGCGCCCGTGTCATGACCGTCGCCGCCGACGTCCGCGATCGCCTCGCCGTGGAATCGCTCGTCGACGAGGCGGTGCGGCGGCATGGCGGGCTCGATATTCTCGTCAACAACGCCGGTGTCGGGTGGTTCGGCAGTGTCGAATCGCAAGGACATGACGACTGGCGGCGTGTCATGGACACCAACGTGACGGGGCTTTTCAATAGCTGCCGAGCGGCCATCCCCCACCTCCGGCGACGCGGCGGCGGCTACATCATCAACATCAGCAGTCTTGCCGGCAGCAACCCCTTCGCCGGCGGTGCGTCGTACTGTGCGTCGAAAGCGGCGGTCGATGCGTTCAGTGAAGCCCTCATGCAGGAGGTTCGTCACGACGGCATCCGCGTCAGCTACGTCAAGCCTGGCTCCGTGAACACGGATTTCATGGGCCATGCCGATCCGCAGAACGACTGGAAGCTGCGTCCGGAGGATGTCGCGCAGGTGGTCGTTGATCTGGTGTCGCACGATCAGCGCAGTCTCCCCAGCCGAGTCGAAATCAGGCCGTCGAAGCCGCCGAAGAAATAGCGTCGCGAATGCCAGTACCAGATGCCATCGCGCATTTCAAAATTCTCGAGCCGCTCGGGTCGGGCGGCATTGGCGAGGTGTATCGCGCCCGCGATACGCGGCTCGGCCGCACGGTCGCGGTCAAAGTGCTCTCGTCGGACATTCTCTCGGACCCGGCGAAATTCGAGGCGCTCAGCGTCATGGCGGACCGCCTCACCCGCCTGTCACATCCAAACATCGCCATGCTGTTCGAGGGAGGACAGGACGGCAACCGTTACTATCTCGTGTTCGAGTTCGTGCAGGGACAGCCGCTCGCGTCGCTGATCAACGGCCGGCCGCTGCATGTCAGAAGGGCATTGGAGTTCGGCATCAACCTCGCCGACGCGCTGGCCGAAGCTCACTCAGCCGACCTCATTCATGGAGACGTCAGGCCCGACACAATCATGATTACGCCCAAGGATCGGGCGAAGTTCATGAACTTCGGTCTGTCGCCGTTTACCGGCGGCGGCGTTGCCCGCTTGAGCGGCGGGTCACCGTACGTCGCCCCCGAAGAGATCGCCGGCAAGCCCGCAGACGCGCGCAGCGACATCTACTCCCTCGGCGCTGTCATGTTCGAGATGTTGACCGGCAAGCAGAGGGCAAGAGGACTGGTGCTGAGCGGCCTGAGTCCCAACATTCCACCCGAGCTTGAACAGATCATCGCCCGCATGCTCGCCGCGACCGTCGAACATCGCGCGCAGAGCGCGGCCACCGTGGCGGCGGAGCTCCGCGGCGTGGCGGCGATTCTCGATACTCGCACCGAAGCGGCCGAAGCGGCCGGCGTCGAGCCCAGGCGGCGCAGGTCGGGCCCCGGCCGTGGCGTAGCTCTCCTGATCGTGCTGCTGGTGCTGGCCGGCCTCATCGTGGCCTGGTGGATAAGGCGGTCTGGCACGTGAGGCCTTCCTGGGGTTCGTAGGGTTCGCAGGGTTCGTGAAGGTTCGTAAGGTTCGTGAAGTTCGTGGGGTTCGTGAAGTTCGTGGGTTCGCGTGGTTTCGGGGCGTTCCGCGACCGGATCTTACGAATCCCACGTACCGACGAACCTCACCGAAGAAACGGGTTCGTCCGGCGCTCCTGGCCGATCGTCGTTTGCGGGCCGTGGCCGGAATACACCCGTGCATCATCGCCGAATGGAAAAAGCACCTGCGTAATCGAACGAATCAAGGTTGTGTAATCGCCTCCGGGTAGATCCGTCCGGCCAATCGATCCGGCAAACAACGTATCGCCGACAAACAGATCGCGCTTGGGCGAGCCACGCCTTCCGAACGCCAGGCACACGCCACCCGGACAATGTCCCGGCGTGTGATGCACGCTGACCTCGTACTCGCCGAATGACAACACCGTTTCCGGATCGTAGTGGCGATCGATGGGCGGCAGCTCACCGCAATGCAGTCCGAAGAATGCCGCCTGTTCCGGCGCCGCGTCGTACAGGAACTGGTCGTCGCGGTGCAGGTAGACCGGTACGCCCAACACGTCCTTCGCCCGTGCCACACCGCTCACATGATCCACATGTGCATGCGTCAGCAGCATGCTCTGTACCTGGAGCGACTGTTGGGCGACGACGTCCAGCAGCATCTGAACCTCGTCGCCGGGATCGATCATTACCGCCTGTCTGGTGGTCTCACACGCCACGACATAGCCGTTTTTCTGAAAGGGAGGAACCGACCTCGTCTCAATGAGCATCTTCGTACGCAGTCGCCACGAACCCCACGAACCCTACGAACTCCACGAACCCTACGAACCCACGAACCCCACGAACTCCACGAACCCTATGGTCGTCTTTATCCCTTCGATACCACCAGCTCGCATCGACCAACCCCCAGCCGGTCGCCGTCTTTCAGCTCCGCCGTCTGTACGCGTTTCCCATTGACGAACGTTCCGTTTGTGCTGTCGAGGTCTTTTACCTGGAGCGCGTCATCAGTTGCGATGAGCTGGCAGTGGAGACGCGAAACAAGTGCCACGTCGACGATAAATTCCGCGCCGATCGACCGTCCGATGGTTTTCACCGACCCGGCAGGCAGCCGGAACTTCATGCGTTCGACAGTGAGATCGTTGGACTCCAGAATCCACATCTACTTTGACGGGGTGGCGGGCAGTGTTTTATTGAGCCAGGATGTGAGCTCGAGCGTCGCCGCAGGGCTGACGCTGCGCTGCGCCAGCGTGCCATACTCCGCGACCTCGCCGGAGACCGCCCGCGCGAGCAGGTGATTGACCCCCTCGAGCTGAACGAAATCTGTCGTTTTTGCACGAGGACGCGATCGCGCGAGTTGTGCAAGTTGCTCGCCGTGATACACGGGTATCTCGCGGTCGAGCATCGGTTGGACGACGAGCAGCGGCTGGCGGACGCGCGGCAGCGTTTTCGACGGATCGAAAAGGAGGAAGCTCCGGTACAGCGGAGTATCGACGCGGCGTCGAATATCGAGCGTGAGGTTCTCCCAGCCTTTTCCTGTAATCACGGCGTCGATGATCATCTTCTGCTGCTCGATCGCGGCTTTCTGCGGAGGCGCCTTCGCCGCTCCGCCGCGCTCGAAGAACACACGCTGTTGCTCGAGCACCAGCTCGGTCCCTGAGATCGAGGGTGTTGCCACCAGTCCGATTGCTGCAACCTTCTGCTCTTGCTCACCGACCAGGAGCGAGATCCATCCGCCTTCGCCGTAGCCGATGAGGGCAATCCTCCGGGGATCGACGTCCTGGCGTTTCAACAGGAACGTCACGACAGCGCGAGCATCTGCGGCGAATTCCTGAAGCGTCGCCGACTCCTGACGGCCGCCACTCTGGCCGGCGCCTCGTTCGTCGTACCGGACGACGAGAAAGCCCGCATCCGCGATCGCGTTTGCAAGCTGCGCAAAGATTGGAATGCCCGCGACGAACTCGTCCCGATCGCTTGGCGTCGATCCCGACACCAGCACGACGGCCGGTAGCCGGACCGGCACCGGCTTCCGGCCCGTAGCGGGCGGTGGCTCGCTCGCGCCGACCGGTCTGGACATTGTCGCGGCGAGGCTGAAGCCGTTAGCGGGAATGGCCACCTGCTCGTCGTTCGGCCTCGCCATGGTGACCAGGCGAGCCGCGACGCTCGCGATGTCGTCTCGAAGGACGCTGACCATCTGAGCGGGGATATCCAATCGGAGGAGTCGGGTCCCTTCGGTCCACACCTCCATATCGAGCTTTGCCGTTCCCCCGCCCACGTGCAGTGTCCAGCGTTTGGCCGCGATCGTTCGACCCGGCACTTGAATGATTTCGTCCGTGACGTTGTGCAACAGCACGGGCAGGGCATCCTGGGGTGCAATGAACATCTGAAGCTGACCGCCCGGTTTTTGTGAGGCGAGTCTCGCGGCCATCGCTTCGTACGCGCCGAAGATGAGATTGGGCAGAACGATGGTGTCGGTGGCCACTGTATTCGAGCGGCGTTGCAGCTGGCTGTCTTGACTGATATCGCTCGACGCCGTCGTGCCCTTGAAGATCGTGTGAACGGTCCACTTCCTGGCACCCTCGGTAAGATTGACCGTGAGCTCGATTGGCTTCCAGGTGCGATCGTACCGTGCCTCCCAATAGTCCATCGAGAGGTTCAGCGGCGCGCCCAACTTGCCTGACCCGCGCAGCGTCCAGCCGTCGGGCGTCTCGAGCACCGTGACTTCCTCGATACCGGTGTCGGCGCCGCGGACGAACACACGGAAGGTACTTGCGGTCGTATTCTGAGCGGAGGTGGAGTAACTGCCGGCCGCGAGGATCACAGCCGGGAGAACGGCCGTAAAATGTTTGAGAAATTTCACTCGTCATCAGGATAGCAGATGTTTTCTCCCGACCAGTACAGAGCCGCCCGCACGGCAGCCGTGATGTTCGTTCAATCCTCGCAGGGAACGATCGCGCTCACCGGGGCCGATCGCTCGTCGTTTCTCCATGCGCTCGTGACCAATGACATCGCGAAGCTGACCAAAGGGACAGGGACGTATGCGGCCTATCTGACCCAGCAGGGTCGGATGATCTCCGATATGCGCGTCGTCGAGACCGGCAGTCGCATGCTGCTGGGTGTCGAGCGCGATGTTGCCGGTACGCTCGCCGAGCGGCTGGACAAGTTGATTTTTTCAGAAGACGTGCAGGTACGCGACGTCACTGATCAGCTCGACGTCATCGGTGTGCACGGGCCATCTGCGGCGGCGATGCTGCAGCGCGTCGTGGGCGCTTCCGTCGTCGACCTGTCCGGTCAGTACGACAATCTGATCGTCGACTCACTGACCGTCGTCCGTGACGATGCGCTCGATCTCCCTGGATTCGATGTGTATGTGGCAAAGGCGGACGCGGATGCGCTGCGCGTAAAGCTGCACGCCGCCGGTGTGGTGGACGCGGGCGTCGAGACGTACGAGACCTTACGAATCGAAGCGGCGCGGCCGCGATTCGGCGTCGATATGAACACCGATACGATTCCCCTCGAGGCTGGTATTGAGGATCGCGCCATCAGCTTCACCAAAGGGTGCTACGTCGGGCAAGAGGTCATCATCCGTGTGATGCATCGTGGGCATGGCCGCGTGGCTCGCCGCCTTATTTCCATCGTTCTGCCTTCTGGAAACGTCCCGGCGCCCGGCGACGGTATCTTGATCGGCGATCGGCGGGTCGGCGACATCACCAGCGCCACTGAGTCGCCAAAGCTCGGGTCGGCCCTGGCATTGGGATACGTGCAGCGCGACCACGCCGAACCTGGTACCACGTTCACCATCAACGGCTCAGAGGCTCGTGTGTATGAGGCCGTCGATTAGCGCCGCGTCGGCCGGAGGAAAACTCATCGTGCTGAAGTCGTCGCGCTGAATCCAGCGTAGCTCCTGGCCGAGCATCGGTTGCGGATCGCGACTCAGCTCGCCGCGAAAAAAATGCAGCTCGACGATCCGTTCCGGGTACGCATGGGCGGCATGAAAAATCTTCCGCAGGTGCGACACGCCCGCGTTCAGCTCCTCGAGGATCTCGCGCTGCAATGCGGCTTCCTGTGTTTCACCCTCCTGCACTTTCCCGCCTGGAAATTCCCAGTAGCCGGCCAGATGCGTGCCCTCGAGTCGACGCGTCACGAGGAACCTGCCGCCCCGCTCGATGACGGCGGCCACGACGACGATGCGCTCAGGCATGTCTCTCGTTTTCAGGATTGTGGGGATAGGCGGCGCACTGTGACGTCATCGGGCAGATCAGGCACTTCGGCTTTCTCGCCGTGCAGAGCGTCGCGCCAAAATCCATGAGCGCCTGATTGAAATCGAAGGCTCGCCGCTGAGGAACGAGCGCCGCAGAAATACGCCACAGGGTTTTCTTGGTCGCGTGCGCTTTCGGGACCCCTTTTCCGATGAAGACGCGAAACAACACGCGGGCGACATTCGTGTCGAGGATCGCGGCGCGCTCGCGGAACGCGAAGCTTCGAATAGCACCCGCGGTATACGCGCCGATACCCTTGAAGGACAGCAACGTTGCTTCATCCGACGGCAGCTTGCCGCCGTAGTTGGCGACGGCCTCCCGCGCGATCGCCTGCAACCGCTTGGGTCTGATGTTGTAGCCGAGCGGATACCAGGTGCGGGCCACGTCCGTTTCGGCTGCTTCGGCCAGCGCTTCGAGCGAGGGGTACTTGTCGAGCCACTCGTGGTATTTGGGCAGCACACGATCGACCTGCGTCTGCTGCAGCATGATCTCGGACACGAGGATGTGGTACGGGTCGGACGTCTCCCGCCAGGGCAGCGCGCGGCCGTGGCGATCGTACCAGCCGAGCAACTGACGACGGAACGTGCGACGACCTCCGATGGCGGGCACATCGCCCTTCGCGTTCTTCTTATTACGTATACTGGCGGCCATGAGAATTTACACGCGCACCGGCGATGCCGGCGCGACGTCGCTGTTTGGAGGCACCCGCGTGTCGAAGGCCGATCCGCGCGTCGCTGCGTACGGCGACGTCGATGAGCTGAACGCGTGCCTCGGTGCGGTTGGCGCGCAGAGCGAGCTCTCTGGCGACGTTGCGGAGATGATTGAGCAACTCCAGAAGGACTTGTTTGCCATCGGCGCGAGGCTGGCCGACCCGGCTGAAAAGATCGCCGAGCGGGTGACGAAGGTGGCCGTCTCCGACGAGGATATCCAGCGACTTGAAGGCTGGATCGATCGCTTCGAGAGCGAGCTGCCGCCGCTCAGGCGCTTCATTCTGCCCGGGGGCAACCGCGCCGGCTCGCTGCTCCATTTGTCGCGAACCGTTTGCCGCCGGGCCGAGCGGTCGATCGTGGCGTTGGGCACTGACAGCGTTGATCCGCATCTGCTCGCGTACGTGAACCGTCTCTCCGATCTGCTGTTCGTCGTCGCGCGAGTCGTGAATCATCGCGCGGGCCAGCCGGAAGTGGAATGGTAATCTGAGTTCGCGGTGGGCGGTGGATCGAGTACGCCGTCTTTTTTGTGGAGAAGACGCGCTCTCGATCGCGGCGCCACTGCGAACGGGGAACGTGGAACCCGGACGTGGAACGTTCTAGCCTCGGTTCTCGAGGTCCCTCTTTACGGCGTTGAAAATGTTTCGCGCCAGCTCCTGCGAGACGCGCTCGCGCACGGCCCCGCACTCGACCAGGATGACGCCATTGACCGTCTCGAGCGCGACATCCCAGCGGTCGCGCAGGATGCCCTCGGATCGGTCCTCGAACGACGGTTCCGCATGGGCCGGGTCGTGTTTGACAGACCCGGCGCTCTGACTCCATCGTGGAGACGCGAACGCCGCAATTGGCGAGCCGTTGATCAGCACCCGCACCGCCATCATCTCGTGTTTGTCGATGGCCGTCGCGCCGTAATAGAAGTGTTCCTCGTCTTCAGTAAACAGCGTCAACTCGGGATCGGTCGGCAGTTCGGCGACAATCGCGCGGCCGCGGGCGAGCTCCTCTTCGCGCGCCGTCCGATGACGCTTCCGGTAAAAGTGCAGCGTCGTCAGCAAGCTCAACGCGGTGAAGATGAGCGCGGCGGCGACGAGCGCGGCTACGAAGTCGCGCATGACCGTGCACCGTGGCCGGCTGGCCGACGGTGAGTACCACTAGAATATCCCTCTTGCCGATAGGCTCTCATGTGACCGAACCCGATGCGGCGGCGCTGCGGACGGCGTACGCGGAGTGCGAGCGGCTGGCACGCACGCATTACGAAAATTTCCCGGTCGCCTCGTGGTTGCTGCCCTCGCGCATGCGCCCGCACGTGGCGGCGCTGTACGCATTCGCGCGCATTGCGGACGACTTCGCCGATGAGGGCCAGCGCTCCGCAGCAGAACGGTTTCGGTTGCTGGACGAATGGCAGAATCGGCTGCACGCGTGCGTGACAGACGGGAGGGTTGACGCGGATGATCCTCACGACCGTGTGTTTCTCGCGCTTGGCGCGACCATTCGGGCGTGCGATCTTCCCGTGCCGCTCTTCGACGATCTGCTCAGCGCGTTTCGTCAGGATATCACGACGCATCGCTATGCCACGTGGAGCGGCGTGCTCGATTACTGCCGCCGATCGGCCAATCCGGTCGGCCGGATCGTCCTTCGGATGGCGGGCTACGACGACGCGCGGCTCAATCGTTCGTCGGATGCGCTCTGTACGGCGCTTCAGCTGACGAATTTCTGGCAGGATTTCGATCGAGATTGGCAGAACGGCCGCTTGTACGTGCCGCTCGATGATGTCGAGGCCGAGCGAGCGCCGTTGCACGACCTCGACGGTCGCCGTCTGACGGAACCGTGGCGCCGTGTGCTGCGCCGCGTGGCGGCGCGGACGCGCGAGATGTTCGACGCCGGCCGAGAGGTGTGCGACGGCGTGCGAGGACGGCTTCGGCACGAGCTGCGCATCACGTGGCTTGGCGGCACGCAGATTCTCGACCGGCTCGAGAGCAAAGACTACGACGTGTTTCGGTCGAGACCCACGCTCGGCATGGCCGATGCGCCAACGCTGGTCTGGCGTGCCTTCGCGTGGAAGAGCCGCACATGAGTGCGAGAGCCACCAGCTTCTATTACTCCTTTCTGGCGCTCCCGGCCGACAAGCGCAAAGCCATCATTGCGGTGTGGGATTTCTGCCGAGCCGTCGACGACGCCGTGGACGAACCGGGCGAAGGCGATCCCGTCGGTGCGCTGAATCGGTGGCGCGAGGAAGTCCGGCAGCTGTACGACGGAGGCGCGCCGGTGACCAGTCAAGGCCGGCAGCTCCTGCCCTACGTCGCGCAATTTTCTCTGCCGCGATCGGCATTCGAGGATCTGATCGACGGGGTGTCGATGGATCTTGAGCGTACGCACTACGCGACGTTCGAAGAGCTGCGGCAGTACTGCCTGCGGGTCGCATCGGCCGTCGGGCTGATCTGCGTCGAGATCTTCGGCTACCGAAGCCTGCAGACCCGCGACTACGCGATCGATCTTGGCATTGCCCTGCAGTTGACCAATATCGTCCGCGACGTGGCGTCAGACCTCCAACGGGGTCGGTTGTACATTCCGACTCAGGAGCTTCAGCGCTTCGGATGCACGGAAGCGGACCTTCGAGCCGGTGTGGTCACCGAGAACATCCGGAAGCTGTTGGCTCATCAGATCGAGCGCGCCAGGCAATTCTATCGGAAAGCCGGCACGGCGTTGCCGCACGACGACGAGCGCCGCGTGGTTGCCGCACGCATCATGGGCGCGATCTACTACGACCTGCTGCGCCAGATCGAGCGGGCGGGCTATGATGTTTTCCGTGAGAACATCCGCGTCTCACGGCCGCGGCAGGCGTTCGTGGCCGGTGTCACCTGGCTGAAAGTGATGATTCCGCTGAGATGAGATCGCCCGACGTTATTGTGATCGGCGCCGGCATCGCGGGCCTTCGTGCCGCCGTTGAACTCGCCGCGCGTGGCGCGCGGGTGACGGTACTCGAAGCCAGGTCCGTGCTGGGGGGCCGTGCAACCGCCTTCCACGATCCCCGCACAGGCGAACGCGTGGACAACGGCCAGCACGTGCTGCTCGGCTGCTACAACGAGACCTTTTCGTTTCTCCGGCAGATTGGCACCGAAGATCGTGTGCGAGTGCAGCCGAATCTCGAGGTGGACTTCATCGATCGCAGGGGAGCGCGGAGCCAGCTGCGCCTGCCCGCTTTGCCGGCGCCCATCAATTTTCTGGCAGGCTTGCTCGACTGGACGGCACTCAACTGGCACGATCGCGTGGCTGCTGTGAGACTGGCGCAACCGATACGGATCGCGCAGTCAGAGCTCAGCGAACGGGCCAAGGGCGTGACACCCACGCGCATTGCGGCATCACCCGGCGAGACGGTCGAAGAATGGCTGATCAACAACGGCCAGACTGCGCGCATCAGGGAGATGTTGTGGGAGCCGCTCGCGCTGGCGGCTTTGAACCAGTCGGTACGCAGCGCCGCCGCGCCACCGTTTGCCGCTGTGCTGGCTCGGATGTTCGGCGGCGGGCCACGAGACGCATCGTTGGGACTGCCGTTGTGTCCGCTCGACGAGTTGTACGCCGAGCCATCGCGGCGGTTCATCGAGTCGCGCGGCGGTGACGTGCGCATCGGCTCTCCGGCGCGCATCCATCTCCAGCCTGGGCAGGCGATGCACATCGAAGCCCGCGGGGTGCGCATGCTCGCGGGTGCGGTCGTCGTCGCCGTCCCATGGTATGCGATGCCCGATCTGTTTTACGGCGACACGACGCCAGTCGACGCGCTGCGCAGGGCCGCGGCTGATACCCTGGCCTCGCCCATCGCCAGCGTCAACCTCTGGCTCGATCGCCGCGTTCTGCAGACGCCGTTTCTGGGATTGCCTGGCCGGGTGATGCAATGGGTGTTCGACAAAGAGCAGATGTTCGAGTCGGCCTCGTCGCACCTCACGCTGGTCTCGAGCGGGGCAGACGAGGTGGTGGCGGTTCAGAACGACGAGCTCATCGCGCTGGCGCTGCGCGAACTGCGGGAGGCGCTGCCCGATGCACGCGCCGCGAGAGTTCTGCGCGCGTCTGTCGTGCGCGAGCGTCGTGCGACATTTTCGATCGCGCCAGGCCAGCCGAAGCGGCCCGGCACGCTAACGGCCGTGCCAGGTCTGGTGCTCGCGGGTGACTGGATCGAGACGGGTCTGCCTGCGACGATCGAAGGCGCGGCGACGAGCGGACGCCGCGCCGCCGAGGCCGTCTCATGAATTCCGTCGTCGTTCACTATCAGGAAATCGCGCTCAAGGGACGCAACCGGCCGTGGTTCATTGCCCGGCTCGTACGAAATATCAAGACCGCGACAAGCGATCTCGACGTGACACGCGTCATCTCGAAGATGGGACGCATCGACATCACGCTCGGCTCGGCGGACGCCTGGCCTGCGGTTGCCGATCGACTGCGGCATGTGTTCGGCATCGCCAATTTCTCGAGGGCGGCGCTCGTGCCGCTCGATGTCGATGTCGTGGCGAAGGCCATTCTCGATGATCTCGGCGATCGGCAGGTATCCACGTTTCGCGTCTCGGCGCGCCGTGCCGACAAGCGGTTCCCCTTGACCTCACCGCAGATCGAGCGCGAAGTCGGCGGGCGCATCAAGCAGGCGAAGGGGTGGACGGTGAACCTCGATGATCCGGCGTTCACCATTTACGTCGAGGCACTCACCGGTGAGGCGTTCTACTACTTCGGCAAGGAAGCCGGACCGGGCGGGATGCCGACCGGCGTCAGCGGACGGGTCGTCGGTCTCCTCTCCGGTGGGATCGACTCACCGGTGGCGGCATATCGATTGATGAAGCGCGGGTGCCGCGTCATTCCGGTACATTTTCACAGCTATCCGATTCTGTCGCGCGCGTCCCAGGAAAAGGTCCGTGAGCTCGTGGCCCTGCTCACGCGTTATCAGCAATACACGCGGCTTTACATGGTGGCGTTCGGAGAGATTCAGCAGCAGGTGATGCTCGCCGTCCCGCCGCCGCTCCGCGTCGTGTTGTACCGGCGACTGATGTTTCGCATCGCAGAGGCGATTGCCCATCGAACGCACGCCGGGGGCCTGGTGACGGGAGAGGTCATCGGCCAGGTCGCGTCGCAGACGCTCGAGAACATGGCGACGATCGGATCCGTGGTGACGCTGCCCGTCTTCCGTCCGCTGGTGGGTATGGACAAGGATGAGATCACGGCCGAGGCTCAGCGGCTGGGCACGTATCCCATTTCGATTATTGAAGATCAGGATTGTTGCCAGTTGTTTACACCGAAGCATCCGGCGACGAAAGCCCGGCGGGATGACATCGATGCAGCCGAACGTTCGTTGCCAATGGACGATTTTGTGCGACAGGCTGTCGAGGCGGCAGTCGTGGAAGACTTCAACTACCCGGTGATAACATATCCAGTCACACGCCGGTAGCGCACCATTCAGCCTAGCGCGTAGGGCGCAACGTTAGTTGCGCCGTTCGTACAGTCAGGACGAGGAAATCATGGCCGTTCAAAGTATCGGTTCCAAAATCGAAGAAATTCTTGGCGACGAAGCCGCGAGCTTGCTGCAGTATCAGTGCAAAACGATTCCGAAAGAGACGCTGCATCTGCCTGGCCCCGACTACGTCGAGCGAATCTACAGTCTGGCCGATCGCCAGACACGCGTGCTCGGCAGCCTCCAGTCGCTGTTGAGCCACGGGCGTCTTGCGGGCACTGGGTACGTGTCCATCCTTCCGGTCGATCAGGGCATCGAGCATTCGGCAGGTGCGTCGTTTGCGCCGAACCCGATGTATTTCGATCCCGAGAACATTGTGAAACTGGCGATCGAGGGCGGCTGCAACGCCGTCGCGTCCACGCTCGGCGTCCTCGGATCGGTGGCGCGGAAATACGCCCACAAGATTCCGTTTCTCGTCAAGCTGAACCACAACGAGTTCATCTCGTATCCGAATGCGTTCGATCAGATCAAATTCGGTAGTGTGCGCCAGGCGTTCGACATGGGAGCCCAGGCCGTGGGTGCGACGATCTACTTCGGGTCGGAGGAATCGAAGCGGCAGATCGTCGAGGTTTCGGAGTTCTTCCAGCACGCGCACGAGCTGGGGATGGCCACGGTGCTGTGGTGCTATCTGCGAAACTCGGCATTCAAGACGAAGGAAAAGGACTTTCACGTGGCCGCCGACCTGACGGGTCAGGCGAATCACCTCGGCGTGACGATCGAGGCCGACATCATCAAGCAGAAGCTGCCAGAGAACAATGGCGGGTACAACGCCATCAATTTCGGCAAGACTCACAAGAAGGTCTATTCGGATCTCTCCTCGGACCATCCGATCGACCTGACCCGGTACCAGCTTGCGAACTGTTACATGGGGCGCGCGGGTCTGATCAATTCAGGTGGGGCCTCGTCTGGCGACAGCGATCTGAAGGAAGCCGTCAAGACGGCGGTGATTAACAAGCGCGCGGGTGGCATGGGCCTCATCTCGGGTCGCAAGGCGTTCCAGCGGCCCATGAAAGAGGGCGTGCAGCTGCTCAACGCGATTCAGGACGTCTATCTGAATAAGGATGTGACGATCGCGTGAAGAATGTTTAGGTTCCGAGGGTTCCGAGGGAACCCGCTAGCGTTTGATCGTTTCTGTGCCGCTAACCGGTCCGTTGCACGAGGTGCCCGCGTAATTCACCACGATGTTCGAAGTGCCCTGGAACGTGCCGGTGCCCGTGATGTTGAAGGGGCACGTCGCTACCCCCTTCGTGGCCGTGCCCGTGGCCGCCCAGGGGATCGACGTCTCGCTGTGCGTGGCGGTCATAGTACCGGCGAGCTTCACCTCGTCGGCGCAGCTCGCGGCGAACTCTCCGCTCGCTTGATTGCCCGTCTGCGATGTGATCTTCCACATCAGCCCACCGCAGCTTTGCGACGCGGGCGTGACCGTCGACCCGTTCCACGTTCCGATGTACGACCGGACCTCACCGTTGTTGTCGGTGGGTTTGGTCGGCGAGTTGAACAGGTTCTTGAACATGTCGAAGCAGGCGGTTGAGCCGACGGCGAGCGCGATGATCAGCGCAGTTTTGAGAAGCTGCATGTTCCTTCTATCGGGTCCGGCGGTACGCGCCTTTAGGCCACGCCCGGTCATGTGGCAAATCGGCAATTCCCATACAATCTTCCTATGTCGCTCCTGAAGGTCGCCCGGATGGGCCATCCCGTCCTGCGTTCGCGCGCGCGCGAGATCGAGCGTGCGGAGCTGAAGCACCCGTCAATGCAAAAGCTCATCGACGACATGATCGACACCATGCACGAATACCACGGGGTGGGCCTGGCGGCGCCGCAGATACACGAGGGATTGCGTATTTTCGTGGCGGCGATCGGACCTCAGAACGAGGAGCCGATATCGCCGGGCGATGAACCGATGGTCTTCATCAACCCGG
Organism: Vicinamibacterales bacterium; assembly: GCA_963761975.1. Taxonomy (GTDB): domain Bacteria; phylum Acidobacteriota; class Vicinamibacteria; order Vicinamibacterales; family JAMQPK01; genus JAMQPK01. Next base: position 740,997 of record CAVXIR010000002.1, read on the forward strand.
TCATCACTCCGGTCGGCAACGAGGTGATCGAAGACTGGGAAGGCTGCCTTAGTATCCCAGACATCAGGGGCCGTGTGCCGCGGGCACGTTCCATCAATGTGAGCGCGCTGGATCGCACAGGAGGACGGATCGACATCACCTCGCACGATTTTCCGGCGCGCGTGATCCAACACGAGACCGATCACCTGGACGGCGTGCTGTTTTTCGATCGCATGCGAACGTTCGAATCGCTGGCATTCCTGGACGAATATGCGCGGTATTGGTCGAAGGATCGTGGAGACTGACGCACCATTCGTAGATTCGCAGATTCGCAGATTGGTAGATTAAGTACGGATTTCCAATCTCACAATCTTCGAATCTGCCAATCTGCCAGTGCTATTGTCGAGTTTCCCGTTTCCGCTCCGCCGCCCGTTCCGCCTTCAGCCTCTCGAGTTCCACTTCTGAGTGATCCGTGAATGTCATGGCCTCGGCGATGACGCGATGGCCGGCGTGTTCGGCGATGAGCGTGTGCATCGCCTGGCAGACGCGGCGGTAGGCAGGATGGCCCTGTGGTGCGGTGCGCAGCTCGATGAGGTGCATCGCCTCGCGCGCGTTCATGTCCATGTAAAACCGTATGCGGTAGGCCATCGAAACCGCGTAGGGTGCGACGGCCGACAGCCCTGACACGTGGAGCGCTTCGTGGAGCTCCGCCGATGCGTCCATCACATCTGTCCAGTCGCTGTGGGCGCCCGCAGCCTCGATGGCGTCGGGTTCGACATAGCCGTGCAGCGACCCCAGCGGCTGCCATTCAAGGGTCAACAGCCGGTGGCGCTGCAAGTCGCGGAACGCGCCGTAGTCTGCCAGGACGTCGAAGCGATAGGCCGTCCGTTCGAACGCCCGTCCGGGCTTGTGCCGCCGATTTCCGCGTCGGCCGACGTACGCTCGCAGGACCGCCGCGCGATCGTCCGGCGACATCCGCCGCGCGACATCAAACAGTTGATCGTCCGGCAAATCCGATACCGCATACAGCGCCGCTGCGACCACCTTAATCTCACCGTCAGGATCGAAGTCGGTGAGTGTCACCTCGGGACGGGACTCTCGTTCCACGTCGGCAAGGAGATCTCCGGCGACGCTTTCGATTGCCGTCTTGGTTTCGGCGAGATACTGCGTCCAGCGGCCGCCACGTTCCGGTTGATCGACGCGGGTGAGAAATGCGGGAATCACCTTCCGCAGCTCGGTCAAGATCAGATCGGCAAACTCCTGACACTCGCCGAGCGGATTGCCACGCATGCGGAGGAGAAGCGCCTCATATGCCTGACCCGTTCCGAACAAGCCGAGGTTCGACTGCACGGCCGCTGGCAACAACCCACGAAGCGTATCGAGCGCCTTGGCGCGAATGGCCGCGCGATAAACGGCTTCGCTGTCAGCCTGATCCTTCGGAAACCGCGCCCGGAAATAGGCCTGCATCGGCTCGAACCAGCGCGCATAGATCTCGAATGTGCGATCGAGTGTCGCTTCATAGCGAGCCAGAAGCGGCGTGCCTTTGAGCTCCGTCGGCACGTAGTACTTCCAGCGGCCGCCCGGCCGATCCGTATAGGGAACGTATCGCGTCGACTGCTCGAGGTACGCCATCAGGCGACCCCATTCGAGCACTTTCGTCAGGATGTTCGACACACCCTCACAGGCAAGATGAACGCCGCCGAGTTGCGCCACCGAATCATCTCCGTAATCGGCAAACACCTTTGCGTACAGCTTCTCGGCGCGTTCCAGGCCGACCGTGCTTGCGGACACCGGCCCGCCCTGCACGTCTTTGAGAAATTCGTCGAGAAACAATCGGCGCAGCGATTTCGCCGATCGGGAATAGCGTGCGAACAGTGCGCCTTTCACGGTTTCCGGCAGGTGGGTCAGCGCGAAAACGGGACCGTCGAGGTTGGAGAAGTAGGGCGCGAGGGCGCGTTGTTCATCGGGCGTGAATTCGGACACGGCGCCAGAGTACACTAAGTTCGGCAGAGACGGTCCGGCTAAAGCCGGACACGACGACTGTTCTACTACGACTGTTCTACTACGACTGTTCTACTGATGCCCGCCTACCGCTTTCGCCACCAGCTTCGCGCACGCTTTCGCGATTGCGATCTGTTCGGCCACGTCAACAATGCCGTGTATTTCACCTACATGGAAGAGGCGCGCTGGGCGTACTGGCGCGAACTCACCGGTGATTTTCCGCATGGCCGTCTGCCGGGCCTCATCCTCGCGCGGGCTGAGTGCGACTTCATCCGCCCAGTGCAGCCGGGTGAACGGATCGACATCTGGCTGGGCACGACAAAGATAGGCCGTACGAGCATGACGATCGATTGCGAAATGCTCGACGAGCACGGTAAAGCCGTCGCCAAAGGCAGAGCCGTGATGGTGGCCTACGACTACGCCGCGGCGCTACCGGTGCCGGTACCCGATTGGGCCCGGACGCGCATCGAGGAGTACGAGGGTCGGCAGCTTTCCCGCCCATAACGCCCATCAGTTTGACACTTTGTGAAAATATTCACATAATCGGGAGAGCTCTCTTCGTGATCCTCCTCGACCACGTATCGAAGCACTTCGACGCTCGGCGGCGGGTGACCGCGCTGGAGGACATCAATATCGAGATTCCGAAAGGCGAGCTGGTCTCGATCGTCGGTCCGTCCGGCTCCGGCAAATCCACGCTGCTCAACTTGATCGGCGGATTGGACCGCCCGACCGCGGGCACGATCACCCTCGACGGCCAGCGACTCGACGGCCTGCCAGACGATGGGCTGACGGCCGTGCGCCGGGACAAGCTTGGGTTCATCTTTCAGTTTTTCAATCTTCTACCGAGCCTCTCGTGCCTCGAGAATGTGGCGCTGCCGCTCCATCTGCGCGGCTGGCCTCGCAACAAGATCAACGAGCGCGCGCGCGACCTCCTCGAGCTCGTGAAGCTGACTAACCGAGCGGAACACCTTCCCGACGAGCTTTCGGGAGGCGAACGGCAACGCGTCGCGATTGCACGTGCGTTGTCTGTGTATCCGCCGATTCTCCTGGCCGACGAGCCCACCGGTAACCTCGATACGCAGACCGGGACTGACATCCTCCGGCTCATCAGCGATCTTCACGTCACGCTCGGCTCGACGATTCTTGTCGTCACGCACGATATGAGCGTGGCCGAGACCTGCCAGCGAACGATCACCATCCGCGATGGCCGCATTGTCGGCGATGTGAGGCGTTGAAACGATGCGGTTGCTGCGCCTCATCAGCTGGCCGTACCTCAAGAAGCATGCCGTCCGCTCGCTGTTGACGGTCGTTGGCATCGTGCTGGGTGTCGCCGTGTTCGTCGCCATGCACACCGCCAACGCGGCGGTCTTCTATGCCTTCGAACGCACCGTGGATCGCATCGCGGGCGCCGCGCAGCTGCAAGTCAGCGCCGGCGAAGCCGGTTTTCCAGAAGAAATTCTCGAGCGCGTGCAGGCCATTCCCGACGTGCAGGTCGCGGTGCCCGTCATCGAAGCGCCGGCCGGCACGAATCTGCCGGGACAGGGCAACATTCTGATTCTCGGCGTCGACATGACCGGCGACCGAAGTCTTCGCGAATACGACCTCGAACGCGGTGATGAAGCGGTCGTGGACGATCCGCTCGTGTTTCTAGCGCAGCCCGATTCGATCATCATCACGGCCGAATTCGCGGCGCGGAACACGCTTGGCGTCGGCGATCGCCTCACTCTGTCGACCATGATCGGCGACCGGGCGTTCACCGTGCGCGGCATCATGCGATCGGGCGGGCTGACCAGCGCCTTCGGCGGCAATCTGGCGGTCATGGATATCTATGCGGCGCAACTGGTCTTCGGCCGCGGGCGGCGTTTCGATCGCATCGATCTCAAGCTGAACGACAGCCGCGCGGTCGAAGACGGGCGCGCCGCAATTCAGCAAGCCCTGGGCGTAGGGTTCGACGTCGAGCCGCCGGCATCCCGCGGCCAGCAGCTCGAATCGACGCTTGCGGTGTACGCCATTTCGATGAATGTCTCCAGCCTGTTTGCACTGTTCATCGGCATGTTCATCATCTACAACTCGTTCTCGATTGCCGTGACGCAGCGGCGGTCGGAGATCGGGATCCTTCGAGCGCTCGGTGCTCCACGGCGCCAGATTCGAAACCTGTTCCTCTTCGAGAGTGCGCTGAGCGGCCTTCTCGGCTCGATTGCCGGCATTGCGGTCGGCATTGTGATGGCGCGCGGCATGGTGGGATCGATTTCCAACATGCTGGAAGGCATCTATGGAGTGGCCGAACGTGCCGAAGAAGTGTCGGCCGATCCGCGGTTGCTCAGCCTGGCGATCGCCATCGGCATCGCGATCAGCATGTTGGCCGCATGGCTGCCTGCACGCAGCGCGTCGCGCGTCGATCCCGTGCAGGCGCTGCAGAAAGGCAAGTATCAGGTGCTGACGGCCGGCGAAAACCGGGCACGCCGCGTGGCTGCCGCCCTGTTGTTGGTCGCGGCGCTCGCCTGCTTGTGGATCGGTTCGTCGTTCTGGTTTTACGCCGGGTATTTCCTCATCATTCTTGCGGCCCTCTTGCTGGTCCCCACTGTCACGCTCTGGTTTTCGCGAGCGCTGAGGCCGGTGCTGAAGTGGCTTCGGCCGGTGGAGGGCGCGCTCGCGGCAGACAGCCTGATCCAATCGCCAAGGCGAACGTCTGGCGCCGTAGCCGCGTTGATGCTGTCGCTTGGACAGGTCATCGGACTCGGCGGCGTCGGCCGCGAAAGCTACAACTCGATCGTGAATTGGCTCGATACGGCGCTCAATCCAGATCTGTTTGTGACGGGATCGCAGAACCTCTCCGATCGAACCTTCAGATTTCCGGAGGCGCTGAGGGGAACGATCGCGGAAATTCCAGGCGTCGGAGACGTACAGGCCGTTCGAAGCCTGCGGACGCACGTCGGCGAACGTCCAGTCATGCTCATCGTCATCGACGCGGCCAGCTTCGAACGCCGCGGCCACCGGCCCACGGTGGCCGAAGATCCTCGAGGAATGTACCCGCTTGCCAGCGCCGGCCAGGCGGTGATCGTCTCCGACAACTTTTCACGACTTCACAGGAAAAGATTAGACGATCGCGTCGATCTGGCGACGCCTGGCGGGCTGCTCAGTCTGCCGATCGGCGGCATCATTACCGACTGGTCGGATCAGCAGGGGTCGGTCTTCCTCGATCGTTCCGTATATGAGCGGTATTGGAAGGACGACACGGCGAACGTGTTCCGCGTCTACGTCGTGCCTGGTACCGATCCACGCATCGTAAGGGAGCGGATCCTGGAACGGGTGTCGCCTGAGCATCCGCGCCTGCTCGTCATGACGAACGCTGAGGTGCGGAGCTGGATTCTGCAACTGACCGATCAGTGGCTTCAGCTCACGAACAGCCAGCTGTTCATCGCCGTTATCGTCGCCATACTCGGTATCGTCAACACACTGACGGTGTCGATCATCGACCGCAAGCGCGAGCTGGGTGTCTTGCGCGCCGTGGGAGGCTTCCGGCGCCAGATCCGTCAAACAATATGGATGGAAGCGATTGCGATCGGATTCGTCGGTCTTGCGCTGGGCCTTCTGTTCGGCGCCGCGAATCTGTACTTCCTGCTGCAGATCACCGGACGTGATCTGTCAGGGATGTACCCTGCCGTACAGGTTCCCCGTCGACCTTGCGCTGGTGTTGCTGCCGACCATCCTCGGTGCGGCCCTGTTTTCGGCGTTGTGGCCGGCTGAATCGGCGGTTCGCGCGTCGCTCGTCGAGGCATTGGAATATGAGTGATTACGATCTGGCAGGGCTAAAGCCCTGCGCTACCCGCCTCCGCGGAAAAACGCCGCTACGGCGAGGCAGGCCTGCCGCGCCGAAGCCGCGAAGCGGCGAAGGCGGGTGGCACAGCGCTTTGGCGCTGTCCTTCGCAGCGCTCTTGCTGATCACGCCCGTTCACGCCCAGGACGACCCGCGCAAAATCGTCGAAGAGGCGCAGCGCCGGGCTGAATCGAAGTCGCAGCGTTACGAAGGTCTGCTGCAGGTGCTCGACGGCAAGGGCAAGGTTGCAGACAAGCGATGGCTGTTCATGCGACAGGGATCGCATGGCCGCAGCAGGTCGGTGCTCAAATTCGTGGCGCCTGCCGAGGTGAAGGGTGTGGCGCTTCTCGTCGTGAATCATCCCGACCGCGCGTCAGACCAGTGGATGTGGACTCCGGCGCTGCAGCGCGAGCGGCGTATCGCTCTTCAGGATCGGTCCACACGATTCTTCGGCACCGACTTCAGCTTTGAAGATCTCGAAGAGCGTGACGTCAATCAGTACAATTATCGGCTTCTCGGCGAGCAGAACATCGACGGCGTTTCGTGCTGGCACATCGAATCCACGCCAACTGAGAAAAAGACGTCGCAGTACACCAAGTCCCACGTGTGGGTCCGTAAGGACACCTACGTGCTGGCGCAGGTCGAGAGTTTCATCAGAACCGACGTCGTTCGCCGGCTCAAGTACAGCGATTTCGCTCAGATCCAGGGGATTTGGACCGGGCGGCGCATGGAGATGCACGATCTCCGGCGCAAGAGTCGAACGATCCTCAATCTGGAGAAACTGGAATACAACGTGCCTTCGAAAGACGAAGACTTCACGCTGCAGGCGCTTCGGAATCCGTTGTGAGAATTTTCCTCGTCCTGCTGGCCTTCGCCGTGCCGGCCAGTGCGCAGGACTTTACGTATCGAGGCTTCGGCGAAGTCCAGTCAACGTTTTACCCTCAAACGACTCCGCAGGATGATGACCGGGTTGCGCTCGAGGCGCGATTCAGGTTTGAGCCTGCATACAAGCCTGCCGGCTGGCTGACGCTTTCAGGATCCGTCGATGCGCGGGTGGACAATCTCGAGCAGGTCGAGCGTAAATGGCGGCTCGATGTCGATGACCGGACCCTTCGACGGCCGGCATTTTCTCTTCGGCACGCCGATGCGATGTTTCGCAGAGGAACGCTTGCGGTCGACGTCGGCAAGCAGTTTGTTCGCTGGGGTAAGACAGACATTCTCAATCCGACCGATCGTTTCGCGCCGCGCGACTTCCTCGAAGTGACGGATGACGAGTTCATGGCCGTGACCGGCGTGCGGGTTCAGTACGAACGGGGCGCGCACTCGCTCGATGCGGTGTGGACCCCGTGGTTCACACCGAGCCGGGCACCGCTGTTGGGGCGCCGCTGGGTGCCGTTGCCGCCGCAAACGGCGGGCACGGGCCTCATGGATGTAGCACCGCTGTTTCCGGATCGCGCGCAGTACGGCCTGAGATGGAATGTGCTCGCGCCAGGGTTCGAGCTTTCCCTGTCGTACTTCGACGGATTCAATCACCTGCCGCTGTTTGCCCAGCCGCTTTCCGGAGGACCTCTGGTCGCGCTGCAGCGAAGCTACGCGCCGATTCGCATGGCGGGTGGGGATGCGGCGGTTCCCCTTCGGTGGTTTACGATCAAGGGAGAAATGGCCGTTTTCGTCACGCCGAGCGATCACGCCGATGATGTGGTGGTCTACGTGGTCCAATTCGAGCGCCAGAGTGGAGAGCTCAGCCTCGTGGGAGGATATGCGGGCGAGGTGGTTACCGAACGGCGGTCGACGTTTGACTTCGCGCCCGATCGTGGGCTGACGCGCGCGTTTCTCGGTCGAGCCGGATACACCATCAACGCGACCAGTGACGTCGCGGTCGAAGCCGCGCTCCGTCAGAATCTGGACGGCGTGTGGGTCAAGGCACACTACTCGGAGGCCTTCGGTGATCACTGGCGGGTGACGTTTTCCGGGGCCGTCATCGCCGGCGACGAACAGGACTTCATTGGCCAGTACCATCGCAATTCCCATCTCATTGCGACGCTAAGATATAGTTTCTGAACGATGTCTTTGCTGGTGACGCCTCGGGATCTCCTCCGCGAGAGTGAGTTTGAACACGCGCCGCTCCTCATCGACCTGCGGCCGGTCGAGCACTACTGCGAGAACCATTTGCCGGGCGCCGTGCACCTCGATTTGTTCGGCATCAGCAGCATCGATACGGATCCGGCGCCGCTGAAGGCGTTCTTCTGGATCATCGAGCATCTCCTTGCATCGCGTGGCGTGTCCAACGACGTCGCGGTTGTCGTGTACGACGACACCTCCGGCATCAGAGCAGCGCGCGCATTCTGGTTTCTCGAGTTCTTCGGCCATCCCAACGCTCGCGTGCTCGATGGTGGTTACCACGCGTGGGTGAAGGCGGGTCTGCCCGTGACCCAGACGGCGCCGAAGCCGAAGCCCACCGAGTGGACCGGCCTGCGTGACAAAGAGATTCTTGCCGGGTGGCGCGAGGTGAAAGCTCGCCTTGGCAGCAAAGACGCCGTCATCGTCGATACACGAAGCGATGGCGAGTACTGCGGCACCAGCGTCCGCGCGGCGCGTGGGGGCGCCATTCCTGGCGCGGTCCACCTTGAATGGACGAACAACCTCGGGCCCGACGGTGCATTCAAGCCGCCGGACGAGCTGAGGAAGATGTACGAGCGCGCCGGAGTCACACCCGATCGCGAAATCGTCACCTATTGCCAGGGCGGCTATCGCGCGGCGCATTCATATCTCGCGCTGCGGCTGCTCGGCTATCCCCGTGTGCGGAACTACATCGGATCGTGGAAGGAATGGGGCGATCGCATCGATCTGCCCATCGAACATCCGGACCCGCGAGCGGCGCGAGGCGACGGGCCCCCACAAGCGAGCGGGTCGGAGCGGGTGTTGGGGCCCCGCGACAAAGAGAAGGAACCCTAATGGACAACATCGATAAGGTCGTTGACTACATCAACGTGCAGCGCGATCGGTACGTCGACGAGCTGAAGCAGTATCTCGCGATTCCGAGCATCAGTGCGCTGCCGCAGCATCAGGGCGACGTGCGGCGGGCGGCGGAATGGAGTGTCGAGCATCTGAAGAGCGTTGGCCTCGAGGATGTGCGCCTGATCGAAACGCCGGGAAACCCCATCGTCTACGGCGAGTGGCTCAACGCGCCCGGCGCGCCAACGATCCTGTTTTACGGCCACTACGACGTGCAGCCGGTGGATCCACTCGAGCTCTGGGAGTCGCCTCCGTTCGAAGCGACTGTCCGCGAAAATGAGATCTACGCGCGCGGCGCTGCCGACGACAAAGGGCAGGTCTTCATGCACTTCAAGGCGATTGAAGCGCACTTGAAGCAGACCGGCCGTCTCCCGCTCAACATCAAGGTGTTTCTCGAAGGCGAGGAGGAAGTCGGCAGCCTGCACCTGGATGAGTTCGTCAGGCAGAACAAACAGCTGCTCTCCGCCGATGTGGTGGTCATTTCAGATTCCGCGATGTTCGCGCGTGAGATTCCATCGATCTGCTACGGACTCCGCGGACTTGTGTACTACCAGATCGATCTCCGCGGCACCAAGAGCGACCTTCATTCAGGTGTGTTTGGCGGAGCGATGGCGAACCCCGCGTTCGTACTGTCGCAGATCCTCGCGCAGATGAAGGACAAGAGCGGCCGGGTGAAGATCACTGGATTTTACGACGACGTGAGAGCCCTGACCGAGGCCGAACGGGCGGAATGGAAGAAGCTGCCGTTCGATGAAAAGAAATATCGGAAGGAGTGGGGCGCCCCGAAGCTGGCCGGAGAGACGGGATATACCGTGCTCGAGCGCGTGTGGGGAAGGCCGACGTTCGAGGTCAACGGGTTGCTCTCGGGCTTTACCGGCGAAGGGCCGAAGACGGTGCTTCCGGCGGTTGCGATGGCGAAGGTCAGCATGCGCCTCGTTCCCAATCAGGACCCGGACAAGATCGCGAAGCAGTTCGAGGAGTACGTTCAGAAGGTTGCGCCGGCGAGCGTCGAGTTGAAGCTCACACGGCTCCACGGTGGAAAGCCGTGGATGGCTGAGTTCGACAGTCCCTATATTCGGGCTGCAGGGCGTGCGATCGAGAAGGGCTTCGGAAAGACGCCGGTGTTCACGCGGGAAGGCGGCTCGATTCCGGTCGTCGCGACGTTCCAGGAGGAGCTGGGGATTCCGAGCGTACTCTTCGGCGTGGGTCTGCCCGACGAGAATGCTCACGCCCCCAACGAGCGACTCGACCTTGGCAACTTCCATGGCGGCGTGATTGCGTCAGCGCACCTCTACGAAGAGATTTCCAAGCTGCACCCCTAGGCTGCAAGGGGGCGACCAGTCATGATGGACGTGATGAACCGCCTGGAACGGTTCTACGGGCCTTTGCCGCAGCCGCCCGAGGATCCGTTCGCCCTCTACGTATGGGAGGTACTCGGCGTCCATACCACTCCGGCGCGCCGCGATGCCGCGATGAGCGCCCTCCGTCGAATTCCTGCGCTCACCCCAGACTCGATGGGACGGGCTCCGCGAGCGAAGCTCGAGGGCGCCGTTGCCCTGGCAGGTCCGTATCGCGAGGAACGTCTTCGCGCGCTGGCCGCCGGTATCGACGTGTTCAAGCGCAATCGCGATCTCGCCGACCGCATTCGGGGCGACGTGGCGATCGCCAGAGAAGCGCTGGCCATGCTGCCGCATCTGACGTCGATATCGGGGCAATGGCTGCTGCTCTTCGCCGGCAGGCATCCACTGCTTCCTGACGACCCTCACATGCAACGCGTCCTCGCACGTCTTCGCAGCCATCCGGACGACGCAGCACGGGATCTTGGTGGCGTGGTCACGGCTGTACAGCGCGCGACTCTTTACCTTTCTCATCACGGCCGGGCCACGTGTCTGGAGTCGGATCCGATGTGTCGCATCTGCCCCCTGCGATCGGAATGTCCGTTCCCGGACGGAGTCGCTGCATGACGGGAAGATTGAAGAGTTTCATTGGCCTTGGCACATTCTCCGCCGCGTTGACGCTCGGCGTTGCGGCGGCGGGTCCCGCGTTTGTCGACATCACATGGATGTCGATCTCGAACATGTATTACGAGATCGGCCCCGTCAATATCGTCACCGACGGCTATATTAGCCGGTTGCCGCAGAGCGCGTTCTTCGGCGGCGGGGGCGGGCTTGCGCAGACGCACAGGCCGTTCAGATCCGATGTCGCTGCTGTCACTCGCGTTATGGATGCGCTCGGCAAGCCGCCGCGCATCAGCCTGCTCCTCACGGGTCACAGTCACTGGGATCACTCCTTCGATACGGCGACGTGGTCGAAGCTTTCGGGCGCGCGAATCATCGGATCGCGAACCACGTGTCTGCAGGCGCGCGGGGAAGGGCTTCCGGCCGATCGCTGCCGCGTTGTGGACGGCGGTGAAGCGATTCGGCTTGTCGAGGGCGTGACGATGTGGGTGGTGCGATGGAATCACAGCGGCGATCCAGCCGTGAATCCGGAACAGCACAACCCTGTCGAGCTCGACGCCGTGCCCGTGCCCGACCCACAAACCGGCGGCTTGCGTGCGGGTGTGGCCGAAGATTTTCCGAACGGCGGTGGGAACCGTGCGTTCCTGTTTACGGTCGACGGGCCAGCCGGGCGTTTCAGCTGGTTCTTCAACAACTCGGCGAGCCCGGTCGATTTGCATCTGCCGATCGTGATCGACGCAGTGGACTACGGCGCTCCAATCGACAACCTGAAGCGCGCGATGAGAAACGCGGGCGTCACGTCGGTCGACCTCTGGATCGGCTCAGGTGCAGTTGCCGTCGCGAAACTCGTCGTGCCGGTTTTGAAGCCGAAGACATACATTCCCGTGCATTGGGACGGCTTGTGGGGAGCGTTCGAGGCGGGCGTCCCGAAGCCCTACGCGGATGCTGCCCTCGAGGAATTTCTGAAGGCGTCGCGTGTTTCTGTCGTAAAGCCTGGGCAATACATGGACAAGTGGCGGCTCGACCACAAAGGTGTGCGGCCGATCGCAAACACAGAGGTGAAGAAATCGCTTGGATTCGATTAGGTTACATGTCAGGGCGCTGATTTTCGATTTCGATGGGTTGATGGTTGACAGCGAGAGTCCGGGGTTCCAGGCCTGGTCTGAGCTCTACGCATCGCACGGATGCTCGCTGCCGTTCGAAAAATACGCAGCTTGCATCGGTACAATCAACGGATTCGATCTGCACGGATATCTCGAAGAGCAATCGGCGCGATCGTTCGATCGTAGTGCGCTCGAGGCAGCGTGCAACAAGCGGTGGCTCGAATTGATGAAAGCGCAACCGCTGCTGCCGGGCGTGGCCGCGTGCGTTGCGTCGGCCAGAACGAGGGGACTGAAGCTCGCCGTGGCGTCGAGCTCGACTCAGAAGTGGGTAACACGCAACCTGCAGAGATTCGCCCTGCTCGATCACTTCGACGCCATCTGCACGCGGGAATACGTCGACGCACCGAAGCCCGATCCGGCACTGTACCGTCTCGCACTCGAGCGACTCGACGTGAACGCTGAAGAGGCGATCGCATTCGAGGATTCTCCTAACGGCATCCTCGCCGCAAAACGTGCCGGCCTCTACTGCGTCGTCATTCCAAATCCACTGACGAAGGACCTGTCGCTCGAGCTCGCCGATCGCCGGCTTACGTCGCTCGAGGAGTTCAACCTCGACGATGTCTGCCGCCTCCGCTCGCAGAGAGAATCAGGCGAGCTACGGCGAGCCTCGCGGAAGCGCGCCAAGTGAGTGACAGCGCGCGAAGGCGGGACATCATCGCCATCGGTGGCGCCGGATTTCTGACCGACCCAGACAATCCCGCGCTCGAGAGGTACATGCTTGACCAGTCGCGCGCGGATCGGCCGAACGTATTGATGATTGCGACTGCGAGGGGCGATGATGCCGACTACATTGAAAAATTCCATGGCGCTTTCGGAGCGCTTGGCGCAAGCACGCAGCACCTGCCGTTCTTTCATCGCACGCCCGATTTGCGACGGGTGGTCCTTGCGCAGGACGTCGTGTATGTGGGAGGCGGCAATACCAAGAGCATGCTGGCCGTGTGGCGCGATTGGGGGCTCATCGAGATTCTCAAAGAGGCGTACGAATCGGGCATCCTGCTGGGCGGCCAAAGCGCCGGCGCCATCTGCTGGTTCGAGCAGGGAGTGACAGATTCCTGGGCCGATCGTCTGCGTCCGCTCGACGGCATGGGCTTTTTGGCGGGGAGCTGCTGCCCCCATTACGACGGCGAGTTGGAGCGCAGGCCGGCCTACCACGCGCTGATTCAGCAGGGGCAAATCCGGCCGGGCTACGCAATAGACGATGGTGTGGCTGCGCACTTCAGGGACGGTCATTTCAAGCACGTCGTTGCTAAGCGAAAAGGATCGACCGCGTATCACGTCTCGCTTGATGCCGGCGGCATCAAGGAGCGCGCAATGGACGCAACCATATTGCCGCGCAATTGAACGTGTACCCAATGAACGTCAGTCGTTACGAAACCGCTGAAGCCTTTCTCGACATCGCCCAACCGCTGTTGATGATGGCGGAGGCTGAAAACAATCTCATTTTGGGTGTTGCACAGGGAATCGTTCGCAATCCAGCACTGGCGGCCAACCCTTATCTGGCGACGGTCAGCAATAGCGCCGGCGTGCTGGCCTGCGCCGTGCACATTGCACCATTCAAGGCGGTCATCACCCGCGCGAACCGAGAGCCGATTGCGGCACTCGCAAAGGACATGTTCGAGGCCGTTCCGGCTCTCGAGGGGGTAACCGGTCCCGCACGCTCGGCCGACGATTTTGCACTCGCGTGGCGAAAGCTCTCGGGCATCGAGCCGAGGCTGGGGATGCGACTGCGCATCCATGAAACACGCAGGGTCGTTGACTCCGATCTTCCGCCGCCGCTCGGGAGCTTACGACAGGCAACATCGGACGATCGCGACCTCCTGACTGCGTGGACCAGCGTGTTCGTCGGTGAGGCTCAGGTTCCCGATCCGATCGATGCCGATCGAGTTGTGAGAGATTCGATCGGCCGTGGCCGCCTGCATGTATGGGATGACGACGGACCGGTGTCGATGGCAGCGTGGACCGGGAAAACGCCCAATGGCGTTCGAATCAACTTCGTCTACACGCCGCGAGAGCTACGCGGCAAAGGTTACGCCACCGCCTGCGTCAAAGCGCTCACCAGGCAGCAACTCGAGCAGGGGAACGCGTTCTGCTGGCTCTACACGGATGTGAGCCGCGCCGCCGCGCCGAACATCTTCAAGCGCATCGGCTATTGGCCGGTGTCTGACGTGAGTGAGTACTACCTGAGATAGAAGGTAGCTGGTAGCTCGTAGCTAGTTCAACGAGGCCACCCGCCTGCGCAGCGTCTTGACGTGCTCCCACAGCTGTTCGTGATCGCTGCGGGCCTCTTCGTCGACGACGGAACCGGCGCTGAAATGGAGGTATTGCTGCAGATCGCGCAACGCCGCGGCGAAGTCGTTCATGTGATACGCAAGCAGCCCGCGATCCCGCAGTTCTGCGAGCGCCGGCGGATCGACGGCGAGCAGCAGTTCGGTGACGTTTCTCGCCTGTGGGAACGAGTGCAGCCGGACGTAGATGCGCTTCAGGTTCAGCAGCATGCGCGTCAGCATCTGAGGTTTCGTGGCCGGCGCGAGAAGCGCCGGGTCGAACGCCGCCTCCTCGCCCACGTGACGTTCCAGAAGCCGCCGACAGTCGCTCTCGGAGAGGCGGGCGCCGCGATGAAACGGATCGAGGATGAGCGGCGCGAAGCGCATCAGAAAATGTCCGGGAAAATTCACGCCATCAATCTGGATGCCGGCGCGGCGGGCGACTTCCATGTAGACGAGGGCGAGCGTGATCGGGATCCCGGTGCGGCGCTCGAGCACCTCATTCAGAAAACTGTTGCTGGGATCGTCGTAGCGATCGCGGTTGCCCGTGAACCCTTCCTCATCGAAGAGGTACACGTTCAAGACATCCACCGCCGTCTCAGACTTGCGCGTGTCCTGCAGACAGCCGCTGGCCACGAGCCGCTCGCGAGCGGCGAGGCCCATGGCGTCAAGCCGTTCGAGTGAAGGAATGAGATCGAGCGAGGGGCACTCGAGCTTCGCAATCATCAAAGCCGGAGTCGCCAAATCACGATCCGGACTCGCCGCCAGTTTCGAAAATTCGCTGATGAAGGAATCTTTCATCCCGCACATTCATTATCGCGCATTTTCGACTGCTGGATGCGCGTTCGCCCGTGACGAATGCCACACCACGACGAAATCCGGAGATGGAGACCTTCGAGAAGTCTCCCGGGATCGCGACTTGTCCAATCTTGTCGATGAAATTGCCAGACGCCGCCGCGATATACCCCCGTCCAGGCCCCTCTTTGAATGAGCCAATCAGAGAGAGGAGCTGGAAATGAGCGCCTCGATTTTCGAGACCGTCAGGTCGCTGAGGCGATCGACGATGAGATCGGCCACACCCAGATCGGCGGCAGGATACGTGTTGGTCACTGCCACGCAGCGTAGCCCGGCCTTGCGAGCGGCTTCGAGACCCCAGTGCGAGTCTTCGATCGCGATGCACTGCGAGGGGTTGATAGGGTCGCCTCCCCGTTTTTCCTGAGTCCGTGACGCCAACTTGGCAATTGCGAGCAGATACAGATCGGGAGCCGGTTTGCCGCGGACGCTATCGGACGCCGACGCGATCGCGACGAAGCAGTCGCGAAGACCGGCGTGCCTGAGCACATGATCGATTTCCGGCTCGAGGGCTCCGGACGCGACGGCGAGAGGAACGTGCGCCGCGAACAGCTTCACGCAGTCGACCGCGCCCGGGAAGAGCACGTTGTCGCCCGACAGCATCTGCTCGATGAGGTGCGACTTTGAATGGACCCATTCGTCGATCTTCGCCGTCGTGACCGCCAGACCCCGATCCTTCGCCAGCTCCTGAAACAGTCCAACGTCGTCATATCCCAGGTATCGGGCGTAGTAGTCGTCTTTCCGAAGGTCCATGCCTTCGGCGCCGAGGACCGTCTGATAGGCGCGAAGATGCAGAGGCTCGCTGTCTGCGATGACGCCATCGAAGTCGAAGAACACCGCCTGGAGACTCATTGGTTAGTCGCGGGGCCCCAACACCCGCTCCTCGCCGCTCGCTTGCGGGGCCCCTTCGCCCCGCGCCCGCCGTCGTTCGCAGTAGTCCAGCGAACTCTGGCGAGACCTCGCCGAAGCCGGGCGAAGGCGGGCCTCTCGCGGCTCAAGGTAGCCGTTCGCCGGCGCGAATGGGGATCGACAGTACACTTTCGCGGGGAGGATACGGGCAATCGTACGAAGCGTTGTAGTAGCAGTACGGGTTGAACGCCTTGTTGAAATCGACGGTGTAGACGCCGCTGGCCGTCCGATCGAGCTCGAGGTACCGGCCTGCCGCGTAGGTCTCTGCCCCGCTCGTCATGTCCTTGAATGGCACGAACAGACGATTCAGGCTGGCACCGTCCTCGACATACGCGCCAAGCGTCAGCGGCTGCCCCTTCAGCGTGAACTCGAGCACCCCCACGCGCTGATGCTTTCGAATCTTGCCGGCCGAGGTCACCATTTCAACGGGAGTGCGCTCGGTGGAAGGGTTCAGCGACGCAGGCACGGCGTACTCGGGATCCGGAGGGAAGTACTTGAGCGGCAGGAACTGACTGGCTTTGTCCGGCGGCACCGGCTCATTTGCCTGGTCCCGGAATGCCTGATCCTTCTCCGCGCGCTCGATTTGAATCCGGCTCACATAGTCGCCCCCCGTTTCCTCTGGGGGCGGATTGCCTGCATTGCAACCGGCAAGGCCGGCCGTCGCGAGCATCACGATCAGGCTGGTTCGGATGAATCTCATTGAAAGATGTAGCTTCCCCGGCGGACTGTCTCGTCTGCAATCCGCCGGCGTCTACTTACGGTATCAATCGGCGTGACCTTGAGCAACCGCCGTAACGCGGCCAGTTGCGTTCGAAGGGTGTCGCCCTCGGCCATGGCCGCGAGCACCTGCTTGGCCGATGCCTCGATCCGGGATGCCGCATCGTTGATGAAGACTGCCGCTGCGTCGACATGGTACTGCGCCATCGGTCCGGTTGCGGCCGACGCCCGCAGCAGCGCGCTCTCCGCGCACGCCACCGCAATCACGATATCGGCAATGGCGAGTAGCACCTCCTGTTGCTCCGTCAGTTCCTCCCCGTAACGTTGCATGGCGAGTCCGAGCGTCATCAGCGCGACTTTCTTGAATGCACCCACAGCCGACTTCTGCTCGTCGAGCGGGTCTTCGCCTCTGGCTTCGACGACGCCCGATCCTCCAAGAATGTCGTCCTGCAGGCGGCGTGCCGCGGGAATCAGCGGAAGGTCGCCCTTCAGCGCGCGGCGGATCAGCATGCCGGGAATGAGCAGACGATTGATCTCGTTCGTGCCTTCGAAAATCCGATTCACGCGTGCGTCGCGATAATCGCGCTCGGCAGGGTAGTCCTTGACAAATCCGTTCCCCCCGTGGATTTGCACGTTCTCATCGAGCACGAATTGAAGCGTCTCGCTGCCGGCCACCTTGGCAATCGAGGCCTCGATGGCAAATTCTTCCAATGCCGCGAGCACCGTCGCCGATTCACTGTTCTGGCCGATGGTGGCGTCAATGAGACCGGCAGTGCGATACATCAGACTCTCAACGGCGTAGGTCTGCACGCTCATCTCGCCAAGCTTGTGCTTGATGGCGCCAAATTCAGCGATCCGTTTTCCGAACTGCCGTCGCGTGGCGGCGTATCGTGCACTGTCGCGGATGGCGCCGTAGGCGCCCCCGACGCAACTGGCGCCGAGCTTGAAGCGGCCGAAGTTCAGCACGTTGAACGCCACTTTGTGGCCCTTGCCGATGTCGCCGAGAAGATTTGCGGGGGGCACGTGGGCATCCTGCAGAATCAGCGGCGTCGTCGAAGAGCCGTGCAGCCCCATCTTGTGCTCCTCATTGCCCGTCGTCACGCCCGCGAACCCACGCTCGACGATGAAGGCGGTGAACTGCTCGCCGTCGAGTTTTGCGAACACGATGAATACATCGGCGAAGCCCCCGTTGGTGATCCACATCTTTTCGCCGGTCAGCGCGAACCCGCCGTCTGGCGTGCGAACCGCCCGGGTTGAGGCGCTCAGCGCATCTGACCCCGAGCCCGACTCGCTGAGGGCATACGCGCCCACCAGCTCGCCCGAGATGAGTTTCGGCAGATAGCGAGTCTTTTGATCCTGAGTGCCGAAATAGAGAATGGCGCAGAGCGCGAGATTGCTTTGCGCGCCGAATGTCGTGCTGAACGACGCGCTTCCCGATGTGTAGCTGCCGACGATGAGAGCCGCCACTTTGTCGAGGCCCACGCCGCCGAACTCTTCAGGCGCATCGACACCGATCAGGCCGAGCTCGCCCGCACGTTGAAGCAGCTGGCGCGCGAATGCCCAGTCCTTCTGCTCGAGGCGCTCGATTCCCGGGACGACTTCCTTTTCCGCGAATTCGCGCGCGGTCTGCGCGATGAGACGATGTTCGTCAGACAGGCGTTCTGGAGTCAGGACACCTGCCGGATCACTGGGCTCGAGCAGCCACGCCGCCCCTTTCATGAGACACGCTCCAAAATGCCTGCGGCCCCCATGCCGCCGCCGATACACATGGTGACGAGGCCATATCGAGCCTGCCGCCGCTGCATCTCATACAGCAGGCTGGTCGTCAGCTTGGCGCCAGTGCAGCCGAGCGGGTGCCCCAGCGCAATCGCGCCGCCGTTGACGTTGAGCCGAGTCTCGTCAATCGGCAGCTCGCGAAGACAGGCCAGCACCTGTGCGGCAAACGCTTCGTTCAGCTCGACAAGATCGATGTCGTTCATGGAAAGCCCCGAGCTCTTCAGCACCTTCCGAATCGCCGGCACAGGCCCGGTGCCGAATCGCTCGGGCGCCACACCGGCGGTGGCATAGGCCACAAAACGCGCGAGCGGCTTCAGGTTCCGCTCTCGCGCAAATTCTGCCGACGTCACCAGCACCGCGGCGGCCCCGTCGCTCGTTTGCGATGAGTTGCCGGCGGTTACCGTGCCGTTGACGTGGAACGCTGGACGCAGCTTGGATAACGCCTCGAGCGAGGTATCGCGCCGCGGGCCTTCATCCGCCGCAAACGAACCGATCGCAATGGTCTCGGCCAGGAACGTTCCGGCTTCCTGTGCCGCGAGCGCGCGCTGGTGACTGCGCAGCGCGAACGCGTCCTGTTCTTCCCGAGAGATCCCGTGATCGCGCGCATGATTCTCGGCGACAAGGCCGGTCGTCAAATACACATCGGGATAGTGATCGACCAGGGCCGGATTCGGCGCAACCTTGTTGCCGCCCATCGGCACGAGGCTCATGCTCTCGGTGCCGCCCGCGATGATGGCGTTCGCCGAACCCGTCTTGATGCGATCGGCCGCGAATGCAATGGCCTGCAGGCCCGACGCGCAGAACCGGTTAATGGTCACCGCCGAGGCCTCGACCGGTAGTCCTGCACGAAGGCTCGCGATGCGCGCGACATTCAACCCCTGTTCGGCCTCAGGCATCGCGCAGCCGAGAATGACGTCTTCGATCTCGTCGGCGGTGACGCCCGATGCGCGAACGAGCGCTTCGCGCATGACGACCGCCGCGAGCTCGTCGGGACGCGTCGCGCGAAGGGTCCCGTGCGGCGCTTTGCCGACCGGCGTGCGTACAGCGGAAATGATCAATGCGTCAGTCATCGAAATCCTGCAGGAGATCCTCGATTGCGTCGCCCACTTCCGAGACCATTCCGTCGAAGAGGTGATCCGCCCCGTCGATGACGACGAGCTCTTTTGGCTCGGGAAGCTGCGCGTAGAATTTTCTGATCTCTTTCAGTGGAATCAACTCGTCGCGCTCCCCATGGATGAGAAAGGTTGGTTTTCCTGCCGTGACGGCCGGTGAATAGTCATACCGGTTGACGGGGCAGGCGATGCCGATGAGCGCCGTGACGTGAGGGTCCACAGCGCCACCCGTCATGCCGACCCACGACCCGAACGACATGCCGCCCGTCCAGATGCGGTTCACATCAGGATAGCGCGGTTTCATGAAGTCGAGCGCTGCACGAAAATCGTCCTGCTCGCCCGGACCTCCTGAGAACGATCCGGCGCTTCGTCCAACGCCGCGAAAATTGAATCGCAGTACGGCGACGTCGATGCGGGCCAGAGCTTTGGCCGCGTGATACACCGCTTTGGTATGCATGGTGCCGCCCGCGGTTGGAAGCGGGTGGGCAAGCACCGCGACCGCTCGAGGCGCGCCATCGGCCTTTGCATTGATCAATCCCTCGATCGGGCCGGCCGGGCCGGCAATCTCGACCGTCGTGACACGAATGTCGTCGGTCATAGCCTCCGCGAGAATCTCGACACAATATCGGCGAAACGGTCGGGTGCCAGCACGGTTCCGAGATGGCCCGTCTGCTCGAACAGCTCAAAACTCGATCCCGGTATCAGATCGAGATAACTCATGGTCTCCTCGCACGGCACCACCTGATCGAGGTCGCGCTCGCCGGTCACGACCAGCGTCGGCGCCTTCACGCGCGCACAGTCGGCTGCGAAGTCCTGCCGTTCGGCGAGGCGTGCGCGGCGGCTCATGCGCCGGGGTACGGCCGGTGCCCTCGCGACGCGCCATCCTGCCCCGAGGCAGGCCTTCAGCCGGGCGCGCGGCGTGGGGTACATCGCTTGCAACTCTCGCCACCCGCGCCGAACAGCGCCGGCTGCAAAGATGGGACTGCGCAGTATCGGCGACTCCGCATAGCGCCTTTGATCGGCGGTTAACTTCCAGTGCGGTCCTGGAGTCGACACAAGAATCAGTCCGCGAACGCGGTTGCTGCGTCTGGCCGCATATCGGAGCGCGATGAGGCCGCCAAACGAGATCCCGCACAGGATGGCCGACGAGATGCCCGCCGTGTCGAGGACCGCGTCAAGATGGCTGACGAACACATCGAAGTCGGCATCGTCACCGAACGGCAGTGCGGCGCCGGGCTCGCCCGGCAGCGAGGCCGTAATGACCCTGTATTCGCGAGCCAGTGCTTCAACGGACGGCTTCATCCATTCCCACCGTCCCTGAATTCCCGGCACCAGTACGAGCGGAGTGCCCGCTCCCATGTCGACCATCAGTTTCTCAATGTCTTGCCCGTCTTCAACGTGTGCTGGATGCGCTGTAGAGTCTTCGGCTCGCCGCACAGGCTGAGAAACGCTTCGCGCTCGAGATCCAGCAATTGATCTTCGCTGACTTTCCCGGCGTGGGGCAAGGCGCCGCCGGAAAGGACGAACGACAGCTTCCGTCCGATGGTCGCGTCATGGTCGGAAATCCGTCCGGCCCGCCACGCGAGATGCACACCAAGATCGAGCATGGCGCGAACGGCATCTCCGCCAACGGGTATCGCCAAGGGCTTGACGGGCGGCCGATATCCGCCCTCCGCGCGCCTCAAGGCTTCCTGTTTTGCATCGAACACCAGCCGGTCGCGATTCATCGTCGAGCCGTCGACCGCCCGCAGGTAGCCAAGACGAGCCGCATCGCGAGCCGAAGTCGATGTCTTGCCGAAGCCAATCGTCTCGAACGCTTTTTCCGGACCGAGCCGCAGCAGCATCTCTTTCGTCCCGCCGGCGGCCGGAATCAACCCGACGCCGACCTCCACCAGCCCGATGTAGGTTTCAGCGGCGGCCTGCACACGGTCGCCGTGAAGGACAATCTCGCAGCCGCCGCCGAGCGCCAGACCGAACGGGGCCACGACGACCGGGACTTCCGAGTAGCGAAGGCCGCTCGTCGTCTTCTGGAACGATCGAATCATCGCGTCGATATCTTCCCAGTTGCCCTCCTGCGCCTCGAGCAGCAGCAACATGAGATTGGCGCCGACGGAAAAATTCGATCCTTCCGCTGCGATGATCAGGGCGCGGAAATTCTGCGCAGCCTCACGCAAACCGCGCTGCAGCATGGTCAACACATCGCCGCCGATCGCGTTCATCTTCGAATGCAGCGAGACCGCGAGCACCCCCTCGTCCAGATCGATGAGACTGGCGCCCGCATTCGCGGCGACGACCTTCTGCCGATCGCGTGCGCTGCGCAGAATCTCCAGTTCTGGCCCGGCCGGCCCAAGCGGTGCTGGACGAAAAGGCTGGTCACCGAACCCGATGGCGTCAGCCAGCTCGAACGGACCCAGTGGCCACCCGTATCCCCACTGCATGGCGCGATCGATCTCGTCAATTGAATCAGCGATGTCAGACGCAATCTCCGCCGTATACCGGAGAGATGGCGGAAGTACGGATTGAAAGAATTTCGCGACTCGATCAGTTCCTGAACAGAGCTTCCGCATCCGATCGGGCAGCGGGAGGGCGGCGGTCGATTCAAGTGAAGGCAGTTTCACCGCCTCTTTCGGCCGATACACCATCGTGCGCGGATCGAGCGCCCAGATGTCGGTTTCTCCGCGGTCGTTCTTTCGGCGCTCGTAAAAGCCACGGCCGGCCTTCTCGCCGATCCATCCGCGGGTGAGCATCTCTTGCACGAACGGTGGGAATTGAAATTGCGACCCTCGTGCTGCCGGAAGGCGATGAGCGAGATCATTTGCGACGTGCACAAGGATGTCGAGGCCAGCGATATCCACCGTCCGGAAGGTCGCGCTTTTGGGCCTTCCGATTGCGGCGCCGGTCATGGCGTCGATTTCTTCCACAGTGTAGGTGCCTGCAGCGAGCTCTTCGAAAATTCTGACCAGGCCGTGCATCGCAATGTGGTTGGCGATGAACCCCGGCGTGTCTTTTGCATTCACGACATTCTTGCCGAGGCGGCGGTCCGCGAAATCGCGAATGGCGGCAATGACTGACGGATCGGTTTCAGCCGTCGGTATAAGTTCCATCAACGAGAGATAGCGTGGCGGGTTGAAGAAGTGGGTGCCGAGCCAGTGCCGTCTGAAGTCGGGGCTGCGCCCCTGCGACAGTCCTGTGATGGAAAGCCCAGACGTGTTTGAGCTGACGATCGAGCCTTCCCGGCGGACGGCGTCGATACGCTCCAGCAGCGCGCGCTTCGCGTCGGCCTGCTCGATGATCGCTTCGATGATCCAGTCAGCCTGTGCGACGCGATCCAGGTCCGCGTCAAAGCCGCCGATCTGGATCCGGTCGATCGCGTCAGGCGTGAAAAACGGATCAGGTTTGAGCTTTCGCGCGCGCTCGAGGCCTTCGCGCGCGGCCTTTGCCGAGACATCCAGCAGACAGACCGGGTATCCGGCGTTGGCTAGATGTGCGCCAATTTGTGCACCCATCGTGCCGGCACCCAGCACCGCGGCCGAGCGAATTTTCAGTGAAACAGATGGCATCAGTCGAATGTTACACTCTCGTGCCTTCCCCTTATCCACCTGGAGGTCATTGCCATGACACGGCCGCTTCCTTTGGTGCTGGCTGCGTTCTGTCTGGCTTTCGTATCGGTCGGAGCAGCCCAGACGCGAGCGACGACCGCGGATCTGGCCGGAACGGTCGTCGATCAGTCGGCGGCTGTGCTGCCCGGTGCGACGGTGACAGCGCAGAATGTCCAGACCAACCACGTGCGCAGCGCCATTACGGATGCGCGGGGTTATTTTCTGATTCCGGCGCTCCCTCCTGGCACCTACGACATCCGGGCCGAAATGGCCGGCTTTGCGCCGCGCACGCTCGAAGACATCGTCCTGACGCTCGGCAGTCTCAGTGAAGTCCGTCTGGCCTTGACCGTGGCGGGCGGGCAAGAAACCGTGCAGGTCGAGGTCGATACTCCGGTTATCGACACCCAGCGCACGGTCGTCTCGAGCGTCATCGCACAGGAGCAGATCGAGCATCTTCCGATCAACGGGCGCAACTTCATCGGGTTTTCTCTGCTCGCGCCCGGCGTCGCGACCGATCGGACGCCGCAACAGGGGGCGTCGGGCACATCAGGCCTGTCGTTTGCTGGTCAGCGAGCGCGTTCGAACAACATCACGGTGGACGGGCTCGACAACAACGATTCCATCATCGGCGCCGTGCGCGCGACGTTCAGCCAGGAAGCGGTTCGCGAGTTTCAGGTTCTGACGAACTCCTATTCGGCCGAGTTCGGCAAGGCGTCCGGCGGCGTGGTGAACATCGTGACGAAAAGCGGGACGAACGAGCTTGCCGGTAATCTGTTCTTCTTTCTGCGCGACGGTTCGCTCAATTCAAAAGATCATTTCGAGCGATTCAATCCGGCGAAACAGGCGATCGATCGCGACAAGGCCCCTTACTCGCAGAAGCAGTACGGCGCCACGCTTGGAGGGCCGATCAGGCGCGATCGCACGTTCTTTTTCGTCTCGTTCGAGCGCCTCGACATCGCCGCCAACAACTTCGTGACGATCGACGACACGAACAACGTGACGTTTCTCGGCCAGAATTTCGGAACGCCGGCAGCAATCCTCCGGCGCGCCGGGTTCGCGATCGAGACGGGGCACGTGCCGTACGACGTCCGCTCCAGTCAGCTTTTAGGGAAAGTCGATCATCAGCTGAACACGAGCCACTCGTTGGTCGCCCGCATCAACTGGGCAGACGACCTGAACGAGAACATCGAGCCGTTTGGGGGCAACGTGGCGCGAAGCCGCGGCGCGGTGCTGAACAGTGAAGACCTGATGTTCGCGCTGTCGCATCAGTGGGTCGGCTCCTCCAGAATGGTGAACGAAACACGCTTTCAAGTCGCCGGTCGCGACCAGACCGTGGATTCCCTCGACCCGCGGTGTGGCGGGCCCTGCACGCTCGAGAACCAGGGTGGGCCGACGCTCGAGGTGCTTGGTGTTGCGAGTGTCGGGCGCCAGCGTTTCACGCCGCAGCCGCGCAGGAACGTCCGGTATCAGGTGCTCGACACCCTCAGTTATTTCACGGGTCGGCATCAGTTCAAGGCGGGATTCGATTTCAACTACATCGACGCAACCGAGCAGAGCCTTCCGCTGCATTTCGGCGGGCGTTACATTTTCGGCAGCATTCCCGCTTCGCAGGCCCCGCTCCTTGGCTTACCGCCTGTCGAAGTGCCCGCCATCGTTGCCGTGCAGCTTGGCGTTCCCGGGCGCTACGTACAGGGGTACGGCAACTCGGAAGCGCCTTACACCTACAGCGACTTTTCTCTGTTCGCGCAGGACGACTGGCGCATCACCTCGCGCCTCACGGCGAAGCTCGGCGTGCGCTATCAGGTCCAGGCATTTCCCGAAATCAGCTATACGGTTGCTGGCTATCCCAGCCCATACACGTTCCCAAACGATCGCAACAACGTTGCGCCACGTCTTGGGCTCGAGTGGGATCCGCTCGGCGACAGAAAAACCACGGTTCACGGCGCGTACGGGCTGTATTTCGACAATCTCATCACCGGCGTCGCCGGTATCACGAAAGGGATCAACGGCCGCGATCGTGTGCGCACGCTCGTCGCGGCCGGACAGACGGCGATCGGGGCGTGGAATGCGCCAGGCCGCCGGCTGCCTGAACCGTCGGCGTATCCGAGCCTGGTCATCTCGCTCGATCCGGGGCTCGAGATTCCCTACGCGCATCACCTGGCAACGGGAATACAGCGCGAGCTTCCGGGACGAATCGCGCTGTCGGCCGATTTCATTTACGTCCGCGGCTTCAAGCAGCTGTCGACGCTTGATTACAATCCGCTGGTGACGTCGCTCGGCGCAAACAGGCGCCCAGCGGACGTGAACGGCATGCCCGGATCTTCAGCATCGGTGCTTCAGTACACCTCATTCAGCGAGACATGGTACCGAGGTGTCACGTTTGCGGCGACGCGACGGTTCGTCGACAGACATCAGCTCATGATGAGCTATACGCTCTCCAAGGCCGAGGACACCGGCACAGATTTTCAGAGCGAGTTCATTGCGCAGGACAGCGGCCGGGGACGCGATTCCAACGATCTCAACGGACTGCCGCTTGGCTTCGATCCGAATTCCGAGAAGGGACCGTCTTTGCAGGATCAGCGGCATCGCTTCGTGGCGAGCGGCATGTACGTGCTGCCGCGCCAGGTCGAACTGTCGTCGATCGTCACGATTGGATCGGGCCGCCCTTACAACATCCTCGCCGGCGTGGATCTCAACGCCGACGGCGACGGCGGCGCAACCGATCGCGCCAGAGCGACGTTGTCGGACATCGGCACGTCAGTTCACCGGAACGCGGACGTGCTGCCGATGCAGGCGAACGTTGATCTCAGGGTGGCGCGTCGCTTTCCGGTGGGCCACGTCACGGTCGACGGAATTTTCGAGGTGTTCAATCTGTTCAACCGCTCCAACTTCATTGCGGTGAACAATGTCTTCGGCACCGGCTCGTACCCGTCGAATCCGCTGCCGACCTTCGGCCAGTTCACTCAGGCTGCGCCACCACGACAAATCCAGTTGGCGATCAAGATAGGCTTCTGAGGTTCCAGGGTTCCGGAGGTTCCAGGGTTCCTTGGGTTCCGGTTCCAAGGGTTCGGGTTCTAGAGGTTCGGGTTCTAGAGGTTCGGGTTGCGGAGTTCTGAGGGTGCAGTTTCACAGGAACCAGAACCCGGCAACCAGAACCTCTGGAACCCGAACCTTGGAACCGGAACCGCTGGAACCGTGGAACCCGAAACCGTTCTAGTCCACCAACCCGCGCTGTATGCCGTAGTGCATCAGCTCGGCCGTCGTCTTCATGTTCATCTTCTCGAGCACGCGCGCGCGGTACGTGCTGATCGTCTTTACGCTCAGCGAGAGGCGCGTAGCAACCTGCGAGACCGTCAAACCTGATGCGATCATACGCAGCACCTGATACTCGCGATCGGACAGCGCCTCGTGCGGCCACTGGCTGTGTCCCGCCTGCTGATGGACGACCAGCTCTTCGATGACGGAAGGGTTCAGATACCTCCGCCCGGCGATGACCTCGCTGACAGCCTTGACGAGCTCGGTCGGCGCGCTGTCCTTCGTCAGATAGCCCGACGCTCCTGCGTTCATGGCGCGCCGCGCGAACTGATCAGGTGGATGCATGCTCAGCACGAGAACGGGCAGCGCGGGCCGCTCGCGTCGCAGATCCTTCAGAAATTCGAGACCGCTGACGCCTGGCAGCGTCAGATCGAGCACCATGACATCCCACTCGGTGTTGCGGAGCTCGGTGAGCCCCTCTTCGACGTTGGCGGCTTCACCAACGAGCGAAGGGTGGAACGCTCCGGACAGCACCTGCTTGATGCCGTGACGGACGATGGGGTGGTCGTCGACGAGAAGGATGCGAGTAGTCATGTTTTGTCGTGTGGCCTTACCGCATCGGGCCTTTGTGCCCCGGTGTCGGCACTTTCACGGTGACGGTCGTGCCTCGCCCGGGCGCGCCGGCGATGGACAGACTGCCGCCGAGCAACCGTGCGCGTTCGGTCATCCCCAACAAACCGATCGATTCGACGCTCGTTCGCTCCGCTTTCGTGATGCCGCGGCCGTTGTCGCGAACCGTCAGCGTCAGCATTCTGCCGCGCTGTCGAACTCCGATGCGCACCGCGCCCGCATGGGCGTGCCTCGCGACGTTGGTCAAGGCCTCCTGCAGAATCCGGAACATCGCCAGCTGCCGAGTACGATCGCCCCCCTCGTTCTTCACTTCCCAGGTCAGACGGCAGCGGATGCCCGTCCGCGCCTCGAACTTCTGTACCCTCCCACTCGATCGCTTCCTTCAAGCCGAGGTGATCGAACACCGCCGGCCGCAGGTCACTGGAGATCTGGCGAACCGACTGAATGCTGATCTCGATGAGGCCCGTCAGCGCCTGGAGTTTGTTGACGAGCTGAATACCGGGTTTCGGCTCGTTCTTGCGCAACTCGTCGACGAGCCACATGAATTCGAGCTTCAAGCTCGTCAATACTTGTCCAAGCTCATCGTGTAGCTCCCGCGCAACCCGCGCGCGCTCCTCTTCCCGCGCGACCTCCATCCGAAGCGCGAGCGCGTCGAGTCCGTTTACACGTGATGGCCGTTTTGCCCGCCGTGTCGGGTGTGGTTGCGCAGGCATCCGCTTCATGCGCCGCCGGCGATGCCGGCAGACGCGAAGGCAGTGCGCGTAAGTATAGCCGCGACAACTCAGCTACGCTCAGGTCCAGACGATATCTCTGACGGACACCTGCCATCTTCAACCTATACATAAGGGCGGATCGATCCGATATTCCGGATATTCGGATCAACGTCCGTTCGTGTCCGGTAATGTACGTTCGAATGAGGAATTGGTGACAGCAATAACTCGGCATAACTCGCGTCAGATTTATGCATATCGGCTACGTTTACGATGCCTAGACGACCTCGCGTCCGCACAAAATGCTGGAGCGCCGGAGTGGGGCTCACGAGTGATGCAGTGAAATGAAGCGGGGATGGCGGTGCAGAGACTGGCCGGACCTTCAATCAGGATGTCAGCGTGATGACTGAACTGAAACGGATCGTACTCGCGGAAGACAATCCGAACGACGTCGAGTTGACGCTCGCGGCACTCGGCGAAATCAACCTGGCGAACGAAGTGGTCGTCGTGCGTGACGGCGCAGAGACGCTCGATTATCTGTATCGACGGAACGAGTATGCGAATCGGCCCGAAGGCAATCCAGCGGTCCTGCTGCTGGATCTCAAAATGCCGAAGGTCGACGGCCTCGATGTGCTCCGCGTGCTGAAGGCCGACGAAATGCTCAAGACCATCCCGGTCGTCATGCTCACGTCGTCGCGCGAGGAGCAGGACCTGATCGGCAGCTACAAGCTGGGCGCGAACGCGTACGTCGTGAAGCCGGTCGACTTCCGGGCGTTCATCGACGCCGTGCGCCACCTTGGTGCTTTCTGGGCGATCGTCAACGAACCTCCTTCAGGAGGAGCGATTCACCGCAAGTAGGAAGTTGTCCAGGTTCCTGGTTCCGGTAAGATGCGCGGCTCAATCCGGCGCCACCGCGAACGGGAACGTGGAACAGGAACTTGGAACCCGGTTTAGTAGGCTGATACCTTCTCAATGGCGTTGAGAAGATCGTCGGTCTGCGGCAGGATGACTTCCTCGAGCTCTGGCGCATACGCCACGGGCGTGTCCATCGCACCGATACGGGTGACCGGCGCATCCAGATACTCAAACAGATCCTCGGAAATCCTTGCCGCGATCTCGGCGCCGAAGCCGCACGTCAGCTGATCTTCATGGGCCACGATGACGCGGCTCGTTCGCTTTACGGCGGCGGCGATTGTCTCGAAGTCGTACGGCAGAATCGTCCGCAGGTCGATGACGCCGACGCTGATGCCCCTCTTCTCCGCCATTTGCGCGGCGAGGAGGGATCGCTGAACCAGGGCGCCCCACGTGACAATGACGAGGTCGTTTCCGGCGCGACGCTCGGCCGCCCGGCCAAACGGAATCATGTAGTCGGATCCCGGATAGACGGTCTTGTTGTAGGTCTGCCGGTACAGGTGCTTGTGCTCGAGAAACATCACCGGATCGTCGCAGCGAATGGCGGTCCGAAGAAGACCGGCGGCATCGGCGGCCGTCGAGGGGAACGCAATGCGCAGCCCCGGACAGTGAGCGAAGATGCTCTCACCCGACTGACTGTGATACACGCCGCCGCCGCGCAGATATCCTCCGATCGCGACACGGATGACGACCGGCGCTTTGAACGAATTGGCCGAGCGATACCGCAGCATCGAGAGCTCGTCTCGAATCTGCATCATCGCTGGCCAGATGTAGTCAAAGAACTGTATTTCGACGACCGGCTTCATTCCGCGCACGGCCATACCGATCGATCGCCCCACGATGTTGGCTTCGGCCAGCGGCGCATTGAACACGCGGTTATTCCCGAACTTGCGCTGCAGCCCGTGCGTCGCTTTGAACACGCCGCCTTTACCCGGCACTTTCTCGACGATGTCGCACTTGCTTGCATCTGCGACGTCCTGACCGAACACCACCATCAAGGGGTTTCGCTGCATCTCGTCGTGCAGCGTGCGGTTGATGGCGGCGACCATCGTCACAGGATCGCCCTGGGGCGACATCGGCGTGTCGAATGCGTCGGAAGTGGGATCGACGTCCGGCGAGTAGACGTAGAGGCCGGCCGATTCGGGCGTGGGGCGGGGCGCTTTCAACGCGCGGTCGGCCGCTTCAGTCAGTTCGGCGTCGACCGCCTTGCGAATGTCCTCTAGCTCCTTCTCGGTGGCCAGGCCATCCGAAAGAAGGAGCGTCGTAAGGTTCAAGATCGGATCTCGCGCGGCTTCGAGCTCGCGCTCTTCGGCCGTCTTGTAATTGCGCTCGTCATCTGAGTGCGAGTGGGAATAGGGCCGAATCACTTTCGCGTGAACCAGCGCCGGTCCCTTACGCGCCCGGGCATAGGCCACCGCTTCGCATACGCCGCGATAGCTCTGCACGAGATCCGTTCCGTCGACGCGGATGACCTCGAGGTGCGGAAACGATTCGACCAGCCGCGACACATCGCCGCCGGCGGTGTGGTATTCCGCAGGACACGAAATCGCGTACCCGTTGTCTTCGACGACGCAGACGACGGGCAGCTGCTCGTTGCAGATCGTATTCAGGAACTCCCAGAACTCGCCTTCGCCGGTTGCACCATCGCCGATCGAGACGTACGTGATTTCGTCGTCTTCGACCAGCGGCGATCCGACGCCGAGGAGAGGCAGCCGCTTCGACGCCTCGGCGCTGCCGGCGCTCTGGAGGCACTGCATGCCCGTCGCGCTCGAACGGTTCATGATGTGGAGAGACGGTTTGCTCCAATGCGACGGCATCATGCGGCCGCCGGAAGAGGGATCGTCGGACGAGCCCACGGCCGCCAGCAGCATTTCGTACGGGGTGAAACCGAGCATGAGCGTCAGCGCCCGATCGCGGTAATAGGGGAAGAACCAATCGTAGCCGGGTTTGAGGACCATTCCGGCGGCGACGAGAACGGCTTCGTGCCCGGCGCCGCTAATCTGAAAGAAGATCTGGCTCTGGTTCTTGAGCTGGATCTCCTTGTCGTCGAGACGTCGCGACAACACCATCCAGCGATAGGCGTTGAGGAGATCGTCTGGGCTAAGCCCTTCGTATGAGCGCCCCGGCCGTGCGTGCGTCTTGTGTCCGTTGGTCACTGTCGACTTCATTCACGCCCCGCCAACAGCAAATTATACATCGGTACCGGGTGGTATAATCGCGTTCCGAGGCCGCCGACGCAAGCGGTAAAACTCCAAAAAAACAATTGCAGCCCTATCGTCTGTTCCGCTGGGACGAAATTGCTCTCGAGAAAGTCACGGAGATGGTTTCCCGGAAATTCGTGTCCGGAGAACGGGAGACCATGGCTCAAATCTACCTGAAACGCGGCGCGGTGGTGCCACAGCATGCACATGAGAGCGAGCAGATGACCTACGTGCTGCAGGGCGCGTTAAAGCTGCTCGTGGCAGGCGAGGAAGTGACGCTCCGCGAAGGTGAAGTCCTGCACATCAAGCCCGGCGTGGCCCACCAGGTGGAGGCGCTCGACGACACCTTCGTGCTTGGCGTGTTCAGCCCGGTCAGACGCGACTGGGCGGAATAGCCGCGAAGCGGCCGATTGGGTGCCCGGTTGGGGCCCGAGAAAAAATAGGA
Source organism: Vicinamibacterales bacterium (assembly GCA_963761975.1). GTDB lineage: Bacteria > Acidobacteriota > Vicinamibacteria > Vicinamibacterales > JAMQPK01 > JAMQPK01. Next base: position 772,312 of record CAVXIR010000002.1, read on the forward strand.
GGGTATTGTGACCTGGATTCTGCTGGCGATCCTCGCCGTCGTGATTGTCTGGGGCATCGCCCTTTACAACCGCCTGATCGGGCTTCGCAATCAGGTGGCCAACGGGTGGCGTCAAATCGACGTACAACTCAAGCGGCGGCACGATCTGATTCCGAATCTCGTCAACACCGTTCGCGGGGCGATGGAATTCGAGCGAGACACGCTGACGCAGGTCATGGAGGCACGCGCCCGTGCGGTCTCAGCGACCGGTCCGGCCGATTCCGCCCGCAAGGAGGGTGAGCTTTCGCAGGCGCTCGGCCGCTTGTTCGCGGTTGCGGAAAATTATCCGACGCTTCGCGCGAACGACAACGTCAGGATGCTGCAGGAGGAATTGACCTCGACCGAGAACAAGGTCGGGTTTGCGCGGCAGTTCTACAACGACATCGCCACGAAATTCAACACGTCGCAACAGACTTTTCCGTCCAACCTGTTCGCGTCGACGCTCGGCTTCAAGCCGTCTGAGCTCTTCGAGATTGCCGACGCTGCCGAACGACAGGTACCCTCCGTTGATCTTTCGATGAGGAAGTAGGTCTGGCGGGCAATCTCTTCGAACAGCAGGCCTCAAACCGTCGCCGCACTTGGGCGGTCATGATTGTATTCGTGGGGTTTCTGCTGCTTCTCGGATTGGGCTTCGACGTGTTCTACATTGGAGACGGCGAACTCACGTTTCCGTTCGGGAGTCTTGCGGCCCTCGGCGCCGGCAGCGTCGGCGCGCTGACCAGCTACTACTCTGGCGATCGCGCCGTGTTGCTGTCGGCGGGCGCGGTGCCTATCGAGCGCGCGATCACGAATGCCGCATCCGACGACTGGACCCTGAAAATTCGCCAGTTGGACAACGTGGTCGAGGAGATGAGCATTGCTGCAGGGCTGCCGAAGCCCAAAGTGTATGTCATCCCCGACATGGACCCGAACGCGTTTGCCACCGGGCGCGATCCCGGGCATGCATCGATAGCGGTGACGCGCGGCTTGCTCGATGTCGTGACGCGAGACGAGCTTCAAGGTGTAGTGGCGCACGAGTTGAGCCACGTCCGCAACCTCGACATTCGCCTCATGACGGTCATTGCGGCCATGGTCGGCACGATTGCCCTGTTGTCGGACTGGACCACCCGAGGGTTGCACAGCGCGAATGGCGGAGGTAGCCGAAAGGACCGTGACAAGGACGGCGGAGTGGCCGGCGTCATCCTGTTCGTCATCTGGGTCGTCGCTATTCTGCTTGCGCCGCTCATCGGCCAGACGCTCGCGATGATGGTCTCGCGGCGCCGCGAATATCTTGCCGATGCGTCGGGCGCCGAGCTCACTCGCAATCCGCTCGCGCTGGCCAGCGCACTTGAAAAGATCGATGCGGCCCACGAACCGACGCCTTCCGTGAAGCGTGGCTCGGCCCACCTGTGCATCGCCGATCCGCTCGGGCGGGCCGTCGGGCTGCGTCAGGGTTGGCTGCCTGATGTCCTGGCGTCGCATCCGCCGATGGCTAACCGCATCACGGCATTGAAGCAGATGGCGTATCACGCGTAATGGCGACCGGTCCATCGAACGTCGGGGTTGCCGGCCGTCCACCTGGGCGGAAGAGCGGCAATCGGGCTCACAGTCTGGCGCTGTTGCTGCTCCGGGTGTGCATCGGCATATTCATGTTCTTCTTCGGCCTCGAGAAAGCGTCCTGGTTGATGGATGCCGCCCCGATCACCAAGCAGCTGTCGTCATGGGCGCTGGAGGCGCCGTCGCTCAGCCGGTGGTACCTGGAGCGGGTTATTCCCGGCGCGCCTGTTTTTGCTCGCATGGTCCCCATCGGTTCGATGGTGGCGGGCGTTGCGCTGGCACTGGGCCTCTGGACGAGGATTGCGGCGGCGGTGGCGCTCGTCATGGTGTTGAGCCTTCAGTTCGGCGCAGGCGCGATGTTCAAGTACGCATATCTCATGGATGCGGATGGCTTGCCGCTGGTCGGAGGCCTGCTGGCACTGATCATCGGAGGGGAGCGGAAGCGATCATGAATTGGCAGATTCGCAGATTGGCAGATTGGAAGATTAGCAGACCCGGCGGGTCCGAAAAGCAGGACCCGCCCTGACGTACGTAGGCCGGGTCTTGCCTTGTAGACCCGGCTCAATGCCCAATCTCTGATCCCGATCCCCAATCCCTCGATCTAATGCACTCTCTTGTCCCAGTCGTTCTTTCCGCCTGAGTACACTCCAAACTTCTTTCGAGCCCGATCCATCTTCCACCGCAGGTAGCGATAGCGCACTTCGTTCGCCGGGCTGAGGTGGCGGCCGCGCAGCATGACGTATCCGGCGACGAGACCGCCGAGGTGCGTGATGTGAGCGATGCCGCTTCCACTGGCGCCCATCGACGACAGCAGAGCGATGAAACCAATGATCATGACGAAGTATTTCGCCGGAATCGGCAACACGAAATAGACGTAGATCGGGCGATTCGGGAAGGTGAGGCCGTACGCTAGAAGCACGCCGTAAATGGCGCCCGATGCTCCGATAGTGACAGAGTCGAACATCCGCGCGGTCGATGCGAACGAAAGCAATGAAACGAGCACCGTCGTGATCGCCGCGGCAATGCCGGTGACAAAGTAATACCGCAGAAAGTACTTCGTTCCCCACATGCGCTCGAGCTCGGTCCCGAACATCCACAGCGCAAGCATGTTGAAGAAGATATGTCCGATGTCCGCATGCAGGAACATGTAGGTAACGGGCTGCCAGATGCGGAACGACCGGAAGATTGCGTCGGGCACCAAACCGAGATACATCTGCACGGGCTGGCGCATTGTCGACGGCATCAGCCACATCAGCACGAATATGCCGACGTTGACCGCGATCAGCGCTTTGATGGCGGGAGAGAGCGGGCCGGGCCCGAACGAAAAAGACGAGAGGTCGCGCGACGGGTAGCGGCGCATCCCGTCGAATCTACCACGTTCAGGACCCTAAAGCCCGGCGTCTCAACCGGGCAAATTCTTCGACGCCCAGGATGTGGTTCGAGATGGCGAGCACGATCATCGCGATGCCAATCGCGCCGAACACGCGGACGGCCTGCGCCGTGACATTCCGTCCTCCGAACGGCACGTGCAGGAATCGTTCGGCATAGTAGGCGGCAACAGCCATGGCGGCTGATGCGAGTGAAATCCTGATCATCGAGTTCAGCAGACGTTTGCCTTCCAGGCCTCCAAGACGCGCGCGCAGCAGCCAGAACAGCATTCCTGCGTTCAGCAGCGATGCCAGGGAAGTGCCGAGTGCCAGCCCGCGGTGGCCGAGCGGCTGCACCAGCATCAGATTCAGTCCGACGTTCACCGCGACGCTGGCCGCAGTGGCGATGACCGGCGCATGGCTGTTGCCCATGGCGTAGAAGGCGGGAGAAATCAGCTTCACTGCCGAGTACCCGATGAGCCCGGGCGCATAACAGGCCAGCGCCGCGGCGGTTGCCGCCGTGTCGGCCGGTGTGAACCGGCCGTGCTCAAAAATCAACGCGATGATGGGTGACGACAGCACGACGAGGCCAATCGTGGCTGGCAGATTGAGCATCAGCATCAATCGCAGACCGCTCGCAACGGTGTGGCGGATACCAGAATCGTCACGGGTAGCCGCGTGCGCGGAAATCGTCGGCAGCGATGCCGTCGCGATCGAAATGCCGAACAGGCCGATCGGCATGTACACCAGGCGGAAGGCGTAATCGAGCCACGACACCGCACCAGTGCCCAGACCGGCCGCGAGCCAGCTGTTGACGAACAGGTTGATCTGTACAGCTGCGAGTCCGATGACGCCGGGAATCATGAGGCGCCCGATCTCGCGCAGCCACGGATCGCGCACATCCAGCACGGGCTGGTAGCGGAACCCTTCGCGGCGGACAAACGGCCATTGCAACGCGATTTGCCCGAGCCCGCCCACGAGTGTGCCGGCGGCAATCGCGACGATCGGCTCGATACCCAGACGTGGCGCCAGCGGGACGAAGATCGCGGCGCATGCGATCGTTGCCACGTTGAACATTGCCGGCGACAGCGCCGGAACGAAGAAGCGGTGCAGCGCGTTGAGGATCGCCATCAGGACGGCGGCCACGGCGACCATCCCGAGGAATGGAAACACAAGTCGCGTCAGCCGAATCGTCAGCTCGATCTTCCCGGGGACGTCTCGGAATCCCGAGGCGTACACGTTCACGAGCGGCTCGGCGAGGAGCATCCCTGCGACCACGATCGCGCCTGAGACGACGAGCAGCAGGCCGATGACGTTTGATGCCAGTCGCCAGGCGGTGTGTTTGTCGCCTGTCGCAAACGCGCGTGTAAACGTCGGCACGAGCGCCGCGCTGAGTGCACCTTCGGCGAACAGGTCGCGGAGGACGTTGGGGATTCTGAATGCGATGCGGAAGGCGTCCATCGCATCGCCGGCGCCGAAGAAGTATGCAAAGACCTGATCGCGAATGAGCCCCAGCACTCGGCTGGTCATCGTGGCAATGCCGATGACCCCCGCCGATCGGACTACGCCCACGATCGGCCATCGTCGATCGTCGATCGGCCATCGTCGATCGTCGATCGTCGACTGATACGACGATGGACGATGGACGATGGACGATGGCCGATCATCCGAGCTTGCGACGAACCAGTTCGTTCACCGTCTTGCCGTCGACGGTCTGGCCGGCCAGCTCGGCCATGACAGCCTTCATCACCTTGCCCATGTCCTTGGGGGACGTCGCGCCGGTGGACTGAATCGCGGCGTCAACCACACGCTCGAGAGCGGCGGCATCAACCGATGGCGGCAGGTAGCCTTCGAGAATCACGATCTCTGCCGTCTCCTTGTCCGCGAGATCCTGACGTCCGCCTTTGACGAACTGCTCGATGGAGTCGCGCCGCTGCTTGACAAGCGCCGACACGACCTGCCGCGACTCGCTCTCGTCGAGCGCCCGTCCGCGCTCGATTTCCCGGTTCATCAACGCCGTCTTCAGCATGCGCAGCGTACTGAGCCGAGCCTGGTCCCTCGATTTCATGGCATCGGTGATGGCGCGATTCACGTCTTCGGCGAACGGCATATTTTCAGTCCCAATCTCGAATACCGACATCCTGATCGGAGTCACCAAGCGTGATGTGCCAGTCGCCGGTGTCCTTGTAGAACTTTGCCGGCACGGTCACCGCGTTGATCTTCGCCGCCAGCGTGAGCGGATGTGGCCGCATCTGAAAGTACCCCGAGTGCCGCATGATGCGCCGGAACCCCACGTGCGCGGCGTAGCAGCGAATCTTGTCCGAACCGGCCTGCCTCGCCTCTGCGTCCACCCAGCGCAGCAGCGTCTTGAATCCGATGTCGTCGTGCGTGTCGGCAAGAAAGTCCACGAGCAGGGTGACGCGGCCGCGGGGTTCCTGCGCGTGCCGATACACCGCATAACCTTCGGCCCGACCCTCGCGCTTAAGTGCAGCGACCGAATAGCGCACGTGCGGCGGCTCGATGAACTTCCAGTTCAGGTACGCTGCGTCCCTGCGGACCGCGAGCTCGAATCGATCGGCAAGCCGCTCCCACAAATCGGTAAACGACGTGTCGAAGCGGCGAATCGGTTCGACATCGGCCCGAAGCGGGCGCACGCGCGCAGCGACACGCACGATCGGCAACGTCACGGCCGAAACAAAACGATTTAACGTATTCGGCCATCGTGGGACGCGAACCGCGCGCCGAGTCAGGGGTTTGACGAGTCCAGGAATCGGCGCGACTTCAGGAAAATGCAGCTTTTTGACCAGACGCGAGGACGCACTCGACAGGCCCAGACCAAGCGCTGCGCCGACGCTGCGGTCCCACACACGAAAGAGTTCCTCACCGAGGCCCCGGCGCTGCCGCTCGGGTGCAACCATCGCGTCGGTCCCCCATGCCGCCTGAATTTCCTTTCCGCCCAGCGATAGACGGACCGGCATCGTCGCGTAGTGGCCGATAATCGTCGGCCCTTCACGCACGACCCACAGCAATGGCGCGCCGTCGGAGTTGTTCGGATTGCGGCGGTACTGCCAGTCCCAGCGCAGGCGGCTCGCGGCGGCGGCGTCGGGCCCGAACACACGTCGATAGAGGGCGTCGACGCCGCGCTGATCCTCCGGGCGGTAGCGATCGATTTCAGGCATCAGGCTGGATCGTCCATCGTCGATCGTCCACGGCGATCGTCTGGAGAATTCATCCTCGTCTGGACGATAGACGATCGACGATGGACGACGAACGGTTGATTGTATCGCGATGCGAGAGCTTATCGCTCCGGTTGTGGCGGACGCGGACGCGTGATTGGAGCGGTCACCGCGGCCGGCGGAGGCGGTGGAGTAAACGTCGGTGCCGACGTCGGTGCCGAAGTGCCGCTCGGTGCAAACGGATTGGTCGGCGAATAAGCTGTTCCCGGCGGAGTCTGCGATGGTGGTGGCTGTGCAGTTCCGGGCAGGATCAGCGGTCCGGAAATGGCCGATTGGCTTGGCATTGGCGCCGGCACGGGCACCAGTCCAGCCGCCGCTGCGGCCGCAAGAGCCTGGTCTTCTGCTGGTTCGTCGGCCGGCTCGGGCAATGTCCCCGGCGCAAGATTCGGCGGGGGAGGCCTGAGCTGTGTCATCCCAGGTTGCATGCCGGGAAATGCCGGCGCGGGCTGCGGACGAGCGGCAGCGACTGCTGTGGTCGTCGGCATCACCAGAATGCGGTCGTAAATCGATGCGTCGGCCACCAATGTCGCACGAGGCAGCGCGATGTATCCCGGCACCGCACGCAGCACGATTTCGAGTGCCTGCTTCTCGGGAACGTTCTCGAGCTTCAGCGTAATCGGTCCGCCGGTAATCCGCTCGTGGTTGAGGATCTGCGTCTTCCCGATACGCGCCCATTCGGTGAGAATCTGGCGGACCGTCACATCCTGGGCGTCGATGGTGATGCGCCCATCTCGAATGGACATCTGGAGTCCGGCCGCCGAGACCGGCGACACCACCCAGACCAGAAGACAGAGCCCGAAACCAAGTATTTTCATTAATGTCAAACGGACCCCTATTATAAATCAGGACCCGTGGGTCCGGAAGTACTCGATGACTTTCGCAATAATCTCGTTGAGCTGAACTTTGGGCTCGTAGCCGACGAGTTCGCGCACTTTTGTGAGGTCCGGGACTCGCCTCGGCATGTCCTCGAATCCCGCTTCGTATGCCTTGTCGTACGGGATGAACTCGATGTTCGAAGCGGAACCCGTGAGCTCTTTCACGATCTCGGCGAGTTTCAGAATCGACACCTCTTCCTTATTGCCGATATTGAATACCTGTCCCACCGCCTTCGGTTCGGTTGTGAGCTTCATGAGGCATTCAATGACGTCGCCAACATACGTAAAGCTGCGCGACTGTGTGCCGTCGCCAAAGACGGTGATGGGCTCGCCCGCCAGCGCCTGACGAACGAACGACGGGAGTACCATTCCGTACTGTCCCGTCTGTCGCGGCCCGACCGTGTTGAAAAACCGCACGATGATAACGGGCAGATCGCGCTCCTTGTAGTACGCCAGCGCAAGAAACTCGTCGATGGCTTTGCTGCACGCATACGCCCATCGATGTTTGACCGTCGCGCCCATCACGAGATCGGCATCTTCACGAAATGGCACATCCGTGCTCTTTCCGTAGACCTCCGATGTCGAGGCGATCACGACCTTCTTTTTCTTCTTGTTCGCGTGCTTCAGCACGACCTCAGTGCCATGGACGTTGGTCTCGATGGTATGCACCGGCTCTTCGACAATCAGTTTGACGCCGACAGCCGCGGCGAAATGAAAGATGACGTCGTTGCGATCGACCAGCTCAGCCAGCAGCGGCTCGTTGGTGAGCGTGTCGATGACGTACTTGAACCGCGGATTCGACTTCAGGTGGCCGACGTTGCGGATCGAACCGGTCGAAAGATTGTCGATGATGTCGACGTCGTGTCCGTCCTTCAACAGGGCCTCGGCCAGATGCGAACCGATGAAACCGGCGCCGCCGGTAATTAACGCTCTCACGAAGATTGTTCCTTTCGCACGGCCTCGGCCACCGTTTGGACCGCCTCGATCGACAGGCTGGGATAGAAAGGCAGCGACAGGACTTCGTTCGCTGCTCGTACGGCCTCCGGGCAGTCGGCCGGATCCGTCCCCGCGAACGCCGGCTGCTGGAAGATCGGGATGGGGTAGTGCACGAGGGTTTCGATTCCAGACAGGCGCAGACGATCCTGCAACGGCGTCCGTCGTTCGGTTCGGACCGGAAACAGATGATACACGTGTCCGGGATCCATCTCTCGCGGGACAGCGACATTCGAATCAGCGAGCGCCATCCGATAGAGGCCAGCGAGCACTCGCCGTCGGATGGTGCGCTGGGCCAGTAGCGGCAGTCGCACGCGAAGAATCGCCGCCTGCAGCTCGTCGAGACGGCTGTTCAGACCCAGCTCAACGTGATGGTAACGATCGGTCTGGCCGCCGTTTCTCAACCGTTTGATGCGATCGGCGAGCGAAGCGTCGCGTGTGATGACCGCACCGCCGTCGCCGAGCGCCCCCAGGTTCTTCGTCGGATAAAAGCTGAATGCGCCGGCGATGCCAAATGTGCCGACCGGTTGCCCTTCGCAGGTCGCCAGGTGTGCCTGGCAGCAGTCCTCGACGAGCGCGAGGCCGTTGCGCTTCGCCAGGGCCGCTAGAGAACGGAGGTCGGCCGGCTGGCCGTAGAGATGAACGGGCAACAGGGCAGCCGTCCGATCGGTAATGGCTCGCTCCGCGGCCGCGGGATCGAGCGTCATACGCTCGGGATCGATATCCGCGAACACCGGGCGTGCGCCCGCCATCACAATCGCGATCGCTGTGTATGCAGCAGACAACGGCGTGGTGATGACTTCGTCGCCGGCGCCGATGCCGAGGGCACGAAGTATCAGCGCGAGTGCGTCGGTGCCGCTGCCCACGCCGACCGCGTGCGCCGCGCCGCAGGCGAGCGCAAACTCCCGTTCGAATGCCTCCACTTCTGGGCCCAGCACGAACCACGCGCGGTCAGTGACACGTGTAAAGGCGTCGCGAATCTCAGCCGATTCCTCGGCGAGATGAAGATCCGTGAACGGAATCATGGCTTAATCGCGGGGTCCCAACTTCATGCGACTGGCGCAGGTGCGGGCGCCGGGTCGTCGAGGTATTCGGCGGCGTGTTTCCGGTAGTACTCCAGTGTTCTGGCGAATCCCGCTCGTAACGTGACGCGCGGCTCCCACCCGACCACGTCCCGAAAGCGTGTCGAATCGGCATAGAAGCTGCCGATGTCGATGATTTTCTTGTCGGCCGGCCACGGGACAAACCGAACCGTGCCGGCCCCTGCGACGTCGATCAGCAGCGAGACGAGGTCCTTGTGCGAGATGGGTTCCGATCCGCCGACGTTGAACACCTGGCCGTTGCAGGCGTCCGATGCGCCCGCGCGGAGGAACGCATCGGCGGCATCGTCGACATACACGAAATCCCGCATCTGCGAGCCGTCGCCGAAAATCTGAATCTCCCGGCCCTCGAGTGCGAGGCGTATGAACCAGCCGATGAATCCCTGGCGGTTGTGCTTGATGAGCTGTCGTGGGCCGTACACGTTCGTCAGGCGCAGCGAGCAGGCGCGCACGTTGAAGACGTTGTTATAGAGCAGGTGATAGTTCTCCCCGGCGGCCTTGTTGATGCCGTTGACGTCAACAGGTCGCACGAGGTGGTCTTCGCAGACCGGCAGCGAGCTGGGTTTGCCGTACACCTGCCGCGTACCGGCAAACACGACCTTGACGCGCGGATTGAATTTCCGGCATGCCTCGAGAATCGAGAGCTGGCTGCGGCAGTTGATTTCGAGATCCGTGTACGGATCCTTCATGCTGTCGATGTGGCTCACCTGGCCGGCGAGGTTGAAGATGACCTCGCGATCGCGAACCAGATGGTTCATCGTGCTTTCCTGCCGCACGTCTGCGATGTTCACGCGAACCTTGTCGGCGATCCCGTCGATGTTGAAGAAATTCGCGCCTGAGTCGGGAATGAGCGAGTCCATCAACAGCACATCGGCGCCGAGCTCGACGAGCCGGCGGCCGATGTTGCTGCCGATGAATCCCAGGCCGCCCGTGATCATCACGCGCCGTCCGCGGTAGAAATCCTGATGGACGAGCGGCATCACAGCGCCCGTGTTCTCTGGCTCACCGCGTTCGCAGACTCGGCCTGTTGCCGGTGGGTCTGGCGCACGACGAGCGCAAACCACAGCTTCATCACATCGATGCCGGTACGAAAAACCCGGCGGAAATTGAAGAACTGCGATTTGCCGTGTGCGCGATGGTAGTGATGAACCGGGACCTCGACGATGGTGAAGCCGGCATCCTGGATCTTCTTCATCATCTCGAGGCAGATGACGCCGCTGCTCTTCTCGAGCCGCACGCGCTCGAAGATCGAGCGGCGCAGCAGACGGAAATCGCAGTCCACATCACAGACGCGCAGCCCGAACATCGCCTTCACCGTGTGGTGATAAATCCGGCCGATGACGATCCGGTGCCACGGATCCGATCGGGTGATCTTGAAGCCGTTGACCAGGTCGACGCCGGGCGCCATCATCGGCCACAGCGCCTCCATCTCCGACGGGTCGTACTGCGCGTCGCCGTCGGTGTAGAAAATGATCTCTTTCGACGCGCTGCCGAACCCGCTGCGGAGTGCGCCGCCGTATCCTCGATTCACCTGGTGCGTGACGATCTTCACCTGCGGGTACACCCGCCCCAGCTCCTCGAGAATCTGCGCCGTGGAATCGGTGCTGCCATCGTTGACGACGATGACCTCGTAGTCGGGTGTCAGCTTCGACGCCGTTTGAATCGCCGTGATGACCAGACTCGCGATCGTACCGCTGTCGTTGTATGCAGGAAAGAATACGCTCAGACCGGGAGGAGCATTCCGCTCGGCGTCTACCATGTCAGAAAGGTGAGGACACGTTAATACACTAGCGCTTCAGGCGCAATCGCCAGGGCACGATTAACGACTCGACCACCACCCTCGACGAGAGTTTTGACGTGCCCTCGCGGCGTTCGACGAAGATGATCGGGATTTCGCGGATGCGGCAGCCCAGCCGGTGCGCGAGATACAGCTGTTCGACCAGAAAGGCATAACCATCCGAGATCAGTGAGTCGAGCGGCAGTCTGGCGAGCGCCTCACGCCGCCAGCAGCGGAATCCCGTCGTGCAGTCCTTTTCGTGGACGCCTGTCACGGTTCTGACGTACTGATTCGCAAGACTGCTGAGAATGAGGCGGTGCAGGGGCCAGTTCACGACGCTGACGCCGTGGAGGTAGCGCGACCCGAGCACGAGGTCGGCGTCCGCCGCCGCATCGACCATGGCCGGCAGATATTTCGGATCGTGTGAAAAATCCGCGTCCATTTGAACAATCAGATCGGCGCCGTCCGCAAGCGCCCGGGTGAGGCCCGCGACGAGCGACCGGCCAAGGCCCCGTGCACCCGTGCGATGGATGACCGAAAGTCGGTCCGGGTAGGTCCGCGACAGATCGTCGGCGATCTGGCCGGTCCCGTCGGGCGAGTCGTCGTCGACGACGACGATGCGATACCCGTCATTTTTGAGAATTGCGGAGACCAGTCCGGGCAGATTTTCGCGCTCGTTGTATGTCGCAATGACAACGGCGGCATTCATCGGGGCCCTTCCAGCCGCATTGTGGAAATCTGCTCGGACACCAATCCGACGAGAAAAATGACGACCGCCAGCACGAGGAGCAGTACCGATGAGTCGGTGATGTCATGGCGCGTCAGCGTCGTCCAGATGGCATAGCCCGCACCAAGAATGAAGAACACGCTGGCAATTGGCAGAAAAATTCGAAGCGGGCTGAAAACGGTGATCACGCGCAGGAGAATCATCAGAAATCTCGCGCCGTCGGAGACCAGTTTGATTTTCGACTTGCCGAGCCGCGGGCTGACCGAAATCGTCTCGAAGCGCACGCTGTAGCCCGCCTTCACGAACGCCAGCGTGATGGTGGTTGGTGTCGAAAATCCATTGGGCATGAGATGCAGGAATTCTCGAAGCCCGCTGGTGCGCGCCGCGCGCAACCCTGAGGTGAGGTCGGGAATATGGCGGCCCGTGAGATAGGTAGCCAGCCAGTTGAGCAGATTGTTGCCGGCGTACCGGGCCGTTGACGCCTGTTGCGTGGATCCGGAACGGGCGCCGACGACCAGATCGTACTCGCCAAGGAACCCGACGAGGCGCAGCGCGTCGGCGGCGGAATGCTGGCCGTCACCGTCGATGATCAAAATGTGACTCGCCCGCCGCGTTCCGGATTCCCGTCTTGATTGCGGCGCCGTTACCCTTGTTGTAGGGGTGCCTGATGACACGGGCCCCAGTTGTGGCGGCCTCCGAGGCGGTGGCGTCTGATGAGCCATCGTCGACGACGAGCACCTCACGCCAGGCCGCAGCCGCGCGCAAACCCTCCACCACCACACCCACAGCGCCCGCCTCTTCGAAAGCTGGAACGACGACGCTGACAGTCGATGGATCAGCCACGTGCGCGAAATCGTATCATGGTGTAAACATGGGGGCGAAAATTTAGCGTAAGCCTTTGCAAATCTATATTTTAACCGTTGACATCACCATACCCGTCATCTAGTATCGCCGTGGACTTTTTTGGAGAGAAATGGAGTAGCCGAGCGTGCTTCGGGGCAACTCGCCGGCGAAAATTGATGACCGGGGGAGACTCAAAATCCCCAACGGGTTCCGCTCGTATATCGAGGACGAGCACGGGCGCGAACTGTTCGTTACCAGTCTGCACGGCGACTCGGTTCGGCTGTACCCCATGGCGGTGTGGACGGACATCGAAAAGAAGCTCTCACAGATTCCCTCGACACATCCATCCCGTCTGAAATTTCTGGATCGCGTCAATTTCTACGGTCAGGTGTCGGAGATCGACACCCAGGGCCGCGTGGTGATTCCGCCGCGCCTGCGTGAGTCGGCCTCGATGGTCGGCGAAGTGGATGTGTTTGGCCAGGTCAATTATCTCGAAGTCTGGAACCACGAGCGCTTCGTCGCGAAGCTCCAGCGCCAGCCGTTTACAGACGACGACGCGCGGGCGCTGTCCGATCTGGGATTGTAGCTGTTACCCAAGGGCGATGGGGCCCTGTGAAGCGGAGGCACCTTCCGGGCGCAGCGGCCCCCGGATCAAGAACCATGCGACACGAGCCGGTGATGACGCGCGAGGTGCTGGCATTCCTGCGGCCCGAAAAAGGCGGGGTGTTCGTCGATTGTACGGTCGGCATGGGCGGCCATGCGCGTGCGTTGCTCGAAGCCGGCGCCAAAAAGGTGATCGGTCTCGACCGCGATCCGCAGGCGCTGGCGATCGCGGCGACGACGCTGAGCCGCTACGGCGATCGCGTGGAGCTCGTGCATTCGGATTATCGGGCGATCGCGTCGGTGCTTGACGCCCGCGGCATCGATCGCGTCGACGGCACGCTGACCGACATGGGGATGTCGTCGTACCAGCTCGACGCCGAGGGACGGGGCTTCAGTTTCCAGCGTGAGGATCCGCTCGACATGCGGATGGACACGACGACCGGTGCGACAGCCGCTGAGCTGCTGCGCGACGCGCAGGAGACCGACATCGCAGACGCGATTTACACGTTCGGTGAAGAGCGGTTCTCGCGGCGGATTGCACGAGCCATCGTCCAGGCTCGCCAGTCGTCGCCGCTCGAGACCACGTCACAGCTCGCAGCCATTGTGCGACGCGCGGTGCCGAAGCGCGGTTTTTCACGGATCGATCCGGCGACGCGGACGTTTCAGGCACTTCGCATCTGGGTGAATCATGAGCTCGAGAACCTCGACGAGTTCTTGAGGACCGTGGCGCGGCGCCTGCAGGCGAGCGCGCGGCTCGTCGTGATCACGTTTCACTCGCTCGAAGATCGTATCGTCAAACACACGTTGCGCGCGCTCGCGCAGGCTGACGGCGCCCGCATCAAGGTGTTGACGAAGAAACCGATGACGCCTCAGCCCGACGAGCTGGAGCGGAACTCGCGCGCACGCAGCGCCAAACTTCGCGCGGCGGAGCGGGTGTAGAGAACCGGCGGTTCGGGGTTCTGGGTTCTGCGGTTCTGGGTGCTGGTTCTTGGTTCAGGGTTCGGGTTCAGGGTTCAGGGTTCACGGTTCTGAATTCGTCTTGAACCGGTACCTCGAACGGAGAACCAGAAGGGAGAACCCAGAACGCAGAACCCAGAACTTCGAACCGCACGTTTCGGATATTGGGGGCAACCATGAGTTCATCCACAGAAGCATTCGAATATGCCATCAAGAAAGACGTGCGGAACAACCCGATCGTCCGCGAGGTCGACGAGCTGAGGTGGCGCGAGCAGTGGCGATCGGTGGCGTTCGGCGTGCTGTTTGTCGTCGTGCTCCTCTTCTCGGGGTGGCAGCGCGTCGAACTGCTCCAGCACGGGTATCGCCTCGAGCAGATGCAGAAGGAGCGCGGCGACCAGGAGGCGATCAACCGGCATCTCCGGCTCGAGATTGAGACGCTCAAGTCACCCCAGCGCATTGAACGGCTGGCGACGAGCAAACTGCGTCTCGTGACACCGGAGACTGGCGCCGCGATTGTCATCGAGCGGGTGGTGCCGGACGAACCGCCGTCGGCGTCGGGTACTGGCGCGAAGCGAGTGGGGCGTTGGGGCCCCACGAAGCGAAGCGCCCTCCGGGGGGCAGGGGCCCCCGGATCAAAAAGGTCCGCAGGAGTGATGGTATGAGCGAGCCGACCCCGAACAAGTGGCGCGCCACGGTGCACAGCCGGCTCGTGCTCGCTGCCGCGATTTTCTCGCTGTGGGCCGCGGGCATTCAGGCTCGGCTCGTGTATCTGCAGGTGCACAAGCACAGCGACCTTCAAGCCCGCGCGGAAAACCAGTCTGAGCGCACGATGGACATTTCCGCAAAGCGCGGAGACATCCTCGATCGCTATGGGCGGGTGCTCGCCTACAGCGTTGACACCGACTCGGTTTACGGCGTCCCCAGTGAAATTGCCGACGAGTCGAAGACCGCGTCGATGCTTTGCCGTGCGTTGACGGACTGTTCCGCCAAAGAGCAGCAGGCGATCACGGCGCGGCTGGGCCAGAAGCGGGCGTTTGTCTACGTTCGCCGCCGGGTGACGCCACATCAGGCACAGCGGATCGCCGAGCTCCGTCTCGAGGGAGTCGGGTTCGTCAAGGAAGACCGCCGGTTCTATCCGAAGAAGCAGCTTGCGGCGCAGATCCTCGGATTCGTCGGGCTCGACAACAAAGGTCTGGCGGGCATCGAAGCGGCCTATGACAGCCAGATTAGTGGGGAGCAGGGAAAGCTGCTCTACCAGACCGATGCGCACGGCCGTGCGTTCAGCCGCCTCGAGCGCCCGCCGACGGCCGGCGCCACCGTCGAGTTGACGGTCGACGAGTACTTGCAGCACGTCGCCGAGCGCGAGCTGCGCGAGGCGGTGGCCCGCCTTCGCGCTGCGGGAGGCACGGTGCTGATCATGGCGCCGAAGACGGGTGAGATTCTCGCGATGGCGAACGAACCGACGTTCAACCCCAATGCGTTCGCGAGCGCATCGCCAGAGCATCGCCGCAATCGCGCCGTGCAGGACCTCTACGAGCCCGGCTCGACGTTCAAGGTCGTGACGGCGAGCGCGGCGCTCGAAGAGCACGTCATCGGCGTCGACGACATCGTCGACGTGTCCGGCGGAAAAATCCGTTTCGGCTCGCGGGTCATCGAAGACGTCCACGCCTACGGCCCGCTCTCGTTCACGGATGTGATGGTCAAGTCGAGCAACGTCGGCGCCATCAAGGTCGGGCTCAAGCTGGGTGCCGAGCGCGTCGGATTGTATGTGCGCCGGTTCGGATTCGGGCGCGCGCTCTCGCCCGATTTTCCCGGCGAGACGACGGGTATCGTCTGGAATCCAGCCGATCTCGATCAGAGCGCGCTCGCGTCGATGCTGATTGGATATCAGATTGGCGTGACGCCGCTGCAGATGGTCACGGCCGTGAGCTCAATTGCGAACGGCGGCGATTTGATGCAGCCGCGCGTCGTCCGCGCGCTCATCAGAGACGGCAGGCGGCAGGAGGTAAAGCCGACCGTGCTGGGCCGCACCATCAGTCACGACGCCACCGTCACGCTCACTGGCATCATGGAACAGATTGTCGAGCGTGGCACCGGCACGTTCGCAAAGGTCGAGGGATACACGATTGCGGGCAAGACCGGTACGGCGGCGAAGATCGTCAATGGGCGATATTCGAAATCCGACTACTACGCTTCTTTTGTCGGCTTCTTTCCGTCGCGCAACCCAGTCGCGGCCATCATCGTCGTCATCGATTCGCCGCATGCCATCGGCTACTACGGTGGACCCAATGCCGGTCCGGTCTTCGCGCGGGTCGCCGAGGCCACACTTCGGCATTTCGGCGTCTCGCCGACGCTGAACGCACCGCCGCCGGTGCTCGTCGCGCGGCGCGGTCAGCCCGAGATTCAGCCCGCTCGGAGCGAGCGCGAAGCGTCGATCGTGCCAGTGGGCACGAATGGCGTCGCGCAGGACCTGCCGGATTTTCGCGGGCTCAGCGCACGAGAAGCGCTGCGCGTGTTGACCAAGCTCGGATTGACGGCCCGGCTCAAAGGCGACGGCGCGGTGATGAGTCAGACCCCGGCGCCCGGAACACCGATCGAGCCCGGCATGGCTTGTGAACTTCGACTCGAACGCACTTCGGTCGCCGTCGCGTCGCTCGAGCCATGAGGGTGGGGTTGTTGCCTGGAATTGACGTCAACGGCGTTGCGTACGACTCCAGGCGCGTGCAGCCGGGCAATGTGTTCATCGCGCTGAAGGGGTTGAAAGCGACCGGTGCGGAGTTCGCGGCCGAAGCCATTCGCCTGGGTGCGGTCGCCATCGTGGCCGATCAGCCGGCGCCGGGCGCCACATCGGTACCGTGGATCACCGTTCCCAACGCGCGGAGCGCGATGGCGGCACTCGCGGCCGAGCTGTACGGGCATCCGAGTCGCGCGATGCAGGTTGTCGGTATCACGGGCACGAACGGAAAGACGACAACCGCGTATTTGTTACGCGCCGTTTTTGAGGCGGCCGGTAAAAAGTGCGGCCTTCTTGGAACCGTGACGTACTCGCTCGGCGACCAGGAGCTGCCGGCGTCACGAACGACGCCGGAAGCACCCGATGTGCAGCGCATGTTCAGGCAGATGGTCGACGCGGGATGCGGCGCGTGTGTCATAGAGGTGTCTTCGCACGCGCTGGCGCTCAGACGAGTCGATGAAACGACGTTTGCGGCGGGCGTGTTCACAAACCTGACTCGCGATCATCTCGACTATCACGGTGATATGGAGTCGTACTTCGCCGCGAAGAAGCGTTTGTTCGAGATGCTTCCCGCGGGCGCTCCCGGTGTGATCAACCTCGATGATCCCCGCGGCGAGACGATTCGCAAAGTCGCCTCCACCCCGGTGACATACGCGATCACCAAGCCGGCGGATGTGACGCCAGGTCCGCTTACGCTGACGTTCAACGGCCTCGAATTCGACGCGCGCACGCCAAAAGGCAGCGTGCGCGTGAAATCGAAGCTCGTCGGCCGACCCAATGTGTCGAACATCCTCGCAACCGTGGCGGTCGCGACCGCACTGGGTCTTCCCGTTGCCGCGATCGAGCGTGGGCTCGCCAATCTCGGCGGCGTGCCGGGCCGCTTCGAAGTGGTGTCGGAGGCCAGGGACGACATCACCGTGGTGATCGACTACGCGCACACCGACGATGCCCTCAAAAACCTGCTGGAGACCGCGCGGCCCCTTGCCCAGCGACGGGTGATTACGTTGTTCGGCTGCGGCGGTGATCGCGATCGAACGAAGCGGCCGTTGATGGGGGCGGTGGCTGCGAGGCTGAGCGACATCGTGGTGATTACGTCCGACAACCCGCGCACGGAAGATCCTTCCCGCATCATCGAGGAGATCAAGCGCGGCGTTCCGGCTGCATCGGATCGTGACGAACGACGGGCCTTTGCCATCGTGGATCGCAGGGAAGCGATTCAGTTTGCGATCAAGAAGGCGCAGCCTGGCGATCTCGTGCTGCTCGCCGGGAAGGGGCACGAGAAGTCACAAACCATCGGCAACCACGAGCAGCCGTTTGACGAAGCGGAGATCGCGCGCGAGGCGCTGGGGCGGAGACGCTGACGCCCGCAACGGCCGCGGCTGCCTTGGGCGCACGAGTATCCGGGCTGGGAAGCGAGCGGGAGATCTCGGGCTTCTCGATCGATACGCGGACGATTGCGCCGGGCGACATGTTCGTGGCGATTCGCGGCGAGCGTTTCGACGGCAACGCCTACGTGGCAGAGGCCGTGCGCAAGGGCGCCGTTGCCGCCATGGTGAGCGAGGCGGGACTCCTCGCATCGGCGGAGCTGGCATCGACGCCGCTCATCCTCGTGCCGGATACGGTGGCGGCGCTGCAGGCGCTGGCGAGAAGCGTGCGACGCGAATCGGGAACCGCCGTGGTGGCGGTCACTGGCAGTGCGGGAAAGTCGACCACCAAGGAGATCACAGCGGACTTTCTGGCGGTGCGTTACCGAGTCTTTCGCAACAAAGGGAACTTGAACAATCACATCGGGCTTCCGCTCTCGCTCCTCGAGCTGCGCACGAAGCCCGACATCGGGGTGCTCGAGCTGGGAATGAACCATGCCGGGGAGATTCGCGCGCTGGTGAACATCGCCGAGCCCGAAGTGCGTGTGTGGACCAACGTGGGTCCGGCCCACCTCGAGTTCTTCGGAACGGTCGATGCCATCGCCGAAGCGAAAGCAGAAGTACTCGAGGGTGCCGACAAGGATGCGCTGCTCGTTGCCAATGCCGACGACGACCTCGTCATGCGTCATGCGCCGAGATTCGCCGGTCGCGTACGAACATTCGGCGTCGAACGGCCTGCCGATGTTCGAGCGCTGGCGGTGCGCGATCTCGGCATCGACGGCACGACCGCCCTGGTGCGGACGCCGATCGGCGAAGCGGAAGTGCGCACATCGCTGCCGGGGACGGCGAATCTCTCCAACGTTCTGGCGGCGGCGGCCGTGGCGATCCGCTTCGATGTGCCGCTCGTCGACATCGTCGAGCGTGCGGCGGCGCTCAAACCTGTCGCACGGCGCGGAGAAATCACCCGCACGCGACGGCTGACGATCGTCGATGACTCGTACAACTCGAACCCGAAAGCCCTGTCCCGAGCATTGTCGATGATGGCGGGGGAGACGCGTTACGACCGGCGAGTGGCCGTCATCGGCGAAATGCTCGAGCTCGGCGCTGCGTCGGAGGCGTTGCATCGCGTGTCTGGAGAGGAGGCCGTCCGCGCCGGTGTCAACGAGCTGATTGCCGTCGGCGGATCGAGCGCGCGCGCGCTGGCCGACGGTGCGACGCGCGCCGGAATGGCCGCCGCACACGTACACTACGTCGACAACAGCGATGAGGCAGCCGATCTCGTGGTCACGCTGGTGAGGCCCGGAGATCTCATTCTCGTGAAAGGTTCCCGTGGAATTCGTACCGAGGTTGTGGCCGATCGTCTCAAGGCGGAGTTCGCCTGATGCTCTACAACCTCCTCTTTCAGTTTCACAATCAGGTTCCAGTGCTGAACGTCATTCAGTACATCACGTTCCGCACGGCTGCGGCGAGCCTGACGGCACTCGTCATCAGTCTTTTGCTGGGGCCCTGGCTCATCCGCAAGCTGCGCGCGTTCCAGGTCGGGCAAATCATCAGGCACGAGGGGCCGGCGTCTCATGCGCCCAAAGCCGGGACACCCACTATGGGCGGCCTGCTGATTCTGACGGCAGCGCTCGTGCCCACGTTGCTGTGGGCCGACCTGCGGAACATCTACATCTGGATCGCCGTGCTGGCGACCGCCGCCTTCGGTGGGATCGGCTTCTTCGACGATTATCTGAAGATCGTGCGGCGTTCCCACCACGGGCTGATGCCGCGCTACAAACTGGCAGGTCAATTTTCAGTCGCGCTCGCAGTCGGCATCACCCTGATAGTGCTCGCCGGCTACAACATGTACTCGACCCGGCTGATCTTTCCGTTCTTCAAGAACCTCATTCCCGATCTCGGTTGGTGGTACGTGCCACTGACGATTCTCGTGCTGGTCGGGTGGTCGAACGCCGTCAATCTCACCGATGGGCTGGACGGGCTGGCGATCAGCACATTCGCGATTTCGGCGGCGGCATTTACCGCGCTGGCATACGTGACCGGCCATCGCGTCCTGGCCGAGTATCTGCTGCTCGTGCATTTTCAACAATCCGCCGAGCTGACCATCTTCTGCGGCTCGCTCGTGGGCGCGAGCCTTGGATTCCTTTGGTACAACTCGTATCCCGCGGATATTTTCATGGGCGACGTCGGCTCCCTTGCGCTCGGAGGCGCGCTGGGCACGGTCGCGCTGCTCATCAAACAGGAAATCCTCCTTCATATCGTTGGCGGCGTGTTCGTGCTCGAAGCGGGCTCGGTGATCATCCAGGTCGCATCGTTCAAGTTGACCGGGAAACGCGTGTTCAGGATGTCACCGCTGCACCATCACTTCGAGCTGATTGGCTGGAGCGAGCCGAAGGTTATCGCACGCTTCATCATCGTCGCGATCATCTTCGCGCTCTTCAGCCTGACGACGTTGAAATTGAGATGAGCTTCTCTGTGCTTGGCCAGAACGTCACTGTGGTGGGAGCTGCGCGCAGCGGTATCGCGGCCGCGCTGCTGCTTGCCGAACGCGGAGCGCGCGTGACGCTCACCGACGCAAGGCCCGAGCTGGACGATGCCGCGGCAGCGACGCTGCGCCGGGCCGGAGTTGATCTCGAGTTGGGCGGGCATCGGCTCGAGACCTTCGAGTCGGCCGATCTGCTCGTGCTGAGCCCGGGTGTTCCGCTCGAACAGCCGTCAATTGCCGCCGCGCGCGAGGCCGGCGTACCGATCATCGGAGAGATCGAGCTCGCGTCCAGATGGCTGACCGGGCGCATCGTTGCGATTACCGGGACGAAGGGTAAGTCGACCACAACGACACTGGCGGGACGCATGTTCGACGCTGGAGGCTTGAAAGCGATCGTCGGGGGAAACATCGGGACGCCGCTCAGCTCGCAGGTCGCCGTCTCGACGCCCGAAACGTTTCACATCGTCGAGGTCAGCAGCTTCCAGCTGGAAACAATCGAGACCTTTCATCCATGGATCGCGGTTCTCCTGAATCTGTCGTCAGACCATCTCGACCGTCACGGCTCGATGGAGGCGTATGCGGCCGCGAAGGCCAGGATTTTCGAGAACCAGACCGAAGCGGACTTCGCGGTCGTCAACGCCGACGATCCGCAGACGCTCGCCATGGCGCGCCGGACCCGCGCGAGGACGGTCACGTTTTCCGTCGGCACGCCCGTCGTGCCGCTTTCGTCAATTCGATTGCTCGGCCGGCATCTCTTCAGCGATGTGATGGCTGCCGCGACGGTCGCCCAATTGGCTGGCGTGTCGCACGACGCCGTAGTGCGCGCCGTCGAGTCCTTTACCGGACTCGAACACGCGCTCGAACCGGTTGCGGTCGTCGACGGGGTGCGCTTCGTCAACGACTCGAAAGCGACCAACGTCGAGGCGGCGCAGCGTGCGATCGAGAGCTTCGAGCGTGGGCTTGTCGTGATTATGGGGGGCCGCTTCAAGAGCGGGGATTTTTCGCTGCTGCGAGAACCGCTTCAAGCGCGTGGCGCAACCGTGGTGACGATCGGAGAAGCCGCTCCGCTGATTCGGCAGGCGTTCGAAGGCACGGTGCCGGTCGAAGCGGCAGAGACGCTGGAGGCCGCGGTGCGCCGGTCATTCGAATTGGCGAAAGCGGGAGATCGCGGCGTGGCGCGGGGCCATGGCCCGCCGCGAGTCGACCAGGTGGTTCTTCTGGCGCCGGCGTGCGCCAGCTTCGACATGTTCCGCGATTACGCGGAGCGCGGTCAGGTGTTCAAGAAGGAAGTGTTGAAGCTGGCTGAAGTCGCGGAGTGGCGCGGGGCAATGGGGTCCCCGCCTCTCGACGAGGCCTCGGGGCGTTCCGAGCAAGGTCGAGGGACGCAAGCGGAGCGACCCGAGCGGGGCGAGGGGCCCCGCGAGTGAACGAAGACGCGCGAGCGGTGAACAGTCGTCAGTCGGCTTAGGCGGATGAGAGCTGGCTGCTGGGAACGCAGGCTGCCCCGGCCTGTGAAGCTGGTGTCCCACCCCTGGGCTGACTGATGACTGTTGACCGCTCGACGTCGAACGATGTTCACCCTCTTTCTCGGCGTTGCGCGTGAACAACTGTAGGGCTCGACTTAACCGTCGGGCGCAACGTATTTCGTAGGGCTCACTTAAGTTGAGCCCTACCGGTGAGCCAGCGAAGCGTAACTATGGCCCGAAAACTCAAGGCCGACAAGGTACTGTTCCTCGCCACTCTGCTGCTCGTGTGCGCGAGCGTGGTGATGGTCTACAGCGCATCGGCGGCGCTGGCGATGAACCGGTTCAACCAACCCTATTTCTTCCTGGTGAAGCAGGCGATGTGGGCGGCACTGGGCCTGGCCACGATGGGCATCGCCATGCGCTTTGACTATCGCAATTACCGGGAACCGCCGTTTATCTGGATGTCGCTCGGGCTGGTCATGTTCGCGCTCGTCGCCGTCCTGTTCAGCACGCCGATCAACGGCAGCCGCCGATGGTTCGGAGTCGCAGGCTTCGGTGTGCAGCCGTCGGAGCTCGCGAAGCTCAGCATCATCTTCTTCATTGCCGCGCTGCTCGAGCGGCGGATGCATCGCATTGACGACATTCCGTACGCGCTCATTCCGATTGGGCTCGTTGTCGGGGCACTCGTGGGCCTGATTCTGCTCGAACCCGATCTCGGCACGGCGATGACCCTGCTCTTGATTGCGGTCGCAATGGTGTTTACGGCAGGCCTCAGTTATCGCTACATCGCCGGTGCGCTGCTTTGTGGCCTCCCGGTGGTGTATTTCGTCCTGATGGGCGCCGCCTACCGCCGCCGCCGCCTCATGGCGTTCTGGGATCCGTGGAGTGATCCGCTTGGCGACGGCTTTCAGGTGATCCAATCGTTGATTGCGGTCGGATCGGGCGGCCTCATCGGGCGCGGCTTCATGTCCGGCGTACAGAAACTCTTTTATCTGCCGGAGCCGCACACCGATTTCATCTATGCCGTCATCGGCGAGGAGTTCGGCCTCATGGGCACGACGATCGTGATGATGTGCTTCATGGTGATCGCGTGGCGAGGTTTGAAGATCGCGATGGAAGCACCGGATAGGTTCGGCGCCTTCCTGGCGGTCGGCCTGACCACGATGATTGTGGTTCAGGCATTCTTCAACATCAGCGTCGTGCTCGGATTGGTGCCGACCAAAGGCCTGCCGCTGCCGTTTGTGAGCGCGGGCGGGTCGTCGCTGCTCATCAGTCTGCTGGGCATGGGCATCTTGCTGAACGTGTCGCAGCACACGGCACCGGAAGCGTGAGCGGAGGCGTTGTGCATGCGTGTGGTGATAGCAGGTGGCGGCACTGGCGGCCACTTGTTCCCGGGACTGGCTGTTGCGCGTGCCCTGAAGGCGCGGATACCGGAGGCGCAGGTGTCCTTTGCGGGCACGAGCGCCGGCATCGAGGCTCGAGTGATTCCGGCAACAGAGTTCGCGCTCGATCTGATTCGCAGCGCCGGCCTGAAGGGCAAGTCGCTTGTGGCACTCGCGCGTGGAGCCGCGCTTCTGCCTCTGGGTGGCATCGATGCGTGGCGTGTGATCTCCCGGCGCAACCCCGATGTCGTGATCGGCGTGGGCGGTTACAGCTCGGGACCGATTGTGGCGATTGCGGCCCTGCGTGGCATTCCGACGCTGGTGCTCGAACAGAATGCCGTGCCCGGCCTCACGAATCGGCTGCTGGGTTCGTTCGTCAGCCGAGCGGCGGTGACATACGAAGCGTCTCTGAAGTATTTCGGCGCGAAAGGTTTTGTCAGCGGTAACCCGGTCCGGCAGGAGTTTCTGGAGGGGCACGATGATCCCGATCACGACGCGGCACTCAACGCTTCTCGGGTGCGGGTCCTAGTCTTTGGCGGCTCTCAGGGCGCGCACGCCATCAACATGGCCCTGGTGGCGGCGGCGCCGCGGCTGGCGACCGCAGCCGCAACCGTCGATTTCGTCTGCCAGACGGGGACACGCGATTTCGAAGTGGTTCGAGAGGCGTTCGAGCGGCACCGCGTGCAAGGCCGCGTGGAGCGGTTCATCGATGCGATGGACCGAGAGATGAAAGCGTCGGGCCTCGTCGTCTCGCGCGCGGGCGCGACGACGCTGGCGGAGGTGACGGCGGCGGGGCGTCCGTCGATTCTCATCCCGCTACCGACGGCCACCGACGATCATCAGCGCCACAACGCGCGCATGCTCGAGATTGCCGGGGCCGCCGAGCTGGTGGAGCAGAAGGACCTGACCGGCGACCGTCTGGCTGAGCGCATCATCGCGCTGGCCGGCGATCGCGAACAGCGCCGTCGCATGTCGGCTGCCGCTCGGCAGCTCGCCAGGCCGCGCGCGGCGGAGGACATCGTGGATGCGGTGATCAAGCTGACGGAGTGACACGAATCGTGGCAGGAGTGCTTGGGGAAACCAAGCGAATCCATTTCATCGGCATTGGTGGAATAGGCATGAGCGGAATTGCCGAGCTGTTGGTGAATCTCGGCTATGAGGTGAGCGGATCAGACATGCAGCGCACGGATATCACGGGTCGGCTCGCGTCGCTGGGTGCGCGCATCACCCACGGACACGACGCCCGCAATGTGGGTGACGCCGAAGTCGTGGTGTATTCGGCGGCCGTACGCTCGTCGAATCCTGAGATCGTGGCAGCGCGCGAGCGCGGGCTCGCCGTGATTCCGCGGGCAGAGCTGCTGGCCGAGCTGATGCGGCTGCGCCAGGGCATAGCGGTTGCGGGTGCCCACGGCAAGACAACGACCACGTCGATGATTGCCCTGGTGCTCGACGTGGCTGGCCTCGATCCGACCGCGGTGATCGGCGGCCGTGTGAGCTCGTTTGGCAGCAACGCAAAGCTTGGACGCGGTAAGTATCTCGTCGCGGAGGCCGATGAGAGCGATCGCTCGTTTCTGATGCTCGCACCCCGCTTTGCGGTGATTACCAACATCGACCGTGAGCATCTCGAGGCGTATCGAGACTTCGACGACTTGAAGGCGTCGTTTGTGCAATTCGCGAACAGCGTTCCCTCCAGTGGAGCGGTAATTCTGTGTTGGGACGATCCGCACCTGCGGGAGATGCGCGCCGACATCACGCGTCATGTCGTGACCTATGGCCTCGACGAGTCCGCCGATGTTACGGCCGCCGACCTGCGAATGAAAGGCTTCGGATCGGTCTCCCTGGTCCGCGCACGAAGACCGGGCGGCAGGGCGGTCGAGCTCGGACAACTGCAGCTCGCCGTTCCAGGCCGGCATAACGCTCTCAACGCGCTTGCGGCGGTGGCAATGGCGCGCGAGCTCGGCATTGCTTGGAGTGATATCGCGCAGGCGCTTGCGGCTTTCCACGGTGCCGATCGCCGCTTCCAACAGCACGGCGAAGTGAACGGCGTCGTGGTCGTCGAGGACTACGGTCATCACCCGACCGAGATTGCAGCCGTCATCGCGGCGGCGAAACCGATTGCAGAAGGCCGTCTGATTGTGGCGTTTCAGCCACACCGCTTTACGCGCACGCAGTTTTTGCTGAACGAGTTCGGCCGTGCGTTCGCCGGTGCCGACGTCCTCGTCCTAACCGACATCTACGCCGCCGGGGAAGATCCCATCGCCGGTGTGACGCTGGATGCGCTGGCGAGCGCGGTGAGGGCCGAATTCGCACGAGATCTTCACGTGGCGCCGGTGCTGGACGAGGTGCCGAAAGCCCTCGCGGCGCTGGCGAGGCGCGGCGACATGATCGTGCTTTTAGGTGCGGGCTCGATCGGGTCCATCGCAACGGCGGTCATGGGCGCGTTGAGGGACGCCAACTGATATGGCAGTGGCGGCACCATCAGACAGACGCTTTCGCCGATCGCACGTCAAGCCGGCGCGCAAGCGCAGCGGACTGCTGTCGCGGCGCCTGCGTGCCGTCGTCATCGTCATCGTGCTCGGCTTCGCACTCTATGCCGGCCATCACGCGGTTGGCGTGGTCGCAGGACTCGAAATCTTCCACGTTGACCGAATTCACGTGCGAGGCAATCACCGCCTGTCGAACGGCGAGGTTTTGGCGCTCGTGGCGGAACTTCGCGGCCGGAGCATTCTCGCCGTGGATCTCGAAGAGTGGCGGCACGTGCTGCTGAAGTCGCCGTGGGTCGCCGATGCTTCGCTTCATCGCACGCTGCCGTCAACGGTCGACGTGGTGATTCTGGAGCGGACGGCGCTCGGTATCGGCCGGATCAATGGCGCGTTGTATCTCGTGGACGAGCGCGGAGTGGTGATTGACGAGTACGGCCCGAGTTACGGCGATCTCGATTTGCCCATCATCGACGGCCTGTCAGGCCACCCCGACAGCCCCTCCACCGCGCAAAGTCCCCGCGGAGCGGGCCCCGGCGCACGTGCTGCGGTGGGGGTAGACACGGCGGCAGAGGCAGGCGACGAAAGCGCAGACATTTATCGCGCGTTGCTCGTACGGCGGTTGCTCGACGCCCTCCGCGTGCAGAACATGGCCGGACGGATTTCGCAGATCGACGTGAGCGATGCACGCAACGCCGTCGTTCTGCTCGAAGGCGATCCCACGCTCATCCGGCTGGGCAATGAGCGATTCGCCGAGCGGCTGCAGTCGTACTTCGAGCTGGCGCCCGCACTGCGCGAGCGTGTGCCGGAGATTGACTACGTGGATCTTCGATTCGATGAGCGCGTGTATGTGAGGCCGTCCAAGGATCGTCCGCGGACAGGGACCAAGACCGCACCAAAGACGGGTCGACCGACGCAGACGGGCTAGGGGGCGTTAGGGGCGTTAGGTGCGTTAGGTGCGTTAGGTGCGTTAGGTGCGTTAGGTGCGCTGGGTGCGCTGGGTGCGCTGGGTGCGTTGGGTGCGCGGGGTGCGCTGGGTGCGTTAGCTGGCGAGGGGGATATGGGCAGTAGAGAACGATATCTGGTCGGACTGGACATCGGCACCTCGAAAGTGGCGGCCATCGTTGCCGAGATGATGGATGACGGCAGCCTCGAGATTATTGGCATCGGTGTCTCCGAAGCCAAAGGCATTCGGCGCGGTGCCGTCATCAATCTCGAGGCGGCCGTCGATTCCATCAAGCACGCGGTCGACGACGCCGAGCTGATGGCGGGCGTGGAGGTGGATTCGGTCCATGTGGCCATCTCCGGGCCGCACATCAAGGGGTTCAACAGCCGCGGCGTCATCGCGGTCGCCGGGAAGAACCGCGAAATCACCCGGGACGATGTACGGCGCGCAATCGATGCGGCCAAGGCGGTTGCGCTGCCAACCGGGCGCGAGATTCTTCATGTGCTGCCGCAGGACTTCGTCGTCGACGACCAGGACGGCATCGGCGCGCCGGTCGGCATGACTGGGGCGCGGATGGAAGTGAACGTGCACATCGTGACCGGCGGCTCGACGGCAACGCAGAACGTCGTCGCGTGCGTCAATCGTGCCGGTATCAGCGTCGTCGACACGGTCATCGAGCAGCTCGCCGCGAGCGAGGCGGTCCTGACACCCGACGAGAAGGAGCTGGGCGTCGCGATTGTCGACATCGGGGGCGGCACGACCGATCTCGCCATTTTCGAGCGAGGCAGCCTCTGGCACACGGGCGTGATCGGCATCGGGGGCGATCACTTCACCAACGACATTGCCGTCGGTCTTCGCACGCCGATTCCCGACGCAGAGAAGCTGAAGCGGAAGTGCGGATGTGCGCTCTCTTCGCTCGTGGACGAAGACGAGACGATGGAGGTCGCCAGCGTCGGCGGCCGCAAGGCGAGGTTGATGGCGCGCCGTGTCTTGTCGGAGATTCTCCAGCCGCGCGCCGAGGAGATTTTTCATCAGGTGTGGGATGAGATTCGCCGTGCCGGTTACGAGAAGGCGCTCAACTCGGGCATCGTCCTGACGGGAGGGGGCGCGATTCTCGACGGGATGCCCGAGATTGCCGAGCAGATATTCGATCTGCCTATCAGACGCGGATTGCCGGTCGGTGTAGGCGGGCTCGCCGATCACGTGGGCAATCCTGAGTTCGCAACAGCGGTAGGTCTTGTGCTCTACGCGCAGAGAAATCATGTGGGTGAAGCCGGCCGGATGGTCGGCGCAGGTACGTTCGGACGCGTGGCCGGGCGGCTGCGCGGGCTGTTCAAGGAATTTTTCTGAGGGGAGGCCCGAAATGGCAGAACAACGAGGAAACGCGTTGCGTTTAAAGCTGGCCGATGAGACACGCGCCGGGGCGCGCATCAAGGTCGTGGGCGTAGGCGGCGGCGGTAGCAACGCCGTCAACCGCATGGTCCAGGTCGGTCTCGAAGGCGTCGAGTTCATCGTCGCCAACACCGACAGACAGGCCCTGGACCAGAACGCGGCGCCGGTCAAGATTCAGATCGGCGCAAAACTGACCAAGGGGCTCGGCGCGGGCGCCAATCCCAACGTCGGGCGGGAGGCGGCACTCGAAGATACCGACAGCCTCATTCAGGGGCTGACGGGCGCCGACATGGTGTTTGTCACGACTGGTCTCGGCGGTGGCACCGGCACGGGCGCTGCGCCGGTGATTGCCAGCCTCGCGAGCGAGCTCGGTGCGCTGACGATTGCGGTCGTCACCAAGCCGTTCAAGTTCGAGGGGAAAAAGCGGCAAGAGGCAGCCGATCGCGGCCTTATGGCACTGCGCGAGTGCGTCGACACGATCATCACGATTCCCAACGAACGGCTTCTCGCGATCGTGGACC
This sequence comes from Vicinamibacterales bacterium, assembly GCA_963761975.1. GTDB lineage: Bacteria > Acidobacteriota > Vicinamibacteria > Vicinamibacterales > JAMQPK01 > JAMQPK01. The sequence continues at coordinate 801,135 of CAVXIR010000002.1, forward strand.
GCGCGACAACACTGCCCGAAGCGTTCGCGACGGCGGACGATGTGCTGCGGCAGGCGATTCAGGGAATCTCGGACCTGATTCTGGTACCGGGGCTGATCAATCTGGATTTCGCCGACGTCAAGACGATCATGTCGGGCATGGGCCTCGCGATGATGGGCACGGGTGTGATGTCTGGCGAGAACCGCACCATCGAAGCGGCGAAAGCGGCCATTTCGAGCCCGCTGCTCGAGGGCGCCTCGGTGCAGGGCGCCCGCGGGGTGATTATCAATGTGACCGGCGGTCACGACATGTCGCTGATGGAAGTGAACGAAGCGTCACTGCTGATTCAGGAGGCGGCACACGAAGACGCGAATATCATCTTCGGCGCCGTCGTCGATCCGACCCTGGACGGCCGCGTGAAGGTGACCGTTATCGCAACCGGCTTCGATATTGGCGCCATCCGCCCCTCGCCATCGACGGGCAGCCAGACGCCGGTCGATCTGCAGCACTACACAACGCACCTGAAGGAGAAGACCGAAGTACAGCCGCCACCGGCCATGGATCTCAGCCGCCTCACGATTGCTCGGCGGCCGGCGCTCGATCTGTCAGGCCTCGGCAACAGCTATCCCGCGCCAAGTCCGCGCGGAATGGGTCCTGGCACGGCTGCCTCGTCGGGAGCCCCGGCGGGCCCCAACGCCGCTCCGGCAAATGCAGTGCCGGGCGACCCTGAGGATATCGATCTGGACGCGCTCTCGGCATTCGACGTGCCGGCGTTTCTGCGTCGGGAGATTTAGAGTGGTAGACTGAATATATCCACGGTAATCGAGTTCGCCTTCGACGCAGGTTGAGCATCCTGCTGCCGGGATGGTTGTCATTCAGCATTCATGAACTCCTGGCAGCAGAAGGAAGCCGCAAAGGCCACTCTCGCGAGGGAAGTCGGCTACACGCGTAAGCCGCACACCGATCGCCTTCGTGTGGCGCTGGCGTTTCCCAACACGTACTACGTTGGGATGTCGAATCTCGGCTTTCAGACCGTCTATCAGCTCTTCAACGCGCACGACGATGCCGTGTGCGAGCGGTTCTTTCTGCCGCCGAAACAGCAGCTGAAGGAGCAACTCGCCTCGAGAGCGCCTGTCGTGACGCTCGAATCGCAGTCGCTTGCCCGCGATTTCGACATCATCGCGTTCTCGGTCTCTTTCGAGTGGGATTACACCAACATCCTGACCCTGCTGCGGCTGGCTGGCGTTCCCGTGCGGGCGGCGGATCGCACGCCGCGCGATCCGCTCATCGTGATCGGCGGTGCCGTCACCTTCGTGAATCCCGAGCCGCTGGCGTTGTTTGCCGACGTCATCGCGGCCGGCGAGGGCGAGGTGCTCGTGCCTGGGCTGATCGATTCGTACCGGGAACAGGGAGATCGCCCCGGGCTGTTGAAATCGCTCGCGCAGAAGCGCGGGTTTTATATTCCGTCGTTCTATGAGGTCGAGTACCAGGACAACGGCACCATCGCGCAGTTCGTTCCCAGAGAGGGCACTGGAGCGCCGGGTGCCGTGAAGAAAGCCGCCGTGCCTTCGATGGAAGCCGTTGAGCCGCCCTGCACACGCATCTTCACGCCCGATACCGAGTTTGGTTCCCGTTTCCTCGTCGAGGTCGTTCGCGGGTGCGCCAACCTGTGCCGCTTCTGCTGGGCGGGGTACAACTATCTTCCTGTCCGCGCATTTCCGGCCGATCGTATCCTCGAGCGGGCTCGCGAGGCTCGCGCTCACGCGAAGCAGGCGGGTCTCGTTTCGATCGCGTTGTGCGATCACCCTGAAATCGAGCGCATCCTGACCGGGCTGGCGGACATGGGTTATTCGATCAGCCCGGCCTCGCTGCGGCTCGACGATCTGACTGAAACGATTGTGCGCCAGCTTCGCGCGAGCGGAGAAAGGACGCTGACGATTGCGCCAGAAACCGGCTCCGATCGCCTGCGTCGCGTGATTAACAAGACGGTGACAAACGACGAGATTCTCGAACGTGCAGAATTGATCTTTTCCAACGGCATCGAGAACTTGAAGCTCTACTACATGATCGGGCTGCCGACGGAGACCGACGAAGATCTCGCAGCCATTCGCGATCTGACGCTGCAGATGCGCGACATCATGCTGAAACACGCCAGGAGCAGGGGCCAGATCGGGCGCATCATCGCCAGTGTCAATCCGCTCGTGCCAAAACCGTCGACGGCGTACCAGTGGTTGCCTATGGAGGCACCGGCGACGGTTGAACAGAAGGTCAGGCGACTTCGCGAGCTGACTTCCGGCATCGACAACGTCTTCTTCAACATCAAATCTGAGCGTCATTCCTTTTACCAGGCGCTGCTCTCGCTCGGCGACCGTCGTGTCGCGCCGGCGATTGAGGCAGCCGAAGCCAACGGCGGCGACTGGCGACGTGCGGTCGCCGACACAGGCGTCGATGCCGACTTCTACGTCTTCCGCGACCGCACCGGTGACGAGGTGCTGCCGTGGAGCATCATCGACGGAGGCATGAAAGACGCGTTCTTCCGCAACGAGCTCGACAAAGGCTACCGCGAAGAGTGGACGCTGCCGCCGAAGCGCGCTGCGGAGAACGCGAAACTCATCCCAACTGGTTCGTGAAGTTCGTGGGTTCGTGAAGGCTCGGATGGGTTCGTATAGTTCGTATAGTTCGTGGGGTTCGTATAGTTCGTGAGGTTCGTGGGGTTCGTACGGTTCATGGGTTCGTAGGTTCGTCGAGTTCGGCGATCAGACGACGCCGCGAAATCACCGAATCTCTGAGCCGACGATCCCCGCACGAAAATTACGAACGACGAACCTTGGCGAACCCACGAACCTTTACGAACCTTTACGAACCCCACGAACCTACGAACTTGACGAACCTAGAAGGTCGTCTATTCAGTCACTGCGATCTGCTCTTCGTGTTCGCGAAAGGCCTGAAGAATCACATCGCGCAGGCGGTCTTGCGCAGTTGAATCCGTAATGGGACGCAAGAGCGCAAAACTCCGGCGCTCGCCGTTGACCGAATACGACCGTGCCGGGAAAGTGACGTTGCGGCCGGAACCGTTGCGACGTTCCCATACCGCAAAGCCCACCAGTTTGAGACCCTGAAAATAGCCATCGTCGAAGTGAATTTCCGCTTCCGCGAGCTTGCCCGGAGGTGTGCCTTTGTCGTTCGCTGTGATCTTTACTGTCATGATCAGCTCCTTGTGCCAGAGCGAAAGGCAAGGCCGATACCACGAAACGCATGTCTCTTCCGTTGCGCGAAGATGCTGATGCGAAACGCCTTGCGAGCATCACGTGCCACCGTTCGAAGTTGCCGCGGACTGGTGTGTGAAAAAATGACAACTGGAGGAGCGATCGGGCACTGGCGTTCGCTCGACTTGAAGCTGGACGTTTGTTAGTTTAGAGCGTCACATCATGCGCTTCGCGACACACCACGTGTTTGTTGGATTCTTGCTTCTGAATGCCGCCACTTCATCCGTGCATGCCCAGGATGTACAGGTTGACGAGAAGGTGAATAACGGCGCACTCGAGCTTTCAAAAGCCGACGAATTTGTCGAGCTGCTCACGACATCCTACGCTGCCGATCTCGCGCTCCAGACCGTCTACCGAACTGCCGAGTGTACGAGGACGGAACCGCGCTGTGCCCCGCTGTTGCTCGCGCAGGACGTGATTCTCGGTCCCTGGCATTTCGTGAAGCTGATGCGCGTCATTCAGGAGCTGCCCGATGTTCAGTTCGCAACGATAGTCGAGCCGCGCAAATACACAGCTCCTTCGCTTCAGCCGGCGCCGGAGCTTCCCGCGGAGGTGGTGTCGTTGGCTCAATACGCAATGGAGCAGCACGTTGTGTTTTATGCCTATCTCGAAGCGTGGCAGATCACCATGGAGCGCTACGGCACGGCGGTGGGCAGCAGTGATGAGCCCGCCGCCACGGCGCAACGTCGTGCCATCGAACGCTATGGCCTTCAAGCGTCCACGGCGGCCGCCGGCGTCAACGCCGCGGCGTTGAAGTTTCTAGAGAAAGTCACACCACTCCTTTCTCCCTTTGCGTCGGGCATTGCGCTCGAAGACGCAGAAGCGACAAAAACACACCTTCAGACTCATGGCTTCGCGCCCGAGCTGAAGGAACGATTTTCTGCCTTTGGGATTCCACCAGCGGACAGCGACAACCTTCTCGCAGAGCTCACGGCCCTCAGCGGCGATGTGCCACTGGATCTTCTGGAGGGAATGGTGGCGGTCGCGAAGGGGTACGACAAACTGGCGGACCTGATGATGGTGTCAGCCGATTCATCTCCCAACCTGCGGCCGAGGGCCAATGCCGGCTCGGATCAGGCACTCCCTGCGGGCGATGCCGGCTCCGCAACTCTGGTGCTGGACGGAACCAAATCGACCGATCCGGAGGCGGGGACTCTCGAGGACCTTTGGACCGGGACGTCCATCAAAGTTGCTGGCTCGAAACCGACGATAACCCTACCGTATGGGACACATCACATCGCACTGACCGTGGACGACGGGAAGGGCGGCACCGACGTCGATGTCGTCACCATCACCGTGGCTGATGCGGGGGCTCCCGTCATCACCGCGTTGACCGCATCGCCCCAGGTCTTGTGGCCGCCGACTCGCGAGCTTGTTCCAGTTGAGCTCGACGTGACGGTCACCGACAACGACGATCCGATGCCGTCCTGCCAGGTGGTGTCGGTCAGCGTCAATGAGCCTGGCAACGCGGCCGGAGGGAGTACCGGCTGAAGGTGATGTTGTCTTCGAGGGAAGCCTCAAACTCCTCTTGAGGGCTCCGCAACCAGGCCCAAGCGGAGGTCGCTCCTACAGCGTGACCGTGCAATGCACCGACAAATCGAGCCACAGCTCATCGCGTTCGATGGTCGTGTCCGTCTCGCCTGATCCTGTCCTGAAATAGCGAGAGCCTGTTTCATAGTCTTCAGTGCTCAGTCGTCAGTTCTCAGCTTGGACAGACTGCGTACTGACTGATAACTGATGACTGACAACTGATGACTGACAGCGGATGACTATGGCATCGAAGCGCTGACGATTTCGCCGGTCCTCGCGTCGATGTCGACGCTGACTGTTTCGAAGAGCCCGGGTGGCTGATCCGGCAGACTGCCCTTGAACGTGACGCGCCAGACGGAGCGTTTCTCCACCGTCGTTTGAACGGCGTCGACGCTGTCGGGCTTGAACGTGATGTTCTTGCGGGCGATCTCAATCGCGCGGTCGCGGCTGATCTCCGGCTGCTTGTCCTGCTTGCCCACGGGCTCGCACAGCGCGCCCATGGCCGCGACCGCTGCAAGAAGGACAACAACAACAAATCGACGCCGCAGCACTCCTGGCATCGGTGAACTTTCGATCCCCAGTCGTTTCAAAATAGCGCCACGTAGTGCGCCGGCGCGATGACATCGCGCCGGCACTCCAGGCAGCACTAGAACTAGAATCCGGAACTAGCGGGGCTTCTTGTGCCAGATCACCTGATTGATGACCTTGTGTCCGTTACCGAAATCCACCTCGTAGCGCTCGGTCCGACCGCCATCCCCGCTCTGCACCAGCGTGCCGAAGTCCTCGAGCCTCATCGGGTTATAGTCCTTCATCGCCTGGGGCATGTCGACCGTCGGTTCCGGCAGGTCGGCCGTTTCCTCGCTCGAAAGAAGGGTCGGCGGTGTGAATCCAATGTGATTGTGTCTCGCGTTAATCAGCTGATAGTCGTGCGCATTCGGATGCATGTTGTTCGGATCGCTGGGACTCGCGCCGCCAGGACCACCGTCCGGATCGTTTGTGTAGTCCATGCACGAACCCGTATTTGGGTTGTTGAAGACGACGTTCACATGCCCTATGCCGAAGATGTGACCGATCTCCTGACAGATGACGAACTGCCGCCACGGAGTCGTGTTGTACGTTGCCGTGTTGAAGTACGTGTTGTTCTGTCTCGCCCTGCCGCGCTGGATGTGACTGCCCGAAATCCAGATCTGCGCGAGACCGAGCCACCCTGTGGCACCGTAATTCCCGTCGCACACCGACCCCTGGCCGGCGAAGGTCGGGCAGGCTGCGGATTGGGGCCCAATCAAAGTTGTCAGGGGTCTGATCTTCGTCATCGCTGGCTTCCGCCAGTCCGTGATGGCGGTGTTATACCTCGTGATCCAAATAGCGGAGACGTAGCGGCGAAACGGAATGGTCCTGATCGCCGCGGACGTCTTCTGCCAATGATACGGACCCCACACGTGACTTGCATCGAGCGTCGGTTGCAACGCATACAACGCCATCAAGATCACGGCAGCGCAAATCCCGCGAGACAAAAACCACTTTGACATTTCGATCTCCTTTTCACTCCGGCGACGGCTGGGGCGGCGTTTTTAGTGCCCAGGTACGGGACGCGAAATTGTCGATGAGGCCTGTCACGGCGTCAAGGACAGATACACTGTGTTTCGAGAGAAATGCACAATGTTCACAGAACGGCACACTGTTCTCTTTTTGAGCGCTGTGCAAGCAAAGCAACAGTACTAGTAGAAACGAACCGAGTGAACGAACCGAACGAGACAAAGGGAGGACTAGAAAAGGAGCATCACCTGCGCGATCGCAAGCGTCTCTGAGTGAGTTAATCGTGAGGAGTGAGCTCGTGGCTTTCAGGACGAGGAACTTCGCGTTGCGCCACCGTGAAACCGCAGTTGCGGCCCTCCCGGTTCGCGCACCAGTTCAATATCTCGTCAAAGGACGCCGAAGCCTCAAACTTCTGCTAAGGGCTCCGCAACCGGGCTTAAGCGGAGGGCGCGCCTACACCATCAAAGTGCAGTGCACCGATAAATCGAACCACAGCTCGTCGGTCTCGATGGTCGTGGAAGGGCAGGCTGCCGGATCAGCTGAACGTGATGCGCCAGACGGAGCGATCCCCAGTCGTGACGAAAACAACCGGCCACGCGTTGCCGGCGCGATGACGTCGCGCCGGCACTCCCCGCGGTTTCAGAACGAGAATCCGAACCTAGCGGGGTTTCTTGGCCCAGATCACGTGGTTGATCGCTTTGTGTCCGTTACCGAAATCCACCTCGTAGCGCTCGGTTCGGCCGCCGTCTCCGCTATACACGAGTCTACCGAACTGTTCGAGCCTCATCGGGTTATATTCCTTCGCCGCCTGCGGCTCCGCAACAACAGGCTCCGCCAGGTCGGTCATGTCCGGGTCCGACAGAAGGGTGGGAGGAAGGAACCCAATGTGGTTGTGTTTGGCGTTAATCAGCGCGTAGTCATGCGCGTTCGGGTGCATGTTGTTCGGATCGCTCCCGCTGGCGCCGCCAGCACCTCCGTCCGGATCGTTCGTGTAGTCCATGCACGAGCCCGTGTTCGGGTTGTTGAAGACCACATTCACATGGCCCAGCCCGAAGTTGTGGCCGATTTCCTGGCAGATGACGAACTGCCTCCAGGGAACGGTGTTGTAGGCCGCCATGTTGAAGTACCAGTTGTTCACTTGCGATTTGCCGCGCGTGATGTGCGACCCGCTGATATTAATTGTGGCGAGACCGAGCCAACCATTGCCACCGTACGATCCGTCGCAAGACGAGATCTGACCGGTGACCATTGGACAGGAGGGGCTCTGAGGTCCGATGAAGGCCGTGTACGGCTTGATTTTCGTCATCGACGCTCTGCGCCAGTCAGTCATGGCGGTGTTGTAGCGAGTCACCCAAGTTGCCGAGTGCAGGCGGCGGACTGGGATATTCCTGATAGCAGATGACGTCCGCAGCCAGTGATACGGACCCCAAACGTGAGATGCGCCGACCTGTTTCGGGAGCATCGCAAACACGGCGAGGAGAAGCAGCGCAGCGCACATTCCACGAGACAACAACCACTTTGACATTCAATCTCCTTTGACGTTCGTTCCGGCGACGGCTGCCGTGGCATTTTTCGTGCCCAAGGCCGGAACGCGGAATTTCAACGCTGCCTGTGTCCGCGTCCAGATGACGTTCTGCTAATGCGCAGATAATGCACACCTCATTACGATCTTGTGCGCGATTACGATCTTGTGCGCGTGCGCACGACGACACACAGCTGTTCAAAAACGACGAGTTGGAGAAACCGAACAGATTGACAACTAGAGGAGCAGCATCACCTGCGCGATGGCGAGCGTTTCTGAATGCGTAATCGTGAGGAGCGAGCTGTTTGCCTTCAAAACTGCCAGACGTCGCGCCGCGCCACCGTGAAACCGCAGTTGCGGCGGCCCTCCCGGTGCACGCACCACTTCGATATCTCGCCACAAGACGCCTTGCGAGTGTCCGGTGCCCAGCGCTTTCATCGCCGCTTCCTTCGCGGCGAACCGGCCTGCGAAGTGCGGCACGGGATTGCGCCGGCGTGTCGCATAGGCAATTTCGCCGTCGGTGAAAATGCGACGGAGAAATCGATCGCCGTAACGCTTGATGGTGGCGTCGATGCGATCGATTTCGGTGGCATCCATGCCGATCCCGATAATATTGCTAGACATGACTGACCAGGCCCTCCCCAAGAATAAGGATGACTTCGAATGGGTGCAAGCATCCTGGGGCGCCGCACTGCGCTGCCGGCCGCTCGCCGATATTGCCCCACACTACTTCAGCACGTGCGAACTCGGGCTGGAAGGTGTCCGAGACGAAGACCACGAAGACACGAAGGCACGAAGACACGACGATCCTGAAGGCTGGAAAGTGCTGGCCCGCGCGATGGGTGTCGAGCTTGATGCGCTCGTGCGCATGCGGCAGGTGCATGGCGCGGACGTGTTTGTGGCCGAGAAAGGGATCCCTTTTTTCGCCGAAGCGGATATTGCCGTGAGCGACAATCCGTCGCTGGCGCTCACTGTCCGCACGGCCGATTGTGTGCCGATCCTTCTGGCCGATCGCCGTGGCAGCGCCGTGGCAGCGGTGCATGCCGGCTGGAAAGGCACTGCAGCCGGCGCAGCCATGGTGGCTGTTCGCGCGCTCGGGTCGCGCTTCGGCACCCGGCCTCGCGATGTCGTGGCAGCAGTCGGTCCGAGTATTGGACCATGCTGCTACGAGGTCAGCCACGATCTCGTCAAGCACTTCGCCGCGCATCCCGACAGATCGAACTGGTTTCTGATGCTGGACGATGGACGATCGACGATCGACGACGACCGGCCCCACCTCGATTTGTGGTGCGCGACGCGCGATCAGCTCGAGCGCGCCGGCGTGCCGGCCGCGCACATTCATGTCGCCGCACTCTGTACCTTCGACTACCCGTTGTTGTTCCACTCGTACCGCCGTGACGGCACGCGTGCCGGCAGGCTGGTGGCGGCAATCAGAAGTGCGCCCGGTAGGACGCCTTGAAAAAGAATGCGCGCGCGGTGGCCATGTACTGATCGAAATGCAGGTCTTCGTGGGTCGTTCCGAAGAGCGAACCATAGCCGGCGTGTACGACCGTCCCGGGCGAGAGCTCGTACGAGGCGAGAAAGTCGGTCAGCACCCGTTCGCGTGACGAGTCGAACTGGGCGACCGCTCGAATGAAGAAACGCGGAGTGAACTGATACGTGTTTCGCATGTTCACGACGTGCACGCTATACACGTGTTCGCCTGTGCCGCGATTACGGAACGTGACGAAGTTGTACGACGTGTTGCTGTTCAGACGAGGGCTCGGCTGCAGGCCGACGCGTACGCTGGCCCGCCGCTGATGTCCCTGAAACGGTGCCTCCTGGTCGTAGTAGATCGCTGGCCCCTTCTGCGCACTTCCTCCGATGTTCAGCCAGCGCAGGATTTGCACACCGCCGTCAATCATCAGTCTGCCGATCTCGAATTGACGGCCCGCGAACGTTTCGTGCCCGTTGCCATAGTCGGCGCGCAAGAACCCGGCGCGCGTGAAGTTGAAGCGCAGCGCTGGCAGGTAGAACGCTTCAGTACCGCCCTGCACGCGATCTCTTGCGGCGTTCCACCAGAAGAACGGGTTGATGCGTTTGATCCACTGAAATCGAGGGTGTGAGGGGTAGAAGTTCAGATCCTGATATTGCCACCCGCGCGTCAGACCCACGCGATTGACGAATGCCGTGTCCATACGAAAGCCGCGGTCGTAATGCTCGAGCTGGCCGCCAACGACGAAACGCCGCGAGTTGTAGAACAATGTCCCTTGCGTCCCGATGCCGTTGCTCGTCTCGCCTGTCGACGACCGCGAATGCGAAGAGAGGAACGAGCCGTTGCCCGAAACATGTTCGCCTCTCCGCAGCGAGAAGTCGCCGCCCGCCACGCGATTGTAATCGGTGCCATATTCGGTGTCCGACAAGAGCAGACCGGCATATTGCCCGCGGCCGAAGTTCATCACTTCGCGTGCCACGGTGAACAGGCGCTGACGCTCTCCTTCGGGCGACGCGTCGGCCGAGGACAACAAGCCGAACGTATGTTTGCCCGCGGCGCCCGTCAGCTTCAAGCCTGCACTGGGGTCGATAATCTTCCTCGTGTGGACTGCGGTGCGCATCGTGGCGTCTCCGTTGGTGCCTGCGATATTGAAGAGGCCGAGTCCTTCCATGAAGAACGGCCGTTTCTCGCTGAAGAACACCGGGAAGCGCTGGTTGACTTCGACCTCGAACGCATCGCTTTCGACCTGGCTGAAATCGGGGTTGACCGTGGCGTCGAGCGTGACCGCCGATGTCACGCCATATTTCACGCTGACGCCGAAATCTCCGCGCGTGCGGGTGCCGTTCCAGCCCGAGTCGTCTTTGCGCACCTGATGGCTCGAGAATGTGGAGCTCGGAATGACGTCGAGCAGTCGCCGCGATTGAAGCTCGCCGAACACCACTGCCGCGTTCGAATCGAACACCCACTTGCCCGAAGGCATTTCGGGCCAGGAAGTGGAGACACCGGTACGGCTGATTCGGCGCCAGAACAGGATGCCCATCCGCACATCGGATCCGCTGCGAAAGCGGATATTTTCGAGCGGAACCCGAATCTCGACCGACCATCCATCAGCGCCGACGTGGCCGGCGCTCTGCCACACCCAGTCGGGTGCGAAGTCCTCGCTGCCGCTGCCGCTTTGCAGTGCGTCCATCTGGATACCGCTGGGGTTGACGAACAGGTGATACGCCAACTGTCCTGCCCGGCTGGAATCGAGGCTCAGCCCGACCCAGTCGTCACTGAAGGCATTGTCGCGGCGGCTGATTGTCGTGCGGATTCTCTCGGGCTGGGTGTCGAGGCAATGGAACGCGAAATAGACGGCCGCCTCGTCATAGGCAATCCAGACGCGGGTCGCTTCGGCGGCGGCTTCGCCGCGCATGGGGTTGTACGACATCCACTGGGTCAAGGGGAGCGGCTCTCGCGACCACGCATCGTCGTCGAGCACGCCGTCCAGCTTAGGTGGGGTGGTCAGGCGGTATGCACTCAAGTCGGGCGGTACCGTTGTCTGGCCCACGCTTTCCCCCGGAAGGAACGCGAAGATCAGACAAATTCCAAAGAAAACCGCGGCCAAACGCATGAACCCTTAGACGGAACAGCCCAACCCGGGGTTGCATTAGGCTTTTGAAACCCGGATCGCCAAACGTTCGTAGAGAAACAGAGAGCGTGCCTGCCACCGACGTCGAACTGGTTCGTGGAGCGCTCGACGGGGTCGAATCAGCGTTTCGCGACATCGTGCAGCGATATCAGCGGCCGATTTACGGCCTGATCGTCCGGATGGTCCGGGATCCGGCGCGAGCAGAGGAGCTGGCGCAGGACACGTTCGTGAAAGCGTTCCGTGCGCTGCATACCTACGACGTGCAGCGCAAATTTTCGGCATGGCTGCTGACGATTGCGCACCATGTCGCGATCGACGACCTTAGAAAGGGATCGCTTGCCACCGAGCCTCTCGAGACGACCACAGATGACGGTGCGCGGCGGCGCGAGTTTGCCGACACCACGGCTCCAACACCGGCGCTCGTCGCCGAGCGGGCCGAACTGGCGACGGCCCTGCAGCAGGCGATCGGACGGCTTCGGCCGGAGTATCGCGAAGTCGTGGCGCTGCGGTACGAGCGCGACCTCGATTACGACGAGATCGTCGAGATAACGGGACTGCCGATGGGCACGGTCAAAAGCTCGCTTCATCGGGCGCGAAAAGAACTGGCGGAGCACCTGGAGAACCTTGGATGGAGCCCGAGCACCCACTAGACCCGCGCCTGCTCAGTGAGGAGCGGCTCACCGCGCTGCTGAAGCGTGCGGACGGTCCGGCGCCGTCGGCCGATTTCGTCGCGCGGACGATGCGCGCCGTCAAGCGGGCGCCGCTGGTGCCCGGTAGAAAACCGCTTCGCGATCCGCTCGCATCGCTGCTCGGCTGGGCCGCGCTGATTGCCGGCGTCTCGCTGTCGACACTGATGGTGGCGGTGACGTCTCCGATCGTGGAGACGGCTTTCACTCAGCTCGTCGGCCGCGGTGTTGCAATCGGCATGTGGCTGATGCAGTTCCGCGGCCCCGCGCTGGCGCTCGCCGACGTGTTTACGACAACAGGCCTGGCCGTCGCGAGAGCCGCCGCGACGAAAGAAGGAACGGCAGGGTTACTGCTGATTGCCGTGATCGGCGCGGGATCGCTCTCCGCGCTGCACCGGTTGCTGATGACGGAAGGGGAGGATTCGCAATGGCAAGAACTCTCGTGATTGCACCGATTCTCATCGTGCTGGCCGCGATGGCGGCGTCGGCGCAATCCGATCCACGCGGCCTGCGCTCGAAGCTGGAATCGCGATTCGAGATTCTGCCGATCGCGAACGGCGTGCTGCTGACACCGCGGTTTCGAACGTCGGTGAAGTCCATCGAGCTCTCGAATTCGACATTTGCGATCGATGGCACGCCGGTGACGGGGCCAGAGTTGCGCGACCGCCTCGGAAACGATGCCGAGATCGTGCTGCAGCTTTCATACCTCGATGCCGACGCACTCCGCGCGCTGGCCCGCGGTGACGCGCCTGTCCCGAAGCCGGCCGATCCCACATCACCCACGCTCGATCCGCGCTCGGTCGAACCAGAGCCGCCTTCCGTTCCGCGCCCGAGACGTCGAGGTGAGGTCATCCGCATCGGCGGGAGCGTCAGAGTGGAAGCCGACGAGTTTGTCCGTGGAGACGTCGTGTCGATTGGAGGCGCCGCGACGATCGACGGCGAAGTGGACGGCAGTGTCGTGGCGATTGGCGGCGGAGTACGGCTTGGCCCCGAGGCCTTCGTGCACGGTGATGTGACGTCGGTTGGCGGCGGCGTGAGTCGCGACCCCAAGGCGGTCGTCAGAGGAGGCATACAGGACATCGGCGTCGGCGGGCCCTGGCGAGGGGACTGGGTCCGGAGCGGTAATTGGGATTGGGACTGGATGGGCGGGTTGTATCCGGTTGCGCGGCTCACGGGAACGCTCGTGCGCATTACGCTCCTGGCCCTTCTCGTGGCGATGGTGCTGTTTGTCGCACGCGAGCCGGTCGAGCAGATTGCCAATCGTGTCGCAGCGGATCCGGTCAAATCGTGGCTCGTCGGGTTCCTCGCGGAAATGCTGTTCTTTCCGGTCCTCATCATGACCGTCGTCGTTCTGGCGATCTCGATCATCGGCATCCCGCTGCTGTTGCTTGTGCCGGTGGCCATTGTGGCAGCGCTTCTGCTCATGCTGGTGGGATTTACGGCCGTCGCGTTCCAGATCGGCCGTCTGTTGCAGGACAAGGTCATTGCGCTGCACTCACGTCCATTCGCGGCGACGTTCGCGGGCATTCTGTTGATCGTCTCGCCGGTGTTGCTCGCGCGCCTCGTCGGTCTGACCGGCGACTTGTGGTTCCTCGTCTGGCCGATTGCCGTGGTCGGCTTTCTGTTCGAATACATCGCCTGGACCGCAGGCCTGGGGGCGGCGGCGTTGGCTCGGTGGGACAGGCCGACGACAGCTCTCGCATTGCCGAATTCTCAATCGACAATTGGCCATTGATTGCTGATGAGCGGTAATCGCCAATCAATGCGGCAATCGCCAATCGAGAATATGGCAAATGTTATTGTCGGTAAGCGCCTCGGTATCGGGTTGGCAGCAACTGCGCGACGGCGGCGGCTATCGTATCCATCATCGCCCGGCGATGTCCGCGCGTTTGCGCGTGCAGCGCATCGGTCGAGATCGGTCGCCCGAAGCTTACGGCGATCGGAATTGATTCAGCGTACCCCCATCGATCGGAAACAGCCGCTCAGTGCCTGTGATAGCGGCAGGCAATACCCACGTCTCGGACGGAGCAGAGGCTCGAGAAGCGACGACTGACGCTCGAATACACCTTCGGCCCGGCAATAACGGTCAGACGATCCGCCAAACGAGGCCGCTCCGACTTTCAAAAGAACCACGTCCAGCACGTTGGCGTCGGAGTAGGACAGATGGTTGGCCATGATGACGACCGGCCTGCCCGCCACGGTATCGAGATGTTCGGTGCCCGTGACGATCGGATCGTGCTTCATCACGCGTGGCGCGAGCTCGCGGTGGATCCGTCGCGCCAGCGGATCGCGCGGGTAATACGTCCAGTCGGAGCCGGAACGGGCGAGCCGTTCCGCCATCCGTTCGATGGCGTCGGGCCCCGATTCGTCGATTGCCCGTTCGAGGCACGCGCGGATCTCGCGCGTGTCCGATGCCTGTTCGCGCGCGACGAATCGCACGATCGCATCGACCAGCGGTTCTCGCCCGCAGGCAGCTTGAGTCACCAATCCCTAATCCCTAGTTTTGGTGCCTTCATCCATCGCCAGGTTGGCGAGCCGATCGGCATCTTTGTTCTGCTCACGCCGAACGTGCTCGTAAACAATGCGCTCGAGGTTAAGCGCGATCGCGCGAGCCTGCTGGTACAGCGGCTGGAGGCCCGGATTCTTCACGCGGTACTCGCCGCGCATCTGCTTCACCAGCAATTCTGAATCCGATTTGATGTGCACGCGTTTGTGGCCGTGCTGCTGCGCGTACTTCAGCGCGGCGACGAGGCCGTTGTACTCGGCCACGTTGTTCGTTGACGTTCCCAGAAAGCCGTTGAATTCGCTGATCAACGCGCCGTGCTCGTCTTCGATGCGGACGCCGTAGCCGGCCGGACCCGGATTGCCGCGGGCGCCGCCGTCGATATACGCGACGATGGTCATGTCATGCCTGGGGAATTGAGGCTGGCGCTTCGCTCTCGTCGACGAAGTAGAGGATCCGCTGACAGCTGTCGCACTGGATGATCGACGCGTTGCGACGGATTTCGTTGAACACCTGCGGCCGCAGCCGCACGTGGCAGATCGTGCAGAGTCCGTTTTTCGCCTCGGCTACCGCCACCCCTTTTCGGCTCTTCGCAACGGTTTCGAATGTGCTCAACACGTGGCGATCGATCTCCGACATCAGCTTCCGGCGTTCTTCGCTCGACTTTTCAATCTCGACCTGAAGCGTGGCCATCTCGGTGTCGAGGGCGGTGCGTTCGGCAGAAATCTCCTTCTCCGCGGTTTTGAGCTCTGCCTCGCTTTTCTTGAGGCCGGCGTTCAGCTCGTCTGACGCCAACATGGTTTCGAGGATGCGATCCTCGCGAGTGCGGATGTCGTTCTGCGCCGCCTCGATCTCGTGGAGCATCGCCGTGTATTCGCGATTGGTTTTGACTTCGAGCAGCTGATCTTTGTACTTCGCGAGCCGCGTTTGAACCGCTGCGACTTCCTTTTCCTCCGTCCGCCGCTTGTCGGCTGCGGTCGCCAGGCGCGCCTTGATGCCGGCGAGTGCGTCGCGCGCCGACTGCAACCGCGCGTCGAGCGCCTGGGTGCGCGCGGGATGGTCGGCAATCCTGCGCCTGGCCTCCTCAGAAGCCGTTTCGAGGCGTTGCAGCTGGATGAGCCGCGTGAGATCAGCGTTCATCGTGCCGCCTAAAAAAAAAGCCCCGCACAGGCGGGGCTTGGAAGCAGTACATGGGCATGGCAGCCCGCTGATGCCTTGCGGCATCGAGCGGAGTCCGTTGACCGATGGGAGGGGTCAGCATGGTTTCAAACGAAGTTGAATGGGCCCACCAGGATTCGAACCTGGGACAGGCCGGTTATGAGCCGGCGGCTCTGACCGCTGAGCTATAGGCCCGTAAGTGATCCCCGAAAGTAAAAAAGTAAAAACAAAAAAGTAAGCGGGTAAAGAGTAGAAGTAAGAAGTCAAAGGAGGAAGTGATGACGTCTTACTTTCTACTTCTTACTCTCTACTTCTTACTTTCTACTTCTTACTTTCTACTTTCCACTAAGTCGTTCTGCCTTCCAGGAACGCACGTAACTTCCTGCTCCGCGACGGATGGCGCAGCTTGCGCAGCGCCTTCGCCTCGATTTGCCGGATGCGCTCGCGCGTGACCGCGAAGTTCTGCCCGACCTCTTCAAGCGTATGCTCGCTGCCGTCCCCCACGCCGAAGCGCATCTTGATGACGCGCTCTTCTCGTGGCGTCAGCGTCTTCAGCACCGACTCGGTCTGCTCCTTCAGGTTCAGATTGATCACGGCTTCGGCGGGCGACACAACCTGTCGATCTTCGATGAAGTCGCCAAGATGCGAATCTTCCTCTTCGCCGATGGGCGTTTCCAGGGAGATCGGCTCCTGTGCGATCTTGAGGACCTTGCGGACCTTCGAGACCGGGATGTCCATCCGCTTCGCAATCTCTTCCGAGGTTGGCTCGCGGCCGAGCTCCTGGACGAGCGCGCGGGACGTGCGGATGAGCTTGTTGATCGTTTCGATCATGTGCACCGGAATGCGGATCGTGCGCGCCTGGTCGGCGATCGCCCGGGTAATCGCCTGGCGAATCCACCACGTTGCATACGTCGAGAACTTGTATCCGCGGCGGTACTCGAACTTGTCGACCGCCTTCATGAGGCCGATGTTGCCTTCCTGAATCAGATCGAGGAACTGAAGCCCGCGGTTCGTGTACTTTTTCGCAATCGAGACGACCAGGCGGAGGTTGGCTTCGACCAGCTCTTTCTTGGCCTGCTCGGCCTGCACCTCTCCCCTGTAGATCGTGTCGAGCGTGGCACGGAGATGCTCGGTGGTCTGCTCGAGCTCGTCGGTTCGCACCTTCACCGCCGCCCTCAATTCCTTGATGCGGCGCTGCATGTTCTTCTTGTCTTCGTCTTTGAGCTTGGGCGGCTTCTTGCCCTTCGGATTCATCTGCCGCTCGACGCCTTCGGCCTCGCGCTCGATCTTGCGGACAGACTCGACTTCATCCTTAATCTGCTCGATCAGGCGACGCTTGACGAGCTCGGTGAACTCGACCTCGCGGACCAGCTGCGAGAGCTCCACCTGCGCGCGCATCACGGCCCAGCGCGCCTTGCGATATTTGCGCTTCTGGCGGGAGTCGGTGCCCCGTGGCGTCTCGTTGAGCTTTTCCTCGAGCTTCTGGACGACCGCGCGCTGTTTGCGGATCGCCTCGATCTGCTTCAGTACTTCTTTCGCCCGTTCTTCAACCCGCTCGTCGGTAATCTCATCGTCCTGGAAGATGACGAGCTCGCGGATCGTCCGCGTGCCGGCTTTCAGCTGATCGCCCATCGCAATGATCATTTTCGCGACGGTGGGCGTGCGGGAGATCGACTTGATGACGGCGAGCTTGCCGCGCTCGATGCGGCGCGCAATTTCGACCTCGCCTTCGCGCGTGAGGAGCGGCACGGTGCCCATCTCGCGCAGGTACATGCGGACGGGGTCGTTGGTCTTGTCGAGCGCGCCGGGCGTGAGGTCGAGCTCCATCTCCTCACTGCCTTCAGCGGTGCGGTCGAACTGCTTCTCCTGCAGGTACGTCTTCTCGGAGTCGACGACTTCGATGCCCGCGCTGCCAAACGTATTAAAGAGGTCGTCGAGCTCGTCGGACGAGGTAATCTCGGCCGGGAGCAGTTCGTTAACCTCGTCGTACAGCAGGTAGCCCTTTTCCTTCCCGATGGAAATCAGCTGCCGTACTTCGTCGTATTTTTCTTCAATCGACAAGCATTCCTCCTGCCCCGTCAACCGCCGCACGTGCCGGCATGCGAGCTGCCTTGCCCGAACCCAAAATCATACTCGATCGCACTCAACGAAAGATGGGGTCCGACCCCTTTTCCCGCGCCAGCGCCTCTATTTGGTGCAGTAAGTCGCGTTTGCGCTGCCATAGTGCGATGATCTCAGAATCGTGCTCTCCGCCGAGTTCCTGCAGGCGATCGATCTCTCGCTGCACGGCCGCCTGTTCCCGTTCGCATCGAAGACGCTGGATGGCCCGCACGCATTCTGCCGCCGGTGCCGGGGGAGTCGTGGCCGCGGCGATGCTTGTAACCAGCTGGGCCTCCACTGGAGTTAGACGCTCAAAAAGGGCAGATGGCAACACCGCCGGGGAGCGGTCGGCCAGTGCGCGCGCCTGTTCGAGCACGGTGCGTGTTGGCAAGCCTTCTAAGTCATTATCCTGCAAAACGTTGAGGGCTGCCAGCCCCTGCTCGGGCTCGTGAATCAAGGCCCAGATGAGCCCTTTTTCCGCGTGTTTCACCTGTCCAAAGCTCGGCAATGCCCGGACGATGCCGGGATCGACCCGCTTCTGGACGGCCGCCTTGCGCACTTCTGCCCGAATCGCCTCTTGTGTAATACGAGCTTTGTGCGCCAATCGTTCGCCGAATTGTTCGCGTCCCACTTCAGTTGGAATTCGCGCGGCAACCGGCAGCATGGCGGTCAGGAACTGACGGCGCCCTTCGTCATGAGTGAGATCGTGCGCGGCGGCCGCGCGATCCAGCAGATATTCGAGGTACGGGCGTGAACTCTTGAGCAACTCGAGGTACCCGTCCTTGCCGTGTTTCTGAACGAAGCTGTCCGGATCTTCGCCGGCCGGCAGTACCGCGACGTTCACCTCGAAACCCTCCGCGACGAGCATCTCACATGACTTTGCGGCGGCTCCCTGGCCGGCGTCATCGGGGTCGAAGCTGAGAATCACTTTTGACGTGAAGCGGCGGAGGAGCTGTCCCTGTGAAGAGGTCAGCGCCGTCCCGCACGACGCGACGACGGGCGCGATGCCGGCCTGCACAAGCTGCGCGAAATCAAAGTACCCTTCGACCAGAACCGCGTAGCCAAGTCTTCGGATGTCGGCCTTGGTCAGGTTCAGTCCATATAATGTGCGGCTCTTGATGTAAATCGGCGTTTCTGGCGAGTTGAGATATTTGGGCTGCTGATCCGTCTCCATCGCGCGGCCACCGAACGCAATGACTGACCCCGCATCGCGCGCGATCGGTATCATCAGGCGTCCGCGAAATCGATCGACCGTTTGTCCGCTGTCGCGCTCGACCGCGAGACCGCCTCGAACCAGCAGCGGCAGCGCGAACCCGTCATTGGCGAGCGCCGTCTTCAGCCCTTCCGCCGACGCCGGCGCGTAGCCCAGTCCCAATCTCTTGATCGTTTCGGCTGTTATGGCGCGATCGTGCAACATGCGCAGCGCCTTCTTGCCGGCCGGCGTGCCAAGTTGCGCCGTGAAGTATTCAGCGGCCCGTTCGTGAAGTTTGAGCAGAGCCTCGCGCTCGGCCGCATCCGCATGGGCTTCGCGGCCGCCCACCTCGTCGGGGATCGGCATGCCGAATTTCGACGCCAGATGCTTCACCGCATCGACGAAGCCGAGCTTCTCCTGCAATTCGAGAAATTTGAACACGTCGCCGCCGGCGCCGCAGCCGAAGCAGTGAAAAAACCCTTTGTCGCGGTTGACGGTAAACGACGGGGACTTCTCGGAGTGGAAAGGGCAGAGGCCCTTGTAGTTGGCGCCCGACTTCCGCAGCGACACATACTCCTGTACCACCTGCACGATATCGGCCTGCATGCGCAGGTCGTCTATGAATGACTGGGGAAAGGGCACGGGGTGTATTGGATTTGGAAACTGAATCTGGAATCTAAAATCTAGAATCTAAGATCGAGACGGTTTTGGCAATCTCCCCAGCTGCTTTCTATCTGCTATCTGCCATCCGCCAACCGCCCTATCACTCTTTGAGCTCCGCTATCGTCACGCCCCCTCCGCCTTCCTGCGGCGTCGCCGTGCGCACCTGCGTGACGAGCGGGTGCTTATGCAGAAAGTCGACCACCGCCTCCTTCAGGCGTCCCGTGCCGAAGCCGTGAATCAGCCTGACTGTCCGCTGCTCGCCGAGCAGGCTTTCGTCGAGAAACTTCTCGAGGCGATCGAGAGCCTGATCGACCGTGTTGCCGACGAGCATCAGCTCGCTCGATGACACACCATCGCGCGGTTGAAGCTGAACGTTGACGCGGACGGTCGCAGGCTCGGGCTTTGCCGGCGCGCCACCGAGGACTCGCAGCTCAATTGTCTGCGCGCGGAATCGTTTGCCTCGCACTTCCACTTCGGCTTCCCGATCGTGCACATTCACGACGACCCCTTCGAGGCCGAGCGGTCCCAGCATCACGCGGTCGCCCACCGCGACAACGCGCGTCGGTACAGTCTCGGCCGCCGGCGGCGCAGGGGCGTCATCTTTGCGATACTTGTCGACCAGCGCGTCGATGGCGGCCCGCGCATCTCCCCGCAACCGGCCCGTATCGCCGGTTGACGGCGCTGCCGCGACGTTCTTCGCCGCCTGTTCCGCCAGTGCGGAGGCCTGTTTCTTGAGGTCCGCCACAACGGCGTCAATCTCGGCGCGCGCATCGCGCATGCGTTCGTCGAGCTTCTCATTCAACCGAAGCTTGAAGGTGTCTTCGCGCTGTCGCAGCGCCTCTTCGCGAACTCGCGCCCGACTGTCGGCCTCGCCGAGGGATTCGCGTTCGCGCTTGACCAGTCGCCGCTCGTGTTCGAGCGCGCGCAAATCGGAGTCGACTTTCGCCAGGTGTTCCGCCAGCTGCGCCTCGCGTTCGGTCAGGTTCTTTCGTGCGCTATCGACGATTGCGGCGTTCAGCCCAAGCCTGCCGGCCATCTCGAGCGCCAGGCTGCGACCGGGCGAGCCGTACTGAATGTGATACGTCGGCTCATAGGTATCGGGAGTGAACCCGAACGCCGCTGCTGTGACGCCGCCGGTCGTTGCCGCGTATGTCTTGAGCGCATCGTAGTGGGTCGTGGAAATCACGATCGCACCACGCGTGCGGAAGTGGTCGATAATCGCGACTCCAAGGGCGCCGCCTTCGAGCGGATCCGTTCCTGCGCCCAGCTCGTCCAGCAGCACAAGTGCGGGCAGTGAGAGGGTGCGATCCATGCTCGCGATGTTGGTGATATGCCACGAGAAGGTGCTCAGGCTGGCCGCGATTGACTGCTCGTCACCGATATCGGCAAAGATCGAACGAAACACTGGAAGCTTCGCGTCCGCCGCAGGCACGAACAACCCTGCTTGCGCCATCAACGCGGTCAGTCCCGCCGTCTTCAGCGCGACCGTTTTGCCACCGGTATTGGGCCCCGTTATGAGAAGAACCGTGGTGGGTGGTATCAGCACGATGTCCACCGGCACCGGTTCCTTCGCCGGCGCATCACCACGCTCGCGACGGCCCTCGTCTTCCAGACGCGCAATGACTCCCGGAATCAGTAGGGGATGGCGCGCGCCTCTCAATTCAAGCCGGCCGTCGGGCGACAGCGCGGGCGCGACGCCCGATGTGAGCTGGGCGAAACGCACCTTCGCTTGAATGACGTCGAGCTCGGTGGCTGTGTCGACTGCCTGGCGAAGCTCGACCGGCTTGGTCCGGAACAAGTCGGTGAGGTGCCTCAAGATGCGATGCACCTCTTCGCGCTCCTGCTGTTCGAGCGCGACGATCTCGTTGTTGATCTCAACGGTGCTCAACGGCTCGAGGTAGAGACTCGCGCCGCTTCCCGAACTGCCGTGGATGATTCCGGGAATCGCGGCGCGATGTTCGGCCTTCACCACAAGAACATAGCGGCCGTCGCGGTCGCTGACGACCTGATCCTGCAGATACCGCGACGTGTCCTTGCCCCGCAGATAGGACTCGAGCGTCGAGCGCAGGCGCGATCGCTGCTTGCGCAGGTGCGTGCGCAGTCGCGACAGTTCCGGGCTGGCGTTGTCATTCACTTCGCCGGACGGATCGATCTTGCTGCGCACGTCGCCAATCTGGTTCTTGAACGATCCGCAGCTGTCAGCGAATGTTTTCAGCGTAGGGAAGCTGCCGCTCACGCGTCGAATCGTGGCGCACGTCAGTGCGACAGAGTCGAGAAACTCCGCAAACGCGAGCAGACGGATCGGTTCCAAGGCCCGCCCTTCGACGGCGAGCGCCGCCAGCACGGCCTCGAGATCTTCCGGTGCATTCAGCGAAAACGCTGGATTGGCATCGAGGTACTTCACGCCTTCCGCGGTTGCGGCGACGAGCTGCGATACGCGATGCGGATCGGACTGTGGCTCGAGCTCGGCGAGACGGGCTGCGCCCAACGGCGTGAGCGCGAAGCCGCGCACGACCTCGACAATCCGATCCCACTCGAGCGCGCGAAGGGCTCCTGTGTGCATGAACCTACGGTTCTGGGTTCTGGGTGCTGGGTTCTAGGTTCTGGTTCCTGGTTGCGGGTTCCCGGTTGAGATCACGGAACCTGGAACGTGGAACCCGCACCCAACGCGGAACCGGCACCCAGAACGTAGAACACAGAACCCCGAACCTCATAGATGATTAATCCGGCTTGCGATGGCTGCCGCTCCGAACCCATTGTCGATGTTCACGACCGAAACGCCTGCAGCGCAGCTGTTCAGCATGCTCAAGAGTGCAGCGAGTCCGCCGAAGCTCGCACCATAACCGACGCTCGTCGGAACGGCGATCACCGGAACTTTGACAAGCCCGCCGATCACGCTCGGGAGGGCGCCCTCCATGCCCGCGACGACGATGATGACTCGTGCCGCCATCATTCGCGCGTGCTCGCCAAGCAGGCGGTGGATGCCCGCTACGCCGACGTCGAAGAGGCGATCGACCGTGTTTCCCATCACCTCGGCCGTGACGCAGGCCTCTTCGGCGACCGGTAGATCTGAGGTGCCCGCCGCTGCCACCAGAATCGTTCCGCGGCCCGGCTGGATATCGGGCTGGCGATAGGAGATGGTGCGCGCCACCGGCTGGAACGTCGCGCCGGGAATGTGCTTCTCGACGGCGGCAAAGGCGTCTTCGCTGGCGCGGGTGACAAGCAGCGTGTGGCCGCGCGCAACGATCTCAGCGGAAATGGCCGCGATCTGTTCGGGCGTCTTCCCTAATCCGAATACCACCTCCGGAAAACCCTGGCGAAGCTCGCGATGGTGGTCGACCCGTGCAAAACCGAGATCCCGAAACGACCGCGCCCACTCCGTGTTCACGAGTTGGAGAACCTGCTCGGCGGCAACGTCAGAGCCGACCTGACCCGTCCGTACCTGGTCCAGTAATTGCTGCAAATCGGTCAAAGTCGTGATTGGAGTATAATCTGCAGACGTTTTGCCGCCGTCTTTGCTCACTGAATGACTCCCTCTGACACCATCATCCTCGTCAGCTACTTTTTTGTCTTGAGCATTCTGGCTGTCTACGGCTGGCATCGCTATTACCTCGTGTATCTTTACATGAGGCATAAGGAATCCCAACCGGTCGAACCGCCCCCGCTCGACCCGATGCCGGTTGTCACCGTTCAGCTCCCGATCTACAACGAAATGTACGTTGCCGACCGCTTGATTGACGCCGTCTGCCGCCTCGATTACCCCAGGGAACTGCTGGAAATACAGGTGCTGGACGACTCGACCGACGAGACCTGCGAAATTGCCGAACTGGCGGTCCGCAGGCATGCGGCCCAGGGAATCGACATCAAGTACGTCCATCGGACGGATCGGACTGGTTTCAAGGCGGGTGCGCTGGAGGCCGGGCTGAAGGTGGCGCGGGGCAGCTACATTGCGATCTTCGACGCCGACTTTCTGCCGTGGCCCGATTTTCTCCATCGCCTCCTGCCGCATTTCGGCGATCCGAAGGTCGGCATGGTGCAGGCCCGCTGGGGGCACATCAATCAGGACTACTCGCTGCTTACGAAGATTCAGGCCATCCTGCTCGACGGTCACTTCGTACTGGAGCATGGCGGACGATACCGAGCCGGGCGGTTCTTCAATTTCAACGGGACGGCCGGGATGTGGCGCCGCGACGCGATCGGCGACGCCGGTGGCTGGCAGCACGATACGCTGACCGAAGATCTCGACTTGAGCTACCGTGCACAGATGCGCGGCTGGAAATTCGTATTCCTGCCCGACGTCGTGTCACCGGCCGAAGTACCGGTCGAAATGAACGCGTTCAAGTCGCAGCAGCACCGCTGGGCCAAGGGCTCGATTCAAACCTGCCGCAAACTGCTGCCGCGGCTGCTCCAGGCCGATCTTCCCGTCTACGTGAAGGCTGAGGCGTTCTTCCACCTGACCGCGAATTTCAACTACCTGCTCATGACGGTGTTGTGCATCCTCATGTTCCCGTCCATGGTGATCCGCTACAACATGGGCTGGTACGAGATGCTGCTCATCGACGTGCCGCTGTTCTTCGCCGCCACGATGTCGTTCTGCAACTTCTACATCGTCTGCCAGCGCGAGATCCACAAGGACTGGGTGACGCGGCTTCGCTACATGCCGTTTCTGATTTCGATCGGGATCGGCCTGTGCGTGAACAACACGAAGGCAGTGCTGGAGGCGCTCTTCGACAAGAAAACCGAGTTCGCGCGCACACCGAAGTATCGCATCGAGGGGGACGGCGACGAGTGGATGACAAAGCGATATCGCCAGTCGGTGACGATTCAGCCGCTCGTCGAGATTGGCCTTGGGTTCTACTTCACGGCGACCGTGTTCTATGCGCTCGCGAACGGCATCTACGGAACGCTTCCATTCCTCGTCTTGTTCCAGATTGGCTTCCTGTACACAGGCCTGCTGTCCATCGTGCAGCAATTCGCCGGTGACGGCGTTGTGCTGAAGACGCAGGTCTCCGACAGCCAGTAGCCGGTAGCCAGTGCTGGTAGCCAGTAGCCAGTAGTGAGTAGTCAGTAGCGCAGGGCTTTAGCCCTGCCTAGGTACGCTATCATCCCCCTAGTGGCTGTCGACACTCCCGCCAAAGCCGGTCTTGAAGACGTCGTTGTCGCGACGTCGTCCATTTGTTATCTCGATGGCGCTCACGGGGTGCTTGCGTATCGCGGATACGAAATTCACGATCTCGCCGAGCATGCCACGTTCGAGGAGGTCTGTTATCTCCTCTGGCACGGCCGGCTGCCGAATCGCGCCGAGCTGGGCGAGCTGCAGTCGCAGCTGGCTGCCTCGCGGCGGCTGCCCGAAGGCGTGCTGCGCCTTGTGCGCTCGCTTCCACAGTCGAATACGATGGACACGTTGCGCACGCTCGTGTCGGCGCTGTCGCACTTCGACTCTGGCGCGAACGACGACTCGCCCGAGGGGCGCTACCGGACGAGCGTCACGTTGACGGCCCAGATAGGCACTGTCGTGGCGACGTTCGCCCGTCTCGCGGCAGGTGGTGGAATCATCGAGCCGGATCCGGCGCTCAGCCAGGCGGCGAACTTCCTCTATATGCTCACGGGAAAACGGCTGAGCCAGTTGGAGGTGCGCGCGCTCGATGTCGCGCTGGTGCTGCACGCCGATCACGAGTTCAATGCGTCGACGTTTGCCGCGCGCGTGGCGGCCGCGACGTTGACAGACGTGCATTCCGCCATTGTTGGTGCCATCGGCGCGCTCAAGGGTCCGCTCCATGGAGGCGCCAACACCGACGTGATGAATCTGCTGCTCGAACTCGGCCAGGATGCCACCGACCAGAAGGTCGAAGAGATTATTCGCGCGAAGCTTGCCAGGAAAGAGAAGATTCCGGGGTTCGGCCACCGCGTCTACCGCACTGAAGATCCTCGCGCGACGCATCTTCGCAAGATGTCCGAAGAGCTGTGCCGCCGGACGGGGAATCTCCGCTGGTTCGAGATATCGCAGAAGATCGAGCAGGTGGTGAAGGCCCAGAAGCAACTGAACGCGAACGTCGATTTCTACTCGGCGACGACGTATTACGCGCTCGGCATTCCGGTGGATCTGTTCACGCCGGTGTTCGCGGTCAGCCGCATTTCCGGTTGGACGGCGCACGTGCTCGAGCAGTACGCGAACAACCGCCTTATCCGCCCTCGCGCCGAATACACGGGACCGTCGTACCCGCAGCCGTATATCCCGCTCGATCGACGATAATGGGGGTCAGACCCTCTTTTTTCGTTTTTCGTAACGATTGCTGTAACCTGCCCATACAGTTACGAAATACGAAAAAAGAGGGTCTGACCCCCTGACATGGATCCTTCACGCGTCCGCAACTTCTCCATCATCGCGCACATCGATCACGGCAAATCGACGCTGGCCGATCGCCTTCTCGAGACGACCGGCGCGCTGCAGGCCCGCGAAATGGAGGCCCAAGTCCTCGACTCGATGGATCTCGAGCGTGAGCGTGGGATCACGATCAAGGCGCACCCTGTCCGGCTGAACTACACGGCAAAAGACGGCCAGAGCTATGTGCTAAATCTCATCGATACTCCGGGCCACGTTGACTTCTCGTACGAGGTGACGCGTTCCCTGGCCGCGTGCGAAGGGGCCCTTCTGCTCGTCGACGCATCTCAGGGCGTGGAAGCGCAGACGCTGGCGAATGCCTACCTTGCCGTCGAGCACAATCTCGAGATCATCCCCGTCATCAACAAGATCGATCTTCCCGGCGCGCAGCCTGAAGAGGCACGGCGTCAAATCGAGGAAATCATCGGTCTCGACGGGTCTCACGCCATTCTCACGAGCGCCAAAGAAGGCATCGGTATCACCGAGGTGCTCGAAGCCGTCGTGACGCGCCTTCCACCGCCGAAGGGCGATGCATCAGCGCCGTTGAAAGCGCTCATCTTCGACTCGTGGTACGACGCGTATCGCGGTGTCGTGATCGTGGCGAGGGTTCTCGACGGCATGCTGAGGAAAGGCACGAAAGTTCGCCTGATGGCGCAGGGGCAGGATTACGAGATCGATCAGATCGGCGTCTTTTCGCCGAAGCCGGACCCGATCGACGAGCTCGGCCCAGGCGAGGTCGGTTTCGTCGTCGCGAACATCAAGACGGTGAGTGACGCGAAAATTGGCGACACGATCACCGAGACCCATCGGCCGGCCGAGCAGGCGTTTCCCGGCTTCAAAGAGCTGAAGCCGATGGTCTTCGCCGGCCTGTATCCGGTCGAGAGCCATGCCTACTCGGAATTGCGCGAAGCGCTCGAAAAGCTGCGTTTGAACGACGCGTCGTTCTTCTTCGAGCCGGAGACCTCAGCTGCGCTCGGCTTCGGATTCCGCTGCGGCTTTCTCGGTCTTCTGCACATGGAAATCGTGCAGGAGCGGCTCGAGCGTGAGTTCAACATGGACCTCGTGACGACCGCGCCGGGCGTGCTGTACCGCGTGACCACGACGGACGGACAGGTGCTTGAAATCGACAGCCCATCGAAGCTGCCCGAGGGCAACGTCGAGAAGATCGAAGAGCCCATCATCACGGCAATGATCCTGACGCCCGCCGAGCATGTTGGCGCCATCCTCCAGCTCTGCCAGGAAAAGCGTGGGGCGCAGAAATCGCTCGAATATCTGAGCTCGAACCGCGTGCTCATTACCTACGAGCTGCCGTTCAACGAAGTCGTGCTCGACTTCTACGACCGGCTCAAGACGCTGTCACGCGGCTACGCATCGCTCGATTATCATGTAACCGGATACTGGACGTCACCGCTCGTCAAGATGGATATCCTCGTCAACGGGGATCCTGTGGACGCGCTGTCGGTGATCGTGCACCGCGACAACGCGTACCCGCGCGGGCGTGCGCTGGCGTCAAAGATGCGTGAGTTGATTCCGCGCCAGATGTTCGAGGTTGCCATACAGGCGGCCATTGGCGGGCGCATCATCGCACGCGAATCGGTCAAGGCTCTGCGCAAGAACGTGCTGGCGAAGTGCTATGGCGGCGACATCACCCGCAAACGGAAGCTGCTCGAGAAGCAGAAGGAAGGCAAGAAGCGGATGAAGCGCGTCGGCAAGGTCGAAATTCCGCAGGAGGCATTTCTGGCGGTGCTGAAGGTGGGCACCGAGAGCGAATGAAGGCGCGAGCGGCGCGGGGCGGTGGGGCCCCGCAAGCGAGCGCCGAGGAGCGGGTGTTGGGGCCCCGCGACCAACTATGACGCAGACCGCTTTCAAGAAATCGGTCGCGCGCGAGTACTTCGAGTCGCTGGTCATCGCCGTCGTGCTCGCGCTGTTCATCCGGACGTTCGTCGTCCAGGCGTTCAAAATCCCGACTGGTTCGATGGAGCCGAATCTGCTCATCGGCGATCACCTGCTCGTCAATAAGTTCGTATTCGGGTCGTACTTGAGCAGAGTGGAATCCACGTTGCTGCCGATGAGGGACATCGCCCGGCGCGAAGTCATTGTCTTCAAATATCCCGAAGAGCCTGAGCGCGATTTCATCAAACGAGTCATCGGCCTGCCGGGCGATCAGATCGAAGTTCGCCATAAGCGCGTCTACGTGAATGGGAAGGTGATCGACGAGCCGTATGCCCACTACATCGAGGAACCACCGCCGGTGTCACCTGAAACGGAGCACGCCGACCGGCCGTTGTTGAGCGGCGATCGGCGCGACAGCTACGGCCCCGTGACCGTTCCGCCGAAACATTACTTTGTCATGGGTGATAACCGCGACAACTCCCAGGACAGCCGGTACTGGGGCTTTCTGCCGCGCGAATATGTAAAGGGTCGAGCCCTGGTGATTTACTGGTCGTACGAAGCCGAAGCCGGCAATGTCCTGACTGGAACCCGGTGGAGACGGCTGCTTCATCAGGTGCGATGATGAGGCGCAGCGCTGAGCCCCGCCCTTCGAGTGCCCTCAGGGCGCCCCGAGCGCGAGTCGAGGGGCGCGACTAAAGCATGAAAACCATCGTCAAGCTCGTCATCGCCGCGCTGATCGTACACGCGACGTATCGCGCGGGCAGCGTGTACCTCCGGTACTACGAATTCCGCGATGACGTGCAGCAGATCGCGCAGTTTGCGGGACGCCAGACGGATGGTGAACTGCGCAACAGGGTGATGGAAGCGGCCCAGCTGCACGGGATTCCCCTCAACCCCGACGCTGCGAGCATCCGCCGACTGAACAACCACCTGCTGATCGACGCGACATATACCGAGCAGATCGAGGTGCTGCCACGCTACTTCTATCCGTGGCTGTTCAAAATGAACGTCGACGTGGTCACGATCAGTCTGTAGGCACCGAGAGAGCGCGCGCGACCTGCGCGGGCGTGACCCCGGCGATACTCAACTCTTTTCGCGGATTTCGGGCGCCCGATGCGAGTCTGATATTCCTGCCTGGCACTTTCAATGTTTCCGAAAGGAACGAGATGAGCGCGTCGTTGGCGGCCCCGTCCACGGGGGCCGCCGCCAGACGGATGAGGAGCCGGCCTTCGCGGGTGCCGGCGACCTTGGTGGCGCCGGCACGTGGGATGACCTTGACGAACAGAGCAACGCCGTCAGGCGTTGCCTGCACCCACCCGCCGGATGTCATTGATCGATTCGGGCTGCGGCGGCGCTTCGGCGGCACGCGGACGGTGCAGCAGAATCTTTTCTTCGCGCTCGCGCTGTTCCTGCTCGCGCACGAAATCGAGCGTGCTCCGGAGTGCCGTCATCGAGGCCTCGAGCGTGGCTTCGACTTCGCGGCGCTTCATTTTCATGCCGTCAATCTCGCGCTGCACGTCCTCGAGCCGCGCCTGTGTTTTCTGCAGCAGCAGATCTGAACGCCCTTCGGCTTCGCGGACGATCTGGCGCGCCTGCGCCTCGGCATTCGAACGGATGTCGTCGGAGACGCGTTGCGCGGTGACCAGTGTATCGCGCAGATCGCGCTCGTGCTCGCGGTGCTGATTGAGAAGCGCGTCCATCTTCGAGATTTCCTGGTGCAGGCGGTCGACCTCGCGCAGCGCGTTTTCGTAGTCGTCGGCAACTTCAGTGATGAGCGCGATCACTTCCGCACGATCGAAGCCGCGGAAGGCCGTTCGAAAGCGAAGCTGACGGAGATCGAGAGGACTGACCTTCATGCCATGGTCTCCAAGGGGACGCTCATCAAGAACGTTTCCCGAAAATGGCCGTGCCGAGCCGCACCATCGTGGCCCCTTCCTGCACGGCGATGTCGAAATCGTGGCTCATTCCCATAGACAGTTCCCGCAGCAGTGCTGGCTGGAGCCCCTCTTTCAGCCACGTCGCGCGAAGGTCGCGGAGCTGGGCGAAGTACGGCCGCACGTCCTCCGGCTCGTCGAAGAACGGCGGAATCGCCATCAATCCGACGGCGCGCACTGCGTGGCAGCGCTCTGCAGCCCTGACGATGGCTTTCGCTTCGGCAGGCGACGCTCCGTGCTTGGTCGCCTCTCCGGCGAGATCGACCTGCACCAGGACTTCCGGTGCGATGCCGGCCTCGGTCGCTGCCGCGTCGATCGTCTCGAGCAGCCGCAGGCTGTCCACCGAGTGAATGGCGCTGAAGCGGGAAACGGCCTTGCGAACCTTGTTCGACTGCAGCGTTCCGATCAGGTGCCATCTGATCTTAAGGTCGGTCGATCCATCGATTTTCTGTAGGGCTTCCTGGACCCGGTTCTCGCCGAAGTCCTCCTGGCCGGCAGCCACGGCCGCCCTGATGTGCTCCAGGCTGAACGTTTTGGAGACGGCGAGGAGGCGGACCGTCTCGGGTGGGCGGCCTGCCGAGAGGGCCGCCTTTTGGATGCGGAGCCGGGCGTCGGCCAGGTTGCGCGCGATGTCGGTGTGGAGTGTCACGGCAATAAAAAAGCCGGGTCCGTCCGCCTTCGCGCTGCGCGCGATGGCGGACCAGCAAGACCCGGCCCGCGAACTTTCGAACCCACGAACCTTACGAACCTTACGAACCCGCGAACCCCACGAACTATTTGAGCATCGGTTTGAGCGCTTCGAACGTCGTCTTTGCCTCGGCCGCGTTCTTGCCGTTCGGCTCGAGCTTCAAGTAGGCCTCGAATTCCATTGCGGCTTCCTTCAGCTTGCCAAGATTCAGGTTCACCTTGCCGAGCATGAAGTGGGAGTCGGCATGATTCGGATTTGCCTTGATAGCTGCTTCGAAGGTCGAGCCCGCTTCGGGGAACTTGTTCGCGTTCCACAGGCCGACGCCGGCGCTGTAGAGAGAGTCGGCGTTGCCGCCGCCCGCGGCACCGATGCTGAGCTCCGCCGCCTTCGCCGAGGCAGCCGCCGCGAGATCCATCTTCTTGTCCTGCGTGTAGAGTGCAGCAAGCGCGTTGTACGCCTCGGGGTAGTTCGGGCGCTGCTCGATGGCCTTTTTGAAGGCCTCTTCGGCCCCTGCCGAATTCTTCAACATCTGCTGCGAGACGCCAACGTTGAAATAGCAATCGGCGCAGGTGGGCATGGCCACGGCGGCGTTGCTGAAGGCCTCGACGGCCGCCTGATGATTGCCGGCCTGAGCGGCCGCGACGCCCGCTTCGAAGAACTTCTTGATTTCGAGGTTCTTCTTGGCCTGCTCTTCGCTGACGCGGGCCGCCCTCGACAGCTTGAAGTTCGTCGTGGTGAAGTTGCCGATCTTCACAGCAACACGTGCCTCATCCGCACCAACGCCCTCTTTATTGACGACGACGAGGTATTGGCCCGACTTTGGGAGCGTCCCGATGATGTAGTTGCCGTTCTTGTCGCTGGTCGCCTGCCACTTCTGTCCGCCCTGGTCGGGAATCGCCGTGACGAGAATCTGGGCGCCTTGAACGGCCGCATCTTTCTCATCGACAACCTTGCCCTGTATGCGCCCGGTCTGCGCAAGGGCAGGCACGGCGAGGGCGAGAATCGCGCCCGCGATGCACAACGTGAGCGTCCGTAGACCGAGTTTTCCGGAAAACATGTCAGTCCTCCACAAAGACCTTGATATCGGATAAATACAAGGAAAACTAGAGATTAGTTTACACGAACACGCCTCATGCCCCATTCGGGCCGAAAAAGCGGCGAATCTCGTCGAGCTCGCGTGTGATGGCGGCCGGTGGCATCGACGACAGAAACCGGCGGCCGTATCCCATGGTCTGCAGTCGCGGATCCAACACGGCGAGCACGCCGCGATCGTCGCGATGACGGATCAGGCGGCCGAGACCCTGGAGCAGCGTCAGAATCGCCAGCGGAACTTGATATTCATCGAACGGCTGTCCGCCGCGGTCGGCAATTGCCTCGATCCGCGCAGCCGTGATGGGATCGCCCGGCGATGCAAATGGCAGCTTGTCGATGATGACGCAGCTCAACGCCTCGCCCATCACATCCACGCCCTGCCAGAAGCTCGACGTGGCCAGGAGCACGGCGTTTGGCGTCTTCCTGAATTGCTCGAGCAGCGCCGATCGGGGCGCCGAACCCTGCACGAGGATTGGATACGACAGCTCGACTTCTGCGATCGCCTGGATGGCTCGCAAGGCGGCGTAGCTCGTGAAGAGCACGAATGCGCGCCCCCGGCTGGCCTCGAGGATGTTGATGATCTCCCGCGCTGCGGCGGCCGTGAAATCGCTCGAGCGCGGGTCGGGCATCCGGCGCGGCAGATACAGGATCGCCTGCCGCCTGAAATCGAACTCGGAAGGGAGTTTGACAAAGCGAGTCGCGCCAGACTTGTCCAGACCCAGGCGGCCGCGGAGGTAATCGAACTTGCCCTCGACCGTCAGCGTGGCCGAGGTCAGCACCGTGGCCTTCATCCGGTCGAACAGGACGTCCCTCAGGATGTTCGAGACGTCGATCGGTGCGGCCCGAAGAAAGATTCCACGGCCTCGCGTTTCGAGGAAGTACACGTATTCGCGCTCGTTCGCGCGCAGGATGAATCGCAGCTCATCACGCAGCTCCGCGGCCCGGTTGGCCAGGCCCACCAGATCGGTCCTGGTTGCCTCCTGTGGCTTTTCCGGATCTGGCAGCGGCGGTCCGCCTCCGCGCTTTGCGCTTCGGCGAGACTCGCCGTAGCCCGGCTCGTCCATCCGGCCGGGCGGAGGCGGTTTTATCAACGCGGCCGTCGACTCGAGCATGTCGAGCGCGCTCATGACCAGTGCCGCGTCCTCGTAAAACGGTTCGAAAGATTTCGACGTGACACGGACCCGGTTCTCGGCGGCCTGTGACGTCCTGACAGGCAGGTTGTGGCCGACATTCCTGAAGAAATCGTGCGCGCGGTCTCGTGCACGATCGAGCGCCTCGCGCAGTTCGTGACCCTTCTCGCCGGCAACGCCGCTCGCAATCAGGCGCTCGCCGTCGCGGGCGAGCTCGTCGAACCGGTAATTGCTGATCGAGACACCGAAATATTGTGTGGCGACGTCTTCCAGTTGATGCGCCTCGTCGACGATCGCGTAGCTGCATTCGGGGATGACCTCGCCGTACGCGCTCTGCCGGACGGCCGCGTCGGCGCAGAGCAAGTGATGATTGACGATCACCAGATTCGACTCGGCCGCACGCGCGCGCATACGCGTGACGAAGCATTCGCCATAGCGCGGGCACTCGGTGCCGATGCAGTTCTCCGACGTTGCGGCGATTTCGCTCCAGAACGGCAGGTCCTCAGGAAGCTCGGCCATCTCTGCGCGATCGCCGGTCTCGGTCTGCCTGGCCCATTCTTCGATGACGGGCAGAAAGACCTGCACTGCGGACTCGCCGAAGAGCTGGAGGGTGCCGCCGGTCGCGCTCTCGCGAAACGATTCGAACCGGTGAAGGCAAAGGTAATTTCCGCGGCCTTTCATGTAGGTCGCCGTGAACGGCACGCCCAGGGCTTCGCGAAGCACCGTGAGGTCCTTGAAATAGATCTGTTCCTGAAGATTCTTCGTGCCCGTCGAGACGAGAACACGCTGGCCGCTGAGGATGGCGGGGGCGAGATAGGCGAGGGTTTTGCCCGTGCCGGTGCCGGCCTCGACGAGCAGCACGCCGCCGTTCTCCAGTGTGCCGGATACAGCCTCGGCCATTTCCCGTTGCGCTGGACGGCTCTCGAAGGAGGGCAGAGCCTGGGCGAGCGATCCCGAATTGGCGAAGATCTCGGCGACGCGGCTCGTGAGATCGGGGGCTGACCCTCGCGATATCTCGGGGGTCAGACCCCTTACGATGCGTACAGCGGGAACATCCGGCACAGCTTTTCGACTTCCACTTTCACCACGCCGAGTGCGGCATCATCTTCGGGCGTCTTCAGGGCACGCGCGATCAGCTCGCCGATTTTGTCCATCTCGCGCTCTCCCATGCCGCGGGTTGTGACCGCAGGCGTGCCGAGCCTGATTCCGCTCGCCGTCATCGGTGGGTTGGGATCGAACGGGATGGCATTCTTGTTGACCGTAATGCCGGCTTTCCCGAGTGCGGCTTCGGCGGCCTTGCCGGTCAGCCCGCGCGAGAACACGTCGACCAGCATCAGATGATTGTCGGTGCCGCCGCTGACGAGCCTGAATCCGCTGTCGACGAGCACCGACGCGAGGCGCTTCGCGTTGGCAACGATCTGCTTCTGATACTCGACGAAAGACGGCTCGGCGGCTTCCTTGAAGCATACCGCCTTGGCGGCGATGATGTGCATCAGCGGACCGCCCTGCAGCCCGGGGAACACCGCCTTGTCGAGTTCCTTTGCATATTTCCCTCGGCAGAGCACCATTCCCGCCCGTGGTCCGCGCAACGTCTTATGCGTCGTCGTGGTGACGAAGTCTGAGTACGGCACAGGGCTGGGATGCTGGTTCGCCGCGACCAGCCCCGCAATGTGGGCCATGTCGGTAACCATGGGCGCGCCGATGCGAGTGGCCGCGTCGGCGATGCGCGCGAAATCAATGACGCGCGGATAGGCGCTCGCACCGACCATAATCATCTTCGGCTTGTGCTCTTCGGCAAGACGTGCAAGCTCGTCGTAATCGATGCGTTCATCATCTTTCCGCACACCATAGGGAACGATGGTGTAGAGCTTGCCGGAGAAATTCAGCGGATGGCCGTGGGTGAGGTGCCCGCCATGGGCCAGATTCATGCCCAGCACGGTATCGCCGGGCTTCAGCAGCGTGAAATACACGGCCATGTTCGCCTGCGCGCCGGAGTGCGGCTGCACGTTGGCGTGTTCGGCGCCGAACAGCGACTTGGCGCGAGTGATGGCGAGCGTTTCGGCTACGTCGACATACTCGCAACCGCCGTAGTAACGCCTCCCCGGATACCCTTCGGCGTACTTGTTTGTCAGTACTGATCCGGCGGCCTCGAGGACCGCGTGACTGACAAAGTTTTCCGAGGCAATCAGCTCCAGCCCTTCGTTCTGCCGATTCTGCTCGTTGCGAACGGCCTGGGCAATCTCGGGATCCGCCTCGGCGAGAGTCAGCGTGCGTGAGGCGGCGGCGGCTTTCAACGTCATGTGTTTTCAATCTCCGCGATTTGTTCGAGCCGTTGCTGGTGCCGTCCGCCTTCGTACGGCGTCTCCAGCCACAGCCTGAGAATTTCGTCCGCGAGCCCGAACGCCACGATGCGCCCGCCCATGGACAGCACGTTGGCGTCGTTGTGCTGGCGCGAAAGGCGCGCCGTGAAAAGATCGTGGCACAAGGCCGCCCTTACCCCACGTACTTTGTTGGCGGCAATCTGCTCCCCTTGACCGCTGCCACCAAGCACGATGCCGCGCTCGGCTTTCCCATCGGCGACGGCCCGGCCGACCGACGCGCAGATCGGCGGATAGTCGACCGACGCCTCGCTGTTGGTTCCGTGATCGTCCACCTGATGTCCAAGCTTTGTGAGCGTTTCCTTGAGATGTTCTTTGAGGAGGAACCCTGCATGGTCTGCGCCAATCGCAATCCGCATCAGGGACGAATGATAATACGAAGCGGGGTTCCCGGGGTTCCTGTTCCTGTTCCAAAGGTTCGCGGTGGCGCCTGGATCCAGTAGCGCAGCTTTTTTGCAATAGCGCGCCGATCAAATTAAGAGATGACCGCGTACTGAATCCAGCGCGCTCCTCGAACCCGGGAACGCGGAACCGGAACCCCAAGGAACCGACATGGAATCAAGTTTCACCGTCACACCTCGGGGCGAAGAGCGGATCCGTAACGGCCACTTCTGGGTGTACCGAGCGGATGTGGCGGGCGGGCAGGGGGCGCCCGGCGCCGTCGTGCGCGTGGCTGGAGCGGGCGGACGCTTTCTGGCTCGCGCTTTTTACAGCGATCGTTCGCAAATCTCGTTGCGGATTCTGACAAAGAACGATGTGCCCGTCGATCGGCGTTTCTGGCGGTCGCGTCTCGAGCAGGCCATTTCGTTTCGCGACCGGATCGGCATCGACGCCACTGGGTACCGCCTGGTGCATGGCGAAGGCGATCTGATTCCGTCACTCGTGGTCGATCGCTACGGCGACTACATCTCGTTGCAAGCGCTTTCTCAGGGAACCGATCGTCTGTTGCCTGAAGTCACCAGCTTGCTCGGCGAACTGATTGCGCCGCAGGGCATCATCGCCAGAAACGACCCGCGCGTGCGGCTGCTCGAGGGTCTCGAGCAGAATGTAACGGTGCTGGACGGCGACATTCCGGACACGGTGACGATCCGGGAAGGGAAGGTCGAGTACCAGGTCGATCTGCGCCATGGCCAGAAAACCGGCGCATTTCTCGATCAACGCGAGAACCGCATCGCGGCGGCCCACTATGCGAGCGGCCGGACGCTCGACTGTTTCAGCTATGCCGGCGGCTTTGCGCTTCAGCTCGCGCCGCACGTCGCCGAACTGACGGCACTCGACATCTCCGAGGAGGCGACCGCACTGCTGGCGCGTAACGCCGCACGTAACGGCTTCTCGAACGTGCAGGGGCGAACAACGAACGTGTTTGACGAGCTGCGCACGCTCGAACGGATGGGCGAGCGATTCGACGCGATCGTGCTCGATCCGCCGGCGTTCGCGAAGAGCAAAGTCGCGATTCCCAAGGCGCTCTCCGGTTACAAGGAAATCAACCTGCGCGCGCTGAAGCTGCTCGAACCGGGCGGGTTCCTGATTACCTGCAGCTGCTCCTATCACGTCAACGAGGCCGCCTTTGCAGAGGTCATCTTCGACGCGGCGCTGGACGCAGGGGTTGTTGTGAGCGTAGTGGAAAAGCGGATGCAGGGCCGCGATCATCCAGTAGGTACTCGGCATGCCGGAGACGTCACTACCTGAAATGCCTCATCCTGAGGAAGCTGGCGTAGCGTCACAGTACGTAGTGTCCGGCTTCAGCCGGACGCCGAGCGGTGGGTCGAGCCAAGCCTGACTCCGCGAACCAGCTCGACGAGGCGGGAAAGCGCATCTTCGCGGCCTGATCCGATTACGCGATGGGAGCTCGATCGAGACTCCCAACGCTTCGTACGCGCTGCAGATGCGCTTTCCGGCCACGGGGTACGTCGCCTCGCTCGCGATGGTTCGCGGAATCAGTCTCGGCTCGACCCGACCGTACAATGGCAAGCCCGCTCAGCCGGACGATGATATGCGTTGCGTCGAGAATCCAGACTCTCGGTTACCAGCTCCCGGTCTGACGCAGACAAACACCTCGTGTTTCCCGGGTTCCAGGTCGGAATGCTCGAAAGGCAGCACTTTGTGTTCGAAGCCGGCTTCCCTGAACAATCGCAGCCACTTGTTTCGTGGAAACAGGCCTTCCAGATGCCGATCCTGCTCGACGTGTACTGAACCGTCACTCTCGCGAAGCAGATAGGCGTAATCGACGAAGTACGTCGTGTCGTTGGGATCGCGCTGCCATTGCCAGGACAGCCAACGCATACCACGAGGGCCGTCGTCTTCTCCGCCGTGCTCGGCTCCAGGCTCAAAATTCTCACGAATGTAGTCGGGACAAAATAAGGCCACACCGCCTGGCTTGCAATGGACGAACGTCGTCTCGATGGCTTTCCGCAGATCGGATTCCGTCGTCATGTAACAGACGGCATCGTGCACGAAGACCGCATCGAACTGCCGGTCGAGCCTCACCGTCCGCATATCACCCTGATGATGCTCGAGATCCGGATTGAGCGCGCGACTCACTGCAAGCATGGCCGACGAGAGGTCGACGAGGACCATTTCTTTGAAGTGAGACTTCATGTGTGACGCGTTGTTGCCGCCGCCGCTGCCGAGCTCGAGGAGTGTGCGAATGCGGTCGACGGCTGCGTTGTTCAAGGTGTTCGTGTAGAACTCCGCTTCCTCAGCGTATTCGCTGGCCGGCGACATCAGTTGCCACCAGGACGCCAGCTCGTTGTAGAGCTTCATAGCGTCTTGCTGAAGCACCGAACCAGCCCTCGATCGACGAAGCCGAGCGCGAGGTGCGCGGCAATGCTGGCGTCGTTGTCGACTTCAGCGTCCGACGCAAACTCGGAACAACCCTGCGAGCGCGCCCAGTCCTCCGACGCGGCCACCAGCGCGCGCCCGATGCCGCCGCCTCGCGCCTCGGGCGCGACGTACCAGCCTTCCAGGAAGCCCACGTGGTCGGTCGTACAACCTTCCGCGTACAGGCCGGATCGAGAGCTCGGCAAATCCGATGGCCCGGCCATGGCGATCCTTCGCGATCAGCACCGCGATCGGCTCGCGCAACTTTCCTTCGAAGAACCGGGCGATCTGACGCCCGTGGTCGTCTTTTGCTCCGGGCCACAGCGCGCTGCGCATCTCGAGCCACGACGCCTCGTCCGCCGGCGTGACAGGTCGGATCAAAACTTCAGGCACGCTCATGAACGTCTAGGCTTCGACCCCGTAGCGCTCGCGCAGCGTCCCAATGTGATGGCGCACATGGCCCGCCATGATGTACGCGATCGCACGGGCCGAGATGGGAGAGCCGTTGGCGTTCCCCGTACGGGCCCAGTGCTCATCTGTCCACCGTCGAATCACCCAGAGGTTCGCATGACGAACGGCGGCGAACTCGTGCGCGAGCTCCTTTATGGGACGATCCTCTGAATCAGCCCGCGCGACGTACTCGTTCTCGTCGAACCCTGGCAGTGCCTTCGCCTCGCCCCGTGCAATGCAGAATGCGCGGTAGCCCATCACGCGCTCGGTGTCGATGAGGTGGCCGAATACCTGGCGCACGCTCCATTTTGTCGGGTGCGTACTTGAAGAGCTCGTCGTCGGGCGCAATCCGATCGGCAATCGTCGAGAGTTCGGCCGGCTGGGCTTCAAGCGCCGGGATTGGATCCGTCTCGGGCACGCGCGCGATGTAACCAGCATAGAACGGCGCGAATTCAGTCGCAGCTGGACGTGGCATGGGAACAAGAGTAATCAAATACCCATTCGGTTCCAAGGGTTCCGGTTCCAAACGTTCCGCGTTCGTGGTGGGCGATGGATTCAGTACGCCATCACTTGTTCAATGATGAGCACGGGAACAATTTGAGCAGGCGTTATAGATGATGCGCTTGGAAATCGAGGCGCGAGGGCCGTGATGACATTGCTGCCATCACGGCCACCAGGTGTGAACGAACTAGAAGCCGAACTTCACGCCAAACTGCAGCTCGCGCATCGGCTTGCGGGTGGAAGTGATCTGCCCGTACTGGTTACTCGTCACCGCCGTGTTCGGATCTTGCCAGACCGGCTGATTGAACGTATTGAAGGCTTCGAGCCGGACCTGAAGGCTCTTGCTGCCGCCGAGCGTGAAGTTCCGCAGGATCGACATGTCGAAGTTGAAGATCCCCGGCCCGTAAATGCTGTTCCGCACGGCGTTGCCATATTCGCCGTCCGGCTGCAGCACAAATGCTGCTTTGTTAAACCACTCCAGAATCGTGTTCGGTCCATTGTTCGCATCCTGGCCACTGACGGTATTGGGTCTCTGATCTCCGTGGCCCAGCCGCGCGCGATCCTGTCCAACGTTCGGATTTCTCGCGAAACCGCTTGACAGGCTCATGATGTTGGTTACCTGCCAGCCGCCGAGGATTGCGGCTCCGACGCCGCTCTGCGCGAATTTCTTCCCCTCGCCGAACGGCAGCTCGTAAAGAATCGACGAGACGACGCGGTGGCGCGTGTCGAAAATCGAGAGGCCCCACTCGCATCCGTTCGAGACCTCATCCGCCACGCAGTTGCTGTTCTGCGGGAACAGCTGATCGCCGTTGAGCGTGCGGATGCCGCTGCCGTTGTCCTCGGATTTCGAGAGCGTGTAGCCGATGAGTGCCGAGAACCCGTTGTTGAGGCGCCGCGTCAGCTTGGCGGTGAGTGAGTTGTACTTCGCTTCGGCGACGTTGCCGATCGTCTGAACCCGGGTGAACTCCGGGTAGGGTCGTTTGCTTTGAACTTCGGCGAACGCTCCCGGAAGCACGTCGTTGCGATCGAACATGCGCTCGAGGTGGAAGCTGCGCGAGCCGAGGTAGCCGATCTCGATCGCCGAGTTGCCCCCGATTTCGCGCTGCACGTTGAAGAGGTACTGCACCATCCGGGGGGTGGTTCGGTCGAAATCGTTGCCGAGGACGTAGTGGTTCGAGATGCAGACAATCGGCGGCTGCACGCCGCAGGCATTCGTGCCCGAGCCCACGAAGGGCGCGTTCCAGTTTTGACTGAAGAACTGGTTGGACGTGTCCTGACGACGTCCTGCCGCGTTGCGGGCCATGTCGAAGCGCGGGTTGCCCGTGTCCTGCATGTAGAACATGCCGGCGCCGGCGCGAATGGACGTCAGCGGCGTAGGCGTCCAGGCCCATCCGGCGCGAGGCGCGATGTTCAGCTTGTCGTCGTCGACGAGGCGGTTGCCGAGGCGCCCGTCACGCGCCGTCTGAATCGCCGGATTGTAGCGGATGTTGAAATTCTCGTAGAACTCTCCTTCGCCGATGCGCACCAGGGTTGGATGCCGCGACATGTCGGCCACGGGCAGGCCCTGGTCGAAGAACGGCATGGAGGCATTGATCAACGTGCCGGCCTTGTCCTCGAACGGCGGGACGTACTCGTACCGCAGGCCGAGATCGAGCGTCATGTTGTCGCGCATTCTCCAGGTGTCGGTCAAGTAGTAGCTCTGGCTGATCGCGCGGAATTCCGTCACGGCCAACTGGACCGACAACTCGGAGAGACGCTGATAGCCGAGCAGGAAGTCGGCAAACGCCGTCGCGACGGTCGCGCCCGTCGCCGCCGTGCCGTTCAACGACCCGGTCGCCCGGCCGTCGAACTGGAACCCGCCGCGCGGGAACTGGTTGCCGACCTGGTTGTAGTGGTCGACACGGACGTGAGCGCCGATCTTGAACGAATGCCGGCCCTTGATCCACGACACGTTGTCGATGAACTCGAAGTTTTTGTTCCGGACGGTGTACGGCCCCTCGGTGCTGTCACCAAACCCGGACAATCCGGTGATGCCGATGCTCGGAATGCCCCAGGCGGTTTCCGGAAGCGTCGACATGCCAGGGATAGCCAGCTCGCTTGTGACGTCGCGCACGAAGGCCAGCTCGCGTCCGAACGTGTTGTAGAACGAGTTGTAACCGAACCGGAATTCGTTGACGACCGTGGGCGAGAGCGTCCGCGTGTTGCCGAACATCGCCTGATGAATCCGGTTGACCAGCTTCGAGCCGTTCAACTTCAGTGCAGGGTTGATTTCGTCGTCGCGGCTGTGGCTGTACCGGCCCATCCAGGTCGAGGCTGCGCTCTGCACGAAGTCGAAGCGCTGCGTGAACTGGTCTTTGTCGATCACGCGATTCTGAACGCCAGTGTAGTTGTTCACGGTACCGGTGGCGTCGGTGCCCGTGGCGTTCGGCTCGGGATAGAACTCGAGCAGCTTCACCGACGTGGGGTGGATGCGGCTGGTCGGAATCCGGTTGCCGGCGAACGTCGCGCACGTCCTCGTTCCGGAAGCATTGGGGACGGTGCAGGTGGCCGGATCGTATAGCGGCCCGCTGTACGACGAGAAATCGCCGGTCCTCCAGGCTGCCAACGGCAGTGAGTAGTTCTGCTGATTCTGTTTCCGGTCGCGGTACCCCTCCCAGTTCGACATGAAGAACACCTTGTTGGTCCAAACCGGACCGCCAAGCGTGTAGCCGTACTGGTTCCACTTGAACGGGGCCTTCGGCAGCGCCGCCTGTGCGGCCGAGAACGAGTAGGGCCGCGAGTCGAAGGCGTCGTTGCGGTGGAACTCGAACACGGTTCCGTGGAACTGGTTCGTGCCGGACTTCGTGACAACGTTGACCTGGCTGGCCGCGCGGCCGAACTCGGCCGAGTAGATGCCCGTCTGCACCTTGAACTCTTCGAGCGCGTCGACCGACGGCAACAAAATGTACGTATTGAAATTGACGTCGGTGTTGTCCGTGCCGTCGAGTGTGTAGTAGTTGTACTCGCGGCGCTGCCCCGAGATCGAGAGCTGCTGGTTGGCGCGCGAGCCGCCCTGGCGATCGCCGGCCTGTCCCGCGCCGGCGAACTCGGCGCTCACGTTCGGGCTGAGGGCGACGAGCGACAGGAAGTTGCGCCCGTTCAGCGGCAGCTCGATGATGCGGCGGTTCTCGATGACGGTGCCGACCGTCGCGTTCTCAGTCGTGATGAGGGGCGCAATGCCCGTGACCTGTGTGGTCTCGGAGAGCGTGCCGACCGCGAGGGCGACGTCGACGCGGACGGTTTGTTCGACGTGCAGCTCGACCTTCCGCTCGACTGTCTGGAAGCCCTGCAACTCGACCTTCACCGAATACGGGCCGGGCGGCAGCGCTGGAAAGCTGTAGGCACCCGCTTCGTTGCTCTGCGCTTCGCGGGTTGCGTTGGTGCCTGTGTTCGTCACGGTGACGGTGGCACCGGGCACGACGCCGCCCGTTGAGTCTTTCACTTCGCCGGTAATCGTGCCGAGCGTCTGCGCACCGGCGGGAGCACAGACCAAAAGCCAGAGTAAAACCGTGGGGAAAATTCGCCGCATGACTGACGCTCCTTCTCTAAATGGACGAGCGGCCCACCACCGAAGAGCCTGTAATCGATTACTGGAAGACAACAGCGTAGGCGCACCGTTGTCACGGGTCAAGAGAATTTCATGGGAACACCAACCACCAAATATTTGGAAATTTACTCAAATACTTGGATCGGATCTCCCCTTGACGAAGAGGGGCATTCGATCCCTAAATAGAGCTTCCTGCCATGACACGACGCGTACCGCTTCTTCTTTTTGCGGCTGCCGCCCTTCTACAGTCCCCCGCCCTTCTGGGACAGGCTCAGCAGACGCCAGGGGTCACCTTCCAGGTGGAGGTGAACTATGTCGATGTCGACGTGGTCGTCACCGACGAGCAGGGGAATTTCGTGACGGGTTTAACGCGGGAAGACTTCCAGGTCTTCGAAGACGGGAAGCCGCAGAAAATCGACACATTCTCCCTCGTTCAACTGCCCGTTGAGAAGCCGACGGAGTTTGTCGTCGAAGGCCGGACGGTCGCGGCCGATACGCAGACCAACCGCAAGCCCTTCGACGGACGGGTGTATGCCTTCGTGCTCGACGATCTCGACGTCAGTGCCCTGCGCAGCACGCAGGTGCGCGATGCGGCACGCCAGTTCGTGCAGCGGCACATGGGTGCCAACGATCTGGGCGCCGTGATCTACACGAGCGGCCGCACCGACGCGGCGCAGGAATTCACAACCAATCGTGAGTTGCTGATTCGCGCGATCGACAAGTTCCAGGGGCGGCGCATGCGATCGCTCAGTCTGGAACGGCTCGACTCGTACTACCAGCGCATTGCCTTCGGCTACAACCTCAGGAACGATGCCGACCCGAACACCGGATCCATAAATGCGCAGGATCCCGCCGGCTACGGCCGGGTGTCTGACCCTACGGAGCTCGAGCGCGGCACTCGTGCGCTGAACGTGCTCGACACGTTGAAGAATACGGCGGAATTCCTGGGCAGCGTCCGCGGCCGCCGCAAAGCCGTGCTGTTCTTCAGCGAGGGCCTCGACTATCCGCTTCGCGACGTCTTCGGCGCGCACGACGCCACCATGGTCATCCGCGCAACTCAGGACGCCATCTCGACTGCGGCGCGCGCCAATGTCAATTACTACGCAATCGATCCGCGTGGGCTGGCGGGGATGACGGTCGAGTTCATGGAATCGGCCGGTATCGG
Source organism: Vicinamibacterales bacterium (assembly GCA_963761975.1). Classification (GTDB taxonomy): domain Bacteria; phylum Acidobacteriota; class Vicinamibacteria; order Vicinamibacterales; family JAMQPK01; genus JAMQPK01. The sequence goes on from CAVXIR010000002.1 coordinate 844,894, forward strand.
CAATGGCGTCGGCACGAGCGGTCCCGTCCTGCTGGTACCGGGCACGAACGCGCCCGCCAGCGGCATCACCGGCGTGTCAGGCGTGTTCAACGTGCAGGATGAACTGCTGCAGGAATTCCGAACGTCCCAGGATACGCTCCGCGAGCTCGCGGAGCAGACTGGCGGCATCGCATCAGTCAACACCAATAATGTGACGCCCGCGTTCGATCGCATCACGGATGCCAACAGCCGTTACTACGTGCTCGGCTACTATCCGCCGAATCATCAGCGTGACGGCCGGTTCCACAAGATCGAGGTGCGCGTGACGCGTCCAGGCGTGCGTGTCGAAGCGCGACGCGGTTACGCCGCGCCGAGAGGCCGCACGCCCGAAGAGCGCAAGCGCGACGAAGCGGCACGGCTCGCAAAGGAAGCGCGGCGTCCTGATGGCCGTCGCACGTCAACGCCGCTGCTCGGCGTCATGACGAGCCCGATGCATCAGAGCGGCCTCACCTTTTCCATTCAGGCCGCAGCATTCCGGAACACTCCCGCGGAAGCCTCCATCGCGCTGGCGATCGAGCTCGACGGCGGCCGGCTGCAGTACGGCGCGCCGAACGAAAAAGGTCAAGTCGCAAACAAGATCGAGCTGGCATTCTTCGGGCTCAACGAACACGGGAAGGCCCTATCGGCCGGTTGGACGGAGCTCGATCTCACGCTCCGTCCCGAAACGCGCGATCGCGTGACCGCTCACGGCGTGCGCGCCAATCCGCGTATCAGCCTGCCTCCGGGGCGGTATCAGATCCGGGTTGGCGCCCGCGAAGTCGTGGGTGGCCAGACGGGTTCGGTCTTCTACGACCTTGATGTGCCGGACTTTCGTAAGGAAAGGCTGATGGTCGGTGGGCTGCTGATGACGACACCCTCGGTGCAGCAGACCCCGAGCATCCAACCCGATCCCGTTGTCAGCAAGCTGTTGCCGGCGCCCGCGACGAGTCGCCGCGAGTTCCCTCGGACTGATGTGCTCGCGCTCTATACGGAAATCTACGACAACGACACATCGCGCCAGGCGCGTCGTGTCGATGTCAATGTACGGCTCATGTCGGAGAGCGGCTCCGAGGCTTTCGCGAGCCGCGACGAACTGGCCAACGGCACATCCGGCGAGAAGCCATGGGAGATCTACGGGTACGCCAAGCGGATTCCGCTCAGCGCGTTGGCGCCAGGCCGCTATCTGCTGCGCGTCGAGGCCTCTGTCCGAGGGCGCGACGAGGCCCCGGCGACGCGCGAGACCGTAGTTACGATCCTTCCGTAGGCAGTCATCGTCCATCGTCCATCGTCCATCGTCTGGACCGACGATCGACGATGGACGATCGACGATGGACGATCGACGATCGACGATGGACGATCAGCGTTACAGCAGACCCTCATTCTCGAGCCGTTCGCGCAACTCATCGACGCCGCGAACACGATGGGCTCGCAGCCCGACCGACTTCGCCGCTTCGACGTTCGCCTCGAGGTCGTCGAAGAAGATGATGGCGTCTGGAGATGAGACCGTTGCGCGTTCGAGCGCGAGCGTGAAGATGGCGGGATTCGGCTTGCACAAACCGACCTGGTGGGATGAGATCGCGAATTCAAACAGCTGAACAATCCGCAGCTCCTTCTCGTTGCGGACCCAGTGAAGCTCGTTTGAGTTGCTCAGCGCGGCAAGACGGTATCGCGGGCGCAGCTCTTCGAGCAGCTCGCGCGCCCCAGGCAGGACTCGCCGCGTCCAGGTCGTGAACTTGGCCAGGAACTCGTCGCGGTTCAAGTTCACGTCCCAGTCTTTGATGAACCGATCGGCCCATTCCGCCGGCGAGAGGCGTCCCCGCTCGAATTCATCCGTGTGCGGGCACTGCGTCCACCGGCGCAGAATCATGTCGGGCGTCGACGGCGACGGCAGATAGGCGCCCAACTCTGTCGGACCGGCGAACTCGACGAGGACGCCGCCGAGATCGAAGAGAAGGAGTTCAGGCTTCAGGCTTCCGGCTCCCGGCCTGCTGAGAGGGTTGTGCCCAGCTGAGCGCCGGCAGACCGTCGATGCTCTCCTGGTTGTTCTGCTTCTGGTACTCCATCAATCCCGTTTCGCCCTTTCGGTCCGACCAGGCGTGCAGCTGGGTGCGATGGCTCTGAAACGCATAGAGGGGAACGCCGTAGCCACACGAATCTGAAATCCTCTCGACGTGTACGCGAATCACCGAGCGTGCTGGCCGCTCCAGAGGGAACCGCGACCGTAACGCGGCGTACTCGTGATGCTGCGGCTCGATCGCCTCGCCTCGACCGTGCAGCCGCACGATTTTCGGCGCGCCTTCGAAGGCGCACAGCATCAACACGATGCGGCCGTTGTCGTTCAGGTGCGCGATGGTTTCGGCGCCGCTGCCGACGTAATCGAGATAGATGATGGTGTGTTCGTCGACAATTCGCAGGGTGTCCAGGCCTTTGGGCGACAGGTTGACGTGGCCGCCCTGTGATGGCGCAGAAGCGACAAAGAACATATGTTGAGCCTCGATGAACGACCGGAGGCCTGCATCGATCCCGCTGTACTGCTTACCCATGAAAGTCGATGGTACATCGGGCGGGCCGCAATCCTGTTATAGTGAGGAAACCGCCAGGGGTATCCTGCACAGGATGCGGCGATTGAGACAAAACCCTTGGAACCTGATCCGGTTGAGACCGGCGAAGGGAGTGCGGTCCTGCCAAGCTCCGCCCTCCGAAGGAGATCCAATGAACGCGCACGAAACGCATCCCAACTCGCGCAAGGTGTACGTGGGACCACGTCAGGTTCCGATGCGCGAGATCACGTTGTCTGGTGGCGAGGCGCCTATGCAGGTCTACGACACGAGCGGGCCGCGGGGCTACGACGTGCGGGAAGGGCTGCCGCCGCTTCGCCGCGACTGGATCAGTGCGCGCGGCGATGTGCAGACGGTGCCGCGCACCTACATCCCCGACTCGAAGCGCCGCGCCGAGCTGCCGAAGACACTCTTCCGCGCGACGCTGCGCGGCAAAGACAATGTGACGCAGCTGCACTACGCGCGCAAGGGCACGATTACGCCCGAGATGGAGTTCATCGCGGCACGCGAAGGACTGGACGCCGAGTTCGTGCGCAGCGAAGTCGCGCGGGGTCGCGCGATTATTCCGGCCAACATCAACCATCCCGAGCTCGAGCCGATGATTATCGGCCGCAACTTCCTGGTGAAGATCAACGCCAACATCGGGAACTCTGCGGTGAGCTCGTCGATCGAGGAAGAAGTCGAGAAGCTGCGCTGGGCGATTCTGTGGGGTTCGGACACGGTCATGGATCTCTCCACCGGCAAAGACATCCACGAAACGCGCGAGTGGATTCTGCGCAACTCGCCGGTGCCGATCGGGACGGTTCCGATCTATCAGGCGCTCGAGAAAGTCGGCGGCCGGCCCGAAGACCTCACGTGGGAGATCTATCGCGACACGCTCGTCGAGCAGGCGGAGCAGGGCGTCGACTATTTCACCGTTCACGCCGGCGTGTTGCTGCGCTACATTCCGCTGACCGCCCGCCGTGTCACCGGCATCGTCTCGCGTGGCGGATCGATCCTGGCCAAATGGTGTCTCGCTCACCACAAAGAGAACTTCACGTACACGCACTTCCGTGAGATCTGCGAAATCATGAAGGCCTACGACGTCTCGTTCTCGCTCGGCGACGGGTTGCGGCCGGGATCGATTGCCGACGCCAACGACGCGCCGCAGTTTGCCGAGCTCGAAACGCAGGGGGAGCTGACCAAGATTGCCTGGGAGTACGACGTTCAGGTGATGAACGAAGGGCCTGGGCACGTGCCGATGCATCTCATCCGCGAGAACATGGAAAAGCAGTTGAAGTGGTGCGACGAGGCCCCCTTTTACACGCTTGGTCCGCTCACGACCGACATTGCTCCCGGATATGACCACATCACGTCAGCCATCGGCGCCGCGATGATCGGCTGGTACGGCACCGCGATGCTGTGTTACGTCACCCCGAAGGAGCATCTCGGGCTGCCCAACAAGGACGACGTGAAGGCCGGCGTCATTGCCTACAAGATTGCCGCACACGCGGCCGATCTGGCGAAGGGCCATCCGCGCGCGCAGGCATGGGACGATGCCTTGTCGAAGGCACGATTCGAGTTCAGGTGGGACGATCAGTTCAATTTGGCGCTCGATCCGGTCACGGCGCGTGCCTTCCACGATGAGACGCTTCCGGCCGAAGGCGCAAAGGTTGCGCACTTCTGCTCGATGTGCGGTCCGAAGTTCTGCAGCATGGAACTCACACAACAGGTGCGCGACTACGCGAAAGAACACGGGGTTGCCGAAGCCGATGCACTGCAGACAGGAATGCAAGAAAAATCAGAGGAGTTCCTGAAGAAGAAGGAAATCTACGTCGAGAAGCTCAGCTGAAGCTGAGCCCTACCGAAGTCACGGGAGGGCGGTTCAGAGGGCAGATGGCAGAGGGCAGATGGCAAAGAGCAGATGACACGCGGTACGCTCTGCCATCATCCATCTGCCATCTGCCATGACATGCTTACATCTCCGTCCCTGACGCTACCGAGGGACGCCTGGCAGCACCGGCACAATCTGAATAATGGACGCGAAGCGCGCCGGCTTCGCGTTCTTCTTCGGATTCAGGAAGCCCTCGCTGCCACTCCAGGTGTAGTCCTTGATCGTGACCCCCGGCGGAAACGCCATCGTTTCTTCGCGAAAGCGTCCGACCTCAAATATATGGACCGGCGGCGCGTCGAACACGACCGTGCCCCTCGTTTTCAGCGCGCTCTGGTAGTACTTGACCAGCGCGACAAACGGCATCTCACTGCCGAACAGGTGGTAACACTGCCCGCGGCCGGCGTCGTACGACGCGACGTACTGAGCGTTGGGATACACCGGAAATCCGAGCGTGGCTTCCATTGGGCTGCCTTCTGGGGGCGTACAGACACTTACCGCGCGCGTCGGCAGTGGAGGAACCGCCGGTCCCGGCGCCGGAGGCTCCGGTTTGGCTGGTGCAGGCTTCGGCTGGGTGTTTCGGCCCGGAAATGGTTGAGGCACTTGGGCTAACACGTTCAGCCACCCGGCGGCCAGCAACGTGATGACGGTAAGTCCGACGCGCTGCATCGGTCCCATTATATCGAGTACGATAGAGGAGAAATCGCAACCAGGCACACGCAAAACACGTCTAAATGCATATGAACAACTCCCTGAAAACTGTCCTGTTACTGGGCCTGTTGAGCGGTGTGCTGCTCGCGATTGGCGAGCTGCTCGGCGGCCAGCAGGGGCTCGTAATGGCCTTTGGCTTCGCGATCGTCATGAACTTCGTGTCCTACTGGTTCTCCGACAAGATCGTCCTGAAGATGTATCGGGCGCAGGAAGTCGGACCCGATCACAAATTGTCGATCCTGACGCGCCGGCTGGCCACGCAGGCCAACCTGCCCATGCCGAAGGTCTACGTCATTCCCGATGCGTCGCCAAACGCGTTTGCCACGGGGCGCAATCCCGCGCATGCCGCTATCGCGGCGACCGAAGGCATCATGCACCTGCTCGACGACCAGGAGCTCGAGGGGGTCATCGCACACGAGCTTGCGCACGTCAAGCACCGCGACATCCTCATCAGCTCGATTGCGGCGACGGTGGCGGCGGCCATCATGATGGTGGCGCGCATGGCTCAGTTCGCCGCGTTCTTTGGCGGCGGCAGCCGTGACGAGCGCGGGGGCTCGAACCCCTTTGCCATGCTGGCGACCATCATCTTCGCGCCGATGGCCGCGATGCTGATACAGGCCGCGATTTCGCGATCGCGCGAGTTTCTTGCCGACGCCGGCGGCGCGAAAATTGCCGGCACGCCCTACGGCCTCATGAACGCGCTGCGCAAGCTGGAGACCGGTTCGAAGCGGATTCCGCTCGATGCGAACCCAGCCACGTCGCATATGTTCATCGTGAAGCCGTTCAATGGTGGAGGGTTGCTGAGCATGTTCAGCACGCATCCGTCAACGGAACAGCGTATACAAGCCCTGATGAACCTCCGGTAGTCAGGGCCCTCTGCCATAACTCTCAGTATTCGAAGCTTCGCTGCTCGATACCCCGCTGCGACTGTCTCTCGTCGGGGGTTTGCTTTTCCCCATCATCTCTTTTCGTCACACCGTACTTCTTCTGCAGCAGCTTCACCATCCCTCGCACTTCCTTCGCATAGGCCTCGGGTGCGTAGGCGCCGCGATACAGCTTGAGATATTTCGTGGCAAGCGCGGGAAAGTGCTTCTCGAGAAAGTTCATGAAGTGCACGCGCGTGCCGTCTTTCAGATACAACAGGTTCGTTCCCATGAACGCCGCGCCGTGGTCGGCGATGGCTTTGATGGTTCGCTCGAGTTTGGCCGGCTGCGATGTCAAACCCGGAACGATCGGGTTCATGAGGACACCCGCGCGAATGCCGGCATCGTTCAACTCGCGCACCGCACGCAGTCGCTGCAGCGGATGTGCGGTACCGGGCTCGAGAATGCGCCATGCCTCCTCGTCGACGGTCGGCACGCTCACATAGACCGTACAGCCTGCGCGCCTCGACAGCTCGAGCAGCACGTCTTTGTCGCGGACGACCATCGGACCCTTCGTGATGATGCCGGCAGGCGTTTCGGCCGCGGCGAGCGCCTGAAGCGATTTGCGTGTCAGCTTGTAATGCCCCTCGATCGGCTGATAGACGTCCGTCGCGGTGCCCACCGCGACGTACTCGCGCTTCCAGGACGCCCTGTCGAGCTCCTTCCTGAGCACGTCCACAAAGTTCCGTTTGACCAGAATCACCGACGAGAACGCATCGTCGCTGTCGAGCTCGAACTGGACGTGGTAGCGTCGCGCGAAACAGTAGTGGCAGCCGTGCGTACATCCGCGGTAGGGATTCAGCGTCCAGTTGAACGGCATGCCTTTAACGGCATTCAGCGCCGAGCGGCATGTGACCTCCTGATAGGCAGCGCCATCGGCGAGATGCGACGCATCCGGCAACCCGTCGATCGCGCCCCGCTCCTTTATTTGCAGGGCAATCTCGCGCGTCGTGGGCTTCTGAGGGGTCAGATCAAACAGGAGAGGGTAGACCTTTGACACGCTGGACTTTTCTTGACTCTTCGGACTCCGACGACTCTTCCGACTCCCAGGACTCCTTAGACTCTCCCAGCATTTTCGCTATTCTTTCGCCAATAGTCAAGGAGGTCCAGAAGTGTTTGCTCCAACGGAATTTCGGGCTTCCAGCCAAGCTCGCGGTGGATGCGGCTGCGGTCACCGAGCAGAATCGGGTTGTCGCTCGGGCGGTAGCGGGCGGGATCGATCTTCAGTGTCACGGGCACGTGGCTCATCGCGATGAGCCGATCGAGCACGTCGCGAATCTTGAACGTCTGGCCGGCGCAAACATTATAGATACGCCCGGGCGTGCCCCGTTCGATGATCGCGGTGTATGCACGAACGGTGTCGCGTACGTCGTGCAGGTCTCGAGCTGCTTCCAGATTGCCGACGACAATCTCTGGAGCCATGCGACCCTGCTCGATCTGCGCAATCTGCCGGGCGAATGACGGCGCCGCAAAGGACGGGCCCTGACGAGGTCCTGTGTGATTAAACGATCGCGAAAACAGCACCTGCTGACCGTCTTCCCTGATGCCGCGCTGACCGAGCATTTCTTGAGCGAACTTGCTTACGGCGTACGGCGTCGCCGGACCGGTCGGGTCATCTTCGCTGAGCGCGCGGTCCGACTGGCGATAGACCAGAGATGAGCCGGTGATCAGGATCCGCGCCCGGACGCCGGCCTGGCGCAGCGCGTCGAGCAGGTGATGGGTGCCGAGCACATTCGCCGCGAACGTGTCGCCGATATTAGTGAACGACTGCCCGACGTGCGCGACACCCGCGCAATGATAAACAACTGTCGGCTGCAAAGCGGCGATGGCGCGCGCCACGGCTTTGCGATCGAGCAGGTCGACGTCCTCGCGGGCCCAGCGTGTCACCGCGATGCCGGACTTCTCCAAGTGCTCGACCAGATGGCTTCCCGCGAAGCCCCGTGCGCCGGTGACAAGGACGCCACTCATCGCTTTGTCGCGGGCTCCATCGCCCCGCGTCCGCCGTCGTTCGCAGCATTCGAGCGAACTCTGGCGAGACCACGCCGAAGCGACGCGAAGGCGGGCCGCTCGCGGCTCACGACCGCGAGCCGTATTGTGTCTGGTAGTACCGAACGAAACGCGGGGTCTTCCTCTTTAATCGGGCGCCACCACCACTGATTCTCGCGATACCAGCGCACGGTCTCTTTCAGACCCTGCTCGAAAGGCACCTGTGGCTGCCATCCAAGTGCCCGAAGCTTGGCCGTATCGACGCTGTAGCGCAAATCGTGCCCCTGGCGATCCTGCACCTTCTTGATGAGCGACTCGGGCCGCTCGGCCAGACTCAGCAACATGCGGGTGAGGTCGACGTTTCGGACTTCGTTGCCGCCTCCGATGTTGTACACCTCGCCGGCGCTGCCGCGTTCGATGACGAGATCGATGCCGCGGCAATGATCCATCACGTGCATCCAGTCACGGATGTTGAGGCCGGCCCCGTAGAGCGGCACGGGAATATTGTCGAGCGCGTTGGTGATGAAGAGCGGGATGACCTTCTCGGGAAATTGATACGGCCCGTAGTTGTTGGACGCCCGCGTGATGATCACCGGAACGCCGTAGGTTGCCCAGTAGCTGAACGCGAGGCGATCGGCGCCTGCCTTGCTGGCCGAGTAGGGGTTCCGAGGCCGTAGTTCGTCGGTTTCGACGCTCGATCCCTCAGAAACGCTTCCATAGACCTCGTCGGTCGAGATCTGGATGAAACAACGGAGGCCAGTCGAGGCCCGCGCCGCTTCGAGCAGCACGAAGGTGCCGATGACATCGGTTTTGATGAACTCGCCCGCCTCCAGAATCGAGCGATCGACGTGTGTCTCCGCCGCGAAATGCACCACAATCTCAGACGCCTTGACGAGCGGGGCCGTGACCTCGGCATCGGCGATGTCCCCGCGAACGAACCGGTGGCGTGGATGGTCGATGACGTCGTGGAGCGTCTCCATGCGGCCGGCGTAGGTCAGTTTGTCCAGCGTCGTGATACGCCAATCGGCATGCGCCTCGAGCGCATGGCGCACGAAATTGCTGCCGATGAAGCCGGCGCCACCGGTGACCAGCACTTCGATCATCACCTGTCTCCAGCGGTCGTGTCCGCACGAATTTAGACGGCATCTTGATCGATGACGTCGAGCAGATACTTTCCGTAATTGCCCGTCATGGCCTGCGCGAGACGCCGCACTTCATCTGCAGAAATGTACCCCATGCGGTAGGCGATTTCCTCGAGGCAGGCCATCATCAGGCCCTGCCGCTCTTCGATGCTCTGCACGAAGTTCGCTGCGTGGAGGAGGGCTTCGTACGTCCCGGTGTCGAGCCACGCGATCCCGCGTCCCAGCCGCTCGACGTACAGGGCGCCGCGCTCGAGATATGCGCGATTCACGTCCGTAATCTCGAGTTCGCCGCGGGCCGATGGCTTCAGCGCTGCCGCGATGTCGAGGACGTCGTTGTCGTAGAAGTATAGTCCCGTCACCGCCCACGGCGATTTCGGCCGGTGTGGCTTCTCGACGATGGTCTTGGCGCGGCCATCGTGCCCGAATTCGACGACGCCGTAGCGCTCCGGATCCTTCACGGTGTACGCGAACACCGTGCTGCCGGACGCGCGCGCGCTTGCCGACCGCAGCACCTCCGTCAGACCATGGCCGTAGAAGATATTGTCGCCCAGAGCAAGGGCGACCGATGACGATCCGACGAAGTCGCGTCCGATCACGAACGACTGCGCGAGCCCTTCAGGCCGCGGTTGCACGGCGTACTCGAGCCTGAGCCCGAGGTGGCTGCCGTCGCCGAGTAATCGCCGGAAGCCGTCGAGGTCGGACGGCGTCGAAATCAGAAGAATGTGTCGAATACCCGCCAGCATGAGCGTCGACAGCGGGTAATAGACCATCGGTTTGTTGTAAATGGGAAGGAGCTGCTTCGAGACGACCAGCGTGAGAGGATGTAGTCGCGTTCCGGACCCGCCAGCCAGCAGAATCCCTTTCATGGTTGTGTCGCGGGGATCCAACCCGAACACCCGCCCCACCGCTCGTCGCTCATGTGGACAAAGTTTAGAACATTCGTGGCTTCTAAGGTTCCGGGGTTCCTGTTCCGGTTCGCGGTGGCGCCTCGACTTCAGAAGCGCATTTTTTTCTCAAATGACCGCGTACTGAGTTTGCCGCGCTCCACGAACCTCTAGGAACCGGAACTGGAACCCCGGAACCATAGAAACCAGTCTGGTTCCTTCATCGTCCCGGCGTACCGCTCAGCGCGCCGAAGATGTTCGACACGTTTCCGATGCCGCCGAGCGTGACAGAGAAGTGGAATCGCGAATCCTGTGGCACCGCCGTCGTCGCCAGCCGTGTGAAGTCGATGAACTGGTACTCGGCAGAAAACCCGCAGCACTGCGCGTTGTAGTAACCGGCGATCCGGTGCTGAGGCAGCGACTGCGTTTTCAAATCCCAGTTGAACTGGTGGATGAAGCCGTATCGGTTCTGCTGGAAACGCAGGTTCGTGTTGGCGTTGAAGTATTGGCTCGGCCTGATGCGATTTCTTCCCTGGCTGTCGGGGTTAAAGCGCACGTTGCTCCAGCCCGCCAGCAGCGACACGCGTTCCTCCTCCCAGCCGGCGTCCGCGCTGAACACCCTGAAGCGGCTGTATCGACCGTCGTAATCCGTCCTGAACGTGCCCGTCACCCCGTCGAACGGCGACGTGCGGACCAGTAGCGAGACCGGCGAAAACTTCGACGCAGCTGCGACGTCGCGCGAACGCTGCTCCGTATCCGACGCGATCAAGTTGGCATCGGTGTAGTAGGTCTGTCGCAGCGAAGCGGTGATGACCTCGCGTGGGATGGCGCGAGGGCCGTCGGCCGTACGCTTGGCATAAAACCGGGTGTTCATCCCATAAGCGTAGGAGGTCGCATTTCCGACGGTCCGGTCCGAGCTTTCCAGTTTCGGGATCAGCGCGAAGTTGTCGATGGAGCTGCGATACACGACGTTCATGAACGGCTCAATCGAGTGGCGGAAGCGCTGCGCATACGAGCTTTTCGGGGCGTCCCAGATCCTCACGAGCGTGGGGCCATTCACATTTGCGCTGAGCTCGACATAGCGCCGTGAGATCGCCTCACCAGCGCGTACGCGGGGGTCCGGATTTCCGGTGACCGGGTCGACGCCCACACTGTCCGTCCAGAATGTGTTCGGGAAGCGCGCGGTCGTGTTGATGGCCAGAAACGCCAGCTTGTTGAATGGGAATCGAATGGCGGGAGTGATATCCATTCGATGAAGCCCGTCGGATCGCGTCGGAGTGCCGTCGGCGTCGCGTGTCTGCGATTCGATGCGGAGGTATTCGGAGGTGACCGATGCGTATACCGGCAGCCTTCCGATGAGCCGATCGGGCCGTACGGCGTTGATGCGCGGCGTATTACCGCGCACAGACGAAGTGAGGTTCTCGGCGAAGTACTCGTTGCGATCGTAGGTGCCGGTGATGCGAATCCCCTTCGCCGTCCCGCTGATGGAGCTGCCGTACGACCTCGTCCGTTGCGACGCTCTCCCGATGTCTGTGCTGTAGAGCTGATTGACTGTGAGATCGGAGGAGTAATCGGCGCGGGCTTGCGCGTACCAGGTGCGGCCCAGCGACTGGCTCAGGTTGCCGTAGGCGCCAAAGGCCCGGCGCCCGGCTTGTTCGACTGGCTCACCGTCAACGACAAACGTCGTCGGGTGCTCGTCCAGGAAGTTGGTGCGGAAATTTCCCGTGCCGCCGAGCGACACGTAGCGATACTCGCCGGCCACCGACTGTCCGGTCTTCGAGTACCAGTCATGCAGGAACGTCGCATCCTGACTGCGATTGATCGCCCAGAAGAACGCGTTGCTGATCGTGTGGCCTTTGTAGGTCGACGACCCGTAGCTCGGCATGAGGAAGCCGGTGCTGCGGTTGTCCTTGCTGAGCGGGTAGTACATCAAGGGAAGGTATAGGGCAGGCACCCCTTTGACCTTCAGCATCATGTTGCGAAGCAGCGCGTAATGATCGACGCGCAGCCTGAGCGAGCCCGAGGTCATTTCCCACCGCGGGTTTGCCTGTGCGCACGACGTAAATCCGCCCTTCGAGATGACGTAGGTGTCTTCGTTGACCTTCTCCAGCGTCTCGCCGTAGAACTGCACGTCGGGATCGAGCGTGCCGAATTCACTGACGTCGACGGTCTTTCCAAGCGCGGCAAAGCCGCGCGCGTTGTAGAACGTGCCGAGGCGTGTCTTGGCGTTGAAGTCGGCACGATCCGCGGCGATCTGGTGGTCCGGTTCGATCAGCAGCACGTTGCCTGTCGCCACCAGCCTGTTCGTCTCGACATAGTATTCGACATAGTCGGCGTAGAACTTCATGTTCCCCTGCGTCATCTCGACGGACTCGCGAAAGAGAATGCGATTGTCGCCAAGGCGCTCCTGTATCTGCGCCAGCACGTTGTCGAAGCCGGGGACATCGGTGAGTTGAGCGGCGGCGAAGCGCGGCGTCGCAGCGAGCAGAGCGACGGCGACCAGGGAACCCCTGAACAGCGTGATCATTCGGAAGACAACGAAAACAGCAGGCTTTCGAAGAATACCCCGCGAGCGGCGATGAGGCAACCCTAGAGATCGCGCGCCGACGGACCGAGACTGCCGAGAAGATTGCCGACGAGAAAGATTGATCCGGCGGCGCTGGCCACCGGACATTGCCTCCACGCGCGCTCCAGCGCGCGCCGCGGATCGGGCTCGACTTCGATCCGCGCGTTGGGTGCGACCTTGTTGGCGATCGCAGCCAGTTCGATGGCGCCGTGCGCGCGAGGTGTCGCAGGTTCGGTCATGACCATCATTGAAACGGCCGGGAGCAGACTCTTCAGCATCAGGGCGACGTCTTTGTCGCGCATCGCGCCGAAGACCATCGGCAGCGGCTCCGGGAACTCGCGTTTCAAGTAACTGGCTAGCGCCCATGCGCCGGCGGGATTGTGAGCCGCATCGAGCAGCACGCGGCGCCCACCCGGCATCTCAATCATCTGAAGCCGGCCGGCCCATCGCACATCGCGAATGCCGGCAGTGATCGAGTCAGCCGTCAACGGGACGAATCGGCCAAGCTCTTCCATCAGCCGGACCGCGACCACCGCGTTCGGCACCTGATGGTCGCCCCGCAAGCCGAGCGGAACCCATCCGTAGTCGCGGACAGGGGTCGTCAGGTGAACAATCGTTCGACCGTCCTCGGTTTGCGAATCGATTCTGGTGTCGGCATCCGCTTCGATGTACTCAGCGCCGGCGAGATCGCACATGGCCACGAGTACATCGCGCGCTTCGGGAGGAACGGGCCCGACGACGACCGGAATGCCACGGCGGATCACTCCAGCTTTCTCTGCGGCGATCGCGGCGAGCGTGTGGCCGAGATACTGCTCGTGATCGAAGTCGATGGACGTGATGGCAGCGGCGATCGGCTGCACGATGTTCGTCGAGTCGAGCCGGCCGCCGAGACCAACCTCGAGAACCGCCACCTTCACGCCCGCCCGTCTGAAGAGCTCGAACGCAATTGCCGTCGTGACTTCAAAGAACGTGGGCGGTGCTTCCAGCGATCCCCTCGCGATCAGGTCGTCGATGAGGGCCCGTATTTCCTCAACCATCCCGGCCAGCACTTCCGTTTTGACCGGCGCGCCGTCGATGGCGAATCGCTCTTCGATGCGGACGAGATGAGGAGAGGTGTACCGCCCTACCCTCAATCCCGACGTGCCAAGGGCACAGTCGACCATTGCTGTGACGGAACCTTTGCCGTTCGTGCCAGCGATGAGGATGCTCTTGAAGGCTTGCTGCGGGTGGCCGAGCGCGGTGACCAGCGTCTGGATGTTGGCAAGACCGAACTTGATGCCGAATTTCTCGAGCGAGAAGAGATAGTGAAGCGGATCCATAGGCGTTCCGGGTTCCAAAGTTCCGGTTCCGATTCTGGTTCCCGGTTCGAATCATTCGAGTTCCGCGTTCTGGTTCGAAGAACCAGAACTCTGGAACCAGAACTGGAACCAGAACCCTGGGAACCGGAACCCCGGAACGCTGGAACCTTCAGGACTCGGTCACGACCTCGGGCACCGCCTGGGCGGTTTGCACCGGCTGCTGACCCATGAAACGCAGAGCGTTCGTGATGACGCTCTTCATTTCCCGTCGATCGACGATGAGGTCGAGCATCCCGTGATCGAGCAGGAATTCGCTTCGCTGAAACCCCTCGGGCAATTTCTGTCGAATCGTCTGTTCGATCACGCGCGGTCCCGCGAACCCGATCAACGCGCCAGGCTCCGCAATATTGAGATCGCCGAGCATCGCGAAGCTCGCCGTCACACCTCCTGTCGTCGGGTCGGTGAGAACGGAAATGTAGGGAATCCCCTCCCGATCGAGCCGCGCCAGTGCCGCGCAAATCTTCGCCATCTGCATGAGCGACAGCGCGCCTTCCATCATGCGGGCGCCACCGGAACACGAGACGATAATCATGGGCCGCCGCGTGGCGAGCGCGCGCTCGATGCCTCTCGTGATTTTCTCGCCGACGACCACGCCCATACTGCCGCCGATAAACCCGTACTCCATTGCGGCCACGATGGCTTCGTAACCATCGATGCAGCCACGCGCCACCACGACGGCGTCCTTCATGCCCGTCGCCGCGATGCTGGTTTTGAGTCGCGTCTGGTACGGCTTCGTGTCGGTGAATCGCAGCGGGTCGGTGGAAACGAGGCTGCGGTCGTATTCGGTCCAGGCTCCGTCGAACAGCGTGCGCAGGCGATCGAGGGACCCCATGCGGAAGTGGTAGCTGCACTTCGGGCACACGCTCATGTTCTGCGCGAGATCCTTGTTGTACAGAATCTGCGAGCAGCCAGTGCATTTGACCCACAGACCTTCAGGCACCCGGCTCGGCTTGGCGTTGTCAGCGGCAATGCCTTTGCGCACTTTTTTGAACCAGGCCATATGTGGCGACTTTACCTCAACCGGGTGCGCGGGACGTAATACCGCGTTCCCCGCCCCATTGTCTTGATTTGCTTCACCAAATCGTCCAGCGCTTCGTCGTCGTCCTGTGGCCGGAACTCGGATCCTTCGACAACCAGCAGCGACGTGGCGGTGTAATGAAAGAAGAAATGATGGTACGCCTCATTCAACTCCCGCAGGTAGTCCCCGTCGGGTACAAACGTAGGACGCTCGGCGTCGGTATTGCGGGCGTGCAGGCGCTTGAGCAGGACGTCGCTCGGCGTCTGCAGGTAGATGACGAGATCTGGTGTGGGCACGTCCTGGGCGAGCAAGTCGAACAACCGCTGATAGATGAAAAGCTCGTTATCGTCCAGGTTCAGGTAGGCGTAAATACGATCCTTTTCAAAAATGTAATCGCAGATCGCCACCTGTGAGAACAGGTCGGCCTGACGTCGATCGACGAGTTGTCGGTGACGGTTCAGCAGGTAAAAGAGTTGCGTCTGAAGGGCCGCCCCCGGGCGGTCGGCGTAGAAGTCGGCGAGGAACGGGTTCTCCTCGTCCTCGCGAACCAGCGACGCATCGAGTCTCGAAGCCAGCCGTTCGGCGAGTGTCGTCTGGCCGGCGCCGATGGGTCCGTCGATCGCGATGTAACGAAAATCCAACCTGTGGCCGAGTGTACCGCATCCGCCTCCGCTCGATCGAACCCCGGCGAGCTACGGCGAGACAGGCCCCGCGCACCTTACGCACGCAACGCACTTTGCGCACTCTTGCGCACTCTTACGCACCCAACGCACCTAACGCACCCAACGCACCTAACGCACCTAACGCACCTAGCCACCCGCCGCTCAACTCTTAAGTTAAGATCGCCGTTTGAGGATTTTGTGATGTCGCCCCGCTCTCTCCGTCGCGTTTCAACGCTCGCCGTGATCATGCTGGCGTTGGGTTGCAAGACGATTCCGCCGCCGCCGCCGGTGGTGGTGGTGCCATTCGAAACGAAAATTTCGTGGATTCTTCGTCTCGAGGATCAGCGGATTCTTCGCGTCGCGAACGTGCCGATCGTCCCGCCGCCTGTTCCGCAGGGAAATCGCAAGGCCGTCGTTCCGCCGCCACCACCACCCCCGCCCGATCTCGTGCTCCTGTTGGGCGATGGCGAGGCGCGCATCCGCCGACGCGCGGCGATCGCGGTCGGCCGCGTGGGGTTGCAGGAGGGCGTGCCGGCACTCATCAAGGTGCTGCAGGGCGACACCGATCCTGAAGTGAGGCAGATGGCCGCCTTCGCGCTCGGACTGATCGGCGATCCGTCGGCTGTGGAGCCGCTTCGAGCCGCGGTTGCCGATCCGCTTCCGCTCGTCGCAGGACGTGCGGCCGAAGCGCTCGGCCTGATTGGCGACGCGGCTTCGGCGCCTGCGATCGGGATAATGGTGGCCGCTCATGTCGGAGCCGCGGCGGCGGTGCCTGCTGACGACAGTCGCGTGCAGATGGAACCGGCAGTCGAGGCGTTCAGACTTGGCGTGTATGCGCTCACTCGATTGAAAAACTACGAAGCCCTGGCGACTTCACTGCTCAATCCGGACGGTCAACCGCGCGTGCAGTGGTGGCCGGTTGCCTACGCCTTTCAGCGCATCGAAGATAAGCGCGCGCTTCCCGTACTGCTCACACTCGCGCGCAGCAGCAGTGCCTACACCCGGGCGTTTGCGATTAAAGGACTTGGGGCCTTGAAAGACGACTCCGCAGTGCCCGAGCTGTTGCCGCTCATCGACCCGGCACCTGCGGCGAGCGGCGTCACGATCGAGGCCATTCGGGCTCTGTCGCGCATCGGCGACGCCCGCGGCGAGCCCGCGCTGACCAAGTTGCTTTACACGCGCGGCCTGAATCCGATGGTACGTGCCGAGACGCTGTTGGCGCTCGGCGCGTCGGCCGCCGACGTCAGCGTCGATGCATTTGTCGATTTCATGGGCGATCCGTTGCCGACCGTTCGGCTTGCCGCCCTGCAGGGATTCGCCAAGCGCGATGACGATACGTTCCTGACGGTGCTGTCCGGGCTCGATCCCGATCCGCACTGGAGCGTGCGAGCCGGTCTGGCGGCGATCCTCGCCACGAAGGATCCTGAACGATCGCTCCCGCGGTTGACGCCGCTCCTCACCGATGCCGATACGCGCGTCATTCCGTCGGTGCTGACGGCGATGACGAAGCTGAAGGCGCCTGGCATCGAGAAGGCGCTGCTCGAACACCTGAGCAAAGACGACGTGACCGTTCGCGCAGCGGCGGCAATGAACATCGGCGAGATCAAACCCGATGGTGGTGTCGACGCGTTGATTGCCGCATATAAACGTGGCGAAGCCGATCTCGTCATCGATACGCGCGCCGCTGCCATCGAGGCCCTCTCGAAATACGGCGCTGCCGCGGCCGTGACGACGTTGCGCGTTGCGCTCGGCGATAAGGACTGGGCGGTCAGAGTCAAAGCGGCGGATCTGCTGAAAACGCTCGACCCCACGATTGATACCGCGAACGCGATAAGGCCGGCTCCCTCATCGCGGACGGTCAATTACGAGACGCCGTTTCTGATCAATCCGTCCGTCTCGCCGCACGTGTTCATCGAGACCGAGAAGGGCACCATTGAAATCGAGCTCGACGTGCTCGATGCGCCGTTGACGGCCGATACCTTCATGACGCTCGCGCGTAAAGGCTACTTTGACGGCCTCACGTTCCATCGTGTCGTGCCGGACTTCGTCGTTCAGGCAGGCGATCCGCGCGGCGACGGTGAAGGCGGGCCGGGGTTTACGATTCGCGACGAGCTGAATCAGGAGCCCTATCTGCGCGGCACGGTCGGGATGGCCCTGGCCTGGCGTGACACCGGCGGGAGCCAGTTCTTCATCACCCACGGCCCACAGCCACACCTCGATGCGCGCTACACCGTGTTCGGCCGTGTCGTGGCGGGCATCGACATCGTCGACACGATCAATCAGTGGGACGTGGTGAAGAGAATCCGCGTGTGGGATGGAGTGCAATAGATCTAAAGATCTAAGATCTAAAGATTTTGAGATCCAGTGGGGGAACGCAGGAGGCGATCCGGGGTGGACCGCCTCCTGGGAATGGGCTCAGCGTTTCTTGCCGCCCTTTTTCTTTCCGCCTTTTTTCGCCATCCGAGAATCCCCCCTCTCGTCAGTAAGGTTGCGAGAAACCGTTCGGCGCGTCTACCGCGAAGCCTCTGCCGCCTGGCACGTCAGCTCCGCGCGTAACGGAACAGAAACTCGCTGCTGTCTCGGTTGCAGGATCGTCCGGATGCCCGCCGTTCGCGAAAAGCGACGGCGCCTCCGCCGGACACGACGCATGGAAAACTCTGAAACCAAAAAAAAGAGGGGGTGTCATTTCTGAGCACCCCCGGAACCGGTTGGACGGCTACTACCGCTTCTTGCCGCCCTTTTTCTTTCCACCCTTCTTCGCCATTCTTCCTCCTTGAAGTTTGACTCGCTCAGCTGAAAAGCCGGACCCGAGGTCTCACTACGGGTGGTCTGAGCCATCCACCCTCATACAAGATGTAGATTATGGATGAGAAAAATTTCATGTCAACAAAAAAGTGATTGAAAAGGCAAAAAATTTGATCTAATGGCTCGCGCGTCATCGGCAGACGCGTGCCGCCGGCGCGCGTCTGATCGCTTGGCGCAGCTTCTCGTTCAACTGGAGACGATCGTCACCAGGATTCGTGTTCGCCGCGCGTTGATACGCCGCGATCGCATCCGATCGTCGTCCCGTCCGATCGTACACGACACCAAGCTGATAATACGCGCGTGCCAGCGCGCCATACGGCGCGGCGGGTCTCTGCGCGATCACCGTCGTCAACTGCTCGGTTGCACCCTCGCTGTCGCACAACACATCCATCTCCTGCGCCATGCCGAGCCGTGCCTGCACTTCAGACGTCGCGGGCGAGGCGATTCGTTCCGCGCGCGCGGCGTCCAGCATCGATCGATACGTCTGCAGCGCCGCCTGATGGTTGCGAATGTAGCCGGCCTGCACGTCGGCCAGTCGAAGGTGAAAGATCGGATTGTGCGGGTAGCGGGCTCGCAGCCCTTCGATGAGTCGCAGCGCCGTCGTGTGCTGCCGCTCGTACCACAGATAGATGAGGTGCAGCTGATAGTCGGCCTCGCCGCGCAGCAGGATCCCCCGGCTGCGCGCCTGTTCCATCTCGCGCAGCCCGCCGGCACGATCGCCGCTGGGCAGAAACATCAACATGCTGATGATGCGCGCGGCCCGCGGCGCGATGGCTGCGTAATAGTGATACAGCCCGAGCCCGAAGTATGCATCACCCATGGACGAATCCATCTTGATGGCGAGCTGGAGCGAATCGTGGATGCGTTTGCCGTCTCTCGCCGCTGACAGATATTGCCCGCGCAGCCCGCGCAGCAGGACGCGCGTGCCATAGGCGCCGCCGAGGTAGAACCAGGCTTCGGCTCGTTTCGGCTCCCTGGCGACCCACACCTCTCCCGAGGCGATGGCCGCGTTCGTCCGCGTCATCAGCGCCGTGTCGCCGGCCGTGTTTTCTGGATTCAGCAACAGCCGCCAGTAGTCGTTGACGGCGCCGAGCACGTCGCAGGCGGGCTGTGGAGCCGGGGGACACGCCGACTTCAGCTGCCGCTCCGCATCGTCGAAGCGCCCCTCGAGAATGAGGTCGTACGCCTTAACGAGCGGCTCGGGCGACGTCAGTCCTGCCGCTGCGGCGGGCGTCGTGGATCGTGCGAGCTCCCCGTAGAGAACGCAGAGAAAACAGAGAAAAGACCATGTCGGCGATCGCTGCGCCCTCTGTGGTGAACAACCCGCTCGCGCCGTCATGCTCACGGCAGGGTCGTGCGGATCTGCTGTTTCTCGGCGTGGCGTTCTCTGGCGAGCGTGATGAGGCGATCGAGCAGCTCAGGATAGGAAACACCCGACGCCGCCCACATCTTCGAATACATGCTGATCGTGGTGAAGCCCGGGATGGTATTGATCTCGTTCAGATAGAGCGTGCCTGTGCCGCCGTCCATCAGGAAATCGACGCGCGCCATCCCCTCGCATTCCAGCGCGCGGAATGCGTCGATCGCCAGCCGCTTCACCTCGGCGGCGACGTCCGGCGATAGCTGAGCGGGAATGACGACTCGCGAGTCGTCATCGAGATATTTGGCCTGGTAGTCGTAGAACTCGCGCGAAGGGATGACCTCGCCCGGCACCGAGGTTTCTGGGTTCTCGTTGCCGAGCACAGCGATTTCGATCTCGCGTGCGTTCGGCACGGCTGCTTCGATGACAATCTTTCGGTCGAACTCGGCTGCCGTGTCGATCGCGGCGGGAAGCGCCGCGTCGCTTTTCGCCTTCGAGATGCCGACGCTCGATCCGAGATTCGCCGGTTTGACGAAGACGGGATAGCCGAGCTGTCGGGTCACTTGGGCGATCACTTGGCCTGGGGAAGCGATCCAGTCGCTGCGACGGACGACGACGTATTTCGAGACCGGCAAACCGCGCGCCGCGAACAGGGCCTTGGCAACGGCCTTGTCCATCGCGACAGCAGAAGAGAGCACGCCGGCCCCGACGTAAGGGATGTTGGCGAGCTCGAGGAGGCCCTGCACCGTCCCGTCTTCCCCGTATGGGCCATGGAGCACGGGAAACACGACGTCGAGGGCGAGGCCGGTGATCGCGGGGCTCGTGCCGCGCTCGATCGTCATGATCTGCTCGTCGCCGGGATGTGCAAGAAGATGCGCCTCTCGTCCGCCACCGCCGAGCCGTTTCGCTGCCTCGGCGCGGCTCTGCTCGATCACTTCGGCCGCAGAGGAGGACGAGGGCAGTTGATCGGCGATGATCCATCGGCCGTCCTTCTCGATCCGGATCGGGATCGGCTCGTACCGCTGTCTGTCCAGGTTCTGCACGACAGCGGCAGCAGAGGCGATGGAGACTTCGTGCTCGCCCGATCGCCCGCCGTAAATCACGCCCACGCGGAGTTTGTTCAAGGTGAGTACTAATATAACTGGCTTGTCGACGTTCTCATTCACCGTTACCCACACCGACGGCGCCGCCAGGCGCGGAGTGCTGCAGACACCGCATGGCGTCGTGCAGACGCCGGCTTTCATGGCCGTCGGGACACAGGGCGCGGTGAAGGCGGTGATGCATCGCGACCTTGACAACCTCGGCGCGGAGATTGTGCTTGCCAATACATATCACCTGTATCTGAGACCTGGCGCCGATCGGATCGCCCGCTTGGGAGGCCTTCATCGATTTATCGGTTGGAGCAAACCGATCCTCACCGACAGCGGCGGCTACCAGGTGTTCAGCCTTGCCCAACGGCGCAAGGTCCATGAAGAGGGCGCGACGTTTCGCTCGCATCTTGATGGCTCCGAGCATCTATTGACGCCCGAGTCAGCGGTCGATATTCAAGCGCAGCTCGGGTCGGACGTTGCCATGGTGCTCGATGAATGTCTCGAATACCCGGCGTCGCACGACCGTGCGCGCGAATCGCTGGAACGGACGCTGCGGTGGGCGCGGAGAGGGCGCGATCACTTCACAGCGTTGCGAAGCCGTTCAATGGGGTCTGCCGAGCAGGCTCAATTCGGCATTATTCAAGGCGGCACGTATCCCGATCTCCGGCGGCGGAGCGTCGAAGAAACCGTCGCCATTGGATTCGAAGCGTACGCTCTTGGCGGGCTCAGCGTCGGAGAGCCGATCTCGCTCATGTACGACCTGGCCGGACAGGCCGCCGAATGGCTGCCGGCCGATCGCCCGCGGTATCTCATGGGCGTCGGTACGCCTGCGGACCTTGTCGAATGCGTCGCCCGTGGCATCGACATGTTCGATTGCGTCCTTCCGACGCGCAACGCACGCAACGGACAGCTATTCACGAGTGCCGGCCGTCTGAACATCAAGAATGCCGAATATGCAGATGACGAGCGTCCCGTCGACGCCGAGTGTCCCTGCTACACTTGCCGCCATCATTCGCGGGCGTACCTGCGGCATCTATTTCTCGCCAGGGAGATGACCGCGGCGACCCTTAACACGTTGCATAATCTCCACTTTTACCTTGACACCATGCGTCGGGTAAGGGAGGCTATAGTGTTCTCCACATTGGAGGAAGTCAGGCAGAACTACCGGCGGATTTTTCCTGCCTAGACGGCCGACCATTACCCTTTGGTATGAATATCGGTTTGCACAAGCTGGTGCTGGCCATGGGAACGCCGCCGGGCTCTGGCGTCAATCCCTATGTCCAGCTGATCCCGATCGCGCTTGTCTTCGCGATCTTCTATTTCATCATTCTGCTGCCCACCAAGCGGCGTCAGAAAAAGCTGAAGGAATTCCTTGATGCGCTCAAGGTCGGCGACCGCGTCGTCACCAACGGAGGGATCTACGGATCGGTCGCCAAGGTGAACGGAAATACTGTTCACCTGCAGATTGCCGAGAAGGTCCGCATCGAGCTTTCCAAGAACGCCATCGTTGGCTATCAGGGACAGGAGTCGCTGGCCGACAGCAACTAATGCCATGTCGAATTTACGCTGGAAGATCGCCATCATTCTTACCGTTTTCGTCGTGTTCTTCGGGTTCGGTGTGTATCCCATCCTCGCATCGCGCTACAGCCTGCCCGCTCCGCAGTGGCTGCGCGATCGTCAGCTGAAGCTGGGACTCGACCTCAGAGGGGGCGTGCACCTCGTGCTGCGCGTTCAGACTGACGATGCATTGCGCGTGACGACCGAGCAGGACAGCGCGCGGCTTCAGGAAGAGCTGAAGCGCACCGGCGTGCCTGCGACCGTCACGATTCAGGATGTCCAGACCTTCCGCGTCGACGGGGTGCCGCCAGCGCAGGACCAGGCATTTCGGCAGGCGGCCGAGCAGCTGACGACGACCTTCGAGCGAAGCACCGGCACCAACGGAAGCTACACATTCCGTATGCGCCCGAACATCGCGCAGACGTTGCGGGAAGAGGCGGTGGTGCAGGCGCGCCAGACGATCGAGCGCCGCGTGAACGAGCTGGGCGTGACCGAGCCGAGCATTGCTCAACAGGGCGCCGATCAGATCCTTGTACAGTTACCCGGCGTCTCGGATGTCGATCGCGCCAAGGAAGTCATCGGGTCTCCGGGCATGCTCGAACTGAAGCTCGTCGAGCAGGGACCTGCGGCCAGTCGAGAAGATCTGCTGCGCGCGACCGGCGGCGTCGTGCCGTCCGACATGGAAGTGCTCCCCTACGCCGGCGAGCGCGCGGCTGGCGTTGGTCCTCAGTATTACCTGCTGCGCCGCGTGGCGGCGGTGACCGGTCAGGATTTGCGCACCGCACGCGTGCAGCTTGACCAGAACAATCTGCCCGCAGTCGGGTTTACGCTGAATAATCAGGGCGCTACGGTGTTTGCGCGCGTCACGGGCGAGAACATCGGCCGCTCGCTGGCGATCGTGCTCGACAAGGTTGTGCAGTCGGCACCGACCATCGAGGGGCGCATCGCGAGCGACGGGCAAATTGCCGGCGGATTTACCCAGGAAGAGGCGCAGGACCTCGCGCTGATTCTGCGGTCGGGCGCGCTGCCGGCCACGCTCACTTACCTGCAGCAGCAGACGATCGGTCCGACGCTCGGTGCCGATTCGATTCGGGCAGGCGTCCTGGCGTCGCTGGCCGGTCTCGTGCTCATCGTCACGTTCCTGCTGGTCTATTACAAGTTGTCCGGCGTCAACGCCATCGTGGCGCTCACGCTGAATCTCATCATCCTGCTCGGGATGATGGCGTATGCGGGCGCCGTCATGACGCTGCCCGGCATCGCCGGTTTCATTTTGACCATCGGTATCGGCGTCGACTCGAACGTGCTGATATTCGAACGCATCAAAGAGGAGCTCGAGGCGGGGAAGGGCGTCAAGGCGGCGATCAACTCCGGCTTCAGCCGCGTCTTTCTGACACTGGTCGACACGCACGTGGCCGGCTTCATTGCGGCCGCGTTTCTGTTCCAGTTCGGCACCGGTCCGATTCGCGGATTTGCCGTGACGCTGACCTTCGGGTTGATCTCCAACCTCTTTACGTCGACGTTCATTTCCAAAGCGCTCTTCGAGGCGGTCTTGTCGGGACGTCGGCAGGTACAGACGCTGTCCATTTAGCCATGCATATTTTCAAGAATTCGAACTTCAACTTTCTCCGCTGGCGCTGGCAGGCCATGGTGCTTTCGGCCCTCGTCATTGGCGCCGGCCTCGTCACGATCATGACGCGCGGCATCCCGCTCGGCGTCGAATTTTCGGGCGGCACGAACATGATCGTCCGGTTCAGCGGGCCGGTTTCGGAAGATCAGATCCGCACGGCGCTGCAGTCGCTTCCACACGAGGTTCAGCAATACGGCGACCCCGGCTCGAACCAGATGCTGATCCGGCTGCCGCAGACACAGCAGGCTGAGCAGGGCGCGAACCTGTCGGCCGACGTGCCGAAGGTCGAGCAGATGCTGAAGGCCGGCGGCCTGCCCGCCTTCAAAGTCGAAGGCACCGAGATCGTGGGCCCGACGGTCGGCGCCGAGCTGCGGCGCCAGGCGATCTACGCGACGCTGTTGTCAATGCTGGGCATCACCGCGTGGATTGCCTGGCGCTTCCGCGTGTCGTTCGCGATCGGCTCGATCATCGCGACGTTTCACGACGTGTTCGTGACGCTCGCCTTCCTCGCGTTCTTCCGACATGAGATGTCGCTCAACGTCATCGCCGCGATGCTGACGATGGTCGGCTACTCGATGAACGACATGATCGTCATCTTCGATCGAGTGCGGGAGAACACACGCTTGTCGAGGCGCGAGCCGCTCGAGTCGGCGATCAATACGAGCTTGAATCAGACGCTGACGCGCACCGTGATTACATCGGGCACCGTCTTCATGTCGGTGCTGGCGCTGTATCTCTTTGGCGGGGAAGTGCTCAAGGCGTTCGCGTTCACCATGCTCGTGGGCACCATCGCGACGACGTACTCAGGCTGGTTCATCGCGCCGTCTCTCGCGATCATGCTCAGCCGCAAGCCGTCGGCCGCGCCGGTGCGCAGCCCGGCGGAAAGTGCGCCAGGGGTTCGGGCAAAGACCGACACGGCGGGTACCGCCGCTGTCGCAGGCCAGCCGGCGCGCAAATCGAAGTCGCAGCGCAAGGCTCGCGCGACCTAAACACGCCCGATCGTTTTTCGTGACGCTTCTAGCTGCGGCGCTACTCGGAATCGTGCAGGGGATCACCGAGTTTCTGCCTGTTTCATCGACCGCACACCTTCTGCTCGTGGGCGACGCGATCGGCTATGAGGATCCGGGTGGCGTCTTCACGGTCATGATTCAGCTGGGGTCGATCCTCGCTGTCGTCTGGCTGTATCGCGCCAGAATCATCAGCCTCGTCACGGATCTGCCGACCAGCCCGCAGGCGCGTCACTTTGCTGCGGCCATTATCCTCGCGACGATCCCGGCGCTCGCTGCGGGTGCGCTCCTCGCGGACTTCGTCCAGTCAGTCCTCTACAAGAGCCCGCGCGTGTTTGCCGGCGCGTTCATCGGCGGCGGCATCGTCATGCTGCTCGTCGAGCGGCTGCGTGCGGCACCCCTGGTCATGGATGCCGAGCGGACGCCGCTCGCGCGCGCGTTCGGTGTGGGTCTCTGCCAGATGCTGGCGCTCGTTCCCGGCGTATCGCGGTCCGGCGCGACCATCATCGGGGGGCTCGCGATGCGGCTCGACCGGCCCGCCGCGGCGGAGTTTTCGTTCTTTGTCGCGATCCCGACGATGTTTGCCGCCTTCGCCCACGAGTTTCTCGAGGTGCGCGATCAGTTGACGACCGAGCGGGGGGTCGAGATTGCCGTGGGCCTGGCGATGGCGTTTCTCTCGTCGCTCGTCATCATCCGGCCTTTCCTGGGATTCGTGCGGCGCGCGGGATTCGCGCCATTCGCGTGGTATCGCATTGCGCTCGGGTTGGCGCTGCTGGTGGCCATCCGCGTGGGGTGGGTCAGAGGATGATCCATTGGCTTCGCACCCGGTTTGTGGCGGGTTTCTTCGTGCTGGTGCCGCTCGTCATCAGCATTGTCGCGCTCATCTGGGTGTTCGAGGTGGTCGATGGGTTCACGGCGCCGCTGTTCGAGCGATACTTTTCGAGCATCAAGCGGGAGGTGCCGCCCGGGTTGGGGTTCGTCACGACCGCGGCCGTGGTGCTGCTCGTCGGTGTGCTGGCCACGAACGTGCTGGGCAAACGTGTGCTACAGCGTGCAGAAGGATATCTGCTGCGGATTCCGGTCTTTCGCACGGTGTATGCGCCGGTCAAGCAGCTCGTGCTGGCCTTCTCGCCCGATAACGAATACGGCTTCAAGCGGGTGGTGATGATTCGGACTGAGTCCCGCGGTTATATACTTGGATTTCTAACCAAGGAGTTCTCCATCCAATCGGCCGGCCAGACCGAGTCGCTCATCGCCGTCTACGTGCCTACCAATCATCTTTATCTCGGCGACGTGGTCATCTGCCGACGCGAGAACGCATTTTTTCCAGAGCTCAGCGTCGAGGAAGGTATCCGGATTTTTCTGACCGGCGGGATGACATTGCCGGCGGAGATGGCAGACAAAAGCTTTCACAACGTGACAGGGAGATGATGATGAAGTGGTTCGTTCGCGTGACTCTCGCGCTGTTCGTCGTCTTTGGGACGACCGCAGAAGGCTCGGCGAGGCAGCAGCCGGACGCGGCCGCGGGAGGCGGTGAAGCGAGCCTCGTGCTGCCGGATCTGGGCCAGGTCGACATGCTTGGCTACAACTCGAGAACGCTGCTCGTGCTGGGCGTCGGGATCTGCATCCTGGGCCTGCTGTTCGGGCTGGTGTCCTACACGAGGCTGCAGAAGCTCCCCGTGCATCGATCGATGCTGGAGGTGTCGGAGCTCATCTACGAGACCTGCCAGACGTATCTCGTGACGCAAGGACGATTCATCCTCATTCTCGAGCTGTTCGTCGGCTTGATCATCGCGCTGTACTTCGGGTTGATCCTCGACTTCCCGCTGTCGCGCGTGATCATCATCCTGCTGTTCAGCCTGATTGGGATCGCCGGCAGCTACGGCGTGGCATGGTTCGGCATCCGGGTCAACACGTTTGCGAACTCCCGCACCGCCTTTGCGAGCCTGACCGGCAAGCCGTTCGCCCTGATGGCGATTCCGCTCGAAGCCGGCATGAGCATCGGCATGCTGCTCATCAGCGTCGAGCTGTTCATCATGTTGTGCATCCTGCTGTGGATTCCGCGCGATCTCGCCGGCTCGTGCTTCCTCGGCTTCGCCATCGGCGAGTCGCTCGGCGCGTCGGCCCTGCGCATCGCGGGCGGCATCTTCACGAAGATCGCCGACATCGGCGCCGACCTCATGAAGATCGTCTTCAACATCAAAGAAGACGACGCACGGAATCCCGGGGTGATCGCCGATTGCACGGGCGACAACGCCGGTGACTCGGTGGGCCCGAGTGCCGACGGATTCGAGACCTACGGCGTGACGGGCGTTGCGCTGATCACGTTCATCCTGACCGCGGTGACCGAGGAGACGGTGCAGGTGCAGCTGCTCGTATGGATCTTCATGATCCGCGCGATGATGGTCATTGCCAGCGGGATGTCGTACCTCATCAACAGCACCATCATGCGCGGGAAGTACCTCACTGCGACGGCGATGAACTTCGAGACGCCACTCACCTCGCTCGTCTGGCTCACGTCGATCGTTTCAGTGCTGATGACGTACCTGATTTCGTATCTGCTGATTCCCGAACTGGGCGACGGCACGATGTGGTGGAAGCTGTCGACGGTGATTACGTGCGGCACGCTGGCCGGCGCGATCATCCCTGAACTGGTGAAGGTCTTCACGTCCACCGAGTCCGCTCACGTGCGCGAAGTGGTGACCTCGTCGCGCGAAGGTGGCGCATCCCTCAACATCCTTGCGGGGCTCGTCGCCGGGAATTTCAGCAGCTACTGGCTCGGGCTGAGCATCGTGTCGCTGATGAGCATTGCCTATTGGGTGAGCCTGATGGGTTTCGACACGTTGATGATTGCCGCCCCGGTCTTCGCCTTCGGTCTGGTCGCCTTCGGCTTTCTCGGCATGGGTCCGGTCACGATCGCCGTCGACTCGTACGGACCGGTCACCGACAACGCGCAGTCGGTGTTCGAGCTCTCGGTCATCGAGCAGATCCCCGGCATCAAGGACGAGATCAAGCGGGACTACGGCTTCGTGCCCGACTTCACCAAGGCGAAGCATTTGCTCGAAGAGAACGACGGGGCGGGGAACACGTTCAAGGCCACTGCGAAGCCGGTGCTCATCGGCACAGCTGTGGTGGGCTCGACGACCATGATCTTTTCAATTGTGGTGCTGCTCACGAACGGGCTGACGGAGAACGTGCAGAACCTGTCGATCCTTCACGCGCCGTTCCTGCTGGGCCTCATCACCGGCGGGGCGGTGATCTACTGGTTTACGGGCGCCTCGACGCAGGCGGTGACCACGGGCGCCTATCGTGCCGTGGAATTCATCAAGGCGAACATCAAGCTGGACGGCGTGGAAAAGGCGTCGGTCAGCGACAGCAAGCGGGTCGTCGAGATCTGTACGCAATACGCGCAGCGCGGAATGTTCAATATCTTCCTTGCCGTCTTCTTCTCGACGCTGGCGTTCGCGTTCATCGAGCCCTACTTCTTCATCGGTTACCTGATTTCGATTGCACTGTTCGGGTTGTTCCAGGCGATTTTCATGGCGAACGCCGGCGGCGCTTGGGATAATGCCAAAAAGGTCGTCGAAGTCGAGTTGAAGGAAAAGGGTACGCCGCTCCACGCCGCAACCGTGATTGGCGACACGGTGGGCGATCCGTTCAAGGACACGTCGTCAGTTGCCATGAATCCGATTATCAAGTTCACGACATTGTTTGGCCTGCTCGCCGTCGAGCTGGCGGTGCAGTTGACTGCAAATCAGGGGCCGGATGTATCGCGGTTCCTCGCAGCACTCTTCCTGGGCGCGTCGCTCCTGTTTGTCTGGCGGTCGTTTTATGCCATGCGGATCAAGTCCGCGCATGCGGGGTGACACCCACGTGAGACATCCCGAAAATCGGCGGTTTTCTCCATTGGACTACGCCTTTTTGCGGGTTGACATTGCCAGTACCGGGTCATATCATTCGCGGGTTTTCCTAAAACGGCAGGCTTTCTAGGGTTATCCGCCCACGTCCGTTGCCGCTGGTGCCGAGTCGGCCAGGCGCGACCGAGGCGGGTGGAGGTTCGGACCACAATCGCTTTTGCGGTGTCTAATCGGATTGCCGGGTTCCGACCGCTTAATATTCGGCAGGAGGATTGACGTGGCACGCGAGATGTTCGGTGACGTCGTGAAACCCTCGATCACCGTGGGGAGCAAGCAGTGGTATACGCTCCCGCTGTCGATCCTGGCGCACGTGGCAGTCATCGCTGTATTAATTGTGATTCCGCTCCTGGCAACCGACATACTGCCGACTCCGCCCGAGATGATGGGGGCCTTTGTGGCCGCGCCACCACCACCCCCCCCGCCGCCGCCCCCTCCACCGCCACCGCAGGCCGCTGCACCGAAGCCGGTGATGGAAGTGAATCCATCAGCCGCCCCCGTGCAGGCGCCTTCCGACATCAAGCCCGAAACCGGTCTCGACGTCACACAGGAGCGTGTGGCGACCGTCGCGGGCGATATCGGCGGCGTCGTCGGCGGTATTCCGGGCGGCGTGCCCGAAGCGCCCCCTCCGCCTCCGCCGCCACCGGCGCCGGTGCGAGTCGGCGGCGCGATTCAGCCGCCCAAGAAAGTCAGAGATCAGAATCCCGTGTACCCGCCGATCGCGCAGTCAGCGCGCGTGCAGGGCGTCGTGATTCTTGAGGCGACCATCGGCCCGGACGGCCGCGTGCAGGACGTGCGAGTCCTGCGTTCGATTCCGCTGCTCGACGCCGCGGCGATCGAGGCCGTGCGGCAATGGCAGTACACGCCGACGCTGCTGAACGGCGTGCCGGTGCCCGTCATCATGACGGTCACCGTGAATTTCACTCTACGGTAATCCGACGGTCCGGGTGAATCCGGGCGCTACGGAATGAATGGGGACTCGACCAGACTTGTCTTGCGCGGGAGTCGAAACAACCACAGCCGCGCTGCGATAGCAGCGAAGGCACAGGCGGAGGGGGGGGCCCCACCGCGATCTGAATAGGAGCGGACGATGGAAAGCGGTTCACTTGACCTAATTGAAATGTGGCATCAGATGGGCTTCGTCGCGAAGGCGGTGGCCTGGATTCTCTTCTTCATGTCGATGTGGTCGATCGGCGTTGCCGTCGAGCGCATCTACACGTTCATTCAAGCGAAGAACCAGTCGAAGGTTTATGCCCCGCAGGTTGCGAAGCACCTCAAGGACGGCCGCCTGAAGGACGCCATCGCCATTTCGACCAACAAGAACTACCGCTACAGTCACCTCGCCAAAGTCGTGCTCGCCGGTCTTCAGGAATATCAGTTCCAACAGGAAAACGCGGGCGGCCTCAGCCGTGAGGAGCTGCTCGACACCGTGCGCCGCTCGATTCAGCGCGCGACCGCACTCACCGCCAACGACCTGAAGAAAGGCGTCAGCGCGCTCGCGACCATCGGTGCAACCGCACCGTTCGTCGGGCTGCTCGGTACGGTCGTCGGCGTTATTAACGCGTTCACTGGTATCGCGTCGACCGGCTCAGGTGGTATCGGCGCCGTCTCTGCCGGTATTGCAGAAGCGCTCGTCGAGACCGCGCTCGGGCTGCTCGTGGCGATTCCGGCGGTGTGGTTCTACAATTACCTCACCGGCCGCATCGAGTACTTCAACGTCGAAATGGACAACTCGTCCTCGGAGCTCGTCGACTACTTCATTAAGAAGACGGCGTAAACTAGAGATCTGAGGATCTAGAGATCTACGGATCGAAACCGATCTATCGATCGTTCGATCTGTAGGTCAAAAGTTAGAGGAGCAACACTTATGTCAATGGATGTTGGCGGCGCAAAAGGTGGCGTCAAATCCGATATCAACGTGACGCCACTCGTCGACGTCATGCTCGTGCTGCTGATCATCATGATGCTGGTGGCGCCGATGCTCCAGAAGGGCGTCGACGTCAAGCTGCCTCAGGCCGCAAATACCGCGGACAAGCCTGAGACGCAGGGCCAGACTGTCGTTGGTATTCAAGCCAACAAGGCCGTATTCCTGAACTCGGTGCCGGTTCGCCAGGCCGATCTCGGCAGCCGCGTGGCCGATCTCATGGAGAGCGCGACCGAGAAAGTCGTCCTCATCAAGGCTGACGAGGACGTGGATTACGGCACGGTTATGGAGACGATGGATAACCTGCGGGCGGCGGGCATCGAAGACATGGGCCTCATCACCGATCCGAAAGCGCGGACCATGGGAGGAGGCAACTGATGACCAAGCACGGACACGCTCACAAGCACTTCGGGGCAGAGGACGTCAAGAAAGCAAAAGCGCTTGAAGCCAGCGCGGACATGAACGTCACGCCGATGATCGACGTGCTGCTCGTGCTCCTCGTCATCTTCATGGCGGCGTTGCCTCTTACGCAGAAAGGTCTCGACATCAACCTGCCGGCCGAAACCCAGCAGGCGCAGCAGCAGCAGGTGGACAGCAGCCAGATCGTGCTCGAGATGTTGGCCGATCGGCAGATGTCGGTCAACAAGCAGGTCGTGAGCAATATAGCCGAGCTCGAAACGCGTCTTCGCAGCATCTTCGAGCAGCGCCAGGAAAAGACGATGTTCATTACGGCCGCCCCTTCGCTGCGGTACGGCGAAATCGTCGCCGTCATCGACGCGGCCAAAGGCGCAGGTGTCGAAAAGGTCGGCATCGTCACCGAAGGCATGCGGAGAGCGGCGGGCGTAACGGGTAACTAGGGAACGAGGAAGAAGAACGCAAGCGGAAAAATTGAGGCCGGTGCCGAGAGGTGCCGGCCTTTTTTATTGCTCGGCCCTGGCTCCCGCCCTGCTACCCGAACAGCTTCGCTACATAGTCACGCTCTTCGGCGCCAAACCACGGTGGCCTGCCGCCGCGTTGTCCACGACCCGCTGCGGTTTTGTGGTCGCTTTCGTGGCAACGAGGGCGTTCGCGCGCTGTGCGAAGAATGCCTGACCGAGTACGCGCTCTGCCTCGCCATACATCGGCGACGAATCGAAAAGATCGGCGCGTCACGCGAAGGAGGGCAAAAAAAAGGCCGCTCAGTAAGCTGAGCGGCCTTTGGCGAACTCTAATCCCTACTCCCCAGGTCCCCATCACAGGCGCATCAGTTCGCTCCAGACGCCTGCTTCTTCTTCAAGCCGGCGGCTCTCTCCTGCAGCTGGTTTGCTTCCGCAATCAGCTGCTTCTGCCGCCCCGGGTCCTTTTCGATCGCGGCCTGGTTTCTCAGCAGCAATCCTTTATAGGCGACGGCGTCGACGTAATCGGGGTTCAGCTTGAGCGCCTTCTCGACCGCTTCGAGGCCCCTCGTCGCATATTCTTTTCTCTGACCTTCATTGAGGCGCGTGTTCCGGTATCCTTCGTCCCAGTAGTAGCTTGCGATCGCCTGGTGCGCTTCCGGATTGTTCGGTTCGAGCACCGCGCGTTGGTTGACCGCGTCGATCAACTTCTCGAATTCTGCCTGGCGCTGATAGTAGCCGGCGAGGCGTTGGTAGACGGACGGATCCTTTGGCTGCGCTTCTTTCGCCTTCATGAGCATGGCTTCGGCTTGAGCAAGCTCACCCGCATCTTCGTAAATCTGCGCGAGCACGAAATAGTTCGTCGTGTCGCTCGGATCGAGCTGGATCATCTTCTGCACGATGCCCTCAGCCTCGGCAGGATCGTTCAGCTTGTCCGGACCGTATGCCGCCACGAGATAATCCATGGACAGCTTCTTCATCTTCTGATCGGTTTCTTTTTCGGCGGCCAGCTTGTAATTTTCAATCGCCTTGGTCAGCAGCGCGTCGTTCTCGGCCTCGCCTTTACGCGCGGGCTTGTAAAGGTTGTCGTAACTGTTTCCGAGGAAGAAATAGGCGTGCACCAGATTCGGATCGGCGTCCGTACTCTGGATCGGCGACGACCTCTGAGTACCGGGCTGCGGCCTCGGTATAGTTCTGCGCCTGATAGGCGGTGTTGGCGTCCTTGAATGCCTTCCGTGCCCGAAGATTCCCTAACTGGCTGCAGGCAGACAACGCCACCGCCGCGATGATGGCAGTCGAGGCCAGAATCGCTTTGCTTCGCACGCGCATTAGATCCCCCTTCATATTGTTAATCGCGCCCCTCGATTGCTCGGCACGTCGTGAGTTATCGAAGGGCGGCGCCTTCAACACGGCTCGCACGCGCGACTGCCGCGCGTAAGACCCGATGCCCGCTCAATCGCGTCGTTCGCATCCCTCGACATTGCTCGGTACACCCGAAACAATTGCCGAGAGGCGGGGTCCCCGTTCGCCCCGCTGCCGGTCCGCGATTGACGAAACCGCGGGAATTTTTGGGGAAAAACCCGCCAAGTATATGAACGCCGAAAACCCAAGTCAAGGATGCTTTAGAATGTCCTAACCGTCTGCCGATACTTGGGTTAGACACCATTTGGACGGGTTTGTTTCGCGAAAAGTCGCCGCGAGACCAAGTCGCGGAGCGGCGCGGGGCGAAGGGGCGACGCCCTTCGACAAGCTCAGGGCGTCCCGAGCGATAGTCGAGGGACGCAAGCGGAGCGACGGAGCGGGCGTTGGGGCCCCGCGACACAAAAATGATCAGGTTCGAAGACCTTCTCGAGCAGGTGAGGGCCTACACCTCGGACGAGGAACGTGAGTTCCTCAGGCGAGCCTATGTGTTTTCCGCCTTGGAGCACAAAGGGCAGGTCCGTCATTCCGGCGAACCGTACCTGGTTCACCCACTCGAGGTGGCAAGCATCCTCGCCGACATGCGGCTCGATCCGGTCGCCATCGCCGCGGGCCTGCTGCACGACGTCGTCGAAGACACGCTCACGACGATCGAGAAGATTCAGGAGCATTTCGGCCCCGAGGTGGCCCACGTCGTCGAGGGGGTGACCAAGATCAGCGCCATCCCATTCTCGTCGAGCGAAGAGCGTCAGGCAGAGAATTTCCGCAAGATGCTGCTGGCGATGGTTGACGACATCCGCGTCATCCTGGTCAAGCTGGCCGACCGTCTCCACAACATGCGTACGCTTTCGCACATGTCGGAGGATCGGCAGATACGAACGGCCCAGGAAACGCTCGACATCTACGCGGCGATTGCCAACCGTCTGGGCATGAGCAAAATCAAGAACGAGCTCGAGGAGCTGTCGTTCAAGTATCCTCGATTCCGCGGGGTACCAGTCGCTTACGGCGAAAGTCGAGGGCAAACGCAAAGCGGCTGAAGTCGAGATCGATTATCTGAAGAACACCATCACGGCGAAGCTGAGCGAAGCGCAAGTTCCCGTCAAGCAGGTGGACGGGCGGCTGAAGCGCCTGTACAGCATCAATCAAAAGCTCAAGCGGCAGCGGATCGAGCTCGACCAGGTGTACGACTTCGTGGCGCTTCGCATCATCACCGACAGCGTTAAAGATTGCTACGCCGCCCTCGGCATCATCCATCAGACGTGGTCGCCGGTACCCGGCCGCATCAAGGACTTCATCGCCATGCCGCGGCCGAACGGGTACCAGTCGCTGCATACGTCTGTGATCAGCGAGCGTGGCGTGCCGTTCGAGGTGCAGATTCGCACCGAAGAAATGCACCGTCACGCTGAGGAAGGCATCGCGGCTCACTGGAAGTACAAGGAAGGGCGCATCGGCGACCACCGGGACGAGCGCCATTTCCAGTGGCTTCGTCAGCTCCTCGAGGTCCAGTCGGAAGTGCGCGACCCACACGAGTTCATTCAGAACCTCAAGGTCGACCTGTATCCGGAAGAGGTGTACATCTTCACGCCGAAAGGGCAGGTGAAGGCCTTCCCGCGCGGCGCGACGCCGGTCGATTTCGCGTACGCGATTCACACCGACATCGGCCATCAGTGCGTCGGGTCACGGGTGAACGGCAAGATGGTGCCGTTGCGCACGCGGCTGCGCAACGGCGACATCGTCGAGATCGTCACCAACTCCGGGCACAAGCCCAGCCGCGACTGGCTGAACTTTGTCGTCACCGCGAGAGCGCGCAACAAGATCAAACACTTCGTGCAGGCCGAAGAGCGTGCCCGTAGCGTCGAGCTCGGCAAACGGCTGCTGGAAAAAGAGGCGCGCCGCTTCGACCTGAACCCCGCGACGCTGTTTGAAAAAGACGTCTTCAAGAAGCTCGCAGCGGACTACGGGGCGAACGATGAGATCTTCGCGGAAATCGGTTATGGGAAGGTCGCGCCGCGAAAGCTGCTCACGAAGCTCGTGCCGCAGGAGGAGCTGAAGGAGAAGCCGCCGGAAACGGGCGTCGCGTCGGTCGTTCGCAGAGTCCTCGGTGTCGCCGGCGTGGCGGCGGGCGAAGACAAGATCAAGGTCCGCGGCATCGACGACCTCATGGTCGTGCGCGCGCGCTGCTGCAATCCGATTCGCGGCGAGAAGATCGTGGGCTACATCACGCGCGGCAAGGGCGTGTCCGTGCATTCGTCGTCATGTCCGAACGTGATGAACCTCCTGTATGATCCCGAGCGCCGTATCGATGTCGAATGGGACACGGCCGCCGACACCTCGCGCTACATCGTGCGGCTGACGATGCAGGTGGAAGATCGGAAGGGAATTCTCGCGGACGTCAGCTCGCGGATTGCGGCGATCAACACGAACATCACCAACGTCGAGGCCACCGGCGCCGACAGCGATCATCTCGGCCGCATCAACATGGCGGTCGAAATCAAAGACGTGAAGCACCTCGAGAAAGTCATCAAGCTGCTCAGAGGCGTCGAGGGCGTGCTGGACGTCGAGCGCTCGGCCGCAAGAACCTGAGTTTTCTATCTCAACGCAGAGGCGCAAAGCCGCAAAGGATTTCTTCGGAAGAATTCTTGGCGTCTTCGCGTCTTTGCGTTGAGACTGGAAAAATCAGCCGAGGAAGGCGATCACATCCACTTCGATGCGCGCGTCGCGCGGCAGCCGTGCGGCTTGAATGGTCGAACGGGCGGGCTGGGGCGCGGTGAAGAACGTCGCGTAGATCTCGTTCATGGCGGCGAAGTCGCCGAGGTCTGCGAGATACACCGTCGTCCGGACGACGTGCTGGAACGACGCGCCGCCGGCCTTCAGGATCGCGCCCACGTTTTCGAGTGCGCGCCGGGTCTGATCGGCGATGCCGCCTTCAACGAGCTGGCCGGTGGCCGGATCGATCGGCACCTGTCCTGAAACATACAGAAACTGCCCCGCCTCGATCGCCTGCGAATACGGCCCCAGTGCTTTCGGAGCCGAACCCGTCGAGATAGAAGAGAGCTTCGTCAAGCGGCTTTGGTGACTTTGTTCGAACGCAGGCAACGGGTGCAGACGCGGATACGCCGGACGCCGCCGTTGATGAACGCGCGGACAAGCTGCAGGTTCGGCTCGAATCGGCGCGGACGGACGTTATGGGCGTGGCTGACGGTCCGGCCGACGACAGGCTTCTTCCCGCAAATATCACAACTCTTGGCCATTACACCTCCAGAAGGAACCTTGAATTATACCGTAAACCGTTGACCGTTCGTCGTCGCAGCTACCCGCCAGCAACGGTTAAGCGGCTACGGAATAATCAGCGAGGACTCTGAAGTGGTGGGCGCTTCCTTAGCGTCAGCACCGAGCGGTGGCGCCAGCACTCGCGCGAACAGTCGCTGCAACTCGCTGTCTCCAACCGGGGCGCCGCTCTGTGTCGCGTTCGCAGACATCATCTTTGCGGCCTGCTCGATTCGGCGAAGTGCGATGGCTGCGTCTCGTTCGAGGGCAGAGCCGGCATTTTTTACCACCTCGTCGACCATCGTCTTCAGCTCGCTCATCAGCCGCGACGCGGTCACAGAGGTGGGTCGATGTTCGTACAGGATGCCGCGGCCCGCTGTTTCGAGCGTCGATGCGAGTGCCTCCGTGGCCTGGGCGATGTCGTCATCGACGAGTTTCTGCAGCGCTTCTGATTGGTGCTTCGACACCACCGCCGAAAGCATCAGGAACAGACGCGCCTGACGCTCCGATAACCCCTGCAAAAGCGGCAGGAACATGGCGCGGTCCAATTCCTGCTGCCGCTGAACGACCGCAGGCGGATGGCTCCGTGCCGAAGACAAATATCCACAGTCTGACGGGCAGCTGATTTCGACCACACGTTTGGTGCCACAGCAGATCGCGCAGATTTGGCGGCCGAGCGCTGGGCACGCGCGCTTGGCTTTTCGTTGGTTGCAGAGCGGACACAACATACTGTGGCAAACCGTCCTGAAGGCTAAGAGTTAGATTGTCCACTATTAACGACCTTGTCGCCCAATGTCTTTAAAACGAACCGCCCGGGGTCGACGCGCGTCTAACTGTTTACGAGTTACGAAACGCTGGACCGCCGGCGATCGGAACTCCGCAAGCCGAGTGAGAACAGCGAGATAACCGTAGGGAGACTGATGGACTGGAGTCCTTAGGCCGGGCCGCTGCGAGAGCGCTTTCCCAGTCCCGCCCTTTTTTTCCTGCGAAAATCCCGCGATTCTCCCTAACAGATCGACGCCGAAAAATGGGCATCCCGTTTGCATTAGGCCCAGAACGACGGATTCGTCGAGTGACTAGTTTTAAGACAACGGCGGAAGGAGTCGGAAACATGAAGACGACGACAGGCAAACAGACCTCCTCAATGAACGAGTCGCGCTATTCCGATCTGAAGCGGATGCTCGATGAGCGCCGTAAAGAGATCCTGAGCGAGGTGCAGGGTCGAATTCGTGATCAGCGAGAGGCCGACGCGTGGGGCAAGGTGAACGAAGTCCTGGACGCCGGCGAGAGTTCCGAAGCCGATATTCAGGAAGATATTGAGTTCGCGCTGATCCAGATGAAAGCGGAAACGCTGACGAAGATCAACGACGCCCTGCATCGGCTCGAGGAAGGCACCTACGGCTATTGTGCGGACTGCGGCGGAGAGATTTCGGACAAACGGCTCCGTGCGCTGCCGTTCGCCGTACGGTGCAAGGAATGCGAAGAAGGGCGCGAGATGGCAGTCGAGCGCGAGAAGGTTCTCAACCAGAAGCGCAACGGTCCTTCGTTCTTCTTCGGCGACATGTCGAGCTAAGACGGCGTCCCTTCGACAGGCTCCGCCGTGAAAGGCGGGGCCTGTGCCCTGCCTGTACCAGAATAAGAACTAAACAGGAGACTCGAGTGTAGGAGGTATTCTTCTTACCCAAAGGCCTCCTGTCTCCGAATCAGGGGTTTGACCCCCGAGATATCACGGGGACCAGCTCCGTCATGAGGGTTTGCACATGAGCCGTGAAGACGAGCGTCTCGAGATCGGCGAAACGTCCGCGGAACACCCGGTGGCGATACCGAGCGAGCTGCCAATTCTGCCGCTCCGCGACACGGTGCTGTTTCCGAATTCGTTTCTCCCTCTGGCCGTCGCTCGCGAAAGCTCGGTGCGTCTCATCGAGGAGGCGATCAGCGGAAGCAAACTGGTGGGCGTCTTTACCCAGCGCGACGCCTCGGTGGAAGAGCCTGCGCAGGACGATCTTCACAGAATCGGTACGGCGACGCATATCCACAAGATGTTCAAGCTGCCGGACGGCAGCCTGCGCCTGATCGTTCAGGGGCTTTCGCGCCTCCAGCTGGAGGCGGTGACGGCCGTGCGCCCGTACCTGCGCGCCCGCGTGAATCCGGCCGATGATGCGATACGCGAAGAAGACCGCCTCGAGATCGACGCGCTGCAGCGGAATATCAAGACCAATTTTCAGCACGTCGTCTCGCTGTCGCCGCTGCTGTCCGACGATCTCCAGGCGCTGGCGATGAACATTACCGAGCCCGGCCGGCTCGCCGACTTCATCGCGTCCAGCCTGGCAACCCTCACTACGGCGGTCAAACAGGAAGTGCTCGAGACCGTGGACGTGCGGACGCGGCTCGACCTGCTGAACCGGCTGCTCATTAAAGAAGCCGAAGTGCTCGAGCTCGGCTCCAAGATTCAGTCGCAGGTACAGTCGGAGGTGGGGAAGAACCAGCGCGAATATTTCCTTCGCGAGCAGATGAAGGCCATCCAGAAGGAGCTCGGCGAGGGAGACGATCAGACCAAGGAAATCGAGGAACTTCGCGAAAAGATCGAAGCGGCAGGCATGCCCGAAGGCGTGAAGAAGGAAGCCAAGCGCGAGCTGGATCGTCTGTCGAAGATGCCGGCTGCGGCGGCGGAATACACGGTTTCGCGCACGTATCTCGACTGGTTAATCGCGCTGCCGTGGGCGAAGCGCACCGATGAGGTGATCGATCTCGTCCGTACCAAGGGCGTGCTGGATGCCGATCACTCAGGTCTGGAGAAAGCGAAGGACCGCATTCTCGAGTACCTGGCCGTGCGGAAGCTCAACCCGACGATGAAAGGGCCGATCCTGTGTTTTGCGGGCCCTCCTGGAGTCGGCAAGACGTCACTGGCGAAGTCGATTGCCAATTCACTGGACCGTAAGTTCGTGCGCGTCTCGCTCGGCGGCATGCGCGACGAGGCGGAGATCCGCGGACATCGCCGGACCTACATCGGCGCGTTGCCTGGACAAATCATCCAGGGCCTGCGCCGGGCGGAGTCGAAGAACCCGGTATTCATCCTGGACGAGATCGACAAGCTGGGCTCGGATTTTCGCGGCGACCCAAGCTCGGCGCTGCTCGAAGTGCTCGATCCCGAACAGAACAACTCGTTCCGCGATCACTATCTCGACGTGCCGTTCGACTTGTCCGAAGTGCTGTTCGTGACCACCGCAAACGTGCTCGATACCATTCCGCCGCCGCTGCGGGACAGAATGGAAGTCCTCGAGTTGCCGGGTTATACCGAGGAGGAGAAGCTCAAAATCGCGAAAGAGCACCTCATCGCGAAGCAGATTACCAACCACGGGCTCACGCCCGAGATGGTGACCTTCGCGGACGAGGCCGTGCGCCTCGTCATTCGCGGCTACACGCGTGAAGCCGGCGTCCGAAACCTCGAGCGCGAGATCGCGTCGCTCATCCGTAAGATCGCGCGGCGCCGGGCGGAAGGGCAGGAGGAGGCGGTCAACCTCACGCGCGACACTGTGATGGAGCTGCTCGGCGCTCCGCGTCATCTCGACGAGGAAATCGAAGAGCGCACGAAGAACCCGGGTGTGGCCATCGGTATGGCGTGGACACCGGTGGGCGGCGAGGTCCTGTTCATCGAAGCGTCGCGCATGCAGGGCAGCGGTTCACTCACGCTGACCGGTCACCTCGGCGACGTGATGAAGGAATCGGCGAGGGCCGCCCTGTCGTGGTTGAGAGCCCACGCCGCGCAGTTCAATGTCGATCCGGATTTCTACAAGTCGGCAGAGATCCACCTGCACGTGCCCTCCGGTGCCATTCCGAAGGACGGCCCGTCGGCAGGCGTCACGATGGCGGTAGCCCTGGCATCGGAGCTCACCGGCCGGCCGGTCCGGGGCGACATCGCCATGACAGGCGAAATTACGCTGTCGGGGCGCGTGCTGCCCGTGGGCGGCATCAAGGAAAAGGTGCTGGCGGCTCGGCGGCTGGGTGTGAAGGAAATCATTCTGCCGCGGCAGAACGACAAGGACGTCAAAGAGGACCTGAACGACGAGCTTCGCCGCGATCTGACGATTCATCTCGTCTCGACCATCGACGAGGCTCTGTTGCTCGCGCTGACGCCGCCCAGCACCGCGCCCCGGCGGACGGCGACTCAGGGTACAGGGGACGGTTCAGTAATACCCGCATTGCCGAATTGGCAATTGACAATTGCCGGGTAGAATGGCAATTGTCAATCGACAATCAATTGCCAATTGCCAATCACCAATGTGGCAATGCGGGTAGCAGCATTATCCCCAGCGCCGTCTTCATATCGCAGATTTCTCCTGCCTTGATCATCCGCCGCACGTCATCCACCGAAAATTCTTTAACGGTCAGAATCTCATCCGGATCCTGGTGTGCCGCAGGTTCGTCCGGGCGGCGGTTGCGTAGATCGGTCAGCAGAAAGAAGTTCATCTCTTCATCGCAGAAGCCTGGTGACGGGAAAAAACTGAACAGCTTTTCCGCCGTGCCGGCGATCTTCCCGACCTCTTCATGGCATTCGCGCAGCGCCGCGGCGTGGAGGGTTTCGTTCGGCTCGAGCGTGCCGGCGGGCAATTCCCACAACCACTTGCCGGCGACGTAGCGATATTGCCTGACGAGGAGAATGCGATCGGGCGCGGTCATCGGCAGCACCACGACTGAGCCACGATGGCGGACGACTTCCATCTTCACGGTGCGGCCGTCCGGATACGCGACATCGTCCACCGTGATGGTGATGACGCGTCCCTTGTAGATGACGTCGGAACGTTGCAGCTCAGGGGGTGCTTCGCTCATATTCCTCAGGCAGGATCTGGTCGAGCAGAGATTGAAGATCGTGCGGCAGCGGCGCCTCGAACTCCATCTTACGTCCGTCCGCCGGATGGTGAAACACAAGCCGGCCGGCGTGCAGGAACGGCCGATCGAGCGCAAGCAAGGGCCGCAGATCGCCGGGCACCCGCCGGCGCAGCCCGCCATAGACGGAATCGCCGACGATGGGATGCCCGATCTCGCTGAGGTGAACCCGTATCTGATGGGTGCGTCCGGTGGCAATGGCGACGTGTATCAGCGTGACACCGGGCATCTGCAGCGCGGCTGTCACCCGCGTGGCGGCCGACCGTGCGCGGCGGGCACGCGCCGACATCTTCTTCCGATCGGCCGGATCGCGCCCAATCGGGAGATCGATGCGGCGCCCGGCATGGACGACACCCCAGACGAGCGCGACGTATTCTTTTTCGACCTCGCGGTCCTCGAAC
Organism: Vicinamibacterales bacterium; assembly: GCA_963761975.1. Taxonomy (GTDB): domain Bacteria; phylum Acidobacteriota; class Vicinamibacteria; order Vicinamibacterales; family JAMQPK01; genus JAMQPK01. The sequence continues at coordinate 886,721 of CAVXIR010000002.1, forward strand.
TGCCGGGCGAGCTCGGCATGCGCGCGGTCGTGTTTCGCAACGACCATGAGGCCAGACGTGCCCCGATCGAGCCGGTGGACGATGCCGGGTCTCAGCTCGCCGCCGATGCCGCTGAGATCCTTCACCGCGTGAAGGAGCGCGTTCACCAACGTCCCCTGTGTGTGTCCGGCGGCGGGGTGCACCACCATTCCGGCGGGTTTGTTGACCACGACCACATCCGAGTCCTGATAGACGATGTCGAGGTCGAGATCTTCGGGTTCCGGCGCAGGGCTCGCGGGCTCGGGAATCTCAACGCCGACCGAATCGCCGGCGCGCACCATGCGATTGGCCGGTACGGTGTGTCCCGACACCGTCACTTTGCCGTCCTTGATGAGCCGTTGAATCTGCGAGCGCGACTGGCCCGCCAACACGCTGGTGAGGTACCGATCGATGCGGACTCCCGCCTCTTCAGGCGATACGGTGAGATCGTGGCGATGAGACATGTTCGGGCATGCCGGGTCCAAATCCAGGATCCGGCCTACGGTTGATCTGTAAGGCGGGTCCTACTTTTACCAGCCGCGATCGTCAGGCTCATCTCACGCCGCGCGCCTTGCGGCTTTTGCGGGCTCCGGCGAGACGCCGCGACGCAGATAGATCAGCATGCCCAGGCTCAGCGGCGCCAGGATGAGCGAGATGAACTGCGACGTCGAGAGGCCGAGGACCAAGCCCCGCTCGTCGGCACGATAGAACTCGATGACGAACCGCGACACGGCGTACAGGAACATGTAGCCCCAAAATGTGCGGCCCGGGTATGGCCGCCCTTTTCGCTCCGTGACCAGCAGGAGGATCAGGATGATGAGCTCCGCGCCGGCTTCGTAGATTTGCGTCGGGTGGAGCGGCACGTTCAGAGGCGTGCCGACGTTGGCCGCCGCAAAGGGATCGGTGAACGTGACGGCCCAGGGCATGTTCGTCTGCCGGCCATAGCAGCATCCCGCCATGAGACAACCGAGGCGGCCAATGACATGACCCAGCGCGATTCCCGGTGCGAACATGTCGCACGTCGTCCAGAATGGCAGCCTGTGGCGGCGGATATACCAGAATGCGACGAGCGTGGCCGTGATGAGGCCGCCGTAGAACACCCCGCCCGATCGGGCGAGTACCAGGATCTCGTCGGGGTTATTGCGGAAGTAGCTGAAATTGACGACGAGCAGCAGGAGCTTGGCGCCCACGAGCGCCGCAATCACGATGTAGACACCGAGATCGAGCAGGCGCCCTGGGTCGAGACCTGCTCTGCGTCCCCGCACGATCGCGAGCTGAAGGCCGGCCAGGTAGGCGGCCGCCAGCATCACGCCATAGGTGTAGATCGTCAGCGGTCCGACGCCGAACAGTTCGGGAATTTCAAACAGTCTCGGGTACACGTCGTACTCCCAGCACGTCGACGAGCATCAACACCACACCAACTGTAATCGCGGAGTCGGCGACATTGAAAGCCCAGAAGTGGACACCGCGCCAGTACACGTCGACAAAATCGACGACGTAACCGACCGTCGCGCGATCGATCAGGTTTCCGACCGCGCCGCCGAGGATCAGCGCGAGGCCGTACCGCGCGATTTGCTGGGTCGAAGGCAGCGTAACCGCGTAGCTGGCGACCGCACCGAGTGCAATTAAGGCCACAAGGACCATGACAGCGGGTTTGTAAGGAAACTCAACGCTGTTGAGCATACCGAATGCGGCGCCAGTGTTCCGCACGTGCGTCAGATCGAAGAAGCCTGGAACGACGGTGACGCTCTCGTGCAGAGGCAGTTTTGCTCTGACGAGTGCTTTCGTCAGCTGATCCAGCGCGACGATGACGATCACGGTCAGCAGTTCCGGGGCCCGCCCCGGCCAGAAGCGCGAGCGTGACGCCCCTCCATCTGTCGCAACGGCAGCCATCACGAATTGACGGTCTCGGCGAGCGCGTCCTGGCAGCGCTCGCAGATGCCAGGCCGCGCCGGATCGGCGGAAACTTTGGCGACATATCGCCAGCAGCGCTCGCACTTGACGCCGGATGCGCGATCGATCGAGATCTCCAGCGCGCCGCCTGGCGGCCCTTCCCGTATTTCGACTTCTGAGACGATGAAGAGCATCGGAAGCTGCGGGCTGTGCGCCTTCAGCAGATCCAGCTCCTCTCCGGCTGCAAAGAGGACGACTTTCGCCTGAAGCGAGCTGCCGATCTGCTTGTCCTTTCGCAGGGGTTCGATCCGCGCCAGGACCTGGTCGCGGATGGCGATCAGCCGCTCCCAGCGCGCCATCAACGCCGGATCGGTCAGCCGATCGAGCGACGCGGCATCAGGAAACAAGGCCAGGTGGACGGAGTCCTCGCGGGTGCCCGGAAGATAGGGCCACAGCTCGTCGCTGGTGAATGACAGAATCGGCGCGAGCAAGCGTGCGAGCCCATCGGCGATCAGATACATCGACGTCTGGGCAGACCGCCGCTCTTTCGATCCGGCGGCAAAAGTGTACAGGCGGTCCTTTGAGACGTCCGCGTAAAACGCGCTCAGATCGACGGTCGTAAATGCGTTCACGGCCTGGAAAATCCTGCTGAAGTCATAATCGGCGTACGCGACGAGCGTCTGCCTGGCCACGGCGCTGTAGCGGGCCAAAATGTATTTGTCCACGTCCTCGAGCGCGTCAAGCGATACGCGGTCGCGAGACGGGTCGAAGTCGTAGAGGTTCATGACGAGATAGCGGAGTGTGTTTCGGATCTTTCTGTAAGCCTCGACGGCCCGCGTGAGAATCTCCTTGCTCACGCGGATGTCTTCCCAGTAATCGCTCATCGCGGCCCACAGCCTGAGCACATCTGCGCCGCTTTGCTTGATGACATCCTGCGGGGCGATGACGTTTCCGATCGACTTCGACATCTTCTGGCCGTCGATGTCGATGACAAAGCCGTTGGTCACGACCTCGCGATACGGCGGGCGTCCTCTCGTGCCCAGGCCGAGCAACAGCGAGCTCTGAAACCAGCCGCGATGCTGGTCGCTGCCCTCGAGGTACATGTCGGATGGCCAGGTCAGCTCCGGCCGAACGGACAGCACGGCCTCGTGACTGGAGCCGGAATCGAACCACACGTCGAGGATGTTCATTTCTTTCTCGAAGTCGGTCCCTCCACATTTCAGACACGCCAGCCCCGCCGGAAGGAAGTCTTCAACCGGGCGCTCGTACCACGCGTCGGCGCCATGAGCTTCGAACACCTTTGCCGCGTTCTCGACCAGTGCCGCCGTCGTGATCGCCTCGCCGCACTTTGTACAGTCGAGCGCGGGAATCGGGACACCCCATACCCGCTGCCGCGAAATGCACCAGTCGGGCCGGCTCGACACCATGTTGTAGATTCGGTCGTGTCCCCACGCTGGAATCCATTTGACGCCGGTGTCGATGGCAGCCAACGCCGCGTTGCGGAGTGTTTGCGGCCGTTCGCCGTTGGCAGCAATCACCGGGTCGCCATCCATCCGGATGAACCACTGCGAAGTCGCAAGAAAAATGACGGGGTTATGGCAGCGCCAGCAATGCGGATATTGATGGGAGAAATTCGACCGATGCAGCAGCCTGCTGCGCCGTTTCAGCTCCTGCTCGACCGACGCGTTGGCATCCCACACGCGCTGTCCGGCGAATAACTCGACTGTATCGAGGAAGTGTCCACCCGGACCGACCGGTGCGTAAATCTCGAGTCCGTATTTCTGGCCGGTTGCGAAGTCATCGGCACCGTGGCCGGGCGCCGTGTGAACGGCGCCGGTGCCGGCGTCGAGCGTGACGTAGTCGGCGAGTACGGCGATTGAGTCGCGCGCGTACAACGGGTGCCGGAATCGGATGGCCTCGAGCTGATCTCCCTTCATCTTCGCGATGGGTACACCGAGTGTGAGACCTGTCGCCTCAGCCACTCGCGGCGCGAGCGCCTCCGCCATGATGACGGCGCGTCCGTCGACGTCGTATGCCGCATAGTCGAACTCTGGATGAAAGGCGATGGCGAGATTCGACGGAATGGTCCATGGCGTCGTCGTCCAGATGACGACCGACACGTCGCGGCCGGCAAGGCCCGGTATACGCGAGACGAGCTCGGTCTGGCTTTCGGGCGCCAGCGGAAACTCCACATAGATTGATGGCGAAACGTGATCGGCGTACTCGACTTCGGCTTCGGCGAGCGCGGTGCGGCAATGGATGCACCAGTGCACGGGCTTCTTGCCCTTGTAGACGAGCCCCTTCTCGACAAATCGGCCGAACGTCCGCGCGATCGCGGCCTGATACCGGAAGTCCATCGTCAGGTACGGCTGATCCCAGGTGCCGAGAATCCCCAGCCGCTGAAACTGCTCCGTCATGGTGCCGATGAACCGCTCGGCGTACGATCGACACGCGCGGCAGAAATCGGCCACGCTCATGTCGCGCTTTTTGGGCCCCAGTTCTTTGTCGACCTTCAGCTCGATCGGCAGGCCGTGGCAATCGAACCCGACGACATACGGGGCGTCGTACCCGGACATCGACTTCGACTTGACAACTAACTCCTTGAGAATCTTGTTCAGCGCGGTGCCGATGTGAATGCTGCCATTCGCGTACGGGGGACCATCGTGCAGGACAAATTTTTCAGCCCCGGCGCGGGCCGCTCGCAGCTTTCCGTACAGGTTCATCTCGTTCCAGCGCGCGAGCATCTGCGGCTCGCTCGTGGGCAGATTCGCCTTCATCGGGAACTCGGTGCGAGGAAGATTGAGCGTGTCTTTCCAGTCGGCCATGAAAGACAGATTGTACTTCACGAAGAGCTAACGGCGGAGAGCTGGGCGAGGTCAGTCAGGGCAGATGGCGGATGGCAGATGGCAGTTTGTACTCTCTGCCATCATCCATCTGCGCTCTGCCATATCAGCGAAGTGGGCCTATGGTTGCCAAATCTTTACGACGAAGTTCCCGCTGTTGTCGGCTACGTGGTCGTCGTTGACCCCCAGAAACAGTTTGCCGGTGGTCGACATGTCGAAGGCGTTTGTGGTGTCGCCAATTGCGAACGGCCGGCCGTTGCCGATGCGCCCGATCAGCGCGCCGTGCGGAGCCGTCGGAATCGGCGCCTTGTCGTTGTGACGGAGATTGACGGTACCCGAGGGTCGGCTGATGTCGTCGCCGTTGAAGCTGAGCATGATCTCGCCTGAGGGTTCGAAGCGCAGGCCTTGTCCGCGCGTAACGTTGATGCCGGTGTTGGTCCACACCACATTCGATGGCACCACGACGGAGCGCGCGTTTGGCGGCGCCGCAGAAGGGCCGCGAGAGGACTGCGCGAAGACATGCGCAGTTCCTATTGCGAGCACGCTCATGACCACGGGAATGAGGAATTGTTTGAGCATCTGCAATGCAGCCACGACCACCTCACATAATGCAACGATTTTGCCACCGGGCGGAGCGATGAGAACCGCCCGTTTCTCGGGAAAATCGCGCTGATTGGCCTCCCGGAGCGGTGCGAAGCGGCCGGTATAATGGACAGCATATGACGTCGACCGTTCTCGACAACGGGCTCACGGTGCTCGTCGATGAGGTGCACACGGCTCCGCTTGCGTCGGTTTGGTGCTGGTACAAAGTCGGATCGAAAGACGAGGTGACCGGCCTGACCGGCGTGTCGCACTGGGTCGAGCACATGAATTTCAAAGGCACCACCAATATCCCTCGCGACCAGGTCAAAGGCATCATCGAGAAGTTCGGCGGCAGCTGGAACGGTTACACCTGGATCGATCAGACTACATACATGGAAACCGCGTCGACCGCCGGGCTCGATCGGATGTTGTTCATCGAAGCCGAGCGGATGGCGAACTGCCTTTACGACCCGGACGATTGCGAATCGGAGCGCACCGTCATCATCTCGGAGCTGCAGGGCAGCGAGAACGACGCGGATACGCTGCTCGAGCAGGAGGTGATTGCCGCGGCCTACAAGGTCCATCCCTATCGGCACCCCACGATCGGCTGGCTTTCCGATCTCAAGACCATGACCCGCGATGATCTTTATCAGTACTACAGGCGAAACTACGTGCCGAATAATGCCACGGTCGTGGTCGTCGGCGATGTCGAAACCGATGACGTGCTGCGCAGGGTTGAAAAGCAGTTCGCCGGGATTCCATCGGGTCCGACGCCGCGGCGTGTCCGCGTTGTGGAGCCGGAGCAGCTCGGCGAACGCCGCGTCGCGGTGTCACGGGAGGGCACGACGGCCTACCTGAAACTCGCCTATCACGCGCCTGCCGTCGGCGACCCGGAATTCTTCCCGATGCTCGTGCTCGATGCGATTCTCACTGGTGCCAAAGGCATCAATTTGTGGTCGAGCTTTCGGACGCCGCCTCCGCAACGGAGTGCACGGCTGTATCGCGCGCTGGTCGAGCGTCGGCTGGCATCGAACGTCGGCGCAGGGCTCTTGCCGACCGAGCAACCATTTCTCTACCTGGTGTCTGCGACAGCGATGGAGGGCGTCGGTCTGCAGGATGTCGAGTCTGCGGCAACCGAAGCGCTGACTGAAGTCGTGAAGAACGGCATCACCGAGCGCGAACTGACCAAGGCCAAGAATCAACTGCGCGCGCGTCTGGTGTTCGAAAACGACAGCGTGACGAATCTCGGTCATCAGCTCGGTTACTTCCAGACGGTGGCCAGCCTCGATATCTATCGGGACGCTCCGAACCGCATCGCCGCCGTCACGCAAACCGAAGTGAATCGTGTCGCAAAGACGTACCTGCGAGACGATCGACGGACTGTCGGTTGGTTCAAACCGAGCGTCGGAGCTGACGAATGACAACGGCCCTTCAGAAAGGTCTGGCTGCCACCAGGCACGCCCTCGACAACGGCGCAGTCATCATTTCGAAAGAAGCCCATACCGTTCCCGCCGTCACGATCCAGGTGGGCGTGAAGGCCGGTAGTATCTACGATTCGGACGCGCTGCTTGGCCTGAGCCATCTCACCGCGCGCGTCCTCGACAGGGGAACGCGGGACAGGAGCAGCGACGACATTGCCGAAGCGTTCGACGAACGCGGCGTGTCGCTGAGCGTCGGTGCCAATCGTCACGTGATGACGGTGAGCTGCACGTGTCTGTCCGAGGATTTCGAGGCGATGCTCGACCTGGTCGGTGAGATCGTGATGCAGCCTGCGTTTCCCGAGCTGGAGATCGACAAACGCAGAGGTGAGGTGCTGAACGCCATTCGTCAGGATGAAGACAGTCCCGCGGCGACGGCCATGCTCGCGCTGTTCGAGATGCTGTACCCGAACCGACACCCGTATGGACGTCCCGCTAAGGGAAACGTCGAGAGCGTCACCCGAATCGAGCGACCCGACCTTGTCGCCTTTCATCACGATCGATTTGCGCCGGCGCTGACGACTGCCGTCATCGTCGGCGACGTGGATCGTGAGCGCGCCATTGCCGCCGGCGAGCGCGTCTTTGGCGGATGGAGAAAATCGGCCACGGGAGAGATCACGCTGCCGCGCGTCGGGGACGATCGCCCGAGACAGGAACGGGTGATTCCCATGATGAACAAGGTGCAGGCCGACGTCGCGTACGGCTTCACCACCATCGTCCGCAGCGATCCGCGGTACTACGCATACACGCTGATGAACAATGCGCTCGGACAATACGGCATCGGCGGACGTCTCGGCGACAGCATTCGCGAACGGCAGGGGATGGCGTATTACGTCTTCAGCTCGTTCGACGCAAACGTCGTCGAAGGGCCGCTCATCGTGCGCGCCGGTGTGAATCCGGCGAACGTCGATCGGGCGATCAGCTCGATTGACGACGAGATGCGCCGGATGTCGGCCGACGGTCTGACCCCCGAAGAGCTTGCCGACTGCAAGGAGTATCTGATCGGTTCGATTCCGCGGCTCCTCGAAACCAACGGCGCCATCGCCACCTTCCTGCAGACCGCGGAGTTCTTCGGCCTCGGGCTTGACCACGACCTGCGATTGCCGTCGCTGCTCAGTTCCGTCACCTTGGACGAGGTGAACGCGGCGGCGCGAACGACGCTCGAGGTCAGTCGCGCCTCGGTCGTCGTGGCGGGGCCGTATCAGCGATGAGGCGCGAGCGGCGCGGGGCGGGGTCCCCAACGCGGCAGCCGCGTTGGGGTGCCTGTTGGGGCCCCGCGACTAAGTGATGGACCGGTTCACGCAAGCCATCTTCTTCGACGTCGATTTCACGCTGATCTATCCGGGGCCCACCTTCCAGGGCGACGGGTATCAGGCGTTCTGCGCCCGGCATGGCTTGGACGTGGACCCCCAACGTTTCCCTGCCGCCGTCATCAGCGCGTCACACATTCTTGACCGCGAGCAGGATGCCGTCTACAACCCGCAGATCTTCATCGACTACACGGCGCACATCATCAAAGCGATGGGTGGCGCCGGCCCGGCCGTCGAGCCGTGTGCCGCCGAGATTTATCAGGAATGGGCCGCCTGCCAGCACTTCCTTCTTTACGAGGATGTCACGCCTACGCTCGCTGCGCTGGCCGAACAGGACATCCGGCTTGGCTTGATCTCGAATACGCACCGCTGCCTCGAAGCATTTCAGGAGCATTTCGAGCTCGATGACCTGTTCGACGTCGCGGTTTCGTCGTCACAGCACGGCTACATGAAACCACATCCGAGTATTTTCGAGGCGGCGCTGAAACTCGCCGGCGTCCCAGCCGCCCATGCCGTCATGGTGGGCGACAGCCTGACGCAGGACATTGAAGGAGCGCGGCGTGTGGGTATGCGCGGTGTACTGGTGAGGAGATCGGTACCGCCGGAGACCACGAATGTGCCGGATGTGCCAGTCGTTCGCAGCCTGCGGGAGCTGCCGGCACTGCTGCAGGCGTTGAGTCGTTGAGTCTTTAGAGTCCGAGGAGTCGTGGGAGTCCCTCTGACTAGCGACTCTTCGACTCTTCAGACTCTTCGACGTCGTCTTGACTCTCTCGACCCCAAGACTCTTGGGACTCTGGCGACTCCGCGGTTACGGATGATAGTCCGCGTGTGCTTCCGCGGTGCTGGCGACGTCTTCGCCGCCAGCCTGCTTCAACAAATCCGCCGCCTTTTTGGCCCACTTCGAATCGTCACAGTGCACCGACAGCAACAGGTGGCCTTTGCGGAGACGGCCTTCGTAGCGCTTTGCCTCGTACTCGGGAATGCCGACGCCGACGAGCGCGCCAATCAGACCACCCGCGGCGCCCGCCGCACCTGCGCCGGCGAGCGCCGCGACAATCGGTCCGGCGGCGATGAACGGGCCGATTCCGGGAATCGCCAGCGCTCCGATTCCGATGAGCCATCCCATCACGCCGCCGAACACCGCGCCTGCCGCTGCTCCAGCGGTGGCCCCTTCAGGTGCCTTCGTGTGGGCTTCGTGAGCGAGGTCTTTCGTCCCCGGTGAGTCCTGCATCAGCATGGACACGTCGCTGTTTCGAAAACCAGCGCCGCGCAGCAGTCCAACCGCGCGCTCCAGGCTAGCCCGATCGGGAAACAGCCCAAAGGCTGCAATATCTCTGTCCGCCATCACTACACCTCTCTTGACTCGCGGGGCCCCAACACCCGCTCGGTCGCGTCGCTCGCGGGGCCCCATCGCCCCGCTCCGCTCCGCGACTTCGAAGTTATGCAAATGGCGTACTACCCGGGAGGCCAACTCAGCGGACGGCCGGCGAGCACGTGAAGATGGATGTGAAAGACGCTCTGTCCGGCTTGCGGGCCGGTATTGAACACGGTGCGGTAGCCGAGGTTGGCATACCCGCGCTCCTTTGCGATCGCCGCTGCGCGCCGGAACATGCGGCCGACGAGCGCATCGTGCTCGGGGGTGAGGTCGTTCAGGGCCGGGATGTGTGTTTTCGGAATGATCAGCACATGGAGCGGCGCCTGCGGATTGATGTCCTGAATCGCGATCACGTCCTCATCGTCGTGCAGCGGCTTTACCGGAATGATGCCGGCAATTATCTTGCAAAACAGGCAATCGCTCATTTATCGCTCGCCGAGCCCCAACGCGGCTTCGAAACCTTTGCGACAGACGACCGTGCGCGGGATGTCCTGCAGGTCGTGGCGGACCTTAAAGAGGTCGAGGCCGCTCACGCCATCGAGGAGAGCAGTCACGTCGCTGTCCTGACCACAGCCGAACTCCATGACGAGCCAGCCACCCGGCGCGAGGCGCGCAGCTGCGCAGTCGAGCACGCTGCGCAGTCCGTCGAGACCGTCCTCGCCGGCGAATACGGCGACCCGTGGCTCATAGTCGCGCACTTCGGGTGTGAGGCCGGCCTCAGAGACCAGCGGCACATACGGCGGATTCGACACGATCACGTCGGGCACTTCGTCAATGCCCTCCAGGAAGCTGGTTTCGACGAAGCGGATCCGGTCGGCCACGCCATGATGCACCGCGTTGCGCCGCGCGACATCGAGGGCGTAACGCGAGACGTCGGTGGCGATCACGCGGGCACCGGGGATCTCGCGCGCCAGCACGATCGCGATGCAGCCGCTCCCGGTCCCGACGTCCATGACAACAGGGCTGGTCTCGCGTCCGATCAGTGCAAGCGTTTCTTCGATGATGAGTTCGGTTTCGTGCCGCGGTATCAGCACGTCGGGGCCGACTTCGAATGCGAGACCCCAGAACTCGCGTGTCCCGAGAATGTAGGAGACTGGCTCTCGGCGTTCGCGGCGCGCCACGAGCGGCTCATAGTTGAGAAGGAAGACACTCGTGGCTCGCTCGTCGCGAGCGGCGAGAAAGCGGGCGCGGTCCCACCCCAGCACCTGACGCGCAAGCACCTCGGCGTCGAGGTGCGCGAGATTGGCGCTGATGCCGGCGGTCACGAAACGGTCTCGTGCACCTCGCACGAGGTCACTTATGGTCATCACGATGTAGTCGCTTCCTTCAACTTTTCCGACTGGTAATACATCGTCACGTTGTCGAGCAGATCGGCAAGATCGCCGGTGCTCAACACTTCTGCGAGCTGGTGAGTCGTGAAGGGGGGGACGGGACGATGATCGGTAATGCGGTTTTCCTTGAAGTTGTAGGTCCGAATCTTCTCAGATCGTTCACCGGTGCCGACCTGGCTGCGGCGGTCTTTGGCAATCGCTTCCTGTTGCTTGCGCATCTCCATCTCGTAGAGCCTCGACCGGAGCACGCGCATGGCCTTGGCTCTGTTCTTGATTTGCGATTTCTCGTCCTGCTGCGACACGACTGTGCCGGTGGGGATGTGTGTGATGCGCACCGCGGAGTACGTCGTGTTGACGCTCTGACCGCCCGGACCGCTCGAGCAGAAGGTGTCGATGCGCAGGTCCTTCGGGTCGATCTGCACGTCGACTTCTTCGGCTTCCGGCAATACCGCGACGGTCACCGTCGAGGTGTGAACGCGGCCGGCGGCTTCGGTTGCTGGCACGCGCTGCACGCGATGCACACCGCTCTCGTACTTCAGCTTGCTGTAGACACCGCGTCCCTCGATGGTGGCGATGACTTCCTTGACGCCCCCGACATCGCTCGGGCTCGTCGACATCACGTCGACGCGCCAGCCCTGCTTTTCCGCGAACTTGATGTACATGCGGAAGAGCTCGTAGGCAAAGAGCGCCGCTTCTTCGCCACCCGTACCGGCGCGAATCTCGAGCACGACGTTCTTCTGGTCGTTGGGGTCTTTCGGCACCAGAAGGATCTTGATGTCGGCCACGAGCGAGTCACGGCGCTGCTCGAGGCCGCGCAGCTCTTCGTGGGCGAGCTCGCGCATGTCGGCATCGGCGCCCTTCGCGAGCTCCTGTGCCTGGTCGATTTCCGTCAAGACGTTCTTGTATTCGCGATATTTCTCGACCAGCGGCTCGATTTCGGCGAGCGCCTTCGCGTGCTTGCGATACTCGTTGGAGTCCGATTGGACGGACGGCATCGCCAGGAGCGCCGTCAGCTCCTCGTAGTTCGCTTCGACGGAGTTCAGCTTATCGAGCATAACCCTTTGAACAGGAGATTAAGAGATTAGGAGATCTTTTGAAAAACCTCTCCTGGCCCTCCTAACCTCCTAATCTCCTGTTTATCCCCCGGAAACCGGCGGCAGGAACGCCACCTCGTCCCCGTCCGCTACGATCGACGTCATCCGCGTATAGTCTGCGTTCACCGCCGACGAGACAGATGACTCATAACGCGCCATCTCTGGAAATTCCGCGACGAGCGCGTACCACACATCGGCCACAGTCGCACCGGTCGGCACCTCACGCGACAGATCGCCCGACCGGGCAATGTCGCGCAGCCTGGCAAACAGCCGAACCGTTACGCGCATGCGCGTCGCACCGCTTCCCGGCGCGCAGCCTCGTCCTCGGGGTCGGCGGTCGCCCCTTCAATCCACACCTCGCCGCCCTCGAAAAACTCGTGCTTCCAGATCGGCACGATTTGCTTGACGCGCTCGATCACGTAGCGGCACGCGGCGAATGCGGCGGCGCGATGCGCGCTTGCAGCCGCAATCACGATGCTGGCTTCGCCGATGGCCAGCCGTCCGATGCGATGATGGACAGCCAGTCGGGTGCCCGGCCACTCTCGAGAGGCCTCCTGGCAAATCTGCTCCAGCGCCTTCACCGCCATCGGTTCGTACGCCTCGTATTCGAGGTGCGTGACCCGCCGGTTCAGATTGCTGTCTCGCACGACGCCGATAAACGTCGCAACCGCACCATGACCGCCACCGCTCGAGACGAGTCGAACGAGCGAGTCGAGTTCGAGCGTGTGGGCTGTCACAGCGATCGCGTTCATGCCGAACCTGACGATTATAAAGACAATTCCCAGGAGTGGTCGAGGATACGCGCGCCCTTGCCGATCACGAACGATCGCTCGATGGCCCCTGTAATGTACCGCTTGGCTCGGTCAACCGCCGCCGGGATGTCGTCGCCCAGCGCGAGCCGTGCCGCAATTGCGGACGCGAACGTGCAGCCGGTGCCGTGCAGATCGGCAAATTGGGCGCGTGGTGCCGGAAATTCTGTAAACGTGCCCGCGTGGAGGAGCAGGTCGGTGGACGTTGCGCCGCCCAGATGACCACCCTTGATGATGACGGCGGTCGGCCCTAGTGCAAGGATGCGCCTGGCCGCGTCGCGCGCCGCTGGCAGCGAGTCGATCTCGACGCCGGACAGTATCTCTGCCTCTGCAATATTGGGCGTCACGATCGTGGCCCTCGGCAACAGGTGCGTCATCAATGTTGAGACGGCCTCCGGCTCGAGCAGGGTTCGCCCCTTGGAACTGGTCGCGGCCATAACGGGGTCGACGACGAGGTTTCCGCGAAACCCTTCCACGGTTTCGGCCACGACTCGAACGATGGCACTGGTTGCGAGCATCCCCGTCTTGACGGCGGCGATTTCCGCATCCTGGGCCACCGCTTCAATCTGCGCCCGAACCAGTTGCGGAGACAATGCAAAGACTTCCGTGATACCTGCGGTGTTCTGCGCGGTGATCGCCGTGATGGCAGAAACGCCATACACACCCAGTGCCGCAAGGGTCTTTAAATCAGCTTGAATGCCGGCGCCTGCGATCGAATCGCTGCCGGCGATGGTGAGCGCTGTCGGCATGGACAACTATTTGCCGAAGATAAGGAAGTACTGATACGGCAGGAACTTGTGCTGCTCGACGAGCGTCAGACCCGCGGCCGCCGCCTGCGAAATCACGAAGCTGGGCGGAACTCGTTGCTCGGGGCCCGGCCCGGGGCCGCCTTCGCCTTCCCGGTACTGGATGATGCCGATACGCCCGCGCGGCTTCAACGTCCGCGCAACATTTCGAAGCCAGAGGACCGGATGCTCCGCCTCATGAAACGCGTCGACGATGAGCACGGCGTCTGGATGTGCCTCGGGCGGAAGCCTGGGGTCGTCGTCGTCGCCGAGCACAGGGGTGACGTTCGTAAGGCCTTCGCGTTGCATGCGGCGGGCGATGGCCTGAACCATGAGCTGCTGAACATCGACGGCGTAGACCCGGCCGTTTTGACGCACGCGGCGTGCAAGGCGCGTCGTAAACCAGCCGCCGCCTGCGCCAAGGTCGACCACCGTGGTTCCTTCAGCGATGTGCAGCGCGTCCATCACCTGATCGGGCTTCTGCCACGCCTCGCGATCGGGAGGTTCGAGCAGGCCGAGATCCTGCGGCGCGAACAGGCGCTTGCGCGGCGGCTTCTGCGCGCCCGGTTTCTGCTGCGCCGACACGTCGGCCAAGGCGCACGCCAGGAGAAGGACTGCGGTGATCCGCTTCATTTGTTGGGCGTCGTCATGCGCTCCGGCGCGAGCAGCGTGTCGAGCTCGGCGTCTGTCAACACGCCGCGCTCTTTGGCGATCTGCCGAATCGATTTGCCGGTGCGCACCGATTCTTTCGCGATCTCCGCCGTCGCCGCGTAACCGATGTGCGGGCTGAGCGCGGTCGCCACAGCCGTGCTCCGGTCTAAGAGTTCGCGAGCACGGACGGTGTCGGCCGTGATGCCATCGATCGTTTTTGTCCGCAGCGCGGTCATCGCCTCGCGCAGAATCCTCGACGAGTGAATGGCGTTCCATGCGATGACCGGCATCATGACGTTCAGTTCCAGCTGCCCGGCCTCGGCGGCCATCGCCACCGTGACGTCGCAGCCCATCACCTGATAGCAGACCTGGTTCACCATTTCGGGCACCGACGGATTCACTTTTCCCGGCATGATGGACGATCCGGGCTGCACCGCGGGCAGCGCGATCTCAGACAGCCCCGCACGTGGCCCCATGCTGAGCAATCGTAGGTCGCTGGCCACCTTCCCGAGCTCGATCGACAGTCGCCGCATGGCACCGGAATATGCCGCGATATCTCCCATGCTCTGGGTGACGCGGAACAGATTTTTTGCACGGAGGAGCGGCAGCTTCGTATAGGACTTCAGGTAGTTCACGGCGGCTTCCGCGTAGTCGGTGCTCGCGTTCAAGCCCGTACCGACCGCAGTGGCGCCAAGATTCAGTTCCATCAACTGTTTGGACGCAACCTCGACGTCGTCGGCTCCGCGCTCGATGCAGGCGGCGTAGCCGCCGAAGACGGCTCCCAGAGTAATCGGCACCGCGTCCTGGAGATGCGTGCGACCGACTTTTAGAATGGAGTCGAACTCGCGAGACTTCCGTTCGAAAGCCGCCTGGAGGTTCCGCGCGCTTTCGACGAGCGGTCCGTGGTCGAGCAGCAGCGCGATGCGGGTTGCGGACGGGAACACGTCGTTGGTCGACTGCGACATGTTCACGTGGTCATTAGGATGCACTTTAATGTACGTGCCCTTCGGCGCGCCCAGTAGTTCCGCCGCACGGTTGGCCAGCACCTCGTTGGTGTTCATGTTGTGGGAAGTGCCGGCGCCCGCCTGATACACATCGACGATGAACTGGTCGCGCAGCTTGCCGTCGAGCACTTCATCGGCAGCATCCATGATGGCGCGGCCGATGTCCGGAGGGAGCTGGCCCGTCGCCTTGTTTGCCGCGGCCGCCGCCTTTTTAACCAGCACGGTGGCGGTGATGAGCTCGTCCGGTGCGCGCAGGCCGCTGATCGGAAAATTCTCTGCGGCTCGCTGGGTCTGAATGCCGTAGGTACGCATCGGCAGGAACGTCATGTTCGCCCAACGGATCGCGCTCGATGCGATGCTCTCGCTTGACGTCCGCTTCCATCTTAGTACGTAGTGTCCGCCTTTAGGCGTACCTTGTCTATACTACCCGGATGCTTCCAGCGTTTTCCGACAGCATGCTCGATCTGATCGTTAGAACCTCGACCGATCTTCCGCCAGACGTGCGGGCGGCGATGAAAGGCGCGATGGGCGCCGAAACAGCTGGGACGCAATCCGCGCAGGCCCTCAAGATCATCGCGACGAACATCGATCAGGCCGCAACCGACGAAGGGGCGATCTGCCAGGACACTGGCATGCCCACCTTCGAAGTCCATGTGCCGCGCGGTGCCGATCAGATCTGGATGCGGCAGCAGATTCGCGAAGCGGTTGCCGGGGCCACCAGGCTCGGCAAATTGAGACCGAATTCCGTCGACTCGATCACGGGCGAGAACTCCGGCGACAATCTCGGGCCCGGCACACCCATCATCCATTTCGATCAATGGGAGGAGGACGAGATCGAGGTGAAGCTGATTCTCAAAGGTGGCGGCTGCGAGAACATGAACATTCAGTACTCGCTGCCGACTGAGTTGCCCAATCTCGGTCGCGCCGATCGGACGCTCGAAGGGGTCAGGAAATGCATTCTGCACGCCGTGTGGAATGCGCAGGGCAAAGGGTGTGCTCCCGGCGCGGTCGGTGTGTGCATCGGCGGCGATCGAACATCGGGTTACGTGAAAGCGAAAGAGCAGCTCTTCAGGACGCTCGACGACGTGAATGCCGACCCGCGTCTGGCGGATCTCGAAGCGACCATCATGGGGACGGTCAACACGCTTGGCATCGGTACCATGGGGTTTGGCGGAAATGTGAGCCTCATCGGCTGCAAGATTGGCGTGCTCAACCGGCTTCCCGCCAGTTTCTTCGTGTCAGTGGCCTACGACTGCTGGGCTTTTCGCCGCCTCGGCGTACGCCTCGACGCCCGCGACGGCTCGATCAAGCGATGGTTGTATCGCGATCCGAGCCACCCGGTGATTCCGATGATCGATCAGGAAGGATTTGTACGCACAGGCCGTCAGATTCCTATAGCGGCGCCTCTTGACGATGCGACGGTTCGATCGCTGAAGGTGGGCGATGTCGTGCTCGTGTCGGGCAGGATGTACACCGGACGGGACGCGGTGCACGCGCATTTGATGAAACACGAGCCACCGGTCGATCTCACGGGATCTGTCCTTTATCACTGCGGCCCCGTCGTCAAAAAAGAGGGCGATCGGTGGAAGATTACCGCGGCCGGTCCAACGACGAGCATTCGTGAGGAGCCGTATCAAGCAGAGATTCTTCGCCGCTACGGGGTGCGTGCCGTCGTCGGAAAGGGCGGCATGGGGGCGAAGACCCTGCAGGGCCTCAAGGAGTGCGGCGCCGTATATCTCAACGCCGTCGGCGGCGCCGCCCAGTTTTATGCGCGGTGCATCGAGCGAACCGACGATGTCTCGCTGACGGAATTCGGCACGCCCGAGGCCATGTGGCATTTGTGGGTCAAGGATTTTCCTGCCATCGTCACGATGGACGCGCACGGCAACAGCCTGCACAAGGATCTCGAAGCACAGTCGGCCGAGAAATTACAGACCTTGAGCTCGTAACGTTCTCAGCAGGGGGACTTTCTCGGCTCGATCGCATCGAGATCGATCAGTTCGGGCCGGCGATAACCGCGATCCATGGCGCCGCGATCGAGATCCATGGTGGCGAGGTCTTCAATCGCGAGCAAAGGAAACGGCGTGGGTGTGGAGACGTCTATGATCTTCGTATACCCACGGCACGTTCCGCAGAGCTCGACCCGCGTCTCTGGGCGACTGATGTCGGCCGCCGCAGCCACGAAATCGTCGCCGGCGTTTCCACAATAAATACAGCGCCGTGAGTGCAGCGACCAGCCAAGCGCACAGTATGAGCAGCGCAGCACGCGGGTGTCGTCAATTCCGTGGATGTACACCGGCCACGATCCGCAGAATGGACAGTACCCGCGGTCCCAAAGATCGTCGATCGGCGATCGGCGATCGGCGATCGGCGACGATGGACGATGGACGATGGACGATGACAGGTGATGCGCCAACGGACTACTACCCAGCTCGCCAACCAGCCATACCAAATCGGGCGAGAAGCCCATATGCAGAGCACTGGTGCGGATGGCCGCCGGATTCCTCGCCAATGAAACGCTCAGCAGGGAAGCTGCGTCTATATTCTTAGCAACAATCGCGTCACCGATGTGCCGTGCGCTGTCGCCGGCCCCCCCCTCGGCCAGCACCGCGCACAGTTTTGGCAGCATGTCCTGCAACGGAGGCGGAATCGCGACCGTTTCGTTCCGCATCAACGGTACGCCGCGTCTCCACTTGTCAGAAACGGCCGCCGCAGGCAGGGTCAGAGCCGTGTCGTCGAGGCTGGCTGCGGCGTCGAGGATGAGCCTGAGCAGGCGCTGCTGAAGCTCGAGGGCCGGGCCAAGATCGGGCGACTTTGCCTTTATTTCGGCCCATTTTGCGGTTGCGAGGTGCCACAACTCGTCCGGTTGTAGGGGCGTCACGGAGAGGCGTATTGTATAATTTCCTCAGTAGGATCCGGTGTTAGACCCAGGAGAGATGAAATGATTAATGTGTCGTCCGCAGCAGCCTCCAAGATTACCGAGCTTCTGGCCGAAGAGCAGAAGCACAACAGCGGTCTGCGCGTGTTCGTTCAGGGCGGAGGATGCTCGGGCTTTCAGTACGGGCTGATGATCGAAGAAAACGGCGGCGACGGAGACAAGGTATTCGAGTCGAACGGCGTCAAGCTGTATGTCGATCCGATCAGCATCCGGTACCTGAAAGGTGCCGAAGTCGACTTCGTCGAAACCGTTACAGGCGGCGGGTTCACGATCAAGAATCCCAACGCCACCTCCACGTGCGGATGCGGCTCTTCGTTCACGACCGAAGAGGGCGGCGGCGGACACCATCACTAGAAAACGCTCACGGTTCAGGGTTCCGGTTTCAGGTTCCCGGTTCGGCCCCGAACCACGCAGCCGGACTCTTGAACCCACGAACCCGGAACGAGGAACTCGGAATCATCACTCCACCTCGGCCATGTCGTCCATTGATGTCGATCTCGTTCGCCCGGCTGGCGGCAAACGCTCCAGCAAGCGCGATTTCATCGTCAATGCCTTTCTCCGGCAGGAAGGGCATCTCAGCGCGGACGACCTCGTCGATCTCATCCGTAAGGAAGATCGCGGCATCAGCCGCGCCACGGTCTATCGCACGCTGCAGTGGATGATGGACGCGGGCATTGCCCGCAAGGTCGACTTCGGCGAAGGCCGTTTCCGTTTCGAGCATTCCTATCGTCATCCGCGCCATTTCCATCTCATCTGCAAGACCTGCAATCAGTCGTTCGAGTTCCTCAGCTCGGATATCGAAGCGCTGATCGAAGAGGTGTCGGCTGCGAGAAAGTTCGTCGGCAAACAGAGCGTCGTGCAGATTTACGGCACCTGCGAGCAATGTCAGACAGGGCGGCCCGGCGTGTCGGGCGGCACGACCGAGATGATCTTTGCGCGCGATGCCCTTCGTATCGCGATCGCCACAGAGCGCAGCGGGCTCGAGTTCTATACCCGCGCCGCGCGCATCACTCAGGACGCCCGCGGGCGCACTGTGTTCCAGAAACTTGCTGAGGAAGAGAAACAGCATCTCGCCACGCTCGAGGCGCGCTATGCGCAGCTGGTCAAGACGGATCCGCAGCTCGAGTCCCGGCCGGCGTTCTTGTTCTTCAAGGGTGCCGCCAACGGCCTGTTCGCCGAGGGCGCCGACCGGCTGACCAAAGGCGTGAACGACCAGCAGGCGTTGCTGATTGGGATTCGCTGCGAGCGGGGTTCGCATCGCTTCTTCAAGAAGTACGGCGAGCGCTTCGAAGACTCGGAAGGGAAGCAGATCTTCATGGAGTTCGCCGACGAGGAGAAACAGCATCTCGAGCTGCTCGTGCGCGAATACAAGAGTCTCATCACGCGGAAGGGGCGCCGTCCCGTCCGCCCGCCGAAGCCGGTCAAGGCCCGACGCCGTGCCAACGGCTGACGCGTGATCGATCTTCATCTGCATACGACTGCGTCCGACGGCCTCTGCGAACCGGCATCGCTTGTCGATCTCGCATTCCGCGCCGGCATCCGCACGATGAGCGTGACCGATCACGACACGGTCGCGGCGCTGACCGAAGCCGGGGCGGCCGCAAAGGCGTCCGGCATCGCATTCGTACGGGGCATCGAGATTACGGCCGTGCACGACGGTCGCGACGTCCACGTGCTCGGGTATTTCATCGATCCAGAGGATGCCACGCTCGACAAATTTCTGGAGCAGCAGCGCGCAGACCGCGTGCGACGCGTGGCGGCGATTGTTGACCGACTCGCCGCCATGGGAAAGCCGTTGAATCGAGATAAGCTGCTCGCCCCGCGGCCGCGCGGCAAATCGATCGGCCGGCCCGTCATCGCGAAGGCACTTGTGAAGGCGGGACACGTGGCGGACACACGTCAGGCATTCGAAACCCTCATCGGGGAAGGGAAGCCCGCCTTCGTTTCACGTTATGGAGCCTCTCCCGCCGATGTCATCGGCGTGATCAACCGTGCAGGCGGCATTGCATCGCTCGCGCACCCCGGCCTGTTGAAGCGCGATGACCTGATACCCGGCATGATCGATGCGGGCCTGACCGCCGTCGAGGCGTTTCACAGCGAGCACAATCCCTTCACGACCGAGCACTACCTCGGCTTGGCAGAGCGCCATGGAATCCTGGTGTCGGGCGGCTCCGACTATCACGGCGAGAAAGAGCGGCGGCGCGCGGCGTTCGGCACCGTGGGGCTGCCGTTCGAGCGCTTCGAAAAGCTGAAAGAGCGCGTCCCAACAAGGGAGAGCTGATGGCGGCGGCACTCCTGACGGCGATTGTCGCATCGATCACTGGCATTGCCGCCTCGATGTACCTCGGCTATCAGACTGCAAGTACCGCGGCCCTCGCGCAGCACATCTCAATCGGGTTCTTCAGCACGATGATCACGCTTCTCGCCCATTCGATGATGATGTTCTATTTCCTCGGCAAGGGGAAAGCTGTGAAAGAAGCGGCAGCAGAGGGAGGGCTCTCGAAGGACTTCGAGCGGCGCATTGCTGTCGTGCGAGCCCCGGTCTTTTCGATTGCGACCGTCGCGATGCTTGCGACGATGGTGACGGCGCTCCTCGGTGCGAGCGTCGATACCGGCGTGGTGCCGTCCTGGGTCCACAGGTACGGTCGCATTCGCGTCTCTCGTCGCCAACCTGCGCGCCGTTCAGCTCGAGGTCAAGGCGCTGACGGAAAGTGCGCGCGTCGTGGCCGAAGTCAATCGGCTGCTCGGCTGATGGGGTCAGACCCCTTGATCTTGAAGGACGTCGAGAAGCAGTACGGCGGCCTTAGACCGCTGCGCGTGCGAGATTTGCGTGTACCCGCCGGCCGCGTGACGATGCTGGTGGGATTCGATCGGCCCGCGGCCGAGATCTTCGTCAACCTTGTGACCGGTGCGACGCTGCCGGAAAGCGGGGAAGTCATCAGCCTGGGCCGCGCGACAGCGGCCATCACCTCGAGCGACGAGTGGCTGATGTTTGTCGAACAGTTCGGCATCGTCAGCGATCGCATCGTGCTGCTCGAAACAATGACGGTTGCACAGAACCTGGCCATTTCATTCGACTTGAATCTCGAGAACGTTTCACCGGAGATCATGTCGCGCGTCACCGCGCTGGCCGCGGAGGCCGGCATCGAGGCACCTGTCCTCGGGATGCGCGTGTCCGGAACTTCGCCGCTCGTTCGTTCCCAGGTATACCTCGCGCGCGCGCTGGCGCTGGATCCGACAATCCTGCTCCTGGAGCATCCGACAGCGAATCTCTCGCCTGACGAGGCCAATCAATACGCGGCGATTGTGAAGGCTGTGTCGAAACAACGAGGTCTTACGACGGTCGGCCTTCTGATGGATGAGACGTTTGCGAAGGCGACCGGCGGCCGGCTGCTGTTCTGGCAGCCGGCCACCGGGGAAGTGAAAGAGCGCTTTGCGTTGCGGTTCTGGTAGGGACCCTTTTACTTCTGCACGTTCACCGTAATCGTCTGGCAGAATCCGTCGATTGTGCGGTGGAGATCATCTGCGAGTTGCAGCGACAGCTTGTGTGTGCCGGGCGTGAGCTGCACGTCGATCTCCGTCTCACCTTTTCCGAAGTGCACCCACGACGGCGTGCCCTTTACGACTTCGGTGCCTGCCGGCAGGCAATCCATGTCGATGCCGAGATGGTGATGTCCCATTCCGGGCCGTACCTGGTCTGGCGTGATCGTTCCCGCCGGGACCGGTGAGAGCTCGTATCCTTCGAGGCCGAATCGTGCCTTCACCGGGCTCTTCACCGTCGCACCATCTGCCGGCTCGACGAAGAAAACGCGGCGCGCCGGCGCAGCCGGTGCGGGCGCGGGTGCCGGCGCCGCGGCCGGCGCTTCGGCGGCCGGTTGCGCGGGGGGCGGCTCGGATCCGCCACAGGCGCTCGCCGCAATCACGAACGCGACAAGCGGCATCGATTGAGCGAACGTGCGAAGACGTGACTTCTGCATCATTGAATCTCCTTAAGTGGGGCAGGGCTGAAGCCCTGCGCTACATGTTTGTGGACAGGGCTACAGCCCCTGCGCCACGCATACCATTGTCCCGGTGCGATACCGAATCGGCGATACAGAAAATCCGGTAGCGCAGGGCTTTAGCCCTGCCAGCTTACTTCACGATGATTCCGCAGGCGATTGCGTTTCCACCGCCCACGCCTTGGCTTTTAGTGCCGGTCTGATACGTGTCGGGGCTCTGATGAATGACGATGGCTGCACCGTCGGCATCGATTGGCGACAGCGGCCCGCCGAGGTTGAAGCGCGTCGTATAGCTCGTCAGTTGGACGGCTCCAGTGGCGTTCGCGACGATGTTCGGAAGATCGCCCGAGTGATAGGGATGGTTCAGATCCGGATCCGGATTTCCCGCTGGCCCGGGGTCGAAGTGTCCACCCGCGCTGGCGAAGTTCGGCGGATCGCAGCGACCGACCGTATGAACATGCACTCCGTGCGTTCCGGGCGGCACGCCCTGCAGGTTGTATACAACTTGAATGAGCCCGCCGTTCGCCACTTGATATTCGTTGAACTCGACGGTGCCAGAAATTTTCTCGCCGCTGATCGTGGCCGATGCTTTCTGAATGACGTTCTGATTGATCGTCACGCCGCGCGCAGGAGCACCCGCACCGCCACTCTGACCACCGCCGCCGCGGCCTTGCCCGCCGCCGCCACGACCGCCCGCGGGTGGAGCCGGTGCCTGCCCTTGCGCGGCGACGATGCCCGCCGCGAGGCTCAACCCGATTGCTATCGCGATCGACTGTGCGTTTCGCATAAATTCTCCTAACGCTCGATCACACCGCACGCGATGGCGGGTCCCCCGCTCACGCCAGAGCCCGACGGACAGGGTGTTCTCCGCCGGCCGCCTGACCTCCAGGTGCCTGGCCGCCGCGTCCTATCCTGACCCACCATTCTCCGAGACCCCCAGAGCGCGGGCATTGTACACCGCGGATGCACATGCAGCGCCGAGCCGAACCCCGGCTTTTTTCGGCGCAAAGGCGCCACCAAATGGCTGAAGATTGCTGGTATTGTAGAGCAAGACCGGCTACGTAAGGAGTGCGCAATGCCTAAGGGCACGATCAAACGACTCGTACGAGATCGCGGCTTCGGCTTCATCCGTGACGACGGTGGACAGGAATGGTTCTTCCATCGCAGCGGCGTGCAGGGAAGCTTCGATCAACTTGCTGAAGGGCAGCGCGTTTCCTTCGACGAAGAATCGTCTCCGAAAGGCCCGCGCGCGGGCAACGTGCGTTCGGAATCCTGATCTGACGATCGTTCTCTTCGACATCGATGGGACGCTTGTTCGAACGGGCCGCGCGGGCAGCCGCGCGATGAATCGCGCGTTCGACGATCTCTTCGGTATTGCAGCCGCCTTCGACGGCATCGAGATGGCGGGCCGCACGGACAAATGGATCCTTGACGATGCCGCGGCTCGGGTCGGCCTCACGCTGTCTCGCGCCGACGTCGAACGTTTTCGCGACCGGTATCGCTCGCGTCTACTTGAGGCGCTTCCCGAATCCGTCGCTCAGCCTTCGACCGAAGGTCGGGGTGTGTCGAGCGTCGAGCAACAGAAGGGTGTGCTGCCAGGCGTTCAGCGCCTTCTGGATGCGATCGATCAGCGCGGCGATATTTTTCCAGGACTGCTCACCGGCAACTCCGAAGAAGGCGCGCGCATCAAGCTCGAGCATTTCGATCTGTGGAGGTATTTTCGCTGCGGCGCATTCGGAGACGAGGTCGCCAATCGCAATCATCTGTTCGAGATTGCGTTGCAGCGCGCCCAGGCGAATGGGGCGCCTCACGTACGGCCAACGGATGTCGTCGTCGTGGGCGACACCGTGCTCGATGTGGCATGTGCAAAGGAAGCCGGCGCGCGGTCGGTTGCGGTGGCGACCGGGCCCTCTGATGTGGAGACCCTGCGGCAAACCGGTGCCGATCTCGTCATGTGTGACTTGAGCGACACGAACGCTTTCCTTCGATTTATTTTTGTACAGACCTGAAGTACGACGACGTGTCGGGAGTGCCGCCGACGAGGCCGAGTGGGTCCGGCGAGCCGGGTGGCGCCGGCGAGGAAGAGACTAACTCTCTACGAGACGGACATCTCCCGCGCGCGGCCCCTTCTGAGATTCCTCAGGAGTGAACTCGACGCGCTGGCCCTCGCGGAGCAGCTCGAACACTGCGCCGCGGACGGAGCTGCGATGAAAGAAGTGTTCGATTCCTCCCTCATCGCGGATAAACCCGAATCCCTTGTCGATTAGAAGCCGTGCGATCGTGCCGGTCGGCATACCCCTGTCCTCCGAATGTCCCCAGCCGTTGCTGAAAGCCGTGTAACCTCTTTGAGATCCGGCCTTTGGGAGCCTCTACGGTCGAGAACGGGGCCAGTGTAGGTGCTTCACCCTACGAAGTCAAGAAGGGAGGACTTCCCAGGTTTCTTCTTCTTCCTCATCGTCGGGATCGACATCCTCGTCGTCTTCCTCGAGTTCGGCATCCTCGTCAAACTCTTCATCCTCAAGGATTTCGTCCTCTTCGTCGTCGGTGTCCGGGCTGGTATTCATGAAGGCCTGCGTCAGAGTTACTCGGCCGCCGGTTTGGCGGCAGCGGGAGGCGCGGGAGCGGCCGCACCGGGTTGAGAAGGGTAGGTGGTCCAATAATGGCGTCCGCACCGCTGGCACACCCAGAACTGATTCGGCTGCCAGGGCGTGCCTGGTGCGGGGTCTCTCAAATCCATTTGGTCACCGCACCGTTGGCAACGCACCTTCACACCTACATCACTCATGGGAGCGATTCTATAGTAGTTGGCATTAGGCGGTCGTCATCTTGAGTCGTCGATTATCTGTTATGCGCAGCATCGCGGGAATCATTCTGGCCGGCGGCAAGTCTTCTCGAATGGGGCGCCCGAAAGCGCTTCTGCCGATTGGTGCCGCGCGCGAGACGTTTCTCGATCGCGTGACGCGCACGCTCGTGGAAGCTGGACTTGAAGACATCATTGTTGTCGTCGGCGCCGATGCCTCCGCGATTCGTGCGGTCTCACGGCCCGTCGTGGGTGTTCGGATTGTGGACAATTCGGACTACGAGCAGGGACAGTTGACATCGCTGCTGGCGGGCTTGCGCGCCATCGACACGACCCACGCCAGCGCGGTTCTGGTCACGCTCATCGATGTGCCCTTAGTCAGCTCCGCGACAGTTCGTACCCTGATGACCACTTGGCGCGATCGGGGCGCCGCCATCGTGCGTCCAGTCTCTAACGGCCGGCACGGCCATCCCGTCATTTTCGGCCGCATGGTGTTTGACGACCTTCAACGTGCCGATCCAGCGTTCGGCGCCAAAACCGTCGTCCGCGCGCACGCTGCGTCGATCGTTGAAGTGCCCATCGACGATGAAGGTGCGTTCATCGATATCGACACGCGAGAAGACTACGAACGATTCATAGGCCCGCTTGGGTAGGCGGCGCAGACGCGCTCGGAGTAGTCTCTACAGCTGTTGGGAGGCGACGCCATGTCCGCGATAGCGACGGTGGGATCACACGCACGACACGCTGCCTACAATCATCGGCGTTTGTATCTGGTGAGTTCGATGGCGCTTGCCGCCGCGGGCGTCGCTGCATCGCTGCGCGCCGACACCGCCAGCGACTTGCAGCGCGTGTTCTTCGATCCCATCGACATCACGCGATCCGCTGAAATGGTCGCCACGATTCTGGGCGTGCCGTTCCTGGGATTCGCGTTGACCATCGCCATCGGCAGCCCGCTGCTCGATCTCATCGGCATGGGCGTGTTGCTGCCGCTCGCGGGAATTTGTCTCGTCGCTGGCACATTGATTTTCGTCTTCGCCGATCGCTTCGGGTCAGGAGCCGACGTCTACAACGTGCTGTGGTCAGCCGCCATTCTGACCGGCGTTGGATGGGGGCTCGTGGAGACCGTGATCAACCCGCTAGTGGCGACGCTTTATCCCTCTGAAAAGACCGCGAAGCTCAACGCGCTTCACGCCTGGTGGCCGGGCGGGCTGGTCATCGGCGGTCTCACCGGTGTGGCGTTGACGAGGCTCGGTGTCCCCTGGCAGGGCAAGTTGAGCGTAATTCTGCTGCCGTCGGCGGCATTCGTGCTCCTATGCCTGGGTCTTCGGTTCCCACCCACTGAGCGCGCTGCCGCGGGCGTGTCGGTCAGAGAAATGTTTCGCGAGTTGGCAAACCCGCTATTCGTCATTCTGTTTGCCTCGATGTTTCTCACCGCGGCGACCGAGCTCGCGCCCGGACAGTGGGTCGATCTTGCGCTGAGCCGCACGGTCGGCATGCCGGGAATTCTGCTGCTGGTCTACGTGTCAGGCCTGATGTTTGTGATGCGTCACTTTGCGGGACCACTCGTGCACCGGTGGTCCTCGATCGGGCTCCTCTGGATCTCGTGTTTGATGGGATCGCTCGGGCTCGTGGCGTTGAGCTTTGCGACATCGCCGGTCACCGGGTTGCTCGCGGCGACGGTGTGGGGCATCGGCGTCTGTTACATGTGGCCCACGATGCTCGCCACAGCGTCTGAGCGCTTTCCGCGCGGAGGGGCGCTGCTGATGGGCTTGATGGGCACCGCGGGTACGTTATCGATACAGTTCGTGCTTCCGCTGATGGGCGCTGTTTACGACAGCGCAAAGGTTGAAGTGGCGGGCGGTGCGGCGGCGTTCGCGAGCCTTCAGCCCGGGCCCGAGCTCGAACGGGTGCTGGGTATCGCCGCTCAGCGATCGTTCCGCTACGTCGCCGCGCTTCCGGCAATTCTTCTTGTGGTGTTTGGTTTGATCTGGATGCGCGACAGAGCGCGTGGCGGCTTTCGTCCCACCACGCTTTCATGATGACGGTCGCACGCTTTCGGGTATCCTCGTCCAGACTCGAGTTCGGCGAAGAGAAGGAGCGTCCGCAATGTCTATGCACCATCGGGCGACTCGTGTTGCAGCAACCGCTAGTCTGGCCGCGATCTTGGCATTGGCAGTCGTCGAGGGGACCATCATCGCGCAAGGACGCCAGGGCGGCGGGCGCGGAGGCGCCTTCGCGGGTCAGCCGCGCGTCAACGCGCTTGTCGTGACCGGCGGATGCTGCCACGACTACATCACCCAGACCAAGATACTGATCGATGCCATGGCCAAGTCGCTGCCGATCAACTGGACGATTGTGCTTCCAGACGCGAACGTCGCCGAGGGAAAGGTGCCGCTGTACAACGATCCAAACTGGTCAAAAGGGTTCGACATCGTCGTGCACAACGAGTGCTATGCGAACCAGCAGCAGGCGTCGTTCATTCAGCAGATCACGGCAGGACACAAGAGTGGTCCTCCCGCCGTCGTCATTCACTGCGCGATGCACTCGTATCGGGCCGCAACGATCGATGATTGGCGCGAGTTCCTTGGCGTCACCAGCCGTCGCCACACGGCGCAGCACCGAATCTCGGTGAAGTGGACGCCGGGCGACCCGATCGCAGCAGGCCTTCCTTCTTGGACGACGCCGAACGACGAGCTGTACGTGATCGACAAGGTGTGGCCGGGAACGACGGGCGTTGCAACAGCGGTCAGTCCTGAAGCAGGGAATGCGGAGTTTCCAGTCGCGTGGCGACATGAGTACCAAGGAAGCGCGCGCGTCTTCGGCACAACGGTTGGGCACGGCATGGACACCTGGAACGATCCGGTCTTTCTGGAATTGGTGACTCGCGGTTTCCGTTGGGCGTTGAAGCAGGATCCGGTCACGCAGCCCGCGGCGCGACAGCCATGAAGTTTGGCGTCAACACGTTCATCTGGGGAGCCAGCTTCGGCCCGCCAGACTTCCACTTGCTTCCGCGCATCAAGGAGCACGGGTTCGACGGAATCGAAGTGCCCATCATCGATCCCGCCGCATTCCAAGCCGAAGCCCTCGCGCGCGAGCTCGACAGGATCGGACTCGCATGCACCGCGGTGAGCATCATTCCGGCAGGCTCGAGTCTGGCCTCGCCGGATCGCGGCGATCGCGAGCGTGCGTGCCGCCATCTGAACGATTGCATCGCTGTCGCCCGCGACGCGGGCATCAAACTGTTTTCCGGACCCTTCTACACGCCGGTCGGTTACATGACCGGACGCCGACGCACCCCCGATGAGTGGAAGTGGGTGGTGGACTGCTGGCAGCGGCTCAGGCCTGCCGTCCATGCTGCCAACATCGAGATTGGCCTCGAGCCGCTGAACCGGTTTGAAACGTACTTCCTGAATACCATCGCCGACTCGGTGAGGCTATGCCACGAGATCGATGATCCCGCGATTGGCATTCTGCTCGATACGTTCCACGCCAACATCGAAGAGAAATCTCTCGAGGCGGCCGTGTGTCAGGCGGCCCCGCATCTCAAGCATGTGCACACGTGCGAGAACGACCGCGGCGTGCCGGGCTCCGGCCATGTTGCGTGGCCGGAGTTTTTCTCCGCAATCACCAGGATGAAGTACGACCGTTGGCTAACGATAGAGAGCTTCGGGTTTGCGCAAGGTGCGCTGTCGGCGGCGGCGGCCATCTGGCGCGATCTCGCGTCGACGCCCGACGCGATTGCGTTCGAGGGTGTGGCGTTCCTTCGTGCGCAGACTCGGCTGGCGCAGGCAGCCGTTTGAAAAGCTCCTACAGTCCAAACCGGATTCCGCCATTCACAATACGTCCCTCGAGCGGTCCCCACGCATCGACCGTCCATGTACCAAGTGGACCAGGGGAAGGTCTCACGAGCGGATCGTAGGTGGTTTGCCGGATGTCGGAGAGATTTTCGACGTTGATGAAGAGCCGCGCTCGCCCGACGCGCCATTCGGCGACCGCTCCCCACAGCAGATAGGGTTCGCTCTCGCTGCGAAACGGCGATTCGTCAACCTGTTGCTTTCCGGTGTAGAAGAACTCCACGCCGAGACGGATACGTTCGGTGATGCTCCACAGCCAGTCGACACCTGCCGTGTGCCGGGGATTCAACGGCACTTCGCGACGGCCTTCAGTGTCTGGATTCGCTTCCGTCGACCACACATACATGTGCGTCGCTATCAGATCCATCCCTTCGACGTGATAGCGCGCAATCAGCTCGGAGCCTTGTGTTCGCACAGGCCCAAGCGCATTCACGATCTCGTTACCGTG
Source organism: Vicinamibacterales bacterium (assembly GCA_963761975.1). Taxonomy (GTDB): domain Bacteria; phylum Acidobacteriota; class Vicinamibacteria; order Vicinamibacterales; family JAMQPK01; genus JAMQPK01. The sequence continues at coordinate 915,932 of CAVXIR010000002.1, forward strand.
CAGCACCAGCGCGTCGGTAATGTGCGATCGAAACAGCGTCGCGTTGAGCTCGAGCACGCTGCCTTTCCAGCCGACGTCGAATGACACGCTTCTGCCTCGCTCGGCATCGAGGTTGCCGAGTGGACGTAACTGCGACAGGCCTGCGGCTTCCGTTTCTTCGATGAAGGGCGTCGGTGCGACGAACCCGGTACCTGTCGAGAGTCTCGTCGTCCAGCCGGTTGACGAACGCAACAGGGCAGAGATGCGGGGGCTGAAAAACGTTCCGAATTCGTTGTGAAAGTCGCCGCGCGCGCTGGCCGACACCGCGAGCCAGCTGGTGACGGGGAAGTCGTCCTGCGCGAACACACCCGGCACGACGTGGTTGTAGTCGAACGCCGGTAAATCACGCGCAGAGTATTTGTCACGTTGGAGCGCCGCACCCAGCACCCACGTGTGCCGGCCGCGCTGTCCGGTCATGGCACCTTCGCTGAACCATGTGTGATGGAAGTCGCGTTCAGATGTGGGGCCGAACGTGTGGTTGTGCCACTGGCCGAGGCCCGAGCTGCGCAGCGTGAGAAAACGAGTCGATCCGATCGGCAGGCGCGCAACGATCCCGCCGTCGAAGCGGCGTGTCGTCAGGCTCTCTGGAAACGGCTGTCCATCCGGTGCCGTGCGGCCCGGCATGCTGCCCCCTTGACGCTCTTCCGCCATTCCGCCAACTGTGAAAAATACGGACCGCCCCGATCCGTCTTCCCACATGACGCGCGGACGAGCCGTCGCGCGGCGATAGCTCGGAAGATCGGTCCATCCATCGTCATCGATGTCGTTGCGATCCTGAAAGTGTCCGCCGCCGAGAAACGTGTAGCCCCAGTTCCCTTCACCGCGCTGTGAGAGCCACACCACGCCATCGGTCGCTCCGCGCGAGGTGCGGTTGATCAGCACCTCGCGTTCAGGGCGGTCTCGCTGAGGTTGCCGCGTGATGAGGTTGATGACGCCGCCGAGCGCCGATCCGCCGTAGAGCGCTGACGCGACACCTTTGATGACCTCAACCTGCGCGAGATCCATCGGCGGAATCTGCAGGATTCCGATGGTGCCAGGAGGGCCGTAGAGCGGCAAGCCATCTGACAGCACTTGCGTGTAACGTCCGCGCAGTCCTTGCACGCGTACGCTGGCAGCGCCGAGGGAAGGCGAGGTGACCTGGACACGCAGGCCATTGGTTTCGGTCAACATCATCGAGACGTCGCCGGGGGTCATGAACACTTTCTCGTCAATCTCTTCCTGCGGAACGACCTCGACGCGGATCGGCTCGTCTTCGACGCGACGCCCGGTACGCGTCGTTGCGACGACGGTGACTTCGTCTTCGAATGACGGATCCTGGTCGTCGGCTTTCTTTGTTGCGGGATCTTGTTGGGTGGATTCGGAAGATGGCGCCTGAGTCTGCCCTGCGAACGCCGCGACGTTCGATAGCAGCGTCGTCAACGCGAGGACGATAACGTAGCGCGCAGAGGTCACTTCTTCAACGCCGCGTCCAGTTGAGGACGACGGTGATGGGTGTCGCGGTCGCCGCCTCGAGGGTCATGGTCATCAGAAAGCGGCCGTCAGCGGCAACTGCGTACTGCGCCTTCGGCGCTGTTAGCCACGCGCCGGTGGGCTGCGCCCTAAAGAGCGCCACCGCCGTGCCGGGGTCCAGCTGTCGGTCCGCTCCAACCGCGATCGGCACGGCCATTAAGCGGCCGTCGAGCCCGACATAGAACAATTCCTTCCCGTCTGGCCGCCATCGCGGCTGGCTCCCGCCCACCGTGGTCACCTGCCGCGGGCCGCCGGGCCCAGGAAACGCTTGGATGAAAATCTGCACTGGCTTGGATTGGTTCGATTGATACGCCACCCACCGCCCGTCGGGGGAGAATTGCCCCGCCGTCTCGTCGAAGGAGGTGTGGATAACCGGGACCGGCTTGCGGTCGCCGGCCATCGGCGCGGCCCAGAGGTCCAACCCTGTCTTCGGATGGCGAGTACCGTAGAGGAGCCATTGCCCATCAGGCGACCAGCTAAGCGGCTGCTTGGGTTCCCCTGCCGCCAGCAGAGGTCGATTGTCGTCAGCGCCGCTTGCCGCTTTCTCGACCACGCAACGGCCCTCGGGACACGATGATGTAAACGCGACGCGGGTCCCATCCGAAGACCACAGAGGATAGGTGTCGAGGCCTGGGTCCAACGTAAAGCGGCGAAACACGTCACGGCCTGTGTCGATCAGAAACACGTCCGTGTTCCCACGCTCGGTACGTACCACCGCGACGCGTTTGCCATCGGGCGTCAATTCAGGACCGGTTAGCCCGGCCTCATCGGGGGGCCCTACGGTGCCCCGCGCAATGCCTGCGCGATCGACCCAGGTGAGTTGACGCCGTTCTCCCCGGCCGGTCCGGTGCGCGAGCACGCCGGTCGCCGACACCGCAAACATGCCCCGGTACACAAGCTCGTCCAATCCGACGTCCTGGACCACGGGGATCGGCTCGCCGCTGACCACCGCGCGCGCCGGGTCGAAGCGCTGCGCGACGAGCACCCCGTCCTCCACCCACAGCAGCGAGTCGGGCGGCGCAAACACGGCCACTGATCGTGCCTCGCGTACGCGTTTCGACTCGCCACCCTCGAGCGTCCCTACGTACACGTTCCGCGTGTCTGCTTGTCCGGTTCCACCTAAAAAAAGGAAATGGCGCCCATCAGGGAGAAATTGCGGAAAGCGATGGCTCCCAGGGGCCGGAAGCTGCGTCACGGGCACCGGCGTCCCACCCTTGTCCGCTACTCGCACCAGGACGCCGGCATTGTTCGGAGCGAACACGATGACGCCGTCGCTATTCCACGTGCCACCGCGGCCATTCGGCGCGTCCGCCGCTACGTGCAAGACGCTGCTTCCCAAGTCGATCAATTTCAGCTTGCCGTCGGCAAAAAACCCAATTGCGCGGCCATCTGGCTTCCAGAACGGATAGCGGGCTCCCTCGGTGCCGGCGAGCGGCTGCGCCGTCACCTGGTCGAGCCGCCGAACCCAGAGCCGCGACGCGCCCTCGGCCATCGCGACGAACGCCAGCTGGCGGCCGTCGGCCGACAGCGCGAACGACACCGGATCGCTCGTCGGCGGCGTGGTGATCTCGAAGCGCGTAACAAGTGGCTCAGGTACAACGCGACGGAAGTACAACGCAGCGGGGATTGCCAGCGCCGCTATGTTCACAAGCGCCAGTGCCGCGCCGATCAATACAAAGCGCGGACTGCGCTGTGCGCGCGGCTGCGCGGCGACGGCGGTGGCGGTGGCGGTTTCCTCCGTCGCACCGCTGATCAGTTCTTCAATCTGAATGCGCGCGTCCCCGATCGCCTGAAGCCGCTTCTTCGGATCCCTCCTCGCGCATCGGCGCAACAACTCACGCAGGCGCGGAGGCGTCGACGACGGGAGCGCCGACCAATCAGGCTCGCGCTCGATCACCTTCGCAAGCACGTCCGAGGTCGTGTCACCCTCGAAGGCCCGCCGGCCGGTCAGCATCTCGTAGAGCACGACGCCGAACGCCCACACGTCTCCACGTTTGTCGACGGGCCGGCCCCTCGCCTGCTCCGGGCTCATGTACGCCGCCGTCCCGATGATCACACCGTCACCCGTCCCCTCGAGCGTCACGGTCGGAATCAGATCGCAGGGCGCCGCGTCGGAGGCCGTCTTTGCGAGACCAAAGTCGAGAATTTTCAGGACGCCGTCAGGCGTGAGCTTGATATTGGCCGGCTTCAGATCGCGGTGGATGATGCCTTTCTCGTGTGCGGCCTCGAGGGCATCCGCGATCTGCCGCGCAAGGAGTAACGTCTCGCTGAGCGGGATCGGTCCGCGCACGAGGCGCTCGCCCAGGGTCTCGCCGTGGACGAGCTCGAGCACGAGGGTCCGGACGCCGTCAGCCTCTTCCACTCCGTAGATCGCCCCGATGTGTGGGTGATTCAGCGCGGCCAACATGCGCGCCTCGCGCTCGAAGCGCGCCAGCCGGGTCAGATCGCCGGTGAAGCTCGGAGGGAGGATCTTGATCGCGACATCACGCCGCAGCTTCGTATCGTGGGCGCGGTAGACCTCACCCATCCCGCCCGCACCAAGGAGGGACGTGATCCGATAGACACCGAACTGTCGGCCGATCAGGTCGGACTCCAAGTCCTAATCCCCGTTGTTTGCGAGGTCTATTATCGCTTCAGGGGATCGATTCGTGGGCTAAATCGCGTTCAAACGCTCCAGTATTCGGAGACGCCGCACGTCGATGTCGAGACCCCTGTTTCACATAGGGCCTCCGCCTCAACGACGCTAACGCCGACTGCGTTGTGCCAGCCAGTTCTCGAGCTTGGCTCCGAATGCGGCTTCGTCAGCCAGTGCCTTCTCGAGGATCGGAGCCACGGCCGCAGGCACCGTCTCAGGCACACGCGCATGGACGAACATGTTCTCCCCGCGCACGGCGCGCAGGATCAGGTCCGTAAACCCGTCGATCCACCAGGCCTCTACCGCTTGGCCGTGCGATGCCGTCGCCCTGGCAGGAGACGATAGATATCCCTGCCAACCGGGGGCGGTCGCGATTTTTCGCAACTCCTCCAGAGAGCGCCCCGCTTGGCTGGGGAGCGTTCTGTAATTCGGCGCAACCAAATCGGGTCGGATGGCAAGGATGCCCGATGTTTCGCCGACGCCAGCATGCACATCCATACCGAAGGATGAGAGATCTGCGGCGGAAAAGTATTTGGCGTTGATCTTCTCTCCGCTCGATTGGATTGCCGCATCGGCCCGAAACAGGCCAGTGAGGTGCAGCATGGTCACGCGATACGTTTCGCTGACAAAGTCACATGCCTCATTGATCGCGATGTTGTGCGTGGGAGCGCCGTGACCGTTCATGACAAAAATCCATGTGAAGCCGTTCTGCGCGATCTGCCCGCCAAGATCGGCTACCAATGATCGGAGCGTCGACTGTCGGATGGCGTAAGTGCCGGGATGGATTGGTTTGTCGCCCAACTGGTTCGCTCCGCTCTGGCCATAATTCACCGCGGGCATCATGACAACGTTCCAATCTGGCAGCGCCCGGCTCACACGCGCCGACGCTTCATTCGCTTCGTGCGTCACACCGATGGTGTCGGCCCCAACAGGCAGATGAGGCCATGCTGCTCGATCATGCCCACCGGCAGGATGAACAGTGTCCGCTGACGATCAAAGGCATCGATCTGGGGCCAGGTGAGCTCCTCGAGCTTGTAGATTCTCGACTCGGGAGCAGAGCGATCACGTTGCGCGGCTGCCTGACCTGCGCTCGCGTCCCCAGAGCCAGTCAGGGTACACAGGATCAACATGATGATTGCTTGCTTCATAAGTCTCTCCTCCCTCGTGGCGCAGGACGTCGACATGTCATGACGTCCGATCGAAGTGCCTGAGACTTGATTGGTCGAAGTATCGTAGGACTATCGCGCGTGAATCGAGATCACCTCGACGATCGGGCCGACCATGTGCACGCTTCCCATGTCGTTTCGTAGCTTGGCGACCAGCGTCACGCGCAGGTTTTCGCGCTGGAACGACGGATCCAGACCGTTCATCGGATCATAGGTCACGCCGTCCTCGCCGCGGATCGCCCAGAATCCACCTTCAAGACTGAAGTGCTGAATTGTGCCGTTCACGCGGATGGCGCCGTCAGGAAGCTCCGGCGCTGTTGGTGATGTGCACGAGATCGCGGCGGACAGAACAAGCGTGGTCAGGGTTCGACGCATAGCCTACGCCCATTATCCCCACATCGGGCTGAACGAAGGTTCGCTGACGAACGGTCGCCAACCCGCCGCGAGCCAAATTTGTCACAGAGGACGCAGAAACGTAAGCGTCGAACTTGTCTGTGCGCAGAATGACTCGGAGATTCGCCCCCTTGGTCGAAAAATCCAACGAAGTGCGGCGGCTCGAACCTTGCGATGGTTTGCCCGATGCCTTGTCGCTCGGGTCGGATGCTGCTCGTCTCGCTCATGTCCCTGGCGCTTACGAGTATTCTTTCCGCGGCGAGTACGCTCGGCGGTGTCCTTCCCGGCCCGTTTCCGCTGTTTCCGGCCGACAACTGGTGGAATCTCGACATTTCGTCTGCGCCGGTGGATCCCGCGTCTGCGAGCTACATTGCGTTCATTGGGCCGACGCGTGGCATGCACCCCGATTTCGGTGGCAATGCGTCGCCGGGCAGCGTGGCGATATATGGCTATCCCTACGCGGTCGTCGACAGCGCCGTCACGCTCAAGACGGTCCAATTTGAGTACTCGGACGAAAGCGACGGCGTCAACCACACGACAGACCAGAGCTTTCCCTTCTACCCCATTCCTGATGAAGCGATTACCCAGGCGCATTGGGTCGAAGGCGGCGAGCCGGGCAACGTCGATCGGCGCAGCAGCAGCGATCGGCATCTGCTGATCGTCGATCGAGATCGACGGCATTTGTACGAGCTCTTCAATGTGTTCCACGACGGCACTCAGTGGCATGCCGGCTCGGGCGCGTTCTTCGATCTGAATTCGAATGCGCGCCGCCCGGACGGCTGGACATCGGCCGACGCCGCAGGGCTGGCGATCGTGCCGGGGCTCGTGCGCTACGACGAGGTGTTCGGCACGCAGGAAATCGGGCACGCATTCCGCGTGACCGTGCGTGCGACCAACGGCTACGTCTATCCCGCCTCGCATCGTGCGGGCTCGACGCAGGGAGCGCTCCCCATGGGGGCGCGATTGCGGCTCAAGTCAAGCCGCAACATTTCTGGTTTTACGCCGGAAGTGCAGCGGATCTTCCGGGCGATGCAGCGATACGGGTTGATCGTCGCCGACAACGGGTCGGACATGTATGTCAGTGGCACCTACGACACCCGCTGGAACAACGCGGTCCTGAACCCCGCCTTCCGGGCTCTGACGGCTAACGATTTCGAGGTGATCAAGCTCGGTTATCAGTCCACAGGCCCTTCTGTTGTGGTGCCAAGAAACTTTCGTATTCTCCACTAAGCTCAGAAGGCACAGCGCTCGAGTATTCGCGTCGAACTGCTGTTTGATACTACTCAACGGCCCCTCGCTCTCGCAGCATCGTCACCGTTCTCCTCTGACGCGGACCGCCAAACAGGAGCGCGTACCCCAGGGCGGTGCACTCGACGATCTCACCCGGCCGCTCGTAGTCCCCCGGAAGCTTCACACGAACTGCGAGGTCTGCACCGCGCTCGACCAGTAACTGCGTGACCGGCAAACCTTCATCGTCGAACTGCGTCACTGCATGGAAGATTGCAGTGTGCCCGCCGACGCCGGCCTCATCGACTGTCGCTCGGCCATTGACGTCGGCTCCGCGGTCGAGCAGTAGAGCGGCGGCAGGAAGGTGGCAGTACTCCGCGGCCACATGCAAGAGCGTTCCTCTCTGAACGGTAAGGCTTCGACCACCGGTCTTGCCGCAATCCAGTTCGGAGAAATGCCTGTGCACGAGTGTGGGATCGGCGTCAATCTGCTTGGCCAGACTATCAAGCCGGCCGCGGAGCAGGTCGAGGACTCCTGGCGCGTTGTACCTGGTTTCGCCACCGGCCTCGAGAAGGATGTCAATGCAGGTGCTCAGTCGTTGCGAGTCACGCGCGTACGAGGCGACGACGTAGTCGAGAGCCGTACCTGGATATGAATGGCCGCTGATCTCGTACCCATGGTTGCGACAGTTCGGATTTGCGCCGTGATCGAGAAGCCATTTGAGAGTGGCCGGATCCAAAGACTCGCAGGGAGCAAAGATGATGGGGAAGTGTCCGTGCCAGAGGGCGTTCACATCCGCACCGTGGGATACGAGAACCTCCATCATCGGGATGCGATCGCCGAGCGCTGCTCGCATCAGCGGGCCGTCTCCACCCTGGTGCACGTCCGAGCCGTGTTCGATCATCCACGCCGCCATGGCGAGTCTCGTCGGACTCGGTGGTTCCCGTGGCACGCGGCATTCGGCCACCCATGTGAGCGGCCCGTCTTTGCCGTATCCGAGCGGCGCATTGTGCATCGATGGATTGCGCGTCATCAGAGTCTTGACGCGATCGATGTCATTGGTGTCGATCGCCTGCTTGAGTTGCCTTATCTCCTCCATGGACGCTGTGTTCAATAGCACACAATCTCGTACTTGATACCCTCAAGATCCTTGAAGAAGAGCGCGTAGGTCGTTGGAGGGTTATATTCTGGATATTCCCGCGGTGGACTCACGATCGTGGCGCCTATTTCCTTCAGCTCCCCATACAGCCTGTCGACTTCGGCTCGAGATGCCGCTTTGAATGCAAGGTGATGGAGGGCCCCTGGCTTTCTGCGATTGATCATGTCGCCCACGAACACGCTTCTCGGTGAAGTGATGGCAAACGCCAACCGTGGATGAATGTACTCGACGACGTGAAACTCATGCTCTTCTATGACGGCACTGACTCTCCTCTGAACATCAAAGCCCAGGAGGGAAAGCAGCTTGTCGTAGAACGGCACCGCGATGCTCATGTCTTTGACGGTGATCTGTATGTGGTCAATGATCGGTTCCATGGATCTTCGTCGCCTTCAAACCGAATGCGCTAGCGTTACGAGTGCTCCCGACCAATTACGGGCCGTGAAGAATCTTACTCGCCGATCAGATGTTCTGCCATAAGTCGCACGACGTAATCCTATGATCTGCCCACCGTTCCTGACCTTCGCGCCGGGCGCCCGCTTCGGACCGCTTGACGTCATTGCCTTCCCTCCCGTCTAAGAAGCGGAACCGGTGACAAAACGTTGGGTGGAGTGAGAAAGGGCCTAATATGGCGGGATAGCTGAACCCGCTTCGACCGCCACCGGGCTACTCCTCAAATGGGGACAGGGCGACGAGGGTGCCCTCGAGCGATTGGTCCCGCTCGTTCATCAGGAGCTCCACCGAATCGCGCGACGTTGCATGGCGGGAGAGGGCGTGGGGCATAGCCTCCAGGCAACGGCGCTCGTCAACGAGGCATATATCCGTCTGGTCGACGGGAAGTCAGTTCAGTGGCGGTCAGCGACGTGCAGATCAAGAGACGAGCCGCATAAAGTTCGAGTCGCTGCTGCTGTCGCCGCTATAATTCCGGCGCACGATGGTTCTTCGATCCGACGGTCTCTCCATCGGCCCATCTGCCCGCTCGCTCTCCAGGCGCACGTGGCTGCAGAGCTGCGCCGTGCTCGCCGGTGGCACGGCCCTGACTGGACAGTCGATCCCCGCCGCCGCAGCCGACGCCCGCCACGCGCCAGTTCGACGTCAAGGCCTACGGTGCGACGGGCGTCCGCACACAGAGCGCCACCGTTGCATGCCAGTCGGCCATCGACGCCTGCACTGCCGCCGGCGGGGGCACCGTCAACGTCCCGCCCGGCGACTACAGCGTCGGCATGCTCCAGCTGAAGGACAACGTCACGCTGCACGTCGAGGCTGGCGCGACGCTGTTCCTGATTCAGGACAACGCCCAATTCCCGCGCGGACGGCGCGCGATGCTCTTCGCCGAGAACGCCGTCAACGTGGCGATCACGGGGCGCGGCACGCTCGACGGCCTTGCGCAGTACGAGTTCGTGCCGATGCGCGGCGTCGATCCCGAGATTACCCGCGAGATTGAAATCGCACGCGCCGCCGGCGTCGACATGCGAAGGTACTACCGGGTCGGCGTGCAGACCTACATGTGCATCCTCAACAACTGCCGCCACGTCCACTTGCGCGACATCTCGATCGTCCATTCGCCGCTGTGGAGCGTCCGGCTGAATGACTGCGACCGGGTCACCGTGCACGGCGTCTATATCTACTCCGACCTCGAGAAGGGCGTGAACGCCGACGGCATCGACATCGTCTCGTCCCGGAACGTCACCATCTCCGACTCGATCATCGAGACCGCCGACGATGCGATCGTGCTGAAGGCGATCGCGCGGGACGGACAACCGGCTCGGCCGGTGGAGAACGTCACCGTCACCAACTGCGTCCTGACCTCGTCGTCCACTGCGCTGATGATCGGGACGGAGACCCAGGCAGACATCCGTCACGTGCTGTTCAACAACTGCGTCATCAGGAACTCGAACAAGGGATTCGGGATCAACGTCCAGGACGGCGCCGTTGTCAGCGATGTGATCGTCAGCAACCTGACAGTCGAAACCGCGAGGCGCCACTGGAATTGGTGGGGCAGCGCCGAGCTGTGCAAGCTGGTGTTGAAAAAACGGACCCCGGCATCGAAGCTCGGTGCGATCCGGGACATCACCTTGGCCAACGTGATTGCCCGCGTGCGCGGGACCAGTACCATCGTCGGACACCCGGAGCGCCCGATCGAGAACGTACGGCTGTCGAATATCAACCTCACCATGCTGCCGGAGAATGCTCCCGACAAGCGGGCCGAAGATGCGCTGTTCATCGAGTCCGCCAGGGGCGTGCAGGTCCGCGATCTCTCGGTGCGATGGGCTGAGGAGGAGACCGAGCCGAAGTGGCGGAGCGCGTTGGTACTGCGGAAGGTTTCCGATTTCGACGTCGACGGCTTCAAGGGACGGCAGGGTCTGCCGAGCTCCAATGCCGCGCCGATCCTCGTCGAGGATGTGGATCGCGGCGTAATTCGAAACAGTGAGGCGACCGAGGGAAGCCGACGTCTGGTTCACGTCGGCGGTGTCGCGGCCCGCGATGTCACGGTCAGCGACAGCCGTGTGCCGTCCGGCGCCGTCGTCGCGACCTTCGAGCGTTCCGACCTGGGACGCAGTGTGCGCGTGCGCGACTAGCCGCGGAGCTCGGCGCAGACGAGCGAAGGATGGTCAGTAATGTCCGGTGAGTGTCTACATTCACGTCGAGCGGTCGATGCCTTGGCAGCGGCGAGAATATTCGCGCCGGCCAATGAGTGGCAAGATGCCAGCACGATCTGCCCGTCAGGTAGGCGACCCTTTCACCGCGGCGATCGTTCACAGGCGAAGGAAGTGATTAGGGCGCGGCGGGCCATCATCTTAGATGCCGCTTCGCGAACTCGTAGCCCGAACCCGATTTAAGGTAGCGCTCGAACTCGATCGCACGTCGTTCATCTCTGAAATGAATAGTCACATCGACCTGCCACGGTCGCCCATCGGCTGTATGTGAACATTTCCCCGCATTGTGTGCGTCGAGTCGAGCGTCTAGATCCCCAGTGACGTCAGTGTAATAGCGACCGGGACTGGAAATGCTGCGGTCGCCGATTTCAGCTCTTTAGAATCAGTAACTTGGAGATGGTGGACCAGAACAGCGCCAGTTGGAACCGGATGGCGAACTGGCTGGCCAGAATCAAGAGTCAGCGCGATTGCTGCATAGGCACAACGCCTTGATCCGACGCGTTACGTCGGCCCGATATCGTCACGTCGTTGCACAGGAGGCTTATGACGAATGGATTCAGGCGAATTGCTGACGTAACCGGGTCCGTGGTCGGCTCACCATGGGCGTTCACTGCGAATATCGCGCTAACGGCGCTATGGCTCCTGCTCGGTCCTGTTTTTCAGTTCTCCGATACGTGGCAGTTGACGATGAACACGGCTGCGTCTCAGGTGACGTTTCTCATTGCGTTCCTTCTGCAGAACACTCAGAACCGTGACACGCGAGCGCTGCAATTGAAGCTCGATGAGCTCATCAGAAGCACTGCCGGAGCACGGTCACAGCTGATTCAACTCGAAGAGCTCGACGACGACCAACTCGAGACTCTGAAGCGTGAGTTCGAGCGACTGCACGAGCGTCGAAGTCGTACGAGTGAGTAAACTTCAGCTCCGGTTGTACGGCGGCTCATCGAATTCGTAGGAAATAGTGCGTACCATGATTCCATGAACGGTTTCGGCGCGATCGAGTGGCTCGCCCGAGGGGGCTTCCTTGTGAAAGGTGTGCTCTACATCGTCATCGGCGCGCTGGCCCTTCAGGCCGCAGCCAGAGCAGGCGGACGCGTAACGGGGACGCGCGGCGCGCTAACAGCCGTCCTCGGACAACCGTTTGGCCGCACGCTGCTGCTCGTGGCCGTCATTGGGCTTCTCGGCTACGCCGCCTGGCGCGTCCTTCAAGGTCTCTTCGATCCAGATCGCCTGGGCCACAATTGGCGCGGCCTTGCCATCCGTGCCAGCTTCGTGGTTCGCGGGGGTGTCCACGCGGTGTTGGGGTGGCAAACATTCCGCCTCTATCGTGGGCTGTCGGCCGCATCGGGAACCAGCGAGCGTGAGGTCGCCACTGAGGCATTCCGTTGGCCACTCGGTGATTGGCTGGTCGTGCTCGCGGGACTCGGCCTCATCGGCTTCGCCGTGCAGCAGGTGTACGCGGCGATCACCTGCCGATTGGAGCGTAATCTGGATGTCGAAGAGATGCGACGCGAGGCTGGCGAGTGGGCGGTCAGTCTCAGCCGGTTCGGCGTGGCGGCACGCGCCGTTGTCTTTGCGGTACTCGGATGGGCCATCGTCGTCGCCGGTTGGTTCCGCGATCCGTCGGAAGTTGGAACGACGGCATCGTCATTCCGCACCCTCGCTGCACAACCGGGAGGGCTGGGCCGTTGGCTTCTCGGCGTGGCGGCAGCAGGATTCGTCGCCTTCGGCTTCTACGAGATCATCCACGCGCGCTATCTCCGCATCCGGCGCGTCGGCTGACCGCTGGCGTCGCCGGGAACCCATAGTTAGGCTGGTTACGGGTTGGCCGCTGCGCGATCGTCGATCCGGCGAATTTCTCTCACACGCGATGACAGTGCCGAGGTCAATCGACGTGGTTACGGCGGTTCGAGATCGCCCCCTGCTCGATAAGCCATTCGTCCCAGCCCGGCGCGATGCCGGCCAAGTCCTTTAGTAGAACGGCGGTCACCTGCCGCCCCGGACGCGCCCACTGCTGCCGCAGGATCTCGAGGAGGCGTGTTGTGTTGAGCCCTGCGTCGCGCAGGCGACTCGCCATTTGCCCCGTGAACCCTTGGTACCGCGCGAAGTTCAGACTGCCGGCTTCGGTCGTGACGTACGGCGGCCCCGAGGGATCCCTTTCGATCAGCAGCCGATCCGCGTCGTCGAGGGTGGTGAACCTCTGAGCGGGAATCGCCGCCAGCGCCGCCGCGCCGCGGCGGCGGAAGGCGCTCTCTTCAGCCTGCGGTGCGAGACACCCGTCCGCAAAATAGTTGGCGAGGAATTCACCGTACCAGAATGGGAAACGCGTCCGGGTTGCTTCAGTTGTCGTACCCAGCGCCGCGTTCGTGAGCAAGTGTCCAACCTCGTGCAGCGCGATCAGATGAACGTAGCGGTCGACCTCGTGCGCTCCGAGCGCGCCTGCGAGGTGCGTTCTCACGCCCGTAAACATCGGTGCTGCGTCTCGCCAGCTCTGTGGGATCACGAGGACATACGGAGAGTCGGCGGTGCCGTGATGAGGCATTCCGTAAGGACGGTCCGAGACGCGCTCCCAGTCAGATTGGTCGAGTAGCGCCAGCACGATCGACGGACGAACTGCTGCTGCGACGAGCAGACCGCGACAATCAGCGATCCGCCTCGCGAGCGCACTCGCGACCTCGCGAGATACGCTATTGCTGTAACGCGCGGGCACATCGCCTTCGATAGAGGCGAGGCTCAATGCGTCCAAGCGCGCCAGAGTCGGAAGTAACGGACCCTGAGCCTCGATGGCGAGCGAGGACGCGAGAAGGAGCACGACGACGGGAAGCATCCATGTTACCGAGCGCCTGGTATTCATCGACCCTCGCCTCCCTGAAGCAGTAGGCGGGAGGATAGCACCGATGCCGCCGGCCGGAGACGCGTCGGTTCTCTCACTGCGTTTCTGAGAGCAGGTGGGGCTCTTACCGAGCCGTAGCTCGTTCGGAGACAGGAGCAGGCCGCCTCCGCGTCGCACACGAAACTCGCGACGCTACGGCGCGGCATCCTTCGCCTGTAATCATGAGCGAAAGATGGTGGCCCAGATTTGTCCCAGATGGAACCGCCTGCAGCCTTGCAGAGGCGCTCGCACAGTGAAGGCTGCGCCGATGGTGGCGGACTGTAGCGATAGCTCGCCGAGGTGCAACGAATCATTCCGCGCGGAGCGCCACCATTGGGTCGATGCGCGCCGCACGCCGGGCCGGCAGGTAGCCAGCCACGAGAGCGACGGTCGCCAGAACGCCGATCATGCCAACGAACGTCTGCGGATCGCCCGCGGTCACGCCGAAGAGCAGCCCCGAAGCGCCGCGTGCCAGCAGCCAAGAGGCGCCGGCGCCAATCACGAGACCAATCACTGCCAGGCGAAGCGTCTGCCCGATGATGCCCGCCTGCACGTCGCGCGCCGATGCCCCGAGCGCCATGCGAATCCCGATCTCCTGTGTGCGCTGGGTGACGGAGTACGAGATCAGCGCATAAATGCCGAGGGACGCCAGGATCAGCGCGAACACGGCAAAGCCCCCCAGCAGAAGCACCGTAAAGCGCCGTGGCGAAACCGACCGGTCCACGATCTGCTGGAGCGTGCGGAAGTCGTTACCGGCAAGGTTGGGCGCAATCGGGATGAGCGCGGCGCGCAGCGTCGCCGCCACTCGAGCGGGCGGTAGAGTCGAGCGCACGACCAGGTACGAACCGGCCATGTCGTCACACTGACGCGCGGGAATGTACATCTCGTTGCCCGACGGCTGCTCCAACGACAGATGCCGCACGTCGCTCACGACGCCCACGACCCGGCGTTCCTTGGCGCACGGCCCGGCGATGTACTTGCCAATCGGATCCTCACCCGGCCAGAGCGTGTTCGCGAGGGTCTTGTTGACCAGCATCACCGGTTCTGTGCCGGCCATGTCGCTTGCCGAGAAGTCGCGCCCGGCCAGAAACGGGATGCCCATGGCTGCGGGGTAGCCTTCGCTGACCAGCCGCACGAACGCCAGCGGGTACTTGCCGCGCTCGTAGGTCACCCCCTTGGCCCCTGCGCCCCAGGTTCGATTGCGCCCGAAGGGCAGTGTGTCGGTGATGGCCGCGTGCCCGATGCCCGGTGCCTGGCCGACACGCCGGATGACCTCGTCCATGTGCGCGAGGCGCTGAGCCTGCGTGAGGCGGCTGTCGGGATCGACCCGGATCGTGGACGTGCGCGCCGGGTCGAAGCCCATCTCTACTTCCAGCACGGTGACAAGACTGCGGATCAAGAGGCCGGCGCCGACGATCAGGACGCAGGCGAATGCGATCTCCGACACCACCAGCGCGTTGCGTACGAGGGCCCGTTTTTGGCCCTCGGTAGATCCGCGGCTCGCGTCCTTCAGCGCGCCCGTCATATCGGCCCCCGACGCCTGCAGCGCCGGCGCCAGGCCGAAGACGATGCCCGTAATTAGCGTGACACCGACGGTGAACACGAGTGCGGTCACGTCAGTACGCACATCGCGCAGTAGCGGGATGCTGACCGCATCGAGCTGGGTCAGCAGTCGCGTGCTGGCGACTGCGAGCGCGAGACCGAGGACGGCGCCTCCGGACGAAAGGACGAGGCCTTCAGTCAGCATCTGAGCGAGCAGTCGCTTCCGACCGGCGCCGAGCGCCATTCGAATCGCGATTTCCTTCTGTCGTGCCGCCGTGCGTGCGAGCAGTAGGTTCGACAGGTTCGCGCAGACGATCAGCATGACCATCCCCACCGCGCCGGCGAGCACCAGGACGGAAGGCCGAATGCTGCCGCTGACGTGCTGGGACAACGGCTTGACGATGCCTTCGAATCCGTTGCGATCCGGATGCTCACGCCTCATCAGCTGCGCAAGCACGCGTACTTCGGCGTGCGCACGGGCAGCAGTCGCGCCGGGCTTCAGCCGGCCGATCATCGCCATCGTGTTGCCCCAGCGATTGGTCTCCGGGCTGAGCGGGAAGGGAAAGTAGAGATCGAAGCGGCTACCCGGCGCAAAGATGGTCGCGAAGTCGAACGACGCCGGGAGCACGCCCACCACCGTGTGCGCCGTGTCGTTGATGACGAGCGACGTGCCGACGATCGCGGGATCGCGGTTGAACCGGCGCTCCCACAGAGCGTAGCCGAGCATCACGACCTTCGGGCCGTTCCATGCGCTCTCCTGGGCAGTGAACGCGCGGCCCAGCAGGGGCTTCACGCCGAGCACGTCGAAGAAATTCTCCGACACGGGGACGCCGCTCAGCCGCTCGGGCTCACCTCGGCCGCTCAGGAGATTGTCATCCACGCCGTAGAAGGCGAAGTAGCCGGCCACGGCGGACAGGGTCTGGGTTCTCTCTCGCAGGTCCAGCAAGTACCCCACCTGCGTCGTCTGGCCGGAGAGGTCGGGGAGGTCGCGATTGGCAATCCACACCAGCTCGGAAGGCTTCTCGAAGGGGAGTGGCCGCAGGAGCAGCGTGTTGACCACGCTGAAGACGGTGGCGCTGGCGCCAACACCAAGCCCGGCGATCAGGATGGCAAAGATGGCGAAGCCGGCGTTGCGGCGCATGCTTCGAAAGGCGTAACGGAGATCCTGGAGGAGGTGAGGGAAGACCATAATAGGCTCTTTGACGAAAGCACCGTCCGGACCGTTGCCCGCTGTGACAGACTGTCCCGAGGGCCACTTACGACGCTTCGCGGCGACGCCGCTTCGGCGGGCAACCTTCGTGGGTCACGAGCGGAGGCTGGTGGGTGTCAGGGACGATTTTCGAACTTGGTTCGTCCAAAACGCTGCCTGAGACGGTTCGATTCCACAGCGGCTCATCATCCCTTGGTCATCACGCCGCCGGCGGACAGCCCCGCGACACGAGCCGATCTACAAAGGCGCCGGACTTCATAAACACCAGGAAGTGGCCGCCGCTTTATACTCTCAGCATAGCGTTCGGATCGAGTCTCGACGCTCGCCAGGCGGGCAGCACACATGCCACCGCGGCCACGAGGATCATCGTGGCAGTCACGCCAGCAACCGTGGGCGCATCTGTTGGGCCCACACCGAACAACAGCGATGCGATCAGCCGGTTCAGACCGAAGGCCCCCGCGAGTCCAACCACGACACCGATAGCCGTGAGGAGAAGGCCCTCCCTCATGACGAGGACGAGCACGCTGGATCGATCTGCGCCGAGCGCCATGCGAATGCTGATCTCGTGGCGGCGCTCCGCAACGAGGGAGGACAAGACGCCATACGTCCCCACGGCGGCGAGCAGCAGTGCCAGGCCGGCAAAGAGCCCAAGGAGTTGCGCCAGGAAGCGAGGTCGCTGGATGGATTCAGCAACGACCGTCTCCATATCGCGAAAGCGCTTGACTGGTACAGCCGGGTCCATTTCATGGATCACTCGCGCCACAGTCTGCGACAATGCCGCTGCAGGAAGGGTCGTGCGCAATACGACGTGGTTGAGTGGCACGCTCCCCTGCGCCACAGCGACCTGCGGAACTGACCAGTAAAGCTCGGTTCCTGTTTCCTGATCAACGCCCAGCTGCTTGACATCCTTCGCCACTCCCACGACGGTGAACCACGGCAGCTGATCGTTGCTGCCCGGCTTGACGCGCTGCCCGATGGGGTCTCGTCCTTTCCAGAACCTCTCTGCGAACTTCTCGTTGACGATGGCGACAAAACCTGAGGAGGTGGCATCGCCTGGCTGAAAGCTGCGCCCGCGTACGATCGGGATGCCCATCGTCTCGAAATAGTCGGGCATCACGTACTGATAGTAATCAACGACTTGGAACGGCCCCAGCGGCGGCACCGTGACGTCGGCGACGCGTGTATCCCACTTGAGGGGCGGCCGATTCGGCGGCAGCCCCGACATGGCCGTCGCTGCCTCCACACCAGGGACGGGGCGGAGCGTGTCGAGCACACGCTGAAACGCCTGCAGTCGACTCGTCGCCGTTGCATAGGTCTGTTCCGGCAAGTTGATAGAGAACGTCACCAGGCGCGACCGATTGAATCCCAGGTCGACGTTCGCGAGATTGTAGACGGTGCGCATGAGCAGGCCCGCGCCGATCACGAGGATGACGGCCACCGCGACTTCGGCCATCACCAGGCCGCGGCGGACGTGACGGCGTGTCCCGCCGCTGGCGCCTTTGCTGCCGGCGTCGGTGAGCGTGACGCCGAGATCCTTCACGCCGATGTGCCGAAGCTGCGCCAGCCCGAAGAACATGGTGGTGGCGATGGCGACGCCACAGGCAAACAGCAGCACGGGCAGATCGACGCTGATCTCGGTCGATCGAGGCAGAGCCCCGGGGTATGCCTGTGCGAGTGCGCGGAGACCTACATAGGCGAGCCACACCCCCAGTGCACCGCCTGCGATCGACAGCAGCGCGCCCTCGGTCATGAACTGCCGCAGGAGACGGCGCCGGCTCGCACCGAGGGCCGTGCGCACCGCGAATTCACGCCGGCGTATGGCCGCACGCGCCAGCAGGAGATTCGCTAAATTGGCGCAGGCGATCAGCAGCACCAGCCCGGCGGTCGCCTGAAGCATCCAGATCGCCCGGCGGGCAGCGCTCACGATCTGATCGTGGAGCGGTGCCAGTTGCAGAATATGACCGGTGTTGGGAGCGAACATGTGATTGCTGACGCCGACACGCTCGCCCCAGTGTTCGTTGAGCGTCGTCAGTTCCCTCCGGGCTGCCTCGGGTGTGACGTCCTCCTTCAGCCGGCCGATCACGCGGAGGGAGTGTTGGCCGCGATTCGTGCGGTTGGACGGGTTCAATCCCAGCGGCAACCAGATCTCTGGCCGGACATCCAGGACGTCGGCGCCAGGCGGCATGATGCCGATCACTTCGCGAGGCCGGCTGTTCACTTCCACCGTTTTCCCGATGATCGGCTGTCCGCCAAACGCCGATTGCCACAACTCGTACGAGAGAATAGCGACCGGCGGCAGCGGTGCTGCAGGATTCGTCCTGTCGGTTTCTCCGCGGGCGAACAACCGCCCGTGGGCAGCCTGCAGGCCGAGCGCGTCGAGCAGATGTTCGTCCACGTTCGCGTTACGCACGTTCCGAGCTCCGCCGGGGGCAGTCAGATTCACCTCGCCCGCGCCCGGCGAAAACGCCCCCATCTCGGCAAACGACCGGTTGACCTCGCGAAGTTCCAGGTATTCGGGGGCCGACAAGTGGAATTGCGGCAGGCCGAGGTCGGCGAACTGTGTGGTCACGTACATCAACTGCTCGGGTCTGGGGTAATCGAGCGGACGCAACAGGACGCCGTTGACAATCGAGAAAATCGCTGTGTTGGCGCCGATCCCGAGCGCCAGCGTCAGCAGCGCCACGGCCGTGAATGCGGGCGCGCGCCGGAGCGTGCGGAGCGCATGCCGCAGGTCACGCCGCAGATCCTCTGGCCACGTGAATGACCGGACTTCTCGATAGACCTCCGTCGTCTGCGTCACGCCACCGAAACGGCGTTGAGCGGCGTGGCGCGCCTCTTCAGGGGAAAGGCCTTGCCGGACATATTCTTCCGTCGCTTCGGCCAGATGGCTGGCGATCTCGTCGTCGATGTCGCGATCCATCTGCCGAGAACGGAGGAGAGCCCACAGCCGAAACACAAAAGTGCGCAGCCGTGTCATAACACGTCCTCCGTAATGTTGAAGAAGCGTTCAACGATGCTGGCGGCACGCTGCCACTGCGCTTCTTCCTTGTGGAGCTGCTTGCGGCCTGCGCGTGTCAGTGTGTAGATCTTCACCCGTCGGCCGCTCTCGGACTTGCCCCATTTGGACGAAATCCATCCCATCTGCTCCAGCTTAAGCAGCGCGGGGTACAGAGTGCCCTGATTGAGCGCCAGCTGATCCCCGCTGATCTGTTCGATGCGCCTGGCAATCCGATACCCATGCAGCGGACCCAACGCCTCCAGGGTCTTGATGACCATCAGGCCGAGAGTGCCGTAGAGGACGTCGCTCTTGTCGGGCGTCATATGTTGGGAAGCTACACCTCGACATGTTGGTTGTCAACCTATTGTTCGCATCCCACAAACGAACGGTGGGCTTCTTGTTTGGGACGCGTTTGGCCGCGATAGCCGTTGATGTCCCCCGTGCGGAGCGGCACATAGATTGCCTTGCTCTTCTCGTGGTGAAGCGGCTATTCATCGTGTCCAACCTTCTTGCACTTCTGACGTGCAGACCGAGCAACAACGCATACGCGCAACACGGAGGTGGACCGCTCACAGAAGCAACTGCTACACGAACCTTTGCGGCATTGCAGCGGTACTCGCCAGACGACTCTCCGCACATTCAGCAGCTTGCCGTACCGGAAAACATCTCCGCCGGTCCGAAATATCGTTCGTTCCTCGCGATGATGCTCGCCCGTTCGCCGTCGTTTCGGCGGCAGTGCTCGCGGATTGCCAGTGAAGACTCGCTCACGATCCATGTGCGCCATGTGCGCATGATGAGGGTCCCCTTGACCGGTGGCGTGCGCGGCATCACGTCTATTTCGAGATACTCAGCAGGACGCATTGTGGCGCACGTCACCGTCCCCTACGGCGACGTCGAAATGATTGCGCATGAGCTCGAACACATCATTGAGCAGCTGGATGAGGTCGATCTCGCACAGAAGGCCCGCCGATCTCGCAGCGGAGTGCGCGCAACCGACGGTGGCCGTTCGGTGTTCGAAACAACGCGCGCGCGGCACGTCGGCCTACGGGTCGTGCAGGAGGCTCGAGGAAACGTGATTCCTGGGAAGTAGACATGAGGAATCGACTCGCCGGAGCTCTCGTGCTTTGTGCCGTTCTGGATGCGTCTCGAGAATTGGAGCCAACAGCGGCAATGACGATTCCGCAGCAGGATGCACGACACCCGTTTACGAAACGCCGGTCAATCAATGTCACCCCTGACGGGCGATATGTGGCCTTCACATCGTACGCGCGTCTTGTGAACGCCGACACAAATGACGGACGCGACATTTACGTGCTGGACCGGGCGACAGGAGCCGTCACTTTGGAGAGCATGATGGCCGGTCTGATCGCTCCTATGGATAGCGATCACCCCGATTTGAGCGATGACGGTCGCTTTCTTGTCTATGAGGCTCATCTGATTACCGAAACGGCAGAATCATTGAATGTCGTGCTGCGGGATCGCCAAAAGGGCGATGCACGGATCCTTAGCGTCGGTTTGGCGGGAGCTCGCGCCGACGGCCCGAGTCGCTCGCCTTCAATCAGCGGCGACGGACAGGTTGTCGCCTTTTCGTCAGCGGCAACAAATCTCTCAGCAGACGCCGACATCAATGGGAGTGCGACAGACATCTACATCGCGGTGGTGGCGTCAAGAATGATCGAGCGCATCGGCTCATCGCGTTCCATCGACCACGGGTCAAGCGTTAGTCCCGTCGTCGACGCGACCGGACGTTTTATTGCGTTCGCGTCCTCTGCTGAGTTCGATCCAGCACGTGTTGCTGCGGGAGGTCGCCAGGCACATCTCGACGTGTACGTGTACGACCGGAGCATTCGAACGACGAAACGTGTGAGCGCGGGCCGCCAGGGCAGAAGGACGAACGCCGCAAGTTGGGCACCGGCGATTAGCGCCGACGGCAGGTATATCGCGTTTGCCTCGGCCGCCTCGAATCTCGTTGCCGATGATGGGAATCAGGCGCCGGACGTTTTTGTGGTTGATTGGCGAAGGGAATCAATAGAACTGATCAGCCGCAGCAGAATCGGCGACCCCGGCGACGATGGAAGTGACGGTCCGTCGATCTCGTCCGACGGCCGTTATGTGGCGTTCCACTCGGAAGCATCAAACCTGGTGGACGGACGTCGTGGCGCCTACGGGATGCAGGACGTCAACTTACTCCCTGATGTGTTTTTGTTCGATCGGCACACGCGGTCGATGACGCACATCAGCCGAGACGCGGCAGGCTTGTGGATGGAGCCGAGTGTCGAGCCGTCGCTTGACGCCGCAGGGCGAGTTGTCGCGTTCTCGTCGCGGCACCCGATCAATGTCGGCGATCGTCGCAATGACTTCGATTTATTCATCGTGGCCTCGTCGCCGCCGCAAAGAACTCGCGTTGGCATACCCGACATGCGCGCAGAGTGACCGCACGCTCGATCCGGCGGAGTTGCATCGGGCGCTCAACGATTTGCAAGTCGCGTTGAATGAGTGCTGGTCTTATCGTCACGCGAACGGCGCCGATTTCGACGCGGCCATCTCGAGGCTAGACGAAGCGCTTGCCGACTCCCTTCATACCGGTGCCGGAAACGCACGACTTGGGCCATCAATCAATTACGCAATTCGCACTGCTTTGCGACTGACAGCGCAGTCTCTGCGGTGTGACCTCGGGATTCGAGTTGCAGAAATGCGGTTCGCCTTCGCGGCTGCGCCGCTTCGGCGAGACAGACTTCGCGTGACGGGGACTCGCTTCGGTGGCGATGGCTCGCGCGACCGGACTCGCCTGCCTAGACGAAGTTCGCGCGAAGCGCGAGCGAAGTCTGGCTGGGGGATGGGGATTCGAACTCGTCTGAAGTGGGCGACCGCAAACTGTTCAGGAGACCGCTGCACAATTTGATCTCCAACAACCGGCGGTTCGATCAAAACGACGCGATCGTCAGGCGAGCCAAAGGCGCGGATACCGTCCGCGCCCGTCATCGGCTGTGCCGCGAGCATCGCGTTCACCACGGTTTTCTCGGTCGCGTCAGTCGTCGCTTGAAAGAGTGGATCGATCTGTCCGAACAGTTGCCTTTACCCGAGACGCGAGCTCAATCGCCGATAGAGTTCCACTGACGCGTCGATCTCCGACTTTCGAATGGAAACGCTCTCGACGTTGATGCCGATTGGCAACTGCTTCTCGCGCGCGTAGTCCTGCACGTCGGTGAATACGCTCTCGCACAAGTCGATAGAGCGCTCCAGCGTGTCGGCAGAATGGCGCAGCTCGTTCTCTAGCCATCGCGGGAACGAGATGCCGAGCCACTTCATGAACTCGAGCGTGCGCACCGAGCCGCACGGCGAGAACGTGAGCACGACAGGGGCGGGCGAGCGGCCGCACGCCTGCAATGACAGTGCGTAGTCGGAGAGCAATGACCTTGTGGAAGCGGCATCGTACACCGATTGCGTGATGAAGAAGCGGCAGCCGCTGTCCTGCTTGGCGATCATCCGCTCGTGCTCATCCTCTTTCGCGACGTGCCTCTCCGCTATGGCGATTCCGCCGAGGAACAGGTTGGGAGCAGCGCGCGCGAGCGCATACGCCTCGGCTAGTGGCAACCCCGGGCTGCCCGACCGACCACGTGGTGCGCCGACGAAGACGCTGAGGCGCCGGCCAGCCGCTTCCCGCACCGTGTCGATCCAACTCGAGAACACTTCGCGGGGATGCGCGCCCACGCACCGGTACACTATCTTCGGGATCGCGAGCTCGGCAAGCGCGTCGTACGCGTAAACCTCAGGGTCGACGGTGGGTAAGAATGGGAACGGGCGTGCTTGGCCACTGTGTCCCGGCTCGTCCTGGATGTCGTAGACGACCAAGCCTTCAGGCGCGAGCATGCGAAGTCGGGCTACCTGTTGAGCCGCGATTTCACGCAGCCGCTCGGGGTCAGACGCTAGCTTCGGCGGCGCGATTCCGTAGAGACGGATCCCGGTGAGTCCACGGTCCAATTTTTCGAAAAGCGCATTCAACGGGACGCCTGTAGCATTGAGATTGTAAGGAGTCGTGCTCGAGCGATTGACATCAGTGGATTTTTCGGGGCGTGGACAACGTAGTTTGAACGATCGCCCCGATCAA
This sequence comes from Vicinamibacterales bacterium, assembly GCA_963761975.1. Lineage (GTDB taxonomy): Bacteria > Acidobacteriota > Vicinamibacteria > Vicinamibacterales > JAMQPK01 > JAMQPK01. The sequence continues at coordinate 939,444 of CAVXIR010000002.1, forward strand.
TTTGTCCCAAACTAGTAGTAGGCCGACCGTCAAATCTCGGCTGATCTCACAAGGCTCGCAGCATAATGCCAAAGCGGCTTCACAGGAAATGTCGCCCAAATTCTTCGTCGTAGGGGACTTGTTCAACTTGACGTCCTCCGACCATGGCCGATTGACCAATCTGCATAACACCTCCCACGGCGCAGCGCGTATCGCGCTTGGGTGAATAGGACCTGCCTTGTCGCCGCGAGTGGCGAGTTATGCGGCCCAGCGTCGGCGGTGGGCTGAAGCTCTTGCCGCGCTCACGCGAAATCCGTATAGCAGCCACACGACGGGACTGCGAGCGGGATCGAAAGCGGTCGCGCGTCCTCGACGAGCCACAATCCTACTTCGCTCAAGAGCTTGCGACCTCTAGGCCCACTGCGCGCATCGGCGACAGTGTAGTACGTGGGACTGATCGTGTCGATCCTAAGTCAACGTTTCACCATTGGCAGCTAGGCGAGCCCCGTCTCGGCCAACGCGGCGTCGCCCTCGACCACCGGAAGCGTCGCGCTTCTCACGCCATCGTAACGTCCTGTCGCGCCTCGTCCCAGCGCCAGTTCGGCGTTGACGGATCGATCCGCACGCCGCCGAGGCACCGGAGGGGAGGTTGCAGGGAGAGCCAGTCGGTCACGCCCTGGAGTACCTCACGGCCGGTCTGGGTAATGGCGAGGCGATCGCTGAAGGGACGTTCCGGATCGAGCACCGACCGTTCGTAGACGGCCGGGTGGGCACGTCCCATTTGGTTGAGGATGTGCAGAAACATCGTGTCGCCGAGAAACGGCATCGGCTCCAGTTCACCCTGGGAGACCCGCCACAGCTCGCCAACGCTGGCAGGCTCCCTGGCTAGTATCTGTAAGAGCAAGGATTGCGTCAGGCTGAGGCCGTTCACCGACGACGGCAGCTCCTGCAGGTGGCGATGCACGGCCGGTCCGAGATGCGGCAGCGCCGGCGTTCGCGTGCGAGCGATGGCCGCGAGCGCGCGCGGATCCGCCGATGTCAACGCGGCCCACGCTGCGGCGCCGACTGACAGCCGTTCAGCATCGATGACTTCGCGCCGATTCCAGAGCAGCCACATCGCTTCGGGCGGGAGCTGGCCGAGTCCGATGAAACGCCGTGAGCCGGGAAAGTGGTTTACTGAGATCAGCTCGAGGACACGCGGCGGCCGCGTTCGCGCGTAATGTGCGAGGCAGCGGATGAGCGAAAGTTGGTCGTGGCTGTCATGCTCGGTCCAGATGACTACGCGCGCATAACTCTTGGCGGATGCCGTGAGTCGGCGGTCTGCGTCCGTGAGCTCCGCGAGAAATGCGTCGTAATCCACATCGTGGACGGTACCGGTATCGGCGTGAAAGCGTGCGCGCTCCGCAAGCCAGTCTGGTGCGTCCGTCACGGGCCCGACGGGGAACGAGTCCCACACGGCGAGGACGTTACCGCTGAACCTCGCCGCCTCGAGCTCTCCTTTAATGTCCGATCCGCAGCGAACGTGCAGCGTCGGCATGTCGGCGTCAACGGCGGGGCCAGGCTGCGTGATCGCCTCACGCGCAGCGGCCTGCGCCATCACATGGGTTCGGAGGTCACGCCACGTCCTAAACCCGAGCTCACGGGCGATCGCGAACTGTGCATCGGCGAGCTTGATCGTCACGGCATCTGGCACCGGGAGAGCGACAGCGTCGGCGAGACGCCGGCGCGCCGCCGCATCGCCCGCGCGGACCGCGCGGAGCAGATCCTTCGCGCGCTTACGTTGCTGTTCTAAATTGAGCCGGAAGGCGGCGTACGGATCGGACGTGCCGGGCATGCGGATCCCCTTTCGCGTGCCTGCGTCCGCACCAGGCTGAAAGAGGACGATGGATCGCGATGTGCGAATCGATCGTGGTCGTGGGCGCAGCCCTTTCCGCGGACGTGGATGCTCCGACCGAGCGCGTTCATTCTGCGCCGGGAGCGCGTCGCGGTCAATCGCCTAAGCAACCGACGAGCGAACATGCTGGCCGTGAGACACAGAGGAGGTTCGCGTCGGGAGCCACGGAGACTCGACCGTTTCGCCGTGTCTCCGACTCACCGCGCGGCGAATTCTCCGCGTGCTCGAGGCCGTGCAGAGTTTCACCACGGCCTCCTGCTCAGCCCTTTCCGACCAACGGTCATGCCGGGACCGACGCGAAACCGTGCTGGGATGCCCCGTCTCGCAACTAATCCTGCCGCAGCGCAATCATCGGGTCGATCCGCGAGGCACGGCGCGCGGGAACAAAACATGCCAGTGCCGCTACGCCCACAAGAATCAGGGATACCACGGCGGCAGTTGGGAGGTAGTCGGGGCGGACGCCGTAGAGCAGAGTCGTCATCAGGCGCGACTTCTGGCCGAGCGGCGAGCGCTCAGGGAAGTGACGCTTGGCAAACGCCTCGTTGACGATCGCCACGGGAGCAGAGGCCCTTCGATCGGATGGGTCGAAGAATCTTCCATCCCGCAGCCGCGCGCCGACGGTGGCAAAGTAATCGCGACTGACGTCGCGACCCAGCGCCACCTGGTCGGAGGCGCGGTCTCGTGACTGGCCTTCCAGCAGGTAGAACGTCGCATTGGTGAAATTGGTGAACGGGATGAGATTGATGGACCCGGCGCTGATGACGCCGGGTATCGCCCGCACCTTTTCCACCTCCGCATTGATGAACGCGACACGGCGCTCGAAATCCGTGTATCGAAACAAAGGCGTCTCGAAGGTCAGGAGCCGTTCGCGGTTGAATCCGAGGTCGGTACTCCTCAAATGCTGAAAGGTCTGCAGCAGCAGCCCGCTGCACGTCAGCAGCACGACCGCGAGCGCCGTCTCAACGACAATCAGCGAATGCTGGAACCAGTGGCTGCGGCCGCCGGTTGTCCCGCGGCCGCCCTCGCGGGGTTGCGCTGAACTCGATCTCAGCGGCAAGGTTGGACTGGACACGATTTGGATTGAGCCCTTTTGCGTACAACGCTTTTCGACGCCCGAAGAAGCAAAGTCTCCGGTTTCGAAAAACCCTAGCGATTCGGCGGAGACTCGATCGACCGCGCTGGTCGCTCCGTTACGTCGCGAAGTACCGTCCACAGGACAATCCGGATAGGCTGGTGGAGCAACTGCAACAGTTCGCGCTGGGTCACGGCTGGTACGCGCTTAAAGATCGAACGGAGATTCACGGAACGTTCTACGGTCAGGACAAGACGCTGAGGTCGAAGCGACGACTGGAGCAATTGCGAAAGGAGCTCAGGGAGAACGATCTGTTCCTCTCATTGCGCTTGGGCAGTATTCGACCGAGCACCTGAGAGATCAACGTTAAGGGGATCCAGCAAGAGCAGACGCGGCAGTTCGACGCCGCGTTCCCGCTCTTGCTCCGAGCGCGGCCAGCCCCTTGGGAATTTGTGCCGTCCCCGACGACGGGTTAGGATTGGCGCGTGGGAGTGACCAGACGTCGGAACTTGGCGCAGCTCTACTCGGGACCTCAGGTCCTGGAGGTACCCTGGTACTCGGTGTTCGAGGCGTCCCGGTACCTTCAGATTCCCGAGAACACGCTGCGTTCCTGGGTTTCCGGACGCTCGTACCCGTTGCGGTCCGGCGCAAGCCGCCGGTCCGAGCCGGTTATCGAACTCGCTGACCCGGCGAACTCGCGGCTGTCGTTCAGCAACCTCACTGAAGCGCATGTCCTAGACGCATTACGACGGCAATACCAGGTCGAGTTGCCGCAGATTCGTCGTGCCGTCAATTACCTGCGCGAGCACTTCAAGACTCAGCATCCTCTGGTTCATCACCAGATGCTCACGGACCGCAAGCACCTGTTCGTTGAAGCCGCGGGCGTCAAGGACGTGATCAATGCATCCAGACACGGCCAGCTGGCGATGCGCGATCTGATCGGGCTGCACCTCGAGCGCGTGGAGTGGGACAAGGATGGATTCGTCGCGCGGCTCTATCCGTTCACGCGCAGTCGGCGGAGCCCGGCTGAAGAAGCGTCCCAGCCCCGCGTTGTCACGATGGATCCACGCGTTGAGTTTGGCCGACCGATTCTGAAGGTGTCGGCTGTGCCGACCGCGGTCATCGCGGACCGCTACAAGGCGGGCGAGTCGATCGCTGATCTCGCCGACGACTATGGCGAGGACCCGCTCAACATCGAGGAAGCGGTCCGCTGCGAGCTCCAGCCGGCGAAAGCCGCCTGAGCCCCTCGTATTCTTCATCGATAGATCGCTGGGCCAAAAGAAAGTGCCCGAGGCGCTCCGCACCGCCGGTGTCGAGATCCGCGTCCATGACGAACTCTTTGCTCAAGGGACTGAGGATGTTGTCTGGCTGCGCGAAGCCGGCGTCAACGGCTGGGTCGTCATTACGCGCGACGACCGAATTCGGTACAACCAACTCGAGAAACAAGCTGTCATCGCTGCGAGGCTTCGGTTCTTCAGCATCACATCGTCGTCCCTGACCGGGGAAGAAGCGGCGGCGTTAATTCTGTCGGCTTTGGACAGGATGTCGCGCCTGTGCAGGCAGCATTCGAAGCGCGGATTCATCGCAAAGATTTCACGCGGTCCGGATGTGAAGATCATCGATACGAGCAGGAAGTAAACGAGTAGAGCGGGAGGGCTGGAATGGTTTGGAAGCCGTTAAGCCGCGTTGAACTGCAGAGCACCATCGCGCGGGAACTGGCTGAATGCTCCGACGAACAGCGAGCCTATTTCAAGCGCGTTGCGTTCGAGCCGACGAAGTGGAATCAGTCGCCATACGGTGACGAGGGTGGGGGCTTCTGGGCCATTGGCGCGGACGACAACCGGGTGCTTTGGTACAACGACATTGAGGACGGTTTCAACGTGTCTACGTACATCGAATGGGGCACTATCCCGGCCAATGAGTACTGGTGCAACCAGGACGAGTTGAAGTTCGCCTTGCCCGGTTTGATGGGTGGTCAGACGTGGAAGGCAAGGCCACCAGAGCCGCTCGATCCTAGTGAATCCGCCTAGCATCGAAGAGATTACTTCGATGCGCGGACTGAGTATCCGCTGGAAACCATGAAGCCATACCGAGGGGGAACACGAGGGGGAACAGGACTCAACGCGGGGTGTTCCCCCCGATTGAGGACCCCGCGCCGGATCGGGTTCGAGGCTACCGCACCCTTCCTTCAGCCGCTGCAAGTCGATGTGCGATTGCGGCTTCTTGTTCCGAGCACGCGGTCGGCGTCTTTTGCCGACTGCTCGCCTTCGCCACGGTCGTCGCCGCGCCAAGAGGCTGACCATGGCGTGAGCGACCACAAGATTTGACCGCATCCGCGATCATGCCTGCGGCCACAGCCGAGGTCGCTCACGCCACGCTTGCAGGGTGTCATCGCCTCCGACGCCCTAGACTGCGTCCGTAGGCGGTCAGATCCTGATGGCATTTTCGAGGCGGGCCGGCGCGGTTTTCCGGAGCGTTTTCCCACCCTGGTTTCAGACTACGACTCGGAACGGCTGACGCCGCGAGGGGGGCCGCGACAAAGAGCGGTGGTTGGCGCACTTCGAGAACGCTAAGTTGTTCGTCGACACCGGTGGTCGATGGACCGGTGTCCGCGAGAGCTTCTCTCGCAAGTGTCTCCATACCGACGACATGCAAGTTGAGAGGCAGAATAATGAGCGCGGCGTTCTTTGCCGCGCAGGAAACGCACTTAGCCGGCGTCACTGATGGAGCGGGGGCGTGAGCAACCCCCCGGTTCTGCGCCGACTGCCGTCCCGAGGCCGGCCAGAGGGTTGCTCACGCCCCGGTGCCGGTGTCGCAAACCGCCATCGAAACGGTGAGTGATCTGCGTGCCGTTTGCGAGTGCGTTGTTAGTTGCGTACCCATCGCAGATCGCGCAAGGATCACACTGCTCTTTCGATGCTGGTTTTGTCTCCGCACTCGGTTGCATCGGCCATCACATGATCAGCGTCGAGCTGTGCTCGACGGTAGCACTTATGTGATGGCCGAGGAAGCTCGGTTGCCGTTTTCAGTATTGACCCGAGCCGCCGGTAGCCATATCGTGAAGATCTCGTCGGTGCCATCGCGCACCCTCTCCGCAGTCGGATCCGATGCGGAGTGCTGCCGCCGCCGCTCTCAGAGCAACGCTGCAGCTCCCCCCACAACTCATTGATCGATCGCGCGACGGCTGCCCGCGCGTTCACTGCGTCGACTTCACGTCACGCGTATCGCTGTCGGCGTTACGCCCGCATCTGCGCTTCACGTACATCGGCGAGCCGGCTCCAGGCCGGCGCGCTTGAGCGCGCACCCAGCACAACATGAATCGTGATACTTCGCGTTCGCGGGGTGCGGTCATGGAGTTGGTCGAACATACCGATGACAGGCCGGAGCCGATCTCAATCGCGCGCTGTCGGGAATTGCTCGGCGAGGAAGCGGAATCGCTGACCGATCAGGAGGTCGGGTTGATCCGCCGACACGCGGAGACTATGGCGTGCATCGTGGTCGAGATGTATCAGGAAGGCTGCCGGATTCCCGAGTAGAAGTCGTGCCTCGGAACCGCCACTTGTCGGAGCCCGTGAATGGGTCTACGCTGCCAACCATGGTCGGCGCGGTGATCTACGTTCGCGTCAGCACGAAGGAGCAGACGGAGAATCAGAGTCTGCCGACGCAATTGCGCGCTTGCGAGGAGTACTGCCGCCGCCAGGGTACGATGTGCTCGACCGCTTCCACGAGGAAGGCGAGAGCGCCAAGACGACGGATCGCAGCCAGCTTCAGAAGCTGCTCACCTTCTGCCGCCTGAACAAGGGTCGCCTGCACTTCGTCGTCGTGTTCAAACACGCTTCGCGCGGGACAAGTACGACCGCTTCGCGCTGCGCTCGCATCTGCAATCGCTTGGCATCTCTCTGCGGTCGGCAACGGAGCCGATCGACGACACTTCCACGGGCAAGCTGATGGAAGGCGTGTTGGCCGCATTCGCGCAGTTCAACAACGACTGTCGCTCAGACCGGACCCGCGCCGGCATGAAGGCGGCATTGGAGCTCGGGCGCTGGGTGTTCCTGGCGCCGATCGGCTACTTGAACGCGCCGCGCGCGATGGGCAAGAGCCTGATGCCCGATCCTGAGCGAGCGCCGCTTGTGCGGCGAGCATTCGAGGAGTACGCGACCGGGCGCTTCACCAAACAACAGCTCCTCAAGCAGTCAAGAGCCTGGGGCTTCACCAACCGGCGCGGCTGTCCGCTCACATCGCAAGTAATCGGCGTGCTGCTGCGGAACCAGCTCTATGCCGGCATCGTGGACGTCATCGAGTACGGCGTTCGCGGAAAACGCGGCGACTTCGAGCCCCTGATCTCCGAGGACCTGTTCTTCCGTGTGCAAGCGGTCTTGTCCGGGCGAGTTCCGAGCACGACGCCACAGCAGCGGGCGCACCCGGACTTCCCATTGCGCGCCTTCGTGCGCTGCGCGTCCTGTGGTCGAGCCCTCACCGGCAGCTGGTCGAAGGGTCGCAGCGAGTACTACGCGTACTACCACTGCCGTCCAGGCTGTCGCGCAGTCAACATCACGAAGGCGAAGCTCGAAGGGCTCTTCGCAGACGAACTCGCTCTGCTGCAGCCAACACCAGGCTACACGCGGCTACTCAAGGAATCCGTGCTGCGCATCTGGAAGGCGCGGAAAGCAGCCGTCCGCGATGAACTGGCGATTGCCGAACGGGCTGCCAAAGCGATTCAGGACAAGCTCGACCGTCTGGACGAGGCATTCCTTTTCGAGCGCTCGATCGACATCGAGACGTACGACCGCCACGCCGAGAAATTGCGCGAGGAGCTCACGCTCGCCCGGATCGACCGTCACTCCGGCCAGCTCGATGAACTCGACGTAGAGGGCATCCTGGCGTTCGCAGAACGCGTTCTGCCGCGCGCCGCCGACCTGTGGGTGCAGGCGTCACTCGAACAGCGACAGCGGTTCCAACAACTGTTCTTTCCGGACGGAATTTCGTTCGATGGAAACGGCTTTGTTGGAACCCGCGTAACCGCACCGGCCTTCAGCTACTTGCGGACGATCGGGGATGGAAATGAAAGGATGGTGGCCCAGATTTTCCCCAGATGGAACCCACTGACCAGCTGGATGCGCCAAATCGAAGACTTCCAGAGAGCCGCGTAAAGAGGCTTCCTAAACGTCCCCCATCGGTCCGCGTCGAGCGTATTGCTACTTGTTGAGCGCAGCCGTCCAGTTGAGGACGACGGTGAGCGGGGCGGCGCCGCTGGACTTCTGTGGCGTCGCGGTGACGAGGAAGCGCTGCCCGTCTTTGGTCACGGCGTAGACCTGGTTATACCCGAGTGTCCAGACGTTTGCGTGAAAAAGAGCCTGTGGCGGCCCGGCATCGAATGAACGACCGTCTCCGATCGGGACGGACATCATCGTCCCATCCGGTCCGAGATAGAACAACTCACGGCCGTCCGCTCGCCACACAGGATGGCTCCCACCGTTTCTCGACACTTGAGATTTCGCGCCCGGCCCGGGAAACGACCGCACGTAAACGTCCGTCTGGCCACCTTCGTTGCTCGTGTATGCGAGCCATCGGCCAGCCGGCGAGAACACGGCTGATGTTTCGGTGAACGGACTGTCCGCGAACGCAAACGGCTTCCGATCGCCGAACAACGGAAGGATCCAGACGTTCGATCCTCGAGTGGTATACGCGATGAACTGTCCGTCCGACGACCAACCGCTCGGAGTCATCGTGAAATTCCCCTGTCCCTCCAGGAGCAATTCATCCTTGCCTGTCTCACTGCTCAACGTCTGACGTAGGGCGATCGGCTGTCGGGATCGTGAGGATTGGAACGCGATCCGATCGCTCTGCGGCGACCACACCGGTGACCGTTCCTGTCCTGGATGGACGGTCAGGCGCGATCGGATGTTACGGGCGATATCGATCAGCCAGATGTCGACGTTATTCGGAGCTCCGGTTTCCAACGTCACCGCCACGCGGCGTTCGTCCGGCGACAGCGCGAGACCGGAGTATGGAGCTGCGTCGCTCAGTGTGCCGAGCTCGCGGCCGGTGCGATCGAACCAGGTCAACTGCCGTGGTACGTCGGCGCCGGCCTGTCCGTACACCAGCGTGCCGTTCTCTGACACGGACGCACCCACGTAGCGGCTTTGCTCCCTGGCGACACGCTCGGCGAGAGGAAAGGCATCGCCGAGCAGTTGACGTGTGTCGAGGTCGAACGTTCGCGCCATCAAGGTCTCTTCGTGCGTGAAGATCAGATGACCGGAGCCGTACGACACTGCTGACTCGGCCTGAAAAAGGAGCTGATCGGCGCCTGGCCTGTCGAGCGAAGCCGATTCTGATCACCGACGGCGTGGATGCCGGACAGCAGGGTCCGGTGACGGCGGTGTAGAAAAAGTGCCGGCCATCGGGCAGAAAGTGGGGCCACCGGTGGACGTCTTCTCCGGTGTTCTTATCAAGGGTCGTGGCGACCGTCGGACTCCCGCCGACGCTCGACACGCGCAACAGGCCCATTTGTGAGGGCCCTGGCGCGAACAGAATCACATTCTCGCGGCTCCAACTCCCGCCGTTCCCGGCCGGTGCGTCGGCCAGCACGCTTGGAGGTCCGCCGGCAATCTGAACCCTTTTGAGCTTGCCATCCGCGAAGAACCCGATGGAACGGCTGTCGGGCGACCAGAACGGGAAGGTTCCGCCGTCGGTTCCCTGAATCGGCGTCGCTTTCAGCGTGGCGACGGGTCGCAGCCAGATCTGATACGCGCTGTTGGCGCGCGCCACGAAGACGATGTGCCGGCCATCAGGGGACACGGCCAGCTGCGTGGCCGTGCCGCTTCCACCACGGCTCGGACCGCCAAACGACGCATTCTCCGGCGGGGGGATGGTGAACTGCGCCGGACCAGGGGCTGACGCGAGGCCGCCGTCTCGGCGCAGTGCGATGACTGCGGTCGCGATCAGTGCAGCGGCGAGCACACCGGCAACCAGCCATGGCACACGACTCGATTGCGGCGGAGGTGACACCGCAGGTGCTCCGGCCTCGAGTTCACTGCCCGATTGGGAGGCCACGCGACCAGGCGCCGCATCAACGGAATCCGTCAACGGCTCCGCTTCACCGCAGAACGCATAACCGAAGCCGTGCGCAGTGCGTACGAACTTGGGAGCACGGGCCGGGTCACCGAGTGCCGCCCGAATTTCGGCGACGAGGTTGGAGAGGTTGGCTTCGGCGACGAATGTGCCGGGCCACAGCCGTTCTTGCAGGTCCGCTTTCGAGAGGGCCTTCGGCCGCTCGAGCACGAGCGCCGACAACAGTTCGAACGCCTTCGGCTCGAGATGAATTTCCTCGCCGGCGTTGGTCAGCTGCCTGCTCTCGAGATCGAGCGTGAACGGGCCGAAGCGAATGCGCATTGCGGATCCTTGGAGAAAAGCTGCCAGATCCCTGGAAGATCCCTGGTGATCCCCTGGGACATGCCGCTGCGTGGTAGCTATTTTACCTGCGCTGGTCCGAGCGGCAGGTCGCCTCCACTCGTTGCCGAGGCGGTGACGTGCAGCTCTCTCAACTTCATCGCGTTTATCCGGAGGTATCTATGCGCTGGGTCCTGAAGCTCGTGAGCGTCGTTGGCGTACTGACCGTCGTACACGGGCAGGCGCCTGCGCCCGGACCGACCACCGTGAAAACGCAGTCCGGCTCTGTGCGCGGCATCGGGACCGACGTCAGAGTGTTCAAGGGCATTCCGTATGTCGCGCCACCGACAGGCGAGCGCCGGTGGCGTCCACCCATCGCAGCCGAGCCGTGGACGGATGTTCGAGATGCGACGCAGTTCGGACCTCGATGTCCCGGGACGCCGCCCGCACGCGCGCCGGGTGGGTTGGGTGGGCCTGCAAGCGAAGACTGTCTCACGCTCAACGTCTGGACTCCGGCGAAGTCCAGCGGCGACCGGCTCCCTGTCATGGTGTGGATCCACGGTGGAGGATTCAACTTCGGGACGGTCACCGTGCCCCGCGTCGATGGGACGAACCTGGCTCGTCGTGGCGTGGTCGTCGTGAGTTTCAACTACCGATTAGGAGCGCTCGGGTTCCTGGCGCACCCCGCGCTGTCGCGCGAGTCCGAACACCAGGTCTCCGGCAACTACGGGCTGCTCGATCAGATCGCCGCGCTCCGCTGGGTGCGCGCGAACATCGCGGCGTTCGGCGGAAATCCGGAGAGCGTAACGCTGTTCGGATCGTCGGCCGGCGCATCCAGCCAGATATTCCTCATGGTCTCGCCGCTGGCCCGAGGGTTGTTCCATCGCGCCATTGCGCAGAGCCTCGGGTACGCGGCGGCCGGGCCGAAGCCGCGACTTCGCGTTTCGTCTTATGGCTTCGCGGCAGCGGAAGCGCACGGACTCTCGCTCGCACCGGACATCGCGACCCTCCGCGGGTTGAGCGCAGACGAGGTGCTCGCGCGCATGCCCAACAGCAGTGAGACCCTGGGCGTGAACCTGTACGTCCCGCTCGTGGACGGGTATGTCGTACCGGATGATCCTGCCCTTCTCATAGGCACGAACAACCAGTCCAAGGTACCGCTCCTCATTGGTCACAACGCCGATGAGGGTCTCTTCTATGCGAGGGACTTACCCAAGACGCTCCAGGAGTATCGCGCGTTCGTCCGCGCGAGGTTTCCCGCAGAGTTCGTTGACACAGTGCTCGCGAGATATCCGGCGGCGACAAACGCTGACGTCGCGGTGGTGGCGGCGGTGCTGGAAACCGAGTCACGATTCGTCGCGACGGCGGCACTGACTGCTCGCGCGGTTTCGAAGGTCAGCGACGTCTACATGTATCGATTTTCGCGTGTCGCGCCGTCCAGCCGTGCGGCTTGGGGAGGCGCCGCGCATACCTCCGAAGTCGCATACGTCTTCGACAACACGAGTGGAGACGCCTCGCAGTTCGAAGAGATCGATCGGACGGTGTCAGGGGCCATGGCAGCCGCGTGGGTGCGGTTCGCGAAGACAGGGAATCCCAATGGTGGAGGGCTGCCGCAATGGCCTGCATACCGCTCTCCTGACTATCGATTACTCGATTTCGGCGACACCGTGACACTCCGCTCGAACGCGCGAAGTCCTGAGATCGACCTTTTTCAGCAAGCCTATGAAGCGATGCGCAGGAAACCACCGGGGTCGAAGCCTTCGGCGAAATAGTGTGGGCAGAGGAGATGCCGCCACAATGCAAAACAACCGAACCAGCCTGGCGATGCTTCCGCTCGTTGCAGCGTGCATCATGGCACCGGCCCTGGCGGCGCTGCTCGCCGCCGGTCTCATGCAGGGCGAACGCATCTCGAGGCCAGCCATTTCTGAGCAGACATCGCCGCTTGAACCGATCGCTCCTGTCGCCAGCGATGGCTATCGTGGCGAGGGGTTTCTTCGCAAACCGCCAGGGATCGGACCCTTTCCCGTCGTCGTGATGATTCACGGTGGTCTCGAGACACGATCAGCGGAGGAACTCAGGAAGTACACGCTCGATGTTGCGTATCCCTCGAGATTCCTGGCCGCCGGGTACGCCGTTGCGGTGATGACCTATCGGAGTCGGGATGACGACCCGCAATCAAGGGTCTCGGCAGAGGATTCTCTGGCAGCCGTGAATCACGTGCGCCGGCTTTCGTCTGTGGATCCAAAGAGTGTGGTCGTCTACGGCTGCAGCGGGGGAGGTGACCTGGCGCTGGAGGTGGCCACGATGACTGACGTCACCGCACTCGCCGCCGAAGAGCCAGCCTCCGTGCATTTCACGGGCATCACCGACACGAACGTTCCCAGGAGCGGCCCACGCTTCACGCCGGACGATTCCTTGCCAATCCTGGCGGATCCAAAGCGCTACTACACCACCAAGTACCAGGCGATCGCACGCGACAAGATCGGCAGAATACGATCGCCGATTCTCATCGTGCAGGGCGATCAGCATCCGCTCAACCGCTTCAACCGAGAGGTGCTGATTCCAGAGCTGCAGTCAGCCGGCAAGGCCCTCGAGGTGCGCACCTATCCAGGCGAGCCGCACTGCTTTGCGTTCGGGTCTCCACCGCGAGCGGCGCAGGCGGCCTTGAAAGCGTTTCAGGACACAGACGCCTTCTTCCGCCGGCACGTCAACACCCAACCGAAGCCGATCGATCCAACGTTGATCGCTCACGTGCCACTCAGCGGCCAATAGCGGATCACTCGCGCGAACGCAGTCTACGCGTGGAGCCGACTAGGGCACACACCGGCACCAAGTTGGAAGCGGGATCATTCCTCACGCTGGCATACGCGGTCGACTAAGGCCACGCCGTCAGGGCCATCCGTGAAAGAGCCGAGCGCCGATGTGGGGTCGGCGAAGGCCGGTATGGGCGTGCGCGATGTGGTGTGCGCTGCGAGTCCTGTGGTCGCTCCACGGCATGCGCCCCTTGACGTCGTCATCTGAGATGGCGCATCGCGAATGCCACCCCGGAACCAGACTTCAAATAGCGCTCGAAGGTCAGCGCGCGGCGCTCGTCAGTGAACTGCACGACGACATCGACGATCCATGGCCGGCCAGAGGCCGTGTGTGGGCACTTTCCAGAATTGTGAGCGTCGAGACGGGCGCGCCAGTCGCTGGTTACGCCGGTGTAGTAACGGGTTCGATTCGAAGCGCTCCGGAGCACGTACACGTTGCGTTTTGGATTTGTCATGGGAGCCATCGGTGCAACCTGGGCGCCGACGGCAGTGGGTGTCTTCTTCAGAATGCCGGAATGAAGTGGTCGATTGACTGCAGTTCTTGCTTACCGGGAGCTGCAGCAAGTGGCCGATTCTGCGGCCCACCTTCGCGCTGCGCGCTACGGTGGGCATCCTTCGCGAGTCCGCTAAATTTAGCTCGCTATCTGTGGAGTGCCTTCGCCCGGATCCAGAGCGAAGGTTGGCTTGCCATCCGAAGCTCGCTCTGCGAAGTTTTGCGAGCGAAGGATGGTGGACCAGACCGGGATCGAACCGGTGACCTCATGAATGCCATTCATGCGCGCTCCCAACTGCGCTACTGGCCCACATTGGAGGGATGCTAACTCTCAATGGTAACACGATGGAAAAACTGATCAACGGTTGTGGCGATACGGTGCGTGCCAGCAACTTGATTGGTTAAAATGACACCATCCTGAAGACCATGCGGACCTTCCGAGGACTCCCGGTGTTGCGCACGGCCGGACAGCTCGGCTTGTGTGCGGCGTGCGTTCTTCTGCTCGCATCGGCGAGTGCTGGCCAGACCGTCGGCGATACCAACGGCGGAATCGATGGCGTCGTCACCGACCGAACCGGGGGGGTGCTCTCCGGCGTCACGATTCGCGCCACAGGCTCTGCATTGATGGGCGCGCGCACGAGCGTTTCCGGCGCTGACGGCGTGTATCGGCTTCCTGCTCTACCTTGTGGAACTCGCGGTGCGCGGCGGCAATCGCGACTGGCAGCAGGACTTCCAGCGCGACCAGATCAATGGGTCGCTCAGCTACTTCAGCGACAGCCGTCATGGCCGGCACCACCTCAAAGCAGGCGGCGAGGTCCATCGTTTGCTCGAGGCCGAGAGTTGGAAGCGAAGCTATCCCGGTGACGTGCTGCACGTCCTCAGGGGCGGAAAGCCCGCTGAGGTCTACCTGTTCCAGACGCCATCTCGATCACTGAGCGGCTATTGGTGGTACTCGGCGTTCTTGAACGATTCGTGGCAGATGAACGGCCGTTTGACACTTAATCTGGGTCTTCGGTTCGACCGCATTCGCGTCTTTCTGCCCGATCAGCGTCACCTGTCGGGCCGGTTCAATGCCATAGAGCAGTCGTTCCCAGCCATCGGCAACCTGATCGACTGGAACGTCGTTGCGCCACGGATCGGGACGAGCTACGACCTGACCGGTGACGGTCGCACGATCGTGAAATCCAGCTACGGACTCTATTGGCTGCCGGTTGGAGCCGATCTTGGGTTCAATGTGAATCCGAACGCGCGCAGCTGGTGGGAGCGATACGATTGGTCGGATGCTAACGGGAACCTGATATGGGAACCCGGCGAGCAGTCCGTGGCGCCCTTGGAGCGACGCGGCGGCACGTCGATCGAAGCCCTGAATCCCGATCTGAAGCCTGCATACGTCCGGGAGCTCACTGCACGGCTCGAGCGCGAGTTCACGGGCAATACCAAAGTCAGCACCGGTGTGATATGGCGTGGCGTACGGCAGCAGGGCGTCCGTCAGCAAGCGTCCTGGAGCTTCGACGCATTCACGGTCGCGACGACCCGTCCGGACCCCGGTCCCGAAGGCGGGACGCTCGGAGCCCCGAGCGACGGACCCGGGATTCTGGTCTATGAGCTGCCGGACGAGCTCATCGGGAAATCGGAAATCATTGTCCGTCACCTCGCCCATTCCAACAGCGATTACCTGACTTGGGAAGTAAGCGCAGAGCGGCGTTTCGATCGGCGAGGGTCGCTTGCGACGAGTTTCGCGCACACGTGGAATCACGATCAGGCGGGCGCGTACTTCGGTCAGACGGTCCGCGCGAACGCGCTCCCAGTCACGCCGAACGATCTCATACACACCGACGCCGGTGGCCGTTATCTTTTCGGCGTCTGGTCCGCGAAACTCAACGGGTCGTTCGAGGCGCCGTGGCAGTTGCGGATTACGCCTTTTCTACGGCACCAATCCGGCCAGGCCTTTGGTCTGTACGATCGCTGCTCCACTCAAACACGGCACCATCCGAGTGCTTGCTGAACCGATCGGCACTCGGAGGCAGGATCACATCACACTCCTCGATGTGGGAGTGCAGAAGCCCATCCCTCTTCCGAGTGGTCGTCGCCTCAGCGCGTTTTTCGAGATCTTCAACCTGCTGAACAGCAACGCCGAGCAGAATGTCAACTGGGCGTCCGGTCCGTCGTTTTTGCGTCCGCTCACAATCGTGCCGCCGCGAATCGTGCGAATCGGGGCGCGAGTGGACTGGTGATCGTCCTATTCAGGAAGACCCATGCTCTTCCGGATCGCCGCGACGTGCGGATCGTCGTGCAGGATCGCCACCTCGGGGTATCGCATATGGATGGCGGCTTGCCACCAATGCAAGGCGGCTAAGCGCTCGAGGGCCGCGAATGCGCGTTCTCGATCGCCGAGACCGCCATAGATGATCATCTGGCGCGCCGGCGCCTCTGGATGCGCCGCGGCGATCGCCTCGGCTTCGTCGCGACGGCCAGTCACGGCGTACAGATATCCCAGAAGGTACCAAATGCCCTTAACGATCAAAGGGTCGAGCTCAATCGCCCTCTTCGCTGCAGGCTCCATTCGCGGATCGGGCGGCGGTTATTCGAGCGGACCTACGGTGCAGGACCGATCGCACAATGCTCCTCGACGAGCCATCAATTCGTGCTGTCGCGTTGAACTAGAAGATGTAGCTGGCCACAACAACCGTGACGTTGTCTTTGCCGCCAGCCGCCAGCGCGAGATCGACAAGACGACGGCACGCCGCGGCCGATTCGCGACAGTCGATCAGCACTCGACCAATCGCCTCGTCGTCGATGAGATCTGTCAGGCCGTCG
Organism: Vicinamibacterales bacterium; assembly: GCA_963761975.1. Taxonomy (GTDB): domain Bacteria; phylum Acidobacteriota; class Vicinamibacteria; order Vicinamibacterales; family JAMQPK01; genus JAMQPK01. The sequence continues at coordinate 955,901 of CAVXIR010000002.1, forward strand.
CTGCACAAGAGCAGCCGATCGCCAGTCATGAGCTTCATCTGGTCAACGTCCACTTCCACGTCCTCGTCGAAGCCCCCAAGTGCATTCACGAGCAGATGGCGCGCGCCAAAGCTGGCCGCTTCTTCCTTCGAAAGCTGTCCGCTGTCGACAAGCAGTTGCAGGTAGGTGTGGTCCCGGGTCAGGCGATGCAGACGGGCCTCGCGCAGCAGGTACGCGCGCGAGTCGCCGACGTGGACGATCTGGAGATGGCGACCCATGCTGCGGGCCGCCGTCAGCGTGGTTCCCATGCCGCGGACATTCGGGTCCTGCTTGCCATGCTCAATGAGCAACGTGTTGAGACGTCGAAACCGTTGTTTCGAGCGCTGTGTCGCGTCGGCGGCGATCTTCTCGTCGAGGCGGAAGATCCAATCGGGCATGGCGAGCACCAGCTTCACGAGCCCACTGATCGCCATCCGGCTCGCAAGCTCGCCGCCTGCGTGGCCGCCCATGCCATCGGCGACGATCATGGCGTAGCCGGCTTCCTCCGCCCTATCCGGTACCTCTCCGGACGGGAGGGTGGTTTGCACGGTCTCCAGGTAGCGCCCGATGCGGGTCACGATGAAGTGATCCTCATTGCGGGCCCGCACTTTGCCCGTGTGAGACAACCCGCTCACGTCGATTTGCCCGGACGGGGCGAAGGGCCGAGTGTTGTCGTCCAGGATGTTCGGCTCATTTCCGACGGCGGAACGAGTGTGTTCAGGTGCCATAAGAGATCTCGCTGATGGGGCGTTGCGCGTGGCAATGATGCTATGCGAGCGGTTGCCAAAAGGGAACGGCTTTGCGCGTGAATCGAAAAGGGACCTATGACGCTCTCCATTGACGACAGAGATCGGGTGCCGCACCGTCCCACACCGGGTATTTGAAGATGAAACCGTGCGCCGGCAATCGGGCTGGCACAACCCGGCGGCTTTTGAGAACGAGTTCGGTTTCCGTCCGCATCACCATCGCACCGGCCTCGAGCATCCACCGGCTTGCGGGCAGGCCGAAGGCGATGCCACACGCCTGCCGGAGCAGCCGCATGAATTCGGCATTCGGTAAAGGATTTGGCGCAGCGATGTTGACCACTCCGTCCAAATCTTCCCGATCGATGAGCCATCGGACGGCCGCAATGAAATCCTCGTAGTGGATCCACGACACGAATTGCCGGCCGTCGCCGGCGGTGCCCCCGAGGCCATGTCGTGCGAGGCCGAGAAGCGCGTCGAACACGCCCCCGCGATTGGGACTCAGCGTCAACGCCGACCGAAGCGCCAATTTGCGGGTTCCATCCGTGACGGCCTCCTCGAAGGTCCGTTCCCACGCGCGAGCGACGTCAATGCTGAACCGCCACGAACTGGGTGCCTGGGGTTCGTGGCCGCCGAGAATGCCGGAGTGCTCATCGTTCGCACGATCGTACCGATGCGCATAGATCGTGGCTGTGCTCGCCTGTAGCCACACCCGTGGTGGACGCTTCGCCCTGCCAATCGCCCGTCCCACAACGCGCGTCGACAGCACACGCGACTGCAGAATCTCATGTCGATGTGCGGCGGTGTACCGGCAGTTGACGCTTCGGCCCGCTAAATTGATCACGACATCGCACCCATCGAGCTCATGCTGCCAGCTTCCGAGGGTCACGCCATCCCAGGCAGCCACGCGCCATGGCCGCCGAATATCGGCACGACGGCTCAGGACGACCACATCGTGTCGGTCGCGATGAAATGCGCGGGCGAGCAACGTGCCGACGTGTCCCGACCCGCCTGGAATAACAACCTTCATCCAGCCCTCCTGTCTTACTCGACGAAACGACTTCGGATTTCAGGACGCGGCACCAGACACTGGTCGTAGCGACCAAATACGCGATATCGGGTTCGAGCAATGACGTCGTACAGCGCATTCCGGAGCGCCCTCGGAATGACTCGGGCCACGCGCATCGCCTTCCACGGCCATCCGAGCTGGCTCGCCACGAACAACGCTGCGTCGCTTCTCGTGAAGACCCGAGCGTCAGCGGTCCGAAAATTCGCCAACACGTAGAACGAGCTCAGCTCTTCGGGATTCCCGCCATAGCGCGCCACGGTCGCTTTTCCTGTCGCACTTTGGAGCGACGCGAACACAAAGACGGCGCGGTGATCGTGCTCGAGCAGAAACTGGAGCAGACGGTTGCACAGTCCGCACACACCGTCGTAGAGCACGAGGTGGGTGCCTTCGATGTTGGCAGGGGCTTGAATCGGTACGCCAGTCATGCTTTAATATTAATGAACATGTTCACCAAAAATGTCAAGCCCCGAAAACGAGGTCGGCCGCCGGGGCCGACGCCTCAAGGTGCCGCCGCGAGGGAGCGCCTGTACGCGACGGCGATGCAGATGATCGCCGCCCGTGGCTATGAAGCGACCACCCTTCGGGACATTGCGAAGGAAGCGGAGGTCAGCGTGGGCCTTCTCTATCGCTATTTCCCGAGCAAACAAGCGGTCGTGATTGCGCTCTACGACGAACTCTCTTCGGGGTACGCGCGTCAGGCGGCGAACCTACCGTCCGGGAAATGGCGCGACCGCTTCATCTTCGCCTTGAACACCAGCCTCGACGTGCTGAAACCGCACCGGATGGCGCTGCGGGCGCTCACGCCCGTTCTGGTTGGCGATCCCGAAGAGGGCATCTTCTCCGCGAGCACGGCATTCTCTCGTCTCCGCGTACAGCACGTGTTCGAACACGCCGTGGTGGAAGCGAGTGATGCTCCGAATCCGTCTCTAGCCGAAGCCCTGGGCCGGCTTCTGTACCTCATCCATCTCGCCGTGCTGCTTTGGTGGCTGCTGGACAAGAGTTCCAACCAACGGGCGACCGCTGCACTGGTGACGCTGACGCAGCAACTTCTGCCCTCTGCGGCGCTGGCGCTTCGTGTGCCGCCCGTGCGGAAGTTCGTGATCGCGGTCGATAAGCTTGTTTGCGAAGCGCTTTTTGGCAGCCAGGCGTCTGCCGTAGGGATCAATGTTTCTCACTCAACGTCCATCTCCGGAAACCATCGACCGTTTCCTGCGTGAATCGCGGGACTTGCCCTTGTCATACGCCCCGATAGGACTCGCCCGGGCCGAAACGGGCCACAAAGGTATTGAAGAGACGACGGCCGTGATTGGGCACGGGAGAGCCGAATTCGATCGGGCACGCGGTGCGCTCTTAGCGTGGAAGCCGTTCGACATCGGCTGGGTCGAAACGTTTCCGGAGCACGCGCCTGTCGCTGTCGGCGCGGTCATCGCGATATTGATCCGCCATCTCGGGCTTTGGTCGTTGAACGGCTGCCGCGTTCTCTACTGCGTCGGGTCACCAGATGATGCGGCGCGGTTCGGCTTCGCCAACGGAACGCTGACAAACCACGCGGAATCTGGGGAAGAGCTGTTCGAGGTGTTCATCGACCCACGGTCGAATGACGTGATGTACCGGATTCGCGCGATTTCGCGGCCGCGGGCCATGCTGGCGCGAGTTGGCCAACCGATCGTACGCGTGCTCCAGGCACGCTTCCGACGTCACTCTGTCGAAGCGATGACGTGCGCGACGCGTGGTCGTGGAGTTGGACGTTGAGCATCTACGTCGAGATTCTTGTCCGCGCGCCGATGGATGCGCTGTGGGTTCACACGCAGACGCCCGCCTTGCACGAGAGATGGGATCTCCGGTTTTCGCGCATCGATTACCTGCCGAAAGCACCCGAATCCGACCTTCAGCGGTTTCGCTATGCCACCCGGATTGGGTTTGGCCTTGAAGTGCGCGGCGAGGGTGAAACAGTGGGGCAACGCCGTTTGCCCGACGGCAGCGCGACTTCGGCGTTGAGATTCGCTTCCGCTGAGCCTGTCTCCATCATTCGAGAGGGCAGCGGCTACTGGAAGTACATCCCGACGGCCGACGGCATCCGCTTCCTGACGTGGTACGACTACCGTACGCGCTTCGGACCGGTCGGCGCGCTCGTCGACCGGATGATCTTCCGGCCTCTCATCGGCTGGGCGACCGCCTGGAGCTTCGATCGGCTTCGCCTGTGGCTCGAGCAGGGTGTGGAACCTGCACACGCGATGCGACAGATGCTGGTCCACATCGTCGCGCGCGTCTCGCTCGCGGCCGTGTTCGCGTATCAAGGTCTGATTCCGAAGCTCGTCGCCCGGCACGCCGACGAGATCGCCATGCTGCAGGATGCCGGTGTGCCGGCGAACGTCAGGCACATCGCGCTCGGCGCGCTGGGAATGTCGGAGCTCGCGTTTGCGGCGGCGCTGCTCATCGCGTGGGGTCGACGCTGGCCGGCCTGGATATGCCTGGGTTCTATGGTGGTGGCCACGGCCGCTGTCGGCCTGCATTCCCGGCGCTTCTTCGAAGCCGCGTTCAATCCGTTCTCGTTGAACGTCGCCGTGGCGTCTCTCGCAGCCATCGACCTTCTGGTTCTGGCCGGCGTCCCTTCGGCGGCTCGTTGTCTTCGGCGTCCAGCGTCGGAGGAGGCATGAGCTCAATCTATCAACGCGCACTCGGCTCGGACTTCAACCGGCTGCATCCGCAAATTCAGCGGCGGTTCGGATTCGCGAGCTCCGACGGCATCGCATCGATCGGGACGGGTGTGATGGACGAGATCTGGAAGGGCAGGTTCTACACTGAACCCTTTCTGCGCATTGGCAGCTGGCGCCGCATCATGTTTCCTGAAACGGGGCGCGACATCCCTTTCATGATTGAGAATTTTGCTTTTGTCGATCGATTCGGCCGCGAAACGGTTTCATGGATTCGAACATTCGAATCGCGTCGCCCCCGTCGATTCGATGCGTACATGGTGTTCAGCGATGCGCGAGGCAACATCGTCGACTATCTCGGATCGCATGAGCACCTGGCGGTCGATATCGATCTCTCGGTCGACGACGCCGGTGGTCTTCGGCTGCGTTCTGGCGCGCAGCGATTCTATGAGGGCATCGTCGGCTTCAGTTTTCCAATGCTGTTCAGTGGCATCGCCGACGTAAGGGAATGGTACGACGACGCGTCGGGGTGCTTCCGCATCGTGGTGAATGTGCACAATACCGTTTGGGGGCCACTGTTTGGGTACCGCGGGAGTTTTGCCGTGGAATGGCGAAAGGTGACGGCAGGTAACGTGCCCAATCACATCCTTCCGAAGCGTCAAGAAGGGCGCGATTGAGCGAGCGTCGGCAACATTGTGCTGTCGCTAGGGACGGATCGACAAGCGGAGACCTTCTTTTTTTCCGTCGACGAGCACAACGGCCTCGCCTGTGCGGCGAAGGCCACTGGGTGTCCGAGTATCGGCCCTGATGGTGTAGGTCACTCCGATGAGTGCTCGGATTTCAAAGGCACCGTTGCCATCCGTGTTGGTCGAATCGGTAATCATCCCTTTCTGGCCGGCGACTGCAAGGATCACCCGCGCGTCGGCCACGGGACGATCGTCTTCGGCGATGACACTCCCGGAGATCGTTGTTTCAGCGAGGGGATTCACCACAATCGTGAAACCCACCTTGCGCTCGCCCTCGGCCAATTCGACTGTACGGGCATCTTCACGAGCGACCCCGGGGAAATACGTTGTGGGGTACGGAGAGTCCAGCATGGGGCCGAAGCTGGCGTTGACGCCGATCACATAGCGACCGGGCAGGATCGCGTCGACTTCAAACCGTCCATTCTTGTCGCTGGTGGTTGAGACCGCGGCCGGCGGGGCATCCGACCGCCGATCGGCTGGGATATCGGCCGGAATGACGTCGATGCGAACGTGTGGAACGCCAGTGCGATCCTCACGTATCACTCGTCCCTCGATTCGACCATTGGAGACAAGAGAAAAATGCACAGGCGTGCAGCCTCTGGAAGGAACGCGCGCTCGGTTTGGGGAACCGTAAGTACGAACCGTCTCAGGAACGGCGGGCGCGATTGTGTATTCTCCAGCCGGTACGTGGACATCGAATTTTCCTTCTGAATCGGTCGTTGTCGTGAGACGGCCCGATTCACTGGTGAGCGCGACGGTGATGCCAGCGGCAGGAACGGTCAGCGGAGTGGTGGGATCGCTGAGATCTGGGATCGTCTTTTCGATGTCGCCGTAAACACGGCCTGTTGCCGGGGCAGAGGGAATGGTCGCGATGTAGTCGAGATCGGCAGTTGCATCTTCGAGGCGCTTCGTCCCCGAGCACATTGACGTGGTCCATCCGCCATCCGCCGTGTGGGTCGCATAAATCACGTACTGGCGGCCGACTTCGAACCGGTAGTCGCACGTCGACATCCTTTCCTGCTCGCCTGGATAGGACTTCGACGCTTCGATCTCTTTCTCAGTCGGCCGGCGACCTGGCACGAGCGTGATGAATGGATCAATTGAACCTCGAAGCGTCTGGCTGACCGCAATCTTGTGCACCGTCCAGCTGATCGTCCCGCCCACACGCTCGGTCGGGTTGTCGATTACCAGGCCAACAAAGACTGCATCGGCCCGCCACACAGCCGCGCATGGGGCGCCCGCGCTCACATCGCAGCTACAGGCCGCCGCGGGTTGCAGCATTACGGGAGCGATGAGGAACATCAAGGACAGTGCAACTCGGAGGGCGAGCATATTCATTTCCAATTGACACCGAAATCGCAATTCTGATGCCGCGAAATCTGGTCCTCGTGACGAGCGTTCCGTGCGTACGCGCACGGGAAAGTCACCGCCGAACCCGGCTGTCACTTCAATCCTGCCGTGTTCGTGACGAAATTGTGATCGAGCCTGAGCCGCGGCGACTCAATCAGAACAACCCGTGGCCAGACCCAGCGCTCTGCACACGTGGCGCATCAGCGAGGCATCGAGGGACCCGACGTAAGAAACAAGCCGTGCGCGTTCGACAGTTTGAATGTGGTCCAGATTGACCGCCGAATCGTGCTTCAACCCTTCTTTGGCGCCAATCGGCACTTCGCTCGGGGCGCCACGACGCGTTGACGTGATGGGCGCGACCATCACAGTGTGCAGGAGAGGAATGACCTCTTGCCGCGACAGGATGACGACGGGTCGTCGCTTGTCCGGTGCTTTGAATCGGTAATTCCAGATCTCGCCGCGATTCACTTCCCGGGCCACGTGCCCTCATTCTCCCATCCGTCGAATTCCCGACCGAGACCCGCGGTCGCACCGTACGCTTTGACGTACTGGTCGGCGATCGCGCGCCGCCGCCGCTGACGCAAGTATTCGTCCGCGGCTCTGCGCAGCACGGCGGATCGCCCATCGCGCCGCACTTCCGCGTCTGCATCCAGTCTTGCCAGAAGCGCCTCGTCCAGAGTCACTTGTATAGCCTTCATATTGATAGAATACCATATAATATATATTGTATTGATCCTCTTGGCGTGGTGGGCGCAGCCCAATCTGCCACGCTGCTCTTGACTTCGCCGGTTGCCTGACTATTGCTCGACCGCCGCGCCGCTCCCAATGCGTACTTTCCAGCCGGGGACGCCATCTACTCGACACTCGTTGGCATCTGCGGCGAGGGCGAAGAGCTTGTGGCGGCAGCCGCGCGATCAGCATAACGTCAATCCGGCTTGCTCTCGGTTGTGGCACTATGCGCCATGATCTTTGCCAGCGCGTCTCTTGCCAGACGGATCGAGCGGGCCGAAGCGACGCTGATTGCCGAGTTTGGCCGTACGTCCGCCCGCCGCCTCGGAGATAACCAGGTCGTCATCAGCGATCTTGCCGGTGGCATTGCCGTTGTCGCAGGTCCAGGCGCGCCGTTTAGTAAGGTCGCCGGTCTGGGGTTCGAACCGATCGACGAGTCGGTTCTCAGTAAGATCGAGCACATCTATGCCGAGCGCGAAACGCCCGTGCGGGTCGAGCTGTCTTCGCTGGCCAATCTCGACGTAGGCGCGCTGCTTACGCGTCGCGGATACACACTCGAAGGATTCGAGAACGTCCTCGCGATACCGCTTCCAACGGCAGAACCCCGAGCGACCGACGTCTCGGTTGAGACCGTCACAGGCGCTGAATCGGGACAGTGGGTCGAGGTTCTTGCCTCGTCGTTTGCCGAGCCGGACGCGTTCGACGGTCCGGCCCTCGAGGAAAAGGTCGATCGGGCAGGACTCGACGCGCTCTTCGGGCAGATCAGCGAAATCGGTGGCTTTGTACCCTATCTCGCTCGGCGTCATGACGAGGTCGCCGGCGCTGCGGGCATGCGGATTGCCGAGGGCCTCGCGCAACTCTGTGGCGCCGGGACGCTGCCTGCCCACCGCAGGCGCGGTGTGCAGACAGCGCTCCTGCACCATCGTCTCGCCGATGCCGCCAGAGCCGGCTGCGACATCGCTGTCGTCACCACGCAGCCTGGCTCTGTGTCGCAGCAGAACGTTCAGCGCCAGGGATTCGAGATGCTCTACACCAGAGCCATTCTGGTCAAGCCGCCCCAGGGATGAATCCAGTTGGTTCCTGTTCCTGTTCCCGTTCCGAGTTCGAGGTGGGCGGCGGATTCAGTACGCCGCCTTTTTGAAGAAGACGCGCGTCTCGTCCAGGCGCGACCGCGAACGGGGAACGTGGAACAGGAACATGGAACCTACCTCTGCGTCACTTCGAGTCCTCGCAAGCTCGCCGCCAGGCCGGCCAGCTTGATGAATTCCGTGCGATAACCCTCGCCGTCGGCGCCGCGGAACTTCGAAGCACGAGCGATCGCCGAGGCAAAATTGCCGCTTCCCGCATGCTTCGAGGCGCGAAGCAGCATGCCGACTTCCGCAACGGCTGACGCGAATCCCAGGTTCGCCGTCAGCGGCCGCGGTTGGCTCTTCAGCGTTGTCGAGACGAGGCGGCTTGTCTCTCCGTCTGGGGCCTTATAGCGAAGCTTCACGGTGACGAGCTCGTCTGGTGACGCCGATCGCGTTGGCTGCGGCGGCGTTTGGTATTTCAGTGGATCCACCGATGCCGTGTCGACTTCCACGCCGGCCGGAACGATTTCATACAAGGCCGTCACCGAGTGTCCAGCCCCAATTTCTCCTGCGTCCTTCTTGTCGTCGTTGAAATCCTCGTTCTTCAAGACCCGGTTTTCGTAGCCGATGAGGCGATAGGCCGATACAGCAGCCGGATTGAACTCGACTTGAATCTTCACGTCCTTGGCAATCGTGACGAGCGTCGAGCCGGCCTCGCGTACGAGCACCTTGCGCGCTTCGTGCAGCGAGTCGAGATAGGCGTAGTTGCCGTTGCCCTTGTCGGCAAGCTTCTCCATCGTCGAATCTTTCAGGTTGCCCGTGCCAACCCCAAGAACTGAGAGGAAGACGCCGCTTGCCCGTTCCGCTTCGATCAATCGAACCAGTTCGTCCTGGCTCGTCACACCCACGTTGAAGTCACCGTCGGTGGCGAGCACGACGCGATTGACGCCGCCTTCAATGAAATGCTCCCTGGCAAGGCGGTAGGCCAATTTGATGCCGGCACCGCCGTTGGTCGATCCGCCAGCTTCGAGCCCGGCGATGGCGTGATGAATGGTGGCTTTGTGGGTGCCTGGAGTAGAGGGCAAAACCAGACCGCTGGCGCCGGCATACACCACGATGGCGACGCGATCGCGCGCCGTGAGTACATCGGTCAGCATGCGCATGGCGGTGCGCACAAGCGGAAGCTTGTCAGCGGGCATCATCGAGCCGGAGACATCGATCAGGAAGACGAGGTTTCGCGCGATTTCGTCGTTGTCGGGAATCTCACGGCCCTGCAGCCCAATCAGGGCGAGCTTGTGTTTGGTGTTCCAGGGGCAAACGGCCAGCTCGGTCGTAATCGAGAACGGCGCATCACCTTTCGGTTGCGGATAGTCGAACCGGAAGTAATTGATCAGCTCTTCGATTCGCACGGCGCCGGCGGGCGGAACGTTCCCGTCGTTCAGGAATCGACGCACGTTGGCGTAGGAGGCCGTGTCGACATCGATCGAGAACGTCGATAGCGGGTCGGTCGACACGCGGCGAAACGGATTTTCGTCGAGGTGATCGTAGGCTTCGGTATGGAAGTTCGGGTTGTACCGGCCGGGCAGGTACGGCGCCGGCGCCGCCGCGCCAGGTCGGTAGGCGCCACCGCCAGATCCGGCTCCCACACCAATCCCGCCGCCCATACCGGCCCCGCGCCCGCCGCCGGTCCCGCTGCGCATTGTGGCGGAGGTATCGCCCAGCGCCTGCTCCGCCACGCGTGGGCTGGCCGTATGTGACTCGACGCTGACGCTTTCGGTCAGCGCCCCAACACTCATCTTGATCGCCAAGCGCTCGACGCGAGTGGAGACTGTCAGCTTCGATGAAGCCGTCTGGAATCCGGCCAGTTGGAATTGGAGTTCGTAGTTGCCCGCACGAAGATTCCGGAACACAAACTCGCCATTCGAGTCTGTCGCCGTTGACCGTTGCTCGGCACCGATAAGAGTGACCTGCACACCGGCTAAGACGGTGTCCGCCTCGTCGGTGACGAAGCCTCGAATTTCTGCCGAAGGCGATTGTGCGAACCCAAAAGCGACGATCAGAGACAAGACGATGACCGACACCGCGATGCGTGTTCGCATGGCTGTACCTCCGGCTGGCAGGCAATGTCGCCGTTTGGCGATGGCTGTCGGGGCGAGCGCAAAGCTCGTACCTTTGACAGGTTCTGGCAATGGCTTTAGACACCCGCGCGCGCGTTCTGGCCGGGTGCGATTTTCCGATTGCGTGGATTCGGAGCGGGCTGGAATTGGATCTTCAGGTCGATTTCAATAGTGTGATCAGTGACGGCTGGTCAGCAACGCTGCTGATTCATCGTCCAGAAACACGGTCGTCGCCGCATGAGTCCGCAGAATCGACGCAGGCGCCCACGGAGACATCTCGCCCTCTATGCAGGCTTTGACCGCGTTGGCTTTTCTCGCTTCTGGCACGACACAGATAATCTCGCGCGATTTCAGAATCTGCTGCACCGACATCGAAATCGCCTCCGTCGGGACGTCATCGACCGTCGCAAACCAGCCTTCGCCGACTTGCTGACGCCTGCACCCCTCGTCCAGAGTGACGATGATGTAGGGTTGGAGCGTGTCGAAATCGGCGGGCGGGTCGTTGAATGCAAGATGGCCGTTCTCGCCAATCCCGACAAAGGCGACATCCACGGGAGACGCCGCAAGCTCGCGTCCAGCCTCTTCAGCCACACGCACGGCGTCGCGCTCGCCGTTGAGGAGGTGATACTGCGTGATGCCGGCTTTGTTGATGAACCGATCGAGCAGATAGCGCCGGAAGCTCGCTGGATGATCAATCGGGATGCCGACGTATTCGTCCAGATGAAACATCTCCACACGCGACCACTCGATCTCCGGCGAACGAGCGAGCGCGTCGAGGAACTCGATCTGGGAGACGCCGGTCGCGGCGATGATACGTGCAAAGCCTTGCGCGGCAATCCTCTCGCGAATGATACGCGCCGCATGCTCGGCCGCCGCCAGGCTCATTGCGTGACGGTTGCCATGAAGGCTCAGCTGCATTCAGACCTAAGTGCCGACTGCTGACTACCGACTGCTGACTGCCGACTACCGACTGCTGACTGCCGACTACCGACTGCCGACTCAGTATTCCGTAAACATCCGCTGGATGTCGCTGGCAGATTGCGTTTTGGTGAGTGCGAGCATCAGGAGGATGCGCGCTTTCAGCGGTGTGAGATCTTCGCCGCCGATCATCCCGTCGCGGACACGTGTGGCTGACTGTGCCGCGATGCGGCCGCTTCCTGTTCTGGTAGCGGCAACGACGACGACGCCCTGTCGTTCGGCATAGCTGATTCCGGGGGCCAGCGATCCTCCGGTGAGGTCGGCGCCCGCCACCGCGATGATGATGCCCTTGGCTCCGGCATCGACGGCGGCGCGCAGCAAATCGCTCGACGCACCCTGATAGAACATCATGATGTCGACCCGTGGCAGGGTGGTGAACGTCGAGACGTCGAACTCGGTCTTCTGCGTGTGCCGTCTCAACGGTTCGCGGTAATACACCACGCGATCCGGGTCGACGACCCCGAGAATGCCGTAAGGGCGGCTCTGGAACGTCTGCACGCGCAGCGCATCGGTCTTCGTGACCTCGCGAGCCGAGTTGATCTCATCGTTCAACACCACGAGCACGCCTTTGCCTCGAGACTCGGCAGCAGCGGCGACGCGAAACGCATCGAGCAGATTCGCTGGTCCCTCGTAGCCGAGAGCTCCCGCATTCCGCATGGCGCCGACGAGAACGACCGGTTTGGGAGTTTTGACGGTGAGGTGGAGGAAATATGCCAATTCCTCGAGCGAGTCAGTTCCTGAAGTGACGACGGCACCGGTGAGGCCGGGATCGTGGTCGAACAGCTCATTGACCCGCTTGGCCAGCTGAACCCACTGGTCCAGCGTCATCGCCGTGCTGGCCACGTTGGCGAACTGTTCGGGCTCGGGTCTCGCGTGCCGCTGAAGGCCAGGCACCAACTGGAGCACCTCTTCGGCGCTCATCCGGGTGCCGCCGCGCGTGGCGATGGTGCCGCCGGTGGCAATGAATCGTACGCGAGGCAGTTCGTTGTCGGCCCACGTGTTGATGCCGGCAGCGGCACCCAGCACCAGGGCAGTGACAAGGAGAGCGAAAACCGGTGGTTTCTTCAGTGCAACCATGCCGAAAGTCCCGCCAACGCTCGGCGTAACAGACGAGCGACGGCGGACGCAAAAACGCGGGAGACTACTATACCGTATTCGCCTGATGCTGGTGGGCGCGGTTGAGCCAGTCGCTCAGGTGGGCTGCCGCTTCATCGGGTGTCTCACCGTAGAAGGGCATCATGGCGGTTGGCACGCCAGGAATCCTCATAATGTGGGCACGCCAGCGTTTTTCGGCCACCCATGTCACTTCAATGACGAACGGGCGGCCTGCAATAATTCGTTCAATGCAATGTTGCACGACGGTTTAACCGATAAATTGGTCGGTGATGCCGGGGGAGGCAGCCGAGATTCTAAATAAAACGAGGCGCGAAACAAGCGAAACGAAGTACGAAGGCGGCGGGTCGTTCCCCAGTTTCCGTGATTCGTTCCGGATCTCCCCCCAAAAAAAATTTCGCTGTCGCGTCACTCAACAGGAAATTCACGATGCGTTAACAGTTTTTCCACACGCCTTCGCGCTGCGCGCTTCGGCGATGCAGGCACGCCTTCGCGCTGCGCGCTTCGGCGGTGCAGGCACGCTTCGCGCTTCGGCGGTGCAATCACGCGGCTCTAAATCATGTTAACGTTGCGCAATTCGTCACACGCTTGACGTCGTCCGTACGGCAAATTACTCTGAACTCCCTGCATGCACCGCAAGAGACTCCTGTTGGCGGCTCTCGTCGCGCTCGGGGCTGCCGTCCCTGCGTTCGCCGAGTCCGTCACGCTGCTTCGCGTGTTTCTGAACGACGGTACGGCGATCGTCAGTTACGGTGAATATGCGCGCGTTGGCGATCGGGTTGTCTTTTCAATGCCTATCGGCGGAGTCGATCCACACTCCGCTGGCGATCCCAACCTTCACGTTGTGAATCTGCCGGTGTCGGCAGTCAATTGGGCCGCCACCGAAAAGTATGCCGAGTCGGCGCGCTATTCGCACTACATGACCAATAGCGCCGAGTCCGATTACGCGGCGCTGGCAGGCGAGGTAGCGGCTGTCCTGAACAAGATCGTCCTGGCGAAGGATGCCAAGGCGCGGCTCGGCCTGGCTGTCGACGCGAGACGACGGCTCGCGACGTGGCCCAAGGACCATTACGGCTACCGGGCCGGCGACGTGGGCGAGATGCTGGGCATGCTCGACGAAGCGATCTCGGACTTGAGAGTCGCGGCCGGCGAGACGAGGTTTGCGATCGACCTCGTTGCTGCGTCGCCGCCGGTTCCGCAGCCCGATCCCGTGCCAATGTTGAGAGCGCCAACGCCTGCCGAGGCGATTGCTCAGGCCATCGCCGTGGCCAAAGCCACCGACGTGGCGGCCGATCGTGTCTCGATTCTTCGCACCGTCGTCGGGGCAATCGACAACCCATCCAATGCGGTGCCTGGCAGATGGGCGGCGACGACACGACGTTGGGCAATCCGCACGATCGACGATGAGCTGCGCGTTGGAAAGGCCTACTCCGCCCTCAGCACAACGACGCTGAGGCGCGCAACGATGGCCGCAGCGCGCGCCGACGTGCGCGCGGTGCAGGGTGTCCTGCAAGCCGTGGTGCGCCGAGACGTTCAGCTTGGTCGAAAGCGCCCCGACGAAATCAATGCATTGATTGAACAGGTGAGAGCTCAGCTCGACGCCGCCCGGCGCCTTCGGCTGGCTCGCGACCAGTGGGCTGAACGCGCCGGCAGTTTTAGTACGTACACACAAGGCGTGGCGCCGATTGTGGCTGGAATGGTGCGTGCTCGGCGGGCGCTCGACGACATCAAGCAGCTGGTCGGATCGGATGCTTCGGTGCTCGTGGCGTGGGGAGAACGACTGGCGGCCAACGCCAGGACCCTGAAGAGCATGGCGGTGCCTGACGAGCTGAAGCCTGCGCACGCGTTGCTGTCGAGTGCCGTCACCCTGGCGGAAACGGCGATGAAGACGCGGAGACAGGCCGCCATTTCCGGCGAGCTTCAGCTTGCCTGGGATGCATCTTCGGCTGCCTCAGGATCAATAATGTTGTTGAGCAAAGCTCAGGAGGATATGGAAGCGGCAGTTCGCCTCCCCCAGATCAGGTGATAACCCCACGCCAGACTCGCCTCTACAGAGTCCCAGATCTTCGAAGTTTTCAACACACGATCCGGCGCCTCGCCCATCATACCGACGTCTCGCGCGCACGCAGTTGCGCCGTCATTGTGCCGACCAGCGCGGCAGCCGATCAGCTGCGCCGTACGCTCGAGAATCATCATCTGCAGACGAAGTCGTCTTCTGATCGCGCCTTGTGGCTGCCGCAGATCCTGACGCGATCGGGGTGGTATGACGCCATGCATGCCCGTCTGCCTGTGCCGCCGCGGAGGCTCGGCGAGCTCGAGCGGGAAGTGCTGCTCAATGCGGCTGCGCGTGACGTGGCCAGCGAGATCGAGCCGCCGTTTCGCCTGCGGGCGGGCTTGCTCGTCGAGATACTCGCGCTTTATGACGATCTTCGCCGGCGCGGCTCGTCCGTCGACACGTTTGAGCGATTGCTGGCGCGCGAGCTCGAGCGTGATGCTGATGGCGATCGTGGAGCCGAACGGCTGCTGAAGCAGACCAGGTTCCTCGCTGCCGCCTTTCGCGCCTACGAATCGCGTCGTGATGCGACTGGAGCGGTTGACGAGTACAGCCTGAGAGCACAGTTACTCGAGACCGTTCCCGCACGACCGCTTCGTCAGATTGTTGTGACGGTCGGAGAGCGGTCGGTCGATGCGGCCGGGCTTTGGCCGGCCGACCTCGATTTGCTGACGCGTTTGCCGCAGCTTGAAACCATCGATATGGTTGCGACCTACGCCTCGATTGCCGCAGGCCTCCTCGATCGCCTCGAGAAGTTCATGCCTGGCTTCGAGGAAGGCGAGTTGCCGCCGGACTCTGATGAGCCGTTGGACCACTCGAGTCGTCCCGTGCTCGTGGTCCCATCCGATGGTTTGCGGTTTACCGTGAGCCGGGATCGAGAAGACGAGCTGACCTCTATCGCGGCGCGCGTCAAGGCGTCTGGCGGCGCAGACCTCGATCGGCGGGCGGTCGTCTTTAAACGGCCGCTCCCGTACGTGTATCTGGCGCGCGATGTGTTTGCCGATGCGGGGGTTCCTCATCAAACGTTCGACGCGCTCCCGCTGGCGGCCGAACCCTACGCGGCGGCTTTGGATTTGGTGTTCGAGTTCGTGACATCGAACTTCACGCGAGAGCCTGTTGTCGCGCTGCTCAGTTCGCCGCACTTCTCGTTCGACGCCGACCGAGTGCCGCTGCAGCGATCCGATGTGGCGGCGCTCAACAGGGCGATGAGCGACGAGGGGTACGTGGGCGGTGTCGAGCACTTGCGGACCTTTGGTGAATCGGGACGGTGGAAAGCGGCACGTGCAGCGGCGAACGCTGCCGACGAGCTTCGGCCGCTGGCCGCGAACGAGCGCCCCTCCGTTCAGCTCGATGCGCTGCTGGTGTTTCTGGCAGCGCACGACCGGACCCCGCCCGTCGGCGATCCGCTGCGCGATCGCCACTTGAGGGCACGAAGTGCCGTACTCTCGGCCGTTCGCGGGTTGCGGCGGGCGCATCAGCAGCTGGACGACTCACCGATCGAGCTGGCAAGCGTGGCGTCCATGATTCGTCGATGGATTGAAGGGCAGACATTTGCACCGCGTGCAGGTTCAGCGGGGGTGCAGCTTCTCGATGCACAGGCAGCCCGTTACGGAGAGTTCGACGAAGTGTTCCTCGTTGGGCTGGTCGAAGGAGAGTGGCCGCACCGATCGGCGAAGAACATCTTCTACCCGGTCTCATTGTTGAGCCAGCTCGACTGGCCTGACTCTCGCATGGCGCTGGCCGGGGAGCGCGCCGCGTTCCAGGATTTGATGAGGCTTGCGCGGCGTCAGGTTCACCTCTCGACGTTCGAGCTGGAGAACGACGCCATCATCGGCCCGAGTGTGTTTCTCGAGGATCTCGATCGCCTGGGCTTGCGCACTGTGACCGCTACGCCGGTGCGGGGCCGACTGTTCGTGAGCGAGGCGCTCACGACCGATCCCGTGGTTCCGGCGGCTGTGGAAGGGGACGCAGCGGCATGGTTGGCCGTTCGCGTCGCGAGGTCTGACGCCGCGGGCAGTCGGTTTCATGGCGTGGCCGCGCCGTACCTGCCTGCGACATACAGCGTCAGCGCGCTCGAACGGTATCTCCAATGCCCCTTCAAGTTTTTTTCTGAGCGTGTGTTGAAGCTGGAGGAAGATCCTGAGGACGAAGCCACGCTGAACGCAAAAGAACTGGGGATCTTCGTTCACGAGGTGTTTCAGAGGTTCTTCGAGGAATGGAATCGCCGGGGACAGCGCGCCATCACGCCCGAGAACCTTTCGCAGGCGCGCGAGATATTTGGCGATGTGATCGAGCCGCTGCTCGCGACGCTTCCCGAGGGAGAGGCCGCGGTGCAGCGCACGCGCCTTCTCGGTTCAGCGGTTGATGAGGGGCTCGCCGAGGCGGTGTTTCAGGCTGAAGCCGAGTGGGAAACGCCAGTGGTCGAGCGTCTGCTGGAACATGCGCTCGAGGGCGCGTTCGAGATCCAGAGCGAAAACGCGACCCGCCGCATTGCGCTGCGGGGAAAGGCGGATCGCATCGACCTTCTCGCAGACAAGACGTTCCGCATCATCGATTACAAGCTCAGCCGCGCTCCAGATCGGAAGCAGGCGCTGCAGTTGCCCATCTACACGGTCTGCACGGTTCAGCACCTGCGGCAGACGCGGGGCGAGGAATGGGAGCCAGGGCAGGCGGGGTACATCGCTTTCGGCCAGGAGCGCCAGTTCGTGCCAATGCTCGCGCGCGGAAAGAGCAAGGACGCGACGCTTGCCGACGCGCAAACGCGTCTGCTCGATGCCGTCGATCGGATCGAGCGAGGAGAATTTCCGCCGACGCCCGCAGACACGATGATATGCACCCGCTGCGCGCACGCCGCCGTGTGCCGGAAAGACTACGTTGGCGACGTCTGATTGGCTGCCGTTTGACGAACCGGAGGATCGTCCATCGTCTGGACCATCGGCAGGGCGTCCCTCGTTGACGATGGACGATAGACGATGGACGATGGACGATGAGGCGCGCGAACGCGCCGTCGATCCATCCCACAACGTCGTGCTCGAAGCGTCGGCCGGCACCGGCAAGACGCACGTGCTCGTCGATCGCTACCTCAACCTGCTGAGCACCGGCGTCGAGCCGGCCAACATTCTCGCCATCACGTTCACGCGCAAGGCGGCGGCTGAGATGCGCGGGCGCATTCTTCAGGAACTGCGCAAGCGTGTGGAGTCTGCCGGGCCCGACAAGGAGCTGTGGCACGGCATCCGGGAGCGATCGGGCGACATCGCGATCAGCACGATCGACGCTTTCTGTCTGTCGCTGCTTCGTGAATTTCCACTCGAGGCGAACCTCGATCCCGGGTTCGATATGGCGGACGAGACCCAGGTGCCGCGACTGATGGAGGAGGCCGTCGATCGCGCGCTCGATATCGGCCGCGGTCTCTCAAGGCACGACGATTACGTGCGTCTGTTGTTCGCGGAGCTGCGCGAGCAGAGGCTGCGCGACGGTCTCGGCAACATGATCGATCGGAGGCTGGTCGTCGACGCGGCGCTCGATCGCGCGCTTGCCAGCGGTCCGCGCGATCTCACGGCCGAACGCGCGTGCGAGCATGCCTTAGAACGCCTTCGGGCTATTTTTCGCGGCCTGACCGGCGGCGTTGAAGGGTTTCTGGCCAACGGCCCCATCCAGCATCGGCGCTGGGCGATCTTTTCGGACGGCATGCGGCTGATTGCGAGCGGGGCTGTCCCGCCCCCTGGCCTCGTGCGCGGTGTACTCGATCGGATTGAGGGACATTTTCTCAACAAAGACAAAGAGCCACGCCAGCGGTTTGACGGCTATTCGGCGAAGGACTGCAAAAACGCCGAGGCGTGGAGGATTCACCGCACCGACGTGCTCACCGTCGGAGATGAGGTGGGCGACGCGCTGAAGGCGTTCCGACGCGATTTGAACGCGGTGCTCTCGCGGGCGGTCCGCCGCGTCTATCAGATTGCGCTGCGCGAGTACCGGGCGACGCTCGATTCACACGGCGTTCTCGATTTTTCCGAGACGCTGGCACAGGCATTGTTGCTGCTGGCGCAGATGGAGGAGTTCGCGCGCAGCCGGTATCGCCTGGAGGGGCGTTACCACCACGTCCTCGTCGACGAGTTCCAGGACACGAGCCGCGCCCAATGGTCCCTGATAGCGCTGCTCATCAGGTCGTGGGGCGAGGGCAGCGGCGTTGCCGACAGCGCTCCGCTCGTTCCGTCCATCTTCATCGTCGGCGATCGCAAGCAGTCTATCTATGGTTTCCGCGATGCGGATGTCGGGGTGATGGACGAGGCTGGCAGCTTTGTCGATCTGCTGCGTCCCGACCGCGATTCCCGACGCGCAATATCGAAGAGCTTCCGCGCCGTTCCGCAGCTCCTCGCGTTTGCGAATGACGTGTTCATGGAAATTGAAAAGGATGCGCGTCGCGACGCGTTCCGTTTCGCCGACGAGGATCGGTTTCCCGTGGAGTTGCCGGTCGCTCCGGCAGACGCGCTCGGGATTGTCGCGGCGCCAAGTGTTGCGCACCACGCAGATGCCGTGGCGGCCGAGATCGGGCGCCTGCTCGACACGCGCGAGCTCGTCCGCGATACGGCGACCCACGAGCTCCGCCCGATCAGCCCACGCGATATCGGTATCCTGTTTCGCACGAAAGACAGCCATCAGGATTTTGAGAAAGCGCTCGAGCGCCGGCAGATTCCCTCCTATGTCTACAAAGGCCTCGGATTCTTCGAGGCCGACGAGATCAAGGATGTCCTGGCGCTGCTGCGATATCTCGCGGCGCCCGAGTCGAACCTGCGCGCGGCAGCTTTTCTGCGTTCGCGCTTTGTTCGACTGTCCGATCCGGCGCTGCAAACCCTCGCTCCCCATCTGGCTTCCGCCCTCAGCGGCCGATCCGTCGATGTGAGCCGCCTGGAGCTGGAGGATCAACAGGTATTGGAGCGTATACGTCAAAGCATGGCTCGCTGGCTGGGGCTTGTTGATCGCCTGCCGCCCGCCGAGTTGCTCGAGCTGGTGCTCGACGAAACGGCTTACCTGTTCGAAACCCGAGGGCCCCGTCTCCGCCAGGCGAGAGAGAACCTGAAGAAGATTCGCGCCATGATTCGCCGCGTTCAGAACCGCGGTTACGTGACGATGTCGCGCGTGGCCGAACATCTCGAGCGGTTGACCGCGGGTGACGAGTCGAATGCGGTGATCGACGCCGGCGACTCGGTGAGCCTGATGACGATTCATGCCGCGAAAGGGCTCGAGTTCCCTGTCGTCTTTGTCGTGAATCTCAGTCGCGGCACGGGCGGAGCGCGTCGGGCGATTCGCCTTGTCTCCGATGCCGAGAGCGGACAGGCGTGGCTCAGCGTCGGCGACTTCCAGTCGGAGGCGGATGACGACGCGAAGGCGAAGGACCGTGAGGAGACCAAGCGCCTGCTGTATGTGGCGCTGACGCGTGCGCGCGACCGGCTGTACCTCGCGTCAGAAGTGAAGGATGCGAAATGGAGGGCGTTTGGCGGCAGCCTCGGCGATATTCTGCCTGCGGGCATCAAAGCGCGCTTCGAAGTGGCGAGTATGCTGCCGCAGCCGGAAACGACTGAGTGGGTGGCGGAATCGGGCCAGGTGCATACGTTCAGAGTGTGCGCATCGTCCATCGTCCATCGTCCATCGTCCATCGTCGACGATCGACGATCGACGATCGACGATGGCCGATCGTTCGACAACTTTGCGCCGCTGACCGACCCGTTCGCTCTGCCGCGGGTGGCGGTCACCGCAGCGGTGGCGCCGATTGCCGGGGCGCGGCGACGTAATCAGATTGACTCGAGCCGCCGAAGCCTTGCCGGTACGCTGGTGCATCGCCTCTTCGAACGGTTCAGCACGACGCTCGAGCGCGAAATCGACCGTCACGTGATCGCAGACGAGCTCGCGCGCCTACTCCGCGATGAAGAGGCCGTCGAGGTCGAGGATCTCGATCGTGTCTTCGGCCAGGCACGCGACGCGTACCTCGCGCTTTGTCGCGAGCCGTCGCTCCAGCACGCGCTTGCATCGGGCGAAGCGATGTTCGAGGTGCCGTTTTCCGCCAGGCCCGCATCCGCGCAAGTGATCCTCCGTGGAACGTTCGACTGCCTCGTGCGGCGGCGCGACGGCGGCATCACCGTGCTCGAATTGAAAACGGGCGAGCCGGCATCAGAGCACGAGCAGCAACTCTCGGCCTACCTGACCGCGGCACGTGCGCTCTTTCCCGGTGTGGTCGTTGATGGGAAATTGGTGTATGCCCATGTCGGATCCGGCTGACGCACATCACGTCGCAAGATCTGGACAGTCGATTCTCGATTGTCGATTGCAGATCGAAACCAAACTGGGCATGTCAGCGTCCAATAATGTACGGAGGACAGATGCCCATCGCACATCGTCAGTCGCATGCGCCAATTACGGCGCAGTTCGAGTTCGAGGCGTTCAAGGCGCTGCCTTGCGGCTGCGTGGCGGCCGTTCACCGCACGCTCGATCCTGGACTGTCTGTCGTCTCGCTCGAGGCGAAGGGGACATACTGTGGCTTGATGGATCACGTGATGGGTCACGCCACCGCAGTGCCGTCAGCCGTGACCAGCGAGATCGCGCTTTCGGAATTGGGAGAAGACTAGCGGCGTTCAGCCCACTGACGCGCGTGTGCTTCGGCTTCGGCCTTCGTCTCGCCGACGATGACCACGGCAGGTTCGGGCGCCCCGTCCGCCGTGCGCGTCAGCCAGGCGACCCAATGAGGGCCATGGGCCTCGCTGCGGATTTCAAACGTCCCCTCCCGTGTGGTCACAGTCTCGGCCATGGCGGGTTCATTTTATTACCAAATTTCTCGCTTTTCGGCCTAACTGGCTAAAAAAGCTGAAGTTTTCGTTGCGTTCATCGGATCCCATCCCATACAATCCCTGCGCCCGGTTCCTCGCGAGGCTGCCTCGCGGGGCCCGGTCGAGAGGAGCCAGATTTGACCCTGACGTGTCCGAGTTGCGGGAACAGCCAGAATTTCCTCGTGAAGACCCTGCAGATGCACGTGGTGCACCTCGAGGATTCGCGCGTCGAAGTGTCTGAAGAGAGTCGTCCGGCGGTGTTCGAAGTGCTTTGCGATGAGTGTGAGACGGCGTTGAACTTCGAAGAGTTCGAAGACGCACTCCGCAAAGAGGTGCTGCTGACGCTCGGCGCCCGTTAGGCGCCCCTTTCTTCGACCCCAATCCGGGGCC
Organism: Vicinamibacterales bacterium; assembly: GCA_963761975.1. Lineage (GTDB taxonomy): Bacteria > Acidobacteriota > Vicinamibacteria > Vicinamibacterales > JAMQPK01 > JAMQPK01. The sequence continues at coordinate 977,749 of CAVXIR010000002.1, forward strand.
GTCACTCTGATTTCAGAATTCGTCGGCGTCCTCGAAGTGGTCGCATTCGGGGCACACCCATTCGCGGATCGATTTGGATTTCACTTCGCGAGTGCCGGGCACGCGATCGACCTGCTCGCGCGTCCGAAGCCGCATGCGCTCGCCGCAGTTGGGACATTCTTTCTGTTCCATAGCCGGCGACAGAAGATCAGTTAATCACGTGATCTCCTGACTTTTCGCATGCTAGCACCCGCATCGCGCCTTGACAAGCCGCAGTCGCGAACCTATCGTACGTGAAGTCGATGCGTAATTACTCGATTCGCCCTCGTGATGACGGACGCGCCGCCCGGCGCGTGCTCGCCACACCGCTGACCCGGCGGAACGGTTGGTTCGACGACGAAGTCGCGATCGATTTCCCGTCAGTCCACGCTGCCGTCGAACGTATGCGCGCGAGTTTCGTGGCGGCATCGAGTGAAGCTGACGGCAGGCGCCAGCTCTCCGCCGAGTTGATCCTGTCCCCGCGCGAAGCATTCGATGGTGTCACCGTGCCGCTCGACGTGCCGGTTCGCTGCATCTGCCTCGCGTGCGGCGGGCGCGGCGAGACCTGGCCCGACCCGTGCGACAGCTGCGACGGCAGCGGCGAATCGCTCGGGCGCCATCCCGTTCGTCTCGTGGTTCCACCGCGCGTGCAAGACGGCGATCGGTTTGCCCTCTCGGTCACGGCGCCGCACGCACCGCCGACGCGCGTGGAAGTTCGCGTCGTCTTGGGCTGAACCTAGAAGTCCAGAACCCGGAACCTCATAGAATAGAGAAGCATGGTCACAGAAACCTCGGTGCTGGGCGCGCTTGCGATCGTCAAGGATCCCGATCTGCACCGCGATATCGTCACGCTCGGCTTCGTCAAGAACCTGCGCATTGACGGCGGCCGCGTGGCGTTCAGCATCGAGCTGACGACGCCGGCGTGCCCCGTAAAAGATCAGATGCGCGATCAGGCACATGCGGCGGTGTCGGCGCTGCCGGGCGTCACGGCTGTGGACATTGAAATGACGGCAAGCGTGCGCGCTGTGGCGTCGCCCGAGGCAGGGCGCGCGCCAGTTGAGGGCGTGAAGAACGTCATTGCCGTGGGTGCGGGCAAGGGCGGGGTCGGAAAGACCACGGTGGCCGTGAATCTCGCGATCGCGCTGGCGAAATGCGGCAGCCGGGTGGGGATAATCGACGGCGATATCTACGGCCCGAACGTGCCGATGATGCTCGGCATCAACACGCAGCTGACGACGGATGGCAAGAAAATCATTCCCGCCGAGAAGCATGGCCTTCAGGTGATTTCGATGGGATTCATGACGTCGGAGGATTCGCCGGTGATCTGGCGCGGTCCGATGCTGCACGGCGCCATTCAGCAGTTCTTTCGAGACGCGCGCTGGAACGACCTCGACTATCTCATTGTCGACATGCCGCCCGGAACCGGTGACGTGGCGCTGAGCCTGAGCCAGACCGTTCCGGTCGCCGGCTCGATCGTGGTGACGACGCCCCAGCAGGTGTCGATTGCCGACAGCCGGCGTGCCATTCGGATGTACCAAAAGCTGAACATCCCCACGCTCGGCGTGATCGAAAACATGAGTCACTTCGTGTGCCCGAACTGCAGCCACGAAGCCGATATCTTCGGCCATGGCGGCGGGCAGAGCATGGCCGACAGCATGGGCGTGACGTTTCTGGGCCGGATTCCGATTTATCAGCCCATTCGCGAGGGCAGCGATCAAGGCATCCCGCTGATGCTCAGCGAGCCCGAGTCGCCGGCCGCGAAGGCCTTCATGGCGACTGCCGAGCGCGTTGCCGCGGAGATTTCGATCGCGAGCTACAAACGCGCGCCAATTCCGCTGACGCCGGTCCGGTGAACATACCCTTCACCCAGTTCACGCTCGAGAATGGTCTGCGGGTGATCATTCACGAGGACCGCCGGCTGCCAATGGTCGCGGTCAACCTCTGGTATCACGTCGGCTCGAAAGACGAGCACCCTGGCCGCACCGGGTTTGCGCACCTCTTCGAGCACTTGATGTTCGAAGGCTCGCAGCACTACGACAAGGGGTACTTCCACCCCCTGCAGGAAGCCGGCGCCGCGCTCAACGGATCGACCAATCCCGATCGCACCAATTACTGGGAAGTCGTGCCGACCAATGCCCTCGATCTCGCCTTGTGGATGGAGTCCGATCGGATGGGGTATCTTCTGCCCGCGCTGACCGTGCAGAAGTTCGAGACGCAGCGCGAGGTTGTACTGAACGAGCGTCGCCAGAATTACGAGAATCGTCCGTACGGGCTGGCGACGAGCGCGATTCTCGCAGCACTGTTTCCGTCACACCATCCCTACCACTGGATGACGATAGGCGAAACCGCCGACCTGAAGGCGGCGGCATTCGACGACGTTCGTGATTTTTTCAGAACCTACTACCACCCGTCGAACGCGTCGCTGGTGGTTGCCGGTGATGTCGACACCGCCGATGCGTTCGAGCGCGTGCGGGCCTATTTCGAGGAGATTCCGCCGGGACCGTTGCCGGCTCCGCTGCAGCCAGTGGCCGAGTTGACCGAAGAGCGGCGGCTGCTGCTCGAAGATCGCATCGAACTGCCGCGCCTCTATCTCGCGTGGCATTCGCCGGCGATGTTCACCGACGGCGATGCCGAGATGGATCTGCTGTCCGATCTCTTCTCGAACGGCAAAGTCTCGAGACTGTACAAGTCGCTGGTTTACGATCGCCGAATCGCCAGCGAGGTCATGGCGTTCCAGAACTCGCGCGAGCTTGCAGGGTTCTGGCAGGTGGTGGCCACCGCCGCTCCCGGTCATTCCCTCGAAGCCGTCGAGCAGGCGATTGACGAGGAGATGACCAGGCTGTCGGACGAAGGGCCGACCACGGATGAGATGGAACGAGGGCAGGCACAGATCGAAGCTCAGTTCATCTACCGACTGCAGACGCTTGGCGGGTTCGGTGGAAAAGCGGATCAGCTCAATGCCTATTCGGTCTTCCTCAACGATCCCGGATATTTCGAACACGATCTGGCGCGTTATGCAGGCGTCACTGCGGGTGATTTGCATCAAGCCGTGCGCAAGCATCTTCGCAAGGACAACCGCGTGGCGTTGAGCGTCGTGCCGACGGGCAAGCTCTCGCTTGCGCTGCCGCATTCCACGCCGGCGGTGGTGTCATGAGCGACGCCGGGCGCGGGACAGCCACACCACCGGGCAGTCACGGCACGGGTATTGGCGCCCCGCGACAAAAAATAGACAGGTCGCGGCTTCCTGACGTCGGTCCGACGCCGCCGTTTCGATTTTCGCGCATTCACAAAAGCGAACTCCCGAATCGGCTGTCATTGTGGTCGGCCGACCACCGGGCCCTTCCCGTCGTGACATTCATGCTCGTGCTGCCGGTGGGATCGGCCGCCGATTTTGAGGGGTTCGAAGGGCTCGCCGCGATGACGGCCGACATGATGGACGAGGGTACCGGAAATCTGTCAGCCATCGACGTGAACGCCGCCTTCGCACGGCTTGGCGCGCACCTCGAATCCGACGTGTCCGCTGACGCCACCGTGTTCACTGTGACAACGCTTGCGAAATTCTCGCGGCCAGCACTGTCGCTGCTCGCCGACTGCGTGATTCGTCCGCGGCTCGCCGAGGCGGACTTCGATCGCATCCGCCAGCTTCGGCTCACCCGGCTCGTGCAGATTCGCGACATGCCTTCGGCGATTGCCGACCGCGCGTTTATGCAGGTGGTTTACGGCACGCATCCCTACGCGCATATGGCGCTCGGTACCGAGGAATCCCTGCGACAGCTGACGCTCGATACGGTCAGCATGTTCCATTCGCGCCTCTATCGGCCGTCGAGGGCCACCCTGATTGCCTCCGGCGATATCGATGCCGCGGAGCTCGGGCAGATGACGGCAGATGTGTTCGGGTCGTGGACCGACACCTTTCCGGAGATCGCGGAAGACCCGGCGATGGTGCCGCCTCCTCACGCTCCGGTTCATCGCTTTGTGCTTGTCGACAAGCCGGGTGCGGCGCAAAGCGAGATTCGAATCGGCGAAGTCGGCCTGGCGCGCGATACACCCGACTATCACCCGCTCATCGTGCTGAACATGATTCTCGGCGGTCAGTTCGTGAGCCGCATCAACATGAAGCTGCGCCAGGAAAAGGGGTTGACCTACGGCGCGCGAACCGCGTTCGACTTCCGCCGCGGGCGGGGTCCGTTCATTCTGCAGACCAGCGTACAGAGCGACGGAACCGGGGAAGCAATTAAGTCGTCCTTGGCCGAAATTCACGCGATTCGCACCGACCGTCCCCCGACAGCGGATGAGGTTCAGGTGGCCAAGGCCGCGTTGACGCGGGGGTATGCGCGGAATTTCGAGACGGCCGAACAGATTGCGCGGGCCATGGCCCAGCTCGTCCTTTATGACCTTCCAGACGACTATTTCGACACGTTTGCGTCAAAAGTGAATGACGTGACCGTCGACGATACACGGCACGTGGCGTTGACGCACCTGGATCCAGACCGGCTTGCAACCGCCATCGTGTCTGATTCGTCTATCGTGATACCGCAGTTGGCGGCTGCGGGGCTAGGGGAACCGACTCCGCTATTGCCCAGACTGTGAACACCATGCGCTCTTCGCGCCTCAGCGTCAGCCTTTCGGCCGGCATCGCTGCCATTGCGGCGATTTTCGCGGGCGCGCTCATCTGGTTGCTACTTTCGGATCCGGTGACGGTGGCGGATGCCGTCGAGACCGGCGAGGTCGCGCCGCTGTTCGTCGAGCTTGCCACGGTCATCTATCAGGCGTTCCTGAACCTGCTGGATTATCTCTAAGGCGGGTCCAACAAACAGGACCCGCCCTACGATCCATTTGGACCCGCCCTACGGTCCATTTGTAGGCCGGGTCTTGCTCTGTAGACCCGGCTACAGATTCCTGTCCAGAAATCTCGCCAGGACGAATCCGTCGAGAAACTTGAACGGTGTCACACCCGTGGAATAGTGGCCGCAGGGGAGCACCGCCAGCTCATGTGGGATGCCGCGACGCTCGAATTCGCACACGAGATCGCGCGACAGGTCGACTGGGAACGTCAGATCATATTTGGCGTACACGAGCAGCGTCTTCTTGTCACGGACGCGATCTAAGTAGACCTGCGGGCTGATGGGCAGCCACAACTGCCTCAGTCGCTCGAGATCGATCGAGCCGACCAGGCTTTCCTTGACATGCGAGGTTGAGAGCCCGCGCCAGACCACGTCGGCGAAATAGGGCGAGATGTGATTCAGCGCCTGGGCCCGGATGCGCGGCTCGTGCGCAGCGGTCAAAAGCGCAAGACACGATCCAAGGCTGGTGCCAAGGATGCCTATCCGCGCGTATCCCTGTTTGCTCAGCCATCCAATCGCGCGCCGTGCGTCTATGACCGCCTGCCTGCAGGCCTGCACTGTGCGGCCGACATTTGCGCTGACGATGTAGTCCGCGCGGTTCAGCTCCGCCGGACGCCGCGCATCGTGATAGGGAAGCGTGAGGCGAAGCGCGCTCATTCCGAATCGGTTGAGCAGACGGCACAGACCCACGTGACCGTCGGGTCCCGCGTTCCATTGCGGCAGGACGAGAACCGCACGCGGGCGGGTCCCACGATCTTGGCGGGTCCGTGCCGGACCCGCCCTACGTACGTAGGCCGGGTCTTGTTTTTGAGACCCGGCCCGAAAGTACAACGCGTGCACGGTGTTGTTTTCCCGATACCTCGTTTGCATGGCGCTCGGAAAAGACAATGCACCCGTTGCGCCGTCGGCGCCCGGCCGGAACGTATAGTCCGATGTTTCCGGAGTCTCGAAAAAACGCGGGCTGTCGCTGACGGCATGCGAGGCCCATTCTGACAGGATGCTGTAGGGTGTCGCGTCGGGCGGACGCCCGTTCGGCTCGATCCAGTCGAGTCCCCACTCGAAGGGCCGCGCCACCCGATCTTTGCTGACGGCGTGGAGACGGCGCTCCCAGGCATGAAATACACTCGCGATCACGTTGTCTCTATAATATTTCAGAAGACACGGTATGTTGTTTCTGCTGCAGTTAGTGATCAACGCCGCGGCACTGTGGGTGGCGATCCAGCTCGTGGCCGGCATCGATCACACCGGCAGCTGGTGGTCGCTGCTGTTCACGGCGCTCGTCTTCGGCATTCTCAACGCGAGCGTGAGGCCGTTGCTCAAGCTGCTCTCGCTGCCGATTCTCATCCTGACCCTTGGGCTGTTCATCTTCGTCATCAACGCGCTGATGCTGCTGCTGACCGGATGGGTATCCGGACTGCTCGGCCTCGGGTTTCATGTCGAAGGTTTCTGGGCGGCGTTTCTCGGCGGTCTCATTATCAGCATTGTCAGTCTGATGCTCTCCATCTTCACCGGGGCGCGGAAGATGAAGGTGCACGTGGAGTCACATACGGCTCACACCTGAGCGCCACGCTCGAGAGATCCGCCGTGTGCTCCCTTCGTCCCACGAACTGAAGCCCGCACGGCATCCCTTCTGATGAGTCCCCACTCGGCAGCGAAATGGCCGGATGTCCGGTGAGATTGAACAGTTGAGTCAATCTGAGCGTGAGCGGCCTGAGTGGCTCGTGCGCGGACTCGATGGTCGCCGTGGTCGAGCCGATTTTCGGCGCCGGCAGAGGGACTGTGGGCAGCACGAGCGCATCACACCCCAAAAGCGCTGTGTCGACGGCCGCCCGCAGGAGGGTGCGATCGCTCTGCGCCTTCACGTATTCGTTTCGGGAAATCCTGCTCCCCATCTCGAGGCGATCCCGGATTCCGCGCGAGAATTCTTCACGCGCCTTTTCGAGCGCCTCGGCGTAATAAGCAAACGCTTCCGGGAGCACGACATTCACATACGTCGTAGCGATGTCCGGTACCGGGCCGAGATGGACGTCTGTGATGGCGGCGCCGGCCGCCTTCAGCCGATCCAACGCTTCTTCGAAGCGCAGCCGCACATCGACATCCAGCTTTTCCAGAAAATAGCCGCCGAGCTTGCCGATGCGCAGGTCCCGCACGGACTCAACCGTCGCCGGTGGCCACGCCGTGCCGGTGAGAGCCGCGTAGATTGTCCACGCGTCCCGTACCGTTCCCGCGATCGGCCCTACGTGATCGAGAGAAACCGACAGCGGCACCACGCCTGTCGTCGGTATTTCGCCAAACGTTGGCTTCAACCCGACAACGCCACACGCTGCAGCTGGGATTCGAATCGACCCGCCGGTGTCTGTGCCGATCGACGCCCATCCCATGCCGGCGGCGACCGCCGCGGCCGAGCCGCCACTCGAGCCGCCGGGAGAGCGACTGACGTCGCGCGGGTTGCGTACCGGTCCGAATGCCGATTCGTCGCTTGTCGTGCCGAGTGCGATCTCGTGCAGGTTGCACTTGCCGATGATCACCGCGCCCGCATCGCGCAAGCGCGCCACGACCCTCGCATCGTCGCGAGCGACGTGTCCGGCGCGAACCCGCGAGGCTGCCGTTGTGGGCCAGCCCTTCACATCGATGAGATCTTTGATGGAGATTGGACGGCCGTGAAGCGGTCCTCGAGAGCGCCCCTGGCGCAGCTCTTCATCGAGCACCTGCGCTTCTGCCATCGCGTCGGCTTCGAAAATCGCAATGAACGCATTGAGCCTGCCATTGAGCGCTGAGATCCGCTCGAGCGCCTCGGCGACATCCTTTGCGACCGGCCCATGCACACCGTCAGTCGGCGTCATTCGTAATCAGCACTCCCTCGGGTGCCAGCAGCTTCTCGAGCGTGTCGCGTGAAGAAATATACGTGGCGTCACAGAAGATCACGTCGAATGGACCGGCCAGTTTGTACAACAACCGCCGAGGGTCGCCGCCAATCACCGTCGTTCTCGTTACGAGACCGTTACTGGACACGAACCGACGCGCGGCCTCTGCACGCAAACGATTGCCCTCCATCAGAATCAGCATGCCGTCTGGCGCGAGCGCCGCTGTTGGCGACATCGGCGTGTCGTCGAGCACGACGCCAACTGCGAGCACACGCCTGGCGAGGCCGCGAACATTTTCGTACATGCGGTGTGATTGTACGCTGCCCCTTGTTCGGTTGTAAGCTGTGGCAGGTCCATGCGTCACACGAAGATCATTGCCACGATTGGCCCTGCAAGTCGAAGTGTCGAGGTGCTCGAGCAGGTGATCGCTGCGGGCGTCGACATCTGCCGGCTGAACTTTTCACACAGCTCTCATGAGGAGCACGAAGAGACGTTCCGAAGAATCCGCGAAGTTGCGGCCGGTGCAGCGAAGGTGGTCTCCATACTTCAGGACCTGAGCGGACCGAAGATCCGCACCGGCCGGCTGAAAGGCGGGCGGCCGCTCGTCCTGCAGGATGGCCAGACGATCCGCATCGTCGCAGGCGATGGCGAAGGAGACGAGGAACACATCTACACCACCTACGCCGAGCTTGTGCGCAGGGCGCGGCCGGGCGGCCAGCTGCTCCTGGACGACGGCAAGATCCAGCTTTCGATCGAGAGAGCGGACGGCCGCGAGATTGTCGCGCGTGTGCTGGAAGGCGGGCCACTGGATGAACACAAGGGGATCAATGCCCCGGGCATTCAGTTGTCGGGTGAGGCGCTGACCCCGAAGGACATCGAGGATATGAAGTTCGGCGTGAAGCTCGGGGTCGACATGATCGCCTTGAGCTTCGTGCGCAAAGCCGATGATATGTGGCAGGCACGTCAAATCCTCACCGAGCTCGGCGCTGCAGCCGTTCCGCTCATCGCCAAGATCGAGCGCCCCGAAGCGCTCGATCACCTGGAAGAGATTCTGAAAGTCTCTCAGGGCGTAATGGTGGCCCGGGGCGATTTGGGCCTCGAGATGCCGCTCGAGAAGGTGCCCACGTCGCAGAAGGAGATCACGCGAAAGGCGCGTCGCTCGGGTATCCCGGTCATCGTCGCCACACAGGTGCTCGAGTCGATGCGGAGCGAAGCGCGTCCAACACGGGCCGAAGTCAGCGATGCCGCCAATGCAGTGGACGACGGAGTGGACGCGATCATGCTGGCAGGCGAAACGGCGGTGGGGTTACATCCGGTGAAGACCGTCGAAACGCTGGATGCCGTCATTCGCGAGGCCGAGCGTATCGGGTCGGGGCATTCGGGTGCCATCAGTCCAATGACCCCGATTGTCGAAGTGCCGCGCGCGCCGCACGCGCAAGCCCTGTGCGAGGCGGCGGTGACACTCGCCGACCATTGCAGCGCCTTTGCGATTGTCGCCATTACCCGCCTCGGGAATGCCGCGCGGGTGCTCTCGGCCCTTCGTCCACGTACGCCTGTGTTTGCCGCAACCGAAAGCGACGTGATTGCCCGTCAGCTGACTATTTATCGGGGCGTCGTGCCACTGACGACCGGCATCGGAAAAAATGTCGATACGACAGGCACGCGACTCAAGCAAGAGCTGAGCAGTCGAGGGCTCGTCCCAAGCGGGTCTATCGTGGTCTTCATCAACGCGAACAGCCGCCTCGAACGCGCCGATCAGAACTTCGTGAACGTGCAGAAATTTGACTAAGAGTCGGTGGAGTCGAAGGAGTCGGAAGAGTCGTATGAGTCGTATGAGTCTTTAGAGAGTCAAAGGAGTCGGGAGAGTCGTACGAGTCCTTAAAAGAGCCCGTAACAGAACCCCTCGGGGACGAGGCCTTGGCCGATAAGGTAAAAACCTCGCGACCAGGCACGACTGATCGCCGCGGATTCCAAATCCTACGATGTCCGGCCAAAGCGGGCCAATCGGCGCCGGACTTTTCGAAAAACACTTTCGGTCTGCCGCGCAACTGCATACGATGTCAGAGACAACAAAGTGATCATGGCATCAACGACCGAGGAAGTTCTGCAACGGCACGTGAGGTGTTTCTCCGAGGGAGATCTCGAAGGCGTCGTCTCGGACTACTCCGCAGACGCGGTCCTCTTTACGCCCAATGGACCGCTGAAGGGCCACGGCCCGATTCGGGAATTCTTCCGCGCCCTGATCAAGGAATTCGAACAACCCGGCACCACGTTCTCGATGCAGCTGCAGTCGATCGACGGCGACTTCGCGTACGCGCAGTGGTCCGCCGAGACAGCCGACAACGTCTATGAGATGGCGACCGACACGCACGTCGTGCGAGACGGCAAGATCGTCGCGCAATCGTTTGCCGGCCAGATCAAGCCGAAACGATAATGTCGGACGTCAACCTCAGGCCGGCAGATTCAACAGGCGCGCCAGCGCCGGCCACTGCCGCTGTGATTTGAGCAGCGGCGCCAGCATGTAGACGAGTGGCAGAAATCGCTGGGCGATTCCTCGAGCGGCCCACTCCGCGGACTGCTCAGCGTCACCGCGCATCGCGTGAAAGATGGCGAGTCCGGTCGACGCTCCGTACGCCTCACCTGTGCCAAGCGTTTGCAGGAGCCCGTCCGTGCGCTTCCGGTCGCCGGTGAGTTCCAGCAGCGCCGCCAGCTGTCCCATGACGGTGTTCGACCACGGCGTCACCACATGCGCGCGCTCGGTGAACGCGAGCGCCTCCTCCGAATGTCCCTGCTGCGCGCGCACGGCCCCGAGCGTCTCCAGCGCCCACGGGAAATTGGCATCGACGTCGAGGATGCCTCGGAGCTCTGCCTCTGCCGCGTCGAGCCGTCCGAGGTGTCGAAGCCCGCGCGCATAAAGATGGCGATACAGTAGGTTCAACGGATCTTCCTCCAGCGCTCTTCCCATGGTCTCGACGGCTTCCGCGACGCGGCCGATCGGCAACAGATAGTGATTGCCATACCAGAAGCGCACGTCGCGGGACAGCGGCTCGCGCGCCATCGCAAGCTGCCACTCGCGTTCCGCGCCGATCCAGTCGTGCCCGAAGGAGCCAGCGCACACACCGAGCAACGCGTGCGCCTCGGGCAGCGCAGGATCGACGTCCAACGCCCGTTCTTCAGCCGCACGCGCCAGCGGCATCACTTCGTGCGCCGGCTTGAAACCTAAGTTCGCCAGCATCGTGTAGCAGCCGCCCAACAAGCTGTATGGAAGCGCGAACTGAGGGTCGAGCGTGATGGCGTGCTCGAGCAGTGCCTTGGTCTGCGCGAACGACCCCGGAAACGCCCTGGACCAGAGCTCTCGAGCCTCAAGGTAGGCCTCATACGCGCGGAGGTTCGGCTGGTGACGGGGCGACGTCGACGAATCCGCCGACAGTCTGATTCGCAACGCAGAGGTGATCGCGTGTGTGATCTCGTCCTGGATCGCGAAGATGTCCGTCCACTCGCGGTCGTAACGCTCGGACCAGAGATGGAAGCCGTCGGCCACCTTGATCAGCTGCGCCGTCACCCTGACTCGGTTGCCGGCCCTGCGCACGCTCCCTTCGAGCAGATGCTCGACGTTCAGCCGCCGCCCAACTTCCGTAAGCTCGACATCCTTTCCGCGAAACAGAAAGGAAGACGTCCGGCCTGCCACCCGCAGTCCCGGCATTTGCGCCAGCGCGTTGATCACTTCTTCCGCGAGTCCGTCGCCGAAATATTCGTTCTCTTTGTCAGCGCTCATGTTCGCGAACGGCAGCACCGCAATCGATGGTTTGTGCTCGCCTGGCGCGGACGTCAACTCCGTGGACGCGTGTTCCAGGACGGCCCTCACCTCTGCCATCGTCTGAAAACGTTCCCGTGGATTGGCGGCCAGGCATCGCTGGACGATGCGCGCGAGCGCGGCCGGCGCCTGACCGGATTGAAAAGCGTCACCCTCGCCCGACGCACGGACACCCGACAGGAGTTCGTGGAGGACGATGCCGAAGCTGAAGACGTCGGAGCGAACGTCGAGTGGTTTGCCCGCCGCCTGTTCCGGCGACATGTAGCCGGGCGAGCCCATGATGACGCCGGCAATGGTCTTCGCCACCGTATGCGTGAGGTCGTCAGGGTCTGCCCTGGTCGGCCGCAGGAGCTTGGCCAGGCCGAAATCGAGGAGCTTGACCGTCCCATCTCGCGTGATCAGGACGTTGGTTGGCTTCAGGTCGCGGTGCAGGATGCCGCGATCGTGGGCCGCTTCCAGCGCGCGCGCGACCTGGATCGCCTGTCGGACGGCTTCGGGGGCCGCGACTGGACCGCGCAGCGGCTGGCCGTCGATGTACTCGAGCACAAGATAGCCTGGCCCGATGTCGTACAGCTGGCAGATGTGCGGATGGTTCAGGGACGCGATCGCCCGCGCTTCGTGTTCGAATCGACCCAGGCGATCCGAGTCATGGGCTGCAGGCGCCGGGAGAACCTTAATGGCGACTGTGCGATCAAGCCGCGTGTCGCGGGCTTTGTAGACCTCGCCCATCCCGCCTGCGCCAAGTAGCGCGACGATCTGTACGGGCCGAGCCGCACGCCGGGAGTCAGGGCCAATTCGTGGGGATTATAAAGGCGCGACGGGAGGGTGGACGAGATTGGTCTCGATCACGGCGATCTGGTTTCCTAATCCTGGGTCGGGTCGGGGTCGTCAGCCCGTCGTCCACCTCAACGTCTCGCGCAGCCACTGCCAGCTGATCACTTCCCCGATCACACAGTCCGGCCGCTGCCGCAGTCCGCCGCGTTCGCCGTGCAGCGGGGGAACCGCATCCACAAATGTCAGAGCTTCTTGAGAGTCGTTCCGGTTCGCGCCGGTCAAGCGAACCGCTTACGACTCGGGGACTTTTACGACTCAGGGACTCTATAGACTCGGCGACTCTTTAGAGTCCTCCGACTCCAAGACTCACGCGACTTCCAGGTATTTCTTCAACGCTTGCAGTGCGCGTTCCCATCCCGGCGCAATCACTTCGTAGTAGCGCTTCCAGCGATCGCCATCCTCTGATGCGCGCTGCACCACTTTGACCAGCGTGATTTGCGGGTTGTTGGCGCGCTGGAGCTCACAAGTCACTTCGAGCGCCATCGGGCCGATGGGGTTGCCGTCGGGCGGCAACCAGAACGCATCGGCGACGAAGAACTCACGGTCGGCTTTGTAGTCCATCACCGTTCCATGGAGCGTCCCTCCGAGCCGGCCGAGCACTTCATCCGTGTATCGGTCGGTTCCCACTCGACAGCGTACGCGCCGAGGACGCGCGGCACAGTGACCGAGCGTGTGACGTGCCACCACGTTGCCAGCGCTCGCGAATCGAAAAACGCCCACATCACGCGCGAGGGCGAGGCGATGATCGAAATCGAAGAGGTGAAAGATGGATTCGTGGGCACTTTTTTAGTCGCGGGGCCCCAACACCCGCGCCGCGCGCGCGCGCCGGATTTGATCAGCGTGCTTGTGGGCGTGCTCGGCGTAAATCTCGAGCCAGCGGTCCACGCCGTACGTCCCATGTTCGGGGTGCGTGCCCGTTTTGGCAAAATCCGCGTCCGTCATCCGATCGAGCAGATCGCCGGTGGAACTGCGCGCGGCCTGAAAGGCGACGAGCGAGGTGCCAATAGGCCGATTGTAATGGAGCCGTTTGGCAAACTCTTTCTCATCATAGGCGCGGATCGCCGCATTCTCCTCGGCGACAAGCAGCCGCAGCCGGATTGCTGACGTCATTTCGCTATCGGCGAGGTGGTGGACGATCTCGCGGGCGGTCCACTTGTTCGGCCCCGGCCGCGAGTCGAGCTCCGCGTCTGTCGCGCCTTCAAGGGCCGCAGCGACTTCGCGATAGCCGTCTTTGTACCTGGCGATGAGTTCCACGCGTCGGTGCTGATCCATAGGTGTCTCAATACAGCAAGAATGGTTTCCGCTGAGTGCGGAATCGCTCGTTTTCCTGCAGCCAGCTGTAATAAATCGTCCGGACCGGCAGTCCTGATTCGATCTGCTGACGGAGATCGCCAGACCCGGCGAGGACATCGATGGGCATCTTCTCGTGCTCGTATTCGTACGGCGGCTGCCGCCACTCGAACGCCGAGGGGTTCTGGGCACGGATCTCGGCGAGTATCGCAATCGCGCTCTCAACAGGACGAAAGTCGGTGCGATCGAGCACATGTATCTGACAGCCGCCGCACGGCTGCTTCGCGTGCTTGTGGAACGTCGGCTCGAACACCACCGGCCGGAAATGTACCCCAGGCAGTTCGTGCGCACGAAGTTTGTCGGCGAGCGCTTCCGCATCGACCCACGGTGCGCCAATCAGCTCGAAGGGCCGTGTCGTGCCCCGGCCTTCTGAGACGTTCGTCCCTTCGAAAAGGACTGTGCCGGGATACACGACCGCGGTCTCAACCGTCGGCACATTGGGCGACGGCATCACCCATGGAAGGCCGGTGTCCTCAAAGTACATTTTCCGCTGCCACTCGTCCATCGGCACGACCGTGAGGTCGGCTCCGATGCCGCACGCCTCGTTGAAATACCGTGCGAGCTCCGCAATCGTCATCCCGTGCCGCATGGGAATCTGAAACTGTCCCACGAACGACTCGAATCCTTTCAGCAGCATCGGACCACCGATCGCCTCGCCGCCGATCGGGTTGGGGCGATCTGCGACGATGACAGGTACGCCATGCTTTTTGCCCGCGCGCAGACAGTTGGCCATGGTGTAGATGAAGGTGTAGATGCGTGAGCCGACGTCCTGCAGATCGACGACCAGCACGTCGATACCCTTCAGCATCTCTGCGGTCGGCTCACGCGTCTCGCTATAGAGCGAATAGACAGGCACGCCGCGCGTTGGATCGTGCGTGTGGGCTGTTTCGATCATGTTGTCCTGGACATCGGCGCGGTAGCCGTGCTGCGGGCCGAAGATCGCCGCCAGCGTCACGCCGGGCTCAGTCGCAATCGTGCGGACGACGTGCCGATAGTTCACGTCGATGGACGCGGGATTCGACACGACCCCGACACGCTTGTTCTTGAGTGCGCCGGACGCGAGCAGGCGCTCGGACCCGAGCCGTACCCTCGATTTCGTCATTGTGTTCGCCATCATGTTTGCACCACCTGATGCCTCGTCCTTTTGGAAATCACCACGATCAGCAATGGAATGAGCGATGCGAGAAAGATCGTCAGCCATCGCCGATCCACATGAAAGTACCCCGTGCGGACGGAGTCTTCGAGTGTATCGAGCAGGAAAAATGCCGTCCCGATGGCGCACAGGCCGTGCGACTCCTGCACGATCGCCTTGCGCGTCTGGAACGGCACCTCGGGCGGCTGATATCTGCCGAAAGCAGGAATCATCGCGGGTACTTCGCTGGCCCATGCCCTGAAGTTGTCGCCGAACGTGGTTTGAAGAAACGCCTCTTCGCGCGCCGCGATGCGCTCGTGATAGATGAAGCTCAGCAGCACCACAATCAGCGGCAGGTACCACGTCCCCGACAACAGCGCGCAGCCGAGCGCGACCAGCGTGTTCGCGACATAAAGCGGGTGCCGCACGATCGAATACGCGCCGCGCGTCGAGAGCGAATCCGCTGTCGGCCGCCGCGTCCCGCGCGAGGAGGTCCCGTGCGGCGCCGTGCCGACGACCAGCGCCCGCAGCAGCAGCCCTGAAATGGCCACGACGAAGCAGAAAAGCTCCCACGCAAACGGCGTCGGCGGACGATCATCGGTCACGCTGACAACGAACAGTGGGACGAGGACGAGCGGCATGTAGCTGCGCCAGCGAAAGAGAACGTCACCCGTTGTGGGCAGCAATTCGGCAATAGGGCCGCGTCTGCGGCGCGCTTCAGTCATCCAGACGGTCACATTTTACAGGAACGATGTTTGCTCTCTACGCAGACATGGCAAACACGTGGGGTTGGATCTGTACAGCTCTCATACATGTTCGTTTTTTCGCTGATCTTCACGGCGGCGACGGCCAGCGCGCAAAAACGGGCGCCCGCGCCCGACGTGCAGCAGACGATCGCCGTGCAGGTCGCCCTCGATCGCGCGGGATTCTCGCCTGGCGAGATTGACGGCCGCGGTGGCCCCAAAACGCGTCAAGCGATGACGGAGTTTCAGAAGTCGGCCGGGCTCAAGCCCGGTGGCATGCCCAACGAAGAGACGATCGCCGCGTTGCAGATCGCGCCGGATTCCCTGGTCAGCTACACGATCACCGAGCAGGACGTCGCGGGGCCGTTCATCGGCAAGATGCCCGCGGACATGATGGAGAGCGCGAAGCTGGAGGCGCTGGCCTACACGTCGGCGCTCGAAGGTCTCGCGGAAAAATTTCATAGCAGCCAGGCGCTCTTGCAATCGCTGAATCCCGGTGCGACGTGGACGGCCGGCGAGGCGATCAAGGTTCCGAATGTCGAACGGTTCGAGCTGCCTTCAAAGGTCGCCGCCACCCAGGGCGCGAAAGCGACATCGGGCGCGAAGCCCGCGGCCGGCGCGAAACCCGCTGCGGCAGCTGTCGAGGTCATCATCTCCGGCGACACGAATTCCCTGACGGTCCGAGACACCGGCGGCAAGATTCTCATGTACGCGCCAGTGACCGTCGGCAGCGAGAAAGATCCGCTTCCTGTGGGCGAGTGGAAGGTCGCGGGAGTGTCCTGGAACCCCACGTTCAACTACAACCCGGACCTGTTCTGGGATGCGGATCCGGCGCACGCGAAAGCGAAGATTCCGGCCGGCCCGAACAATCCGGTTGGCATCGTCTGGGTCGACATCAACAAAGAGCACTTCGGGCTGCACGGCACGCCGGAGCCTTCGACCATCGGCCGCACAGAATCGCACGGATGTATTCGATTGACCAATTGGGATGCGGCGAAGCTCGGCAGGCTGGTAAATCCGGGGACGAAAGTCACGATTCAATGACGGTAAGGCACCGGCGTCGATCGGTCCATGCGGAAGCGATTGCACCGTGGGTGACGCTGTCTGTCATCCTGCTCATCTGGTGGGCCGGTGCGAAAACGCTCGATTGGGTGCGACCGGGACAGTACCCGTCGGTCCCGTTCAATGCCGGCGTCGACCGGTCGATGCCGAAAAACGAACCGGTCGACCGAGTGCCGCCCGAACCGACGGTTGTGGCGCGCCGGTCGGGACCCACCATTTCGGCGAACACGATGGTACTGGGTTCGGACCTCTACGATCTTCGCGGGCGGTCGCTCGTGGTTCCTGTACGCGGCCTGGACGTGGATGATCTCAGCTCGAGCTTCCACGACGCGCGCGGCGCCAGGCAGCACGAAGCGATCGACATCCTTGCCGCACGCGGCACCGACGTTCTGGCCGTCGAGAACGGAACAGTCGCGAAGCTGTTTACGAGCAGAGCGGGAGGACTGACGATCTATCAGTTCGATCCGTCCGAGAAATACGTCTACTACTACGCGCATCTCGACAGGTATGCACCCAGCCTGAAAGAGGGGATGACGGTGCGGAAGGGCGACGTGTTGGGAGCGGTGGGAACGACAGGCAACGCCCCTGCGAACACCCCGCATCTCCATTTTGGGATCTCGAAGCTCGATCCCGACAAGCGATGGTGGGGAGGGACGGCGCTCGATCCGTTTCTCGTCTGGCGAGATCCCTCCGACGAAAACTGATCCTCGCTTGTGACCGACGACCGACGAAAACAGGAGATCAAGAGACCAGGAGAATACGTCTTGAAACGAATTCTCCTATCGCGGTTTTCAGAATGCTGTAGTCCGCCGGTTCCGCGTTCCTGTTCCAGGGGTTCCACGTTCGCGGTGGGCGGCGGATTCAGTACGCCATCTTTTTCTTAAAAAACGCGCACGGTCATCCTGGCGCCACCGCGAACGGGGAACGTGGAACAGGAACCCGTGGAACCAGGGAGGTTTTTCACAACGCCCTTGTAATAGAGCGTTGTGAAAAACGGTCTAGTCCTCCTGATCTCCTGGTCTCCCGTTTGTCTTACTTCTCCGCGAAGCAGTAGAAGTAGCCGTTGCCGCCGGTCGCTACCAGGTTCGGACCGCTGCAGCCCTTGCTGCCGTGAGCGGAGTTCCACGACGCGTTGCCGCCACCGGTACGGTCGAAATGCCCGACCTGGGCGCTGCCCGTCGCGTTGCTCGTCCAGTTGTTGCAGGTCTTGTCTTCGCCGGCTGGGAACGCCCGGCCCGCGCTGGTCGATCCGGTCAGAATGTCGTGCTGGTTCAGCGGCTTGCCTTCCGGTCCCATGTCGCCGGCGCCGAGGACCGGTGTGTTCTTCTCGGTCAGCGCCGTTGTCTTCGACAGGTTGCTGCCGAGCTGGGCAAGCTCGACGGTATCGCCGTGCAGGTGCGCGACGTCGCGCGCGACGACGCCGCCGCGTGCGTTGGCCCACGGGCCCGATCCAATGCGATCGCGGGCGTTGACGGCGTTCGGGCCCTGCGTGCTCAGGTATGCGCGCCAGACGCGAGTGCCGGCGCCTTCACGGCCCGATGCGGCAGCGAGCTTCTGGCAATGGGCGTCGGCGCCCTGAAGACCGCCGAGGTTTCCGCCGTCCAGCCCGACGCTGGTGACGAAGAACCCCATCGGCTGCGCCGGTGCGCCCTGACCACCCTGGGCCTGTAAAGCGGCGAGGACCGAGCCCGCTACGATCGCCGCTCCGGCGGCAAGAACAAAAACACTTCTCTTCATTGCGATCTCCTTTTGAACTGTGGACTTGCTCGCGAGAATTTAACACAAGGCAATATTGCGGGCGCAAGAGACCTGAGGGCGACTGGCGTCGGCTTCATCAAGGCTTCATGTTCGGCCTGTTCTTGCCACGTTTGGGCGTATAACATCCCCATCTGGAGGTCGCCGTGGTAAAGAAACGCTACACCTCGCTCTGCGTAGTCGTTCTCGTTGCGATGGTGCTTGGTACTTCAATCATTACCGCGCAAGCGCCGGCGAACCCCGCTCACGCGCACATCGGCCACGTGATGACGAGCTGGAAGGACACGCCTGACGCAAAAGGGTTCCTCCCAACGGCGATCGCCGACGCGCAGGTGGCGCTCGAGGAGGTCGAGCGCGCTGATCTCGAGGGGCGCATCAACGACTTCGTGCTTTACGGTGGCTACGTGCTGAACGCGCTCGATCCTGGCGCAGAAACGCAGGGTCTGTTGAAGACGGCCTATGCGCGGTTGCCGACCAACTACGTGAAGATCGAGGTGCCTGGCACCGGCTACGGCATCAAGCGTGCCGTTGCGGGCGCGTTGCAGCACGTTCAATTGGCGGGAAAATCCGAAGGCGCGTCAGAGAACGTCAAGACGCACGCCGCGCATGTCACCGCATCGCTCGAGAATGTCGCGAAATGGACGGACGAAGCGATTGCCACTACACGTAAGCTGATCGCTACGACTGACGTCGGCGGCGGTCAGATTCTGGTCGACGACCTGACCGCGCAGATCAATCAGATTGCGATCGGTACAGATGCGAACGGCGATGGCCAAACAGGGTGGCAGGCCGGCGAAGGCGGGCTGCGTCAGGCGAACACGCATATGCGGCTGATGATGAAGGGGGAGGAGATGAAGTAGTCGCAAGTCGCAAGTCGAAAGTCGTAAGTCGCAAGTCGACGTCGCCAGTCGCAAGTCGACGTCGAGTCGCAAGTCGAGTCGTAAGTCCACAAGTCAGTGCGGTAGCGCAGGGCTTTAGCCCTGCCAGTACGTAGTGTCCGGCTTCTTGACCACCCGAGCCTTGGCGAAGGTGGTTAGCCGGACCTCGCAAGTGAGGGTGATATGACGGCAGCTATTTCGCCCATTCGCCGCCCGGATGATGATGGCAGGGAAGATCCCGGCGGGACGATGTCGTTCCTCGAGCATCTCGACGACCTTCGCACGCGGATCATCCATTCATGCGTCGCGCTCGCGATCGGGATGGCAGCGTCCTTTGCGTTCATGGACCGGTTGGTGATCTTTGTTCTTGAACCCACTCACAAGGCGCTTCCACCTGGCACCGAGCTGATCTTCAGCCGGCCGACCGAGGGGATTGCGTTTTACCTGGACATCGCGCTCATGGCGGGGCTGGTGGTTGCGGCGCCGATGATCATGTATCAGGTCTGGTTGTTCGTCGCCCCGGCGTTGTATGCGAACGAAAAGAAGTTCGTCATTCCGTTTGTCGCGCTGAGTGGCGCCGGAAGCGTGGCGGGCGCGGCGTTCAGCCACTACGTGTTGTTCCCGTCGATGATGAGCTTTTTCGCGACGTTTACGCTGGCGGGCATCAGGTTCGAGCCGCGAGTTGAATATGTGTTCGAGCTGTACGTCCGATCACTCGTCGGGATGGTGCTGGTGTTTCAGATTCCTACGCTGGCGTTCTTCCTGGCGAAAATGCGCGTGGTGACCGCCCGGTTCCTCTGGCGGAATCTCCGCTACGCGGTTCTGATCATTTTCATCGTTGCGGCCGTACTGACGCCGTCGCCCGATCCCTGGAACATGACGATTTTCGCACTGCCGATGCTGGCGCTGTATCTCATCGGCATCGGCGTCGCCTGGCTGGCCGAGCCCAGGCGACCGTCCAATCATGCGGGTCTTCGGCTGGTCTTCGCGGCAGCTGTGCTCGATCAGGCGTGGAGGCAAGGACGAGCCGAAAGTCGCAAGCCGACAGTCGGAAGTCGCAGGTGGTAGCTCATCTCACATATCGCTCACGAGCCGTCAGAGCGCTCGTGCTGTTGCACGAGGAACAGTTGCGGCGCTTTCTCGAGACGTGGAAACGCGCGAAAGCGGCGTCCGTGGTGCTGCCGGCCACCGCGGATCCGGACTACATCTCGCTTGACGCGCTGCTTCGTCACGTTCTTGGCGCCGCGCGCGGTTACATGACGTGGATGTGCGAAGTGCTCGACCTGCCGGATCCGGAGATCCACGCCACGCCAGATCCCGCGGCGTTGTCTGCGGACGCCAACACCTATCTGGAGCACGTTCTCGAAAAATGGCGTGCGCCACTGCAGGACGTCTCAGACGACCGGCTCGAGACTCCTGAATATCCGTCGCGTTGGAAGACGCGATACTGCATCGACGCGATGCTGGAACACGCGGTGATGCATCCCGTGCGGCACGCGTTTCAACTCGAAGAGTTGATGAGCCAGCGAGCCTCTGCCACACCAAGATAGTTCCGAAGATTACAGTTCCGCACGTCCCGGCCATCCTCAGCCGCAGTTCACACGATTGCCAACTGATTGAGCGGCAATTGTTTGTCCGCGTTTCTGGGAGAGGAATGGTGTTTGCTCGAGCAGTCCTCCCATGATCCGCTTACTTATTGATTTCCTCGTCGTCGCATTCTTGACGTTAAGTGCGTCTGCGTGCGCTGGAGCGGGGGGCGGCGGGAACGGTTCGCCAACCGGGCCCTCGGGGCCGACCGGCTCGACGGGTCCAGCAGCATCTGGTGCCGTCATCAGCGGCACTGTCATCGGCCGCGCGGCGTCGGGTCAAAGTCTCGCCTCGACGCTCGATTCCCCATCCACGCTGACCGTTACGGTTGGCGGCACAAGCCTGACGGTGACCGTGTCGGCTTCAGGTCACTTCGAGATCTCCGGCGTGCCGGCCGGCAACGTCGAGCTTGTTTTTCGCGATGCGTCGTCTTCGTGGATCGTGGTGCTCATGGATGTCGCTGACGGTCAGCAAATCCAGGTTCAGATCAATCTGAGCACCGGCACACCGACCATCATCAGCCAGTCGCGGTCAACGTCGGCTGCGGGGACGGCAAAGATTCGTCTGTGCCATAAGACCGAGTCGGGCCGCTATCAACCGATCGAGATCAGCGTCAGCGCAGAGGCGACGCACCGCGCACATGGTGATGCCGCCGTCGGCGAGCCAGTGCCTGCCGATCCGACGAAAGTCTTCGATGCGAATTGCCAGCCCGTCGTGCCTACCATTCGGATCGTCAAATCAACGAATGGCGAAGACGCCAACGAGGCGCCGGGGCCATCGATCACGGTTGGCAGAACGGTGACGTGGACGTATGTGGTGACGAACAACAGTCTGGTGACGTTCACGAACGTGACGGTCTCCGACGACAAGGGTGTCGCCGTCAGCTGTCCAAAAGCCACGCTTGCCGCGACTGAGTCGATGACGTGCACTGGAACGGGATTGGCAGTCGCCGGCCAGTACAGCAACATCGGGACGGCCACCGCCTCCGATCCGGCGGGCGTGCCGGTGTCGCATTCGGATCCGAGCCACTACTTCGGCGAGGCAGACGATCCGGGCGGCCCATCAGGTCCGAAGGTCAGTCTGTGCCACAAGAAGGGGAAAGGCCGGTATCAGCTGATCTCTGTCGGCGCGAGTGCCGAACCGGCGCATCGTGCACACGGCGATGCCAAGATCGGAGAGCCTGTTCCCAACGAGCCAGGTAAGAGCTTCGGCTCGGACTGCGCGGTCAATTAATCCTGCTGCGCCACCGAGATCACAGAGCACGGAGAAGAATGTTCTCCGTGGCCTCTGTGACCTCTGTGGTCGACTTTCAATCCAGCGGCTTTGGCTGAGGCACGATCCGGATGTAGGGCTTCGGCGATTTCCAGCCCTGCGGGTACACTTTCTTCGCGTCGTCATCCGACACCGACCCGGCAATGATCACGTCGTCGCCCTGCTTCCAGTTGGCCGGCGTGGCCACCTTGTGCTTCGCCGTCAGTTGCAGCGAGTCGATGACGCGCAGCACTTCGTCGAAGTTGCGCCCGGTCGTCATGGGATACGAGATGCTGAGCTTGATCTTCTTGTCGGGACCGATGACGAACACGTTGCGGACCGTCTGATTGTCGGCGGCGGTCCGGCCATCGCAGCTGCCTTCGAGCTCGGCCGGCAGCATGCCGTACGCCTTCGACACCTCGAGTTTGGTGTCGCCAATCATCGGATAGTTCGGCGCTTCGCCTTGCGTCTCCTTGATGTCGTTTGCCCACCGCTTGTGGTTGTCGACCGGGTCCACACTCAGGCCGATCACCTTGGTTCGACGCTTGTCGAACTCTGGCTTCAGCTTCGCCATTGCGCCGAGCTCGGTCGTGCAGACCGGGGTGAAGTCCTTCGGGTGCGAAAACATCACCGCCCACGAATCGCCGATCCACTCGTGGAAACGAATGGGACCGTCGGTTGTTTCAGCCTGGAAGTCTGGAGCCGTATCACCAATCCGCAAACTCATTGCACACCTCCCTGAATATCCTGCCGTGAAACTGGAAAAGCTATCAGTTTTGCGACCAGGCCCACAAGCCCCTTCTTTGAGCGCCTCTGGAAGTGGCCGGAACTGGCAGACGCACCAGCTTGAGGGAACTTAGAATTGGCTTCTCCGATCTGTTCCGCTAACTGATAGAAAGGGTTGAGATAGTGAGCAACTTCTATGCGAGGAGCGTGTTCTTCGTGAAAGACGCTGAGCGCGCACTCAGGTTCTACACCGAAACACTCGGATTCTCACTCGACTGGAACTATCAAGAAGAAGGCCTGGCATTTGTATTTCAAGTGAGCCTGCTTGGGTTTGAGCTGATCCTGAATCAAACCGAGGCTTGGACGGAGGACCGGGCTGGTCACGGCCGCCTGTTCATTGGCCTCGACGAAGACCAAGTTCATGCATTTCGCAAGCATATCGAGGAAAACGGCATCAAGACGACCGTCCTCGAGTGGGGCAACCCAACACTTGTCATACGCGACCTGGATGAGAACGAATTGTTCTTTTGGTTGCCGGAGAGCGAACGAGCAAGCCTGCAAGCGCAGCTCGCAGGCGCCTAACGCGCTGGCTGAGCGGCAATGCCGTTAGCGGCCCAACGTGGGCCTAAGTCAACGAGGCCCCGCGTTCACTGTCTCGCTTTGACCTGATCGTGGAT
Organism: Vicinamibacterales bacterium; assembly: GCA_963761975.1. Classification (GTDB taxonomy): domain Bacteria; phylum Acidobacteriota; class Vicinamibacteria; order Vicinamibacterales; family JAMQPK01; genus JAMQPK01. The sequence goes on from CAVXIR010000002.1 coordinate 1,001,284, forward strand.
GGTGCCGATATTCCCACGCAGGCGCACGGCGCCCCCGGGATAGTTCTCGAATTCGGGCAGCTTGACGGCGTCCATCACCTGCTCACGCGTCTTCCCCGCCGCGATTTCCTTGGCGACCGCCGCCTGCAGGTTTGTAAAGAAGGCGCGCAGCTTCATGACGTCGGCCTGCTTGCCGATCTGACCATGTCCAGGAACCATCGTCGCGGTCGGCGAAATCGCGACACCTTTGTCGAGCCACTCGACCCAGTCGAAGCTGTTCCCGGAAGCATCCATCGCCGGCACCCAGTTGCTCGAAAACGTATCTCCCCACTGGATGACGTTCGAATTCTTGAAAAAAACGAGCGTGTCGCCGTCCGTGTGAGCTTTTCCGAAATGGTAGAGATGCACTTCTTCGCTGCTCAAGGCAAACACCATCTCGGTGTCGTAGAGGAGCATCGGCGCCGACTTTTTCGGATCGGTGGTTTGAACCATCGTGAGGTTCATCTGAGCCAGGCTCAGCCGATCCTGTGCATCCGAGAGCTTGGCGGCGTCGCCCGCTTTCTTTGCCGCGGCCAGATCGTCCTCAGCCCGCTTCACGGCCGCTGGTGCGTTCTTCGCCGCATTCTCGTAGCCGCTCAGAATCCGGCCACGAGTGTTCTTGTGCGACACGATAGTGGCGAACGCGCCGAACACCGGATCGCCGCCGGAATGATCACCATGGTGGTGGGTGTTGATGACCCACCGAATCGGCTTCGGCGTCAGCTTCTTCACTTCGTTGACGACCGACTGCGCCATCGGCACCGCCTGACCATTACGCCAATCGAGATTGTAGTTGGCATCGACGAGGAGCACACCCTCGTCGGCGATGCACACGCCGATGTTGCCGCCAACGTTGCTCGTGTCTGGACCTGACGGCGCGATGATGTAGAGATGATCGTTCAGCTTGATGACGTTGAACAGATTGGGGGGCATCGGCACCGGCCGCCTGAGCTGGGCGGCGCCGGCGGAACCGAGCAGAAGAATCCCCGCGATCACGACAAGCGGCAGACGTGCTACTGACACCGGATCACGCATAGTGGCTCCTCGACGCAGACTCGACGATATGGCCAGATGGCGGCCACTATACCACCGGGTGGGGAAGCTGAAGTTGTACACCGCGGTGCCTCCGGTACGGGTTCAAGCTGTGCGTCTTCGGTTGCCCGCGTCCGGCTTCCGCCATATACTTTGTTTTGGGCGTCGCACGTCTCAAACATTGCGCGAATAGATCAACAGACGAATCAGCGCTGACGTTCTGTAGGACACGCAAGACGTCCAATCTCCCTCTGAACGCGGAAGTGGCGGAACTGGCAGACGCACCAGCTTGAGGGGCTGGCGGTAGCAATACCATCGGGGTTCAAATCCCCGCTTCCGCACCAGACTTCAAGCCGCTGAACGAGAGTTACTTACTGGCAGGTCGTTGTCGGTATGCTGATTGCTCTTCGATTCAGCGGTTTTTGTTTTTTGCAAGGAATTTGCAAGATGAGCGGCATCGAGCTTGTCCACGGCTCGTTGTATCGCCCGCGCGCTCGGGTTCACATACCTGTTGGTCGTGCTCAGATTTGCGTGCCCAAGGATCTCCTTGATCTGCGCGGTCGGCACGTCCAGCTCATCATAGCGGCTCGCTGCCTCATGCCGGAGATCGGCGAGATGCAGCCCGTTCAGATCCACGCCCTTCTCACCTTCGGTCTCTTCCCACACTCGGGCCGCTTTCGTGCGTAACCGCTCCCACGCGTTCCGAAGCGTCTCCTTACTCATCTCTTCGCCAACCTCGTTGCCAAAGACGTAACCTGTCGAAGGCATCCGCTCGCCATCGGGGAGAAACTGCCGCAGTTCCAACAGGGCAGTGACACGTGCCGACAGACGTACCTTGCGGCCCACGCCTGTCTTCGACTTCCCCGGCAGCACGAACATTGTGCGGCTCTTCAGATTCACCTCCCGCCATTGGAGGCTGCGAAGCTCGCCAGGACGGCAGCAGGTGTCCAGCATCGTCGTGATGAACGCCTCCATGCGTGGATCGGCGAGAGCCAGCAGTCGATCTTCATCGTCTGCGCTGGAAAACCGCACGGCACGAGGCGTTTCTTTCTCCAGGCTGATGCAGGCCACGCCCGCCACTCGGAAGGGTGTACCGGTCAGCCCGTAGACTGGGATCTCTATTGCGAGTTCTGGGTGTTCCTGTTTCTGACGCTCGGCTTCAAGCTTTACCCGGATACCCCAATTCCACATCTTTCTTAGCAGCTTCAAATCGTGATTGACCGTCACGACTGACAGGCCCGCCGCCTTGCGCGCCTTCCGGTACATTTCGATGTTCGAAGAGGTAATCGTGCGCACGTCAAGATCGCCGAAGCGCCGTCCATCAGCCAGCCTGAACTCGCAGATCGTCCTGATACGATAGTCGTTGTCTTCGGGCCTCACGAGCTGACAGCCCTTCTCGCGTTTCCAGTGTTCGGCAAACTGTTCGAAGGTGAGCACCGTCGCCAGCTTCGGCTCGACAACAGCGGCATCTTTGTTGAAGTTGCCGTCGCGGATCGCGATGCGGATCTTTTCTGCTTGGCGCTCAGCCTCGCTCTTCGCCAGCCCATCTTTGGGCTTGCCAAGATGACGGTTCAGATTGAAGCGATATGGTTCGCCCTTCCACTGGTAGTTGAAATACCAGGGATGCTTGCACCCCTTCCATTTCGTACGAGGGCATCGACAAATTTTTCTGATGCCGTCGTTGGCGGTGACGGCCACCTCCGTGCCGTCACGCAGCTTTCTTATCCGACCCATTGGTCCTCCTTGTGGACTGGCCCTCAAGCCACGCGTCCACCCATTCCGGCTTGATTCTCAACTCCCGTCGCCCACCGACGCGAGCCGCCTGGAGGCGTCCGGCAGCCACCTCCCGGTAAATCGTCTTATTGCCGCACTGGGCGCGTTGTGCGGCCTGCCTAACGGTGAGCCAAGGGCCGATAGATGTAGTGGCAATAAGGCTCTTCCAATGCTCAACAAACTTCGGCGACGCTTGCATAAGTCATTCCCTCCCAATCATTTGCAGGGGCATTCTCTTGCCCCAGAAATTCGGTTTGTGTCATTTCTGCACCACATAGTTCTATGCTCAAAGGGGGGCAGTTACCCCCTCGGACGCGCATGTTTGACACCAATAGAGGACACCATCCGCCGCTCGCGGTAAAAAGGCCTGTGTTGCCAACCCTCCCCCTAAAGAGGGAGGGATGGCGGCAGCAACCTGATGGCGATGGCTAATTCTTGCCGGCTTCAAACGAGAGCTCGGAAGCCATGGCCTCGAACTGCTCGTCTTGAAGCTCCTTCCTGTGGGCGTTGAAATACTCCACCCCGGCCCGCGTAGCGTACCATCTCGCCTCCCCGCACTCCGGGCAGGGGACTTTTGAGATGAATCCCTGTGCATGCAATTCTTCAAGACTCTCCTCCACAGTTGGCTCACTCGGTTGCTGTTGTTCTTCTTTTGACATTGTCCTGTCACTTCCTTTCACTGTTTGTCGTTTACGAACCGTGTTGTTGATTTACGCCGCTAGCACTGACAGAGTCGTGGCAGGCTTGGTAAACACTGAGAATCCCACTCAACCGTTGACAACAGCCTTGCTCACGCACTCTCTGTTGCATCAGTCACCTCCCTCTCGTCTTGATTCCCTCTAAAGTTGGTAGGTCGGCCCGAACGTCGACTCGGCCCGTCGCCCCAAGCACATTTCCCTGCTGGGGTCTGTGCCGTCGTACCAGTCCCAGGCCCTGTCACTTGCTTTCTACTCATGCCACCTGCAAATCCTCGCCGGGTTGAAAGTCCCTGGACTGCCTGGACCACCGGACGCCCCGGTAAACGTACGGCCGATCACCTGCGCGGGATGGTCGGCGCTTCTCCACGTTCGGAAAGGCGCGTTTAACTTCCTTTCCGAATTCGCTCGCCTCCAATGGTCGCTCGCCCAGCGCCGCCATTGCCACGCGATACTGTCCGTAAAGTTCGGCACAATTGATCTCGCCGTTCGGGTCAGCGACGCATTCCTCGCGAATGAAGGTCGCGGTTGGATTCGATGCCGCTCGGTGCTCTTCAAGTGCAGCCTTTGCAATGGCCGGCTCGGTGAACTTGCCGTTTATCCGAAGCCGCTGCAGCCCATCGAGTGCCCAGATAAAGATTCCTGGCAATTCGCTAACAAGCTTGTGTTTTAGTTGCCTATCGATGCGCTCAGGTGGGATCGTCACGTTAAATGGCAGGATCATCGCTCGACGCGACAGGCCACTGGATCGATCACGAAATTTTGGGACCTTGTTCGTCGCAAAGATCAGCCGCGCCTTCGATGCGGTTTGTAACGGCTCAAGATTTTTGCGGTCGAACAACATCGGCTCGCCCGATACGACGGCCTTCAATTTGCCTTCGGCCACACTCGACACGTCGTCGATCTCGGGCGCAATGTTGACAAGTTTCCCGAGCATCGGCGTCATCTGGAATCGATCACCGAACACCTCAAGTCCCACATTTGAGGCATTCTGGTCGCCAACGAGCCTCTGGAGAACGTGAAGCAATACCGACTTGCCATTGCACCCCTCGCCCACCAATATGACAAACCGCTCAAGGCTAGTGTCTGTCACAAGGCAGTAGCCGAACCACTCTTGCAAGAAGGCGATCGCTTCCGCGTCGCCCTGCAGCACCTCGTCGAGGAAATTCTGGAACTTTGGACACGTGGCGCCCGGCTTGTAGTCGACCGGCAATGCCACCTGCGAAAAAAACTCAGGCGAGGGGCTACGAAGCACGTCTTGCCACCCCTGCAGCACCTTCTGGACATCTATCAGGCCGTTATTCACAGGGATGTAGTCGATGTGCTCAATTCGACCCAGCCACGCAGGCATTTCGACCGCGTCTGGCACCAGCAGCTCGCTTTGCAGTGCCTGCAGCAGATTGCCAACAACCCCAGTCGTAACCTGCGGCTTGACCTTGTAGCCCACCAAGGTTGCCTTGTCGATTCGCGCCTTGGCGAAGGCGCTGAGTCCCGCTTTCATCTCGGCAATCGACACGCGCCCGTAGCACTTGCCGTTCCATTGCCACCATTCTTGTTTGTGGTAGCGCAAGGTCGGTCGGCCGCCGCCGTCACGACAATGTATCTTCATAAAAGCCCGCGCCAGTCGATGCGGATCAGTGACGCCTTCAGGCACCGCCGCATCTTGACGCTGGTTTGATTTCCGGTTCTGTCTCGGCTTACGCGCATCAATTCCGTTCATCTCAATCCCTTCTGCTTGTACGGTTTCCGAATCGAGGCTCGCATTCTCACGGTCCTCCGCGTGTCGAACAGCACGTTTGCCTGATTTCTCAAACGCAAGGCAATAGTGCCGTACCACTGCTGGGTTGTTAACTTGGTTACTTGCTGAAATTTCGTGGGGCTTTTTTTAGCTATCGACCAGGGCGGCGGCGGCGACGCGAGCGGGCGGACTCACGGGAGATTTCCTGCCATCCAAACAGCGTCTCGCCGATCAGTTGCGCGTCGAACTGCGCACGCTCACGCGAGCAGCGACACTCGTGAATGAGGAATTTCTGTAATCGTGCGGAGATGTCAGTCTCGCGGGTTCGAAACTGTTCTCTCGTGGGTGTTGCGGTGTCGAAATATCCGGGCTCATCGATCACTACAGGTTCTTCTCCGTCTTCGAACTTGATTTCACGCTGCCGAGGTGCCCACTCCTTGGAGTTCCCAGGTGTCATCCTGCGATACCGCTCCGCCTCAGCGCGAAGGTCAGCAGCCTCAGAAATGATTGTGTCGGAAGGTCGATCCGATAGTACGCCACGAAGAGCCTCGCTGATCGTCTGGTTTTCAAACTCCACGACCTCAGCCAATGCCTCCAAAGCCTTCGCCACGGCACCCAACTTGGCCGTAATTTTTCGTCCTCGAGACGCACCCTGTTTCTTCAGGAAGCTGGCCGCAGCTCTCACGTGACGATCAACCCAGTAGTGGCGCCACTCGTTGTGCAGCAAAGCGACCAAGGCGGTCAACTCAACTCGGTGTCGACATGTCAAGCCCTCGTACACGCTCAGCGGTCGCAGGCGTTCGGCATACCATTGGTACACACGGCGAGCCTCTCGGCGATTTTGGCGAAGTCGAATCCACAGCTTTGACGAGAGATTCGGGAAACGAGCGGACTGGCGAACCGTGGGTGGCACAAATTGCAAGTCGACCGGTGCTAGTGAGGGTTAACCTTTCGTAGCCGGATTGCAACGGGCACAGGGTGGGGTACTTTGCCGTTTGTCCAGTCCGGTTCGGGATCATCGACGGCAATCTGTCGAACGCCGCCACACAGCTTGCCCTGCACACACCCGCCATCCAGGCAGTTGGTCATCCCCTCAGGGGTGCCGTTGTAACCGGTTGAAATGATCCGATTTTCCTTCACGATTACCGCGCCCACCCGGCGGCCGAGACAGTTCGCCTTTTCCGAACGGCGATAGCAATGTTCATGTAGTACTCGTCTCGGTTCATTTTGGCTCCTCCGCTTCAGTTATCGTCATTCGACGCGTTGCCCTGAAGTGCCCGGAGTGCCAGAATGGGAAGAAGCCTCAATGAATTCGCCGATAGCTCCGGGAGTTTAGGCAGTACTCGGAGTTCATCGACTTTCGCCGCAAAAAGCCGCAGAGAATGTCGAGCGACCACAATGAGGAGGTCTCACTGATTGAGTGCGTGACAGGCAACAGTCGGACGCTTGGGCAAATAGTGTCGCCGGGGCACCAATTCCGCTGCCATGCCACCCCTATGGCATTGGCAGCACTCAGCAAGGCCCGCAGTGCCGAGGCAGCGCCATGGCAATCGGTTGGCAGTGCCAGTCAAGTAACTCGAGGGAGGCCCTGCTACTTGACTTGCCTTTCCAGATGTCAGGTCCGCCGACGGCAACAAGCTCTATCTGGAGGCCGTCGAGAACGCCTTCGGGATGGAGATCGACTACGCCATGCTCCGCAGGGTCTACGGTGTCGATCCAGAGGTCCCAGAAACCCGCTACAGCCCGCCAAGTGCATCGGCTGCGAAGTTAAGCACATCAACGGCGATCCCGATCCGAAATACATCTCCACCAGCTACGTCGAGCGCCATAACCTCACGATGCGGATGTCGATGCACCGGTTCACGAGGCTCACGAACGCCTTCTCAAAAAAGATTAAAGAATCACGCGGTGACAGTCGCTCTATACTTCATATATTACAACTTCGGCCGGGTGCATCAGACGCTTCGTGTGACGCCAGCAATGGAAGCCGGACTCTCCAACCACGTGTGGAGCATCGAGGAAATAGTTGCTCTACTCGGATAGATCGAACCGAACTGAGGATGACATGGCACTGAACGATTTTCGCGCAGTTTTTTTGCCTTACTGCGTTGAGCGACAGCCAGACGGGAGGTACGCCATCCTGAATCGAGAGTACAAACCGGTCGGATTCTGGACGAAGGAGCACATCGACTATGAGAAGTACCCGGTGTTGGTGAAGCTCAAAGGATTCACTCCAGCCTTAGCGTCCAAGCTCTCAGTCAATGGGTCGAGAGATGTTGCCCGCGTTTTTCTCTATAACGACGCCAGTAACCCTGTTCGGAGCCGGGCGAACATGCAGGCATACTTGGCCAAGATTGAACGACTGGCCAAGCTTGGGCTCAGGTCGCCTTTCTGAAACTGACCCACTACCAGAATTCCGGGTGGTCGCGACAGTATCCGTCATCGCTGTCATCAGCGTTGGCAGCGTTCCTAATTCGTCGGGATAATCTCGGGGGATCCGTCTCTATCCGACCAGCCTCAAGAGCGATCTCATCGCACCAGTTCGGCCGGCCCTCGTCGTGCTCGGCCTAGCCGGGGTCTTTCTACTGCTAGTGCTCACTGTCAACTTGTCGACGCTTCTGCTTGCACGCGCTGCGCAACGCGAACGCGAACTGGCGGTCTCGCGCGCCTTAGGGGCGAGCAGTCTCGCGCTCGTGCGTGCCCTCATGTTCGAAGGGGCAGGCCTGGGCTTTCTCGGTGGCTGTGCTGGTGTCCTGGCTGCGGTGTGGGGGACTCGTCTGCTTGTCGGAATGGCGCTCATCGATCTGCCGCGCCGCGATTCGATCGCCATGAACTGGCAGGTCGCGGCTGTTATTGTGACTGCGGGTGTACTGCTCGGCCTGCTCGCCGGAGCCATGCCTGCAGCGTGGGCGGCACGAGCGCGCCTTGAAACGCTGCTCAGCAGCGCTGCCGTCCGCGGCGGCAGTGGGCACGGCGATTGCGCCAAGGGCTCGTGGTCATGCAGGTTGCGCTCTGTCTCGTTCTACTCAGCGCGGGCGCACTCGTCGTGCGCAGCTTCGGGCAACTGCTCCACGCTGAGCCAGGCTTCGTCGCGAAGGATGTCTTGACGTTTCGTATCTCGCTCAACCAAGTCGCGTATCCCAATCTTGCCGAGGTCGTCTCTCTGCAGGAACGCCTGCAACACGCCCTTCGCGCTTTGCCCGGTGTCCAGTCCGTTGGAGGTTCGAACGCGTTGCCGATGACGGCCCAAGTGCCGACCCAGACCGACGTGAGCATGCCTGGCGCTCCTGGAAACATCGGCAAGGCCGAGATCGACAATCCGATTGTCGACTTGATGATTGCGAGTCCGGGCTACTTCGAGACGCTCGGCATCCGTCTCATTGCAGGACGGAGTTTCGACGTGTCGGTACCGAGCGGGGCACGGGAAGTCGTCATCGATCGCCTTCTGGCCCACCGTTATTTTCAGGGAGCAAATCCGATCGGCAGAACGCTCCAATTCAATACAAAAGATGTGCTGACGATTATTGGCGTTGTCCACCATGCTCGCATGTACCACATCCACGAGGACGGCCGGCCCCAGGTGTATGTGCGGGCAGACGACACGATGGCACGCGGATTCTTTTTCGCCGTGCGCACGAGCCGTTCAGCATCCAGCGTTCTTCCAGACGCACGTGCCGTCGTCCGCCGCCTTGATCCTCAGCTTGCTCTGGCTCAAGTGCGGACAATGGTGGAGATTGTCGACGATGCGCTCCGTCAACAACGCATCAGTGCTGTACTCGTGGGTGGATTTGCCTGTGGTGCGCTGCTGCTCGCCGCGATGGGCTTGTTTGGCGTCGTTTCAGGGTCCGTCACGCGGCGGCGACAGGAGCTTGCGGTACGACTGGCGCTCGGCGCCACGCATGGTCGCATCGTTCGGCTCGTCCTCGGCGAGGGTGCCCAGTTGGTCGCCCTCGGCCTATTGATTGGCGTGCCGGGAATTTACTTTTCGGGTGAGGCCCTCCGCGACGTGCTCGTCGGCATCTCGCCATTCGACGCGCCTACGCTCATGCTGGTTGCCATTGGCTTGGCGGTTGTGGCGCTCGTGGCGTGTTACGTGCCAGCGCGCCGGGTGGCCACGATCGAGCCGAAAAGCATGCTCAAAGAGGGATGAGACATTGGAACGGCGATCGAGCCTCAAGGTCGGTGTCAATCAGCCGCGAAATGGCCCTTGCCGCTCGACCCCGGATCGCAACGAGGCCGTCGGCAAGTGGAAAGCCTCTCGAATCTCAAATCGCGCACTCACAGCAGTAACGGAGTCATCATCTACTCGCTCTGTAGCGCGATCATCGGGTCGACCTTCGAGGCTGTTTGTGCCGGTAGCCATCCCGCGATAAAGGCGACCACCATCAAAATTGCTGCAGCAGACACTGAAATGAACGGGTCATTCGGCTGAAGGCCGAACAAGATTTGATCGAGCACGTCGCGCCACGCGCGAGATGCGATCAATGCTGCCGGAATTCCGATCGCTGCGCCCGCAAGTACCACACCCAATGTGTCCCGCAACACCATCCTCATGATCGTCCTGCGCTCCGCGCCAAGTGCCATCCGAATGCCGATTTCAGCAGTGCGTCGGACGACGACGTAGGACATCGTGCCATACAGCCCGACGGCCGCCAGTAGTAGTGCGATCGATCCAAGAAGGGTCGATAGCCGCGCGAAGAGTGCTTCTTTCGCGACCGATTCTTCTGCTTGGTCGATTTGTGATTTCACCTCAAAGAGTGGCACCTGTGCGTCGATTTCGCGGGCAGCCTGGCGCACGGCCGGTATCAGTCCGAGTGGATCGTCAACGGTCCGCACCGCAAAAGTGGCTTGCCCAGGCACGTCCTGTGAAAAGGGCACATAGATGGTCGGCTGGGTGGGATTTCGAAGGTCCGTGTACTTGGCATCACGCGCCATGCCGACGATCTGTATCGGTTCGCCGTTGGCCGCGCCGAACCAGAGTCGATGGCCGATGGGATTGCCGCCGGCGAAGTCCTGTACCGAGAAGCGCTGGTTCACGACGGCAACTCTCGGAGCAACGGCGCTGTCGCTTTCCCTGAACGCGCGCCCAAGCAGCAGTGGCATTTCCATCGTCTCGAAGAATTTAGGCGCGACGACGTTGACTTCGGCTTCCATTTCGGAAGTCGCTCGCACCCCTTCGAGGCTGACGCTGTCGGTCCGGTGACTGAAGCTCAGCAGCGGATGGCGCGAGAGTGTGGCCGACCGCACGCCGGGAATCAACTCAATTCGCTCGATCAGCCGCGAATAGAGCGCCGCGATTTCCGCTGGCTTGTAGCCATTGAGCTGTGGCTGGACTCGGAACAACAACAGCTTGTCCGCATTGAAGCCCATCTCCACCGCGTGCAAGCTACGGAGCGTTCCGACAAAAAGACCGGCAGCAATCAAGAGGACCAACGAAACGGCGACTTGTGCGCTGACCAAGGCTTTCATGAGAGGAGCCAACGCACCACCCGCACCACGTTGTGTGACCTGTAGAAACTCTGCGCGCGTTGCACGAAGGGCGGGAGCGTATCCGAAGAGGATGCCGGTGACGATCGCGATGGTGCCGCAGAAGCCGATCATTCGCCAATTCAGCGCGTGCTCTAGCACCAGCGGTCCACTTCCCCAGGGTCGCCAGATGAGGAGCAGATCGGTGCCCCAAAGGGCCACGGGAAGAGCCGCAGCACTGCCCACGATCGCCAGTAGCATACTTTCCGTGAAGAGCTGCCGCACGAGCCGCCCCCGTCGAGCGCCGAGTGCGAGGCGCATCGACATTTCCTTCTGCCGAGCGGCTCCGCGCGAAAGCAGAAGGTTGGCGATGTTCATGCACGCGGTGAGCAGTACCAGGGCGGCACAGCCCATGAGCAAAAGCAGCGGTTGCGTGTACCGTCGCCGGCCATCCATCAGGCCCTGGCTGCCGGCTTCGGCACGCAACGTGGAAGAGTCGTCAGGCGTTCGCGTAGACTCGCCTCCACTTGTTCGGCCCTCAGCAGCCATCGCTCGCTGCCATTCGTCGAGCATGCTGTGCTGCATCGTGGCGTTTAGGTTGGCGGCGGCTTGCTCGCCTGTGATGCCCGGCTTCAGGCGTCCCATCAGCCGCACCCACAGAAAGGCAGGACGCTGCAGGTCCGACGCCTGACCCGACATGAGCGGTTCGATTGCGAATGGAAGCGTGAAATCCGGCGATTCAGTGACGTTCAGTGTGCCGGCGAACCCTGTGGGTGTGACGCCGATAATCGTCACCATCACTTTGTTGACCATGACAGTTTGCCCGACGATGTGCGGGTCACGATCGAACCGGCGGTTCCAGGTACTCGTCGGTAATTGTCGCCACCGGCGATGCAGCGGGCCGGTCGTCGCCAGGAGCAATCACTCGTCCGAGCCTTGCATCGACTTCAAGTCCTTGAAAATAATTCCCGGAGACATACTGTCCAGAAACGACTTCAGCGTTGTCGCCGGAGACAACATTCAGTTGCTGGAGCGGATAGAAGGCGAACAGTTCAGCCAGCGTTTGGTTGGCTTCTTGTAATCGGAGGAATGTGGGATACGAAAACGAGGGTACTCGTCGCGCGACCGGTCGGCACATCCGTGGTACGGCTTCCGTCCATCCCGGTTCGCATACTCTTGCGACCTTCAAGCCAGTTGAACAGGACAAGCTCTTGTGGAGCCTGGACAGGTAAGGGCTTGAGCAGGAGTTCATCGATAATGCTGAAAATGGCGGCGTTCGCACCGATGCCTATTCCCAACGAGAGCACGACAACCGCGGTGAAGCCAGGACTTCGTCGCATCATTCGCAACGCGAACAGAACGTCCTGCCTGATCTGATCCATCCAGTCGGGAACCCACACACCGCGGGTGTCTTCTTCAGCCTGCGCGACATTGCCAAACTTTCGGAGTGCCGCGTATCGCGCATCTTCCGGCGACATGCCTCGTTCGATGCCGTCTTGGGTCTCGCGTTCAAGGTGATCGCGGATGTCCGCGTCGAGATCGGTGAGCGGATGGTCCTTCTTCATACTGACCTCGGCATTCGATCACTCTGCTTTTAACGTGATTGCCGGGTCCACACGCAACGCGCGTCGGACGGGAACCGCCGTCGCGACAAATGCAGCGGCGCTGAGCACAATGGCGACGATGGCATAGCTCACTGGGTCAGCCGGCGACAAACCGAATAGGAACCGTCTCAGCACAACGCCGGCGATCGCCGACAGAGCCAGCCCGGCAACGAGCCCGCCGGCGACGGCCCCACGGCTCGCCTGAAGCAGCGCCGCGCCGACCTCTCCACGGCTTGCTCCCAAAGCTAATCGGATCCCGATCTCGTGACGACGCTCCTCGACGAGATACGAAAACACGCCGAAAATGCCGATGATCGCGAGCAGCAGCGCCACGGCGCCGAGACCCGCGGCAATCGTCGCGCCAATCCTCGCATTCTCGAGTGTCTCTGTCGCGCTCGCCGACAGAGGCGTCAGCGTCACGGTTAACCGGGGATCAATCGTCGCGACCAGCGCCATGATCCGTGGCTCCAGGCCAAGTGCGGTACGCGCGAGAAGGACGGGCAACCCAGCTGTGGGCGGGACGAGCACCAGAGGCTCCACCTCGCTCAGGGAAGTCAGATGCGCGTCTCGCGCGATGCCCACAATCGAGTAGGTCCGCTGGTTGCGGTGGAGCGTGAATGTTTTTCCGAGAGCACTCTCCGTTGGCCATATGTGCCGCGCGAGTGTCTCGTTAATGACGGCCTCTCCAGCAGTCGGGTCATCCGACGCGAGACGCCCTGCAACGAGTCTAAGACCAAGCACGCCGAATGCTGAGGCGGTGAGGGGGACCCACTTGCAGCGAAACGCGACGTCCGACTGCGGAAGCCCAACTGACGTCGGCCCGCCGTCCGCAGGCAGCATCCCAGCGAGACCCACAGGAAGCGCGCCCTCCTGTATCGCCCGCATGAGCGCCGCTCGAATGTGTTCGGCGCGTCTGACGTCGACGCTCTCATTCGCCGGCGGTTCGAGCGTCACTGCGGTCGTGCTCTCGAGTGCGTAGTCGGCCGGCGCACTGACGGCGTGACCAATGCCGCGCGCCAGGAGCGTGGCACTCAGCACAAGTACTGCGGCAATGGCGATTTGGGTGGCGAGTACGAGCCCTCGTACGCGGCCTGTCTTGGCCGTCATCGTCGCCGTCGCGCCGCGCCACGCGATCTGGGTCGTGTGCAGCGCTGGTGCGAGAGAGACCAGCAGACATGTGACGATAACACCGCTCAGCGTAAATGCCGCGACACGCCAATCGGAGGCAAACATCGTCGCCGTGATGTTATCTTCGAGCACGCGCAGCACAGGCGGTACGGCGGCCGTCATGACGAACGCACACGCACCAGCGGTCGATGCCATCACGAGCCCTTCGGTCAGGAGCTGCCGGACGATGCGTTCGCGGCTCGCACCCAGCGAGAGACGCACGGCAATCTCGCTCTTTCGCCTCAGGCTTCTCGCAAGGTACAGATTTCCAACATTTGCGCAGGTCAGCAACAGCACGAGCACAAGACCGGCGCCGATCAGACTCAACACGACCTTCACGACATCACTGGCCCGCCGGCCCATCGGTGCGGTGCTTGCTAGTGTCACGGAGAGGGCGGGCTGACCGGTTGACTGTCGATATTGAGCAGTAAGGCGGTCGAGCTCCTCGCGCACCTGCGGCCAGGTTCGCTCGTGTCGAATCCGGCCGGCGAGCATGACACAGCACGCCGAGCCGTCAGCACTCAGTGTGGCCGCCGATCGACTTGCCCACGCGTTTGCCGAAGACATGTCGACGATGACATCCAGCGGTCTCTCAGCGAGCCCGTCAAACCCACGGGCAGTGACACCCACAATCGTCGTCGCGACGCCCGTCAGCCAGGCCGTGCGGCCGACGATCTGGCGATCCGCGCCAAACACCAGGCGCCAGACACGGTCAGAGATCAGAATCCGCGGTCCAGACATCGCCGAGGAGTGACCGAATCCCGAGCCAAGCTGGAGCGGAATCCTGAGCGCATCAATCACATTCTCGCTCGCGAACATACCCGCCGTGTGCGTGCCGCCAGTGCCGCTGACCGCCCTGACTCTGAAGTGTTGAATCGTGAGCGCGACATAGTCGGCTGCCTTCGCATGGGCGCGAATGTACCTGTACGCGCCAACGGAGAATCCGTCCGAGACGAAACCGGCAGATGGTGCGACAGCGCGCTCGGCCCCGGCCCTGAAGACCTGCGCACTGTCTGGTACGGCCCATCCTCGCAGAAACAGGCCGTTGAAGGCCGTGTAGCCGCCGGCCACCAAGCCCAAGCCGATGGCCAGCATCGAGATCACCGCGACAGTGAATCCAGGCTGTCGACGCATCGTGCGCAGGGCATAGCGGACGTCCTGCGCCAGTTGCTCGAGGATGCGCGGAATCCACACCGCGCGGGTCTCCTCTTGAATCAACGTGACATTCCCGAACTTGCGAAGTGCCGCATAACGGGCCTCCTCCGGCGTCATACCCCGCTCGACGTTGTCCTGCGTCTCCTGCGCGATGTGATCGCGGATGTCGGCGTCGAGATCATCGAGTGGATGCTTCGTCATGCGGGCCTCAGCACGCGACCCATCGCGCGGACAAACTTCTCCCACTTGGAGGTTTCCAGTGCGAGCTGCTTCTTGCCTTTGGGTGTGAGTCGATAGAAATTCGCTTTGCGATTGTTCTCGGAGGTGCCTTCCTCGAAGGCGATCCAGCCTCGTTTGATCAGGCGATGAAGCGCCGGGTACAGCGAACCTTCCTCGACGAGCAGCACGTCTTCGGAGCTGTGTTCGATCGCTTTGGCGATGGCGTGTCCGTGGGTTGGACCGAGCTGGAGTGTTCGAAGGATTAGGAGATCGAGGGTGCCTTGGAGCAGTTCAATGCGATCCGGCATAGACATTCTAGGTGGAGACTAGGCCGTCTCCCATAGAGTGTCAAGGTGAATCCGGATGAGGATGTGACTGGGGGAGGCGCATCCGACCGAAGGCAAGCCAGTGTCAGCGTAGACGACTGCGGAGTCGATCGAGCTGTAGACAGCAAGCGGCGACAACGCTGATCGCGTGGGCTAGCGCCCGCCAAATGCTATGGCAACGGCACCGAGGAGCAGTGCGACGGCGAAGGCTGACAGAATCCATCGCAGCATAAAGGGCTCCGTAGCTTCAAAGGTTAGATTAGACACCACTTGTACCGCTTCGGACGAACTGGGAGAGACCGTCCGCCCGTGGGAACCGCAATCCCAACAACGACCAGAAATCCGCTGACACTGCCAAGATCCGCTCCTTTTCACGGCACGCAGGTTGATACGGTGGCGATAGACCTCCGCCAACAAAGGAGCCACAGATGAGTGGGATCGGACAGGACCTGGGATACGCACTCCGAGGACTCAGGAGGAAACCCGGATTCGCTACTGTGGCCATAATCGTCCTGGCTCTCGGCATTGGGGCGAATGTGGCAATGTTCACCTTCGTCGATGCCATGCTGTTCAAGCCGTCGCCTTGGAGCCACGACGGTCGCCTTGTGTGGCTCACGTCGTCCACCGGCCGCTCCTCAGGGAGCGGAAGCATGTCGCATCCAGATTATGTGACAATCCGCGATCGGGCGAGCACCTTCGCGGGAATCCTGGCGTATTCGGGAGGTACCGTCTCGGTTGGAAGCGCAACACCGCAGCGAGCGCTTGCCGGAGTGGTATCAGCAAACTATTTTGACACTGTGGGGATTCGTGCGGCACGTGGTCGCACGTTCACCGAAGAGGAGGAACGGCTGGGTGCGCAGCCTGTTGTTGTCCTCAGCGATGAATTCTGGAGAACGCAGTTCGGCGCAGACCCCGCGATTGTCAACACCAGCGTAACCATTAACGGCACGTCGTTCACGATTATCGGCGTAGCGCCGCCCGGATTCACCGGAATCACATACGCGACAAACCCCGAGCGCCTGTGGGTTCCTTTGGGAATGCAGAGCCTTGTTATGCGCGCGCAAGCCGATCTAATGAGCGCGTCGGACGTGAGCTGGTTGCGAGTTGTCGGACGGCTTAAACACGATACGACCATTGGTCAGGCAGACGCTGAGATGCGGGTCCTCGCGCGTCGATTGAACGCTCCCGGTACTCCACCGGATCGTGAAAAGACGGTGCAGGTGGTTCCTTTGCGAGGTGGCCTGACGGCTGGGGAGCAAGCGTCGTTGGCGCCAGTGTTCGGGCTGATGTCGGTTGTGCCGGTGCTCGGTACTGCTCGTCGCGTGCGCGAATGTGGCGAACGGTCTTATGGCTCGCCATGTCGCTCGTGCCAAGGAGTTCGCACTGCGGGTTTCGATAGGCGCCACGCGCGCCCGCCTTGTGCGCCAGCTGATGGCCGAAGCGTTCGTGATGGCACTGTGTTCGGCAGCCGCTGGATTTGTCATGTCGTTCCTTCTGATTGCGGCTATCACGCGCTACGGCGAAATTCCTGCGGATGTCGTGGAACTCGTGAGACCTGATCGGCGAGCGCTCATCGTGGCGGTTATCGCCGCAACGGCGACAACGTTCATATTCGGCTTAGCGCCAGCTCTGACGGCGACGAGAGTCGGCCTGCTCCCGGCATTAAAGCAGGAAGGTCTCACCGCTACTCCAACGACTGGTCGCCGACGTTTAGTTCGCGGATTTGTTGTCGCGCAGGTCGCACTCTCGCTCGCTCTACTGGTTACTGCTGGGCTGTTCTTTCAAAGCCTGTCCAAGGCCATGCGCGTCGATCCAGGGTTCGACCCTCGTGGAGTCGTAATCGCATCATTCGACCCGGACCCGCAAGGCTATACTGTCGCGCGTCGGGAACAGCTGATCCGTGGTTTTGCGGAGCGCGCATCCGCATTACCGGGTGTGACTTCGGTTGCATTCACAAGCGCACGACCGCTCAGTGGAGACATGCCAGGGACGACCGCACAGACGGAATCAACGTCGGCTGCAGTTGTCCTTACGAGGATCTCGCCCAGGTACTTCGACACGTTGCGTCTGCCGCTTGTGCAGGGACGCGAGTTTTCCCTAACCGATTCGATCAATACGCCGCCAGTCGCCATTGTCAATGAGACCTTGGCACGGCGGTTATGGCCGTCAGCCAATCCGATTGGAAAGCGGCTTCGCGATGCGAACGTGAGCCAGATATGGCGTGAAGTGGTAGGGGTTGTTCGAGACGCTAAATATCAGACTTTAACTGAAAGGCCTGTCGGCGCGTACTACGTTCCTCTGCTTCAAGATGATCCGGGCGGCACTCTATCATTACTCGTCCGCAATAACGGCGATGAACGCGAAATGCTCACGTCGCTCACGGCTGTGGCGCGTAGTCTGGACCCGGCTTTGCCGCTCTTCGATATGCAAACGCTCCAGGAAGATGTCCGGCGCACGACGAGGCTCCGACGTGCGGGGGCGTCATTGCTCACCGTGTTCGGCGGAATGGCACTGCTGCTCGCGGCGGTGGGGATTTACGCTGTGGCCGCTCATGCTGTCTCGCTGCGGACACGAGAAGTCGGTATCCGCATGGCATTCGGTGCGCGGCCGAACGATGTCTCAAGAATGTTTGTAGCTGAGAGCGTCACAGTCGCGTTGATCGGGGTGCTGATTGGCCTTGGACTAAGTGCGGGCGCATCGCAAGTCCTCATGACATTCCTGTTTGGCCTCACAGGAACGGATGCAATGACATTCATGACGGGCTCAGTCCTTGTTATCGCGGTGGTAATCCTTGCCAGCTACATTCCGGCACGCCGTGCCGCGCGCGTCGATCCATTAGTCGCGCTGCGTTATGAGTGAGGTGATGCGATGAACGGCTTGCTGCAGGACCTTTGGTACTCGGTGCGAGCGCTCGCCAAGGCGCGGGCGTTTACGCTGACGGCGTTTCTTACGCTTTCCGTGTGTGTTGGCGCAAACGTGGCGCTGTTCGCTGTCGTATATCACGTTCTCCTGCGACCGCTACGAGTTCCCAACGCTGATCGCATCGTCCTCATCTATAACAGCTATCCCAAAGCCGGCGCCGAGCATGCCGCTGCATCCGTCCCCGATTACTTCGAGCGTCGAGAGTACATGACCGTGTTTGAGGAACAGGCGCTCTTCAACGTGCGCCATCCGAGTGTCGATGTCAGCGGTGTGCCTCAACGCATTGAAGCTATGCAGGTCACGCCATCATTTTTTCGGGTGATCCAGACGACTCCTCAGCCGGGTCGTGGGTTTACCGAAGATGAAGACGACATTGGGAGGGACCGCGTCGTCATTGTGAGCAGTGGGTTGTCGCGCGCCATATTTGGCGAACGTGGAGCTGTGGGTAAGACGGTTCGGATAGACGGTGAGCCGCGCACGGTTGTTGGCGTGATGCCGGCGAATTTTGTGTTCGTCTCGTCAAAGGTTCAGGCGTGGATTCCGCTTGTATTCACTGAAGAGGAGAAAACCTACCGCTACAACAGTAATTGGGCGTTCCTGGGACGGTTAAAAACAGGTGCTACCGTCGCGCACGCGCAGTCTGAGGTTGACGCGCTAAATGCGCTGAATCACACGCGGTTTCCCGAAGAGGCGTCAATTTTATCAAGCGTCGGATTCCGTTCTGTCGCAGTACGGTTTCAGGACGACCTGGTGAGGGACGTGCGCTCGACGATGTACCTCGTCTGGGGCGGCGCGCTTTGTGTGCTTCTTATCGGATGCGTCAACGTCGCGAGTTTGATCCTCATCCGTTTTCGCGGCCGTCTTCGTGAGCTGGCGACACGAATGGCCCTCGGCGCAGGTCGCAAGCGAATCATGTTTCAGCTGGTGTCGGAGACAGTGCTGCTGACGACGGTGTCTGGTGTGGCTGGGCTGCTGCTGGGTGACACGGCGTTGCGGGTGCTTGGCGCCGCAAATCTGGAACAGCTGCCTGGGGGATCGGAGGTCAATATCGATCCCGCCATCATCAGCTACGCGATGATAGCAGTCGTCGTGCTGGGGATCATTGTGGGTATTGTGCCTGCATTTGCTGGTGTCTCCACTCACGTCACACAGGCGCTTCGGGATGGGGGCAGAACTGGCACGGTGAGCCGCCGCGCACACGCCGTGCGTCGTCTGCTTGTCGTGACCCAGGTGGCGCTCGCGTTTGTTTTGCTCATCGGCGCTGGTTTGCTATTCGCCAGTTTCCGGCATGTGCTGACGATCGATCCGGGTTTTAACCCAAATGGTGTTCTCACCGCGTCGGTAAATCTGCCACACGTTCGATACGTAAATGGAACAGCGGTGCGGGGGTTTACGCAGAAGGCGCTGGACGCCCTCCGGTCCATCCCAGGTGTTGTCGCTGTCGGTGCCACATCTTCAATTCCGTTCGCCACCGGATACGATCAAGGCATTCTGCTGCCGGAGGGTTATCGCGACAAGACCGTCATCGCCTCGTACCTATCAGATGTGACGCCTGGCTACTTCGAGGCGATGCGCGCGCAGTTGGTCAGTGGGAGGGTTTTTGATGCTCGCGATATCAACACCTCGCCAAACGTGGTCATCGTCGATGAACGCGTGGCCAGGCGGTTTTGGCCGACTGTTGATCCGATCGGCCGTCGCATGTACGAACCCTCGGACAGCAAAGACCTACTTGCGGTGACCGCGAAAACAGAGTGGTGGACTGTTGTTGGCGTCGTCAAGGAAGTGAAACTTCGAGGGATTGTCGAAGGTGTTGGGACTGTCGGCGCGCTCTATCGCCCCTTGGCTCAGCGGTGGAACCGTTCTTTGACATTCGCGCTACGCACATCGGGCGACCCTTTATGGCTGGCAAATTCTGTTCAGAAGACGATTGCCGGCCTGGATCAAGAGTTACCGGTTTTCGATGTGCAGACGATGAACGAGCGCACGGATCGGTCGCTCGTAACCAGACGATCCGCAATGGCGTTGGCGACGACTTTCGGACTTGTGGCGCTCGCGCTCGCGGCGCTCGGCATCTATGGAGTATTGGCTTACGCAGTAACTCAACGCACGAAGGAGATCGGCGTGCGGATGGCCCTCGGGAGCACGACCACCGCAGTCTTCAGTTTAATCGTCCAAGAAGGTGTCGGGCTGATCGTGATTGGTTTTCTGTTCGGCACGGTCGGCGCAATCACGGTGCATCAAGCGTTGGAAAGTCAACTCGTTGGGACCAGTGTGACCGATCCTGTCGTTCTGGTTTCTGCCACAGGGCTCCTAATGCTCATGGCCATTTTGGCGTGCGCCATCCCGGCCCGCCGCGCCGCAAGCGTCGATCCACTGGTGGCGCTCCGGTACGAGTGAGCATGCGCCTGGATCAATGCCGTGGGGCGATTGCGCCGACGCTGAATGCAAGTGGTTGGAAGTGAAGTAGTTGCACGCGCCTGGAGGCTCTGATGGAAAACATCACGTCGTCGCTGAGGTGAACGAGCAGAAGGTGCAAAGCGGCCCTGGCTCGTAATTGCAGTCCCTGAAGACTACGACGCGTCATGGTGGACTCCCGCTAGACAGCTGGGCTCACCCAGTTGCATGTTTTGCCGATGTCCATGACGCGTACCGCGAACGTGACCGGTTGAACGGCCACGTCTGAGCTTTAGCCCCTCGGAGTGGAGGAATAGGTCTGAAGCGGCGTAGCTATAGTGCGCCTCCGCCACCCGGAGCAACGGCGCGAGAAAACGATGCGTCCCACTATGAGGTTCTAGTTACATCCTTGGCGTGAGACCCTCGCGAAAAGTGTCGTTCACAACCAGACCGATTCCTCGAAAGTAACCGACCGTTACCCTCTCGGAAAAAACGCGACCGGACCATGCGCAGAAGGCCGACGGTACGCTCCGAGGCAATTCTTGTGCTCGCCGATCGTGGTGTAGAGTTTCTGCCGTCATACCTCAGCGCCGCCTTCCCGGCCTTGGTATTCTCATTATTCGCATGCCGACACCACACAAGTTCATTCGAAGAGGATTTTTCCCCAAAGAAGTGCCGCCGTCGTTCAAGACGGCATCGCTCGCGCAGGCCCTAGATCCGGCAGAAGCCCGCTTCCCGTTGGTCGACGCATCAAAGAAGCTGAAGTGGACCTGGATGTTGCATCATTCCTTGGCGCGTGCATCGCAAGTCCGCCGGTCATTGGGGGTACCGAATCCTATGAACCATTGGGCGCTCGCCAAGGAAATCGCTGAAAACTGGGCCGCCCTGCGTGCCCAAGCGCGGCGGTCGCCGTTCTCAAGAAGCGTACCGACTTTACGGTCGACGCAAGGACGCGCGGCTGTTCCGGCAGTGCCGCTTGCCGACGTAATGTTCTTTCGGGTTGATGGCCGTGCATCCGGGCGTTATCTGCTTCGTGCCGACATCTCAGAGTTCTACCGTTCTGTGTACACGCACAGCATTCCTTGGGCCTTGCACTCGAAAGCCGTCGCTAAAGCACATGTAAATGATAGGACTCTATTGGGAAATCGGCTCGATGCTGCGGTCCAGGCAGCGCAGTACGGACAGACGAACGGGATTCCCATTGGCCCCGACACGTCCCTAGTTCTTTCGGAGGTGATTCTCGGGGCAGTGGACGAGGAACTGACCCGCCGTCTCGGCCCGGTTCAGGGACATCGTCATCACGATGACTACGAATTAGTGTTCGCCACCGCGAGGGAAGCAGAAGAGGCAAAAGCCAGTCTGCAGTCGATCCTTCTTGAATACGGCCTGTACCTCAACCCGCTCAAGACTGAACTCATCGAACTCCCAACGCGGATCGTATCGGACTGGTGGATTTACGTGCGGCATTTCGATTTTTCAGGCAAGGGCGATGATCGCGTGAGAGTCATCGAATTCTTCGACCAGACGTTCGAGAGGAAGTCGGCCGCCCCAGACGATTATGTGGTGGCGTACGCGATCGGGCGCGTCGAAAACGAGCACTGGTCAGCGAATGCGTGGCACGTTCTCGAGGCGCTGCTGCATCAGGCATTGGCTGCGGAGCCAAGCGCTGCGCACAAGTTTGTGCGGGTGCTCGTTCGTGCACAAGTAGATCAGCGGCCAGTGAACCGTAGCCTTCTCGCCGACACGATTGAACGGATGCTGTTACAGCATGCACCTTACGGCCACGCATCTGAGGTCGCTTGGATGTTATGGGCAGCTCTGGTGTTTAAACTGCCGCTTTCCTCGAAGGCGGCCGCCGCAGTATCTATGATGAATGATTCCTTCGTCGCACTGCTGGTGTTGGACGCAGCAAGACGTGGCCTTGCGCCAGGTGCCAACACTTCCGTGTGGGAAACGTGGATGACGTCAGACGCCCTCGATGGAGAAGCGTGGCTGGCCAGTTACGAAGCCCGAGTTCGCAACTGGCTGCCGTCGGTCGGTGGTGGCGATCATGTCAGCGCACATCCAGTGTTCTCGTACTTGGCAAAGAAGCATGTCCGGTTCTACACGCTCATGCGACCAACATCGCGTCGCACTCTGGAGCGGCTTGAGGAAACAGACGCGGCCTCCTACAACGAGGAGCCTGACTGGATTTCCCTGCTCAATAGTGATGATGATGACGATGAGTAACAGCCATTAAAGGCGTCCGAGAAGGTCAAGACGAATCGTTGGCCTCGATGGGGTCGTTCGCCTACTATCGGCGCCTAAGGTAGTGTTCCGTTCGCAGGCGCTATGCATTCCCGCATCTCAAGAACCGCGAGGAGTTCGTCGCAAGCGGCAAAAAAACTTGGCCGATTTATCGACCTACTCGGCAGGGTTCTATATCAAGAGGATCGATCAAGTCTGATTTTGGATGCGCTGCGCGAAAAAAGCGGCCACCCTCGACGGAATCGCGCTCCATGGACCTGACGGCGGCGCGATCGAACGGCGGACGGCCTCCTACGGTCTTCGGCCGTCACGTGTCGGCAGACTCTTCGGATGCTGGGGATCTCGCCGCTCGCCGGACGCGACTTTCTGCCCGAAGATCAGAAACGCGAGGCGCCGGTGGGGATGATCGCCTGTACAGGTTCTGGCAGCGGCGCCTCGGCAGCGATCCGCAGGGGATCGTCCGTCTGACCCTCTAAAAACGAAAAAGCCCGTCGGCCATGTGGGCGCAGCGAGCGCTCATGGGACGGGCTTAGGAGTGACTCGTACGCGGCTAATCGCGTGATCGGCGTTTGCCGACGGCTCGCAGTGGAACCCGATCGACTTCAGTCCGTTCTGCACCGACTTTCATCGATAGTGCAACATTCTCCAGAAAGGGAAGCTGAAGTTCCTTACACGAGCCTTCCGACTCGTTTATTGAAACAATTGCAGCGCCTTTTGCTTTTTCACGAGCAGCCCATTTGAGCAGTGTGATTGCGTTGTTTAAGAGATCGCGATTTGTTTTAAGACCGCCTGATTGCATCAGCTGTTCAAACTCATGAAACTGCTGTTTCGTGACGGCAACCTGAAACCTAACTAGTCTTTCCATAAAGGACCTTCTTTGTCTCAACTATTCGATGGGGTTTAGACCGACAGGCGTACACACCACCACCGATGCTAACGGCGGCTTCGAGGCATCGTGTTATGGAGAAGAGCACCTGATGTGGAGCTGACTGACCGATCCCTGCGAGGGTTACCAAATACGTTTGTTAACGACTTCACTGACAAGCGCACACACCACGACTGGACCCTAACGGCGATTGCGAGGGTTGTCCCTTGGGAAAACCACCTAATGGGACACTGACAGACCGATGCCTGTGAGGATTGTCAAAGCGCGCGGTTGTTACGACTTTGCCTACCGACGTACACACCACGACCGGACGCTAACGGCGGATGTGAGGCGTCTTGTCTTGGGAAAGCACCTGAGGCGTGGCTGACGGACCGATCGTTGCGAGGAATTACCAAATGCGCCGTTGTTACGACAGGCGTACACACCACGCCGAGGCCAACGGCGGTCGCGAGTGCTTAGTGTTTGGGAAGAACACGCGTCGCGGGACTAACATCGCCGATACCCGCGAGGAATCGTCCAAAGCGTGGCTTTACTTCAACGACAGGCGTACACACCAAGAGCGACGCCAACGGCGGTTGCGAGGTGTACACGTCATGATGAAAACACCCGGGAGTTGACGGAACTGATATTGGCGAGGATTGTCAAACACGCGATGTTACGACTTCACCGATACGCGTCCCGCCGACGCCAAAAGTGGTTGCAGAATGTCGTTTCGTGGAGAACAGCTGATGTGAAACGCGAAGAACGAACAGACCGAAAACTGCGCGGATTGTAAAGAGGCGGAACGGTTCCGTTTGGAATGCCTTGAGAATACAGCTCCGCCCCTTGACTTACAGGTGCACGTGAGGAGCGCCGCAGAATCCGGCACTCGATCCAAAACCGACTACGGCTGCGTCTCTTTACGAAGCCATCGCGTCCAGATGGCCCGCGCTCCAATCACCAGCCCGCCCGATGCGGCTGTAGTGATGCCGCCATAACCGATCGATTGCAGGATCAATCGAAGCGTTGGCGGCAGGAGTATTCCAAGTTGTCCATCTATCAAAAGCAACACAAAAGCCGGCGGCACAATCGCAATCAGCAAGTACGTTAGCCGCTCGGCGATAACAATCACCCGGTGCTGCCCGTCCCTTTCGCTGACCGCCTGAACCCATTTGATCGCGTCCTCAACCTTCAGAGGTTCGGTCGTCTTGAACTGTTTCAGTGCTGCCAGGATGCTCTTCAACTCCTCGGCCGAGGATGCCGGTTCCGAGGCCTTTTGGGATCGGATGAGCTCAAGCCGATTCTTAGGCTGCTGCACAAAGCTCCAAAAGTGCTCTAAATAGACTCCGACCATGCTACGCACTGCGAACCGACAGCGCAATAGTTTTCTTGTTAGATCGAGCGGCGTTTGCAGACGTTCGGCAGCCGGAGGGACCAAAACGAGTAGGTCCTAAGGTTAAGAATAGAAGTCGTGGCACGATGCCGCGCACGTGTTAAAACAGCCGAAACGGAACTCCACTGAATAGCCCCCATGGAGTACGAAAGGTCGGGATCGCCGGTTCGGCGCAGCGGCTCTCCGATCTCCCTCAACAAGCCCCTTTCCGTTCAGCGAGAAGACCCAAGTCGCCGCTTGTGACGTGTAAGTCCTGTTGCTTTCCAACAGCAACCATGCCAATATCCTGTTGGAAACCCACATGGCCAAAAAAGACGTGCAGCAGGGCACATTGGCGCTTATGGTGCTGAAGACCCTCGACGTGCTCGGTAGCCTGCACGGCTACGGGATCGCCCGGCGCATCGAGCAGATCAGCGGTGATCTGCTTTCGGTCAATCAGGGCACCATCTATCCCGTGCTCCTGAAGCTCGAACAGGAAGGCGCCATTGCCTCTGAGTGGGGCATGTCCGAGAACAACCGCCGCGCTCGTTTCTACCGCCTGACCCGCTCGGGCCGCAAACAACTCCAGGCTGAAACCAAAGATTGGGAAGAGTCGACCGCATTGATCGAGCGGTTCTTTGCCGTGAAAGCGGAGGATCTGCAATGAAGGGTCTGAGGCGATTTCTGGTGCGGTTGGCGGCTTCCATTACTCGGCATCCAGATGAAAAGCGGCTCACCGAGGAGGTGAAGGAACACCTCGCAATGCAAACTGCAGAGAACATCGGCGCAGGCATGTCACCTGAAGAGGCACGGCGTCAGGCTGTCCTAAAGTTCGGAGCCGTGGAAGCGATCAAGGAGGGCTATCGCGATCAACGAACCCTGCCGGCGCTCGACAATCTCATTCAAGACATTCGGTATGCACTTCGAGGACTTCGGAAGAATCCCGGCTTTACAGCCGTCGCGATCATAACCCTCGCGCTCGGTATTGGAGCAACAACGGCGATCTTTACTGTCGTGAATGCGGTTCTACTTCGACCTTTGCCCTATACCGAACCGGACCGGCTCGTGATGATTCGTACTGAAGGCATCGGCGGAGCGGCCGAACCACTACTCAACGGAGCAGAAATCCAGGACATTCGCGCGGCCACCCATGTCTTCGATCAAGTGGCGGCCATCGTCGCCGTCGTCGGGAGCGTCACCGGCGAGTCGGAGATGGAGCGCGTGACGACTGCCAATGTGACCGACAACTTCTTGCCGATGCTCGGTGTCGTCCCCTTGCTCGGGCGTCCCCTCGACGAGCAGATCGACGTCTCGACGGAGGCGATCTTGTCAGTCGTGATCAGTCACGAGCTATGGCAACGGCGATACGGAGGTGATCCGGACATCATCGGCCGGCCAACGGAAGTCAACAACATTCCCGTCACGGTTGTCGGTGTGATGCCGCGCAGTTTCAAGTTGCTGCTGCGTAAAGACACTGACGTCGCAGCCCTGATCGATATCTGGCTTACAACTGGTCTGGAGAGATTCGACCGCCAGGCCCGCAGCCGAACGGTGATCGCGCGGCTTGCGCGGGGCGTTACGCTCGATCGGGCACGCAACGAAATGGCAGCGTTGAGCGCGCGTGTCACCGCCGACCACAAGGATGTTTACGCTCGTGCGCCGCTGCAATTGCATGTCGAACCGCTGCAGGACGATACGGTGAGTGATGTGCGGGCGACGCTGCTGGCTTTGATGGGCTCTGTTGCACTGGTCCTATTGATAGCATGCGCGAACGTTGCCAATCTGGTCATCGCACGACTGACAGGCCGCATGAACGAGTTCGCCGTACGAAGTGCGATCGGCGCCGATCGTGGTCGATTGTTCCGGCAACTGATGACTGAGAGTCTGATCCTCGGAATGATTGGCGGCCTTGCAGGGGTGTTCGTTGCCCAATGGACCGGCAGCCTCCTGCTATGGCTACGACCTTCCGGCCTTCCTCCGGTCAATGTCGCAGTGGATGGCAGTACGCTGATGTTCGCCGTCGGCATCACGGTCGCAACTATTTTGATGTACAGCGTCATCCCAGCTCTGTGTGCCGCTCGAATCAACGTGGCACACGCGCTCAATCGGGGGCGCGCAGGCCGGTCACCGTCGCGCAGAATCAGCTCCGCTCTCGTGATTGGCGAGATCGCGTTGTCTGTGGTGCTTTTGGTCGGTGCCGGTTTAATGATCAGGACGATTGTTGCCCTGCAGGCGGTGAGAACCGGCTTCAACGCTGACGGTGTCCTGACGATGCAGGCACAGATAAGGACGCGAGATTTCACGCAAGACGCCGTGCGCGGGCGCTGGCAGTTCTACAGGGCCGCTGTCGAACAACTATCAGCCCTGCCGGGCGTGCAGTCAGTCAGCGCGGTTCGGCCGCTTCCGCTCGAGAGCACGGTGTTCACGGATCGCTTTGCGCGAGTTGGAACGAGCGATGAGCTGATCGCGACGTGGCACACGACTCTCCCAGGATTTTTCAGGACGATGGGGATCCGTTTGCTCGAGGGGCGAGAATTCGAGCCGATGGATATGGATCAGCGACGTCCAGTGGCGATCGTTGACGAACGATTCGCCAGAACGGCATGGCCGGGCGCTCGCGCTGTGGGACAGCGCCTATGGCGTGTGGCTCCAAAGGCAGCTCCAATGGAAGTGATTGGCGTTGTCGATCATGTCCATGCGCAGAGCTTGCGCAACGAAGGCGGGCCGCAGGTGTACTTCCCCTACCATCGTCACGCGCTCGGCGATCTTGCGATCGTCATGCGGGTCTCGGGTGATCCGATGCTGTTGGCCAATGAAGCGCGCTCAACATTCGAATCGCTTGGTGGAAGGCGACCCGCATATGACGTGCGGCCATTGACTGCATACGTCGAAGACGCGACACATGAAGCGCGATTCATTGTGGCGCTGCTCTCCATCTTTGCCGGTCTGGCGTTGGTGTTGGCAGCGATCGGCATTTACGGCGTGATCAATGAAGTCGTGGTGCAATCCACGCGTGAGATTGGTGTTCGGATTGCCCTCGGCTCTGGCCGTGGGGAGGTGTTGCGCCTCGTGCTTGCTCGCGCCGGAGTGTTGACGGCGG
Source organism: Vicinamibacterales bacterium (assembly GCA_963761975.1). GTDB lineage: Bacteria > Acidobacteriota > Vicinamibacteria > Vicinamibacterales > JAMQPK01 > JAMQPK01. The sequence continues at coordinate 1,029,377 of CAVXIR010000002.1, forward strand.
GTGGCCTTATGCTGGGGATTGTCGGCGCAGCGGCGGCGACTCGGTATTTGCAGGCGATGCTGTTTGGTCTCACAGCGTTGGATCCGCCGACCTACGCAGTCGTCATCCTGGTTTTCGGTGCCGTGGCGCTGCTCGCGTCGTACGTCCCCGCTCGCCGCGCGGCTCGTGTCGATCCATTGGTCGCCTTGCGCTATGAGTAACAAGCTGTTGCGTCGGTTCTTCGTGCGGTTGACCGCACTGCTTACTCGGCAGCGTGACGAAGCACGGCTGAGAGAAGAGCTTGAGGCGCATCTCGCGCTGCAAACGGAAGCGAACATCAAAGCTGGTTTGTCACCCGACGAAGCTCGCCGTCAGGCAATTCTGAAATTCGGGGCTGTAGAAGCTCACAAAGAGCACTATCGGGAGGAACGACATCTCCCGCTTCTCGAACAGCTGGTCCAAGACACTCGCTACGCAATTCGAGGACTCCATAAGAATCCAGCGTTCGCGGTTGTTGCGGTGCTGACGTTGGCGATGGGCATTGGTGCAACTACGGCCATCTTCTCGCTAATTAGTGCGAGCTTCCTGCGTCCGTTGCCGGTGAAACAGCCTGAGCATCTCATCACTCTTACTGAAGGCGCTGAGCCCACGTCCTCTTGGCCTCTATCGGTGTGGATCGAGATCCGAAACCGTGAATTACTGAATGGTGCATTCGCGTGGACGTGGACCAGGTTCAACACCGCTGAGAACGGAGAGAAGCGCTTTCTCGATGGTATCGTCGCGAGTGGTCGCATGTTCGAGACTCTTGGCATTCAGCCAGCTCAAGGCCGATTGCTGCATGTGGACGACGAACTGTCAGAAGTTGCCATCATCAGCTACAGGTTCTGGCAGCGGCAATTCTCGGGCGGAGAGGTCGTCGGTGAGGTCATCAGACTTGACGGCAAGCCATTCACGATCGTTGGTGTGACGCCACGAGAGTTTGTCGGGCTGAATATCGGTTTGCCTTTTGATGTCGCGATTCCATTGGTCGCACCGAAAGCGTCTACGCCGCAAGCGCGATTTCCGTACGTCACCATCATGGCTCGAATGAGGCCAGGTGAAGAGCCTAATGAGATGACTCGCGCCGTTCGCAGTGTTCAGCCAAGTGTCCGTGACGCTACGAATCCATACTCGGTCAGTCCTTATCGTGAGGAATACCTGCGAGAACCGTTCGTGGTGAGGCCGGCACCGTCAGGGGTATCGTTTCTTCGCACGCGGTACGCAGATTCATTCAACGTGTTGCTGGGAGTGTCGGCCGTTCTGTTGCTGATTTCGTGCGGCAACGTCGCGGTACTGTTCGCCGTACGCGCACTTCAACGACGCTACGAACTCAGTGTGCGTGCCGCCCTCGGAGCACGTCGCTCACAACTCATCATTCAAGTGTTCGCCGAGGCGTTCGTTCTCGCGGTCGCAGGGGCGGCGGTCGGGTTACTTGTGGGTCAGTGGTTGAGCCAGTTGCTTGTCACTCGCCTGTCAACTCAGGCCTACACGGTTCTTCTCAACCTGGAGCCAGACTGGCGGATTATCGGCTTTATTACGACGATTACCGTTGCAACCGCCGTGTTATTCGGTCTCGCCGGTGCCGTCCATGCCTTGCGCATCCAACCGACCGATGCTCTCCGGCGACGGACGAGCACTCAAGGACCGAACCTTCGATTCGCCAGCGTCGTTATTGTGGCTCAGATCGCCCTCTCGGTGACTCTCTTGATCGGCATGGGACTGTTCGTCTGCACGACGTTGGCGCTGGGTGCCATCGGTGTCGGTTTTGACGCGAGTCGAGTCATGGTTGTCTCGGTTGACAGCGCGACGAATCAGCAGGATCGGCTTTCACGTTACATGCGGCTGAACGATGCAGTGGCTGATGTCGGCGGTGTCGAGAGTGCTGGAATTTCGCTCGCTATCCCCGGTGGTAACTCAACTCGTACACCGTGGATTAAGTTGTCAGATGGAACCACCCTTCCTCAGGGACCCAATGGCGTCTACGGCAACAGCATCACCCCAGGCTGGTTCAAGGTGATGGGCACAAAAGTCATCGCCGGGCGTGAGTTTGTACGCGCCGACCGACGTGGCATGGCGATCGTGAATGAGGAGTTCGTGCATCGATTCCTCCGAAACTCAAGCGTAATCGGGCAAACGATCTTGCAAGGATTGTCGCCCGATGGCCCGTGGCAGGCGCTGGAGATTGTCGGCGTCGTGGAGAACGTGATGTACCGCCGTCTCAACGAGCCGCGACCACCGACTGTTTACACCACGCTCGCGGAGATGAGCGACTCCCTGCCAGCGAGTGTCAATCTCAGCGTCCGCACGCGAGCCGACTTTGATAATACGTTGTCACGGGAGATTGCCCATGCGATTTCGAGCGTGGACGCGGATGCGTCTTTGACGTTCCGAGAGCTTTCCGATCATGTAAACGCGCAGTATGCTCAGGAGCGATTGGTCGCGGCCGTCGCGTCGTTCTTCGGAACACTCGGTGTTTTTCTCGCCGCCTTAGGTCTCTACGGAGTGACCGCGTACTCCGGCGCGCGGCAGCGCTTTGAGACGGGCGTGCGAATAGCACTCGGGGCGACTCCGAGGAGTGTGGTGCGAATGATGGTCAGTCGAACGGCTGTCTTGATTGCGATCGGGTTAGCGGTTGGCACAATGATGAGTGTGTGGCTTGCCAATCTTGTTGAATCATTACTTTACGGTGTGCATCCGCTGGACGCGGTGACGTTTGCGCTTGCATGCACCGTCTGTGCGGTCGTCGCCGGCATCGCGGCCTGGCTTCCAGCCCGCCGTGCTGCTCGTGTCGATCCGCTCGTGGCGTTGAGATATGAGTAGAAAGAGTCTTGTCGTCATTGCGACAGTTGCCTTACTGCCAGCAATCGTGGGTGGTCAAGCCAGGGACAGACAGCGGGAAGTAGCCGAGATCGTTCAGATGCTTGGACTATCTGGTGAGACTGTTCTCGCTGATGTGGGTGCGGGCAGCGGCGAGTGGACGTATCTTTTGGCACCGAGCGTTCGACAGGTGTTTGCGACGGACGTGAAGAGTCCACAGGTGAATGGAATTCAGAATTACGCCCGCAGCCGCGGCATCACGAACGTCACAGTGATTCTCGGCACACAGGAGCAGACTGGTCTGCCGTCAACTTGCTGCGATGCCATGCTCCTTCGCTTGGTTTACCATGCGTTTCGGAATCCTCCAATAATGCGCGAGAGCATCCAAAGGGCGATGAAAGCGAACGGACGTATTCTGATTGTCGATTTCCGACCCACTCCTGAGCAGTTGATTCAAGAAATGAAGACCGCTGGGTTTGAGCAACTGAGGGTGATCGATCGCTGGCAGGATCAGCCAGGGGTTTACGCCGTTCTCTTCCGCAAAGTTGAGTAGATCCTTTGAGTTACAGCGACCGCTGTTGTGCCGCCAAGATGGATTGCCGAGTCGGTCTGCTGTGGATTGAGATGGGAATACACTGTTGCGTCCTCAGCGCTTGACATAGCATCAGCACGTCATTTCCGACGCTATGAGATTTTCCCAAACTCGATGTGCGACGGTCGCATTTGCGACTCTCGCGCTCTCGCCATCCTTGGTTCACACGCGCGCTCAACATCGCCTCGAAGTCGTTTCCTTCCCCAACCTGAAAGGTGTGACGGTGCAGGCGGATCTATACGGCGCAGGTGAATCGGGCGTCATTCTGGTCGGCCACGGCGGATACTCAACGAAGGAAAGCTGGGCGCGACAGGCAGAGATTCTGGCGAATGCGAGCTTTCGTGTACTGGCGTTCACGACGGTCGCAGGTGCAGAGTTCGCCAATACCGGCAAGGAGAGCGCCTGTTTGTACGATGAGAAATGTCTCGCCGATGATGTGCTTTCGGCCGTGGGTTATCTTCGCCAACGCGGCGCGACTTCGATCGATGTGATAGGTGGCAGCATGGGTGGGGCGGCGGTCGCACAAGCATCGGTTGAGGCGGGCGTGAATGAAATCGATCGCATAGTTCTTCTTGCGCCAGCAAGTATCGACGAACCAGAGAGGATCAAAGGTCGCAAGCTCTTCATCGCAACCCGTGAGGACGCCAACGCGTCAGGGTTGAGGCTTCCCGGTATTCAGCAGCAGTACGCGAGGGCGCCTGAGCCGAAGCGGTTGATTCTGCTTGACGGCTCGGCACATGGTCAGCGGATTTTTGAGACGGATCAGGGTACGGCGGTAATGAAAGAAATCATTCGTTTCTTGAGAGAATAGACAGGCATATCCAGCGACCTCCACGTGCTTGCCACCGCTGCCATCCACCCCGCAGGGCTGTGGCAGTGGCCGCACTCAGGGCGCTGTGCTGAATAGCTCTGTGTGGCGAACCTTTGCCGCTACCGATAAACCCCTGTGGAAGCATGAAGCGCATCCTGTTCACCCTCGGAGCCACCCTCATCTTGCAGGGATTCCTCTCCGCCCAAGCAGCCGAGCCGAAGCCAAAGTGGCTCGCAGAGACCGTGACGATTCGCGAAGCACGATGGCCTGACCTCCGGTCTGTCATCCAACGCATCGGCGGCTTTACTCTTAAGATCGAAGCCCAGGACGAGGAGAGCCTTCTGATCCTGGCCTTTCACTTCCACAATGCGAGCATCGAGGACATCCTCACGTTCGCTCTCAGCCAAGTCGGCCTGAGCTTCAGAATCGTTGACGACAAGAACGTGCAGGTCTTTAAACCCACTACACCTTGAAGAGTGCCAGCCACCGCTGCCATGCCACCCCTACGGGGTGGTGGCAATGGCAGCACTCTGAAGTGGCCAGAGTGGCGTGGCACTGCGATGGCACTTGAGCGGCAATGGCACTGCCCTGACGATCGGGATTACCGCGTTTTTGATTCCGCTGTGCCTGCATGATCATGTCGGTCGCGTCCAGGTCGACCTCGACCGGGTCGGCGCCGACTTCGGTGATCTTCCAGGCGAGTTGGTTGTCGCGCTTGAGGTTGTCCTTCGAACGATGCGCGCGAACGGCGCGGGTTTTCATTGCGTCGGTTGTCTTAATTAGAACGGCGACAGCGGTGTCCCGGAGCGTCGGCCCTGCGAGGAGCGGCGTATCCATGCCCGAAGGGCCGATCCCCGTCAAAACCGGGTTGCGGCCAGAAGTCGGCGATTTTCTAGCGCCGGAACTGCGCTTTAGATGAAAATCTTCTCTTCCGGTCGCACTGCGCGAGCGGATCGCCGCGTTCAAATTGACAGGCGAGCCAACGCGTGACGGAGATTGCCGTCTTCGGAGAACGCAGGGATACGCCAATGAACCGCAGGGAAGTGCTGCTTCAGACGCGGCGATGCTGATCACCACCGCCGCTTTTGGAAAAGAGAGCACGAATGTTTCGGCTCGTACGCGGGCGCTTTACAAGCGCGCGCTTGTCTTCGACGCAAACCTCGAGCCCCCCTTCGCTGATTGGCCCTATCCGGGGGAAGCCGCCGCGATAGTCCGCGAGTCGGGCGTGAATTGCGCGAAGCTATCGCTCGGCGGAACGAATTCTCCCTACGACAATGTCGTCGCCGAAGTCGCGTGGGTGCAGCGCTTCATCGAGGCGAGCCCTGACGTGTTCATGCAGATCCGCGACGCCCGCGACTTCGCGCGGGCGAAGGAAGAGAAGCGTTACGGCATCCTTTTCTCATTCGAGTCTACCGACATGCTCGAAGGGAAGCCCGAGCGTATCGAGCTCTTCCGCAATTTCGGCGTCCGGGTGATGCAGCTTTCCTACAACAAGACTTCGCCCTTTGGCGCCGGCGCTCTCGCAGACCCAGCTCTACCGCTGACGGAAGATGGAAAGAAAGCGATCGAGACCATGAATCAGGTCGGCGTTGCGCTCGACCTGAGTCATGCCGGTCCAACGACGATGACGGATGCGATTGCGGCGTCAACGAAGCCCGTTCTGTTGACCCACACCGGCTGTATCGCTATCCATCAGCATCCACGCAATAAGACAGACGAGCAATTGAAAGCCGTCGCCGACAAGGGCGGCGTCGTTGGCATCTATGTACTGCCATACCTCACGCCGAGTCCCAAGCAGCCGAACCTCGACGACTATGTGGCGCACATGTGTCACGCCCTGAACGTCTGCGGCGAAGACCATGTCGGCATCGGCTCTGACAGCCTGATGTCGCCGTTCGAGACGTCTCCGGAGGCGATGGCGGAGTTCAACAAGGAAACGGAACGCCGCAAGGCGGCCGGCGTCGCCGCGCCCGAGGAAGACCGCCCGCTCTATGTCGAAGGGCTCAACCATCCACGCCGTTGCGAGACCATCACGGATGCGCTTTTGAAGCGCGGTTACTCCGAGCGCGTCGCGGAAAAGGTGCTCGGCCTCAATTTCGTGAATGCGCTCACCGAGATCTGGAAATAGCGCCGGCGGGCATCAACGGCTCGATTAGCAAGGAGCTGTACGCTCTCCTCGGAGCGAGCTTACGATGATCGAGCGTGTCATCTCCTTTGCCTAGCCGCGCCTCGCGGATGACGAGGCGACGCTGGCGCGCAATTTAAACCGCATCGCCGGTTTCCGTTTACGTCTACCGAGTACGGTCCGTTGTACTGCTTACCTTGACGAACAGTCGCCGAGTCGTAATACATTCGATTTAGCGGTCCCTCTCCACGATCGCCAGAGCCTAACGTCAGGCATACCACCGTTGGGATCACCAGTATCGCGGGTACCCGTGAAAGTCACTCGCAACTCGTCGTCACGCTCAGGCCTGAAGCGGTCGCCATCGTAGATGAAGTCGATCGCCGGGAATGTGAGGGTGAAGTTGGATTGCCTCGGCAGTGGCATCAGCCAGGGATCAAGGCGACCGGCAACGGCTCCAGGGAGCCACTCCGGCTGATAAATCAGAGTTTCCGTACCTCTCTTCGGTCTGGCGATCGCGAAGGCCAGGTTGTATGGGACGTAGAACTTCCCATTTGCCCACGCCGTCCCGAGCACGACGGCGGTGTCGGTGTCGCTGTTGTTTTGCATCGCGACTCGGATCTCGTTCTGACGCGCACCACACGAGACGACGAGCGAAAGATCCGCCGCACCGGCTTGGAGTGCAAAGAGAGTAAGGATGGTTGCGATCATGCGAATTTAGACTCCAGGACCGTTGCCATGTTCCGCGAGCCAAGACGCCGTGAGTTGCCGCGACAGTCTGGCTTCGGTCACTGGAACCGCACAACCGCGCCATCGAGCGGTAGTTCCTCGCGACGACGAGATGGAGATGGGGTGAAGTTCGGTGGCGAATTGTGCTCGCTAGCAGCGCGCTCGGCCGTGGTGCTGCCCAGCCGCTCAAAAGAGGCGAAGACAAACGGCAGGCCGTCAGATTCCTCGGGCCGTGGCGAATTGGTCACATTGAAATGGAGGTGCGCGCCGTTGGTATTGCCGGAATTGCCGAGCAACCCGAGCGTTTGGCCACGGCGAACGCGTTGACCGACTTTGACGGTCACGCTGTCCCTTTGAAGGTGCGCGTAATGAACGAACGTCGTAGCGTTCATTTCAAGAACCACATAGTTGCCGTAGGTCGCGGCTGCGGATGGATTTGATGGACGTGGTGGTTCGACAAGAGGCGGGTTGTCGATGACACCGTCTCGGATCTCCCGAACCACGCCATCAGCCACAGCGATGACTTCAGCACCGAACCCCGGCCAGTCTTGGTTCGTCGATGTCCGTATGTCTCCGCGTACCAGCCGACCCTCAGCATCGAGCCCGAGAAAATCGATCGCATACCGCTGGGGCACCAACGTGCGCCCATTGGCGACGAGCACGCTGCCCCAATGAGCCGATCGGTGATTGCCGGGGGCATTGTTGGCAAACCATGTCCCGGCTCGGAGCGGCGCGCTGAGCACCAATGGGCGGGCTGACAGAACCTTCGTCGGCACATCACTCACAGGGACGGTCATGCCGTCCTCTGATAGAAGCACGAGGCGATGTCGGAGTGCGGCTGGCGCCGGCTGCTGATTGGGGAGTGTCAGCCACACATGAATCATCCCATCCGTACCGGCCGGGATGACTCGACCGTACCGAACCTCCGGTTTTGCGCCGGGCCGCATCGTCCGTCCATCAAGCTCAGAGGGACCATACGTTGCCAACGGCGTGGCGTCAGCGTCACCGAGAACATCGAGCCGTTGCACACGTAGAGTATTGGCGCCGGTGATGGACAGCTCGTAGGCTAAATGGGATTGGCCATCACTACCGATGAAGACCGTCGGTGCCGTCGCCGCACGAATCTCGGGTCTCACCTGGGTACCAATCGACTGAGGGCACATCAGCAAACCGACAACGACAAGCCATCGCTGCATGGAGTGGGTGCCAATCTACCGAGACCCTCGTCCATTGTCGAGTGATGTCTCTGCCTGCCATGCCACCCCTATGGGGTGTGACAGTGGCAGCAGGCGTGATCGCCCGGTGCCGCTTGGCGAAGGCCGGCCCGGTCACAACTTTTTTGGGCGAGAACACGTAGACTCAACCATGGTGACCGTTCGAGGTCTCTTTGGGGCCCACGGTTCGGTATGTTTGGCGAACCCTTGCATGGAGGAACCGGCCACGTGTCCCTCACCCATACAGGAGAAAATGAACTGCAGGCCAAAACGCTTGGGTAGTGTCGCAACCATGGCCATTCTCATTGTGGCCTGCCGGCACTCTCCAGGAGCTCAGGTCACACCCGAACAAGCTCGTCTGCCTTCCTCAGTTGACGGCGGATCGATCGCGATCACGAACGTAACAATCATTGATGTGGTCGGCGGCGGAGAGGAAGCCGGCGTCACCATCGTGGTGAAGGCTGGTCAGATCGCGGACCTCGGCCGGCAAATCGTCGTCCCACCTGCAGCCGTGCCCGTTGACGGTTCAGGCAAGTTCGTCATTCCCGGCCTTTGGGACATGCACTCGCATCATGAGGCGTCAGGTATCGAATCTCTGGAACTATTTCTCGCGAATGGGGTAGTTGGTACGCGAGACATGGGCTCAGACTTGGACTTTATTCTGACGCTGCGCGATCGCTTACGTCGCGGTGAAGTGCTCGGCCCCGAAATTGTTGCGGCTGGCCCAATCCTGGACGATGCTCCGGGGGACTGGCCATTCCGCCGACGGATTACGAACGCTTTGGAGGCTCGCACTGCCGTCAGAGACCTAAAAAATCGGGGCGTTGATTTCATCAAGGTGCATAACTACACACCACGCGATGCGTTTTTCGCCATTGCGGACGAAGCACCGAAGCTCGGATTGTCCTTCGCTGGTCACATTCCGCTGAAGGTGACCGTCGAAGAGGGCGTAGCGTCTGGTATAAAGAGTATCGAGCATCTGTCCGAGTCCAGGATCTTCCGTGAATGTCCCGGCAAGGGCGCGTACAGCGCGGCGCGTTGTCAGCCGATCTACGACAGCATCGCAGCCAATGAAGTTTGGCAAACACCGACAGGAGTCTTTTATCAATCTCTTCCCGACGTGTTTTCGGGTAAATCCTTTCCCCACGCTGAATATGCCAGCGATCGCGCCTTCGAACTGAATCGTCAGAACATCGAGGCTTCTAAGCTCGATGAAAAGACGTTGTCGATCCTTCGGTCGCAAAATCAAACACGTCTTTCGGCGGTCCATGACCTGCTCGCTCGTGGCGCTGAGTTCCTGGCCGGTTGCGATGCTTGGGTCCCTGGCTTCTGCCTCCACGACGAATTGCAATGGCTGACGGAGGCTGGTTTGTCCCCCCTTCAGGCAATTCAAACCGCAACGATCAATCCAGCGAGGTTCCTCGGGCGAGAGAAGACCCAAGGCACAATCGAGATCGGTAAGCGTGCCGACCTTGTGCTGCTGGATGGCGATCCGCGCCGCGACATCGGTCACACACGTCGCATCAGCGCCGTGCTAGTGCGTGGGCAACTTCTTTTACGCGGTGATATGGATCGGATGATTGCCGCTCGCCGTCGTGCTCCGTAAGAGCTTTTTGAATGACCGGCTGTGCCCTATGGAACCCTCCGCCGCCATGCCACCCCTACGGGGTGGTGGCAGTGGCAGCACGCAAATGGCAAACATGCCGTGGCAGTGGCACTGTTCGACCGCGAGGTAGGTTCCCAGCACTTCGAATTAAACAGCTGTTCACCCTTCGCGTTCGCCGACGTAAGAGCACACAGGAGCACACTACGTTGGGACATGCGGACTCTGTCCGTCTTCACGAACAGACAACGAACGTGGACCGGTTTGCTGCGGGATGCGCCGCAGCGTTCATCCTTGTGCTCGGCGTAGCCGCCTTTTGGGATCCGTCAATTCGTGTCCTTCATGCGGTAGAAGCTGTCCCGTACGGTCTGGCCGCGATTCTCTGTCTCCAGCGCAAAAAGCTGGGATACCTCCTTGGCTTTGCCAGCGGCGTCTTCTGGCTCTGGATGGCAGGCACGCTGACTACGTTTGTCCGTAATGGCTTCGAGCGGGTGATCATGCTGATCACCACGGGACACGTCGATAGGTGGGATCAATTCATCGCCGCACCTGCCGCCCTGGCGACAGGCGGGTTGGCCGTGTACTCTGCGTGGGGCTATTCGCGTCTCCCAACCAAGAGGCCGACCGACCTGGCGCTTCTGGTAGCAGTGTTCGCCACCGTTGCGCTGTTCTTTGTAGCGATATTCTGGATCTTTGCCCCACGGTACCTGACGTTATTCAGCCGTTTCATCAGCCAATGAGGGTGCGACCAAGTGCCGTGGCAGCGCGATGGCACCTGTCTGGCAGTGGCACCGCGGGTGCGGCCCAACGGTTTACCGTGCCAACTCTCGAACCTTCCGCGGTGAGGACTTCTTTCGCGTTGTCTGCGACCACGATCTTGAGGGCATTGTCGCATAGCCAAAAGATGGCCCGTATTGCAGCGATGGGCTACGGACAAACTGGCTCAAGATCAAGAGCCCGAACTACATCCAGATTGTCGGCAGAGAAGGGATGTTCGCCGCTGGCGATCCTTGGCGACGTGGCAAGCGCAAGGCGCTCCAGTTCATGCTGCCCGTCTGAACCATGAGGGCAGAGAAGCACGGCACCGGTGCCGCAGTGGCAACGAGACCATTGCCATTCGGGCTTCATGGCCGAACGCTGAAAGCATTTGTCATTGCGCCGCTTGGATCATTCGTCATCATCTACATCGGCACTGCTGCGTACTTACGGTTGGCGCGATTGCTGATCGCACCAGTGGCATGGGTATTCGGAGCGTGGTTTGGTTTGCCAGTGCTCTACGCTGCGGAGTTCTTGATTGCCATGCCATTGCATCGCCTCTTCGAACGACGCAACCACAGAAGCGTCATGCTCTACATCGGTGCGGGAATTGTTACCAGTCTCATTGCGACATGGGTGTGGTCTGAGATCGTTCGAGCGGGGCCGATACCGTTGTTTCGAGATTTTGGTGCCGCGATGAGGTTGACAGTTCCGGCTGGTGCCGCTGGCGGTGCCTTGTTTTGGCGCATTGCCGTCCGGCCAGGGCCGGAACCGTAGGACCCGTCATCTGCCCAGACGATCTTGGATCCTGGTGATTTGGGTAGCTTGGGTGACTTGGATTTCCCTAACCCTAATGAGAGACAGTAATTTGTAGAGAAGAGCAGCTAAACCTCATCACCCAACCAACCCAAAGCACCACGCGGATAAGTCGGCCTCGGGTTCACTGCGCAGCGTGGCTGCAAACGTCCGCACTTCCCGAAGGATGTCAGCTTCGTTCGACAGAAACATAAAGAGATTTGCGCGCGGCAATTCAACGATTCGTGCCGCTGGCACTCCCGCGAGAAGATCCCGCTGCCACCTCGCGATCATGGCGCGCTCTGCGGCATATTGCTGGCTTAAAGCCGTTCGCTCCTGCTCGTTGCGGGGAGGCCGCTCGCGCGCGACTTCTTCGAATGGTGGAGGGGTCCTGAACATCGCCAAAACGGGCACCCGGATCCGCGCATATTCGGGTTTCACTCGGTCATCTTCGGTAATCGCCTTGCGGATGACGGGAGACAAGAGCGATGGCCCCATCGAGCCATCCGCGTTTGCCGCGAAAAGGTAGCGCAACTCGGCTTCCGGAAACGCCAGTCCATGATCGCGTCGCTGGGCTGCTCGATACGCTTCGAACGACCTGTAGTCCGGTGCGGGGCGCGGCTTGATCGAGGCAGGCAGTCGAGACGAATCAACGAAGGGCGGGTCATAGTCTTTCGCGGTCAAGGTCGGGTCGTCGGCCGCATCAAGGAACACGAGGCCGCCGAGGCGATCCGAACGCAGAGCACCCAGCGTCGTGAGCAGCTGGCCGGCGCACGAGTTGCCGATGAGAACCGGCTTTTGGAGCTTCAGGAAGTCAAGCACCTCAAGCACGTCGAGCGAGGATCTCTGTACCGAGTATCCGGTCGTCGGCTTGTCGGAGGCGCCCAGCCCTCTTCGCGTGATGGCATACACACGAAACCGATCGGCAAGCTTTGGGGCGAAGTCGTCATAGACGTGCCCAGTCAGGTAACACCCGAGCAACACGACAGGCCGTCCGGTGCCTCCCCAATCGAGTACTTCCAGGCGCACAGCGTTATCTACCGTGATGAAGCGCACCTGATGGGGTGAGGGATCGCGCCAAGGGGTGCCCACTTGCGCTGAAAGCCACAAACCCATCAAAAGCGGGACCGCCGCATTCATTCGAGTCATCCGTTTCAACGGCAAGAGCGGAACCGGGGGTTGCCCCGTCCGCTGTTGAAATTCAGCGGCGGCTCGGGTGACATTCTACGCGACGTTCTCCACTGACGCGGCGATGCCAAGCTGCTGATCGCGAGCGCGAAGAGCGGCGACGAGCTTCGGCATGTCCTTGTGACCCTTCAATCGGCGAAAACCTTTCACGGCTTCGAGGACGGCAGCGGCCGTCCATCGCAGCACCATCTGCCCTCCGCGCCACCGTTTGACATTGCGCTTTACGTGCCGGGTACGACGATCAAGCTCTCGATCGCGTTGGTCGTGGCGAGCGACTGACGAAGGCGATCGGAGAGACCAAGGGTGAGGATAGTGAGCGTCTCCTCGAGCCCTTCGCGCACACTGGCCGCCGCGCTCGGATAGCCATCTTCCAGTCGGCGCGCCAGATCCTGCAGGAGCCGTCGCGCCGGCGCGACCTCGGTCTGCCGGTAAGCGCGCACAACAATCGCACGCACCCACGGGCGCTGCCCTTCGGGGAGATGTTCCAGGATGTTCCGGAGCTTGTGGACGTGGCACCGGTGGATCAGCGCGGCGGCGCCAAACGTCTGCGTCACCGCCTTGTGGAGTGCCTTCGATCCGTCGAGGATCACCAACAGACTGCGATCCGTCCGCACACCGCGGCTCTGCACATCCGCCAAGAGGCTCTGACACACGGTCGCATTCTCCGTCGACCCGTCCCACAGGCCGAGCGCGTGTTTGTGCCCGGTGTGATCGATCCCGAGCGCCACCACGATGCAGTGTTCACCGATGTGGACGCCGTCGATCAGCAACGCCACGAGATCGAGCGCGTCGAGCGCGGTGGACCGCCAGGCGTCGAGCTGCGCGGCGGTTTTCGCGACGAACCGGCGGCTCACGGCGCTCTTGCTCGCGCCCCGCGTGGCCATCGTCGATGGCAGTGGCTCCAGGCTGCGTGCGTACTGCCGTGTCGCCACGCCGACGAGCATCTGTTCCACGACGCGACGATTTAACGGATCCTCGCTGGCCATCAGCTGAAACGTCGGCAAGGGGACTTCCGCCCCATTCGTGCGAACTCGCGGCCGGCGGATTGCGACTTTCCGGCCACCGAGGACCACCTCGCTCGGCACCGTGCCCGCGCGCGACGCCTGACGCGCGGTCTGATGCTGATAGCGAGGCCCACAGATCGCCGTCCGATCCTCCTCGATCATGGTGGTGAGGACCTTCAGACCCGAGGCCACCGCCAGCTCCATCAGCTCCGCCCGTGTATCCACGAGCAGATCGACGAGCGGGAGATGGCGGGCAGGCGAATCGACTTGGTGAGACCGATCGATTGTGTGAGACTTTCCCTTCATGGCGGCTCCTTGTTGGCGGGCATGTGCCCGGGTTTGGTCACCACTCGTTTACCACGAGCAGTGAGGAGCCGCCGCTCTCAAATTTCAACAGTCAGTGGGACATCCCCTCCGACGGAGTTTCGATTACAAATTGGGTTGCCCTCGACCTCACCATGTCGCGAAGGCAATTACCACAAGGAACACGCTATGGTCACTAGTGCCTAAAATGACGATAAGGCTATCGGAGGTGTCAGGTGTCGAAGGGGTTGTCGCTCCATCCCATTCCTGTTCTTGCCAGCGTTCTGGTCGCGGTGCACCTCGTTGCAGGCGACGTGATTGCTCAAGCGGGCGATACGATCACTGATCCCGAAGCTTATCGAGTTTATGCATCCATCCTGCCGATTACCTTTAGTTCCGGCGATACGGACCTCTCGCGCATCGCGCTACTTCGGGAGACACGCAGCAGGTTTGCGTGTCCGCGGGGTCCGATCGAGCGGGAATGGCAGAGCACTTGGGACAGTTACAAACGGGAGAATGCTCGAGTACGCTCCTTCTTCCACAGTTTGATCTCGGTCTACCTTACGTTCTTGTCAACCTTGCCGATGTGAAGGCGTTGCTCGTGCAGGCGGGAGATGACGGCAAGACGTCCCGCGGAGGATGGGGCCAAGCCTACACGAACTCTCCAAACGGCAAACTCCTGGCGTTCTCAGCCGTTGGCTTCAACGAATCCAAGACCCGCGCCATGGTCACTGCTCAATATAACTGCGGACTTTCGCGAGATCCGTCAAACATCGAATACGACTGTCACGGTGGTCGGCACATCATGCTCGTGAAGGAGGCAGGTCGATGGGTTAGCGCAAAGATCCCAACATGCGGCTGGATTGTATGAAGCGCGTCAAACGGATATCGGTCATTGCAATAGCAACATGTATTCCCATCCTTACCGGCGCTACGGCGTCTGCACAACGAGCACTCAACCTGCGTAAGCAGGTAGAGCAATTCCGGCGGGGCGAGCTAGACGGGGTCAGCTCAGTTAGCATTCGCGACTATAACCCAAAAACGATCGAGCAACTCACAGCCGAAGCGGATCTTGTGGTGGTTTGCACGCTCACGCGCGGCAAGAGCTATCTCTCACCCAACGAAGAAGATGTTTTTACCGATTACATGATTTCGGAATATCGGATCCTTGCCGGAACTCTCATGGCGACCTCTGGTCCCCTTGGTTCCGTCACGCCGCCAGTGTTAACGATGTTTGGCGGCGAGGTGATGCTCGATGGCGTGCCTGCCCTAACAAGGAATTTCAACTTCGGGCCGTTCGCCGACGGTCGTTATCTGTTGTTTCTTGGGGGCGGCGGAAAGGAGCCGTGGCGATACCGGCTCTGGCACGCAGGCGTTTTCGCGCTGAATGGCGAGCAAGCCAGGCCGATGTTGAACCAGTCTGAGAGCGTGTATGTGGGTGTAGAGCAGACGCTCGCGAGTGCTCTTATCGCCCGCGTCGAAGACGCCGCGAGAGGCCGCTCAACTCCATCGCCGACGCCGAAGTGAACAGTTTGGCGATCCGAGCGAGCCTCAAGGCGATTCTCGCTAGACGCATCAGCAGTCCTTTCAGGAGGCGACCTCGGCTGGATGGCTTCCTGCGTTGAGAGAGTGGGGTGTGTTTGCGGAACCGTGGATGGCTGGCGAGTATCTTCCGAGAGTTGCCACGCTGCTAACCATTTGCTAACCAACCCTTCAATACACGCCAACACAGGGCAATACGACCACGACGAGAAAGTGCGGGATTTACACGGGAAACTGGACAGGACAACACGAGGCAGTATCTAGCTGGCGGATTCCCGCTTCCGCACCAATCTTTTGGAAGCCCAGCATTTGCTGGGCTTCTTGCGTTTCGGGTCAGCTTTAGCTAACAGATCGCGAATGAACTTGCGGACTGCCACTTGACCTTGAAATGGCTTTACGGCGAGCGGCGATCGAGGCTCTCGGTCTGCATGTGTTGAACATGGGTTTGATTATCGGATAAGCAGTTTCCTTACTCATGCACCTTAAGAGCGACGTGGAACTGGAGATGGTTCGCGGTTTGCTCTGCGAGAGTTAAACATCCAAGTGAGGTGCTGCGATGATTATTGAAAGTGGAAGCCTGGCGCCCGACACGACTGGAACTATTTTCCATGACGGAATTCTTTACCGGGAAGGAATGCTCCACCGGTTTTGGAGTTTCGGCAGACAGCTCCCATGTGCTCTGCTGGGCCATCGTCACGATCTCAAACTGGGCTCCGCGACGCTGGCACTCAGGTGCGAGCGGTGCGGATGGACATCGCCAGGCTGGGACGTCGGCCACGAACGATAGTGAGCGCTTGCATAATTGTGCAGACTTGGCAAGGTTGTGCATCGTTTGCATAACTGACCGGACGCCTACCTCCGCTCCCCCTCGATCAGCGTCACGATCGTTCAGTCCGTGTTGGTGTACAAAGGCCGTAGCCTCTCTAACTTAGATCAGGCTCGCGTGTAGCGTCGGTAGAGCGCGAGACTAAGCGCGAGCAGACATCCCGCGCTGAGGCTTAGTAGTAGCAAAAAACCCACAGGCGGGTTCAACGAGAAGCGTTTGCGATCAGTCCACGACAGGCAAACGAATGATGCGTGTGCCGCAGGAAACAGCCGGCACGAACGCCGTCAGTCAATGGCCATCAGCATCAGCGTCGTCGGGACGAGCAGCAGGTAACAGATCGCACCCACGCGGATGGTCGTATCGATTGAGAACGCGATGCTGATTGCAACAGCGAGCCCGGCTGCGAGCACACCGGCTGCACCGTTTACGCCCCAGAACCACGGCGTTGGGCGATCGTCGCGACTTGTCACGAGCCTCATCCCCAGGGGAAATCCGAAGCCCATAAGAAGGCCGATCGGAAGGATGACCCCAACGCTAATTGCCGAACGAGTGACGAGCGGCGCCGATTCGAGCGACGAATGCGTGAGCGCAGGGAGCCAGTGCGGCACCGTGAGCACGTAGACGACGAGCAGCAATAACCATGTCATCACGCCCGCGGCTCCCGTTGGCATGAAGCGCTCCGACAGCAGACTGCCGAGGCCGGTGGACAGGATGATGCTGAACAGCACAACGCTCAGCGCGTACGTCGGATGTCCGAGAAAGACGGACATCCGTTGTATCAGACCGATCTCGATGAACATGAATCCCAAGCCGATCAGCAGGAAGTACGCACTACCCAGACGGGCCAGACGCGGGTCGACGTGGTAAATCGCCGATCGCGCCGGCAATACGACGGCGAAGACGACCGCAATCAACGAGAGGCCGATCAGCATGAACAGCGTCGCGGTCGCAACCATGTTGCCGACGGTGACGATGCTCTCGCCGGCTAAAAAAGAGCCGGTGCGACGATACTCTTCGATGAAGACACGCAGATTACCGAGGTTGAAGATCCGTAGCTGATTGAAGAAGAAGGGGCGTGCGTCGGTCGGCGGGGAGATGTCGAGCCAATAAGCGCCGGCGCGCTCGTTGAGGTCATCGATGCTCACGGCGGAGAGCACGTCCCTGAGCACCGGCTCGGCGGTGATCTCGCCCGGCTGAACGAGCACGGTGAACTGCAGCTTCCGCGCGCGATCGTTCAACAAACCTAGATCGACGGCCGTCAGGGGCTGTCTCGACACGATCAACGTGGCAAGTTTGCCCACGCTCGCCAGGTAGATGTGGTCGCGAGGGTTCGGAACCCCGAGCGACATGAGTGCGGCCACCGCCAGGCTCGTGATTCGGCCGATCTCGATGGGCGCAGACGGCGCGTGCCAGCGCGACACGGTGAACAGCCCGCTCGGGTTCAACGCTGATAGGAAGATGCGCCAGCCTTCGACGGTGTACAGGCCATTCTCGGAGAGGGAGAATGCACCCGCGCCGGTGGCCGCGAACGTGTCGATCATGCTCATCTGGATGAGATCGAACCTGTCCTGAGTGCGCGTAAACCAGCTTCGGCCTTCGTCCACGAAGAGACGGACACCCGGCAGGTCCGCAATGCCCGCGTAACCCCGCAGCTTGTCCGGGTCGGTCAAGAGGTCGATGAATACGGGATTCAGCTCGACGCCCGTCACATCGCGGACGCCGAAGATGTGCGCGGACAGCACGTCGCGTCCGCCGCCGACCCCGACAATTGCGACACGCCCCTTACTTCGCGCCGCATAGGCCAGGTTGGTGATGTCGTATCTGAGAAAGTCGACCGTATTGGCGTCGCCGGTGAATCGCGGCATCACGGTGCCTGCGAAACCGTCGATGTTCAGGCCACGCTGCTCCACCAGCAGACCGGTTGACAACGTCGGCGAGGCTCCCCACAGGTTGGGTGGGCCGTGGTACGTCCTGCTCCCCGCAATGCGCGAGAACGAATTCCATTCTTCGAACTCGAACGCCGACGAGGCCTCGATGCGGTTGAACTTCGCCGATAGCGGCTGCAGCCCGAAACGCGTCGTCGTGTTGACGAGGGCCACCGCCAGCAGGGTGACGGCCACCAGTCCCGGCCTGCGCAGTAGTCGCACCTCCAACGTGGAGAGTCCGGTGGCGGCACGCTCGCCGCCGGCCGCTTGAAAGCATATGCCGGCGAACGCCGCCAGCGCGGCCACGACGAAAATCGCCGATGGCGCATCGATTGTGTTCAGCAGCAGAAGAACGACGAGACACCCGAACGCCGCGCCGACAAGATCCACCGCGTAGGTGAGGCCCGTCGCAAATGGGCTCCGCGTCAACGCGAGCGATACGACCACTCCTGAAACAACGAAGGGTAACGCCAGCAGCACGAGCACCTTCACCCACATCACGAGCATGGTGGCGACGCGGACGATGGCTGGTGGCGAGGCGAGCTGGATGATGAAACACACCGCCGTAACGAGGCCGAAGAGTGTCGAACAGACGGACAGGGCGTCCGCCACGTTACGAGGGGTAACCGTGCGCAAGCGGTAATAGACGATCAGCGCGCCGGCGGTCATCCCGAGCATGGCCATGCTGATCGAGAGGAACGCGAGGTAGTACATCGACACGACTGAGAGGATGCGCGTCTGAATGATCTGGAGCATGAGCGTCGCCATGCAGATCAGGAACAGACCTAGAAGAAACGGCGCCTTCTTTGGCATTTGCTATCTCTGAGGCTCGAGCGCGCGTGGGCAGCGGGGATCGCAGCGGCCGTAAGATCTTCTTCAGCTCACGCGGTTACGACACTATAGTAGAGAAGTAGGCGATCCAGGGATGACCTTACGACCGCTCCGCAGCCGGGCATCGCGCCCTCTTAGCGCATGTTCATTGACACTTTCTCGGAGGACCATCATGACCTGTCGTCGTTATCGGCTCGCTGTCGTGTTCGTCGGCGCGTGCGCAGTGGCGGTCGGTGCTTGCGGCGGCGGTGAGCCGTCACCACCTGCGACGGTCAGTCAACCGGCTCCCGCGCCTAGCCAGCCACCGGCCGCGCAGCTGCCTGCGGCCCAGCCACCTGCCCCGGCGCCAAGCACGCCTCCTACAGCCGAGACGGCTTCGTCACCAACGGCGAGCGGGACCGCCGGCGCCGTCGCGACGGCGCAGCCAATTGCCGTTGCGGATCACCAGGAGACCGGCGTACAAGTCGCTCTGCTGGATGTCAGGCGCACGAGCGGCGACACCGTGACGGTCCGGCTCCAGCTCCGCAACACCAACGACAAGGCCGTTATCAACTCCGATTTTTCCAGCTCGAACTTCGTAGACGGGATGTACCTCATCGATGGTGCGAGCAAGAAGAAATATCTGGTCGTCCGTGACGCGGAAAACAAGCCGGTCGGTTTTTACGGACAGTCACAGACCCTTCCGGCCAAGGGAATTCTGTCAGTGTGGGCGAGGTTCCCAACGCCGGCATCGGACAAAATCATGGTTTCAGTGCCGGGTGCGGCACCATTTGAGGACGTGCCCATCAACTAGGGGGCTTATGAGGAAACGCTGTCGCCTGCACACCAGCCGGATCGTCGCGGCGATCCTCCTCGTGCACGTGGTCACGCACACTGCGGCCGGCCAGGATCCGTCCACAGAACCGCCGCCTGCGTCGCTCAAGCGCGTCGTGCTGGATCTGAAGTATCCCGTCGTCGATCTGAAGATGGGCGCGAGCGACACTGCCGGCGCCGGGAGCGCGCTGGCAGGCAAGGTCGAGGCCCTCGCGATCAAGGAGACGCCGACGGAGGTCCGCATCGAGCTCGCCGCCGACGTGCTGTTCGATTTTGATAAAGCAGAGATCCGATCGCCGGCGGGGGATGCGCTCAAGAAGGCGGCTGCGGTCCTGCGGGAGAAGGCGCGCGGGGCCGTGCGAATCGAGGGTCACACCGACGCCAAGGGATCCGACGCCTATAACCAGAGCCTGTCGGTCCGCCGCGCCGACGCGGTGCGTCAATGGCTGGTCGAGAAGGAGGGGCTCAAGGGGCTCAACTTCACGACGCAAGGGTTCGCGGCAAAAAATCC
This sequence comes from Vicinamibacterales bacterium, assembly GCA_963761975.1. Lineage (GTDB taxonomy): Bacteria > Acidobacteriota > Vicinamibacteria > Vicinamibacterales > JAMQPK01 > JAMQPK01. Next base: position 1,049,777 of record CAVXIR010000002.1, read on the forward strand.
GGTGGTGCCCAACACCAAGCCGGATGGCTCCGACAACCCCGAAGGGCGTCAGAAGAACCGGCGCGTGGAGATCATTGCCGGGACGAAGTAGCGGAGAACCTCGCGCGTGTTCGGGCCGTACCACTGAAGTGTGAGTAACGCGACGAGGTCGCGACGAAGGGATGAACGAGCCTGATATGCAGGTGGGACGCTCCTCGCTGGTTGTAAAGGCCTACGGCATCAGCGACACCGGCCGGGTGCGACCGTCGAACGAGGATCAGTTTCTGATCGCCGAGCTCACCAAGACCATGCGCATCTGGCAGACGAGCCTGCCGGAGCCAAAGGCGCAGTTCGGAAATGAACGCGGTCATTTGTTTCTCGTCGCCGACGGTATGGGAGGCCACCGTGCCGGCGAACAGGCCAGCGCCATGGCCGTCGTGGCGATCGAGCAATTCACGCTCAATACCTTCAAGTGGTTCTTCCATTCAGACAAACCCGAAGCCCAGACGGCCCTCAAGCAGTTTCAGACAGCGCTCCACGAGGCCGACTATCGGATCGTCGAGGAATCGTTGGAGCATGCGGAACTGAGCGGCATGGGCACGACGTTGACTCTGGCATATCATCTCGACGGCCGGGTATGTGTCGTCCACGTCGGCGATAGTCGCGCGTACATTTTCGAAGGCGACCAGTTGCGCCAGATCACGCATGACCACACGCTCACGGAGGATATGGTCCGCCGAGGCGAGCTCCAGCCCGAGCAGGTCGCCCGGCACCCGCTCCGCCATGTGATTACGAACGTGGTGGGCGGCACCGAAGCCGGCGTCCATGTGGAAGCGCACGCACTCGACGTGCATGCCGGCGATCGACTGCTGCTGTGTTCCGACGGGTTGACCGAGATGGTGACCAACGAGGCGATCGCAACGGTTCTTCGCGCGGAGTCGGATCCAGCAGCTGCCTGCAAGAGGCTGGTGGCTCAAGCGAACGACGCGGGCGGCCGCGACAACATCACCGCGGTAATCGTGAGATTTGATTCGGCGTCGTCGTAGGGCACGACGGTACTCAGGGCTCTGGCGACACTGGCTTGCCTCGCGGGTCGTAGGTTCGAGCCGCGAGTAACGCCGAACCCTTTCGGAATGCTGTGCGGACTGCGTGAGGCAAGATCCAGCGTCGTGGAAAATTAGCTAGCCAAAACTACAAGGCCTGTTCATAGCCACCGCAACACGAGCCGCCGTTTTTTCGACTGACGGTGACCCACGTGGCGTTTCTAGATTTTCCGCGCGGCTCCGTGGAGGCGAGGGATGTTCTTCTTTCACGCCCCACCTTCCTCAACTCGCATGATTTCGATCTGATCCTCCAACGCCACCGCCGCGACGACATGGGGCTGACGCGCTCACTGAGCAACGCGAGGTCGAGATTGGCAATGTCAGGTTGCATCCCGACCAGTTCATCCCACGTGCGCCGAAGTTCCGCGAATGCGTCGAGTAGTGCTGCTGTCTTGTCTGGCATTAAAGCGTCCCCTTTCACTGAGTCAGTCGGGGGGCTATGCAGTTTCGGTAGAGTTGACTGGGACGACTGATAGCGCGAGGCCCGTTTTGGTTCGGACTAGATCGGGATGAACGCCATGAAGACCGCTGCCCAGAATACGCCACGTCGGCGCGTGTAAGAGCTGCACTGAACTTCTGAGGACGCGCCGCCGCTGACGTCAGAGGCGGACGCCGCAATTCGTGCAGAAACTCTTGCCCGGCGTGAGCACCTCGCCGCAGTTGGAGCAAAACCGCTTCGTCTGCGTCGCTTTCGGCTCCGCCGACTTGGTGTCCGCTGCTTTCGGCGCGGCCTTGCGGCGCGTTCCGCCAGCCGTGGTCGGCTTCTCGCTTGTCGGCGTCGCCTCCCTGATGACCTGATCGACCTTTGCGAGAACCTTCGACGCGGTGATCAGAGAGTCGAAGCGCGGCAGCAGTGTTTTCCGTGCCTTCACGAGCTCCATCACGGCGGCATTGAGCTGGTGTCGCGAGAAACCGTCTTCATACACAGTGGCTACGATGTCCACGGTCATTGCGCGTCCGGCAACGCTCAGCGTGCACGACACCGAGCCGTCACGGGTGGCCTCGGTGGCCGCGACCAGCCGGTGCAGAGCGTCCTTGGAGTCGCCGTCGAGGTTGGCCAGGCTCACGACCTGGCTCGGCACGTCGACTCGATGCGTCACCAGAACACGCGGATCGGACCCGTCTTTGCGGACACTAATCGTGAACGGCTCGTCGTCGCGCGCGGTCAGCTCGGCGTCCAGGCCAGCCTCGCCATCGTGCCGCGCCCGAATAATCTGAAAGACGTCTTCCGCCTTTCCCCATGTTTGAACCGACTCGAATATCGACACGGTAACCTCCGCCTTAGAACTTCATGACCACGTCAGTGGGCTCGGCCCAGAGGGAGCCCCACCAGCTTTGCAGCGGATCGGACAAGTCCGGCTCTTCGATCGGATCTGCTTCGGGTTCCGGCGCGCTGACAGTGATATCCCCGCACACCTGCAGGGCGTGTGCATGTGCCGATACCAGAAGCTTGTGGGTGGCGCCGAATTCAGCGTTCGCTTGCAGCGTCAGGTTCCGGTGCTGTCGAATCAGCTCGGGGCGCTTGTCGCTGAGGTCGCGGAACGACCACTCGTTGTGCTGGATCGTCGTCAACATACCCGGATGCTTGTCCGACATGACCTCCTGCACTTTCCCAAGCTCTTTCTCGAGTGCCCTGATGTTGTCGCCAGCCACCATTTCGGTGACGGCGTCTTCCAGCGCCTCGGCGGCGATGTAGATGCCGAACGCGACAACGGCACCGGCAAGGGCCCCCACCCCGGCGCCGACGAGGCCTCCGGGACTTCCTGTGGCGGCGCCCCCGGCCGCCCCTTCGGCGGCGGTCGCGGCGGCGCCGACCTTGCGCGCCGCCTGCGACAACTCGTAGAGCTTCTTGATCGCCTCGAAACGCCCGAACTCCTTGATGATGCCGCCGGTCTTGCCGTACAGGAAGATCTTCGACGTCAGCGCGAAGGCCTGGCGCTCGTTTGATTTGATCGCCGCCTGCAGGGCCTGCGTTTCTTCCATGAGCTGTTTTCGCCGTGCGTCCATGCGGCCGATCTCGGCGCGAAGGTTTCCGCTCTGCGACATCCAGTTGTCGCGGATGGCCTGCACGCGGGCCTTGTAGGCGTCGCGCCGGTTCCAGAACTCCTGGAGCGCCTGCTGGCACGGCGTCAGCTTCTTCGCTGTCTTTGCCTTCACTAGCACGGCGGCGCCGGCCAGCGCCATGATGATGGCGATCCAGCCGAGCAGTCCACCGACCGGCGACGTGTTGGTGACCACCGGGACGACGCCAGTGCCAAAGTCCGCTGGCGTTGAGGATGGCGAATCAGTGGGGCCGAGCCGCGGCGCTGGCGGCACGCCGGGAGGGTCGTTCGTTGCAGCCGAAGGCGCTCCGGTTCCCGGATCCGGAGTCGTGGTGGACGTTCCCGGCGCGAACGTTCCCTCCCGCGTATACACCACAGCGTCTGATAAGTTCTCGTCAGCGAGATAGCTCTTGATGTAGTAGCGGAAAGTGCCGCTGATGCGAATCCCGTCGGCGGAAACCTGGCCGTCGAAGGTGAACGTCTCGTTCGCGTTGGGATTCACGAGCCGCTTGCGGAACGTCAGCCGCGTGCCGTCGTAGGTGCCGTCCCATCCGTACTTTTCCGGGTCCTCTTCGTTTCCCTTCGTCACCATCAGGACGGGCTCGCCAGGCCTGCCGCGCAGGATGATCAGGCCGAGGCCGACCTCGTCGCCGGGAATGTTGGCGTTGAAGACGAAGTCGGCCGGATTGTGCGAGGTCAGAACCCACGTGGTGCCGGTCAGGTCTTGCGCGTGGGCTCGCGCCGCGAACAGCAGGGCCAGACCGAGGCTCGCAAGGATGGTGACGCTGCGAGGGGGGACACGCATGGCGCTTTCTATCACGGGCGAGCCGCGGCTGCTACCGGAGAGCGGAGCGCGCAGAGTAAGATCCCGGCCCGGTTTGGGACGATAGGAAACATCAGGGCTGTCTCGCGGTTAGCAGAGGTGCGATCTGTGCCGCTTCCCACGGCGCGAGAGGTTCGCGTGTGCTGGCAACTTCGAGTACACCGGCAAGTGGCGAGTCGGGCCGCGGCACGATCCGGTTGGTGGCCAGGAGTGCCACCAAGTGCGACGCGCGAAACCGGATTCGCGTAGTCGGCGTCATGGCGTCGATCCTAACTCTGGCAGTGCGTTTAGAGACGCCAGAAACGCGCTACCGATCGAGAAAAGCCGCGGGGCGTCCATGCCCTGTGGAGAAAATCCAGCGGCCTATTCAGGCCGAGCGTCTAGTGATAACCCGGTAAATCACAATTGCGGCCGTCGAACCAATCAAGGCCCCCCGCTCGTAACCGTACTCGCATGAGAACAGCTGGCTGCCAAGAAAGGCTCCCCCGGCGGCCAGTGAGATCGTCAGCAGCATCGTGGTGCTCAAAGGGCTTGAGTCAGCCTCTGGCCTGAAGAGCGCGGCAGTGATGCCGACAACTAGGCCAAGCAGGATAGCCGAGAGCGGAGAATCGTCAGGGAAATTGAGCCATATGGCGAGGGCGAGAGCGAGGGCGCCTGATAGAGCGTAGCGGCCACGACCTTGACCTCGGCCGCTGGTAGCCGGCGCCGACCGTCGCGGTTCAGGCATTTGTGCCGCAACGAGGGATGTGCCGCATTTGCCGCAAAACCGCTGACCCGCGTCCGCAGGTGCCCTGCAGGACGGACAGATCTGCGGACGTAGAGTGTCGAGCGCCACACGCTTCCCGCAGCTCCCGCAGAACTCCTGGTTTGGGTAGAGAGCGGCTCCGCACGATGAACAGGCGGACGCTCTCGTCGCGACCGTGGGAGGAAGGCCTTCGCGAGACTCTTCGACACGGAGACCGCATTCGCTACAAAACCGCTCGCCTTCACTCAGCTCGGCGTTACATTTGACGCATATCCTAAGGGTCATGGGAGTACCTGTCATCAATCCAACAAGCTATTTGCTGGCCACGCCTCTTGGAGTCTCGGTCGCTTGGCGATATTAGACCGTCTAGTCGAATCTGGCATCCTCTACCATCAAACGCTGCGACGCTTTCGTGCGCCTCAGTATGCCCAAAACGAGGCTGTCCGCCGGTGCAGGACCAAAATTGATGACCCAGATTTAGTATGAAACTGAAAGCGTGACAACACTCCATGCGATTCGAGACTTTCTCGCAATGCTTGTCAGAGTGCTCGACACCCTCGCCGTCTCACTTTGTGCAGGCCTACTCGGGTGGATCCTGGGAGCATGAGTCGTGCTGGAGTTGCTGCAGGTAGTGGTCCCGGCATCGACCTTCGTTCTGCTCGCCGATTCCTCAATGCTACGCTATGGAATCCAGGCCGTCGCCGCAGTCACGTTCTTCGGCAACGCTCAACGGTACCTATCATGAGGCTGGTGATCTGGCATCGACGGCCAAACGAGGGCAAACGAGGGAAAGGTGTGGGAGGAAGGCCCTGATGTCGAAATCGATTCGCAGCGCGGTGATGTCTCTCGCCCTCTCCGCCGCCCTCGTGCTCGTGCCTGCCTCGGCGCAAACGCAGCGCGACACCAGCGCCGCTGATGCGCGCCTCCGCGCGCTTTACACCGAAGAGTGGAATTGGCGGCGGCAGGAGATGGCGCGGGGTAGCGATCAGCCGGGCGAGGCAGGTGCGAGCGATCACTTCCCAAGGGTCGATGCCGCGTCGCAACAGGCGCGGCTGACCTACTGGACGCGAACGCTGGCAACGCTGGACACTATCCCATTCGACGATCTCTCGTCTGACGAGAAGGTGAACGCGCAGGTCTTCCGCGCCTCCATTCGCGCGCTTGCCAACGACCTGAAGTTCCGGACCTACGAAGCGCCGTTCAACAGCGACACCTTTTTCTGGTCCGAGTTCACGCCGCGCCAGGGCTTCGCCACGGCCGACGCGTATCGCGCCTACCTGGGGCGTCTCCGCGACGTGCCACGCTACTTCGACGAGCAGATCGCCAACATGCGCGCCGGGTTGGCACGCGGTTTTACCGTGCCTCGCGTGTCGGTCGTCGGCCGTGACAAGACGATCGAGCCGTACGTGAAGGGCGACACGACCAATCCGCTGTACGCGCCGTTCACACAGATGCCTTCGACGATCTCCACGGCGGATCAGTCGGCGATGCGCGGCGATGCGGCAACGGTGCTGGGTGAAGTCGTCGCGCCGGCCTATGAGCGGCTCCTCACGTTCATGCGCACCGAGTACCTGCCCAAGGCACGCACGACGGTTGCGGCATCCGCGGTGCCTGATGGCGAGGCCTACTACCAGGCCGCGATCGAGAAGTTCACGACGCTGAACCTCACGGCAAAGCAGATCCACGAGATCGGCCTGAAGGAGGTGGCGCGCATCGAGCAAGAGATGGAAGCCACCAAGCAGCGGGCGAAGTTCAAAGGCACGATGGCCGAGTTCTTCCAGTTTCTGCGAACCGATCCGCAGTTCTACGCCAGGACCCCGCGCGAGCTTTTGTCGTATTCGGCCTACGTGTCAAAGAAGGCCGACTGGAAGCTGGACGAGACAATCGGATTGCTGCCGCGGCGCCGACACGGCATCCGGCCGGTTCCCGATGCGCTCGCGCCCATCTACACCGGCGGACGCGGCGGGCTCGAAGCCTGTCTGATGAACACGTACAACCTGCCCGCGCGCCCGCTTTACACACTCGCGGCGCTTACGCTGCACGAGTGCACGCCAGGCCACAGCTTCCAGGCGGCTCTCGCGCTCGAGCAACCCGAGCGTGCTCCGTTCCGCCGTGGAACGTCGTTCTCGGCCTACGGCGAAGGGTGGGGACTCTACACCGAGTGGCTGGGCACCGTCATGGGGATCTACGAGACTCCCTACGAGGACTTCGGACGGCTTACATATGAGATGTGGCGCGCGTGCCGGCTGGTGATCGACACCGGCATCCACGCGTTCGGCTGGAGCCGCGAGCAGGCGATGGATTACCTACGCACTCGTGCGGCCCTTGCCGAGCACGAGATCACGACCGAGGTCGAGCGCTACATCGCGTGGCCCGGGCAGGCTCTGGCGTACAAGCTTGGCGAGCTGCAGATCCGCCGGCATCGTCGTGAGGCGGAGGAGAAGCTGGGTCCCAAGTTCGACCAACGGCGCTTCCACGACGCCATCCTGGCGCTCGGCTCGGTTCCGTTGGCCGTTCTTGAGCAGCGAATCGCGCAGTTCATCGCAGACGAGGGCGTTAACCCACCCACCGGGCCACGGCGGTAGTGCCCCACGTGGCGCGCGGGCTTCATTCCGAGATCAGTCGGTGATCTGCCACGCGAAGACTGCGCTGGATGACAGCGAGCCGCTGGAAGCTGTTACCGTTACTTCATACGTGCCTGTGTTGTCCCCTGTGAGCGTTCCAGAAATGAGCCCAGAGGTGCCGTTCATCGCGAGGCCCGGCGGCAAGCCAACGGCGTCATAAGATACCGAATCGCCATCGGGATCCGTTGCTGACACCTGCAACGTGATCTCGTCGATGCCCGGTGACGTCACCATCGCGTAGTGCGCAAGGGCTTGGGCGGCAGTGAGGGCAACGGGGTAAATCGCCACCTCGTCGATCCGGCCGTTCGCCCACTGGGTGCCGGTCTTCGCCCGGCCGATCGAAACAGGTGTCGTGCCCGTGGTGGGCAGGATGGTATTCGTGCCGGTGCCCTTCGCCACGCCGTTGACATAGAAAGCGATCGTCCTGGTCGCCGTTGAGCGCGTCACCACGACGTGCTGCCAGACGTTGGGTTTGACCGCGCCGCTGGCCGATCGGACGTTGCCGTACACCACTCCGTTGCCGTGATAAAGATTCAGTTCGCCGTTGGTCTCCAACGTCAGCTCGAATTCGCGGAAGTAGTCTTTCGAGACGAGCGTCTGCCGCGTGGCCAGCGACACGTTGACCCACAACTCCAGCGTCAGATCGCCTGCCAGCGAGAGGGCCGTGCTGCTGGGCACCTGAATGTAGGCGTTCGATCCGTTGAACAGCATGGCGCTGGTGCCGTCGGGCAGTGCACCCGGCTGGCCAAGGACCACGCCTCCCAGGAGATTCCCGTTACGGCCGCCGATCGTGTCCACAGCTGCAGTGCCAGACGATTCGCCCAGGCGCCAGTGCGCAAGCGCGCCGTCTCTCACAACGGCCCTGGGGTAACTGGAAGTCAGCCGGCTCGTCTGCGCACCGGGATTAACCAGCACGGGGCCCCGGTCGGTATTAGCCACGGCCCATGTAAACGTCTGCGCCCCTGACAGACGTCCGTCCGATACGGTCACCACGACGGTATAGGCACCAGCGCTCGCGTGTGAGAGAGTTCCCTGGATGAGCCCTGTTGCAGCATCGATCGTCAAAGACGGAGGAAGACCACTGGCGTTGTAGATGAGTGAATCACCATCCGGGTCGATGGCAGACACGGGCAGCGAGATGTGCGCACCTTCCGCGCTCGCCTGAGGAGCGAGGCTCGCAAGGATCGGAGCTTGATTGACCTCTGTGACAGTCCACGGAAACGTCTGGCTGTGCGAGAGCGCGCCATCGCTCGCGGTTGCGGTCACTTGATGCACGCCCGCGCTCGCCGTTGTGAGCTGACCCGAAATCAAGCCTGTCGCACCGTCGATCGTGAGTCCTGTCGGCAGCCCTGTCGCGCTGTAAGTCAAGACGTCAAGGTCTGGATCGACGGCCGACAACGGCAGCGCCACGAAACTGGGCTCCGACGGCACCGACGACAATTGGTAATGGGCGGCTTGCTGGGCGGCGGTGAGAGCAACGGGGTAAATCGCCACCTCGTCGATCCGGCCGTTCACCCACTGCGCTCCGCTCCTGGCCCGGCCGATCGAAACAGGCGTCGTGCCCGTGGTGGGCAGGATGGTATTCGTGCCGGTGCCCTTCGCCACGCCGTTGACATAGAAAGCGATCGTCCTGGTCGCCGTTGAGCGCGTCACCACGACGTGCTGCCAGACGTTGGGTTTGACCGCGCCGCTGGCCGATCGGACGTTGCCGTACACCACTCCGTTGCCGTGATAAAGATTCAGTTCGCCGTTGGTCTCCAACGTCAGCTCGAATTCGCGGAAGTAGTCTTTCGAGACGAGCGTCTGCCGCGTGGCCAGCGACACGTTGACCCACAACTCCAGCGTCAGATCGCCTGCCAGCGAGAGGGCCGTGCTGCTGGGCACCTGAATGTAGGCGTTCGATCCGTTGAACAGCATGGCGCTGGTGCCGTCGGGCAGTGCACCCGGCTGGCCAAGGACCACGCCTCCCAGGAGATTCCCGTTACGGCCGCCGATCGTGTCCACGGCTGCAGTGCCAGACGACTCGCCCAGGCGCCAGTACGCAAGCGCCCCGTCGGTCATCACGGCCATTCGGTACTGCCACCGCGTGTAGTTGGTCTGTGCGCCGGGATTAGCCAGCGTTGGGGCACGATTCTGATGGGCGACGACCCATGTGAACGCGCCCGTACTCGAACTCTCGCCATCGGACGCTGTGACCGTCACCGAATAGCTGCCTGCGCTTCCGAATGGGAGCGTGCCGACAATGATGCCGGTGGCAGAATCGATACTCAGAGACGGAGGCAGTCCACTCGCGCTGAACGTCAACTCGTCATCGTCCGGATCGCTGGCCGACACCTGGAGCGCTATGGGCGTGTTTTCCTCATGCGTCTGCGCCGCAGGCGCGGCCAACACAGGGGGGGTGTTCACGTACGTGACCGTCCATTCGAAGGCTTGACTGTGCGAAAGGACCCCGTCGGAAGCCGTCGCGACGACGTGATAAATGCCTGCGCTCGTCTTGGTCAGCGAACCGGAGATGAGCCCCGTTGCCGGATCGATCGTGAGCCCGTGAGGGAGATCGGTCGCACTGTAGGTCAGGACGTCGCTGTTTGGATCGCTCGCCACGAGTGGCAGTTCGACTGGTGTGCCGGTACCGTTCGCGAGCCTCATCGTGTAGTGCCTGGCTATCTGCATGGCGCTCAGCGCGCTGGGATACAGCGCCACCTCGTCAAGCCGGCCGTTCACGTATCGAGTATTTGCTTCGCTGCGACCAATCAAGAGCGCTTTCGCGCCGCCGACAGGGTCGACGCTGTAACTGGCGCTGCCCTTGGGGTGACCGTTGACGTAGAACCGAATCGTCTTTGTCGCGGTCGATCGCGTGACGACCACGTGCTGCCACTCATTCGGGTTGACTGCACCGGTGACCGACAGCATGTTCCCGTACGTCACGCCGTTCCCCTGATAAAGGTTGAGCTGACCGTTGGTTTCCAACGTGAGCTCGAGCTCGCGCAGATAGTCCTTGGAGAGAAGTGTTTGGCGTGTCGCCAGCGACAGGTTGACCCACATCTCCAGCGTCAGATCACCGGCCAGCGCCAACGTGGCGCTGTTCGGTACCTGCACGTAGCTGGTGGCGCCGTCGAACTGGGTCGCGGAGGTGTCGTTGCCGAAGGCGCCGGGCTGTGTGTGCGCCAAGGAGCCGAATCGGCCGCCAGGATTCGCGCCAGCACTATCGGCCGCGACGCTTCCACTTTGCTCGTCGAGCCGCCAGTACGCGATCGGCAAATCGGCGAAGATCGCGGCTGGGTACGACCGTACATTGGCGCTGTCCACCTGGTCGCCCGGGTTCACGAGGATTGGCGCAGCCGCGGGCTGGACAACGAAGCTCATTTGGGCCGACCGGTCGCACATGCCAGTCGTCCCCTGATTGCGTGCACAGACGAGAACCGTGTATGAACCCAGGGGTGCGCTCGACTTGTCGAAGCTCCAGGTGTTCGCCGCCTGATAGTGGCGCGTGGTCCACCAGTTCCCGGATGGATCGCGCAACAGGAACATGTATTCGTACGAACCGCTCGCTCCCGTGGCTGTCCCCGCGAAGACCGCCGTTTGGTTCGTGCCCACGAGCTGCAGCTGCACCTGCTGCACTGGGGCCGCATACGTTCTCAGATTCTCCCTGTTCCCGAGCCCGTCCACGGCGAAGAACTTCACGATCGAGCCCGGCGATAGAGCGATTGGAGCGGTATAGGTGAGGGACGCTTCAGAAGGCGTGCTGCCGTCGGTCGTATAATAGATGGTTGCCGGCTCGCTCGTGGTCAGCGTGACCGGTTCCTGCGTGTTGTAGGCGCCGGATGGTTGCGTCGCGACCGTGAAGGGACGCTCTGCATCGACCACCCATGAGGCGACAGTCGGCTGCGTGTCCCAGTTCCCGGCGGCGTCTTTCGTGATCACGCGCAGTGTCGGGTTGTTCGACCATCCGATCGACTGGATGACGAGAGGAAGGCCCAATGTGCCCGAGAAGCCCGCCGGCACGATGAGTCGCGCGTTTGCGTACGACGGCACGTTCGTCCCATAGATCGATGTCACGGGGCCGTCGTACAGGTCCGGGAACTCGAACGTGCCGCCTGGCGGAATCTGAAAGATCATGGACGAGTCGCCGACAGCCGGTACCCAGTCGTACCAGTCCAGCACGCTGTTGTCGGCTCGGCTCGAGGTACAGGTCCGCAGTGATTTGGGTGTAGGCAGCCCAATTTGCGCCGGGGAAACTCACGAGCGGATGCGTAATCAAGTCCGGGTTGGTGGCGAGTTCCTCCACACTAGCCGCGAAGCCGCTGTGATTGATATAGCTGACCTGCAGATCCGGATCCCACATCTCCCAACGGCCGTCGACGAGCACCTCCGGCACCACGTGTCCAGTCAACATCCAGACCCGCGATGTGAAACCCATGGCAGTCATGAGGTACCGGAAGAGCGACGCGCTGTCGTCGCAATAGCCGAAACCAATCGAGCTGAAGAACAGCCCGGGCGAATGATTCCATCGCGACGCGGTGAGAGGGTCGAAGTGGTAGCGGTTGTCGCGAACGAAGCGCCACACTTTTCGTTGAATCGGCTCGCCGGGGAATTCGGGCTGCATCTCCTGGATCGCCCGAACCACTTCCTGTGTCGTCAGACCAAACTTCTGATTGAAGGCGAGTTGGTAGTCGATGACGAAAGGGCCGGTGTTGCGAATGCTGACGTAGGCGGAGGCGGGCGTGGAGGTCCGCAAATAGTCGCTGCGGTAGTCCGTGGGCTCGAGCGAATCGTCGTACTGGACCTCAATGACATACGACACGGCGTTGTTACCGGGCCCCACGGTCTGCAGCAGGATTGACTGTCCCTCCTGGACCACCGGCACGGTGATGGCTTGGCCGTTAGGTGAGGGCTGGCCGTTCACGAAGATCTGTGTCTCGCCGTTGTCGACTCGCGGGGTCAGCGTCACCTGCGCGGTCGTGCTTGGCAGCAAGAGCGTGAAGTGTCGCGCACCGCCTGCGCTCGATGGGCCCAACAGGTGTCCGCCACTGATCGAGAGCGCCCTGAGCTCGAACCCTGGTACGATTGCAGTCTTTTCCTGCAAGGTGACCTCGAGCGTCGACACGCCAGCGCCGCGAAGGTTCAGGACGTTTTCGGGAGCGACCACTGCACGCTTCTTGTTGAGCATGTAGGTCACCTGCAACGGCGAGTGAAGCTCGTCGAAGGTGAGACGATCCACGAAGTCAGTGAATGCGGCGTCGGTGGTCTTCAGCTTCAGGAACTCGATAAGCTCGCTCGTTCCCGCCGTGAACCGGAGCCCACCCAACTCGACTTCACCGGACAGTGTGATCGGCGCCTGGATCGGAAGCTCAGGAGAGTACGGTGCTCCGTTCAGGCTGAATCGATATGAAGGCTTGCCGGAAGCGACGACGAAAATTTCGGGATTGGTTTCGTTCGTGGTGCCGCTTGGCACGGAGAGCAGAGTGACTCCGGTGGGCCCGCCTTGCGCCCGCGCAAGGATCGGCGTGACCAGGATGCAAATGAGCAGGTACATGTCTCATCAGCGCTTCGGCGCCGTAGCGGGATCTGGCGTCCAGCCCTGCGCTTTGGGGCAGGTGATGCGCGCATTGGGCATTCGCGTGACTTGAGCAAACTCGCTGCCAGCGATGGGGGGTGACTTTGGCTGACGCTCGTCAGCAAGAAGACATTAGGTCTACAAAAGGAAGACTTTTGTCTCCGTAAGAGAGTCCGGCTTTTGCCGGGCTTTTTTGCTATAGGGCAGGGGAGGCATGGCTTAACGTAGGTGGAAATTAAGCTCGTGCACATCAACCCTGACCACTTCCTCGAGACGCCGGAAGGGCGAATCGTCACGCCGGAGCGGAACGCCCTCGCGTGGAAGCAGTCGTTCGCGGCTCTTGACGATGCGCTTCGGACAAAGACCTCCAATTCCGTTGTTTACATCATGGTTGGTTGCCAGGCCTCAGGAAAGAGCACTTGGGCGCGAGCCAAACGCGAGGACGAAGCGGACGCGATCATCTTCGACGCGATCCTCGTGAAGAAGACCGAGCGCGAACCCATCCTGTTGGCTGCGGCATGTCATCAGGTTCCAGCCGTCGCCGTCTGGCTACAGACACCGCTGGAAGTCTGTCTCCGGCGAAACGCGGCTCGTTCCGCTAACGAGCTCGTCAATGCGCAGGGATTGCGGAACGTCTATGCGGCGCTTGAGCCTCCTCGCCTCTCAGAAGGGTTCATAAGGATCGTCGAGGTCAGGTACGATGAAGCGTAACGCCTCGCGCTGCGCATTGGTGACGCTCGCGCTTGCCACATTGACGACCGCCGGTGCGCAGGCGCAGCCGAGCGTCGAAGAACTGCTGGTTCGCGTTGGCGAACGGGTCGCCGAGTTCTACAAGCGCGCGACGAACGTCATCTGCATCGAGACGTCCACCGTACAAGCTGTTGACCTCAACAATTCGCTGGTGGGGTTCGCACGAACCGTCGAATCAGAGCTGCGCATCGAAGCTGATAGCGGTCAGACCCCCGGCGAAGCCGCAATCGTGCGCAAAGTCCGAAAAGTGAATGGCCGTGTACCGCGTGAAAAGGACAGCAAGGATCGCGCGGGATGCACCGACCCAAGCCCCCTGTCGCCCGAACCGCTTGCGTTTTTGCTCCCAGTGCGCCGTTCGGAATACCAATTCAAGACTGCGGGAATGACGAAAGACAGGAACCGGACTGCCCTGATGATCGACTTTGCGTCGGTGGATCGCAGGAGCAACCCCCAGCTGATAGAAGCCGAGAGCGGACACGACGACTGCTTCGACTGGTCGGGGCACATCGCATCGAGGGGACGTATCTGGGTGGATGCCGGAAGCTATGAGGTGGTACGTGTGGATAGGAATCTGGGAGGGCCGGTCGACGTGAAGGTCCCTGCGTTGCTGGAACGCCGCCACCATCTTGACCGCTGGGTCATCATCGTGCGGGACGATATGTCGATTCGCTATAAGGCAGTCGCCTTCACTGACCCTGGCGAGGTGTTGCTTCTGCCGGAGTCCATTAACTCCTACACCGTGGTCCGGGGTGGCCTCCAGTCAACACGACGAAACCAGACGTTCTCCGATTACAAACGTTTCGTCACGGGAGGCAGGGTCCTCGATTAACGAATTCCAGATGTGACCAATGTTCCAACCCGGTGACAGCGTTTGTCAGAGATTCATCATCGAAAAGCTGGTGGGTACCGACTCAATAGGCGAGGTGTATCGCTGCCGAGATTCCGAGTTGCATAACCGGCTCGTCGCGGTCAAGGTTCTGCGTTCGCCACGTCTCCAGGATTCGCACATACGCGATCGGATTGTCGCAGAAGTTCTCAAGCTCCGTCAGATCAATCATCCGCATATCTGTACGATTCACGACGTCTGCCGTCATGAGAATCTTGATGTCATTGTGATGCAATTTCTTTACGGTGCATCGCTGGCGAAACTCCTCGCAAACCCGTTGGCTGAGGGAGACGCGCTTCGTTTCGGAGCGCAGATCGCCGATGCGCTGGCATGCGCTCACGGTCATGGCGTCATTCACGGTGATATCAGGCCCGGCAACATCATCGTAGCGCCGCAGGGGCTCAAACTGATTGACTTCGGGTTGGCGCCCCTGAGTGCTCGAGATGTGACACCGTTTTACATGTCCCCGGAACAACTTGTTGGAAAAGACTTGGACGCACGAACAGATATCTATGCCTTTGGAGTCGTGTTGTGTCAGATGTGTACAGGTTTCTCTCCTCAGCTGGATTCTGGGATCGCAAAGCGAGCGCTCATCGCCGGCGCGCTTCAGCAGGTCTCTTCACGACCGGTGCGACTGATCATCGAAAAGTGTGTCAGGGACGAACCTCTCGAGCGGTGGACGAGTGCAAATGAGCTGTTGCGCAGTCTGCAAGCGATCGCAGAACCCGTTGCCCCCCATCCAAGGAGGCCGCTGGGCGAGAAACGGTTTCATGGGTTACAGGTGACTGTTGGAACGCTTGTCATTGCGGTCCTTTTGGTTCTCGGTTGGTGCAGTAGTCGTCAGAGCCCATCCACTTTAGACTTCGAGCGGCCTCGAAGGCCGAGTCTTGGCCTGGAGATGACACGCTCCAGTGCTTCGCGCAGTTCGCGGGCCGATTGATAGCGCTCGCCCGCACGTTTCGACAGCACCTTGCTCACAACCTGCGACAGCGACGATGGCCGGTCCCGGGCGAGTTCTGCCAATGGCTTTGGGTCCCTTTCAAGGATGTTCGTCACCGTCTCCGATGGAGAAGGACCGGAGAACGGGAGCTGTCCGGTCGCCATTTCATAGATGACCACACCCAGCGAGAAGAGATCACTTCGCGGGTCAACAGGCATTTGAAGGATGCGTTCCGGGGCCATATAACTGGCCGTGCCCAGCGGTCTGCCAAGAACTGTCGAACCATCCAGTTGACTGACATCGAAGTTGTGCAACCGAAACCGCCGAGCCAGACCGAAGTCAAGCACCTTGGTCTGGCCCGTTTCAGTGATGAAGATATTCGCGGGCTTGATATCCCGGTGAACGATGCCCTTCATGTGAACAGCGTCCAGCGCGGCCGTCGTCTGAAGCGCGATACGAATCAGTTCGGGAGTCTCGATCGTTCGTGCCGCCATGTACATGTTCAGACTGACGCCTTTCAGCCGCTCCATCGCGATGAAGGCCCGCCCTTCGTGTTCGGCCACTTCGTACACCGTGCAGATATTGGGATGGTTGAGTTCCCCAATCGTTTGCGCCTCGCGCCTCAGTCTCCTCGTGGCGTCGGGATCGTCGGCCAGTTCCTCCGGCAGAAATTTCAGAGCGACAGGTCGTGAGAGCTGCAAATCGGTTGCTTCGTACACGATGCCCATCCCGCCGACGCCAAGCTTTTTCGCGATTCGGTAATGGGCAAAGGTGTGCCCGATCATGTTGATCGAGGATACCGCAGGAGCCGAGTGACGAGCAGGTTCGCATCTTCAGGCGGATTTCCCTGGCTTGAGCCCATACGGCGGCGCAATTCGCATTCAACGGTGTGGCTGACGTCTTCGTGCATCGCATCGACCCGATCCTCGGCTCGATTGGCGGGGTTCACCTCTGGTGGTACGGCCTCAGTTACACCCTGGGATTCCTGAACCTTTATCTGTACCTGCGGCGTGGGCGTCAGCGACTTGGGATGACGCTCGCGGAAGTTCAGGCGCTCACGCTCTGCATCTCACTGGGCGTCCTCATCGGCGGTCGCGCTGTCGAGGTCGCATTCGACGAATGGCCCTTCTACCGCGACCACCTGCTGCTGATTCCCGCGTACTGGCTCGGCGGTATGGCCACTCACGGCCTGCTCCTCGGGGCGGCTGCGGGAACTGCGACGTTTGCTCGAATCTACCGAAGGCCGTTTCGAGAGCTGGCAGACGCGCTCGTGATTCCAGGTGCGTTCCTGATGGGCGCGGGGCGAATCGGCAATTTCATCGACGGCATGATCGTGGGAGCGACAACCGACGTGTGGTGGGGCGTGCAGTTCCCCGACGCAACAGGAATTCGGCACCCGGTCGTGCTGTATGACGGGATCAAGAACGTCCTGCTCATTCCGTACCTGCTCCGGGTACGGAACACTAACCAGACGCCTGGCGCAACGGCCGCGCGGTTCGTGTTTTGGTACGCGTTTCCACGGATCTTCATCGATCTCTTCCGCGACTATCCTACACACCGTCTCGCGCTCGGCACCGGCCAGACGCTGAACATCGTCATGACGCTCGTTGGCGTCGTACTGCTCGCACGCTCGCGACAACGACGCCTCAGCCGGTCACGCGTAAACGCGGCATCGCCTGACGCGCCGAGCGTCGTTGCAGATGTTCGTCCGCCGCTCCGGCAGAGCCTTGCGCTCGGCTTCGTGTTGGCCTTCTGCCTGATGATTCCGAGCAACTGGACGCAGGATGTTCCCGTGCGATACGGTCGGCGTCATCCCGGCCTCGAGCACTCATGGATGTATCCGCGGATCGATACGATGCCTCGACGATCGTCCATCGTCCATCGTCCATCGTCACGAGACGATGCGATCGACGATCGACGATCGACGATGGACGATCGACGATGGACGATCGTTCCGTTAACGCTTGGATCTCAACTGCGCGACGGTTTCGTGCCACCGCCGCACGAAGACGCGGTCGAATGTGGCGCGCTCGAGTCCGAAGGCGCTGGCGAATGCCCCTTCATGCTCGTTCGTCGTCTTGAAGCGTTCGAAGTAGCCGATGACTGCGGGAACGCCGCGCATTTCGATGAGCTGCTCGACCGCCATGAATGCCTGAGGGTACAGCGGCGCTTCGGACCGCCGCTGCGCATCGACCCACTGAGGAAATGTCACAAGCGCGTCGAATGGCGCTGGAAGCAGGCCGAAGCGCGCACTGGCGAGAGGGGCGAGAAGATCGTCGCGCAGCGAGTCGAACGAGGCGAGACCAAGATGTGCCGTGACGCGGAATGACACCCATTCGGCGAATCCCTCTCTCAGCCATTGCTCGGAGGCGCCTCGGGTTCCGCCGCTGAATTGATATTGGAGCGAGTGGACGAGCTCATGCGCGACGAGCTGAACTCGGCCGGTACGATCGAAACGGTTGACGACCCCGGCGTTGACGAACACCACGCGAGCACCGCCGATGGCCGAGAAGGATGACGCAGAGCGGG
Organism: Vicinamibacterales bacterium; assembly: GCA_963761975.1. GTDB lineage: Bacteria > Acidobacteriota > Vicinamibacteria > Vicinamibacterales > JAMQPK01 > JAMQPK01. The sequence goes on from CAVXIR010000002.1 coordinate 1,067,752, forward strand.
CGAGCTCGGGCGGGTAACCAGAGGTCAGCAGCCCTTCCTCGAAGCTGCGGCGATCGGCAAACAGCACCAGCTTTACGTCGGCGCGCGGCAATCCGAGCGCTTGCTCGAAGGTATCCATGATGGCGGCGAGAGCCGCTTGATATCCGTCGAGCGTTCGGTCGACGCTCGTGGTCGGCAGATTCGAGGGAGAAAGAGCGACGACCTCGACCTGCGCGCGGCGTTCTGCGCAGCCCGCCGCAAGCGCTAGCACGAGAATGGCACCCGCCGCCAGCGCCCCGTTCATGCAGCGAACAATAACATGAGGGCTTCGGCTGAGACATAATCCGTTCGAAGTAGTCACACAAGTGGAGGAAGGATGAAGCGCTCGAAGTTACGGATTGTGGGATGGATTCTGGGGGCTTTGGTGGTTCTGCTGGCTATCGCGATCACCGCCATGATCGGATGGCGTCCGTTCATTGGTCCGAACGCACGCGCATTGACCGACCGTACCTTTGCGTCGACGCCCGAACGGCTGGCGCGCGGGGAATATCTCACCGAGAATGTGCTGGACTGCTTCGCGTGTCACAGCGACCGCGACTGGGCCCGGGATGAGGCGCCGTTGGTTCCGGGAACCAAAGGAGCAGGATCGCCGACGTTCCCGTTGAAGGATCTGCCTGGCAACGTCTATCCGCCCAATATCACTCCGGACAAGGAGACCGGCGCGGGGAGCTGGACCGACGATCAGCTGGCGCGCGCGATTCGCGAGGGCATCGGCAACGACGGTCGAGCCCTGTTTCCCTTCATGCCGTTCGAAAATTACCGCTCCCTGTCGGACGAGGACCTCGCATCGGTCATCGTCTACTTGCGTTCCATTCCGCCCGTCCGGCGCGAGGTACCGAAAACGGCACTCATCTTCCCGGTCAAGTACCTGATTCGAAACGCGCCGCATCCCCTGACAGAGCCGGTGAGCGAGCCGGATACGTCGACACCCGTGAAGCGTGGGGATTACCTGGTGACGATCGCCGGCTGCCGCGACTGTCACACGCCGATGACCAACGGGCAGCGCATGAGGCACCTCGATCTCGCCGGCGGATTCCTGCTGCGCGGTCCCTGGGGCGAGGTGGCGAGCGCCAACATCACTCAGTCACCCTCCGGCATTCCCTATTACGATGAAGGGTTGTTCCTCGAGGTGATGCGCACGGGTATGGTGAAAGCTCGAAAACTGAGCCAGATCATGCCGTGGTGGTATCACCGCGAGATGACGGAGGAGGACCTTAAAAGCATGTTTTCGTATTTGCGCACGGTGCCGCCGGTTCAACACCGCGTGGACAATAGTAAGCCGCCGACACCGTGCAAGCTATGCAGCCTGACTCACGGCGCCGGCGATCAGAATTGAAATGCGCTCAACTCCGGAACGCGTGCAGGAACCCCCCTAACATCGACGGTTCGTGAGGCTCGGCGGGTGCGTCTGCAAAACAGAATCGGTTTATCGCTTCCGGTCCCCACAACCGGCCGACGGTGTCCAGGAATTCCACATCGGCTCGGATGTAGAAGGGAATGGAAAACTCCTTGAGAACGATCCGCAGCTGGTCGTGGCTCAGTCTGCTCAGATGGCACGTGTGCCGGCCGAATCTGACGATGTGATCCGGGATGCCACCACTCGTCAGAAGCGCTTCGAGGATGCGCGTGCGCCATTCCTCGGAAAGCCGCGGCACCAGGGAACGAAACCAGAATGTCGCAAGCAGTCTTTTGACGTCAGCGCCGTCCACCGAAAGTGCCGACATCGCGCCATCGCCGGCGAGCGCGAGCGCTGCCGGATCCTTACGATTTACGGCACGCGCAAACTCCAGGAAGCTCGCGAAACCCGGCTGGGGTTCAGTCAGATCACACGTCTCGCCAACCTTCTGTAATTCAGTGCTGGCGGAGACCGGCTCGAGCACCTCCATCGGTTCATGGAGATCGAGAGGTGGGCTCGTTTCGAATCCCCAATCGATCGCGAGCGGCGGGTGCACGCCGGTGTATTCGCTGAAGAGTGCCGTGACGCCCCACGGGTGCGGCGACCGTGCCGCCCTGGTATAGAGCGGGTTGTAAAGACTCTCGCTTCCCGTCGGTGTGGCAAGTCTGGCCAGCCGGCTCTTGATCTCCGCATCCGCGATATTCGACCAGGTGCCCTGTATGCAAATCAGCGACGTGCCGGCAGGCCTCGTGAAGGCATAGTACGGGTTGTCCCAGCACTGTCGAACGGCTGCGTCAACCTGATCGGTCGCCGGCTCGGCGCCATCGTCAAGCTCGATCTCGCCGAAGCCGATTCGTAACCTGCCGTAACCGGCGAATAATGTCGACAGGTCTGACGGATCGACCTGCGACAAATCCCAAAGCACGTAGATTAAGCCACGCAGGGCTCTCGCAATCGGCCGATTCATCTCTTCCCAGACGGCAAACTGCGACTTCGGCGCGGCGTGGTCGTATCCGCGGTCGTTGAGAATCTCGAGGAATCGAATGCCTGCCGCTTCCAATTGCGCGCTCACCTTCAGCGCGTGATCGTATCGGCGCTTGTCGACTTCGTGACGCTCGAATGACGGTCGAACGAAGATGGGAACAACGAGCTTCTTCTGCTGCCGCGCCATCTGCGCCAGCGGAAACATCGTCCCAGCTCCTGTCCCTTTGCCACCGGTGCCGATGAGCACGACGACCGGATACGGGGCCATGAGGGCTGCCACCTCGGCCCTGGACTCCTCCAGTGCCTCCCTGGCGACTTCGGGATTGTGGCGGGCACCAAGCCGGCTGCCGATGACGACCCGCTCCTCCTCTGGGATGTCCGCGAGAGAGAACGCGTTCGTGTCGAGAAAGCGTGTCGTCACCGCTGCGTTCAATCGCTCGGCGTATTCCTCGTCGGTCTTCCGTGTGACACCCACATCGCGCTGAAACAGCGTCTTCACGGAACGAAGAATACTTCCACCACCGCCGCCGGTACTGAGAAGCAGTATGTTCATGGGCCACCTGTCCGCTGGGGGGTTGGGGCGCAAATGACGTTGCGCCTTACCTGGCGCTGGAGTTGAAATGGAACCACGACCCATTCACCGCGCGCAGACAGCTCGCCGCACACGAAGGAATGATGGTGGATCGTTAGGAGAACACGAGCGACGTCGTAGGCCACATTCGTCCGGTGATCCGACAGATTCGGATACCGTTGACAGCCGTTTGGTGCGAGAAAGACTTCCAGACGGCCGCGGTCTGGGCGAGCTCGCAGGCGCGTCCGAATCGGCGACACCAGAAATGGCTGCTGAAGTAACGGTCGCTCGAATTCCCTGATGAAAGCCTCGCCGAAGCGGCGCATGTCTGCAAGCGCTTTCTCTCTCTGAGAGAAAAAATCATCGATGGCTCGACACATGAGCCAGAGGAGGAAGAACAGAGACGCGCAAAGGTACGCAAGACTGAGTACGATGCCGCCGTCGTACGACTGCATACGCGCACGCGCCTATGCAAGGTCCGTGCTGCAGGCACTTCAGCAAATTCAGAGTGTTTTCGCGCGCATTCAATCGGGCCCATCACTCCGGAGTCTTCTGTGTCTTGTTAGTTGGGCGCGATCCGTCTTATCGAGTGGACGACACAACGATTGAACGACGTTTAGAATGCGCCCGCCACAGTTGTTCATGGCGGGCGTCATTCACTAGGTGTTGAGTAGTCTGGTGAAAAACGATCGGTATCGCTTCAGTGCCTGTCGAAAATCCTCCGTCGACACTTGATCACCGCGCTTCCACTGTTCTTCCAATTCGGCGCGCGTCCGTGCGAATCCCTCTGCCAGCTTCGAAATGGCGTCAGCGACCAGCTCGTCGGCCCGTTCGACGGCACCACGAGGCTCGTCGACGAACGCAGCCTGGATCACATCCCAGCGCACACGCAGATCTCGCAGCTGTTCATCTGAGTACATCGCAACAGATCGGTCGTCATCATGTGGATCGGGTGGACGTTCGGCATGCGTCGCCGGCTTCGGTTCGTGGGCAGCCGTGACCAGATCGGCGGTCGTCAATTCAGGACTCATCGTTTTACCTCCCGGCGTGCACTGGTTTCAGTTCAGATGGTTTCTGCACCAACAGGTCGTCGAACAGGGCTCGGTAATGAATGAGCGCCTGCCGCAGATCCTCCGTGCTGGCCTTGTTCGCGTCGTTATGGTCGGCGATCGCATGAGCGGCGCGATAGTGCTCCACCACAGTGGCGTGATCCACGGAGATGTCAGCGGCACGCTGTTCAAAATCCGACATCGGATACCCCTTCGCGGTCATCACGTCGTTCACAAGGCGATCGGCCTCGTTGATGGCACCCTGTGGGTTGTCAACGAACAGCGTTTGGATATGGCGCCACACTTCACCAAAGCTGGTCGCTTCCGCTGCATCGAGTGCTCGAATCTGCAGCTTGTGTACCCGTTGTTCCCGTGCTGCCAGGTGGGCCTCGGCACGCTTGATATCGCCGACCTCCTGGCGAGTTCTCTCGTATTCAGGGCCGAAGCGGTCACGCAGACGACGGCTACGCTGCTGCTGCAGATACCAAACCAGCGCGCCGCCCGCGAGCAACACCGCGACGATGATCACAAGTGTCAATGTTTCGTCCATCAATACCTCCTTCAGTCTCACTATTTGAGAAGAGAGCAAGAAGCTGGCCGGATATGAATGTCCGTGGCACAATCGGGCCGCCATGAAGCCTCTTTCACTCTCGATCTCCGCCGCCGGCATTGCTGTGCTCGCGGTCACTGCCACCGCTCAATCACCCAACCCGTTCGGCATCCCATCCGCAGTTAAGCCGATGCCATCCGCGGGGATCGAAGCCGTGCCCGGGTCGCGCGCGCAGGGATGGCTGTTTCAAGGGCGCTCCGAAGTCGTCGCCCGTAACGGCATCGTCGCGACAAGCGATCCACTGGCGGCGCAGGCTGGGCTCGAGATACTCCGACAGGGCGGGAACGCGATTGACGCAGCGGTTGCCACGGGAGCCGTGCTCGATGTGACGTCGCAGAACGACACAGGCATTGGTGGGGATCTCTTTGCGCTGGTGTGGTCGGCGCGCGACAAGAAGCTGTACGCGCTGAATTCCGCCGGATGGGCGCCTGCCGGGTGGACACCTCAGTTCTTCAACGACAAGCTCGGCGTGAAAAGTGTCCCCGGTTCGGGAGTGAACGCGGTCACTGTGCCCGGTGCGATCTCCGGGTACGACGCGCTGTTGAAACGCTTTGGCAGCATGACGTTCAAGGAAACGTTCGAGCGAGCAGCAACAATCGCCGAACAAGGCTGGGGTCTGGCGGAACGCCGCCACGCCGACTTGCGCAATGCCACCAAGGGTCTGCTGGGCGATGCAGACTCGCGTCAGATCTTTCTCAACGGCGATCGGGCGCCGGATTTGTACAGCATCATCCGGAACCCGTCACTGGCCAAAGCCCTACGCCTTCTGCAGAAGGAGGGCCGCGACGGGTTCTACCGTGGCGACATTGCGGCGGCCATCGTTCGCAAAATCGAGGACAGCGGCGGGGTAATGACTCGCAGCGATCTGGCTGAGTTTCAGTCAGAGTGGGTCGATCCCATTTCGACCACCTATCACGGTTACGACGTGTTCGAGCTGCCTCCCCCCGGGCAGGGATTTGCGGCCCTGCAGATGCTCAACATCCTGGAAGTGTGCGTACCGAAGGCCGGCGCGAGCCTGACGAAGCTGGGGCCCGCGAACCCGACGTACTGGCACTTGATGGTCGAAGCGAAGAAGCTGGCGTACTCGGATCTCTACGCCTATAACGCCGATCCGAAGTTCGCGAAAATCCCGCTCAACGAATTGCTGTCGAAATCGTACGCCGCGCAGTCGTGCGACAAGATCGACCCCAACGTCGCCTCGAAGCCGCGCGTTGGCGGGGGCATCGATGGTGGGACGATCTATCTGACAACGGCCGATCGCTGGGGCAACATGGTGTCACTGATTCACAGCGTGTTCAGCGTCTATGGCAGCCGCGCGAGCGTCGCGCCATTTGGCTTCGTGCTGCAGAATCGGGGCGCCGGGTTTTCACTGGATCCGAAAAGTCCGAACGTCGTCGCCCCCCGCAAGCGGCCGTTCCATACAATCATCGCGGGTTTTGTCATGAAGGACGGCATGCCGCTCATGACCTTCGGCAACATGGGCGGCAACGTCCAGCCCGAAACGCACGCCCAGCACATCGTGAATCTCATCGATCTCGGCATGAACGTGCAGATGACGACCGATGCGGCGCGGTTTACGCACAGTCAGACGTCGAATGCGCTGTCGCTGGAAGCGAATCTCTTCAATCTGGTGGGCGCGGCGCTGCGCGCGAAGGGCCACGACACGCGTGGCGTCAGCGGCGGATCGGTCGGCGGCTATCAGGGAATTCTGTTCACTCGCGACCCACGTCTCCCGGAACCAAGCCTCGAACGCGCCGTCGGCGGGGCGGAGCAGCCGGTGAACGGTGTCTATCGCGCCGGTTCAGACCATCGCAAGGATGGTCAGGCCGTGGGGTGGTAAAGAATTCGCAGATTGGCAGATTGGCAGATTGACAGGGAATTAACCACAGAGATCACAGAGAGAACGGAGAATTCCAACGTTCTCTGTGGTCTCTGTGTGCTCTGTGGTGAATCTATCCTGAGTTACTTCGTCGACGGCGGTGTTGTTGGTGTTGACGGTGCGGTTGAACCTGCGGGCGGCGGCGTTGGTTTAGGGGCGGCCGGCGGCGTTGCTGGCCGCGCCGGTGCGGGCGTCCCGCTGACGACAGAGCTGCCGCCGCGCTGACCGATAATCGAGAGCGTCAGCGCGAGCAACATGAAGAGCACCGCGGCGATGCTAGTGGCCTTGGTCAGCAGGGTCGCGCCCGACCGGGCCCCGAAAGCCGCCTGGCTGCTGCTACCGCCGAAGGCGCTTGCGATATCGCCTCCACGCCCCTGCTGCAGAAGGATCACCAGCGAAAGGACGAGACAGACGAGAACGTAAAGACCGACAAGGACGTAATACATATTTTTAGCGTTTACCCTGAACTGTTCATTATACAGCGGCCCGGCGGCTCTTGACGACGATGTCATGAAACGCGCGGACGTCCAGGCTGGCGCCGCCGACGAGCGCTCCGTCGACGTCTGGTTGCGCCATCAGATCGCGAATATTGTCGGGCTTTACGCTGCCGCCATAGAGCACGAGACATTGATCGGCTGCCGTGGCGCCGAACCACTGCCGCAACCGTGACCGGATGTGCGCGTGCGCCTCGCCCGCCTGCGCCGGCGTCGCGGTGCGGCCTGTCCCGATCGCCCACACGGGTTCATAGGCAATAACGAGTGCCGCCACAATGTCGCCGCTGAGCCCGTCGAGCCCTCCCTTGATCTGACGATCGAGCACATCCATCGTTTCGTTGCGCTCGCGCTGGTCGAGCGTTTCGCCGATGCAGACGATGGGCGTGAGATCGGCGGCAATTGCCGCCGTCACCTTCCGATTCACCGTGGTGTCGGTCTCGCCAAAGAGCGTGCGGCGCTCGGAGTGGCCGATGATGACGTACTCGGCGCCTGCCTCCTTGATCATCGCGGCGCTAATCTCGCCGGTGAATGCCCCCTCTTTTTCCCAGTACATGTTCTGAGCCGACACCGCGACATTGCTGTTGCGCGCCGCTTCGCTCGCCGCGTGCACGGCTGTGAACGGCGGAGCGATGACGACGGTGACGTTATTCACATCCTTGACGAGCCCGCGCAGTTCTTTGACATAGACCGTCGTCTCATGAACGGTCTTGAACATCTTCCAGTTGCCGGCAATAAACGGTACTCGCATGATCCTCGCTTCGCTCGGGGTTCTTGGTTCTGGGTGCTGGGTTCTAGGTTCAATGTTCCAGCACTCCGAACCCACAGCCTAGCACCGCAGAACAAGAACCCAGAAGCAGAACCCAGAACCGCAGAACCAAGAACCTAGAACCGTACCTATTTATCAGAAAGCGCTTCCACTCCTGGCAACTTCCGTCCGCCAAGAAACTCCAGTGACGCGCCGCCACCTGTAGAGATATGCGTGATGCGATCGGCCACGCCTGCCTGATTGATCGCGGCAATCGAGTCGCCGCCGCCGACGATGGTGGTGCCTTTCACCTCGGCCACAGCACGTGCGATCGCATTCGTGCCGTTCGCGAACTCGGCAATCTCGAACACGCCCATGGGGCCGTTCCAGACGACGGTTTTCGCATCCTTGATCATGCTCGCATAATGCGAAATCGTCTTTGGGCCGATGTCGACACCCATCCGATCGCCGATCTTCAAATCGCCAACATCGAGCGTCTCGCTTTGTGCGCCAGGCTCCAGCTTGTCAGTGACGACATGATCGACCGGCAGCCCGAGTTGCAGCCCTCGCGCGCGCGCGTTGTCCTCAATTTCGCGCGCCTCGTTCAGCTTGTCGTCCTCTACGAGCGAGCGACCGACGGCAACCTCCCGGGCCTTGAGAAACGTGTACGCCATCGCGCCGCCGATGACGAGACGATCCACGCGCCCAAGAAAGTTCTGAATGACCTCGATCTTGTCCGACACCTTCGCGCCGCCGAGAATGGACACGAGCGGGCGGTCCGGTGACGTCAGCACCCGCCCGAGATACTCGAGTTCTTTCTCCATCAGGAGTCCGGCAGCGGCCTTCGGTACCAGACGCGTGATGCCCTCGACCGAGGCGTGCGCGCGATGCGCGGCGCCGAACGCGTCGTTGACGTAGAGCTCGGTGAGGGTCGCGAGCTGCTGCGCAAATACAGGATCGTTCTTTTCTTCCCCCGGATGGAAGCGGAGGTTCTCGAGAAGTACTACGCCACCGCCGCCTTTCTGAGTCGCCGCGACGACGGCCTGCGCAGCATCGCCGATACAGTCCGAGGCGAACGACACGGGGCGTCCAAGCAGCTCAGAAGCCCGTGCGGCGACCGGCTTGAGGCTGTACATCGGGTTGACCTGGCCTTTCGGGCGGCCGAGGTGCGAAGCAAGAATCGCGGTGGCGCGCCGTTCGAGGGCATAGTGAATCGTCGGGAGCGACGCGCGAATCCGTGTATCGTCGGCGACCTCGCCGTGCTCGAGCGGAACGTTGAAGTCGACGCGGATGAAGACGCGGCGGTCCGTGAGCTCGAGGTCTCGAATCGATAATTTCACAGCCCCTTCTTCACCATGTAGTCGACGAGATCGACGCAGCGGCTCGAGTAGCCCCACTCGTTGTCGTACCACGAGAGGATCTTCACGAAATCTCCCTCCATCACCTTGGTGTAGTCGGAGTCCAGAATCGACGAATGCGGGTTGCCGCGAAAATCAATCGAGACAAGCGGCTCCGTCGCATACTGCAGGATGCCTTTGAGCGGTCCTTCGGCGGCAGCGCGGAACGCGCCGTTCACGTCCTCGCTGCTGGTCTTCTTGTCGACCAGAACGGCGAGATCGACCACCGAGACGTTCGGCACCGGTACGCGCATCGCAATGCCGTCGAGCCGGCCCTTGAGCTCGGGCAGCACCTCACCGACCGCCGTCGCGGCGCCGGTCGTCGTTGGAATGATCGACAAGGCCGCCGCGCGCGCGCGCCGCAGATCCTTGTGCGGCAGATCGAGCAGTTGCTGATCGTTGGTATAGGCATGGACCGTCGTCATCCAGCCCTTCTTGATGCCGAACGTTTCGTGCAGGACCTTGGCGACGGGCGCCAGGCAGTTCGTCGTGCATGACGCATTGGAAATAATCTGATGTGTCGCCGGATCGTACTTGTCGTGATTGACGCCCATCACGACGGTGATGTCGGGCTTCTTTGCCGGCGCCGTAATAATCACCTTCTTGGCCCCCGCGGTGACGTGTTTGGCGGCCGAATCGCGGTCGGTGAAGAGCCCGGTCGACTCGAAGACGACGTCGACGCCAAGGTCTTTCCAGGGCAGCTGGGCCGGATCGCGAAACGAGAGCACTTTGAACTGGTCGCCATCGACGGCGATGCCGTCGCCCTGCACTTCGACCTTGGCTTTCAGATTACCAAGTACAGAGTCGTATTTGAGGAGGTGCGCGAGCGTGGCCGCGTTGGTGAGGTCGTTCACCGCGACAAAGTCGATCTCCCTGTTGCCGAGGGCGGCGCGCATGATGTTGCGGCCGATTCGTCCGAACCCGTTGATCCCGACCTTCACTGCCATCGCTTCCTCCGAGAAAAATGACGCCGAACCAAAAGGGGAATTCTAATGTACGATCAGCCCTGCACGTAAATCCCACAACCATGTACGTTACCTATAGCCTGCTCATTCTGATCTTTGGCGCCCTTGCGGTGCCGTATCTGGCCTATCAAGCGATCCGCTATAAGAAATACATCGGCAGCATGAGACAGCGCCTGGGATACCTGCCGGTCTCGTTCAACTTTGACGGCGACGACTCCATCTGGATTCACGCCGTCTCCGTGGGCGAAGCGCTCACGGTGCGCTCGCTGGTCGCCGATTTGAAGCGGCGGTATCCGAGTCTCAAGATTTTTCTCTCGACCACCACCATGACGGGCCAGCAGGTCGCGCGCCGCAACCTGCAGGACGTCGACGAGGTGTTCTACTTTCCGTTCGATCTCGCGTTTGCCGTGCGCCGCACGCTGCGGCTGGTCAAGCCGCGTCTGTTCGTGATGATGGAAACCGAGATTTGGCCGAACCTTCTGCGGCAATGCCAGCGCAATGGCGTGGCCGCCGTCATGGTCAACGGCCGCATTTCGTCGCGCTCGTATCCGCGCTACAAGCTCGCGCGACCGTTCTTTCGCAGGGTGCTCGCCGATATCGACAGGTTCTGCATGCAGACGGAGGAATCGGCGCGGCGCATCATCGACATCGGCGCCGATCCATCACGAGTGGTGGTGACGGGCAGCCTGAAGTTCGATTCCATCGGCAGTCCTGCCGGCCCGAACCTCGAGGCTCGCGGTCAGAACCGCGTGCTTCGATACTTCCGCATGACGTCGGGCAGGCCCGTCGTCGTCGCCGGCAGCACGATGCCGAACGAAGAGCCGTATGTGCTCGACGCGTTCAGACGAATCAAGGCGAGCGTCACCAACCCGCTGCTGATCATTGCGCCGCGGCATCCGGAGCGGTTTACTGAAGTGGCGCAGATGTCACGCGATCTGGCGTTCGTCACCGTAAGGCGAACCGATCTTCCGATCGACGCGGAACCGCGCGGCGATGTCGTCGTGCTCGATACGATCGGCGAGCTGCCGCAGGTCTACCAGATTGCGACCGCGGTCTTCATCGGGGGCAGTCTCGTCGATACCGGGGGCCACAATATTCTCGAGCCGGCCGCTTTCGGCAAGCCTGTGGTATTTGGACCGTACGTGCACAACTTCAGGGAAATTGCCGACGCGTTCATTGCCCATGACGCTGCGATTCAAGTCAACAGTGCGCGCGGTCTGGAGGAGGCGCTGCTGGCGCTCTTGACCGATCCGGTTCGTCGCGCACGGCTCGGCGCCGCGGCGCGCGCGCTGGTGGACTCGAACCGCGGGGCGAAAGACAAATGCCTCGCCATCATCGCGCAACTGTTGCCGCTGCGAGGCGGCTCCATGGGAGTCGTGCGGCCGTTCCGAGTGGTGCATTAGGCGTAACCCGACAGCGCCGGGTCTGCAGCACAAGACCTGGGCAGCGATAACGCCGGGTCTAAAGGGCAAGACCCGGCCTACGTACACGCACGTAGGGCGGGTCCTGCTCTTTGGACCCGCCAACAGCCAAACCTTGCTGGATATTCTGTATAGCCAGATTGCCCGCGCGCGGCGGCGTTACTACCAGCGCCGGCCGCATCTCAGGCGCCGTCTCACCGCGCCCGTCATCAGCATCGGCAATCTCACGGTCGGCGGCAGCGGCAAGACCCCGCTCGCAGTGGAAATTGCGCGCATGCTCGTCGAGCTGGGCGAACGTCCATCTATCTTGAGCAGGGGGTATGCGAGAGAAATCATGGACGAAGGTGTCGTGGTTGTCAGCGACGGCACGCACGTGCTCACCGACGACGTCACTCGTTCGGGCGATGAGCCGTTGATGGCGGCGCGGATGGTGGCGCGGGCCGCCGTTCTGGTGTCGTCGAGCCGGTATGTCGCGGGGCGTGTCGCCGAAACGAATCTCGGTTGCACGGTGCACGTGCTTGACGACGGCTTTCAGCATTTCGATCTGATGCGCGACATCGACCTGCTGGTGGCCCCCGACACATTGGACGATACGCGCACGCTTCCATTCGGACGATTTCGCGAGCCGCTCGATGCCGCCGCGGCGGCCGATGCGCTGCTCGTGGAAACTGATGCACTCACCGTCGAGGAAACGCATGTCTCGGCGCCGCATGACAGGGCTGAAGCCCTGCGCTACCCGACGGCGGCTGCCGCACGTCTTCGCGTGCCGATGGCATTCGAGTTTTTCCGACGTATCACTGGACCACCGGCCGATCGCCCGGCGTACGCGTTTGCTGGCATCGCAAGGCCCAATCGTTTTTATGACGATCTCGAGAAGGCAGGCTGGCGGCTGACAGGCCGACGATCGTTCGGCGATCATCATCACTATGCAGATCGTGAGGTTCGTGAGATTGTTCGCGCGGCAAGGGATTCGGGAGCGCAGGTGATTCTGACCACCGAGAAGGACTTCGTGCGCTTGGAGGCGCATGATCGTCGATCGTCGATCGTCGATCGTCCAGCGTCGACGACGGGAATTGGACCCGATATCGTTCCCGTCCCGCTCGAGGTGACTATTGCGCCGTCTTTCAAATCGTGGCTCGTGGACCGGCTGCGTGCCGTTCGCGCGCCGGGGAGCGGGGCGGGGTCCCCAACGCGGCAGCCGCGTTGGGGTGCCTGTTGGGGCCCCGCGACAAGAGAGTGAGGCGCGAGCGGCGCGGGGCAATGGGGCCCCGCAAGCGAGCGCCGGGGAGCGGGTGTTGGGGCCCCGCGACAAGAGAATGAGGCAGCTGCTGGAATACGTGGCGGTCAAGTCGGTCGCCATCGCCATGAGGCCCCTTCCCCTGTCCGTGGTACGCCGGGCCGGCGAAGCGTTCGGCCTCATGTTTTATCTCGTGGATCGGGTGCACCGCCGGATCGCCATCGTGAATCTGCAGGTCGCGTTTCCGAAACGATCCGATGAGCAGTGCCGCGCCGTCGCCCGCTCGATGTTTCAGCACTTCGGCCGGCTGCTGCTCGAGTTGCTGAAGTATTCGTCGTTGTCGAACGAAAGGCAGCTGGCGCTCGTGGAGTGGGAAGGCGAAGAGCGCGTGCGCCTGGCGCTGGCGCAGGGCAAGGGTATCCTCTTCTGTACCGGTCATTTTGGATTCTGGGAACAGCAGGCGCTGGCGCATGCGCTGAAATTCGAGCCGATGGCCGTGATGGCGCGGCCGCTGGACAATCCGAAACTACACGCCCTGCTGGAGCGCATCCGGACGTCCAACGGCAATCCCGTGTTGTATCGCCGCGGCGCGGTGCGAAAGGCTTTGCGCCTGCTGGCCGAAGGAAAGGGCGTTGGCGTGCTGATCGATCAACATATGACCAGCCCGGACGCGATCTACGTCGACTTCTTCGGGCGTCCCGCTTCGACCACGTCCATGCTCGCGGCTCTCGCGATGCGGACCGGAGCTCCCGTGATACCGTTGTTTGCGTTTCCGGTGCCGGGCGGCCGCTATCGGATGATCTACGAGCATCCTGTCGAGCCCCCCCGCTCGGATGCGCCAGACGCCGTCCGCGAATTCACCCAGCGCTGCACCGACGTGCTCGAGATGCACGTGCGCCGTCACCCCGAGCTTTGGTTGTGGATGCACCGCCGGTGGCGCGACGCACCAGGCCCGGCGCTCGACGCCGCTCCTGGGATGTTTCCCTCAGCGAAAGCCGACTTGGACACAGACGCGTGAGTATCGTCATCCTTGCCCCGAACTGGTTGGGCGATGTCATGTTTGCACTGCCCGCAATTCGCGACGTTCGGCGCCACTTTGCCGGACAGCCGCTGATGATAGCGGCGCGCGCGTCGGTCGCGCCCGTGTTTCGCGCCGTGCCGGGCATCGACCATATCAAGGTGCTCGAACGGGGCAGGGAAGCGTCGCAGATTGAAGGGAAGATTGGAATTCTTCTTCCGAACTCCTTCCGCTCCGCGTGGATCCTGAAGCGTGCCGGCGTGAAAGAGCGTTGGGGATATCGGAGCGATTTTCGTAGCCTGCTGCTGACGAAAGCCGTTCGCCGTCCGAGGCGTCGCATCGCGTTCCCCAGGACTATTCGAATCTCGTTCGATCGCTCGGCATCGAGACGGGGCCGCTCACGGCCGAACTGCAGCTGGCGGCCGCCACAAAGACGGCGGCGTTGAATCTTCTCCGCAACCGTGGCTGGAATCCCGATCGCCCCCTCGTCGGCATCGCGCCAGGAGCGGCCTACGGTCACGCAAAGCGGTGGCCCTTGACGCGCTACGCCGAGCTGGCGGCTTCCGTAACGGACGCCGGGGCCGCCTGCGTCGTTCTGGGCCGCAGCGGCGATCGCGATCCGGCCGTTTCCATTCAGGGCATCGATCTCATCGGGGCGACGGATCTGACGATGTTGATGGGCGTGATTTCGCACTGCCGCGTCGTTGTTGCCAACGACTCCGGCGCACTTCACCTCGCGGCTGCGTTGGGCGTTCGCGCTGTCGGCATCTACGGGCCGACGCACGAACAGTACAGCACACCGGTGACGCCACACGAAGACCCGCTCAAAAGCGTCGCTGCGCTGTCCGAAGAGGTGTTCTGCCGCCCGTGTTTTCTGGCCGATTGTCCGATCGATCACCGCTGTATGAAACGGATTCCAACCGTGCGTGTCTATGAGGCGGTACGCCGGTTCCTTCAGGAGACGCACGCGTGACCACGCAAAGGGCGGTCTTTCTCGATCGCGACGGGACGATGATCGAAGATGTCGGTTACCTCGATCGTCTCGAACGCCTGAAACTCTTCCCTTATACGATCGATGCCGTGCGGCTGCTGAACGCGGCGGGCTTCAAAGTCGTCGTCGTGACGAGCCAGAACGGTGTGGCCAACGGCGTTCTTACCGAGGAATTTCTCGGCCAGGCACACGCGCGTTTGTCAGAGCTGGTCGAGCTGGCCGGAGGAAAGGTGGATGGTTACTACTACTGTCCGCACTCGCCGTTTGCGTCGGTGGAGCGCTACCGGACCGACTGCGACTGCCGGAAACCGAAGCCCGGTATGATACTGGCCGCGGCGCGGGATCATGGCATCGACCTGCCGCGCTCCATTGTCATTGGCGATCGGTGGCGCGACATCGAAATGGGTCTCGCGGCCGGGACCAAGGTCATGCTGGTCGAAACGGGGTACGGCAGAACGGAAGCGACGCGTCGCCCCGAACATCTTCCATCCGTACCCGTTGTCGGGACGTTAATCGAGGCCGTCAGTCTGGTGCTGAAAGGGGGCTGACCCCTTTTCTTGTATGTATGCCCACTTCGAAGTCTGCAGATCCTTCGCCCGGTGAGAACGAGCGCCAGTCGCGGCTGCTGAAGCTGCTCGGCGCTTTTCACGGTCGTCGTGTCGCTGTCATCGGCGATCTCATTGCTGATGAGTTCATCTACGGGCGCGTGGCGCGGGTGTCGCGCGAGGCGCCGGTGCTGATTCTTCAGTACGACTCGACCGAAATTCTGCCGGGCGGCGCGGGCAACGCGGCCAACAACGTTGCTGCGCTCGGCGGGCTCGCCGAGATCATCGGCCTGAGAGGCAACGACGAGCCGGGCCAGCGCCTCCATGAAAGCCTGCGTCACGTCGACACACGTGGTGTGTTGAGCGCGCAGGGATATTCCACTCCCGTGAAGACGCGAATCCTCGCAGGGGGCGTGCACACGGCGAAACAGCAGATCGTCCGCATCGATCGTGTCGTCTCCACCAACTACGACGACAAGAGCCGCGAGGGATTCACCAGGGCGGCGCTCGACGCGGCGCACAAGTGCGATGCGATTCTGATGTCGGACTACGGAACCGGCCTCGTCACGCCTGAGTTGGCTACGGCGCTCAGCAGGAAGGTGAATGCGCGCACCCGCCGCCGTCCCGTACCGGTTCTGATCGACTCGCGTTACGATCTCTTGAAGTATCGCGGCTTGACGGCGTGTACTCCAAACGAATCGGAAGTCGAGCAGATTCTCGGTATGAAGATCAGCGACAACCTGGAGGTGCTCGAGCAGGCCGGGCGCGAGCTGTTGAAGCTGACGCGCATGACCGCGGTGCTCATCACGCGCGGAAGCCGCGGCATGGCCGTGTTCGAACCCACACAGCCGACCGTTCATGTTCCGATTTACGGATCGGACGAGGTAGCCGACGTCACTGGCGCCGGCGATACCGTCATCGCGACCATGACGCTGGCGATTGCATCCGGCGGATCGTTCCATGAAGCGGCCATGCTGGCGAACTACGCCGCCGGCCTGGTGGTGATGAAGCGCGGCACCGCGACAGTGTCGCCGGACGAGCTGCGCGAGGCCATAAAGAAAGACCATGCGGGGACGAGGGCTTAGCTTTTTAGGGCTTAGTTTAGGGCTTAGGGCTTAGGGCTTAGGGCTTAGTTTAGGGCTTAGGGCTTAGGGCTTAGGGCTAAGATTTGAGATTTGGGACGGGGATTAGGGACTAGATGGGACGGGTGCTCACCGAAGACGCGCTTGTGACGGCCGTGCAGGCCGAGCGCGAAATCGGCAGGACCGTCGCGTTCGCCAATGGGTGTTTTGACGTGCTGCACGTCGGGCACGTCCGTTACCTTGCCGGTGCCGCGGCGCAAGGCGATACGCTGATCGTTGCGATCAACAATGACGAATCCGTACGGACGTTGAAGGGGCCCGGCCGCCCGATCTTGAGCGCTGCCGATCGCGCGGAGCTGGTGGCTGCGCTCGAAGACGTGGATTACGTCGTGCTGTTCCCCGATCCGGACGTGCATCGGCTCCTCCGGCTGCTCAAACCCGACGTCCACTGCAAGGGCACTGACTACACTCCGGAAACCGTCCCCGAGCGCGAGACCGTGCTTGCTTATGGCGGCCGCATTGCCATCGTCGGCGACCCCAAAGATCACTCGACCCGCGATCTGCTGGCGCGACTCAGGTCCAGTAGGGATGCCCGCGATTGAGCCGCCTTCGCGCTTCTCGCTTCGGCGCCCAAGGCTTATCCAGGATCCTCATCGTCCGTCTGGGGTCACTTGGCGACATTATCCACGCCGTTCCCGCCGCGGCGGCGATTCGCCGGGCTTTTCCGCAAGCCAGAATCGACTGGCTGGTCGACGTCCGCCATCGCGAGCTGTTGGAGCTGGTGCCGGTCGTTAATCGGAGCATTCCGATCGAGACGAGTAGGTTGGGCGCGATCGTCGGCGCGGTTCGCGAAATGCGCCGCGCGCGGTACGAAGTGGCGCTCGACCTTCAGGGACTGCTGAAATCAGCGGTTCTTGCGCGACTGTCGGGTGCATCGCGCGTCATCGGGTTTCCTTCGGAGCTGCTGCGCGAACGCGCTGCCCGCATCTTCTACACTGAGACGGCCGGAGAGCCCGCGTCTCACGTCATCGAAAAGAACATGTCGATGTTGAAAGCCGTCGGCATTCGCATGCCCGAGATCGAGTTTCCACTCGACGATCGGAATTCCGGCGTAGCCGCTCAGGCCCGATCGCGGCTCGGCGTGGCAGCGGGACAGCGTTTTGCGCTCATCAACCCGGGCGCTGCATGGCCGAACAAGCGCTGGCCGCCCGTGTATTTCGCCGAAGTCGCTCGCGCGCTGTCGACACGCCACGGCCTGCGGTCGCTGGTGCTGTGGGGGCCTGGCGAGGAGCAGCTTGCGCACGATGTCGTCGCCGCGTCCGATGGGGCGGCTGCCGTTTCGGCCGCGACGACTGTGGCCGATCTCGTGTCGCTCGCGAAGGCATCGGCGCTGATGGTTTCCGGCGATACCGGGCCGATGCACATCGCCGGTGCGATGGGCACGCCGCTCATCGGAATCTTCGGTCCAACCGATCCGCGCCGGAATGGGCCGTGGGCCGACCGTGACCTCGCAGCCTCCCGCTATCGCGCATGTGCCTGCCGTTACGAACGGCAGTGCCGCATCCGGGGCTGGTGCCTGCTCGACATCTCACCACGCGAAGTGATGGAGCTCGTTGAGGAACGGCTGCGACTCGATGCATGAGAAGGGAAAAGGGAAGCAGGAAAAGGCAATAGAGCAACTGGCCGCAAAGGTTGCCCGGATGCGAGTGCCGGTTGGATTTGTGTGCGCCGGCGCCATTCTGTGGCTTGCGCGCCCAACGCCACAGTCGCTGGCGATCGGCGGCGTGATCGCCGGTGTCGGGGAAGTTTTTCGAATCTGGGCGGCCGGCCATCTCGAAAAGGGGCACGAGGTGACGCAATCGGGGCCCTATCGCCTGACGAGGCATCCTCTTTATGTGGGGTCAGCGACTATTGCTGTCGGCGCCGCCATTGCTGCGGCGCGCGCGAGCGTGGCGATTCTGATCGGCACCTACATGGCCATTACGATTGTTTCGGCGATTCGCCACGAAGAGGCGAGCATGCGTGCCGCGTTCGGCGACGCGTACGACGCGTACGCCGAATCGCGCGCGCGCCCTGTGGAGCGTCATTTCAGCCTGAGCCGAGCGCTGAAGAACAAAGAGTACAAAGCCGTTGCCGGTCTGGTACTCGTCGCGGCGATTTTTGCGATCAAGCTGGCGTTGCACCGTTAATCACGTTGCATCGGTCGATCCGCGCCATAGGTAGATCCGTTGTATAGGTAGGGCCGAACTTTAGTTCGGCCATGTCAGTGCGGCGTGCATGTATAATGTGGTGTTCGGCGGGCGGTTAGCTCAGCGGTAGAGCACCGGCTTTACACGCCGGCTGCCACAGGTTCGATCCCTGTACCGCCCACTAGATTCGAGAGAACTGAAATCTGGAATCTAGAATCTATAATCTGAAATCGTCAATCTAGATTTTAGATTCGGATATTCAGATTGACCCAAGCGGGGTCGTAGTTCAGTTGGTTAGAACGCCGGCCTGTCACGCCGGAGGTCGCGGGTTCGAGCCCCGTCGACCCCGCCACCTTCCAGTTCGTTCCCTGGGACAGCAGGGGGCGCCCAACAAAACCGCCTTCTCACTCGTTTATGTAGGTGATGAGCGTTCCGCCGCCAGTTGAGGCAGCTCTCGTCAGTCACGCCGCAGCCACCGACGCCATCGAGCGACTGGCGCTGCTTTTCGACGCGCACGCCGATCGCCTTTATCGACTTGCGCGGCGTCTGACCGCCAATGCCGAAGACGCCCAGGATCTGGTGCAAGACACATTTGTCCGAGCCGCCAAACGCTGCCATTCCATCCCAGTCGGTGGGGCTGATGAGGAAGCCTGGCTGGTGAGAGTCCTCGTCAACCTGCAACGTGACCGGTGGCGACAGGCCGCGGTCCACGCACATCACGATGCCGCGAATGTGCATACCGCAGACGCCAGTCGGCGATCGAACCAGGAATCGGCGCTGATCGCGCGGACGACCGTGTGGCGGGCACTGGATCAGCTGCCTCCACGTCGTCGAGCGATCCTCATCTGCACGAACTTGAAGGCCTCGATATACGTGCCATCGCGTCGCTGCTCCACATCACGTCGATCACAGTGCGCTGGCACCTTTCACGCGGGCGACGCGATCTGGCGTCACTCGTCAAAGCTACGACAGGAGATCTTCATCGAGACCCCGTCGTTGGCAACATCGACATTGCAACCGCGCGAGTCACTGCCGTGGGTCCGGCGGAGTTTGGCGTGGATGTCACGTTCACGCCAAGCGGTGCTGAGAAAATCTTGCGGGCGATGCGCGATCACGTCGGCAAACCTGTGGCCATGCTGGTCGATGGACAGGTGGTCGCGTCGCCAAGCTTGAAGAGTGCCATTCACTCATCCGCGTTCATGAACGGCAACTTCAGCCGAGCGGAGGCCGAGAGGATTGCGAATGGCATGATTGGGCGCTAGCGGTCGGGACGAGTGGCGGGAACGATGAGTTACTCGTACCTCAGCGCCGCCATCGGGTCGGTACGAACCGCGCGACGGACTGGGACATAACATGCCGTCAGCCCAATGGCGGCAAACAGCGCGACGGTCCCCCCAAACGTGACCGGGTCGATATTCGGAACGCCGAAGAGAAGGTTCGTGAGTAACCTGCTCGAGATGGCGGCAAGCAGCAGTCCTAACGCCGAACCGATCGCGACAAGACGCATCCCTTCGCCAAGCACCATGCGAACCAGATGCGCTCGCTCGGCGCCCAATACGACACGAATCCCGATCTCGCGCGTTCGCCGTATGACCATATTCGCGGTGACGCCGTAGATTCCGATTGCGGCCAATAGATACCCCACGAGGCCGAGGCTGGCCGACACGGCGGTCGCAATACGCAGTTGCGTGACGACCGGGCTGCCTTCGTCCTCCAATGCCATCGTGCTCAAGACAGGCAGCCTTGGATCCATTCTGGTCATGATCGCGCGAAGCTCAGCCGCGATGCGCCTGCCGCTGACTGTACGCGCGAGGATCCTAACTGTCGGCACATACCGCTGGTACAGGGGCACGTAGATGAACGGCTGGGGCGACTCTCCGTTCCTGAATCGCAGGAGGTCCGCGGCCACGCCAATGACTCTAAGCGGCGTGGCCGTCGGTCGCGAGCGTGGGCCCGTCTCGAGCAACATGGGCTGCACGAGAATGTGTCTGCCAATCGCCTCCTGAATCGAGGTGCCTGGCCAGAACCGGCGCACAGCCGACTCGCCGACAATGACGAGGGCCTCCGCTGTTTCCGAGTCGGCGTCCGTGAAGTCCCGGCCGGTGATCAGGGGAATTCGCATCGCGGCAAAATAGCCGGGCGCGATCACGTTGCCGAGCGACTGAAAGATGGGCGCGCCGTTCGGCGGCGTCGCCCCGGGAACCGCGATCCTAAACCCCATGAGACCGCCCGATGGCGATGCATAGGCGACGGCAACAGCCTGCACGTCCGGGAGTTGCCGAATCCGAGCGATGAGATCGCGCACGAAGGGAACTCCCGTAGCACTCATGTAGCCAGCCAGCGAGAGATCGAGTGCAGCCACTTCGACGCCACGAGCGTCGAACCCCTGGCCCACCGACCCGACCCTCCCGAGCGCTCGCGAAAGCAGGCCGCCGACCACGACGAGCAACACACTCAACGCGACCTGCGCGACGACGAACGCGTGACGAAGGCGCAGTCGCGTGGCCGGGCCGTGGTCGTGAGCTTTGAGAATCGAGACGACGTCCACTTTCGACGCTTGGAACGCTGGCGCCAGCCCGAACGCCACCGCTGTGACGAAAGAAATCGCCATTGCGAAGGCGACCACGCGCCAGTCTTGTTCAAGTGATACGTTGGCGGGAAGCGGGAACGCCGGAAGCACGCGCATGATCATCAGGTTCATCGCGCGGGACAACACCAGGCCGGCCGCACCGCCGATGCAGAAGAGGAAGACCGTTTCGGTGAGCAGCTGCCGTATGAGCCGCGCGCGATCCACTCCCATCGCCAAACGGACGGCGATTTCCTGTCGCCGCGCCGTTGCTCGTGTGAGCAGGATGCCCGCAACATTCGCGCACGCGATGACCAGCACGAGGATCGTGATCCCCATCAAGAGCGCGAGAAATCCGGCCACAAGCAGCCGCACACCTGCAGGTACTGGCGATGAACGGGTCACGCTCAGCCCGAGTCGGCGGCGGCGTGCTTCTACGTCCGGTGCGGTGGAGCCCAGTGATTGAGGGTCGCCAGCGAGGGTCCGGCCTATCGTCTCCATTTCCGCACCAGCCTGCGCGATCGAGACGCCCGGTTTGAGCCGGGCGCCGACCAGGCCGAGATTGAGTGGACGGGTGCGATCAAACGGCAGCCACAGATCGGGCGCGAGGATGGTATTGCCGTGGAACTCTTGTCCGACGACACCCACCACGGTGTACAACCGGTCCGTCAAACGCAGTGTTGTGCCGACCACGGCGGGGTCGGCGTTGAAGCGCCGCGTCCAGAACCTGTAGCTGAGTACGACCACAGACTCGGCATCGTGCTCGCCAAACACACGGCCGACTGAGGGTCGCACACCGAGCACCGCGAAATAGTTCGGCGTGACCACATTCGCGAAGACAGGCTCCGCACCACCCTGGGTCGTCTCGTCCATCAAACTCATCGGCGACAGATTCAGCCCGTACGCGTACACGCCTTCGACGAGCGTCACGCGCTCGCGAATCTCCAGATATTGCGGATACAGGATCGGCTCGACCCCGAGCTCGCCCGTTGTGCGATTGATGTCAACGAGCCGATTCGGCTGGGCGACACCCGGTGCGGTTCGGAGGAGCAATGTGTTGGCCGCGGTAAACACGGTAGTGCTGGCGCCGATGCCGATGGCCAGCGACAGGGCGGCAGCAACGGCGAAGATGGGATTTCGCCGAAGCAGTCGCACCGCGTACCGGAGGTCTCCGTTGATCTCGTCCAGCCACCGCGGAATCCAGACGGTTCGGACATCCTCTCGGACGAGCATGACGTTCCCGAACTTCCGAAGCGCGGCGTAGCGCGCCTCTTCAGGCGACATACCCCGCTCGATGTTCTCCTTAGTCTCCCGCTCGATGTGATCGCGGATATCGGCATCAAAATCGTCGAGTGGATGCTTCTTCATGCCGGTCTCAGCACACGCGCCATGGCGCGTACGAACTTCTCCCACTTGGACGTTTCGAGTGCGAGCTGTTTCTTGCCTTTGGGCGTCAACCGATAGAACTTCGCCTTCCGATTGTTCTCGGAGCTGCCTTCTTCGAAGCTGATCCAGCCGCGCTTGATCAGGCGATGAAGGGCGGGATAGAGGGATCCTTCCTCTACCAACAGCACGTCCTCGGAGCTGTGTTCGATCGCCTTGGCGATGGCGTGGCCGTGCGCGGGACCGAGCTGAAGGGTGCGGAGGATCAGGAGATCGAGCGTGCCTTGGAGCAGGGCGAGACGATCTTCCATAGACATTCTAGGTGGAGAGTAGATCGCTTCCCATAGAGTGTCAAGGTGAATGAGCGACCGGTCGACCTCGCGCTTGCGTGACGTCGAGAGGCGGATCACTCAGTTCGGAGCGCCACCACGGGATTGACCGCCGTCGCACGCCGTGCCGGCACATACGACGCGCACATGGCGACCATGGCAAACACCGATGACACGGCAATGAACGTCGCTGGGTCGAGCGGCGTGATGCCGAACAGCATGCCTTCGAGTAGACGCGTCCCGGCGGCGGCGCCAGCGAGTCCCAGCACGATCCCGGCGGTGGTCAGCGCGAGACCTCTGCGCATCACGAGCCCCAGAACCTGCGCACGCTGCGCGCCGAGCGCCATGCGAATGCCGATTTCCTGCGTGCGCTGGACGACGAGGTAGGCGAGCACCCCGTAGATGCCGATGGTCGCCAGCAGCGCCGCGACCCCGGAAAACGTTCCAAGCATGACGGCGTAAAAGCGCTCGCGCGCCAGCGTGTGTGCAACCATCCGTTCCATGGGGAGGATCGAGTCGATGCCGACGCTGGCGTCGACCGCGCTGACGATTTGACGGACGGCTGGGACCGCGAGCGCAGGCTCGTTCGTCGTGCGGACCGCGAACGAAAGAAACCCCATGATGAGCTCGTGTTGTCCCGCGACCGACTCGCCCCACTTGTCGGACAGCGACAGATACTGCCGATAGTCGACAAACACTTCAGGATAGACCTCAGCGGCAAGTCCCTCGTTGCGGACATCTTCGACGATGCCGACGACCGTCATCTGCATGCGTGCCTTCTCGACGTGCCAGTCGACAATCTGCCCTACGGCACGTTGCGAGCCAAAGTAGTGCCGCGCCAACGTCTGGTTGATCATGATCACGGGCGCCGCGGCAGGGCCGTCCGACTCGTTCAGCTCGCGGCCGCTCACCATTCGAATGCTCATGGCCTTCATGAAACCCGGGCTGACCGCACGCACGCGAGGCAGTTCCGGTTGCTTGCGCATTTCGTCGAGCGTCCGATTGGCCGGCACGAAGGTTCCCACCATGAGCTCCTCACCCATGAGCACGCCGTGGCGCGCGAAGCCGGCTGCCTCCACGTTTGGCGCCAATCGCAGCTTCGTCAACAGCGATTCGATCGTGTCGATCTTTCTCTGAAGCGGATATTGATCGGGAAGCACCAGCTGAAACGTCAGCACATTCGAAGGGTCGTACCCCTGAGGGCTCGTGGACAGCTTGAGAAAGCTTTTCACGAGCAGGCCGGCGCCGACGAGAAGCACCGTTGCCATGACGTGCTGTCCGATTGCAAGCGCCGCACGAATTCCGCCGTCTCTTCGGCCCGAGCTGCCGTTGCGCGACCCGATTGTCAGACGATGATTCGTGCGTGAAAAGTGCAGCGCCGGGAGAAGACCGAAGACCACACATGTTGCGGCGGCAAGAGCAAAGGCGATCGCCGTTATCCTCAGATCGACGCCAACCTCATCTGCACGCGGAAGAATCGTGGCACCGAAAAAGCTTCGCAAAACGCCTGGAGCGTCAATCGTCGCGAGCTGCTTGACGAGCATGACGCCGCCCGCACCCAGAGCAGCGCCCAGAAGGCCCCCAATGAATGCCAGCACGGCGCACTCCGCGAAAATGTGTCGAACGATCCGCCCGCGCGTGGCGCCGATCGCCAGGCGAATCGCTACTTCCCGTTGTCTCGTCGTGCCGCGTGCGAGCAGCAGGTTCGCGACGTTGGCGCAGACAACCAACAGCACGACGGCCACTGCAGCAAGAAACAGGCGAAGCGCAGGACGCATCTCGCTGACGAGCTGATCCTTCAACTGCAAGATCTCAAAGCGTTGGCCCGGCAGGGCGGGAGTGTCGGCAGGCAGCGGCGGCGTGATGGCGGCACCAATGCGATTCGCTTCGTCGGTGGCGGTGTCGAACGAGACACCGTCTTTCACGTACGCGATCATCGTCACACGCGGTGATGGTTTTGACGGATCCAGCGCTATTGGCGTAAGGAAGTTGGGCCGCCCGGTTGGGAATGTGAAGTCAGCGGGCAGCACACCGACAACCGTCAGGAGCCTCGACTGGATCTTGCCTTCCACCCACGCGCTTTGCGGCGCGTTGGCAATCGCTCGTATCTCGATCGCCTTTCCGAGAATGGACGGATCGCTGTGGAAGAGGCGTTGCCAGGCCTCGAAGCTCAGCACGAGGACGTCGGGATGTGATTCGTCTGCCGGACCCAGGGTGCGGCCAAGCATCGCGCTGGCGCCCAGCATCGAGAACATGTCCCCCGAGACCATGCTTCCCGAGAACGATGTCGTGCCTTCGCTGGTCCGCGTCGTTCGAAGCGGCAGCGAGATGACCGCAGCCGCGCCAGAGAGCGTGGTTGCCCGGGCCCGCCATTCGACAAACTCCTGATATGTCACGCCCCGCTGAAACATGCGTCGCGTGCCGGCCACACGATTTTCGACCACACGTACCATCCGGTCGGAATTGCGGAATGGCAGTGGCTGCAGAAGGATGCTATTGACGACACTGTAGATCGCCGTTGTGGCGCCGATGCCAACCGCGAGCGTCAGGATCGTCGTCGCGGCGAAACCAGGATGCCTGCGAAGATTTCTGATGGCGTAGGCCGTGTCTCGTCGAAGATCGTCGAGCCACGCCATGCGTCCACGTTCATAGAACCTTTCTCGTGTCTTTGTGAGATTGCCGAACGAGCGCAGCGCTTTCGCTTTCGCCGCCGCGAAGTTCAGGCCCTCTTCTTCGACCAGGCGCTGTGTTTCTCGAAGGATGTGATCGTGGAGCTCTTCAGCGAAATCCTCGTCCGACCGCGTGCGCCACGGCCACATGTCATGTCTCCTCAGCGCCGAGGATGCGCCCAATCGCCGAAGCCAATCGCTTCCACTGGCGTGTCTCGGCCGTCAGTTGTTTTTTGCCAGCTTTGGTCAGCCTGTAGAACCGGGCTCGTCGGTTGTTGTCGGACGTGCCCCATTCGGCAGCAATCCATCCCTTCTCTTCCAGCCGTTGAAGCGCGGGATACAGAGAACCGTGATCGACCAACAGCGTGTCGGCGGACTGTCGCTGGATACTAAGCGTTATACCGTGTCCGTGCTGAGGGCCGAACACGAGCGTGCGGAGAATCAGCAGGTCCAAGGTGCCCTGGAGCAGGGCGATCCGGTCGTCCTCGTCTTTTCTAGTAGACATACCACCAGAGTATCGTGTCGACTTTGGTAGAATGTCAACTAAAGCCAACGGCTGCCCGGTGCAACCTCGCCGCTATCACGGTGATGCTCAACTGGACTGACGGCTTGACGAAACAATAACCGTGCATGAAGACGAAGCGAGCAGCATCCAGCCATCAGTTCGATCGGCCAATCGTGTCCAGGCTGCGTAAACTGTGCCTCGCGCTGGCGGAGACGAGCGAGCGCGCATCGTGGGGCCATCCGAACTTTCGAGCCGGGAAACGTACAGTTCGTGGCCTTTGAAGTGTTCAAAGGCAGACCGTCAATCGCGTTTCGGCTGGATCCTGTGAATGTCGATCGGCTCCTTCGCAAAAAGCGGTTCTTCGCCACGCCGTACGGTCGCGGTCAGTGGGTCAGCCTGGAAGCCGATGGAACCGTGAATTGGAGGCTCGTCGCGCAGCTCGTCGATCGCAGTTACCGAATCGTTGCCACGAAACGAATGATCGATCTGCTCGACAGCCGCAAGCACTAACAGCGGGACCTCTTGTTATCGCGTCGCTAACAGCCGTGGCCAGTTGAGGGCGATCGTAATTGGCACAGCAGACTGCTCGCGAGCGGTCATCAAGAAACGCTTCCCGTCGCCTGAGACCACGTAAGCATGGTTCGCACGTTCCCCGACGATTCCCGTATTGAACAGCGGCTCCGGGATGCCGGACCGGAAGGTGCTGGTCGGTTCGACGGGTGCCGCCATCAGCGCGCCGCTCAGCGACAGGAAAAAGAGTTCTCTGCCATCTTCGCGCCACTGGGGATGCATCCCCCCATCGCGTGAAATCAGATGTTTGGCTCCGGTCCCGGGGAAAGGTTGCACGTAGATCTCCGACCGTCCGGATTCATTGGAGCGGTACGCGATCCAGCGGCCGTCCGCCGAAAACTCAGGCGTGCTTTCCGTAAACGGAGTTTTCTGAAGTGTGTATGCCTTGCGATCACCGGACATCGGCAGGACCCACAGGTCACCCTGCGATGTAAACACGAGAAAGCGACCGTCCCGCGACCAGTCTGGCACGCCCACACCGGACATCGAGCTGTCGAGCAATTCGTCCTTCCCGCTACCGTTCGAGTTACGGCGGTAGAGTTGGTATGCCCCTTTTCTGAATGAGGAGAACACGACCTGCGAACCGTCAGGCGAAAAAACCGGGTCGAACTCTGGAGCGGCATCAAACGTGAGCCGTGAGAGCGTACCGGCCCGCGTAAGATCAATCAGCCAGATGTCATAGTTCGCTGGCGTTCCACTACGATGCGACACCGCGAGGCGTTTCTCATCTGGGCTGAGAGAGAGGTTTCCGAAGTTGCCCGATTCTCCTACGCCTTCGAGGGGGGCGCCAGCGCGATCGAACCACGTCAGCCGGCCGGCACGCGCGCCCTTGACATAGGCCATTACGCCAGTCTGGGAGACGGAGAAGCTGGGGGTCACCGGGCCCATTCGAACATCGTCTAGGAGAGGCAGGGCTTCCGCGGTCGGCACGCGTCGGTCCACATCGAATGGCCGAGCCAGGAGCGTCCCTTGGTGCGAGAAAACAAGATAACCAGAGGCATAGACAGCCAGTGAGTCTGCCGGCCCAATGACTGTCTCATCGTTCGAGTCAAGAGGCCGAACGCGGACCGAGCTGCTCGCATCGGACGCCACGACATAAAGAAGATGTCGACCGTCGGGAAGGAACGACGGAAAGCGGTGCGACTCTCCTTTGGCAGGTGTCGACATCGCTTCGGGTGTTCCCCCCGCCGATGGGATCTTGAAGAGCCGTCCACCGTTTATGGCGTTCGTGAACACGATGACGTTTTCGCGACTCCACGTCGCGCCAGTGCCAGCGTCGGCATCACCAATCACAATCGGGGGTCCGCCGGTGGCTTGGATCTTTTTTAGTTTTCCGTCGGCGAAAAAACCTATCGATTTGCTGTCGGGCGACCAGAAGGGCATGACTGCGCCTTCTGTCCCCGCAAGCGGCCGGGCGTCCGGCGTTGCCAGAGATCGGAGCGATAGCATCGTCGCGCCTTTCAAACGGCCGACGAAGACGACCTGACGACCGTCGGGAGACAAGGCGAGTTGCGTGACACCTCCTTCAGGAGTACTCAGCTCCAACTGAACAGGCTCGGCAGAAGCGGGCTCCTCGCGAAAATGCTGGATGGCGACAGCTCCCGTTCCGACCAAGCCGATCCCCAGCGCCGCGGCCACCCACCCCATCGATCCGAACTTGCGGGAAGCCGGTGGGAGACCAATCGGTTCATCGATCGTCGTCCGATCCGAATGCAGCGAGAGCGAGCTGAGCGCGAACGCAAGATCGGCGGCCGTCTGGAAACGCAACCCCGGGCTCTTGTCAAGACACCGATCGACGATTCGCTCGAGCGCAGGTGGAATGTGGCGATCGCCGACCTGGAGATCCGCCGGATCCTCCTTGACGATGGCGATCATCGTGTCGGTGGCTGTATCACGGCGAAATGCCCGTCGGCCAGAAAGCATCTCGTACAGAACTGCACCGAATGCAAAGATGTCCGCGCGATGATCGACCGGCACCCCACGAACCTGCTCGGGCGCCATGTAGTTGAGTGTTCCCAACATCATGCCCGACTGGGTGTGGATCGGCGTGGTCGGGACGCTGGTCGCTCCACCTCCAGCAACAACGGTATCTGTCAGTTTTGCCAGACCGAAGTCGAGGATCTTCACGCGACCGTCGGTCGTGACGAAAATGTTCTCCGGTTTCAGATCGCGATGGACGATACCTTTCTCGTGCGCTGCGGCGAGGCCATGCGCAATTTGAATGCCGTAATCAATCGCTTTACGAACGGCGAGGCCTGGATGTGCATCTGAGGCACTGGGAGCCTGAGCAAGCCGATCCCTTAGAGTTTCCCCCTCGAGCAGCTCAGAAACGATAAAAGGCGCACCCTCGTGATGGTTAATCTCGTAGACCGCCAGGATGTTCGGATGATTCAGCGCCGCCGCGGCGCGCGCCTCCTGCTCAAACCGGTGCAACCGCTCGGGGTCACTCGTCAGCGAAGGCGGCAGCACTTTGATTGCGACATCCCGTCCCAGCCGCGGGTCTCTGGCACGATAGACTTCGCCCATGCCACCGGCGCCGATCGCGGCAATGATTTCGTAACGACCGAGACGAGTGCCTGGGCTTAGCGCCATCTGTCTCCCTGTCAGTGAATGCGAGAGTAACATGGTTGCCTTCACAGCCGCCTGGATCCGCTGGTGGCGTTGAGGATGAAGACAGATCGGAGCAGCTTGATATCATCGCTGGATGGTCGCGGCGCTCTACGCGCTGATCTGCGTTATCTGGGGCTCCACGTGGTTAGCCATCAAGATCGGTCTGGTGGGCGTGCCGCCCTTCCTGGCCGCTGGCCTGCGATTCATGGTGTCGGCGTTGCTGGTGGGTCTTCTGCTCGCTGTCCGACGCCACCGCCTTCGGTTGACGCGTGATGAAAAAGTCTGCGTGCTCTCCGTTGGCTTGCTCGTGTTCTGGCTCGACTACGCGGCTGTCTACTGGGCAGAGACGCACATCTCGAGCGGACTGACGGCGGTTCTGTTCTCCACGATGCCACTCATGACATCGGTGCTGAGCGCGTACTGGACGCGCACCGAAACACTGAGTCGTCGCAAACTGATGGGCATTCTCATCGGCATGTTCGGGACCGTGCTCTTGTTCTGGCCGCACGAGCGCCTCGGACTCCATGAAGCACTTGGGATGCTGGCGACCCTTGGTGCAAGTCTTTGCGCCGCGACGAATCTCGTCATGATGAAGAAGTACGGCCACGACGCTGATCCATTTGTGGTGAACTTCTTCGGAATGGCGCTCGGGGCGGCGTGTTTGCTTCTCATGAGCGCAGGCCTGGAGAGGTGGAACACCGTCACCTGGACTCGAACGAACGTGCTTTCGATCGCCTACCTGGCCGTGTTCGGATCTGTGATCGCGTTCTCTGCGTACTATTACCTGATTAAGAGGATGGACGCGACGATCGTGAGCCTGAGCACGCTGATCATCCCCATCGTGGCGCTGGCGCTGGGCCGCGCGTTCCTTCACGAGACCGTCACGCCGAGGGCAGTGGCAGGCATTGCCACGATCATCGCGGGCGTCACTGTCGCGCTTGTGCCGGCAGCTCCCGCGAATCAGCTGCTGAAATCGCAGTCAGAAGCCAAGTTGGTCGTTGCTCACCATCTCAATTCAACGAGACGCACTACGAAGTGACTGAACGATGTATCCATTCGTTAACGCAGGCGTGTTTGACCGCTCCCGCGGAGCGGCTAGAATCGCGGCTGGATGGACTTCGAGCTTGCCAGCAATATCACGGAGGTGCAGACGATCGCCCTTGGGCGCGGAATCCGCGAGCTGACACGACTCTGGTATGACGCACACGGCATCGGCAAGAAAGAATTCAAGCGCAAGAGGTACCTCGACTAGACTTCGTAAGGCCGCCGTCGGCCGCCAGTTCGCCGTCTGCGTCGACAACAGCGGCTACGAGGCCTCGCTCGAGCGCAATAAGATCTACGTCGTCCTGCCGGACAGAGATGCCGAGAAGGACGGAGAGGTCCGTGTCGTCGACGAGAGCGGCGAGGACTATCTGTTCTCCGCCCATCGTTTCGTTGCCATCGACGTTCCCGCAGCGGTCAAAGCGTCGCTCCTGAAGGCTTCCTAAGCAGGCGTGACGCGACGTCCCTTCTCACGTCGTGTCGTCGCCGTCGCCGTCTTCCCGTTTTCTATCCATATCTCTCTTCTAATTTAGGGATTAGGGCTTAGATTAGAACGACTTTGCAGATCCGAGCAGAACGCTCGACAAATGATCTGTTTGGAGCCGCAGGCCATCTCGCACGAAGCGGCCGGGACGTTCGCTGTCCGAACCGGGGAGACACGGCTGCGGACACGAACCATAGTCCCGCGTCGTCGAGCTGGTTCGTGGCAGCAGGCGGGTCGCCCCGGCGCGGACAGCAACGTTCCGAATGCGTGACATGCGCACCGACGTGCGTCTCGCCGATCATCCTGATCGCAGGGCTGTCCGCCGCCGCTCGCCTGAATCACGCGAGCTTTGGCGAGACCCGCCGGAGCTTTGGCGAAGGCGGGAAGCCCTGCGCTCCCGCTGCGAATCCGAAGTGTTAACTGTTCAGCTTTAAACCGTAGGTCGATTCCGGCAGCTCGTCCTCGAACTCCAGCGGCCTGTTCCTCGCGCCCTGAAGGCGAAACCGGCGCAAGGAGAACGCCAAGGCGAGCACAACGAGTAGCGTAACGGGAAGCGGTGAGCTCCATGCGACCGCGCTTCCTGACAACCCCCACCCCAGCCCCGTGAAAAGGAGGAATGCATGGACGAGCACGAGCGCCTCGAGGGCGACCGGCCGCTTGCCCGGCAAGTAGCTGCAGGTGAAAGGGATTCGATGCCATCGCTTCAGAATGACTTCGACGAGGAGCAGCCCCATCGCGAGAACGATTGGCAGACACATGAGAGTGGCGCGGACGCCGAGCACTGCGAGCTGAAACGGCAGGAGCACCATCATCGGCGCAAGTCCTGCATAGGTGATCAGCACATGCTCGACGACGCGAAGTTGGTATGGGCGCCGGGCGTCGTCCTCTGTCAGCCGAAAAATCCAGGCGGCTCGCCGATTGAGCGGAAGTAACAGGGCCAGCCGCAGGCCGAGCACAGATGCGAAGATCAGCACAAAGGGACCCCACAATACTGCCTGCCTCCGACTCTCGACCGAAGTGGCGTCGGATACGGAATTGAGCGTGAACGCGAGACCGGCGGCTGCGAGGCCGAGAAACACCAGTTGATGAAGCCCGCTTCGGCGAAGCGTCTTCACTGTGAAGGCGTACACTGCGTCGGCTTCGGGTCGGAGAAAGGCCGACCAACCAAAAAAGCTCCGCCTGCCTGGCTTCTCCTTTTTCCGTTCACTGCGGAGAATCACGCGATCGAAGCGTCGATACACTGCGGCGTAGCAGCCCGCGGCAATTGTGCACACGGCGAGGAACCCGGTCGCGCCCAAAAGCGCGAGTCGCACGAAATACGGCTCGCGGTTGCCGAGGATCAGCTCCTGAATCCCGAGAAACCACGCCGGCGGCACGAGATAGAAGACGAGGGATCCGCCATGAAGCCGCGTCGCTTGCGTGGGTAATCCAAGCAGGAATGGCAGCAGCAGCACGAGCGTGCAGACCATGAGCGTCTGCACCGCAACAGACGTGCCCCGCAGCCACGCACGCGGCGTCAGCACGACGACCAGTCCCTGCGCGGCGATGATGACCGCGACGGCAAAGACGCTGCCGAGGATTCCTGCCGTCAATTGAGCGACCGCGCGATGCGGCCAGTAGTGGGTCGCCAGACGGCTCGTTGAAACCGCCGAGAACGGCAAGCCAATTGCGGTGTTCGTGGTCAGAATGAAGATCGTGGCAAAGAGCATGAGCGCGGCGACCTTGGCCGAGAAGATTTCGGACCGGTGGACCGGCAACGCCATCAGAATTCGATAGTCGGTCTCGTCGGGAAACAGCGAATGGCAGACCAGTGCCATGGCGAGAGCGACGATGAACATGGGCAGCCCGATCATCAGCAGTTGATCGGCCACGAGCAATGCCCGGTAGTTCTCGAACGAACCCTGGCTGGAGATGGCCGCGTACTTCCCGATGTACATCCTCGGCAGCCAGAGGCCAAGCGCAGTAAAGCCGCCCAGCAGACCGATGATGACCCGCTTGAACGACTCCTCGCCGGCATCGTCGAGGAAGCTCAATCGGAAGAAGTCCTGAAAAAAATGGCGGGTCAGAGCGGTGTTCATGGCGACGGACTGTTTGTGACGCTCAGAATTTTCTCGGCGACCTCCGTATAGTCTTCCTGCTGCGTCACCCGGGCGAACACCTCCTCCAACGAACGCGACGCAATCGACCGCTGAAGTGCTTGGACGGTATCTTCTGCGACGATCCGGCCGCCGTGCAGAATCACGACGCGCGAGCAGACACGCTCGACAACATCAAAACGATGCGAGCTGAAGAGAATCATCCGTCCGCTGCGCACGAACAGGCGAAGCAGTGTCTGAAATAAGTGCGCGGCGTTTACATCGAGACCCGAGAACGGCTCATCCAGTACCAGCAGATCGGGTCCGTGCAACAGCGCGGCGGCGAGGAGCACGCGCTGCCGCATGCCCTTCGAGAAGCCCGTCATCGCCTGGTAGCGGCTGTCCCACAGATCGAAGAGCTGAAGCAGATCGGAGGCTCGATCGTGGACGGTCGTGTGCGGGATGCCGCGAAGACCACCGACCAGCGATAAGGTACTCAACGGCCGTCAGATGCGTGTAGAGATAGGGCTCCTCTGGAACGTATCCAATCCGCCGCTTGTACGCACAGGCGTCCTGATACAAGCTCTGACCATAGAGCGACAGGGTGCCGCTCGAAGGCTCGAGCAAACCGACGACCATGTTGATGGTCGTGCTTTTGCCGGAGCCATTTGGTCCGAGATAGCCCAGAATTTCGCCGGGCCTGATGTGGAAGGAGACGTCCTCGACGGCGAGAACGCTGTCATAGCGTTTCGTGAGCCGCCGCACCTCAAGCACGCGACCGTCGCCTGACGACCGACATCCAGAACAGCCCCGTGATGAGCACCGTAGCGACAATCACCAGCACGACGACCGCGAGGCCTACCAGCATGAAGCGCATTTCCTGATCGGGATTCCTCTCTGGAATCACGATGTCTCGCGGCACGCCCTGCGCGATCAAGACGCAGAACGAGATGGTCCAGGCCGCCGACGTGGCGAGCAGGATCGGCACGCCGCTGCGCAGCCATTGGCTGGCAATCGTGCGAATCAGATCGCGCGCGACCGTCGTCCAGACCGCCAGCACGCACGTCCATCCGCCTGTCGCCCATGCCTCGTCGGTGGCCTCTTCAAAATCGCAGACCATCTCGTCGCCGAATGCCCCGCGGAAGGAGCTGGGATAGAGTTGCAGTAACGCCTTGTACAGGTATCTCGCGGCGGGCGCAGCGGCACGTTTCATACAGCCTCAGGCTTTCGAAGGTCCCAGCTTGACGCGCGGAGAACGGGCGGTACGCACGAGCGCTTCCATCCTCTGCACCTCCGCCTCGAGTGCGCGTTTCCCGACGCCGCTGAGCCGATAGTAGCGGCGGCGCTCGTCGACACCCTCTGGACTGTCCGACACCGCCACCCATCCCTGATCGAGGAGCCTCTGGAGCGTCCCGTACAGCGTGCCCGGTCCCATACGGACCTCGCCGCCGGTCTGTCGCAGCACTTCTTTCGCGATGGCATATCCGTGCAGCCTGCCACCGGCGAGCGCGAGCAGAACGTGAAACACGGCTGGGGTGAGCGGGCCGGTCATGTGGTGAGACCCGGCATTATATATCCGTAACGGATGCATCTGTCAACGAACGAGCGGTGCGGCCTTCGGAATGTCATGACTCTCGTGGTACGCTGTGGACATGACGCGGCGCGCACTGATTTTCGGCATATTGGCGCCCGCCTTTGCCGCCTGCGCCGTGAAGGTTCGGCCATCGAGCCTTCGCACGGGCCATGTTCAGCGCGGCCTCGCGAGCTGGTACGGCCACGGCGACGGATACGACGGCAGGCTCACCGCCAGCGGCGAACGCTTCGACAAAAACGGATTGACCGCCGCGCACTTCGACTTGCCGTTCGGCACGCGCATTCGCGTTCGAAATTTGAAGAACGACCGTCATGTGGATCTGACGGTCACCGACCGGTTCACCGTCCAGACGCTGAACAAAGGCCGGATTCTGGACGTGTCCTACGGCGCCGCCAAGAAGCTCCGAATGGTGGAGGAGGGTGTGGTGCCCGTTGAACTCACGGTCCGCGGCTGACGTGATGCAGGCGGCTCTCGCTTTCAGCGCGGCAGAAGCGACGGCCAGTTGAGAATCACGGGCATCGACGAACGGGATGTCCTGGTGTTGGCCAGGAGCAGAAAGCGCCGACCATCGAGCGAGACCTCGAACGGGTCTGTAGTCCCAATCGGGGAGCCCACAAGGGCATTCGGCGACCGAAAGAGCGGCACAGGTGGTTTCGTAGTGAACGCGTCGCCGGTGTTCACGGAAGCCGACATGACCGTTCCTTCTGCGACGTAGAACAGCTCAGTTCCGTCCCGACGCCACCGTGGCCATACTCCGCCATCGGTCGATATCCGCCGCTTGTTGCCTGGCGTCGGGAACGACTGCACGTAAATTTCCGGGCGTCCAGACTCATCCGATGTGTACGCAATCCATTTCGCGTTCGGCGACACTCGCGCCTGACCTTCGTTGAACGGCGTCCTCAAAAACCAGGAGGCGGGCTGGCCGCCGGTCGTCGGAATCAATCGGATATCCCACTGGGTCTCTTCACTGCGCCGCCGCTGAAGCACATAGCGGCCGTCGCTCGACCAATCATCCAGACCGAGCTGCCCGACGCCATCATCCTTGAGGGGCTCCCCAGTGGCGTTGCCGTTCGAGTCGATGACCTTCATTACGTTGTCGGAGCGGAAGAGAATCCTCCGGCCATCAGGGGACCACACGGGCGTCGAGGCGGCGCCCGGATCGGCTGTGATCCGGGTGGCGATGCCTGCGGCGATGTCATCGATGACCCAGATGTCCCGCTTGCCCGTTAAGGGATCACTGCGATCCAGCGCCAAGCGGGTCTGA
Organism: Vicinamibacterales bacterium; assembly: GCA_963761975.1. GTDB lineage: Bacteria > Acidobacteriota > Vicinamibacteria > Vicinamibacterales > JAMQPK01 > JAMQPK01. The sequence goes on from CAVXIR010000002.1 coordinate 1,103,454, forward strand.
TCCGGTGAAAACCTGAATGTGTGTGTCGTGTCAGGCTTGCCGATCGTCCCCGACGGTTCGCCGGTGCGGTCGTACCAGGTGATCTGAATGAGCGCGTCGTTCGAGCCTTCAACGTAGACCACGACGCCATTCGCGGAGACGGAGAAGTGGCTGAACCCGATTGTGGATCGATATGCGACCTGATCGGCAATTCGAACGGGCTCGCCGACCAGCGACAACGTGGACAGGTCGAACCGCTGCGCCAGCAATGTGCTCTGCTCGGTGAACAGTAAATGGCTGGGAGGACTGTACAGTGCTCTGGACCGGATCGACGGCAACGCCCGAATCTCTTCCGAATCGAGCGAGCCCACGTGCACGTGGCGCGCCTCTTCGTTGAAGAACAGGAAGTGGTTGCCATCGGGCAGAAACACTGGCCATGAAGGAGCCAGGCCGGCCGTTTGCGTCAGAGGCACGGGTGTCCCGCCTGTGGCGGCAATCCGGACGAGCGGACCTCGCAACCTGGGCTGAAACAGGATGACATTCTGCTGATTCCACGTACCTCCTCGCGCCGTGGGCGCATCCGCCAACACCTGGGGGGTGCCTCCGTCGACGGCCGCTTTCATCAGCTTGCCAGATGTGAAAAAGGCAACGGAGCGGCTGTCGGGCGACCAGAACGCATTCCCCGACATGTCGGTGGCGCGGATCTCGCCTGAGTTCAAATGCCTTATCCAGGTCGCGACCGAACCGGACCGATTGAGTGTCGAATAAATGACTCGCGTGCCGTCTGGAGAAATCTGGCCGGGGCTGATTTCGCTGCCTTCCGGTGCATTCACCGATAGTCGGAATACGGGCATCGCGACCGTGCCGTCAGAAGATCGGGATCGAACCCAACCGGTTCCCAGGACGATAGCTGCCACAACAGACGCGGCGGCCAGCGGCCAGGCCAATCGATCGACGCTGCGGCGAGGTGCTGTGGCTTTCCCGGTTCGCGAGGCGTCCGCCGCCGGATGCGCGATCGCCTGCTCGATCTCGATTCGCACGTCGCCGATCGCTTGCCACCGCTGCCTGTGGTTTTTGTTCAGGGCACGTTCGAGCAGCCGCTTCAGCCGCGGATCGAGATCGGCCGGCAGCGCCGTGAAATCCGGATCGCTCTTGAGAATCGCCGCCAGAATGTCAGAGATCGTGTCCCCTGGGAACGCGCGCTTTCCGGTGAGCATCTCGAAGAACACGCAGCCGAACGAGAAGATGTCGCTGCGCGCGTCCACCGACAGCCCACGTGCCTGCTCCGGCGACATGTATGCCGCGGTGCCCAAAATGATCCCAGCATGCGTGGGTGTGCGCGCGCCGGAACCGCGCGGCACGTGAACAGGAGAGGTCAACGTGGGCGAATTCTCGAGTGACGCGCCCGAAGATCCGGCGCCCGCCTGCGCCAGCACCTTCGCAAGACCGAAGTCGAGCACCTTGACGGCATGCTCCGCCCCCAGCTTGATGTTGGCCGGCTTCAAATCGCGGTGAACGATGTCCTTTTCATGTGCGGCCTCGAGCGCGTCGCAGACCTGCCGGGCGATGTGCAGCGCGTCGTCGATCGGAAGCGGCCCGCGATCGAGACGATCGGCGAGCGTTTCGCCTTCGACCAGTTCAAGGACCAGGAAGCGGGCACCGTTGGCGTCGAGCAGGTCATGAATGCCTGCGATGTTGGGGTGGTTCAACGACGCGAGGAGCTCTGCTTCGCGCTGGAATCGATTGATGCGATCGGGGTCCAGACCGAACTCGTCGGGGAGCGTTTTGATGGCGACGTCGCGTTTGAGCCGGGTGTCCCGCGCGCGGTACACCTCGCCCATGCCGCCCTTGCCCAGCAGCGCGGTGATCTGGTACGACCCGAGCGTGGTACCGATGCCGACTGGCACGCGCGCGTCATCATAGTCAGAACGCGGCTTTCAGGCCTAATCGAATCGTCGTCATCAGTCGTTTCGCATTTCCTTGGCCAGCTTGACGATGGCGCGTTCCACGGCCATACGGGCGGCATTTGCGGAGGGCTTGCCGAGGTGATCGGCAATCTCCTCGTGCGTGTACCCCAGCTCGATCCGCGCGATCACAGCCTCGCGATCTTCCTCGCGCAGCTTTGCGAGCGCTCGCTCGTAGCGTTCGATGGCCTCGTGGCCGATCGCCTGCTCCAGCGCGACTGGCCGCGATCATGCGTGTCTGAATCGAGCTCGCTCTTCGCCGGCCTGGGGTCGCGCGAGCAGCGTCAGCGACGACCGAAGCTCGCCGGTTTCGTTTGGACGAGGCGACGGTTGTCCTGGAGGCTTCGCGACCATGATCCTGGGCACGACAAGGATACCTGTGCGATTTTCGGTCTCGCAACCGTTTACTGATTCTTATTGCGGTCTTCTGAGCGGCTACTCGGATTTGCCGCGCCGCAGGTAGGTTTTGAAGTTGGCGTGATTGACGCGCACCTTGACGGTCTTACCCGTGCGTCCGAGCGGTTTGGCCGCGGCCCCGTTGACGGTCATCACAACGGCTCCACCGTTGCCCGCGGTCAAGACGAGCTCGCTGTTGGCTTCGAGGGTCTCTTCTTCGCCAACGTCCATGAGTCGGTTGACGGTCTTCTTGCCGTCGACCAATGCGATCACCCAACTCGGCGACGTCACCGACAGCGCAACTTTCAACGGTTCATTGACGACTTTCACAGTTGAAGGCTTTTCGTCTTTCTTTGCGGCGGTCGACGATGAGTCCTTTGCTGGAGACCGGCCGGCCGTACCAGCGGTCGGTATCGAGGCGGTGACGACAGCCGAATCGCGACCTGGCACCACGACAGGATGTGCAGCAGAACCTGCGCGGCCATCGACCGTCGCCGGCAGAACCTTTGCCGCCGACTGAGGAGGCGTGAGCGAACGCTGCGCCTGAGGGCTCGAACCCTCGGCTTTAAGGGAGGTACGCTCCGAGGCTCGCCGGAGCGGTTACGGCCCAGCGCTGCATCTTGGTCCACAGCGCCGAGGGCTTCCTCGTGGTAAACGCATAGTAGATGGCGAAGCCGGCAGGAAGAAGACCGACCGCTGCGAGGCGCAGCAGTTTGGACCCTTTCGAGCGATGGATCTTGATCGTGACCTCTGAACGAGGGGCGACAGGTGGTTCGATGACGCTTGCCGACGGATAACCGTCGTTCACAGAATGCCGAGGAAACTGTGCGACGAACTCCGCAACCACGGCCTCGGGATCCAGACGCACCGCCGCCGCAAACGATCGTACGAACCCACGGCCGACGACGCCACCTGGTAGAACCGAAATATCGTCGCGTTCGAGCGCCTTGAGAACGGGGACCGAAAGCTTCGTGGTATCAGCGACTTGACGCAGCGAGATGCCACGCCACTCTCGCGCCCTCCTGAGCTTCGTGCCGACCGTGCGTCGTTTTAGAATCATCCAACTCCCTGTGTTCGATATGCCTGGGGGTCGTTAGTACATCCAAGCTGTACATATCGGCACGGACGATCGGAAGGGACAGCAGGCTGGGTGAAGTTCAGGCGAAGGTGGCCCGCTGCGGAGCGCGTAACGAATGTCGCGCACGCAATCGTCCAGGAATGCGGTGCCGCGTGCGTCGCGGCACTGGTCGGCGGCCAGCGCCACGGACCCGAATCGCGCGCGAGCACGGATGCGAGCCTCCTCGGGGCTCATGCCGTCCGCGACGTGCTTCTGTGCTTCGCGCTCGATATGGAACGCGAGCTCGTCGTCCAGCTCGAGCTCCACCCGCGATGAGCGAACAGCGCGCGCATGCGGAGTTTCAGGTCGCGAAGATTCATGAGGGTTACGCCAGCTTCATCACGCGTGCGATCGCCGTCGACATCCGTTCCCACTCGCTGGCTTCGATGGCCAGCTGCCTGCGGCCGGACGCGGTCAGGCGGTAGTACTTCGCGCGCCGGCCCAGTTCAGAAACGGCCCACTCGGCTTCGATCCATCCCTGATGCTCGAGGCGATGAAGCGCGGGGTAGAGCGAGCCCTGGTTGATCTGCAACACATCTTGAGAGATCTGCTGCACCCGCTCCGAGATCGCCCAGCCGTGCAGTGACTGTGTCTGAAGGGTCCGGAGAATGAGGAGATCGAGCGTACCCGGGCAGAATGTCAGGGGTCGGGCGGCGCGTCATTGTGTCGGCTATCGACACTAGCGCGTGTTGTTGTCGATTGTCAACACCAACGGCAAGGGGACGTGATGCCGGTTCCTGGTTCCGCCACCCTCAGCGCGTCGCTCGCCTGCATGCCAGTCGCTTTCCTAAGCTGTCAAGGAGAAACCGGCTCTTCTGGTTCGAGGTTCGCCGACACTTCCACACTCCGATTTTTGGTGGAGATGGTCGCGCGCTGAGTGACGCTCGGATGTCCCGGCCGAATAAACCTGATGGTGTAGGAGCCTGGCGGGAGAAATTGCACGCGCACCGGCGTGCGCCCACGACCGATTCCGTTGACCAGTACCTGCGCCCCCGGAGGCGTCGACGTGATGACCAGCTCACCCTCGATCGGCCCGGGATCAACGGGCTCGATTGCAGGGGCATTCGGTGGCTGCGGCGCCGTCTTCTGCGGTGGGGGAGGGTCGACCTTCGGTGCGGTCGCGGAACTAGCGCCAGTGGGCGGTATGGCAACACTCTTATCGATGGCCGAAGTCTGCACTTCTGGCACGTCCGCGACAGGTGTCCGCCAGCGTGCCAGCGAATAAGACCCGGCTAACGTCACGGCGAGAATGATCGGAATCGTGACGGGCGTCAGGCGGCGCGGTTTAGCGGGCGGCAGTGTGGGGTTCGATGCCCCGCCAGCAACGAACTCGCGGCGGAACCCGTCGATCACGTCTCGCGGATTCAATCCGATGGCTTTGGCGTACGCGCGAAGGTAGCTCTCGCGATAAAACTGGCCCGAGGGCCATTTCGACAAATCGTTGCGCTCGAGATCCTGGAAGAACGAGCGGTTGATTTTTGTACGGGCGGCGACCGTGTCGAGGGAGATGTTGCGACTGAGCCGGGCTGCGCGAAGCGACGCGCCGAACGTCGGCGGAAGCACTGCCTCGTGAGCATGATCGACCAGTTCCACTGGGACCCCACCGATCATCCTATAACGAGGGCACCCGGCGATACGAACTCTTTCCTGGCTCTACCGGACCGGGTCTATTGAGCGTTGAAGATGGCGTTGCAGCTGCCTGAGACGTCACTCGCCGTCGTCTTTTCGCCGGCCAACCCTTTGCGAAACGCCAGCTTGACTTGTTCTGCATAGAGCCGATATGCCGTCTGCGCGAGCGGGGTTGCCTTTGGCAGACCGAACATGTCGGTGAGCTCCTGGTCCCATTGAACGACGCCGATCTCCCGGATATTGCGACGGTCGGGAGCGAAGTCGTGAATCCCCAGGGCGATTCCTGCCACAGAATTCAGAAGGCGGCACTCTTTGAGCACGCGCTGGCCTTCAAAATTGGTGTCTTTTGCCTGAGTGCCGGAGCTGGCGGCCCCCATCAGCGGTACGACGAGCGACCGAACGCCCGATGCATCCAATGCGCCGAGGCATGCGGCAATGCCCTTGCGCACGCGGTCCTGCGTAAAGAGTTCCCGGCGATCGATCGCACCGCCTTTCGGGAAATCGGTGGCTATCAAACAGACAATTCTGGGAAATGCGCCGTCGGCCGGCGTGTTATCCCGCCCACGGGGCAACTGCGCGACGAATGAATCGACGCCGATGTTGAGCAGGGCCGTCTGAGCGGATGCCGCTGGCGATTGCTTCCGTCGCGCCGCGATCTGGTCTTCCAGGTCGCGCATGACGGCAGATTGCTTTGTGACACGTGCGATGAGCGCGAGTTGTGTGCCCGGAGACGGCGCCGTAATCAGCAGGTCGGTATTCGTCGGAACGACGGCGCCGTCGGGCCGGAATCGAGACTCGTCGAACGCGCGCTCGAGATTTCCCCCAGTGAGATAAATCTGCGAGGGAAATGCTGCGGAGGCGGTTGGCGGCAGCTCTGCCGTGGCGAAGCTCAATGCGATCGCCGCACCGCGCTTCTGGTCGTCGCCGAACATGGCAGCGACGGGTCCCTGCTGCCCGATGGCGACGCCGGCCGGCAATAACAGAATTGCACCGGCGACGAATAGGGAAGCGCGAATGTTGCGAAGTCCTCGAACCATCCTGCATCGCTCCTCTGCCGGGCGGCCAGCAGGCTCGCCATTCTATCGCACGGAGGCGCTATCGTCGGGTATTACTGATACTTAGGAGCCCCCCGGAAGAGCGCGCGGCATTCCTGGTCGTCGCCTGCTCGGGCGATGACGCACCATATCTTTATCTTCCCCTCGAACCTGACGGAGAGACTAAGACTCCACCGACTCCGCGACTCTTTGGACTCTTTCGACTCTTTCGACTCTTTCGACTCCCCCGACTTTTGACTCCCCCGACTCTAAGGCTCATGTTCTCGGTCCGAGCTATTCTCGGTCGCGCTCCCGATCGCGGGCTCTGTGAGCCATGGTCATGCGCTTCCAGCGCCGCTTTTGCTCAGCCGCGGCCGCCTTGTCGCGCTTGCGTTCTTCAAACGCCGCCTCCCGGGCGAGACGACGATAGTGATCGAGCCGACCACCATCAAGCCCGCCCGACGCGATCGCTTCGACCACCGCGCATCCCGGTTCGTGGCTGTGCGAACAGTCGCTGAATCGACAGCTATGGGCGATCTCAGCAATGTCCGCAAACACACCGTCGACGGCAGACTCATCCGCCCAGGGCTGCAACTCACGCATGCCCGGAGTATCGATGAGCAACGCGCCGTTCGGCAGCTTGATCAGCTGACGCGAGGTCGTGGTATGCCGACCCGTGCCATCGCTCTCGCGTATGGGCGCGACCGCCTGCATGTCGTGTCCCAGGAGCCGATTCACGATCGTGGATTTTCCGACGCCGGACGATCCGAGGAGAGCAATCGTCGTCGCTGGCCTCAGATAGCGGTCGAGCGCCGACATCGACTCGTCTGTCAGCGCGCTGAGGGCGACGATGTCATCCAGCGAGACCCGCGCGCGCATGTCGGCAGCGGCCGAGACTGGATCGTCCGACAGGTCGGCTTTGTTGAGCACGATGACCGGTGTCGCCTCGGCTTCCCAGACCATCGCGAGATACCGCTCGATACGTCGAGGGCTGAGATCCTCGGCCAGCGCCGTCACGAGAAAAATCGTATCGACGTTCGCGGCGATCACCTGTGCCTTCGTTGCGCTCCCCGCGGCTTTTCGCGCCACGGCCCCCCGGCGGTCGAGACGGCGATGAATGATCGCGGGCCCGGCCTCGGACTCTGCGGAAATGCAAACCCAGTCTCCGACCACGGGAAAATCGGCGCTGGACTTCGCATCGTGACGAAACCGGCCGCTTAGCTCGGCTCTGCCTTCGAAATCGCCGGCGATTTGATACTGTCCGCGGTGTCCTTCAATCACGCGCGCGCAGCGAAATCCCGAATCGTCTGATGTCATCTGTGCCTGAAAAAACGGACCCCAGCCGAGATGCTCGAGTAGAGACACGTCCATTCTCCTTTGACAAAAAAGGCAGTCAGTGGAAGAAGGTCCGTATCTGGCAGGCGGGATTGAACTAGGGCTGGCAGGCGGACCTGTTCCGGCGACGGTTGGCAACAATGACTTTCATCGAACAGGCCCTCCCTTCGGACGCATTCTACATCAGATCGACCTCCGTGACTCGGACTTGATACTCTAGGCGGTACCGAATCGATGCGAAAGTGCCTCTTTGGTCTGCTGCTCGTCCTCCTGATCGTCCCTCGCGCACTTACCGCTCAGCCACTCACGCCCGCCCAAGGTGATTTCGTCGTCAAGAATTTCCGGTTCGTGTCCGGCGAGGTCCTGCCAGAGCTGCGTCTCCACTATCGGACCCTCGGCACACCTCAGCGTGATGCGAAGGGAATGGTGCGTAATGCCGTGCTCATCATTCACGGCACCGGCGGAAGCGGTGCGGTGTTTTTGGCGAATCCGGCCTTCGCCGGCCCATTGTTCGTTCCGGGCGGCGTGCTCGATGCGAACCGGTACTTTTTGATCATGCCGGATGTGCTTGGACACGGGCGCTCTGCCAAGCCGAGTGATGGCCTGCGCGCGCGCTTCCCGCGATATGGGTACATCGACATGATCGAGGCCCAATATCGTCTGCTGACCGAAGGTCTGCGGGTCAATCATCTCCGTCTGGTGATGGGGACGTCGATGGGGGCGATGCACACCTGGGTCTGGGGCGAGCGGTACCCGGACTTCATGGATGCATTGATGCCGCTGGGGAGTCTGCCGACGCAAATCTCGGGGCGCAATCGCTTGTGGCGGCGCATGGTGAGCGATGCCATCCGCAACGATCCTGAATGGAAGGGGGGAAATTATGTGACCCAGCCGCAGAGCCTGAGGACGGCGCAGCAGATGCTGTTTCTCGTGAGCGCCAATCCGGTCATTCGGCAGCGACAGATGCCGACGCAGGCCGAGGCCGACGCGGTGATCGATGCTGTGGTGCTCAATGGCATCAAGACGTACGACGCGAACGACCTGCTCTATGCGATCGAAGCCTCAAATGATTACGATCCCGCGCCGCTGCTGGAGAAAATCCGCGCCCCGCTGTTTGCGATTAACTCGTCCGATGACTTGATCAACCCGCCGGAGCTCGGAATCCTCGAACGTGAAATCAAGCGGGTGGCAAAAGGCCGCGCAATCATGATCCCAGCGGGCCCTCAGACTCAGGGGCACGGCACCCATTCCGTTCCGGCACTCTGGAAGCAGTACCTGGAAGAACTGCTGAAAATTTCAGAGCGTTGACGCGATTACGCCTCTAACACTTCCAAGATGCCCATCTCGTCCGCTTCGACACGGAAGAAGAATCCGTCCGTCAGGCCGTTTTGAGCGACCCAGCTCACAATCTTCAGCCCGACCGCGTCGGCCTTTTCGTCGTCGTTGCGTCCGGGCATGCGGCCGTGGGCTGCCGCCGTGAAACGCAGACCTCCGCTGATGGGGTGCCCGTCGGCACGTTCCACACGGAAACGCGCGACGTAGGCCTGCCGGCTACCGGTGCCGCTCGACGGATCGCGGTTAAAGCTTTCTTGTGTGATCGTGCCATCCGATCCGTCCGGCCAGCGCAACACTCGGCCAGTGATATCGAAGGTCATAAATGTGTAGTGTAAATGTAGTCTAAGTTGATGAAGACTGCCGCTCGCACCCTTGTAAAGAGTCCCGAGTTCACCATCATAGCCGTTCTGACGCTCGCACTGGGTATCGGCGGTGCGACGGCGATCTTCAGTGTTGCCGACGCCGTCATCCTTCGGCCGCTCGGATATCATGAACCCGATCGGCTCGTCTTCATCTCGTTGAGCGATCGCGAGCGAAATCAATCGTTCGTCGAATTTTCCTATCCAGCCTACCGCGAGTGGCGCGAACGCAGCCGGTTGCTCCAGCCACTTGCGGCGATGTCCTCCGTCAACGACGAAACCATTCTGACCGGGCGTGGCGAACCGGCGGCCGTGGAAGGCCGCTGGGTGACGGGCGAGTTCTTTTCCGTCTTGGGCGTGGCGCCCGCACTCGGCCGGCTGCTTCGGCCCGACGACGACAGGGCGGGCGCGCCAGCTGTTGTCGTCGTCAGCCATCAATTCTGGCGCGATCGGTTGTCGGCCAATCCTGCAGTGGTGGGCGATTCGATCACGCTCGACGGCCAACCACGCACGATCGTGGGGGTGATGCCTGCGGGATTCGCCTTTCCGAAGGGCTCTCAGTACCTGGGTTCCCGTCACCCCTTCGGCAGGTCCGCTGACCGAAAACCGCGGCATATTCTGGATGACTGGTATAGCCCGACGGCAGCCTGAAGCCTCGCTCGAATCGGCGCGAACCGAGTTGAACGGCATCTGGCACCAGGCACATCACCTCTACTTCAAGGTGGACGGTTACGCGTCGGTTCTGACACCGCTTTCGGACACGATCTTTGGTCCTGCCCGGCCGGCGCTTCTCGGACTGCTCGGCGCCGTCGCGCTCGTTCTGACGATGGGGTGCGCGAACGTCGCGGGTCTGCTGCTCGTTCGGGCGGCGAACCGGCACTCCGATTTGACGATTCGGCAGGCCCTGGGAGCCAGCCGGAAACGGCTCGCGTACGACGTGCTCACCGAAACGTTTCTGCTGGCGGCCGCCGGCGGCCTGGGCGGCCTCATCATCGCCATCGGGGCCACGCCTTTGATGGTGGCCCTGTCTCCAGCCGACGTTCCGCGACTCGAGATGGTGGCCGTGAACGCGCGCGCTTTCGGATTTGCGGCCGCGATCTCCGCACTGGTCGCATTCGCGTCCGCACTCGCACCGATATCACTGGCCGGCCGGACGTCGCTGGCCGATGTCCCGCGGAGTGCTGCCCGAAGGGTGATTTCGGGGCGCACCAGAATTGGCGCAGCGCTGGTCATTGCGGAAGTGGCAATTGCTGTCATCGTGCTCGTCGCGGCAGGACTGGTCGGTCGGAGTTTCGTCAAGCTCCGCGACGTGCCGCTCGGCTTTCAGTCGGATCGATTGCTAAGCGTCAGGATTACACCGAAGGGAGCACAGTACGAGGCGAGTGGCCGGGTCAGCGCGTTCTATCAGGTGCTACTCAAGCGCGTCCGCAGCGAGCCTGGCGTGGCATCGGCCGGTGCGATCACGATTCGGCCGCTTTGGGGCACCGTTGGATATGACTGGTCATTTACGCTCGAAGGACAAGCCCTGGCGGAATCGCGGCGCAATCCGCTCGTGAATCTGATGGCGGTCAGCGCTGACTATTTCCGTACGATGCGCATTCCCCTGAGACAGGGGCGCGTGTTCACCGAGCGGGACGCGATGGGTCAACCGGGTGTCGTCGTCATTGGCGAGTCGCTGGCGGCGCGCATCTGGCCGGGACAGGATCCGCTTGGCAAGCGGATCAAGATCCCATTGGGGGACTCGCTCTACCACAATACGTGGTTTACGGTGGTTGGCGTTGTCGCCGACGCGCGCTACCGCGAGCTGCAGGCCACGCGGCTTGATTTCTACCTGTCGCATCTCCAGGCGAATATTCCACTCAGTTATCTCGTGGTGCGCGCGACCGGCGAGCCGACCGCACTCGCGCCGGGCATTCGTGCAATCGTACGAGACCTCGATCGAAACGTTGCTGTGACGGAAGTCACGTCAATGGATCAGATCGTGTCTCATGCTCTCGGCAGCCCCAGATTCACGGCGACGGTCCTTGGCGTGTTTGGCCTCGTGGCGCTCGCGCTCGCCGCGCTTGGTGTGTACGGGCTGCTGGCGTATTCAGTGACATGCCGCACACGTGAGATTGGCGTGCGAATGGCGCTTGGCGCGAATGTGCCGAACGTGCTTCGAAGCGTCCTCGGGAGCATGATTCGCCTGACCGCGACAGGAATGGCGATCGGCCTCGTGTCGGCCGCCATGGTGGTCCGTCTCCTCGAAGGGTTGTTATTTGGCGTCGAGGCGTTAGATCCGGTCACGTTTGTTGTGGCTCCGGCCGCACTCACGCTCACGGCACTCATTGCGTGCCTCGCGCCGGCGCTGCGCGCCGTTCGCGTCGATCCGCTCGTGGCGCTCAGAGATGAGTGACCGTGAATTCACGCACGCTGAGCGCGGATTTTCTCAAGCCGATGGCGATTCGGCTTCGCACGCCGGCGAAATCGTCATGCCAGGTGTGACGCAGATGGTCGTTGACGAAAAGCCGCTTTTCGCGCTCTTCGATTTCCAGCACGACTCGTGCCCACTCGTCGGGACCAACGTGTTGTCCTTCGTCAGCCGGATGTGACTGGCCTCGCAGCGCTTCGGTTTTCATGAACCAGGGCGCCGGATCCTGCACGTTACCCTGTTCATCCAAGGCGAGCACGCGATTGTGCGCGCCGAATACCAGACGCAACTCGTTGATGGGTTTGATGACGAGCTCGATGCGGATCGGGACGGTGAACGCGTCGCGCGTGAGGACGCCTATCCAACGCGTGTCTGCGCCCGGATCGACTGACAAGTGAAGTGCGTCATCAGCAACTTCAAACCGTAAGCCGAAGCACACAAGGCTGGGCGTCATCCCCGGAACCGAAGTGACGCCGGGGCTGGCAGGCAGACCCGGCCTACGTACGTAGGCCGGGTCCTGTTCTTCGGACCCGCCCACAGGCATGTCCGGATAGTCCATAAGCGTTTCAGCGCGGTAGCCGGCCGATTGCTCTGGCGGCGCCGGTTCCGATTTCGCTTCGACTGCAGGCGGCGCAGACTCGGTCCAAGTGCCTTTCACGTTGATGCAGCTCCACGCCGAAACGCGCCGAAGGCGCGGCAGCCGCGTCAGCTCGCGGAGCCCCGCGTCTGTAATCCCGACGCAGTTCTCGAACTCGAGTGTCTCAATCCGCGGGCACCCGGCGAGAATGGTCAGGCTCTCGTCGGTAATCTGCGTTCCGAAGGCCGAGTAGTGAACGAGCGTCCGATGATGCCGCAACTGCCGTGTGGCGGCATCAGTCGTGACGCGGTTGTACATGTTCGTCAATCGCTGCAGCTTAGGAATTCTGCCGATGTGTGCGAAGGCGGCATCCCCGAACAAGAATCGGTCCGAGATCTTCCAATGTCGGCGAGTCCGCCAGAAACGCCATCGCCTCATCTGTCAGGCGGGCTCCTCCCAGCCCGAGACTCCTCAATCGCGGCAGCCGTGCGATCGCCGCGAAGCCGCGATCGGTCACTCGATGACACGTTCGGCCGGCAAGAACGGCCAGCGTCGTGCATGCGCCGAGCGCAAGAAACCCTTCGTCACCAGAGATCATGTCCTGGCTGTGCAGGTGGCGCAGCCGCGGGATGCCGGCGATTTCGCGCAACACCGCGTCGGTGACGAGCTGCCCGTGAAAATTCAGCTCTTCCAGCGAGGTCATGCGCCGCAGGTGTGCGACACCGCGGTGTGTGTAATACGGGCTGCCGAACACCGACGTGTGGACGTCGAGTGCAGCGACGCCTTGCAGCGTTCCGACATCGGCCAGGGCGGCATCGGTCAGTGTCCTTCCACCGCTGATCGAGAGAAACGAATCGGCGCCGGCGGCTGCGGCAAGCGCGGGGAAATCGCGCAGGCGTGCGACGCCCTTGTCGGTCAGTCTGTTCCCAAGCACCACGCGACAGAGTCCCGGCTTTCCTGTGAGGGCCGCCACGGCATCATCGCCGGTGCGCGTCCATTTCAGATTGACTTGTTCGAGCTTCTGCTGCCTGTGAAGCGACGCGACGGCCGCGTCTGTGAGTTGTTGACACCATGCGAATGACACGGCCGTCAGATCAGGCAGGTCTTCCAGAAAGCGAACGTGCTCGTCGAGAAGGTCAGTGCGATTCGAGAAATCGATGCGGCGTAACGTCGACACGTTCGCGAGATGGCCAAGCGAGTCTGACCGGACCGATTCGTCAATCCTCACGCCAGTGGCGCCGTCTTCGGCGAGCCGTTGCGCTACTTCGGGGGTAAGGGGTCCGCGCAGCACCATCACATCGTGAATAGGGTCGTCGTAGTCGAGCCCGCGGCGCTTGCGCATTCCTGCGGCGTTAAACGAAGAATCCGAGAGTTGCTCGACGTGCGTCCGCAGCGCATCCCATGAAGCGAATCCGTACTCGGCTGCGACAGCGCGTTGTGCATCGCGAAGGCGAGGGGGTTTCGACTCAGGCCTGGCGGACGGATCGATCTGCCAGCGCTTCAGCAGATCCTTGGCTTGACGTTTGAGATGATCGAGATCGGGGCGAGGCGGAAGAGTTTGAGCGGTCATGACAAACCTCCTTTCGAAAGCTGGCCCGGGTTCCGCGCGCGGGCCGAAAGAAGGTTCGTGCGAAAAAATGCGAGAAACGGCAGGTGGACTCAGTCCTTGGCGGATCGCGCGCCCTGATGCGCACTGAAGGACTGTAACGACTTCGGCGCCCGTCGTCAACGCCGCCGCACAGGAGATTAGGACAATAGGAGGGCCAGAGCCTTTCCGATTGTGCGTAGTTTGCCTGCAAGCGGCCTTGGGCCGCCCGTTTCTATCTCGACGCCGAGACGCCAAGGCGCAGAGCCCTGGGGCGGGCGCGACCAGACAGCAAACCGTTCCACGTTGCCTTCGATGATCCGATCGACGAAGGACGCGACGCCACGACGAGCGCGACGTCGGAGCACGGCGTGATGGCCTCTGTGGGGTGCGTGAGCCGCCTCTAGCGGGGCATCGACTTCGTGAGCCGCGGATGCGGCGCCAGGGCGCGAAGTCGATGCCGTGCTCGCGATTCCGTGATGTTGACTGCCTCGAGTACGCTGGCAGCAGCGCGATCGAGCTGAATCGGAGCACTGCAGTACCGGCGAATCTCTTGAGCGGTCTTCTTCTCGGCGCCTTTGTGGCTCTGCGTCGTATTACGCCGATCAGAAAACCGCAATGGGGGGAAAATCTTGAGAAGAATTCTCCTAACCCTCCTGATCTCCTGGTCTCCTGTTTATCTAGGTGGCGTGCCGGACGATGAGAGGTTGGCCGAAGGCGCGCTCGAAACGTTTGTCGAGATCCTTGGCGAGCCAGGATGGCAACAGCGGCACTGACAGAGTCACGCTACGACCGATCGTGCAATGAATTGCGATGCGTCTGCCGCGCGGGCACCTGGCCTCGATCTCGTCCGCAAGCGCAAGAATGATGGCCGCCCGATCGAGCAGCCCGCTCTGAAGTGCATCGCGCAGGACCGCGAGCGGTGGCACCTCGGCGTGCCGGTCACCGGCACGCCGCACGACGGCCGACACGAGCGCGAGCTCGTCATGTGAGAAGCCGTTGAGGTCGGTCGTCAATAGGATGTCGGCCGCGTGTTCGTGCCGGTTGACGACATCGAAGGTGCGTCCGATATCGAGCACCCGAGCGGCACGATCGATGGCGACCGCGATATGCCGTGGGGCCTTCGGTTGGAGCACGCGCTGAAGCGAGGCTGCGACGCCGCGCCGGCGTGCTGCCGCGTCGGGCTGCCATCCGTCGAAACGCGAGACCAGCGACGACAGCGACGCCTCCTGCACGTTCTCCGGTGACCCCACGGCCATCTTCAACATCCCGAGCGCCACGCCCTCACGGACCCCATGCCCCGAGACGAGGATGTGCTTCGCGCGCACGAATTCGGCCAGCGTCTGAATGGCGACTGCGCCGCCGACAATCGAGTCGGCGCGTTCCGCGCTCAACCCGGGAATCTCGTCGCGGCGTTTCTCGCGCGTCAACGCGAGGCGCTCAACGACCTCAGCGAGACGATCGACCGACAACTCGTATCCGTTGAGGCTGCCGATTGGGTATCGGCGCGTCTGCCGATCGATCTTGGCCAGATTGCGGAGCGTTCCTCCTGTGCCAACGAGACTGTCGCCAGGCGCAAGGCGGCCCACGTCACTCTTGGCCAAACGGCTTCGGATATGTTGGCGCAGGCGCCGCAGCTGTTTGCGCGTGGGCGGATCGGAATCGAGGAACTTTTCACTCAATCGCAGTGCGCCGAACGGCAGGCTCACGGCCCTGACGAGCCGGCGGCGCAGGAATCGCGTGATCTGAAGACTGCCGCCGCCGAGATCGAAGAGCAGACCGCTCGACACCTCGAGGCCTCTTGCGGCACCGGCGAACCCGTATCGTGCTTCAGCCAGTCCTTCAATGATCTCGATCCGAATACCCAGCTCGCGCCGCACGCGCGTCGTGAAGCGTTCCCCGTTCTTCGCATCGCGCATGGCAGCGGTGGCCACAGCCACGATGCGCTTCGCCCCCATCCGACTGGCGATGGCGTGGAAGTCTCGAAGCGCTTCCATCGTGCGCGCCATGGTCTCTTCAGTGAGCTCGGCGCGTTCGTCCACGTCATGGACGAGCCGAAGGGGAGCGCGAGCGCCGGCGAGGAGTCGCAGATGGCTCGATGCGTCGCGCTCGAACACCATCACACGGCCCGAATTCGATCCGATGTCAATGACGGCGATCGGGACCCCTCGAGAGCTGCCTGCTTGTACGGACATGATTTTTAATACACCACAGTGAGTATGTAGCTTACTGTAACGCGCGTTATGATCGACGCGTGGTAACCGAGAAGACAGTCGAGCCGCCGCGGAGATGGTTTCGTTCGCTGTACAAGTGGCTGGTCGAGCCAGGGACAGCTTTGCCTTCCTCGCCGAGCGTGGCCAACGGCACAACCAGAGTGGTCAACGGCACAACCAGGGTGGCCAACGGCACAACCAGAGAGGGACTGCCCGAACGCATCGGGCACTACGCCATCTCACGCAAACTCGGCGAGGGCGGGATGGGCGTCGTCTACGAGGCCCGCGACGATCGGCTGGAGCGCACCGTTGCCCTGAAAATGATGTCGTCGCTTTACAACGACGAGACGGCGCGCCAGCGCTTCTGGCGAGAAGCGCGCGCCGCCGCGAGCGTCAACCATCCCAACGTCTGCCAGATCTATGAAATAGGCGAGGATCGCGGCGAGCTGTTCATCGCCATGGAATTCCTGGAGGGCAGAACGCTGGCCGATTTGATGCGCGAGGGTCCCCTCACCGTCTCGCAGACCATGCCGATTGGTCTGGGCATCCTGGCGGCGCTCTCGGCGCTGCATGCCCGCGGTGTTGTGCATCGCGATCTCAAACCATCCAATGTCTTTCTCACCGCCCATGGCGTCAAGTTGCTCGACTTCGGACTGGCCAGGCCCGGCGTCGATCGATCCCTCACCATGCCGGTGGACTTGACCCGAACAGGGATGATGGTGGGAACGCCGCGTTACATGGCGCCCGAACAGGTGACGGAGGCGCCCGTCGATGCGCGCGTCGATCTGTTCGCGACCGGAGCCATTCTGTTCGAGATGCTCTCGGGCCGCCCGGCGTTTGGCGGCCGCACCATCCTCGAGGTCCTGCATGCGACGGTTCACGAGCAGCCGCCAGCACTGACCGGTTCCCCAGTGGTAGCGGCAGTGGATCGGGTGATTCGCAAGGCGCTCGCCAAGCGGCCTGCAGAACGGCCCTCGTCTGCCGACGCGATGTCCGCCGAACTGCGCGCCGTTCGCGGCATCGAGAGCGACGAGACGCCGGCTTTGGCCCGCACACTCACGCGCCTGGTGGTCCTGCCGTTCCGCGTGCTTCGTCCAGATCCCGATTCGGACTTTCTGGCGTTCAGCTTGCCGGACGCGATCGCGACGTCGTTGTCTGGCATCGGCTCACTCGTCGTGCGCTCGAGCGCGGTTGCCGTCCGCTTCGCCGGCGGCGACGCACCCGACCTCAAGGCTCTCGCCGCCGAAGCCGACGTCGACCGAGTCGTCATGGGAACGCTCTCGCGCTCTGGCGATCAGCTGCGAGCCACGGCTCAGCTCGTCGAGGCTCCCGGCGGGACGCTGCTCACATCGCACACAGTCCAGTCGTCATTTGGCGAGCTGTTCCGCATGCAGGATGACATCGCCCGTCGAGTTGTGGATGCGTTGTCGCTGCCATTAGGGGCCAGGACGTCTTCTCCAGCGCCGGACTCGCCGCAGAATGCCCAGGCCTATGAGTTCTACCTGCGCGCGAACGAGCTGGCTCGCAGCTACGACGGGCTCGCCCGCGCGCGGGATTGGTACCAGAAATGCCTCGAGCTGGATCCGAGCTTCGCTCCGGCATGGGCGCAGCTTGGCCGCTGCCACCGCGTCATCGGAAAATTCGTTGAGGGCGCAGCCGATAGCGAAGCGCAGGCAGAGCATGCGTTGCGACGGGCGCTGGATCTCAACCCGCGCCTGACCCTGGCCCACAAGTTTTACGCAAACCTCGAGGGCGACCTGGGGAAGGCACCGCAGGCGCTGGTGCGGCTGATCTCAGAGGCAAATCGTCACGGAAATGATCCCGATCTTTTCGCCGGTCTCGTACATGCGTGTCGGTACTGCGGGCTCTACGAACAGTCGATCGCTGCGCATGCCGAAGCGAGACGTCTGGACCCGAACGTTCCCACCAGCGTCGAGCAGACGCTCCTCAACGCCGGCGATATCGACCAACTCCTTTCGATCGATCGACCGCTGGCTGATGCCGGCGGAGACGCCGGCATCCGGGTGATTGGGCTGGGATTGGCCGGACGCATCGACGAGGCGAAGCGGCTGCTGAACGAAATGCGCGGCCTCGTGCGCGTGCCTGTCTTCAAGTCCTGGACTGAATATCTGATGGCGTGGCTGGATCGCCGCTCCTCCGACATGCTGGGAGGTATCACCGGTCTTCACAGCCTGAGGATTCAGTTTGATCCGGAAGCGATGTTCATGCAGGGGTGGCTGCTCTGTGATGTCGGCAGACACGACGAAGGGTTGAAATATTTGCAGAGCGTGGTCGCGAAGGGCTACTTTCCCGCCGCGACACTCGCGAGCAGTTCGCAGTTCGATCGCCTGCGCGGCGATTTCAGCTTCCAGAAAGTTCTTGCCGATGCAGTGGCCGGCCGGCAGAAAGCGCTGAGCGCATTCCGGGAAACGGGCGGAGAACGGTTGCTGGGCGAGTTGGTCAGCGCTTGAAATTCACATTACGCGCCGAACTGACGCAGATGATGGTCCATATGGAGGTATGCCCAGCGGAGCCAGTCGGCCTCAGACATCGGGCCGAATATCGGATGCACCTGCCATGCAAACCTGCGCGTCTGTGCGGTGATGACGCCCATCAACGCCTCGAGCTCGGCGACATCTGTCTCGAAGTTGACAGGCCGTCTGCCTCCCACCTCTTGATCGAGCTCCGGCCTTGTCAGGATTCCTGCCGGCCATCGCATTGGTAGATACAGAACCATCCACTTCACAATCGTACGTCGAAGCACGCTGGTGTCGTGGCTCACGGGCTTTTCACCGGTCGCCATATGAAAAGCATCGATGAGATGACACACCATCTGGTGGGCGGACATCCGGCCCCATCGTCGGATGCTCTCGGGATGCACGTTTTTGAGTCTCTGAAGCAACTCGGCCCTATCGCGCGTACGCGACAGCGTTTTCATATACCGCGGCGGGTCCAAAGGACCCGCCCGACGTGCCCGTTTGTAGGCCGGGTCTTGCTCTTTAGACCCGGCAAGTGAATCGGAGCCAACAAAGCTCCTCACGGAAGGCGTTTGACCCCTACGAGCGTCCAACCAGCCGGGTCACGGCGAAAATGGACCGTCACCGGAGTGCTCCAGGCGTTGAATTGCGGATGCACCGCCGTGATGTCGGCCTGGACGAACTGCGCTCCCGCGAGTACCTCCTGCGGAGCGGCGGCGCGCGTTTCCGTCGTCGTGATCTCCACTGTGCCGGTTGCCGAGCCGGTCGCGTTGTCGAAACGGGCCCAGCGCACGCGATAGCTGGTCGGTGCACTCGCGACGCCCGCATCGACCGCGGCATTGCCGAACGTGAGTTCGCCGTCGCGCGCTCAGCGCGAAATCCACCAGCGGATTCACCGCCGTCAGCCACGTCTTCAGAACCCGGTTGCGCCGTTCGATGAGCGTGGCGGTGATGTAGTCGGTCGCGCGCGGATCGGAGTATTGCGCCTTCGCGACAATGGCGCGGATGTCGGCGTCGCTGAACTTCGAGACGATCCGCGCCGCCCAGAACGCATCGTCCGCGCGCATGTTGTCGAACGCGGCGTTTGGATATTCGGGCCGCCACTTCACGGGATCGAACGGCTGCGGCCTCGAACCGCCCGACTGACGCCGGCACGTCCGGATAATCGATGTGCAGCCAATCGCGCGTGTACAGGCCGAGCGTCGCGAGCGTCAGCCAGCCGGGCGCCCAATCGACGATGTATTCGTTGCCGGCGCGGTGCCGCTGCGCGAACACGGTGCCGCTGCCCATGATCGATCCGAAATCGAACATGTAGTGCTTCACGTAACGGCGGCTGCCGTCGGTGTGCAGCATGTCCAGGCTGTTCACGCCGCGCGAGTCGTCATGGTTGAGCCACGCGCCGAACACCCGCGCCGCGCGCAGCTCGCGGCGATCCTCGTGCGGCACGATGTCGTTCGGGTCGTCGGGCCGGGTGCCGTAGTACCGAAAGTTGCCGAGAGGCGCGCCTTCCGCAAAGCGGCTGGCGAGCACGCGGTAGCGGCCATTCGGCATGCTTCGCGCCGCGCCGCAGCACGTCGTCCACGTCACGCCGCGTAAGCTGGCGGCGCTCGCCGATCAGCGGATCCAGAATGCGAGCGTTCGGAGAAATCTCAATCGCCGCGGGATCGAGCTCGGCGACGTAGACGTCGACGGTGTGGTACCCGAACGCATGATAGAACGCCGTCCCGATGATTTCCGCGCCGGTCGCCATTTCTGGATTCGACGGCGGATCGAATTCGATCTGATAGAGATGGCCTGACGGATCCGTCATGCGGAAGCCCGGCTGCAGACCCGATGACTTGCCTCCGCTGACATTCCAGCCGTCGAGCGAAATCGATTCGAAGCGATCGGGTCCGCGAACGAGCTCGGCGGTGGAGAGCGGCCCTGCGCCCGATCCGATTGGCGAACCAGCTCGAGTCGGGCACCTCGTCGATCGTGTTGACGTTCCTGGCGCGGATGTCGATGGCGGATGCCAGGTGCGGCGAACGTGTTGCGCGACGAAGTCGTACCCGTTCGAATCTTCGATCGGCGCAACCTTCGACGCATCCAGCGACATGTCGTCGTCGGTGGCGATCGGATCGTCCGGGATAGAACGTCGGCGACTGCGACGACAGCGGCTGGATCGCCAGCAACAGCGCGCCACGGCCGCTCCAAGCCGAATGCGCGCCGCCGCGAATCAGAAGACATCGCCGAACACAATGTATAGGTGCTTGCCGTCGCTGGCTGCCGAACCCCGCATCGATACGGAGGATCGTGCCGTTGTCGGTGTTGAATCGAAAGCCGAAGCCATAGGCCCTTCGAGTCCCTTGAAGTCGAGGTCGGATCGGCGCAACGCGACCTTGCCCGCGTCATAAAACAGCGCCGCGTCGAGACCCGACCAGATCTCCCAGCGGTACTCTGCGTCTGCGTCAGAATGGCATGCGGTCCGCGAAACCGATAGTCGCGAAAGCCGCGCAGAGAATCATGCCCGCCCAGAGTGCGGCATCAGGTAGAACGGGACGCGCGCCCCCGAAGCGGGATCCGACGTCGACACAAACAGCCGCACTGCGAACACGCGGCGCTCTGCGAGGATGCTCGCGTACTGACGAAGGTCTACATCAACGCGATTGAACGTGTGTGCATCTGATGCGTCCGCAACGTGGCTGGCGTCGATCCGGTACCATCCGCCTCTCCGCGCGTTTCTTGGTTGACGGTAATCGACATGGAGAAACGCGCTCGTGCGAAGAAAGTTTTCAGCACCGAACAGGCCAGGCGCCGACGTCTCGTCAAACAGCGCCTCGATTGAAGGAATTCGGCTGTTTCGGCCTGGACCGAGCACAGGCCTGGAGTACTCAACGCCGCCGCCGAAGGCGACCACTGGCGATGGCTTTATTCCGACGCGCCCGCCGACGCGCGTGTTTTTGAGCTGAAAGTTCGGTGGCGTCGCCTCGACGTGCTGCGGGGCCCAGCCCGAAGTACGCTTCCTGAGGATAGTCCTGCCAGCGGAGCGTACGGTGCCGATCTCCAACCGTCCGTCGGCAAGATCGGGCAGGTCGAATCGTCCTTCGACGGCCCAATATCTCTTCAGCGACCCCGCCGCCCACGCCGTCAGCGCCGCCTCTCGATCGAACAAGCGGCGATGGCGGTATCCGGCTCCATACGCGAAGCCGCTGCCCGTCGCGAGGCTGCCGAGCTTCAGGTGAATACCGTCACGAGCTGTGAGCAGAGGCGCCAGGTGCTCTTCGGCGAGCCGCATGCCCTTCTCGAGTGCGTTTGGCGTTGGCGGTGCGAGTGACTTCTGTTTCTCCTCGCGCGCCAGTTTTAGCGACTCTTCACGGGTCTGGGGAGATGCCGGCGCGGGTGCCTGGGCCAGGCCCTGCGTCGGCGACACGATAGCCAGAATCACACAGAGCCAGCTGTGGGCAAGGCGAACCATATGAGCGCCGCATTGTATATCTGGATTGCAGCCGCCGTGCTCTTCGTGTGTATTATCAGACGCGCATGACACGCCAAGCGGTGCAACCAGTCCCGTTGCCGCAGCAAACGCTCGACGAGGGAGCCGGGCGCCTGACATCGCTCGCACTGTCCCTCGCAATGGTGGTCGTTGCCTGGCATGTGTTGCAGCGGCTGGCGCAGCCGCATCTCGCGCCGATCCTCGGCGATGCCATCAACCGCCTTGTCGCGCTCTGCGTGGTTCTGATGGCGGGAGGACTGTTCGCACTGCGGCGGTACGGCGTCGTGACATCGCGCACGCTGCTCGGCCTTGGCATGGTGTTCGAGATCGTCAGCGCCTTCTCGATCGCCATGGTTGAGACGGCGCGGCCCTTCGATGCGTCCCATCACGTGTTGGGGCTTTCGGCCGTCGGTCCCTTGATCGTCATTGCCGGCGCACTGATTCCCGCCCGGCCAAACGTCCGTCTAGCGGTCGCGCTGGCGGCTGCGACGACGTGGCCACTAGCATATTGGATCAACTCGACGCGCTTCGCCTTCGTCACCGAGTCGTGGCGACAAGCATCGATCTGGCCGGTCATGAACTACCTGTTCGCGATCCTTGCGTATGTCGTGGCGCGCCGATCGTACGGTGAGGTTGAGCAGGTGCCCGAGGCAGGACATTTCGGCAGCTACAAGCTGTTGTCGCCGATCGGCGAAGGGGGTATGGGTGAGGTCTGGCGTGCAAGCCATAAGATGCTGGCACGCCCGGCGGCGATCAAGCTGGTGAAGCTCGACGCCGGGCGGCAGGCTCTTTTTGCCCTGCGCTTTCACCGCGAGGCGCGCGCCATCGCATCGCTGCAGTCGCCGCATACGGTCTACTTGTATGACTTCGGCACGACAGAGGAGGGCCGCCTCTACTACGTGATGGAACTGCTCGATGGCGTCAGCTTGCAAACGCTCGTCACGACATTCGGCTCGCAGCCGCCGTCGCGCGTGGTGGCGATTCTCCGGCAGATGTGCCACTCGCTCGAAGAAGCTCACGGAAAGAAAATCGTGCACCGCGATCTCAAGCCGTCCAACGTGATGCTCTGTCAGGTGGCGCAGGTCTGCGATTTCGTCAAGGTGGTCGACTTCGGCCTGGCGAAACCCTTTGGGGGCACGGCCGATGTTGACGCAAACCTCACGGTTGAAGGTGTCACGGTCGGCACGCCCGAATATATGGCGCCCGAAGTGGCGCGCGCGAGCCGGAAGATCGATGCCCGCGCCGACCTGTATGCGCTCGGCTGCGTCGGGTATTTTCTACTGACCGGAACCCTCGTGTTTTCCGACGCAAAACCGGTCGCCATCGCCCTCAAGCACATGACGCACGCCGCCCGATCCTCCGTCACGGCGCACGAGCCAGTTCGTCCCGCCGGATCTCGAGCGCGTCATTTTGAAGTGCCTCGAGAAAGATCCGGGCGCGCGTCCGGCATCGGCTCGAGAGCTCGAGCGGATGCTCGCCGCGTGCGACGTGCCGCCATGGACTGAGGACGACGCCACCGCCTGGTGGGAGCGCTATCTGCCACCGACATCGTCTCTGCGCTCGTTCTCACAGACGTCCGAGCACGCGCCTGCCGCCGTGCGGAAAGCCTGATGATGAAAACATCCGAGCCGCGCACCCTCGTCACGCATCCGGAGCTGCATTCGCACCAGTCGCTGCCGGTACTTCAAGACGCTTGGCGAGCATCCGAAGACCTGGCTCGAGCGGTTGCTGTCGTTGTTCGCCGACGTGCGCGCCGGCGAGGGCGTGGGCACCCTGCTGCTGGCGATGAACATATTCCTTCTGCTGGCTGGCTACTCGCTGATGAAGCCGGCGCGGGACGGACTCATCCTCACGGAGGGTGGCGCAGCGCTCGCGTCGTATTCGGCGGCCGCCCAGGCTGTTCTTCTGATGGCCGTCGTGCCGTTCTACGGCTGGCTGGGCACGCGCGTCGTCCGTATCAGGCTCATCTCGATGATGATGACGTTTTTCGCGGCCACGCTGGTCGTTTTCTATATCGGCGGCCGTATCGGACTGCGCGAAGGGGTTGCGTTCTACATCTGGCTCGGACTCATCAATGTGTTCATCGTGTCGCAGTTCTGGGCCTTCGCCAACGATCTGTACACCGAAGGTCAGGGGCGCAGGCTCTTTCCGTTCATCGGGGTCGGGCAATCACTGGGTGCCTGGGTCGGGGCAGTCGCTGTCACGCCTCTGGTTCAGGGCCTCAACTACACGCCCTACACGCTGATGTTGCTCGGTGCATGCGTCCTGATGGTGGCGCTCGCGATTACGCTTGTCGTGAACCGCCGCGAGACTGCACGGGCCGAGCCTGAAGCGGTTGCGGCCAACGAAGCAACGCTTGGGCCCCAGGGCGGTTTCGAGCTGGTATGGAACGATCGATATTTATTCTGGATTGCCGTCTTGACGGTTCTCCTCAACGTCGTGAACACCACGGGCGGCTACGTGCTGAACACACTCATCGTGGAGCAGGCAAGAGCACGGTTCGGTACGGATCCAACGGGGATCGTCGAAAGCCGGCAGTTCATCACCGCGTTCTCAGGCTCGATTATTGCCACGGTCAATCTCGTCGGGTTCCTGCTCCAGCTATTCGTCACCTCGCGCGTCATTCGGTTCATGGGCGTACGCGGAGCGCTGTTCATCCTGCCGGCGCTCGCGCTCGTCAACTACTCGATCATTGCGGTCGCGCCGATTCTGGCAGTCGTGCGGATTGGCAAGATCCTCGAGAACAGCACGGACTACTCGATTCAGAACACGCTGCGTCAGGCGCTGTTTCTGCCGACGTCGCGCGAGGCCAAGTACAAAGCGAAGGCGGCCATCGATACGTTTTTCACGAGGGGCGGCGACGTCATTTCGGCGGGGTTCGTCGCAGTTGGGCAGGTGAGTGGCCTTCCCGCGTCGGCGTTTGCCGGGCTCAACGTGGCACTGACGGGCGTGTGGCTATGGGTAGCTGGACAGATCGCCAAGGAACACCGCAAGAAGACTGTTTAGATCGGCGCACCGGGCGCCCGGTGGTTGCGCTCGCGGCAGTGATAGGATTGGATCAGCCGTCGATCTTCCGCCTGGCACCATCGTGACTGCGTCATCAAAATCGGGATCATCGTCGGCGGTGCTCACCGCCATCATCTGCGCGGGTTTTGTCACCGCGCAATTCGTGGGCGGCAAAGCCGCGCGCGACGCGTTGTTTCTCGCCGAGCTCGACGTGACCTCGCTGCCAGCGATGGTCATCGCGACATCGATCTTTTCCATCGCGCTCGTGGCCGTGAACGCGAAAGGGGTCTCGCGCCTCACGCCGGCCAGATTCGTAGCGTGGGCGTTCGGCATAAGCGCGTTGTTGCTGGTTGCCGAATGGATGCTGACCCAAACCACGCCGCGGGCTGCCGCCATCCTTGTGTATCTCCACATTTCCGGGTTGGGTCCTATTCTCGGTTCCGGTTTCTGGCTGGTCGCCTCAGAGCGTTTCGACCCGCGCACCGCCAAAAAAAGCTTCGGCCAGATTGTGGGAGGTGGCACCTTCGGTGGGCTGCTCGGAGGTTTGCTGGCTGAACGTGTCGCCGTCATGTTGGACGTGAGCGCGATGCTGCCGGTTCTTGCGGTCCTGAATCTCGTGTGCGCGTGGCAGGTCAGTCGGCTCGCGCCAGTGCCGACGTCACGCTTACAATCCCGAGAGTTCTCGCCTGAACTGACGCCTGAGCCAGCCTGGTCTGGCGTGCGCGTGCTCGCCGAAACACCCTATTTGCGACACCTCGCTCTGCTGGTGCTGCTCGGGACAACAGGCGCCGCTTTGATCGACTACGTGTTCAAAGTGCAGGCGGTCGCCACGCTTGGCAACGGCGAAAGCCTGCTGAGATTTTTTGCCATCTACTATGCCGGTGTGAGCCTCGTCACCGTCATCGTGCAGACCTCGCTGAGCGGCGTGGTCCTCGAGCGGATGGGGTTGGCGCTGACGAGCGCGACCCCTTCCCTTGCACTCCTTGCAGGCGGGCTTGGCGCGCTGGTCGCGCCCGGACTCGAAAGCGCAATTGTCGCGCGCGGCGGAGAATCCGTCTTCCGCAGCTCGCTGTTCCGGTCGGGCTACGAGGTGTTCTATACGCCCATACCGGCAGCTGAGAAGCGAGCCGCGAAATCCATCATCGACGTCGGCTTCGACCGCATTGGCGACGCGATTGGCGGTGGCATTATCCGCTTCATCCTCGCACTTGCGCCGGCAGTGCAGCAGTCGGCACTCATCGTTTCGACGCTCATCTGCTCGGCGGCTGCCGCGTTGGTCGCCACCCGGCTCAGCCGCGGCTATGTCCAGACACTGGAGCGGAACCTGCGCGAGCACGCGGTCGAAATGGATCTCACGGACATCGGGGACCTGACCACCAGGACGGCGATACTCAACACCATGTGGCGATCGCGCACTGGTGCCAGCTCGATACAGCGGTCGGAGCCGTTGCCGACTGCCGCCGGCAAGTCCACGAAAACGGCGGCCAGCGCCCTCGATCCCGAGATTCAGGATGTGCTCCGGCTGCGATCGCGCGAGGTCGATCGTGTCCGCGGCGTGCTTCGGCGTGGCGACGAACTGACATCCGCGTTGATGCCACATGTCATCCCGCTTCTGGCGTGGGATCCGGTCGCCGACGATGCCATTGCGGCATTGCGAAAGGTCGCTCACCGGCATGTCGGCTCCCTCGCCGACGCGCTGCTGAATCCGTACGAGGATTTTGCCGTGCGGCGCAGAATCCCTCGCGTGATGGTTGTTTGTCATTCGCAACGCGCGGTTGACAGCCTGCTCGCCGGCCTCGAGGACATTCGCTTCGAGGTCCGCTTCCAGTGCGCGCGCTCACTCGCCGCAATCCTGGGGAAAGAGCCGCAACTGCGCGTGGACCCCGCTCGTGTGTTCGAGGTGGTGCAGAAGGAAGTTGCGGTTGGTCGGCCGGTGTGGGAAGGGCGCCATCTGCTCGACGGCCTGGACGACGGCGAGCCAAACACATTTGTCGACGAGTTCATCAGGAGCCGCGCCAGTCAGAGTCTGGCGCACGTGTTCACCATCCTCTCTCTCGTACTGCCGGCCGAGCCGTTGCAGATCGCGCTTCGTGGTCTGTATGTCGAGGATCAAAATCTTCGCGGCACTGCGCTCGAATATCTCGAAAGCGTCCTGCCGCCGATGATTCGGGATCCGCTCTGGCCGTTTCTCGAAGATCGCCGTCCGGCCGTCAGAGATGCCCGTGCTCGAGACGCCATCCTGGCCGACTTGGTGCGTTCGAATCACTCGATTATGCTGAACCTCGAGGAGCTCAAGCGGCAGGCCGAGGCCGCTCACCGCGGTGACAGCAAGGGAGAACCCAGGCGGATCGGCTAGTGGCCACTCGATCCGGTTGAAAAACCATGGCAGACCAGAAGCCGCACTTCGTCCCGCGTGAACCCACGCCCGTGCCGGGACAGCCACCGACCATACACGGCGCCGGGCACATGCCCGAGGACCTTCTCAGCGAACAGGTCCGGCGCCTCGAGTTGTTCAGCCTCATCGGAATCGTGCTCTGGATGATCGGCCTGGTGATGGACCAGGTCATCATCGCGACGCTGCCGACCGCCTCTGGCCTGGACTTCCCGAAAATGCGCGTGCTCGAGGTGCTCGGCATCATCGTGTCGATGGCGATGTTTGCCTACGTGCGCTATACGCACCATTCACCAGAAACCAAGACGGATGTGGGCCTCGGCTACATGATTCTCAACGCTGCCGCGGTCGCTGCGATGAATACCTGGGTCGCACCGCCACCTTTGGGTGCCCAGATGATTCAGGTCTCGTGGATAGCCGTGCTGCTGCTCGTGTATTCGATGGTGTCTCCGGCCAGCCCGGGCAAAATGCTCGGCGCCTCGCTCATCGCGGCGTCGATGGATCCGTTGGGCGTCTGGGTTGCGCATCTTCGAGGCGTCGCGGTGCCGTCGCCTATTCAGACTTTTGTCCTGTTCTGGCCCAATTTCGTGTGCGCCGGGCTGGCGACGATCCCCTCGCATTTCATGCGCCACCTCGGGCGGAAACTGCGCAAGGCGCGGGAATTGGGCAGCTATAAGCTGGTCGAATTGCTCGGCCACGGAGGGATGGGGGAGGTCTGGGAAGCCCAGCATCGACTGTTGGCGCGCCGAGCGGCGGTCAAGCTCGTTCGTCCCGAGGTGCTGGGTGCCGCAAGCGATGCCGAAGCCAGGGTGATGCTCAAACGTTTCGAGCGCGAGGCCCAGGCGACGGCGGCGCTCAGCTCGCCTCATACGATCCAGTTGTTCGACTTTGGGGTGACGGACCAGGGGGTCTTCTACTACGTAATGGAGCTGCTGGCAGGACGGAACCTCGAATCGTTGGTTCGCGAGTTCGGACCGCTTCCGGCAGAGAGGGTTGGCTACCTGCTGCGGCAGGTCGCCCACTCGTTGGCAGATGCCCACGCGCGTGGTCTGGTTCACCGTGACATCAAGCCCGCCAATATCTATGTGTGCCGGATGGGTCTCGAGTACGACTTCGTGAAGGTGCTGGACTTCGGTCTCGTGAAAGTGAACAGCGGCCTCTCAGATTTGCGCACGCAGACCTTGGTGACTGGCGATCAGAAAACCAGCGGCACACCGGCATACATGGCACCGGAGACCATCCTGGGCGATGTGACGGTCGATCGGCGGGCCGACGTCTATGCGCTCGGGTGTGTCGCCTACTACCTTTTGACCGGGCAGCTCGTTTTCGAAGCCGACACCCCGATGAAGATGCTCCTTCAGCACGTCCAGGCTCAGCCCGTGCCCCCCTCGCAGCGCACCGAGTTACCGATCCCTCGTGAGCTCGAGGAGCTCGTTCTCGCGTGCCTACAGAAAGACCCGAACAAGCGACCGCCCAATGCCGAGGCATTGCTGAAAATGGCGTGCGCGTGCAAAAGCGCGGACTACTGGAACTCGGACCGTGCAAGCGCGTGGTGGAGCAAACATTTGCCAGAATTCACGGGCCCGCTGTCGCTCGGCGATGTCGGGCCGACTGCATCGGACAGGACCACAGGTACTGCAGTAGCTGAACGCGGTCGCACGCGATCGACGATGGCCGATCTCTACGGGCGTACGACGTACCAATTGTTCTGGACGTCGTGCGCCAGGCGGTTCACCGTCACCGAACTGAAACCGGCACGCTGTAAGTATTCCTGCGTTTTCTCCTCGCCCCACATCGCGCCGAGGCCCTCGCCGCCCTGGGCGAGCGAGACCGTCATGCAGTGCATGCACGAGACGGTGTAGAGCAGGGTGCCCAGCGGATGGGCGATGTCCTTGTTCACATGACTGGTGCCGGAGATGTCCTGCATCAGGTAGACGCCGTCTGCCTTGAGAGTCCGCCGGATGCCCTTCAGGACGTTCAGCGGTTTGGCCTGGTCGTGAATGGCGTCGAAGGTCGTGACGAGGTCGAAGGCATCGGGTTCGGCCGTGCGATCGAAGTCGCTGAGGTCGCGTGCGATGTACTCGACGTTGCCGAGGCCCACGGCCTGTAGGCGTGCGTAGGCTGTGGCGTCTTCAGAGAGATCCATGCCCACAAACCGGCTGTTCGGATAGCTGGTGGCCAGCCGCTGGAGGATTCGACCGCGGCCGCACCCGAGGTCGAGTACCCGGATGCCTTGTTCAAGCCGCGCCGTGAGTCCGGGAACCAACGGCAGAATGTGGGATTCCAGTGAGGAGAGCACCGACTGTCCGCTGTCTTCAGCCATCACCTCGTGGAATCGTGTGAACTTCTCGTACGGCACGCCTCCGCCCTTGCTGAAGCATTCGACGATGTCGTTTTCGACGCGACCGAGCTCGCCGATGTACTGCGCGAACACCGCCATGTTGTCGGCCGCCGCTGCTCGCGTCAGCGAGGAGGCATGCTCTGCAGGTAGCCGGTAATGCCCAGACGCCGCATCGTAATAGACGACCCCGCCGGTGACCATCGCACCGAGCCACTCCCGCACGTACCGCGGGTTCAGACCGGCTTCGGCTGCAATCTGATCGCTCGTCGCCGGCGGGAGCCGATTCATCGAGTCGAAGAGGGCCGTGCGGTGTCCGATCGAAACCATCAGGCAGAGCGCGCCGTCGTTGAGCGCGCGCAGCAGACGATCTGCAAAGGGTTGGGCCTGTGGGGCGGGTTCGAGTTCTGTCTGTGTGGTCTGCGTCATGGTGCACATCTCCGAAGTATCAGTTTCCAGCGACGACAACAACAGGACAAATCGTGTCGGCCGGCGCGGGATGGGCTAGAGTCGAACCGGTTATTTTACGGACGGATGTGCCTCGGCGCAAGGTCGGCGTGACGCCCCGCACAATACGAAAGCGATGCCGCGCGCTGCGCAACGCGCTTGACGGCGATGTTCCAATGAGAAGGTAGCTATCAATGCGTGCATTCTTTCTGCTCTCTGCGCTCGTGCTCGCCGTCGCGCTCGCGCACGGCCAGCAGCCACAACAACCGCGATACACAGAGCGGGTCGATGTCGAGCGCGTGCTCGTGGATGTTCGTGTGCTCGACGACAAGGGCCAGGCGGTGGTTGGCCTCGAAGCCGATGATTTCAGAGTGAGAATCGGCGGCACACGCGTCGCGATCGAGTCGGCCCTGTGGGTAGGAGGCGCGAGATCGGACGGCGTTCCGAGTCTTTCCGACATCTCTCCGCCCTCGACCGCTGCTGACGATCTCGGTCCCGGGCGGATCATTATTTTTGTCTTTCAGAAGGACCTCGAGCCCTCTCGCATCATCGGGTTCATGCGGATGCTCATCGAAGCTCGACGCTTCCTCGACGATCTGACGCCACGGGATCGTGTGGCTGTTGTCTCATTCGATTCGCGACTGAGGATCTGGCTCGACTTCACCAACGACGGCGAAGCCGTGCGACGTGTGCTGCGCCGTGGAATTCTCTTTGAAGATCCACATCCGGTGCCCCAGACGTCAGCGGTTTCGTTGATGAGGCGGCTCGATCAGCAGACGGCGTCGAAAACCTACACCATAGAGAAAGCGCTGCATCAGCTTGCCGACGCCATACAGGATCTGTCCGGCTCGAAGTCGATCGTATTTATCGGCCACGGGTTCGGCCGGCTGGGTTGGACCGGCGTCACGATGGAGCATGGATATGAGGAAGCACGCGATGCGTTGCTCGCCGCGCGCGCCTCTGTCTTCACGCTCGATGTGACACAAGCCGACTATCATTCGCTGGAGGTGGGTCTCCAGTCCGTTTCCAGGCACACGGGCGGGCTGTTCGCGCGTACACACCTGTTCCCCGAGCAGGCGATGAAGCGTCTGGCAGGTGCGCTTGCCGGATATTACGTCCTTGTCCTTGAGCAGCCGAACGTCGACGCCGGCGCCCATGAGATCGAAGTACGTCTGGCGCGCCGGCAAGGGACGGTTTTCGCAAAAGACACCTACGTGAAGCGGGCGCCAGTGAGTGAGCAATAGGGCGAACGTGAACGGCCGACCGCGCGCCTGCACGACGTCACAGGGCGAAGAAAGACTGCGGTTAGAGCGGGATGATGTTCAGAAGTGATCGCTACGTGGCAGCGGTGATTCGCACCATCGGTGTGCCGAGCTCGTAAAAGTCGGGGACGCCACAGCTCGGGCACAGGACGCGCCTGCCCCGTGAGGAGCGCTCGCCGGGTTTCGACCCGTTGGCCGATCGATGCAACGCCACCGGCGCGCCACAGTCCCTGCAGACGAAACCGACCCACGCTTGGTCGCTGGCTACGGCGGTCGTGCGACCGCCCTCGTCGACCTTCTTCATCGTCGCTACGCTGTCAATCATCGGCCGGGCTCCCGCATTCGATCGTTCGACTGTGGCGGTCGTGGTGATCCTCGATGATGCGTTTGACCGAGTGTGCCCGTTGTTGGCTGGTCTCGACGTTCGGCACCTCGCCTCGATGCGCGATCCACCAAGCAAATCCGCTGGACGATTCGCCGAGAAACCGCGGCCGCGGCCAGAGCGAGAACGATGGTCGAAATTGGGGCATGAGCAAGTGTCGCGTATTCGCCAACCCGGCGCTGTCTCCGATTGAACACTCGATCCATGCGCTGAATTGCACAGACATGGCCGGCCGCGAGCGACTAAGGTTACGGCGAGGTCAATTGAATGAAATCGAAAAGCGTCGTCCGACTGGAGACCACATGACTGAATCAAGACAGGGCCAAGCCTTTACGAAAGGCCTCTTCGGCGGCGCTCTCATTGGAACCGCCGTCGGCGTCCTCTTTGCGACTGAGATCTACGCCGTCTGGCGAAACCGTCAACGGCAGTTGATGGATGCGGCCACGAACGTCCGTAATGCCGCAACGGAGAAATTTAGAGATGCGACGTCGAAGGCTGGCGACGCTGTTGACGATCTTCAGCAAAAGGGTCGCGGCGTCTA
The DNA here is from genome assembly GCA_963761975.1 of Vicinamibacterales bacterium. Taxonomy (GTDB): domain Bacteria; phylum Acidobacteriota; class Vicinamibacteria; order Vicinamibacterales; family JAMQPK01; genus JAMQPK01. The sequence continues at coordinate 1,135,704 of CAVXIR010000002.1, forward strand.
TGGCAAAGCGCTGAGCGTAGTCGTGCGAGGCGCGGAAGCTGTCGAGGATCGTGCGACCGATGCTCAGAGCGACCTCGAGCAGCGCACGTCGGACGCTGCACGCAGCACTCTGTGACTAGCGTAACCGCGCAATTCTATATCGGCACCTGGCTCATGACAGTTGCAGCCCTCATTCTGTGGTTGACGGTGTCTGTCGCGTCACAAACGCCGGAGTCGGCGGCGCCTCCGGCAGCGCCGTTCGTCTTGGACGTCCTGAAGGGTGTGGCGCTTGATCCGACGACCTATGCTCCTGGACTCATCACGTATAGTGCGATGCGTCTCGATTGGGACAGTTCGCAGGTGTTCTTTCGTAACGGATATGTGGAGCAAAACGCGTCGTACACGGTCAGCGGGGTGAGCAATACCGCGTCGATCAGCCAGCGGGCCGGCAATCGGCGCATCGCGGGTGACTCCCTGGGAGTCCTCCAGTTGTCGCTGCTGCACAACGTGACGGCGCGCATCCTCGAGCGTGGGATGGCGGGGCGACACCCGACGCATCGGAAGCTTCTTCGGGTGGCGTGGCGAATCGAGCGGATCGCGGTGGCGTCGTACTTGTCGTACATCAAGTCATCCGCGCATTTCCGTCAATGGCGGAAGAACGAGCGGATGGCGCAGCAGCTCGAATTCAAGTAGGCCACCGTGTTAGCTTTGACTTCCAGGGTCGTAGCCGCCGCGTCGATGCTTGCTATTGTGCTGGCACTCGCCGAATGCCAGCACGTCTACTTCAGTCGCCGCAACCTGCCCGACCTCGGGCCCTTCACGCGCTTTGAGTTTCCAACGATCGGCCGCGTCTACGACGCCGGCGGCAAGCCGCTCATCGAGCTGGCTCGACGAGTACCGCGAGATCGCGCGGTACGAAGACATTCCGCCGATCGTTCGTGACGCGATCCTGGCCGCCGAGGACAAGCGCTTCTTTCCCACAACGGGATCGACTACTTCAGTCTGCCTCGCGTGCTCGGGAAGGTCCGAGTCGGCATGCTCGCAGGACGGCTTGTGAGGGGCGGCCGTCACGACGAGCTGGAGGCGATCGGCGCTGTTTCCGCAAGGCGGCTCGACGATTACCCAACAACTCGTGCGCGGCAATTTTCTCCGCCGTGCGACGGCGCTGGAGAACAGCTATCAGCTTCGCCCCACCGGGCTCCTGGCCGGACTGCTGTCGTCGGTCATGGGCGCGCGAAGCGTCAACATGCTGGCGCGGAAGCGGGAGGAGATTCGGCTCTCGTTGTGGCTCGAACAGGAGATGCGGGAGCGGTTCGGGTCGAAGCGCCGCGCGAAGGAAGAGATTCTCGCCCGGTACGCGAGCGTCGTGTACATGGGCAACGGTCAGTACGGGTTCGCGCGGGCGGCAGAATACTATTTTGGCCGGCGGCTCACGACCTTCACCGCCGATGATGCCGACAAAGCCGCGTTGCTCGCCGGCATTGCCAAATCGCCTCGCGACTACGCGCCGAGCGCCAAGGACACGGGCATGGTCTTACGCCGGCGAAACCAGACGCTGACCTTGATGCGGGCGAATGGGTTCATGTCGCGCTGGAGGCAACGGCGCAAGCCAAGGGGCGCAGCGCTTCAGATTGTGCGCCGCGACAAGCGCGCAGGCGCTCCAGGCGCCTGCCGTCGTCGAGCATGTCCTTCGAGGAGTTCAAAGCCCGTCACCCTGACCTCAGCGTGGACGATCTTCTGCAGGGACGGATCCAGCGTGTACGCGACGGCGGACGCTCGCGTGCAGCACATCGTGAACGAAGCGCTGGAGCACGGTCTCGAGCGGTACGAGCAGCGACATCCGAAGGCCCGAGGGATGATCCAGGGCTCGGTCGTCGTGCTGCAGAACCGCGATGGAAGGATTCTGGCCGAGACGGGCGGCCGGCAGGCTCTTCAACGGTCGCTCGGCTTCTTACAGCGACTACAACCGCGTCACGCGGTCTCTGCGGCAGCCCGGATCGGCGATGAAGCCGATCGTCTATCTCGCGGCGTTTCGGCAGCGGCGGCTTTACGCTCGAGACGCTGGTGCCAGACGAACCGATCAGCGTGCCGAATGGACGAGGCGCGCCCGCCGAAATGGATCTCGAACTACGACGGCCACTTCAAGGGCCTGATCCCGATCCGTCAAGCGCTCGCCGAGTCCAGAAACGCCGTGGCCATGTGGATCACCGAGCAAATCGGGATCGACAGCGTTCTGCGAACCTCGCGGAGTCTCGGCGTCCGGACGCCGCTCGACACGCTATCCGACGACGGCTCTGGGTGCGTCCGAAATGAGTCTCCTGGAGCTGGCCAATGCGTACCGCGACGATGGCCTCTGGCATCGTTGCCGAGCCGTACGTGATCCGCGCCGTCGTGCGCGATTCGGGCGAGGTCGTGGCCGTTCGTCGGCGCGGACCATCGCCGACTTCTATCGATGCCGCCGCGCTGTCGCTCATCCAGGAAGGCTTGCGCGGTGTCGTGCGGCTTCCCACCGGCACGGCTCATGCCCTGGCCTCCCGCGGGTTCCCGATTGCCGTCATGGGAAAGACCGGAACGACCAACGAGTTCAGGGACGCGATCTTCGTGGGCTCGACGTACGGTCCCGACGGCATTACCGCCGCCGTCAGGATCGGCTTCGACGACAACCGTTCTCTTGGATCGAGAGAAACCGGGGGGAGGTTAGCGCTGCCGGTGTTTCAGGAATTGATGCTCGGCCGTATACACGCGACAAGATCGTCGGGACCGCGCCGGCGTTTCCGGCCCGGATGGAAGAGCGCATTACGGCCTCCCTGCTGCCGCCCGATCCTCTTCCCGCGACAGACGTCGTCGCCGATGGCCGTCGCAATCCCTGATCAGCGCCCCGGTCATCAGAGCCTGGCACCCGGTGAAACCGATTGGCTCCTGCAGAATGGAATGAAGGTTCAGACGCCAATCGCGCTGACGATCCCGCCGCTTCTGCCCAGGTAGCGGTCGACTCTTCTTTCAGGGGTCGATGCTCGGCGCTGTCTCGAGGAATCTGGCGAGCTTGTGATTTTCAGGGAAGTCGCGCGCGAGCCTTCGGGCAATCGTGGTGGCTTCGCTCAGTTGCCGGTCGCGCACCAGCATTTCCCACAGCGCGAATTCGGCTTCGACGCGGACAAAGAACTCCGATTCGGCGGCCGCGGCTTCGCGCGCGCCGAGAAAGGCGCGTTTCTTGCTGCCGCCACCGAGCACCCAGCGCGTCCCTCTCGTCATTTTGGTGTCAACGATGTAGTCGACCCAGGCTCTCGCCACACGAGCGCGCATGTGTCGTGGATTGTCTTTGAGCGCCGCGTCGAGCGACCTTCTCGCTTCCCAATACTCGCTCCAGCCGGTCTTGCGGCCGAGGGTTTCCACGTGCAACCACACATAGTTCAAATTCAGTTTCCCAAGAAAAAACAGCGCATCGTCATCGCCAGGGTCCCGCTGTAGGCGCTCACGTGCAAGCGCCTGGCCCTTTGCGGTGTCGTGGAGAAAAAACTTCAGTAGCTCCGGGCAGGCCACGCACAGCTTGAAGGCTTTCCCTTTGTCGGCCTCAGGGCCGAGCAAGTCTCGAAGCTGGAAGTGCAATGCCGAAGTGCGGACCTCATATGCTGCCAGCGCTTCCTCGGACGCTTGCAAGTCGAGGGCGATGTCAGCCGCCGCCTGGTATCGCGCGTTGAAAAACGCGCGCTGCGCGTCAGCCAGTGTGGGGCCATTGGCGTGTGCAGCGACTGACGAGGCCAGCGTCAGGACGGTCGCGAGGAGGACCGGAAAAAGTGTGCAGGTCAATGAACTCAAATGCACCTACTCAAGTATACGGCTCGAAGCGCGCGGGCGTTGTCTCGAACGGAACAGGTGTCTCATTTCGGACAGCTTGGGTGCATGCGTTTCTGTACGCTTTCTGATAGTGACCCCAGCCAAATATCCAGCGGCGCAGCGCACGCCAGGAGGCAGTCGGCGCGCGGGAGGTGCAGATGCTGCATGAATTCATTGCCACAAACCGCGACGAGATCATCACGCGGTGCCGGGCGAAGGTGGCCACGAGGTCGATTCCACAGTCGACGGCTGCGGAGATCGATCACGGGGTCCCTGTGTTCCTGGAGCAGCTCGTCAACGCACTGCGCCTGGGTGTCGAGTCCAATCCCGAGATTGCGAACAGTGCGCTTCACCACGGACATGACCTGCTGGCTCAGGGGTTCACGGTCTCGCAGGTCGTGCACGACTATGGCGACGTCTGTCAGTCCATCACGGAGCTCGCGGTGGAAATGAATGCGTCCATCCCTCCTGATGACTTTCGCATGCTGAACTGCTGCCTCGACGACGCCATCGCGGGCGCCGTCACGGAATATGGGCGCGAGCGAAATCAGTCCATCCTCGATGAGGAGATCGCGCGCGGGAGCGAGCGTCTTGGATTTCTGGCTCATGAATTGCGGAACCTGGTGAATACCGCCATCATGGCGTTCGAGGTGCTCAAGTCGGGGAATGTGGGAGTCGCGGGAAGCACGGGGAGCGTGCTCAATCGAAGCCTTCTGGGATTGCGGGCACTCGTTGGCCGGTCGCTCGCCGAGGTTCGTCTTACACACGGTCTGCAGAATCGGGAGCGCTTTCTCGTTTCCGAGTTCATCGAAGAAATTGCTCCGCAGGCAAAAATGGAGGCGAAGGTCAGAGGCATCTCGCTGGCTGTGACTGCCGGTCGACAGCGGAGTCACGATCGAGGGTGACCGCCAGGTCCTCGCGGCAGTGGTGACCAACCTGCTGCAGAACGCCTTCAAGTTCACGCGGGCCAACACGACCGTGACGCTACGGGTCGGGGCCGGCACCCAACGAGTGCTCATCGAGGTTCAAGACGAATGCGGGGGCCTCGTGGCTGGAAAGGTCGACGAACTGTTCCGCCCGTTCGAGCAGCGCGGTACCGACCGAACCGGCATGGGCCTCGGCCTCGCGTTCAGCCGATGGGGCGCCGACGCGAACCGCGGCCGGATCTACGCGCGCAGCCTTGCCGATCGCGGATGCGTCTTCACACTCGACCTGCCGCGAATGGCGGGTCCGTCTGTCGTCAACATCAGTCATTAGGAGGGGTCACATGGCACCTGCAAGAGGCGACTCGAAACCCTGCACCCACGCCGGGTGCATCGGGCGAATGCATTTCAGAAGAGAAGAGGAAAGCGAACTTCGCTGGGTGTGCGACAAGAACCCGCAACATTAGAATAGCGTGGACATCAGCCTCCCGGTCACATTCACCGGGGGCGATGCGCCATGACTGAGGTCCGTTTCCGCCAAGCCTTCCTGCTGCTGCTCGTTGCGGCGATTTCGATCGCATTCGTGGCGATGATCCGCGTGTTCCTCCTCACGATCCTGCTCGCCGCCATCTTCACCGGCCTGAGTTACCCGATGTATCAGTGGCTCGTGCGGCGGTTCCGCGGCCGATCGGCTCTCGCCGCGATCGCCACGCTCGTAGTTCTACTGGCCCTGGTCATCGGGCCGCTGCTCGCGGTGCTGGGCGCCGGCGCGAACGAAGCGCTGCGCGTGACGGAGACGATCCGCCCGCGCCTCGAGCGGCTGGTGGAGCGGCCGGGTGAGTTCAATCGTCGGCTGCGCGCGCTGCCCGGCTACGACTACATCGAGCCGTATCGAGCGCAGATCTTCATCAAGGCGGGCGAGCTCCTCGGCAGCACGAGCGCATTCTTCTTCGCCGCGCTCTCGGCCACAACACGCGCCACGGCAGTCTTCGTTTTCCACTCCGTGATTCTGCTGTATACGATGTTTTTCTTCCTCACAGATGGGCCCCGCCTGCTCAACGGCGTTCTTGCGTACCTGCCGCTGACTGACGCCGACCAGCAACGCATGCTCGACAAGTTCGTGTCGGTCACGCGTGCCACGCTCAAGGGCACGATTCTCATCGGCGCCGCTCAGGGGCTGCTCGGAGGGCTGGCGTTCTGGGCTGTTGGGATTGATGGTGCGATCTTCTGGGGAACGGTGATGACGGTGTTGTCCATCATCCCCGGGATCGGCGGCGCGCTCATCTGGGTGCCAGCGTCGATCGTCCTCATCACTTCTGGCGAGGTCTGGCGCGGCATCGGGCTGGCCGCGTTCTGCGCGCTCGTCGTTGGAAGCGTCGACAATCTGCTGCGGCCGTTGCTGGTTGGTCGCGATACGCAGATGCACGAGCTGCTCATCTTCTTTTCCACGCTTGGAGGGCTGCTGATGTTCGGCGTGATGGGCTTCATCGTGGGGCCCATTCTGGCGGCGCTGTTCGTGACCGTATGGGAAATGTTTGCCACGGCCCACCGCAGCTCGCTCGCGGAACCCGCGTCGGCGGCGTCTGACGAGGTGGTTCTCTAATTGGAGTCGAGCTTGCCCGCGTCCCGCAGGTCGCGGAGATCGCGCCGCATCTCCTCGACGCTCTGCATGGTTTCCAGCGTCGTCTTGAGCGTCTCGGCGGTCGCGCGCACAGCCTCTATCGTGGCCTGACGCGCAGAATCGGCGGCGTGCCGTGCGTCCTCGCCGGCCGATCGCGCGGTCTCGCTCGCTTCGCGCAGGCGCTCGCGCTCCTGACGGACGGTTTCGAGCGCCTCACGATTCTGGTCGCGGATCGCACGCGCTTCTTCTTCCAGCTGCCTGAGTCGTTCCGCTTCGTTCCTCGCCGTCTCAGCTTGTTCCACGGGAGTGTGCTCCGTTGTCATGCCAATGCCCTTCTCGAGTTCCTTTCCGGTCGTCATCGATAGTAGAGCGATGCCATGAATGAGGTCTGTGCTCTTGTGCACACGGCCTTCTGTGCAATCGGGCACACACGGCACTCGCCCCCCTGACCTACGATCGTTGCAGTCGGCAGTCGTCCGCAAAACGGGCCTCTGAGTCGACACTTGAGAACGACGAGATAAAAGGCAGGTGCAAAGTGAAAAGAATCGTCATCGCTGCGGCGATGAGTTTGTGCGTGATGTCGCTGGCGGCAATCTCGTCAGCGGACACGCTGGTCATGAGAGATGGCACGCGCGTCGAAGGCACCGTCGTGGGTATCGCGTCACGGACCATCACGTTTCGGCACGCCGACGGCGCGACGCGCCGGTACCCCACCAGTCAGGTCGAGGCACTGGAATTCGTCTCGGCTGAACGCGCGAACCCGCGCGCTGTCACCAACGGTCGCAGGCTCGACGCGCCGGCTGGAACCCAGCTCGTCGTCAGAACCGTGGAAATGATCGACTCCCGAAAAGGAGGGGCGGATCAAAACTTTTCGGCGATTGTCGAAGAGGACGTCACACACGAGGGCCGCGTGATTATTCCAGAGGGGGCGAGCGTCCAACTCGTCATCCGGCAGGTGTCGTCTGGCGGCACGACCGGCAGCCCTGAGATGGTGCTGGACGTGCACTCGATCACCATCGACGGGCGGCGATACCTGGTCAGCACGACCGACATGACGATCGAGAGCGGCACCGGAATCGGCAGAAACAAGCGTACGGCTGAAACTGTCGGTGCAGGTGCTGTGCTTGGCACGATCATCGGTGCGATTGCCGGCGGCGGCGAGGGCGCCGCGATCGGCGGTGTGGTGGGTGCAGCCGGCGGTGCGGGCGTGCAGATCCTCACCAGGGGACGCGAGGTTCACGTTCCCGCAGAGACGGTTCTCGCGTTCCGGCTGGACAAGGCCGTTACGCTGCAGGCCGAACCATAGACGTACGCTCAGAAAAGAGATGAAATGATCAAGAAATCTATTTGGATTGGGTTGATGCTGGCGCTCGCTGTGCTCATGTCAGCGGCTGCCGTGCGCGCGGACGAGTGGGATAAGAGGATGGTGCTGACATTCAACCAGCCCTTCGAAATTCCCGGACACGTTCTCCCTGCGGGCACCTACGTCTTCAAGCTGGCCAATTCGGCGAACGACCGCCACATCGTGCATGTCTTCAACGCCGACGAGTCGCAGATCATCGCAACCGTAATGGCGATTCCCCGTTACAGGGCCACGCCGACCGACGAGAGAATCATCACGTTCAGCGAGGTCCCTCCTGGTTCACCGGAAATCATCCGCGGGTGGTTCTATCCTGGAAGTAACCTCGGTCAGGAGTTCGTGTATTGGAAGCCTCGAGCAACCGAGTTGGCGAAAGTCGCGAAGGCCGCGGTACCCGCGATCGCCGTTGACACGGCAGACCCGGACACGCTGAGAACCGCACCGATTGTTGCTATTACGCCGGACGCGAAAGAAGTTCCAATCGCCCTCGCCATGCCGACAAATCGTGTGGAGAATATCGCGATGGCGCCGACGACCGCCCTCAGGCAGAGCGTGCAGCAAGCCAGCCAGATACCGCGAACTGAGCAGGCCAGCCAGTTACCGCGCACCGCCGGCGTCCTGCCCCTGATTGTGCTGCTCGGTATTGGATCCCTCGGTGTTGCCTTCGGTCTGCTGCTGTGGGCCAGGCCCGCTCTCGCAGTCGCAAAGGTATGAGCCGGACGCGTCGCAGTGCACTCCGTGCCGCCAGAGTGTTTCTGGCGGCTGGCGTGCTCGCCCTGGGATACGTCGCGTATGTCGTTGCAGATGCGACAATGTATCAGGCGATTGAGCAGCGGCGATTCGAGAGTTTGAGAGGGAGCGCTGCCGCGTTACCCGAGCTCGTCGACGGCAGCGTAATTGGCGAGATTCGCATTCCTCGGCTCGAGCTCCTGGCGATGGTCGTTCAGGGTGACTCGGCGTCGATTCTTCGGCGCGCGGTCGGACACCTCGCCAGCACCGCGCTGCCTGGCGAGCCGGGAAACGTGGTGTTGGCAGGTCATCGCGACACATTCTTCAGGCCGCTGAAGGGCGCCCGCGCCGGCGACGTGATTGTGCTGAACACACGCGACGGTGACTTCGAGTACGTGGTGGAATCGACCGCGGTCGTGCCGCCGACCTACGTCGAGGTCCTCCAGCCGACCGTCGGACGCACGCTGACGCTTATCACGTGTTATCCGTTTTCGTATCTCGGCTCGGCTCCCGATCGCTTTGTTGTCCGCGCGCGACAAACGAGAACCTTGGTGTTGCGCGCGGCAGTGCCACTAGCCCAGCTAGGGGGCGCCCACATGTAAGTCGTGTCCGCCTTCAGGCGGACCTCGTGAAGTCCGACTAAAGCCGAACACGACGGACTATCCAGCGGTGACACACAGCTGCGCTCTTGCCAGTTCTCAACGCAAAGACGCAAAGACGCCTAGAAAACTTTCAATCGGTGCGACGTTGGTCGCCACGTGGGGAGCAGCCGTCCATTGGGATCCCTAAACGGTTCCAGAATGAATTCAGCAACAACACTAGTCGCTGAGGCGAATCGATTGTGCCACGCGCTGGAACGATCGCTCGTACACTTGATACTCGTCTTGCGGCGCCACGGCGATGCAATAAAAGAGATTGCCATCGCGGAGCAGCGTCGTGAAGACCGTGACAGTTTCTCCCCGCCCGGTGACTTCCGAGACGTTGTCAAGTGTCGCCACTAGCCCGTCGCGACCCGACAGACTCATGTTCTTGAGGCGTCCGGTCGTGCGGAGCGAGGGATTCGACTGCGCCAGACCGTCGATGAATTCCTGCGTCGCTTCTTGAAGCGAGTGAATCTCGTTGCGAGTAAAACCAAGCTCCGCGCCATGGGTGAAGACCGTGTGGCCCTGCACCTGGCCGTAAGCGCCGTCGGGCACGAATTTCACCGAGGAGTTCGTCGCCACCTCGCGCCAGTTGTCGGGTACGCTGACACGAAACAGGGCCCCCTCCGTATAGTTCTTATACCGCGATGACGGAGGCGCCACGCGAGTGCCGATGGTGCGCGCGTCAGGCGGCGGTTGTCCCGACCGAGTGGGCGTCTGCTTGGCCCGACGGGTCACCTCTTCGGTCGTCGGCGCCTCGGGCATGCTCCCCAGCCGATCCTGCACGCGCGCGAATTCGCGAGAGTCGCCGGCTTGACGCTCGATTCGCAGATGCGAGGCTTCCTGGGTAATGTACGCCTCTCGGTTCCCAGGATTGGGATGGTCGCTCATGAACTGCGGACCGCCACCGCCGCCCTGTTTCTCGATCGTCTGAAACATGTGCATCAGATCGAGCGGGTTGTATCCGGCGCGCGCCATCAGCTGAACGCCGAGCAAGTCGGCCTGCTTCTGGTACTCGCGACTGTACCGAAGAAAATACGTGCCCAAACCAAGCTGCGTGCCCTGCGCGACTACCTGTCCGACGTTGCCGCCAATGATGGCGCCCGCAATCGCCCCGGCAATGGCGCCAATCTCGAAGGGTTGCTGCTTGGTCGCCCCGGCGGTCCCGTGTCGCAGAATCACGTGGCTGAGCTCGTGTGCCATGACGCCGGCAACCTCGCCCTCGACGCCTGCGGCCTGAATCATGCCGCGGTTGATGTACATGGGCCCGCCTGGCAACGCAAATGCATTGATCTCGCGCACGTTGATGACTTTGAAGGAGTATCGGAACTCGCGATGCTCCATCGCGGTCGGTATCACCTGCACCAGGCGCCGGCCGATTCGGTCCACGAAGGCCTCGATGCCGTCATCGTGTAGCAGCGGCAACTGTTGCTCGACTTCCTTTGCCGCCTGCTGCCCAAGTTCAACATCCTGTGCCGGTGTGTATTTGTTATTCGGAGGTGTGATAACGGTCTGCCCGCCCACCGCACTCACCGACAGCAGCACGGCGACGGCGATACCCAGGACGCGCGAAAAGCGTGTGCTCATGGTCAACCTTATCGTTCGACCTTCGTCACAGCGACTTCAGATACTCAACGAGGTCTCGCTGTTGCTCTGCCGTGAGACCAAGGCTACGAACCCGGTTGTAATGCGCCACGACGTCAGCGAGCGTGGCTGCACTGCCGTCATGGAAGTACGGCGCGTGTTGCCACAGCGCACGGAGCGGAGTTGTGCGGTACGCCTTGTTGGCCGTGCGCGCCGCGTATGCCCCGTCGACGCCGGTGTCCGCCGGCGGGTGCAATGTCCCACCGTTGTTGTCAGTGCCGGACCCGCCCACGTGGCAGCTCGCGCACGTCCGGTCAAACACGGCGCGTCCGCGCGCAGCGATGGCGGCATCGAAGCTTCCGGCCGGAGGTGGAGGCGCCGGCAGACTGTGCTGGTAGGCGCGAAGCGCCGGGAGCTTGGCGCTCACCAAGTCAGGGGAATGTGTGACGTCAATCCCGAGCCGCGGGTCAGAGAAGTTGCCTTGCCCGCCCATTTGAGTGACCGCGACGTAGGCATTCCAATAGGAGATGGGGCCCTCCGCCGTATACGTCTCATTCGTCACTCGAGCCAAGCCATACGCAGGAGGGAGGACGAGCGGCGTGTTCTTTCCGTCCTGGTTGTACCTGGGGTCATATTTGCCGGGACCCCACGATGCGTACACCGCTTTTTTGTCGGCAGATAGTACTGGCGACAGCGCGATGATGGCCCCGACGTTCAGATCTCGATTGGGCCAGCCGTCTTGGCGGCGGCCGATGCCCGGCATGACTGAGTTGTCCACGGTGGAGTGACACAGCGCGCAGGTGATACCCAGGCGCGTGACGTGATTGTTTGAGTCCACGGTGGCTTGGATGCCTACGACGGCATTCATCTTGAGCAGCGCCACCGTCGTTGCCGGGCTCTTGGAATCGACCTTGTCGAGGATTCCTGGCGGGAGCGCGTCCGCGTCCACTTTGAGTCCAACCTTGAGCGCAGTGGTTGGATCAACGGTCTTCTCGACGACCTCGTTCAAGCGAAGCTTGTCGGTCCAGACTTGTTCATCTCCAAAGGTTTCGAACCGGAAGACACGCTGGCCCTCTGCGACGAGCGCAGGCGACGTCGACTCTTCCGTCACCGAAGCGGCCGCGGTTGGAGCGGCCTCGGTTCTTCCAGAAGTCGAGCCCGTGTCTCCGCATCCGCTCACCGCGGCCCCAAGAGTTACTGCGATGAACACCAACGGCGCGGCGTTAACTCTCGCAAGCGAGCGATGTGCCGAGACTATGAGGCGTCTTTTCAGGATCAGCATCTCGTCCTTTCCCTCTGAGCGTAAGCCCGAGGCGGAACGCCCGCTGTTCTGAACAGCACAGCGCTCATTCGCGCTCTGGGTGGTGGATTGCTCGTCGAAGAGATGGCGCGCAGGCAGTCGTGTCCACAACAGAACAGCGGGCGCTGGCTCTGATCGGTCACAGTTGTCCAACTGGATGGGCAAGGTTCGCAGAGCCATCGGCTTCACGACCGGATAGTCCGTGCAGGGCGGCGGATTGCGCCGCACTCAGGTTTACGCGCGGGGTCGACACCTCGCAGGAGAATTCACATGTTGTACACCATCGCCGTCATCCTGTTGGTCGCGTGGTTACTGGGGTTCGTCGGAATCTACACCATTGGCTCGTTCGTCCATGTGCTCTTGTTGGTCGCGATTGTGCTGTTCCTCGTCGGGCTGGTCGGCGGGCGCCGCACGCTGGCATAGTGGTGCCGAATCGAGACGCAACGTCAGAAACGCAGGCGGTGGAGAAGACTCTGTCCCATCCTGCTCCAGCGGCGCGTCGTACGACCTTGCGTCCTCGATCAACGGCCAGAGGCGTTTGCAGAATCGGCTCAATCTTCAGCGGGGCAGCGCAGCACGACGGTCGACCTGTTTGGGAGTTGGTGGATCAGGCTAAACATACTGTGGTTCCTCGTCGCGGGCTTCAGAACGGCACGATCGCTCAGTCATAGTCCTCGTGCTCGCTGAGCGGTGAGTACTTGCTTACGACCCCGCCACTTTCACCAGGCAAACACAGCCGCATCCGGATCGGGCTGCCGTCCTGGCAGATGTTGGAGAAGTAAGTGCCGGCATGACCCACGCGCGTGAAGAAGCCAGTGCCCCGATGGGTTCGAGCACGATGACGCCAATGTCGGCTCGGCTTGGGGTGGGGGTCGCGAGAACGAAACTGAGAACGAGCAGAAACACCACGTCCAGTGGAATCCCGAATGACAGGGGCTTCCGCTCGCCGGTGCGACCGCGGCCGCACCGGCGACTGCTGAGATGACGAGGGGCTCGAGTATCAGAGCCGGCCCGACAACATCAAGACGACCAGCACCAGCAACACGAGACCGAGGCCACCGCTCGGGTAATAACCCCATCCCCGGCTGTGTGGCCAGGTGGGCATCGCGCCGAGCAGCATCAGAACAACAACAACGACCAGAATGGTCAGCATGAGCTCATCCTCCTTAATGACGGTTGGCGACTCACCGCTCCGCAGTTAGCCAGTCCAGAGCTGAGCCGTCGATGCGAACACGCACCGGCGTTGCTCGCCGGTGCGTCTATTGCTTGACGACGTCTACCGGCACGCCATGGGCCACTCGAGCAGCTTGACGTCAGGATGGTTTCCGCTTGCTTTGCGATTCCAGCTGAGCCTGAAGCCAGTGATCGAGATCGGCTCCATCGACCCGGCCTCTCGACTCGTAGATCTCATATGCACGGCGTGCGATCTCGGTCATGTCCCGGGAGCGCGGTACACTCGATGGAGGCAATTCTGCCTCTACCAATGAAAGCATCTCGTCTATCTCGTTCGTACGATCGGTCGTTCTCACGATTCACCTCACAGTTGCTCTGTCCGGGCTGCGCCTGGGCCGTCGATTGGGAGATTCGACGGAGGTGAGGACCGGACTGATGCCTCATAGTTGACCTTACAGATCAAACCCAGCTCGCGCTGTACTAGATGGCACAGCGGATTTCAGGGATGACCGCGCGCGTGCGGACAAGGGCGAGGCCGTCGAGTCTCGGATACAGGCCTCAGCGATCGATCCCGTAGTGCTCCTTCACCTTCGCGATGATCTGCGGATCGGTCAGTTTGTCCGTGGTCTCGATTCCGACAATACTGTCAGACAGCGCTTTGGATCGGCCTAGACGCTCCTTGAGTTGCAGCTTGGCCTCCCCCGGCCCGAAGATCAAAAGAGCCTCGGGTTGCCCCAGCTGTGTGATGACCTCGTCGTAATACCTGTCAAGATGCTGGCCGTGGCGGTCCTCGTATTTCTTCTCGCCTCCGCCGTCCTGCGAGCCTGAATAACGAGTGTGCGGTCCCACCTCAGATTCCAGGGTCTTGGCGGTGACGCCGCTCGCTGAGGCGGACACGACGACCGCTTTTTTGTGGTCGATCCAAATACCGACTTTGTGATTCATAGCACCTCGTAAGGGCAGTCTTCGTTAGCGCCCGAATACGCGTCGAGCATCCATACCGAACGACGGCTCGTTCCGCGTGCCGCCGATCTTGATCGGGATGACCGTCCGGCCGTCCTTTCGGAACAACGGATCGACCACCTTCAGCATCAGCGACTTCCAGCCGGTCGTCGTTTGCGACACACTGGCACCCATGAACAGGCTGCCGTTGAAGGCGAGCGCTTCGCGTGTCAGCGAGTACCTGACCGCTCAGCTCAACGATCGCGCCGGGCACATTGAACGTCAGCGTCGAAAGAGCGAGCTGGCCGTCGGCCATCGCGAACCGTCCGCTGAAATTTGACACAACCGCCGGCGGCATCGCTTCCGACTGTTTCGCGCTCGCGCTGCGGCTCAGCTCATTGACTTTCTGCTGCACTTCCGCGTTCGTGAAGCGTCCATCATCGATTGTGAATGCGCCCTCGAGCTTCAGCTTGTCGATGACATCCGCGTCGCCCGGCGGTAGGTCGAATTTCGTGCGAAGACGCAGCCCGCCCGTCATCGGCGGCTGCGATGTTTTGACCGCCATGCGCATGATGTCTTCGAGTCGGCCGGATGGCATGTCGATGTCGAGCGTCACGAGCCGGCCGTGCACGCCTTGGACGTCGTAGACGCCGCCCTTCGCGACGAGCGACGTTTTCAGGAATGTCGCATCGATTCGTTCGAGTGTCGTGTTGCCGTTCGTGGCATCCACGATCGCGTGGTACTTCGTCTCGAGCGGCACCGTGTGGCCGCTGACCTTCACCATGAAGTTCGGCGTGTCGGTTACGCCGTTGACGACGATCCGTTCGAGCTCTCCGGTGTAGCTGCCCTGCGCGCTCAAGATGCCGGAAATGCCCTTGAACACGCCCAGGTCCGCGTTCTTGAAGGTGAAAGTCCCGTCGAGTGGCGTACGACGGGGAACCACTTTGTTCCAAGGGCCAAAGGATCCAGTCGTGGTGATCTGTCCGGGCGGTACGGCGTTGGTCATCACGGTGTGGAACGGCATCTTTGTGCGTGCGCCGACCGCCTGGATGTGCAGCTCGTGCATGCGCCAGACCTTCGGTCGTTTGCCCGCCGTGCGTGGCAGGATCGTCAGCGTCGCCTCGTCGGCCACGAGCTCGTCGATCACGATCTCACGCTCGGTCGAGTCTCCAGCGTCTGCGTGACTTTCACCGTCCTCCATGCGCGCGTCGTTCTTGCGCTCGTCGTCCGGAGAATGGTCGGCCGGCGGAATCTGAATGTCGAGGCCCTCCAGCGTCACGTGCGCGACGTGGTAGCGCCAGAGGCCGAGCAGATTCGCATCGACGGTGAATTTGTCGATCGAGATGAGCGGCGGCACGTCGCGACGCCCCTTGTGACGGATGCGGAGACCGGTGCCCTTGGCGTGCAGTGCCGGCAGGAGGCGAAGCGTCAGGTCGCCCAGCTCGACCTCGGCGTCCAGTCGGTCGGAGAGCGTCTCGACAACGCGTGTGCGGAGGGCTTCCGATGTGAAGGGGATGCGCAGGGCGAGCGCAATCGACCCCACGGTGAGAACTCCGAGGCAAGCTGCGACGAAGATCCAGAGCCGACGTTTAGCGATCACTTATCACCGCGGCGATTACTCCTCTACCCAACACAGCGTGCTGCAAGCGCGGACAAGTGTCTGTGCAATTGAGAACGTCGCATCCTTTGCGCTGTGCGACCGAAGACTATGTCGACTTGACAATGTGCGCAGACTGCTATGCAGCCTGAACACCGGTTTTTTCCATCGGGCGCCAAGCTCTGCTACGGCTGCATCGAAGCTTCCGGCTGGAGGTGTTGGTTGAATAACGACTGGGTGGAATGTGGTCGGGGCGACAGGGGGTTTAATCCACCGTCGCCCCGGAATGTCTCAATGTAAGCAGTTGAATCTCCAGCCAACCGCTCCTTGTCGAAATCACGGCTAGTCGAGCTAGCCTAGTGGACGGCGGTGAGGCTGCGATTCGCGCGAAACGTTTCGAGATACTCGAGCGTCGCGAGTTTGTCCGACGTGTACCAGAGATCGCCGCCTTTTCCCGCCGCCAGCCGTGCGCCCTTGGCAACGGCATACTGAACATTCCAGCCGTCACCTCGGTACACAAGCGACATCTCGTCGTCCGGCATCGCGGTCACGATTAACAAGTGGTATCCATCTTCGACCTGCGACACCACGATGTCGTTGAGTTTCAGAACGCTTCGATTCACCAAGCGCAGCCTCCTTACACGTCTGCGGGCTTCAGACATCACGCGGGCCTGACGTTCTCGCCTCTCGGCCCCTTCGGTCCGCGGCCGACGTCAAACGTCACCGCCTGACCCTCGCGGAGCTGGTCGAACGCGGTCTCCACGCACGCCGACTGATGGAAGAAATATTCGACGCCGTCGCCCGCGGCGATAAACCCGAACCCTTTGTCGCTGACGAGACGTTTGATGGTGCCATTGGTTGCCATTTGCGCTGTTCCTGTCGTTGTGCGTTGATTCGCCGAGTGAAACGTTGATGTCATGCGCGCCGCGTGATGAGCTTATGGTGTTCGTTCGACGTGTGCCCGTCGCCGCGAAGCACCTCCTGGACGCAGGAGCGGCGCGCGCCGAGAGCCCACTTCAAGTTCTCGATGGCTTCGAGCACGTTCACCCGGGTCGAGCAGGCGAAGATGTCGACATTCACGGTGCCCGTGTCGCGCCACGCATGAAGGACTGCGTGTGACTCGCTCAATATCACGATGCAGGTCAATCCCAGCTCCGGATGAGCATGCGCGTGTGTGTGCACAATGGTGGCTCCCGCAGATTGCAGCACCATCACGAAGAGCTCGGCGATCTCGCTTTCTGAGATCTCTGAGATGGCCGTACACTCGCTGAGATCGGCGGAGTAGAGCACCGGCGGTATTTGACCGGTCATCCCACAACCATACCCGAGCACGTGGCGCCAGGCTGTTCAATATGGAACAACCTGCTCAGAGAGATTGTTGCAAAGGTGGGGGGGCTACCGGGGGTCGTCGTGGAGGACGACGCTGAGCAGCGACGTGTTGATTTTGAGGCCGCCGTTATATTCGATGAATCCGAGCTTTCTGAATTTGTTCATGAAGAAATTCACCCGCGATCGCGTCGTCCCGATCATTTCCGCCAGCACTTCCTGGGAAAGCTTGGGCAGCACGCCTTGGGGTTTGTCCTCGTTGCCGTAACGGGCAAGGAGCAGAAGCGTGCGGGCCAGACGTTTTTCGCTCGAGTTGAACAGCTGATCGACCAGGTCCTCTTCGATGCGGATGTTGCGCGAGAGCATGAACTCGATGAAGTGGTCGGAAAAGCCAGGTTCGTCGTGCAGGAGCCGAATCATCTGTTCCTTCGGCACGACGAGCAGGGAGGTCGCCGACACGGCCGTCGCCGTTCCCATGCGGATGGGCTGCCCGGCAAGCGCCCCTTCGCCGAGGAAGTCTCCTTCCCCCAACACGCCGACGATGGCCTCTTTCCCGCCGTGCGAGAGTACCTGACAGCCTGACGGCGCCCTTGCGGATGTACATGACGGCATCGCTCGGATCCCCCTGCGCGAAGATCATCTCTAACGGGCGGTATTCGACGGTTTTCTTGGCAATACCTGCCGACGCGAGCAATGCGTCGGCATCAAACGCCGGTGCGACCGGCTTGGCAGGCGGTTGCTTCCTGGGTCGCGGCATTTTCGGGAACCCGACAGATCTGATGGTAGCGTACTCAGGGCAGATTTGGCCAGTTGCGAAACGAGTGCGCACGTCCATGAACGCGGCCAGGTCGCGTGGATGTCGGAGCCGCTCCTCGTTCGGGCCCTAAAAGAACCTCACGCTGATGAGCACTGCCGTCGACAGGACAACGATGGCGGCGAAAACGAAGAGTTTGCGCCTGGTCGCACGATCGTTTGCCGCGCCGCGCGCCTGCCATGCCGCCCAACGCTCTGCGAAACCGTCGTCGACGAATGGTTCTGGTGACATGCCTGGACATTAACGCATCGCCGGAATTGCGCGCTGTGCTGTTCAGGACAGCGCCGTCACGCCTCGGCGCGTATCCTCAATATGTGCTTTGGCTCATTGTCGGCGTGGTCGTCACGGCTGTGGTCGTTCCTGTCTGGTTCTCGCGCTGGGTGTACCGCGAGGAGGCGGAGATGGGTTCGGTCAGCGGGCGATGGCTCGCGGAGTATCGGCAAGATCGTGAATCGTGAGCGTCACGATTCGCTCTGTTTCTCGAGCTGCGCGATGAGCGCGATGGCTCGCTCTTTGAGGGCGGCCGCATCGGCCGCAATCTGGCGCTCGGCCGCTCGCTCGGGTCGGGGCGTCCGACGATCGAGTGCGGCGATGAGCTCGCGGAGACGGGTAATGAGAGACATGCCACGTCAGTTTAGGTGTTCAGGCGGCTCGCGTCTGTGCGGTTCAGCACAGCGCGCGTCTGCGGGAGTGACAGGCCTTGAGTGAACTGACGACTCTCACGGGAGCCGCGTTGGTGTATATGGCGCTCGCGATGTGGGCGACGCAGCCGTCGTACTCGTGCCTGCTGATTGAAGAACCGCGCCAGCACCTGAATTTGGGACGCCAGCTGGACCAGGAACATCTGCAGCGGGATGCCTGGAAGATACGCCATGCTGCCCGGCGTTACGCGTCCGGCCTGTCGTCGTCCCAGTCTGCTGACGGCGCGATCACGAAATGCGAGGAAACTCTGGCTCGCCACCTGGCGGGGGCGCATGGCGTGCTGCTCGAAGAGGTACAGGCCGCGATGTCCGTCGAGCCCTGAGCGTTAAACCCTCGGCGCGGGCAAATTGTGACAGGGCCGGCATTCACTCTGCGCCCTTGCGGCCCCAGATGACGCGAGGCAGCATGACGCCGATCGCCGCAATCAGGAACATGTGAAGGAAGCCATCCAAGGTGTACGAGCTGATCGATCCAAGCAGCCAGACCGTGAGCAGGATGAGCGACATGGTTGACATCTTCGTTCCCGGTTTCAGAAACCAGTGCGCACGTCCATGAACGCGGCCAGGCCGGGCGGTTGCCGGAGCACCGCGCGACGATCGCGAAGCGTCTGTCGTGCTGTCGCTTCGTGCGAACGCTGCAGTCGCGGTACTCGTCGGGCCACACGCAGGCGGAGCGACGGACGTGCGCACATCTTCGTGTCGATCACTACCGGCACAATTCTTCCTGCCTCTCGAGCTGCGCGATCTGCGCGACGGCTTGTTCTCTGAGCTTCGCAGACTCGGCCGCGATCTCGCGCTCGCCTGGTCGTCCTGGCTGCGGTCGGCGGCGATCGAGCGCAGCGATGAATTCGCGGAGACGGGTAATGACCGGCATTACCCGCACTTTACCGCTTACGCCGGATCCGGTGTGTGCTATTCGGTACAGCGCGCTGGACTCACGCTAGGGCCTGAACAGCGCCTTGTTTTCGGTTTTTGCCTTTTCCTGCACTGCGAGCGAGTCCGAGGCTTCCTTCTTCTGTCGCGCGATTTCGCGCTGCGGCGCCTCAGCGGCATCCAGCTGGACGGCGGTGGCGATGGCCTGCCGCGCGAGATTGTCGAGGCGCGTCGACGTCACCACGAGCCGAAACGCTTCCGGATAGGGGACGCGCAGCAAAGTCACCGAGTACTCCGTCTCTCCCCAGATTGCGATCGGCGTATCGGGGAAGCCGTACTCGCTGGTCTTTGGCCCGATCGGACGCGACGCCAGCCGCGAGGTCGGTCCGTAGATCTCGGTGATCGCGGCAATCATGTCCGCTGCCGTCATACCTTGCGTGCGGCGACGGTCGTAGTCAACGACGATCGCGCACAACTGGTCGTCGTAAAACCTGAACACGATCAGGTCTACCGGATCGGTCAGTGACGCTTCGCCCCCTCGAAAGGAGTAGCGCGGTCGCCATTCCAGTTCTTTGATGATGGCCGGACGCGCGTGGATGAGCTTTACGGCTGAGGGCGCCATATCCGTCAACTTCACAATCGTCGCGAGCTCACTGCCGAGCTGGAACTCTCGATAGCGGAAGGGTTCCTGCGTCACCAGCGTAGATGCGGACAGAAGGATAATGCTCGTGCAGAGCGCAAGGACGCGGCTGTTGATAACCATGTCGTCACAATACGCGAAGACCGGTGCCGTCCGCTGTGCTGAACAGCACAGACTGCATCCTGGCGAACCACGTAGAGTCCGGGCATGTTACGAGACCATGTTTCCAGCTCGGAATTCGCAGACGAACGCGACATGAAAGCACCATTTACTCGGCGTGACGTCAGGCCAAGGCGCAAACCCGGCACGACCCGTCCTCGTCAGCCATCGCGGCTGCCGGCGGTCGTGAAACGGCAGATCGAGGATATTTTTCTTCAGCTGGATACTCAGTTAACGCGCCTGGCGGAAATTCAACTTCAATTCGACGCGTTACGCTCAAAAATCAGGCATCTGTAGTCGCGTCAGCGATTTGCGGTAACATCTCGGTGATGCCACCGCGGAAGAAGCCAGCTGCGAACTCAGAATCGTCCGGATTTGATGCCCAGCGGTTTCTCGACTCATCGGACGTGACCAAGAAAGTCGTCGAACACCGTCCGCGTTCCGTGATCTTCGCGCAAGGGGATCCCTCCGATGACGTCATATACATCCAGAAGGGGTCCGTCAGGCTCTCGGTATTGTCCCGCGGAGGAAAAGAGGCCGTTGTCGCCATGCTCGGGCGCGGCGATTTCCTCGGGGAAGGTGCCCTTGCCGGACAGCGTGTGCGCATGGCGACCGCGATCGCCGTGTCGTCTACGACGGTCCTCGTCGTGCCCACGAAGCAGATGATTCAGCTGCTCCACGAGGAAGCGGCGTTCTCGAACCTGTTCATCACGTTCATGCTGGCGCGGAACATCCGCATCGAAGAGGATCTCATCGACCAGTTGTTCAACTCCAGCGAGAAACGGTTGGCCCGCACGCTGATGCTGCTGGCCCGCTACGGCATGGAGGACAGACCGCAGGGGGTGCTGCCTCACCTGTCGCAGGAGACGCTGGCCGAAATGATCGGCACGACCCGGTCGCGCGTGAACTTCTTCATGAACAAGTTCAGGAAACTGGGATTCATCGAATATAACGGCGGCCTCAAGATCAACACGGCACTCCTGAGCGTTGTCCTGCACGATTAGCCCTGCCCACGGGTGTTCAATCTGAGACAGCGCCGGTCTGGCAAGTACGCGAGACTGCCAACTGTGGGTATTTGCGCCCGCATCTGAGGCATCATGCGAGAATCATCACGACCGCCATCGAACAATGGGACACGGGGGTTCGGCCCGATGAACAGCAACTCTGTGACGATGAAAAAGGTGGAAGAGGTGGGCGGCGATCAGGCGTGGGTCGGGTTCATCTGCAAGGGCTGCGGCGCGCCGCTGGCGTTGCATCGATCGGCCAACGGGTCGAAACCAGGCGAGCGCTCCACGCGGGGCTGGCGAGTCCTATGCCCGAGCTGCGGAGTCCCCGACTTTTACGAGCTCGGCACCCCGATGGTGCGAATCACCGCCGCCACCTAGCGATCGACATATTCCACGTACCCACCCGGGGCTTCATCGCGCACGATCATGACCTTGAGGATTCGATCCTCGCGCAGAAGCTCTGTCGCACCGACGCGCGCCGATTCGATCGACGGATAGTCCATCGAAGCCTGGGGCAGCGCAGTCGCGGAACCGCGCCTCATGGTTGGAACCAATCTGAACATGAACCCACTCTAGAGCGTCTGTGTTCGTGCGTCTGTGCAATCGGGTACAGCGGTGACCGCGCGTGCAGGAGACAATCGGCACATGAATGTCAGACCACTTCACGATCGAATCATCGTTCAGCGCCTCGATGAGGGCGAACAGCAGATCGGCGGGATCATCATTCCCGACTCCGCCAGGGAGAAGCCGCAACAGGGAAAGGTCCTCGCCGTCGGCGACGGGAAAATGACGGAGGAAGGCAAGCGAATTCCGCTGGATGTCTTGCCGGGCAATCTGATCCTGTTCGGCAAGTACTCGGGCCAGGAGATCAAGCTCGATGGCACCGACTACCTCATCGTGAAAGAGGACGAAGTGCTGGCCATCATCGACGCCACCACACAGAAACAGAAGTCGGAGAAGCACACCTAATGTCTAAACAAATCGTGTACGGCGAGCAGGCCCGTCAGACGGTGCTGCGCGGCATCAATAAGATGGCGGATGCGGTCAAAGTCACCCTGGGACCCCGGGGGCGCAATGTGATTATCGGCAAAGCCTATGGCTCGCCGACGATTACCAAAGACGGCGTGACCGTCGCGAAGGAAATCGATCTGAAAGATCGCCTCGAGAACATGGGGGCGCAGATGGCGCGCGAGGTCGCGAGCAAGACATCCGATCTGGCCGGCGACGGCACGACGACGGCCACCGTGCTGGCCCAGGCCATTTTTCGCGAGGGGGTCAAGCACGTCGTCAGCGGCGCTAATCCGATGGACATCAAGCGAGGCATCGATCGCGCCGTGGAGGTTGTGACCGGCGAGCTGAAGAAGATGGCGAAGCCGGTGAGCGGCAACATGGTGGCGCAGGTGGGCACCATCTCGGCGAACAACGACGAGCAGATCGGCAAAGTCATTGCCGAAGCAATGGAAAAGGTCGGCAAAGACGGTGTCATCACCGTCGAAGAGGCCCAGACCCTCGAGACCACTCTCGACATCGTCGAGGGGATGCAGTTCGACCGCGGCTACCTGTCGCCCTACTTCGTGACCGCGCCCGAGCGGATGGAAGTGGTGCTCGAGCAGCCCCGGCTGCTCATCTACGAAAAGAAGCTGTCGGCGCTGAAGGATCTGCTGCCGGTGCTGGAAAAAGTCGCGAAGAGCGGGTCGTCGCTGCTGATCATCGCCGAAGACGTGGAAAGCGAAGCGCTGGCCACGCTGGTCGTGAACAAGCTCCGCGGGACCTTGCAGGTGGCCGCGGTGAAAGCCCCTGGCTTCGGCGATCGCCGGAAGGCGATGCTCGAAGACATCGCCATCCTGACCGGCGGGCGGGCGATCACCGAAGACCTCGGCATCAAGCTCGAGAGCCTCACCATCGACGATCTAGGTGCGGCCAAGAAGGTGACGATCGACAAGGACAACACGACCATCATCGAGGGGGCCGGCGACCGGAAAGCCATCGAAGGGCGCGTCAAGCAGCTGCGGACCCAGATCGAGGAGGTCACCTCCGATTACGATCGCGAGAAACTGCAGGAGCGGCTCGCGAAGCTCGTCGGCGGTGTGGCGGTGATCAAGGTCGGTGCGGCGACCGAGACCGAGATGAAGGAGAAAAAGGCGCGAATCGAGGATGCCATGCACGCGACCAAAGCGGCCGTCGAAGAAGGGATCGTGCCCGGCGGCGGTGTTGCGCTCCTCCGCGCCGCCAAAGCGCTTGCGACGTTGAAGCTCTCCGGCGATCAGCAGGTCGGCGTCAACATCATCGTGCGCGCCGTCGAAGAGCCCTTGCGGTGGATTGCCAACAATGCCGGAGAGGAAGGCTCCATCGTGGTCGCCCACGTGAAGGATGCGGAACACGAGATTGGCTTCAACGCTCTGAACCTCAAATACGAGAACCTCGTGCAGGCGGGCGTGATCGACCCGGCCAAGGTCGTGCGGTCGGCGCTGCAGAACGCCGCGTCCATCGCGTCGCTGCTCCTGACGACCGAAGCGCTCGTGTCGGAGATCGCCGATGAGACCGAGGTGCCGGCCGCGTAACGGAGGCTGGAGAGTGCCTCCTCGCTATGGCCTGATGACGGCAGCCGACAGCGACTCTGAAACGGTCTGCACCAGCGGCGTGAGGAGATCCTCGCCGTCGACCGACGCCTTGGCCTTTTCCTCTTTTGGCTTGACGATGACTTTTCCGTCCGTCGAGACGAGCCGGTATTCGAGCCGCAGTTCGTCCTTTGCTTTCGTGGTCGCCGCGATCTGCGAGGCCGCCTGAGCCCCTGCGATTACGGCACCTCGTGCCACGGCTGACCCAACACCGCCGACTGGCGTATACCAGGCCGCCGTGCTACCTGCCTGCGCGATCGCCCTTCCGAGGCCTCCGCTGCCCCCGCGCTTGCGCGTCACCGACGCGATGAGCATGTGATTGCACGATTTCTGCTTCGCTTCCTCGGTTGCCTGAAGTGCGAGTCTCGCGTCGAGCGCCACCACCTTTATCGACGGACCCTGGAGAAAACTCGTAAAGAGATCGCGAACCGCTGTCGCCACCTGGGTGGCATCGTCGGCACCCTTCACGGATGGCAGTGCCATTGCGATGCACGTTCCCGGAGCCTGTGACGCGGGTGGGGGAGTAGCGTCCTGCGCCGCCGCCGTCGATGCGCCGACCACACAAACACCGACCAGTGCGATGCGTGGAAGCAGTTTGATCATGGGCATTTCTCCTTATGTTCAACGTTTTTCACCGGCCGACCGAACGACTCTTCAAGTCTTTCGACTCTTCGACTCTTGACTCTACGGATGTCTTCCTATTTTGCTCCATGTCGCCGCAGGATTGACACAATCCGTGTTGGCGACGCGCAGAAATTCCTCCCATCCGGCTCAACGCCCGATGCGAGCAGCGCGCGGACCGAATCGACCTGCCCGTCACGTACCGCCGCCCGGGCGTCGTTCATGATTCCCTTATGATAGATTGGCGACGGACGAATTGGTCCTAGTCTGAACAGCAAAGCCGCGAGCGGCGCGGGGCATTGGGGCACCGCAAGCGAGCGGCGAGGAGCGGGTGTTGGGGCCCCGCGACAAATGATCGAGCCTGGAAAGAAGGCGCCGGCGTTTACGCTGAAGGATCAGAACGGCAAGACGCACAAACTTGCCGACTACGTTGGCCGGCCGGTGGTGCTGTACTTCTACCCGAAGGACGACACGCCGGGCTGCACCAAAGAAACGTGTGATTTTCGCGACAGTCTACCGCTATTCAAAACGGCGAAGGCTGCCGTGTTTGGAATCAGCATTCTCGATGAAGCGAGCAAGGCCCGCTTCGCCAACAAGTACGACGTCACGTTTCCGCTGCTCGCCGATGCCGATCATGCCGTCGCAGACAAGTACGGTGTCTGGCAGCAGAAGTCGCTGTACGGCCGCAAGTTCATGGGGAACGTTCGCACGACGTATCTCATCGACCGCGATGGAAAAGTCGCCAGGCGATGGGATAACGTGAAAGTGGATGGGCACGCGGAGGAAGTACTCGAAGCGGTGCAGAACCTCTGACCGATCCCGAAGCCCTCGGCGTGAACTTTGCACAACTCGCCAACATGGACAGCCCAGACTCACGCCGCGGACGGGCGCCGGAGATTCGCCTGGACGAAGATACGATTGCCTTCCAGCTCAAAATTGACCTGCCCAGAGGAGTGAAAGGACAATTGCTGCTGCGGTGCGAGCGGGATGGCGAGATTTACGCCTCGATCATCTCGGCGGTTCACCGAGAACCTCGTTAACAGAGTCGCGCCGTTAGCAGAGTTTCATCTGCTCTATAGACGCCAATCACCCACCAGGGTGACTTCTGATCAGTTCGGTAGTCGCTCTTTCGGAATGCCCAGGGCGATGGCGATACTACGGAGAGCCTGCCGAACGACTTGTCCGTTGTCTGGCCCGAAGCGCAGAAGATGTTTTTGCGCCGGCGTCAGCGCCTCAATCCGCGGATCCTCGAACCGATAGCCAATCCCGTGCGGCTCGACGCGCACAGGCTCACGAAGTACCGGAGTGGAGAGCAGTTTGACGATGGCGCGTTCCAGCGTCGCGTCGAACGATGTCTTGCCGTATCCCAGATCGCGATGGGCTTCTTCGATGAGCGGTTTCAGCGTCGCATACAAGCGCGCGCTGCCCTCGGGATCGATCGAGGCGACCGCCGACGCCAGCGGCGTGTATCGCTGGTAGCTGCGCGGATCGATTGTCATGGCTCCATTTCGTTCGAGCACCTGAAAACGACCGGCGGGACGCAGCCGTGTGACGTGCACGGCCGGTGGATCTTCTTCGGCAATGTTCGACACCACGACGGTGAAGTTGCGGACCAGGCTACTGGTCGTGAGCCAAGCGGCCACGCTCGGATGCGACGACAGCGCCGCGACAAGCCGGCGAACGATCTCGTCGCTCTGTTCAAGGGGCGGGAGCGTGACCTTCATCGGATCGCTCCCGAGAGCCGACCGTGCGTCCGATCCGGCGCCCGCCGCTTTCGGCGTGCTCGTTGCGGTTTCCGCGGGAGGTGCCGTTCGCTTGAGGAAGTAGTAGACACCGGCCCCTGTACCGGCGAGTAACAAGACCACCACTAATAACAGCTTTGCCACTCTCGGCCGCTGCGGTGGCGACGGCAGGAGCTCGCCCGGCGACTGACGCAGTTCGTAGTCGTGGAGGTTCTCGGCCATTCCGTATTGTGTCACGCCAGAGACCGCAACGCGACCTCTCCCGCTGGATTTCCGTCTCGACGCGGAGCCACGGAGCCCAGAGGAAATGTATCGAGGCTGGCTAGAACAACTCGTTGCCGCTGCGCTCGCCGCGCGCGAAGGCAGTGATGTTGCTGAGCGTCGTCTCACTGATCGCCCTGAGCGCCTCACTCGTGAAAAACGCCTGATGTGCCGTGACGATGACGTTGTGAAACGTCAGCAACCTTGCGAAGACATCGTCGGTAATGACTTGTGACGACAGGTCCTGGAAGAAGAGCTGCTCTTCTTCCTCGTAGACGTCCAGCCCGACCAACCCGATCCGACCGGTCTTGAGGCCGTCGATCAATGCGGCGGTATCGACGAGCGCACCACGGCCGGTGTTGATGATCATCACACCGGGCTTCATCCTCGAAATCGCTGAGGCATCGACCATGTGCCGCGTCTGAGGAGTCAGCGGGGCGTGCAGAGTGATGATGTCGCATTGAGCCCACAACTCGTCGAGCGTCACGTAGCGGGCACCAAGACGCACACAGTCGGGATTCTGGGCGATGTCGTAAGCGAGAATGCGGCATCCAAAGCCGGTCAGAATGGTCGCCACGACCGCGCCGATCTTGCCGGTGCCGACGATGCCAACCGTTCGCATATGCAAGTCGAAGCCGAGAAGTCCGTCGAGGGAAAAGTTTCCCTCGCGCACCCGGGCATGCGCGCGGTGGATCTTCCGGTTCAACGTCAGCATGAGGGCTACTGCGTGCTCGGCCACCGAGTGCGGCGAGTAGGCTGGGACGCGCGCGACAGTAAAACCCAGCGCTCGCGCCGTCGCGAGGTCGACGTGGTTGAAGCCGGCCGAGCGCAGCGCGATCATCCGCGTGCCGTTCGACGAAAGCTGCCGCAGTGTTTCCTCATCGAGCTTGTCGCTGACGAACGCGCACACCGTGGGCGCGCCGGCCGCCAGAGACGCCGTCGCCGACGAAAGTCGGGGCTCCAGATAAACCATGTCGTGACCGTGGCGGCTATTGGCGGCGTCGAAGAACTGCCGATCGAACAGGTGTGTGCTGAAGAACGCGATGCGCATGGATCTGCGTTCATTATTGTTGACGCGCAGCGGTTCCGGGTGCTGCGTTCTGGGTGCTGGGATCGATTTCTGGTTCCAACCCAGAACCGGCCCGGTTCTGTTCAGATCCGGCAGACAAGGTTGTGGCCGTTTACCAGCGACCCAACAAGTTTGTGGGTTTGAGCCTGTACTGCCCCGGAAATCCGTTATCCTTCGGCTCCCGTGGGCGGCTTGACTGAAGTCGAGCCCTACCGGTAGACACGGTAGTGCTCAACTTTGCTCGAGCACCACCGGTAGACACGGTAGTGCTCAACTTTGCTCGAGCACCACCGGTAGACACGGTAGTGCTCGACTTTAGTCGAGCCCCATAGTCCCACGTTGAGAAGGAGGCGCAGGCGTCATGAATTCTGACGATTTCTTCTCGGTTGCGAAGAAGAACAAAGCCGAAATGGTCGACCTGAAATTCGTCGACATGCTCGGGACCTGGCAGCATTGTTCTTTCCCATCGAACTGTGGGACGCCGACACGTTCAAGGAAGGCCTAGGCTTCGACGGGTCGTCGATTCGAGGGTGGATGGGCATCCACGAGTCCGACATGCTCGCGGTGCCCGATCGCGGCAACGACCTGCATCGATCCGTTTTTCGCCAAGCCCACCGTCAGCGTCATCGCGAACGTCGTCGATCCGGTGACCGGGAAGGATTTTTCGCGCGATCCGCGGTATGTGGCGCGCAAGGCCGAGGCGTATCCTGAAGACGATCGGCATCGCCGACACCTGCTTCATCGGGCCGGAACCGGAATTCTTCATCTTCGACGAAGTTCGCTACGAGCAGACCCAGAACCGGGGCTACTACCAGATCGACTCGGTTGAAGGGCGCCTGGAACACCGCCCGCATCGAGGAACCGAATCTCGGCTACAAGCCCAGCTTCAAAGGCGGGTATTTTCCCGTAAGCCCGACCGACACCTATCACGATCTTCGCGGCGAGATGGTGTACGAGATGAGAAAGATCGGCATCATCGTCGAAGCGCACCATCATGAGGTGGCAACCGCAGGCCAGAGCGAGATCGACATGCAGTTCCAGCCGCTCGTCAAGATGGCCGATCAGTTCATGTGGTACAAGTACATCTGCAAGAACGTCGGGCGGCGTCACGGCAAGACCGTGACGTTCATGCCCAAGCCGATTTTCGAAGACAACGGCAGCGGCATGCACAGCCACACCTCGCTGTGGAAAGGGGGAAAGCCGCTCTTTGCCGGCAGAGGCTACGCCGGGTTGAGCGACATGGGGCTGTATGCCGCCGGCGGGCTCCTGAAACACGCGCCGGCCATCCTCGCGTTTGCGGCGCCGACGACCAATTCCTACCGCCGACTCGGTCCCGGGTTTCGAGGCGCCCGTCAATCTCGCGTTATCGGCGCGAAACCGCTCCGCGTCGATTCGCATTCCGATGTATTCGAAGAGCCCCAAGGCCAAGCGGCTGGAGTTCCGCTGCCCGGATCCCAGCTGCAACGGATATCTCGCGTGGTCGGCGATGCTGATGGCCATGATCGACGGCATTCAGAATAAGGTCAGCCCGGGCGAGCCGCTCGATCGCGACATCTACGAGATGACCCGCGAGGAAATGCAGCCACATGGGCATTCGCACGACCCCCGGCTCCCTCGAGGAGGCGATCAACGCCCTGGAGCAGGACCACGAGTTCCTGCTGGCCGGCGACGTGTTTACTGAAGATCTCATTCAGGCGTGGATCACCTACAAGCGGGACAAGGAGCTCGATCCGATCCGGCTGCGGCCGCATCCGCACGAGTTCTACCTGTACTACGATAACTGAGCGCAGCGTGGCTTCATGGCTGGGGCTTGATGTTCCACACGCGATCAACTGTTGTCGGGTGATGGAGGGACGCCATTTTTGCAGATGCGGTCAGAATCTCCGCGCTGATCGAACGTCGAACATTTCTGTTCCTTATCGGGGTCTGTCCTACGCTGCGCGCCGGCGGCCGCGGTTTGAGCGGCCATGGCGGCGTGATTTCCGAAACAAAAACGTCCAAATAGGAAGCGCTGGCCACGCGGTTCGAGTTGGCGCTGATCTTGATACTACGATCGTTGGAAATCGTGGGAAATCGTGTCCTTCAGCCGCAATTTTCATTCACGAACTCTCGCCGGCTGCTAGAATGCACGGCCACCTGCGCTTGAAGGACAACAGGAACACCGAAAACCGAAATCCGTCGACGAACTAGGAGGACGACAGCATGGGCTCAGCGGTATTGGGTGAGGCGATCAGCGCCATTCGCGACTGGTCCGAGAAACGAGGCAAGGAAAGGGTGCGTCGAACGGCAAAGGCGCGTTCGGCAGCCTGGTGTTCAACGATGCCGCGCAGCAGAAGCGGCTTCCGAAGAACGTGTACGATGCCCTGCGCCGCACGATCACCGCGGCGAGTCGCTCGATCCGTCCGATCGCAGACGCCGTCGCGTCCGCGCTGAAGGACTGGGCGATCGAAAGCGGCGCCACCCACTACACGCACTGGTTCCAGCCGCTCACCGGCATCACCGCCGAAAAGCACGACTCGTTCCTCGCGCCGGTCACCGACGGCAGGGCGGTCTACGAATTCTCCGGCAAGGAGCTCGTCAGGGGCGAGCCCGATGCGTCGAGCTTCCCGTCAGGCGGCATGCGCTCCACGTTCGAAGCGCGCGGCTACACGGCGTGGGATCCCACCAGCCCCCCCTGGCTGCTGAAAAGCGGCATCCGCGACGACGCTCGTCATTCCGACAGCATTCGTCAGCTGGACGGGCGAGGCGCTCGACAAGAAGACGCCGCTGCTGCGCTCGATGGAGGCGCTGTCGAAGCAGGCGGTACGCGTGCTGAAGCTCTTCGGGTCGAAGGCCGATCGCGTCGTCACGACCTGCGGTCCCGAGCAGGAATACTTCCTCATCGACCTGAACTTCTATCTCTCGCGTCCCGATCTGATTAATGCGGGCCGCACGCTGTTCGGCGCGAAGCCGCCGAAGGGGCAGGAGCTCGAAGATCAGGTACTTCGGCGCCATCGCCGACCGCGCGATGGACTTCATGTCGGACGTCGAAACCGAGCTCTACAAGGTTGGCGTGCCGGTGAAGACCACGGCACAACGAAGTCGCGCCGAGCCAGTACGAGATCGCGCCGATTTTCGAGAACGCCAACCTCGCCACCGATCATCAGATGATGACGATGGAGACGATGCGGCGGACGGCGCCGAAGTTCGGCCTGGCGTGCCTGCTGCATGAGAAGCCGTTCGCCGGCGTCAACGGATCGGGCAAGCACCTGAACTGGTCGATGAGCGACAGCGAGGGAAACAACCTCCTCACTCCCGGCAAGAACCCTCACGCCAACATGCAGTTCCTCGTGTTCTGCACGGCGGTGCTGCGCGCGGTGAACAAGTGGCAGGGGCTGCTGCGGGCGAGCGTCGCCAGCGCGGGCAACGATCATCGGCTGGGCGCGAACGAAGCGCCGCCGGCGATCATCTCGGTGTTCCTCGGCGACATGCTCACCGACATCTTCGAGCAGATCGAAAAGGGCGGGGCGAAGAGCGACCAAACACGGCGGCGAGCTCGACACCGGCGTCATGGTGCTGCCGAAGCTGCCGCGCGACGCGGGCGATCGCAACCGCACGAGCCCGTTCGCGTTTACCGGCAACAAGTTCGAGTTCCGCGCGGTGTCGTCGAACCAGAGCATCGCGTATCCCGAACATCGCGCTCAACGTTGCCGTGGCGGAGTCGCTCGACTACGATCGCGACCGAGCTCGAGAAGGCCACCAAGGGCGGCAAGTCGATCGATAAGGCCGCCGCCGAGCTGCTGCCGAAGATCATCAAGGAGAACAAGCGGATCATCTTCAACGGCAACAACTACTCGAAGGAGTGGGAGAAGGAGGCGGGCAAGCGCGGGCTGCTGAACCTGAAGAACACCGTCGATGCGCTGCCCCAGCTGACGACGAAGGAAGTGGTCGGCCGCGTTCGAGAAGTACAAGGTGCTCAACGAGCGCGAGCTGCACGCGCGCTACGACATCATGGTCGAGACCTACAACAAGACCGTCAACGTCGAAGGGCAGCTGATGGTGCTGATGGCGAATCGCTACGTTCTGCCGGCGGCGCTCGAGTATCAGAAGCAGGTGGCGCAGAGCGTCGCGGCCGTGAAGCAGGCGGGCGGCAAATCGGTCGAGGGCAAGAAGCTGCTCGACAAGAGTGACGAAGCTGACGGACAAGCTGAAGGGGAGCACCGACAAGCTCGAGAAGGCGCTGGCGCACGAGGGCAACGGGTCGGCCGAGAAGCACGCGAAGCACTTCCGCGACAGCGTGATTCCGGCGATGGACGCGGTTCGCGAGACCAGCGACGAGCTCGAGAGCATCGTGCCCCACGAGCTGTGGCCGTTGGCGACGTACCGGGAGATGTTGTTTATCAAGTAGACCTGCAGTGCCGAAGTTCTCGATTGACGATTGTCAATTGTCGACGATTGCAAATCTGCAGTTGCCCATCAACTCGGCACTTGTCAATCGAGAATCGACAATGTACTACGCAGGCTCCAGCTCCACTCCGTAAATCCGCTCCCCCGCCAAGTTCCTCAGTTCCACCGTCATCACCCTCGACTTCCCGGAGATCCGCAACAGCCCGAAAAACTGCAGCCCGTCGCTGGGCGGACGGTTTGCCGGACTGCCGGCGGGCACGCTCGAGAAACTTGAGCGGGCCCGAAGGTGTCGTCGAGCGGCGCCGGCCCGAACGTGCCGGCATTCATCGGCCCGGCCACGAACTCCCAGAACGGGTCGAAATCCTTGAATCGCGCGCGCTCGGGATCGTAGTGATGTGCGGCGGCGTAATGGACGTCGCCGGTCACCCACACCACGTTGCGGATGCGCCGCTCGTGGATGAATCGAAGGAGATCGGCAATCTCGAGCTCGCGCCCGAGCGGCGATCCCGCATCGCCGTTGGCGATCGCTTCGAATGTGGTCTCGCTGTCGCGAACGACCAGACCGATGGGGAGGTCGCTCGCAATCACTTTCCAGGTCGCTCTCGACGACTGCAGCGCACGTTTCAGCCATGCGATCTGCTGCGCGCCGGCATGAACGGTCGCGGCGCCCGGCGTGGGCTGTCTGTTTGGCGAGTTCGGTGCGCGATAGGTGCGCAGATCGAGTCCGAACACGTCGGCGAGCGGGCCATAGGCGATCGAGCGGTAAATCGGTGGGAGCTCACCGGGCAGCACCCGAATCGGAGAGTATTCGAGGAACGCGCGCCGCGCATGTGACGCCAGCACGCGCGCGTCCTTTTCCTTGTAGCGTTCGTCTGCCTCGAGGCTCATTCCGGGAAACCAGTTGTTTTTCACTTCGTGGTCGTCCCAGAGCACGAACTGAGGAATCTCGCTGTTGAACCGCCGGACGTTGTCGTCGAGCAGGTTGTACACGTAGTTGCCGCGGAATTCGTTGAGGGTTTCGGCGACCTTTGACTTCTCGGGAGTGGTGACGTTTTTCCAGATGCGTCCGTCCGTCAACTTGATCTCTGCGGGCACCGGGCCGTCTGCGTAGATCGTGTCGCCGCAATGGATGAACAGATCGGGTCGCGCGCGGCGGATCGTTTCATACATCCGCATGCCGCCAAACTCGGTGTTGATGCCCCAGCCTTGTCCGACCGTGTCGGCCGACCATGCCAGCGTGACGTCGCGCTGTGCCGCCGGCGCTGAGAGAAAGCTTCCCGTCGATGGCACGCTGACATTTCGCGCGTCGTTGAGATCTTCGAACCGCACACGGTAGAAGATTCGCTGATCCGGCGGCAGGCCGGAAAGGTCGGCGCGAGCGGTATAGCCGGCCGATTCCCCGGTTACGGCAGCTCGCACGCGGCTCACATTCTGAAAGGATTCGGTCGTCGACCATTCGACCACCATCCGTGCGGGACGATCGGTGCGGCTCCAGACGATCGCGCGGTCACGCGTCACATCGCCGCTGGCGACGCCAAAGGGAACGCCCGGCCTGCTGCTGTTCTGGCGGACAACGGCCGGTGCAACGGCAAAGGCCGCAGCCGCCTTCAGCGTCGTCGAAAGGAACGTACGCCGATCGCCGAACTTGAAGGTCTTCGCGTATCTCAAAACGAATTATGACGCAGAGGGGACCACATCGACCGCGGCCTGTCAAGCAATACATCTCACGCGACTTTCCCCGTTGTCGAGCATTTGTCGGCGGGTGTAGTCTTGCTCGGCGCGGCAACCGGAAGCGGCGCGTCCAGCTTCAGATCAGGTTCCTGTTCCAGATCGGGAGACACGTCCATGAAGCCTCTTCACGCAGCAGTCTTCGCGGGTTTGTTGTCAGTCGTGCCAGTGTCGGCGCAACAGCCGCGCACCGAGATCACGAAATGGCAGGACGGCAAGCTTGCTGCGGTCTCGATCACCTTGGACGATTCCACGATCAACCAGTTCCGGATCGCCCTTCCGATGTTGAACGAGCGCGGCTTGCCGGCGACGTTCTTCGTCATCACGGGCGAGATCCCCGGGTCCGAGTACCGGCCGACGTTTGTCGGCCGGCCGATCATGGAGATCATCCGCGAAAGTGCGAAGGTCCCCACGAACAAAGACAACGCGCTCGAACGGTCGTCGATGCTGCGGTACCTCGGCGAGGTGCAGCGCATCGATATCGTGCTGAAACACTTCAGGCCGAACAGCGCGGGAGGCCTGATCGACAAGGGACAGTTCGCCGAATTCGACAAGGTGCTCGACATGTTGCGTGAGAGCGGCGAAACCTACGCGGTTAGCGCCAAGCCGATCGTGCCGGTGCGGTCGCAGGAGACCGACCGTCCGCCCGCCATTCATCCCGGGGGCCTCACCTGGGATGAATTCCGGCAGGCCGGAAAACAGGGGCACGAGATCGCCAACCACCTCGTCTCGCATGCCCATACGCCCGGTCTCGACGAGGCGAACATCCTGTACGAGGCCATGAAGGCTGATGAGGATATTCGTGCGCAGATGGGTCCGGAGCACGCCTTTTCCATCGAATCCTCATACGGGATTCACGATCCGCGTGTCGAAAAAATTCTCGTTCCACGATTTCCTCTGACGCGCAACTGGGTGACCGACCAGTTCATGGACAGCATCATGCGCGGCGACGATCGGGATCCGGCGACGATGAAGAAGGAGTACGTGCAGTGGCAGCGTGGGCCGATCAGCAAGACGTCGGTCGAAGAGATGACCGGCTGGGTTGACAAGTCGCTGGCGACCGGCACGTGGCTCGTCCTCGTCATCCATGGCGTCGAGGGGATTGGCTACCAGCCGATACCCGCCCCTCATCTGCGGGCGTACTTCGACTATATGAAGGCGAACGAGCATCGCCTCTGGGTGGCGACGTTCCGGGATGCAGGGAAGTACGCGCGCGAGCGGATGGCAAGCAAAGTGACGACGACGCAGTCCGGCGACGTCATCGACGTCACCGTCAATCATTCACTCGATCCGAAGCTGTATAACCTGCCGTTGACGGCGCGGACAATCGTGCCGGCTCAGTGGAAGTCGGTGCAATTCACGCAAGGAAAGACGAGCAGAACGCTCTCTGTCCAGGAGGAAGGCGGCAGTTCCTACGTGATGTACCGAGTGATGCCGAATGGTCCTGTCGCGCGATTGGCGCCGAGATTCAGTTCCAGCAAGTAGGGTATAGTCCCTCATCCTAATCAAGGAGGGACCCTTACGATGGATACTCATGTCAAGGTTCTCGCCTGGCTCTACATCGTCTTTGGGGTACTCGGCAGCCTGTTCGGGCTCGGCCTGATGGCCCTCCTCAGCTTTATCGGGGTGGCCGGCGCCGCGGCAGACCCGGATGCCTGGGTGGCGCTTCCCATTCTCGGCATCACGGGCGCGGCGCTCGGCATCTTCATGCTGATTCTGTCGCTGCCGGGCATCATCGCCGGCATCGGCCTGCTGAAGTTCCAGCCGTGGGCGCGCATTCTCACGATTGTGCTCTCGGCGCTCAATCTGATGAACATCCCGTTCGGCACCATCCTCGGCATCTACGGACTGTGGGTGATGCTGTCGGATGAGGGTTCGCGGCTGTTCGCCCACCCGCCGGTGAGTACCTGAAATGCCACAAGAGATTAGGAGTGAAAGGAGATGACATGCCCGCTCCGACTTTCGCCAAAGGCTTCGGCGCGGCAGGCCTCAGTCGGCGAGACTTGCTGCGCGGAGGACGCGATCTCGCCGCGCTGCTGAGCCTTTCAACCCTCGCCGGGACCGAGACGCCGCTGCTCGTCACGTCAGCCGAGGCCGCACAGAATCCTCGAGCGGGCGCTGACGTTTACCGCTCGATCGGCGTCAAGCCGGTCGTCAACGCGCGCGGCACGTTCACGATCATCAGCGGGTCGCTGATGCTCCCCGAGGCGCGGGCGGCAATGGAGGCGGCCGCGCGGCACTACGTGCATCTCGATGAGCTTGCCGAAGCGATCGGTGCACGGCTGGCGGTACTGACCGGCGCCGAATGGGGCCTCGTTACGTCCGGCTGCTCGGCCGCGCTCACCCATGCGACGGCGGCATGTGTGGCCGGCGGCAATCCCGACCTTCATGTCCGGATTCCGAATTTGTCGGGCTTCGCGAAGGATGAAGTCATCATCCCGAAACACTCGCGCAACGTGTACGACTCAGCCGTACGAACGGTCGGCGCCCGCGTCATCGAAGCGAGCTCGATCGACGAACTGCAGGCTGCGCTCGGCCCGCGCACGGCGATGATTTACGTGCTCGCCGGTCAAAGTGCGGACCAGAGCGTGCTCAATCTCAAGGCGATCGCGCAGGTAGCCAATCCGAAAGGCGTTCCGATTCTCGTGGACGCAGCGGCCGAGATTCTCACCGTCCCGAACGTGCACTTGCAGAATGGCGCCGCGCTGGTGGCCTACAGCGGCGGCAAGTGTCTGCGAGGGCCGCAGACGGCCGGATTGCTGCTCGGCCGCAAGGATCTCGTCCGTGCGGCCTGGGTGCACAGTGCGCCGCATCATGGGCCGGGCCGCGCGATGAAAGTCGGCAAAGAAGAGGCGATGGGCATGCTGGCCGCGGTCGAGGCATGGGCGAAGCGCGATCATGCGGCCGAATGGAAGCAGTGGACGGGCTGGCTCGATCACATCTCGCGCCGTCTCTCGACGATCACCGGCGTGACGACCAACGTCACGGAGCCGACGGGGCTGTCGAACCGCACGCCGACGCTGCGTGTGTGGTGGGATCCCCAGCGCCTCGGGTTTTCCGGCGAAACAGTCGCGCGAACACTGTTCGAGACCGAGCCGAGAATTTATCTGACTGCGGGCCGCAGGGCAGGGCCGCCAGTAGAGACCGGCATCAACGTGACCCCTTACATGATGTCACCGGGCGATGAAACGATCATTGCCGATCGTCTCCATGCGGTGCTGACGTCGCGCACGCTGCGCGATCCCGTGGTCGAAACCCTTGCGCCGGCAGCCAATCTGACCGGACGGTGGGACGTGCGCATCGAGTACACAGCCGGGTCGTCGATGCACGTGCTGTACCTCAGGCAGGCTGGCAACGACGTCGACGGCACGCACCAGGGAGACTTCGTCGCGCGCGATCTCGCTGGAACGATCAGTGGCAGCGACGTGCGGTTGCGAAGCAACTACGGTGGACAGACCGGAGACGCGCTCTCCTTTGCCTTCACGGGCAAGATTTCGGGCAACGAAATGTCGGGCGACCTGGATATGGGAGAGTATCTCGGCGCGAAATGGCACGCGCGCAGGCGCGCCTGATCGATGCGGGTCCGGCTAGCCGGACTCTCAGGAGGATGGCGATGAAATCAAACAGACGCAAATTTCTCTCGAAGACGACGGCCGTAGCGGCAGCTGCCGTCGCGCTGCCCGCTGCGGCGAGCGCGCAAACAACCGCCGCGCAGAAGCCCGTGAAGCGCGTGCACTGGCCCAACGGCAAGGCGCCGGAGAAGCCGCCGCTCTTCAGCGGCATCGTGACGTTCGGGAACATGGTCTTCATCGCCGGCATCGGCGCGCACTTCAAAGGGGACATTGGCGCGCACACCAAGCACGTGCTCGACGAGATCGAGAAACGGTTGGTCTCAGTCGGCTCGTCGATGGACAAAGTGCTGAAAGTGAATGTGTACCTCAACGACTTGAAGGATTACGCCGGCATGAATGCCGCGTTCCTCGGCCGTTTCGGTCCAGAGCCGCCAGTCCGTACCACGATTGCCGCGGCCGGTGGCATTCCGGGCGACTCGCTCGTCGAGATCGACTGCATTGCGGCGATCTGAGGATGAGCAGGAGAATAGGAGGTCAAGAGCGAAGACCTCCTATTCTTCTCGTCTGTTGCTCACATTGCGTCTAGTTGTTAAGCCACGTCTATTCATCAAACATCGTTCATTGTAAGATGCACGTTTTTGGGTAATTGAGTTCGACATTGAGGACTCGGCGAACAAATCGTTCGCTCGTGTCGTCGTCACGTTGAACACTTGCCTTCACAATCTGCAGCGATTCCCGTCAGCCTTGACGTAAGCCAGTCGGTCCCGTTCGAATAACAATCCTGTAAACAGTTGGGTATCCAAATCACGTGAACGCCTGACGTCGACCTGCGAGATCCGGTACGTACTCTGCATTACGAGGGTATGCATCGCTCCCGCCACGAGCACACCGTCAAATCTTCAGAACGACAAGAAGAATTTTTTGACTGATGAGAAAAATTTTCTGTACGCAAAACATTCTTCGTCCGCAAGTGAGCGTCACGCGTCGTTCGGCGAGCCAGCAGGCAATCGATCGATGACCGCACCACGGCAAGAGCCTTCGAGAATACGTGCCAAGTCGAACGTCCAACAGACACGAATCGCGCTGTATTCCCACGACACGATGGGCCTCGGTCACATGCGGCGGAACCTGCTGCTCGCGCAGTCGCTCGGCGGGTCGCGCCTGAACGCCGCCATTCTGCTGATTGCGGGTGCGCGAGAGGCCGCAACGTTCTCGATGCCGCCGAATGTGGACTGTCTGACCTTGCCGGCGCTGTCGAAGGACGGCGCGGGTCGCTACACCAGCCGCCACATGCCGATCTCGCTGAACGAGATTGTCACCGTCCGCTCGGGCGCGATCCGTGCCGCTCTCGAGGCGTTCGAACCCGACGTGCTGATTGTCGATAACGTACCGCGCGGCGCCGTCTGCGAGCTCGACGCGACCTTGAGATCGATCAAGGCGCGCGGCCGTACTCGTGTGGTGCTCGGACTGCGCGACGTTCTCGACGACCCGGCGGTGGTCCGCGCGCAGTGGCGTGCCTCGGCCAACGAACGGGCCATCCTCGACTACTACGACGCCATCTGGGTGTATGGCGACGCTCGCGTGTGCGATCCGGTGATCGAGTACGGCTTCCGTCCCGAGGTTGCGGCGCGCGTACGCTTTGCCGGCTATCTGGATCAGCGCGAGCGTCTGGCCTTTGCCACCGAGAACGACAAGACGGTGTGGGCCGAACTCGACCTGCCGCCTGGACGACTCGTACTGGGGGCGGTTGGTGGCGGACAGGACGGCGCACGATTGGCGGATGCGTTCACGCAGGCGCAGTTGCCGCCCGGGATGAATGCGCTGTTGCTGACGGGGCCTTTCATGCCGACCCGGATACGCGAACGTATCTTGCGTCGGGCCAGGCAGAATCCGCACCTGCGCGTTCTGGAGTTTGTCCGAGAACCGGCCGTGCTCTTGAGCCGTGCCGATCGCGTCGTGGCGATGGGCGGCTACAGCACAACCTGCGAGATTCTTTCGTTCGAGAAGCCCGCGCTCATCGTGCCGCGCGTGAGACCCCGCCGCGAGCAGTTCATTCGTGCGCAACGCCTCGCCGACCTCGGCCTGATCCACACGATCCACCCCGATGAGGTGACGCCTGAACGCATCGCCGCGTGGCTGGCGAGCGATCTCGGTGCGTCGCCCGACCTCTCGACACAGCTCGATTTTGGCGGCCTTCGCCGCGTGCCTGAACTGCTGCAGGAGCTGCTCGACGAATCGAATAGTCCGCCGACGGCCAATGTCCGGAGGAGCGCTCATGCGTCGATGTGAGTGGCCTGCCGTGGCGTACATCGTCAAGCGCTATCCGCGCTACTCGGAGACGTTCATCGTGAACGAGATCCTGGCGCACGAGGAGGCTGGCGCGAACATCGAGATCTTTGCGCTGAGGCCTCCGTCAGACACCCACTTTCAGGATGCGATAGGACGAGTCAGGGCGCCGGTCACGTACATCCCGTTCGAGCGCGTACGAACCGACGATTTCTGGGCGGCGCTTCGGGAGGCATCTGTCCTGCTGCCGCGCTTGTGGCAGGTCTTGAGTGAGGTCGGCGAAGAGGACGCACGGACCGTTTATCAGGCTGTCGTCGTGGCTCAGCTCGCCGTCAAGCGCGGGATTTCGCATCTTCACGCCCACTTCGCGACATCGGCAACGTCGGTTGCCCGTCTGGCTGCGCGGCTGGCTGATGTGACGTACAGCTTTACTGCGCATGCGAAAGACATCTACGGGCCAGAGGTGAGAGACGACGATCTGGAGCGCAAGCTCGTCGATGCATTGGGGGTTGTCACGGTGAGCGACTACAACCTTGCGCACCTTCGCGGGACGTTTGGCGCTGCGGCCGATCGGGTCACGCGCGTGTATAACGGACTGCCTCTCGATGACTTTCCTTATTCGAGTCCAGAACGCCGGCCGCCGCTCATTCTGTTTGTCGGACGGCTTATAGAAAAGAAGGGCCTCGCCGATCTCATCGACGCGTGTGCGATTCTCGACCATGCAGGCCGTTCGTTCTCGTGTCACATCGTCGGCGAAGGACCACTTGCAGCCCCTCTGCGCGAGCAGATCGATCGCCTGCGACTTGCGGGGAGGGTGCTCCTGCTCGGACCCAGGCCGCGAATGCAGGTCGTGCAACATCTGCAGCAGGCTGCCGTTTTCGCCGCGCCGTGTGTCGTCTCGTCCGACGGCGACCGCGACGGTCTGCCCACCGTTTTGGTCGAGGCAATGGCGGTCGGCACCCCTTGTGTCGCCACCCACGTAACCGGTATTCCCGAGCTGATCAGCGATGGGCTGACCGGTCTCATCGTTGACGAGCACAAACCTTACGAGTTAGCGGCCGCTCTCGATCGGTTACTCGCCGATCCCGGTCTGCGCGTCAGCCTCGCCACCGCCGGTCGCGCGCTGATCGAGCGCTCGTTCGACGCCCGCACAAACGCGGAACAGATTCGCCGCCTCTTCCATCTGTCAGACACCGCTACCGCCGTTGTTTCAGAGGAGGTCGGGTGATGCGAGTGGCCTATGTCTCTGCAGACCCCGGCGTTCCCGTCTATGGCAATAAGGGCTGCTCCGTTCACGTTCAGGAAGTTGTGCGAGCGCTGAAGACATTCGGTGCGACGGTAGAGATCTTTGCTGCACGCAGCGGTGGCACGGCGCCTCCTGGACTCGAGAGCGTCGCGGTTCACGTCGTGACTGGCGATGCCTCTCGCGATGCGGCAGGACGCGAGCGCGGCGCGATGCGGGCGAACCGCGCATTCGGCCGTGCGCTCCGCCGTCGCGGGTCTTTCGACGTCGTGTACGAGCGCTACTCGCTTTGGAGCTTTGCCGGTATGCGCTTCGCGAAGGATGCGGGTATTCCGGGCGTGCTCGAAGTGAATGCACCTTTGATCGAAGAACAGGCCGAGCACCGCGCGCTGTGCCACAGAGCGATCGCCGATCGCATTGCGATGAAGAATTTCACATCGGCTCACACGATTGTGGCCGTATCGACCGGTGTGGCGGATTACGTCAGGCGGTTCCCCGGTACCGCGAGCCGGCTGGCAGTCATACCGAACGGCGTCGATCCCTTCCGGTTTTCGTCACCGAAGTTTCAACAGCCTGGAGCTCGTGGCTTCACACTCGGGTTCGTTGGCACGCTGAAACCGTGGCATGGCGTGCCGACGCTGGTCGACGCCTTCGCGGAGTTGTACCGAGAGGATCCCACGACGCGCCTCGTCGTTGTGGGAGATGGTCCATTGCGCCCGTGGCTGGAGCAGAGCCTCGAAACGTACGGTGTCAGCCACGCGTCGCGAGTCACAGGTGCCATGAGCCCGCAGTCCATTCCTGCCCTGCTCGCCTCGATGGACGTGGCGGTGGCGCCGTACGCGGCGCGACCTGATTTCTATTTCTCGCCCTTGAAGATCCTCGAGTACATGGCGGCCGGCCTTCCGATCGTCGCGAGCCGCATCGGACAAATCCAGGAGCTCATCTCAGATGGGGAAACGGGCCTGCTGTGCGACCCCGACGATGCACGGTCGCTTGCGGAGCGACTGCGACGGCTTCGTGACGATGCTGCGCTGCGATTCAAGCTCGGAGCCGCCGCCCGCGCTACCGTCATGAAACATCACACGTGGCTGGATGTGACGCAGCGCATCTTTGCGCGTGCAGGAGTCGGCCTGCAGGAAGTGCGATGCTGAACAGCGGACAGCCGCCGCAGAACATCCGGGTTCCGGGCATGGTCGCGCTCATGCGACGTTTCTGGCCGCTCGTGTGGAAGGAGCGGCTGGTTGTGTCGGCATCATTTGTCGCGCTGCTGGCGGAGATCGGTCTGCGGCTACTCGAGCCCTGGCCTCTCAAGTTTGTCTTCGATCGCCTTATTCCGGTTAACGGGCAAGTCGTGTCGAGCCTGCCGATGATCGGGACACTCAGTTCGACCGCGCTTCTTGCGTTTGCCTCCCTGTCGCTCGTCGCGCTCATCGGGCTGCGGGCGTTTGCCTCGTACCTGTGGACCGTCGGGTTCGCGCTTGCCGGCAACAGAGTGCTGACCGAAGTGCGCAGCGATCTCTATCGCCATCTGCAGTCGCTGTCGCTCGCCTTTCATCATCGTGCGCGGCAAGGCGATCTGACGCTCCGCGTCATCAGCGATGTCGGCATGCTCAAGGACGTCGTCGTCACCGCCTTTCTGCCACTGGTCGCAAACGTCCTGATTCTGGTCGGCATGCTGGGGATGATGTTTGTCATGGAGTGGCGGCTCGCGCTCGTCGCCACCGCGGTGTTGCCAGGTTTCTGGCTATTCACCGGGCACATCGGGCGGCGCATCCAGCATGCCTCGCGGGTGCAACGCCAGCGCGAGAGTGCGCTCGCGGCCACCGCCGCCGAGTCTGTGTCGGCGATTAAAGTCGTGAAGGCCCTCTCCCTCGAAGCAGCCTTCGCGCGAACCTTCACCGCCGATAACCGTCGGAGCCTGACCGACGGCGCTCGCGTGAAGCGTCTGTCGGCCGGCCTCGAACGCACCGTCGATTTGCTCATTGCCGTCGCGACCGCTCTCGTCTTGTGGTCTGGCGCCCGACTCGTTCTGGATCGCACGCTGTCGCCGGGCGACCTGCTCGTGTTCCTGACGTACCTGAAGAACGCCTTCAAACCGATTCAGGACCTGGCGAAATATTCCGCCCGACTCGCGAAAGGCTCGGCCTCCGCTGAACGGGTCCTCGATGTGCTCGATCGTAAGCCGGACGTCCGTAATCTTCCGGGTGCGACGGCGGCACCGGCATTCGTCGGAGCCGTCCATTTCGATCATGTGAGCTTCGCGTACGAACCCGATGGCGGGGCGCTGCACGACATCCAGCTCGCGTTTCAGCCGGGTGAGCGGATTGTGCTGACGGGACCCTCGGGCAGCGGCAAGTCGACACTCCTCAGCCTGCTGCTTCGTTTGTACGACCCGTCCGAGGGTTCCGTCCGAATCGACGATCGCGACATCAGACGATTCACGATCGAGTCGCTTCGCAGTCAGATCGCGGTTGTCCTGCAGGACACCATCCTGTTTGCGGCCACCGTCAGCGAAAACATTGCATTCGGTGCGCCACACGCGGCGGCCGCTGAGATCGAAGCGGCGGCACGGCTGGCGAACGCGGACGGCTTCATCCGCGAGCTGCCCGGCGGGTACGACGCGATCGTCGGCGAGCGCGGTATTACGCTCTCGAGCGGCCAACGTCAGCGCATTGCGATCGCACGTGCGGCCATCCGGCGCGCGCCGATTCTGATTCTCGATGAGCCGACAACGGGACTGGACGAAGCGAACGTACGGGCCGTCACCGAGGCCTTCGAGCGTGTCGCCAAGGGTCCCACGACGTTCATCGTCACCCACGAT
This sequence comes from Vicinamibacterales bacterium, assembly GCA_963761975.1. Taxonomy (GTDB): domain Bacteria; phylum Acidobacteriota; class Vicinamibacteria; order Vicinamibacterales; family JAMQPK01; genus JAMQPK01. The sequence continues at coordinate 1,179,254 of CAVXIR010000002.1, forward strand.
CCCCGTGTTGCCGCGACGGCCGACCGCATCGTCTATGTCGAACGCGGACGCGTCGTCGAGCACGGTTCGCCGGCACAACTGCTGCGCGCCGGCGGTTGGTATGCCCGCCTGCAACAGCTGTATCAGGTCGGTTCTCACAGCACGGAGGACACCGTTGTTACGACCCGCCGATGATGATCTCGTGCGGCGGGATCGCCACCTTCCCGACCTGGCGCTGCTGCTCGATCCCAGTCGTCTCGCCGAGCGATTGAAGAAGACGCTTGGCCGCTCGGACATCGCCCGCGTAGAGGTCACATATCTGCGCTACAAACCGTCGCAGAGTTGTCTGGCCGCGTGCCGCGCGGAGATAGACGGCCGGCAGATTGAGTTCGCGGCGAAGGCGTTCCGCCCCAGCGCGGTCGGCAAGCTGCTCAAGGCGGGGACGCGGAGCGCCGTCCCCGGTCCATTGGGACCGGGCCGCTTTCTCATCGACGAGAGCGCCGTCGTGGTGTCCGTCTTTCCGAACGATCTGAGGTTGCCACGCCTCGCGCGGCTGATGTTGCCCGAGTCCGTTGCGCGGCTCGCTGCCCGAATCCCTGATGAACGTAGGGCACTTGACGGGCGCGCAACTCTCGAAACACTGCGCCACAACCCTGAGCGGCGATTCGTGGGCAAGCTCGTCGTCGACGCCACGGCCATCGCGACGGTGCGTTGTTACGCCAGCCGAGACTGCGAGGCGATAGCCGCGAAAGCCGGCGCTGTCAAAAGTCGCGGCCCGCTCCGGGTGGCGCGTCTGCTGACGCACTGGAGACGCCGATGCGTCTTGGCGTTCGAATGGCTCGACGGCGAGCTGCTCGAACGCGCGATCCGGCAAAGGTCTGCGCAGCCCTCTGCGCTCGAGCTCGTTGGCACGGCCCTCGCTCATCTGCATGATCAAGAAGGGCGCAGATTGTCACGCCGGACCGCTGCCTCTGATGCGGCGGCGGTTGCGTCGCTCTCACACCATCTCGCGTTTCTGCATCCACCGATCGCGCGGCCGGTTCGCCAACTCGCCAGACGAGTCAGCGATGCTCTCGTGACAAGCGCGCACGACGTGTGTCCAGTGCATGGCGACTTCTACGCAAAGCAAGTGCTTCTCAACGGATCGACGATAGGGTTCGTCGATCTCGATGACGCGTCGCTCGGAAACCCGGCCATCGACTTTGCGCGATTTCGCGCGGATCTCGAAGTGTGCGTTCTGACAGGGCATCTCCAGCCAGGTGAGATCGAATCGCTCGTCGACCGGATGCACGAGGGATACCGCGCAGCCGGACGGACGCTGCCGAACGATCTCAATGTACATGTCGCCGCTCAGTTGCTTCGAGCTGCGGCACATCCGTTCCGCCGCCGAGATCCGTCCTGGCCGGCCACTCTCGAGGCGATTCTGGATCGGGCGGCCGCGTTTCTCGATAAGGACAGGGGGCTGACTCCCGTACTAGCGCGCGGGGCAGCCCCCAAAGCGCCCGTGACATCGCGGGGGTCAGACCCCAAAGCCACCAGCGATCCACTCATGCCCTTCCTGGGCGTCGCCCTGAATGCGGCCGAAATCGCCAGCACGTTCGCCCGCAATCTGGATTGTCTGAACGCGGCGAGAAAGACACGGGTTGTGCGCATCTCTGTTGGGAGACACAAGCCAGGGCGACGCTGCCTCATCGCGTACGACCTGTCAGTGCAGGACGTGAAGGGTTCAGTTCAGGACTTTTCGGTCGTCGGCAAAGTGCGCGCGCGCGGCGCAGACACGAGCACTCACGATCTTCAGAGCGCGTTGTGGGCCGGGAGCTTCGGTCCATCCGCGACCGATGGCATTTTCGTGCCCGAACCGCTCGGCGTCGTGAAAGACCTTCACATGACGGTGCAAAGGCGCGTCCCAGGCACGCCCGCGACCGGGCTTCTGGAAGGCCCTTCGGGTATTCGGCTCGCTCGCCGCGTGGCGGAATCGATCCACAAACTGCACGCCACGCCGGCGCCGAGGTGGCGCCGGCACACGGTGGAGGACGAACTACGGATCCTCCGGGAACGGCTCACGTCGGTCATCGAAGAGCATCCGTCCTGGCAAATGCGTATCGAACGCGTGCTGGACGGGTGCGTGCGGCTCGCCGCTCGGGTTCGGGACGATTCGTGGTGCGGCATCCATCGCGATTTCTATCCAGACCAGGTACTCGTCGATGGCGAGCAGCTGTATCTGACCGATCTCGATCTATACGCCCGGGGGCCTGCGGCACTGGACGTCGGAAATTTCGTCGCACACGTCGAGGAGTACAGTCTGCGCCGCTTCGGTCAGCCCGAGCATCTCATCGACCGAACAGAGATGCTCGTCGATCGGTATCTGCAGTTGTCGTCGACCACTACTCGTGAATCCATTTACGTATGGGCGACGCTGTCGCTCGTCCGCCACATCGCCATCAGCTCGTCGTTGGCCGAACGGCGCCCGTTTACGCCGGAGCTGATTGAGCTGTGCGAATGGCGAATTTTGGAAAGGAGCACACAATGACCCGCGTCTGGCTCTGCCTGCTTGCCATCCTGATCTGCACTGCGAGTGCGACGTTCGCACAGAACGGGAGTGCCACACCAGAGACATCGACAACCAACGCTCAGGACACGACGCCGGTGCCGACCGCTCCGGCCCCGCAGTTGACCGCGCCGACTCATGGCCCATGGACCCTGTTCGGAAGGGCATCGAACGGTGTGGCCTCGAACGTGAATTTCGATCAAGAGGAACTCGGCTCGTACGGTGTCGTCCTGGGCGGCGGAGTCATGTTTGCGTCAGACGACTTCGAATTCACGTACGAGCTCGCCGGACATCAATATACGAACACGGATCGATGGAACCGTATCAGTCAGCGGATCGAAGCCACGTTCGAGCGCAGTCTGCCGGGCAACTGGGAGTTCGAGGCGGTCGGTCAGGTCGGCTTCAAAGGATCGTCGGAAGATCGAGACATCGTCGATCAGGATCTGGAGATCATGCCGCGACTGCAGTACCGCTTCAGCCCGGATCGCCGTGTCCGGTTCTTCACCGCCCACCGGCTGAAGCGATACAACGACGCTCCGGAAACCAATGCCCGCAAGCACTACATCGGAGCGGAGTTTCGCGAGGCGCTAGGTGAAGGCCGTCATTACGAAGTGGGCGCCCGTTTCGAGACAAACGACGAGGACCTCGCGAGAGGAGATTACCGGCGCTGGACGTACTGGATTGAGCATGGGGTCCACCTGACCGACCGCGACATGGTGCTGGCGCAGCTCCGCTACAGGCTGAAGAACTACTCACGCCGATTCGTGGAGATCGAGGACGTCGACCATCTGCGCCGCGATCATCGGTTCGTGCCGTCTTTTGCATGGATACACGCGGTCAATCACAGATTCGAGGTGCGATTCGATTACACGTACGACTCGAACTACTCGAACGACCCCGATCGGGAGTACAGGCTCCCATCTGGCGTGGACGAGCCTCGGGATGCGATGGTGATATGAGCCTCTCCCAGCGTTACTCCCACCGTAGGTCGCGCGTCATCACGCCGAGTCGTCGGCGGTCGGTTCTCGTCCGCCACATTGGATCGACTTTCAGGATGATCCACTCGGCATCGGGCTCGGCGTCCTTTGGCCTCGGTGCGATTTGGTAGTGGAGGGTATGCCATTCGTTATCGCTCAGCTGCTGTGTGTCGACGACCTTGCCGCGCATTTCGACGGTGAGCGTCTGAGGATTCGTCGCGGCCGATCGCACGGTCAGTTCCAGGCCTTTGGCGCTGGGAGGCGCGTGTAAGTAGGCGGTTGGACCGATCCATCGGAACGTGATGCCGGTCCCGCCGCGCTCGGGTGGGTAGAATCCGCGCGAGCGCACGCCGACATCGGTGCCCGGCGGGTAGATCGGATCCTCAGTCTTCCACGCGCTTCCATCGATGACCGACCCGTTGATCGTGAACACGTCCATGTACGGAAAGTGATCGGCTTTCCAATCGGCGCTGCTCCATGGATAAACGGCGAACGTGCGCGGCCGGGCGGCATGTTCGTCAACCTTCATCGCCGAGATGCCCGGGAACGGGTTCTTCAGCCCGAGCGTGTCCGCCAGAGTGGCCGGGATGTCGCTAATCATCGTCGGCGCCTGCGAGATGCGAAGCGGGCCGGTGCTGTTTGGCGGTTTCACCACGAGCAGGGCGAGCGCGCTGCCCGACAGTATCGAGAGCGGACCGCCCAGCGTCTCGCGTTCGCCGTTGAACCCATCGGGCGGTAACGCGATGCCGTGGTCCGACGAAATCAGCACCATGCTGCTGTCATAGAGGCCAAGCTCACGCAGCCTGTCGAGGAATTCGCCGACGCGCTTGATCGCGCACCGCGCCTGGCCCGCATACAACTCGCGCGACGCGCGATTGATGCCGATGTAGTTGCACTCGGCGTCGAGCGTCATCGGCCAATGAGGAACGCCGACGTGCACGTACTTGTAAAGTGGCCGATCGTGTGCGACGTGCAATCGCGGCGTGAAGTCTTTGAGAAATGCCTCACCGTTGACGGGAAGGTGCCGCCGGCCGGCTGTGTCCGCATTCTCGTTCCCGAAGAGATTCTGCAACCGCCACGATTGGTCGTTGTAGATGGCCGGCTTCAGCAGGTGCGGCGCATGCCGGAAGAGCGAAAGATCGGCGAGCTGCCACGCCGTGAACTTCACATACGCCTTGTAAGTGACGTATGGCGTCGGGAGCCTGTAGAAGTGCGTCGGCGAGGCGGCGTCGTACACAAGTCCGGACACAACATCCACCTGATAGCCCTGCGAGCGCAGGACGCCGAAAATCGAAGCGCGCTTGAAGTGCCGGTTCATGAACCGGCGCATGGGCTCCTGGTTCCGGTACGCCTGTCCGGTCAGCATGGTGGGAATGCTGACCACAGTCGTTGGAAATGCGCCGGCATGATTGGCGAAGAACGTGAATCCCGCGAAACGGCGATCCATCCCGGCGCGATCGGTTTCGACGATGTCGAGGAATACGTCGGACTGGAAGCCGTCGAGCACAAAGTGGAAGACGTTCTGCTTCGACGAAAGCTCGAAGATGGCGTCGGGTGGACCCTCCCACTTGGCGCGCGCTTCGGGGTCGGCTTTTGCCGCCGTCACCGCGAGAAGGGCGATCTGCAGGCCAACGAGGACGCGGCTTGCAAACACCGCCGGTGCAAACAGTGTTCGGGCGAAGAAGATCAACGCCGGCGGTACGCCCAGCCATAGCAGCGGCTCGTAGCGGTTTCGCCACGCGTGGCCGCTCCAATCGATGTCCGTGCCGTTCAGCACACCGTAATCGCCGACGATGAGATTGCCCTGTATCCACAGGACGATTCCGATACCCACCAGTCCGGTTACGTACGGACGGCTGAATCTTTCTGGGAGCGCGACGCCGACGAGAACCAGTACTGCCGCAATTGCTGCGATCGCCGGCACCAGATGGACGATGATGTTCCAGAATGGCGCGCTGAACTCCTGCTGGTTGCCCGTGTACAAGATGTGGGGGCCGAACAGAAACAGTTGTAGGGGCGGGAAGAGCGCGGGAAAGAGGACGATCAGGGCGCGACGCCAGCGCGAATCGGGCATTCCTCGACGCGAATTATAACGTGCGCTGTTGCCACACGGCGCGATTTCGGTACAATTCAGGAAACTTCAGCCTTCGGACATTTTCAGTATGGGCGGCAATGCCGTGAATATGTGTCGTCGCTCGGCCCTCGGGCTGACTCTGTTTCTGGTTGCGCTCGCCAGCGCGATTGCCGGACAGGAACGTCAGAGGCCTCAGGGCCCGCCGTCGGCGACATTTCAGGTCGACGTCGACTACGTCGACGTCGATGTCCTGGTGACCGACGAACGCGGAAACTTCGTTGGCGATCTCACCGCGAGCGAGTTCGAGGTTTTCGAAGACGGAAAACCGGTCAAGGTCGATACCTTCTCGACCGTTGATATCCCTGTGGAACAGCGGCGCGCGGCGTCCTTCGCAGGTCGCGCCGTTCGGCAGGACGTGCACAGCAATCGGTTGACGCTCGAGGGCCGCTTCTACGTCATCGTGCTGGATGACATCGGCACCAGTGCGCTGCGGTCACCATTCGTCATCAGGGCGGCCCGGCAGTTCGTCGATCAGCACGTCGCGCCGAGTGACACCGCCGCTGTCGTGTACACCAGTGGCCGCCGAGATCGTGCGCAGGATTTCACGAGCGATCGCACGCTGATGCTCGCCTCCATCGCCAAATTCATGGGCACAAAGCTCAGGTCGTCGACGCTGGACAAGCTCGACGGGTATTACCAGGACAAGGCGCTCGCTGAAGGACTTGCCGCAGGAACGGGCGACCCGGTCGATACGACCAGCGCAGCTGTGCGTTCGCAGAGCCCATTCAGCCGGGGCGACGGATACGCCAACCGAAGCTACGACATCAACGACGCCGAGCGCGGGCAGCGTGCGCTGGGTGTCCTCGGGCAGTTGAAGAACTACGCGGAGTTTCTCGCCAACGTTCGAGGCCGGCGGAAGGCGATGGTGCTCTTCAGCGAAGGCATCGACTATCCCGTCCACGATATTTTCGGCTCGCACGACGCCTCGGCAGTGCTGAACGCGATGGAAGATGCCATCAGCGCTGCGGCTCGGGCCAACGTCAACATCTTTGCCGTCGACCCGCGAGGCCTCGTCGGGGTGACCAGCGAGTACATCGAGCTCAACCAGTCGAATGCCGACCTGTTCAATATCGGGGCGCGCGATCCTCGGTACGGCATGCAGCCGCAGACGGCGTTGCTCGCCGAGATGCGGACAACGCAGGACAGCCTGCGGACGCTCGCCGAAGAGACCGGCGGCTTGGCGGTAGTCGACACCAACGCGTTTGCGCCGGCGTTCGATCGCATCGTGCAGGCGAACAGCCGCTATTACATGCTTGGGTACCGCCCGCCGAGTCATCCGCGTGACGGAAAATTCCACAAGATCGAGGTGCGTCTCAAGCGGCCGGGATTACGCGTCGTGGCGCGCAAGGGATACGCGTCGCCGCGTGTCCGGGCTCGCGATGACGCCGCACGGCTCGAGCGCGAGCGGGTTGCGCGCACGAAGGGCGCCGACCAGACGTCGTCCGATCTGCGGGGGTTGCTCGACAGGCCGCTCCAGCACGGTGGCATCGTGATGAGCGTTCAGGCCGCGCCATTCCGCAGAACTGCACGAAGCGCGTCAGTGGCACTCGCGATTGAGATCGAGCCCGCACGCCTGAAATTCTCCGCCCAGCAGAACGACACCGTGTTCAGCAACAAGGTGGAGTTGTCGCTGTTCAGCATCAGCGAGCAGGGCAAACCGCTGCAAGGCCTGCGGACGGAGCTGGATCTGACGCTCCGTCCCGAGACGTACGCGCGAATCAAGGCTAACGGTTTGCGTGTGAACCCGCGTGTGGAGCTGCCGCCCGGGCGCTACCAGATGCGCGTCGGCGTCCGAGAAGCCGGTGGGGGCGAGATGGGCAGCGTGTTCTACGACCTCGAGGTGCCTGATTTCGCGAAGGCGCCGATTTCAGTCAGCGGACTGCTGTTGACCAGTGGCTCGGCCCAACAGGTGCCCACACTTCAACCTGACGAAATCGTGAAAGCCGTGCTGCCGACGCCGGCAACGAGCCGCCGGGTTTTCGGTCAGTCGGATGTGCTGACGGCATTCGCCGAAATCTATGTGAATTCCTCCTCCAATCCTTCGCGGTTGGAGGTGACCACGAGACTCATCAACGAATCGGGCGCTGATGCCTCAGCGTCCACGGACATCCTGACCGATAAGGTCCCTAACCCGAACAACGGAGCGACCACTTACAACCTCACGAAGCAGATTCCGCTCCAAGGCGTCCAACCTGGTCAGTACCTTGTTGCGCATCGAAGCGCGCGATCGCCGAGACCTGCGGGTCGACCCCCAGTCAACGAATACCACCCCGTACGCCGCCGAAACGCCAATCACTGTCGTTCGTTGATACGGTGCCGCTCCCAAAAACTGAACTGATGCCTGTTCTGCCCTTTTCACAATGATTCAGAAGTATTCAGGTCAGCCAACAAAGATAAAGAGGCGTATTTAGGGGTAAAAACCCGGATAATAGGGTTACAGTCGCCGTGAGAAGCATGCGCTTTTTGTGGGTCGCAGTGGGTGCTATTTTGCTCTGTACCCCTGCGTCCAATTGGCAGGCGTTTTCGCAGGTCGGGAAACCGGCCACCGCCGATGTCGCATCGCATGCGGCACTGGTGAACCGGACGTGTGTGAGCTGTCACAACGACAAGCTCAAGACGGGTGGACTCTCACTGCAACACGTCGACGTGTCGAACGTTTCCCCAGGAGCCGAAGTTTGGGAGAAAGTGCTTCGGAAGGTCCGATCCGGCGAAATGCCGCCTTCCAACGTGCGAAATCGTCCGCAACCCGCAGAAGCTGAGGCATTCGCTGATTTTCTCGAGCTCAGCCTCGACCGTGCGTTTGCCGGCGACCCCAATCCTGGACGCGCGCCGGTTCACCGGTTGAACCGAGCCGAATACAGCAATGCCATCCGGGATCTGCTCGCGGTCGACGTTCGGCCCGGCGAATGGCTGCCCGTAGACGACTCCGGTTACGGGTTCGACAACATCGCAGCCGTGCTTTCGACCTCACCCGCACTGCTCGAACGCTACATGTCGGCGGCGCGCAGGATTAGCCGGCTTGCTGTGGGCGACCTCACGCTCAAACCTGTTGAAGACATCTACGACGCCAAGCGCGATCCGATCAAAGGGGTTCGCAACGAACGGCTCAGCGACGATCTGCCGTTCGACTCGCGCGCCGGCATCTCGATTCAGCACTACTTCCCGGTCGATGCCGAGTACGTGTTCAAGGTTCGCATCCCCGGTCCGCCGGTCGGGGAAAACGACCCGGAGATCGACCCCTACCAGGTGCGCGTACCGGTAAAGGCGGGGCTGCATGCGGTTGGCGTCACCTCTCCGCGAGAAAATCTCAAGGCCGAGAGCGAAGCGCCTGGCGCGAGGGGTGGCGGCGCCGGGGGGCGCGGTGGTGGCGTTCCGCAGGTGCCGTATCCGGTCGATCTCAGACTGAACGGCGCGCGTGTGAAGCGATTCGACGTGCCTGGCGGGACGCCCGAAGTTCGGCAGCTCATCATCGGCGGACCCTACAACGCCACCGGCCGCGGGACGACGCCGAGTCGATCCAAGATTTTCACGTGCGTCCCAAAGACGGAAAAAGAGGAGCTGACGTGCGCTCGCACGATTCTCAGCAATCTTGCGCGTCGCGCATTCCGTCGTCCGGTTGTCGCGGCCGACATTCAGCCGTTGATGGCGTTTTACGAAAAAGGACGAAGCCGCGCAGACTTCGACACGGGGATTCAGCGGGCGCTCGAAGCGCTGCTGGTCTCTCCCGATTTTCTGTTCCGAGTTGAACAGGATCCGTCCCGGTTCACGCCTGGCAAGGCATACCCGGTGAACGATCTCGAGCTCGCCTCGCGATTGTCGTTCTTCCTGTGGAGCAGCATCCCCGACGATCAGTTGCTCGAGCTTGCGGAGCGAGGCCGACTCAAGAACCCCGTCGTGTTGCAGCAGCAAGTGCAGCGGATGCTCGTCGACCCACGGTCGGACACGCTCATCTCGAACTTCGCCGGGCAGTGGCTGCACTTGCGCAACATCGAAACCGCGACGCCCGATCCGGTCATCTTCCCGTTCGACGAAGCCTTGCGTTCGGCGTTGATGAAGGAAACGGAATTGTTCGTCGCCAGCGTCGTGCGCGAGGACCGCAGCGTGCTCGATCTGCTGACGGCGGACTACACGTTCGTGAACGAACGGCTCGCAGAACACTACGGCATTCCCAGGGTCTATGGTTCGCAGTTCCGCCGGGTCACGCTCACCGACACGAATCGTCGAGGCCTGCTGGGCAAGGGCAGCATTCTGACCGTCACGTCCTATCCGAACCGCACGTCGGTCGTGCAGCGCGGCAAATGGATTCTGGAAAACCTGCTCGGCACGCCGCCGCCTCCGCCCCCGCCCGATGTGCCTGAACTGGTGGCGAAGAAAGACGGCAAGGCGTTGTCACTGCGCGAACAGATGGAGCAGCATCGAGCCAACGCCGTGTGCGCGGCTTGCCACGGACGCATGGATCCGATCGGGTTCGCGCTCGAAAACTACGACGGCGTCGGAAAATGGCGCACCGAGGATTCGGGCGTGGCCATCGATGCGACCGGCAAGCTGCCGGATGGCACCGAGTTCAGCGGGCCGGCCGGCCTTACGCAGCTCATGGTGACCAAGTATCGCGAAGATTTCGTGCGCACGGCCACCGAGAAGCTGATGACGTACGCGCTCGGACGCGGCGTCGAGTACTACGACGCGCCAACTGTGCGCTCGATTGCACGGCAGGCGGCGCAGGACAAATATCGAATGTCGTCAATGATTCTTTCGATTGTGAAAAGTACGCCGTTCACGATGCGGCAGGCGTCACGGGGCGAAGCGGCCTCGCGACAAGCCGGAATGCGGCCGTAGGGCACGCGACAAACAAAGCGGCGAGCGGCGCGGGGCGAACGGGCCCCGCGACAAAACATGGAGGGTTCGGAGTCATGTTCATCACCAACAAGACCTTGCCCCGTCGGACTTTTCTGCGAGGCCTGGGCGCGACCGTGGCTCTGCCCGTGCTCGACTCGATGTTTGCGGCTCGCGCGTCGGCGTGGGCGACATCGCCGATCCGGCTCGGCTACGTGTATACGCCGAACGGCATCATCGGGTGCAACGACAAGAGCCCGAGAAAGTTCATGTGGACGCCGACCGCGGCCGGCGCCAACTTCCCGTTCAGCCCCACGATGAAGTCGCTCGAGCCATTCCGCGACAATCTCATCGTGTTCAGCGGGTTGGCGCAGGTGACCGGCCGGGCGCTCGGTGACGGTCCCGGAGACCACGCGCGCGCAACCGCGACGTGGCTCACCGGTGTGCATCCCTACAAAACCGGCGGCGCCGACTTCAAGCTGGGTGTATCGGCCGACCAGATCGCCGCGCAGGAATTCGGCAAGCATACGCAGCTCGCGTCGCTCGAGCTGGCGCTGGAGCAGCCGCCGCTCGCCGGCAACTGCGACTCGGGCTACACCTGCGCGTACATGTCGATGTCGTGGCGCGGCGAGACCAGCCCGCTGCCGGGCGAAATCAACCCGCGAGGGGTGTTCGAGCGGCTCTTCGGCGACGGCGAAAGCACCTCGCCGGCCGATCGCATGGCGCGCCTCGAAAGCCAGAAGAGTGTCCTCGATTACGTCACTGCAACGTTGACGCGACTCCAGGGAACCCTTGGCGCTGGTGACAAGCGGAAGCTCGACGAATACCTCGAAGCCGTGCGCGACATCGAGCGGCGGATTCAGCGCGCCGAAGAGCAGAACATCACGATGAAGCTGCCGCATATGGATCGGCCGAGCGCGATTCCAGACGATTACTTCGAATATTGCAAGCTGATGATGGATCTGCAGGTCATCGCCTGGCAAACCGACATGACGCGCGTGACGTCGTTCACGATGGGCCGCGACGGCAGCAACCGCGCCTACCGCGAGATTGGCATCTCGGATGGCCATCACTCGATCTCGCATCACCAGCAGGATGCGGAACGCGTCGAGAAGCTGATCAAGATCGACGAGATGCACACGACGCTGTTCGCCTACTTGACGAAGAAGCTGCAGGATACGCAGGACGGCGATGGCACGCTGCTCGATCATTCGCTCGTCGTGTTTGGCAGCAGCTTGAGCGAGTCGAATATCCACACGCACGACGATCTGCCGACCGTGCTGGTGGGCAACGCAAACGGCCAGTTGAAGGGCAATCGCCACCTGGTCTATCCGAAGGAAACGCCGCTGAACAACCTCTTCCTCAGCATGTTCGATTTGGCGGGCGTGCCTCGAGTGGCTGGGTTTGGCGACAGCACTGGCAGGCTCACGGATCTCTAGGTGCACGACATGTTGTTCAGTCATGGCAGATCGCAGATGGATGATGGCAGAGAGTACGGGCTGCCATCTGCTATCCGCCATCTGCCATGTCGAGTCGCCCTACTCGCCTTGACGCTCACGCTATCAATGCCGGTATCGGCTCAGCAGAAGGATTTGCGGTTGCTCGATGCTGTCAAACGCCGCGACCAGCAAGCCTTCAGCTCGCTGCTTCGCGCCAAGGCCGACCTCAATGCCGCACAACCCGATGGAGCGACCGCGTTGGCGTGGGCGATCCATCTGGGTCAGCGTTCGATGGCCGAGGCGCTGCTCGACGCCGGAGCCAGAGCGAATACCGTCGACGAGTACCGGCGAAACGCCGTTGACGCTGGCGGCGGCAAACGGCGAGGCCGCGCTGATCGCGCGATTGATCAAGGCCGGCGCAAAGGCCAATGAGACCCGCTGGAACGGCGAAACGGCGCTGATGATTGCGGCTGGTGCCGGCAGCGTCGATGCCGTGCGGCAACTGGTTCTTCACGGCGCCGACGTCAACGCCGCCGATCCGAGGCGCGGTCAGACCGCGCTCATGTGGGCTGCAGCCGAAGGCCACGAAGACGTGGTCAACGCACTCGTGGAGATTGGCGCCAACATAAAGACCGCTTCGAAAAACGGCTTCACGCCGCTCGTCTTCGCCACGACTGAGAACGACGGCGAGTCGATAGCCACGCTGCTCAAGGCGGGCGCCGACCCGAACTACACGCTTCCGTCAGGAAGCAAGCCACTGATGGTGGCGATGGCGTATCGCCATACCGAAGCGGCGCTCGTGCTGCTCGACGCCGGCGCCGACTTCAACACCAGGGATCATGCGGGCAACACTCCGCTGCACCTTGCCGCTCAGGTCGGCGATCTGGCGCTCGTCAAGAAGCTGCTCGAGAAGGGCGCCGACCCCAACGTTCGCACGCCGCGATCGATGCTGCCGGCCGGCGGGCGTGGCGGCGGCGGCGGGTTCCGGGGCGGGCCCAGCGGAGAACAGACGCCATTGATGATGGCGGCGCGTGGCGATCACGAGGAGGTCCTGCGCACGCTTGTCGCAGGCGGCGCCGATCCGAAGCTGAGAGCGCAGGACGGGTCGAGCCTGTTAATGGCCGCGGCGGGCGGAGCCCGGCTGAAAACCTTCAAGTACGCGCACGAACTCGATTCGGACGTCGACGTCGTCACGACGCCTGCGAAAAACTCGATCATGCATGTTGCCGTCGGCATGAACGGCCGGACGCAACCGGAAGTGGTCGAAGTGATGCAGTTCCTCGCCGACCATGGCGCGAAGCTCGACGAAATGAACGCTGCCGGGCGAACGCCCATCGCGACAGCCGACGGCTTGCCTGTCGACCTCGCTGTCGATCTGTTGACCAAGCTCATCACCGAGAGCGGCGCGAAACCAAAAATTCCGTCGAAACGTTGAGGGGGTCAGACCCTCTTTTTACGTTTTCCGTAATGAATCCGATGATGCGCCACCACGATTACGAATCACGTAAAAAGAGGGTCTGACCCCTATGACGCGCACGCTCGTTCTCAGCGTGGCAGTGGTGACGCTGCTGGTGATTCCCGGCATCGCCCAACAACAGCGCGACCTCCGGTTGCTCGATGCCGTCAAGCGGCGCGATCACCAGGCATTTGGCGCGCTGATGCGCGCGAAAGTCGATGTGAATGCGGCCCAGCCTGACGGCGCCACGGCACTCGCCTGGGCTGTCCATCTCGGCGATCGCACCATGGCCGAGCGGCTTCTGGTCGCCGGCGCCAACGTCAACGCCGTTGACGAGTACGGCGAAACACCGCTGACGCTGGCGGCCGCGAACGGTGACGGCGCCCTTGTGCAGCGGCTGCTGAAGGCTGGTGCAAATCCACGTGTCGCGCGCTGGAACGGCGAGTCGGTGCTGATGATTGCTGCCAGTGCGGGGAGCCTCGATGCCGTCCGGCAGCTCGTTCTCCATGGCGCTGATGTGAACGTCGCAGAGCCGCGGCGGGGCCAGACCGCGCTCATGTGGGCTGCGTCGGAAGGCCACGCCCCCGTTGTCGAAGCGCTGCTCGAAATCGGTGCCAACCCAAAAGCGGTTTCGAAGACGGGCTTCAACGCGCTGGCATTCGCCGTCTCGAAAAACGATACGGCGTCGGCGAAGGTGCTTCTTGCCGCAGGGGTCGACCCGAATTTCTCTCTGCCCTCAGGGAACAAGCTTCTGATGATGGCGATGGCCTACAGCCACTCTGAAGTGGCGGTTGTACTGCTCGACGCTGGTGCCGACATCAAGGCCACTGACCGCGCTGGAAACACGGCGCTGCACATTGCAGCGCAAAGCGGCAATCTGCTCCTCATCAAGCACCTGCTCGCCAAAGGGGCGGACCCGAACGTCCGTACAGCAAGAGCCACCACGATGGCTGCGCGCGGTGGAGGAGGTGGGGGACGTGCGGTGGCCGGCGGCTCGCTGACGCCAGTGATGATTGCTGCGCGTGCGGACCACCTCGAGGCCATGCGGATGCTGGTGGCGGGCGGCGCCGATCCGGCGTTACGAGCAGACAACGGCAGCACTCTGTTGATGTACGGCGCGGCGGCCAAGCTCGCAACGACCAGGTACGCGTACGAGCTCGATCCGAATGTGGATGTCGTCAATCAGTCTGGACAGACGCCGATACACGCATCCGTCAGCGGGGGCGTGCCGCGGACGCAGGACGAAATCGTCGAGGTGATCCAGTTCCTGGCCGACAAGGGTGCGAAGCTGGACGAGCTCGACTCTGCGGGACGTACAGGCAATCAGCCTTGCCGATATCGGTCCGATCGACAAGGCGGTCGATCTGTTGACCGCGCTTATTCTGAAATCGGGCACGACGCCGAAGATTCCGTCAAAGCGCTAGTTGGCTCGTAATGGTTAAAGCCATGTTTCGAAAAGCTGTTCCATTTGTTCTTCCCGGTCTGGTGCTCGCCGGTGTATTGACGACGGGCACTCTCGATCCGGCTGTTCGTGCTCAGGGCAGCGAAAAGACTGTCGCAGATGGCGTCTACAGCGACGAGCAGGCAACGCGCGGCGCGGCCGCGTACGACGGCACCTGCAGCGGATGCCATCGTCCGGATCTTGGCGGTGCCAACGGACCGGCGCTTCGCGGCGAGCGCTTCGCCAGGATTTTTGCTGGCAAGGATTTGAAAACGTTCTACACCAAAGTTGCCACGACGATGCCGCGTGGCGCGCCGGCAAGCCTCGGCGACAATGTCTATCTCGACATCGTGGCGCACGTACTGAGAGAGAACGGATTTCCCGCCGGACAGCAGGAATTGACGACAGACGGGCTTTCCGGCGTCAACGTTCTCCCCGGAAGACCAAAGCCGCCGCCGCCCGTTGGCGATTTCTCATACGTCGAGGTCGTCGGCTGCCTGGTGCCCGGTCCCGACAATACGTGGCTCCTGTCCAACGCGACCGAGCCGGTGGGGTTGGCGATCACGGGATCGGCCTCGCGAGAGAAAAGCGACGTCGTCGCCAAACCTTTGGGCGATCAGGAATTTCGACTATTGGACGCGATGGCGTATAGCCCTGAGTCCCACAAGGGTCAGAAAATGCACGTGCGCGGCCTGTTGATTCGATTGCCGGGGGAACAGCGGATGACGATCAGCTCGTTCGAGTCGATTTCGCCAAGCTGCCCATGATTAAGAACGTACTGGTGTTTATCTTTGCGTTGACCGTCGTGGGGACCGCGCAATCGACGGATTCGAGGAGGACGGTGTGGGAAGGTGTTTACACTGAGGCGCAGGCGGCGCGGGGGCAGAGTGAATATGCGACGCATTGTTCGAACTGCCACAGGGACGACCTCAGCGGCTATAACTCCGTCCTGCAGGGGCACCGCTTCATGGAGAAGTACCGGGAGGCGAGCCTGCATCTCTTGTTCGACAAAACCAAGACGACAATGCCGCGTGGTGCGGCCGGCACGCTGACCGATCAGGCGTATGTCGACATCGTCAGCTATCTGTTGAAGATGAACCAGTTTCCAGTCGGCTCGGAGGAGCTCAGCACGGAGCTGCTGCCAAGGATTCAAGTCGTGTCGAAAGCCGGGCCAGAGCCGGTGCCCAACTTTTCCCTCATTCGGGTCGTGGGCTGTTTGAGCCAATCGGATCAGTCGTGGCTGCTGACAAACACGACGGAGCCGGTTCGCACTGGGGATCCCCAACCCACGGCGGACGATCGCAAGGCCGCAGAGGGAGTGCCTCTGGGTTCTGAGATTTTCGACCTGATGGTGTCTGCCGCATACTCTCCCGACCGCGTGAAAGGGCACAAGGTGGAAGTAAGAGGGCTTTTGATCCGGCGTCCCGCCATGAGTCGGATTAACATCACATCGCTGGAGACGCTTCATCCCACTTGCGGCGGCTGATCGTCCTCCTGTTCGTTCTCGCTTTTATCTGGCCGCTGACGGCCCAGCAAACGCGGCGGCTGTTGTACGTCGCCGTGCCCGGATCGGGAAATCAGGTCGAATACCAGGGGGTCGGCATCCTCGTGTTCGACATCGACAACGAGCACAAGTTCGTCAAACGCATTCCGACGTGGTCTGTTGCCGGTCAGCAGCCTGAGCAGGTGCGCGGCGTTGCAGCGAACGCTCAGGCCAGACGACTGTTCATCAGCACCGTGCAGCGGCTTGCCGCGTTCGATCTGATCACAGAGAAAATCGTCTGGGAAAAAACCTACGACGGGCACTGCTGCGATCGTATCGCGCTGTCTCCCGATGGCACGACGATCTACGCGCCTTCGTTCGGCAGTCCGAAGTGGTACGTCATCGCTGCGGCCGACGGAGCGCTGCTTTCCACGATTTCCGTCACGGGATGGCCTCGCCAGACGATCTTTTCACGCGACGGGGCTTACGCGTACCTTGCCGCCTGGGAATCGTCTGTGCTGACGGTGATCGACACCAAGTCCCGGAAGCCGGTCAGAGAAGTAGGACCGTTCACGAACTTCGTGTGCCCATTCACCATCAATGGCCGGGCGACGCAGGCATTCGCCAACGTCGACGGCCTCGTGGGCTTTGAGGTTGCCGACCTGCAGACCGGGCTGATTCTCGATCGCGTAGTCATCGAGGGCTATCAGATGGAGTCCGCCGGGAAGTTCGAGTGCCCCAGTCACGGCATTGGCCTGACCGAAGACGAGCGAGAGCTCTGGGTCGCCGACGGGGTCGACAACAGAATTCATATTTTTGATGCCACAACCTATCCTCCGGTCGCCTCGACGACCGTGGAGGTCCGCGCGCAGCCTCGGTGGATCACGTTTGGGATCGATGGGCGCTTTGCCTATCCGTCGACGGGGGATGTGATCGACAGGGAATCCAAAAAAGTGGTTGCTACGCTTGAAGATGAGCGTGGCGCGTTCGTGCACAGCGAAAAGATCCTGCAAATTGATTTCTCGGGAAGCGAACCGGTCAGAGTGGGCGACCAGGCGGCCCTCGGCAACCGCCGGTAAAACTATTTCAACATTGTTCAGAAGATTTCAACTAGCATCCAAAGACTTTCCGCTCGTATCCGACGTATCGTTCGCCGCTTAACCAAGCCAAAACAGGTCGAATCTTAGGAGGGGCTATGATCGCGACCAGAAAACTCGTCCTGACGGGACTCCTGTCCTTGACGATGGCGGCGCCAGCGCTCGGTTGCCGGTCCCGGCTACAACAGCCTGGGATTGGAGTCGGGCTCGAACCTCCTCGGCGGATGCTTCGAAAAAATTACGGACCTGTCGATTGCCCGCAACATCCGCATCGGCGGAGGCAAGCAGGTGCAGCTGCGCGTGGACATGTTCAACGCCTTCAACACCCTTGTGCTTGGCGCAGCTGCAAATGCGAGCAGCGATAACCGCGTGAACCAGCTTCAGCTGAACAGTCCGACTGACCTGACGATTCGCAATAACCAGTTCCTCGCCGACGGGACGCTGAACCCCGCGCGGGTGAAACCGCGTGATGCCGGTTTCGGCGCGGCGCGGGGCGCGCTCGACATGAGAACGGTCCAGTTGCAGTTGCGGTTCCAGTTCTGACGGGAGGCACGGAGAACGGCTCTGTCTAATCGATTTCCGGCATTCGGGCTGGCACTCGCCACGGCGACGGTGCTCGCGGTAGCTCCCTCCGCGCAGCAGGGCAGCCCGGCCGTTCCGCATGTAAGGACGGTGCACGTCAGCGCCCTCGATCGAAAGGATGCGCCGGTTGCCGGCCTTACGGTCGCCGATTTCGTCCTGAAAGAGGGCGGTCGCACCAGGGAGATCATCAAGGTCGAACCGACCACGACGCCCATGCACATCGCGATCGTCGTGGATGACAGCGGGACGGGCATCTTTCGCGTACCGATAGCCCAGTTCGTCAATCAGCTGCTTGGACGCGCACAGTTTGCGATTAAACATGTCATCGGACAAGCCGTGAGGCTCGTTGACTACACGGCCGATGTCGAGCAACTGCGCGCCGCAATCCTGAGGCTTGGGGTGAGAGGCGAGACGCCTGAAGGCGGCCGGGTTGTCGAAGCGGTGTTCGACACCGCGAAAGAGCTGCGCGACGTCGAGCGTCCGGTCATCATCGTGCTCACCGACACGCACGCCGAGTACAGCAGCCTTCCGTCGCAGCACGTGCTGGATGAGCTGCAACGCAGCGGCGCCATACTGCATGTCATCGCCGTCACCAGGCAGGCGCAGTTGAACCCGTCGAGCGTTCCGCTGGCGAGAGACAAGCCGGCGGAGCTGCTCGAGCATCAACTCGATCTCAACCGTGTGCTTGGGGACGGCCCGAAGCAGACCGGAGGGCGGCGTGTGGAGATCGGCGGGCTTGGCGGAACGATTCCCGAGCTTCAAGGCGTCGCCGCCGAGCTGAAACAGCAATACCTCATCACGTACCTCGTTCCAGGCGGCGAGAAGCTCAATCAGAGGTTGAACGTATCAACCAAGCGGCGCGGCGTCTCGGTGCACGCGCCGTCGCGCGGCGGACGTGGTGCTCGTTAGTTCCAAATACAAAACAAGAGATCAGGAGGTCAGGAGAATTCTTTTCATAGAAAACTCCTCGTGACTTGTCTAAAGGCGCAAGACGTCTCGATTGAGCAGGTCCATCCGGGCGAACTCCCGCGATTCGGCGAGCGCGATGTTCTGCAGCGCACGCTCTGCCATGCGCCGGTTGGCTTCGCCGGTGTTGCTACCGACGTGCGGCGTCAAGACGACGTTCTGAAGCGAGCGCAGGTCGCCTCCGCCCGCGAGCGGGGCATAGGGCTCGCGTTCGAACACATCGAGCGCCGCTCCCGCCAGCCGGCTGTTTGTCAGGGCTTCGAAGAGGGCCGTTTCGTCGACGACCGCTCCGCGTGCTGTGTTGATGAGCCACGCTCGCGTATCCAGGTACGCCAGACGCTCACGATTGACAAACCTGATGTTGTCGCTGTTCGCCGGAATATGCAGGCTGACGAAATTCGCCGCGCGGACCACTTCCGAAAAGTCGTTCGTCACAAATTGAAAATGCTCTATCGCTGAAGGCGGTACGGCTCCGGGTCTGGTGCACCCGATGACCTGCATGCCATAGCCGAGAGCGGCGATGCGTGCGACCGCGCGTCCGATGCCTCCGCAACCGATGATGGCCAGGCGTTTTCCCTGCAGCTCGACGCCCGTCGTCGGTTGCCACGCGTTCTGCGCCATGCCCGTTGAGGCCGGGATGAGCCTTTTCGCCACGGCCGCAATCAGGAGCATCGTGTGTTCAGCAACCGACTGGTCCAGAACCCCCGGCGTGTTGGTGCAGAGGAGGCGAGCCGCGGTGGCGCGTCCAATGTCGATGCCGTCATAGCCGACACCGAACCGCGCGATGACACCGCCAGGCGGCAGTGCATCGTAAAGCCCACCAGTGTATTTGGCGCCACCGACGATGGCGTATCGGGACTTCGATTCTCTGACGGAGGCCGCGAGCGCGTGCTCGTCAGCGGGTGCACGAAGGCATTCGAACTCGTTGACCCCGGTGAAAAACGCCTCGCCCTTGCGATATTCGGTATCGGTGATCAATACCTTCGTTTTTGTCCGTGACATGTTGGGAAGAACTTATCATTTGACAGCGCTCTCCAGCAGCCCGTAATCTTCGAGCCGACTTCCCCTCAGTGCCCTTGCCCATCGCCTCCTCCGTGGCGGCTCCCGGTGACACCCGCATTCGCCGAAAAGTGCTCGCCATGACGGTGACGCTTGCGGCCATTACGTATCTCGATCGCGTCGCCATTGGCGTCGCGCGGCCACACATCGCCCGCGATCTTGACCTCAGTGCGACACAGATGGGGTATGTGTTCAGCGCGTTCTATTTGTCGTATGCGCTGTTCGAGATCCCCACGGGCTGGTGGGGCGATCGGGTCGGCACCCGAAAGGTGCTCACGCGAATCGTCTGCTGGTGGTCCGCATTTACTGTGCTGACCGGCTTCGCGTTCAACTATCCGTCTCTGCTGGCCGTCCGGTTTCTCTTCGGGGCGGGCGAGGCGGGCGCGTGGCCGAATGTGGCGCGGACGTTCTCGCGGTGGTTTCCGCGCCCCGAGCGAGGGACGGTACAAGGCATTTTTTTCATGGGCGCGCATCTCGCGGGAGGATTGACGCCGCTCCTGGCCACCACGATGCTCGCCTACGTCGACTGGCGCACGTTGTTCATCCTTTTCGGATCGGTCGGTTTCGTCTGGGCGCTGGCGTGGTTTCGATGGTTTCGTGATTCGCCAGCCGAACATCGTGACGTCAGTGCTGCCGAGCGTGCAGTCATCGAGAGCGGTGCCGCAGCGGATGCCGGCCATGCGCTTCAGCCTACGGATTGGAAACGGCTGTTGGCGAACCGAACGGTCGTGTGCCTCTGCCTGATGTACTTCACACAGACGTTCGGCAACGCATTCTATGTGACGTGGCTGCCGACCTACCTCGCATCGCGGGGCCTTACGGGAGTGACAGGCAGTATCCTCGCGGGGCTGCCGCTGATGCTGAGTGTTGTGGCTGACTTCTCCGGAGGCGTGGCGACCGATCGGGCAGTGAAACGGCTCGGCCTCCGGCTCGGCCGGATCATCGCCGGCGGCGGTGCCCTGGCTGCGGCGGGCCTCTTCACGATTGCGGGTACTTTTACTGAGTCGCCCTTTGCTGCAGCGCTGCTGATTGCATGCGGTGGTGCCTCGTCGAATTTTCTGCTCGGATCGGCGTGGGCCACGTGTCTCGACATCGGTGGCCGGCGAGCGGGCTCGGTGAGCGCGGCCATGAATACGTCGGGTCAGGTCGGCGCGATCTTCAGCCCTGTTCTCGTCGCATTCGTGGTTCAACGATTTTCGAATTGGAGCGCGCCGCTCTATCTGACGGGAGGTCTGTTCCTGCTGGGTGCGATTTGCTGGTTATGGGTCGATCCGACGAAACCGGTTTCCGATTGAGTGTGGCTGAAAATCTGAGTCGGAAGATTCGACAAGAGAGAGTCATGAAGCGCGAGTTCGCATCGGCCGGCGGTTTTGTCGTGTTCCTCTGGCTTGTTTCGATCTTGTCCGCTCAAACGACGCCGGGAGACAACGCCGGTGCGTATCAAAGCCGCTGCGCAGGCTGCCATGGTTCTGCGATGGCCGGAGGAAGCGGTCCGGCCATTCTCAGCTACGTGAGGTATCACACGGACGCAGAGGTCACTGCGGCGATTCGCGAGCGTCACAAGCCGGCCGTCGGGCTGCCCGAAGACGAGCTGCGGCAGGTTCTTGCCGGCATCCGGGAGCGGGCAGGGACGAATCCCGCGATGGCGACAGGTGGTTTTACAGGACGCCGCGGCGGTGGTGGAGGAGGCCGGGGCGCAGGTGCCGGGCGTGGAGCAGGGCCGTCCGCTGAATCCGCACCCGCGACGCCGCCTGCGCGTGGATCGGTTCCGGACGCAGCACCTCAGACGGCCACACTCAAAATGGCAGACGGACGGATGCGGACCGGAATCCTGGTCGCACAATCAGAAGTCTCCGCGGTGCTCCGGGAAAGCGGGTCGTTTACACTGCTTTCGAAGGATGGGAACGGCTACCGCGAAAAACCGATCTTGCCAAAGGCGGACTGGACACACTACGACGGCAGCCTGACCGGCAATCGTTACAGTCCGCTGGAGCTCATTAATTCCACCAACGTCCAGCGGGTGGGCGCAGCCTGGGTCTTTCCGATTCCGAGCAATCCGCGCGCGCTTCAATCGACGCCGGTCGTGCAGGACGGAATCATGTATGTGACGGGTTGGAACGAGGTGTATGCGCTCGATGGCACGACGGGCCGCCAGATTTGGACCTACAGCGAGGCTCGTCACGAAGGCATCCTCAGCGAGGGCGGCATCGGCACCAATCGCGGCGTCACGATCAGCGGTGACAAAGCGTTCATGGTGACCGACCACGCCCATCTCCTGGGTTTCAACCGGTTCACCGGTGAGAAGCTGTGGGATGCCGAGATGGGCTCGCACCTGGAGTCGTACAGCTCGACGTCGCCGCCCTTGCCCGTGGGCGATCTGCTCGTGGTTGGAGTCGCAGGCGGCGAGGAAGGCGCGCGTGGCTTTCTCGATGCGTACCGCGCGGCCACTGGCGAGCGCGTCTGGCGATGGTATTCGATCCCGAAACGCGGCGAAAAAGGATCGGAAACGTGGATCGGTCAGGCGCTCGAGCACGGCTGCGGCGCAACGTGGATGCCCGGCTCGTACGACCCGCAACTGGATTTGATCTACTGGGCCATTGGCAACCCGTGTCCCGACATCGCTGGAGAAGAA
Organism: Vicinamibacterales bacterium; assembly: GCA_963761975.1. GTDB lineage: Bacteria > Acidobacteriota > Vicinamibacteria > Vicinamibacterales > JAMQPK01 > JAMQPK01. The sequence continues at coordinate 1,201,880 of CAVXIR010000002.1, forward strand.
CGGATTGGCGACAACCTCTACACGTCGAGCGTGGTCGCGCTGAGCGCGAAAACTGGTGAGATGAAGTGGTACTACCAGTTCACGCCGCACGATACCCACGACTGGGATGCAGTGCAGCCGATGCTGCTCGTCGACGAGCTGTGGCGAGGCAAGCCGCGCAAGCTGCTGATGCACGGCGATCGCAACGGCATGTTCTACGTGCTCGACCGGACGAACGGCGAGGTGCTGCTCACGGCTAATCTCTCGACGAAGGTGACGTGGCACAAAGGCTTCAGGAGCGACGGCAAGCCTATTGTTGACCCGGGCTCGATTGCCACGAAGGAAGGGATTGCGGCGTGCCCGGGCGGGGGCGGTGGATCGAATTTTCAGGCGCAGTCCTACAACCCGACGACGAAGCTCTTCTACGCGCGTGTGAGCGACAGCTGCGCCATCTATACGTCGCACGAAGATCCGCTGGGCGCTGCCGGCAACAGGTGGTTCGGGCGGGGCGCCCCAGGTGATCAAGCGCGCACACAGCTGGCCGCATTGCTGAAGGACTATCAGACCGGTGTGTTCATCCGCGCGATCGATCCATTCACCGGCAAGAAGGTATGGGACTTGCCCGCACCGGTTGGCCGTTCCGGCGTGCTCTCGACGGCCAGCGGCCTCATCTTTCTCGGCGGCGGCGGTGGGTTGCTCGTCGTCGATGCGAAAACCGGCAAACCGCTGTGGAACGTCAATATCTCTCAGACGACGCAGGGGTTGCCGATGACGTTTATGGTGGGGGGAAAGCAATATGTCGCGATGCCCGGCACGAGCTCGATCACGGCTTACGTGTTGTACTGACGCTGGGCTGGTTGGTGGTTAGTGGTGGGTGGTTAGTGGTTCGCACCACCAACTACCAACCGCCAACCGCTAACCGAGAGAAGGGGAACGGATGCGAACGAAACTCCTCGGCATTTCTGCGGCGATGGTGATGGCGGTCATCGCGGTGGCGGCTCAGCAGCCACAGCCCGCGGTGCCTGGAGGTGGTGCCGGCCGTGGCGGGAGGGCCCAGGGTCCGCCGCCATATCAGTTGACAGATCAGGATCGTCAGGCGTTGGGCGTCAGGCTCGCCGAACTCGATCCGCTGGTACGAGCACTCAAGACGAAGCAGGGTGAAGACGATCTTGTCGCCGACGTCGAGATTCACGGAAAAGGCGCACGCTGGATGCTCGAGTTTCCGCAGGACGTCGCCGTTCAGGACGACGTCACGTTTGCGCTGAAGATGGCCGATCGCGGCATCGAACGCGCGAAGCAGCTGCGGACGGGCCACTCGCCGTGGGCATCGCAGAAGGGCAAGATTGCGCTGGGTTTCTATTCGTTGCTCGATGGTTCGGTCCAGCCGCTTCTACTCACGGTGCCGGCCAGCTACGACGGGGCCCGTCCGACTCGTCTCGATGTGTGGTTGCACGGCCGATCGCAGCGCTTGATTGAAGGCAACTGGATTTGTTACGACCCATCGCCGGCCAACGCGCAGGATGGCGAGCGGCTGTTTACACACGCCGCCGGGTCGTGCCTGACGCCCACGCCCAATCCTCCGGCGACCGGCGTGTGGAACGCCGGCCAGTTCCAACTCGAAGTGTTTGCGCGCGGGAACAACGCGAATCACTGGGCCGGCGAAGTCGATGTGTTTGAGGCGATCGAGGCGGTGAAGCGCCGCTTCAAGATCGACACATCGCGCATCGTGTTGAGGGGATTCTCGCTCGGCGGCGCCGGTGCATGGCACCTGGCCCTGCATCATCCCGACCGCTGGGTGGCGGCAGAGATCGGCGCCGGCACGTGGCCGCGACGCTACCTGATGTTGGACCAGTTTCCGCCGCATCAGCGCCCCACGCTGCGGATCTGGGAAAACATGACCGAGTGGGCGTTGAACGCGTTCAACCTTCCCATTGCCGGCCATGACGGCGACAGCGACACGCAGGTCGCTTCGATTCCACGCCCGCCGGAAGGCGAGGTGACGCGCGGCCAGCTCGAGTCGTCTATTAGAATTCGCGAGCAGCTGGCGAAAGAGGGTTTTCCCTCCGAAGGTGAGCCCAACGATCTCGTGGCGAAGGGCACGCCGAGTATTTTCATGATCTCGGAGAACACGGGGCACAGCACCAGCCCGAAGGTTCGTCAGCGCCTCGACGCATTTCTCAAGCAATGGACCGATCGCGGGCTTCAGTCGCCCGACCATATCAGGTTCCTGACCTATACGACCCGTTATAACAAGAGTTTCTGGGTCACGCTCGACGGCCTGGAGAAACATTACGAACGCGCCGACATCGATGCTCTCCGGCAGCCGGGCGGCACTTCTTATCAAATCAAGACGACGAACGTGTCGCGCCTGGTACTGCGAGAAACCGATCGCGCTTCCGAGGTTTCCATCGACGGTCAAACCGTTCGCGTGAAACCGGGTCGCGAGCTGACGTTCGAGAAGACGGCCTCCGGCTGGCGCACGGCGCCGACAGGACCATGGGCAGGCTTGCACAAGACGCACGGTCTGCAGGGACCGATTGACGATGCGTTCCTCGACCCTTTCTTGCTTGTTCGACCCACAGGAACACCCTGGAATGCAACGGTTCACCAGCATGCGATGAAGCGGCTTGAGCGTTTCGATCAGACGTATGCGCGGTTCTACCGCGCTCATCCGCGTATCAAGAACGACACGGATGTGACCGAAGCGGACTTTGCGAAATACAACGTCGTGCTGTTCGGCGATCCCGGAAGCAATCGCTGGATTGGACGGCTGGCCGCACGGCTGCCGCTGCGATGGAGTCGCGACACGATTGGCATCGGACAGCGGGATTTCCCAGCCAGCGGTCACCTGCCGGTGCTGGTCTATCCAAGTCCGATTGCGCCGTCACGCTATGTCGTGCTCAACAGCGGTCTGACGATCGCAGAAAACTCATATACGTCGGATTACAGCATGCCCACGCTGGGCGACATCGCGGTGCTGCAGGTGCAGCCCGACGACACGTTCACTGTTTCCTTTGCCGGATTCTTTGACGAGTCGTGGCAGCTGCGGTAGCGCATCCCAATGGCGGCGCCACCGCGAACGGGGAGACGGGGAACAGGAACTTGGAACTCGTTTTAGCGTTTCGGATTTGTTAGTCGCTTTGCTTTTCGAACGGAAAGGCGGGTCTGCATGCCCATCTACGAATACCAATGTCGTGCATGCAATCATCGATTCGAAGCGATCGTGCGCGCCTCGCAAGTACCCAGTTGTCCGACATGCGGAGGGCAGGAGCTCGAGCGGCTCATCTCGCAGTTCGCGGTCGATTCCGGCGGCACACGTCAGCGTTCACTGTCCGCCATTCAACGCCAGAATGCCAAGACGACCCGGGACAGAGACTATGCGGATTACGAGTACGACAAGAAGCATCGGAACGAGTGAGCGTCGGCGGGGATACTGTCATGGCAGAGGGCAGATGGATGATGGCAGAGATACCGTCTGCCATCTGCCATCTGCCATCTGCCACTTGCCCTGACCAGTTATTTCATAGGCGGCGCCGCGTAAGGCCCGACCTCGACCTTCCCGTGCGTGTTCGCGTCCTTGCCCAGCTCGGCAGCCACGCCTGCTGCGATCGCGGCTGTCTCACTCGCGTTCTGGAAGCAGGTGAAGTCGGGACGATCACGCCACGCCCACGGGCCGCAGAGTCTCTTGCCGGCGTTGATGGCCGCGTCGTGCACGACGTTGATCAGGCGCTCGTAATCGGGCGAGCCCTGCGGGTAGCCCGAGAAGTTGCCGAGGTCGCCGCTTGCGGCGAAGATGCGCGTCAACGCCCGGGATCTTCGCGATCTCGTGCGCGTTCTTGACGCCCTCGATCGTTTCAATCATCAGAATCAGCACGATGTTGTCGTTGATTGTGTTCCGGTACCCGCCGGGCACGCCGCCCCACATCGCGCGCATCGAAGCCCTGCCCGCCGCCCTGGCTGCGCTTGCCGAGTGGCGGGAAGTACGTCCAGTCGCGCGCGGCGGTCGCTTCCTGCACCGTATCGACTGTCGGGACGACAATGACGAGCGCGCCGGCGTCGGTGGCACGCTGAATTTCGCGCTCGTCGGCATACGCGATGCGCGCGCCCGGAACGGCCTTGGCGTGCGGGCACGTGCGCCACATCCGTGCCGCATGCGACCAGTCGCGATCGTTATGCTGCATTTCGGTCCAGATGAAGTCGTAACCGGCATTCGCCATCGCGCAGTAGGTGAGCGGGTCGGTGGCGCTGAATACCGTGCCCCCGGTGACGCGGCCGCCGGCCTTCAACTTCGCCTTCACTGGATTCCAGAGCTTCGCGCCGGCTCCGGCGTTGCGTGTTCGGGCCGAACTTCCATGTTGCCGGATCGATCGCGCCGGTATTGGTCGCGCCGGGAAGCGGCTTGTCCTTCGCGCCGCTGTCTTTCCCGGCCGGGGCGGCCAGCGGGAACTTCGATTTCCCTGCATCCGGATTATTGGCGTACGGGTCGGCGCTCGCCGGTTTCTGCCCGCCCGCCGGCGCTTGAGCGTAGAAGGTCACCATTCCGAGAGCTGCGCACAGGGCAACAGCGAAAAACATGCGTTTCACGTCGATCCTCCTTAGGGTGCCATTGCGCGGCTGCGGCGCATTGGGGCCCGGTTTATGGCGCGCTCACGCTGATGGGCGTGCCGTCCCTCAGGGCAGAGTGCCCCTGGGTAATGATCAGTTCGCCGGATTTGAGCCCCGATAGTATCTCGATATTTTCCGCATCGACAAGACCAATCACAACCGGGCGGCGCTCGGCGACGTCGCCCGCTGCGACGACGACAAACGGCTGATTGGGATCGTCTTTCAGCACTGCGAAAGCCGGAACGAGGGGCACGTTCGAACGCTGTTCGGCGTCGATTTCCAGGCCGACCTGTGTGCCCGGCTGCAGCTCGGCCGGCGTGTCGAACGCGAGAGCGACCTCTACGGTTTTCGCTCCAGCCTCGGGAGCTGGCCGCGACACGACTCTCAGCAGTGTTGGGGCACCGGCTGCGGATCGGGGGGAAGGGGCACCACGTGAAGGCCCACCTTCGGAAACGGCGCGGGCCGTCGCGCCGACCACGAAGCGCGCGGCGTCGGCTACCGAAACGACGGCGGTAATCTGCACCTGCCTTGGATCGACGAGCCGCAAGATCGGATCGCTATCTTCCGGACGCACCGATGTCGCCTGGATTGTGCAGCCGCTCGGCAACCGTGCCGTCGAACGGCGCGCGAATCGTGGTGTTCTGGCTTTGGGTTTCTGCCACGGTGGTGGCGGCCCTAGCCGTCAGGAGCTCGCCCTCGGCGGCGGCGAGCTCACGGTCGACGTCGTCGAGCTCGGTGCGTGATGCGGCCCCCTGCGCAACAAGGGCCTTGACGCGGTTCTGCGCCAGCTGGGCTTGCTGCACCCGAAGCTCCGCCGCCTTCACTGCGGCAGCATTGACGACGGTTTGCGCGCGGAGAGAAGGGAACTCGAACCGTACGAGCGGCTCGCCGGTCTTCACCGGGTCTCCGACGTTCTTCGTAATCTCGGCAATGCGTGCTTGTTGCGGCGCGACCACTGCGAACGTGGCGCCCGGCGGCGTTGACACGATGCCGGTGGCGCTGACTGTGCCACGGATGTTTCCGAGCCTCACGCGCTCGGCGGTGACCGGGACGGCCGGCTCGGCCTCAGTGTCCCGCTGAGCGGCACGCCGGCATGCGGGCAGGGTGGTCAGAAGTGCAACGGCAAGAGCCAGCGTGGGGAGGATGGGCATTGGAAGATTGGTAGATTCGCAGATTGTCAGATTAAATTTCAATCTGCTAATCAATCTGCAATCTACCAATCTACCAGTCTTCCAATCTGCCAATTCAGTGAAGTTCCCCAAGGCTTCGCGGTTTTGGAAGCGGGGCGGTGCGGCCGGCGAGCGGCGCGACGATCTCGCCAAGACGGTTGAAGACCCGCTCATAGCCTTCCTTCTTGTGGAGAAGGTGAGCGTGGTTACGGCGGATGCTTTCTTCTTCTTCGCTCGTGAGGCTGAGCCCGGTCAGGACAACTACGGGCAGATTGACAAAGCGGTCGTCGAGCCGCATCAGCTCGAGCACTTCGATGCCCGATCGATTGTCGTCGAGACCGATGTCGAGAATCATCGCATCCAGCGACGCGGCAGACTGTTTGAGCCGCTTGAACGCCGTGTCGGGATGCGAGGCGACAAGAACGTCGTATCCGTACAGGCCCAGGAAGTCCTCGAGCATGTTTCGGACGGCAATGGCGTCCTCGACCACGAGAACTGTCCGTCGAGTCCGCTGCGGAGTCACGCTCCGACCTTTCCAATTCGGATGCCAGGCAGACGCTGGCCCGGACAGGCGAATCCCGCTGGTTTCCCGTGTATTGCCGTGTATCTCCGTGCAACCGTGTTCTGCGAAGGGACACGCGACGGCGAGATCTGTTATGACCTTTACGGTAGTGATACGATTCGGCCAAGTCATGTCTTTTCGGGAGGTTATCGGCCATCAGCGCCTGCTGAGCCTGGTGTCGCGGCCATCGCGCGCGACTCGCTGACGCCAAGCGTGGTGCTGTCGGGGCCGGAAGGCGTCGGCAAACGTCTTACGGCGGTTGCTATCGCGCAGGCGCTGAACTGCAAGGATCGTCCATCGTCGATCGTCGATCGGCATCGCACGTGACGGCCCTGCGAGGACGGTGCGATCGACGCATGTGGCTGCCGTCTGCAGCCGCATTGCGCGCGGTGCCCATCCCGATGTGCAGATCATCGAGCCCGGGGAGAGCGGCTCGATCAAGATTGAGCAGGTGAGGGAGGCGATCGATCGCGCTGTGTTTCGTCCGTTCGAAGGCCGCAGGCGCGTGACCATCATCGACGAGGCCGATGCGATGGTTGACGCGGCGCAAAACGCGCTTCTGAAAACGCTCGAGGAGCCCCTGCCCGCGTCGGTTTTCATCCTGGTCACCTCACGCCCCGACACGCTGCTGCCGACCGTGCGCTCGCGCTGCGCACACTTGCGGTTCGGCCGCCTGCAGGTGGTCGAGGTGGCTGAGGTGCTCGAGCGCGATCACGATTATTCGCACGAGGATGCGCTGATGGCTGCCGTGGCGTCTGACGGCAGCGTGCGCCGTGCGCTCGATCTCGAGGCCGGTTCGGTTGCGGACGCGCGTGCCGACGCCGAACGTCTCCTTGAAGTAGCCGGCCGGGATGCGCGGACCCGTTTGGAGCGTGCCAAGGATCTTTTGAAAGGCGGCGGGACGCCAGCTGCGGAGCGCGAGCATCTGAGCGCGCGGTTGCACGCGCTGACGTCGTTGGTGCGCGATGTGGGATTGCTCGCCAGCGGCGCCGATGGACGTCTCTTGGCGAATCTCGATCGTCGTCCTTCGCTGGACGTATTGTCGCGGTCGCTCGGAGGCGATCGCGTCGAGCGGGCCTTTACGGCGCTGACCCTCGCGCACGAGGCGCTGGACAGCAACGTGAGCCCGAAGGTCATTGCAGATTGGCTGGCGATAAATGTCCAGTACTAGCGACACACCAATTCGCTTCGTCTCGGTCAAGTTCTCGCCCATCGGGCGGCCTCAGACGTTTCTGTTGAACGATCTGTTGTTTGCGGACGCGCCGCCCGTGGCAGGCGACAAGGTGGTCGTGCAATCGGAAGCCGGCAGCGCAATCGGCGCCGTCGTTCCGACGCCCTCGACGCTCATGGAGCGTCGCCAGCTGCCAGAGCATTCGCCGAATCGGGTCGTACGAAAAGCCACGGCCGAAGATGTGATGGTGCGCCTCAAGCGGCAGCAGCGCGAGCAGGAGGCGCATCGCGTTGCGTTGCTGAAGATTCGCGAGCGCGGTCTCGAGATGAAGCTGACGCGCGTGGAGCAGCTGTTCGACGGATCGCGGCTTATCTTTTATTTCACTTCGGAGGGGCGCGTCGATTTCCGCGAACTGGTCCGTGAGCTGGCGTCCGAGTTTCACACGCGCATCGAGATGCGTCAGATCGGCGCCCGCGACGAGGCGAAGATGCTCGGCGGATATGGATCCTGCGGGCGGCCGCTGTGCTGCACGACCTGGCTGAACAGCTTCGAGCCCGTCTCGATCAAGATGGCGAAGCAGCAGGATCTCAGCCTGAATCCCTCACGGCTCTCCGGCCTCTGCGGCCGCTTGAAGTGCTGCCTTCGTTACGAGCTGCCCAACGCGAAGGGCGTAAAGGGTGGCGGTTGCGGCGATGAGGGCGGCTGCAACAACCCCACCGGGTGCGGCACAGGCGGAGGATGTGGGTCCTGCGGCGATGGTGGTTGCGGATCGTGCCACTCGACCTGAGCCAGAATCTAAATCTGGAATCTGAAATCTAGAATCTGAAAACTAAGATCTGGGGATTTGGCCTGGAGATTCAAGATTCTAGTTTTCAGATTTTAGTTTTTAGATTCCACTCCAAAACATGTCGATGCCACGCATTGGAATTACCGCCGGCGATCCGGCTGGCATCGGGCCTGAGATCGCGCGCAAGGCGATGAAGGACGAGCGTGTGCGCGCCATCTGCGAACCGCTCTTCTATGGGCCGCGGCATCAGTTTGAACCTGGCGTGCTCTCGGCTGACGCTGGCCACGCGGCATACGAGACCATCGTCCGTGCGGTGCGTGACGCGGAGGCAGGCGGGATTCAGGGAATTGCCACCGCGCCCCTTAACAAGGAGGCGCTGGCTCTGGCCGGTCTCCCATGGCGTGGGCACACCGAGATGCTCGCGGAGCTCACCCACTCGCAGCGCGTCGCGATGATGTTCTGGTCGGAAAAGCTGCGCGTCGTGCTTGCGACCATTCACATTCCGCTCGCGCGAGTCCCGTCGGCGCTGACGATCGGGTCGGTGATCGCCATCATTGACCTCACGCACCGCGAGTTGCCGCGGTTTGGCATCGCGCGTCCGCGGATCGCCATGGCGGGTCTTAACCCGCATGCCGGCGAGCATGGCGTGCTGGGGATGGAAGAAACGGACGTGCTCGAGCCGGCGGTGGCACGAAGCGTCGCGGCGGGCATCGATATCTCGGGACCCTATCCCGGCGACACGATTTTTCTACGCGCGGTGCACGGCGAATTCGATGTCGTGATTGCCTGCTATCACGACCAAGGCTTGATCCCGATCAAGATGGTGGCGTTCGGACAGGCGGTCAACGTCACGCTGGGGCTGCCGATTATTCGCACCTCAGTCGATCACGGGACGGCGTTCGATATTGCTGGCAAGGACGTGGCGGATCCGGAAAGCATGGTGCAGGCAGTGCTTCTGGCGGCGAAGCTGGCGAGTGGCTAGCCTTTCTCCACGCGCGGCTTCTCACTCGCGAGCCGCTCCTTTCGTGCGAAGTAGAGACCGACGACGAAGACTATTGCGCCTAAAGTTACGATGGGCAGTATTGCCAGGACAGTCTGGTCGGCAATCAACCGATTCAATTCATCGATCATTTTCTTCTCTTTCTCTCCAGCACCATGCCGCCAACGAGCAAACTGCCAGATATCCCGAGTATCGCGACATACCAGCCGACTGTCAACGTGTCACCAATCATCACTCGGTCGAGAGGGATGAACACGGCGGCGAGCACGGCCGCTTCACGAAGGAATTCTCCGAACATCTCTCCAATGGTCTTGCGGTCATCCACATTGGCGATGATGGGCAAATCTCGCGCCACTCATATCCAGTATGATCCGGGAGCGGTTGGCGACCTTGGTGCGCAGTTCCTGAGAACCATCAGACCTGCGACTGACGCAATATTTGCAAACGGTAGGCTCCATTTTAACGGTAGGGCTCGACTTTAGGCGAGCCATCGCCAATGGCTGAAAAAACCGCGCGCGAAGCCGCGCAGAAGAACATCGCCGAGAATCGGAAGGCGTTTCACGACTACCACGTGCTCGAAACGTTCGAAGCTGGCCTCGCGCTGCTGGGCACCGAAGTGAAGTCGATCCGCGAAGGACGCGTGAATCTGCGCGACAGCTACGCGCAGGTGAAGGACGGCGAGGTGTTCGTGCACAACGTGCACATCCAGCCATACAGCCACCGCGGGTACGCCGACCACGAACCGCTGCGCGCAAGGAAACTGCTTCTGCACGCTCACGAGATCCGAAAGCTGATCGGCAGGACGGTCGAGCGCGGTATGACGCTCGTGCCCTTGCGCCTGTATTTCAAGAACGGACGCGTGAAGGTGGCGTTGGCGCTGGCCAAAGGCAAACAGGCCCACGACAAGCGCGACGCGATCAAGAAGCGCGAGGTAGACCGCGAGACACGGGCGGCAGTGAAGGAGCGCCGGCGGTGAATAGGCCGGCCGGCGCTCCGCGCGCGCAGCGCGCCGCGGGGGTGGGGCCCCGCGCTATTGAGAAAGGAGCGCCGGCGGTGAATAGGCCGGCCGGCGCTCCGCGCGCGCAGCGCGCCGCGGGGGTGGGGCCCCGCGCTATTGAAAAAGGAGCGCCGGCGGTGAACGTACTCGTGACTGGCGCGCGCGGGCAACTCGCTGGCGCGATTATCGACGCCTACAAAGACACCGCGCGTGTGTTCGCGTACTCGCGCGGCGAGCTCGACATCGCCGACGGCGACGCAGTCATGGCGCGCGTGTGTGCCGACAGGCCGGATGTCATCATCAATTGCGCCGCCTACAACCACGTCGACCAGGCGGAAGACGAGCCCGAGCGCGCACTCACCGTCAACGCATTCGGCGTCCGGGTGCTGGCGCGAGCGGCAGCCGAGGTAGGTGCGACGCTGGTGCACTACAGCAGCGACTTCGTGTTCGACGGCTGCGCTTCGCGACCCTACACTGAAGACGATCCTCCCAATCCTCAAAGTGTCTATGCGCAATCAAAGCTGCTCGGTGAATGGTTTGCGCTCGAAGCGCCGCGCGCGTTCGTCCTGCGGGTCGAGAGCCTCTTCGGCGGCGACAACCCGAGGAGCTCGGTCGATCGCATCGTGCACGCCATCGCAAACGGTGAAGAAGCGAAGGTGTTCTCGGATCGAACCGTCTCGCCCAGCTATGTCGCCGATGTGGCGATGGCAACCGAAGTGCTCGTCGAGCGCGGGGCTCCGGGTCTGTACCACTGCGTGGGCACCGGTTATGGGACGTGGCTGGATGTGGGGCGTGAAATTGCCCGCATCATGGGGAAGGCGCCCGAGGCGCGGCTGACGCCGATGTCGGTGGCAGACGTAGCCCTGCGCGCGCCGCGGCCGAAATTTGCCGCGCTCGCCAACGAGAAGCTGACTCGGATCGCGACGATGCCCTCCTGGCAGGATGCGCTGCAAAGATATTTGACGTAGCGATCGTCCATCGTCCATCGTCCATCGTCCAGACGATGGCCGATCGACGATGGACGATCGACGATGGCGTGGTACCATCGGCGCGATGCTCGTCCCTTTGAGAGCCCTGGCTGCGGCCGCGTTGCTGCTTCGGCTCGCTGGCGTCGCGCGCGAGCATCTTCCAAGTACCGCATTTCTGGTCTTCCTGCTGGTGGCCCTGCACGTGGCCGGCATTCTCGCCAGATGGCCACGATCGCGCAGCTGGCGCGAACTCGCCTCGGCGAATGCGTTTGCTCTCGGCCTGGTCGCGGTGTGTGCGCTCGCCGCTCTCATGAGACTGCCGGGGTTTGCGAGCGATCTCGGCCACACGCCGCTCGACATCGACGAGCATCGTTTCGCGGCGTCGGTGAAGCACTACTTCGTGACGGGTGAGCTGTTGCACAGCACCGTCGAGCACTATCCCGGGGCGGTGTTCTGGCTGTTCTCGGCCGCATCGTTCCTCAGCTTTCTTCGAGGGCTCACAAGCGGTGTCACAACACCGATCAGCGCGTTGCCAGTCGACAGGTTCGTCGAGGCGGCGCGTTTCACCAACATCTGCGTGGCTGTGGCGACCGTCGCGATCACCGGGTTGATTGGCCGCCGGCTCTCGGGATCGGTTGCTGGATTGTTGAGCGCCGCGCTTGTGGCGGTGGCGCCACTGTCAGTAGACGTGACGGTGCTCGCGCGCAACGACCCGGGCATGACCCTCGCTGTCTGTGCGGCGACACTGACCTCACTCGTGTATTACGACACTGGAACGCGGCCGTGGATTATCGCAGCGGGCGCGCTTGCCGGCGTTGCGGGCGCGATCAAGTACTCGGCCGTCTTCGCGTTTGTTCCCGTCGCGATCGCGGTACTTGCCGGCACGCCGCGCCAGCAGCGCGTGCGGCTCTTTCTTTCGACGATCGCCGCATTCATCGTGGCCGTTGCCGTGACGAACCACTTCATGTGGGCTGATTTCCCGAATTTTCTCCGTCAGCTGTCCGATCAGGTCGCCATCACGGGGAGCGGGCACTGGAACGCGACCGCGAATCCGGCGAGGTTCTACCTCGGGACGCTCGCGGGGCTTGGGCCAGGGTGGCCCATCGTGTTGCTGGCTGGCGGCTTTATCGCATATGCGCTCGCGACGCGCGACCCACGGCTGTGGATCGTCGTCAGCTTTCCGTTGTTGTACATCTGGTTCATGACCCAGCGCCCCTCTCAATTCGCGCGCTGGGTGTACCCGATGCTGCCGTATGTGGCGGTCGCCGGCGCCGCGGCGCTCGCAACGTTGACGCGGGTGCTGCACGCTGCGCTGGCATCGCGACTGCACCCGCGTCGGCGTCTAGCCGAGGCGGTGGTCGCTGCGACGATCCTGGCGGTGCTGGCGCAGCCCGCTTGGGCCGCAGCGGTGTCGTTCAGTCGCCGTGTCACAACTCCCACGCACGCATTGGTAGAGGCATGGATTCGACAGAACGCGGCAGCCGGCAGCGCGGTGTTGCTCGGCCGAGGGTGGCTCGATGTGCGTGGCGCGAGGTTCACCGCCCAGCGTGTCGCGAATTTACGCGCCACGCTCGATGCTGGAATCGAGCAGGTGGCCGGATGCGACTTTGTGATTGTGCCTGAACCGGTGTTCGGCCACTCCACATTGCGGCACCTGATGCTGGCCGAACGGTTTCAGGCGCGCTATTCATTCGGCGGAAATCTGGGCATGGACTACGAGGTGTACTCCGTTCCCGATATCCCGATCGAAGGGGTGTGTGGCAAACCGCAGCCGCGCTGACGTACAATCCTCTCCGAATGGCCAAGCGCGCACTCATCACGGGCATCACCGGGCAGGACGGCTCGTATCTCGCTGAACTGCTCCTCGAAAAAGGCTATGAGGTTTTCGGAGTCGTCAGGCGCCTAAGCGCGCCCAACAGCTGGCGCATCGATCATCTGCGCGATCGTGTGACGCTTTGTGCGGGCGATCTGCTCGATCAGCTGTCGATCATCAGGCTGCTCGATCAACACAAGCCGGACGAGTTTTACAACCTGGCGGCAATGTCGTTCGTGCCGGCATCATGGGACACGCCGCTGTTAACGGGTGAATTCAACGCCCAGGGCGTCACGCGGGTGCTCGACGCCATCCGAACCGTCAATCCCCGCATCAAGTTCTATCAGGCGTCGTCCAGCGAGATGTTCGGCAAAGTGCGCGAGATTCCGCAGACCGAGAACACGCCGTTCTATCCGAGGAGTCCCTACGGCGTCTCGAAGGTGTTTGGCCACTACATCACAGTGAACTACCGGGAAAGCTACGATTTGTTCGCCGTGTCGGGCATTCTGTTCAACCACGAATCGCCTCGGCGCGGGCTGGAATTCGTCACGCGCAAGGTCAGCGATGGCGTGGCGCGCATCAAGGTCGGCCTTGCCGATTCGCTCGCCCTCGGCAATCTCGACGCACACCGCGACTGGGGCTTCGCTGGCGATTATGTGCAGGCCATGTGGCTGATGCTTCAGCAGCCGACCGCCGACGACTACGTGATCGCAACGGGTGTCAGTCATTCCGTGCGTGAACTGGTGCAGATCGCCTTTTCGCACGTCGGACTCGACTGGCAGAAGTTCGTGAAAATCGATCCGCGCTTCCTCCGTCCGGCTGAAGTCGACCATCTTATTGGCAATCCCGAAAAAGCCCGGCGAGTTCTGGGCTGGCAGCAAAAGATCAATTTCACGCAGTTGGTCGAGATGATGGTGGATGCTGATCTTGAGCGCGTCGCGTCTGAGTCGCGGACGACGTCAGTCGTTCGCTGACAGGCCCTCCGTTTTGTCCGACTTCGCGCCACCGTTTTTTTGGATCACCATTCAGCAGTTAACGTCGAGTGTCGGTTTTCAAATCACTCGGTAAGAAACAACGTATCTTCGTCGACGTCAGTTGCATCCCACAAGACACATCGACAATGTTTTTTTGAGAATCAGCCTTCGGGCCTCTTGATTCGTGGCAAACGTACAACTAGAGTGGAAAAACGGTGTTTGTGATCCTTCGTGCGTTAGCGTTGGCATGTCTCATCAGTATTTATTTTGTACCGCCCATCACGATCGCCCATTCAATACGTCAATCGACCAAGTGGCAACTCACATTTCATCTCGGTGGAGGACTCGCCGGGTTTGATCGATCGCTCACCGTCTCGAGTTCGGGCGAGCTCGTCGCGGAAGATCACAAACGTGGCGTCAAAGTAGCGGGAAAGGCGACGCCCAACGATCTTGCTCTCGTCAATTCATCGCTCGCCGCCATCAAAGCCCCCTTGAGCGACCGGCGCAACAGCAAGTGTCGCGACTGTCTCATGTACGAATTCGTTCTGGAAGATGATGGCACACGAGTTCTCGCAAACGTCGACGACACCACACTGCCAGCGTCCGGCCTCGGTGATTTGACGACACTTCTTTCGACCCTCCTGAACCGAGCCCTTTCAACAAAGTGAGCCAACATGCGCACGAGGCAATCGGTGATCCACTCCATCATCAATTCGGCGACCGGGCTGGTGAGTCTCGGCCTCCTGCTCGCTCTTGCCGCACAATCGCCGACCGCCGTTCTCCGGGCGCAAAATCCTCAGGCCTCACCGTTCGTCCAGGCGAGTTGTCTGGGATTCGGCGCAGCGCGTGCCGAGCGTCAGGCCGCCACGGGTACGGTTCGGTTCATCGGCACCGAGGCAGGTCGCCCGATTCCGAATCCGGGCGGTGCGGCGCTCTCCCCGCTGGCAGCAGCGCGTTCGTACCTCTCAGCCTGTGGCTCGCTCTTTGGCTTCGATCAACCCGACCGGGACCTGCAGGCCGTCGACGTCAGAACGGTCGATGCCGGGCGTTCGATTGCCCGTTTTCGGCAGACACATCAGGGCGTCCCTGTGATTGCCGGCGAACTGCTCGTGCATGTCGACGGACAACGCAATATTCTCGCCGTTGCCGGAGAGACACTTCCGCAGCCCGGGGTTGCGACAACGCCAGCCATTACCGCTGACCAGGCCGCGTCAGTCGCCATTGAAGTTGTGACGAAGACCTACAACATCGATCCAGCCACCTTGAGAACGTCGACACCCGAGCTCTCAATTTACAGCCCGACGCTGCTCGGTCCGGGAACGGGACCCGCATCGCTCGTCTGGCGGATGGATGTGACGCCGCAGGTTCTCGCTCCGATTCGAGAGTTGGTTCTGATCGATGCGCAGCGCGGATCAGTCCGGCTGCATTTCAACCGGGTTCACACGGCACTGAATCGGGAGACCCACACGGCTGGCAACTCGACGACGTTGCCCGGCGTCCTCGTATGCAACGAGTCAAATCCCGCGTGCACGGGTGGCGACAGCCACGCGGTCGGGGCCCATCTCGGTGCGGGCGAGACGTACATTTTCTTTGCCACCATGCACGGACGCGACAGCCTCGACAACGAAGGCATGCCGATCGTCTCGACTGTGCATTACGGGGTCAATTACCTCAACGCATTCTGGGACGGCAATCAGGTGGCCTACGGCGACGGAGCCGGATATCCATTAGCTGATGACGTCGTCGGCCACGAAGTCACGCATGGCGTCACGGAATTCACGTCGGCCCTCTTCTTTTACTACCAATCCGGTGCGATCAGTGAATCGTTCTCCGATATGTGGGGCGAGTTCGTCGATCAGACCAACGGCCGGGGCACTGATACACCCGGCGTGAAATGGCTCGTCGGTGAAGACATCGCCGGCGCAGGCGCGATGCGCAACATGAGCGATCCGACGGCGTTTGGCGATCCCGATCGGATCACCAGCCCGTTCTATTATACGGGCGCGGAGGACACCGGGGGGATCCACCGAAATAGCGGCGTCAATAACAAAGCCACGGTCCTGATGGTCGATGGAGGAACATTCAACGGACAGACGGTCACGGCTCTGGGCCTTACGAAAGTCGCCAAGATCTATTACGAGGTCCAAACGAACCTGCTGACCTCAGGGTCAGACTACGCTGATCTCTACAATGCCTTGTTTCAGGCGTGCATAAACCTCATCGGAACGTCGGGGATCACTGCCGTCGACTGTCAGGAGGTGCGTGATGCGACAAATGCGGTGGAGATGAATCTTCAGCCGGTCCCGAACTTCAATACCGACGCGCCTCTCTGCCCCACGGGAGTTGTGACCAGTACCCTGTTCCGCGACAATCTCGAAAGCGGCTCGGCCAATTGGTCGACGAACGATTCCAATCGGTGGGTGACGTTCGACTTTTATGCGCATTCAGGAGACTATGCACTTCTTGGAGATGATTCCCCGCCTGCAGTGTCGGATTCAAACGTCTTCATGGTCAACGGCGTGTCGCTTCCGGCGAATGCTTTTCTTCACTTCGCTCACGCGTACTTCTTCGACGCTTCGGGTGGATTCAACGACGGCGGGGTCCTCGAATACACCATAAATGGGGGTGCATCCTGGAATGATGCAGGGCCTCTCTTCGAGGTGAACGGATACGATGGCGCGATCGCGTCGGGTTCGAACCCTCTGGTGGGTCGGCAGGCATTCCTCGATGACAGCCATGGATACATTTCGAGCAGACTGAACTTATCGTCGCTCGCGGGACAGAACGTCCGCTTCCGGTGGAGGATGGGCCTCGATGCCACTCTCTCCGACCTGGGCTGGCTGATCGACGATGTCCGAGTTTATACGTGTTCGTTGACGACCTCAACGAGCAGCGGCGACTTCGATGGTGACGGGAAATCGGACGTTACGGTGTTCCGGCCGTCGAATGGCGCTTGGTACGTCCTCCAATCGAGCACGAACTACACGGGAAGCTTCTTCAGGATCTTTGGCCAGCCCGGCGACGTTCCGGTGCCGGGGGATTACGATGGCGATGGCCAGAAAGACATGGCGGTGTACCGCCCATCGAACGGCGCGTGGTACATCCTGCAGTCGAGCACGAACTTCACCGCGTCCTTCTTCAGGATCTGGGGCCAGGCCGGCGACGTTCCGGTGCCGGGGGACTACGATGGCGACGGGAAGACGGATATCACGGTGTACCGGCCGTCGAACGGCGCGTGGTACATCCTGCAATCGAGCACGAACTACACGGGGTTCGTCTACTACATCTGGGGCCTGGGAGACGACATTCCAGTGCCGGGCGACTTCGATGGCGACGAGAAAACCGACGTCGTGGTTTATCGGCCATCGAACGGCGCGTGGTACATCCTGCAATCGAGCACGAACTACACCGGGTTCGTCTACTACATCTGGGGCCAGCCGACCGACATCCCGGTGCAGGGCGACTTCGATGGCGATGGCAAAGCCGATGTGGTGGTCTATCGGCCGTCGAACGGGGCGTGGTACATCCTGCAGTCGAACACGAACTACACGGGGTTCTTCTTCAAGATCTGGGGCCAGAACGGTGACATCCCGGCGCCGGGCGACTTTGACGGCGACGGCAAGGCCGACATAGTGGTCTATCGGCCGTCGAACGGCGTCTGGTACATCCTGCAATCGAGCACGAACTTTACCGGATTCGTCTATTACATCTGGGGTCTGGCGGGCGACGTTCCGGTCCTCAAGCGGCCATAATCGCATGTCAAAACAACTGCGTCTCAACGTGCTCCCGCCGGTCATCGTTATGGCCCTCCTGGGTGGCAATCAGACACCTGTAATGTCGGCGCCACCAGTTGCGGGACGCGACGCGATAGCCGGTGGTTGCGATCTGCAAACCCTGTCGAAGAACAAGGCAGAGTTTCTCCGGCTATCTGCACTGCGTGATGCCGATCCGAGTGCCGTGACGGACGAGGATCTGGGTCAGGCTTCAACAGACTACGTCGCCAAGACAAGAGTCTTCTTACCAGACGGCCGTAATTCGCCAAACGATCGCTAAGGCTTGGGTCGTCATCGTCTGAAATCGAAGCGTTTTTCCAGCCGCTTCCTGCGAATCCAGTCTCCGTCCATCGCCTGCCAGAGATCGCGCGTCGAAGCCAGCCGGCCGCTCTGGACCGCCGACCGCTTTCGGAGGATGGCAGGAACGCCCTTCAGCGCAGCCCATTTGCTTTTCAGATAAGGTCCGAGCAAGCCCTGTGCGCCGTACGCAACCAGGGCGGCGCCGTCGTACAACACATGACTCGGAAAGGATCGAATCAGCAGCAGCCAGGGCGTGTTTTTCAAGTAAGTCCACTCGAGGTTGCGCTGCCCGTAATAGACTGACGCCACGCTGTTGCGGCGTAACGTGCCGCTTCCGGCATGGTGCACGACCGCGTCTGCGACGTACATGCATCGGTATCCACGAAGCCTGGCGCGATACGAGATGTCGACGTCTTCGTAAACCATGAAGAAGTCCTCATCGAACCCGCCAAGGTCCATGAAGACATCTCTCCTGAACATGCAGGCCGCTCCGCAGGCGCCGAATACCTCACCCGACCGGCCGCCCACGGCGGATGACGCCCCGTGCAGGTGCTTGAAGGCGCCCCCCGCGCGAAGGTAACCATCACCGGCGCTGTCGATCACCGACGGATCGTGGAGATACACGAGACGCGATGTCGTGACAGCGGTCGCGCGATCTCGATCGAAGGGCGCCCTCAAGGCGCTCAACCATCCGGGCTGAGGAATCGTGTCGTTGTTCAGAAATGCGAGATAGCGTCCGCGCGCAATGCCGGCGCCCATGTTGTTGCCCCTGGCAAAACCGCAGTTCCTGTCGAGCACGAGCAATCGGACAGCGGGGAACTGCCTGCGCACGAGCGCTACGGACTCGTCGGTTGAAGCGTTGTCGACGAGAATGAGCTCCTGCCGACCGTCCCATTGTTCGGAGACTGCGGTGAGGCACCCCTCCAGCCAACGCTGTCCGTTGTAGTTCAGCACGATGACCGAGACGTCAATGCTGTCGGTGCTCGAGCTCATCGATTGGCGCGCCAGCCGGCTTTCGAGACCCGGTCGATCGCTTCCTGATATGCCTCAGTCGTCTGCCGAGCCGTGCGTTCCCACGTGTAATCCATCGCCCGTTTCCGGCCGGCGCTGCGGAGCCGATCCGCCAGTTCGGCGTCGTTCATCAGCCGGCCGATCGATGCGGCCATCTCCATCTCGTCGTCGGGGTCTACAAGAATGCCTGCGTCGCCGACCACTTCAGGAATAGCGCCGGCACGTGCGCCGACGACCGGCGCACCGCAGGCCATGGCCTCCAACAGCGGCAAGCCGAAGCCCTCGTAACGGGATGGATACACGAACGCCGCCGCACCTGCGTAGAGGGCGACGAGCGCGTCATCGTCGACGGGTCCGAGAAACCGAATCTGAATGTCAGCTCGTCGAGCCTCGCTCTCGATGTTCGCGCGCTCGCCGCGGTCGGTGCCGGCGAGAATCAGGAGTGGTGGCGTCATCTCCGAAGAAACAGAGGGCAGTCGAGCCAACGCCCGTACGAGGGTTCGCAGATTGCGTCTGACGTGGAGATCGCCCACGTGCAGAACGTACGGTTGCTTCACATCTGCCTGCCGCCGAGGCAACGTTGAGGAGAGAAACGGACCGCCGACACCGAGTGGCACAACTCTGATGTGACTCGGATCGAGGCCGTATGCGGCAGCGATCTCCCGTCGCGAGAAGTCCGAGTCGGTGATGATCACGTCGGCTGTCCGCGCGCAGCGTCTGTAGAACCAGCGCCTGATCGGGTCCCTTCGATGCGGGTACCACTCGGGACGCCGCTCGTAGCTGACGTCGTGGATTGTCAGCACCAGCGGATGAGCGCCGTGCAGGGGGGCGGTGTAGGCAGGAGCGTGAAAGACGTCCAATGCTTCGTTGCGGATGGCACGTGGAAGATCGACCAGCGACCAGCCAAAATTTGTCGGAAAAATCCGCCCGACAGAGCGGCTCTGCACGCCATGCCCCCGGGTGGCGTCGGCTGAAGCCCCAAAGACGACGATCGTGTCATTCGGATTGTTCCGGACGAGCCCGTTGAGGAGCTCACCCGCGTACCGCCGCACGCCGCCTGCCGGCGATGTCAGGCTTCTACCGTCGAATCCGATTCGCATCGCGCTGAACGCACGCGTATTGTACCGCCGGCACGGATCGCTCAGACGCCGTGAGGTGTCAGTTTGGTGTTCCCACCACCGTATAGCGGATACGAGGATCACTCTGCAGCGTGCTCGCGAGAAAGCCGCCGGGATCGACGACGATCGCCTGCTGCCGGCCGCCCATGAATGCATCAGACGTGAGCGACCGGAACTCGGGCCATTCGGTGGCAATCACAGCCGCAGAGGCTCCGCGCAACGCGTCGTGCGCCGTGCTCGCGAGATCGATCGAGGGCTCCAGCTCGCGTGGCAATGTCTTCACCGCGGGATCGTATGCGATGACACGCGCACCTGTGCTCACGAGTCGCAGGCACAGGTCCACGGCCGGCGATCGCCGCAACGTGTCCGTGCCGGGTTTGTAGGTTAGTCCCAGCACAGCGATCGTGTGGCCGCTGAGTTGCCCTAGGCATCGGACGAGGGCGTCGTAGGCCCACCCTTGGTGAAGATCGTTGCTGTCTCGGACGCCCTGAAACAACGGCATCCGATGGCCTCGTGCCTCGCCCTGCTCAATCAGGTAGCTCACATCGCGTGCGAGCGTTCCGCCGGCGTACGCGCCGCCTGGTCGCACGTAGGCGCGGGGGCCGATTCGCACGTCGCTCTTGAGCGCGCGCTCCAGCTCGCGCGCATCTGCGCCGACGACTTCGCCAAGCCGCGCAATCTCATTGATGAACGCCACCGAAGTCGCCAGAAACGCATTCAGTGCGTGCTTGGTCATCTCGGCGGATTCGACTCGCACCACCTCCATCGTCGGCGAAAAAGGCGCCAGCAGCGTACGGACGCGTTCGGCATCTTGCTCGGAACGCACGCCCAGGACCACGCGATCCGGTTTCGTGAACGCCTCGATGGCTTTGCCCAGCCTGAGGTTTTCCGGACTGCAGGCGAACGACGCATGTCCCGACGGCATCGACGTCGCATAGGCCTGCTCGAGCCGTCTCACGGAACCGACCGGCAACTGCGAAGACACCAGCACGAGCACGTCATCTTTCAGGTGTGGGAAGAGCGCGGTCACTTGTGCAATCACGAACTCGACGTCGGCGCGGTCCTCCTCGTCCACCGGTGTATCCCACGCCACCCAGACGACCTCGGCCTCGGCCAGCGCGGCGCGGTCGTTGGAGAAGCGCAACGTACCGTTCGTCAGGCCGTCACGGACGAGATCCTCGAGGCCAGGCTCGAAGAGCGGCGGACGCCCCGTGGCGAGGCCGGCGACCACTTCGGGGTCGGGATCGTACCCGAGTGTCGAGATTCCGCGCGAGGCCAGACACGCGGCGGTCACCGTGCCGAGATGCCAGAGTCCGGCAACGGCAACCGAAGGAGACGCTGAGATTTGCTGGCTCATTCGCGACGGTCCAGCAGCCACGGATTCGCCTGGAGATACGCGAGCGTCTTCATCAGGCCTTCCTTGATCGTCAGCTTCGGCGCCCAGCCGAGGGACCTTACTTTACTGGTGTCGAGCAAAATGAACGGGCTGTCGCCAATCCAGCCCCGCTCGCCGCCCGCGTAGTGCCGTTCCGGCTTAACGCCAAGCGCCTCGCAAATGTAACCGAGCGAGTCGTCTACGACCACGTACTCATCGGTGCCGAGGTTGAAGATGTTGACCGGTTCGTGTGCTTTGTCGATCACGGTCAGCATCGCATCGACGCAGTCCTGAACGTACAGGTAGCTCTTGCGCTGGCGTCCGTTCCCCAGAACTTCGATACGGCTCGGGTCGGCCCTGAGCTTCTTGAAGAAGTCGAACACGTGGCCGTGCGTGTATCGTTCGCCGAGAATGGAGACGAACCGGAAAATGTACGCCTGGAAGTCGAACCCGAACGCGTACGCGCTCAGCAATCCCTCGCCGGCGAGCTTGCTCGCACCATAGAGGGAAGTCTGGATGGGGAATGGGGCGGTCTCGGGCGTAGGGAACACCTCGGGCTCTCCATAGATCGATCCCGTCGACGAAAAGGCGATACGCCGCACGCTATTCGCCCGCATTGCTTCCAGGACATTGAACGTGGCGATGGTGTTTTGTTCAAGGTCTTTGCGCTGATGGTTGGTGCCGAATCGAACGTCGGCGTTGGCCGCCAGGTGGAACACGAAGTCGCAACCCGTCATCGCACGCGTCAGCACGTCGCTGTCGAGCGTGTCTCCTTCAATGAAACGGAATCGCGGGTGGTTGCGAGCCGGAACGAGGAACTCGGTCAGGCCCGTCGACAGGTTGTCGAACCCGACAACGTCGAGATCCAAATCCAGCAGTCGATCGACCAGATTGCTGCCAATGAAACCGGCGGCCCCCGTTACAAAAACGGCGTTCACTCGGGCACTTTAGCAGAAGAGGTTCAGGAAGGGCTGCTCTGTTCTTCAGCTTCGGCAGGAGCGGTCGCTGCGATCGAGCGATGGCGCCATCGAATCGAGATGACGTCCTGGACATTGCGAATATTACCCGCCACCAACTGGAGCCGGCTGTCGCCATCGTCGCGCCAGCGCACGGGCACTTCGGCGATACGATACCCAAGTTGCGTCGCCAGATAAAGGATCTCGACGTCGAACATGTAGCCGTCGATCTGCTGCAGTCGAAACAGCTCGCGCGCCACTTCACCGCGAAAGAATTTGAAGCCGCACTGTGTATCGACGATGTTGTCGAGACCGACGCAGGCGTGCATGAACAGGCCGAACCCGCGAGAGCCCAACCGCCGATACAAGGGCTGCGCGCGCTCAATGCGCGAATTACGCAAGCCGCGCGAGCCGATCACGACGTCGCTTCCATCGGTCAAGAGGGGTTCGACCTTGTCGAAATCCGAAATCGGCGTCTTGTTGTCGGCGTCCACAAAGCCAATCACATCGCCTGTGGCAATACCGACGCCGTCGCGAATGCCGCGGCCTTTGCCGCGTCGCTCGGGCTGCCCGATCACTTTGATGTTGGAGCGTTGCGCCGCCAGCGTGAGGGCCGCGTCGCGAGTGCCGTCGGTGCCGTCAGCCGACACGATCATCTCGCACGCGATTCCCTTGCGGTCGAAGTAGGCAAGCGCCTCCTGGGCGGTCGCGCGGATGCGCGCGGCCTCGTTGAACGCGGGAATGATAAGGCTGACAAGCTTCATGACGGACTGCTCAACATCAAAGGCCGCCACAGTATACCGACCGGGGACTACGCTAAGTCAAGAATTCGACGTTCGGGCGAGTGGCTTCGATGCGACCAGAACGCACCGAATCCCGAATGGATAGCTGACGCGTTTGCCCAGCCTCTCTTCGAAGGACGAGAGCCAGCCGAGCACAGGGCTGTTCTTGGTTCGACTGATGTTACGCTCCACGACGGAGCGCTGAACTTCTTCCGAGGCATTCAAGAATCGTCGATTCCTGCGCTTGATCAACGCAAATGCCGGATACACAAAAAACCCGAGGTGTGATCGATGGATCAGCCGCAAGCCGGCCTGCTCGACCTTTGTGCTCGCATCTCTCAGCGTATACCGGCGGAAGTGGTGCAAATACTTGTCGTACACGTCGTATAAATGAGGTCCTGACGGCACCTCGACAACGGCTAACCCGCCAGGTTTCAGGATCCGAGTCACTTGCTGGAGCGCCGCCCGATCATCTTCGATGTGTTCGAGCACGTTCAGCAGCACGACAGCGTCAACGCTGGCAGACGGCAGGGGACATTTGACGAGATCGAACCTCATCAGCGGGAGCGCAGGCAACCTCTCCGCAAGGCGACACAGAGGACCTCTGATGTAGTCTGCTCCGATGACGAGGCTCTGCGGCCAGTCTTCGATGAGTTCCTGTAGCAGGAATCCGCTCGAGCAGCCGACCTCCAGCACGACGGTGTCCTTCGACGGATTTCGCACCAGTCGCTTCAGGGCTCGTCGCGCGCGGCGGCGAGAGGCGACGTCAATCGGATGTGTTCCTTCACCCGCAGCATCTTCGTGGAAAAGCGTCAGCTCCTCACTCCAGCCGGAGTCGCCGGCTTCGTAGTCGAGGATCGCTTGCGCCTGCCCGCCCACCAGAAAGCCGTGGCCAGTCCAAACCGGATCTAGTCCGTTGAGTGGTGGCCATTCGAATGACGACTCTTCAGGTTTGTGTACCCTGAGCATATACTTATGTCCGAATTCTGGATCCGCATGGCGAGATTACTATGAAGCCTCGCGTCAATAGCACATCCTGAGATGTCTCAGTCTCAAAAGTGGCCGAAGCGGTTTTCGCCCCTCACTCCAGAACAAGAGTCAATCCGTAATGATTTTGTGAAACAGTGGCTGGAGGTGCTCCCGCGCAGGTACAGCGCGATCGAGCGATTCAATCACGGGTACCCGGTTTGGACGTGGGCGGCCCGGAAGTCGACGCAAGCAGCAGGACCTATTCGCACGCTCGAAGTAGGCGCCGGCCTCGGAGCGCATATCGGCTACGAGGATCTCAGCCATCAGGACTACCATGCGCTCGAGATGCGCGAAAACGTTCTGGACGTCCTCAAGAGCCGCTTCCCGATGGTTCATGCAGTCCTCGGCAGCATCGAAGAACGGAGGCCGTTCACAGACGGCTATTTCGACCGGGTGGTGATTGTGCACGTGCTCGAGCACCTGTGCAACCTCCCAGCCGCACTGGACGAGATCCGGCGTCTCCTTTCGCCTACCGGGATCCTGTCAGTCGTCGTGCCTTGCGAAGGCGGCATGGCTTACACGCTCGCCCGGCGAATTTCCGCGCAACGGATCTTCGAAAAGACCTATCACAGCCCATATCGTTGGTTCATCGAACGCGAGCACGTGAACACGTACAGCGAAATTCATGAGGAGCTGACGCAGCGGTTTCGGATCACACACGAGGAGCGCTGGCCGCTGTCCGGGCTCCCGATCGCAGTCAATCTCGTCGTTGGCCTGACGTTGACGGCGAAATAGGCGACGGTATGACCGACGTCGCGGTGGGATTCCAATCATGACCGTGGCTGCCAAGATCCGGGGCATGCGTCAGCGACAGCTTTCCGAAAGCGCGGTGGAGTTGACTCTGAGGTTCCGCACACCCAAAACGAGCGGCCGGCGGTCGCCGTTCGCTTGTTGGAGCAACGTCGGATGGTCGAGGGCTTCGATTTGCACGACCGTTTCTCCGGCGCCCACGTCGATGGGAAGCGTCCATGGACCGCTGGCGACGACCACGTCGTACGAACGGCCCGTTGTGGCAACGCGGATCTGAAGCCGCCGCGTCGTCACGGTCGGGCTCAGCGACGGACCAGCGACGAGGTCAGCCGTCAGGAAACCGGTGCCCGCCGCGTCGCTCACAACGTGTACCGTTGCCGGTCCGGCGCCGAGCCAGAAAAACGGCTGGCCTTCGACCTGCTCCAGCCCATTGGGACTATCGATCGCGCCTATTCGCGCGGACGATTGCTCAACCTGGGTTGTGAGATCCGTCAGCCCAACGACTAGGGGTCGCTTGTCCGGTCCTTGCGGAGGTAGATCGGGCTCGTCTTTTGCTGACAGAGTGATGTCGTTGACGTCGGGTTGCACGCGCCACGCGAAGCGGTTCTGGCCTGGTAGGAGCGCGACCGTTTCGTGTTGTCCGGCCGAGCTGTCAATCGTGATCGTCCGCCCATTGGTGCGTTTCACACTCGGGCCGGGGACCATCGTGGCCGATACGCGCACGCATCCCGCCTCACGTGCAATGAGGCGGAGGGCCGTAGGGCCGCCGCCCAGCCAGAAGAACGGTCTCTCCGCAACCCGTTCGAGCCCATTCGGAACCCGCGCCTCCGTGACGATGGCCCAGTTGCTCGACCCAGTGTCCCATAGTCGATAGGCAGCGCTTTGCCACACCAGAGTCCATCCCTGTGTTCCCTGCACTGGTCCTTGGTGAATAGCGTCTGTAAGAACAAATCGAACATCCGCCCATGGATACGCCGGCGCCCCCGCTAAGCGAGCTCGAACGTGGTTCATGGCCAGATAGGCGTCGAAGTCTCCCAGGCGAATCGGGTATCCGCGCAGAAAATACACGGCCCACTGGCTGGCCTCCCAGTCGTCCACGAACACGCCGATAGGCGATCCGGCCGCGAACCGCGCCGCATCGATCACAGGGCGAAATCGTTCGGTTCCAGAAGCGGGCGGGTTGGTAACCTGGCGGACGGCTCGAACAGTGGCGACAACAGGAACGGCGAGGCAAGTCACCAACGCCAGGGCCGAGGCGCAGGCCTTCACCAGTGAAGATCCCCGCCATTCGCTCGCCCCGCTCACAACGGCAAAAGCCAGCGCCCACCAACCCAAGACGATCATCTTGTATGCACCGTAGCTGTACGCCGCTTTCACAACGAAGAAAGGAGCGGCCAGCAGGGGCAGTGTCAGTGCACAAAGAAGCCCGATGTCGCGCGAGCGCACGAGCCTGGTCAGCCCCCTGGCCAGCAAGAGGAACAAGCCGACCGCTGCAAGCATCTGGAAACCGCGAAACGAATTGATCTGGTTTTCGCCACCGAGCGACCAGAACGCCGACGCTTGGTTAGCCGAAACCAGCAGGCCTGGGAAGTACCCTTCGCCAGGGCGCGACCCAGCCTGAAGGCCGGCTCGAGCTTGCGTGATGAAGAAACGAACGGCGGTCGCCGCATATGGGCTGACAAGCACGGCGAACACCGCCGCTGAACTGGCTACTCCACGCCAGGAGCGCAACATCGGCGTTTTCCACATACGCTCCGCGACCATGACGGCCAGGAGCGGACCAACCACGCTGGCAAGCTCCGGATAGGTGTAAACCAATCCGGCAAACACCAGCCCGATGAGCACCCAAAGGTTGAGCGCACGTTCGCGCAGAAGAGTCGCGAGGGTTGCGAGGGCCGGGAACGCCGCCAAGGCTGCCAGATTGTCGTAGTTGTTGGCAAAGATCGCATTCATCATCCAGCCCGACAGCGTCGTCATCGTTACAAGGAGCAGCGACCGTCCTAAAGGCCATTGTCGTGACTGAACGAAGGCCGCGGAGGCGGATCCGAACCCATATAACATCAGTGCGAGAAACAGACCGGCGCCTGCATGCGCGTTCCCTGCGTCGGTCAACACCGAAAGCAAACCGAGTTGCGCGGGCGCTACGTGCCGGGTCTCTGACAGATGGGAGCCGTACTGATACAGAGGCTGTAGACCGCCCTCACTTCCGCGTGAATAGTCCCACAAGGTACCTGTCCGTAGGCCACGTACGACCACCCATCCGGAAGGCGGCTCCCCGGATAACTGGCAAGTCCAAACAGAAAATAGGGCAGCATCACGAGGATTGGAAGACCAAGACTTAGCGCCACCAGACTGCCTGTCCGGCGGTCCCACGCACGCTTCCAGCGGTATCCGTAGAGGGCTAATGCACACGTGCCGATCCAAATCGGACCGGCGAACAGTCGAACAGGAACTCTCTCCGTCGTGCCAAGGCCAAGAGCGATTGCCCAGACGCCTTGGGCAACCGCCGGAGCAAGCAACCACATTACGGGGCCTTCGACGGGCGTCCTCAGCAGGCGGAAGATCCCCACGCCGGCGAACATCAGCACGACGGCGGCTAGTAAATAGAGCAAAAAATCTGATGGAGCTGGAACGAGCGGCATAGGCCTAGTGTGGCCTACGGAAGTTTAGCTCATGGAGACGGATGTCACGCGGACGCTCCATATCAAAGCGAATGCTGACTCGAACAATGGACTGCCGAAGCCGACTCGAGAAATAGATGTCCGCGGCTCAGGTATTGACAAATGGACAACGTATCTTCACAGTCGGCGGCGTGTTCCCGCAACCGAAGGTTGTCCTGCGCGGGGAGCGGCTGCTGGCCTACTTTGTCGTGGTGCCCACGCACGGCCGCCCGGCGCTGGCTGACAGCGCCGGGCACCTCGTTGGTGCTCTGCGCGATCTGGCTCAGAGTTTCTGCGGCGAATCGGTGCAGGTGCTGGCGGTCGACATGCGGGAGCGACAGCTCTGGCACGCCAGCACTGGGGAGCCTGTGTCGAGCGCGCTTCTGCAGACTCGGCGCTTGCAGGTGCTCATGAACGCGGGCTTTCTCCTCGCCGATCCCCCGCCCATCACCCAGCTGGTCGAGCGCGCGGAGCGGGACCGCGGAGCCTGGTGCGCACTCCGCAGCACACGTGATGCCTACGCGTGCGCGTTCACTCCGCGGATCTGGGGCGGCTATCGGCTCTGGCCAGCCCTCGGGCTCTTGACGGCCGGCGTGGGTGCTGATGTCGATGACGACTGGGCGCGTATCGCCCGCACCGATCTGCTCGCTCCTCTGGCGTCCTCATCTGAGAGTTCGCCCGCGATGGCGGGCATCCAGGACGCCCGTTCCCGGCGCGCGTTCGACTCGCCGCGATTTCTCAACACTGCGTTCGGCGAGATGATGAGCTGTCCGCAGGATCTTGGAGCGGTGGCAGGCCGGCCCGAACGTCTGGCCGATGCGCTGCTGGTCCAGCGAGACATCTCACGCGTCCCCTGGGTGTTCAATTCACTGCTCAACGACATCGAATATCGCCTGGGACGAGTCGATCCCGAAAGCTGTCCGCCAGAAGTCCACCTCTCCATCACCGGCTTGTGCAACATCGAATGTCGGTTCTGCGCCTACGAGCACGGCCTCGCGAAAACGGGCTTCGTCGATGTCTCGATGGTGGAACGTCTGGATATGCTGCGATATGTGCAGACCTTCCGGCTCCACAGCGGATTAGGAGAACCGACGACGAATCGGCACCTCGCCACGATCATCAAACACGTCGCATCGCGGTTCCCTCACGTGGGGATGAACTTCTTCACGAACGCGGTCTCGCTCGACCGGCCCGGCCTTATCGAGGCGCTCGTCGGCAATACACGGTGGATCAACGCTTCGCTGAACGCCGCCACCCGCGCATCCTTTTTTGAGGTCTGCAAGGCGGACCTTTTCGATCGGGTGTGTCGGAACCTCCGCACCCTGCACCAAGCCAAGCGCGTCGCTCGCTCTCTGCTGCCGCTCGTCTTTGGCTCGACAGTGTTGACGCGGGCGACCCTCGCCGATCTGCCTCGCATGCCGGCGTTGTGCCGCGATCTGGGCGTCGACCGTCTCTCCGCCTTCCCGTATTCTTCGCTCGGTTACCACGGCCGCGACAAATTCGGCCCTGACATGACCCTCGAAGCCTGCCGGGACGAATACGACCAGGTGTACGAGGAGACCGTGCGCGAAGCAGAGGCCCATCAGGTCTCGATCGAGATCCCACTTCCGGGTGCCCAGAAGCGAGTGGCGTTCGGCGTCGAGGCCCGCCCCTTGCACGACTTCGCTCGAATTGAGTCGAATGAATGGGCACTGGGCCGGTTCGTTGGCCACCTGTATTGGCAGGTTCCGCACGGCAAGTACTGCCACTTTCTGTGGCGCTCCGCAGGGATCGGCAGCACGAACCGCGCGGGTCACACCGCTGCGGAGACACATTACCTCTACCCGTGTATCGGACCGCTCTCGGGCGTCGACCTGTCGCGTAGAACAGGCTTTCGCTTTCCGGATGCCCACGGGTTCAGGGACCTGTGGCATAACCCGGTGTTTACGCTCCTCCGGCGCGCGCAGCGCGATCCCGGAGTGAGTACCGTCTGCGACATGTGCCGCTCGGCGGACACACGCGACCCTAAACATTTTCCACGGCTCGAGCAGGCTGTCGCTCGGTTCGCCCAGGAGCACTGCCAGGCCGCGCCATGATGCAGTACCGTCGCCTGGGTCGCACCAATCTGCTCGTCAGCGCCGTCGGATTCGGGACCTGCCAGCTGCGGCGCGTGCCCGAACAGCAGGCGATCGACACGCTCAAGCGGGGCTTCGAGCTCGGCGTCAACCTCGTCCACACAGCCCCGGACTATGAAGGAGCCGACGACCTTGTCGCCCAGGCCATCAAGGAGTCACGGCGCCCGGTGTTCGTCTTGTCACAGGGTTACGGCGACGTCGCCCACTGCGAGTGGCTCTTCGAATCGGCCTGCCGGAGATCCAAGACACGTCGGCTGGAAATGTTCGGCATCGCGTGCATTGACGACCGTGAATTCCTGGGGGAGCCAGTCCGGGGGCCAGGTGGCTTGCTGGAGTTCCTCGAAAAGAAAAAAGCTCAAGGTCGGCTCGGCGGCATCTTCTGCACCACACATGGAACACCGGAGTACATCGCTGGACTCGTCACGTCGGGCCGCTTCGACGCCATCATGCTGGCCTATAACGTGCTCGGATTCCACCTGCTCTCATATCACCCCTCGGCGCCGCGGATGGTTGAGGACATTCCGCGCAACAAGTCGTTGATCTTTCCACTCGCGGCGGCTCACGACGTTGGCCTTCTCGTGATGAAGCCACTGGCCGGAGGCCTTCTTTGTCCCAGCAAGAGCTTTCCGCCACGGGCGCGATTCTCGCCGACGTTCGGGGAGTTGGCAGCTGGCGAGATCCTGCGCGACATCCTTGAGCACCCCGAAATCGCCAGCGTCGTGCCGGGCACGGCGTCAGTCGAGGAAGCCGAGGAAAACGCCCGCGCCGGACATGCGCCGAAGCCACTGGCGCCTGAGCGGCGTCGCGCGTTGGCGGCCGTGCTCGATGTCGCCAAGAGGACCGTCTGCAGCCGCTGTGGCGATTGCGACTCGCTTTGCAGCCAGCGCCTGCCGGTATCTTGGCTGTTTCGCGACGCTTATATCAACCACTATCCGGCAGAAACGTTCGAGACGATCGACCAGCACAGGTACTTCTCGCTCCACCCGGCAGACACGGCCGTGTGCAGCACGTGTCCCAATGTCACGTGCGCCTGCCCGAACGGTATCGACATTCCCGCGAGCCTGATCGTCGCTCACACTGAAATGATGGCGCGCCGAGCGGAGGGTGTCTTGCCGGAAGGAACCGCCGTCCTTGGTTCACACCCATCCGCCGAGGTCTTTGCGGCGCACGTGGTGATGCGTGAGATTCCGCAACGGCTCAGTGCCGGCCAGCCGATGTGTGGCGGGGTGTGGGTGCAGAACGTCGGGGCGGAGACCTGGAAGGCGCCTCGTCCAAACGAGGGGACGGCTGGAATCGAGTTGGACGTGTACATGTCATCGGCACTGGTTACGTCGGTGCCGCTACGGCATGATGTCGAGCCGGGAACCCGAACGCATTTCGCCTTCATGATCGACGCGCCGGATTCCTCCGGTTCAGCCGAGCTTCAACTGCTGCTGCGCGCGCCGCGATCACCATCGACGATGTGGTCGACGCTGACACTGTTGGAGACAGAACTGACGGCGTCAGAGGGCCGCGCCACTCCCACTCCTGCCGCTGAAGTGCCGGAGTACGGCGTCGACTATCTTGACCACGACATTCCCGTCAGACTCAGGCGCGGGTCGGTGATCGGCGTCCATGTGCAATTGAGGAATACGGGACGCAAGACATGGCACACACAGCACCCCGAGGGCCGGTGTGTCGACCTCGTCGTCATGTGCGATGAGGAGGTCTGGGCCACGCATCACTTGCCACATTCCCAGGTGCTAGCAGGGGAACGCATCACGATCCCCTTCACGCTGCGCGTCCCTGACGCGCCCGGGCGCCACACGCTGAAGATTGACTTGGTTGAGCAAGGTGTGACCTGGTTCGAACAGCAGGGCACCAAAACGCTGATCGTGACGTTCGACGTGGACATGGTGCCAGCGTCACCGAGTGAAGTGCTTTACGCGGACGCCTCCGCACTCAGTCCGTGGCACTACCAAGCCACAGCCGGCATCCATCGTGGGTTGAGTGGCGAGACCTACCCACTCTTCGCCTCGCGCGCTGACGGCTGCCATCTATGGGATCTCGAAGGACGCCGTTACATCGACTACATCATGGGATGGGGATCCGCGCTTCTGGGCTACAACGAACCCCGGATCCGGAACGCCATAATCGCCGCCATGGACTGCGCCCCGGTCGTGCCTTTCCCACACCGGCTGGAAATCGATGTCAGCCGAATGCTCGTGGAGGACGTACCTTCCGCCGAGATGGTCATGTTCGGAAAGAACGGCTCCGACGTCTGCACACTCGCCGCGCGCGTCGCTCGAGTGTTCACCGGGCGGACCAAAATCCTGTTCAGCGGCTATCACGGGTGGGGAGACTGGTGGGTGGAGCAGGCGGGATTCGCGGCGACAGGAGTGCCCGACCGGCGTGTGCCGCTGATCCATCCGTTCCGGTTCAACGATCTGGCCGACTTCACGCGTCTATTCGAACTGCATCGCGACGACCTGGCGGCCGTGATGCTCGAGCCGGCCGGGCCGGCCGAGGCCGGCAGGCTCCGAGAGGATGCCGATGCGAATTTCCTGGCCGCGATCGCGACGATGACACGAGATGCGGGGGCACTTCTCATCTATGACGAGATCATGACCGGGTTTCGGTACCCTGGAGGGAGCGCGCAGCACGCCACGGGTGTTGTGCCCGACCTGACCTGTCTTGGAAAGGCACTCGCGGCCGGCATGCCGCTCTCGGCGCTAGTCGGCCGAGCGCGGATCCTGACGCGTGCGATGGCGAACACGCACTACGGTCCCACCTATCGAGGCGAAGTGTACTCACTGGCGGCGGCGCGCGCAGCACTCGAGATCTATCGACACGAGTCCGTGGCCGAGCACGTCTGGCATTACGGCGAGAAACTGAGGCAGGGCGTCGACCAGGTGTGTGCGTCGGTAAGCGTCGCGGCGCGCATGGCCGGGCCTCCTTTCCGGATGGGGCTGCGGTTCGATGAGCCGGATCCCCTTCGAGCCGCGCTGCAGCGGACTCTATACTTTCAAGAACTCCTGAGAGCGGGGATCCTGACCTACGATGGCGTGATGCTCCCCAGCTACGCGCACAATGACAGCGCGCTGGCCGAGACGCTTAGCGCGATCGGTCGCGCGCTCGAGCGGGTCGCCAGGGCCATTCGCGACGACACACTCGACCGCCTCGTGGAGATCCCGCTGCGCTGACGCGGTGGATCTGGCGAGCGGCATAGACCTACTTTGTTGCATGTGGAGGCTCAGCTGATGGAGACGGTTGTCAGACGATACGAAAGCGGCCGGTAGTCCTGATTCCCGAACTGATCGTGCGGCACCGTGAAGGTGTTGGCCACGACACGCAGTTCGTGCCGCCCCGGTGGAGTCTCCGCGATGTTCCACGTCAAGGCGAATTTTGAATTCGAACCCACCGATCGACGGCCCAGCGAATGTCCGTCGAGAAACGCTTCGAGTTCGAGCGGGCCGCGCAAGCGATCAGGGTCGGTCGTGCCGACGACCGACAGCACTGCATGCGGTCCTTCAATATCGAGCTCCATCACCAGCGTCGGTCCGGCCCACCCGTCGGCGTGGAGGGCATTAAAACGGAACCAGGCCTCCGTGTGAGGCAGCACGGGACGATACCGCGCAGGTCGCCGACCTCGCATCCTGGAAAGCACCGGCATCAAAGCCGGCAGTAGGATCAGGTCAGTGGCGACATCCGGCGCCAGCATGACTCCAGCCGCAAGTCGTCCCACGCCGCGCAGGCGTTTCCCTTCCCGAGACAAATCACGGCCGGAACGCATCAGCCGCGCAGCCCTCACTCGTCGATTCAGTCGAAACGCGGCGTACGACGCAAGAATGCGCCAATACTGCCAACCGAGGGGCGATCCCCAGTAGCGACGGCTCACGGCGATGGCCTGTTCGAGCCGTTGCTCGTCCGTGAGTGAGCTGGTCTTCGACCGCGTGTGCAAGCGGTAGTTGGCGAGCACCGAATCGATGCGGTGGAAGGCGTATCTTTGAGAGAACCGGCAGAACAGCTCGTAGTCGAGCATCAGCCGCTCGGCTACGTCGAGTGGGCCGCACGCCTCCCATACAGCGCGCGTCCAGAAGACCGCAGGCTGAGGCAGGCAGTGTCCCTTCCAGATTTCGAGAACGCGCCGGTGGCTTTCAAACGCGCTGGGATGTTCGACGCCGATGAATTTGTCGTCTTCGTCAACGAACCGGCAGCGGCCCATGACGATGTGACGGCCAGCCTCGGGATCTATCGCCTCCGCCACCGCTCGGAAAGCTCCGGGATCGAGCGTGTCGTCCGAATTGAGGAAACCTAGAATCTCTCCCGTCGCCGCGCGAAAGCCTTTGTTGATGGCGTCCGCCTGACCGCGATCGGGCTCACGAATCACTCTTAGATGCGGATATCTCGCGAGCACATTCGCGGTGCTGTCCGTCGACATGCCGTCCACGACGATGTGTTCACTGTTGGGGTAGTCCTGAGCGAGCACGCTCTCGATCGTCCGAGCGATGAATTCACCATGGTTGAACGAGCTCGTGACGATTGAGATCCGGGGTGAAGATACCATCGAGCTCATATCCTCCGCATCTGATTGTGGACGCGGCGAAGCACGGTGATGGTTTCGAGAGTATGGCGCTTCCAGGAAAAGGCTGCTGCTCGCTCGATGCCACGCGTCACCATGTCCCGGCGAACGTCGGCGTCGGTTAAGACGCGTTGGAGAGCGGCGGCCATGGCCTCCGAATCGTTGGGGTCGACGAGCAGGGCCGCGTCACCAGCGATTTCCGGGAGGCTGGTTGTGTTGCTGCACACGACCGGGCACCCACTGGCCATCGCTTCGAGCACCGGCATACCGAAACCCTCGAACAGCGAGGGAAACACGAGGCACGCCGCCCCGCGGTAGAGCGCGGGGAGATCGCTCTGTGGGCGGTAGCCAAGAAAACGAACTTGTGCGGTCAGACCCAACCGTGCGATCTGGGCTTCGATCGCCGGCTGTGCCTCGCGGGCCTCCCCGGTGCAGACGAGTGTACGCTCCGTCCCGTGACGATCGCGCAACACGCGCAGCGCGTCAATCGCGGCACGGTGATTCTTGTGGTGCCATGTGTGTGCAGGGAAAAGCAGATACTCGCCCCGCTCGAGCCGGCACGAGCGAAGCACCATCGCGTCGTCTTCACGCACCTCGGGCGAGAACATCGGATCTGCCGCGAGCGGAATTGTCGTCACTCTTTCCTGGGCAATACCAAGTTTGTCGATGAGGGTTTGTCGCGTGAACTCCGAGATCGCGCAGATATGGTCTGCACGATGAGCCGACTGGATGTACAGGCGCTGTCGCTCCTCGAGTGCTTCAGGCGTAAAGAATTCGGGGAAATACTCATGTTGAATGTCAGGGACCATAAGGACGTGGCGGAGAGAGAAGAGCTGCGGATGGATGTAGCCAGGGAACGAGTACGCAATCTCGACATCCAGACCCTTCAGCCACTGCAACTGTCGGACGTCG
The DNA here is from genome assembly GCA_963761975.1 of Vicinamibacterales bacterium. Taxonomy (GTDB): domain Bacteria; phylum Acidobacteriota; class Vicinamibacteria; order Vicinamibacterales; family JAMQPK01; genus JAMQPK01. The sequence goes on from CAVXIR010000002.1 coordinate 1,237,246, forward strand.
GGGGTTCGCCAGTCAGGCAGGCGAAGCAGTGCCCAGATGCGACGTGTCAGAAGACGCCACTCGCGAACCATCAGCGCAGCAGCCGAATCGAGCGACGCGATTCGGAAGTTCGGTCGGCCCCGGAGGTCGAAGTCATTGCGGGAGCGAGCCGGCACGATCGCTGTGTACGCGTTATACGTGTCGAGTGCCGTCAGGTGCTGGAAGAACGCGCGAGCCAGATTCTCCAACCCTCCGGCCTGTCCCGGAATCATCCAGCGCATGTCGAGTAGCACCCGCATCGGTACGTCGAGGTCCGCCTGCTCATGGGCGAGAGTCCCGAGCTCGTTGATGTAGCCGGCCGAGAGGCGCTCCGGCTCGTGCTGTAATTGCACCACGGACCGGCCGCCGAAGCGGACCCGATCCCGCGCATCTGCGCTGGAGAGCGCGGCTGTCACGACGTCGGCCAGTTCGCGGGTGCCATTCGCTACGAGCAGGTTCGCGCCGTGTTCGTACTCGAGGCCCTCGGCACCGAGGGTCGTTGCGACGACACACTTCTCCATGCTCCAGGCTTCCAGAATTTTCTGGCGGGCGCCGGATCCATATCGCAACGGTGCCACGACGACCGCGGCCTCGGCGATATGTGCGCGGATATCGGGCACATCGGCGAAGACCTGGACGCCGGGCAGCCGACCGAGTGACGTGACACGCTCGACAGGATTGCGTCCGACGATGTGAAAGTCTGCTGAGGGTATGCGTGCCCGAACGAGTGGCAGCACGTCCGTGGCGAAGTAAACGGCCGCATCCACGTTGGGCGGATGATTCATGAGCCCAGTGAAGATAATCCGGCCCGCGTGCTCCATCCTGGGTGACTGTGGTGCGAAATAGCCGGCGTCCACCGGCAGCGGCAAGCAGTAGACTCGCGCCGGACGATAGTGCTCCCTTATCCATCGCGCATCCTCGCCCGATACCGTCACGACCAAGTCGAACCGCTGACAGTACTCGCGCTCGAAGGCGCGATACCGCCGTGCCTGGCGACGCAGATGCCATCGCTCGAGAACGGAGCCGGCGACTTCAGCCCGCCGCTCGTACAGGCGGGCTCGAATGTCGTGCATCACGAGTACGGAGACGAGTGGCCGCGGCACGGAGTCGATCATCGCCGCCGCGCTGCTCTGCACCACGACCAGTACGTGCCAGGATCGTTCACTGAGCGCCTGGATCAGTGCTGGCGCCATGTTGCTGAGCGCGGCGTCCATGACGCGGGTATCGGACGGCCTGTTGGACGGCGCGCGGGCGGCCTCGACGAGCCGGCGCAACCATCTGTGAACTGCTCGCGCGGCACCTGGCCTTCCCGTCGCCGAGGGCGCCTGATCGAGCCATTGACTGCGCCAAAGATACAGCTGTACGCCGGCCTGTGCGAGCGCGCTCGAGCGGTCCACATCGTCGCGCGTGTGTGCCATCGAGACGAGGCCCACCGTACGGACGCGGGCCGCGAGATTCTTCATGGTCAGGAACTCGACGGCGCCGCCTCCGGGAAAAATCGGCAGATCCGTGTTCAGGACGAGCACGTTCAGATCGCCCGGTGGGGCTGCGTCGCTTCCGCTCGGCATCACGCGGATACGCCGCGTGCGTATCGCGACGGCCGGGATGCGACCGCTTGATAGAGATCCAGCAGCGCGGCAGCGCTCTGCTGCCAGGAAAACCGTGCGGCTTGGCACGGGGCCGCGGCACGCAAGTCTGCACGCCGGCTCGGCGCGAGTACAAGTTGCTTCATGGCGTCAAAATACTCGGCCGGCGACTGGGGAGAAACCAGCAATCCCGCTTCGCCGACGACCTCCGGGAGGCTCGTCGATCTCATGGCCACGACCGCTGCGCCGCACGCCATTGCCTCGACAACGGGCAAGCCGAAACCCTCGTACAGCGACGGATAAACAAACGCAAAGCACGCTCGGTAGAGGACGGCAAGCTCCGAGTCGTCCACAAATCCCAGGCAGCGCACGCGGTCTTCCAGGCCCAGCTGCTGAATGCGCGGAGCGAGCGACGACTCGATCCATCCGGCCTGTCCGGCGATGCACAGCGGCGGCACGTCTCCGGGCAACTCAGCAACCAGTTGCCCGTAAGCTTCCAGCAGGAGGCCGTAATTCTTTCGGGGCTCAATCGTACCCACTGCCAACCAGAACCCGTCAAACGTGAGATCGAATTTGCGAAGAACATCCTCGACTTGCAACGCCTCCGGCAGAGCCGCAATTGACGGCCTGGCGGCGGGATAAACGACCGATACACGTGCAGGCTCCACATGAGGGAACCATTTCAGGAACCTGTTCCGCGAATGCTCGGAAATAGACACGATGTGGTCGGCATGGAGGCTCGCATCGAACAACCCGTTGAAGCAAACCAGCCGATTGCGCTCGGTGTGATACTCCGGGTGCTCGGTCTGGCTCATGTCATACAGCGTATAGACAATGCGAACGGGCAGGTTTGTTGGGCAGAAGAAGTTGTTGGCGTGGACGACGTCCGGATCGCCAAGAAACGCGCGCATGTCACCATCCGGCGCGTCCCATGCCTGGTTGAGCTCGACCCAGCTCAGGCCGAATTGGTCGCTCTCCACGTTCGGCGCGTGCGGGCGCGTGGCCCGGGCAAACTCTGGATTTCGATAGTTCCCAAACACAGGGTAGGGGATGAACACATCGGAAGGGCCCGCCGGCACGAGATGGCGCAGGAACTGATCGGCGACGATGCCACAGCCGGTCATCTGCTCCGCAGTCTGGCTCACGTCGAACCCGATCCTCATGGTCGTCCAGCGGTCTCGGCGAAATGGCGCCATGCCTCCAAAGTCCGCCGTTCCTCCGGCGGTACGCCACCGCAATACTTCTGGAACGCCTCTTCCGTGACGCCAACCAGCGCCGCGACGAAGCGGCGATCCTGCTCTGGTGTGTCACGCGTCAGCCCGCGCTCGCGCACGATGACATGCGCAAGGTTATGGATCCATCGCGAAGGAGGAACGCCGAACTTGTCGCCGAGCATCTCGAGGATTTCCCTATGCACGGCCTCTTTGCGGCCAAGCGTCTTGGTTTCCGGGTGCAAGCGCGATCCCGCCAGCTTTGCTTGAAGGAAGAATGGGGGCCGCTCCGCAAGAATCCGCAACCAATATTCGTAATCCATGCAGTAACGCAAGCCGGTTTCGAGCGGACCGTAGCGATCGACAACAGAACGTCGGAAGAACACGGCCGGCTGACAGAGGAAGCAGACGTCTTTCAGTCGCTCATAGGTGAACGGCTCGGAGTAGTACGGCTCGATGACGCGATCGTCTTTGTCGATGTGGTCCGCGCCTCCGTACACGACATCAACGTCAGGATAACTCTCGAACACTTCCAGCGCGCGGGCGCACGCCCCAGGGTAGTACACGTCGTCCGAATTCAACCAGCCGATCACGGCTCCGGTCGCGCGCGCCAACCCTTTGTTGACCGCATCCGCCTGGCCGGCGTCAGGTTCGATCACTGCGGTCAGCTTTCCGGCGTACTCCCGAAGGATCTCGGCCGTGCTGTCGGTACTGCCTCCGTCGAACACCAGATACTCCAACGCGGTTACACCCTGGGACAAGACACTCTCGATCGTGCGACGGATGAACTGTGCCTGATTGAACGAGGGCGTGATAATAGTCAGCGTGGGCCCATGCATAAAATGAGTACAAATTTGAACGTGAGCTACCAGATTTGTAAGCCAGATTTGTAAGCCAGGCCCTTATGCGGAAGGTCAAAATCCGATTCCGAGCCTGGTACTGCCCTTGCTGGCGCCATCTTACACAAAACAATGACACTTGAGGATAACTTGAAGCAAACGAACACTCTTTCGCCGAGCCGGCAGTCCCTTGCCGTACTTGCAGTTTTCGTCGCGCTGGTGTTCCTGAACGCACATGCGGCTCGGGCCGCAACCACTGTTACTTGGACGGAGCGGGTTCCTCAAGGTCCAGTACCGCGGATCGAAGGCACGCTCGTCTACGACACCCTCGCGCACCGGTTGTTCATGTTCGGTGGCTATGACCTCGACTGGAACCGCATGAACGACATGTGGCAGTACGAACCCGTCACCAAGACATGGACGGACGTAACGCCACCGACCGGCGTGCTGCCGCAGCGGCGGTCGGGTCACGCCATGGCATTCGACCCCAGTCATGGTGCGCAGGGGACAATTATTCTGTTCGGTGGACTGACCGACAGCCTCACCTATCTGGGGGACACGTGGGAGTGGGACGTCGCGAGCAGGACCTGGACGAACGTCACGCCTGCCGGGACCAAACCTGTGGTGCGCCAAGGCGCACGGCTGGTATACGACGGCACGCGAATGATCCTGGTCGGCGGGACAGACGGAAATCACTTCTTTCCATATCCAGCCGGCAACGTGCCGGGTGAAAACGTCACTTGGGTGTGGAACCTCGGTTCGAGAACCTGGACATCAACGCCCGCGCCTCTCGCTATGGCGGGGCGCGCTTTCCCGGGAGCGGCGTACAACAGCACGACAAACAGAGTCACGGTGTTCGGCGGTGTCGGTTTCGCCGCAGGTAACCCGCCAACGCACCCCGTCATCAACTTGAATGACACATGGGAACTGGTTGGCAACACGTGGACCAACGTGACGCCGTCCGGTGGAAATCCTCCTGGGAGGGGATGGACGCAGCTTGCTTACGACAGCGTCAACGGTCGTATGGTGATGTTTGGCGGATTTTCACTGGCCGGGTTTTCGTACGGCGACACGTGGGCTTTCACCAACGGATCCTGGAACGAGATCTCAACTCCCAGTCCCGGCGTGCGCGACAGTCACGGGATGGTGTACGACTCGGCGCGTCAGAGGGTCGTGATGTTCGGCGGGTATCTTGCCGACGTGCTCGAGTTCAACGCGAACACGTGGTCCACCGTCCTCCGCATCGATTGGCCGCCCGGCCAGGATCAGCATGCCATGGCGTACGACAGCTTTCGAAACGTCGTGTTCATGTACGGCGGCGGGAGCCTGGAGAGCTGGGAGCTGAACGTGGCAACCGGCGTATGGGGCTGGTACTACATTCCGGGTCCGAACGGTCGAACCGGTGCGACGGTTGCCTACGACCAGGCGCGACGAAAGATGGTCCTCTTCGGCGGACGTCAGCGCGTGAATGGCGTTACTGGCAGCAAGCTCGGCGACACCTGGCTGTACGACGCCCCGACGCCGACGACCCATACGTGGACAAATGTGTCGCCTGCGGTATCGCCCTCGGCCCGTGACGATCATGCCATGGCGTACGACGCCGCCCGCGGTCAGACAGGTACTGTTCGGAGGCCGCGACGCAAATGGCGCTGTGCTCGGCGACACGTGGCTGTGGACCGGCAGCGCCTGGGCGCAGGCTGGGGGCGCGGGACCGTCGGCACGATTCGGTGCAGCGATGGCCTACGACGCGGCGCGCGGCGTAGTCGTGCTGTTTGGCGGCGACAATGGCAGCACCAAGCTCAACGACGTGTGGGAGTGGAATGGATCCGCGTGGCAGCAGAAGACTCCGGCTACCACAGCTCCACCAGCGCGTGCATACGCAGCCCTTTCCTCCCTTGATCCCTCCACGCCGGGCGTCGCGATGTTCGGTGGCGTCAGCGCCGCGCAGCTCAACGACACCTGGATTTGGGACGGAACCAGGTGGCGCATGGCGACCACTGTAGGCGTCGCCCCGACGCCACGCGAGCGTCCGGCTATGGTCTATAACTCCACGTCACAGCGGTTGGTGCTGTACGGCGGCGCCGATTCGCGTGGTATTTCCACTGAACTGTGGACCTCCACAGTCGTTGTCGACAGCGTCCCGACGAATGCACCTCCTGGTGATTTCGACGGCGACGGAGAATCGGACGTCACGGTGTTCCGGCCGTCGAATGGCGCTTGGTACGTCCTCCAGTCGAGCACGAACTACACGGGAAGCTTCTTCAAGATCTTTGGCCAGCCCGGCGACGTTCCGGTGCCGGGCGATTATGATGGCGACGGCCAGAAAGACATGGCGGTGTACCGCCCGTCCAATGGCGCGTGGTACATCCTGCAGTCGAGCACGAGCTTCACGGCGTCCTTCTTCCGGATCTGGGGCCTGGCCGGCGACATTCCGGTGCCGGGGGACTACGATGGCGACGGGCAGACCGACATCGCAGTGTACCGGCCGTCGAATGGCGCGTGGTACATCCTGCAATCGAGCACGAATTATACGAGTTCCTTTTTCAGGATCTGGGGTCTGTCGGGCGACATTCCGGTGCCGGGCGACTTCGACGGAGATGCAAGGGCTGACGTGGTGGTGTATCGGCCGTCGAACGGGGCTTGGTACATTTTGCAGTCGAGTACGAACTATACGGGATCCTTTTTCAAGATCTGGGGCCTGTCGGGCGACACTCCGGTGCAGGGTGATTTTGACGGCGACGGCAAAGCCGATGTGGTAGTCTACCGGCCCTCGAACGGCGCGTGGTACATCCTGCAGTCGAGCACGAACTTCACCGGGTTCGTGTACCACATCTGGGGCGTGGCGGGCGACATTCCGGTGCCTGGCGACTTCGATGGCGACGGCAAGTCCGATGTAGTGGTGTATCGGCCGTCGAACGGCGCCTGGTACATCCTGCAATCGAGCACGAACTTCACGGGGTTCGTCTACTACATCTGGGGGCTGAGCGGCGACATCCCGGTTTTGAGAAGGCCATAATCGTTCAACGGGTTAGCGTATGTGCAGTCGGCTTCTGCTTGTCCTGGCGATATCAGTTGTTTGGGCGTGTCATCCCAAGATCACCTTTGAGGCATCGCCATCGACGGGCGTTATCAGCATGACAGGACTGCTGACCTCAATGTGGGGCGATCCGCTGAGCGGGAATCCGCAGCTGCTGTTGCAATTGACCGTGGCCGACGGGAGAACCATTGCTCTTGAAATTCCCGTCTCGGTGCTGGAGAAGGCCGGGGGCCTCCAGGCTGTCAACAATCGCCGCGTCGAGATCATTTCCGTCTCAATCCCCGCCGGCAGTGACGAGACGATTCACGTTCAAACGATCAAAGTTGTGGACGAAGTAAAAGCCCCGTGACGAAACGCGAGACGTCAGCAGTCTTCGCTGCGATCGCCGTTTGCGGTTTTTTCTCAACCACACCAGCAGGCGCGCAGGTTCAGGACCAGGAAATGATCCTGAATGGGGCGCTCACAATAGTGTGGGGCGACTCGTTCGCGGGACCAACGTTTCAGGAGTTTCATCTCACCGATGCCTCGGGACGGACGATGAAGCTCGATATTTCCGAAATTGCGCTGCAAGAGCCCGGTGGGATACATGTTTTGGATCGCCATTACGTGACCGTGACTGGCGTCAATCGCCGCAGCGCTCTGCCGTTGGAATCCGCGTTTCAAGTACGCAGCATTCGACTCCTCACATCTACAGAGATTGCCGAAGCTGCCGCGCCTCCCCTCGCCGAATCGTTGACCGGACCGCAGCCGCGAGCAGTGATTCTATGTCGTTTTGGCGATTTGCCTGGCGTGACGCCGCAGCCGCCCAGTTATTATTCCAGCCTCATCGGCGCTGCCGCTCCGGGCCTCAATCATTATTGGCCGGAGGTTTCCTACGGGAACATCAATCTGGACGGTTCGAACGTATTCGGCTGGTACAACTTGCCGCAGCCGCGGGCGTATTACGTCTACGATCGGAATGGCGACGGCGTGGAGGACCTGGACTTCACTCGAGCCACGACTGATTGCACAGGGGCCGCTGACGGGGACGTGTATTTTCCGAATTTTCGATCTGTCGATCTTCACTTCAATCAGAACCTCGATTGCTGCGCTTGGGGAGGCAGCTCGACCCTCTCGCGTGACGGAATCGTGCGCGTATACGGTATGACCTGGATGCCGCCATGGGCACAAAAGAGCGGCGTGTATGCTCATGAATCCGGGCATTCCTTCGGGTTTCCTCATTCGTCGGGTCCGTACGGCCAGACGTACGACTCTGACTGGGATCCGATGAGCGACGCTCACCATTGTCTGGTGAACAATCCCACCTACGGGTGCACTCCGGTCCACACGATCATGTACCACAAGGACCTCGATCAATGGATTCCGCCGGCGAGACGGTACGAGGCGCCGCCGGCCACAACGGCGACGATTTCGATAGAACGCTCCGCCTTTCCCGGTGGAACAGGCTATCTGTTCGCGAAGGTGCCGATCGGCGGGTCCACCACCAACTTCTACACGGTTGAACTGCGGCGATTTGCTGGATACGACTCGGCGCTTCGAGGGGAGGCTGTCATCATCCACAACGTGCTCACGACGCGCTCCGATCGCCGGGCACAAGTTGTAGATCCCGACAACAATGGCGATCCCAACGACGCGGGTGCGATGTGGACACCAGGTGAAACGTTCGCCGATTTGGCGAATGGGATCATGATATCTGTGTTGTCGTTCACCGCCACTTCGGCAAGCGTCACTATTTCGACCCTGCCTCCCTACTCAATCGACGCAACCGGTCGCAGGTTCCCCAAGAGCGGTGGCGCCGGAACTATCGGTGTGCAGACGTCAGGCATGTTGCCATGGTCCGCGTCTACAACAGCGAGCTGGATAACGTTGGGAGCGTCCGGTGGGGCCGGGTCCGGTACGGTGCCGTTTACAGTCGCGCCAACGACGATTGCTCGGGTCGGACGGATAGTCGTAGCAGGTCTCACGTACACCGTGATCCAGCAAGCATCGGGGCGAGAAGACTTCGACGGTGATGGAAGGGCGGATACAACGGTCTTTCGTCCGTCAAACGGAGCCTGGTACGTCCTGCATTCGAGCACGAGCTACACGGGCTTCAGCTATAACTTCTGGGGCCAGGACGGCGATATCCCCGTGCCGGGCGATTTCGACGGCGACGGCACCACTGATGTCGTTGTCTATCGCCCGTCGAATGGCGCGTGGTACATCCTGAAGTCAAGTACCAGCTTTACCGGGTTCGTGTACCTACATTTGGGGTCAGCCCGGAGACAAGCCGGTGCCGGGGGACTACGACGGTGACGGGAAAACGGATGTCGCCGTCTATCGGCCGTCAAACGGCACGTGGTACATCCTGCAGTCGAGCACGAACTTCACCGGATTCGTCTACTACGTTCACGGCCAGTCCAGTGACATTCCGGTTCCCGGAGACTTCGATCGCGACGGAAAGACCGATGTCGTGGTCTATCGACCATCGAACGGCGCGTGGTACATCCTGCAGTCGAGCACGAGCTTCACCGGGATGGTCTTTTACGTCTGGGGTCAGAGCGGTGACGTTCCGGTGCAGGGGGACTTCGACGGTGATGGCATCGCCGACGTGGTGGTGTATCGCCCGTCGAACGGTGCCTGGTACGTCCTGCAGTCGAGCACGAACTTCACCGGATTTACGTACTACATCTGGGGCCAGAACGGCGACATCCCGGTGCCTGCCGACTTCGATGGTGACGGCAAGACGGATGTGGTGGTCTATCGCCCGTCGAACGGTGCCTGGTATATCCTGCAGTCGAGCACGAACTTCACCGGGTTTACGTACTACATCTGGGGTCAGGCGGGCGACGTTCCGGTCCTCAAACGGCCATAATCACATGTCCAAACACCTGCGTCTCAACGTGCTCCTGCCGGTCATCGTCATGGCCCTCCTGGCTGGCAATCAGACACCTGTAATGGCGGCGCCACAAGTTGTGGGGAGCGGGGCGATAGCCGGTAGTTGCGACCTGGAAACCCTGTCGAAGAGCAAGGCAGAGTTTCTCCGGCTATCTGCACTACATGATGTCGATCGGAGTGCCGTGACGGACGAGGATCTGCGACAGGCCTCAACCGACTACGTCGTCAAAGCAGAAGCCTGTTACCAGGCGCTCTACAGCGGCAGTTCAACGACGCAGTCTATCGATGATGACGGTGTGTGGTTTACTCCCGACGGCAGCCAGCCGTATGTGACGTTTGGGACGAAATGGGGTGCGGGTTCGCCGTTCGCGGCCGGCACCAACGTCCCCGGGCCACGTCTCTCTGGCGGCACGGTGACGTACAGCTTCATGGCGGATGGAATCAGCATAAGCGGCTCCTCTGAAGGCTCTAACGTGTCCGTCGCGATCTCGAGTTTGCCGACATACTCTCCCTGCTTCCTCACCGAGATCAGCAATGCACTTGCTGCCTGGTCGGCGGTTTCCAACATCCGGTTCGTCCAGGTTGCCGATAATGGGCTGGCGTTCAACGCTCCGGGAGCGACAGGGGACATCAGAATTGCTGCCCATACCTTCGATGGTCCATCGAGTACGCTGGCGCACGGGTATTATCCGCCTCCGAACGGCACCTCCGCGGCCGGCGACGTGCATTTCGATAGTCAGGAGAACTGGTCGTGCACGCCGGGTGCGGGGATCGACATAGGAATCGTCGCGACGCACGAGTTCGGCCATGCGATTGGACTCAATCACGAGACAACGAATACGGCCGTCATGAACCCGTTCTACAACTCGTCCGTCACCATGCCGCTCGCCGACGACATCAACGGGGCAAGTTCAATCTACGGTGCGCCGCCCGTTCCGTCGAGCTCGCGCACCGGGGACTTCGACGGTGACGGGAGATCGGACGTCACAGTGTTCCGTCCCTCGAATGGCGCCTGGTACGTGCTCCAATCGAGCTTGAACTACGCGGGTTCCTTTTTCAAGATCTGGGGCCAGGTCGGCGACATCCCGGTGCCGGGCGATTTTGACGGCGATGGCAAGCAGGACGTCGTCGTGTTTCGCCCGTCGAACGGCGCCTGGTACATTCTGCAGTCAAGTACGAATTTCACGACGTTCGTCTACTACCTGTGGGGCCAGGCCGATGACATCCCAGGTACAGGGGGATTTTGACGGAGACGGGAAGGCCGACGCGGCGGTGTATCGGCCGTCGAGCGGCGAGTGGCGCATCCTGCGATCGAGCACGAACTATACGGATTCCTTCGTCACAGTCTGGGGCCAGGCGGGCGACATTCCGGTGCCGGGCGACTTCGACGGGGACGGCAGGACCGACATCGTGGTCTATCGGCCGTCGAACGGTGCGTGGTACATCTTGCAGTCAAGCACGAACTACACGGGGTTCTTCTTCAAGATCTGGGGCCTGAACGGCGACGTCCCAGTCCAGGGCGACTTCGACGGCGATGGAAAGGCCGATGTGGTGGTGCAGCGGCCATCGAACGGGGCGTGGTACATTTTGCAGTCGAGCTCGAACTTCACCGGATTTACGTATTACATCTGGGGCCAGAACGGCGACATCCCGGTCCCTGCTGACTTTGATGGTGACGGCAAGACGGATGTGGTGGTCTATCGCCCGTCTAACGGGGCCTGGTATATCCTGCAGTCGAGCACGAACTTCACCGGGTTTACGTTCTACATCTGGGGTCAGGCGGGCGACATTCCAGTCCTTAAACGGCCGTAGTCGGGCATCAGACACACACGGCTGCCCGCCTGTGCGCCGGCAATCGTCTGCCTGGGAGATAATGCTCGGGGAGCCGCCGTGCCGGGACACACGATGCTGTTTGATGAGCCGTATTATCTTCGCATCAACGAGGCGCGTTGGACCGCAGCGAGGGCGCTCATTCACACAGCACAGCAGACTCTTCCGCAACCTCTTCGGACGTGTCTCGACGTAGGCAGTGGCCCGGGTTGGTTCTCAGAACGACTTATCTCGGAAGGTTTGGAGGTCGAGGCATGGGAAGGGCGAGCGGAACTGGCTTCGGAGGCCGCGCGCCGTGTGCCGCAAGCGACCGTGCGACATCTGGACATCGAGGCCCACTCGCTAGACAGTCATCAACCCGCGTTTGATTTGGTTTTCTGCTTTGGTTTCCTCTATCACATAGAAAATCCGCTGAAAGTGGTGAAACGTCTCCATCGCTTGACAAAGGTGCTTCTTCTGCTTGAAACGGTAATCGTGCCATTTGAGGAACCGGTGTTTCGGCTGACATATGAGGGTAAAAACGAAACGCAGGGACTCACCCATCGTGCGCTTGTACCATCCGAAGCAGCCGTCGTGGCCACGCTTCAGTCCTCTGGATTCGCGCATGTGTATCCTTCGACGGAGATGTGGCGCATGAAGACTTCCGCGAGAGCGCAGATCGGCATAAGCGTAGGCGGATCTTCGCTGCGAGTCACGAGTCCCTCTCTATTGACCATCTCACATCGCAGGGAGTCGTCGCCGCGCACAAGTATGACTATTCGAAGACCCGCCAGACCCCTGCCTGAAGCCTGAACTAGAAAAGGCGGATTTTCGCCACCTTCGATCGTCGTTGTAGTCTTGTCGTGACCCGAGTTCTGTCGTCGCGACATGCCAGCCGTAACCCACCGAGTTAGTTCGGCGACTTCCGCGCGACGTAGAGGTGATGATGGGGTGGCATCGAGGTCGACACGCTTTCGTCCCAAGCAATCACGCGATCAAGAGCGGCGCGGTGCACAGGGTCGCTAGGATTGAACCCTGCGAAGAATTTTGGCGTCAGAGCCCGCATCAAAACGTTGCCGCCATATGGCCGCGCGACTAGGCTGTCAAACGTTGCGGCCAGCACCGCTCCGATGTCTCGCGTACGGATCGACTCCGATGGATCAGCAGCGAGCTTCCCGGCCATCTGCGCAGGGTCGAACGGCTGCCGCAGGTCCGCCGGGAGCATCGCAACACCGTCATTAATAGCGGCCACCTCGCGCTTTGAATAAGCGTATCGTTGCGGGCCGGTGAATTCGCTTGCGATGAGTATGCCGCCGGGCACGAGCGCGTCGTATAGCGCCTGACAGCACACCTCCAGATGCGCAATGTGGTGCAGGACGCCGTTGGACGAGATCGCGTCATAGGCGGAGTGGGGTAGTTCAGGCTTGTTCAGATCCCCGACCATGAGCGAGATGGAATCGCCGTGCCTTTCCCGGCCGCGCAGGATCGCGCCGGCTGCGATGTCAATGCCGGAACCGCGAACGGCGAGACCGGATTTCACCATTCCCGCCAACTTGTCCCCAGACAAGCAGCCGATCTCAAGTAGATGGGACACCCGGCCGTTGCAGAACGTCCGCAGCGCCCACGGCGTAGCCGGCACCATAGGATCGCCAGAGATGCGCTGCGCGATTAGATCGGCGCAGAACGAATACCAGTTGGGCGCGTAGCCCTGCTTGGCGCTCCAATAGCGATCCGCGGAATTGGTCGCGACGTCTGTCATGGCGGCTCAAACTAGTGTGCTGAGTACGACGGTTTAGTACTGAAAGTGCTGTACTTCGCCGGACCGTTTTGGTACGGTCTGGCATGCACGTTCCTACGATCTGTCTCATTGCCCCGCCCGCCGTGCGCGCGCAACTGGCGGCGATCGCCAAGAATGGCCGGACCCCACAGAAACGAGCGCTCCGCGTGCGTGCCGTGTTGGGCTTGATTGAACGTCAACGGCCCGGTCACATCGCGTCGACCTTGGGCGTCAGCCGCAACCAAGTGTATCTGTGGACGAAGCGCTATCTCGCCGGTGGCCTCTCGGCCTTGGTGACTGACGCCTCGCGTCCACCGGGTCGTGCACCGCTGCCGCCAGAGAAAATTGCGGCCATTGTGAACGCGACGCTGACGACCACACCGCCAGCCGGCACGCATTGGAGTAGCCGCCAGCTGGCGCGGGTGCAAGGGGTCAGCGATGCCATGATCCGCAAAATTTGGCGGCAACATCGGCTCCAACCGCATCGCGTCGAGCGGTTTAAGTTCTCGAAAGACCCGCGGTTCGTCGAAAAGCTGCGCGATATCGTCGGGGTGTATCTCAATCCGCCCGATAAGGCGGTGGTCTTCTGCGTCGACGCGAAACCCAACATCCAGGCGCTGGACCGCACGCGGCCGCTGCTCCCGTTGCAGCCCGGGTTGCCTGAGCGGCAGACGCATGACTACCGTCGGCACGGCACGGCCACCCTGTTTGCCGCGATGCGCGTGCTCGATGGCGTCGTCGTGGGTGAATGCTATGCTCGTCAGCGCGCCATCGAGTTCGTGCGGTTTCTCACGCGCTTGGAGGCCGAGACGGATCCCACGCTCGATCTGCATGTCATCTTGGATAACGCGAGTGCGCATAAGAGCGCCAAAGTCCAGCGATGGCTGAAGCGCCATCCTCGGGGCCACTTTCATTTCACCCCGACCAGCAGTTCCTGGTTGAATCTCGTCGAACGCTGGTTTGCCGAGATCACCCGTCAGCGCATCCGGCGCGGCACGTTCGGCAGCGTCGACGCGCTCATCGCCGCGATTACGGATGACCTCGACCACTACAACCAAGCTCCGCGGCCATTTCGGTGGACGAAAGATGCGGATACCATTCTGGCCAAAATCGAGCGTGCCAAATCTTGTCCTAAACCGTCATGCGCGTGACACTAGCACAACGGCCAGCAATTGGCGGCCAGTTGCGCTCGAATTCAGAGATACAGAGATATTGTAGTTGGCACAGGCCTTCGCGGAGCCTAATGGGCGTGCATCACAAAATGCGGAATTCCGCCGCCGCCTTTGAGGACTAGATCGACACGTTCTGTGACGAGTTCGACCTCAGTAAACCCGGCCGCGTAAAGCATCTCTTCCATACATGCGATTGTAGGCAGCCACCACGTTGACAACCCTTTCGCTTCGCGACCGACCAGCCGCGCCATTTTTTCGTTTTGCGGACGGTTAGGCTCGTATGGATTGGCGACGATCAGCCTGCCCGCCGTCACCGACCGTACCGCCTTGAGGCCGGCCATCGGACTATCCAGATGGTTTAGAACCGATCCGGTAAACACGATATCGAACCGGCGACCGTTTGTTATCGCCGGCGATATCTGGTAAATGCTGCACGCGAGCGGCTCGACGTTCGAATTCAGGAGCCGGTGCGCAATCTCAAAGTCGCGCCGGGTGCCGCCCATGGCAGCGATAATGTCCTTGTAGCGTTCGGCGAGAATTTGCTTGCCAGTTTCGCCACCCACGAAATCCTTCATGCCGTGCGGGTCTGGCAACTCTGTCGCCGTGACTTTCGCGCCGCGCCGCTCGAACTCAAACGAAAAGAAGCCGCTCGCACGACCCACGTCCAGTACCGTGATCCCGTGCATGTCGGCGGGGAAGCCGTAGGCCGGCAGAACGGGCCTAAGGTCGAATTCCCCCGACGTGACGAACCCGTTTCCTAGATCAACAGAGTGATACCAAGGAATTTGCAACGCGAGGGCGCGGAGCTCGTCCTCCGGTAGTTCGGCTATGTTCAAGATGCCACTAAGAGCCTGCATATTGGCGGTCTCCGCGGTTATGGGTATGGGCCACCTCTCACGGTCGGCTCCGCTGGAGGGTGGCATACCATGCCACCAGTTGCAAGAGGGGACCGCGTCTGGTTTAGACTAGCCATACGCTTGTTCTCGCCTTGGCCGTGATGATTGAGGCCGCTTGCCCGCAGCTATTTCAACGAACGTCTCCAGCACTTCAGATGCCGGCCTGTCATTTCGAGCGTGCAATACACAATGTCGCATGGTCTTGTTCCCGTTTTTCGGCATCAAGAGATCTACGCTGTCCGACACGATATCGACGTCGGAAAACCCTGCGGCGTAAAGCATCTCTTCCAAGCATGCGACGGTTGGTAACCACCAAGGGGTCAAGCCTTTTGCATGGCGCCCAACAAACCCGGCCAGTAGTTGAGTCTGGTCGAGCTTCGGATTGATTGGGTTACAGATCACGAAGGTTCGTCTGGTAACCGACCGCGCCGCAGTCAGTGCTTGCATTGGGTTTGCGGTGTGGTTCAAGAGAGAGCCCATGAAGACTAGGTCAAAAGTCCGCCCATCAAATAGTCCTGGGTTCAAGTCATAAGCGCTGGTGAAGTCCGATTCCACGTTTGATCTCAGAATGTGACGAGCCAAGAAAAAGTCCACTCGCGCACCGTTGCCAGCTCGAAATGTCTCAAGCTCAGAAGGCTTGTATTTGCGACGATGGACTTCTTGACCGAACTCGTATCCAACGTGGTCTTTGCACAGCGGATCTGGAAGCTCTGTTGAGCAGACCTTCGCGCCACGCCTCTCGAACTCGAAGCTGAAATAACCGCTTGCGCGCCCAACATCGAGAACGGTCATGCCCTGCATACTCTCAGGGAATCCGTAGCGATGAATCTGTGTACGAATGTCGAAATCACCGACTGTCTCCCAACCTTCTCCAAGGTCAAGAGAGTGATAGAAGTTGAGCTTGGTCGCTTCCTCCCTCAACTGGCTGATTGGGACGTGAACAAGCGCACCTAGGAGATCATTCACACTCATCTGGCATCCTCAGCGCTGATACCACGCTACAGTGTCACGGTACTTCCCAGCAAAGCTTGTTGCATCTGACATTGAATGGCAGTCCGGCGTTGCGTCTGCATTTCACCCCGAGCATACGCTCTCCACGACGGCGAAAAATTCCATCGGGGAGGGAAGCGAAGGTAGAACAACGTCTGGCTGGCACAGCTGCAGCGTCGGCAAATCTGCGCCGCCGGTTGCTACGGCCACCGAGCGAGCTCCGACAGCCTTGGCGCACCCGATGTCGTGCGGAGTATCTCCGACGACCACCATGTGCGTTGCAGGATGCCCCGCACGTCGCGTGCGAATGAGTGCGAGGGCTGCCTCGGTGATATCGCGCCGATTCTCGGTGCCATCGGAAAACGCACCCTCGGCGAAAAACGCGGACAAGCCATAGTACTCGAGCTTCGCGCGCGCACCACGACGCGTGTTGCCAGTCAAGAGGACGGATCCCCACGTGGGACGCCCGGCCAACGCTTCCAAGATCGGTCGCACGCCTGGCATCACCCAACCCTGCCGCCGAGGCAGGCTCTCGGGAAGCGCATCCTCATATAGACGTAATAGGCGCTCCTGATTTTTCAACGAAGGCTCCATGCCATACCGCTGCAGTATCCGGCGAGCGATCTCCACATCGGTCAGCCCGGCAGTCGGCAGGCTTTGCAGGTCGAGCGGCTGACCGGTGATTTCCCGCGCCGCTTTCTCGAGCGCATACACGCCCGCCCGCTCCGTCGTCAGGAGCGTGCCATCGATGTCCCAGCACAACACCGGCGCGATCATCCCTGTTTGCAAAAAGCCGCGATGCGATCGGAGAGCGACGCAGCATCGAGGCCGTGTGCGTGCATCACTTCCGGATTCAGTCCACATTGCGGAATTTCCGTAATGCCGATTGCCAGCAGTCGCGGGAGCGAAGGCAAGTCGGCCTGAAACAAACTTCGCGCAAAGAAGTCGCCCTGTCCGCCGTGGACGTAGTGATTGTCGAGTGTGACGACGCGGCGGAAGGGCTTGACGGTTGCAGCCAGCCAGTCCAAATCTACCCGGTTCAACCAGGGACAATTGAGCAACGTCGCTTTGATGCCCGAACCACCGAGCAAGTCGAGGGCGCGCGAAGCCTCGCTCAACAACACGGGGCCATAGCCGAGGATCAGCACGTCGCGTCCGATTTCTATGAGGGGCACGCCTTGCCCTTCCCTCAACGCGTACGCGGCAGGCAGGGAAAACGGCACTTCGACTGGAATGGACACCAGCCGCAGGTAGCTGCTCCCAGGATTTTCGTTCACGCACCAATCGAGCGCCATGTGCACTTCCCGTTCGCAACTTGGCTCGAGCAGCGTCAAGCCCGGAACGGCGGACAGTGCCGATATGTCACGCACTGATTGGTGCGAGTGTCCCGGCCCGCCGGGCACCACGCCCGCCAGCGACGAGACGTAGATGACTTTCGTGCGCTCCGTCGCGTTGTTGTAAATGTGCTCATTCGGTCGCGTTGACAGGAAACACGCGAAGGAATGCACGAGTGGCAGCTGCCCCCGCAGTGCAAGCCCACCAGCTTGCGACACCATGTCCATCTCTGCAATCCCGCACTCGATGAAGCGCGACGGGTACTTGTCCTTGAAGGGAATGAGGCCGCAATCGAGCATCAGGTCGCCATCGAGGACGACCAGATCAGGGCGTCGCTCCGCCTGCGCGAGAAGGGCTTTCGTATACGCCGACACGAGACGCTGCCCGCTGGGCGCCGCACGGATCGGACTCTCAGCCGTGTGCAAGGTCAGCGGCGGCAGCATCAGGCTGGCCAACCGGGCATCGACACGCGAGGAGATCTCCTGAACGCCTTGACGATAACTCTGTTCTGCGGGAGCGCCGCTGTGGAACCGGTACAGCCCAAATTCGTCCGCCTGCGCCGACTGCTCCATGAACGACACGCCCTGTCCCTTCACTGTGTCCGCGATTACCACTTTCGGACGGTCTGGAATGGCCTCGAGGCGTCTGAGTGCTCGGTCTAAAGCGGCCAGATCGTGCCCGTCCAGTCGATCGACCTCCCAGCCGAACGCGCGAAACTTGGCCTCGAGGTTCCCCAGATCGCTGACCTTCGACACAAACGTATCTGACTGAATCTTGTTGTGATCAACGATCACAACAAGTTCGCCCATCTCGAAGTTGACCGCGCTGACAAGGGATTCCCAAATCTGCCCCTCTTGCAGCTCGCCATCCCCTGTCAACACGAACACACGCTGCTTCTCACCACATAGGCGAGCAGCGTGAATCATCCCTTTTGCCTTGGAGATCCCCATGCCCAGCGATCCGGTGTTGGCTGCCATATGCGGAGTGCTCACGTCTGGATGTCCGGGCAATCCACCGAGCCGACGGAGTTGATGCAGAAGAGACTCGTCCAATAGGCCGAGTCCCAGCAGGATTGCATACAGTCCGGGCGCGTCATGCCCTTTGGAAGAGAAGTACACATCCGGTCGCCGAGCGGTTCCCGCGCCAGGCGATCGCTCCATCGCTTCCAGGTACAACCAGGCCACGATGTCCATCGCGCTGAAGCTCGATCCGATGTGGCCCGAGCCGGCACGCATGATCATGTAAAGAGTGTTGCAGCGTGCGAGGTCTGCCACCAGTGCCGCGCGCAGGTACACATCAGCGACGTTTTCACGGACCCGGTCGAACTCGGTTTTCGGTACAAACTGAAGGGCGGACATGGTCGACGTCAGAGCTCAGGCAGCTTGGCTTCGCCCGTCTGCAGGTAGTGCTCAGCCAGCACCCAATCTTCGGGCTGATTGATGTCGAATCCCTCGAAGCCGTGGGTGAAAAAGGGCAGGATCTTGCGCCCTGCTATCGTGCCGCCCTCGAGGACCACTCGAGACCAGGCGATCTCCAGGCTCGCGTTCTGTGCGTACACCGGCGGCAGGCCCTGGTAGGCTGTGCTGTGCCACGGTGGACTTACTCCGCCATCGTCGAGCAATGGCGTCATCCACGTTGTGCCTACCTGCCACATCTTGCCGGGATGTTGTTTGCACAGCTCTACTGCCCGGAGCGAGTCAGCCCCGGGTTGCGCACAGAACTGCGACCACGCCCGCTGGATAGTTGCCGCTTGGCGGAACGGACTGGTGGGGCGCAGCAAGCTGAAGCAGTCGAACGACCGGTCAATAGCCACCAGCTGTCGCAACATGTGATCGAGCCACTCGATGTCGGCCGACTTCTCGTGGGCAAACGGTTCCGGGCGGAGGAAGGGAACTTCTGCCCCGTAGCGCCGAGCGATCGCTGCGATGTCCTCTGCATCCGTCGAGACCATGACGGCAGAAAAGATTCCGCTGCGCCGCGCGGCGACGATGGTGTACGCGACGAGTGGATGTCCGCCGAGCAGCCGAACGTTCTTGTTCGGGATCCGCTTGGACCCCGCCCGCGCGGGAATGAGTGCCACGACAGAGGATTGCACCGGCATCACGCGTCAGGATGTTGCTGAATCGACGTTGAGGTAGACGTTCTGGAGCTCGGAGTACACATCGAGCGCCTC
The DNA here is from genome assembly GCA_963761975.1 of Vicinamibacterales bacterium. Classification (GTDB taxonomy): domain Bacteria; phylum Acidobacteriota; class Vicinamibacteria; order Vicinamibacterales; family JAMQPK01; genus JAMQPK01. The sequence continues at coordinate 1,256,966 of CAVXIR010000002.1, forward strand.
GGTACCCGGCTCGCGCGTACCGTTGCCTGAGTGTTTAAAGCCCCCAAACGGCATGTGCGGCTCGCTGCCGTACGTGCCACCATTCACTGTGACGGTGCCAGCTTGCACCCGTTCGGCAAAAGTCAGCGCACGGTTGACATCGCGAGTGTGGATGCTGGCCGTGAGCCCGTAGGGCGAGTCGTTAGCCAGCGCGACGGCGGCGCGAAAGTCAGGAACGCGGTACAGGATCGTGACAGGACCAAACAACTCCGCGCACGAGATTGGAGCGGCAGGGGCGGCATTTTCCAGAATCGTCGGCGCGAGGTAGCATCCCTTGGCGTGCTGAGGCCCGTCGATACGCTGCCCTCCAGTAAGCACCGTTGCGCCTCCCGCCTGCGCTTCAGCGACTTGTGAGAGAATGCGCGCCAATTGGCGCTCGTTGATGACCGGACCGAAGTCGTCTGTATCAGCAGGCCCTATGCTGAGGCTCTGCGTTGCGGCGAGCAGCCGTTCGCGGAACGCCTCGTAGATCGTGGAAAAAATCAGCACGCGCCCGGCCGCCGCGCAGCGTTGGCCGGCATTGCTGAACGCGGAGAGAATGGTCCACTTCACCGCCAGATCGAGGTCGGCGTCGTCGCAGACCACAAGCGGGTTCTTGCCGCCGAGCTCGAGTGAGACGCGCGCGAACCGTTCCCCGGCCACGCGCTGAACTTCACGGCCGACCGCAGTCGAACCCGTGAAGCTGACAACGCCGACATCGCGGTGGGCCACGAGCGCCGCGCCTGCCTCCGGTCCCAGGCCGTGGACGACATTGAAGATTCCGCGCGGGAAGCCGGCCTCGTCTGTCAGACGGGCGACATACCACGCGGTGGCGGGAGCATCCTCAGCGGATTTGAGCACGACGGCGTTTCCGCAAACCAGGGCGGGGAACATCTTCCAGGCTACGTTCGCAATTGGCGTGTTCGCCGCGATGATGAGGCCAGCCACGCCAATCGGGCGGCGCAACGTCATCGCCATCCGGCCGGGCGTACCGCTTGTCGTCGTGCGAGCGTAGAGTCGCTGGCCCTCGCTCGCGTAGAACAACCCCAAGGCAGCAGCGCCGGCCACCTCGCCCTTCGCGTCCTTGAGCGACTTACCCGTTTCCGCCGCGACGATCCTTGCAATGACTTCGGCATGATCCTCCATCAGCCGTGCGAGCCGGAGCAAGATCTGTCCCCGGGACACTGCAGGAGTGGCCGCCCACGAGGGTTGCGCTGCCGCCGCTGCCGCGACAGCGAGGCTGACGTCAGCAGACCTCGAGCGCGGGAGGGTGCAGAGCTGTTGACCGTTGACAGGGCTCACCTTTGGGTGAGTGCCACCGTCTTGTGCCTGAACATAGCAACCGCCAATCCAGTTGTCGACGCTGGCAGGGATGAGAGCGCGTTCTTCCATTTCTGTTACCACAGTGTGTAGCCGCCGTCGACTTGGAGGTTCTGGCCGGTCACATAAGACGATGCAGCCGACGCGAGAAACAGCAACGGGCCCACGAGATCGGAATGTTCGGCCATGCGGTTCATCGGCACGCGCCCGCAGAATTTGCGAGTGAACTCCGCATCCTGACCACCGGCGACACCGCCCGGCGAAAGCATGTTGACGCGCACGCCGTGTCTTCCCCAATGTGCCGCGAGGTATCGCGTCAGATTGAGGAGACCCGCCTTGGAGGCGCCGTACGCCGGCGGCTTCAGAAACGGTGGATCAGAATGGAGGTGATCGTAGTTGCGCACGTCGGGCGAGACCGTGGCGTAGAGCGAACCTATATTGATGATCGACCCGCGCTGCGCCGCCACCATACCTGGGCCAAACACCTGGCAGGCCAGGAACGCACCTCCGAGATTGACGTCCACCACTCGCTTGAAGTCTTCCCAGGGGAAATCCTCTATCTTCCATCCCACGTCCGGGCGGGGCGGTTGATCGATGCCGGCGTTGTTGACCAGCAGATGAGGGTGCCCTGACTCGCCGGCGATCTGTGAGCGCGCCTGCTCCAGGCTACTGCGGTCCGTCACACTTGCGCCAATCACGCGGAATCTGCGGGCATGCTTGGCGAGTAACCCGCTGACCTCCGCGCTCGGCTCGGGCTTCACGTCGATTCCCCAGACTGTCACGCCTGCCTCAAGGAGCGCCCTGCCCCAGACCGGACCAAGAAGCCCGTTGATCCCGGTAATTACGGCCACTTGATCAGCGAGGGTATTCACGCCAGCTGCTCGTAGCTGAAGGGCTGGTCCTCGGTCACCGGCGTCCGCAGCGTGCGCCCAAGCAGCTTCTCGTAGTCACAGGGTGGAATCCCGCCGCCTGGAGACTTGAATGTGATGTCGGTTTCGGCCAGCGTATGTCCGGCGGGAAGAGAACGCTTCGCGTAGAGGCTCTTGCCCATCTTGGTGATGGCAGCCTTTTCTTTTTCCAGCCTGACCTTGTGTGGACTTCCGAGAGCGATGCGGATCCGCCGGAGATCCCGCACCATTTTCTGCATGCCGGTGGGCTCGAGAGAGAACGCGTGATCGGTGCCCTTCCACGTGTGGTTGAGCGTGAAGTGTTTTTCGAAAATGCGCGCGCCCAGGACATAGGCGACGGGCGCCATGACGATGCCGTTGTAGTGGTCCGAGAGGCCAATCACAAGTCCTGGAAACTCCTGACGCAGAGTGGTGAGTACCCTCAGATGCATGTCCTCGGGGTCAGTCGGATAAGTGGCGGTGCAGTGCAGAATGCTCAGCTGGGTATTGATCGGCAGGATGGCCTCGACGGCACAACGAATATCCGACAACTCCCCGCCGCCGGTGCTCAGGATCATCGGCTTGCGAAATTCTGCAATGTATTTGAGCAGGGGAATGGTCTTGAGGTCCCCTGATGCAATTTTGAAAGCCGGCGGGTCCAGCCTGGCAAGAAAGTCAGCGCTGGCAGAGTCGAACGCCGTGGCGAAAAAGTCGAGCCCGAGCTCGTGTGCCAGCACGCCAAGCTCTCTGTACTCTTGTTCCCCGAATTCCAGGGCTTCCCGGTGCTCCCCGTAAGTGGCACCGAAACTGTTTTCATTTTCGTACGGCTTCGAGTAGGCCGCTTTTGTAAACAGCGACTTGTTGTCGCGCTTTTGCAGCTTGACCGCCTGAACGCCGGCAAGCTTCGCCGCATGGAAGAGATCGCGCGCCTTCTCGAGGCTTCCTTGATGGTTGTGTCCAATTTCGGCGATGACGTACGCGTCGCCATCATCGGAGATGTTGTGTCGACCGATGGTCAGGCTGCGTGTATTGGGACTCATGGAAGTAGGGAACTCGCTCGACCGGCGTCGAGTGTTACCTCGGCCTCGACCGGATCCGCAGGAAGATTGCCTGGGTTGAGACTCCGCGGGATGTGTTGACGCAAATGGGCCAGGCCGCGACCGGGCAGCAACAGCTCAGACAGGGAAATGAATCTTGCAGTCATGACATTGTGCCAGTCGCGAGGCAGGGACCCAAGCACCGGCGTGGCGCTGTCCAGCTCGCCAAGTGCCGGCTTCTTGTTCTTGAGCCAGGTCCATAGGCGGTGCTTGATAAGGTGCAGTTTTCCAGGAGTCAGTAGACCGGAGTATTTTCTGACGTACTTCGCCTGCGACACCTTTTGCTGCTCCATGACCTGCGCAAACTCCGCTGTGCTCGTGTCAGTCGGCCAGTTGCGGTAGTGCAGGATCGAGACCTGGCGCGTGTAAACGACGTCGAGGCCGCTCAGCAGAATCTTGGCTGTCAGATCCGGATCGATGCCATACAACTGAAACCATTCGCTGAACCCTCCGACCCGCATCAAGTCTGATGTGCGCAGTACCCCCTGGTTGACGTTCAGAATTCCCAAGGGGGAAATACCGCCGATGTAGGGCGCGCGCACGAACGGCCCCAGCACGTCGCGCACCTTGAGGGCTACCAGCCCGATGCGTGCGTCCTGCTCGAGAATCTTTACCGCCACGTCGAGCCCGTGGCTCACGACCTCGTTATCGTCACTCAGCCAGCAGACGTAGGGCGACTTCACTTGCCGGAATACGCGGTTGTAAGCGGTCGCCTGACCCAGCCGCTTGCCTTCGAGCACAGCGACGATACGAGGATCGCGTGCCTGTTCGAGATACGCGATGGTACCATCCGTCGACCCCGCATCGGTGACATACACGCGCACAGGGTGGGTCGTCTGGTCCAACACGCTGTCGACTGCGCGCCGCAGCTGCTCCAGCCGGTTGTGTGTGCCGATGACGACCGCGAGAACCGGATTCGCCGACGTCATCCGGCAATGTCCTGGTAGACCGCCAGCGTGTCGGCGACTGTTCGCTGCCAACTGAACAGGCTCGCCCGAACGCGGCCGGCCTCGACCATTCGGGTCCGCAGCTGAGAATCCGACGCCACACGGAGCAGCGCGGCGGCCAGGTCGGCGGGCTCGTCGGGATCAAAGAACGCGGCAGCGTTGCCGACGACTTCGGGCAGTGACGATGTGCGGCAGCAGACGACGGGACAGCCGGCCTCCATGGCCTCCAGGGGCGGCAACCCGAACCCTTCATAACGGCTTGTGTACACCAGTGCCTGCGCGTGCCGGTAAAACGCCTTGAGCATGGAATCGTTTCCCTGAACGAAGGAGAACCGATCCCGCAAACGATGGGCTTCCATGAAGCTCACTTCCGGCTCGAGAAAGCCTCCCGTGCCGCCAAAGCAAATAACCGAAAACCCCGCGCGCAATGCGGGACAATCCGCGAAAGCCTTTAACAGGACTTTAAAATTCTTGTACCTGGATCGCGTACCCACATACAGGAAATACGGCCGCTCAGGAATTTCAGAGGGAAGGGGCGCGTCCTTCACCTCACCAAGTCCGCTAGCGGGGTAAGTCAGCCGCACCCCCGCAGGGTCTACTGGATAGTATTCGAGGAGATCGCGCCGCGTGCTTTCGGAAATGACCAGCAGGCAGTCGGCCCGCAAAATGAGCGTTCGACGATCGTTCAACAAACCCTGGAAACGCGGGAGCGTCTGAAAGTATTTTTCGGGAATCAGATCAGCGACGGTGAGGATCATTCGGCGCCTCCGAGGAATGCCAGCGGACGCCAAGTCGTAGTAAGTCGGATGGTAGATGTCGAATTGTCCGATGCGCTCCGAAAACTTCGCAAACAGCGCGTAGTTTACCTGGCTTCTGTCCTGGTCGCCAGCCTCTGCGGGCGGCTGGGTCATCCCTGAGTAGTGCTTCAACGCGGCAGCAAACAGCGTGATGTCGTAGTCGTCGAGGTGCCATCCGCGGTGCCAGCTCAGCTCCAGCCCAGGCACCGAGGCGAGTCCTCTCATCAGCTCGATGAAAATCCGCGATATCCCGCCGAATCGCTGCAGGGCGAACATCTGGTGGTCGTAGAGTACCTGCATGCAGCGGGTTCAGGCCTTGCGATACAGACAGTGAGCAAACAGGGGCTGCCCCGTGTGAGGTGAGTCGATCTGGTTCCTGATCCCCACAAAGCGGAATCCGAGCGCGACAAGCTGCGCGTGCACCTCCTCGAACAACGGCTGGGTCTCGTAGAATGGTATGAACGACATTTCGATCAGCACGAACCTGGCACGCGAGAAGATCTGCTGGCCGCCGCGGATGACCTGGTCCTCTACTCCCTGCACGTCAATCTTCAGAAACACTTCACCCTCAAGGTCCACGCCTCTCAAGAGATCGTCCAGTCGGTCCACTTGAACGGTCGTCTTCCGTTCTCCCGCAGTCTGGGGGAACTCGCGCTTCGAGTACTCCGTCACGCGGAGCAGAGAGGAAGACGGGTGATTGGAGTTCTCGAAGAACTCCGCTTGCCCTGGGGCTTCGCCCAACGCCGTCGCAAAGATCTTGATCTGGGCCACGCCGAAGTCACGGGCTTCTATCTGAGCGATCAGGCTCTGCTGAGGCTCGAAGAAATACGCACGGCGGACCTGAAGATGCCTCGCCAGAAACTCACCGAAGGACCCATCGTTGGCCCCGATATCGATCAGCGTCCCAAACGGACGCATCGACGCGAGCCAGGCCCAGAAGTCCGGCGCAGGCGGCGCGACGGCCTCTGTCACGCTGGCTGGACTCGCGTCTAGAGCCTTGGGGGCCGCAAACAATCGCGCCCAGAGAGATCTCATCGGGGTCGTCCCAATGTCTCGGCCGGATAAATAAATGGAGTGCCGTTCAGGATGCCATCGCAGATCAAATCCAGCCCGGGATCGACGCCGGGCGCGAGGGCGGACAGGTCGTCGATGGCCAACTGGAACGGAGGCCAGCCAGGCGCTGGCTTCATGAATCCCAATGGAATCATTCGGCGGAAGAAGAAATGGTACGCGTATTTCTTGGCGAGCAGCAGCTCACGGCCGTTCAGTCGACGCATGACCGGCAGGCCCGAAAGAATGCGCTCGTAGTCGAATGGAGTGCTCGCGTCCATCGCGAATCCCTTGTTTCGTATCCATGCATCGCCCGCGACAACCACCGGCACTCCCATCGCCGTCAGCTCCACGCCGGTTTTGGTCGCGTAAATCAAGACCGAGTCGCATTTCATCATCGCCGCATATGTGCTCACCTGGCTCTCAGGTGGAATGATGAACACATTCGAAGGTAAGCGCGGCCACCGGTGGCTGATTTCGGCCACGATCGGTTGACGCGATTTCACCGTCCCCCGCACCTCAGCGGGGTGTACGCGGATGAGCAGCTGCACGTCGGAACGTCGCGCGAAGTGATCGATGGTAGCCAGGACCCATGTGAGCATATCGGGAAAGGCGTGCGTCCCGTAGTGCAGTTGAGCATCCCACATGACGTTCGTGAGCATGCCGACTGTCGGTTTGCGCAAGTCCACTCCGATCTCCGCGCAAATACGATCGACGTCCTCCTCGGGTTTCTCGTGGAACCAGATCCAGTCGTTGGTCCCATGCCAACGGCTTTTCAGGTAGTCCATCAACGTGGACTCCATCTCGTCGGTCCAGGGCAGATCGCGCCATGCCGACACCGGCTCGGTCAGCATCGTCCGGTGATAGGTGTCATCGTGACTCACCATGAACGAGCTCTTGCGGTAGGCGATGTGCCAGATCTTCGGCGAGAGGCCCGCCGCCCGGCACGCCGCCGCGACCATGCCCTGTGGTGAATAGATCCCATGATGGAAGACGGCGGTGTCGAACTTCGTCTGCTCGAGCAGGCGACGCATCGCGGCCGCGCTGATCAGCGTGCCTTCAAGATAGCGCCGTGAGACACCTTCGCCTTCTGGTTCGTGGTCCAGGTTGCCGCTGGCGAAATACCGAAGCACGCTCGCGTGCGCGTGTTCGCCAACGGGAAGTCCCCGCCAGACCAGCGACGGCAAGTCGGCAAACGGAACCGTGTTTGCCACATGTCGAATCTCTTCGCGTTCCTGTACGCTCACCAGCTGGCCGAATTCGACACCGGGCAGGCCGAGCGGTCCGTACAGCTCCTGACCGAGGCGCGGGCATTCGTGACAGACACGATGCTGGTTGAAGTGGCCGTCCACAATCGTGGTCGGGTCCGGAACGTCGCCCTTCTCCGCCCGCATGCACGCGGGAAGCGCCTGGTCGCAGGTCAGAAACGTCACGGCCGCACCCCGCAGGGTCAACGCGGCAGCGAGGACGCTTTCGACCATGGACTGCACGGCGAACCCTGGCACGCTCGTGGCCATCAGAATGCGCGGCCCTCCAGCGGCTTTCGTCCGGCTCGCATTCCAATAGTTGGGCCTGGCGCCGATTAGCCTGGCCCAGTCCGGCAGGTTCGGCCGCGACGCCCGCAGCCAGGCGGTCCACCCTTCCTGCGTGCGTGGGAAGTCAACGAACTGCACCGAGATCTCTTTGAACACGCGTTCCGCTGTTCGATTGGGATCGACGAACGGCGTGACCTGACGTCTGCGCGCCTCGGGCCGGTCAGGGAAAAAGAAGATGTTCTTCCAACGTTCGATGTACGCGACACGGTCGTGAGCTAGCGCGACGTTGTTCGACTGACGAACCGCCTCGGCGTCGGAAAAGTGATGTTCCACGAAGCTTGCCGGCGAATCGATGATCTCGTACCCCGCGCCCCACATCTTCAGGCACATATCGCCATCCGCCTTGTAGAACTGATACGTCTCCTCGTCGGCGTAGCCGACCGCGCCGAGCGCTTCTCGGGTGAACAGCCCGTGATTGACGAAGAGCTTCCCCCCGAGTGTGTATTGAACGTAGTATTCCTGTTCGCCAGGCCAGTTCCGGAAGTTGAATGCAACTCCTCCCACCGTGCGGCCAGTCGCACGCGCCTCTGCCAGGCATCGTAGCCCCTGAGTCACGGCATCCCGCAGCAGGATGCAATCGTCGCTGATCATCAGAATGGTTTGAGCGCGAGCGGCCTTGAAGCCGAGGTTCATGAAATAACCCCAGCTCTTGCGCTCCACCGGCCGGCCGCGAAACTCGCCGCGGTTGTGCTGCACGATCGTGACAATGTCCTTTTGCTCGAGCAGCCATTCCAGCGTTCCGTCACTCGAGCCCCCGTCAACAACGATGATCTCGTAGGGTACCGCGATGTCGTTGGCTCGAATACTCTCAATCGCCGCTTTGAGAAAGTGCAGCCGGTTGTAAGTGCCGAGCACGACGGAAAGCTCGCATGGCGCGATGACGGACGCCATGCGCGGAGGCGGTTGAATGGCCCCTTTCACAAAACGCAGGCACGCGACGGCCCGGGCCGCCGCCGCCAGATCGGCGGCCGGAGCCGAGGCGCTATGAACGTCAAAATACTCGAGGTTTGCGCAGTGCTCCTCCGGGCAGAGGTGCCAGCCGTCAGGGCCGTGCCGGAAGAACGTCCGTTCAACGCAGGCCGATCCGAAGCCTTGCACGATCTGATCGAGTCCCGCACGGTCGAACTGCTGCATCCAGCCCAAGTTCTGCGCCAGCCCGTAGGGTACGGTCAGGAGCAGCTGGCCCCCGGGTTTCAGCGTGCGACGGAACTCGGCGAGCACCGTGCCGAACTCGGCGGGGTTGTCCTGCCGGAACGCGGAATCCTTCGTGTAAAGGCGCGTGTTGTCCAGGCCAACGTGCTCCAGCGTGCTGATACAGACGATCTCGTCAAACCAGGCGTCTCTGAAGGGTAGGGCGCGAAGATCGTCGTAGACGTACGACACGTTGGGGAGATTGAACTGCTGCTCCGGGACGAGCGTCAGGATGGTCGTCTTCTTGCCGAGGATCTGCGGAAGCTCGAGCAGGTGGGGATAGTTGAGCGTCGATCCTGCGTCGAACAGCCGGCCTTCTCCCTGTGCCAGCCGGGACAACACCCAGGGATACTCGACCAGGCGTTCGTCCAGCCCGGAGGCGTAACCGGCGGGAAGCGGCCGGAGCGCACGAAACGCCTCAAGAATCTCCGGGTTCTTCACCACCTGCTGCAGCAGCGCCATCCGGTAGGGTTTGTAGCCCTTTGACCAGGGGATGCGACCGCTGGACAGATACGCGTCGACCTCTGGGTTCATATCAGTCTGACTTCGGCTTCGAGCCTTGCTCGGTCTTCTGCATCTCCGCGTTCCTGGCGATCTCCTTTGCCACCGTTGCACGGGCGCTCTCCAGCTCGGCACGCAGGTTGAGCGCCTCTTGTTGCAGCGCCAGCCGCTCTTCATCGTGTGCGCGATTCGCGTCAACGAATCGAGCCTCCGCTGCGCTGCGCTCGTTCAGCAGCTCCTGGAAGAGCTGAGTGGCCAGCTCCTTGGTACGCTGCCATTCGCTGCGGGCGGAGGTCAGATCGGCGGTCAACATGTGTTTGATGTCCTCGTGCGTCCGCTCGCGGTCCTCAGCGGCGCTCCGGGCCCTCTCCAACTCGGCGCGCAGATTGAGCGCCTCCTGTTGCAGCGCCACGCGCTCGTCTTCGTGAGTCTCGTTCCGGCTACCCTCCGCTTCCAGTCTGCGTAGTTCGCTCTGGAACCCTTGCGAGAATTCAATCAGGAATGCGTTCCAGAGCAGGCGACTGGCAGAATGCGGGGACTGCGCGACATCAGACTGCAGCCCCAACTGCCGTCGCAGCGCCACGGGCAGCAGGTACTTTTCCACAATTTCCTGGTAGGCCTGACGCACTTTCTGCAATCGCCCGCTCGCGGGACGGGCAAGATAGACGTTGCCCGGCGCCTCTTCGACGATTTCGTGGGCGGTTGCGTGTGACACGAGCTCGTTGCGATCCACTCTGTAACTCCAGAACTCCCAGCCTTTCGCCAGCCAGCCCTGAAGCACCTCGAGCAACCTGCCGCGGCGCTCGGGGTCGAGGTTCTTTGCCGACACCTCTAACATGACGAGTGGATCGGGGGCCCGGTCCAGCGCACCCGTGCCACCCGCCAGCACGGCGTACTCGAAACCTTCCACGTCGATTTTCATCGCGTCGACGCGCGAAACACGAAACTCTTCCATCGCGGTGTCCAACCGCTGGGCGGGCACCGACTCGACTTCCTCGATCCTGGCGCGTCCGGTATCGGCCAGACCACTGAACGCCGACTCTTCGGATCGGTAAAACGGCAACATCCCATCGATGTGGGCGAGGGACCGTGGCACGACCGTCACCCGACGGCCGAGCCTGTTGAGCCTGACGTTGGTTTGCAACAGCGCTCGCGCCTTGCTGTCAGGTTCGAAGGCCAGCACCCTGCCGTGTGCGCCGATCCGGTCGGCCGCCATGATCGACACCAGACCGAAATTCGCCCCCACGTCGATAACGCAATCCCCCGGTTCAAGGCCCCGGCAGAACGCTTCGATCGCAAGCATTTCCCGTAAGCTGCCGAAATATACATCGGCGCCGAGTCGATCGCCTGCATCGACCTTGAACCGGAGGCGGCCATCCAGGACAACCTCCTGGATGCTTCGCGTGCCGCGTTGAAATTTCTGCTCCCTCAGTCCACGGGTCACACGCGCAAATTCGAGCCCGAACTTGGGATCCAGCATGGCTTCGCCAAGGACGCCGTGCAGCGCGATTAACAGATCGTCGGAAGGCTTCATTCCGTCAGACATGTGTCGTGTGGCCGAGCGAGGCTCGTGCAGAGAGACGCACGACGAAGCGCGCGTGACACCTCACGCTGAGCCAGGCCCGTGCGTGCCGACGGGTGCCGACTCCGACACCTCGCGGATATGCGGGTTGTGCAAGGAAACACGCCAAGACAATCGAGGCCGCACTACTCCGCGATAGTCGCCACCAAAGACGTCGTCCTCGCCCAATTGATCATATACAACGCAGCTGAGGGCCATCTCAAGCTCGGAATGTCGCAGGACCGGCTGCACGGGCGTCACCACGCCTGCGGAGAAGTGATAAATCCCATTGTTGAGGGCTTGGGCCGGAATTTCCACGACGGCGTCGTACACCTCCCCGGCTTGCGGCATCATGGTCGACAGCGGGTGCGTGCTGAACACGTGCAGCCCATCTCTGAGGACGTGCACGACCGCGATCAACGCCAGATCTGCCCTGAGTGCCCGAAAACGCACGTGTACGCGGATTGGTTCCTGGCGCATGAACACCGTCTTGGGTGCCTCGTCTTTCGCGTCGAGTAGTCGAAACGACAGGATCTCAGCTGCCGGACGCTCTGGATCTTGTATCGCGACCGCCACCGGCCGGCTGCCGTTGTCTTTCTTGGTCGACCTGGTTCGCTCGGCGGACTCGCTACTGGCTTCAGCCGTCAGCTTCAGCATTGACGACGAGTACGTCTCGGCAACTTCCTTGACGGTGCCGTCCATCAAAATACTTCCCTTCTCCAGCCACAGCGCGCGATCGCAAAATCGCGCGATGTTCGACATCCCATGTGACACGAAGATCAGCGTGCGCCCGCCCGATGTGAGTCCCTCAATTTTGTGCAGGCATTTTCGCGCAAACGCGATGTCCCCGACCGATAACACTTCATCCAGGATCAAAATGTCCGGATCGAGATGGGCGGCCACTGCGAAGCCGAGGCGCGAGCGCATGCCGCTCGAGTAGTGCTTCACCGGCTCCTCGATGAAGTCGCCGATTCCGCTGAAGTCAAGGATCTCGTCGAACCGGGCCGCAATCTCTTTCCGACTCAGGCCATAGACCGAGGCGCTGAAGTACACGTTCTCTCGTCCCGTAAGATCGGCGTTGAACCCCGTCCCCGTTTCGAGCAGAGCCGTCACCCGCCCACGGATACGCACTTCGCCGGTGGTCGGATAGAGCAGACGGGCGATGATCTTGAGCAGTGTAGATTTTCCGGCTCCGTTGCGTCCGATGATTCCGAGGCGCTCACCTTCCGCGAGCTCGAAGTTGATGTCCTTTAGAGCCCAGAACTCCTGCCGGGCGGCCCCGTTGGTCCCCGGGCTCTGTTGGCCCAGGAGTCGCTCCAGGCCGCGCCGCATGAGCTCAGTCATGTGCGGCTTGGCGGCCGATGGCGCACCACCCAGCGCAAAGCGCTTCGAGAGACCTCGAACGGAGATGCGAATAGGCGGCATACGGATTAGAGCAGTTCGACGATCTTGTGCTGCAAGCGCTTGAACATTGCGAGTCCCACCCATAATACGACCAACGTCGCTCCGCACGAGACTCCCCAGTCGGCCCAAGGAAACGCCGTCCGATCGAAAAGCACAGACCGCATCGCGCCGAGCGTGCCCAACATGGGATTCAACTTGCTGAGTGGCAGGAACGTGTCTGGGAGAATATCCAGGCTGTGAAAGACTGGGGACACCCACATCCCCACATATAACACCAAGCCGGTCGCCTGCTGGAAGTCACGCACGTGCATCGCGAGGTAGCTGAGAATCAAGCCGCAACCGAGCGTAAAAAGCGTCAGCTGCAAGAGCACCAGCGGGAAAAGCACGAAAGTCAAGCCGGGGCCTACCCTGTACACCACCATCATCACGAGCAATGGGAGCAGCTGGATGCCCAGTTCGAACAGCGACGAAAAGATCGACACCAACGGGCTGATAATGCGCGGGTAATACACCTTCATCAGAAGGGCCGAGTCTCGTTGCAATCCGGAAGCCACAGAGTTCAACGTTTCCGCGAAGTAAAACCAGACGACGATGCCCGAGTAGGCGAAGACCATGTAGGGCAGCGTTTCGCCCGTATCCGCCGCCGTGGCGTTCTTGAATAGCACGACAACCATGGCCATCGTCAATGGTCGGATTAGAGGCCAGATGAAACCGAGGTGGAGCATGTCGAATGTCAGCCGCAAATCCTTCAGCACGAGGCTGAAGAGCAGGCTGCGGTAATCCCACACCTCTCGCAGGCGGATCGGTTCAGCTCCGCGGATGGGCCTGATGATGACTTCGGTGAGGTCCTCTGCTGCCGTTGCTCTCATAGGTCTTTGAAAAGTCCAAGACGTCTTCCGATTCGCACCCATGCACGAGTCGAGAGGTGGGCGAGTGCCGTGGTGAGCGCTTCTATATCTCGACGGCGCCCGGCCTCCGACTCCTCGAGCTGCCGTCCCAGGTCTTCGATCACCCGCAGCCGCGCTCCTCTGTCGGCCTCCGACTCCTCGAGTAGCCGTCCCAGCTCGTCGATTGCTTTCAGCCGCGCCCGCCTGTCGGCCTCCGATTCCTCGAGCCGTCGTCCCAGCTCTTCGACCGCCACCAGCCGTGCGCGTCTGTCGGCCTCCGACTCCTCCAGGCGAAGGGACAGATCGGCGACGTACGGCAGCATCAGGTGACGGTCTCGAGCCGCAGGCACCTCGCGAACGTCGACAGTCGCCGCTTCCTTCCAGACGTTCAGGACAGCTTCTCCGAACTGACGCAGCCGGACGTCAGCGGCATCCAGCGCCTGTTCCTCTGCTGCCACATCGTACGTGAACGGGAGTGTTCGCCACAAAGTCGCGATGAGCGCGGCGAGTGCCTCGGCGTCGTCGCATTCAAAGTACAGACGCGGCATCGCCACACTGCTCGTGGTGGACAGGCAGGTTCGAGACCGCCAGGGGTTTGCCAAACGCGCGCGCCTCTTCAATCGTCGTGCTCCAGCCCTCGAACAGCGAGGGTTGGAGAACGAGTCGTGCTCCCCGGTAGAGCTGAATCTGGTCGCGCCGATCGACGTGGCCTAAGATGCGCACATCCTGCGTCAGTTCGTGCTCTTCGAGCAATTGCTCGAGCGCACGAAAATGATCCGGCCAGCGGTAGTCGAACGTGGGACCAGAACAGACGAGCGCGATCCGATGGCCGAGACGCCGCAGGTGGGACCAGGCATTGAAGGCGAGCCGATGATTCTTGTGGATCCAGAACTGATTGGGCAGATAGACGTACGGGGCCGTGATCTTGAGCCTTTCGAGCGTGCCGCAGGGGTGCTCGCGCAACCACGATCGGTCGATCGCCGCGCGAAAGTGCAACAGGGTGGCCTTCTCGCGCGCCGTCGGGTAGGCATTTGAGAAGTCCTCAACCACTGTGCGGCTGCTGCAGACGATTCTCACGCTGGCGCCGGTGAGGAATCCGAATCCGAGCTCGCGGGCCCGGTACTCGTCAGGGCTGAAGAACTGCGGCAGGCGGCGGTGCTGGAAATCCGCAATCCAGCCGATCATCGATCCGTCGAGCGGCGTGGCGGGCACTGTCATCACCGGAAACAACAGGTGGCACTGCTGCTCGGCGACTGCGCGCCGCAGCGCCTCGCGACCCCCGAGGCCATCCGCCGCTAACCGCACCTCCGAGTACCACGGCGGCGGCGCGGCCAGGAGCAGACCTGGTGGCATGCTCTCCGGTACGAATGCCACTACGTCGGGGACCTGGCCGGGATCAAGCGATCGGAGGGCAGCCAGAACGTTCTGCACGTACTGAAGGCCGGCCGGCCACTGCGATGCGGCAAACTGCGTCTGGACCAGCGGCAAACCGATCCGCATCGGCGTCACTGCGTGCGCACCCAATCGGCATAAGCCCGGACGCCTGACGCCAGCGTTGTCCAATCCGTCATGCCAAGTTCGACCAGGCGACGATTGTCGGCCTGCATGTGCAGGGGATCACCCTGGCGTGGCACGGCGTTGAAGCGAACGGGCTTGCGTTGTCCGAGCGCCTCAACCATCAGGCCTGCGACCGATGCGACGGTGACGGACTGGCCCGTGCCGACATGGACGCTCTCGGCTCGGAACGCTGATCGTTGGACGATCAGCAGAAGCGCTCGGACTGCGTCATCGACGAACATGAAGTCCCGCGTTTCCCAGCCGTCGCCGCCAAGCTGCACCTCGTCGTGCTTGAGGCACTTCTGGTATACGTCCCACAGCAGTTGCTTCCGCAAGCCGGGTCCGTAGACGGAAAACAGCCGGGCGATCACGCTCTGCACTCCCCAGAGCCGGAAATACTCCTCGCAGAGCGTCTCACACATCAATTTGTGAAATCCGTACGGCGAAATAGGCGCGCGTTTCGCGCTTTCCTGGGTCGGCCGTTGTTCGGGCTCGCCGAACACCGCGGCACTCGAAAGCAGCACCAGGCGAGAGGCCGGCGAACGGGTGGCGATGGCGCGCAGCACTTGTTCGGTGGCGACGACGTTGTCGGTAAAATCCTGAGCGGGATTGGCGAACGATCCGCCCACAGACGCGGTACCGGCGCAATGGATGATGACATCGGGCCGAGCGCATTGGACAAGGACAAGGCACTGCGGATCGGGCAGCCGACAACTTCGGACTTCGCTGGCGCCGCTGGGCTCTGCACTGCCCGGCGTGGTCAACGCGATGACATGTGCCCCTTGACGGGCGAAGGCCTCGGACACCGCGCGACCGATGAAGCCGCCCGCCCCAGTCACCAGAACGCGCATGTTACCCGTGTGCTTTCCGAACGCCGACCGCAATACCGTAGCCGAGGTCGGAATACGTCGTCGAGCGAAACGCGGAGCTTGCGCCGACCGTCTCCTGCCAGCAGTCGGCGAGATACCCGTGCGCCGGGTGGGCGATGTCATCAAACACGATCACCCCCCCTGGACGCACGCGCGGCATGACGTTCAGCAGGTCCTCTCTCGCGCCGTCGTAGGAGTGATCGCCATCGACAGTGACGAGATCAAAGACCAAGTCGGCCTGCTCCGCCAGGAGGGCTGGTAACGTCTGGCGCGAGTCGCCTGCGATCAACCGCAGCGGACCTCGATGCCCCACGCGATGCAATTCCTCACGCACGAATTCTGCTCCGGGATTCTCGAGACCGGCGTAGTTTTCGATCCAGAGATCGAGCCCAAAGATCGCGGCGTCTGGCGCTTGAGAGGCCACCGCCGCCATGCTGTGACCGCGACGGACCCCGATCTCAAGATAGGTGGAGGCACGCAGCACGCGCGTGGCCGCACTGAGGGCCAACCGCAGGTCGGTAAAATCCCACGCGTCGCCCATTACGCGCTCGCCGTGTTCGAGATAGCCAATGCAGTACAGACAAGTAGTCGTCCGGCGTGAGTTGCTTCAGCGTTGCGACGAGACTCTGGCGAACGGCGCGCGAACGGCTCAATTGCAGCACCGCCGACGGCGTGAGTTGCACAGGGTCGAACCATTGCGTCGTGCCATCATGCACAAAGCTCACCGCAGCATTTAGATCCACCAATTCACTCTCACTCATGTATTGCAACCGTGTCAATCGCCGGGATCAGTCCGCTTCGGAGATAATGCTCGGGCTGACTGCCTGATCGCATGTGGACCCCATCTTCACGAATTGGCCGAATGTTGGGAAGAGTCGGGCGGCGGTCGGTAGAGAGGATCCGTCGCATGTCAACAGGCAGCCGTCCCTCCCTTCCAAGCGCTCCTTCCGGCTTGGTGGCCTCCGAGCTGTTCGACGGCGTTCATTGGCATCAGCGCTGGGAGGTCTTCAACGGCATCTGGTTGCCGGGTCGGAACGACGTCAACACGATTCTCGAATACGTCGGCCTGCCCGACGACCTGACTGGCAAGCGGGTGCTCGACATCGGCGCCTGGAATGGCGGCTTTAGTTTCGAATGCGAACGACGAGGCGCCTCCGAAGTGATTGCCTTCTCTCTCGAGGATCCTGCGACCACCGGATTCGACCGCTTGAAGGCCGCTCTCGGCTCCCGAGTGTCGTACGTGCTGGGTTCTGTCTACAGCCTCGACCCGGTCGCTTTGGGGGTGTTCGATATCGTCCTCTTCCTTGGTGTGCTCTATCACCTTCGCTATCCACTCCTGGCCGCCGACAAATTGAGATCCGTCACGAAGGGCGAGCTGTTGATCGAAACCCACGTCATCGACGAGTGTTTCATACCAGCCGGGAAGACCTCCGCCGAAGCCATATCTCTCGCGCAGGTTTCTCCGTCGCTTCGCGAGGTACCTCTGTGGCAGTTCTACCGTCGTAACGCGCTGGGCAACGATCCGAGCAACTGGTTTGGGCCAAATCTCATGGCGGTCGTCGATGGTTTCGGGTCGGCTGGCTTCGAGGTTCACGTCACCCGCTGCTGGGGCACCAGGGCGGCGTTTCGCGCGACGCCATCGGAGATTGCGGACTTCGACGGAACGTACGAAGGACAAAGCTCGGTGCTCCAGGAAGGGCTGAATCTTCGTTTGACGAATCCCCAGGGAAAACAGACCTAGACTTCGTGCACGATCTCGCCGCTCTTTGATTCCCGCAACTGACATCGAACGAGCTGCACGGTGAGCTCGCGGTGGTCGCCGTTGGTTTGGGGGACGAATGACGGGGTTATCGTGAGTCGCACGTGACCGCCGGCGGGAGGTACCTTGACCTGCAGGCGGCTCGTCTGCCCCCGCAAGAGACGCAGGCTCCCTACCTTGCGGCCACCCAGATCAGCGCGCACGCTCTCGGCCGGATGCGGATGCCAGTCAGGAAGGTGCATCTCGAAGTGCCAGACGCGCCCGCTCGACGAAGCGCCAGCACGCGCCGTTAGAACCGGACCGAGCCAGCGATCACTGAAGAGTCCCTCCACGGAAGCTCCCGGCACGTGCACTCCTCCGGAAAGTACTTCGTCAAGCACATCGAGATAACGGTCGACCATATCCGCCGTTTGAAAGGTCTTGAAGCGCCGCCCGCCACGCTCGATAAGCGCCAGGCGCAACGTCGGTCGATCGAACAACTCCTGCAGGGCGGCGCCGATATCGCCTGGCCGCCGCGGATCGATGTAGCGCGCTGCCACGCCCGCCACTTCCGCCAGGCTTGCCAGTTCGCTGCATACGATCGGCGTGCCGAACTGCATCGCCTCGAGCAGTGGAATGCCAAAGCCCTCGTACAGACTTGGAAACAACAGGCAGAAGGCGCCGCGCCACAGCGCAGCAAGGTCCTGATCGGACACGAAGCCGACGATGTGGACCCGTCCGGCGAGGCCCATCTGCATGACGGCCATCCGGAGCTCCCGGTCAAGCTCGAGCAGATTGCCTGCGAGGACGAGATGAAGTGGCAGTTCGGGCCGTTCGTCGATGAGTTGAGCGAAGCCAACCAGGAGCAGACGATGATTTTTGTGCGGCCAGCCGTTGGCCGGATAGAACGCGTAGGGCGCGTCGCCGATGCCAAGCCGGGTGCGCATGTCCTGAACCGCTCCTGCAGAGGGTGGGACCAGCCGACTGTGGATCGCGATCGGGATCGCGCGCACACGCTGGGGGGCGAGTCCGAGTCGCTCAATGATCTCACCGCGCGTGAACTCGGAGATGCCGACGACGAGGTTCGACGCCCCTTTCACGCGGCTCAAGAACGCGTCACGGGTTGCACGCTCATTGGCGGTGAAGAAAAACGGGTATTCGAGATGCTGGAGATCGTAGACCGTGCAGACCACCGGCACCGCCGGCTCCGCGTGTGCGGGATCCGTCATCGGGCAGAAGAGGAGTGCAACCCCCCGTGCAGCCAGCGATCCCTGGCCGATGCCTTTACGTGAGCCGCGCCGAAGCCGTTCAAGGACACCGTGCCGCGGGGCCTGGGGCACCGCGCCGTCGACCAGGCACAGCCGCGTCATACCTGCGCGCTCGAAGGCCGCGAAGCTGTCGTGGTTGGCTGGCGTCGTCAGGAGCACATACCGATGACGGCCGCGCTGGACGAACCCCTCGAGTAGTGCCAGCACGAATCCTTTGGCTCCGCCGTTGGCACTGCCAGGGAGAATGGGCGAAACGTCGATGGCAACGAGCGGCCGTTCTCTGGGCTTCTCGCCTGTCGTCGCAGCAGCGGGCCGCAGCGGATCGAGCTCGGCGCGCGCCGACACCAGCGCATCTCGAGTGGTTTCGAGCAGCTGCTCGGTACTGTTGCTCGCTGGCCTCGCGGTCGGCGTTCGCTTCCTTGACCAGGGCGGCGAGAGTCTGCACTTGCTCCAATCGCGCGGTCCGGTCCATGTCAGCTTCCTGTAGCAATCGCCCCAGCTCCTGGATCTGGGTGAAACGGGCCGCGCGGTCGGCGTTCGCCTCCTGGAGCAAGGCCTCGAGGGTCATCATGTTCTGGAGCCTCGCAGCGGCATCGCTCTCGGCCTGCGCGAGTTGCTCCATCAGCCCCGCACGGTCGCGATCGAGATCCAGTAACCCGAGCGTGAGACGCGATTCCACCGTTCCCGCCGCAGCGAGGGTCGCGATCGCTTCGCTCTCCGGTTGCGGCACAAGCGGCGCACGGCTCGCGACAACGAACATGTCATAGGCCGCAAACATAGCCGGTTCGAACGTCACGTGTGGGCATCCCACCCGCTCGAGAAGAGTACGAATAGCGGTGCGGCTGAAGAGATAAATGTGCTCCTCCGGCAGGAGCATGGAAAGAAAGGGCGCGCTTGCTTCCTGGAGTTGCTCGTGCGTCTGGCCTTCGGGATAGCACGGGGTTTGAATGACAAACAATCCATCGCTGCGAAGGAGCTCGACGCAGCGCGCGAACGTTTTCCGCGGATCACTGAGGTGCTCCAGGACGTCCATGGCAAGCACGATGTCCAGCGCGCCATTCTCGAACGGCTGGTCCTCCACAGGACCAACGGTGACTGACACACCGAATGTCTGACGCGCGAAATCTGCAATGGATGGACTCAGCTCGAGGCCACTCGCATCGAACCCCACGCTACGAAGGAGAGCCACGAAGCCGCCATGCGAACATCCCAGTTCCAGCGTGCGCCCGGGCGGCCGACGATAGCGCAGCACGGTTCTCAGCCAGTGCAGGCACCTCTCGGGCAGGTCACGGCGGCTCCGCGTCCTGATGTCCACGAGTCCCAGTTCCTGCTGATGTCCAAACCAGTAATCCCGTCCGTAATAATCGGAACTGTCATCACTCACGCGTCCTGCGACGGCCGACGTCTCGTGACGGAAGACGAGCGTCTCGCACCGCGTGCACCGAAGGTAGTCGGCGGAGAAGGGGACGAGATCGGCGTTGCCGCACCAGCACGGGCGTGCAGACGTCATTCTTCCTCACGCATCCGGCGCTCCGATGCTTACTTCATTCAACACCGACACCCGCGCGTCGCCCTCCAAATCAGAAAGGCCATGGAACGGCAGCGCCTGTCCGTGTCTCGGCGCCACCACCGAAAACGATCCAGCGTTACCCACTACCAACAACTGACGCGTGCGGCTCACAAGGACCTCATACGACAAATCGGGCGTGCGCGCGTAGTCTTCCTGTGCGATCGATGCCAGCCCGAGGGCAAACGAGTAGTGCCCCTGGGCGATGTTGAGCGTCATCCGTTGCCGCCAACGCAGCCGCGCGCCCCGTGGCACCATGCCGGGGACAACGAGTTCATACTGCTGTGAGCTCTTGCCGTGCACGATGATGTTCCGCTCGTTCAGGATCTCGACGCCACCGATGGGCGCATCGATATCCTCGTCCAGCGTGAATTCGAAGAAAAATACCGCCGGCTGCCCCATCTCGAATACTCGACAGGGCTGGCCTTGCGCGTCGCAGAGGGCAATAGCGGTGCACCGGGCACCGCTCCCGATAAGGGCCAGGTGGTCGAGGGAAGAGAACACGGCGGGCGCAGGCCAATCTGATATTTTCTCGGTATGCCGAACCGGAGTGTCACGTTGCTCACGTGACTTCGTGCCTTCCTCCGTTTGAGGAACCGCGTTACCCAGTCGCTGAACCGCAAGGTAGGTACGGATGCCTGCGGCGGTATCGCCGTGGAAGATCGCCCGGCCGTGGTCGAGCACGAGCACGTCATTGCAGAACTGGTGAACGGTCGACGCGTCGTGCGTGACCAGGATGATGGACACACCACTGTCAATCAGGTGCTCCAGATGGCGAAAGCACTTCTGTGTGAAGAAGACGTCCCCCACGGCCAGGGCCTCATCGATCAATAGCACGTCAGCATCCACGCTGGTCACCACGGCAAAGGCAAGTCGCACGAACATGCCGCTCGAATACGTCCTGACCGGCTGTTCGATGAACTCACCGATATCGGCGAATGCTGCGATCGAGTCGAAGCGGTCGTCCGTCTCCTGTTGTGACAGGCCGAGAATCGACGCATTGAGGTAGACATTCTCTCGCCCCGTGTACTCGGGGTTGAAACCACTCCCCAATTCCAGCAAAGCGGCCACCCGGCCGCGAATCTCCACCTTTCCGGATGTCGGGGCGAGCGTGGCCGCAAGGATTTGCAGCAGGGTGCTCTTGCCGGAACCATTCCGGCCTATGACACCGAGACGCTGACCGCGGCCCAGCGTAAACGACACATCGCGAAGCGCCCAAAAATCCCGGCTGAACCGCCAGCCCAGCCGGCCACACAGCAACTCTTTCAGCCGATCGGACGGCTGCTCGTACAACCGGTACACCTTTGAAAGCTGCTCGACCTGCACGGCGAGATTTTCATCGAGGCTCATCGTCAAATCACATCCGCGAATGCGCGTTTCGTCTTCGCGAACCATGCGTGTCCCAGGCACAGGACGATGAAACCGACAACCATCGAGAATGCGAGGCTCTTCCACTCTGGCAGCAGGCCAAGCACGCTGACGCGGCGCGTATTGTCCACGATCGACGCAAGCGGGTTAAGGTCCACGATGAGCTGCAGACGACGGGGCAGCGACTCACGGGCATAGAAGATGGGCGTCATGAAGAACAGGACATGCATGACCAGCGCGACTGTGTGTCCGATATCGCGCAGAAATACACCCAGGCTCGCGAGCACCCAGCTCAGGCCCAGCGCCAGGCATGCAAGCGGCAGCAGGACCAGCGGCAGAAATATCCCCGTCCAAACGGGCCCACTGCTCACGATCTGTTGCACGACAACCAAGATGAGCACGCTGATGCCGGTGTGAAAGAGCGCGGACCCCAACACACTCACCGCCAGCACCTCCAACGGGAACACGACTTTCTTGACGTAGTTGGGCGACGCCGTTATGAGGCTCGGCGCTCGATTCACGCACTCGCCGAAGAGCGAGAAAGCCGTGAGTCCGGCGAAGAGCATCAGCCCGAATTCCGCCAGGTTTCCTGCGGGAGTTCCAGGCCATCGCGCTTTGAGCACGACGCCGAACACGAAAGTGTACAGTGCCAACATCACCAGCGGCGTCACAAACGACCACGCAAAGCCCAGGGCCGAGCTGCGATAACGGCCGGTGACCTCGCGCCACGTCAACTGCCGAATCAGCTGACGATGGTGCCAGAGCAGCGTCAGGAAGCGAACGGGATTTGCCTGTATCAGAAACTCAGCGACCAATCCGCGCGGAACGGCTCGTGGAGCGCTCATCTACTTTTTGGCCCCTCTGCTAGCAGCGCATCGTACTCGCGAAGCGCCAGGTCGAGCGCGCGGTTCCACGAGTATCCGCTCGCCATATGGCACGCCGCTTCGGCCAATCGCGCCCTCTCCAACACGTTGGTCGTCACCAGATCGATCAATCTGGTCAGGATATCTACGTCTCCCACTGGTGCGAGCAGCGCGCTGTTCCCGTGTCGAAAGATCTCTCCAGGTCCCCCGTGATCGTAGGCGACCACCGCTGCTCCGTTGAGAGCAGCTTCGAGCGATGTCACACCAAAGGATTCCACGTAGCTCGGGAGCGCAAAGACGTCGATACCGGCGAAAAAATTCCTTCGCTCCTCGTCCGATAGCTCGCCGAGGTTGACGATTCGCTCGGGAAACCGGACGCGCGCCCACCGCGTGGTGAAACTCCGCATCTCGGAGCCGGCGAGGACGAGCACGAACGACGCACCTTTGTCCCAGAGCCGTTCCGCGGCATCGAGGAGATCGACGGTCCCTTTGTCCCAACTCTTGTTGGCGAGATGTCCAACCACCACGCCGTTTTCGGCCACCTTCCAGGCTCGGCGTCCTCGTTCGCGACTTCCGCCGGTGCACTCGCCACGATCGACGCCCAGGCCGACGATCGTCTGACGATCGAACGGCAGACCTGCGTCGGCCAGCACTTGACGCTCCCATTTGGTCTGTACGAAGAGCCGGTCGGCGCGTGAGAGCAATTGCACATTGAGCGGCGAAAGATACGCGCGCCGCATGCGTGCGCCCGCCGGTCCCGTTGGCGCGACATGAGTGAAGGGGCTCATCACGAGCCGTGCGCCCGCGCGTTGTGCGAGCCTGACTCCCGCAAAGAGCAGAGAGCTGTAAGGCAGACCGGCGGCATGGACCAGATCCACTTGCCCGGAAGGATGCGTGGCAGCGCGCGTGAGGGAGGGTACCCACGGCGTCCATCGAAGCGTGTCGCATTTCCACCGCTGGCCGAACGGTAGGTAGTGCGCCGCGGTGCGAACGTAACGTTGAGCGGGCAGGTGACGGATCGGAAAGCGCCGAACCTGGACGCCGTTGATGGTCTCGGGACCTGGCGGCAATCGCCGTCCGGGTGACGTGAGTCCATGAACGGCCGCGGCATCAGTGGTCCAGACCACCACGTTGTGGCCGCGGTGGGAGAGGGCCTCGCTGATCTTACGCATGAACAACTCGGCACCGCCGTGCGCTGGAAAGTACCTCGGACAGGCGTGGACGATATTCGCCATTAGAAGACGGGCATGCGCCAGCTATCGCGAAGGTAGGCGGCGGCGGCTTCGATGCGGGCTGCCAGCCGTGCTTTCGTCGGCGGCTTGCGACCGACTTCGTAGGCAACCCGGCGTTCGAGCGCTTCGCTGATGTACCAGTGCCACGGCACGGCACCCGTCTCACGTCTGACGATGGCGGTGGCTTCTCGAAAGTATTGAATCCGACGCCGTCGGGTCTTCGTCTCGCCGTGATCACGCGAGGCAGCAACCACCGCGTTGAGGTGGCCGATTTCGCCAAGCCGGCTCAGGCGCCACCACAGGTCGTAGTCGAAGCACATATCGAGCGACGCATCGAGGCCGCCGACGCGCTCCCAGGCACAGCGTCTGACGAGCGTCGCCGGTTGGCAGATGGTGCAGGCACGAGCGAAGCGGCCGGGCGAAAAACGCTCGGTAGGGATCTCACCGACAAGGACGCCGTCCTCCGATGCCAGCGCCGCCCGGCCCGATACGGCAAGCCAGTCAGGATGTTCCACGAGTGCCTGCCAGAGCCGATCGAGCCCGTGCTCCAGAAAGAAGTCGTCGGCGTTGAGCCAACCGACGGCCTCGACGGCATCAGGATGCGTGAGGCACAGACGGCGGATGCCCTCATTGACCGCCGCAGCCTGGCCGGCATCCGGCGCGCTGCGCCAAAACGCCAGCTCTGACGCGCGCGCAGCGATCAGATCGGAAGAGCCGTCGGTGGAGCCGGCGTCGAGAACCGAACGCAACACCGCCACATCCGTTCCACGGAGGGAATCAAGGGCGGCGGCCAGAAACCGCTTCTGGTTGAGGCTTGGTACGGCGACAGCGATGCTCATTCGTTCCGCAGTCTTCGGAGCATGCCTCGCAAAGAAAAACCGAGGCCACGGGCCGTATGCGGTGCCTGTTGCACTTGAGGAGTCAACAGCTGTTGATAGTACGCCTTGTTGTATCCCTGTAGCCACCAACTGTCGCTATCGGGATCGATCAAAGGAGCGCCTGTGCGTCTCAGGAACGCTGTGTTGTCGTCAACGATCTCAAGCAGCTCGAACATGTCGTCTGCCCTGATGACGTCGAACATCCTCGCTATCGAGGGGATCTGGATGTCGTCGAGCATCAACAATCCGCCGACCTCGATGGTTGGGTACAGGTAGTAGTACTCCAGGTCGGGGAAAGGATACCCATGCGGACCATCGATGAGCACGATCTGGTGTCCATGCGAGAACGTGTGCCTGGGCAGGGTGCGTTGCGTGGGACCTTCGACGAACGTCGTGCTCTGAGCGTTGAAGAGGTGGCTGCCCTTGACTTGGCTGATCGACTGACCCGCATCGACTGCAAAGACAACGTGGTGGGCTGACAAATGCGAAAACAGAAGAGTGGTCTTTCCGGACCCGGTCTCGACCGAGTGATGAAACGTGCCCATCCGCTCGACGTGGCCGGCAATGGCCCGCAGGACGTTCTTACCCACGGATCCCGCACCATGCCAGTCGCTCGGTAGTTGCGCGATGTCCTCAACCAGATCCAGCGTGTTCATAGCATGACGCGAGATGCCAGAATGATGTCCTGCACCTGTGCTTTTTGTGATGACCATGTGCCGTAAAAAACGGCGTCTATCAGGAGTTCACATCGCCCGAAGAGCTGTCGAACACGGTCCTCCTCATGAGCTACGGCTGATTCCGGGTTGTTGGCCTTCTCCACACGGCACAGGTCGATTGCAGTCGGGAAGTCGAAGGCGCTGGTTCCCGCTTCGATATTTTTTCGTGCTTCGTCATTCAGCAGATAGAACGAAATGAAACATCGCCCGCCACGCTTCAGCACTCGCGATACTTCCATCAGATACCGCTCCATGTCGCGCGAAAGCATGTGCGTAAACACCGACGCCAGCACAACGAGGTCAAAGGAACCATCGTCATAGGGAAATCTGTATTCAGAGGCTCGCGTTCCTCCCTTCGGGTTGTAGGTGAGATTGCGGACGTCCGCCAATTGGAAGCGAAAGTTCGGGAACTTCGACGACACATGCGTGGTGCACCAGGCGACTTCCTGCGGAACGATGTCGAACCCCTCATAGCCGCCGTTCGAATCCAGGTAGCCGGTCAGCGCCACGGCGACACGCCCGACGCCACACCCTACGTCCAGCACCCTATGATCCGGCCGAAGCGCGCACTGCCTGACGAGGAAATCCACGAAGTCCCGCCCCGTTTCTCCAAAATCACTGTGCGGGGCGGTCGCGAAACGCAGAAGCCGTTTCGGTGGCGTCAACTCATCACGCCGGCCTCGCACAAACGCGATTCCGTCCAGCATGAGGCAGTAGAGATTCAGAAGGAGCGGTCGTAGCCTCTTTGGAACGAGCTTCTTAATGCCCGGTATACTACCTTCATTCACGAGCAGCACCGGCAAGCCACGCCAGGGACCACACTTTCTAACGCGCAGCTCGGACTCGGGGTTTGCCTTCTCGCCCTCTTCATCATTTTCAGCTTTGCAGCCCGCTTTCAGGTTCTGTACAAAGACGATTGGGGCTTGATCGCGCCGCTGCTCCTGCACACCCGGCTTCCAGACTACGTCTTCCTGGCTGGAAACGAGCACATCCTTGTCGTCCCCCGACTGCTTTGGTGGCTGGACTATCGCCTCAGCGGATTGCCGGGTTTGTTGACATGGACGGTCGGGCTCAGCTGCTACCTCCTGACAGCGCTCATCCTTGTAGAACACAAATGGCGCCGCGCCGATCTGCCGCCATTCATGGCTCGCGCGGCAATTGGCGTTACGCTTGTGCTCCTCTTTTTCAGCTACCTACTCCAGGCCTTTCTGTCGCCCGCCGGCGTTTCAGTCCCCGATCGTAGTCGCCCTGGCAGTAGGTGCCATGATCGCGACGATACGCGCCTCTCGTTACCGCGAGCGTGGCCCGTACGCGTCGCGGCTTGCGGTGGCAGCAGGGTTCGTCATTGCCAGCATCTCTCATTGGTCAGGGGCTCGCGGTGCCATTTGCTCTCGCAGCCATCGTGCTGGCGTCAAAGGGACCGCGCGTCATGCCTGTCTTTGCCGGAATCCTCGTCTGCGCCGTCGCGATGGTCTGGCTGTATGCGCGCGCTATCGGCGTACACGCCCCTTCTCCAGATGCCCAGACGATTGGAGTGATGGCGTTGTTCGGATTGGCGTTTCTTGCGGGACCAGTCACCTATGGCAGCGTCGCCGCTGGAGTCATCGTCGGTGCCACTATTCTGGCCGCCGCTCTTCACGAAGGTTTTGCAGTCGTCAGGAGAGATCGACCATCTTCCGAGTGTCAGCTGTTATGCCTGGGAATGATCGTCTTTGTGCTGGTTACGGCGGCGATGACGGCAATGTCAAGGGCCCACTTCGGCGTCGCGCAGGCCGCGCAATCACGATATGCGTTGTTCGCGATGCTGCACTTGAGCGCTGTGCTCACGTTGTGGACGATCCGCATGTCGGTAACGCCAGGAGGTCTCAGGCGTTTTCGAACCGTATCGCGTGTCGCGCTGGCTCTGATGGCGTGCGCGCTGCCAATCGACCTGTTCGTAGCGCCGTCTGGTGGGCAAAAGCTGAAAACATCCGCGCGGCGACACTGGCACTGCGCGTCCGCGCACCTGATTTCGAGTGGATTCAGACGCTGCATCCTGATCCGAGCAGGCCCTACGAATGGAGCCGCGCGATGCCGACCTTCAGCACGAGCAGGTTTCCAGACGCCTCAGAGAGTCGTGTGATGCCGCGATGTCAGGGCGAGATTCGACTCCAGCCCGTCGAAGGGGGACGGTTCTTCCGGATGTCCGGACGACGCGTCGTTGCGTCGTCCGGTGCAGCGCTTGTTCTCCAGGATAATATTGGCACGATCCAGAGACTCGCGGAGATCGCACCGGTCGTCAATGTGCCTAATCCGACCTACGGGCAGGTGATCTCCGCCGTGTGGCACGCTGTTCGACGGGGCAGATTTCATGAGCCGGAATGGTTCGGGTTTGCGCTGCCGGGAGCGGGTCCACCGTATCGCGCACTCGCGATCGAAAAAGGACGAGCGATATGCTCCGTTTCGGTCTCGGATCTCTAGTGGCGCTCGTAACGGCGACCAAGGAAATCTCACAGCCTATAGTTCTTAAGGCTTCTTGAGTACCGGGATGTCGCCAGGCTGACCCCAAATAGAGAAGACAGATCCCGCGAAGTTCGTGCTCGACTGCAGGATGTACCAGGCTCCGTTCGAGGCCCGATACACCACCACGTCCGTCTTGCCGTCGCCATCGAAGTCGCCCGGCACCGGGATGTCGGTCTGCTGGCCCCAGATGTAGAAGACCATCCCACTGAAGTTCGTGCTCGACTTGAGGATGTACCACGCGCCGTTCGACGGCCGATACACCACTACGTCGGCGCGGCCGTCGCCGTCGAAGTCGCCCTGCACCGGAATGTCGTTGCCTTGACCCCAGATGTGGAAGGTGAACCCGGTAAAGTTGGTGCTCGACTGCAGGATGTACCAGGCGCCGTTCGACGGCCGATAGACCACGACGTCGGTTTTCCCGTCGCCGTCGGAGTCGCCCGGCACCGGAAGGTCGCCGGCCTGGCCCCAGATGTAGAAGACCAACTCGGTGAAGTTCGTGCTCGATTTGAGAATGTACCAGGCGCCGTTCGACGGCCGATACACCGCGACGTCTGTTTTCCCGTCGCCGTCGTAATCTCCCGGCACGGGTTTGTCGCCGGCCTGGCCGAAAATGTAGAAGGTGAACCCGGTAAAGTTGGTGCTCGACTGCAGGATGTACCACGCGCCATTGGACGGCCGATAGACCGCGATGTCAGTGCTTCCATCGCCGTCATAGTCGGCCGGCACCGGAATGTCGCCGGTCTGACCAAAAATCTTGAAGAAGAATCCTGCCGAGCTCGTGCTCGATTCCAGAACGTACCAAGCGCCGTTTGACGGCCGATAAACCGTCACGTCGGACCTGCCGTCGCAATCGAAATCACCGGGTGCTCCGGCGCTTCCAGCGCCAAGGACTTTCACGATCCTGCCCGCGGTAAAATTCACGAGATACAACTCACCAGCGGCGTCGAGGCCGAACGCGCTGACGTTGCCGAGCATGGCGCTGCCACCCAACTCGGCCGTGTGGTCTAGCAGGTTCGTCTTCTGAGCTTCACCGGTGATTGAATTGATCGCCAGGCCGATCGACCACACACGCCCCTGGCTGAAGTCCGCGAAGAAGTAGCGCCCCTGGTACGCCAGCCCGAGCCCGCATCCGCGATAGACGTATCCGCCTGTAACGGACTGACCTGCGGCTCGGTCGTACTCGTGAATCGGATCGACGAGCGGTAGAAACGCCGGCGGAAGCGTAGTGTCGTAGTCGTGCGCGCCTTCACGCCTTCGCCATCCGTAGTTGCGGCCGCCCTGATTTGCCGGTTCGTAGTCCACCTCTTCCCAAGAGCCCTGGCCCACGTCGCCGATGATCAGTGCGCCGGTGCCCCTGCGGGCGGGGTCGTCGAAGGAGTAGCGCCAGGGATTTCGCAGGCCGAAGCTCCAGATCTCAGGACGTGTTCCTGTGACGCTGACAAACGGATTGTCGGGGGGTACTTGATAGCCAATCGGATCGCTGTCAGGAACGTTGACATCGACGCGCAGCATCTTCCCGAGCAGTTGAGATGGATCCTGCGCCATGTTGAGCGGATCGCCGCCGGAACCGCCGTCGCCCAACCCCACATAGAGGAAGCCGTCGGGACCGAACGCCAGGTGACCGCCATTGTGGTTGGCGAACGGCTGAAAGATGTAGGGAGGATTGCCCGCTCCGCCCCATCGCAGATCGAAGCGCGAGCTCGCGTCGGCGATCAGAGGGCTCGCCGCAGACCGCTTGAAGCGTGCTACGACCGTGTGACCGGCGGTGTTGGTGAAGTTGACGAAGAACCTGCCGCTCGTGGCGTAGTCCGGAGCGAACGCCAAACCCAGCAAGCCCTGCTCGCCGCCGGATGAGATGACGGTGGTGAGATCCAGGAAGTCGGCGGCGAGTACCGCTCCGTTTTGGACGACGCGAATACGGCCACCCTTCTGGACGACGAACTGAACGGCGCGATTGGTGGGATCCTGGACGAACGCAACCGGAGCGGCGAATCCAGAGACATAGACACTGCTACGGAGCGGCGTCTGCGCATGGCCGGCAGCGGCCCAACCCAGTAGGGCAATGCACGCTGACGGCAGGATGAGCCGCACACGCCCATCTTAACGTGAGTTGACGAGCACAGGAACTGATGAGGCTCGACTCGTCTGGTGCTCGACTACGGCTGCTTCAGGACCGGGATATCGCCGGCTTGACCCCAGATGTAGTGGACGGATTGCGTGAAGAACGTGCTCGACTTCAGGATATACCAAGCCCCGTTCGAGGGCCGATAGACCGCGACGTCTGACTTGTCATCGCCATCGTAGTCGCTCGGCACCGGGACGTCGCCTGGCAGGCCCCAGATGTAGTAAACCATTCCGGTGAAGTTCGTGCTCGATCTCAGGATGTACCACGCGCCGTTCGAGGGCCGATAGACCACGACGTCGGCTTTGCCATCGCCATCGAAGTCGCCCTGCACCGGGACGTCTCCAATCTGACCCCAGATATAATGGACCATCCCGTTGAAGTTCGTGCTCGACTGCAGGATGTACCAGGCACCGTTCGACGGCCGATGGACCACGATGTCGGTTTTCCCGTCGCCGTCGAAGTCGCCCGGCACCGGGACGTCGCCGGCGTGGCCCCAAATCCTGTAGAAGGACGCCGTGAAGTTCGAGCTCGACTGCAGGATGTACCACGCACCATTCGACGGCCGGTACACCGCGATGTCAGTCTTCCCGTCACCATCGTAGTCGCCCGGCACCGGGACGTCGCCGGCCAGGCCCCAGATCTTGTAGAAGGACGCCGTGAAGTTCGTGCTCGACTGAAGGATGTACCACGCGCCATTGCCCGGGCGGTAGACCGCCATTTCTTTCTTGCCATCGCCGTCGTAATCACCCTGCACCGGGATGTCCCCGGATAGGCCAAAAATCTTGTGGAAGTAACTCGTATTGTTGGTGGCAGATCCGAGGACATACCAGGCGCCATTCGACGGCCGGAACACTGTCACATCCCCCTTCGAGTCGCCGTCAAAGTCGCCGGAAACTATCGGAGCAACCCCCACGATTCCATTGACTTGGCTGGAAAGCGAACTCTCAAGGCCATCCACGGTGTATGCCTTTATCCTGAAATAGTACTGCCGCCCAATCGTCAATCCACTCACTCTGGCCGTGGTCGTATTGCCGACGTTGACGCTGGTCGCGCAGCCATCAGCGACCGGTGTGGTTCCGTAGCAAATAATGTAGCCGCCGATGTTCGGTTCGGGGTTTGGATCCCACGCGAGCGTGACCGACTGCGCTTCTAATGATCCGGCAAATAACAGCAGGGCGACGGCAGCCAGTGAGGCCCTCAGCCCAGCTCGTTTGATTTTTCGCGTTTGGCTCACAATACGCCCCCGTCTGTGAACTCCCCGCATACGCGCCTCGAAAGGGCGCAAAAAGCTACCTCGCCCATGCGGGGTGTTCCTAATCTACTGAGTGCGGTTCACAAGCTGACGGGGGAGGCCGGAAGTTCCGCAAGGTATGTTCCCGAAAGGCTCCGATGGACCCTCGCGCGTAACCCATTGCAAGGAAAGGGCTATCGCACGCCGGACACCTATTCCGCATGGAAACGGGTATAAAGGTCATTACATTTTTGGCGAGCCAATACCCAAACTGTCTGGAGTCATCGGGACCAAGGCTTCCAACGGTCGGAACGCCACCGCCGATGATCGGGCGGCCTCGTTCACGTTTTTCGGCTTAGAGGGGGGAGAATCAGCGTCGCGAGGGGAAAAAATACACCGTCGCTCTACAGCTGTCAAGCGACTCGTCTATTGATTACGGGCGGGTGATTGTGAAGTAACCAGGCGAATCCAAGCCGCCAGTATCTTGCGCCCACATATTCTGCGGTATCGTTTTCCGAGTCACGAACGGAAACGGCGAGATTTTAGGCTGCCGGCGCCAGCGATGCCGGTCAGCGGCACACGCGTCGTTGTCGTTGACTCGCTTCTTACTGCGAGCCTGCGTGCTCATCCGCGCATTGATTAGTTGAGTGTGGGGTGGCCTTCATGAAGCTTCGGGCAGTACGCGCGCTTGTCACCGGTGGCAGCCAGGGGTTCGGATACGCCGTCGCCCAGCGGTTTCTGCAGGAAGGCGCCAGCGTAATGGTGTGCGCGAGAACTGCCGAGCAACTGCACACTGCCGCAACAACGCTACGGCGCGACGTTCCCGGAGGGCAACTGCACTGGTCCCAGGCCGATGTATCCACCGTGGCTGACGTCGTGCGGATTACCACTGAGGCCGAGTCCCTGTTCGGCGGTGTCGATGTGCTGGTTTGCAATGCCGGCGTTTACGGACCTAAGGGTCGCATTGAGGACATCGATTGGGATGCATGGCTGTACGCCTTGCAGGTGAATTTGTGCGGAGCGATTGCCTGTTGCCGTGCGGTGCTGCCCGCGATGAGGGCGAGACGCAGCGGGAAAATCATCCTACTGTCAGGCGGTGGTGCGACCAAGCCGATGCCGTATCTGAGTGCCTATGCGGCATCGAAAGCGGCGTTGGTAAGATTTGGTGAGACGCTGGCCGAAGAGGTCAAAGCGGATGGTATCGACGTCAATGCGATTGCTCCTGGAGCTCTGAACACTCGGCTGGTCGATGAAATTCTCGAAGCCGGTCCCGCTCGAGTCGGCCAAGCGTTCTATGAGCAAAGCATCAAACAGAAGGAAACCGGAGGGACCCCTTTCGAACGCGGAACCGATTTGTGCGTGTTTCTGGCGTCTCGTGACAGTGACGGCATTACGGGACGCCTCCTCAGCGCCGTGTGGGATCCGTGGCAGACGCTCGCATCGCACATTCGTGAGCTGGACACGTCCGACATCTACACGCTGCGTCGCATCGTTCCCGAAGATCGTGCGAAAGACTGGAGCTAGCCGGTGAACGTCGGCATCATCGGATGCGGTCTGATTGGACGCAAGCGAGCCGCTGCGATCGGACACGAGCATCGTCTTGTTTCGGTTGCCGATGCGAGTCGTTTGCGCGCCGAACAGCTCGCGTCCCAATATCAGTCCTGCGCGGTCGACACACCCAGCGCGCTGCTGGCCCGCAAGGAAATCGACATGGTGATCGTGTCGACAACCAACGATGCTTTGGCATCGTTGACACTTTCGGCCGTCGAATCGGGAAAGCACGTGCTGGTTGAGAAGCCAGCGGCACGCGCGGCCGCAGAGCTCGATGCGGTCATTGATAGGGCGGCAGGCCGCAATGTCGTTGTCAAGGTGGGGTTCAATCACCGATTTCACCCGGCGCTGCAGAAGGCGCACGCGATGTTTTCCGAAGGGACGTTAGGGCCGCTGATGCATATCCGTGCCAGGTATGGGCACGGTGGCCGGTTCGGATATGAACACGAATGGCGGGCCAACCCGAAGATTTCCGGCGGAGGTGAACTGCTTGACCAGGGGGTCCACCTGATCGACCTCGCACGCTGGTTTGCGGGCGATTTCGTCGAGGTCAGCGGCCGAATGACGACCGCCTTCTGGCCCATGGCAGTCGAGGACAACGGGTTTCTGAGCTTGGCGACGTCCAGCGGTGCGGTGGCCTGGCTGCATGCAAGTTGTACTGAATGGAAGAATCTCTTTTCCTTCGAAATTTTTTGTCGGAACGGCAAACTGCAGATCGACGGACTCGGCGGAAGCTACGGAGTGGAACGCCTCACCTGTTATCGCATGCTTCCGGAGATGGGCCCTCCCGATACGACGATCTGGGAGTATCCACGGCCGGATGACTCGTGGAGACAAGAATTCGTTCATCTGGTTGACTGCATCTCCGGACGCGCCACACTGCTCGGCTCGCTTGAAGATGCACGCGCCGCGTTGTCTGTGGTCGAGGCCATCTACCGCTTGAACCGGGGTGACACGAAGACGGCGCACCCCGTCAAAACCGCATGATCATCACGAGGAGTCCGTTACGAATTTCACTCGGTGGCGGCGGCACTGATCTCCCATCGTATTATCGGGAGCACGCGGGATTTCTCGTTGCGGCAGCGATCGACAAGTACGTCTACATCACGCTGCATCAGACCTTCGTGAATGAGCTCATCGTGAAATATTCAAAGCTCGAGCGCGTGACGCATGCCTCCGAGCTGCAGCATCCCATTGTGCGTGAAGCCCTGAGACTTGTCGAAGTCGACGGCCCGTTTCTCGAAATCGCGAGTATGGCGGATATTCCGGCCGGGACCGGTCTGGGGTCGTCCGGTAGCTTTACGACCGCTTTGCTCAAGGCGCTGCACTCGTACAAGAAACACCTGGTGCACCCACGGGAGCTTGCGGAGCAGGCTTGCCATGTCGAGATTGACCGCCTCGGTGAGCCCATCGGAAAGCAGGATCAATACATCGCGGCCTACGGAGGAATTACGCGGTTCGAGTTTCGCCGGAACGATTCCGTTGAAGCCGCTCCTCTCGGCATCGATAACGAAACCTTGTACAACCTTGAAGACAACCTACTTCTGTTTTTTACCGGGTATAGCCGTGCCGCGTCTGGCATTCTCAAGGAGCAAGATGAGCGCAGCCGTCGTAACGACACCGCGATGATTGAGCACCTTCATCGCATCAAAGAGCTCGGTTATGAGACGGCGGAATGTTTGCGGCATGGCGACCTCCGACGGTTCGCCACGCTCATGAACGAACACTGGCAGCATAAAAAGCAGCGAAGCAGTTCGATGAGTAACGGGCCGATAGACCAGTGGTACGATTACGCGCTGGCCAATGGTGCGCTCGGTGGAAAGCTGATCGGCGCGGGTGGGGGAGGATTCTTGATGTTTTACGTCGAAGAAAAGGCCCGACTGCGTCACGCGATGTTGAGCACGGGTCTTCAGGAAGTGCGATTCCGATTCGACTTCGAGGGCACGAAGGTCGTCATTCAGTAGGACGTCAGGTGCGCATGTCTGATGTGGCCGTTGCCTTGCTTGCTGGTGGACTCGCCACGCGTCTGCGCCCGATCACGGAGACGATTCCCAAAGCCCTGGTTGAAGTTGGGGGCCGTCCGTTCATCGAGCATCAGTTGCTGCTTCTGGCTCGTCACGGCGTGCGTCGCGCGGTGCTGTGTCTCGGTTATCGGGGAGAGCAGGTCGAGCAGCGTCTCGGCGCGAAATTCGAAAGCATCGCACTCGACTACTCGTACGACGGGCCTCAGCTCCTCGGCACGGCAGGTGCCTTGCGCCACGCGGCGCCATGTCTGAGCGATGTGTTCTGGGTGTTGTACGGCGACTCATACCTTCCAGTCGACTATCACGCGATTCTCGAATCGTTCGAGCGTACACAGGCGTTGGGACTCATGACGGTGTACCGAAATGACAATCGTCATGACAAGAGCAATGCGGTCTTCTTCAATGGGGTGCTGGAGAAATACGACAAGCGTCGGCCGGACCCGAGAATGACATATATTGACTACGGTCTTGCCCTGCTTCACCGCTCCGTCCTGGCGCGAATACCAGAGGGTCAGAGTGTCGACCTGGCCGATATTTATTCGCAGCTGGTGGCGGCGCGCGAAATGGCCGGGTACGAAGTCAACCAGCGTTTCTACGAGATTGGCTCGCCCGAGGGACTGTCGGACACACAGGCGTATCTGGAGGCACGCGCTCGGGATGAGATCGTGTAAATGTCCTACACTGACGAATACCTTTCCGACGCCGCCACGATCATAGCGAGGCTCGATCGAACGGCCATCGACGCGTTGCTTGCCCTGCTGCTGCAGGTCCGCGAACGGCAGGGTCGCCTTTTCATTCTCGGAGTCGGTGGCAGCGCAGGGAACGCGTCGCACGCGGTGAACGACTTCCGAAAGATTGCCGGGTTGGAAGCTTACGCGCCGACGGACAACGTCTCAGAGTTAACGGCCCGGGTCAATGATGATGGATGGGATACGGTGTTCAGCCGCTGGCTGCAGGTGAGCCGCCTGTCTCACCAGGACTTGGTGCTCGTGCTTTCTGTGGGTGGCGGCGATCTCACGCGGAATATCAGCCCGAATCTCGTCTCAGCGCTCAAGTACGCCCGCGAGGTCGGTGCGCGCATCGGAGGAATTGTGGGTCGCGACGGCGGCTATACCGCGACGGTGGCTGATGCATGCGTTGTGGTGCCGACGATCAACCCCGAGACGGTGACACCGCACGCCGAGGCGTTCCAAGCCGTCATCTGGCATCTTCTGGTATCGCACCCGTCGCTTCGTGCCTCCGCAATGAAATGGGAATCGGCGACTCGGACACGCTCGTAGGTGAGGCGGGCGGTCTTTCTCGATCGTGACGGCGTGTTGAATCGGACTTTGGTCGATGCCGATGGTGTTCCGCATCCTCCGGCACATGTCGCCGAGCTCCAGATCCTCCCCGGCGTCGCCGCGGCTCTCGACCGGCTGACGGCACGTGGCTTCATGTTGGTCGTTGTGACCAATCAACCCGATGTGGCGCGAGGTCGACGGCGCCATGAAGATGTGGAAGCCATCAATCAGTCCTTGGCAACTCAACTACCACTGACAGCAGTTTATGCCTGTTATCACGACAACGCGGATCGATGCGAGTGCCGTAAGCCCAAGCCGGGGCTGCTGACCAAGGCTGCAGCCGAGCTTGATATCGACCTGAACGCGAGCTTCATGGTCGGCGATCGGTGGTCCGATATTGTCGCGGGCACCGTTGCCGGGTGCCGCGGCTCGTACCTCGTGCAGGCTTCGTATAGCGAATCGCATCGCTGTCGGCCGGCTGCTGTGGTGAAGGATGTGGGCGAAGCGGCAGATTTGATTTTGGCCGGGGGTGGCTGAATCGAAAGGAACACAATGGGTACGCCAGCCATAGCGAATCTTAAAGTCAAAATTTTCGCCGACGGTGCGAATAAAGCCGGCATGCTGGAGATGGCATCGCAGCCTTGGATCGCAGGTTTCACGACAAATCCGACGCTGATGCGGAACGAAGGCATCACCGATTACCGCACGTTTGCGCGGGACGTCATCGCGGCGATTCCGGATCGACCGATCTCCTTTGAAGTGTTTTCCGACGATTTTGATGACATGGCAACCCAGGCAAGGGCGATCGCCTCGTGGGGTTCTAATGTCTACGTGAAGGTTCCGGTGACCAACACCAAGGGGCAATCCGCCTGCAATCTTATCAGGCGGCTCTCGATGCAGGCTATCAAGTTGAACGTCACGGCGTTGATGACACTCAATCAGGTTCGTGAAGTGTCCGCTGCGCTCGCTGATGGTGCGCCAAGCTGCATCTCAGTGTTTGCCGGTCGCATCGCCGACACTGGCCGCGATCCTTTGCCGATCATGGCCGAGGCTGTTGAAATTCTTCGCCCCCATCCAATGCAGGAGCTCATCTGGGCGAGCCCACGCGAGCTACTCAACATCTTTCATGCCGACTCAGTAGGCTGCCATATCATCACAGTTACCAACGATGTCCTGAAAAAGTTGAATCTTGTGGGAAAGGGACTCGACGCATATTCCCTCGAAACGGTTCAGATGTTTTACGACGATGGCGTTCGGGCAGGCTTTAGTCTGATGGACGGAGTCTGAGGTGTCTGACAACCCGACGGCGTTCTGGCGCCCGCTGCGAGTGTTGGTAACTGGCGGCCATGGATTCCTTGGTTCGTACGTCGTCGACATGCTGGTGGATCGCGGATGCCGGACGATTATCGTGCCGAGGAGCCAGGAGTACGATCTCCGGGAGCTCTCGAACATTTCTCGATTGCTGCACGACGCACGGCCCGACATGATTTTTCATCTTGCCGCAGTGGTTGGAGGGATTGGGGCGAATCGGGAGAATCCCGGACGGTTCTTGTACGACAACCTCACGATGGGTGTGTTGTTGATGGAACAGGCCCGCCAGTTCGGCATCAAGAAGTTTGTTTCTGTTGGAACCATCTGCTCGTATCCAAAGTTCACGCCCGTGCCGTTTCATGAGGACGACCTGTGGAACGGATATCCAGAAGAGACGAACGCCCCGTACGGCCTCGCAAAGAAAATGCTCCTGGTTCAGGGCCAAGCGTACCGCCAACAATATGGCTTCAATGCCATCCACCTGCTCCCAGTCAATTTATATGGACCGCACGATAATTTCGACCCCGCGTCTTCACACGTCATTCCCGCGCTCATCAAGAAATGTGTAGATGCCGTGGCACGTGGTGACGACCGCATCACCGTTTGGGGAACCGGAAGCGCAACCCGGGAGTTTCTTTACGCGGCCGATGCCGCCGAGGGCCTGTTACTGGCTGCCGAACGCTATGATGGTGCAGACCCGGTCAACCTTGGAGCGGGGTTTGAGATTTCTATCCGTGATCTCGTCGAGTTGATTGCGAGCCTTACCGGTTTTCACGGTGAGATCGAGTGGGATGCGTCAAAGCCAGATGGTCAGCCGCGACGTTCGCTGGACACGACACGGGCCGAGCAGTATTTTGGGTTCAGGGCGAGAACGTCATTTCAGGAGGGCCTCCGGCGAACTGTGGAGTGGTATCACGCCGCATCGTCGGCGCGATCGAGCTCGTGAGCATGCCCGACACTCGCCTGCAACGAAACGATGATGGTGCGGCTTTGATATAGTTGTGCGCGATGGTCGCGCCGATAGCGTGGTCGGTTGTTGGTGCAGCCATCCTCTCTCTTTGCCTCTGCGGTCTTGCGCGGCGCATTGGCATGCGTCGCCTCGCGATGATTCCGCCAAGAGCCGACCGATGGCATTCAACGGCGACGGCGAGTATGGGTGGGGTGGGATTCGCGACGGCCTCGCTCGTGGTGACCGCAGCCATGGCTGGTGCAACGGGCATCATTCCGCAACGATCATTAGAGGTGGCAGTTCCAGTTTCAGCGGTGTCGATGCTCATCCTCGGCATCTTCGACGACCGCTTTCAGCTATCACCGCTTGCCAAGCTCGTTGGCTCGTTGATCGTCGGCGCCCTAACCGTGTTCGTGATCGCGGGGTCGCTCGGGCGAACTCTTCCCTGGCCGGCCACACTGTTGGCCGTCATCTGGTTCGGGGGAGTCGTCCATACGCTAAACCTGCTCGACAATATGGATGGGCTTGCAGGTGGGATCGCGCTCGTGGCGGTTTCACTGCTCGCCGTGTTGTTCTCGGCGGTGCTAGGCGGGGTTCTCGTGATTTACATCGCGGCCGTCGCGGGGAGTCTCGCAGGCTTTCTCTACTGGAACTGGAAGCCAGCGCGCTTGTTCATGGGGGATTCCGGCAGCTTGTTCCTGGGAGGAACGCTTGCTGCATTGTCACTTGTTCCGCTGATCGATCCAAACCTGGAGTTCTACCGATCGGCAATCCTGGTACCTGCTGGTGCTGAGCGTGCCGCTGTTCGACACCGGGTTCGTGCTGGTACTGCGCCGGCTCGCTGGCAGACGAGCGACCAGGGGAGGCACCGACCACGTCTCGCACCGGCTCGTGTCGCTTGGGTTCTCCGAGCGGAGCGCGGTGCGGATACTCTATCTGCTCGGGCTGTCGAGCGGTCTCATTGCGTTGATGATCTGGCGTGAGGGGTTGCAGCCGTTCATGCCGGCAGCGGCCCTCTACGGGGTTACCCTCATCCTCATCGGCGTGTATCTCGCCCGCGTGCCCGCATACGATGCGGACGACTTCGGCGCACTCAAACGGTCGTCCCTCGGCCCATTTTTGACCGATCTCACATTCAAGTGGCACGCCGGACAGGTGTTGCTGGACGTTGTGCTGATCGCGGCGTGCTACTACACCGCATATCGCGTTCGATTCGAAGGCGATGCGTTTTGACCTTCGCGCCGTACCTCGCAGCGTCGCTGCCGGCGGTGATCGGGTGCAAGCTTGCGGCGTTGTACCTGTCCGGTCTGTATCATCGCCCGTGGGAGACGTTCAGTTTGATCGATCTCTTCTCAGTCGTCCGCGGGGTCATCGGCGGGTCCATTCTCTCCGTCTTCGTTGCGGTATACGCCTACCGGCTCGAGGGATTTTCACGTGGCGTGTTCCTGATCGATGCCACGCTGCTGTTTGCCACCGTGGTGGCCACGCGGGCCTCGTTTCGGCTGATGCGCGATGCCGCAAACGTTCGGCGCCCACAAGCCAAGCGGGTAATCGTCTACGGTGCTGGAGCGGCGGGCCATCTCCTCGTCCGTGAAATGCGCGCCAATCCACGATGGAATCTTCAGCCGGTGGTGTTCCTTGATGACGATCCCTACAAGCGGAACCAGTTCATTCAGGGCGTCGCGGTGCGTGGCGCAGCCAACGATGTCGAGCGGGTTATCCGATCGTATCGAGTCGACGAGCTTATCATCAGGTACTGAAAAACTGAACGGGCAGCGAGAGGCACTTATCAGAGCCTCGTGTGACGCAGCAGGGGTCCCTGTGCGCCGTTTGCACCTCGACATCCGGTGAGCAGTACTGTCGCCGCGGTCATCGTAAATTTCAACAGTGGGGGTGCTCTTGCTTCGACCCTTGATACGTTGGAAGCGGGCTTCGCAGAACTCGACTGGGAGACAGTCGTTGTCGATAACGCATCGTCGGACGGCAGCGAGCGGGCGGCTCTGAATCGCGAGAACGTTCGCTTGCTTCGCGGGCAGCGAAACGTTGGATTTGCGGCCGGCGTCAACACTGGTATCGCAGCCACCTCGGCGCCATTCGTGCTGATCCTCAACCCGGATTGCCGTCTCACCCCTGGCTGCGTGCGGGGATTGTTGGCGGTGCTTCAGCCGCATCCCAGGTGCGCAGTGATCGGTCCAAAGATCCTCAACCTCGACGGGACTTTACAGGAGAGCGCACGCGGTGACCCGAACATGCTTACCGGGCTGTTCGGCCGAACTACCATCCTGTCGCGCTGGTTTCCGAAGTTGCCGGTCGTCCGCAGAAATCTCGCGTCGGTTTCGGCGCTTGATGATCAGGTGCCGAGCCGGCGCGTTGATTGGGTCTCTGGCGCGTGTATGCTGGCGAGGCGCGACGCCCTGGCGGACGTGAATGGTTTTGATGACGGCTATTTTCTCTACTGGGAGGATGCCGACGTCTGCCGCCGGCTGCGGAATGCCGGCTGGGACACGCGTTATTCACCAACGGCTGTCGTGGTGCACGACGTTGGACAGTCGAGCAGGAGCGCCAAGACCGTCGCGATTCGCGAGTTTCATCGCAGCGCGTACCGGTATTTCAGTACTCACGTTGTTTCACAGTGGTGGCATCCGGGACGTGCAGTTGCGTGGTTTATCCTGATGCTGCGCTGGCGCCTCAAATCGCTCCGGTGATGCAGCCTCGATGACATGAAACGACTGGCGTGGTTTACCCCGCTTCCCCCCATCAAGTCCGGCATATCCCGGTACAGCCACGAGCTGTTGCCCGCGCTTGCCGCCGGTTATCACATCGATGTCTTTGTTGACGGACGATCGGATCAGTTTGTCTTGCCCGATTCACGAGTGCGCGTGTTCGACGCGCACGAGTTTGTCTGGAAGCACTTTCGCCAGTGCTACGATCTCGTGGTGTATCAGCTCGGAAACGCGCGATGCCACGACTACATGTGGGCATATTTGACACGGGTCCCGGGTCTGCTCGTCCTTCACGACGGCCAACTCCACCACGCGCGTGGACGCATGCTGCTGCAGCGGTGGCCGCCGCGGCAGGATGATTACCGCCGCGAGTTCTGGTTCAACCATCCGGCCGCCAATCCGGATCTTGCAGAGCTCGGCGCCATCGGCCTGCTCGGTTCACTCACCTATCTATGGCCGATGCTTCGCCTCGCCGTTGAGTCGAGTCGGCGCGTCCTGGTACATAACGATTGGCTGGCTGAGCAGATCCGCGGGGCGCATCCTGAAGCCCATGTCGACGCCGTCGACATGGGCGTGCCCGAGTCAGCACCACGGCAGGATGCGCGCCGAATTGTTCGGACGCGTCACGGAATCTCAGAGAGTGCCGTAGTTTTTACCGCCTTCGGGAAAGCGACGCCAGAGAAACGGATTCGTGAAGCCATTCGTGCACTGGCTTCGCTCGCGGACACTGTTTCGCAAGCACACATCCTGGTCGCAGGCGAAACGGATGCCTGCTACGACTTGCGGGCTGAAGCTGAAGCGACGGGAATGATTGATCGAGTGACATTTGCCGGATACGTTCCCGACGAAGAAAT
The DNA here is from genome assembly GCA_963761975.1 of Vicinamibacterales bacterium. Taxonomy (GTDB): domain Bacteria; phylum Acidobacteriota; class Vicinamibacteria; order Vicinamibacterales; family JAMQPK01; genus JAMQPK01. The sequence goes on from CAVXIR010000002.1 coordinate 1,298,827, forward strand.
CGATGATTACCTTGCGGCCTCCGACGTCTGCCTGTGCATGCGGTGGCCCTCGTCCAGGGAAACATCCGCGTCCTGGCTTCGATGCCTGGCCGCGGGACGACCGGCCATTTCGACCGACCTCGTGCACACCGTCGATATTCCCACGCTGGACCCTCGAAACTGGTCCGTACTTTCGGGCGCGAAGGACGCCTCTCCCGTCGGTGCGAGCATCGACATCCTCGACGAGAATCACTCGCTGACGCTCGCCATGCGACGGCTCGCAACCGATGAAGGGCTGCGCGTCCGGCTCGGTGCCAATGCACGGGAATTATGGCAACGCCGTTTTCGGCTCGAGTCCATGGCGGCAGGCTATGAAGACGCAATTACCCGAGCGTTGCAGACGGCGCCGCCGGAGCCGGTTGCCCGCATGAACCTTCCTGTGCACCTTCGATCAACCGGAACCGAGTATGCAGACGCACTTCTCGGAGAAGTCATCGGGCCTTCTGATGGCGTGTTCGCCTCGAGGCGGTGAGTAATTTGGGAGTTCGGCTGCGCCGGTTTGCGATATCGGCCGCCCTGGCCACGCTGATAGTTGGCGCCGTCGTGTTCATCGCTCGAGGAACGCTGCTGTCCGCTCTGGGGCATCAGCTCGTGCGTGTTGATCCGCTGGTCAAGGCCGACGCGATCGTCGTGTTGGGAGGAGGAACTCCGCAGCGAGAAATTGCGGCGGCGGATTTGTATCTGGCACAGTACGCACCGCGAGTCGTCATTGCCCTCACACGTGACTCCGAGGCAGAAGCACTTGCCCGCAGCCGCGGCATTCAGATTGAAACTGAGAACGAGCTGAAGCAGCGTATCCTGCACGCGCTAGGGGTGCCCGATACGGCTGTCACCGTACTACACGAGACGCGGCCGACATCGACGAAAATGGAGGCCGTTGTCGTCAGACGTTGGGCTGTGGAAAACGGTGCGCGCCGCATTATCGTCGTCACCTCGCCGTTTCACACCGCTCGAACGTCCTTCGTCTTTCGTCGCGCTTTCCGAAACGATGCGGTCGAGGTTGTGGTGCGGCCGGCGTCGCATGAGGAATTCGATCCCCAGAGGTGGTGGACCGACCGTGTGCAGCTGAAGAATGGGGTTATCGAGCTGCAAAAGCTGTTGTTCTACTATGTCGCCTATTGGTGGGACTGAGTCATATGGCAACTGAGCAGAAGGGCAGCGCCGAAGAACTGGCGCGTCTCAGAAGCGAACGAGATGAGGCCGATCGCCTCTACAACGAAGCGCTCACGCGACTCGACGCCGCAATTCACAAGGCCAGCGAGTTTCCGCATCCGCCGCCGGCTTACGACGAATTCCAGGTGACGCCGCTGAACGAACGGTGGGAGCTGCTGTCCTTGAAACCTGATGAGGGACGCGGTTGGTTCCGGCGGGTGCGGATGCACGCTTGGGCCATGGTGGCGCCGCTGGTCGAGCGTCAGCAGGCGTTCAATTCGGCCCTTGTCGATCATGTCAACCGCAACATCACCATGCACCGGGAAAGCACACGGGCACTGGAATCGACCCTCGCGATGCTTCGCGACGATCACAAACGGTTCGTCGAATTTCAGACCCTGCTCATCCTCTATGCGCAACAGATAACCCCTTACGTCGACACGAAAGATCGTCAGGTCGCAAGCCTGATGCATGCGCTGGCGGCGGGGCTCGACGGCGTGAGTGATGAGCTCCAGAAACGCTGGGAGTCGATGGTGGCACGCGAGCGTCGCTACGACGGGAAGCTCGACGATCTCAGCGAACTGCGGACGACGGTGGGTGTGATGCAGCGAGCGGTTCAGACACTGAAACGAGAGCTCGAGAATGTGCTGGGTGCGAGGGGTGCGTTAAGTGCGTCGGGTGCGCTAGGTGCGTCGGGTGCGTCAGGTGCGACGGGTGCGTTGGGCTTGCCGCGCCGAAGCGATGTGGAGTCCGGCGCGGAGGCGGGTGCGACGATAGCAACACCATCGTCGCTCGATTCCTATAAGTACGTCGGCTTCGAAGATCGGTTCCGGGGATCCGCGCAGGAAATTCGCGAGCGTCTCGAAGCTTACGTTCCGCTGTTTCAAGGCGCGAGCGACGTGCTCGACGTCGGCTGTGGCCGCGGAGAGTTTCTCGACCTGCTGCGCGCGAAGGGCATTTCAGCACGAGGCATCGACTTGAACGAAGAGATGGCCGCAGTATGCCGGGAGCGTGGCCTTGACGCCACGACTGGCGATGCGCTCAGCTATCTGTTGGCGCAGCCCGACGGTTCCCTTGGCGGGCTCTTCGCGGCACAGGTCGTCGAACACCTCGAGCCAGATTATTTGACGCGATTTCTGGAGACCGCCTATCACAAGCTCCGGCCGGGATCGAAAGTCGTGCTCGAGACGATCAATGCCGCGTGTTGGTACGCGTTCTTTTCGAGTTACATCCGCGACATTACCCACGTGCGGCCGCTGCATCCTGACACGTTGCAATATCTGGTCGGTGCCAGCGGCTTCCAGAAAGTGACCGTTCGTTACAGTGCGCCCTTCCCGAATGACGCCAAACTCCAGCCGCTTCCGGCAAAGTCCGGGATCGGTGTGGACGCGGAGACCTTCAACGAGAACGTGCAAAAGCTGAATGCACTGCTTTTCACGTATCTGGACTATGCCGCCATCGGCGAGCGCCTCTCATAGAACGCAACAATGCTGCAGTTGCCGGCACATCTCGCCGCTTTCGTTTACGGGTTGCTTGTTGCGCTGTTGTCTCTGGGCGTCTTCTATGTCGTGGGTTTGCTCGTTGCGCCCGAGCGATGGCAGAGTGTTCTGCGCTGGCCCGACAACATTGTCGTGGGGCTGACGCTCTATGTGGTGCTGTGCTGGATCGCCATCAGCGCGCGCCATATTCCGCTCAAGTACATCCCGTTCGTTCTAGCGGCCATCATCTGGATGCCTGCCACGAACCGGCTCCGTGCTCTGAAAGCGCTCCTCGCAGCGCGTCTCAGCAGCCGCGAGGCTCGCCGCTGGATTCTCGATTTCAGCATCCTTTACGCGTTCGCATACTTCCTGACGCCTTCGGCGGGTCCGGCATTTCTGCCGTTGGGTCCGGGTGACAACCTGACACTCGTCACATACGCGAGATACGCACGGGAACTGTTCGAGTCTGGCACCGCGAACATCGATCTGGCTCCGTTCGATTACCTGCACAGCCCTGCGAGCATGTATATGCTGGCATGGCAATCTTTGGTGTTCGGACGCGATCCCTTGCAGGCCGCGATGCCGACGCTCTTTCTGCTCGCGGCGCTCTTTGGAATGCTTGCGGGCGAAGCCGCCCGAACGGCCTTTGGACTGACGCACCGCGGTTCGATGGCGATTGCGTGCGTGATCGTGTGCGCGCCGCTGTTCCGTTGGATGCTGGGTGCGTACGGCGTTGCGGAGATACTGGCTGCAATAGCCTCGATGTACGTTCTCCGTTCGTTCGCGAGAGCCGCGGCAGATCGGTCGATTTCTCCATTCGCGGGTGTCGGCGTTGTCGTAGGAGGAGTGCTTCTTTTGTGCACAACGCCGCCATCGGCCGGCTGGGGACATCAGATGGCTCAGGGAATCGTCGCTCTTCTGAATGCCGTCTCACTCCCGTCGCTCGTCGGATTGCCAGGCATGATTCCGGCGGATGCCGAGCTTTCACGAGAGGCCCGGTCTGCCTCCGTCATCGTGCTCGCGCTCGTTCCAGTTGTCCTTGCAGGCATCGTTCGTGCCGCTCGTGGTGTGCGCCCGATCAATCAGCCAGGAATCACTGAGATCGACCGCCGGCTCGCGCGAGCGCTGGTCGTCTATGCCGTAGTTGCGCTGACGCTCGGAAACGTCGTCGTGTCCGCGGTAAGCCGGCCGAGAGCGGCTCGAAGGCCGGCCGAGTGGCGGAAACTCGACGAGCTGAACAGCTTGTCGTTCCGGACTCTTACGTTGAAAGTCTCAGATGAGCCAAATGGGTTGTCCACCGCTCTTGCGATGTACTACCTGCCTGGCCGGAAGGCGCAGGTGTTCGGGCGCGCGGTGTCGCCGCAGGATCTCTCATTCGACAACGTGTCGAAGGAGCAGCCGCTGTTCATTCAGAACTTCGGCTGCGACGGGGTCGGGCACAGTGACACCGCGTCGGTGCCGAACGTTGGGTGCCTCCTGATGGCACCTCCCAGCATGACGCTCGGTACCTCGTATCCCTTCAATCAGACCTTTCTGTTCCTCTCCTTCGACTACATGACACCCCGCGAGATGGGTGGTCGATGGAGTAGGAGACCGACGCTTCAGCTGCAACTGAAAAGCGATCCGCAACGCGTGCCACTCGATCGGGATCTCTTCATGAACCTTCTCCTGCACCCGATGACTCCTGAAGGCACGAAGCCGCGACGGCTCGTATTTCGCTGGGGTGCCAATCGACACGGTGAAGCGTTCCTTGGCGAACGTCGTTGGGTCAGCCTGCCGGTTGGAAGCGGTGACTGGAAAGGAGATCGGCTGCGGATGCTTCCGATCACGATTGATTTTCTGGATGGGCGGTCCGTTCTCTTCAATGAGTTCGCCTTGACTGACCAGGCACGCGGAGCGGTCGTCGGCCAGGAGCAGCTCGACAAGAATTGATGCACAAGACCGCGAACTATACGATGAGGTCTGGACGTAGCTCGCGGATCAGCCTGGCAGGACTGCGGTCAGAGAACAGCGTCACGTAATCGACGAACCGCAGCGCTGCCAGCATTTCCGCGCGTTGAGGGCCCGTTCGCGGATCGCCGTTCACGCCAACGACAAGAAGCTCTCCCCGGGCACGTGCGTCCTGGAGCACGCGGAGATGGTGGACGTCGAGCGACTCGAACGATCCGCTCGTAAATACGACCTTTGCGCCGTGCGCGCGCGCGTCTCGCACTCTCGCCGCTGCTGCGCGCCGCGACAGCACTTTCGATCGCGCCTGTGAGGACTCGCCGCCCAGCATTCTGGCGAGCGTGTCCGGATCCGCGACCGCCGTGCCGACCATGCCGACGACGATGCCGGCCGCAGCGTTCGCCGCTCGTGCGGCGTCCACTAACGTCATGCCGCCTGCCGCGGCCATCGTCAGCACGGCCGCTACGGTGTCGCCTGCACCGGTGACATCGAACACTTCGTGGCGCTGCGCGGCGGCAATGTGCGTCTCGGCGAATCCATGCCGATCGGATTCGAACAAGTCCATTCCGTTTGGCCCTCTGGTGACCAGCATCGCGTGAAAGCCGAGGCTGCGCATGAGCGATTGCGCACGGCGCCTGACCGTGGCATCGCCAGAGGTTCCGACCACAGCAGGTGCTGCCTCTGCAAGCTCCTTCTCGTTGGGCGTCAGCAGGTGGGCGCCTCGATACCTTCGGAAATCGCGCCTCTTCGGATCGACGACCGTGAAGGGTTTCTGCCGCCCTTCGAAAACCGCGCGCAATACCCGATTGCTGAGGACGCCCTTGTCGTAGTCAGAACACACGATGCCGGCGACGCGACGTTTGGCCCTCGTGACGGCCGCGATTAAGCGATCCTCGTCTCGTTTGCTGAGCACCCCGCGAGTTTCGCGATCGATGCGGAGCATGTGCTGCCCGCGAGCCATCACGCGCGTCTTCAGCGTTGTCGATCGATCGGTGGATTGAATGACGCCCGTCGTGTCGATCCCCGCCTGTGAAAGCCGCCGAATCAGCCATCGGCCTGGCTCATCCTTCCCGACGACCCCCACCAGCTGCACCTCGCATCCAAGAGCTGAAAGATTGAGGGCAGCGTTCGCGGCTCCGCCCGGTCGATCGGCCTCGCGTTCCCACCGCAACACCTGAACCGGCGCTTCCGGTGAAATGCGTTCGACGTCTCCCCAGATGTAGTGGTCGCACATGATGTCGCCGACCACGAGGATCGGTGCTGACGGGATGGGCAACTCAGCCATTGGGTTTTGTGATTATCGCCCAGTTGCCCACTTCGACCGAGAAGCGATCGCGCTCGCCGTCTTCGCGGGTTTCGGCAGGGCGGATCCGGAGGTCGATCTGGCGGAATCGACGGGATGAATCTTCCGGCAGCACGACCTTCGCCGTGCGCCACTCGCCTTCGGTGATCGCGAGCGAATGCCCGGCCACATCATCGACGAGCACGTCGACCACCAGCGGTTGTTCATCGTTCGAGGCATGCGCGCGCAAAGGTACGTCCACGCGGCGCGTGCCGGCGGGCACGAAAAATCGAGCGTGAGACGTCATCATGTGTTTTGCAGAAAGTCCGTAACTGACGCGCGAGAAATCGACACCCCGGGATTTCGCGTGCACCCGCAACGGAATCGACAGCGCGAGACATGCGAGCGCAACGGCGACGAGAGCGCTTGCATAACGAGCGCTCGACGTTGTGAGAGACGCGGCCGTCACCACGCCCAGAGCCAGCCAGAACGGATAAGCCACTTCAGGCACGAGAAGAGGGTGGCCCCCCAGCCACGACAGGATAAATGCCGCGAGGCCGACGATCACGGGAACCGTCACCCGATCCCGAGACGTCGATGGGTCACGCTGCCATTGCAGGGCGAACGCGATGAGCGCCACGAACCCGAGAAGCCCGACGACGCCAAGCTCGCCTGCGATCTGAGCGAAGTTGTTGTGCGCGTTCTCTCTCTGGTAGTACTTCAACAGTTCCGGCGCTGCGAAGTGGAACGACCATAACGGGTATTGACCGATGCCGACGCCGAACAACGGGTTGGCCATGAGCATGCGCCACGTCGTACCAAGGAAGAGCCAGCGGATTTCAACAGAAGTGGAAGCTCCCTCGCTGATGAATTCCCGCGGGAGAAAACTCCAGAATCCCACAGTCAGCACTACCGACGCCACTGCTGTAACGGCGATGGCTTTTCCAACGCCGATAATCCTTCCGATTGTCGAACTCGCCAGCAGACACGCCGCCACCAAAATTACTACCACAATCGCCGTCCTCGACTGAGTCATGGCCATCGCAATTGCCAGGCCGGCGCCGGCGGCAACCCACGCGGGAAGCAGTCTCCGCTCTTTCACCGCCAGACCGAGTGCGATGAACATGCCCATCGCAAAGAACGAAGCGGCGGCGTTGACATCGGCGACGTGTGCGCTCCACCTCCGGTGTGCGACGAGCTCTAGCAGTCTCGCTCGCATTTCTCCAGTTTGAGCGAGCTCGGTCGCGACGTCTTGAAATGTCAGCAACACGGTCCCGACGGCGCCACAGATCAACATGACGACCAGAAGTCGGCGGAATTCTGGTGACAGGCTTGCGTATTTGAGCGTGAACACGAGGAGCGCCACGCCTTCGAGGAGGAGCATGGCATGGAAAATCATGCTGTACGAGCGGAAGGTCACGACATAGTCGCGGCTCACGTACGTCATGACGTCCTGGACGAACGGCCAGGGGTAATCGCGCTGGATTTGCAGAAACCACAGCTGCTCCGCAGACGAGGCTGCCACGACGAGACCGAAAATCAGCGCGGCCGTTTCGAGGCGTGTGGAAGGGAAGGATCGGAACTCACAAAGCGTCCAGCCTCGGACCAGCGCTCCGGCGAGAAACGCCAACACCAACGCCTCGGCGCCGCGGATCTGCGAGTCGAGCGTTCGGCTGCCGACTTGTCCCAGTGGCACGAGCGCTGCAAGCACCAGCAGTCCGTACTGAGGCCGGAAGTACGAGAGCAGCGCCATCGCCAGAACGATCGCCTGCATCCACGGCGAGACGCGGTCGCTCCAGAAGGTTGATTGAAAAAGAAGGAGGACGATTGCCGTAAATGCGGCAATCGATCCGAGGATCACCAGGCGGCTGGTTTTCTCTGCGAGCTGTCTCCAGTCCGCGCGCATCAGCGTGAGTATACTTGCAGCGTTGTCGAGTCTCACCAACGAGCTGACGACAGCATCGCCCGATCGTTTGAAACGGAAGCTGTTTCACGCCTGATGCTCAGCCGGTCCTGCTCCCTGAGATCAGCCTGCAGCAACCGGATCCGCTCTTCTGGAAATCGTTTCACAAGCGTCACCGGCAATTCCGGCCAGCACGCCCTGCGTTCCTCAGGGTGGTCGGGCCAACGGACATTCGTCGTTGACTCCGTTTCGAGGATAAAAACGCGAAGCGGGCCGCTTATCTGCGTCGCGCGGAGGCTGTCACACGGTTCCCATCTCATAATTCTCGACCGATCTGCGGCGGGATCGGCATAGAACCACTGTTCGCGATTCGTGATAAGGAGGGCCTTGGGCTCGGATTCCATGAGGCGGAGCACGAAATCACGAGAGGCTGAAAATTCGTAGGTGAGTCGAAATGAAGGCCATTGGTGAGGTTCAGCGCCGACGAGTGCCCGACGCCATGCATTGCCGCTGGCAGTCGGCACGGCGATGAACGCCACTTCGACCGCCGTCGTCACGATGAAAGCGAGCAGATAGGCCTGTGCCATCCGTTGCTTCCTCGACGCGAGGAAAAACGCCACGAAAACAGCCAGTGGTCTGAGTGGTTCGTAGTACCGAAGAATGCGCAGGTAGTTGAAGGTGCCAAACGGGACGCACGCCCACAGGAAAGCGGGCAGCGCCACAAGCAGTCCAGCCGCCACAACTGGCAGGTCGCCACTCGATCTCATTCGACGCATGACGACGATGAAGATCGCGGGCAGCAGAATGGATGCGATCGCCGCAAAAAACGGCTCGTAGGCCGGATTGGTCCACAACTGAAATCGTCCCGGGACCCAGAACAACAGCAGATGATTTGCCCGCGCGAGACTGCTGAGGCTTTCTATTGCGCGGCCCGCAACTTCAAACATATCCCCGCTTACCCGGATACTTCCTGGAGAGAACACACTCGGGTTCGCACCGGAGTTCATATACCACTGGATGATGAAGGCCGGCAGCATGCCAGCTAGTAGCGCGATCAGACGGCGCCATGGGCGTTGCCATAGGATGATTGAAACGGCGTACCCAGCGACGAAGACGGCCGCATATCGCGTCAACAATGCTGCGCCGATGACAAGCCCTGCCATGAGATCCTGCCGCCGAATGATGAATTCGAGGGCCCATGGAATGGCCGCCCAAAGAATAATGTCTGTGCCTCCCCATCGGCCCGTAAACAGGATGGGGCACATCACCGCGATCGATATTCCCGCGAACCGCCACAAGCGGTGATGGCTCATACCTTCGGCCATGTACGAGTATGCGAGCCGTGCCCATCCCCACCAGCCGACCAGCGTGGCGATGGCGCCAGAGATCTTGATAATTACTCCAGGGTCAGTCACGCCGGCGGCCGTAAGCGCGGCCGTGTAGAGTGAATAGCCGGCCGCAAACTGCGTCAGTTCTTCCAGCGTGAGCGGCTTCGCAATGTCGTCGGCTGTGGGCCAGTAGACGGACAGGCCTTTCCCTTGCACAAGATGCTGGCCCGCCTGAACCTGGAGGGTGACGTCGTAGTCGATGTCGGCCGCGTGCAGCAGGCGGATGATGACCACAATTGCCGCTGACCAGAGCCACGGCCGTACGAAACGTCTCCGGTCGTTCATCGCACGCGCGCGCGGCAATGCGCGGAAATGAATGCAGTATACTTTGTCGGTTGTCGAGCCATTTTCCTGACGTTCAGAATCTCTCCGTCTGTGTCGTATTACCGGCGTATCACGCAGAGAAAACCCTGGAAACCACGCTCCAGCGGCTGCCGCCCGGCGCCTGTCGGGACATCATTCTGGTAGACGACGCAAGCACGGACAACACAATTGCCGTCGCCCGGGGACTGGGAATCAGAGTACACCAGCATCCGCACAATCGCGGTTACGGCGGCAATCAGAAAACCTGCTACCGCCTCGCCCTCGAGACTGACGCCGAGATCATCGTCATGCTGCATCCCGACAACCAGTATGACGGAGCGCTGGTGCCCTACATGACCGGCTTCATCAAGGCGGGCGTCGTCGACATCGTGCTTGGATCGCGCATCAGCAGACGCGAAGAAGTCCTCGCCGGCGGAATGCCAGTCATCAAGTACGTGGCGAACCGCATTCTGACCATCATCGAGAACGTCGTCCTGGGCTTGAACCTGCCCGAGTACCACACTGGATATCGCGCCTACCATCGACGCGTGCTGGAAACAATCAACTTCGAAGCCTGTTCGGACGACTTCGTGTTCGATCAGCAGTTTCTCGTGCAGGCGCGCGTGCACGGCCTGCGCATGGGCGCCGTGCCGGTTCCAACGCACTATGGCCCCGAATCGAGCAGCATTCCACTGGGCCGCAGCACGAAATACGCGTTCGGCACACTCGCGGCGTTGGGTCGGTACTTGCTATACCGTGCCGGTTGGAAATCCCAGTCGCTTTTCCAGCCGCGATCTGTCCCGCAGGTGCGCCTTCATTCAGCCGCCCTGTAAATCACCATCCGTGGGCCTGGCGGACCCGGGTTGGTGAAAATGTGCTCAGCGGGATCTTCGCGGTTCTCCCAGCGCCGGTCTATTGCGTCAAGCTCAATCCGCTCATAGCTTCCTCGAGCCAGCTCGCGTTCGATCCATGTCACAGACGCCTGCACGGCTCTATATGGCTTCAAGTGACGCGGCCAGATCCACGTGGGCCGTTCACCGTCTCTCGGCAGCTGGGCCGTCTCTCCACCATAAACGCGCAGCGACGTATGAAACTTCAGCGGCAATTCTTCATAGGCGGCGACGACCATATCGGTTGGCTTTGCATGGCGTCCGAAATAGTCGATGGCGGTCGCGATTGGACCACGCGGCGGGTCGCGGAACTCCTTCAGCAACTCCGCGAGTGGTACTCGTATGGGAACCGATCGATCGCGCACAGTGATGACGCCCGTGCTCTCTGCAATCGTCGCCATCAACGAGCGCGAAAGCGAATGGAGGACCGTCGAGAAGGCCAGCACTGCGACGATGGCATAGGCGACGATCTTTGCCATGCGCCCCTTTTCTGCCAGCGTGGCCAGTCCCAGCCCCGCGAGTCCAATGACAAAAGGCAGCGAGGGAACGATGTACCTGAAAAATCGATATGGCGACAGCATGACGCCGATGGCAGCTCCGACGGCAAAGGTGCTGAGCAGGATTGCCGCAGGGCGCGTGCGCGTGCGGAATGCAAGCACAGCCATGGCCAGAACGGGGAGAGGCACAACGTACGAGTCGATCTGGCCGGCATAGAAAAACGTTCCGTACCAGATACGATTCGGCATGGAGGCCAGGCCGGCGTTCGACTGTCGAATGGGTGCGGAAATGCTTAGAGCGATCCACGCAATCAACACGCCCGCGGGCACCAGCCATGCACTCCAGAACGGCACGGCTGTTCTCGATTGACCGGCGAAGAGCATCCAATAAACAGCCATCACACCAAGGATGCCCATTGCCGTCACGTCGAAGCTGAGGACGAGCAGCGTAGCCGGCGCCGCAAGGGCGGCAGAGGTTGCTCTTATCGATTGCCCGCTGGCGGCTCGACCTACCAGCTTTGCGTATGTTCCGGCCACCAGCAGAGCAGCGGCAGCGGTCAGGGCGTAGTAGCGCGCCTGACGCGAGCAGATGAGAAATGCGATGTTCGTCGCCGTGAGCAACGCGGCGATGCGTGCGGCCTGTCGACTTCCGCCAGCCTGCGTGACAACCCACGCAACGAGAGGCACGCACAGCCAGCCCGCGACGGCAAATGGTATCCGCGCAGACCAGCTCGACTCGCCAAACACCTTGAAGCTCAGGGCGGTGACGTAGGCCTGCAGCCACGAAATCTGGAAATACATGCCGTTGATGCCGGCATCCTCGCCCATGACGGCGGAGAGGCTGTCGGCCCCGGAGCCCACCATCGGCACGCCGTAATGCAAAACCGATCTGGCGAGAAGCGCCGTCTGCGCCTCATCCTGCCAGAGATAGGTCGTGCCAAGACCGTAGATAAATAGCGGCAACGACACGAGCGCGATGAGAGCGACCGCACGGTCGGGCCGTCGCGTTCGGTCGTCACGACTCAGCATCGCAGCACATTTCCTGACGCACTCCTCGAAGAGCCGTCAATCGACCGCCAACGCGACGCGCGCGCGCGCTTTTCGCAGCAAGTAATACTCGTTGAACGGTCGGTCGTCCGTGATGACGACATCCGGATCGGGGTTCAGCAAGGCACCGAGGTCAATCCTCCGCTCGAGGACTTGTTTGACGAACGTGCGCACGTCCCGGCGTTCGCCGGAATTCCATTCGATGAGATCGACGCGCGCGTTTGACGGAAGCCGCGAGACAAGTTCGTCGGCTGTCGGTATCTGAACAGGCGACATCGAGGCCGCATAGTGTGTGCCGTCAAACTCTATCGAATGGAAAGCCACCACGTAGTCGAACGACTCGACCAGCGAGCGCGCAATGGCGCTGTTGATCAGGGCGTCGCCACCGGGACTCCACTGATTGACGATTCCTCCGGGGTTCAATCGGGCCTTTAGCAGTTCATAGAAATCAGTCGAATACAGCAGGCTCGAGCCCGCGGCCTCGAGCGGCGGCGGCGGATCGATGGTGATGATATCGAAGCGTTCGTTCGTACGATGCAGGAACCGACGCCCATCGTCCACAACGATGCGCCCTTTCGGGTGTCTCATCAATGCCGCAGCATCCTCAAAGTAGTACGGGAACGCAGCTGGAACGCTGCGCGCCAGATCGACGGCGGTGGTGTGAACGTCCCACGTCAGCGCCGACCGAAAGGTTGTGCCCATGCCGAAGCAGATGACGGCCACCGAGCGTGCATGGCCATGGATAGCCAGAGGCAAATGTGCCATCAGCTTGGTGATGGGCGTCTGCGACGTGATGCCGATCCCGTTCACGAGCAATCGCTTGCTCATTCCCTCGCCGAACGAAATCACCGTGGCGGTGTGGTCGCGGCGAATTTCGGCGCGCACGCCCTGCGGGCCGTCTTCGTAGCTGACGTTCACGAACGTGGAGAACGCGGCCAGGATGACGGTCGACGTGGCTGTCAGTGCCCGCCACGGACCGTCGAGTGATGGTGAACGCCACACGATGGCAAGAAAGGCGACAAACGGCAACGTCAGCCCGACGAGACCGAGCCGCGCGCCCACGAGCGGCAATAGAAGGTAACCGGCGGCGAGTGGTCCCAGCACACAGCCAATGACATTGATGGCATATGCCTTTCCGGCACGCGTGGGATCGTCCCGCGAGTATTCGTCAATCAATCGCGGTGTCATATATCCGAGCAGCGCACAGAACGGAAAGATGCTGGTGAGCGCGACCGCGACTCTGTGCCACCCAATCCGCGCGTCGTTGAGCACCACAGGCAACAGGCTCGTCACCGCCACCAGCGCGATGAGCTTTGCTGTTGAGACAATGTGCCCTGTGGTGATGTGCCGGCGATACCACCACGACCCGACCCACGTCGCCCATAGATAGACGAACAGCAGACCAGCGAATGAGTAGACGTACGTGCCGAGTACGGGTGTGAACGTTCGCGTCCAGATCACCTCCATCGCCATCGATGAGAAGCCGGTGACGAACAGAATCGGGAGCGCCAATGAGGCAGATAGGGAAGTCGTCGGCACGGAAACGGCAGTGCGACTGTCATCGCCTGACTCGTCACTCGCGTCAGCGTGCGCCCGATGTGGATAGCGCGTTCCGAGCCATACGCTGGCGGCGGCGATGGCAAAGTTGACCAAAGCCGCACACCAGAGTGCACCGCGAAAACCGAACGCCTCGATCAGAATCAGCGGCGCCGCGGCGGCGCCGAGCGAGGCGCCAAGTACGTTGCCCAGATAGAGAAAGCTGAACCGATGGCCCTGAACGATCGCCGCCGTTCTCGTGAACGCCAGCATCAGCGGAAACGTTGCCCCCATCGCGATGCAGGCGGGAAGTAACGCAGCGGCGAGCACCGTACCGGAATACGCGAGATAGCTGAGCGAATCGATTTCGCCGGCCTGCAGAAGCGAGCGTGCACCGGCATCGAACAAGAGCGGCACAACCAGTGCGCTCGCACCGATGAACGCTTCGGCCGCGGCGTACAGGTAAATTGGCGACCGACGCGTTCGACGAACCCATGTGGCGGCGACGCTGCCCGCCCCCCACGATCCGAGCGCGAGACCAAGCATGAACACGGACACGACCACCGACAGCACGGGCGTGATGATGCCGAACGATCGAAATGCCAGGCGCAGCCACACGATCTGGTACACGAGGCTGCAGAAGCCGGAGAGCACGAAAAGCACGAACAGAATCTGCGTTAGCATAGGCGCGTGTTCCGAAAACGCGAGTGGGTTCTCCTTGCCGGTCTGCTAATCGCGTACAACATGAACTTGAGGCAAGTATCGTCGCACGATACGTACGCGTCGCGATTCGTGCCCATCAGCATCCTGCGCGACGGCGATGTGATTCTTGATGAGTTCATCCCCGAGGAGGTGAAGCGGCGCGCTGGGGAAAATGTGCTCTCCGATAATTTTGTCTACGTCCGCGGTCATTTTTACGATAGTCACGCGCCCATCGGGCCCTTGCTGGCGCTGCCAGTGTACGCGCTGCCGGCCTGGATTGGAATCCCGCGAAACGCCGAGCTCGCTGCCAACCTGTTCTCGAAACTGGCAGCCTCCATTATCGTCGCGCTCTCGGCGATCGCGATCTTTCGAGCGTCGAGGAGCCTGCTCACCGCTTCAGGGACGAAGCGGCTGAGTGCCGGGTCTCAAGAGCAAGACCCGGCCTACGGCAACACAAAAGACCCGGCCTACGACGATCGAATTGATCGCGTTTCGATGCTCGCGGCGATTACCTACGGTCTGGCCACATCGGTGTGGTCCACGGCGAGCCTGGCGATGTGGACGCACACTCCGGCTGTGCTCGGATTCGCCGTGGCACTGTGGGCCTTGACCGCCGGTCGTACAGGTCTCGCCGGCGTTGCGGCCGGAGCGGCCTGCTTCGCCAGGCCTGCAACCGCCCCGGCGGCTGCATTTCTCGGCTTGTATCTGATCCATCGCACTCTGCGCGATGGATGGAATTCGAGGGTTGGTGGGGACCGTCGTGCGGATCTGGTGTCATTCGTTGCGGGTGGTGCCGTTGCTGGGCTGGCTGGCGTCCTTTACAACTATTGGTTGTTTGGAAACGCCGTTGGCGGTGCCCCATTCCGCACAGAAATATGGTTGCAGGAGTTCGGCACCCGAAACATGTTTGCCGGTTCGCTCCCAGTAGGTCTCGCCGGACTCACTGTCAGTCCAAGCCGCGGCCTTCTGATTTACTCTCCGATCGTGCTCGTCGCGGCCTACGGTGCGATCAAGGCATGGAGATCTCAAGATCGTCGATCGTCGATCGTCCATCGTCGATCGTCTAGAACGCCCATCCAGACGATGGACGATGGACGATGGACGATGGACGATGACGGATCTTTCACTCAAGCCGACGCGATTCTGTTGTTGCGGTACGTTACCCTCGCGGCGATCGCCATCCTGCTGACGTATTCGAAGTTCATCGCGTGGTGGGGCGGACACGGCTACGGCCCGAGATATCTAACGGATGCGATGCCCTTCGTGGGTCTCCTCTTCGCGCCGGGATTGTTGCCGCTTGTTGAACGACGTTCTCGTGCACGTTTGGCAAAGGCGGCGGTGGCGGCTGTTTTTGTGTATTCCGTCTTCATCCAAGCCGTCGGAGCCTTCTGCTGGCCAGAATCGTGGACGCTGAACCAGAACCCCCCTTATCGATACCGCTTGTGGGATTGGCGCGAGAGTCAGATCGAGTCGTCCATCAAAGACGGACCGCGGATCGATCCCGCCGCAAGGCGCTTGTTTGCAAAGCTCGGACTTTAGACGGATCCACGGATCTCAGGGATCTAGAGATCTAGGGATCTATAGATCTCTAAATCTCTCGATCTTTAGATCTTTCGATCTCTCAGCCATCGGACGAGCAGATGCTTTCCGGGCATGCTCGTTCGTTGCAGCACCTCGAGCTCGTTTGGCCCCATCACCTGCAGCACGCGAAGCCCGACGAGTACGACAACGACCCCGAGCGTCGTCAGCACGGCCGCCTCGATGACCGACGTGCTCCATACCTGGCGAATGGCGGAGAGAATCAGCGCCATGACGAGAGAGACCAGCGTGACGCGCGCGGCAAATGCCCATGGGAACCCCACGTGGTAAGCGCGCCGCGCTCCTGCGTAACCAATGAGGGACACTGCTAACCGGCTGCCGCCGAGCACGAGGGCTGCCGGAACGAGCCCAAACCGCCCTGCAGCCCACACGAACAGCGGCGCTCCGACGATCATCGCCGACTGAGCGACCAGCACGGGACGATATCGCTCGTCCACCCAGAGCACGAGCACTGCAACCGCGAGTGCAGTCTCGGCAAACAGGAGAGCGACCAGCACGCGCGCAACGGGCACCGCCGCCGTGAACGGCTGGCCATAAAGCAAGGGCAGATAGTCCGCCACCATCACCCAGAGGCCGAAACCCGCGGGCACGACGATGAGCACCTGGACCTTGTTCATCAGGTCGAACGCACGTTGGAGCTGCGCGTGTTCGCCCGCCGCAAGCACGCGCGCGAACGCCGGACGATAGACTCCCCGGAATCCGGAGACGACAAGCGTCACGGTGGACGATGCGACGAAGAAACCGGTTGCGAAGAGCGCGACAGGCTCCGGTCCGCCAAGCATGCTCACGAGAACCGGACTCGCGAATGCCGGCGTCGCGAAGTAGAGAGACAAATCGCGGAGATAGGTCACGCTCGAGAGTTTCCAAATCCGGGAGAAGGAAGGTGTCAGCTCAAGACGCTCGTCTGGTTCCTCGGCGACCGTGAGGAGTTGCTTGTTCACGACAACCACCGCAACGATGGCCGTCAGCATTGCCGACACACCAAGCGCGGCGATGACGCCGCCGATGCGAAATCCCATCGCGATCACGAGCGCAGCGAGGCACACATCGAGCAGGCCGTTGAGGAGCGACAGCAGGTTGACGCTCAACTGCTGAAGAAAGGAATCGAGCGCCCTGTAAAGGAAATCGAGCATCGCGCGTGCCACGAGCAGCGCGGAGACCCATCGCAAGTAGATTGTGCCATCCGGTCCGAGATTGAGCCACATCGCAAGCGGTTCGGCGAAGGCATTGAGCATCACCACGATCGGCAACACGATGCCGATGCGAACCCCTGCAAGACGCAATGTGAAACGTGCGGCCGCCCGTCGTCCGCCGCGAACCTGCAGCTCGGGAAGAAACTTGGGAAGGGATCCGGCCAGTCCCAGGCCGGAGTAAAACAGAATCGAATTGGCGATCCCGAGCACCACGTCGTAGAGACCCGATTCGAGGCCGAAGGTTCGCCGTATCAGAATGGAGAGCAGCACGCCCGCGGCGGTCACGACCGGCAGCAGCGCGGTGTTCCAGAATACAGAGCGCGAGACTTGGTGCAGAAGGCCGGGCTGTGCAGTCACTCCGTTGCCGGGCGATGCTTCAATCACCCGCCTGCCTCGCTGCCTGGCGGTAGATGTTCTCGGTCTGCATCGAGATGCGCCGCCAGTCGTGGCTGGAAAGAATCTCCCGGCGGTGTTTCGACGCGTTTTCGCGATAGCGAGGTGAATCGAGCACCTCGACCACGTTTCGCGCAAACTGATCGACGTCGCCAAACCGATGCAGCAGGCCGAACTCGTACTTCGGGACGAGCGATTGCATGATGCCGACCGGCGTGCCGACCAGCGGCCTTCCGCTTCCGGCCGCTTCGACGGCGACGATTCCGAACTGTTCGTATTGAGAAGGGAAGAGCACGGCGTCCGACAACTGGTAGTACCGGGATATTTCACGCCGATCGGTCACCGCCCCCAGAAGCACGACGGCTCGTTGAAGGCCAAGCTGGCCGAGTCGAGCGGCGAACAGATCTTTCTCGCGGGAATGCACATCTCCGATCATGATGAGTCGGAGCTGACGGCCCGCTGCAAGCAGTCGCGCAACAACCTCCAGTGTGTTGAACGCACCTTTCGGCGACATGACCTTGCCGACGAAAAGGAGCACGCGTTCGTCGGCACCGATTTCATGACGCCGCCGAAGATCGTTAACCTCGTAGTCCTGCTCGAAGAGTTCCGAGTCGACGCCGAACGGCACGATCGTGTTGGACGGCAGCTCGAAACGGTCGGCTCGAAGCAGATCGACCTCGTGGGCAGATTGGGGAATGACGTGGGCCGCATGCCGAACCATCCGGCGTCCCATGATGGCGTCGAACGAGCGACGCTGCCAGGTTAATGGGTTCAGCATGTAGACCGGCGTGATTACGTGGGGAGTTTTGCGGAATGCCGCTGTGGTATGGGCAAACACACTTCCAAAAAAATAGTATCCGACGCTGTGGACAATATCGACATCGTCAAGAGCGCGGACACCGCTGGGAGTGAGAAGTCCCGGGGCGAAATAGTACGGAGGATGGTTCGCCAACGCCGTGGTGAACCGTCTGACCAGGAGATTCGGTGCGATCCGTTCACTGGAGTCGTGATTCGATGAGAGTGTCGTCGTCAGCACCCGGACGTCGTGGCCCTGGGCGGTGAGATATTCAGTGAGGCGTCCGGTATATGTGCAGAGTCCGCTGACATCGGGCCAGAACTTGTGGGAAAACAGGGCGATTCGCATGCACAGGGTGATATAATTCGCGTCTGCCAAAAAACCGCTCCATAGTACCTCCAGACCGCCTCGAATGCATGTTCCGCTAAGTCAGCGCTTGCGCGCGGCTCCCTGGGTTTTTCTGATCGTCGCATTTGTGATCTCGCTTCCGGCGGTGACGGTGCGCTTCTATGCGTCCGATGAGATCGAGTACTTCGCGTATCTGCGATCGATGTGGTTCGACGGCGACCTCTCGTTCGATAACGAATACCGGTACTTCTACGACCGCGGCATCGCGCGTGGGTGGGGATTCAGGGACACCTTTCTCGGCGGAACGACCGCAACGGGCATGCGAGTCAATTTCGCGCCTGTGGGTTCGGCAATCCTGTGGGCGCCCTTTTACATCCTCACCGACACGGGCGTGAGAACGGCCCGCGCAGCGGGAATCGACGTTGCGGACGACGGGTACTCAACGCCCTATATGGCGTCGGTGGTGTACGCGTCTACGCTCTACGGCTTTCTGGCAATTGCACTCTCGACTTATGCGGCATCTCGTGTGGTTGGCAGCGTCAGGGCTGCGACCGCCAGTGCTTTCGTCGTGTGGTTCGGCACGCCCATTCTCTTTTACATGTACCTTGCGCCCGGGTTCTCTCATGCATGCTCGGCGTTTGCGGTCGCGGTGTTTTTCGTGCTCTGGATGCACGTCAGGCGTGAATGGTCGTTCGCAGGCGTCATCGCGCTCGGCGCGTGCGCGGCTTTGATGGGAATGGTCCGCGAACAGGACCTGTTCATGGCGGTCGGCCCCGCGATCGATTTCGTGGTCTTCGCGTTGCGTAAGGTCAGATCGGGCGCCCTCTCGCTGTCAACGACGGTCATGCGCGCGGTCGCGGGTTCGGTAACGGTTGCGATCTGTTTTCTTCCGCAGGTCGTGTCGTACGTGACGCTGTTTGGAAAACCCGCTCCCTCGTCTACGGTTCAGGGCAAGATGAGTTGGACCGCCCCTCATGTGTTGCAGGTGTTGGCGTCGCCTACGAACGGGTTGCTGTTCTGGACTCCGGTCGCGCTGCCGGCGCTCGTCGGATTGATTTGGCTGGCTGTCAGCCGTCGGAAGATAGACGGGCACGACGGCCTGGAGCCGACCGAGCGAGCATGGATTGGGGTTATCTGCCTGACCATGGTGATGTCCCAGCTGTACCTTGGAGGTGCGCTCGACACGTGGGCCGGCGCCGGTTCGTTCGGTCAGCGGCGTCTCGTGGGGCTGACGATTTTCTTCGTCGTGGGGTTGAGCGCCTTCATTGTGGCGTTGCCGAAACTCGTGATGCGGTACGCCGTCTACCCGATGCTGCTGCTTGGCGTTTGGTGGAATCTCGGCCTGATGGCGCAGTTCGGTACGCGGTTGATGGATCGCCAGCGTCTGAATCCGCCATTGAACGCGTACCATAATTTCGTGACGATTCCGCGGCAACTGCCGGCACTTGCGTATCGGTTTCTGCGCCATCGCCAGTCGTTTTATCAGCCGTTGCCGTGATTTCTTCGCGGCTCCTTCAACTCGTCAGATGCCCCGACTGCCACAGCCGCCTCGACGGCTCGCCGTCGAGCCTGCGGTGTCAGGGATGCAGTCGTACGTTTGACAGCACGAGTGAAGATTTTCTCGTTCTGCGCCCGGACGCCGCGTTCGGCGAAACGACGAAGTTCCTCGACGAAAGTTTTCACTCCGACGGTAGAGACGAAACCGTGTCTCCGCCGTTGCTCTCAGCCGCCGTGCGTAACACCATGCTGCGGAAGTTCCTCGCCATGCGGCCTGGCGATGTGGTGCTCGATCTTGGCTGCGGCAGCGGGCGATTCTGCGTCTGGAGTGCCGATTCCGGCGCGCACGTCGTCGGCATTGACACAGGTTCGTTCTTCGCCAGGGAAGCCAAATCAGGCGTCGATCTCGTCGTGGGCGAGCTCCGCAAGCTGCCATTCGCAGACGAAACTGTGACGAAGGCCTACACGATAGACGTGCTCGAGCATCTGTCGCCCGAAGGGTTGAAGGTGACGCTCGGGGAGATGTCGCGCGTGCTCGAACCCGGCGGAGCGTTGTTCGTGTATACGCACGTGCGGCAGAAGTCGGTGTTGGGATCTGTGCTGCGCCTGGTCGCGAGCGCGGCGTCGGCGATCGAACGGCTGGGATTCGCCGACCTGACGATTGAGAAACTTCGCAAAACCGACCACCTCAACCCGTTGATGAGCCGCGCGCACCTCGACGACGTCGCGGCAGAGGCCGGCTTCAGAGTGGAGCGATTCACGTATTACACGCCGTTGCTGTCATCGATGGCCGAGAACATCCTCGTGCCAGTGGCGGCACACGCGATGGCCAGACGGGCGGCGCGCGGCATGACAGGATCGACGGGTGTCGACCGGGGTGCGATGCGCACGGCACGGCTCGCCGCCAAAGAGCGAATCGCCAAGCGCGGCTTCGCGTACCGAGCGCTACACGCGCTCACGCAAGTGATTATGCTGGACGTGGTGCTTTTCGGGCGGATGCGGTCGGGGCCATTTTTCGCGCTGTTGATAAAACGGTCCGGCTAACACGCAAAGAAGATGAAGGTTCTCTACTCGGCGATCGATCAAACGGTACCCGGCGCGCACGGCGGGTCTGTTCACGTGCGATCCGTTGCCGAAGGATTGAGCGCGCTGGGCCACGAAGTGCACGTCCTGGCCTCGCCAGGAGACGGGGGACGTTTTCCCGGTGGGTCTGTGCACTGGTGGGCGATGCCACCACCGTTCGGCAACCGCCGGCTGCGGCTGCTACGTGCCGGTGCTGTGCTCCGCCGTGCTCGCGCGATTCGTCCGGATGTCGTCATCGAACGCTATTACAACTTCGGCGGCGAAGGGCTTCTGGCTGCGCGCAAAGTCGGCGCCCTGGCTGTCCTCGAAGTGAACGCGCCCATCGTGGACCATCCGGGATCGGCCAAGCAGTGGCTCGATCGCATGACGATCGTTCAACCTCTCCGCCGCTGGCGCGACTGGCAGTGCCGCGCCGCAGACCTCATCGTCACGCCGAGCACGCGAATCATTCCCGACAGTGTTCCCTCGTCGCGCGTGCTTCGGACCGAGTGGGGCGCCGATACGGGCCGGTTTCGGCCAGGGGCTGGCGGACATATCCCATTCACACGAAACGCGGGGGAAACGATCGTGGTGTTTGTGGGTGCGTTCCGCGCCTGGCACGGCGCCATCCGTCTCGTCGAGGCGATGAGAGCGCTACATGTGAGAGGCAGACGTGACATCAAAGCCGTTCTGATCGGCACCGGTCCCGAGCTGGTTCCGGCGCAGCGTGCGGCGCATGCGCTCGGCACCGTCGCCTTTACTGGCGCCCTTCCCCACGAGTTGATACCCTCGGTGCTGGCGGCAGCACATATCGGCGTTGCACCGTTCGATGTCACGAAGCATGCGCCGCTTCAAATCGATTTCTACTGGTCCCCGCTCAAGATCTTCGAGTACATGGCATCTGGCCTGGCGGTCGTTGCCCCTCGTATCGATCGTCTGACGCAGATCGTGCGGGACGGCCGCGAAGGCATCCTCTATGATTCGCGTGAGCCAGACGCCCTTGCGTCGGCCATCCTTCGCCTCGCAGACGATGTGGAGTTGCGGCGCCGCCTGGGCTCAGCAGCCCGGACTCGCGTTGTCGAACAATTCAGTTGGGAGAGTCATTGTCAGGCGCTGGATCGCGCCATACGAGCCGCACGCGATGCGAATCCTGATCGCCACTGACGCGTTTCCGCCGACCTCGGGCGGCAGCGGCTGGAGCACCTACGAGCTTGCCCGAGGGCTGCGCGCCGCCGGTCATGAGCTACATGTCGTCAAGACCTATTCGGAACGTGATCCGATTCCCGGAGACTACGACGACTTCGCCGTGACAGGCTTTCCCGCATTCGCGCCGCCCGTGCCCTTTGTGCGTAACTACGTTCGCAACGAACGCCTTTATGAGCGGCTGAGCGCGCACCTCGTGCGGCTGATCGAACGCGACCACATCGATCTGATTCACGCGCAGCACGTGCTGACCGGGCCGCCTGCGGTGATTGCCGCAAAACGTACGGGCATTCCATCCGTGTGCACGGTCCGCGACTACTGGCCAGTGTGTTACTGGAGTGACGTGCTCGTCGATCCCGAAGCCGGCACGCTTTGTCCCGGTTGCTCTGCGTCCGCGATGACCCGATGCCTTCGCCCTCGCACCGGGCCTGCGTGGCCTCTCACGCTTCCCGCGATCCCATACATGCGGGCGAACCTGCGCCGGAAGCAAGCTAGCCTGGCGGCCGCGAACGCGATTGTGGCGGTCAGCCATTACGTAGCGGCGGCGCTCCGCGAGCGCGAGCCCGGTCTTGCTCGCGCGCGAATGCACGTCATTCCCAATGGAGTCGATGTCTCGGCTGTCGGCGCGGACGTTGACGCAGCGCCGCGACCGATATCGCAGCCGTACGCGTTGTTCGTCGGAAAACTGGCGAAGAACAAGGGCGTGAACGCTCTCATTCCAGCGGCCGAGCGGGCCGGTTTGGGTCTGCCCGTGGTCGTCATCGGCGATGGTCCGGAACGGGAAGCCGTCGCGAAGGCGGCGACCGCTGCGGGACGCGACGTCAGAATGCTCGGTTGGCTGGACCGGCGCGAGGTCTTTCGATGGCTTCGTCACGCGACGTTGCTGATGTTCCCTTCTACATGGCCGGAGCCCTTGAGCCGGGTGCTGATCGAAGCCAGCGCGCTTTCGGTGCCGATCGCCGCCATGAACACAGGCGGTACGTCTGACATCATCGTCGATGAGGAAACCGGTCTCTTGTCGACGTCAGCTGGAGACCTGTCGCACAACATCGCTCGTCTCGCGTCGGATTCCGCGCTGCGCGCCCGGCTCGGCGCGGCGGCACGAAAGCGAGCCGAATCGATGTTCGACCTTCCGATCGTGATTGAACGAATGGACGGGCTCTACCGCGAGCTCGCTTCCGCGACGGTGATCCGGAATCAGAATGCGATCGCGTGAAGGTCAGTCTCTGCGCGTGGCCGTTCTCGCGCGCTCGGTGTACCCGCTCCACCGTTATGGCGGCCTGGAACGCCACGTTTACGATCTCGTGCGCTGCCTCTTGGCGCGTGACGTTCACATCACGCTCATCACGCCGCCGCGCGCCGCAGGTCGGCCCCGCGACGTTGCCGCGGATGCGGTGTTTCGCCATCCAAACCTCACGATGCACCCGGTGCCGTACACGACCTTTCCATTCGCCAACAGGCGCGGCACGACGATTCTGGATCGGAGCACGGCATATCCGCTGTTCGGTTTGCGCGCGGGGCGTCTGGCCGCGCGGCTGGCGATTGAGGGCGGTGTGGACATCGTGCACGGGCTGGGAGCAAGCGCGCTCGGCTATGCAGTGGAAACGTTCCAGCCTGGCAAGCGAGCGCCGTTTGTCTTCAACCCCCAGGGCCTCGAGGAATTCGGCGCGACAGATCCGTCGCGCGCGCCTATAAAGCGGCTCGCGTACTGGCCGCTTCGCACCGCCGTTCGTCGTACTGCGAAGGCTGCCGACTGCGTCATTGCCACCGATCGGTCGCTCGTGAAACCGGTCCTCGACCACCTGCAGGTCAGAGCAGAGGTCGTTCGGGTCATTCCCAATGCCATCGAACTGGCCGACTGTGACCGACCCGGTGTCGCGGATCAGGCGCGCGGGCTGCGTCACCGCGTCGGTCTTCAGCCTGATGATCTCCTTTTCGTCAGCGTCGGCCGGCTCGAAGCGAACAAAGGTTTCAGCGTGCTCGTTCGAGCGTTGGCGATTCTGGTCAAGCGACATGTGTTGCCGCAGCGCTGGCGCTGGGTACTCGCCGGCGATGGGCCGATGCGGGGCGATCTGAAGAGTCAAGCCGTCTCGGCGGGGATCGGCGAACAGGTTGTGCTTTGTGGCCGTATCGGCACAGACGAGCTTCACGGATGGTACGAGGCTGCGACGTTGTTCGTGCATCCGACGTTGTATGAAGGCAGCTCTCTTGTCACGCTCGAGGCGATGGCTCACCGGCGCGCCGTGGTCGCGACGCGCGCGGGTGGCCTGCCCGACAAGGTGATTCCCGGGGGCAACGGCTGGCTCGTGCCGCCTGGCAATACGGAGGCGCTCGCAGATGCGCTTCACACGGCGTTGTCTGATCGGCGCCGGCTCTCCATGATGGGCGAGGCCGGCCGCGCGCTCGTGGAGCGAGAATTCTCTTGGGCCGTGGCGACCGATCGACTGCTCGTTGCTTATCGGGACCTCCTCGCCCGCGTCGGTTCGTTGTAGGCTTCTGGCGTGCGTGCGTTCATCGTCTGCCTGGCGTCGGTTCAACTGGGGATCCCGCTCGTCCACATCTTCGGCGGCGAGGCGCAGATCAACACGTTTCTCACCAACGACGACACCTACTATTACCTGCAGACGGCGTGGAACGCGCGACACCTGGGTTTTGTGACCTTCGACGGGATCAATCCGACGAACGGCGTACAGTTTCTCTGGTTCTCCGTTCTCTACGGTTTAGCGTTTCTCACGAATGACAAGTCGGCGTTTCTTGCCGTGGCTTCTACGGCAGCGATCGTGCTGACGTGTCTGCCGTACGTCGTCATGTGGCGGCTCTCCGACGACACCTCGAACGCCCGGCAGTCTCTTCTTTCCGTCTTCATGGCATTTTTCTGGTTTCTGATCTGTGCGTATCGCCCCAACCGGTACCTCACCGGCCTCGAATCGCCTCTCCATGCCACGATCATCTGGATGATCGTGCTGCAGTACGTGCGGATCCGGCGTCTTCTCACGCTCGGATCGCTTGGCTCATCGTCCGTGCTGCTCTTCGTCGTGCTGCTGGTGATGAATGCATGGACGCGACTGGACAGCTTCGGATTGTCAGCATCGTTCCTGGCGCTTCTGCTGTTGACGATCGACGGTCCATTGCACCCGATGCGTCCAACGATAGCGTTCAGTCGTTCGTTGCCTCTTCGCACCTACATTGTCGGCGGCCTCGTGATTGCGGCAGGAATGGCGGCGCTTTTTGGCTTCTTTCAACTGTCCGGCGGCAGCCTGATGCCGGTGAGCGCCCTCGTGAAAGGGTACCAGGTCGATCGCGTCAGCCTGGGAGCGTTCTACAACTGGTCGCTCGTGCTCTTTCCATTGCGCATTCAAGGCGCGAACCTGCTGAATATTCTGGGAATCGTAGCGATGTTCGCGTCGGTCTGGCACTTGGCGCGCATGCGGGTCCCTGCCGGAAACCGCGACCTCGCTGCGCTCCGGTTCGCTGCCGTCGCGCTTGCTGCATCGGTCTTCATCCACTCGATCGCCACTTTCGGCATGTTCCGCTACTACTACTTCTGGTACCTGTCGGCGACATTCACCTACTGGACGATCGTGCTCGCCATGTTCCTGGTTGAAGTCATCGAGCGCAAGGCCCTTAGCTATCGGGTGGTTGCTGCGGTCGGCTTTCTCGTCGTCGTGTCGGTGGCAGGACTCTGGCGGCTGAGGGACTCGCCGGACGATCTCGCCTCAACACGGTACCGCGCGGCGAAGTGGATTGATGCCAACCTCGAGGAGGATGCGACCGTGGGGTCGTTCAACTCGGGGCAGCTCGGCTATTTCTCGAATCGATCGGTCGTGAATCTTGACGGGCTGATTAACAGCGTGAGCTACTTTGAGAATGTTCTTCGGGACCCGTCACCGGACGCGCTGTCGGCATACATGGATCGAGTTGGAATCGACTACGTGGTCGATTACCTCCTTGGCCGCTGGCGTGAGCCCATCGAGCGAGAGTTCACGACGATTCAGCAGTTCGAGCTTGCGGGTGAGGGAGCGATAAGAGTTATGAAGAGAGCTTCTCGAGCTTCACGACCAGAACCAGCGCCGTCATCTTCTGCAGCCACTTCGCATAGGAACGGTCGCTGAGCGCCCGCGAGAGCGCATCGTTGAGGGTAGCTGCCCCGGGAACGAGTTCCGAAGCGAAATAAAGACTCACGTGCGAGTGATCGACGAGTGCCAGGCCGTTTGCCTTGGCGATCTGTCTCAGTTCATCCACCGTCATCTGGCGGTGGCGAATCCTTGAATCCTTCACGACAGTCCGCTGCGCAGGCCGAATCTGGCTTGGCCGGCGCATCGCGCGCCTGAGCCACTTTCCCGGCCCTGAGTCAATCAGCGCACGAATCGGCCGATCGAGCTGCCGCGAGCGATTGCTTCCATTCGGGACAGTGACGATGATGTGTCCATGCGGTTTGGCGACCCTGACGAGCTCCTTCAGATGGCTCACCGGATCTTGGAGATACTCGAGCACGCCGATGCTCAACACGAGGTCGACCGAGGCGTCCGCCGCGTCGATCGAGTCGCCATCGGCCACCCTGAATTCATACGCGGGGAACAGCCGCCGGCATTCCGCGATCATGTTTGCGGAAATGTCGATGCCGAGATAACGCGTGCGTGAGGGGTCGAAGAGCTGGACAAAATCGCCTGTCCCGCAGCCGACGTCGAGCACCGAAGCGACCGGCAGCTTCGCGACCATTCGCTCGACCGCCCGGTAGCGCATCGCGTAGACGTGATTCGCCAGCCGATCGTGCCAGGTGGGCGCGTAGCTGTCGAAGTGAGTCCGGATCAGATCCTTATGTGTTGTCTGTGTCGTGTTCACTGTGCACTCGCCACGGTGCCTGCAATATCGCTCGTCGAGCCCGACTTGTAAGCAGGATTGTAGAAAGCGGAATCAGGGTCCTGGAAGTATATCGCGCAAAGGTCGGCGTGTTCGTGCAGGGGCACGACGAAAAAGCCCTCCACGTATCGCGCTTTCGGCAGCAGGCGGATATTGAACGCGTTCAATCCGAGAATATAGTGATCGAACTTGCGAACTCTCATCTGAGACTTCCACATCCGGATGGCAGCGGCCTTCTCCTCCGCGACGTCGCTTATGTCAACGACGACATTCGAGATGACCGGCGAGTAGACCTGATAGCACCAGATCTCGATGCTTTTCGGAATGAGGTTTCGGCGCCATGCATGCCAGAGAAGCTGGTTTGCTCGACGATGATCGTCGTGATCGTCGAACAAAATTGGAACGAAGAGGGCATCTATCGGCTCGGCCGATAACGCGGCGCCGAGCCGGCTGATGCTGTCGTCCGTCAGCGGAATGCCATGAACCGGGTAGCGCAGGAATTCTGTGCGATATCCAATGTGCCGGGCGACCTCGGCGGTTTCCGACTCGACCTCGGCTGAAGGCTTGCCGGACGTGAGATAGATGCAGCGGATGTTGGCACCGGCATGACGAGCATGAATCAGCGTGCCTCCGGCGCCGAGCATCTCATCGTCTGGATGTGGCGCGATGATCGAAATGCGCTTGCCGTGAGGGAAGCTCATCTCCAGCGGCTCCAGCGTCTGGTTGAAGCGCATGGTTGACACCACGCGCGCGCATGTCTTCAGATCGGTGAGCGCCTTCCAGTCGCGGATGAAGAACTTGTAGGTCTGCCGGCTGTTAAGCGTTCGCTCGAGTCGCTTGACGAGCTTGGCGAGCGCGTTGGCCATATGATTGCCTCGGTCCAAATCCTAACAGAATGCCGAAGTCCTCGAGCACGACACACGCGCCGCGGCACGCACTCGAGTGCGTGTTGAGCACGCGTTTGCCCGATCTGGCCACTCGCTCGGCTCTTGCAGATTTCTACCGAACAAACGCCCGATATGCCGATCAGCAGGCGGGTCACGACCGAATGTACTTCCGACGATTGATCCCGGTCATCGAATCCGTTGTCACCGGGGCATCAGCGCGGGTACTCGAAATCGGATCCGGATCCGCCGGTGCCCTCAGAGCGTTTTTGACGTCTCGGCCCGGGGCGACAGGTATTGCCATGGAGCTCTCGACGCCGTCGCTACGGCGGGCGGCAGAGGGCAACATTGCGGCGTTGCGGCCGATCGCCGGCAGCGCACTCGAAATCCCGTTTCAGAATCAATCGTTCGACGCCGTCGTCGCGTTCGAAGTGCTCGAGCATCTGCCTGATGTTGACCAGGCGCTTGACGAGATGCTCCGCGTGGTGCGGCGCCCCGGTCACATCATCATCGGTCTGCCCAACCATGCGTCGCTGTGGACACCGATCGAGGATCGGCTGCGTGGGCGCACCCGCCGAGCTTTCGGTGTCGAGCACGGGCGTGGCGCATGGCGCTGGTGGCGGCGGAATGCAGGATTGGCGTGGCGCAAGCGCCTGTCGCGCCACCCCGAGTTCCTGTATCGCGAACCGATTCTCGAAGGGGTCCAGGGCGGCGACGCTGATGCGGTCTATTACGCGGCGCCGCTCGACCTGCAGCGTTTCTTCCGCGGTCGTCACGCCCAACTCGTCATGACCAGTACGCAGATTCGCTTCGGCCCGCTTGGACGTCTGTTGCCCGTCGAGATGCAAGGCTCAACGGTCATGGCTTGGCTAATTAATTAGGTGCGTTGGGTGCGTTGGGTGCGTTGGGTGCGTTGGGTGCGTTAGGTGCGTTAGGTGCGATGGGTGCGACGGGTGCGCTAGGTGCGACTTCCTTGGCGTCGCTTACGAAAGCAGCTGAAATTTATGCAACCTGCAGTACGCAAAATTCGCCATTCCTTCCAGCTCGCGGACGATCACCTCAAGATTCGAAGGGCTTTCCTGGCATGGAGGGTGCACTTCGTCCGAAATATGGCGGTGAGGCATTTCTCGGAACTGACGTGCTGGAAGCTCGCCCGCGAGCTGCAGAAGGAGATCTTTCAAATCACCGCAAAGCCCGTGTTCAACCAGAATCGGGACCTTCGCGACCAGCTCAGAGACGCCGCGGGATCGGCAAGAAGAACCATTGCTGAAGGCTTCGGTCGAAGAACTCATCGAGATATCGCCAATTTCTTCGCAACGTCTTTGACATCGTTAAATGAGGTTGAGGACGAGCTAGGCGAGGCACGCGACAATGGTTACGTTACGGATCAAGAAATTGCGCGCGCATTGAATCTGAAGAAGCGAGCCTACGTCGCTACTGCCCGGTTCCGAAATTCCGTGAAGAATCGTCCGGACCCCGTGTGGAACCAGTGGACTAAGCAACGTGCGCAGCGAGGCAGGCGCTCCCAATGCACCTAACGCGCACCCTAGTGTCACGCGCATGACGGTTTAGGACAAGATTTGGCACGCTCGATTTTGGCCAGAATGGTATCCGCATCTTTCGTCCAGCGAAATGGCCGCGGAGCTTGGTTGTAGTGGTCGAGGTACTCCGTAATCGCGGCGATGAGCGCGTCGACGCTGCCGAACGTGCCGCGCCGGATGCGCTGACGGGTGATCTCGGCGAACCAGCGTTCGACGAGATTCAACCAGGAACTGCTGGTCGGGGTGAAATGAAAGTGGACCCGAGGATGGCGCTTCAGCCATCGCTGGACTTTGGCGCTCTTATGCGCACTCGCGTTATCCAAGATGACATGCAGATCGAGCGTGGGATCCGTCTCGGCCTCCAAGCGCGTGAGAAACCGCACGAACTCGATGGCGCGCTGACGAGCATAGCATTCACCCACGACGACGCCATCGAGCACGCGCATCGCGGCAAACAGGGTGGCCGTGCCGTGCCGACGGTAGTCATGCGTCTGCCGCTCAGGCAACCCGGGCTGCAACGGGAGCAGCGGCCGCGTGCGGTCCAGCGCCTGGATGTTGGGTTTCGCGTCGACGCAGAAGACCACCGCCTTATCGGGCGGATTGAGATACACCCCGACGATATCGCGCAGCTTTTCGACGAACCGCGGGTCTTTCGAGAACTTAAACCGCTCGACGCGATGCGGTTGGAGCCGATGTTGCCGCCAAATTTTGCGGATCATGGCATCGCTGACCCCTTGCACCCGCGCCAGCTGGCGGCTACTCCAATGCGTGCCGGCTGGCGGTGTGGTCGTCAGCGTCGCGTTCACAATGGCCGCAATTTTCTCTGGCGGCAGCGGTGCACGACCCGGTGGACGCGAGGCGTCAGTCACCAAGGCCGAGAGGCCACCGGCGAGATAGCGCTTCGTCCACAGATACACTTGGTTGCGGCTGACGCCCAAGGTCGACGCGATGTGACCGGGCCGTTGACGTTCAATCAAGCCCAACACGGCACGCACGCGGAGCGCTCGTTTCTGTGGGGTCCGGCCATTCTTGGCGATCGCCGCCAGTTGCGCGCGCACGGCGGGCGGGGCAATGAGACAGATCGTAGGAACGTGCATGCCAGACCGTACCAAAACGGTCCGGCGAAGTACAGCACTTTCAGTACTAAACCGTCGTACTCAGCACACTAGCGCACCGACCGCACCAGCGCACCTGTCGCACCCGTCGCACCTAACGCACCTGTCGCACCTAGTGCACCCGTCGCACCTAACGCACCCGTCGCACCTATCGCACCCAACGCACCCGTCGCACCCATCGCACCTAGATTACTGTGGTCGGATGATCATGCGATCGAGCTTGAGGCTGGCACCCTGAAGGTCCAGGGCGATCTGACTGACCGCTGGCCGCGACGGATCGGCGGGAATCCTTAACGACAAATCTCGATACCCCTGTCCATCCGGCGCGGCAAGCTTCAGCGTGTGACGGTTATCAACCTCGGCGTTCAACGCCTGCGGCGCAGGCCCCGGCGAGGATGAGGCCCGAAGGATCACTTCGACAGCTCCCGTCGGAAGCGACGCATAGACAACGACCTTTGGCGTCAATGCGCGCGCGAAGGTGACCTCGCCGCCTGCATCGGCCCGCTCACGCTCCTCGAACGACCATCCCGGGCCAAGATAACGATGCGCACTCCGCGGCCCCACGTCGATGTCGCGACTGTCGAGCTTCACAGCAGGGTCCCAAATCGACCGCTGAAAATGCCACGCATCCGGGTCCGCAACGCGACCCCGAATGGACAGCACGTCCAGGCGATCAAAGTAGGTTTTCGGAAAGCGCTGGCGGGGATCGTACATGCCGTACTCCCGGGTGCGAGGTTGGGACGCGTCTCTTCGAAGCATCGACGCATCCGTCGAACCGCCGGGCAGGCTGAGAATGTCAAGAATGGTCGGCTGCAGATCGACATGCGCCGTCGGCGCTTCCGAGATCGAAATCGGGCCCGTCCG
Source organism: Vicinamibacterales bacterium (assembly GCA_963761975.1). GTDB lineage: Bacteria > Acidobacteriota > Vicinamibacteria > Vicinamibacterales > JAMQPK01 > JAMQPK01. The sequence goes on from CAVXIR010000002.1 coordinate 1,330,346, forward strand.
CTGCGGCGGCTTGATGAACATGATGGCCTTCGAGCTACCCGCAATCGCCGGCAGCCGCGTGGTGGACGGGCCAGGGATGAGTGACAGGCTGTCGCTTTTTCCACTGAATCCCGATGGCTCCAGATCGGTGCCATGATCGGAGGACACGACGATAAGGCTGCTGTCGTAGATTCCGAGCACCCGCGCACGGTCGAGAACGGCGGCGACCAGCTTGACGGCACAACGCGACTGCTCGGTGTATGTCTCTCGGGACATGTCAGTAAGACCGATAAACCGGCACTCGCGATCGACGACGATCGGACGATGAGGAACGCCGACGTGAATCAGCTTGTAGACCGGCCGTTGACGGCCGACGTTCATCACGCTCGTGAAGTGTTCGAGAAACGCCACCGAGTTGCTCGCCTCGTGGCGCCTGATCTCGGCGGGAGACTCTCCTCGTTCCATCCAGATCGCGCGATAGAACGGGCCAGGGCGTGCGACGCTGTACCCTTTGGCCGAATGCGGCACGTGACGAAACAGTGACAGTTCGAGAAGCTGACGCGCCGTCACGCGACGGTAGTCCCCCTGGCTGATGAACGGCTTGCGAATGCGAAACCGCGTGCCGCTCCAATTCGGCGCGGTTTCGGGGCCCAGCCACTCTTCGAACGACGCGATGGGAACGATTGACATTGCATCGATTTCGTAACCTGCGCGGCTGGCTTTTTCAAGGATTGAAGATTTTCTGAATACCTCCCGGACGAATTCAGGGGCCGGCGTCTGGTTTCGATATTCCTGGCCCGTGAGCATCGCAGGCATGCTCATCGACGTCGTCGGAAATGCGGCAGCATGATCGGCGAAATACACGAACCCGGTGAACTGCCTGTCGAGAGCGGCGCGATCTTGCTGAAGGATGTCCGCGAAGACGTCCGACTGGAACTCGTCGAGCACGATGTGAATGATGTTCACCGTTGCCGAAAATTGATAGATCTCGCCCGGCGGCTCCATCCAGCGCGGCGGTGGTGCCGCGAATCCGGCGCTGGTCGCTGCGACCGCGATGGTCTGGACCACGATGAACACCAGTGATGCAAACGGCGCGACGCGGCTCACCCGGCGGAAGAAGATCGCGGCAAGGAGCGTGGTAATCAGGAAGGCGCCGACCTCGTATGGTGCACGCCAGGCATGTTCTGCCAGGTCCAGCTTCTGTCCCGCCAGGGCACCGTAGTCGGCGTTCCACAGGTTGCCTTGACCCCATAGGACGATACCCAACGCCAAAAGCACTGCCGCGTAGAGTTCTGCGAGGCGGCGAGACAATGCCGCGACGATACAGCCCAGGCCGAAGAGCAAGAGCCAGTTCAGAGCGACCGTCTTCAGTAGCCACGGCGCGGCGAGTTGGTGGAACGGGACGGCGAACTCGCCTGGGTTGTTCGCAAAAATCGTGTGCGGACCGAAGAGGAAAACGATAGCCGGACCCACAAGTGCGGGACCTGCGATAAGCCAGAGCCGACCCGCATAATCGCGCAGGCTTTGCGGCGCAGCGGTTTTTCGCCACGTGCTGAAGTGGCGTGCTCCAAAAACGGCGATCAGCAACACGCCAAGGCCGATCCACATGAATGGTGTGATACGACGCAATCGTCGCGCGGTGCCCACGGCCCAGACATCGCGTGCATCCACGCGGTCGGTAAAGAGCTCCTTCTCGAGGAAAGGGGATGGCTGCTGCCCGGCGAGCGTTCGCTGAATGTTCAGCGCCATGCTTCCGCCGAACTGCTGAAAGTCGACCGCGAGCTCGTGCGCACCTGCGTCGAGCGCGAGACGGCGTCCCACCGTCCGCATTCCGTCGCTCAGGTTGCGCCTCAAGAGCAACTGTCCATCGACGCGCAGCTCTACCTCGTCGTTGCCGCCGGCGAAGAACTCGACGGTCTGCGCTGCTGGCACGAAGAAGAAACCGCGCCAGCGTGCGCTGAACTGCTGCGTTGGCAGTTCGGTCTGGTCCTCGAGAAACTGGAGATTGATTTCGGAGACGATCGATTCAAGGGACGCGCCGCGAAATTCCGTCTGTGTATAGAATGACCGCACCACACCGGGCTGCGCCACGAACCTGTCGATGAACGATGGAAGCGCCGAGAGGATTCCCGCCAGCGCGGCGAAGATCGCAATTCCCCGCACGAGCTTTGAAATCGTCATCACCCCTTGAGCAGCTCGTCTGAGGTCGACAACATCGGTCGGATTCTCCTATCATGTTTTCGACCGATGGCCGATACCTGGAAGCATCGATGCAAAACTGCTCTTGCACCGGCTCTATTGGTCACTCTTCCTCTATGCCTCTTCGGCCCGTACACCATCTATTCAGGTAACGAAGCCGAGTTCACCGCAACTTTCTGGATTCTGGTGCGGCCGCTGCTGTTCGTCGGTGCGGCACTCACGCTGGCGATCGTTGTCATCGGTCTGCTGTTACCCGCACGAATATTTCGCGCCTTCGCCGCACTTCTCTTTGGATTGGGAATCGTTTTGTGGATTCAGGCGAATTTCCTCGTTGCCGACTACGGGTCGTTCGACGGTGCCCCGATCGACTGGGCTGTTGAATCGTGGCGCAATCCGTACGAAATCGCCCTTTGGTGCATTCTGCCGGTTTTATGCGTGATGGCGGCGAAATACGTGTTTCCCGTGGCGGCATTCGCCAGCGGAGTGCTTGTCGCGCTGCAGACTATCACTCTGGCTGCCTCCGCCGTTCACGCCGACGCGCGCACTCGACCTGAGTGGAACGGCCCTGCCGAGACGATGTTCGAGTTGTCGAGAACCCGAAACGTGATTCATCTGGTACTGGACAGCTTCCAGTCTGACCTGTTTGGCGAAATTCTCGAGGAAGATCGCCAGGCGCTCGATCGCAGCATGTCGGGCGCCGTGTTTTTTGCCAATCATACCGGTGCGTTCCCAACGACCATCGTCAGCATCCCGGCGATGCTGACCGGAACCGTGTACCGCAACGACCGGCCGCTGCAGCATTACATACGCGATCACTTCAACAACGGATCGCTCTACCAGTCCCTGCGCTCCGCTGGATACCGCGTTGACAGCATCACAGAATTCAGTTACGACAGCAATTCTGCCACGAACTTCTACCGCATGCGGCGGCCGTACGTTAGCTATGAGGAGTACGTCCAGTTCACGACGTGGCAGCTTGCCGATCTGTCACTCTTCCGGCACGCGCCGCATGTGTTGAGACCGAAGATCTACAACAATCAGGCTTGGCGTCTTCAGACGATCTTCGGTCCGGGCGACACCAGTGCCCGGCGTTACCACTCCGTCAATGGGCAGCAGGTGCTCAGCGATTTTGCCAAACGCTTCAGACTTGCGACTGACGAGCCGCTTTATAAATTCATCCACGTCGGCATTCCGCATCCGCCCGCGACCGTCACGGCCACGTGCGAGTTTGCCGGCGTCGTCAAGGGAACGCGGGACAACTCCAAGGCCCAGGCTCGTTGCGCCGTGACCAGAGTGGCCGCAGTGCTCGATCGGCTGAAAGAATTGGGCATTTACGACGACGCGTTGATTGTGATTTCGTCGGACCACGGACTCGGCCAGGTGCCGCCAAAATTCATGAACGATCGCCAGCTCCCCCCCGGTCAGCTCTCGGTGCTCGCCGGCAAGGCGATGGCGCTGCTCATCGTCAAGCCGCCGCGAAGCCAGGGCGGTGTGCGCATCTCGAATGCGCCCACCATGATCAGCGACATTCCTGCGACAGTGCTCGACGTGTTGGGGATCGCGCACAGGTTTCCCGGTGAACCCGCCCTCAAGCTCGCCGATGATGCCGGACGGAGTCGTCCGTGGGCGTTTTACGCCTGGGAGAACGAAGACTGGAGGCAGAGTTTTTTCGAGTCGCTCGATATCCTGGACATCAACGGGCGCGTGCTCGACGGAAACAGCTGGAAGTTCAGCGACACGATTTATGCGCCTCGCACCACGGCAGAGGTCCGCACGAGAGGCGTATACGACACCCATCGCAGCCGATCCGGCATGACGTATCGCTGGACGGCTCCCTTCGCATTCTTTCAGGCGCCACCTGACGCACGCGGATTCGAAATGAAGATTCGATCCATCGCGCCGATGCCGCAAACGGTGACCTTCCTCGCTGGCGACCGTGTGCTCGACAAGGTGACGCCGCCGCGCGACCAGTGGATCACCTTGAAGCAGAACCTGCCATCGGGCGGAAACCCGGCGATGAAGTGGGTAGAACTTCGTGTCGATCCCTCCTGGACGCCGCGAGGAGAAGGGCGCACGCTTGGCGTTCAAACCCGCGACGTCACCTGGGTGCGATAGGTGCGATGGGTGCGGTAGGTGCGATGGGTGCGGTAGGTGCGATGGGTGCGGTAGGTGCGATGGGTGCGTTGGGTGCGATAGGTGCGCCAGGTGTGACGCGCGGTAGCGGTAGCGCAGGGCTTTAGCCCTGCCGCACGTCGGCACAGAGCCCTATCGGGTTCCGAGCAGCTCTTCTGCGGCGTGCAACACGCTGGCCGACGGGATGCCGGCCAGGCAGTCGGGGACATGTCCGACACAGCGCTCGGGCGGGCGTCGCATCAGGTTGCAGGGGCTGCAGTGAATGTCGATGCGCACGATTCTTGATTGCGGTGAGAGCGGTGCATATCGGGTCGGCAGCGAGGGTCCGAAGATCGCGAGAACTGGCGTGCCCATCGCCGCCGCAAGGTGCATGGGTCCGGTGTCGCCCGTGATGAATAGCGTCAGCCGCTCGAGCACCGCCGCGAGCACCACCAGATCCGTTTCAAGCGCTTCAACTGGCAACTCGGCCACCGGCACATCGGGCGGCCATGCGGCGCGCACAGCATCGAGCACGGCGCGGTCGCCTGCAGAACCCATGAGCACCACGGAGGCGCCCCGCGTTCGTGCGAGTTCGGAACCGACCTCGGCAAAGCGGGCGGGCTCCCATTCCTTGATTCGCCGGCCGGCGGCCGGCTGGATGCCGACGAGAGGAGCGCCATGCCTCGGTGTGCCGACGAGTTCAGCAGCCCGTCGGCGCGCCTCGTCCGGAATGTTCAACGGGTCGGTGCGCTTCGCGTCCGTTCGTGTTCCGAATACATGGGCTACCAGCGCGTTGGCGTTCTCGGCGATATGGGCACGCGGGTCCGGCGTGAGCGCATCGGTGAGCACGGCGCCGCCGCCTCCCGAGATGAAGCCGGCACGACGAGGGGCACCGGACAACGCCAGGAGAAGATTGCTTCGGATGTCGGGCTCGAAATTGAGAGCGAGATCGTAGCGTTTGTCGCGCCATGCCCGCGCGCGCGCTATCAGCGATCTCCAGGACAACCCACGGCCTTCGCGTGCCATCCATGGCACGTCCAGTGTTTCGACGGAGCTGATGCCCGGAATCATTCGCGCGAGCGGCAGGTTCCAGCTTCCGACGACGAGATCGATTTCCGCTGTGGGCGCCATTGTTCGTACGGTCGAGATGGCGTCGAGCACCATGAGCAGATCGCCGATGCGCTCGAGCCGCAGCAACAGGATTCGCTGTGGGGCGGCGTGTCTCTCGCCAAGGACCGGTCGCGGCCACCCGGCCAGCCGGACAGCCTGCAGCCCCGTGTCGGCAAGGCCGACGAGCCATCGCTCCTCACGATAGGGAATCTGAAGATGCTCGAACATTGAAGCCTAGCGAATCTCGACCTGATCGACCATTACGCCGAGTGCGCGGTCGTCGACACCTCCGATGGTGTCACGAGGCGTCCACGTTGTGCTCTCAATCCGCACTTCTGCCGCGCGATGTGTTCCCGCCAGCTCGGCGGCAAGTCCGGCAGGCAGGGCGAAAACATGATCGCGAAATTGCTCGTCCGGCACCACCGAGCCAATCGGACGATCTGCCAGGAAAACGGCCACACGCGCGGGCGCGCTCTGCCGCGGTCGGCCGCCGTTCATCCGCAGCACGAGCTCGCGATCGCCCGGTTTGATCGTGGGGATGGAGACATACGACCGATCACGCGTCCACCGGAACGTCACACCTTCACGATCCATGCGCTCTTTCGCGTGAAAGCGCACGAGGTTGAGATCGTCGTCGCCTCCGACGTCGATGCGAAGGGCGCTTTCGTCGTTTTCGCTGCCGTCGACGAATCGGTAGATGGTCAGGTTGAAGGGCACCATGCGCACGCGGCGCGGATACCGCAAATAATCCGTTGGCTCGTATTCGGGCACAGCGAATCGTTCGGTTTTGACTACCTCGGCGTGGATTCCAGGCGACAACAAATCGGTTCCGCCTCCACCGATGAAGTACACGTTTTGATAGTGGCTTCGCGCCCACGCGAGAAATTCCGCAAACACAGGCTTTTCCGGCCGCGGGCTATAAAGGACCAGCACGTTGCGAGCCCAGATGTAGGACAGCGGAAGAGCCAGCGTGTGCAGATCGGACGCCGAGCGGGCTTCGACGAGCACGAGATCGTTGTCGCCGAAACGTGCCGCGAGACGCTCGATCTCCGGAATCACGCCGGCATATTCGATGTGAGTACGGATCGCCTGCGAGTCGGCGAGATAATGACGGCCAAGGAAGATTACGGCTAGCAAAGCGATCGTGGTCAATAGGGGTCTGACCCCCTTGATATCACGGGGGTCCGACCTCACGAGCGCGGGTTTTCCCGCCCACATCGGTGCAAACAACGCAGCCGTCGCAAAGATCAACGTGCCCGGCAAAATTTCCGTGAGAAACCGCCGTGCCAGCCAGAAGTGCTCGGGCCAGATCCTGATCTTGTAGAGAAACAAGATCGATAGCGTGGTTACGGCGAGGATGAGCGCTGGGGCGCGCCAGAACGATTGCCACACGACGAGTGCGTAACCGGCGATGGCGAGCCAGAGCGCCACTCGCGTGACGTAGATGTCGGCGAACATGCGCACGGCGTGTGCATCGTGTGGGGCGAGCAGCGTCGTTGGCTCGCGATAATACAAGGCATAGATGCCGCCTGCCGTCACGACGGCAATCAGTACAAGCGGCAGCCACTTGTGCGTGGCCGCGGCGACGTTTGGCCGGCGGACGGCGTACAAGAGCGCACAGATCGCAAGTCCCGACACGGCAAGGGCAATGAAGTGCACCGGCTGAAGTACGTGCTGCAGGTAGAAGAGCGGCAGGTCGACATACGGGCGCACCTGTGTCAGATAGTAGAGGACTGACGCGGCTATCCACGCTGCGAGCACAACGAGAAAACCTGCACGAACGCGATGGCCATTCACGTGCGCGAGCAGCGATGCCGCCACGACCGGGCCTATCACAACGATCGCCGGCAGCCTGGTCAGGAGGACCAGTCCGATAAGCGACGCAGCGATCGGACCAAAAAACCGATCCTCGTCTTCATGCGCGTACGCATGGGCGAGGAGCGCCGGAAACAGCAGCGCCTGGGTGACGATTTCCGAGTTTGGAAAGCGGGCATACCACGTCTGGATGACGTGCACGCTCAGCAGCATGGCCGCCACCCCTGCGGGTACCGATCCGATGAGACGCCTGGCCGCAAAGTACACTGCGACGACGCCCAATATCGCCCACCATGCGATCACCCGCCGCGTTCCCGTCACACCATCCAGCCCGTATGCAATCGCAATCCAGATAGGGTACCCCTGTGGAAACTGGCCGGTGACCGTGCCTGTCTCTGGGTCGCGTAGGAGGAAACCCATGAATCGCAAGCTGTAAAAAGCCGGATGTTCGGAGTACGGAAAGAACAGATCGCGAGCAGACGAAGGCACCGTTGCGGCCACACGATCGATTGTGGCGAGCGACTTCTTTTGAGCGATCTGAATGCCTTGGTTGACGTAGATGCCAGGATCCCGGCCTCCGATCACGTATTCGGCCGCCGGAACCGCGAAGTACATCCAGACGCCAGAAACGATAAGCGCGACCGGCAGCAGCGCGGTCCAGTCCGGCTTGCGCGCCGTCGGCCCGAGGCGCAAGTTCCCGAGCGACGCCGCAGCGAGCAGTCCGGCCAGCACCGCATTGCACCACGCCAGCGCGGTCAGCGAGTAGGCACTCATCGCAGCAAGCAGGAAGGCAACAGTGGTTGTAATAACGACGCTGATGACGACCGACCAGAACACACGCTCGTCCGCCGGCAGTGCCGCACGTTTCGCGCGGTCGCCGAGTGGAAGCCGGAACACGATCGCCCCGGGGAGATACCCGATAAGGATGAGGCTCGCGAGTGTCAGCATCGCTGGTAAACGGCCTCGAAGTCTTCCGCCACGCGCGCCCAACTGTGCTGCCGGCAGACCAGCTCGCGCGCCTGCCGCCCGAGGGCGAGCGCCATCGATCGTTCGCGCACGAGGGCATTGATTGCGGCTGCCAGCGCACGGCTGTCGCGTTCCGGCACCAGGCGGGCGGTCGCGCCGTCTGTTGCGACGGCGCCGATTCCGCCGACGTGTGTGGCAATGAGCGGCGTGCCCGATGCCATTATCTCCATCACCGTGTTGGGAAGGCCGTCGACGTTGCCTGCGGTGTCGTGCACCGAGGGGGCGACCGCAAGATCGGCGGCCGCGAGCAGCGCCGGAATTTCATGATGAGGAACAACACCCAGAAACTGCACGTCATCCCCGACGCCTGCGGACTGCGCACGAGCGCGAAGTTCGCTTTCGAGGTCGCCGTCTCCGGCGATCGCGACGCGAAGCGGAACACGCTGCGATTTGAGGACTGCAGCGGCATCGATCAAATATTCGAAACCCTTTTTTCTGACCAGGCGGCCGACGGCGAGGACGAGAGGTACATTGTCGACCATGCCGAGCTTCTGGCGGACGCGCTCGCGCGCTTGCTCGTCTGGCCTGAAGCGCTCGCTATCGACGCCATAGGGAATCACACTCGTACGCGCGGCATCGGCGCCGATGCCTGCCGCGCGTGTGCACAGATCCTGGCTGCAGGCCGTGACCCATGCGGCACGCGCGAACGCAGCACGTGCCGCCACGCGCGCGGCGACATGCCGCTCGGCGACGAACACGTCAGACCCGTGCAGGCTGATGACGAGCGGAACCGGGCCGGCCGCCGCAGCGCCGATCACGCCGCCGGGCACCACCCAATGCGCATGCAGAATGGTCGCGCGCTTTTTCTGCGCGACGCGAAGGGTCTTGAACCAGCCTGCCAGCATCGCGAGCGGTGCCACGGCAATTGCGGACGCGCGCAGCCGTACATCGGCGCGCATCCCTTCGGCGTAGCCGAACGTGTTGAGGCTGTTTGCCGGCGCGTAGTGGAAGAGATGGAAGTGAACGCCGCGATCGAGCTTCGGACGTTCCCACTTTGGATGCCACGGCGCCACCAGGTGCACTTCATGCCCGCGCGCGGCGATGCCCTCGGCGATGGGCTGCATGAAGCTGCCGACCGAATCGCCGTGGAACCGCGGGTACGACGAGGCGACCATCACGACCACGTGTCGCGAAGCCGAAGGCACGGTGCATCGTACAGGACTGCGCTCCCGCGATACAATGATGCCGCTTTCAATAGAGGATGCCGATTCAGCGCGTCATTGTTTGCGAGGTGCAGGTTCCGTTCGTGCACGGCGGCGCCGAGTACCTCGTTCGCGCGTTGCATCAACAGCTTCGCGCGCATGGCTATCAGACCGAGCTCGTCAGCATTCCCTTCAAGTGGACTCCCAAAAGGGAAATCCTGGCGCATGCGGCCGCATGGCGACTGATCGATCTGAGTGAGAGCAACGGAGCGTCGATCGATCTCGTCATCGGAACGAAATTTCCATCCTATTTCGTCCGGCATCCGAACAAGGTGGTCTGGCTGATGCATCAGTACCGCGCCGCCTATGAATTATGTGGAACGCCGTATAGCGATTTCACTCACGACGACGAAGACGTCGGGCTCCGGCAGTCGTTGATCGATCTGGATACCAAGATGCTCGGCGAATCCCGCCGGCTGTTTGCCATCGCCCAGAACACGTCAAACCGGCTGGCGAAGTACAACGGCCTGACCGCGACCGCGTTGTACCCTCCGCCTCCGTTTGCCGATCGCCTGACGCCGGGCCCCTACGGCGACTACGTCCTCTTCGTGGGACGGCTCGAATCGATCAAACGGCCCGATCTGGCCGTACGGGCAATGTCGTTCGTCGATCGTCCCGTACGGTTGATCGTCGTCGGCGACGGGACTCAGCGCAAACACACCGAGGAACTGGCAGCGTCGCTCGGCCTGTCGGATCGGATTGAGGTCATCGGATCCGTCGGTGAGCAGGGGCTCATCGACTTGTACCAAGGTGCGCTGGCGGTGATCTACACCCCGTTCGACGAGGACTACGGTTACGTGACTCTGGAGTCTTTTCTCGCTCGCAAACCGGTGATTACGGCGCTCGATTCCGGCGGACCGCTCGAGTTCGTGAACCACGGCGTCAACGGCATGGTCGTGGAGCCCCAGGCGGAAGCCCTTGCGTCTGCGATTAACGGCCTCGCCGCAGATCGCTCGAAGGCCGCTCGCCTGGGTGATGCAGGGTATGAACGGGCGCGCCTTGTGACCTGGGATGGTGTCATCGAGAAGCTGGTTGGCGCATGAAAAAACTGATCATCCAGATCCCTTGTCTGAACGAGGCGGCAACACTGCCGGCCACGCTACGAGATTTGCCGCGACATATATCCGGTGTCGACGCAATCGAGGTGCTCATCATCGACGACGGATCGACTGACGGCACAGTCGAAGTGGCCCGGGCTCATGGTGCTGCTCACGTCATCTCGCTTCGAAACCGCCGTGGCCTTGCTGCCGCATTCACCACGGGCATCGACGCCGCGTTGAAGCTTGGAGCCGATTTCATCGTCAATACCGACGGGGACAATCAGTACGCAGGCGATGATATCCGTACCCTCGTCGCGCCGCTGGTTAGCGGGGAAGCAGATATCGTCATCGGCGATCGCAACCTGTCGGCGCTAGAGCATCTCTCGTGGACTCGGAAGCGACTGCAGCATCTCGGTAGCTGGGTTGTGAGGCAAGTGTCGAATACGCAGGTACCCGATACGACGAGTGGGTTCCGCGCGTATACGCGCGATGCCGCGCTGCGCATGAACATCGTGTCGGACTTCACGTATACGCTCGAGTCACTCATTCAGGCCGGCAAGAAGCGAATGGCGATTGCCCACGTGCCGATTCGATCGAATCCAAAAACACGTCCGTCTCGGCTGTTCGACAGTGTCTGGACCTACGTTAAACGCTCGGCCTCGACGATCGTGCGTATCTACACGATGTATGAGCCGTTCAAAGTCTTCACGACCATCGGGTTTGTGACGTTTGCCGTAGGGTTCGCCATCTCGCTGCGGTTTCTCTATTTCTATTTCAACAACGACGGTCAGGGCCATCTGCAGTCGCTGCTGCTAGCGGCCGTGCTCATGATCGTTGGGTTCCAGGTGCTGCTCATCGGACTCGTTGCCGATGTGATCTCTGCCAACCGAAAGCTGCTCGAAGATCTGCTGTATCGAGTCCGCTCGATGGAGCTGAACGCTCCCAAGGACTAAAAAAACCTGTCATGGCCATCTGCCTTGACATCGTCAACGTGTATCCGCCCAGAGATCGGCAACCATCCGGCCAATTGCCAGGCATGAGGTCAGGCCGGGTGATTCGATGCCAGAGGCCTGAATCAGACGTGGGTTGTGCGGGATCCCGTTCGATGAGAAAGTCCGCGAACGTTTCGTGCGGTCCGTGCAGCTTCGCGCGGATGCCGGTTCCACCGGGCTGCAGGTCGGCGAGCGCAATCTCAGGCATCAACACACGTGCGGGTTCGAGAAATGCTTCGAGCGGAAGGCGTGCACCCTCGTAGTCTTCCTTTGAATCCTGATATCTGGCCGTTGGGCCAAGGAGAACGCTCCCCCACGTCGTCTTTGCCAGGTGTACACCCAGCCCTGAACCGTCGGTGTGTGGCAGGGGATAGACCAGCCCGTTCACCCAGTGACGCTTCGCCGGTGCGAGCTCGGCGTACTCCCCTCGACATGGGTTGATCCGAAAATGCCTTCCACCGAGCATCGCCGAGACTTCGTCGGCATAGAGACCGGCTGCATTCACGACAGTGCCGGCAACGATGCGCTCGTGTGGAGTTGCGAGTTCGACCCCGCCATTCATCGGCGCCGCGCCGATCACGGTCGTGCCAACGACCATCGCGACATCGCGTTCGCGGCAGAGCCGGCTCAGCGCGGTGATGAGCGCTTCGGCCTCGACGATGCCGGTGTCGGGTGACCAGACCGCTGCCACCGCACGAATGTGAGGTTCTCGGCGCCGCATGAAATCGGGCCCGACCATTTCGAGCGACGTCACGCCGTTCGCGATGCCGCGTGCCCGCAGCGCCTCGAGCTGGGGAATTTCGCCGTCGTGCGCAGCCACGAGCAACTTGCCGCAACGTTGATGCGCCACGTGGTGTTGTGCGCAGAACTCATACAGGCGCTCGCGCCCTTCCAGACACAGCGTCGCTTTCAAAGAGCCAGTTGGATAGTAGATACCTGCGTGAATGACGCCGCTGTTGTGGGTGCTCATGCCGCGGCCCGGTCGCGACTCGCGCTCGATCAGGCAGACGGCGGCCCCCCGCTCCGCCAGTTTCCACGCCGACGCGAGTCCGACCACGCCTCCACCAACCACTGCAACGTCGATTTCATTCATATCAAATCCGAGCAGAACCGCTCGAGGCTAATGGCCGTACGACTAATCTACGATAGGATACGGGAGTTTATGCCCACGTCCTCCAAGCGTCCAGACAAGGACACCCCGAGCTCAAGTCGAGGGGCTCAAAGAGTGCCGCTTCTGGATCTCAAGGCGCAATTTGCACCGGTGCGCGCCGAAGTTCTCGAGGCCATTACGCGCGTGTGCGACGCGCAGCAGTTTATTCTAGGACCAGAGGTCGACGGCCTCGAGCGTGAACTGGCATTGTTTCTCGACATCCCTCATGCCATCGGTGTCTCGTCGGGAACGGATGCCTTGCTCGTGGCGTTGATGGCACTCGACATCGGCCCTGGCGACGAAGTGGTGACGACGCCATTCTCTTTCTTTGCGACCGCCGGCAGCGTTGCCAGGCTTGGCGCGCGCCCGGTTTTTGTCGACATTGAGGAGGACACCTTCAATATTGACGCCGCTTGCCTCGAGTCGGCCATCACATCGAAAACCAGAGCCATCGTGCCCGTGCATCTCTTCGGTCAGAGCGCCGACATGGATGCGATTCTCGAGGTGAGTGCTCGCCAGTCGGTGCCGGTCGTCGAGGACGCGGCGCAAGCCATCGGGACGAGGTACCGCAATCGCATCGTGGGCGGGTTGGGAGCCGTCGGATGCTTCTCGTTCTTTCCGACGAAGAATCTCGGTACCTTCGGCGACGGTGGGCTGGTCACGACGCGCGATGCCGGGCTTGCGCGTAAAATGCGTGCGATTCGACAGCATGGCGGAGAGGTGAAATACCATCACGACTCGGTTGGTGGGAATTTCCGGCTCGACGCCCTGCAGGCAGCGATTCTGCGCGTCAAGCTTCCGCATCTCGACGCTTGGACGCGCGCGAGGCAGCGGAACGCGGAACGATATGACGCGATGTTCGCCGCTGCCGACCTGACGGGCGTCGTCGGGTTGCCGGTGCGTGCCGCTGACAGCACGCACATTTTTCATCAGTATGTGATTCGAACGCCCGCCCGCGATCGGTTGCGTTCGTATCTGCGCGATCGCGGTGTGGGCACCGAAGTCTATTATCCGCTGCCGCTTCATCTGCAGCCATGTTTTCGCGAGCTCGGCTACGCAGCGGGTGCATTTCCGCGGGCTGAAGCGGCGGCGGCAGAAGTGCTGGCGCTTCCGATCTACGGTGAACTGACCGAGGCACAACAAACGTGGGTCGTCGATGCGATCCGCGAATTCTTTTCACAGAGAGCGTGACCATGGATTTGTTGCAACGAATCACGAGTGGGGAAGCGCGAGTGGGCATCATCGGCCTGGGGTATGTCGGTCTGCCGCTAGCCGTCGAGTTTGCCAAAGCCGGCCTTCATGTCATCGGCTACGACGTCGACCAGTCGAAAATCGATACGCTGATGACAGGAAACAGCTACATCCCCGATGTGCCGCATGAGGAGCTGGCTGAGGTCGTCAAGGCCGGCACCTTCCGAGGCACCACCGACCAGCGTGAGCTCGCGAACGTCGATGTGATCGACATCTGCGTGCCCACACCCCTTCGCAAAACTCGCGACCCGGATTTGTCGTACGTCGTCAAGGCGATTGAGGCGACAGCAGCTGTGTTGCGCAAAGGCCAGCTCGTCATTCTCGAGTCCACGACCTACCCGGGGACAACAGAAGAGGTTGCGCAACCGGCACTTGAGGAAAGCGGGTTGAAAGTCGGACGCGACTTTTATCTGGCGTTCTCACCCGAGCGTGTCGATCCGGGCAACAAGACCTACACCACGAAGAACATCCCGAAAGTCGTGGGCGGCATCGACGAGAAAAGCACCGAGCTTGCCGCTGCACTCTACGGAAAGATCGTCGGCAACGTCGTTAAGGTGGGCAACACGCGCGTCGCGGAGATGGTGAAGCTGCTCGAAAACACATTTCGCGCCGTGAATATCGGTCTCGTGAATGAGATTGCGCTGATGTGTCACCGGCTCGACATCGACGTCTGGGAAGTCATCGATGCGGCCGGGACCAAGCCGTTCGGCTTCATGCCCTTCTATCCCGGTCCTGGCCTTGGCGGGCATTGCATTCCCATTGACCCGTTCTATCTGTCATGGAAAGCGCGCCAGAACGGCTTCGAGTGTCGATTCATCGAGCTCGCCGGCAATGTGAACGGTGCGATGCCCGAGTTCGTCATCACCCGTGTGACCGATGCGTTGAACTCGGTGAAGAAGAGCATCAACGGATCGAACATCCACATTCTCGGCGTCGCGTACAAGAAAGATGTGGGAGACGTCCGCGAATCGCCGGCACTCGACATCCTCGAGCTCCTCCATCGCCGCGGAGCAACGCTCAGTTACAGCGACCCGTTTGTGCCGTCGCTGAAGATCGCCGACATGAGTCTCGAGTCGACCGAATCCGGGAACGGCAGCGTGGACTGTGCCGTGATTTGCACCAACCACTCGTCGTTCGACTACGACGCGCTGGTGAAGAAGTTCCCACTGATCGTAGATACGCGGAATGCGCTGCGAGGGAGGCATTCGCCCGCGATCTTCCGCCTGTAGCTAGTGACAGGTAACTAGGAGGCTTTCTTTTCTAAGTCGAGATTTCCGGCGGCCGGCGCCTCGGAGACGGCGAAGACGTATACCCGGTTGAATCCCAGCATGAATCGCGTCTGGGAACATAGGGTAAATCCGCATTTCCTGAAGAGCTCGACGACCTGGGCCGGTGTGAATCCGTAGACCTCGCCCGGCCGCATGCCCCGCTCGCGCTGATCGGCATCCCAAGGTGAGCGCAGCCAGTGCCAGATTCGCGATGTCACCGGTGTCAGCATCGTGATGACCACGCGTCCGCCTGGCCGGAGAAGGCGCCGGCACTCGTGAAGTACTGCATCCCGATTCGGGATGTGATTCAGCGCGGCGACGATCGTGACTGTGTCGAAGGAATGGGCTTCATATTCCAGCGACGCAGAATTGCTGACGATGCGGTCGGCGCCCGGCCACGGGTGCACATCCACGCCGATGCCATTTGCATACTTGCGTACAAGGTGGTTGCTGCCGCAGCCCACATCGAGCAGGCGTCCGCGGACGTACGGCATCACGGCTTTGACTCGCCGATCAGCCAGCGCCTCGCCTAGCGCGTCATGCATAGAAAGGTCGAAACGTGAGGTACACGGGGAGCGAACTGGCGGAATATACACCCGGGTCGTGACGCGGACAACGGACGATTTGTCCGTTGCACAGAATGGCGCAGCGTTTTTACGATCTTTGTACGACTCTTTTATGACTTTTTAACGAATCGTGCCCGCGAGTGGACTGCTGGCGCTCGCGTACATTCGTCGAGGCATCCTGCCCGCGCGGAAGGCAAGGCGGCCCGACTGGACGGCGAGCTTCATCGACGTCGCCATGGCAATGGGATCCTGCGCTTCGGCGATAGCCGTGTTCATCAACACGCCGTCGGCGCCCAGCTCCATCGCGATGGTCGCATCCGACGCTGTGCCAACACCTGCATCGAGAATGATCGGCACGCGAGCGAACTCGCGAATGATCCGGATGTTGTTGGCGTTCTGAATGCCCAGACCTGAACCGATCGGAGCGCCGAGCGGCATCACGGCCGCCGCGCCGGCGTCTTCGAGTTTTCTGCAGACGACAGGATCGTCAGTCGTGTATGGCAACACGACGAAGCCCTCCTTGACGAGAACCTTCGTCGCGACGATCAGCTGCTCGTTGTCGGGGAACAACGTACGCTCGTCGCCGATCACTTCCAGCTTCACCCAGTTCGATAGTCCAGCTTCGCGGCCCAGTCTCGCCGTGCGGATCGCGTCATCGGCCGAGTAGCAGCCGGCCGTGTTCGGCAACAGTGCGATCGTGTCGGTGTCGATGTAGTCGAGTAGCGACTCCTTGGTGCGATCGCTGATGTTTACCCGCCGCACCGCGACGGTCACCATGTCGGCGCCCGATGCTTCGTGTGCGCGCTGCATGACGCTGAACGAAGAATATTTGCCGGTGCCGACGATGAGGCGCGACGTGAACTCTCGCCCGGCGATAATCAGCGAATCTGAATTAGTCATGAGTGGCCACCGCCCACAAAGTTCACAATCTCGATCTCGTCGCCGTCCTGAATCTGCGTACTGTCATAGTGGGCGCGTTTGACGACGTTCAGGTTGTGCTCGACGGCCACGCGGCGTGGGTCTACGTTCAATTGCGCGAGCAGGGCTGTCAGCGTCAGAGGTCCGGAGAGCTCGTAGGGCTCGCCGTTCAACGAGATCTTCATTCTAGCTCACGGAACCGGTTGGTAATCGGATAGCGGCGATCGCGGCCGAAATTCCGGCGGCTGACCTTGACTCCGGGCGGCGCCTGCCGGCGCTTGTATTCGGCCGTGTAGAGCATCTGCTGCACTCTGGTCACCACCTCGCGAGGCGCGACGCTCGCTGACAACTCGTCGACCGACCGTTCTTCTTCAATCAACCCCCTGAGTATGGCATCGAGCTGGTCGTAGGGCGGAAGCGAGTCCTGATCGGTCTGATTCGGTCGCAGCTCCGCCGTGGGTGCACGCGTCAACGTGCGCTCGGGAATCACCTCACCGCTCGGGCCCTTTGCAAGACGAGGGCGATGGGCGTTGCGCCAACGGGAGAGACTGTAGACCTCGGTCTTGTAGAGATCCTTCAACACCGAGAATCCGCCGCACATGTCGCCGTACAGAGTTGCATAGCCGACCGACATCTCCGATTTGTTGCCTGTGGTCAGCAGCATGTACCCGAACTTGTTCGACAACCCCATCAACAACAGGCCGCGGATTCTCGCCTGCAGATTCTCTTCCGTGACGTCGCGTGCGCGCCCTTCGAACAGCGGTGCCAGTGTGCGTTCAGCGCTGGCCATGACATGCTCGACCGGCAGCGTCAGCAGACGGATACCGAGTCGCTCGGCCACAAGCTGCGCTTCTTCCATGCTGATCTGGCCCGTGAAGGGCGAAGGAAGCCGCACACCCAAGACACGTTCTGGCCCGAGCGCGTCAACAGCGACCGCGACACTGAGCGCGGAGTCGACGCCGCCTGACAGTCCCAGGACGATGCCAGGAAATCCGTTCTTCCCCACGTAGTCGCGCAATCCGACGATGAGCGCGCTGTACGTGTCCTCGAGCTGATCTTCGGGTGGCTCGACATGTCTAGCCTCACACATCCAGCCGTCCCCGGTCTTCGTCCAACGCGTGATGTCGACCGATTCTTCCCAGCCCCCGATCGCTCGCACGAGATTGCCCTGGCTGTCGACCACGAACGAACGCCCGTCGAACACGAGCTCGTCCTGGCCGCCGATCTGGTTGACGTACGCGAGTGCCCGGCTGGTCTCGCGCGCTCGCGCCCGGGCAAGCTCGAGCCGGGTCGGGAACTTTCCCACTTCGAACGGCGAGCCGTTCGGCACGAGAAAGAACTCCGCACCCACCCGCGCCAGATGGGCCGTGATGGCCGGCGTCCAGATGTCTTCGCACACGGGGACGCCAATGGTAACGCCCCGAACATTCACGGGGTCGGGCAGTGGTCCGGGCGCAAACACGCGTTTCTCGTCGAACACACCGTAGTTCGGCAAGTCCGATTTGAACCGCGGCGCGATCGTGCCTTTATCGATCACAATCGCGGCGTTGTACACACGGCCGCGCTCCCGCCAGGGCGTGGTGGCGACAAGCGCAGGCGTGTTGTGGCTTTCGCGCACCAGACAGTCGATGGCCGCATGGCACGCGTCGACGACCGACGGGCGAAGAACCAGATCTTCAGGGGGGTAGCCGATGATCGCGAGCTCGGACAGGACCACGAGATCCGCGCCGCCGGCCGCCGCCCGCTCGCGTGCGCTTCGAATGCGCGCGAGGTTGCCGCTGATGTCGCCGACCGTCGGATTCAGCTGCGCCAGGGCGATAGTTAAATGCATCGGCGGTTCTAGGTTCTGGGGTTCTGCGGTTCTGGGTTCTCGTTCTGGGTTCTGGGTTCGCAAGAACGTAGAACCGGTTCGATGAAAGCCAGAACCGGAACCCAGCACCCAGCACTCAGAACCCCGAACCGCTGGGTTTCACTCTAGCATGCACTAAAATCCTGATATGCAGGTTGGAGTTGTCACAGAACAGTTGTCTGGTGAGCGACGCGTGGCGCTTGTGCCCGCATCGATTGCGCCGCTGAAAAAAGCCGGATTCGATGTCGTCGTTGAGCGCGGTGCCGGTGAGCGTGCCGGCTTTCCCGACGCAGCGTACCAGGACAAAGGTGCCCGCAGCGGGGCGAGCCGCGCCGACGCATTCGCCGCAGATGTGGTGCTGCAAGTACCGAGTCGGTGACTTCGGCCGTATGCGCGAAGGCCAGGTCGTCATCGGCATGGCCGATCCGCTCGGCTCGCCTGAAACGGCGCGTGAGATTGCGTCGCGTGGTGTCACGGCATTTGCGCTCGAGCTGATCCCGCGCATTACCCGCGCGCAGAGCATGGACGTGCTGTCGTCGATGGCGACGATCGGCGGTTATAAGGCGGTGCTGCTGGCTGCCGGCACCCTGCCGCGCATGTTCCCGCTGCTGACGACGGCTGCCGGCACGATTACGCCGGCGCACGTATTCATCGTCGGTGTTGGCGTCGCGGGGCTTCAGGCCATTGCGACGGCACGGAAGCTGGGCGCGGTGGTTGAAGCCTACGACGTGCGCCCGGCGGTGAAAGAGCAGGTTCAGAGTGTCGGGGCGAAGTTCGTCGAGCTGCCGCTCGAAACCGGTCAGGCGGAAGATAAGGGCGGTTATGCGAAAGCTCAGGACGAATCGTTCTACCAGCGCCAGCGCGAGATGATGGCGCGCGTCGTCGCCGGCAACGACGTCGTCATCACAACTGCGGTGGTGCCTGGAAAAAAGGCGCCGGTGCTCGTGACCGCCGACATGGTGCGAGGGATGGCGCCCGGCTCGGTTGTCGTGGATCTGGCCGCCGAGCGCGGCGGCAACTGCGAGCTGACCCGGCCCGATGAAGTCGTCGTCGAACAGGGGGTCACCATTTTGGGGCCGACAAATCTGCCTTCAACCGTGCCGTATCATGCGAGCCAGATGTATGCGAAAAACATCACGACGTTTCTGCTGCACCTTGTGAAAGACGGGACGGTGCAGCTCGATACGAACGATGAAATCACGCGCGATACGCTGATTGCGCGGGGAGGAGAGGTGGTGAATCCTCGCGTGCGCGCTGCGCTTGGGTTACCAGAGTTGGTGGCTCGCTGAATTCGCAGATGGGGAGATTGTGAGACTGATTGCGTGATTGGGGGGCAGCTTTAATCTGACAATCTACCAATCTTTTAAGCTCCCAAAGCTATTGTCCCAGTTTGGCCTCTCTCAGCGTGAGCAGGAACGATCCGACCGCCAGCTCAGACTGTACCTGCACAGGTACGCGGCTGGGGGTGTCGCTGATCCAGAGATGAATCGGCCGGCCGTTCGGCTGACCGTCATCACTGTAGAGCATCGTGCGAAGCCGGAATGCCTGGTACGGTCCGGCGGGTGTTTTCAACGTTTCCATGCCGACGACGTTGATTTGCGCGCGGTAGCTGCGGCCGCCTGTGGCCACCGGAATCGTCTCCTTGCTGCCGACCTTGAGCGGCAGGGCGCGCATGACGTAAACCGCGGACAGCGCATCCTGCGTGAACGCCGGAACGGCAAACTCGCGCTTGCCACCCTTGGCGGACACGTTTTCGAACGTGGCTTTTCTCGTGGAATTGTTGAACGTCGTCACCTTCATCTGATGACGCTCGCCTTCCTCGCTGTACACGCCCGCGCGTTGCGGGAGCAACGTGTACACATCCATCAGTACGTCGGCCTTGTAGTAGAGGGTGTACACCTTCGACAGCAGCGGCGCCGGCCGCGCTTCGGCAACGACGTAGTAGGCGACCGAGTTGTAGGAGGGACGTTTGGCCTGCACCTGCATCGTGACTGTGCCGGCGGTCACATAGCTGGAATACGAAACGTCGAATGTCAGCAGCTCACCAGGTCGAAACGGCACACGGACTTCACCCCGCGTTTTGGCCGCACCTGCAGGTTCGACGGGTGCGGGGCGTTGTGTAGTGGGGGCAGGGGTCTGACCCCGTGTGCCTTGTCTCTGCGGAGATTGCCCGATGAGCACTTGTGCGCCGGCAAGGCACACAAGCGCAAACACACCAAATTGTTTCATCCTACCTTCCAACCGTCGTCCTGAAGCTGGCGCATCTGCTCTGAGGAGCGCTCGATAAGCTCGGTCGCGTGCGCAATCCTGTCGACGCGCTGATGTCCGGTGCTCGAGGTCATGACAAGCAAAAACCCGTCGCCGCTTTCGTCACGGCAGATCTCGTATCTGATTTTTTCGCCGTCGCGGTCGAAGAGCCAGACCATATTCCTAAGGTACCACTAGCGAGTAGCTGGTAGCTAGTAGCTAGTAGCGCTAGTAGCTGGTAACTTGCGCCTGTAAGCCAGGACAACTACCAGCTACCAGCGCTACCAGCTACTAGCTACTAGCTAGCGCATATGCAGCGGCGCCCAGAAGTCCCGCGCCGGGATTGAGAATCACTTTCACGGGGATACGTGCGATCAGATCGTCCATCGGCGACTTGTCGAGAAACGAGCGCATGAACACCGGCCAGCGCAGCGCTGGAAGAATGCGCGGAGCAATGCCACCGCCAAGGTACAGGCCACCGGTCGACAGCACAGTCAGAGCGAGATTACCGGCCGCCGCGCCGTACGCCGAGACGAACACTTCGAGCGTCTGCGTGCATTGCGGGCAGCCATCCTCGAGCGCAGCGCGCGAGATGGCGGCTGGAAGATCGTCGGCGGCCGGGAAAGGCGTCAGCGTCGCGCATTGATGTGGATGGAGCAGCCGATGGATGTGCGCGAGCCCGGGCCCAGACACGACACGCTCGACATCGACTCGTCCGAATTCTTTTGCCAGCGCGCCGGCCAGCCGCTGCTCGGCGTCGGTTCGCGCCGGGAAATCCGCATGTCCGCCTTCGGATGCGCGGGGCACGAGGCGCCCGTCGATGTTGGGAAGCACGGCGATGCCAAGGCCGGTTCCCGCAGCAATCAGGCCGAGATTCCCGCGGGTGTCGGCTGCGCCCTCGTGCAACACGGCGATTTCGTCGGTGGCGAGCACCGAGATCGACCACGCCAGTGCTTCCAGATCGTTCAGCAGATGCGCACGAGGAATCGATATGTCGCGACCAAAGGCATCGAGATCGACGATCCATGGCACGTTGGTCAATTTCGCGCGTGTGCCATCGACGGGGCCGGCGACACCGAAGCTTGCCGCTTCGATATCGGACGGGCTGGTCGATGTGTCGCGAAGAAACTGCTGCGACAGCGCGCTCAAACTGGGATAGTCGGTTGTTCGATAGGTACGCGTGTCGATTGTCGAGGGTCGCGCGGCACCGCGCGCAAACAAGCCGATAATGGTTTTCGTTCCGCCTATATCTCCGGCGAGCAGCATCACTAGGATTGTAAGCGAGGCGGGTCCGACAGGCAGGACCCAGTGCGACAAACCCTCGCGTTCGGGCGCTTGACTTCTCCTCTGGCCTCCTTCATTCTCGCCAAAACCTTGGCTCCACACTCGTCCGAACTTCCGCTCGCTGATCAGGTCGTCGCGTTTACCGGCAAACTCTCGTCGCTCGGGCGCAAAGAGGCCCAGGCGCTCGTGATCCGTCTCGGCGGCTCGTCTGCTGACGAAGTGACGGCAAAGACGACGCTGGTTGTGGTCGGGGCGGAAGGCTTTCCAGGATCGGAGAAGAGCGAGAAACTTCGCAAGGCGGAAGATCTTGGTGTGCGCGTGATGAGCGAAAACGATTTTTGTCGCATGGCGGGCATCCAGCCGCCGGAGGATCTCAAACAGCAGTACGACAGCCAGCGCGATCTCCTGAGCATGTACCCGAATATGAGACAGGACCATCTGCGATATCTGCAGAAGTGGGGCCTGATTCGTCCGGTCATGCGGACGCACACCGAAATCTACTTTCCGTTCTCCGATCTCCTGGTGATTCGCCACGTGAGTGCCGAGCTCGAAACGGCGCCCTTCCGTGCCATCCTAAGATCATTGCAGGCGGCGCGCAGCGGGCAATTGACGTTCGATTTCCGCATCGACGCGGAGCCCGCGCGCATCATCGAGCTGACACGGCCTAAGCCCAGAGAAGCAGCCATCGAATCGGGGAAGGGTCCCGTCGTGCCGATGGCGCCACCTCAATCGCTCGCCGAGGAGTACTTCATCAAAGGGTCGGCGCTCGACATGGACGAGTCGCGTCACAATGCGGCGGCCACATGGTACCGGAAGGCATTGGAGATCGATCCGTATCTGGTGCCAGCGCTCATCAATCTGGCGAACATTCACTATGGCAAGGACGAGCTGGCCGAAGCACAGGCACTCTACGAGCGGGCCATCGGCCTCGACCCCGATTTTTTCGAAGCGCACTTCAATCTCGGCAACATCTATCACGACCTCGGCCGCTTTCCGGAAGCAGCCACGTGTTACCGAACGGCGCTACGCCTGAACGGACAATACGCCGACGCGCACTTCTATCTGGCCATTACTCTCGAGAAGACCGGCTACTCTGCCGAAGCGAAGCCTCACTGGCGGGCCTATCAGCTGTTGTCGCCCAACGGGGAATGGGTAGAGCTTGCGCGGGAGTTTAGTGAATAGGCTATTCGCAGATTGGCAGATTCGCAGATTGGCAAAATCGCAGCTTGAACGTTTTAGAACGTTCTAATCTAAGAATCCAAGCTGCCAATCTGTGAAATGGTGCGTCAGTAACCGTAGTCGTCAGGGGATCGTTTTTTCGGGTACACGCCGCACTTTGTAGAACTGACAATCCGGGCACCAGGCTTCGGCGTCGAAGCCGGTGGTGCCGGCCATCGGCAGGACATCGCGATGCGAGCAGAAATCCTGTGAATTGCCGTCTTCAGGCGCTTTGCGCCAGCGGCAGCTGTGATAGCGCTGGAGAGCCGCCGACTGTGCCGGCGTCTCTTCGGGTGTTTCGATCGCCGTTGGTCTGGAGAGAGGGGAACTGGAATCGTCGAACATGTTTTTGATGGCTTAACGGGCTCGGAATGTAATGATGCCGCGAACGGGATCGTACGGTGAAACGCCGACGGTGACCCGATCGCCCGGCACAACCTTGATACGAAAACGCCGCATGCGGCCGCTCAACTGCGCAAGCACCTCGTGTCCGGCGTCGCATTGAACCCGATACAAGCCTCCGCTGTGCACCGCCACGACCGTTCCTTGCATATCGATTAAGTCGTCTTTGCTCAAACCGGCTCGAAATCCTTTCTTCGAGCGATCGAACCGCCAACGGGGCAGGCTTCCCGCGTTCCCGACCGATTGCTCGCAATGATTGTGCCACAGATGGAGGCTACGCGCTGAGTTTTCGTACAGCGTTTTCGACTTGTGCGGTTAAGTGCTCGTAATCATCACCACTTAGCTGCATAGGTGCGCCAAACGTCACGCTGACCGGCCCGGGTTTGGCCATCTTCCATTTCTGGTGCAGGACGCGGTCGATCCCTTCTAGACGAACCGGAATCACCGGCACACCGAGCCGCGAGGCCATCATGCCGACTCCGGGACGGAATGGCGCGATTTCGCCGTGATCGGTGCGTTTTCCCTCGGGAAAAATCAGTACGGAGAAGCCGTCCCCGATCAAATCGCCGGCATAGCGAAGTGTCTGGCGAGCGCCCGCCTCGCGCTGCGGAAGCGGAAACGTGTTGAAGCATGCCGCCGACAGGTAGTACTCGAGGCCTTTGATGAATCGCTGCTTCCGCGTGTGCTGTTCTGGGAAAAAGTGCGCCTTGAAGAATTCCTTCGCCATGGCGGTCGCCACTGTCCGTCGCCATCGGCCCGGAAGCGCGGCGAGTATGACCGGCACATCCATATGACTCTGATGGTTGGCGGCGAAGATGACGGGGCCTTGCAGTCCGCGCAGATTCTGCGATCCCTTGACGCTGATCCACGCAAACACCCGAGTCAATGGGAGCAGGAATGCCGGCTGGGCGATCGCCCGCAGCAGTCGAAACGGCAGCGCGCGATTCCATGACGGAAAGTCCACCGGGTCCACCGCCTCGGCCGGCGCGGGCAGCGCGGCGAGCCGCTCGAGATCGGCGACCGTCGATGCGTTCGAGAAGGCTTGTTCGTCGATCGACGTGTTGAGCGCCTCCTCGAGTGCCACCATCATTTCGATTCGCTCGAGCGAGCTGAGACCCAGCTCTTCGAGGGTCGCGCCCGGTTCGAGCGGCCGGCCACCGGTGTATCGCGCAATCACCGACTCGACGCTATGTCCGCGCGTTGCAGAAGCTGCTGGCGCCGCGCCCGTCTGCAGCCAATTCCGAATCTCATGGCGCTTCAGTTTTTTCGTACCTTCCGTTCGAGGTAGCTCCGGTCCGGGCCATACCTGCGCAGCTCGAATGCGCTGGTGATCGGCGAGCTGCGCGTTGGCCGACTTCACCACGTCACCGGGACTCGTGCCTGGCTCGACGATAAGCGCCACCTGTACGCGTTCCTCGCCGTTTTGAGTGACGCCGACGGCCGCCGAGTCTTTCACGCCCGGAAGCGCATTGACGACGCGCTCGACGTCTTCTGGAAAGACGTTGAGCCCTTCGGGCGTGACAATCATTTCTTTCTTTCGCCCGCGGATGAACAAGCGTCCCGAGGCATCGAGCTCGCCAATGTCGCCGGTGTGGAACCATCCCTCTTCGAACGCCGCGCCGGTTGCGTCGGGCGCGCCGTAGTACCCGGTCGTGACGTTTTCGCCGCGAACGAGAATTTCCCCGTCCGCTGCGATTTTGATATCGACGCCGGCTATCGCCTTTCCAACGGATCCCTTGCTGGTCGAGAACGGATGGTTGAGCGTCACAATTGGTGCCGTCTCGGTCAGGCCGTAGCCCTGAACGACGAGAAAGCCCAGTCGTCCCCAGAACGATTCGAGCGAGCTTTCGAGCGGCGCAGCGCCGACGACGAACGACCAGAACTTGAAACCGAAGAGTCGATGCACGGCGCGATAGCGCCACCAGCGCTTCGCCACGCCCTCTTTCTGTAGCGGCGTCTCTCGCACTTCGGGATGCAACCGTGCGACATGTTCGGCAAGCACATCGAGAATTTTCGGTACCGACACGAGCACCGAGATGCGGCGTTTCTTGATCTGACGAACGATCTCGTGAGGGTTGTACCCGCGAAGGAACACGACGGTGCCGTTCATCATCGGAGGCACGAAAGCGGCCATCGACTGTCCGAATAAGTGACTCAGCGGTAACAGGTTAAGGAAACGGATGGGGGAGAATGGCCTCCCGAACTTCCTGTATTTCTGAACTTCTTTTTCGACCGGGACGATGTTGGCGAGCACGTTGCGGTGCGTGATGACGACGCCCTTTGGCTCGGCGGTGGCGCCCGACGTGAAGATGATCTCGACGATGTCGTCGCGCGAGACCGACACCGGTTTGAACGACGACGCATCGAGCGCGCGGAAGTCGATGTCAGAAAGTTTCCAAGTAGTTCGGTCGTCTGACTTAGCACCGGATTTTAGGTCAGGTAACTCAACATCGTCTCCGATCAGAAGCAGTTTCGCATCAACGATGCGTGAGACGCTGGTCAAGAATTCTTCGGAGGCGCGGAAATCGATGGGAACCGCGATCGATCCGTTCAGGAAACATCCCCACAGGGCGATGATCCACTCGGGACGGTTCTCGCTCCAGAAGACAACTTTGTCGCCTTTGCCGAGGCCCGCGGTTTGCAGGCGCGCCGCAAATCCGCGCGCCGAGCGCGCAGTCTCTGCGTACGTGTATGATCGCGTCCGGAATCCGTCGTCGTAGACGAAAAAAATTCCGCGTCCTGCAGACACATCATCGAAAAAATCGAGTAAGGTATCCCGACGCATTTTTATGATGAAGGCACCCCCATGCGAATCTTTCTCACAGGCGCGACAGGATACATCGGCTCCGCTGTGCTTGACGCGCTGTTGCGCGCCAACCAGCAAATCACCGCACTCGTGCGCACACCCGCTGCTGCTGATGCGCTCGCCGCGCGCGGCGTCACGCCGGTGCTTGGCGATCTGAGGACGATCAAATCGTACCGTGCGGCTGCGGACGCTCATGATGGGTACATCCACACGGCTGCCGATGCGAGCCCCAACCGTGAAGAGGTCGATCGGATCGCCATAGACACGCTGCTGGCTGCCGCGTCAGAAAGCGCTACTTACTCGTCGGTGTCGTTCGTGTACACATCGGCCCTCTGGGTTCTAGGATCGAATGCGCAACCGATAGACGAAACGGCTCAAGCCAATCCCGGGCACCTCCTCGGTTGGCGGCCGGCGCACGAAGACCGGGTTCTACGGGCGGCGGGCGCGCATCTGCGGACGGCCGTCATCCGGCCGGGCATCGTTTACGGGGGGAATCGCGGAATTGTCTCGGATTTATTGAAAAACGCGCTGAACGGCCTGATTCGCGTGATTGGCACGGGCGAGAACTATTGGCCACTGGTCTACGACCGCGATCTGGCCGACCTCTACGTCCGGGTCGCCACCCTGACCGGCGGGTCCGGTATCTATCACGGGAACGACGAAGGCGACGAGACCGTCAGCGCCATCGTCGACGGCATCGCGGGGCATCTTTCGATGAGGCCCGATGTG
Organism: Vicinamibacterales bacterium; assembly: GCA_963761975.1. GTDB lineage: Bacteria > Acidobacteriota > Vicinamibacteria > Vicinamibacterales > JAMQPK01 > JAMQPK01. Next base: position 1,357,509 of record CAVXIR010000002.1, read on the forward strand.
CGGCACGTGCCGCTCGAAGAGGCGCGCAAGAAGCTTGGCGCATATGCAGACGCGCTCGCCCTGAATCAGCGCGCGCGCGGCCCGCGGGCTCGCGCGCTGGGCTGGTCGCCCACGCTACACTCGGTGGGCACGAACGTCCCGCGTCTGCTGGAAGAGTTCCGCCGGGCCCAGGAGCGTGCGGCCTAGGTGAACCACTATTCGCAGATTCGCGGATTGAGAGATTGGGAGATTCGAAATTCAGTTTTCCCAATCTGACAATCTGCGAATCTTCCAATCTGCCAATATTGCCTATCGTTCTCCGAGCATCTGCGTAGCCAGTGCGATCCCCTCTTCAGTGGTTTTGACCTCCCCATCCAGCTGTCTCTCGTAAACCTGTTTCAGCAGCGCGCCCATGCTGGGGCCCGGCGCCATGCCGAGCTCGAGTAGATGCCGGCCGAGCAGCAGCGGCTTCGGTGGGCTGCGATCGACACCCAGCTCGCGCGCGCGGTCGAGGAACCAGTCCATCGCGGTGCAATCGAAGTAGCCGGTGCGGCCGAGGCAGTCTGCCTTCGCCACACGCGCGAGCAACTCGAGGTTGGCCTTTTGCGCCAGACGGCGGAACGCGCCCTCGGTGAGCTGTTCGCGCACCTGGTAGAGCATTCCAGGCTTCAAGTGGTGCGCCACCAGTCCGAGCACCTGACCGCGCACGTCCTTGCCATCGAATGAGTGGATATTGAGGCGATCGAGGAACGCAGCGGCCGGCTCGACGCCGGCTTCCTCGTGATTGAGCGAGCGAATACGACCCTCGATGAGGGCTGTCGTCGCCGGCTTTCCGAAGTCGTGCGTGACGGCGCCGAGCATCAGGATCAGCTGATCGGCGTAGTCGAGATCGTCGATGCGCTGCCGTGCCTGGTCGATCACCATGAGCGTGTGCACCCACACGTCGCCTTCGGGATGCCACTCGGGCTCCTGCTGGCAGCCGACGAGCGCCTTCAATTCGGGAAACAGCTGGTCGACGACACCCAGCTCCAATCCGAGAGCGAATCCGATCGACGGCCGCCTGGCGCGTAGCAACAGTTTTTCGATTTCTCCCCAGATTCGCTCAGGCGGTAGATCGTCGAGCGGGATCGAGCGGCACAGCGCCTTCGCTGTTTCGTCGAGCGTCAACTCGAAGCGGGCGGCAAACTGCAGCGCGCGCAACACGCGCAGGCTGTCGTCGGCAAAGGTCGCCGGGTCGACCACCTTCAGAATCCTTCGTTCGAGATCCTCGCGGCCGTGGAAGGGATCCACGAATTCACTCGTGAGCGGATCCCATGAGATGGCATTGATGGTGAAATCGCGCCGTCGCGCCGCTTCGTCAATCGACATCGACGGATCGCCCTCGACAGCGAAGCCTTTGTGGCCGCGTCCCGACTTCGACTCGCGGCGGGGCAGGCTGATGTCCACAGGGCCGATCTTGAAAACAGGAAAGCTCTGCCCGATCGGCTCGACCTTCCCAAATCGGATAAGCAGCGAGGCAAGCTTTTCCGCAGGCATGCCGAAGACCTCCAAGTCGACATCCTTGGAGTCGATCCCCAATATCCGATCGCGGACCGCTCCTCCTACGAAAAGCGCACGACCGCCGTGTCTGTGCACCGCCTGCGCGATCTCCGTGGCTATCAGGTCTCCGTGACCCTTTCCGCCCATTTCGAGATGATAATGGCGAATCATGCGCAGCAGAATTTCCATACTGGCCGCTGTCCTGGTGGTTGCCGGCATCGTGACGCAGGGGCAGACTCCTCCAGCCGAGCGACACCTCGCCAATGTCAAACAGCTCACATCCGGCGGTGAAAATGCCGAAGCATACTTTTCACCAGACGGGAAGCAGCTGATTTTCCAGACGAATCCTGGTGCCCCGGGCACGTGCGACCAGATTTTCACGATGAACGTCGACGGCTCGAACAAGAAGCAACTGAGCAAGGGTGGCCGCACGACATGCGGTTACTTTTTTCCAGATGGCAAATCGATCGTCTACGCGTCGACGCATCTCGGCTCTGCCGAGTGCCCGCCGCGCCCGAGCTTCTCGCGCGGTTACGTGTGGCCGATCTATGACACCTACGACATCTTCCGTGCCTCGCTGGACGGCTCGAATCCGCGGCGATTGACCACCACTCCCGGGTACGACGCCGAAGCCACGATCGGCCCGGACGGCCGCATCGTCTTTACGAGCGTGCGTGACGGCGACATGGAAATCTACTCGATGAACGGTGACGGTTCGGACGTGCGCAGGCTGACCAGTCGTCCGGGACCGGACGGCGGCCCGTGGTTTTCGCCGGATGGAAAGCAGATCATTTTCAGAGGGCGTCCGACGAGCGACGCGAAAGAGCTCGCCGACTACCAGGGACTGCTGAAGGAAGGACTCTGGCGGCCGACGACGCTCGAGATTTTCGTGATGAACCGGGACGGCAGCAACCTTCGCCAGGTAACCAGGCTCGGCGGCGCCAACTTCGCCCCTGCGTGGCATCCCGACGGCAAGCGCATCATCTTTGCGTCGAACATCAAAGATCCAAAAGGCCGCGATTTCGACATCTTCATGATCAACCTCGACGGATCCGGTTTCGAGCAAATCACTTTCAACAACACCTTCGATGGGTTCCCGATGTTCTCGCCCGACGGGAAGCGACTGGTGTTCGGGTCGAACAGACATGCGAAATCGGAAGGGGAGACGAACGTGTTTGTGGCGGAGTGGATCGAGTAGCTGTCAGTGCCAGTCCAGTGGCACGCTAGTCGGCCGCGGCAATCCAGTAGCGACGCTTAGGTTTGTCACCATCCGGGGTGACGATGCTCTCGAGGAGGCCACCGTTTTTCTCGATGGTCTTGATGGAACCGACGTTGTCTGCGTCACACGTCACGAGGACGCGCTTCAGGCCAAGCTTCTGGCGTGCAATCTGGAGCGCTTGCCGGAGGATCGCGGTGGCGTAGCCTTGCCGCCGGTACTCCGGGACCACGACGTAGCCAATGTGCCCACCAAAACGCTCGAAATAGGGATTGAGCGAGTGACGGATCGATACGCGACCGACGATTCTGGTGCCGGCGAATGCAAACAGGAATGTGGACGGTACATGGTTCGCCGGAAGATTCTCGCCTCGCTCCTGTTCCGCCAGCACCTCGAGATACCGCTGGAAAGACATCCCCTCTTGATAGTAGTGAAGAAAGTGTTGGACGCTCGGTGACGTCGCTCGGTGGGCGCGAAGAAACTCTGCTTCCTCAGATTGCCTGGGAACTCGCAAGACAAGATCCATCGATTGTCATCTCAAACCGATCAACTCCACCTCAAATATCAACTCCGCATTCGGCGGTATCACCCCGCCCGCGCCGCTCGGCCCGTACGCGAGGTTTGCAGGAATGGTGAGGCGTCGCTTTCCCCCGATTTTCATGCCGGCCACGCCCTCGTCCCATCCTTTGATCACCTGGCCGGCGCCGAGCGTGAATTCGAAGGGGTCGTTACGATCGACTGACGAGTCGAACTTCTGGCCGCTCTTCAGCCAGCCTGTATAATGCACCTTCGCCTTTTGTCCGCTCTGCGCCGTGGCACCGGTTCCCGCCTGTATGTCCTCGTATTTCAAGCCCGAAGGGGTCGTCACCTGGTCTGCCATCGGTTGCGTCTCCTAAATAAGTAATGTTATATTCGTCAGGTTGTATCGAAGTTAGGAAACCCTATCTGGCTTCGAACCGCACGGAAGAGGCGTCAGAGCCACTTTCCTAAGCACGGCCCGCGGAAGGACCGCGGCGCAACACGACATCTATCAATAGGGTATTGCATCGGGCGCCAAGCCGTTTTGGCTTCTAGGCCCGACGCGCATTCAAGTCCGCCGCGCCGTAGCCGGAAGGCGAAGGAGGGCGGGACGTGGAGTTTTTTCTCGTGCCGACTATCAGTCAGCTTGTCCGCAACGGTCGGATGAAGATCGTCAGCAAGACCAAGAGCCCGGCGCTGCAGAACAGCCCGCAGAAGCGCGGTGTCTGCGTGCGCGTTTTTACGCAGACGCCAAAGAAGCCGAACTCGGCGCTTCGCAAGGTCGCGCGCGTGCGCCTGACCAACGGCATCGAGGTGACGACCTATATTCCGGGCGTCGGTCATAACCTTCAGGAGCACTCGCTGGTGCTGATTCGGGGTGGGCGCGTAAAGGACCTCCCCGGCGTGCGCTACCACGTGGTGCGGGGCACGCTCGACGCCGTGGGCGTCCAGGGCCGCAAGCAGGGGCGTTCGAAGTACGGCGCGAAACGACCGAAAGCCTAGGCTAGGGATTAGGTAGGGACTAGGGATTAGGGACGAGATATGCCACGACGAAGAGTCATTGCGAAACGAGAGCTAGCCGCGGACCCGTTGTATCAGAGCCCGCTCGTCACCCGCTTCATCAACACGGTGATGAGAGACGGCAAGAAGAACACGGCTGAGGGCATTCTTTACCACAGCTTCGACATCATCAAGGAGAAGACCGGCGACGATCCGCTCAAGGTGTTCAAGAAGGCGGTCGACAACGTCAAGCCGAGCCTCGAGGTGAAGTCGCGACGCGTCGGTGGCTCCAACTATCAGGTGCCGGTCGAAGTGAACCCGAATCGCCGGCTTTCTCTCAGCATCCGCTGGCTGGTGGGCTTCGCGCGGGCGCGCGGCGATGGCAAAACGATGCAGGAGAAGCTCGCGAACGAATTGCTCGATGCGGCGAACCTTCGCGGCGGTGCGGTGAAGAAACGCGAAGACACGCACCGAATGGCCGAAGCGAACAAAGCCTTCGCGCACTATCGCTGGTAATGAACGGCAAACGCTAAACGGTTAACGGTAAACGAGAAGTAAAGCAATGCCACGGTCACATTCGTTAGAAAAAACGCGGAACATCGGCATCATGGCGCACATCGATGCCGGTAAGACGACGACGACAGAACGGATTCTGTTCTATACCGGAATTACGTACAAGATCGGCGAAGTCCACGAAGGCACCGCCGTCATGGACTGGATGGAGCAGGAACAAGAGCGCGGCATCACGATTACGTCGGCCGCGACGACCTGCTTCTGGCGCGATCACCGCATCAATATTATCGATACGCCCGGCCACGTCGACTTCACGGCCGAAGTCGAACGTTCACTGCGCGTGCTCGACGGCGCGGTGGCCGTGTTCGACTCGGTTGCCGGCGTGGAGCCCCAGTCGGAAACCGTGTGGCGCCAGGCCGACAAGTACCGCGTGCCGCGCATCTGTTTCGTGAACAAGATGGACCGCATCGGTGCCGACTTCAAGCGCACCTTCGATCAGATCATTTCCAAGCTCGAAGCGAACCCCGTCGCGATTCAGTTGCCGATCGGATCGGAAGAACATTTCGTCGGCGTCATCGACCTCGTGAAAATGAAGTCGATTACCTACAAGGACGAGACGATGGGCGCCGACTACGTCGTCGGCGACATCCCGGCCGAGATGCTGGACGAGGCGAAGCACTATCGCGAGCAGCTGATCGAAAAGGTCAGCGAGGCCGACGACAAGATTCTCGAGAAATATCTCCACGGGCAGGAGCCCTCGGAAGAGGAAATCAAGGCGGCGATTCGAAAGCGTGTCAACAGCTCGGTCCGAGAGAAGGGCCAGACCGCGTTCGTGCCCGTCATCTGTGGATCGGCGTTCAAGAACAAGGGCGTCCAGCCGCTGCTCGACGCCGTCGTCGACTTCCTGCCTTCGCCGCTCGACGTGCCTGCCATCACGGGAATCGATCCCGACAAGAAGGTGGACGAGGAGCACCCGGAGGCCAACCTCATCGAGCGTCCAGCCAAAGACAATGCACCGTTTGGCGCCCTCGCGTTCAAGATCATGACCGACCCGTTCGTGGGGCAGCTCACGTTCTTCCGGGTCTACTCGGGCGTGCTCACCGCCGGATCGACCGTCTACAACGCGACCAAGCAGAAATCCGAGCGCATCGGACGCCTGCTGAAGATGCACGCGAACAAGCGCGAAGAGATCAAAGAGGTCTACTCGGGCGATATCGCTGCAGCCGTGGGCCTCAAGAGCGTCTCGACCGGCGACACGTTGTGCGACGAGAAGCATCCGATCGTGCTCGAGTCGATGGATTTCCCGAAGCCGGTGATCTCGCTCGCGATCGAGCCGAAAACGAAGTCGGATCAGGAAAAGCTCGGGGTGGGCCTCCAGAAGCTGATGGCCGAAGATCCGACCTTTCAGGTTCAGACCGATCAGCAGACCGGCCAGGTCATTATCGCGGGCATGGGCGAGCTGCACCTTGAAATCATCGTCGATCGCCTGAAACGCGAGTTCAGCGTTGAGGCCACGGTCGGCAAGCCACAGGTTGCGTACAAGGAAACGCTGACACGCCCCGCCGACGGTGAAATGAAATACTCGAAGCAGACCGGCGGCCGCGGCCAGTACGGGCACGTGAAGATCCACCTGTATCCCGGCGAGCCGGGCTCGGGCTACGTCTTCGAGAACGAAACCACCGGCGGTTCCATCCCGAAGGAATTCATCAAGCCGATCGACGTGGGGATCAAGGAAGCGCTCACGCGCGGCGTCCTCGCGGGTTATCCGGTGGACGACGTACGCATTGAACTCTACGACGGCTCGTTTCACGAGGTCGACTCATCGGAAATGGCGTTCAAGATTGCCGGCTCCATGGCGTTTCAGGATGCGGCCAAGAAAGCCAAACCTGTGCTGCTCGAGCCGGTGATGCGCGTGGAAGTGGTCGTCCCGAAGGAACACATGGGCGACGTGATGGGCAACCTGTCGAGCCGGCGCGGCCATATCCAGTCGCAGGAAGACCGGGGCGGCACCCAGATCATTCAGGCGCGCGTTCCGTTGTCTGAAATGTTCGGCTATGCGACTGACCTGCGATCGCGCACGCAGGGGCGCGCAACCTATTCGATGCACTTCGATCGGTACGAGCAGGCGCCGTCGAATGTCAGCGAAGAGGTGGTGGCGAAGGCGCAGGGAAAAGACTGATCCCTAGTGATTAGGGATTGGTGATTAGGGATTAGAGGAAAAAATGTTCTCCGACAAGATTCGAATCCGGCTCAAGGCGTACGACTCGCGCGTGCTCGACCAATCGACTACCGAGATCGTCGACACGGCCAAGCGCACCGGCGCCCGCCTCGCGGGCCCGATTCCGCTGCCGACGGCGATTAACAAGTGGACGGTGCTGCGTTCGCCGCACGTCGACAAGAAGTCGCGCGAGCAGTTCGAGATCAGGACCCACAAGCGTCTGATCGACATTTTCGAGCCCACACCGCAGACCGTCGATGCGCTGATGAAGCTCGATCTGCCCGCCGGGGTCGACGTCGAGATCAAGGCGTTCGGCAAGGAACACGTGAAATAGCCGGTAGCGAGTAGCCGGTAGCGCACGCTGCCAGCTGCTTGACCGCTACCAGCTATCAGCTACCAGCTACGAGCTAGAGAGCATATGGTCACAGCCATCATCGGCAAAAAAATCGGCATGACGCAGTTGTTCGCCGAGGACGGCTCGGTCGTTCCGGCGACAGTCATCAAAGCGGGCCCGTGCGTGGTCGTGCAGCGGAAGACCGCGTCCACCGACGGTTACGAGTCCGTGCAGCTGGGCCTGGTCGACGGCCAGGCGCCGAAGACGCGGAAGCCGCTGGCCGGTCACTACAAGAAGGCCAACGTGCCACCCACTCGCGTGCTCCGCGAAGTGGAGTTGGCCAAGGACGGCGATCCGAAGGTGGGCGATCAGGTGCTCGTCAGCATGTTCGAGAACGGCGAGCGCGTCGACATCATCGGCACGAGCCGCGGCAAGGGCTTCCAGGGTGTCGTGAAGCGCCACCACTTCGCCGGCGGCGCCGCGACGCATGGATCGATGTTCCATCGCGCGCCGGGGTCGATCGGCGCTTCGTCATTCCCGTCGCGCGTGGTGAAGGGGATGCGCGCTGCCGGCCGCATGGGCGGCGATCGGATTACCGTTCGCAACCTGAAAGTGGCCAAGGTCGATCCGGAGAACAACCTCCTGATCGTGCGTGGCGCCGTTCCGGGCGCGCCGACCAGTTATCTGCTGATTCGCAAGGCCGTGGCGGCGAAGCGGATCAAGGTGGCGCAGGTGGAGAAGCCGAAGGGCAAGAAATAGGGCTTAGGGCTGAGGGCTGAGGGCGTAACGCCAAACTAAGCAGATCGGCGCTGCAAACATTGCCGAGCGACCGAAGGTCGCGAGGTACAGGTCGCGGGGGTGGGGCCCCGCGACAACTAAACATATGAAACTCGATGTAGTGAACACAGACAACAAGAAAGTCGGATCCCTCGAACTGAGCGACGAGGTGTTTGGCGGACGGGTGAACGGCGGGCTCATCTGGGAGTCGGTCGTGCATACGAACGCGTCGAAGCGCCGCGGCACGCACATGACGAAGAACCGTGCGCTCGTCGCGGGCTCGGGGCGAAAACCGTGGAAGCAGAAAGGGACGGGACGCGCACGCGTCGGGGACATCCGCAACCCGTTGTGGCGTCATGGCGGCACTGTGTTCGGCCCTCAACCGCGCAGTTACGACTTCCGGCTGCCGCGAAAGGTCAAGCGCGGCGCGATTGTCGCGGCCCTCGCGCAGCGGATTCAGGACGGCGCCCTCGTCGTTGTCGACGAATTGAGCGCGACCGAGAGCAAGACGAAGGCGGCCTCGGAGCTCTTGAAGCGTCTCGGTGCCGACGGCAAGGCCCTTCTAATTGACGTTCAGCCGAACGAGAAACTCGGCTTGGCCGTGCGCAATCTGCCGGGCGTGCAGTTCCTTTCGAGCGCGCGCGTCGGTGCGCGCGACGTGATGAACGCGTCGAGGGTGATTGCGACCAAAGCAGCCGTTGAAAAATTACAGGGGTTGTCCGCCTGAAGGCGGACACAACGCTTATGAAACTCACAGACGTGATCCGCCGGCCGCTCATCACCGAAAAGACGTCCATCCAGCGCGAGCGCGATGGCCGGACGATCGTGTTCGAAGTGGCCACCCACGCGAACAAGACCGAGATTAAGCGCGCCGTCGAAACGTTGCTGGGCTCGAAGGTCGCACACGTTCGCACGGCCATTGCCCACGGCAAGGTGAAGCGTCAGGGGCGCTTCGCGGGGCAGCGGTCGGATTGGAAGAAGGCCTTCGTGAAGCTGCGCCAGGGAGAGAAGCTCCGGAGTTCTTTGAAGGAGCCTAATGGCTAGCTGGTAGCTCGTAGCACGAGCATCCCGCGTTATCAGCTACAGGCTACCGGCTACCCGCTTGAGGATCTAGAAAATGGGTATCAGAACATACAAACCGACGTCACCTGGACGACGCTTTCAGACGGTCCAGACGTTCGATGACATCACGACGAGCGAGCCGCACAAGCCGCTTACCGAGAACCTGCACCGTTCTGGCGGCCGCAACAATCATGGTGAGCTGACGTCATGGTTCCGCGGTGGCGGCCACAAACGGCTGTACCGCATCATCGACTTCAAGCGCGACAAGAAGGACATCCCGGGGAAAGTCTCGACCATCGAGTACGACCCGAACCGATCGGCGCGCATCGCCCTCGTCACGTACGCCGACGGCGAGAAGCGCTACATCCTTCAGCCGCTTGGGCTCAAGGTGGGCGACTCAGTTGTCGCCGGCGACAACGTCGACATTCTCCCAGGCAACGCCCTGCCGCTGAAGAACATCCCGCTGGGCACGATGCTGCACAACGTGGAGCTGAAGCCGGGCAAGGGCGGTCAGATCGCGCGCAGCGCCGGTTCTTCGGTGCAGCTCGTCGCGAAAGAAGGCGACTACGCATCGGTGAAGATGCCCTCGGGCGAGATTCGCCACGTCGCGATGGTGTGCTATGCCACTGTCGGTCAGGTGGGCAACCTCGATCACGAAAACGTCTCGATCGGCAAGGCCGGGCGCAGCCGCTGGCTCGGACGACGCCCGCACAATCGCGGCGTGGTCATGAACCCGGTCGATCACCCGCACGGTGGCGGTGAGGGCAAGACCTCGGGCGGGCGCCATCCTGTCTCGCCGTGGGGGCTACCGACCAAGGGATACAAGACGCGCAATCGCAAGTCGACAGACAAGTTCATCGTCCAGCGCCGGCCCAAGGGCGCCAGGTAACAGCAGTATGAGCCGATCACTGAAGAAAGGTCCGTTCGTCGATACGCCGCTCCTCGAGAAGATCGAGGCGATGAATCAGGCCAACGAGAAGAAGGTCGTCAAGACCTGGTCGCGCCGCTCGACCGTCGTGCCCGAAATGGTCGGACACACGCTCGCGGTACACAACGGCAAGAAGTTCATCCCGGTCTACGTCACCGAAAACATGGTCGGGCAGAAGCTCGGCGAGTTCTCGCCGACCAAGACGTTCAAGGGGCACACGACGAAGACAGAAAAGGCCGCACAGATGGCGGCTGCAGCGCCGGCTCCGGGCGGCGCGGGTGGCGGCGGTGGCGCTGGCGCAGGCGGGGCCGGTGGCGCGAAGGCGGGTGGATAATCATGGCGATTGAAGCTCACGCGACAGCTCGTTACGTGCGCACCTCCGCTCAGAAGGCGGGCCTTGTGATGGACCTCATCCGTGGTCGCGACGTGAACCGCGCGCTCGCCACACTGCAGTTCACGCGCAAGGGCGTGGGGCACGACATCACGAAGCTGCTCCGCTCGGCGATCGCCAATGCGCAGCAGAAGGACGGATTCGGAGGTGACGTCGATCGACTGTTCGTCTCGGCGTGTTATGCCAACCAGGGGCCATCGATGAAGCGGATTCGCCCCGCACCGATGGGCCGGGCGTTCCGGGTGGTGAAGCGCACGGCGCATCTCACGGTCCATGTTTCCGAGCGGCCGCTGGAGATCGCCGCGGTCGAGCCTGAGGTGAAGCCGAAGCGCGCCGCGGCGAAGCCCGCCGCAGCAAAGGCGAAGCCGGCACCGAAGGCAGCCGCGAAGAAGGCGAACGCGCCTGCGCGCAAGAAGACGCCCCCGAAGAAGAGCGCGGCGCCGAAGAAGAAGTAACCACGAAACCACGAAGACACGAAGACACGAGGCACGAAGACACGACGGCACGACGGCACGACGGCACGAAGACACGACGCGTAGTGACCAGAGCGCCGAAGCGAGTGGGCCGTTGCGGCCCCGCGAGAAAAAAATGTAGCGCAGGGCTTCAGCCCTGCCTGGAGTGACTGTGGGTCAGAAAGTACATCCTTACGGATTCCGGCTCGGATTCAACAAGACGTGGAAGTCGCGCTGGTTCGCCGATCGCGATTACGCGAAGCTGCTCCATGAAGATCTCGCTCTGCGTCAGGATCTGAAGAAGCGGTTTTCGCACGCCGGCGTTGCCAAGATCGAGACCGAGCGCGCGGCCAACAAGCTGAAGATCGACATCCACACGTCGCGGCCGGGCATCATCATCGGTCGCAAGGGCACAGAAGTCGAAAAGTTGAAGGCCGAAATCCAGAAGCGGACCAACCGCGAGGTGTTCATCAACATTCAGGAAATACAGAAGCCCGAGCTCGATGCGCAGTTGATTGCCGAGTCGGTGGCGATGCAGCTCGAGAAGCGCGTCGCGTTCCGCCGCGCGATGCGCAAGGCCGTCGAGTCAGCGCTCCGGTTCGGCGCCCGCGGTATCAAGGTGCGGGTGTCGGGCCGTCTGAACGGCGCCGAAATCGCGCGGTCCGAATGGTATCTGCACGGCCAGCTTCCGTTGCAGACACTGCGCGCCGACATCGATTACGGGTTTGCCGAGGCGAGCACGACCTACGGGCAGATCGGCGTCAAGACATGGTTGTACAAGGGTGAGCGTCTGACACCGAAGTCGCCGCGGGAAGAGCAGGAATTCAGAGAGCGTCAGCCACGCCGTCCCTCCGGGCCTCGCGAGGCGAGACAGTAGCTCTATGTATTGGGAATTGGGATTAGGTCAGCCACGGGTGCCGCACCGAGCAGGTCGTCGCAGCGATGTTGCGCCGAGCGCGCGAGCGCGAGGTGACTGGTCGCGGGGTGGGGCCCCGCGACACATTAAGTAAAGACGGCAGCCGAGTGGCGGTGGGACAGCACTGACGGGCCGAGGACTGAAGCAACGGATTGAGGTATCAAGATCCGGAGCGTAAGCGACGGCAGCCGAGTGGCGGTGGGACAGCACTGACGGAGCCGAGGACTGAAGCAACGGATTGAGGTATCAAGATCCGGAGCGTAAGCGACGGCAGCCGAGTGGCGGTGGGACAGCACTGACGGAGCCGAGGACTGAAGCAACGGATTGAGGTATCAAGATCCGGAGCGTAAGCGACGGCAGCCGAGTGGGGGTGGGGCCCCACGAGGAATAAAGCAATGATGATGCCGAAGAAGGTGAAGTACCCGGAAGCAGCAGCGCGGCCGAATGGCTGGCAAGGCGTGGCGCGGCTCCGACGTGTCGTTCGGGAACTTCGGTCTCCGCGCGCTCGAGCCATGTTGGCTCACCTCGCGGCAGATCGAGGCGGCGCGCGTGGCAATGACGCGGTTCATCAAGCGCGGCGGCAAGATCTGGGTGCGCGTGTTTCCAGACAAACCGATCACCAAGAAGCCGCAGGAAACGCGCATGGGCAAGGGCAAGGGCGCACCCGAAGAGTGGGTGTGTGTGGTGCGGCCGGGACGGATTCTGTTCGAGATGGAAGGTGTCACCCAGGCTGAGGCGCGCGAAGCGCTGCAGCTCGCGGCCTCGAAGCTGCCCATCCTCACGAAGTTCGCGACCCGGTTTGCCGAGGAGAAGGCGTCATGATGGAGGTGGGCGAACTGCGCGATCTTTCGGTGGACGATCTGCAGGCGCGCGCCAAAGAGCTCGAGGATCAGCTCTTCCGGATGCGGCTGCAGCAATCGCTCGGTCAGCTCGACGCGCCGCTCAAGCTGCGCTTCACGCGCCGCGATCTCGCGCGCATCAAGACCGTGATCACGGAGAAACAGAGGAAGGCGTAATGGCGGAAAAGTCTGAAAAAGAAGGGGTCGTCGTCAGCAACAAGATGCAGAAGACCTGCGTGGTTGCCGTCGAGTGGCAGGTGCGTCACGGACTCTATGGAAAGACCGAGCGCCGTACGTCGAAATTCGTCGCGCACGACGAGAACAATACAGCGAAGATGGGCGATCGGGTCGCCATCGTCGAGAGCCGCCCGCTGAGCAAGCGCAAGCGATGGGTTGTGACGCGTGTCGTCAGACCCGCGGCAGTGTAGCTGTCAGTGATCAGTCGTCAGTCATCAGTCGTCAGTCATCAGTTGTCAGTGAGCGCCGCTGAAAACTGGCAACTGAGAGCTGGGAACTCTGGAGAACAGTCATGATTCAGATGCGCTCGATCCTCGACGTAGCCGACAACTCCGGCGCGCGCAAGATCGCCATCATCAACCCGATTGGCGGATCGACCGGCCGCTACGCGCGGCTGGGCGACATCGTGACCGCCTCGGTGAAGGAAGCGATTCCCGACGGGACGGTCAAAAAGGGCCAGGTCGTCAAGGCCGTGATTGTCCGTACGGTGAAGGAACAGCGGCGGAAGGACGGCAGTTACATCCGCTTCGATCGCAACGCGGCGGTGCTCATCAACGATCAGCGCGAGCCGATCGGCACGCGTGTGTTCGGGCCGGTCGCGCGCGAGCTTCGCGAGCGGCGGTTCATGAAGATTATCTCGCTGGCGCCCGAGGTGCTGTAGGGGCGTTCACGGTTAACCGTCGACCGTTCACCGTGAGGAACGGTCAACGGCAAACGGTCAACGGCAAACGGTGAACGGTGAACGGTTTATGTCTCAACTGCAGAGTCCGATTCGGAGAAACGACAACGTCCTGGTGATCGCGGGCAAGGACCGCGGCAAGAAGGGGCGCGTGTTGAAGGTGGAACCGCTGAGAAACCGGCTGGTGGTCGAAGGCGTCAACATGATCAAGCGCCACACCAAGCCGAACCCGCAGCGCAACATCAAAGGCGGCATCGTCGAGCGCGAAGCGTCGCTGCATGCGTCGAACGTCCAGCTGCTGTGCCCTGAGTGCGGTGCGCAGACGCGCATCGGTCACAAGCTGCTTGGCGACGGCCGCAAGGTCCGAATCTGCCGCAAGTGCGAGGGAGTGGTGGACAAATGAGCCGCCTCAGAGAACGTTACGTGAAAGAAGTCGTGCCGGCGCTCACCAAGGAGTTCGGCTACAAGAATGTGATGGCCGTTCCGAAGATCGAAAAGGTCGTCGTGAACATGGGTCTGGGCGAAGCGACGTCAAACGCGAAGATCATCGAAGTCGGTGCGGCCGAGCTCGCGAGCATCACCGGCCAGAAGCCGGTCGTGCGCCGGGCCAAGAAGTCGATCGCGGCGTTCAAGGTCCGCAAGGGCCAGCCGGTCGGCACCAGCGTGACCCTGCGCGGCGAGCGCATGTACGAGTTCCTCGACCGTCTGATGGCAATCGCGCTGCCGCGCGTCCGCGACTTCCGCGGCGTGTCGCCGCGCGGGTTCGATGGCCGTGGCAATTTCACGCTCGGCCTCAAAGACCAGCTGTTGTTTCCGGAAATCGATTACCTCAAAGTCGACAAGTCACGGGGCATGAACGTCTCGGTCGTGACGACCGCGAGGACAGATCAGGAAGCGCGCAAGCTGCTTCAGCTGATCGGCATGCCGTTCAGGCAGAACTGACAGAGACGTTCACCGTTTACCGTCGACCGTTTACCGTCAGAGACACGATAAACGATGGACGGTAGACGGTAAACAAGAGCGAAGGAAGAACATGGCCACAACTGCGAAGATCGCGAAGGAACAGAAACCGCCGAAGTACAAGGTCCGGTTGCGGAACCGCTGCCACCTGTGCGGCCGGCCACGCGCCTACCTGCGGAAGTTCGCCCTGTGCCGGCTCTGCTTCCGTAAGCTGGCCCTCCAGGGGGACGTTGCGGGCGTGACGAAGAGCTCGTGGTGATCGATGAAGTGGATAGTAGAGAGTAAAAAGTAAACGTCAGAAAGGAACGGCTTCGACACCGCTGAAGAGCGCCGAAGCGAGTGGGGCGATGTGGCCCCGCGAGCGTAAGGCGCCGGGCCGGTGTTGGGGCCCCGTGAGAAAAAAATGACCGATCCAATCGCCGATATGCTCACGCGCCTCCGCAATGCCGTCATTGCGAAGCATCCCCGGGTCGAGATTCCCGCATCGAAACTCAAGGTCGGGATTGCGCGCATTCTCGAAGACGAGGGATACATCCAGGGGTTCAAGCTCGTCGACGAGAAGACGCCAGAGGCGGCCAAGGCGTCTGCCCCACGGCAGATGATTCGTATTTTTCTGAAATACGGACCGCACGGCGAGAAGGTGATTACCGGCGTCGAACGGATCAGTCGCCCCGGCCGCCGCGTGTATTTCCGCCGCGATGAGGTCCCACACGTGCTGGGTGGACTGGGCACGAGCATCCTGACAACATCGCGCGGCGTCATGACGGGCCGGAACGCCCAGCGTGCCGGAGTCGGTGGAGAGGTTCTTTGTAACGTTTGGTAGGCGTGACGCAATCACAGAGCACAGGGAGCACACAGAGAAGAGTTGTCTCTGCGAACTCTGCGGTTGGGTAGAACAGGCGAAGGAACGACGATGTCGCGAATTGGAAAGAAGCCAATCACATTGCCGAAGGGCGTCACCGTCAACGTGGCCCCCGGCGCGCTCGATATTCAGGGCCCGAAAGGCAAGCTGATCCAGCGGATTCCGCCTGGCGTTGCCTTCGAGGTCGCCGACGGGCAGCTCAAGGCTGCGACCGTTCGCGAGGACGCCGAGCTTGGTAAGTTTCACGGCCTCGCGCGCAGTCTCGCCGCCAATGGCGTGCTCGGCGTCACCGAGGGCTTCAAGCGCGAGCTCGACATTGTCGGCGTCGGCTATCGCGCTGAGGTGCGAGGCAAGCAGGTCGTGTTCGCGCTCGGCTACTCGCACCCGGTCGTATTCGACGTGCCGGCCGGTATCGACATCGCGATCGAAAAGCAGACCCATCTCACTGTGACGGGTGTGGATCGTCAGCTCGTGGGGCAAGTGGCGGCGAATATCCGCCGGTTGCGCAAGCCCGATCCTTACAAGCAGAAGGGCGTACGATATACCGGCGAACAGCTCAAGAAGAAGGCTGGCAAGACTGGCACCAAGTAAAGAGAACATATGCGAATCAAGACTCGAGAGGATCGGCGTTCCCGAATCAAGCTTCGGTTGCGCAAGCGCATTGCCGGCAGCGAGCAGCGTCCGCGTTTGACGGTGTTCCGCAGCCTCGCCCACATCTACGTGCAGGTCATCGACGACATGACCGGCCAGACGGTAGCCTCTGCGGCGACGACCGAGGCGGCCCTCAAGTCTGGCTTGCAGGGCAAGACGCGCGGCAGCAACAAGGCGGGCGCCGAGTTCATCGGTCAGACAATCGCGCAGCGGCTGAAAGAGAAGGGCATCACAAAGGTTGTCTTCGACCGCAATGGCTATCTGTACCACGGCCGGATTCAAGCGGTCGCGGACGCGGCGCGAAAAGCGGGTCTGGAGTTCTGACGCACCATTCGCAGATAGGTAGATTGGAAGATTGAAACTATGCAACGTATTCGCGAGAAGATCGACCCGTCGCAGCTCGACATCAAGGACACCGTGGTGTCGATCAACCGCGTCACGAAAGTTGTGAAGGGCGGTAAGAACCTGAGCTTCAGTGCGCTCGTCGTGGTCGGAGATGGCCATGGTGTGGTGGGGTTCGGCGTCGGCAAAGCAAAGGAAGTCCCTTCGGCCATCAAGAAAGGCATCGAGTCGGCCAAGAAGGGCCTGATTCGCGTGCCGCTGCAAGGCACGACGATTCCGCACCCGGTGGTCGGCAAGTTCGGTTCGGGCAGCGTCATGCTGAAGCCGGCGCCGGACGGCACCGGCATCATCGCCGGCGGCGCCGTGCGTGCCGTCGTCGAGTCGGCGGGTTTGCAGAACGTGCTGACCAAATCCCTTGGATCGGCCAACCCGCACAACGTCGTGCGCGCGACGTTCAACGGCCTGATGTCGCTGAAAGATCCCGTCATGGTGGCCCGGCTTCGCGGCAAGGACATCGACGATCTCTCGACTTTGAAGAGTTAACCGCCATGGTAAAGAGAGCAGCACAGAAGTCAGCCGACGCCAAGCGCGTGAAAGTCACGCTCGTCAAGAGCACCATCGGATTCGGCAGGAAGCAGGCCGCCGTCGTCGAAGGGCTCGGACTGCGCCGCCTGCACCACACGGTTGAGCTGATCGACACGCCTGCGACGCGTGGCATGATTCACAAGGTTCGACACCTCGTCGAGGTGCAATAACAATGGATCTCTCAAACTTAAAGCCTCCCAAGGGTGCCAAGCATTCGAAGAAGCGCGTCGGCCGCGGTCATGGCACAGGCCAGGGCACGCAGGCGGGACGTGGACATAAGGGTGCGAAGTCGCGCTCGGGCTTCAAGCGCAAAGTCGGGTTCGAGGGCGGCCAGATGCCGCTCAAGCGCCGCGTGCCGAAGCGCGGGTTTCACAATCCGTTTCGCGTCGAATATGCGGTGGTCAACCTTGATACGCTTGGCGAGCGTTTCGACGCAGGCACGGTCGTCACGCTCGATCTGCTTCGCGAGCGACGACTCGTACCGGGGTCTGCGGAGCGCGTAAAGGTGCTCGGCCGTGGTGAGCTTTCAAAGGGTTTGACCGTGCGCGCACACAAGTTCAGCGCTGAGGCCGCAAAGAAGATCGCCGCCGCCGGCGGGGCCGCGGAGACACTATAGAAATGTAGGGCGGGTCGACGACCGACCCGCCTTGCGAGTAACGAACATGGCCATCGACAGCGTTAAAAATCTGTTCGCCATCGCCGAGCTTCGCAAGCGGCTGCTCTTTACGATTGGGCTGCTCATCGCATATCGCGTTGGGAGCCACATTACGATTCCCGGCGTGAACCTGGCGGCGCTTCAGCAGCTCGCTGACCAGGCGCGTGGCACGATGTTCGGTCTGTACGACATGTTCTCGGGACAGAACCTGTCGCAGATGACGATCTTCGCGCTCGGCATCATGCCGTACATCAGCGCCTCGATCATTCTGCAGCTGTTGACGGTGGTGTGGCCGTACCTCGAGCGCATCTCGAAAGAAGGCGAGCTCGGTCGGCGCAAGATCACGCAGTACACGCGCTACGGCACCATTCTGCTTAGCGTCGTGCAGTCGCTGGGCATTGCCATCTGGCTCGAGCGATCGACGCAGATCGCCGGTGGGCTGCCGCTGGTGTACAGCCCGGGCTGGGGCTTCCGGCTGATGACCGTGCTGACACTGACGACTGGCACGACGCTGGTCATGTGGCTGGGCGAGCAGATCACCGAACGCGGCGTCGGCAACGGCATGTCGCTCATCATCTACGCCGGCATCGTCGTCGGACTTCCAGCGGCCGTGATTACGACGTTCGATCAGTTGCGAACGGGGCAGATGGGGCTGATCCGATTGTTGCTGCTCCTCGTCGTGATGGTGCTCGTCATCGCCGCGATAATCTTCGTCGAGCGCGGGAGCCGGCGCATCACCGTGCAATACGCGAAGCGCGTCGTGGGACGCCGCATGTACGGCGGCGCCAGCACCCACATTCCGTTAAAGGTGAATACCGGAGGGGTCATTCCGGTGATCTTCGCTTCATCGATTCTGGCGTTCCCGGCAACGATCGCGCAGATGTTCGCCAACGACCCGACGCACTGGATGACACGCGTCAGAGACCAGCTGACGATGGGGATGCCGCTGTACAACCTGCTGTACGTCAGCTTGATCATCTTCTTCGCGTATTTCTACACCGCGATCATCTTCAATCCCGATGACGTGGCAGAGAACATGCGGAAGTACGGCGGGTTCGTGCCGGGCATCAGGCCGGGCAAGCGGACGGCTGAGTACATCGACACGATCCTGACGCGCATTACGCTCGCAGGCGCCGTGTACCTCGCGTTGATCGCCATACTGCCCGATTTTTTGATTACGGGTTTCCGGGTCGCCCCGATTCCGTTCATTGGCGAGCGGCTCGACGCCTTTCTGCCGCGGTTCATTACCGAAGGCATGGGCGTGACTTTCTATTTCGGCGGCACGACCCTGCTGATCATCGTCGGCGTGGCGATGGACACGATTCAGCAGGTCGAGTCGCAGTTGATCATGAGGCATTACGACGGCTTCATGAAGAAAACGCGGATTCGGGGCCGGCGCGGGTAGATGGCCCTCAATGTCGTGATGCTCGGCCCGCCCGCGTCCGGTAAGGGCACGCAGGCTGTCCGGCTGGCGCAGGCGCGGGGGATCCCGAAGATTTCCACGGGTGACATCCTGCGCGAGGCAGCACACAGCGGTTCCGAGCTGGGACGACGCGCGAAAGCGCTAATGGATCGCGGCGAGCTGCTCGGCGATGCGGAGATGGTCGGCATCGTGAAGGAGAGGCTGGCGAGGCCCGACGCCGCAAGCGGGTACATCCTCGATGGCTTTCCGCGAACAGTGCCGCAGGCCATGGCCCTCGACGCGATGCTGCAGGACGAGCCGCTCATCATCATCGACCTCGCGGTTCCGGACGTGGAGCTGTTGAAGCGGATGCAGACCCGGCGTGTCTGTAGCAAGTGCGCTGCGATTCCCGAGCCCGGTTCGAGCAAGGACACATGCGAACGGTGTGGGGGACGATTGATCACACGAGCAGATGACGAAGACGAACAGGTGAGACAGCATCGCCTCGAGGTTTATGCGCGTGAGAGCAAGCCGTTGCTCGACTATTACCACGGGCGGTCGACCTTCCGTTCGATCAACGGTGCTCAGGCTCCGGATCGTGTCGCGCGGGAGCTGGCTGCCAGCATCGACGCGATGCCTGCGGTCGCATCGGAGCGACGCTTATGATCGTGTGCCGATCGGCGACGGAGTTGCAGCGGCTTCGTGACGTGAATCAGCTCGTCGGCCAGGTGCTCGAACAGCTCCGCGAGGCGGTTGCACCGGGTGTGACGACCGAAGATCTGGATACGCTGGCCGAGAGAGAGATTCGAGCCGGCGGCGCGGTGCCGGCATTCAAGGGGTACAAAGGGTACCCGGCGACGATCTGCGCGTCGGTCAACGAGCAGGTCGTCCACGGCATTCCGTCGCCGAAGACCGTGTTGAGCGACGGCGATATTATTTCGATCGATCTCGGCGCCAAGATGGGCGGCTTTTTTGGCGACTCGGCGGTCACCGTGGGCGTCGGCCATATTGCGCCGCGGGCGAGCGACCTGTTGCGGGTGACCGAAGAGTCGCTATGGAAAGCCATCGAGGCGGTTCGGCCGGGCGCGCGCATTTCGGACCTCGGTCACGCCGTGCAGAGCCACGTCGAGAAGTTCGGCTTTTCGGTCGTCCGCGAGTTTGTCGGCCACGGCATCGGATCAGAGCTTCACGAAGAGCCGCAGATTCCGAACTACGGCGAGCCTGGGCGCGGTCCGAGGCTGGCCGAGGGCATGGTGCTCGCGATCGAGCCGATGGTGAACGTCGGCGACGCGGGCGTGAGAGTGTTGAGAGACGGGTGGACGGCGGTGACGTCAGATCGCAGTCTGTCGGCGCATTTCGAGCACACCGTGGCGGTGACGACCGATGGCTGCGAGGTGCTCTCACGCGTGAGAGCAAAGGAATTGAACAATGAAGGTACGAGCGTCAGTCAAGCGCATTTGCGATAAATGCAAGATCGTCCGCCGACGCGGCGTGGTTCGAGTGATCTGCCCGAACCAGAAACACAAGCAGCGTCAGGGCTAGCCGACGGTGAACGGTAAACGGTAAACGGTAGACGAGGGATTCTGTTATGGCACGAATTGCTGGCGTCGATCTTCCTCGCACCAAGCGGGTGGAAATCGGCCTCACCTACATTTACGGCATCGGACGACATCGATCGAACCTGATCCTCGGCGAGGCTGGGGTGAGCCCCGATCTTCGCGTCAAGGACCTGTCTGAAGACGACGTCCGCAAGATCAGCCGCGTGCTCGAAGAGCAGGGTGGCGTCGAAGGCGATCTCCGAAAAGAGATCTCCATGAACATCAAGCGGCTGATGGAAATCGGCAGTTATCGCGGCGGACGTCATCGCCGGGCGCTGCCGGTCCGCGGCCAGCGAACGCGCACCAACGCGCGTACGCGTAAGGGCCCGCGCAAGGGCGCAGTGGCGAAGAAGAAGGTAGAGTAAGGCGTTTACCGTTGACCGTTTGCCGTTTACCGTGTGTGGGCGGTGAACCTCGACCGAAACGGTGAACGGTTAACGGAAAACGGTTAACGAAGAGCGAAGGACAAATGGCAAAGACTGACGCAGAAGGCGCAGCGGGAACACCTGAAAAAGCTGAAAAGGGTGGCGCGAGAAAACCCCGCAAGACGTTCAAGAAACGTGGCGAGAAGCGGGTCGTGCACAGCGGCTATGCGCACATCCACGCCTCATTCAACAACACGATGATCACGATCACCGACACCGAGGGGAACGTGATTGCGTGGTCAAGCGCAGGCGGCGTCGGCTTCAAGGGCTCGCGCAAGGGCACCCCGTTTGCTGCTACGCAAGCCGCGATTGCCGCGGGTAACGTCGCCAAGACATTGGGTCTGCGATCGGTCGAGGTGCGCGTGAAGGGGCCGGGATCCGGCCGCGAGTCGGCAATACGCGCGCTGCAGACGATCGGCATCGAAGTGAAATCGATCCGCGACGTGACGCCGATTCCGCACAACGGCTGCAGGCCGCCGAAACGCCGCCGCGTTTGAGTTAATCGGGGTCTGACCCCCGTATGAGTAAGGGGTCTGACCCCATTGAGGGTTTCTAAATGGCACGTTACGTAGGTCCGGTGTGCCGGCTCTGCCGGCGAGAGGGAATGAAGCTCTTCCTCAAGGGAGAGCGCTGCTACACGGAAAAGTGCGCCATCGAGAAGCGCAATTTCCCGCCGGGACAGCACGGCAAGACGCGGAAGGCCAAGCTCGTGGGCTACGGCGTTCAGCTGCGCGAGAAACAGAAGGTCAAGCGCATTTACGGCGTGCTCGAGGATCAGTTCCGCCGCTATTTCGAGTCGGCTGAACGGCAGCGCGGCATCACCGGCGAGACGCTGCTGCAGCTGCTCGAGCGACGGATGGACAACGTGATCTACCGCCTCGGCCTCGCGACGTCGCGGCCGCAGGCGCGTCAGCTCGTGCGGCACGGACACTTCCTCGTCAACGGCCGGAAGGTCGATGTGCCGTCCTACTCGGTCCGCATTGGCGATGTCGTGACCGTTCGCGAGTCGAGCCGGAACACGCCGTCAATCCAGCACGCGATTGAAGAAGTGAAAGGCCGCGGCATTCCCGAGTGGCTCTCCTTCGACGCCAGCGGCATGTCCGGCAAGGTCGCGTCGCTGCCAACGCGCGAGCAGATCAACCTGCCCGTGCAGGAGCAGCTCATCGTCGAGTTGTATTCGAAGTAGTCGTCGATCGTCCATCGTCCATCGTCCATCGTCCATCGTCTAGACGATCGCCGATCGACGATGGACGATCAACCCAATCACCGGCCCGCAGCCTTACAGACCTGCGGTGGGAGGCCGGTGATCACACTTGCAGGTCTGGAGGAAACGGGGTCAGACCCTCTTTTTCGATTTTCGTAACGCAAGATGACGAAGCCTGGCGGAATTACGAAAATCGAAAAAAGAGGGTCTGACCCCTATCCCGTAGGGAGGAATCACGATGTTATGGAAAGGTTTTCAGCGTCCCAAGCGGCTCGAGTTCGAGCGTGAGACATTAACCGAACGTTTCGGCCGGTTCTACGCGCAACCGTTCGAGCGCGGCTTCGGTACGACCATCGGCAACGCGCTGCGGCGCGTGCTGCTCTCGTCGATTGAGGGCGCGGCGATTACCGCTGTGAAGATCGACGGCGTGCTGCACGAGTTCTCGCCCATCCCAGGAGTAGTCGAGGATGCGACCGACATCATCCTCAACCTCAAACAGGTGCCGTTGAAGATGCACACCGATACCACCAAGACGCTGTATCTCCGCGTCGAGAAGGCCGGTGAGGTAAAGGCGCGCGACATCCAGACCGACGCAGACGTCGAGATTCTGGAGCCGGATGCACGTATTGCCACGGTATCTGAGGGCGGCAAGCTCAACATGGAGATGCGGCTGAAGCGCGGACGCGGATACATTTCGGCCGACAAGAACTTCGACGAAGATCTCGGTATCGGCTGGATTCCCATCGACTCGGTGCACTCGCCGATCAAGAAGGTGAATTATCTGGTCGAGGCTGCACGCCTGGGACAGACGACCGACTACGACAAGCTGACGGTCGATATCTGGACGAACGGTTCAGTCACGCCGCGTGACGCGATTTCATTGTCGGCGAAGCTTGTGCGCGATCACCTGAACATCTTCATCAACCTGGACGAATCGGCCGACGAACAGGCCGACGCACAGGTCGAGACGCAGCAGACCGGATCGCTCAACGAGAACCTCGACAAGAGCGTCGAAGAGCTCGAGCTGTCCGTACGATCGTACAACTGTCTGAAGAACGCGAACATCCGGACGATCCGCGAGCTCGTGCAGAAGACCGAAGGCGAGATGCTGAAGACGAAGAACTTCGGCCGCAAGTCGCTGAACGAGATCAAGGAGATCCTGCACAGCATGGGGCTGAGCCTCGGCATGCGCATCGATCAGCCGGCAGGAAGCCGGGCGGAGTAGTGAGATCTATAGATCTTGAGATCTAAGATCTACTAGATCTTAGATCTTCAGATCTGTCGATACAGGTACATAACAATGCGCCATAGAGTTGCACATCGAAAACTGGGCCGGGTCACCGAGCACCGCATCGCCATGCTCCGCAATCAGGCGACTGCGCTCATCCGTTACGAGCACATCGAGACGACTGTGCCCAGGGCGAAGGAGCTGCGGCCGTTTGTCGAGCGGCTGATCACAATTGCCAAGCGCGGCGTGGCTGCCGGTGACGGCAACGGCAAGACGCTGCACGCGCGCCGGCTCGTCGCGCGCGATCTGGTCGACGGCGAGGTCGTGGGCAAGCTGTTCGACACGCTCGCGCCTCGCTTCGCCGAGCGTCCCGGCGGATATACGCGCATCTTGCGCCTCGGCTATCGCCGCGGTGACAGCGCCGAGGTTGCACAGCTCGAACTCGTCGGCAGCGAGTACGATCCCAAAGCGACGCCGAAAGGTGGCAAGTCCGCCGAGGCACCAAAGCCGAAGTCCGGCGTGGGCGGCCGTCTGCGAGCGGCAGCCGATCGGCTTCGAGGCAAGAAAGAAGATGACGACGTCGCCGAAGCGCGCAAGGCATCGAAGGGTGGCCAGACCAAGGGCCGCGCTGCGAAGCGAACCACGCCGCAGAAGGCTGGCTAGCTCGGTGCCGGAATGGCGTCATGGCAGACGGCAGATGGATGATGGCAGAGAGTACCATGTGCCATCTGCTATCTGCCATCTGCCATATCGGCGTTCCCCAGCTCTGTAACGATCCCGAACACAATTCACCGTAGAAAACCTGGTACCGTGCGTGCAAGCTCACTCTTGGTGGCTCCACGGTCAGAGTACCTGCGCAACATCGCGGCGGCACGAGCCGCCGGCTTACATTACGTCACCGACGGCGAGCTGGGGATTGTGCGTGTCGCTCGCGGGAAGACGTTCATGTACCGCGACGCAAAAGATCGAAGGGTTCGCGACGCGCGGACGCTCGACAGAATCCGGTCGCTGGTGATTCCGCCGGCGTGGACCGATGTGTGGATCTGCGCGCGCGGTGACGGGCACCTTCAAGCGACGGGACGGGACGCGAAGGGGCGAAAGCAGCATCGCTATCACGCGGAATGGACGGCAGCGCGAAACGGAGCGAAGTACGATCAGATGATCGAGTTTGCGCTCGCTCTTCCCGCCATCCGCAAGCGCGTGCACGCCGATGTGCGGAAGGCTCCACTTTCGCGCGACCACGTGCTGGCGGTGGTCGTGATGCTACTGGAGAAAACGCTGATTCGGATAGGGAACAAGGAATACGCCCGCGCCAACAAGTCTTTTGGCCTCACCACGCTGCTCGACGAACACGTCAAAATCCGGGGCGCGACCCTGAAGTTTCACTTTCGTGCCAAAAGCGGCGTCATGCAGACCATCGAGGTCAGCGACGCGACGCTGGCGCGCATCGTCAGGAAATTTCGCGAGCTGCCCGGGCGGACGTTGTTTCAGTATCTCGACTCCCGCGGAAGGCGGCAATGCGTCGATTCGGTCGCCGTGAACAACTACCTCCGCGCGATCACGGGCCAGCCGTTCACGGCGAAGAATTTCAGAACCTGGGCCGGGACTGTTCTGGCCGCCAAAGCGGTCTGCGACCTGCCCGAACCCGCGTCAGACGCTGCGTTCAAGCGTCACATCGTGCATGCGATTGATTCGGTCGCGGCGAAGCTCGGAAACACACGCGCGGTTTCCAGAAAGTGCTACATCCATCCGGGTGTTTTCGACGGGTATCGCACTGGCGTGACGATCGCGGCTGCGAAGCCCGGTCCTCGCAAGGCTCATCTGTCTCTTGATGAATCCGCGGTGATTGCGCTCTTGAAGGCGCGGAATCGCCAGGCGCGGCGTGAACGGAAAGCGGCCTGATGAGGGCTAAGGGCTGAGAGCTGAGGGGAGGGATAAGCGAAGAATGATCCCGAAGCTCTCAGCACTAAGCCCTCAGCCCTAAGCCCTCTATTTCATCGGTCCGTAGTCGGTCGAATTCATGAACACCGACTGGACGGCGGTGCCTACCTGCATCTCCGTGCGCACTTTCGCCCACTCCGGATCGGACTGAAACGCCTTCCACGACGCATCGCGGGCGGCGCGATCCTTGTACGCGAGCAGGTAGATGAGCGTACCCTCCATGCCCTCATTCGTGGGCTGCCAGAAGCCGACGATGGTCATACCATGCTTCTGGAACAGGCGGTTGGTGTGTTCGCGGAAACGAGAATGGAGGAGGTCGATCGAGCCCGGTCCTTCGCCTTTGACGGTATAGGTGCGCAGTTCGAAGCAGCGCGAGTCGGACGCGATGTTCTTGCCCGTGACGCCGGGTCCGCACGGAGCCGGCGGGCCGGCGGGTCCCCGCTGGGCGGGGGGCGCCTGTGCCGCCAGCGCGGCCACTGCCAGTGCGACCAGCGCGCCGACCATGATAATCGAGGAAAAATGGCGAAAACGCTGAATCATTCAGTGCCTCCTGAAGGCCGGAGTCTAGCAGAATTCTTGACACTGGAATATCCTGAGGCGCATATATAAGGTGATGCTGGCGACCCTTTTGGCGGTCCTTCTCTCCGCCTCGGCGTACTCTGCGCAGGGATTGGTCACCAATCGCATGCCTGCGACTACGATGCGGGGCACGATCGTCGAGGTGACCTGCTTCCGTCAGCAGGGCGCCGCGACTGTCAGCAGTCCCGAGCAGATTGCGTGCGCGAAGAAACGCGTCGCTGCCGACGGCCGTCTTGGCATTCTCACGGAAGGCGACGGACTTTTTCAGATCACAGGGAATCTCGCCTCGAATAAGTACGCGAAGCTGGCGCCTTTCATCGGCCAGCGCGTCGACGTGAGCGGAACAGAAGTCATCATCTCGAATAATTACGATTATCGGAACTTCGAGGCGGAGAAGATCGCACCAGTCAAAGGCAAATGAGCGCGTAAGAACCGACACGTCGTGCCGGCGTTGAAGCCGGCCGACTCAGAGTGGAGGCTGTAATGAGATCTCTATCAGTCCTTGCGGCGGCGGCGCTGGTGATGATGCTGACGATCGTGCCGAGCGCGCAGACGCCCGCCTCCGCACCGCTCGATCCGGCCGGCGCTACGGCGGGCAAGCCTGCGGTGACTTTCACGAAGGACGTCGCGCCGATTCTTCAGCGCTCCTGCCAGAACTGCCATCGGCCCGAGTCCAACGCGCCGATGTCGCTGATGACTTACGAAGACGCGCGGCCCTATGCGCGATCGATCAAGGCCAAGACGACCTCGCGACTCATGCCGCCGTGGCACGTTGAGCGCAACATCGGCATTCAGAAATTCAAAGACGATCCGTCGCTGACCGAACAGGAAATAGGAACCATCGCTGCATGGGTCGATCAGGGAGCGCAGAAGGGCGACATGGCGCACATGCCTCCGCCCCGGACCTTCGCTGATGACGACGTCTGGCACATCGGCAAGCCGGATCTGATTGTCGAGATTCCGCAACCGCATGTGGTCCCGGAAAGCGGGCCCGATGTGTGGATCGATTACATCTCGGAGAGTGGCCTCACCGAAGACCGCTACGTCCAGGCGGTCGAAACCAAGCCTGGGCCCGGCGCACGCACGGTGATGCACCACCTCCTGACGTACCTCATTCAGGACGTTCCCGAGAACGAAAAGCTCGTCGGCCAGGAAGACGTCCGGCAACAGCAGACCGAGACATTCCTGAACGAGTATGCCGTCGGCAAGAACGGCGACATCCTTCCGGAGAACACCGGCAAGCTGATGAAGGCCGGCGCGAAAGTCCGCTTCAACATCCACTACCACTCGAGCGGGCGCGAGACCGCCGATCGTTCACGCGTCGGTATCAAGTTCTATCCAAAAGGTTATGTGCCGAAATACCACCAGATCTCGCTGCAGATCGCGTCGGCGAACAGCGAGCTGGACATCCCGGCCGGTACGGTCGCGCGCAGCGACGGTTATTACCGCTTCGACAAGCCGGTGCAGATAACCGCGATTCAGGCGCACATGCACAACATCGGCAAGCGGATGTGCGTCGAAGCGATCCTGCCGAACAACAGCAAGCAGCAGCTCAATTGCGTGGGTTGGGACTTCAATTGGCACAAGGTCTACAACTATCAGGACGAGGTCAGCCCGCTGCTGCCGGCCGGCACCGTCCTTCACTCGACGCTGTGGCACGACAACACAAAAGCGAACCGCGCGAATCCCGATCCGCGCAACTGGCGCGGATACGGCCAGCGCACCGTCGACGAGATGGGGTTTGCCTGGGTGACGTGGACGAATCTCGAAGAGGCCGACTATAAAGCCAAAGTCGCAGAGCGCGCCAAGGTACGCGACACGAACTAGATATGAGACGATTCGTTGCACTGACGGCGTTTCTCGGTCTCGCCATCGCCACCTCTGCGCAAGAGGTGGCGATGGGCGACATCAGGTTCAATTCGGGGCAGAGCGTCCAGCCTGCTTACGAGGGCTGGACGCGCAACAAGGACGGCTCGCGCAGCATGTGGTTCGGCTACATGAACCGCAACTGGGAAGAGACGCCCGACATTCCCGCAGGGGCGAACAACGGCTTCGGCGCGGCGTCGGAAGATCTCGGACAGCCCACTCATTTTCTTCCGCGCCGTCAGGCGTTCGTGTTCAAAGTGAACGTACCAGCGGACTGGCCGGCCGACAGGGATCTCATCTGGACGGTAACCGCAAACGGCACCACGCTGAAGGCGTACGGCTCGTTATGGCCTGTCTGGGAAATCGACGAGCACACGATGTCGGCGAACAACGGAGGACGCACCGCGAGAACGTTCGGTGAGCCGGTCAATCTGCCTCCGACCATCGTCTCGCAGATGCCGGCGCAGTCGGTTGCGGTCGGTCAGCCTCTCACGCTGTTGTTGCCAGTAAAAGACGATGGGCTGCCGACGCCCGAGATTCGCGCGCGCGGCACCGGCGGTCCACGTGGAAGGGGCGCGCCGGCCCCCAACGCACCGCCGCCGGATGCGTTTGCTGAAGCTGCACGCGGACAGTTTCGCGTGAAGTGGGTTCAGTATCGGGGCGCAGGGAAGGCCAGAATCACACCGTCGGAATCGACCGTGCTCGGCGCAGACGGCAGACCAACGCTGGTCGACGGCACATCGTCGACGAAGGTGACCTTCGACAAGCCGGGCACCTACACCCTTCGTGCGTATGCGATGGACGGAGATGCGTTCTTCGTTACGCAGGACGTCACGGTGACGGTCACCAACTAACGCTGTCGTTCGTCAGGGCAGAGGGCAGACGGTACTCTCTGCCATCATCCCTCTGCCATCTGCCCTGACACCTTTCCCTATTCAGCCTCCACCTCTGCTCCACGCTCAGCCTTGCTCGCGGCGATGATCTTTGCCTGCAGCGGCGTGGGTACCTCTTCGTAATGTGAGAACTCCATGTGATAGCTGCCGCGGGCGCCTGTTGCCGACGTGAGATGCTGCTCGTAAGTCAGCATCTCCGACATCGGCACCTGCGCCTTGATGATCGTGGTTATGCCGCGTGTGTCCATACCGCCGATGCGGCCGCGGCGGCCGTTGAGATCGCCCATCAGGTCGCCTGCGAAGTCTGATGGCGCGTACACCTCGACATTCATGATGGGCTCGAGAATCGTCGGCCGTGCGCGTGTCATGGCATCTCTGAAGGCAAGCCGGCCGGCCATTTTGAACGACAGCTCGTTCGAGTCGACGTCGTGGTACGAACCGTCAAACACCGTTACCCGGAAATCCACCATAGGGTAGCCAGCGAGATAGCCGCGCACGCGGGTTTCCTGGATGCCTTTCTCCACAGCTGGAATGAATTGCCGCGGAATCGATCCGCCGAAAATATCGTCGACGAACTCGAAATCCGTGCCTCGTGGCAGCGGCTCGACTCTGATCTTGCAGTCGCCGAACTGACCGTGCCCTCCCGTCTGCTTCTTATGCCGGCCGTGCGCCTCAGTGGCCGACTTGATCGTCTCGCGATACGGGATGCGGGGCGGCTTCAGGTTGACGTCGACGCCGAAACGCCGCTTCAGCTTGGCCACCGTCACTTCGATGTGCAGCTGTCCCTGCCCCGACAGGAGCAGCTCCTTGGTCTGCGGATCGCGGCTGTAGCTGATTGACGGGTCCTCTTCCTCGAGCCGGTGCATCGACGTGCTGATCTTGTCTTCGTCACCGCGGCTCTTGGGCTCGATGGCGTACGACAACACCGGCTCCGGAAACTTCGTGGCAGGGAAGACCGCCTGGTCGCCTTTGTCGCCGAGCGTGTCGTTGGTCAGCGTGTCCTTCAACTTCGGAACCGCACCAAGGTCGCCCGCGTGCAGCTCGGGCACGTTCGCCTGACCCTTGCCCTGCAGCAGGACCACATGGCCGAGGCGCTCGGGCGTGTCACGCGTCTTGTTATTCACGGTCGAGTCGGCCTTGAGCACGCCCGACATGACGCGAAACATCGTGATGCGGCCGGCGAATGGATCGGCAATCGTCTTCCAGACAAATGCAGACGCGGGGCCGTTCTCGGCGAACGGACGTTCGATCTCCTCGCTGGTCTTTGGATTGATCATCTTCATCGGCCGTTCAGCGGGCGATGGCACGTAGCCCACGATGGCGTCGAGCAGCGGCTGAACACCGACGTTGAGCAAAGACGACGTGCAGAGCAACGGAAATAGCTTCCCCGTCGCCGTTGCGCTTCGAAGTCCCGCGACCAGCTGCTCTTGCGTGAGCGTGCCCGCTTCGAAGAACTTCTCCATCAGCGATTCGTCGTTTTCGGCGACCATCTCGATCAGCGCGTCGCGCGCCGCGGCGGTCTCGCCGGCCATTTCCGGCGGAATCGCAGATTCGCTGAACTTGCCGCTGCCGTCCGGCAGAAACACATAGGCCTTCAGCGCCACGAGATCCACGATGCCGCGGAATGATTTTTCCTCGCCAATCGGCAGCTGCACCGGAATGACGGTGCGGCTGAGCGCGCCGTGAATCGATTTCAGCGTGCGTTCGAGGCTGGCGCGCTCCCGATCGAGCCGATTGACCACCACGAGTCGTGGCAGCCCGATCTCCTCCGCGGCCTGCCAGGTTTTCTCCGTCTGCACCTGCACGCCAGAAACCGCATCGACGACCACGATCGCGGCATCGACCACGCGCAGCGCTGCGCGCGCATCGGCCAGAAAATTCGCCATGCCGGGTGTGTCGATGAAGTTGATCTTCGTTTTGTTCCACTCCGCGTATGCGAGGCTGGCCGATAGCGTGTGTTTGCGGGAGATTTCCTCTTCGTCGAAGTCGGTGACCGTGGTGCCGTCGTCGACCTTACCGAATCTGTTGACCGCACCGGCGTCGAAGAGGGCGGCCGAGGTGAGCTGGGTCTTACCGGAGCCGCTGTGGCCGACCAGCGCGACATTCCGGATGTTCGCCGCGTCATAGACCTTCATAGACGGTAGTCCTCCGAAACGGGGATCCCGGTGCGGCAGCCGTACCGGGGTGACCTATGGGGTTGAAGGGCCATCATACCCCGACCAAAACCGGTACGGGACCCACCTTTGTTCAGATTTGGTCAGTCAGACGTTGTTACCTGAGGAACCCCAGGAAATTCGCTTCCAAACTGGAGAACGATATGATCTTTCCCGCACCTGTCATGATTGATAACGGGCGGGCATCCGCACCCGAGCCGCCAGGCGATCCGCTCCTGAGCGACGAACCGACCATCGAGCTGGTGGTAAGGGCACGCGGCGGAGACCGGCCGGCCATGGAGGCCCTGCTCCAGCGGTGCCTCCCGCCGCTGAAGCGATGGGCGCATGGCCGACTGCCCGCTGCCGCGCGCGGCCGCCTCGATACGGGCGACCTGGTGCAGGAAGCGGCGCTGCATGTGCTCGGGAACCTGGCCACGTTCGAGCCACGGCATGTGGGAGCGATGCAGGCGTATCTGCGGCAGTCCGTCATCAACCGCATCTGCGACGAGGTGCGGCGCATCGGCCGGCAGCCTCCGCCGCTCGAGCTGCCCGACGATCATCCGGGCGACCGGACGTCGCCGCTCGAAGATGCGATCCGCAACGAAGAATACGAGCACTACCGTGACGCGGTGTTGCATCTGTCGCCCAAGGATCGCGCGCTCATCGTCGCCCGTATCGAGATGCAGTGGAGCCTTGCAGAGATTGCGCACCGCTACGGCATGCCCTCGGTTGATGCCGCACGGATGGCGGTCAATCGTGCGGTGAAACGGCTGTCGACGGATTTTTCAGCCCGCCGGAAATAACAGCAACGAGAGATCAGGACATCAGGAAGGCCAGGGAATTCAAAGGAATTCTCCTGATCTCCTGATTTCCTGTTTTTGTACGAACGTAGCATCGCCCGCCCACGTTCGGTGTTCCGTGTCAGAGCGTTAACTAGATCAGAGCGGCCGGCGAATGCCGACCCCGCTGGCAATGTAAGGAGGCCAAATGCTTGTTCGAAGAATCGTTCATACCGTGTGCGGTATCGTCGTACTCGGCGTGCTCGCGACGTCGACGACCGGTGCCATACCGAACGCCCGTCGCACCACGTACTTCACGTTCAAAACCGCAGTTGCGCTGCCCGGCGTCACGCTGCCCGCCGGATCGTACGTATTCGAAGTGCTGAATCCGGATTCCAGCGCCAATGTTGTCCGCGTGATGAATCGCGAGCGCAACAAGACGTACACGATGCAGCTCACGAACTTCGTGCATCGCCCGGCGTGGGGCGATATGAAAGCGACCATCTCACTCGGTGAGGCGCCGACTGGTACGCCTCAACCCATCAAGATGTGGTTCCCAGAAAGCGACACCACAGGCCGGGAGTTCCTCTACTATTAGCTCACCTTTCTCCCGTCGTGCCGGATGCCTTCCGGTCCGGCATGGCGGGCCCTTCTGCCGTTTACCGTTCCCCGTTTTCGGCTTCAGCATCGATCGAGTGAGATTTCTGCCAGGCCTCGAGCTTTCGATAGTCCTGCATAGATTTTCCTCCGATTTGAACGAGTTAGGCGGTTGCTTGTGCAAGCGCCGCTCCGCGTATTTCGAGTGGCGCAACGGTGAACGGCGAACGGCGAACGGCGAACGGCGAACGGTAAACGGTGAACTGATTGCATCCCCGTTGTGCTACCCTTGCGCGCAATCCAACCCGCGTAACTCGCTCTCCCACAGGAGGCACCAATGACTCGCCCTCGTCCAAGTCGCGGCGCGGTCGTGTTTCTCTCTCTCGTGGTGATGCTCGTTGTTGTGGCGGCCGTGCTGCAACCGTCGACGGGCGCTCAGGGCCCGAAGGGCAATCAGGCGCCGATCTTTCAGGTCGATCCGTTGTGGCCGAAGCCGCTACCGAACAAATGGGTAATCGGCTCGACCATCGGTCTTGCCATCGATTCGCGCGACCACGTGTGGGTGATTCATCGTCCGTCGACCATCGAAGACAACGAGAAGGCGGGAACGCTCAAAAACGGCGATTGCTGCTTTGTCGCGCCGCAGGTCATCGAATTCGATCCGACGGGCAACGTCGTGTCAAGCTTCGGTGGGCCCGGGGCTGGCTATGAGTGGCCCGATTCCGAGCACGGCATCTTCATCGATCACAAAGACAACATCTGGCTCAGCGGCAACGGCGCCAAGGACAGCCACATGGTGAAGTTCACGCGTCAGGGCAAGTTCTTGCTGCAGATTGGCCACAAGGGACAAAGCAAAGGCAGCAACGATCTCGAGAACGTCAAAATGGCGGCAAATATGGAAGTCGATCCAACCGCGAATGAGCTGGTCGTTGCCGATGGATACGGCAACAAGCGAGTCGTCGTATTCGACGCCGACACCGGGAAGTACAAGCGGCATTGGGGCGCATACGGCAACAAGCCCGACGATACCCCGCTTGGTGCCTACGATCCGTCGGGCAAGCCGGCGCAGCAGTTCCGCGGGCCGGTCCACTGCGCGTCGCTCGCCAAAGACGGGCTGATCTACGTATGCGACCGCACGGGCAACCGCATTCAGGTGTTTCAGAAAAACGGCACTTACGTGAAAGAGACTTTCATTTCGCCGAAGACGCTCGGTTCGGGCGCGGTGTGGGACATCGCGTTCTCGACCGACGCCGCGCAACAGTTTGCCTATTCGGCCGACGGTATCAACAATCGCGTCGACGTGCTGCTGCGCCAGCCGCTGCAGCTCGTGACGTCGTTCGGTCAGGGCGGCCACATGCCCGGCACGTTCTACGGTCTTCACAACGTCGCCACCGATTCGACAGGGAATCTCTACACCGTTGAGACATGGGGAGGAAAGCGCGTGCAGAAGTTCATCTACAAGGGCGTAGGAGCCGCGAAAGGACCGATGATGCAGGTCCGATAGGTGTAACTACTGATCTAGTGATCTAGGGATCCTTTGATCTGGATCGCAGTCCTTCGCCGAGCGACTGCATTCTTAAGATCTCTAGATCCCCAGATCCCCAGATCCCTAGATACACTCATTCGTACCTCAAGGCTTCAATGGGATCTAATCGGGCGGCCCTGATAGCCGGGTACATGCCGAACGCAATCCCGACGGTCGCCGAGAAGCCAAGGCCCAGAGCGAACGACCAGAACGGCAGCGAGATGGGAAAGCCGGTGATGACGTGCACCCCGACGCCGATCGCGCCGCCGAGAACAACGCCGAGAACCCCGCCAACCGACGTCAGCACGACGGCTTCGGTCAGGAACTGAAACAGCACTTCTCGCCGCCTCGCGCCCAACGCACGCCGGACGCCAATCTCGCGCGTGCGCTCGGTTACGGAGATCGACATGATCGCCATCACGCCAATCCCCCCGACCATCAGCGCAATCGATGAGATGACCATGAGTGCAAAGAACGTCGCACTGCTGATCTGATCCCAGAGTCGCAGGAACTGGTCCTGCGTTTCCATGTTGAAATCGTTCGGTTCGTCGAGCTTGAGACCATGGCGGCTCCGCATGATGCGCTCGATTTCGGCCATGGCTTCGGGGACCGTGACGCCCGCTCGGGGTTGGACGGAGATCTGAACCGGCGTAATCGTCTGGTTTCGGAAGACCCGGACGGCGCGGAGCCCGAAAATGCGCTGATACGTGGTATACGGGATGACGACGAAATCGTCAGCCCCCGAACCGAAGCCGCCTGCGGCGCGTTTGGCATACACACCAACGACCTCGAACCGCTCCGACCCCACGCGCACCAGCTTGCCGATCGGATCGACGCCGGTGGCGCCGAAAAGAAGTGTGTACGGCGTGTTCCCCAGCACCACGACGTTTTTCCGATATTGCACTTCTGTGCCGTTGAAGAACCGGCCGCCAAGAAACGGGATGTTCGTGCCGTCCTGGAATTTCTCCGTCGTGCCGAAGACGATGATCGGCTTCGTTCGCTGATCCTGATAAAAGACACGCTGCTGCACCGATCCCGGGCC
Organism: Vicinamibacterales bacterium; assembly: GCA_963761975.1. GTDB lineage: Bacteria > Acidobacteriota > Vicinamibacteria > Vicinamibacterales > JAMQPK01 > JAMQPK01. The sequence continues at coordinate 1,392,394 of CAVXIR010000002.1, forward strand.
GCCGCCGCCCAATTCGACGTCGACCGTCTGCAGGAGCGTGGCCTGGTCCTCGATTGCGCGGCTGTCGGCAATCGTGAGGTTTGGCCGTTGCAGCAGCGTCTTCAGCTCGTCGCCGTTGACGAAGTTGGTGAAGCTGAAGCGCGAGATGATGATCGTGTTGGGGCCGAGCTGCTGAATGAGACCGCGCAGCGACTGATCGAAGCCACGGATGAGCGACGTCATCGCGACGATCGACGTGATGCCGATGACGACGCCAAGCACGGTCAGCCCCGAACGCATCTTGTTGGTGCGCACGGTATCGAAGGCCATGACGATGACCTCGCTAAGCAAACCGTAACGGATGGTTGGTGTTTTCATTATTTGACTGTCGCGGGGCCGCACCCCCGCGACCTGTACCTCGCGACCTTTGGTCGCTCGGCGATGCTGGCAACAACGATCCGCTTAGTCGACTTTCTATTCACGTCTCAACGCCTCTATTGGGTCCAACCGCGCTGCACGGAGGGCCGGATACAACCCGAAGAACAGACCCACAATCGCCGTGATTCCGATGCCGAGCGCGACCGACCAGAGTTCGACCGATGCCGGAATCGGCGTCAACCTCGCGATGGTGGTGGCGATCGCCGCGCCGAGAAGCGTGCCGATGACGCCACCGAACATCGACAAGACGACCGATTCGGTGAGAATCTGCGCGGTGATGTCAGACCGCCGTGCGCCCAGCGCCTTCCGCAGACCGATCTCGCGCGTGCGCTCCGTTACCACCATCAGCATGATGTTCATAATCACGATGCCGCCGACCACCAGCGAAAGGCCCACGACCCCGACAAGGACCGCAAAGATGCCGTTGGTGGCCTGATGATAGATGTCGAGGATCGTATCCGACGTGAAGATGCCGAAATTGTCGGGCTGCCTCGGCTTGAGCCGGCGCGCGCCCCGCAGCGCCAGCATCGCCTCGTCAGTGGCCTGTGAAATCTGCGACACGTCGCGCGGCTTTACCGACACCGACAGCCGCGGACGCGATCCGAACATCATCTGAAACTGGCCGAGCGGTACGACGGCGAATTCGTCCTGGGAGCGGCCCAGCAGCGTACCGCGCTTGGCGCTGACACCCACGACACGGAAGTGCATGCCCTCGATCTGGATGATCTTGTCGATTGGGTCGAGATCGCCTCCAAAGAGGCGATCGGCCGTCCCCCATCCGATGACGGCAACCGGCCGCGACGTCTGAACTTCGGTGGGGCTCATCAGCCGCCCGCGCTCGGCGTCGAAGCTGGAGAAGTTCACGTACTCGTCGGTGACACCCTGAATCCGAATTTGATCGAGAGATCGGTCCCGGTATGTGATGCGGCCGTTCGAGCCGGCGTCGGCCATCACCGCGGCCGCCAGCTCGCTGTTGCGCCGAATCGCACGGGCGTCGGACAACGTGATGCGCGGGTTGTTGCGCACCTTCTCGAACTCTTCGTCGCTGCGCGTGATGGGGTACTGCTGAATATTGAACGACTCGGAGCCGGCCTGGTTGAGGATGGCGGTTTTGACCGACGCGTTCAGGCCCTGGATCAACGACACGACCGCAATGATTGACGTCACCGCCACGATATTGCCGAGCACCGTCATCAACGAGCGCAGCTTGGATCCCCAGATGGCGCTTAGCGCGATGCCAGCCGCGTCGAGATATTTGTTCATATTCGTCCATCGTCCATCGTCCATCGTCCATCGTCCATCGTCCAGACGATCGACGATGGACGATCGACGATCTTTACGACCCGGCACTCCCCGCGTTGCGGGTCGCGTTCGGGTTGGTCTGTACCCGCACCTGGTCGCCGTCGGCCATCCCACGGACGTTGGCATATGGACCGGTGATCACCTGATCCCCGGTTTTGATGCCTGAGAGCACTTCGAAGTACCGATCGCCCCCAATGCCGATCTTAATCGGTACGAATTCCGCGCGGCCGTCGCGAATGATGAAGACGCCTTCGGTCTCTTTCCGGGTCTGCCCGGGTTCGAGCTCCACCGGCGCGACGGCAGGCTGGTTCCTGCGTTGGTTTTCGCGGCGCGGCGGCTTCACAATGCTCCCTTTCGCATCGTAGATCAGTTCGCGGACGGCCACCGCCGGAATGGGAACAGCGATCACGTGCGTGCGTGTGGCCGTCGTGATGTCGGCGGTGCAGGTGAATCCGGGACGCACGTCCGGCACTTCCTCGTCCAGCACGACGACCACCTTGAAGTTCGTGGCCTGCTGCGATTGCTGCTGTTGCTGGCCGGCCGCCTGAATTGGACTGTTTCCGATTTCAGTGACATGACCCTTGAACGTGCGGTCTGAAATAGCGTCGATCGTGATTTTTGCCTGCTGCCCGATGGACACGTTCGGGATATTGGTTTCGTCCACCTCAACCTCGGCTTGAATGACCGACATGTCGGCGACGGTCAGCAGCACGGTGCCGGCGTTGTTCATCGTGCCGACAACCGCCGTTTCCCCTTCCTGAATGTTGCGACGCGTCACGATGCCGGCAATTGGCGACTCGATCCGGACTTTGCTGAGATCGAACTGAGCGCTCTCCAGTTGCGCGCGATCCTGTCCCAGTCGTACTTCCTGGGTGCGCACCTGTTTCTCGCGCTCGACCAGCGTCGATTGCGCAATCTTGACGTCGTTCTCGGCACGCTCGAGCACCTCGCGCGGCGTGAGCTGCATTTTCCAGAGCTCCTGTTGCCGGCGAAGATTCTGTTGCGCCACTTGCAGCTGCACGCGCGCGGTTTCCACCCCTTGACGCGCCTGATCGAGCGCAGATTCGGCACCGCGAAGCGCCGCCTGGCCGCTTTCAACGCGTGAGCGCAGCGTGCGCGGATCGATTTGCATCAGAAACTGACCGAGCGTCACACGATCGCCTTCGTTGACGGCGAGATCCACCACGCGTCCGGACGTGTCGGCGCTGATGTTGACGAACCGCTTCGGCTGAATCTTGCCCGACGCCGATACGACCGCCTCGAGGTCGCGCGTACGAATCGTCTCGACGGTGACGTTGGGCGCCGTCCCCCGTCGCGTCCACCAGGCGTACCCGCCGGCTCCGGCGATGGCGACAAGAGCCACCAGTGCGATGATGACTTTCCGTTTTCGCGACAACTAGATGCCTCCTCGCAGTGCCTGCGTCAGCGCGATCGCCACGGCCATCGCCGCATACGCGGCGAACAGCCAGCGGACAATCGGCAGCGTGCGCGTCTGATACAGAATGCTCAGTCCCAGGGCGACGAGCACGACCCACCACAACACGAAAATATCGATGGCGCCCAGCAGCCGAGCCGGAAACGTCGACTCGCTGAACGACGGCATCACCATGCTCAGGCTCGTCGCGCCGCCAAGCGACTCGCGCGCGTAATTGGCCGGCGCGGCGATGAGCGCGCGCACAGCGAAAATTGCCGATGCGTGCACGACGATCGTCAGAACCTGCGCAAACGTGGTCCGCCTTCGCGCCTCCTGCGGCTCATCGCTACGGCGCGGCAGGCGGTGTGCGAACCTGTCCCCGACCGTGCTGAGGATCCCGGCGGCAATCAACCACAAGATCGGCCAGCCGACTAAGATCATAGCCGCGCTCATCACGGGCCGGTAGGGCACGAGACGGCGCAGTCGTTCGTACATGTCGTCGGTGACGACGGTTCCCAACGACTCCAGTTGGCGCACCTGCTGATCGAGCGCGGCGAGCTGGCCTACCCGCGTCAGCAGAAACCCGACACTGCACACCGCCGAGATAACGAGCACGAGGATCGCGAGATCCAGCGAACGGGGACGTGCGATGGCGCTCGTCAGCGTCGCGCGCGGAGACCGCACCATCCCGATCAGGCGCTGCACGGCATTAGAGGACGCTGGCGTCAATGGGTTCCGGTGTCGGCCGGCAATTGCAGCTCTACACGTTACAAGACGTGGGAGAAAGCGGCACGGTTCCGTGATAGCATTCCGCCCCCGTGTTCAACCTCGTCCCGAAGGAGATGTTCTTCACCAAGGGCGCCGGCAAACACCGCGAAAAGCTGACCTCGTTCGAGCTGGCGCTGCGCTCTGCAGGCATTGCCGCATGTAATCTCGTCCGTGTGTCGAGCATCTTCCCCCCGGGCTGTCGCATCATGTCTCGCAGTGAGGGGATCAAGCGCCTCAAGCCGGGACAGGTCACCTTCGTGGTGATGTCGGAAGCGGCAACACGGGAGCCGCACCGTCTCGTCGCCGCGACGGTTGGCGTCGCGATTCCGCGCGATCCAAAGCTCTACGGGTACCTTTCCGAGCACCACAGCTTCGGAGAGAACGAAGACACCGCTGGCGATTACGCCGAAGAGCTCGCGGCCGAGATGCTGGCGACGACGCTCGGGCTCGAATTCGATCCCGACAAGAGCTGGGACGAGAATAAAGAAGTGTACCGGCTCTCGAATCAGATCGTCCGCACTCAGAACGTCACACAGACCGCCGTCGGCGACAAAAAAGGCCTGTGGACGACCGTCGTCGCGGCTGGCGTCCTCGTAGGGTAGCGGTTCTTGGTTCTCGGTTCTGGGTGCTAGGTTCCGGTTCCCGGTTCCGGGTTCAGGGTTCCGAACGCACAACCTTGAACCCGGGCCAGAACCTGGCCCCAGAACCTAGCACCTAGAACACAGCACCCAGAACCTAACACACTCGATCCCCGTACACTGCGCGGATGCGTATTATCTCCGCCTTCGCAGTTCTGCTCTCTTTCGCACTTCCACTTTCCGTGAACGCGCAGACCTTTGGCGGCATCGGGACCCGCGCCGAAGGGATGGGAGGCGCGTTCGTCGCCGTGTCCGATGATGCCAGCGCGATTTACTGGAATCCGGCCGGGGTTGCAACCGGGGCGGCCTTCGATTTTCAGGCGTCGGTCGCCAAGGGCTCGACGGTCTTTGTCGGGTCGGCGGTGCCGGTCCTGGGCCTGAGCTTCTACCGGACGCATCAGGACACCCGTTTACCTACAGTTTCACCCCCCGGGGACCGAGAAAACAGGGGATCGGGAGAGGTGCGGCTTCGCTCTCTCACGATCTCAAACATCGGCGTCACGCTCGTGCAAACCATTGTACCTGGGTTAGTTATCGGCTCAACGACGAGGCTGGTCGTGGGGGGAGTTGAGGCATTCGACACCCGCACAACGGTCGATGTCGATGCAGGGGCCATGGTGTCGGCCTGGGATGTCCGATTTGGAGTGACGGCCCGGAACCTTCTGGAGCCGGAATTTGAGGCGGGGGTAGAGCCGGTGAGGATGAAGCGGCAGTTCAGGGTCGGGGCGGCGTTTGCTCCGCGCTCGCTGCCGACTGGCGTACATGGGCCGTTTTCGTTAGCGGTCGATGCTGATCTGACCACGACGCCCGGAGTGTTAGGCGATCAGAGAAGGGCGGCCGTGGGAGCGGAATATTGGCTCGCGCAAGGTCTTGTGGGTCTCCGCGGCGGCGTTCGATGGAGCACATTAGGGGATTCGATCCGTGCCTTTTCGGGGGGATTTACGGTGAAACTGACGCGGTACGCATATGCCGAGGGTCAAGTGACCAAGTCTGACGATTCTGAAGAGTTACTGTGGAATATTGGCGCAAAACTAACATTCTAGGTCATTAATTGACAATTAATGTCATAAACGCGGGTCCCAGATGGCAGTTCGCATCGGCGAACTTCTTCTAAAAGAGAAGCGCATCACACCGGACCAGCTTCAGGAGGCCTTGAACTACCAGAAGGTCAATGGGGGGAAGCTCGGCTTCAATCTGGTCAAGCTCGGGTTCGTCAAAGACGAAGAGCTCACCGCGCTGCTCAGCAAACAGTATGGCGTGCCGTCGATCAACCTCGCGCAATTCGAGATCGATCCGGCGGTCATCAAGCTGATCCCAGCCGAAACCGCCCAGAAATACCAAATCATCCCGCTCAGCCGGTCAGGGGCGACTCTCACCATCGCCATGACGGACCCGACCAACGTGTTCGCCATGGACGACATCAAGTTCATGACGGGCTACAACGTCGAGCCCGTCGTCGCGTCAGAGACTGCCGTCAGCGAGTCAATCGCCAGGTACTACGCGCTCGCACGGGCGGCGGCGGCCAGCGGCACGGCGGGCGGCTCGAGCGCGCTCGAGATGGCCGCCAAGTCGATCGAAGAGATGTCGGTCGCCGGCGCCGAAGACGTCGAAGTCCTCGAAGACCTCGAAGAAATCAGCGCAGAGTCGCTCGAGAAGCAGGGCGGCGAAGCGCCAGTCATCAAGCTCGTGAACGTCGTGCTCATGTCCGCGATACAGAAGGGCGCCAGCGACATTCACATCGAGCCGTACGAGAAGGAGTTCCGCGTCCGCTACCGTGTGGACGGCATTCTCTACAACATCATGGCGCCGCCGATGAAGATGCGCGATGCGATCACCTCCCGCATCAAGATCATGGCGAAGCTCGACATCGCCGAGAAGCGGCTGCCGCAGGACGGGCGCATCAAGATCCGCTTCGCAGACAACGGCAATTCGAAAGACATCGATTTCCGCGTCTCGTGCCTGCCGACGTTGTTCGGCGAAAAGATCGTCATGCGTCTGCTCGACAAAGACAAGCTGATGCTCGACATGACGAAGCTCGGCTTCGAGTCCGAGTCGCTGGCCAGATTCGAGGTGGCGATTGGAAAGCCGTGGGGCATGGTGCTCGTCACCGGCCCGACCGGCAGCGGCAAGACCAACACGCTCTACTCGTCGCTGGCGAAGATCAACACGCCCGAGACCAACATCATGACCGCGGAAGACCCGGTCGAGTTCAACCTGCCGGGCATCAACCAGGTGCAGGTGCGCGAGAACATCGGCTTGAATTTCGCCGCGGCGCTGCGGTCGTTTCTGCGGCAGGACCCCAACATCATCCTCGTCGGAGAAATCCGCGATTTCGAGACGGCCGAGATTGCCGTCAAGGCGTCGCTGACCGGGCATCTCGTGCTCTCGACGCTGCACACCAATGATGCACCGAGCACGATCAACCGGTTGATGAACATGGGCATCGAGCCGTTTCTCGTCGCCAGCTCGGTGAACCTCATCTGCGCACAACGGCTCGTCCGCCGTATCTGCGCCGGCTGCAAAGTCGATCAGCCGATGCCCGCGCAGGCCCTCGCGCAGGCCGGATTTTCGGCTGAGGACGCGAAGGCGGTCGTCCCCAAGAAGGGGAATGGCTGCGAGAAATGCAACCACACGGGCTACAAGGGGCGCGTCGGGCTCTACGAGGTGATGGAAGTCACCGACGAGCTGCGCGAGCTCATTCTCGTGGGTGCCTCCGGCCTCGAGCTGCGGCGCAAGGCGATTGAGGAAGGCATGCTCACGCTCCGCATGAGCGGGCTTCGTAAAGTCAAGGACGGTCTGACGACGATAGAAGAAGTAGCACGGGAGACAGTGAAATAGAAACCTGTCAGGGCAAATGGCAGATGGCTGATGGCAGAGCGTACCTTCTGCAATTTGCCCTCTGCCGTCTGCCATGACAGCCGAGTCTCAAAACAGCGAGGAACCAAGATGCCTCCGACATTACCTGAACTGCTCAAAGCGACGGTCGACCTGGACGGCTCGGACCTTCACCTGACGATCAACACGCCGCCGCAGATCCGTATCCACGGCAAGCTCCGCCGGCTGGAGCTGCCCGATCTGACGCCGACCGAAACCAAGCAGCTCGCCTACAGCGTCATGACCGATACGCAGAAGAAGCGCTTCGAGGAGACGCTCGAGCTCGATTTCTCGTTCGGCATCCGTGGTCTCGCGCGGTTTCGATCGAACGTCTTCAACCAGCGCGGTGCGGTGGGCGCGGTCTACCGGTTGATCCCCGAGCAGATCAAGGGCTTCAACGAGCTCGGGCTGCCCGCGGTGCTGGCGACGCTGTCCGAGCGCCCTCGCGGCCTCGTGCTCGTGACTGGTCCGACAGGGAGCGGCAAGTCGACGACGCTGGCCGCGATGCTCGACAAGATCAACGACGAGCGCAACGAGCACATCCTGACGATTGAAGATCCGATCGAATACATCCACCAGCACAAGGGTTGTCTGGTGAATCAGCGCGAAGTGCACAGCGATACGAAGGGCTTCAGCGAAGCGCTGCGCGCCGCTCTGCGTGAGGACCCCGACATCGTTCTCATCGGCGAGTTGCGGGATCTGGAAACCACGGAAGCGGCGCTTCGTATCGCCGAGACGGGCCACCTGACGTTCGGCACGCTGCACACCAACTCGGCGGCGCAAACGATCAACCGCATCATCGACATGTTTCCGGCGCACCAGCAGTCGCAGATCCGCACCCAGCTGTCGCTGGTACTCGAAGGCATCGTGTGTCAGGCGCTGCTGTCGAAGACCGGTGGCGGCCGTGTGGTAGCGCAGGAAATCCTGGTGCCGACGCCGGCCATTCGCAACCTGATCCGCGAGGACAAGATCCACCAGATTTACTCGTCGATGCAGGCTGGTCAGGAGAAGCTCGGCACCCAGACGTTCAACCAGTCTCTGGCGACGTTGTTCATGACCAGGCAGATCACACTGGAGACGGCGATTGGGGCGTCATCGCTGAAAGACGAACTCGAGCAGATGATCGCCCGCGGGGCGGGTGTCGTGCAGGGCGCAGGGCTGGGCGCGCGCCCCGGCATGCCGCCGCGGCCGATGGTGAAGCGTTAACGCGGGGACCCTGAGGAATCCAAGTCATGCCTACATTTGCATATTCGGGACGCACGCGCGGGGGCGAGACCGTCAGCGGGGAGCGTGTGGCCGACACGGCCGACGCCGTTGTCACGGCGCTGAAGCGGGAACAGGTGCTGGTGACCCGCATCGCGGCGACGAAAGAGAAAGGGTCGGCGGCCGCGAAAAAGGGCAAACTCGGCAAGAAGGCGAACTCCAAGAACGTCGCGGTTTTCACGCGGCAGTTCTCGGTCATGATCGATGCCGGTCTGCCGCTGGTGCAGTGCCTCGAGATTCTCGGCAACCAGGAAGAAGACAAGAACTTCGCCGAGACGATTCTCGCGACCCGATCCGATGTGGAGAGCGGCGCTTCGCTCGCCGACGCGATGAAGAAGCACCCGAAGACCTTCGATCCCCTGTTTACCAACATGATTGCCGCCGGTGAAGCCGGCGGTATTCTCGACACCATTCTCAAACGGCTCGCCACGTATATCGAAAAGGCGGTCAAGCTGAAGGGGCAGGTCAAGTCGGCGATGATTTATCCGATCGCCGTCATCGTGATCGCCGTGCTCGTCGTCAGCGTCATCCTCTGGAAGGTCATTCCGACATTCGCGGCACTCTTCGCGGGCCTGGGCGCCGTGCTGCCGCTGCCGACGCGCATCGTTATTGCCGCCAGTGACTTTCTCGTGAACTTCATGCCGTTCATCATCGTCGGCCTGATTGCCATCGCGTGGGCGTTCAGGTCCTACTACAGCACCACGAGCGGCAAGTACAACATCGACGGCATCACGCTGAAGCTGCCGGTGCTCGGCCTTCTGATGCGGAAAATCGCGGTGGCCCGGTTCTGCCGGACGCTGTCGACGCTGCTCAGTTCCGGTGTGCCGATTCTCGACGGGCTCGACATCACGGCTCGCACGTCCGGCAATTCTGTCGTCGAAGAAGCCATTCTGAAGACACGCAAGAGCATCGAGCGCGGCGAGACGATTTCGGCGCCGTTGAAGGAAACCGGCGTGTTTCCTCCGATGGTGACGCAGATGATTGCCGTCGGTGAAACGACCGGCGCGCTCGACACGATGTTGTCGAAGATTGCCGACTTCTATGAGGAAGAAGTCGACACAGCGGTGGCCGGACTGCTGACGCTGCTCGAGCCGATCATGATTGCTTTTCTCGGCGGCATCGTCGGCGGCATCGTCATTGCGATGTATCTGCCGATCTTCGACCTGATCAGCCAGCTCGCGAGTTAGGGAGCAGCGGTGGCGGAGCGCGACCTTCGTCGCAAACTGTTCTGGCTGATCGCGATTCGCACCGGCATCAGCACGCTGCTTCTCGGCTCGGCGGTCTTCGTGCAGATGACCGCGCCGGGAACGTTTCCCGGCGAGCCGCTGTTCCTGCTGATTGGCGCCACCTACGGTCTGAACATCCTGTGGGCGCTCACCCTGAAATGGACCGAGCGCTTCACGGGGATCGTGGACGTCCAGCTCGCATGCGACGCGCTGGCCGTCACCGGCTTCATCGCCGTGACCGGCGGCATCACCAGCTACTTCGCCGCGCTGTATGTGCTGCCCATCGCGGCTGCCAGCAGCGTGCAGTTCCGCCGCGGCGGGATGATGATTGCCACGTTGAGCGCGCTGCTCTACATGGGCATCGTGCTGGTGCAGGACTTCGGCCTGGCCAGCCTGGTGGGCATCCCGTTTCTCGCTTCCGGCAGCACGCTGCTGCCGCCCCCGCGCATCGTGGCGTACACCACGGGGCTCAACGTCTTCCTGTTCTTCTCGATCGCGTTTCTCAGCGGCTCGCTCGCCGATCGTCTGCAGCGGGCGGGCGCCCGTCTCGAGCGCGCATCCAGCGAGATTGCCGACCTGCAGGCGTTCAACCAGCATGTCATCGACAGTCTGGCGAGTGGTCTCGCCACCACCGATCGGCAGGGGCGAATTCTCACGTTCAATCGCGCGGCCGAGGATATCACCGGCTTTCCGGCGCTCTCGGTCGTGGGGCGGCGCATCGAAGAGGTGCTCGATCTGCCTCCAGCGGTGGCCGCCGAGCTGATCAACCTCGCCGGTCCGGGACGCGGCCGTCGTGTCGAAAGTCCGTTTCGGACAGGCGATGGGCGACAGATCGAGCTGGGTTATACGGCCACGCAACTTCGCGCCCCAGCCGGAAACGCCGGCCTGCTGTTCGCATTTCAGGATGTCACCGACATCAAGAAGCTCGAGCGTGACGCCCGGCTGCGCCAGCGGCTGGCGGCCGTCGGCGAGATGGCGGCGGGCATTGCGCACGAGATTCGGAACCCGCTTGCATCGATGTCGGGATCGATTCAGATCCTCCGGCAGGAGCTGCCGCTGACCGACGAGCAAGCGCAGTTGATGGACATCGTCCTGCGCGAATCGGAGCGCCTCAACGACACCATCCGCTCGTTCCTGGCGTACGCCCGTCCGCAGCGGTTTTCGATTGCGCGTCTCGACGTGCGTCGTGTGTTGAACGATGCGGCGCTGCTGCTGCGGAACAGCTCGGAAGTGCAGGACGGGCACATCATCGACGTTCGCGTGCCAATGCACGAAGTGGCGTTCGAGGCCGACGAAAACCAGATTCGGCAGATTGTGTGGAATCTCGCGACCAACGGGCTGCGCGCGATGCGCAACGGTGGGACGCTGACGCTCGGCGCGCGGCTCGAATCGGCCGGCGGGGTCGGCTACGAGTCGGTGGTGCTCGACGTAGCTGACGAGGGCGTCGGCATTCCCGCCGACGAGCTCGACGCGATTTTTCAGCCCTTCCGCAGCACGTTCGCGAAGGGCACCGGCCTCGGGCTTGCGATTGTCCACCGCATCGTCAGCGACTACAACGGCGAGATTCAGGTGAGCTCGACGCCAGGGCGAGGAACGACGGTGAGTGTGAGGCTACCCGTCAAGGCTGTGGCAGCGACAGCCTAGGTGCGATAGGTGCGCTAGGTGCGGTGGGTGCGCTAGGTGCGCTAGGTGCGGTGGGTGCGCTAGGTGCGCTAGGTGCGTTGGGTGCGATAGGTGCGTGAGGTGCGGTGGGTGCGATAGGTGCGTGAGGTGCGGTGGGTGCGATGGGTGCGTTAGGTGCGGTGGGTGCGATAGGTGCGTGAGGTGCGAAACAGTTAACGTGTCTCTGAAAAGGGAACTCGACAACGGCGAACCGCGAACCGGGAATCCGGAATCTGGAATCAGGAACCCGGAGCCGGGAACGCGCGCGCGCCTGCTCGTGGTCGACGACGAGCGATCGATGCGCGAGCTGCTTTCGATTGTGCTGCGGCGGGAGGGGTACGACGTGACGCTGGCCGAGAATGGCCGGAATGCGATCGACCACCTCGAGCGCGGACGTTTCGATCTGCTGATCTCCGACATCAAGATGCCTGACATGAGCGGTGTCGATGTGTTGCGGGCGGCCAAGCGCATCGACCCGGACATTGTCGGCATCATGATTACGGCGTTCGCGGCTGCAGATACTGCGATCGAGGCGATGAGGATCGGCGCCCACGACTATCTCAGCAAGCCGTTCGACGTCGACGAGCTCAAGATCAAAGTCCGCAATGCGCTCGAACAGCGGCAACTCCGGCAGGAGAACGTGCTGCTGAAGCGGGCGCTCGGCTCGAGCCACCAGTTCGCGAACATTGTCGGGCGCAGCGAGAAGATGCTCGCCATCTTCAAGCTGATCGAACAGATCGCGCGCACCGACAGCACGGTGCTCGTGACCGGCGAATCCGGCACCGGCAAGGAGTGGGTTGCGCGGGCCATCCATTTCTACTCGCTTCGGCGCGATCGGCCGTTCGTCGCGCTCAACTGCGGCGCCGTGCCAGAAACGCTGCTCGAATCGGAGCTGTTCGGGCACATGAAGGGCTCCTTTACCGGTGCGAGTGTGAACAAGAAGGGGCTCGTCGAAGCAGCAGAGAAGGGCACGCTGTTCCTGGATGAAATCGGCGAGATGAATCCGATGATGCAGGTGAAGCTGCTTCGCGTGCTGCAGGAGCGCAAGTTCCGCCGGCTCGGCGGCGTCGAGGAAATGGAAGCCTCGATCCGCGTCATCGCGGCCACCAACCAGGATCTGCCAAAGGCGGTTGCCGAAGGCAAGTTTCGCGAGGACCTGTTCTATCGCATCAATGTGATTCCCATTCACCTGCCGGCGTTGCGCGAGCGCGGCGAGGATATCCCGCTGCTGGCCGAATATTTCCTCGCGAAATACCGCGATCAGATGAACAAGGATGTCCACGCGCTGTCGCAGGAGTCGATGGACCTGCTCGAAGCGCACGATTGGCCGGGCAACATCCGTGAGCTCGAAAACGTCATCGAACGTGCAGTCGCGCTCGAGAAGAGTCAGACGATTCTGCCTGAAAGCCTGCCCGAGCACATCGTCAAGCGCGTGCCGAAAGGCCCGGCAGCGGCGGGGCTGCTCCCCGAAGCCGGCTTCAACCTCGAGGAGCACGTCGAAGGGCTGGAGAAAGAGTACATCACGCAGGCGCTGGCGCGCGCAGGCGGCGTGCAGGTCAAAGCAGCCGAGCTGCTCGGCATGAGCTTCCGCTCGTTCAGGTACTACGCAAAGAAATACAACCTGAAGTGACGCGACCGTCATGACGATCGCCCGCGTCACGGTTTGGCTCTTTCTTTTCTTTCAGGCTCTCTATGCGCTGACATCCTCCGGCAACGCCTTCCGTGTGCCCGATGAGTTCGAGGTGTACTACCAGGTCGAGCATCTGGTCGATGCCGGCGACCTGTCGGTGCCGCAGACGCTTCCATCAGGTCGATTCTTCGGGCGAGTTGGCCTCGATCAGAAACCGTACGCACCGTACGGGCCGCTCATCGCCATCCTGAGCGTTCCCCATCATCTGGCCGCACGTGCGGTTGCCTGGCTGGCGGGCATCCCGCGCAAGACGGTTGCCTGGACGTTTGTGGTCAGCGGGCTCACGATGCTGGCGACCTCGACGGGAGCCGCGCTGGCCGTCGCCGGATTTCATCGTGCGGCTTTGGCTGTGGGCGCGTCGCAGCCGAGCGCCCTTCTGCTGTCGCTGATGCTCGGAGGCGCTTCGGTGCTGTGGCCATACGGGACCTCTTTTTATTCCGAGGGCTGGCAGGCTGCGATGTTCATCTGGGCGGCCGTATTCCTGCTCGAGCGAAGGGTTGCAGCGGCTTCGTCGTTGCTGACTCTTGCTGGATTGATCAAGGTCACCAGCGTCGTGTTTGTCCCGGGCTTTCTGGCGGCGGTTTTGTTCGTCCCTTCGCTGTCGCTCAGGGCGCGTCTTCGCGCCGCCACAATGCTCGCGGTGGGAGTGGGGTGCGCCCTGGCGATTCACCTGGCGTGGAACAGCTTCCGGTTCGGCAACATGTTCGAATTCGGTTACGACTGGGCCGAGACAGTTCCGGTGCTTCCGGCTCGGCCATTTCTGGTGTCCGACCTGCCGCGCGGTTTGATCGTGTTGCTGTTGTCGCCAGGGAAGTCGATTCTGCTGTGGGCACCGGTGCTCGTGTTGAGTCTTACGCGGCTTCATAGGTGCCCGCGTCCTCTATTGATAGGTGTGATCACAACCGCCATCTGCGGGCTGGTCTTTTACGGTGCCTATCTTTTTCCGGAAGGCGGCTATGCGCACGGTCCACGGCACCTCGTGCCGGTCGTCCCGCTGTTGCTTCTGCCTGCGGCAGCGCCCGGCCCCGCATGGCGTCGAGCCATGATCGTCTGGTGCACGGCGATCGGCGCGGCGATTGCGCTGCTGTCGGTATCGGTGTCGTTTCTGCAGGACCAGGCGATGGGCGCCGAGTTTCAGCGGCTTGGCTACTACGAGCGCATCGATCCATCCCCCGGCCGCGCATGGAATCGATACCGCCTTGAATATCTGCCGTTTGTCCGGACTCTGACCTCGGGAAACTGGCCCGCCAGCCGTCGAGTGGGGACGGGCGCCGATTTTTTTTCGCTGCATCTCCTCCGCGCCAGAGCCGCCCAGCGCGACGCGCGTGCGATCCCCCCATGGTTGCCGTGGGGTTTGCTGGTCACGTGGGGTACCGTCCTGACGGCTGCTGCCGCGGCCCTGTGGCGCCCCGCCATGAATCGTCCCTCCAAGCCGATAGATATAGGGGATGACCGCCGCTCAGATGAGTAGCCTCGTTGCGTTTGCGCTTCAGGCGCTCGCGGCCGCCGCGCTCGTGCTCGCCTCGTGCCTGGCTTCATACGCGATCAGTTCTGCGCTTATTCCGCGCAGGCCGACGTTGCTGCGCTGGATTGGCACGGTCGTCATCGGATTGTGGACCGCGAACGCCGCCTTCCATCTGCTCGCAGCGTTGCGGGCGTTTACGCTGCCGGCCGCACTTGGCGGTGCGGCGCTCTTGATGCTGGTCCTGTCGCGATCGCGGCTGGTGGCCGAGTCTCGTGAGAGTCTCGCGCGCGATCGACGCGTCGTGCGGTGGCTGATGCAGCGGCGGATCCCCGCGCCGCGGCTCTGGATGGTCGGCTGCTTCAGCCTCTTCGGCGCACTGCTGATGATTCGTACGCTGGTGGTGCCGCCACTGTCGTGGGACACGTTGACGTACCACGCCGTGAAGTCCGCGCTGTGGGTGCAGAACGCCGGTGAGCTTCCACTGCGAACGCCCGGCGGCTGGTCGGCGTATCGGAATTACTTCGGCGGCGGAGAGATCTTGTGGGCGTGGGCCATGCTGCCGTTCGGCGCCGATACGCTCGCGCCGCTCGTCGATGCCGTCGAGTGGCTTGCGCTGGGACTGGCGATGGTCGCCCTCGCGCGCGAGCTCGGGGTGCGCGAACCAATCGCATCGGCACAGGCGGGATTCGTGCTGATGCTTCCGACGTTCCAGCTGGTGCTCGGGAGCGGCTACGTCGAGCTGGCGCTGAATCTGGCGTTCGTTTCAGGCATGGCCTTCGCGATTCGCTTTATGCGGAGGCCTGCCACGAGCAAAGTCGAGGGGCCTGCCCCGAGCAGAGTCGAGGATCGCCCTGTGTGGCTGGCGTTCGCCTTTGCCGGACTGGGAGTGGCCGGTGGCGTAAAAGTGACGGCACTGCCGCTTCTGGGAGTGATGTTCGCCGCCCTCACATTGCGGGCCGCGTTGTCTCGCGATGGCATGCGGCGGTACGCCGGAGAGTTTCTCGTCGGCACCGCCGCGATCGCGATGATGACCCTGCCCTGGATTGCGAACAACGTGCGAGAGAGTGGATATCCCTTGTCCCCGATGCCGATCAACGTCGCAGGAGTGACTCTGGGCGAGCCCAACGAGGTGATTTCCTGGTATGACCAGCGGCCCAATCTGAAGAGCACTCGCCAAAGCGAGATGTTCGTGCTCGAACAGATTTTTCGCCTCCCTCCGGAGCGCAACGAAAATCTCGGAGCTCTTGCCGCGATTCCCCTGATTCTGTTGCCCCTCGGAATTGCCGTAATTGCGAAATCGTCCAGACCGACGGCGCTGGTACTTTCGGTCCTCGTGCTCGTCATGCTCGCCGGCTTCTATTCCCCGGCATTTCGGACGGTCCGCCTCGGCTGGTCGGTGAGCGCTTCGAGGTTTCTCATGCCCCTGGTATGCCTCGGAGCGCCGCTGAGCGCTGTGTGGTGCCAGTACGCACCGCGCGCGGCTCGTGTGTACCACGGCTTTCTGAGCGCCGCGATCGTGTTTCATGCGCTGCTGATGGCCATGATCGTCTGGGCTCCGCTCGACGCGCGCGCCGCCATCACGGCGTTCGCCATCGCGACGTTAATGGCTGCGATGGCCTTGACCGCCCGGTTTCGACGTCTTCCGGCACCGGCCCAGCTCGCCCTGGCCGTCCTCATCGGCGTCGGGTCACTCCAGGCCGCGAATATATGGCGTGAGCGGTACCGGTATGAGATGGCACGCGAGAGCACAGTCCTGCACTTCGTCCCGCGGTACTGGGTGACAGCCGCGGCATCGGTCGATACGCTGCCTACTCCGCAGAAAATTGCCGTCACGGCAGGCCCTCAGCAAAACGCAGACAACTGGTTTCTGTACTACTTCCTTGGACGAAGGTTGCAGAACGAGCTCACGCACGTACCGGCGACAGCCGACGGTCGGATTCATCAGCTCGGACTGCCGCATGAGATCACGGCCGCTGCCGACGCCGGTGTGTGGCTGAAGCGCCTTTCGGACGAACGTGTCACTCATGTGATGAGTTTTTCGCCTCGCTCAGTCGAGTTGGATTGGATGGAAGAGAGGCCCGAGCACTTCCAGCGCGTCAGCGGCGCGCCAGGCCGCTGGGGATTGTTCAGTGTCGCGTCGGGGGGGAAATGAGCGTTGGTGTCGCAGTGATCGGCGCCGGCCATTGGGGGCCGAACTTTATCCGGAACTTTGAAAACCCGCCCGCGAGCCATGTGGTAGCCGTTGTCGATCGCGAGGCCTCGCGCCTGGCGCAGGTGCAGAGCCGGTTTCCACACGTTGCCGTCAGTCAGGACGTTCGCGATGTCTGGTTGGATTCACGGGTTGATGCGACGATCATTGCCACACCAACAAGCACTCACTACCCGCTGGTGAAAGCGGCGCTCGAGGCCGGAAAACACGTTCTTGTCGAAAAGCCGATTACCAACAACGCTGCCCACGCGGAAGAGTTGGGCGATCTTGCCGCGAGCGCTCGCCGGGTGCTCATGGTCGGACACGTGTTTCTCTACAATACGGCCGTGCAGCGGGTCAGGCAGTATGTCGAAACGGGCGAGCTCGGGCGCATCTACTACATTTCCATGCTGCGCACGAATCTCGGCCCGATCAGAATGGATGTCAACGCCGCCTGGGATCTCGCCTCACATGACATCTCCATCGCCAACTACTGGCTTGGTATGAATCCCGTTGCCGCGTCCGCTGTCGGCGGCACCTGGATAAATGCTGGGGTTGAAGATGCCGTCTTTGCCACAATCCGTTATCCCTACGACATTCTGGTCAACCTTCACGTGTCCTGGCTGAACCCGCGGAAAGCCCGGGATATCACCGTTGCCGGAGAGAAACGGATGCTCACGTTCGACGACATGAACCTTTCCGAGCCCGTGCGCCTGTACGATCGGTGCGTTTCACACGATCGCATCTCTCCGGCGTTTGTCGACTCCCTTGCCTCGTTTCGCGCGAGCATCCGCGATGGCGACATCACCATTCCGCGCGTGTCCAGCGGAGAACCGCTCCGCAACGAGTGCGAGCATTTTCTCAAGTGCATCGCGACGGGCGCCGAGCCTTGCACCGGGGTGCGCGAGGGCCTGGCGGTCGTGCGTGCGCTCGAAGCCATCGAGCGGTCGGTTCGCCACTCGGGCCGAGAAGAAAAAATATGAGCGCTGCGCACGTTCCGCTGGTCGACCTCGCGGCTCAGCATCGAGAAGTTGCGGACGACATCAGCCACGGCTTCTCCCAAGTCATCGAGAACACGTCGTTCATTCTGGGACCTGAGGTCAGGCTGTTCGAACAGGAGTTTGCGGCCTTCTCGGGAACGACGCACTGCGTCGGCGTTGCCAATGGCACCGATGCGCTCGAAGTCGCGCTCCGAGCGCTCGGGATCGGACCCGGCGACGAGGTGATTGTTCCGGTCAACAGCTTCATTGCGACGGCATTTGCGGTGACGCGTGCCGGCGCAACCCCGGTATTCGTCGACTGCGATCCGCAGTACCACCTCATCGACGTCGACCAGATCGCCGAACAAATCACACCACGCACACGTGCGATCGTCCCTGTGCATCTCTACGGTCAGATGGCGCCGATGGAGCAGTTGCAGAAAATCGCGGAGGACGCAGGCATTCTCCTGATCGAAGATGCCGCGCAGTCGCAAGGCGCCCGGCGGAATGGCTCAGGCGTCGCGACGCTGGCTGCTGCCGCCGGTACAAGCTTCTATCCTGGCAAGAATCTCGGTGCGTACGGCGATGCTGGGGCCGTGCTGACGGCGTCTGACGACCTCGCAAAAAAGCTGCGCGCGCTGGGAAACTACGGCAGCGAGGTCAAGTACTACCATCGCCAGTTGGGTTTCAACTCGCGACTCGACACACTGCAGGCAGTCGTGCTTCGCGCCAAGCTTCGTCATCTCGACCGCTGGAATGAATCGCGGCGCATTGCGGCAGCCCGATATGATGAATGGCTGAAGGACGTCGCTTGCGCCGTGAGACCCGCCACGCTGGCTGGAAACGAGCACATTTTTCACTTGTACGTCGTCCGCGTGCCGAGGCGCGATGAAGTGCTGCGCGCGCTTCACGATGCCGGCATTGGCGCCGCGGTTCACTATCCGGTTCCGATGCACCTTCAGGAAGCGTTTCTCGGTTTGGGGCACAAACGGGGCGACTTCCCCGTCGCCGAGAAGGCGTCAGCCGAGATCCTCTCGCTGCCTCTGTTTCCTCAGATAACGGTTGCTCAGCAGGAGCGTGTCGTGGATGTCCTGCGCGCCGCGCTCGGGTCGAGGAACTGAGCGTGTACAGAGGTCTCAAGGTCGTGCTGGTCGTGCCGGTCTGGGACGAAGAGAAGAAGATCGGCGAGGTGGTTCGCCGTGCCCCGCGTGACATCGTCGACGAAGTACTGGTTGTGGATGACGGATCGGCCGATCGGTCGCCGCAGGTTGCGCGCGAGCTTGGCGCAACCGTGTTGCTGATGGGTCGCACGGTCGGGGTCGGCGCGGCGCTTCGCGCCGGATTCATGTGGGCGCGCCAAGGTGGATTCGACGTCATCGTCGTGTGCGCCGGCAACAACAAGGATTTTCCCGAAGAGATTCCAAGGCTGCTGGATCCGATCGTCGAGGGCGCCGACTTCGTCCAGGGATCGCGTTTCGCGAAAGGGGGCAGAAGCGGCGGGATGCCGGTGTACCGGCAAATCGCGACACGTCTGCACCCGATACTCTTTTCAGTCGCGTCGGGCAAGTGGGTAAGTGAATCGACCAACGGATTCCGCGCGTTCCGGGCGAAGCTGCTCGACGATGCGCGCATCCGTCTCGATCAGTCGTGGCTCGACGAGTACGAGCTGGAACCGTATCTGTATTGGAAGGCGATCAGGCTGGGTTACCGCACGTGCGAAGTGCCCGTGACGAAAATTTATCCGCCGAAAGCCATCGGATACACGAAGATGAAGCCGATCACCGGATGGTGGTCGATGCTGAGACCGATCGTGCTGCTGGCGTTCCGGCTGAGGGATTGATCGCGTGCCTGATTCTCGATTTCATCCGCTTGCGCTCGTCGAGAGCGAGTTCATCGGGTGCGACACGCGCATCTGGGCGTACGCTCACGTCATGAAAGGAGCGCGGATTGGCGCCCGGTGCAATCTTGGCGAAGGCGTGTTTGTCGAAGGGGAGGTCGTCATCGGCGACGACGTCACCATCAAGAACGGCGTGGCGTTGTACAACCAGGTGACCATCGAGAACGACGCGTTCCTGGGTCCGCACTGCGTGTTCACCAACGACCTGCGCCCGCGTTCGGGCCGCTTCAAGCGGCCGCCCGCCGCGTTTGCCCAGACCCGAGTGGGGCGCGGCGCGACCATCGGTGCCAATGCCACCATCATCTGCGGCAACGAGATCGGAGACTATGCGATGGTCGCCGCGGGCGCTGTCGTGACCAGAGGCGTTGCCGCTCATGTTCTGGTGGCGGGCGTGCCGGCCCGGCCGATCGGGTTTGTGTGCGCCTGTGGTGAGCGGCTTTCGGACATGCTGACGTGCGATTGCGGCTTTTCCTATGAGAAAGCAGCCGAGGGACTACGGCTTCGCGAGGATCTCAAAATCACCTGATCGAGACAGTTCCGCCAGAAATATGCGGTCGTACCACGCGGCGACCGCCACCACGCCACCGGGTGTCGCCTTTTTCACCTCTGCAACCTGATACTTCCGGCGGAACTCCGGATCGTCGAGGAGGCCTTTCAGGATGATGGCGGTCATTGCGCTCGACATCGAGTTCTTCGCGTCCATCGAGGAGACACCCTCGCTGAACTGCACCAGCGGGACGACCATCGTCGGACGAAGTTCGTAAAAGGTTCGTTTTTCGAATGCGGCATGCGAGCGAAGGCCCACGCGGCTGCCCCCGTTGTGCGCGATGCGCGTGTTGTTCAAGCCCATCAAGTCGACGACGTCGCCTTCGTAGGCGTACTTCAGGCCGCCCACTGTGATAGTACCGATGCTCGGACGCGACTGTAACGCCTCGAACAGCACGTTCGCTTGCTTGCCGCGATGACGGCCGTTCGCGGCAATGTCGAACTCGTACCCCAGCACGGCACGATAGTCGACATACACCCACTCGACCGTCCTGAGCGAGATAAAGAGTCCGAGCAGCACGGCTGCGACCACGAGTTGCGCTGTGTTCGTCGGCGTGGCGGGTCCGAAGGGCAGGACCCGCGCTACGTACGTAGGCCGGGTCTTGCTCTTCAGACCCGGCGAGACACCAGGAACGACCACACGCGCACAGTTCAGCAGGTTCAGCAAAAGAATCGGGTACACGGGCTGATAAAAGCGAAATCCGTCGAAGTGGTCGCCGCCGGAAAGAACCGGGACAATCAGCGCCACGATCGCGATCACGTTCAGGGCAAGCGTTTTCGTATCGCGGAAGCGCGCCTTCGCACAGATAACAGTCGAGATGACGATCGCGACGACACAGAGAAACGGGATTGCGCCTGACGTCACGTACGAACGCAGGTATTTCGCTCCTTCCTCAAGTCTGTAAACGAGTGACGGCGCGACCTTCGCATAGTAGGTATTGGGAAGCGGATAGCCGAAGTACGCCAGCCGGAACGCCGTCAGGGACGCAGCCGTTGTGGCATACGCGACGAGCGCCGGCGTGGCGTGTTTCAGCGCTGGGATATGTCCGGCGATGCTGGCGCGCCTGACATAAAGCAGCGCAATGATTGCAGGCGCCCATACCAGCGCTTCGGGCCTCGTGAGAGTCATCACGGCAATCACTACTGCAAACACCGAGGTGCGCGGTGGTTTCTCACCAGACTCGATCGCCATCAGCGCAGCCAGTGTCAGCAGGACGCCCCACAATGCCGTTTCCATCAGCGTGACGGTGCTCCATGCGACGAAGAAGAAGTCGGAAAGCAGCAGGATCACAAACGCCATTGCCCAATACGACAATGTGTCCTTCTGGGTCGAGAGAACCGACGATCGGAGGCAAAAGGAGATGGTTACCACAACAAGCACGATGTTGAAAAGGAGAAGCACGCGCTCAGGTTGATCCGAGAGCGCTACCACAAGGCTAGAGACGATGACCCAGAGAAACGACGTAAATCCCTCGACGCGTTCGCCGCCTGAATTGAAGACGAAGCCTTGACCGGCCGAAATATTTCGTGCGTACGCCAGGAAGATATTTGCGTCGTCAATCCCGGTCGCTGGAGAGTCGAACTTGAACCACACCGCCGACGTGGCAGCAGTGACGAGCGCCAGCACAGCGAGCGTACGGCGCAGGGCCATACCCAGTAGTATCGGGATCACGACAGAAACTGTGAAGTCCCTTCCCGCGCTGATCGTCATGCTCGCCGTGCTGCCGATTTACGTCCTCAGGCTGGACGCCGCCGCCGGCATGATGGGTGACGATGCGTGGTACGTCATGCTGGCGAAGGCGCTTGCAGAAGGGCAGGGGTACCAACTGATTAATTCGCCTGTCGCAGGCATCCTGCCAGGATATCCGCCAGGCTTTCCCGCCTTGCTGTCGCTCGTGTTCCAGATTCGTCCGAGCTTTCCCGAGAATGTGTGGCTGCTGAAGAGCCTATCGATTGTCGCCATGTCCGGCGTGACGTGGCTGACGTATTTCCACCTCCATACGCAACGGCAGCTTCCCCGTCATCTTTCCGCATGTGCGGCGGCTGCGGTGGCGACGACACCGGCGCTCGTCTTTCTCGCGACATCGACGGTGATGTCTGAGTGCGTGTTCATGCTGGCACAGCTTGCGGCGGTTGTCGTCGCCCATCGAGCGGTTTCAGACTCGCGCGCGCATGAGTGGCGCTGGCTTGTGGGTGCCGCCCTGATTGCGGCCGCGGCCGTCCTGATTCGCTCGGCCGGCGTCGCGGTTGTCGCCGCCGTGCTCCTCTTGCTCATGAGGCAGCGGCTCTGGAAGCGTGCGGCAGGGTTTGCGGCGGTCGTCGCGCTGTGTCTCGTGCCGTGGCTCGCGTACGCCCGAGCGCACCGTCCAACTCCAGCTCAGCAGGACATTCACCGCGGCTCGATCGTGTACGGATATGCCGATCAATTCTGGATGCGGTGGGCCGGATCGCCCTCGAGCGGCCGAATCACGACGGCCGAGATATCCGATCGGGTGGCTCGCAACACAATCGACGTCTTTGGCCGCTCGATCGGCGGAATCTTCGCCTCGTCCATGTTACGAGGGCCGGAGGAGAGCGGTGAAGAGGTGCTTTCGCTCGGAGCGAATGTGGGATGGACGTTCGTGGGTATGGGCACGCCCGCGAATGTGTTTCTGTCGTTCACGCTGTCGGCGGTCGTTGTCTGGGGATTTGTTCGAACGGCACGCCGGAAAGCGACCGTGGCCGAGTACGTCGTGCTGATTTCGCTCGCCTTGACATTGGTGTGGCCGTTCTACACGTTTCGATTCGTTCTGCCGCTTGGGCCCTTCCTGTACTTCTATTTCGTTCAAGGCGTGCGAGTGACGCTGCCTGTGGCGCGGATTGTCCTACTCACCCTCGTCGGCCTCAATCTCTACGACCACGCCGGCTATCTTTTACGCGCGCGATCGAATCCGGAGCGCGTCGACTGGATCGCGCGATTTACCGAAGTCGATTCCACACTCACGTGGATGCGCTCGCATCTTGATCGCGATGCGACGATCGCGGCCACCAATCCGGCCTTGGTGCACCTGCGCACCGGACACAAGACGATTACGCTCGACACACTGACTGAGAGCTGGGACATGTGGCGAGGTCGTGGCGCACGCTACATCGCCTGCCTCGTGCCGCGCGAGTTGCCGAGCCGCGCGCGTGGTCCCTACACCGTGCTCTATGAGGCGTCCGATGCGGCTTCCCGAGCCTGGGTCATCGAAATCGATTGACGGTTTCTGCCGCTTTTTCGATGAGAAACACTGTCAATTTTTGCATATGTTGCTGATATACTGATAGGTCTTCGCCAGGCAACAACTATCTATCTATCAATGATATAGGGGATTGCCCGCGACCTGGGAATGCCATCGGTACGGGCGTTGCTCATATTGCAGCTGTCCCGACGGCACGCTTAGCCGTTGATCGGTAAATCACAGTTGAGCGCCGTCACGTAAGGAGAGAGATATGAGAACCGGAAACAACAAGGGCTTCACGCTGATCGAGTTGCTGATCGTTGTGGCCATCATCGGCATCATCGCGGCGATCGCGGTGCCCGGTCTGCTCCGTGCCCGTATCGCGGGCAACGAAGCATCGGCCATGGGCTCGATGCGCGCCATCAGCTCGGCGAACCTGAACTGGATGACCAATTGCGCCGGCGGCCGCGGCTATGCCGACAGCCTCGACGACCTCGGCGTCCCGCCGACGAGCGGCGGTCAGCCGTTCATCAGCGCGGACCTGTCGGCGACCGGCACAATCGAGAAGAGCGGCTACAACATCACCTACGCCGCAGTCGGCACGGCTATTACGGGCATCACGACCTGCTCGACGGTTACCACGGCCACGCCATTCTACGAGGCGTTTGCGGCGCCGTTGGCGCCTAATACGACGGGCGTCCGCTACTTCGGCATCAACGAGAACAACACCATATTCGAGGACGGTGACTCGAGCCCGGCGGTGGTCGCGTTCAGTGCGACGACCCGCGCGGCGACCAACGGCACGGCGCTCAAGTAAGTTTTGCGAAACGAAGATTCGGCAGGCTGCCTCACTGCAATGCCTGCCGAATTCCTCATCAACAGCCGACGACCTCCTCGACGAATCCTTCCACTCAACAGATGTGTAAGTGTGACTTGCGGCTCCAGCGAGTGACAATTTCTGGCGCGCCGACATTGACAAAGTTTGTCAATTCTTCCCAAATTGCCGGAACCACGGCAGGCGTCTAGCACGCAATAACCATCTTACTTTCAAAGAAATACAGGGTCTTGTGAGCCGGAGGCCGTCGCAGGTACGGGGGTTGCTCAAGTGCAGGCGTCCCGACGGCACGCTTAGCCGTCGAAAGTTAAATCACGGCTGAGCGCCGTAACGAAGGAGAGAGACATGAGAACCGGAAACAACAAGGGCTTCACACTGATTGAGCTGCTGATCGTCGTGGCGATCATCGGCATCATCGCGGCGATTGCGGTGCCCGGTCTGCTCCGCGCCCGCATCGCGGGTAACGAGGCGTCTGCCATCGGCTCGATGCGCGCCATCAGCTCGGCGAACCTCAACTGGATGACCAACTGCGCCGGCGGCCGCGGCTACGCGGACAGCCTCGACGACCTCGGCATCGCGCCGACCAGCGGCGGTCAGCCGTTCATCAGCACCGATCTCGCGGCGACCGGTACGATCACCAAGAGCGGCTACAACATCACGTACGCAGCGATCGGTACGGGCGTCTCCTCTCTTACGACCTGCTCGTCGGTGACCACCGCGACCCCGTTCTACGACGCGCTTGCGGCGCCCGCAGCGCCCAGCACGACCGGCGTGCGCTACTTCGGCATCAACGAGAACAACACGGTGTTCGAAGACGGCGACGCCAGTCCTGCAGTTGTCGCGTTCAGTGCGACGACGCGCGCGGCGACGAACGGCACGGCCCTGAAGTAAACAGTGAACACGCTTGAGAGGAGGCGGGCGATGCGACGCCGCGGAGATTCAGGGTTCACGCTAATCGAGTTGCTGATAGTCGTGGCCATCATCGGAATCGTCGCAGCCATCGCAGTGCCCGGCCTCCTTCGAGCGCGGATAGCAGGGAACGAAGCCTCGGCCATCGGGTCGTTGCGGGTCATCAACAGCGCGAACCTGAACTGGATGACGAACTGCGCAGGCGGCCGGGGGTACAGCGACAGCCTGGACGACCTCGGAATTGCACCAACCAGCGGTGGCCAGCCGTTTATCAGCCCCGATCTGTCGGCGACAGGCACGATTAGCAAGAGCGGCTACGACATCACGTATTCAGCCATTGGCACCGGCATGTCGGGCCTGTCGACCTGCTCGAGTGTGACCACCGCGACGCCGTTCTACGAGGCGTTTGCGGCCCCGACCGCGCCAAGCACCACCGGGGTGCGCTACTTCGGCAGCAACGAAACCCAGGCACTGTTCGAAGACTCTGACTCGAGTCCCTCCGTCGTCACCTTCAACGCCACGACACGGGTGGCGACCAACGGCACGGCTCTCAAATAAGTCGGCGACAGCCGATAATATTGGGCGAGATGCTCGCGATCCGGACGGAGAGCCTCTCCAAGGACTTCTCGATCGGGTTCTGGCGGCCGAGGCCTTACCGCGCGCTCCACAGCCTGAATCTCGAGGTGGCCCAGGGGGAGATATTCGGCTTTCTCGGCCCCAACGGCGCCGGCAAGACAACCACGCTCAAGCTGCTGATGCAGTTGATTTATCCCACCTCGGGCCGCGCCGAAATTCTGGGGCGCCCGGTCGGCGACATCGGTGTGAAGCGCCGCATCGGCTACCTACCGGAAAGCCCCTACTTCTACGATTACCTCACAGCCGAGGAGCTGCTCCTCTATTTCGCGGATCTGTTCGGCTACGACCGCACCGAGCGGCACAAACGGGTCGCGAGGCTGCTGGATGAAGTCGGCATCGCGGACGAACGGCGGCTGCAATTGCGCAAGTTTTCCAAGGGGATGATTCAGCGGGTCGGCATCGCGCAGGCGCTCATCAACGATCCCGAAGTGGTGTTTCTCGACGAGCCCATGTCGGG
Source organism: Vicinamibacterales bacterium (assembly GCA_963761975.1). Lineage (GTDB taxonomy): Bacteria > Acidobacteriota > Vicinamibacteria > Vicinamibacterales > JAMQPK01 > JAMQPK01. Next base: position 1,418,761 of record CAVXIR010000002.1, read on the forward strand.
ACTCGATCCGCTCGGGCGGCGCCAGGTACGGAGCCTCATTCTGAAGCTGCGCGATCGCGGCTGCACGGTGTTCTTCAGCTCGCACGTGCTTTCGGATGCCGAAGCGCTGTGCAGCCGCGTCGCCATTCTTGCCGGGGGCAAATTGATCGCCAGCGGACGCATCGCCGATCTCCAGGCATTTGAGGTGCGCGGCTGGGAGCTCATCGTCAGCGGTGTCAGCGGGGCGTTGCTCGACCGCCATCGACCGAGGATCGAGGGGGTGACGCCGCTCGGGGAGCAGCGATATGCCCTCGAGCTGGCGCTCCAGCCCGCGCCCGAGCTTCTGCTCGGCGATCTGATCGCCGGAGGCGCGCAGCTGGTGTCACTGAACCCGATACGGGACACGCTGGAAGATTTCTTCGTCAGGAAGGTTGAGGAGCAGGTCATGCCGCGCTTCGACGCGAAGAAAAAGGCGGCATCCTAGCATGCGCGTCATTCGCACGATCTCGGTCAGCGTGTTCAGGGAATCGGTCCGCGACAAGGTGCTCTACAACCTCGTCTTCTTCGCGGTGTTCCTGATTGCCGTTTCTTATCTGCTGAGCCAGCTGACGGCCGGGCAGGACATCAAGATCATCAAGGATCTCGGCCTTGCCGCGATGTCGTGGTTCGGGTTGTTCATGGCGGTCTTCATCGGCATCGGCCTGGTCTCGAAAGAGGTCGAAAAGCGCAGCATCTATGCACTGCTCGCGAAGCCGATTCGGCGGCAGGAGTTCATCGTCGGCAAGTACCTCGGGCTAGTGCTGACGCTGCTGGTCAACATCGCCATCATGACGCTCGCCTATTACGCCGTGCTCGGCAGCATCGCCTGGAGGGAGGGTGCGTGGGTCTTGCCGCACTGGGGGGCGCCTGCACTCGATCCGGCATTACTGAAGGCTGTTGGCATGATCTGCCTTCAGCTCATGATCGTTACAGCTGTGGCGCTCTTCTTCTCCACGTTCTCGAGCTCGATGCTCGCCGCGGCGCTGTCCTTCGGCGTCTATGTCGTCGGGCACTTCAACGCGGACCTCAAGAATTTCGAAGCCGTCGCCGATTCCCGCCCGCTGATTTACACGGCGCGCGTGCTGTACTACCTGCTGCCGAATTTTGAGACGCTCGACATCAAGAATGAAGTCGTTCACGCATTGCCCGTGCCGGGCGGCTACCTCCTGCTGAATACGGCCTACGCTGTGGTGTACATCGCGGTGCTGGTATCCGCTGCGACGTTCATATTCATGCGGAGGGACTTCAAATGACGGATCGGAACCAGACTGCCGCGTTCGTGTGCGCACTGGCCATCATGCTCGGCCTTGTCGTCGCTCTGCAGGTGTTTCGAGATCGGACGTTTGCGCTTGCGGAGACCGATCAGCGGCTCCTGTACGTCAGGTCCGGCGAGATCGTGAAGCGGGCGGCGTTGTCGTATGACGCGCTCGTGGCCGACGTGTACTGGATTCGCGCGCTCCAGCATTATGGCGGCGACCGCCTGAAGCCGCGGGGTGAGAAGCGATTCGAGCTCCTGTATCCGCTGCTCGACCTCACCGTCTCGCTGGATCCTCAATTCGTCATGGCATACCGCTTCGGCGCGATTTTTCTCGCCGAGCCATATCCCGGGGGGGCGGGCCGCCCCGACCTGGCGATCGTGCTCCTGAAGAAGGGTGTCGCGGCAACACCGGAGAAATGGGACTACTACTACGACATCGGGTTCGTTCACTACTGGAGCCTTCACGACTACAAGAGCGCCGCGGAGTGGTTCAATCGCGGCGCCGACTTACCTGGAGCCCCCTGGTGGCTCAAGACATTCGCGGCCGTCATGCTGACGCGTGGCGGCGATCGTGAGTCGTCACGGTTTTTGTGGCAGCAGATTGGTCAATCAACCGATGTCTTTCTGCGCGAGACGTCCCGCACTCGACTCAAGCAGCTTGATGCGCTCGATCACATCGATCAGCTTCGACGCATCGTAGACGAGTTCGCGCGCCGGACAGGCACACGTCCGACATCATGGGATGTGCTCGTGACGGCCAAGGTCATACCCGGCATCCCGATGGATCCCTTGGGGACGCCCTATGTGCTGGATGCCGGGATCGGAGACATTCTGGTTTCGCGATCGTCACCCTTGTCGCCGCTGCCGACCGAGCCCGCGGCAGCACCCGAGCTGTCGCAGAATCCCGCTGGAGTGCCCACGAAACCAAGCGCCGAAGCGAGTGGGGCGAATGGGGCCCCGCGAAGCGGAGGCGCCGACCCGGGAGTTGGGGCCCCGGGTCTAATCAAATGACCATCGCGGCCGCCATACTGGTCACCATTTTCGGCGTCGCCGTCGGCAGTTTTCTGAACGTCTGCATTCACCGGCTGCCCTTGCGCGAGTCGCTCGCATTTCCGGCATCGCATTGTCCAACGTGCCGCGCACCCGTGAAGCCGTACGACAACATTCCCGTAATTAGCTATCTCATGCTGAGAGGACGATGCCGCGCGTGCGGGGCACCGATTTCGCTGCAATATCCGATCATCGAGTTGACGACCGGCGCTGTCTTCCTGGCCGCGTTTCTGCTCTTCGAATCGCCCGTGCTGTATCAGCGGCTGCTGTTTGCGTGCGCGATGATCGTGCTGTTCGTCATCGACCTCGAGCACCGGATCCTGCCCGATGTGATCACGCTGCCTGGCATCGCGCTCGGCATGCTCCTCAGCTTCTTCATGCCGCCGGGATGGCGCGACTCGCTGATTGGCCTGATTGCCGGCGGTGGATCGCTCTGGCTGATGGGGGAGGCCTACTTTCGCATTCGCGGCGAAGAAGGCATGGGATTTGGAGATGTGAAGATGCTGGCGATGATTGGAGCGTTCCTCGGCTGGCAGTTGATGCTCCTGACGCTGGTGCTCGGTTCGTTCCTCGGCTCGGTGATCGGATTGGGCCTCATCGCATCGAAGCGAGGCGACATGAAATACGCGCTGCCGTTCGGCACGTTTCTCGCCGTTGGTGCGTTGGTGGCGAGCGTCATGGGCGATCAAATCGTGACGTGGTACGCCTCGTTCTATTGACGATACGATACGACGTGAATCCCTCTGCCTACACGTTCATCGGGCTCACCGCAGTGGTTGCGGGATTGATGGGCGTCCTCATCTTCGCCGTCCTGCGCTTCTCGGCAGCGGCACGCGATTCGAAACGCTACCTTCGCGAAAATCGATCGGAGACGGCATTCGTCACGGCCGCGCTTCAGGAGGCGGTGGCCAAGCTGAAGGCGCAGGAACGCGAGATGACCGCGCGCGCAGAAGCCTCCGAGCGGCTGAGTGGCGAAATCGTCGACAGCCTGGCATCAGGACTGATGGTGGTCGGCAGCGACGGCCTTATACGGATTCTGAATCCGGCGGGCCGATCGCTGCTCGGCGTCTCCGAGTCGGCGGTATCGCAGCAGTATCGCGACGTGCTCAGACAGTGCGCGCCCCTCGCACGCGTCGTCGAGGAATGCCTTACCTCTGGTCGGCCTGCCGTGCGCCGCAAGCTCGAGATGGAATCCAATGAGCGGCAGGCGGCATATCTCGGCGTCACCGTTTCGCCCCTCTCGAACGAGGAGGGTCAGCCATCTGGCGTCATTTGCCTGTTTACCGACCTCACGCCTTTTATCGAAATGGAGGAGCAGTTACGTCTCAAGGAAAGCCTGGCGCAGGTCGGCGAGCTGACGGCGGGCATCGCGCACGAGTTCCGCAACGGCCTGGCCACTATTCACGGATATGCGCGGCTCGTGGACCGTGCCGCACTGCCCCAGGCGTTCCGGCCCCATCTTGACGGCATTCGCCAGGAGACGGAGGCGCTCGGTGAAGTGGTGACGAATTTCCTCAACTTCGCAAAGCCCGCGCAGGTGGCCTGGTCGCCAATCGATCTGCGTGCCGTCGTCGAGCGCGCGGCCGACGAGGTGCGGGGCGACGTTCGAGCGAAGGGCGGCGACGTGTCGATTCGAGGCGAGTTTGCAACCATCGAAGGCGACGACGTCCTCCTGCGGCAGGCGTTCAGCAACCTCGTCAGAAACGCCATCGAGGCGTGCGGGGACAGATCGGGCGGTCCGAAGATTCTGATCGATGGGCGAGTCGAGGGTACAAACCTTCGCGTGTCGGTCGACGACAACGGCCCGGGCATTCCCGCGTCTGCACGCGAGCGCGTGTTTCGTCCCTTCTTCACGACCAAGGGGCGCGGCACCGGTCTGGGGCTTGCGCTGGTGCAGAAAATCGTCGTCACTCACAACGGCCGGGTGCATGCGGCGGCATCCCCGGTCGGAGGGGCAAGCATTCAAGTCGTGTTGCCGGTTGCGAAAGGCGCCTGATTTCAGGATGGTATTCGCTCATACGATTTCGTAACCGCCGTTCCTCCAGAATCGTCATCAGTTGTTCCGATCTGGAATCGCTGTCGATGACATTTATGACACTTACACGCTTGATTCAGTCTCCAACTGCTTGACCTGTCAGGGAATGTAGCAGGCGACCTGAATTCGACCGCTTTTGGCAGCGCCGTTGCTCGAGTCCACCTCGACATGGCACTGCGGACACGCAACGACGGCTTCACGCTCATCGAAATACTGATGGTGACGACGGTGTTCGTCATCATCGCCGGGATGGCGATGCCGATGTTCAGCGACGTCACCGACTCGATCAAGTTGGGAGAAGGGGGCAGGCAGGTCGAACGCGTGCTGCAAACGGCGCGATTGACCGCGGTCTCTGCCAACCAGCCCATCCGGGTCCGCTTCAACTGTCCGAACGCCACCGAATTTCGCATGGTGGAGCTGATTGGAACTCCCAGTATCCCCGCTGCTGCGGATAGCGCGACGAATCGGTGCTTGACCACGTTGTATCCGTTTCCGGCTGGCGATGCGAATCCTCTGACGCGGCCGAATAACGACGGTCCGGTCCGTTATCTCCCGGACAGCACGACATTTCAGACGGCGAACACGATCGAGTTCTGGCCCGACGGATCAGCGCACATGGCGAGCGGGACGACAAACCCATGGCCGGTGATTTCAACAGCCGGCACGAGCATCGTCCTGCTGCGCAAAAGCAAAACCAAAACGATCACGGTGAATGGCATTGGAAAAGTCACACTCGTCCCATAGCTCGGAATCGGGCCGCCTTCGCGGCGCAACCGACGACCGCGCTTCGGCGAGCCTCGCCGGAGCCCGGGGCCTTTACGCGACGCGGGCGGAGGCGGGTTTCTCGCTCGTCGAGGTGATGGTGGCCACCGGCATCCTGGCAACGGCGCTGGTGTCGCTGGCGCAGTTGTTTGCCATCTCCACGGCCTCGAACATGGCCGCGCAGACCTCAGGGACCGCGATGATTTACGCGGAGCAGAAGATCGAGCAGCTCCGTGCCTTGTCCTATACGCTGGATTCGTCGGGGCTGCCGATCACCGACAGCACAACCGACACGTCGGTCTATCCGCACGCGGCTTCTGGAGGTACAGGACTTGCGCCTGCGACGACAAACACGCTCCAGTCGAACACCGATGGCTATGTCGACTACATCGACACGATCGGCCGTTCGCTAGGTGGCGGCGAAACCATTCCAGACAACACGGCATACATCCGGCGTTGGTCCATCGAGCCGCTGCCGACCAATCCAAACAACGTGCTCATCCTTCAGGTGCTGGTCACGCGTAACCGCGATCGCGGGACGGGCGATCTCGGATCGGTCGCGCGTGGCGCCGACGAAGCACGGCTGATGACCATTCGATCCAGGAAGGTCCAGTGATGGCGATCCGAACGACTCGGCCGCATGAACGAGGCTTCACCGTTCTCGAGATGCTGATTGCCACGGCCATCTTGATGGCCGTGACCGGCTCGGTATTTGGCCTCATGGACCCGGCGCAAGGCTTCTTTGCAGCGCAACCCGAGATTTCCGACATGCAGCAGCGCGTGCGCATCGGCGTCGAGGCGCTTCAGAAAGACCTGCTGATGGCCGGCGCCGGCACGTATTCGGGCACCAAGGTCGGCACGCTCGGGAACTACATGGCCTCGATCCTGCCGGATCGCGAGGGCAACCAGACGCCCGACCCGCCAGGCACGTTCAAATGCACGACGGACTTCTGTGACGACCTGGGTGGCAGCGATGCCATCACCATCATGTATGTGCCGCCGACGGTGGCGCAGACGACCATCCGGGATCCGATGCCCGCCAACTCGAGTGAAATCAAGGTCGAGGCCCAGGCCGGCTGCCCCTCGAGCGACGAGCTGTGCGGGTTCAAGGAAGGCATGCAGGTTCTGATTTTCGACGAGACGGGCACCTATGACGTCTTCTCGATCACCAAGGTCCAGAGCTCGGCGCTGCACCTGCAGCACAAGGGCACTGATCTCTCAAAGGCGTACTCCCAAGGCGCGTACATCACCCAGATCGCTTCCTACACGTACTGGTTAAAGACGGATACGGTTGCTGAGAACTACCAGCTGATGCGCTATGACGGTTATCAGACGGATCTCCCGATTGCCGACAACGTGGTGGGGATGGCGTTCGAGTACTTCGGCGAGCCTGCGGCGCCGGCGCTCATCAAACCGTTGACCGATCCGAAGGGACCGTGGACCAATTACGGGCCCAAGCCAAAATCCGACGCCGGCAACTGCATCTTTGACCTCGCGAGCGGTCAACACGTCGCGAAATCCACGATGCCGGCCCTTGGCACGGGCCCCCTGGTGAAACTGACGAAGGACAAGTTAATCGACGGGCCGTGGTGTCCGGACGGCACGATAGGCAACCGATTCGATGCCGATCTGCTGCGCATCCGCAAGGTCAAAGTCACGATTCGCTTTCAGGTGAGCAACAAGGGGCTGCGCGGTAAGGACACTACCTTGTTCATGCGGCCCGGCACGTCGAGCGGCGGAACGCGGTTCGTACCGGATCGGGAACTCGCGTTCGAGGTATCACCTCGCAACCTCAACTTTGGCAGATGAGCCGCGAGCGGCGCGGGGCGATGGGGCCCCGCAAGTGAGCGGCGAGGAGCGGGTGTTGGGGCCCCGCGACAATAAATAGAACTGGAACAGAAGGCACCATGACCAAGAATGAACGCGGCGCGGCAATGATCGTCTCGCTGATGGCAATGCTCCTGCTGTCGGCGCTCGGGCTCGCGCTCGTGATGACCACGATGACCGAAACCAAGATCGCGGGCAACTACACCGCGTCTCAGGAGGCCATGTACGCGGCCGACGCCGCGATTGAGCGCGCGATTCAGGACGTGCTGACGGTCGCGGATTGGAATGCCATGTTGTCCGGTGCGGTTAATTCCGCGTTTGTCGACGGTGCCCCCGGTGACCGCACCGTGTCGGGCATGACCTTCAACCTGGACGAGGCGACGAACATGATGAACTGCTACAAGACGTCCACCTGTTCGACCACCGAGCTGAACACGTCGACCGAGGACCGTCCGTGGGGCACCAACAATCCGCGGTGGCAGCTGTACGCGTACGGTCCGGTTACCAATTTCCTGCCGACGAGCACGCTCAATTCGGTGATGTACGTCGTGGTCTGGGTAGCGGACGACCCATCGGAGAGCGACGGCGATCCCACTAAAGATGGCAACACGTCCACCAATTCAGGGACCGGCGTCATCACGATGCGCGCGGCGGCGTACGGACCGAATGGTGTGCAAAGGATTGTCGACGTCACGCTGTCGCGAACCGACTCGACCGAAATCGAGCGAGGGTACACGGGACAGCGCGGACAGGATGAACAAAACCGGCGTGCGCGAAAGGCTGCCGTCCAGACCCCTGGCAGCGCTCTGACGCGTAACGAGCTGACGATCAACTAGGAGCAGTCGCGATGAGTGCGAGAAAAACCGGCTCGGGTGCGTGGATGCGGTGGCTGATGCTGGCGGTGACGCTGGTATGGCCGTCGGCCGCATCGGCACAACTCGATCCGTTGCTGATGATCAAGCGCAACAAGCCGAACTTACCTTGTCGTGGTCGACTCGTCCTTGCGAATGCAGCGAGATGCGGACGGCGTGTACTACGATCCGAATGATTACGTCAAAGGCGGCGCCTTGAACCCGTGGGAAACCAGCCTCGGTGTGAACGACACCAACACGCTGGTGCGGTACCGCAGGAAATATATCGGACTGACGCCCATTACGGGATCGGGCGAACGATTCACCGCGACTCGAATCGACACTGTTGGCGATCTCACGTCCGGCTACAGCACGTTCTTCGCCAAGACCCGTCTGGCCGTCGCGCGAGTGGGCCTGGCGCAGGCGCTGACCGACAACACGAGTGTGGCGCGTTTCGGGCTGATCAAGACCAGACAGAGCAACCCCTCATGGGGAACCGCCAAAAACATGGATCCGGTCAAAGTCAGCGACGCCAGTCAGCAGACACTCACCGAGACCGGCGCCTTTGAGAAATGGGCCATTACCCATCCAACCGTCAGCGCCACCAACGGGTCGAATACCACCGTGCAGGCCGCGCTTGTTCAGGCCAGTGACACCAGCAATTCCACCGTCTTGAGCAAGCTGAATCTCGGGGTGAATGCGGCCGGTCTCATTCCGTCCGGAGAAGAAAACGCCACGACAAAGGATACGCCTGTCGACTATCTGCTGAAAGATGCTCAGGCCGAAGCGGCGCGCCTGATTACGGCTGACGGGTCCACCAATTGCCGCAACACCGTGGTCGTTCTGGTCGTCGGCGGCGGCGAAGGCAATTCCGACGCTGGTGCGAACCCAGAGAACACTGCGTCAAACTTCCTGTCGTTTTCGGCAAGCCCGAACAGGCGGGTGCCGATCTACGTCATCGCCATTGCACCGGCGAGCTCGGAGGTCTCAGAGCTCCAGGAGATCGCCACGAACAGCGGTGGCCAGTATTTCGAGATCACCAAAGCGATGATCGATGCGACGACGGCGGGGACGCCCGTGCCCGAACTGGTGCGTGCGGCCAACATCGCCATTCAGCATGCGTTTGTCGACTTTGCCGACTGCAACACGGCGCCGACCACGGCAAAGCCGTTCGGGCCGCAGACGGAGTTTCAGATCACCAGCCCGGTTGTCGGCACGGTGCTGCTCGAGGGACTCACTGACATCAGCGGCGGCACGTTGTCGAATACGACCATCGTGAAGCCGAGCACGACGACTGAAATCCCACAGAACTCGAACGTGATTCTCAGCACGGCGTTTGCGCTGCCGGGCTTCGAAGGCAAGCTCAGGGCCGCGCGGTTGTACAAACCAGTGCTGGATGATACAAAGCCTTCCGGCTACCGCTTCGAGAAAGACGGGACGAAGCTCTGGGTGGGGTCGGTGCCGTCCGCAGCGACGCGGAACATCTTCACGGTGACGCAGACCGGCACCATGACCGCCTTCACGACGGCGAATGTCACGACACTCGCGACCTACATGAACACGACCGAGGCCATGGCGACGCGCATCATTGACTACGTGCGGTCGCTTTCGCTGGGCCCTTTCATCGGCTCGACGCCCGCATTCATGGATCCCCCGTCGATCGATCCCGCCCCGGACGTTGATTATCCCGGATTCAAGACCGCCAATGCCGAACGCCGCGCGGTCATCTGGATTGGTGGCAACGACGGCATGATGCACGCGCTCGACGCGCGCACCGGCGTCGAAGTGTTTGCGTTCATCCCCTTCAACCTGCTGCCAAAGCTCCGTGCGCTGCTCGACGGACAGGCGATCGGCAACCCTGACTTCTTCGTCGACTCGTCGCCGAAGGTTGCAGACGTGCGGGTGAGCAGCAGCGTGGCGACCTGTCCCACAGGCATGAGCACCTGTTGGCGTACGTATCTGTTTTTCGGACAGGGGCCGGGTGGAACCTTCTACCAGGCACTCGACGTCACGCTCGACGACATCTCGCCAAGCGTCACGCCGACCGGTAGCCTGAGCGACGTGATGACCTATTTCAGCAACGCGAACAGGGTCAAGTTCCGGTGGTCGTTCCCGAGTTATCAAGACTTCGACTACACGCTCGCCCCCTACGGCGACATCAAATCGACGGCTTCAGCGCTCGCCAAGAGCGTCGGCGAGACATGGTCCGACCCGGCGGTCGGCCAGGTGCTGAACGACACCGGGAAGTTTGCGCTGCTGACCGGATCGGGGTTCTTGACCAAAACGAAGCAGGATCAGAGCAATCGCGGCGGAACGATTGCGGGGACGACGTTTTATCTGATCAACATCGACGACGGGACTGTGTTCGACAGCGAGGACGTCGGTTCGGACGGGGTGGCGGAAAACGTCGATAACTGCGTCACCGCGAACAACTGCGGTCAATTCAAGAATGCGCTTCAGGCCGACGTGGTCGCCACCGGTCCTCCGGACACGCGATATGTCACCAAAGCCTATGTCGGCGACCTCGACGGCAAAGTGTGGAGGTTCGACATCACGATGCAAAGCGGCGCGCCGGTCGTGACCGCCAAGACGAATCTTCACGCCGCGGGGGCCGCGCATCCGTTGTTTGCCTCGATGGCGACCGTGCACATCGGCGCAACGCAGTCTTACGTGTTCTTCGGCACAGGGAGCGACCTGCTGCCGACAACCGGGCTGCCGACGACACATAAATACAAGCTAATCAGTCTGCTCGATCAGGGGACCAGCGGGTCGGTCAAATTCACCGAGCTTCTTCAGCAGATCGACGGTGTTGGCAACGACGAGAAAGTGACCGGGTTCCCCGCTGTTGCGGGAGACATCGTGTTTTTCGTGACGACGATCACCAAGCCGGCGAACGCTTGCACGTTGCCAGACGGCGCGTTATTTGCGATGACATTTACAGGTGGCAGAGGCTACACGGCGACCGGTACGAACAGCGGTAACGCGATTCTGACGCTGACCGGCGCGCGCGTGAGCGCGCCGTTCATCGTCGATCAGCACGTCGCCTTCGCGTTCGGAAACAAGCTGGAAATCCTCGGCGATCCGAACGACTTCAACAATGGTGTCGGTCAGGTGGGCGTCCGGATTCTTTCTTGGCGAGACGTGCGGTAACGCGCAGTGGCGTCGCTGACTTGTCCGTTCTGCTCGGCGAAGATCAAGAAAGACCGGCTCCGTTGTCCGCGATGCGGCGAGCTGCTGCCCGCGGCACAGGATTCCGCCGAAGCGCCGCCGTCGCCGCTGGCGCAATATCGAGACCTGGCGCCCGTCGTAGGCGGTGTCTTGTCGCTGGGCGTGCTGATCGTTGCGGTGGCCTTGTCCTCGGCCTCGCAGCCTCAGCCGCCTCCCGCTGCGCCGTCTGCCGTGGCAAAACCTGCGCCGGCAGCCAAGCGATCGCCTCAGGTATCAGCCGAAGCACCCGCCGTTGATATAGCGGATCCCAAACACGGCGGGACAGCCGCCTACACGCGTGGTGACTATACGACGGCGCTGACGAGGTACGAGAGGGCCGTTCAAGAAAACCCGAATGATGCCGACGCGTTGAACAATCTCGGTCAGGTGCTCACACGTATGGGCCGCCCGGCCGAGGCTATTCCGCACTTCCAGCGCGCGCTGACAGTGTCTCCAGACGTATGGGCGTACCGCTTCAACCTTGCGCGTGCGCACGGACAGGCGGGCAACTGGAGCCGGGCGGTCGACGACTATCGTGTGGCGGCGATGCTCAATGTGGATGACTACGTCACCCACTACAACCTGGGCATGGCGCTGCACAAGCTTGGAGACGAGGCGGCGGCGATTACCGAATATCAGAAGGCGATCGAGCTGGCGCCGGCCGAGCCGAGCTTCCACCTGTCGCTCGGCATCAGCTACGAGCGCCTCAACCGGGCCGAGGACGCGGCAAGGGCGTACGAGGAGTATCTGAAGATGGACCCGTTAGCGCCAGGCGCCGAAAAAATAAAATCGCAAATCGAAGCGCTACGAAAGCCGGCATAGCTATGCGCAACGAATTTCTTCTCCTTGTGCTCATCTCCGCTCTTGCGGTGCCTTCGACGGGTCGCGCGCAATCGCTGGCCGACGTGGCGAAGGCCGAGGCTGTTCGTCGCAAATCGCAGACGAAGCCGTCCAAGATGTACACGAACGAAAGTCTGGCAGAGACGCTGCAGGGCTCTGACGTATCTTCTGCACCCGCTCCGTCGGATCAGGCAGCCAGGCCTGCAGTCGCAAAGCCGGCGACAGCGCCGGCAAGCACCGCGACCCCTGCCGCCAAGATCGACGCACCCGACGAAAAGTCAACCGAGGCCTACTGGAAGAGCCGGGTCACTGCACTCCAGCAAAGCCTTGCACGCCACAAAGTGCTGACCGAGGCGATGCAGAGCAGAATCAATGCGCTCCACGCCGAAGGACTCAGCGCCGATGATCCAGGCAGGCACGCCGCAATCCAGGCCAGTCTGACAACGGCCGTCGGCGAGTTGCAGCGGCTGAAACAGGAAACGGATAAACAGAACAAGGATCTCGCGGCCATTCAGGAGGAAGCCCGACGGGCCAACATTCCTCCCGGTTGGTTGCGCTAGTGGCCTGTCCTCGCTGAATCAGTACCGCCTGCCGGGCGGGGCATCCCGGCTGGCTGCGTTGCTCCTCGTTCAAATATTCCCGATATTCTCACTCGTCGCGCCTTGCCATCCGGGCGCCGCGCTCCGGCATCCGGTACTGATTCAGCGAGGACAGGCCACTAGAGCCGGCCATTCAACGGATCCGGCGGCTGGGACACTCGCAGATTCTGCGGCGCCGCCCGCGACCCGCGATCGCACTTTCCACAACCCCCACTCGATAACGCCTCGAAATTCGCGGCTACCCGTATAGACATCGCTGGAGCGCCGTTTGCACCGGTGCACGATCTCCCATGCGTGCAGCGGATCGCGGATTCTCGCTCATCGAAGCCATCATCACCACAGCGCTGCTGGCCGGCGCCATCGTGACGCTGGCGCATCTCGTCACAGTCTGCGCCGGAACGAACGCAGTCGCCCAACACCGGACGATGACCGTTCTTTTTGCGCAACAGAAGCTTGAACAGCTGCGAGCTGAAGCGGTCCTGGATGAGGCTCCGCGCGTTGACGAATATCTCGACGCGGAAGGTGCCCTCGTCTGTCGCGGCCAGAGTTCGTGCGTTGGAGCCGTTTACTTGCGCCAGTGGTCGATTCATCCGTCCGCAGTTGCTCCGCCCGCGCTGCTGGTGCACGTGCGCGCGCGACGGGCGCAGAGCGGTGGCGGCGAGGTCCACCTGATAACGGTGCGGCCGAGAATTCTACGGTAACGATATGCGCGGATTCTCGCTCGTGGAACTGCTCATCTCGCTCTTGATCGTGCTCGTCGTCACGAATGCCATGATCGGGTTGGTGAACTCCGCGCATGCGCTCTTCGCCGTCCAGGCCGAACTGCCGGATATGCACCAGCGGCTTCGGGTTGGTGCTGATGCGCTCGGCCGGGACCTGCTCACGGCCGGGGGTGGGACGTTCGCGTCGATCGTGCCGCACCGACGCGGATGGGAATCGCCAGACGTCCCCGGAACATTCCGAGCCGATCGCGTGTCGGTGCTCAGCGTTCCTGCTTTTGCGCCACAGGCGACGGTGAGCCAGCCAACCGACGGGGCAGGGGCCATCCTCGTTGCTGCGAGGCCGGGTTGTCTTTCCAGCGATCCGCTTTGCGGTTTCCTGCCCGGCATGCTGGCGGTTATTTTCGACGAGACAGGAGCCTACGACACGTTCCGCATCTCCAGCGTGACATCCGATCCTCCAGCGCTGCTGCACGCGGGTTTCTCTTTGTCGAAAACCTATCCAGCCGGTGCGACGGTTGCGCAGGCCGAAGCGGTCACCTACTGGCTGCAGGTCGATCCGCGATCCAACGTGTCACAGCTGATGAAGTACGACGGTCAGCAGACCGATCTGCCGCTTGCAGACAATGTTGTCGAGCTCAATTTCGAGTACTACGCCGATGCACTTGCTCGTCTCGATGCAGGCGCGCTGACAGACGGGCCGTGGCTGCCCGATTCCAGTTTTCCCCATCGGTTCGATGCCGATCTGCTTCGCGTGCGCCGTGTGCGTGCCACGGTGCGCGTGCGTCCGAATCAGACGATCCTGCAGGCGCCCATTGCCGACCGGACCATTCATCTCGAGATTGCGCCGAGAGCCCAGAATCGACCATGAACAGCCGAGGCAACCGGGGAGCGGCGCTGGTGCTGGCGATGATCGCCGTGTTCTTCATGGCGGCGCTGGGCGCGTCGCTAGCCATCATGACGGGCACAGAGCTGCGGATCACGGCCAGCTATGCCGATGGGATGGAGCTGCGGTATGCCGCCGAGGCCGCACTCGAAGTGGTCATTCAGGAGCTCGTGGCGAGTGCCGACTGGAATGGCATGCTGGCGGGGCCGGCGGTGTCTGCGTTCGCCGACGGCGCGCCGGGCGGCCGACGCACGCTCAGCGATGGGTCGGCGATCGACCTCGACGACCTGACCAGTCAGGTAATCGCCGGCAATCCGACCTGCCGGCTGTTCGGGTTCGGGCCGGCGCAGCGCCTCCAGCCGGCCGAGAACCTGGGGGTCGACGGATACCTCGTCGTGTGGATCGGCGACGATCCTGAGGAAAATCCCGCCATTCTGGCCCTTCGCGCGGAGGCGTTCGGCACGTCCGGGATGCGGCGGATCCTCGAAGCGCGGGTGCTTCGCACCGATTCCGGTGCCGTGCGGGTCGTCGGGTGGGACGAGGGCCCCTAGTGTCCCATCCGGGCGCCGCGCTCCGCGACTTATGCCACGAATCACACGGCCGGGACACTAGTACGATGTTTTGTTTCGGTACGTCCGATAATTGGGGATAGGCATGCGTAACGAGCTTTTGGGGGCAGTCTGTATGGCGGCAGTGCTCGTGTTGGTCGAGACGGGTAGCGCTCAGTCGCTGGCGGATGTAGCTCGGGCAGAGGCGGCCCGGCGGAAAGCCCAAGGGAAAACCTCGGCTAAGACCTACACCAACGAGGACCTGAAAAGCACAAAAGGGACGTCAGAGCCGGCCCCGGACGCGTCGACAGCTAAACCTGCAGCACCGGCTCCCGCGACGTCGACAGCTCCAGCTGGCTCGGCGGTGCCGGCCGCAACGGCGTCGACGCCAGCGCAGCCGCCGAAATCGGCAGATCCTCCGAAGGACGAGAAGTACTGGCGCAATCGCATGACCGGGGCGCGAACGGCGCTCCAGCGCAGCGAATCTTTCGTCGAAGCCCTGCAGAGTCATATCAACGGGTTGTACGCCGAGTTTGTTGCGATGGGCGATCCAATTCAACGCGCCGGGATAGAGAAGAAACGAAACGAGGCCATCGCCGAACAAGATCGTGTGAAGACGGATATCGCCCAGCAGAAGAAAGCCATCGCCGCCCTCGAAGAAGAGGCGCGGCGTGCATCAGTTCCGTCTGGCTGGCTTCGTTGAGCCGTCGAGTGCGCCCTCCCATCCTCATCGTCGAAGACAAAGACTCGCTGCGCACGATGCTGAAGCTGGCCATCGAGGGCCAGGGCCATGGCGTCGTCGAAGCGGCAACCGAGCGCGAGGCGGTGCAGGCGATGCAACAGAATCGCCCCGCTCTTGTGCTGACGGATCTTCGTCTGCCCGAAGGCGACGGCTTTGGCGTGCTCCGCGGCGCAAAGGAGCTCGACCCCGAGCTGCCGGTCATTGTCATGACCGCGTATGGAAGCATTCAGGATGCCGTGGCCGCCATGAAAGATGGCGCCCTCGACTTTCTGGCCAAGCCGGTGGAGCCCGATCATCTGCTTCTGATGGTCGATCGCGCCTTGGCGCAGCGGAAGATGCTGACCGAATACATTCTGTTGAAGGAAGAGCTGGCTGCGCGGCGCGGAGCCCCGCAGATCATCGGCGATGCTCCTTCGCTGAAGCAGGCCATTCTCGCGCTGCAACGTGCGGCCGGGTCGGATGCCACGGTGCTGCTCGAAGGGGAGAGTGGCACGGGCAAGGAGCTGTTCGCGCGGGCGCTTCACGCGCTGAGCCCGCGATCGGACGGCCCGTTTGTGGCCATCAACTGCGCGGCGATTCCAGACAACCTGCTCGAGACCGAGCTATTTGGCCATGAGAAGGGTGCGTTTACCGGTGCGGTCGCCCGAAAGCCTGGCAAGTTCGAGCTCGCCCATCGAGGCACGTTGTTTCTCGACGAAATCGGCGATCTGCCACTCGGCCTGCAGGCGAAGATTCTGCGCGCGCTGGAAGAACGCCGGTTCGAGCGCATCGGCGGCACGCAATCACTGCACGTCGATGTGCGCATCGTTGCAGCCACGAACAAAGCGCTGCGCGCCGGCGTTGCGTCCAAGCAGTTCCGCGAGGATTTGTTCTTTCGGCTCTCGGTCTTTCCGATCGCGATCCCGCCGCTGCGTGACCGTCAGGCCGATATTCCGATACTCGCGCGCCACTTCGTCGACCGATTCTGCCGCGAGCTGAAGAAAAAGCCGGCGATTCTGGCGCCGTCGGCAGTGGATGAGCTGCAGAAATATCACTGGCCCGGCAACGTGCGTGAGCTGCAGAACTGCATGGAGCGGGCTGTGATTCTTTCGGAAACCGACGCGATTCACGCACGCCATCTGAATCTGTCTCTACATGCGCCGACATTGCCCGACGCACCAAGTCCGTGGTCGACGTTCGATTTCTCCGGCACGCTGTCCGAGGTGAACAGACGCGCGCAGGCCGAGGTCGAAAAGAGGAAGATCGAGCAGGTGCTGAAAGAAACAGGCGGGAACGAGGGCAGAGCGGCCGATCTGCTTGGCGTCGCCTACAAACCCCTGCTGGCCAAGATTAAGGAGTATGGGCTTAAGTAGATCCCTGTCATGGCAGATGGCAGATGGCAGATGGCGAATGCCCGCACCTGTCACGGCAGATGGCTGATGGATGATGGCAGAATCTGCAACCGCCCGCACGTGGGCACTGTGAACAAATTCCCTTGAGTCGATCACACGGTAAAAATTCCGTTGCATGAAAAGGGCGTCCATTGGCATAGCGGTTGATTTCGTACTCCGCATGCATAACGCCACGCCGATCATCTGTGAGCGCGCGTTCGAATTCGGTTCGCGCATCTTGAAGCTCGGCGATCGAATTTACCAGCATGGACCCTCAGGCCGGCTCGTGGCGACGCAATTGATGGACTGCGGGACGTCGGTCGGCGCGAATGCCGAAGAGGCGGAAGAGGCCCAGTCGAAGGCCGACTTCATCGCGAAATTGAGCGTCTCACGCAAAGAAGCGAGAGAGTCCAGCTACTGGCTGCGGCTCGCTTTGAAAAACGAGATTGTTCGTGCCGAGGACGTGAAGTGGGAGCTCAGCGAGGCCAGACAACTTCTCGCAATGATCCGAAGCGCAATTCTGACTGCGCGATCGTCACCCGACCGAGGTGGGCGCTAGCATCGGGCACGTTGCCTCCGGCCCTCAGCCACAGTCATCTTCTGCCATCTGCCATCTGCCATCTGCCATCTGCCATCCGCCCTGGCAGGTGCCGGCATCGCCATCAGCCATTTGCCATTGCCATCTGCCATTGCCATCTGCCATTTGCCATCTGCCCTGACAGGCATTATTTCTTTAGCCCCACCCGCCTCAGCGCCTTCATAAGCTCCTCTTCCGTGACGTCCGTTGCCGTTGCCCAGCTTCCGATGCCCGTGCAGAAAATGTAGTGGAGCGTTCCGTTCACGACTTTCTTGTCGTGCCTGATTGCGTCCATGACTTCTTTCGTCGGAAGATCGCCGACAGGTGGCAGCGGGCCGAGCTTGATGATCATCTTCGAAAGCGCCTGACGATCGGCGTCGGGCATGACACCGCGCGTGACGGCGATTTCGGCAGCGACGAGCATCCCGTACGCGATCGCTTCGCCATGACGGAACCGTTTGTACTTGGTCACGGCCTCGAGCGCATGGCCGGCCGTATGGCCGAAGTTCAACATCCGGCGTGGGCCGGATTCCCGTTCGTCCAGAGCCACGACAGTGGCCTTGATGGTGCAGGACTCGCCGATGATGGGCACGAGTGCTTCGGCTTTGCGCGCGAAGATGGCGTCTATCTCGCGATCGATCCGCTGGAATAAATCGTGGCTCGACGTCATGCCGTACTTGATCACCTCGTAAAGTCCAGCGCGGAACTCACGACGCGGAAGCGTCTCGAGCAGTGCTGGATCGATGGCGACGAGCGACGGCTGGTGAAACGCGCCGATCAGATTTTTGCCAAGCACGTGATTCACGCCAACCTTGCCGCCGATTGCGCTGTCTACCTGCGCGAGCAGCGTCGTCGGCACCTGAATCAGTTTGACGCCGCGAAGGTACGTGGCGGCGACAAACCCCGCCATGTCGCCGATGACGCCACCACCGACGGCGATAATGCCGGCGCCACGATCGGCTTCGAGCTTGATCAACGATTCGTAGGCACGCGAGGCGGTCGAGAGCTGCTTGAACTTCTCTCCATCGGGCAGCACGATCACCTCGGTCTTCGGTACCGCCTTTGCCATCGCCTTGCCGTGCAGCTTCCAGACAAGCGGGCTCGAGATGAAGAACTGACGTGAGGCTGGGCCCGGAGACGATTCAATCAGCCGGCCGAGCTGAGCCGTCAGTCCGTGCTCGATATAAATCGGGTATTTGTGAGATCCTGCGGCGACGTCTACTCTCAGCACGTGTCACTCGTTCGGTTCGATCGCATCCACGCCAGCGTAAGAATCGCGAAGACGCCAGCCAGGGCGAGGTTATGCGCCAAGTATGGCAGATACCTGCCTTCGGAGTGCTCGGGCACGAGCTTCGCAAGATAGTCGTCGAATGTCCCCATCGGCGTCAGGTAGTTGCCGATATACGCGTGGAGCACGAGCAGAACGGCAATCCACATCAATGCTCGACGCCCGGCGGTCGCCGCTGTCAGTTCGTCTATCGCGACGAGGTTGCAGATGACGGCGGCCGGAAGCAGATAGAGAAATAGACGTCCTTTGTCGCGACCGCCGAGCAAGAGCGCCAGCGCGATCATCGAATACACGATCCACTCGTATCGCTCGCGGATGAATTTCACCCATCCTCGCGGCCGGATTGCGAGGACGATAGCCAGCAGGCCCAGGCCGCTGAAAAGCGACTGCGCGAACATGGGCCAGAACCCTGGGGTTGTCAGGAGTCGAATCTGAGCCCGCGTTTCAGCAAAGGTATCCAGCGACTCTCTGGCCGGAACGAGGGCACGAAGCATGGCGACCGTCGCGAGTGGCGCGGCGACAAGCGCAGCCGCGAGCAGGCCGTTGCTGGCCGACAGGCTTCCCCTGTGCTGCCGTACCAAAGCGGTGGCCGCGAACATTGAGAATGCCGCGAGCGACTCTTTCTGCAGCACAGCCAGCATCAACACGGGCACCAGCGCGAGGTATCGGCCTTGAATCGACAAGAGGATGATCGCGAGCAGGAATGCCTGGGTCTCGGCGTCGATGTACGCCGGCGAATAGAACGAGAACTTCAGCGTCCAGAAAACGCTCGCGTACAGCGCCACACCGAGCCAGGACGAGCGTTCGGTGAAACCGAGGGCGCGCAGGATCAGGAACAGAAGGACGAGCGATGCCACATTTGCCGTAAAGGCGACAATGCGAAAACTCGTCAAGGTATCCCAGGGGAGTCGTGAGACGAGCGCGGGCGTGGCAATGCGGTAACACCACGGCGCCACTTGCGCCAATGCGGGTTTCACTCTCGGGCTGCCCGCCATCGCGGCGTAGAACATGCCGTCGAAGTCAAACCCCGCATTGCTGGTGGTCAGCGGGGTTGTCACAAACACCGCTGCTGTGACAAGGCATGCAGCGAGCAGCACGTACACGGCTCGCATGTCAGGTCTTGCGAACCGGAAAGCTGATTTCGTATCCGAGCTCCTGGAGCCGCGTAAGGCAAGTCCGGCTGAAAATGGCGTGCACCCAGCGGCCGCCGGCTGAGGGTCGCACCGATGCCCAAGCATATCCATCGGCCATCCGTGGCAATCGGAGCAGGCCCTTCAGGATCGCCCCGTCGAATGCCGCCATGCTGACCGCCCGCCGGCTCCAGTAGTCGGCAGTGGACTCCGGCAGGTGATCGAACACGCCGCTCATCATCGGAAAGCCAAACCAGTCGGGCCGCTGGGACGACCACAGCGAAAGAAGCACGATGTCGGGCGCCAGTTGAAAGAACACGTCGGGATGGAAGGCCGCATGATTTCGGAACCCCACGCGCGGTCCCGGCGAATGGGCCATCGCGACGTTGTTCAACCCCATCAGGTCGATGACCGGACCTTCATAGGTGAGTGCGAAACCGCCCGCCACGATGACGCCGACGCTGGGCCGATCGGTAGGAAAAACAGTGTTGAACGCCGAGCCGATTTCTCTCATATCCTGCGCGATGGCGATTTCCAGACGTGGTGTGTTCCATTCACCGGCCGGGGCAAAGCGTGAGGGATAGCTCAGCCGAGGCAAATCGGTCCAGCGCATCAGCGCGATGGCCGCGACCAACGCGCCAGCAACGTAGAAAAGAGCTCGATCGCGCAAGGTACGAGATGGGCGGAACAGCAGCACGCCCGAGTGCACGGCCTGGACCGCAACGAGCGGCCAGGCAGGTTGGTACATGCGCCAGAACCCGAAATGATCTCCCCCCTCGACGATCGGAATAAGGGCCGAGACGACGAGCATCGCAAGCACACACAGCTGGCTGGCGACCAATTGGCTCGGGGGCGCGGTCTCTGTGGCTTTGGCACGGCGTAACGGCAGCGTCAGAAGAGCGAGGGCGAGCGCCAGAAGGAAGGCTGGATTGGATAAGACGAAATCGGCGAAGTAGCTGGCGCCTTCTCGAAAGCGGTCAGCGGTCGTGCCGGAGGTCTTCGCATAGTAGGTGTTGGGCAGCGGATAACCGAAATATGCGGATCGAAATATCACCAGCCCGAGCGACGCGGCCGCAAACGACGCGGCGTGAGCGGCATACGCCTTGACCGATTGTGCGATCGTCTGCCCGGTCGATCGCTCGGCAAACACGGCGAGCGACAGCAGAATCGGCCCCCACAGCATCGCTTCGGGCCTCACGAGCGCGAGCAGGGTGAGCACCACGAGGAACCCTCGTCGCCATTGCCGACGAGCCTGCTCGTCTGAAATGAAAATCCGAAGAACACAAATGCCGCAGAGCAGGAGATTCGCCGTCCACAAACCGAAGTCCATCAGCGACACGGTGGTCCACACGATGAAGCCCGGCGCCAGTGCGAGGGTCGTTGTCAGCAGAAACGCGACTGATTCAGATTCAAGCCGGCCGGCTGCTCCGAATCGGATGCAGAAATCCCTCAGGTATGTGGCGAGTGCGTACGCGGCAGCGGCGATCAGCGCAATGTTGGTGGCCGCTAGAATCGGTTCCGGGCGCGCGGTGAAGTTCATGATGGCCGCGCACACGAGTACCCATGCAGGCGATGTAAACCCTTCGACGCGCTCGCCGCCCGGGTAATACACGAAGCCGTGGCCCGCGGCGATGTTTCTGGCGTAGACGAAAAAGATGTTCGCATCGTCGTATCCGACCAGTGGAGTGCTGGAGAGAAAGTGCGCAAGCCACGCGGCGGCCGTGACGAGAATCAGTAGGAGCGCGAGGAGTTTGCGGTCGACACGGCGGGCATGACTGGTGACGGTAGCGATGCGGTAGGATAGCATCCGGTGGATGTACGCGGCGACTTCATAATCGTCGGCAGCGGAATCGCCGGGCTCCGCGCGGCGGTTGAGCTCGCGCCCGCCGGCGACATTGTCATCATCACCAAGGCCGATCCCAGCGAAAGCAACACCGAGTACGCGCAAGGCGGCATCGCGGCTGCGATCGGCCCGGACGACTCTCCCGAGCTCCACGCTCGCGACACGATGATTGCCGGCGACGGGCTGTGCGATGAGCGCGCGGTTCGTGTGCTCTGCGAGGAAGGACCTCGCTATACGCGCGAGCTCGTCGAGTGGGGCGCGCAGTTCAATCGTGATGCCGAAGGCAGGCTCGCGCTCGCATCAGAGGGCGCCCACAGCGTGCGCCGTGTCTTGCATGCCGCAGATGCGACCGGACGTGAAATCGGTCGCGTGCTGTGGGATCGGGTTTCCTCCTTCACCCGTATCCACGTGCTGAAGAACACGCTGGCAGTGGCGGCCCTCATTGAAGACGGCCAGTGCCTCGGCGTGCGCTTCATCGACGCGCGCGGCGAGCCCGGGCATGCATTCGGACGCGCAACGCTTCTGGCGACCGGGGGAGCTGGTCAGGTCTTCGCGGAGACGACCAATCCCGAAGTCGCGACCGGTGACGGCATCGCGCTCGCATATCGTGCAGGGGCTCGCGTGGCCGACATGGAATTCGTCCAGTTTCATCCGACGGTGCTCGACGTCGCGGGTGTGCGACGATTTCTGCTGTCGGAAGCGCTTCGCGGCGAAGGTGCGCACCTCGTCGATGCGAAGGGCGAACCGTTCATGACGCGTTATCACCCTGCGGGTGATCTGGCGCCACGCGACATCGTCTCGCGCAGCATCGTGCTCGAATCCCGGCGAACGGCGGGGCCGATCTTTCTCAGCCTGCGCCACTTGGACAGCGAGGGAGTACATCGGCGGTTTCCGATGATCGCCGCGACATGTCTGAAGGCAGGCTTCGACCTCGCGCGCGACCTGATTCCTGTGGGTCCCGCGGCGCATTACCTGATGGGTGGCGTCGAGACGGACCTCGATGGGCGCACATCTGTACCGGGCCTCTTTGCTGCGGGCGAGGTTGCGTGCACGCGTGTCCACGGCGCGAACCGTCTCGCGAGCAACTCGCTGCTCGAAGGATTAGTGTTTGGGGCGCGGGTGGGGCGGGCGATGACCGGCGCTTCGCGTGGTGCCGAGCTGCCGCCGGCGGTGACGGGGTCGCGCGGGGTTCTCGGTGATGTCGAGCGAAACCCCCTCCCGACCCGTTTGCACGAGGACGAGATTCGGACGTTGATGTGGAAGTCCGTAGGCCTGTTCCGTGAGCGCCCTGGCCTTCAACACGCGTTTTCGGTGCTGTCCGGACAGCGCGCCCTGCTCGACGATCATCTGACTACCGATCCCACGCTCGATCATGAGGGGTGGCGTTGTGCGAGCATCGTCACGGTTGCGTCGTTGATCGCGACAGCAGCGCTCCGTCGCGAGGAGAGCCGCGGCGGGCACTTCCGCACCGATTGTCCCGCACGCGACGATCTAAAATGGAAGGTTCATATATCCGACGCGAACCATCCCCTATGAGACAATCAAAACTTCTTCTCCAGACCTACCGCGAAGCGCCACGCGATGCAGATGTCATCAGCCAGCAGCTGATGATGCGCGCCGGCATGATCCAGAAAGTCGCTGCCGGTATTTACGACTATCTTCCTCTCGCGCTGCGCAGCATCCGGAAGTTCGAGAACATCGTACGCGAAGAGCTCACGCGCGACGGCTGTCAGGAACTACTCATGCCGACCGTGCAGCCGGCCGAGCTGTGGCAGGAGAGCGCTCGATGGCAGTTCTACGGCCGCGAGCTGCTTCGCTTCAAAGATCGCAAAGGCGCCGACTTTTGCCTCGGCCCCACGCACGAAGAGGTCATCACCGACATCGTACGGAAGATCGTCAAGAGCTACAAGCAGTTGCCGATCAATTTGTTCCAGATTCAGACCAAGTTCCGCGATGAAATCCGGCCGAGGTTCGGGTTGATGCGCGGCCGCGAGTTCATCATGAAGGACGCCTACTCCTTTCATGTGAGCGATGCGGATGCCGACCGAGAGTATTGGCGGATGTTCGAAGCCTACAAGCGCATCTTCAAGCGCCTCGGGGTGAAGTTCCGGCCGGTCGAAGCCGACAGCGGCGCCATCGGCGGTAGTTTCACGCACGAGTTTCACGTGCTGGCCGGCAGCGGCGAAGACGCCATCCTCAGCTGCAATGCATGCGAATACACCTCGAACGCCGAGAAGACCGAAGCGCCGGCCCTCGGCTTTCCTTATGTGACGGAGCCGGTGCTCGAGTTGAAGAAGGCCCACTTCCACACGCCCGGTATCGTGCAGATGGATGAGCAGGCGAAGGCATTCAAAGACGATGAGCACAGCGGCCTTCCGCTCGATCACGCGTCGAAGTTCTACCTGTATCGCGCGACGAAGGGCGAGGCGACGTGGGATGTCGGGCTGGTGCTGCGCAGCGATCACGAGCCGAATACGGTGAAGGTGAAGAACCTCATTGGTGCCGACTCACTCGAGCTGGTCCCAATCGAGGAGGCCGAGCGTCGAGCCGGAACGAAATCGGGATTCATCGGTCCGGTCGAGCTCGAGGCGCCGATGTATGCGGATAAGAGCCTGGAAGGCGCTTACAACCTGACGTGCGGCGCCAATAAAGAGGGTTATCACCACTTCGGCTTCAAGCCCGACCGCGATCTCGGGGACTTCAAGGGATTCCACGACCTGCGTATGGCACGCGAAGGCGACGTCTGCATACGATGCGGGAAAGGCACCTACGAAGCATTCCGCGGCATCGAAGTGGGCCAGGTCTTCAAGCTGGGCACGAAGTACTCAACGGCGATGAACTGCGTCTATCTCGACGATGCCGGCGCGGAACGTCCGATGGTCATGGGTTGCTACGGCGTCGGCATCACGAGGACCATCGCCGCGGTTGTCGAGCAGAATTACGACGCCGATGGCATCATCTGGCCGTGGCCGGTGGCGCCCTATCACGTGCACATCGTCAGCCTCGACTCGACGAAGCCGGAGATTGCGGCTGTCGCTGATCGGATTGAGTCAGATCTCGAGGCGGTGGGTTTCGAAGTCCTTCATGATGACCGCGAAGGGTTGAGCCCGGGCGTCAAATTCAAGGACGCTGATCTCTTGGGCATGCCGCTGCGCCTGACCGTCGGCGCGAAGGGGTTGAAAGACGGAGTCGTGGAGCTGCGGGATCGGAGGACGAAAGAGGTGTTGAAGGTGAAGCCGGAGGACGTGGTTGCCGCGATGGCCGGGGCTCGTGACCGCATGCTGATTCATGTCATGGCAGATGGCAGATGACGTCTTCTGCCCTCTGCCATTTGCCATCTGCCCTGACTTGAGACCCCTATAGCTCGTCGCGCTTCTTCTTCGGCCCAAAGACCCACGCAATCGCAATGCTGATCAAATACAAGCCGATCATCGGGAAGGCGACGATCATCTGGCTCGCCATGTCGGCGCTCGGTGTGATGATCGCCGCGACGATGAAGATGACGAGCACCGCGTATTTGAATTGCCGTATCATCCAGCGCGCGGTCACCATGCCCATCCGCGCGAGAAAGAACACCATCGCCGGCATCTGGAAAACGGCCGCCATTCCGAGCAGCATGCGCATGTAGAGGCTGAACGAATCCTCGATGCGCGGCATGAATGACACCAGATCGTTGGAAAAGCTGCCGAAGAACCGCCACATCAGCGGGAACGCGACAAAGTGCGAGAACGCAGCACCGGACAGGACGCCGATACTCGAGAGCACCACGAAGGGAATCGCATAACGGCGCTCCTTCGCGTAGAGCGCCGGCGCGACGAACAACCACACCTGCCAGAAGATCAGCGGGGCCGAGATAAACAACCCTGCGATCACTGCGATGCGGATGTACAGCATGAACGCTTCGGTCGGGTAGGTGTAGATCATCGTCTCGCCCGGCCGGAGCATCCGCCGCAGGGGCAGCATCACGAACGAATAAATGTCCTCGATGAAAAACGCGGCGATTGCGACGCCGAGGCACAGGGAAAGGAGCGCGCGGATGATCCGCTTCCGGAGCTCATCGAGATGCTCCAGAAACGACATCTTTCCGCCGCCTTCGGAACCGTCGTCGTCGAACCAGCTGTCGGGCACGTCGCGCGTTGAAGAGTCCTGTGCTCTGCGGATCGGAGGGCGAGCTAGGTCGCGCTCTCGCGCGGCGTCCCCTCCCCCTCGGGTGCCGGCGTCGTGGCTACCGGAGCCGGCGCTGACGGAGGCGTGGGGGTGGTCGGCGGAATTTGGGCCGATTTCCGCGCCTCTTGCAGCTCTTCGGTGCGGATCTCTTCCTCGAGCGTGTTCTTCAGCTCGTTGGACGCTCGCTTGAACTCGGCAATGCTCTTGCCCAGCGACTTGCCCAGTTCCGGTAATTTTCGCGGGCCGAAGATGATCAGTGCGATGACTGCTATGATCACCATCTCCGGCATGCCAATCGGGCCCATAAAATGGCTTGCTCCTTCGAATTTCGAGTCTTAGATTATACCTTCTTTCGTAGTAACATTTTACGTGACTATGCGCACTTACCGCTCGGTTTCCATGGCAGCGTTCGCTATCGCCCTCTCGGCGCTGGTGGGTGGGTTTCTGGGGGGACGCGTGCTCGCGACCCAGGATGGCCTGCCCGAACGCATCAAGGTCTTCAGCACGGCGCTCAACCAGATCGAGCAGAAATACGTCGAGCCGGTCGAATCGGATCGCGTCGTCTACAGCGCGATCAACGGCATGCTCCAGACGCTCGACCCCCACTCGAGCTTCATGGATCCGAAGGCCTATGCCCTGCTCCGCGAACGCCAGGAAGGCCACTATTACGGCCTGGGCATCAGCATCAATGTGATTGATGGCGACATTACCGTCATGTCCCTCTTTGAGGGATCGCCGGCCTACCGAAAGGGCATCCGGCGCGGCGACGTGATCGCGAAAATCAACAGCGAAGACGCCAAAGGCTGGACGAGCGAGCAGGCCGTTCTGAAGCTGCGGGGGCCGCGCGGAACGCCGGTGCACGTGTCGATTCGCCGCTCGGGATACGAGAAGCTGATCGACGTCGAAGTCGTGCGCGATGAGATCAGGATTCCGAGCGTGCCCGCTGCGTTCATGATGAACGAGACCACGGGATACATCCAGCTGCGGGATTTCTCAGAGACGACAGATCGAGAGCTTGGCGTCGCCCTGCGCGACCTGACCAAACAGGGCATGCAGCGGCTGCTGCTCGACATCCGTGAAAATCCGGGTGGACCGCTCGACCAGGCCATCAAGGTGTCGAACCGGTTCCTGCGGAAGGGCGATCTCATCGTCTACACGCGCGGGCGTATTTCGAACTCCGACCAGAATTACCACGCCGTGGAAAACAGCGATTACACGAACCTGCCGATGGTCGCGCTGGCGAACCGCCGCAGCGCCAGCGCATCCGAGATTGTGACCGGGGCGCTCCAGGATCACGATCGCGGGCTCGTGGTGGGCGAAACGACATGGGGCAAAGCCCTAGTGCAATCCATTTATCGCCTCAGCGAAGGCGCGGGGCTTGCGCTCACGACCGCGCACTATTTCACGCCGGCCGGCCGGTTGATTCAGCGGCCGTGGGATGAAAGCTTCGACGAGTACCTCTCGTACACCACGCGCGACCAGGAAGCGAACGTCGAGCATACGCCGTCGCAGTTGAAGTACACGCTGCGGCTCGGCCGGAAGGTCTACAGCGGCGGCGGTATCGAGCCCGACCACCGCAAGGCGGGACCGATCGAAGGCTTCAACCCCGGAAAGTTCGCGCGCCGGCTGTATCCGACGATCTTTGGCAACTACGCGCAGAGATTCGATCGCGAGGGGGACACCCGTTTTGGCAACGCCACGGATCAAAAGGCCCGCCGCACGCTGACGCGCGAGTTTACTGTAGACGACGCGATGCTCCAGGACTTCAAGGCGTTCGTCAAATCGCAGTTGCGCGATGCGAGCCAGTTCGACGAAGCGGGTTTCACCGCCGATGTCGAGTTTGTCCGTGCGATGCTTCGCTATGAGATCGACGTTGCGCTGTTCGATGTCGCGACGGCACGGCGTCATCTCCTTGAAAAAGATCCGCAGGCGCAATACGCGCTGACGCTCTTTCCGGAAGCGGAGAAGCTGATGCGCGCGACGCCCGTCAAGGGCACTCAGGTCGCAACAAAGTAGAGTCCGGCTTTATAGCCGGACCTCGTGTCCGACCAGCGACCTTCGGCGAAGGGTAGGGCACTTTCCCTACTACTTGTGGGGTTCGAGTTTCTCCTTGCCCCTATATTTGGGGCTTGGTAGACTGACGGCCGTTCCGGGCCCGGGGCCGTGCCCGATTCGGCCGCTTGCACATTTCACTCGTCAAAGTTCCGTCGAGCGCTTCCCAGCCGCTCGTTACCTTCCCTCCGGAGGGTGCCGCGCGGCTATTTGTCCGTACACAGGAAAACGTGCACAGAAAAGGGGTCTGACCCCTTCACAGGGTTACTTATGCGTCTTCAACAACTCGAGATAGCGGGTTTCAAGTCATTCTCCGATCGGTCTCACCTTTCATTCGATCGCGGAGTTACGGCGATCGTCGGACCCAACGGGTGTGGCAAAAGCAACGTCGCGGACGCCATCACCTGGGTGCTCGGCGAACAGAGCGCCAAGAGCCTGCGCGGCGACCGCATGGAAGATGTGATCTTCAACGGCAGCGACGCGCGCAAGCCGACCGGCGCCGCCGAAGTGCGGTTGCGGCTGAGCGGCGTGCTGTCGACACCGGTTGCCGTCGAACCGGCTCTCGCCGTTTCAGCCGAGGCGGTCGATGTGGAAGATGAACGGCCGTCGGTCGCACGCACGATCGAAGTGACCCGCCGTCTCTATCGATCGGGTGAGAGTGAGTACCTGATCGACGGCGAGATATGCCGCCTGCGGGACGTGCACGAGCTCCTCATGGACACCGGCCTCGGGGCCAAGGCGTACGCGATCATCGAGCAGGGCAAAATCGGCATGATCCTCAGCTCGCGTCCGACCGATCGCCGCCAGCTCATCGAGGAAGCCGCAGGGATTACCAAGTACAAGGCGCGCCGGCGCGCCGCCGAGCTCAAGCTCGAGGCCGCGCAGCAGAACCTGACCCGCCTGGAAGACATCATCTTCGAGCTCGAGAAGCAGTTCGGATCGCTCAAGCGCCAGTCGGCAAAAGCGCGCCGCTACAGACGCCTGCGTGACGAGCTGCGGCACTGGGAGAAGCTGCTCTTCGCCGGCCGGTATCGGGAATCGGTGCAGAAGCTCGAGTCGGTGCGTGCCCGTCTGGCGGATGTGCACCTTCGCGAGACAGCGGCGGCCTCTGCCGTGTCGGAGGCGGAGACGGATTTCAGCCGTATCCGCTTGACGCTCGTGGACGCCGAAGGGCACGCCACGCGCGCACGCGAGGAGGTGCACGCCTGCGAGCTGGATATCAACCGGCGTCAGCAGCAGATTGAGTTCAACCGTGAGCAGGTCGCCGCTCTGGCGGCGCGTGCCGAGGAAGTGCGCGCAGAGCTTGCGGCGCTCGAGAGCAGGCGCGAACCCGGACGAGTGCTTCTTGCGGAACGCCGCGAGGCCGCGGCACGCGCGAGCCAGGATCAGGAGCACGCGGCCGCCGAGCTGGAGCGGATCGACTCCGAGTACGTGGAAGAAAGCCGGCATATCGAAGGTCTCGAGGCCGACGTCGAAGCGGCGCGGTCGGAAGTGTTTTCGGCGCTGAATGTGGCCACCACACTCCGACACGCTATTCAGCACGCCGAAGAAGCGACAGGGCGCGTCTCCGAGGAGCTGTCAAAGCTTGGTCTTGAAGGGGCGGAGCTGCGGATCGAGAAAGATCGGCTGGAAGACGATCGAACAGTCACCTCGGACGGATTGCGCCGCGTCAAGGAGGCGGTCGAAGCATCGATGCACGCGAAGACCGCTCGGGAAACCGAACTGGCAACCGCCCGCATCGAGCTCGAATGGAAGTCGAACAACCTGCAGGCTCGCGAGCGTGAGCTGGCCGGGCTGACGGCCCGCCTTGCATCGCTGACAGATCTGGAGGAAGCACGCGCCGGTTACACCGACGCGGCGCGGATTGTGTTGCAGCAGGCCAACGGCCACGTGGGGCAGCAGGGCTCGGTCGCCGATTATCTCGAGGTCGAGCCGAAATACGAGCGCGCCGTCGAAGCCTGCCTCGGCGATCTCATCCAGCACGTCATCGTCTCGAGCCACGAGCAGGCCCAGGCCGGCCTTGATTTGATTCGCCAGGAAAACGTCGGTCGGTGCGGGTTCGTCGTCCTCGAAGGAGCCGACGTCGCCTCCGGCTTCAGACGTGCCACCGACAATGGGACGGACACGCTGGTCGGTTTGACCCCACTTGATTCGGTGCTGCGCATCGCCGGCCCGCACGCCACGGCTATCGGTGCGGCGATGCCCGATGGCTTTATCGCCGACGATCTCTCCGCCGCATTGAGCGCGGCGGGATCGACCTCGGCGTGCATTGCCACCCTGACCGGCGACGTCGTCCGCGGGCGCCTGCTCGTGTCAGGCGGCAGCAAGGATGAGGGGCGCGCTATCCTCGGAATCAAACGCGAGATCAAGGAACTGCGCGATCGAATTACCGGCGAAGAAGCCGAGCGCGATCAGTCGATTACCGAGGTCGCCGCGCTCGAAACACGTATCGTGCAGTCGTCCAACGCGCTCTCAGCAGTGAACGCCGACCTGCATCGGGAAGAGAAGGCCATCATCGCGCTCGAGATGCAGTTGCAGCGGTCGGCCGACGATCTGCAGAAGGTGCAGAAGAAGTTCGAGCTGCTCGATATCGAGCGTCGCAGCGCGGAAGAACAGCGCCAGGGGCTCGAAGCCCGTCAGCGTGAAGCGCACGAGTCGATTGCGCGGCTCGAGCAGGAACAGCGTGCCGCGGACGAGAAGTTGTCACAGACGCAGCATCGCCTTGGCGTTGCGCGCGAATCGCTGCAGACGCTGGCCCGCCGTGCCGCAGAGACGAAAGCGTCGTACGCCACGCTGGTGGAGCGGACGAGTGCGCTGAGCGCCGATGTCGTGCGCCTCGAAGAGGTCAACCGCGACCTCGAGGCGCGCATCGGCGCCTCGCAGGCGGGCGCAACCGACATCGACACCAAGAACACGAGCCTGAGGCGGCTGATCGAGGAAACCTTTCAGATGCTCGATCGCGATGGCGAGCGCCTCGAAGCGCTCCGCGGCGGCGTGCGCGCGGCCGAGGAATCGCTGACCGAGTTGAGGCACCAGGCCGACTCAATCGAACGGGCCACACGTGAAGCCCGCAGGGCGCTCGAGGCGATTCATACCGAAGTGGGCGAGCTCGAGGTGACGCACGCAACCGAACAGAGCCATCTCTCGCATCTCGCGCAGTCGTGCGTCGACACACTGCAGCTGACGCTGGATGAAGTTGCCGAAGAAGTGCAGGCGGCCGACGTCGGTCGCGCCGGCACAGAACCCGTCGTGCGCGACTTCAGTCGCGGCGACGCCGACGAAGAACCTGAAGATGCCGAGGAGGGTGGCGAGACCATACCGGAGCCGGCGATGGCTGCGTCAGCGACTCCCGAAGAGCATATCGTGCGCCTGCGTCAGAAGATCGACAGGCTTGGCCCCGTCAACATGATGGCCATCGATCAGTTCGACGAGCTCAACACGCGTCATCAGTTCCTGACGACGCAGCGTAAGGACTTGACCGACTCGATCGCGTTAACGGGCGACACAATCAGGAAGATCGATGAAACCAGCAAGGTTCGATTCCGCGAAGCATTTGCCGCCATCAGGGAGAATTTCCAGGGCACCTTCAGCACCCTGTTCGGTGGAGGGCACGCCACCATCGCGCTGCTCGACGAGAACGACATCCTCGAGAGCGGCATCGAAGTGGTCGCCTCACCTCCTGGAAAGCGCCTGCAGAGCGTTCAGCTCCTGTCCGGAGGGGAGAAAGCGCTGGCTGCAATCGCCCTGATGTTTGCCATCTTCAAGTTCAAACCCAGCCCGTTCTGCGTGCTCGACGAGATCGACGCGCCCCTGGACGATGCAAACATCGGCCGGTTCGTGGAGATGCTCCAGGGTATGCAGGAACATACACAGTTCATCATCATCACCCACAGCCGCAAGACCATGGAGATTGCCGACCGGCTGTACGGCGTCACGATGGAGGAACCGGGGGTCTCGAAACTGATTTCCATCGACTTGAATTAAGTCATCGGACGAAACATTCGAGCCCCCTGGTTCGTCAGGTACCACATGCACGCAGCCTTAGGCCCCAGGCGGTTCGTCCTCATGGCCGGTCTGGGCATTCTCACCAGCTTCGGGTGCGATGTCACGATAAAGGACGGTGACCTGTCGGTGCGCCACCTTCAGGGGCGCGCCACTCAGGAGTGGAATCGCAAGTATCCCCTGGCCCCTAAGGGACGGTTCGAGATTACCAACAGCAACGGGCCCATCGAGGTTGTCGCGGGCGCGCCCGGCCACGTCGAGGTGGCGGCCGTCATGACAGCGACGTCGATGACCAACGAGCGCGCGGCAGAGCTTCTTCGCGCGACCAAAATCGACGAGACCGTTGCGGCCGACCGCATTGCCATCGTCACCCAGCTGAACCGCCGCGGGGGGAACGTCCAGATCAGCTTCAAGGTGGCCGTTCCGCCGGATGCGCGTGTGGAAACCACGCTGAATAACGACACTCTGAAGGCCCACGGCCTGCGCGGTCACATCAAGGCGATGGTGATCAACGGCGAGATCGATTTCACGGGATTGCGAGGCACGGTGGATACGGCATCGGTCAACGGTCCCGTTTCCGTGAAAATGGCCGAGGTCACCGGCCGCGTGCGGGTCGAGAGCACGAACGGTCAGATTTCGATCGAAGTACCCCGGGACGCGAAGGCAACGCTGAACGTGCGCTCGGTGAACGGCGGCATTACCGTCACGGGCCTCGAATCGCAGGAGGCCTCGGGTCGCCGCATTCGCAGCCTCGAGTCGCAGCTCAACGGCGGGGGGCCGGAAATCGACGTCCGCGTCACAAATGGCCGAATTACGATCGAGGGGAAGTAGTGGCAATGGCAGATGGCAACGGTAAACCGTGAACGTAAACGGTGAACGAAGACAAAGCCACTCGATACCATCGTCTCGGGCGCCGCGCGCGCATTCTTTCGACCCTCTGGACCAGTGTCATTCTCATTGGCCTGCTCGTCCTGGGCGCCTCGGCCTCTCTGCGCGAATGGGCCTCCAGTATCGCAGTCGGTAGCCCGACCCTCGTTGTCGCCCTCTACGTCCTGGTCTTGTCCCTCCTTTTTGACGCCGCGACGCTGCCGTTCAGTGTGTATCGCGGGTTTCTTTTGGAGCAGCGCTACGGGCTGGCTACAGAGACGATAGGGCATTGGCTGAAGGACCACGCAAAGGCAGTCGTCATCGGAGTCCTGTTTGCCGAAGCAGCAGCCGTGTTCGTGTACTTCACGCTGCGTCATTGGCCCGGCAGCTGGTGGGTGCTCGCAGGCCTGGGTTATGCGTTGGTGACGATCGTGCTCGTAAATCTCGCGCCGGTCGTGTTGCTGCCGCTGTTTTTCACGTTCAAGCCTCTGCAAAAGGACGCGCTGCGCGATCGGCTGACCGCGCTTGCGTCGAAAGCAGGCACGCATGTCATGGGCGTGTATGAATGGACGCTGAGCGACCGGACAAAAAAAGCCAATGCGGCGCTCGCTGGCATCGGCCACACGCGACGAATTCTGCTGTCCGACACGCTGCTCGCCGAATACTCTGATGACGAGATCGAGGTGATTCTGGCGCACGAGCTCGCGCATCACGTGCACCGGGATATCTGGTCGTCGGTCGTTTTCGACATACTGCTCGACATTCGCCGGATTGTTTGCGGCGCACCAGCTGTTGCAGTGGGCTGTGCCGTATTTCCAATTGCAGGGTGCTGCCGATCCGGCAGGGGTGCCGCTGCTGGTGCTGACGGCTGGTGTGATCGGCCTGTGCGTGCGTCCGCTTCTGAACGCGATCTCACGATCGCACGAGCGGCGTGCCGATTCGTTTGCGCTGCAGATGACAGAGAACCCGACGGCGTTCATCACCGCCATGAAGCGCCTGGGCCAGCAGAATCTTGCCGAAGACAATCCGTCGCCGTTCGTGCTGGCGTTTTTCTACACGCATCCGCCGATCAAAGAGCGGCTCAGCGCCGCGCAAAGCTGGACACGGACATAGATTGAATGCGATGGGTGCGATAGGTGCGATAGGTGCGTCGGGGGTTTGGATGAGTGTCCGGGTTCCCGCGGTGCGATAGGCTATGGCGGGTGCGTCGCGGAAGCTCGCGCGAGTTCCCGCGACGGAGGCGGATAGCCGGACCGCGCGTTGATGCCGATCGCGATGATGATTCCCAGCAGAATTCCCGGAAACAACGCCGAAGCAGGGGAGCCAAGAAAGAATATCCAAGCGAGCATTGCGCCGACCATCGTCGTGCCGAGCAGGAGCACGCCCACCAGCGCGGTTCGCGGAATCAGCAACAGGATGGCCCCGGCGATCTGCATCGAGCCGGTGAGGTAGCGCAGCCAGTCGCCAAGCCCGATCTGGTGAAAGATCTCAATCCACATCCGATCTGAGAACTTCTGAGGGCCGAGGCCAAGAAAGGCCACGCTGACGGCGATGCGCGGCACCCATCTCGCGATCAAGCCGATGCGGTCGGGTGTTCGCTCGGCCGGCAGCTCGAACATCTATTGCTTTCTGACGTAAGCAGGGGCCTGGATCGTGATGGCCAGCGGCGTTTGCGCAATGAGGAGCTCTTCGACTGCTGAGATCTCGAGCGTATCGGGCTCATCGGGTGAGGGCCGCGGGTTGTCAGCACCCATCGGCCCGAGAAGTCCGTAACCCTGGACTGCGCGCCGGCAAGCGCGGCGAGAAGGGCGACGGCAAACGTGCACGCGAGTGTTACCCGCATGAAGCAGCACTCGGTTTGACACCCTCGCTTCGGTTTTGTTCTCGGCGCGAAGGCGACTTGACACTAGATAAGTATTTAACTTATATTAGTAATAACTTATATATGGCCGGCGAACCGACCGTCGCCCAACGTCTGGCCGTCCTGGCTGATCCGACGAGACAGGCTCTCCTCGACCTCCTGCGTGAGAAGCCGCAGCGGGTGGGCGATCTTGCGGCGCGGCTGCCAGTCAGTGGACCGGCCGTTTCCCAGCACCTCAAGGTGCTGCAGAAGGCCCAGGTCGTCCGCGACGAATGGCGCGGGACCAGCCACTACTTCAGCCTCGACCCTCACGGCTTCGAAGCGGTCAGACGATATGCCGACCTCATGTGGCAGGACGCGCTGAATGCGTTCGCCGAGTACGTCAACGAACAGGTGAACCCGCCGCCCGCGGGGCGGCGGAAGGGGAAGAAGCGATGAACGCCCAGCTGAAGCCGGATCTCTCTCCCGTGGTGAAGCGCGTTGTGGTGAAGTGCGGCGCCGCCGACGCCTTCCGCTATTTCACATCAGATTTCCACAAGTGGTGGCCGACCCATACGCATTCGGTGATTGCGATGTCGAGTGCCGGCGCGAAGCGCCCGTTGTCCTGCACCATGGATCCGAAGGCTGGCGGGCTCATCGTCGAGCACGGCGCCAGCGACGAGCGATATGTGTGGGGCACGGTGATCGCATGGGATCCGCCGCGCCGGGTTGAGTTCACGTGGCATCCGGGGAGCGAGCCAGACCTCGCGCAGACGGTCGTAGTGACGTTTGCGGCAACCAATGGTGGCACCGAAGTGGTGCTGACCCATGGCGGATGGGAGCGGCTGGCGGAGCAGGCGGCCGTCGTGCGCGAAAGCTACAACAACGGGTGGGAGAGCGTATTCATCATGGCGTTTGGAGAGTATGTCGACCAGCAAAGATAAACCAGCCACGCCGTCAGATCGATTGCCGGCAGCACCGCCTCCGAAGCCCGGTCCGCGATCATCAGCCCTGCTGGTGATCGCGTGATCTCACGGCCTGGTTTCGGCGCCAAGAGGTCCGGCTTCTTACTTCTTACTTCTTACTTTTACTTTTTACTTTTTACTTTCCACGATGAGCTCCCCAACCATCTTCTTGCACCCTTCGTCTGCTGACAGGTTGCAATAGATCGGGAAGCGACCCGGCTGATCGGCGCGGAATTCGAACACGATTGGCTTGCCGGGCTCGACGCGCTTCGCGATGCGGTATCCGTCGATGGTGAAGCTGTGCGGAATGTCGTCGGTGGAAAAGCTGACCCGTACGAGATCGTCCTGCTGTACGGCGATGCGCGCCGGGCTGAAGGCATATTTGTGGGCCGAGACCGTGAACTTGCGTTCGCCGCCTTCCTGCGCCTGCACCAAAAGCCCGAACGTCGCTAGCACGAGTACAAACGCCGATCGCGCCGTAGTCGCCCCAGCGGAGGCCGAAAGTGAGGACGTCATGATGTTCTCCTTGCTGGGGGGCAGGTGAGCAAGGGGGTCAGACCCCTACATACATTTTACTCCGATTTGCGCGACGGGCCGCCCCCGGCGGGGGCGCCGGCGGCTGCGCCTTCGTCCTGCAGAAGCGCCTTGCGGCTGAGGCGAATCTTGCCTGTGGGGTCGATGTTGATCACCTTCACCAGAATCTGTTCGCCTTCCTTCAGCTCGTCGCGCACGTCTTTCACGCGGTGATTGGCGATTTCCGAGACGTGCAGCAGGCCGTCGGTGCCGGGCATGATTTCGACGAACGCGCCGAAGTCGGTAATGCGCTGAACCTTCCCCATGTACGTCTTGTTCAGCTCGGCGGTCGCCGTCAGCTCCTGGATGATGGCGATGGCTTTCTGCGCCGCCGCTTCATCCGCCGACGCGACGTTCACGCTGCCGTCGTCTTCGACGTCGATTTTCACGCCGGTGCGATCGATGATGCTGCGAATCATCTTGCCGCCAGGCCCGATGACGTCGCGGATCTTGTCCACCGGAATCTTGATCGTGATGATCCTCGGCGCGTATGTCGAGATATTGCCGCGCGGCGCAGTCATCGTCTTGGCCATCTCGGCGAGGATGTGCATGCGCCCGCGGTGCGCCTGTTCGAGCGCCTCGCGCATGATGGTGGCGGTGATGCCGGTGACTTTGATGTCCATCTGAAGCGCGGTCACGCCGTTCGCCGTGCCTGTGACTTTGAAATCCATGTCGCCGTAGTGATCTTCCGCTCCGGCGATGTCGGAGAGAATCGCGTACTTGCCGGTCTTCTCGTCCATGATGAGGCCCATCGCCACGCCGGCAACCGGAGCGCGAAGTGGCACACCCGCGTCCTGCATCGACAACGTGCCGCCGCAGACAGAGGCCATCGACGACGATCCGTTCGATTCGAGGATGTCCGAGACGATGCGAATCGTGTAGGGGAACGCCTCTTCGGTTGGCATGACCGGCAGCAAGGCCCGCTCCGCGAGCGCGCCGTGGCCGACCTCGCGGCGTCCGGGGCCGCGCAGGAACTGCACTTCGCCGACAGAGAATGGCGGGAAGTTGTAGTGCAGCATGAACCGGCGATAGACCTCTCCCTCCACGGTTTCGATCTTCTGCTGATCGTCGGACGTCCCGAGCGTGACGGTGACGAGCGCTTGCGTCTCACCGCGGGTGAAGACGGCGGAACCATGCACCCGGGGCAGCACTCCGACCTCCGACCAGATCGGCCGGATCTCGTCGAACTTGCGGCCGTCGAGGCGGACGCGCTTCTCCAGCACCTCGTCGCGGAGCACCTTTTCCTTGAGCTCCTTGAAGATGGCTTTCGCTTCGACCTTGCGCTGCACTTCGCCTTCCGAAATGTCCGCGATGAGATCGTCCAGCACCTGATCGACCGTGCTGTAGCTTTCGAGCTTGTTACGCACGCGCATCGCTTCGCTCAGCGGGACGAGCACCTTCTCTTCGACCTCGCGATAGAACGCGTGGTCGACGTCCTTCTTCGGGACGTCGCGCTTCGGCTTGCCAGCCTCCTTCGCGAGCGCGTCGATCGTGTCGACGATCCGCCTGATCGCGTCGTGTCCGGCTTCGAGCGCCTTCACGACTTCCTCTTCGCTGATTTCCTTCGCGCCGGCTTCGACCATCACGATCGCGTCCTTGCTGCCTGCGATCACGAGATCGAGCGTGCTCTTCTTGCGCTGCTCGTAAGTGGGGTTGATGACGTACTGGCCGTCCACGTTGCCGACACGGACGCCGGCGATCGTCTTCTGGAACGGGATGCTCGAGAGAGCGAGGGCGGCCGAGGCGCCGGTAATCGCGAGCACATCAGGGTCGTAGTTTGCGTCGGCCGAGAGGACGAGCGCGATAATCTGCGATTCGTAGCGCCACCCGGCGGGAAAGAGCGGCCGGATCGGCCGATCGATGACGCGGCTGGTCAGCACTTCCTTTTCCGAAGGCTTGCCTTCGCGCTTGAAAAACCCGCCCGGAATGCGCCCCGATGCGTAGGTATATTCCTTGTAATCGACGGTCAGCGGAAGAAAGTCGATGCCCTCGCGCGGGGTGGCTGCGGCGCACGCTGTTACGAGAACGACCGAGTCACCCATCCGGACCACGGCTGCGCCGTCGGCCTGTTTGGCGTATTTTCCGGTCTCGAAGGAAAGAGGGGTGCCGCTGATTCTGAACTTCTTTTCTGTACATTTGTGCCTCAGAACGTACGTCTCGATTCGTATGTCGTGCCCGGCTTCATCGAATCCTGGTGACCGGCTTCAGCCGGACCTCTCGCGACTTGCCGGACCATAGTGCTACTTGCGGATGCCAAGGCGTCGAATCAGCTCCGCATAGCGCTCCGAGTCCTTGCCCTTCAGATAATCCAGCAGGCGCCGCCGCTGGCCAACCAGCTTGAGGAGGCCGCGACGCGAGTGATGATCTTTTGCGTGGGTCTTGAAGTGCTCGGTGAGATAGCCGATGCGTTCACTGAGGATGGCGACCTGAACTTCAGGGGAGCCGGTGTCGGAGTCGTGTGTGCGGGTACGAGGAGATGAGCTCGGTTTTTCGGTCTTTGTTTAGAGCCACGAATGGTTACCTCCGCGAGCGGCCCAGTAGAGTTTCAACCGACCTGTCAGGCTTTCGCCCACGACTGACGTCGTGTCCGGCCTGAGCCGGACTAGACTCCCCAGTCCGCCGCAATCTGTTAATCCCAAACGAGTAATTTTATTCCAGTACGACGCCAGGATGCAAAAAATGACGCGACAGTCCGGCTGAGTCACCACCCAAGCGCGGCTCGGCGATGGCGACCAGGTGCCCGTCAGGATGAAGTAGACGAACGCGCGCGCCTTTGGACAGCGTGAAGAGGGCAGTTGCGCCATTAACGTGGGCGGGGCCGATGAAGCCGCCGCGCGCCGCCAGCGAAGCTCCTTCTGGCGTCAGTGTGACGGTGGGGAGCGACGGCAGCAGATCTTCCAGCGGAATCACCCGTGCCGCTGCTTCCTGCGGGCGCCGATCGAGGACCTCGAGGCCTACCGCGTGCGCGAGGGAGAAGTCGCCGCTGCGTGTACGGACCAGAGCCGCGAGATGCGCGCCCGTGCCAAGCCGCGCGCCGATAGCGTCGGCGAGCGAGCGGACGTAGTAGCCGGCCGAGCAGATCAGGCGCACGCGAAGGAAGTTGCCGCGCCATTCGAGTACGTCGAGGGCGTTTGCCGTCACCTCCACCGGTTGCAGGTGTACGGGCGAGTTCCTGCGTGCGAGATCGTAGGCTCGGTCGCCGTCGATTTTTTTTGCGGAGTAGGCGGGCGGCTGCTGCAGATACCTGCCGCGAAATCCGGCAACCGCCTCCTCGACGAGCGTGGCCGTCAGATCGCTGACGGTCCGCGTCTGGTCGCGCGCGACGATCTCGCCGCCGCGATCGAACGTTGTCGTGGCGACTCCCAGCTCGATTTCGGCTTCGTATTCCTTTTCGGCCGACGACAAAAACTGTGCGAGGCGCGTGGCTTTGCCGAGGACCAGTGGCAGGACGCCGGATGCCAGCGGATCGAGTGTGCCGGTATGTCCGACCTTCTTTCCGCGCACGAGACGCCGCATCACCGCAACGACATCGTGCGACGTCGGTCCAGCCGGCTTGTGGATGACGATTACGCCATCCGTAAAAAGAGGGTCAGACCCCATTTTTACGTTTTACGTAAGGACCCGGTTCAACTCGTCGACGACTTTGCGGCGGACGTCCGCGTACGGACCGTTCACCGTGCAGCCGGCCGCGTTCTTGTGCCCACCTCCGCCAAACACGTTGGCTACGCGATTCACGTCTACATCGCCCTTCGATCGCAGGCTGATGCGGAAGCTGCCGGGCTCGATCTCTTTGAAGAACGCGACGGCCTGAATCTCCCTGACAGTGAGCGGCACGTTGATGAGCCCGTCCGAGTCCTCATGTGTTGCCCCCGTGTCCTGAAGCAACTGCAGCGTCAGTGCGGCCAGCGCCGCGCGGCCGTTGCCTTCGAACTCGAGGTTGTGCAGCACCGCGCCCATCAGCCGCAGGCGGCCCATCGTGCTGCTGTCGTATATGGCGCGCGCGATGGCCTCCGGTTGCGCTCCCGCCTCGGTGCAGCGCCGGCAGATCTCGAACGTGCGCGGCGTGATGTGAGAGAAGTGAAAGCCCCCGGTGTCGGTGAGGATCGTCACGTAAATATGTGTCGAAATTTCGGGCGTCAGCCTCACCCCGAGGGCCTCGATGACGTCGAACACCATTTCCCCGCATGCGGCCGCATGTTCGTCGAACCAGTTGATCGCGCCGAAACTCCTGTTGCCGGGATGGTGGTCGATGTTGATGACGAAATATTTCTCGAACCCGTCGACCCCGGTGCGGGACAGATCGCCGCACTCCATCACGATGGCGGCGTCGAACTGGCCGTGGACGGTCGGCGACACCTGGATGTCGCGGATGCCCGGCAGCGTCTGAAACTGCGGCGGCGGAGGGTCCCTATCGACCAGCTGCACGTCTTTGCCAAGCTGCCGCAGCGCGTAGGCCATCGCGAGCTGCGAGCCGATGGCATCGCCGTCGGGCCTGGCGTGTGAGGTAATGAC
The DNA here is from genome assembly GCA_963761975.1 of Vicinamibacterales bacterium. GTDB lineage: Bacteria > Acidobacteriota > Vicinamibacteria > Vicinamibacterales > JAMQPK01 > JAMQPK01. The sequence continues at coordinate 1,459,289 of CAVXIR010000002.1, forward strand.
AAAGCGCTGCCGCTGGAGAATGGCATCGCAGATCGCGGCAATCGGCTTAGCGGTCATCAGTGTCCGAGGTGTCGCTCGAGTCCGGCTGGTTCGCCTGGTCGTCCGCGATTTCCTTCAACAACTGCTCGACCCGATCCTGGTGCGCGATGCTTTCGTCGAACTCGAAATGAATCTCCGGTGCGCGTCTCAGTCGCAGCCGCTGGCCGATCTGCCGCCGCATGAAGCCCGCGGCTCGTTCGAGGGCGCGCGCGCTGTTCGTGCGGGCCGTCGAATCGCCGAGGGTTGTGTAAAAGACGCGCGCATGCTGGAGGTCGGGCGTCACGTGCACGCGCGTGACGGTCACGAAGCCGACACCCGGGTCGTGCAGCTCGCGCGAGATCATGGTCGTGACCTCCGCCCGAATCTGATCGGCGATGCGCTCCGGTCTTGAACCCTGGCCCATATCAGTCGTGAGTTGTCAATCGTCAGTGGTCAGCTGCTGATAACTGAAAACTGATGACTGAAGACTATCCCAAGAACTCTACCTCGGTACGGGATATCAGGCCCGGCTCGAGCCGTTCGATTTCGTTCACCACCGCGGCAAGCTCGCGATCGGCGTGTTTCTCATCGTTTGAAACGGTGACGACGCTGATGCCGGACCGTTGCCAGAGATCGTTGTATTCGACCTCGGCGACGGCCACGTTGAACTTCCTGATGCGATCCTTGACGCTTCGCAGCACCATTCGCTTCTCTTTCAGCGACCTGGCGCCCGGGATGTGGAGCTCAATGGAAAGGTGGCCGATGACCATAGCGGCTTCCGGCGTCGGGCTCCCGGCTTCAGGCCAGAAGCCCGGAGCCTGCAGCCTGGAGCCTACGCGGATACGGCGACACGTTCGACCGTGAACACTTCAATCACGTCGCCGACCTTGACGTCGTTGTACTTGTCGAACGCAATACCGCACTCGAAGCCGGCCTTCACCTCGCTCACATCGTCCTTGAAACGGCGGAGCGAGCCGATCTTGCCTTCGTGCACGACGGCGCCGTCGCGGACGAGCCGGGCCTTCACGTCGCCGCTGCGCGTAATCCGCCCGTCGACCACATAGCAGCCCGCAATCGTGCCGGCCTTGGGGACTTTGAAGATATTGCGCACTTCGGCCGCGCCGAGCCGCACTTCCTTCAGCGTGGGCTCGAGCAGACCGGCCATCGCTTTCTTCATTTCGTCGGTCACGTTGTAGATGACCGTATGATGGCGGATGTCGACCTCTTCGCGCTCCGCGAGCTGCTCGGCGTTGCGATCCGGCCGGACGTTGAATCCGATGATGACGGCGTTCGATGCCGACGCGAGCAGCACGTCCGACTCATTGATGGCGCCGACGCCCGAATGAATGATCTTGATGCGCACGCGTTCGTCGCTGAGTTTCGCGAGCGTGTCGGCCAGCACTTCCGCCGAGCCCTGCACGTCCGACTTGATGACAATCGGCAGGTCCTTCATGCCGCCTTCGGCGATCTGCTGCTGGAGAGACTCGAGCGTCAGGCGGCTGCCTTTCGCTCCAAGCGCCTTTTCCTTGGCCATGCCCTGGCGATAGGTGGCGATCTGTCGCGCCTTGGCCGCATCGGCCAGCGCCTGGAACGCGTCGCCCGGCTGGGGCAGCCCGGTCAATCCGAGGACCTCGACCGGCGTCGACGGCGGCGCCATCTTGATGGGTTTGCCGCGATCGTCAATCAGCGCGCGCACGCGGCCCACGATCGGGCCCGCAATGAACGTGTCCCCGACGCGCAGGGTTCCGTCCTGGACGAGGATCGTGGCCACAGGGCCGCGGCCGCGATCGAGCTTCGACTCGAGCACGGTGCCCGACGCATTGCGCTTCGGATTGGCCTTGTACTCGCCGATGTCGCTGACGAGGAGAATCATTTCGAGCAGCGTCTCAAGGCCGGTCTTCTTCTTTGCCGAGACCGGCACCATGACGGTCTGGCCGCCCCAGTCTTCCGGCACGAGGTTCAGGTCGGACAGCTCGCGCTTGACGCGTTCGGCGTCGGAGCCCGGTTTGTCGATCTTGTTGATCGCCACGATGATCGGCACGTTGGCCGCTTTCGCATGGTCGATCGCTTCGCGCGTCTGCGGCATGACGCCGTCATCGGCGGCCACAACCAAAACGACGACATCGGTGACTTTCGCGCCCCGCGCGCGCATCAGCGTGAAGGCCTCGTGACCCGGCGTGTCGAGGAACACGATGTCGCGGTTGTTGGCCGTCGTCACATGGTAGGCGCCGATGTGCTGCGTGATGCCGCCCGCCTCGCGCTCGGCCACGCGCGCTGTACGGATGGCGTCGAGCAGCGTCGTCTTGCCGTGATCGACGTGGCCCATCACGGTGACCACGGGCGCGCGAGCGATTGTGTCTTCGGGCTTCACTTCTTCTGCTTCCACCTCGAGCATGTCCTGTTCGAACGTGCGGAGCTGCACTTCGGCGCCGAAGTCTCGCGCGATCATCGACGCGGTCTCGGTGTCGACGGTGCTATTGATCGTCATCATCAGCCGCTTGTCGAGCAGCTTCTTGAGGACGTCCTTCACGCGCTGTTCGAGTTTGTCCGCCAGATCCTTCACGGTCATGCCTTCGACGAAGGTGACCGTACGCGTGATCGGCGGAGGAGCCTGTGCTGACGACGACGGTCGCATGTCGCGCCGCTGCTCGGTTTCGGGACGTCGCGCCATTGGCGGCCGCATCGGCGGTGGATATGGAGGCCTCGGCGGTGCGGGACGCTGCTGGCCGACTCCGCCCGAGGGCCGCATGGCCTGTGGCGCCTGCGGGGGACGAACTGGCGGCGTCGGAAGCGGCCGCGGGCCGCCTGGTGTGGTGTTCGGCCGCATCGGCGGCGGATACGACGGCCTTGGCGGCGACGGGCGAGTCGTCGTGCCGCCCGGGCCGCCCGGCCGCGCAAGGTTTCCGGTCGGCGGAGGCAGCGGAGCTGTCGGGCGCGGCGGCACGACCTTGTCGGATGGTCGTAGGCGCGGGCCGGCTGGACGCGTCGGCATCGCGGGTACGGCTGACGTGCCAGGAGCGCTCGGTTCTTCGATTCTCAATCTGATGCTCGGTGGCACCAGACGCCCTGCCGAGGGCGCCGGCCTCGCAGGTGCCGCGGGCGCCGCCGCAATCGGTTGAGCAGGGGCCGGGGCCGGCGGCGGCTCAACAACGGGTGCTGGCGCCGGCGGCTCCTCGACCATCGACGGAGGCTCAGGCGCGTGCGCGACCGGCGGTGGCGGGGCTTCGACTACCTGCACGACCGGTGGCGGCGGTTCTTCGTAGACCGGCTCTTCGACGACCGGCGCCGCATCGACCAGCGGCGCGGGCGGCGCGGCGGGCTTCGCGGTTTTCACCAGGCGCGGTGGCGCAAGCGTGGGGCCTGCCGGTTTTGCGGGCTCCGTTTTCTTTGCGCTCGCAGCCGGCTTCTTCGCACCGGGTTTGGCCGCGGGGCCCTCGGCGAACATGTCGCCACCGGGCAGCGTGATGCCGCGGTCGCGCGCGAGGCGCTCGACGAACTGGCGCGCGACGACTTCCTCGATTGTGCTCGAGGCGCTTTTCAGCTCAATGCCGTGTGCGCGCTTCAGCAGCGCGAGCACCTCCTGGCTGCTCGTGTTGAGAAGCTCAGCAACCTTGTAGATACGAACAGTGGCCAAAAATAACTCTCCGTGCGCCCTACATTCTGCGCCTTACGTCTGTTCTTCTTCCGCCGACGTTTCGCCACGGACGGCCGCGAGAATCCGCTCGGCCGTTTTCGCGCCGATGCCCTGCACCTCGGACAGCGCGTCGACGCCAGCCAGGGCAATCTTCTCGGCGGTGTCGAACCCCGCCGAGATCAATCTTTTGATCGTCTTGTCGCTGACGCCGGCGATCGAAAGCGCCGGAGACGCCTCGTCCGAGTTCGAGACCTCTTCGGCCGCCGGTTCCGTGACCTCGTCGGCCGCCGGCTGCGAGGCTTCTTCCTGCAGCGGCTCGCTGGTCGAGCTCGAATCGCCAACGAACCCTTCGAATTGCGCCTCGATCTCGCGCCGTTTCTCTTCTTCGCTCTTGATGTCGATCCGCCAGCCCGTCAGCTTCGCGGCGAGCCTGACGTTCTGCCCCTTCTTGCCGATGGCGAGCGACAGCTGTTTGTCCTCGACGACCACTTCGACGACGCGCTCCTTGTCGTCGACGATCGAGACGCGCTGGACTTTCGCGGGGCTGAGTGCGTTGGTCACGAGCGAGACGGGATCGTCCGACCACTCGACGATGTCGATCTTTTCCCCGCGCAGCTCGCGGATAATCGCCTGCACGCGCGTTCCCTTCATGCCGACGCACGCGCCCACCGGATCGACGTCGCGCTCGCGCGAGAACACCGCCACCTTCGCGCGGTCGCCCGCCTCGCGGACGGCGCCGCGAATCTGCACCGTGCCGTCGTATATCTCCGGCACCTCCTGTTCGAACAACTTGACGAGCAGCGCCGGATCGGTGCGCGAGAGCACAATCTGCGGCCCTTTGGTGCTGCGGTTGACACCTTTGATGACGGCGCGCAGGCGCTCGCCCGGCGCATAACTTTCGGCGCGCGACTGCTCCTTGCGCGGCAGGCTTGCCTCGATGCGCCCGAGCTCGACCACCATGTCGCCGTTCTCGAAGCGCTTCACCGTCGCGTTGACGACTTCGCCGATCCGCTGACTGTATTCGCCGAAGATGTTCTCGCGCTCGGCCTCGCGCACCTTTTGAAAGATCACCTGCTTGGCAGTCTGGGCGGCAATACGGCCGAGCACCTCGGTCGGCTTTGGAAATTCGATTTCCATGTCCACTTCAGCTTCGTCGCCGTAGAGCTGCTGCGCCTCTTCGAGGGAGATTTCGGTTGCCGGGTTCTGCACTTCGCGCACGATCTGCTTGACCGCGAAGAGATCGACCTGGCCCGTTTCCTGGTTGAACCGCGTCTTCAGGTTCTCGTTGGTCTTGTAGTATTTCCTCGAGGCGGTCAGGACGGCATCTTCGATCGCGCCGATGACAACATCGGCTTCAATGCCTTTCTCCTTGGCCAGCGCCTCGATGGTCTGCATCAACGGGTTAGACATCTGTTTTGATCCGGGGGCTCCAACCCCCCGGCATCGCGCCTCCGCTTGCGTCCCTCGGCGTTGCTCGGGACGCTCCGAGCGTGTCGAGGGGCAGGGCCCCTATGCCCCGCGCCGCTTCGGCGCGTGCCATCAGAATTCCACTTCCAACCGCGCGCGAGTCACCAGTGCGAGCGGGATGAGCTGTCGCTTACCCGGAGTTGTCTCGATGACGATCGAATCGTTCTCGAGACCGCCCAGCCGCCCCTCAAAATACGTCTGACGATCGACCGGCTGCGAGACCACGATTTTCGCGAGCCTTCCCACAAACCGCCGGTAGTCGGCCGCATGACGCAGCGGCCGATTCAGTCCCGGCGACGAAACTTCAAGCGTATAACTTTGGGCGATCGTTTCTTCGACGTCCAGAATCGCACTCACGTCCCGGCTGACGCGCTCGCAGTCCTCGATCGTCGGCGACACCTCGACCCGACTCCGCCTCTCGGCGTCGTCGAGGAGGGCTGCGTCGGCGTCGCTGAACGGCACATCGACGAAAATACGCAGTACCCAGCCTCCCGACTCTCGCCGGAACTGAACGTCGAAAATCTCCAGGTTGTACGAGCGGGCCACGCGCTCGGCGACGCCGCGAAGTCTGTCAATGAGCTGCGTAAAACCACCCTCAAAAACAAAAAGTGGGCACAGGCCCACTTTCAGGTCTTGCAGGCTCTTACGAACCTGAAAGTCTATCACAAGGACCGGCCCGACGCCGCGCGTCCTGGGCCAACGGCCGGACGACGACATCGGTACTCGCGGGCGCCGACAATTTCGGCCTGAAAAACCGCTCCCGGCCGCAGGGATTCAGGGTCTGTTTCCGTGAAATAGACGACCGGGTCGATGTCGGGCGCCTGTCCGGCCAAGCGGCCCCGCCAGACAAGATCGTGTTCGGGAGAAGGGCCGTCCACCATCACCTGCACCTGGGTGCCGACCCGTTTCCGCTGGGCGCGCGCCACGATTCGCTTCTGCTCCGCCATCAGGGCATTCCTGCGGCTCTTTTTGGTGGCGGCAGGCACATCGTCCGGCAGGCCGTACGCGGTCGTTCCTTCCTCGTGCGAGTAGGTAAAGACGCCAACGTGATCGAACCCGACGGCCCGGACAAACGCGCGGAGCTCTTCAAACTCGGCGTCGGTTTCGCCCGGGAATCCCACGATGAAGGTTGTTCTTAATGAGACGCCGGGAACACGCTGGCGGATCCGTCCGAGGAGCTTTGCGTAGCCCTGTCCCGAGCCCGGACGTTTCATGCGCCGCAGCACGTCGTTCGACGCATGCTGCAGCGGCAAATCGACGTACTTGACGACTTTGCCGCACTCGGCCATGGCATCGAGGATGTCGTCGGTAATCGTCGTCGGATACAAGTAGAGCAGCCGGATCCACTCGATGCCGTCTACGTCGTTCAGTTCGCGCAGCAGCCTGGGAAGTGCGGCGCCTTGGCTCAGGTCGCGGCCGTAGAACGTGGTGTCCTGCGAAATCAGAATCAGCTCGCGCACGCCGCGCGCGGCAAGCGACCGCGCCTCGCGGACGATGGCATCGACCGGCCGACTGCGGTAATGACCGCGCAGCGTCGGAATGATGCAGAACGAGCACTTGTAGTCGCAGCCCTCGGCGACCTTGATGTACGCGAAGTGACGCGGCGTTGCGAAGACTCTGGGTTCGGCGTCGTACAGGTATCTTGGCAGTTCCCGGCTTCGGGCTCCCGGCTCTGGGCTTTCGGCCTGAACGAGCGTTAACGGTATCGTTCTGATTTTCCTGGCGCCCTCAATGGCACCGACGATTTCCGGCACTTCTCCCGTTCCGAGCACGGCGTCGATTTCGGGAATCTGCGCCTTCAACTCGTCGCGATAGCGCTCGCCGAGGCAGCCGGTCACGACCAGCCGCTTGCAGCTGCCGTTTTTCTTGTACTCGGCTAGCTCGAGTATGGTGTTGACCGATTCTTCTTTCGCCGAATCGATAAACGCGCACGTGTTGACGACGAGCACGTCGGCCTCTGATGGATTCGGTGTCAACGTGTGGCCGCCCTCCTGCGAGAGCCCCATCATGACCTCGGAATCGACGAGGTTCTTCGGGCATCCGAGCGAGACAAAACCGATCTTCATGGCGTCACGCGATACATCATGCGCGGGAAAGGTGTGGCTTCTCGTACGTGCTCGAGGGCGCAGATCCAGCCGACCACGCGCTCGATGCCCATACCAAAGCCGCCATGCGGGACCGATCCGAAGCGGCGCAGGTCGAGGTACCACTCGAACGCTTCCTGCGGCAGGTTGTGGTCCTTGATCCGCTGCAGCAACACCTCATAGCTCGCGAGGCGCTGACTGCCTCCGATGATCTCGCCGATGCCTTCCGGCGCGAGCATGTCCACGCACAGCGCAAGCTCGGGCCGTTGCGCATCTGGCTCCATGTAGAAGGGCTTCACGCTAGCCGGGTAGCGGTGGATAGCGACCGGTCGATCGAAATGCTGCGACAGAACAGTCTCGTCGGTGCCGCCGAGGTCGCCGCCCCACTCGAATGGCTGACCCTTCTCGTTGAGGAGCCTGACCGCTTCGTCGTACGAGATTCGCGGGAAGGGCGCCTTCACGCGTTCGAGCGGCGCCGTATTTCGCTCGAGGACTTCGAGCTCGCGCTTCCGTCTGTCGAGCACGCGCGAAACGACCGCGACCACCAGGCCCTCGGCCAGGTCGATCACATCGTCGAGCGTGGCGTATGCCATTTCAGGCTCGACCATCCAGAACTCGGTGAGATGCCGCCGCGTTTTCGATTTCTCCGCTCGAAACACCGGACCGAAGTTATAGACACGGCCGAGCGCCATGGCGTTGGCCTCGGCGTAAAGCTGGCCGCTTTGTGTCAGAAAGACCTTCTGGTCCTCGAAATAATCGACCGGAAACAGCGTGGTCGTGCCTTCGCACGCCGCCGGCGTGAAGATGGGCGTGTCGGCGAGGATGAACCCCTGGTCGTTGAAGAAATCGCGCACCGCACTGATCACCTCGTGGCGCACGCGCAGAATCGCCTGTTGCTTCTCGGACCGAATCCACAGGTGACGGCGATCGAGCAGGTAGTCGACGCCGTGTTCTTTGGGCGTGATCGGGTACTCCATCGAGGGCGACACGATCTCGAAGTCGGCGACATCGAGCTCGTACCCTCCGGGCGCCCGGCTGTCGGCGCGCACGGTGCCGTGCACGATCACGGCCGTTTCCTGGGAGAGGTGGTCGGCCTGCTTGAATTTGTCGTCGCCGACCGCGGCCTTCGATACGATGGCCTGGATGAATCCTGTTCCGTCGCGAACCGAGAGGAAGTGAATCTTCCCGCTCGAACGGCGGTTGTGAAGCCATCCCCGGATCGTGACCTGTTTGCCTTCGCTTTTTGCGATCTGGTCTATGTAGGCGATCATAAAAGCGCTATCAGCTTCAATCCGTCAGTCGGTGTCAGACGGGGAGCTGAACGCTGAGAGTTGAGAGCTATCGACCATCAGGCCCTCCAGCCTGAGGCGCGCCGCAACGGCTCGCTCGAGCACGGTTCGAGGGTTCTCCGCGGCTCTTACCTCGTACATCAACACTCCATCGTAGCCGATCTTCTCGAACGCCATCACCGTTGCGGCCCAGTCGATGTTGCCCTGGAAGGGAACGAGGTGATCGTCGCTCTGACGGCGGTTGTCATGGATGTGTGTGGTCACGAGAAACTCGGACGTCGTTTCGATAGCCTCCGGCGTGTCGCCAAGCATATGCGCGTGACCGACGTCCATGCAGATGCCGATGTCGGCGCCGTCGAAGCTGCGCTCGATGATCTCGACGAGATCGGGGGCCGTCGAGAGCGCGTTGCCCATCACTTCGAGCGCAAGTTTCACGCCGGCTGCTTCGGCCATGCCGTGGACTTCTTCGATGCTGCGGATCGCGGCGTCGCGGTTGTTTTCATCTGCGCCGGGATGCCAGGCGAGCGGCACCCCGAGGTGAACGACCAGATAGTTGAAGGGAACGACCTTAGCGATGTTCAGCGCTGCCGCCATCTCGTGGACCGTCGCCTTCCGTGCGTCGGCATCACGAGATGCGGTAGAGAAGGTGCGCTGGCCGCGTCCGTTGGCAAAGACATCGGTGATCGGCGCGTGGACGGAGTGCAGCTGGAGGTTTGCTTCCGCCAGCCAGTCTTTGAGCGAACGAATCGCTGCCTCATCGTGATAGTCGAAGTGGCTCTGCGTGGCGAACAGCTCGACGGCCTCGAATCCGCTCGCGGCAATCTCGAGGAGATGCGCCTTGTCCAGCTTCAGCTCGTGATAGAGGTGCGTCGAAACACCAAATCGCTTCATGGCGATTACCAAAAACGTAAAAAGAGGGTCTGACCCCTAGAACGCCAGGATTTCGCGCAAGCGAGCGAAACGCGGGTACCGCGCCAGGTTCGTCCGCACGTAGCTGACGGTGCGCGGGATGTACCTGAATGTACACCGGATTGTTCCGCGAGGTCGTCTGATAGCCAAAAGTGCCGAGCGCTTTGATGTTGCGTTGGATCGACATGAGATCGAAGCGGCGACGGTATTCCGCGAATGCCGCAGGTGTATCGTGTGACGCGCCTCCCAGCTTCAGGTAACCGCGGATCAAATCGTCGACGCGCTCTTCCGTCAAGTCTACATACGAATCACGCAGCAGCGACGCCAGATCGTAGGTATCGGGCCCCATACGCGCGTCCTGAAAATCGATGATGTACAGACTGCGATCGTGCAGCATCAGGTTGCGGCTGTGATAGTCCCGATGACACAGCACGCGCGGCTCGCCAGCGAGCTCGTCGACGATCAACAGACATTCCTCGTTGAGCGCTTCGCGCGCCGCGGGCGTGAGGGTAACGCCGCGATAGGCTTCGAGGAAGTGCTTGACGAAGAAGTTCATCTCCCACATCAGCTTGTCGCGATCGAACGCGATTCGGTAGGGGATGAACTCGTCCGACTGCAGCTCGGCGCCTCTGCGCTGCATCCGGAACACGAACTCGACTGCCTGCGTGTAGAGCGCGTCGTGTTCGGCGGACTGCGAGAGATGCGCCTGGAGCGTCACATCGCCGAGGTCTTCCAGAATGAGGATGCCGAGGTCGTCGGCATGGCCGGCGATCGCCGGAATCGGCAGCGGGATGCTCGTGAACAACCGGCACACGTTGACAAACGGGAGCTCGTCGAAGACGAAGGGTGCGTCATAGACGGCGAGCACGACCGACGGGTTGTCGGCGCGCAGAAGGCGAAAGTACTGACGCGTAGACGCGTCGCCGGTGAGCGGAACAACCCGCACGTTCGGCTCCGCCAGACGGGCGCGGTCTAAGCACTCGTCGATTCTGACCCGCGTTTCCTGCAATGCCGTGGATCGTGTATCCATCATTTTAGCTGGTAGTGGGGCCAATGGTTACCGGCTATCAGCTACCGGCCACTGGCTACCGGCTACCCGCTAGCGAGATGTCCGTCGCGACGGCCTTCCCGTCCCTCTGAATAATGGCGCAATTATGGAACCTAGCTCCAGAGAGAATTTGCACCCGGTCGGTGACCACACAGCGATCGAGGATTGCGCCCTTCCCAATAACCACATCATCCCAAACCACGCTGTCGATGAGACGTGCCGTCCGGTCGACGATCGAACCTCGTCCAATCTGACGAACATGACCCTCTGTCCTGCCGATCGTGAGACACGCGTCCAGATAGTCCGCCGGCGTGCCGACGTCCAGGAACGGGGTTTCGCACAGGAACGCGCGAACGTGGCCCAGGTTTTCTTTGACGAGGTCCTTGTACAGGTGTCCGATACTCTCGGCCGGCTCGTTCATCGGTAACCGTGCGAACGCTGACGGATGCGCCATCTGCACCCCGACAACGTGGTACGAGCGCACCTGTGAGCCTGCAGGGACCACGCTGTGAAATCGGCCCGTGGCATCAACGATCAGGCCACTGTAGCGGTCGGGCCAGTGATTGGGTATCACCGCGATGGTCACGAGCGCTTTTGTCTCTCGATGTTGTGCCGCAAGGGCGTGCAAATCGACATTGGTCAGCGTATCCCCATTGATGATGTAGAAGTCCTCGTCCGGAAGAAGGGACAGGGCCTTACGAGGTCCGCCGGCCGATCCAAGTATCGGCGATTCGAACGAATAACGAACGCGCACGTTGAGATCGCTTCCATCGCCCACCTGCCCCGTGATTGTTTCCGGCAGATGGTGAAGGTTGAGGACGAAGTCACGAATGCCCTGCGCTGCTGCGTAGCGTATGATGCGGCGTACCAGCGGTTCCCCGGCAAGCGGCACGGCCGGCTTCGCCCGCACATGCGAGAGTGGCCGCAGCCGTGTGCCGAGCCCGGCCGTCAGAATCAGAGCAGCGTGAGGCAGTTAGGGTTCCTCGAACAGCATGTCGGCGAGCGGCAGGCCGTTCTGCTCGCAGTGCTTCACGTAGAGGCCGCGATAGGAATCGGTCACGAAGTCGTCCGGGCGGCGTGCGAGCGCTTCGGCCATCTGCCGGATGCCGTTTTCGCTGCCTTCGATTTCGACGAATGTGCCGACCGGCGTTTCGTCAATGGCGATCGTCACGTCCTCGTGCGCAAACTCCTCGCGGTATTTCTCGTAACGGAACCACACATGGAAGCCGAGCTCTTCGAGCACGTGCATGAGCATCAGCCCGTCGGCGACAACGGTCTCCATCTCTTCGCGAAGCTTCATCGGTGAGTTCTGAACAGGGCCCTTGAAGGTGAGCAGCGTCTTGCCGCATTCGAGACGGACGCGAAGCACGCACCGCCGCGTGCGCAGTTGGTCGTCGTGGGTGTCGAGCAGGTAGTCTTCCTGCAACCGCCTGCCGCGCAGTGGCGTGGCTCCAGTTGCCAGGATCGCCTTCCTGGCCTCATCCGCGTGGCGAAAGACGAGTTTGATCTCCCGCTCCAGCGTAGCCGCCATAACCCGCCACTATACCGCCGGGTTGGTCGATCGGCCAAGGTCAAAGGGGCAGGGCCGACCAAGTCCCATAGCCACAACGCCCATCAGAGCCCGATAGGCCTCCCGGGTCGCCGCCAGAACAGGCGGCGTACGAACACATACATCGTGAAGCACTCGACGGCGAAAGGCGGGAAGCCGAAATAGCCGAGCACAGGCATCTCGAAGATCTTGATGTCGCCCAGAATCGGCACGGTGTAGATCCATTTTGCCCGCGCCCAGAAGTTCCAGAATTCCCACAGGCCGCCGCAGATGAACCCGGCGATGAGGAGGTTCATCAGTCGCTCGTACGATCCGTTTCGTTGATCGCCAATCAGAGAATCGTCGCCGGACCAGGCGTTGACCGGGTCGATCAGAAAAATGAAGCCGAGAAAGACAGGCGCTGCCAGATAGGGCGACGGCCAGATGATCGGCAAAAGGAGCATGGCCATGCCGATGACGAGGCTCACGTAGTCGAACGTGGAGAGTTCGACGGATACGAGCCGCTTCGTTTTGGGGTCTGACACCTGGACTTTCGCGGGGGGCAGACGCGCCCGAGAACCCCGAAGAATGGCCACGAGCTCGGCCGTCTGAAAAATGCCGGGAGAGATCGTGGCAAACGCCCACGCGTAGCCGAGGTACCTCGCCAGCAGATTCGCAGGAAGGTTGACGTCAGTACCAGTTCTTGATCAGCAGGTTGAAGCCCTCGAAGACGAGCCACAGCGGGATCGACACGAGAGCCAGAAAGAGAAACTCGCGGGGATTGGTCGTCAGCCACGAGGATCCGCGCTTCCTGGCGATGATGCCATCGACGAGCAGGATGTATCCGGTCCATGCCAACGGCGTGTGCCACGTCCAGAAAGGCTCGACGTGAGCCAGCATGGCGGCTTGCGACACCGCCAGAATCACGAGCCCGAGCCATCCGTGTGCCGCCATTGCCAAACGTCTATGTGAGCCGAACCCGGTAAGACAGACCCTTCAGATTCGGCTGACCGACGTGCTTGCCGAAGATCAGGACCTTGTGGGTGCTGCCGAGGCCGCCGGGGAGCAGCAGCGTCTTCAGAGCCAGACGCTGGCGAAGCGAAAGGCCTTCGAGCTCAGGAATGCCAAGGCCCATCAGGAAGTATGTCTGATCCAGTCTCGCGAGTACATCGAGATCGCACCGTTCGGCCGCGCGCGTCACACCGGTGAGATCAATGTGAGCCGTGAGGTCTGTGTTTCCAGGCTCCTGCAGAACATCGACGGCCTGCGAGTGTTTCTTGAATGACGTCAGCGTCCCTGCGGCGTGCGATGCGCTATAAAGTTCGTGTTCGTCGTGGCCGTAGTCGATGATGACGAGAAATCCCGCGCGAAGCGATCGGGCCGCACGCTCCACCCAGTTTTCCGCCGCCAGGTTCACTTCCGCGCGCCAGCCACAGCGGATTTCCGCACCGGCGCGCGCGAGATACTCGGTAATGCGCGGCGTCGATACCTCCCCGTGACGTTCCACGAAGTGGTTCTCAGAGAAATCGACGAATACTTCACGCAGCCCGCTTTCTGTCATCACCACGACGTGCGTCGGCAGCGCATCGAGCAACTCGTTTGCGAAGATGACGCCGGCCACATTGTCGGGCAGCGTCGCGGCGCTGTGTCTCAGAAGGGAAGCATGGGGTCCGAGCGTGTCAACCTGCGCCGCGCGCGCGGTCGGTGACTCTTCGACCAGGGATAAACGGACAGCTGCGTAGAACTCCGGATCGTTGCGTCGCGCAGCGTCCAGGATGTCGCGCGCCAGGCGGCCGTTGCCGGCCCCCGCCTCGACGAGATCGAAAAGGGGGGCGTCAGACCCCATCACACGCCACATCTCGGCGAACTGCTTCGCCAGCAGTTCGCCGAAAATCGGCCCAACATCGACACTGGTAAAAAAATCGCCCGCGCGCCCGGTCTTCTGGGCCGCGCGGGCGTAGTAGCCGAAATCCGGATGATACAGCGAGAGATCCATGAATTCCGCGAAGCTGATGGGGCCGCTCGTCCGGATACGATCGGCTAACAGCTCGCGGAGTCGACTCATTACTGCTTGCGAATAGTCACGAACTGCTCATCGCCACGCCGGTTGATCAGCATACCCACCGCACGGCCGGCCGGCACCGCGCGGAGCGCCGCGCTGGCTTCGTTGGCGTTCGACACTCGCTTTCGGGCGACTTCGAGAATCACGTCGCCGGGCTGCAGCATGCGCGCGGCCGGACTGTCTGGGTGGATGTCCGTCACGACTGCGCCTCGCACATTGGGCGACAGCTCGAACTGCCGCGCAATTTCCGGTGTCACGTTGTTCAGCGTGATGCCGAAGCCCGCACCCGTATCGCCGCCGCCGGGACCGCCCGCGTCGGCTTGACGCGTGGTTTCGTTATCGAGATTGAGTTCTTCAACCCGCACGTTGAACGTTCGTTCCTTGCCCTCGCGAACCGCCTTGAGCGGAACGGTTGTGCCAGGCGTCGTGGCGGCGACGAGCGCCGGCAGATCGTCACTGCGGTTAATCGGCTTGCCGTTGAACTCGGTGATGACGTCGCCCGGTTCGATGCCCGCTGTCGCGGCCGGACCTGGCGGCACCTGCGCGACGACCGCGCCGCGCCGATCCTTCAGGCTGAGCGCTTCAACTTCATCCGGAGACACGGGCCGCACCGAGACGCCGATACGTCCGCGCGTGATCTTGCCGGCGTGCAGACCGGGCAGCACGTCGCGGACCGTGTTGATGGGAACCGCGAAGCCGATGCCGATATTTCCCGCCGCGCCGAATGCCGATCCGCCGCTGTAGATCGCGGTGTTGACGCCGATGACTTCGCCGCGGACGTTCAACAGCGGGCCGCCGGAATTGCCCGGATTAATCGCCGCGTCAGTTTGAATCAGCGGCTGGCGGCGTCCAGGAGTGAAGTCGAAGGCATTTCGTCCCGTCGCGCTGATCACGCCCACGCTGACCGTGTGCGCGAGGCCGAACGGGTTGCCGATGGCCATCACCCAGTCGCCCGGCTCCATCTGGTTCGAGTCGCCGAACTTCGCAACCGGAAGATCGCGTTTCGGCCGCTCGACGAGTTGAATGAGCGCGCTGTCGGTCAGCGGATCGCGGCCGACGACTTTGGCTTCGTAATACTCCTCGTCCTGGTCGTCGAAGAACTGCACCTCGATCTTCGACGCGCCTTCGACGACGTGATTATTGGTCAGGATGAAGCCGTCCTTCGTGATGATGAATCCCGAGCCCGCCGCCTGAGTAGTGCGTTCGCGCGGCTGCTGCCGGCGCGGCGCCTGCTGCTGTCCCTGCCCGCGCGGACTTTGATTCGGCGCGCCCGTGCCCGGGCCGCCGAAGAACCGTTCGAAGAGGTCATCCCCTCCGAAGAACTCGCTTAGGTCCTGCGTCCGCTGCCGCGACTCGGTGCGGATGCTCACGACCATTGGCGACTGATTCTTCGCGATCGCGCGAAATGTCGTCGCATCGATCGGGCCACTGAGCGGCGCCGTGTTCGTTGCCGGAATCGCTATCGTCTGTGCAGACGATGCGGGTGACAGGTCGAGCCGCGAGGCGATGACCATGCCGACGACCAATGACGCCATCGCAATGAGGATGACGTAGAAGATCGTCGTTTTCCGTGAAGATGAACCAAACCAAGACATAGCTGAAACCTCCAACGGTCCGGCAATAGCCGGACACTACGTACTCCAATGGTCCGGCTGAAACCGGACGATCACGTGAGCGTTAGACGAGCCTCACAATTTCCGTCTGCGCGGGGCCCGTGATGAGCGCCTCGCGCTGGCCGTAATACATGTTGATTTCCGTACGCACGACCGAACGATTCGAAATACAGCCCCGGTTCAATCGTAAAACCGGTGCCCGGGAGAAGCCGCCGATCATCGTGACTCTCGTAATCGTCCATGTGCACACCGTTGCCATGCACGTCGCGCCCGAGGTTATGACCGGTACGATGCAGAATCCGTTCCCCAAAACCTGCGTCCTCGAGGACGTTCCGGGCCGCGCGGTCGACCTGCCATCCCCGTAGATCCCGCTGGTTGCGGGCGGATTCCTGAACCAGGGCGGCCGCCGCATCACGCGCGCGGCGGATGGCCTCGAACGCCCGGGCCATCGCAGGAGGAACGTCTCGCCCGGTGAACCCTACCCAGGTAATATCGGCGTAAACCGCGTTCGGGTTGTCCTTTTTCTTTGCCCACAAGTCCAGCAGGACGAGCTCGTCCTTGCCTATCGACCGTGTCCGGCCCGACGTCGGCATATAGTGCGGATCGCCGGCGTCTTCCTGCGCGGCCACGACCGGAGGGGAATCGCTCATCAATCCTTCCTCTTCGAACCACGACGCCATCTGCTGCTGAACGGCAAACTCCGTCATCACCTCGCCGTCGTTCGCGCGCTTCGTGATGAGCTCGAACGCGCGATCCTTCACGCGATAGAGGGCCGCTGACGCGTCGCGATGGGTGGCGAGCGCCTGCTCGTCCCATACCGCTTCGAAGCGCTGCACGAGATCGCCCGACGATTCCACATCGACGCCGCGGCTGCGCACCAGTTCGAGCGTGCCCGCGTCGATTCGCGAGATATACGGAATCGCGCAGTCGCGGGAGTACTCCATCGCGACGCGTTTCACGCCGGTGAGCAGTTTCGTGAGCCCGGCGTCGAGCTGCTGCCGTCCCGCGTAAACAGTTTTCTCACCCGGCAGCGCATCGAGTGTTTTGCGCTCGATCGCATGCACCAGCCCGCGGGGCTCTCCGGTGGCGGGCACCAGATAGAACCAGCGGCGGGTCGTCATCTTTGCGCCGTTCGCCGTGCCGACCAGGCGCGCCGCAATCGGATTCGATCCGTGAAAATCGTAGAGCAGCCAGCCGTCGAGCCCTTCGGCTTTGAGAGATTGCTGGACGGCTGTGACGTCGAATGCCATTGTCTATGTAGCGGTCCGTCCGCCTTCGCTGCCCGCTTTGGCGTGACGGATCAAAAAATCAGTATAGCCGCTTCCCACTACTTGGACGCCCGGCCTCCTGGAATGGTTTGTTTATAATGGGCAGATACAAGGAAGAACCATGCCGATAACGACCGAGCCGGCTAAAACCGGACTTTACGTACTCATTGCAACCGGTCTTGTGCTGGCGACGGCCTTCGCCGCGGCGCAGGCGCCCCGCCTTCGCGCAGACGCTTCGGCGTGGCAGGCCCCGGCCGCGCAACCGACCTCACCGCCGACGCCGGAAGTCACCTTCAAGGTGGAGGTGAATTACGTCGAAGAAGATGTGCGGGTCGTCGACCGGGATGGCCATTTCGTTCGCGGTATCAAACGCGAAGATTTTCAGGTGTTGGAGGACGGCAAGCCGCAGAAGGTCGAGACCTTCGGCATGGTCGACATTCCCAACACTCGCCCGCGGAAGCCTTTGTACCTGGGCCCCGACGCGCTGCCAATCGAGCCCGATGTCGCCGTCAACAAACAGGTGCTCGACGGCCGCCTCTATCTGATGGTGCTCGACGATTACCATGTCGCCCCTCTCCGCACCCAGAATGTTCGCAACCTCGCGCGTCGCTTCATCACGGAGAAACTGGGGCCGGACGATCAAGCCGCGGTCGTCGTGACCAGCGGCCTGCTGCGCGCGTCGCAGGATTTCACGCAGAACCGCCGGCTGCTGCTGGCGGCAGTCGACAACTTCGTGGGTCAGAAGCTGCCGTCGGCCGGCGTCACGCGAAACGAGAAGATGTCGCGCCAGATGAACAGCGCGGGAGCGCCGACCGACGATGCCGGCGATCCGATTCAGATCGATCCGGCGAATCGCTACATTGGCGACGATGCCGCAGCCGAACGGACATTTCAGGCGCGACAGTCGCTGAATTCGCTGCGCAGCATTTCGGAATGGATGTCGGCGATTCAAGGACGTCGCAAAGCCATCGTTTTCATCAGTGAAGGTGTCGACTACAACCTGTTCGACATTTTCACGGGCGGCGATCCGTCGAACTTCAATTTCGAAAATTTCAACATGATTCAGACCGAGACCTACGACACGATCTCGGCCGCGTCGCGCAGCAACGTACAGATCTACACCGTTGATCCCAGGGGCCTCACGACGATGGGGCAGGAGGACATCGAGATCGGCGGGTTGGCCGCGGGCGCCTACAACCTCGGGCCCAAGCAGCTGTTCCAGGAATTGCAGTCGTCGCAGCAGAATCTTCGGCAGCTTTCTGAGGAAACGGGTGGCGTGGCGTTCGTGGGCCGCAACGACTTCGATGTCGCGTTCGATCGCATCGTGCAGGAGAACAGCCAGTATTACGTGCTTGGGTATTACTCAACCAACGAGAAGCGCGACGGCAAGCTGCGCAACATCTCAGTGCGCGTCGCCGGCTATCCGGACGCCCAGGTCACCTATCGCAAGCGGTACGCGGCGCCGCGCGGACGCGCTCCCAGGAATACGGCGGCATCCAAGCCGCTCGATCCGACCAAGAGCCTGAATGCCGATCTCGTCAACACGATGGCATCACCGCTGCCGAAGACCGCCATTCAGCTTCGCGTCACGGCGATTGCGAAGAAGGGTGCCGGCAAGACGAGCGACGTTGAGGTGCTGATCGACACGCTCGGCAAGGATCTCACCTTTACCGAGAAGAACGGCACGTTCGTGAACAGGGTGTCGATGCAGATCGGCGTCTTCAACAAGGAAGGCAAGTCCGTTTTCGCCGAGCGGCCCGATGTCGATCTCAATCTTCGACCCGAGAGCCACACACGCGTCTCCCAGAACGGCGTGCGCATCCTGCGTCACCTGTCGCTCGCGCCGGGACGTTATCAGCTGCGTGTCGCCGCGCAGGACAGCGCGAAGGTCAAGCAGGGCAGCGCGATTCTCGACATCGAGGTCCCCGACTTTACGAAGGAGCCGGTGGCGATCAGCAGCATCGCGCTGGCGTCAACCGCCGATCGGTCGGTGTACTCGCCGCCCAAGCCTGGCTTCGATCCGTTCAACGGCCTGCTTCCCGGTGCGCCATCGGCGCTGCGAGAGTTCCCGGCCACTGGCGAAATCGCGACGGCCTTCGAGGTGTACATCAACAAACCGACGCCTGTGCATCACTTCGACGTCACGACCACGGTCAAGGCAGATGACGGACGCGTCGTGTTCAACCACAGCGCCGAGCGCTCCACCGACGAACTGCACGGCACGCCAGGTGGCTTCGGGTTCTCCACACGCATTCCGATGCAGGACTGGACGCCCGGTTTGTATGTGCTCGAGATCGAGGCGAAGTCCCGTCTCAAGGACGTCGCACCCGCGTCGCGGCTGATTCAGTTCGAGGTGAGATAGTGCGCGTCTCAGGTCTCAGCGCTCTCTGGCTGTTCTCTGTGTTCTCTGTGTCCTTGGTCATGGCTCAGACTCCAGCGTTCTCGACCGTGGCGAAGGGAGACATGAGCGATCAGCAGACCGCGAGGCAGGTGACCGTCCGTACGGCCGCCGAGTGGAAGATGTTCTGGAAGGAGCACGCGCCGACGGCGAAGATGCCCGCGGTCGACTTCGGCAAAGACATGGTCGTCGGCATTTTCCTGGGAAGCAAGCCGAGCGCCGGCCACGACGTGGAAATTATCGGTGTGCGGATGGAAGAGAAGGACCTGGTTGTCGAGTACGTCCAGAAGCAGCCTGGCCGCGGCACGCTGGCCGCTCAAGTCCTGACCGAACCCTACCATCTTGTCACCGTGCCGAAACTCGCCGGCACCGTAAGGTTCGTCCACGTGCCCGATAAAAAGTGATCTGTCAGGGCAGATGGCAGACGGCAGATGGCACATGACGCCTTTGCCCTCTGACATCATCCATCTGCCATGGCAGCGTTAGTTACGTATTGGGCCCTGCCTTAATCGCCTTCTGCTGCACCGGTTTGACGACGCCGTTGTTGTGCTCGAATTTGTACTGCGGCTTCGTCATACCCGCGACTTTCGGCGAGCGCAGCACGATGGTTGCCACGTCGAGCGGCTGGAGCGGCGTCTTCAGGCGTTGTCGATCGCCCGTGCCCTGAATCGGCTGGCTCTCCTTGTCGTACCAGAACTCGGTGATTTGGAGTCCGACAATCGCGTTGGTCGCCGACAGGTTCTTCACCTGGAAGGTCGTCACGATCGTGGTGCCTTCGAGCTTTGCCGACTGAATGTAGCCAAGCTCTGCGGTTCCCTTAAGGGGCGGCGCCGACTTCTTCAGCATCGAGGTCGACGGGGCCGGTGCCGGCGCCTGGGCTTGTACGGGCATCGAGACGGGGGCCGCAAGGGCAGCCGCGACCGCGATGGCAATTGCATATCGCACACGCATCTTCAACTCCTTGGAAAACTGGTGGATCTCGGGCGGCATTATACCGATTCTTGCGGTTCTTGGTTCCGGGTTCTGCGGTTCTGGTTCAGGTGCTGGGTTCTGGGTTCTGAACCCGGAACCAGGAACCCGGAACCCGGAACCCGGAACCAGAACCTAGAACCCAGCACCCAGAACCTAGAACCGCCGGTTCACATCTCCCCGTTCCAATCCTCAGGCTCCGGATTGATCGACCGGATGATTTCCAGGTGCCACTTGCCGCCGCCCCAGGGCTCGATGACCTCGGTGGCCACCACGTCCACGAGGATTTCCGCGAACGTGCGCCCCTCCGGGTCCCCTTCCAGGTGGTAGGCCGGTTCGTCCCATCCGAAGTTCGGGTAGAGCACGATAGTGAGGAACAGGTCATAGCCATCGTCCACGACGATGAGTTGACCGCAGGGACGCTTGGTCGTGGAGTGGTAGATGAGGTACTTTTCGGCGCTGTGCGCGCGGATATAACGCTTCAGCGCGAACTCGCGCGCGACGATTTCCTCGATCGCGATCTTCTTGTCCCAACAGTCGCGGCAGTAGCGCTCGTCGCCGCGAGGCTCCGAGACGTCTTTCGCACCGCACAACGCGCAGCGCGTCTTAGCCGTGGACTTTCGGGGCACCGGAATCCTTCGCCTGTTGCGCGGCAGGCACGTACATTTCCTCCACGTATTGTTTCAACATGCGCGCCGCGCAGAACCGCGGTGTCACTGTGCGGATACATTCCTTCACGATCTGCAGCCACGCGTGCGGGATACCCTGCTGATCGCGCTGATAGTAGGTGGGAACCACCTGTTCCTCGAGCAGGCGATACAGCGCATCGGCGTCGGCCGCGTCCTGTGCTTCGGGATCTTCCATGCCTTTCCCGCCGTCGATGACCCATCCGTTCGAACCGTTGTAGCCTTCCGCCCACCATCCGTCGCCGATGCTCAGGTGCGGCACGCCGTTGATGCCTGCCTTCATGCCGCTCGTCCCGCTTGCCTCGAGCGGTTTGCGCGGCGTGTTGAGCCACACGTCGCAGCCCTGCGAGAGGAAGTGAGCGACGTGCATGTCGTAGTCGTCCACGAATGCGATGCGGCCTCCGTAAATGGGATCGACGGCATGGCGGTAAATCTGCTGCAGATGTCGCTTCCCGCCGTCATCAGCGGGATGGGCCTTGCCCGCAAACACGACCTGAACATGCCGGCGGCTGGACGACAGCAGGCGGATGAGCCGCTCAGGATCTCGGAAGATCAGCTCGGGCCGCTTGTAGGCCGTGAACCGGCGCGCAAAGCCGATTGTGAGCGCGCCGGGATCGAGGAGCGGGCCGGCTGCCACAACCGCTGCGGCGCTGACGTTCTCCTGTGCCCATCGATCGCGCGCGCGCTGCCGGATGAACGTGAACAGGAAGCGCTTCAGCGAGGTGCGCGCGTTCCACAATTCCTGATTCGGAATCTCGAGTACACGATTCCAGAAGTCGGGATCGTCCTGGCGATCGCGCCAATCCGTGCCGAGGTAACCCTCGAACAATTGCGCGATTTCGAGCGACAGCCACGTCGGCACGTGGACGCCGTTGGTGATCGACGTCAGCGGACGCTGTCCGTTCCGTTCGCGCTCCTGAAGCAGCGGCTCCCACATCGTTCGCGTCACTTCGCCATGCAGGCGGCTCACGCCATTGGCGAAGTCGGATGTGCGCAACGCGAGCGCGGTCATGTTGAACTGGCCGTGATACTCGCCGAGTGCGAGGAATTTTCCGCGATGCTCGGTCAGCGAACCCCACGCGCCCTGCAGGTGATGCTCGACACGATCGAAGGCGAACGCATCGTGGCCTGCGGCGACCGGCGTATGGGTCGTGAAGATGGTTGCCCGCCGCACCGCCGCCAACGCATCGTCGAAGCTCATGCCCTCGGCAATGAGCTCGTAAATGCGCTGCAGGACGACGAATGCCGCGTGGCCTTCGTTCAGATGCCACACGGCCGGGGCGATGCCCAGCGCACGAAGCGCGCGAACGCCGCCAATGCCGAGAACGATCTCCTGCTGCAGACGCGTCTCGCGGTCGCCGCCGTAGAGGCGCGCGGACAAGTCGCGATCCTGTGGCGCGTTCTCCTCGAGGCCGGTGTCGAGCAAGAACAAGTTCACCCGCCCCGCCGACACTTTCCAGACGTTGGTCAACACCGCGCGATCGCCAAGCGGCACCGCGACGACGCACGGCGAACCATCGGGCTTGTACGCTTGTTCGATTGCCACGTCTGGCCAGTTGAGCCGTTCGTACACCTCGAGCTGCCAGCCCTCGGGCGATACCGTTTGGTGGAAGTACCCTTGCGGGTACATGAAGCCCACGCCGACGAGAGGGATGCCGAGGTCGCTCGATTCCTTGCAATGGTCCCCGGCGAGCACGCCGAGACCGCCTGCATAGATCGGCAGCGACTGGTGAATGGCGAACTCAGCAGAGAAGTAGGCGATGGGCGTGTTCTGGAGTTCCGGGAACCG
Organism: Vicinamibacterales bacterium; assembly: GCA_963761975.1. Classification (GTDB taxonomy): domain Bacteria; phylum Acidobacteriota; class Vicinamibacteria; order Vicinamibacterales; family JAMQPK01; genus JAMQPK01. The sequence goes on from CAVXIR010000002.1 coordinate 1,482,051, forward strand.
CCGCGCCATCCAGGTGTTCTTCGCCGCGTAGGCGGCGTCGAGACCTTCGACGGCACTGTCGTAGGTTTTCAGGAACTCCGCGTCCCGTGCCATGTGCTCGAGCCGCTCGCGCGTGACGAGCCACAACATCCTGACCGGGTTGTGGGCCGTGCTGCGCCAGAGCTGGTAGTCGAGATCGCGAAAGACCTTACGGGGAACGTATTGCCAGCTCCACCAAAGGTTAGCCGCAAGCTCGTCGAGCCGATTGATGCGGTCGGGTATGGGCGAAAGGCCAGCATAGCGAGTCATCGAGCCATCGATGGTAGTCGGCCTCGTTCGGTCGCGTCAATAAAGCTGCGCCGATAGCGCCTTAATGCGGGTGTACGCGCGGCGATCCATGCCGTCGCTAGCAGGCATCCGAGCCCGCCCGTGACGACGGAGGCCCGCGGGCCGAACAATTGTCCGACCGCGCCGGCTTCGAACTCGCCGAACTGCGGCCCCCCTTGCACGAAGACCATATTGATGCCGACCATGCGGCCGCGCAGGTGGTCGGGCGTGCCCAGCTGCCGGATCACGTTGCGAAGAACCATGCTCACGGTGTCGGCCGCTCCCGTGACGGCCAGACACAGGAAGGTCAGCCAGAACGAACGCGAGAGCCCAAACATGATCGTGGCCAATCCGTACACACACACCGCCCAGATCAGCACGACGCCCCTCCGTTCGATTCGCTCGATCGAGCGAACCATCACGAAGCTCATCAGGACAGCGCCCACGGAAGGCGCAGCGTAGAGCCATCCATATCCTCGTGCCCCCACGCGGAGAACGTCCTGCGCGAAGATCGGGAGCAGCGCCGTCGCCGACGAGAAGAACGTCGCGAAGAAATCGAGCAGCATGGTCGAGCGGATGATCGGGGAGGAGAACACGAATCCCAGGCCCTCGCGAACCGCGCGCACGCTGATGTCGCTGACCTCGCCGGCGCTGCGCGCCGGCACGTTGCGCATCATCAGCAGCGACAGGATGACGCACACGAAGGTGGCCGCGTTGACCGCGTACACCCACTTGATGCCGAGCGTCGCAATGACGATGCCGCCCACTGCGGGGCCGGCCACGGACGCGACTTGCAGCATGATCGCGTTCAGGCTGATCGCGTTGGCGAGGTGGTCGCGCGGGACGAGCATCGGCATCAACGACTGCCGTGCGGGGCTGTCGAACGCGTTCGCCGCGGCGCTGACCGCCGCAAGTGCGTAGATGGGCCACGGATGATCGAGTCCTTGATGCGTCAGGAACGCGAGCACGAAGGCGGTGACGCACATCGTTGACTGCGTGTAGAACATCACGCGGCGGCGATCGGAGGCATCAGCCACCGTGCCGCCGGCAATCGCGAAGAACACGATCGGCATCAGTCTGACGAGGCCCACCATGCCGAGCGCAATCGGCCGATGCTCGGGCTGCACGAGCAGCGCGACATGCCACAGGATGGCCGCCGTCTGCATGTTCGAACCCGAAAACGAGATCAACTGGCCTGTCCACAACAGGCGGAAGTTGCGATGCTGAAGCGCGATGAAGGGTGACGGGACGGCGGTCACAGACGGGCCAATTTTATGATGTAAGATTTGCGCCGTATGCAGTTCGATTTTATCGACGGGTTGTTCGTGCTGATGCTGGCGACGTTCATAGGCCTCGACGTCATCCGCCGCGTTTCGCGTCTGCTGCACACACCACTGATGTCGCTGACCAATGCCATCTCGGCCATCGCGGTCGTCGGCGCGATCCTCCTGGCGGGCGAACAGGAGTCGCAGCTGAGCACAGTACTCGGCGCGATCGCCGTCTTCGCATCGACGACGAACATCGTCAGCGGCTTTCTGATTACCGACCGCATGCTGAAAATGTTTAAGAAGCGCCCGTCGGCAGGCCCGGGGCAGGCGAGCTGATGATCGATCAGCTGATACAGCTGGTCTATCTCGTCGCGACCGCGCTGTTCATTCTATCTCTTAAGTGGATGAGCGATCCATCCACTGCGCGCCGGGGTGTGTTTGCCGGCGTGGGCGGGATGGCGCTTGCCATCATCGGCACACTGCTGCACCCGCTGATCATCGGGTACAGCTGGATCGCCATTCCGCTCGTCCTCGGGGCGCTTGCCGGCATTCCGCTTTCATGGGTCCCACTCACAGCGGTACCGCAGCGAACCGCGCTGTCTCATGCATTCGGCGGCCTTGCGGCCGGTCTCGTTGGTACGGCGAAGTGACTACCTGTGGGCCGAGCACGATCAGCTGACGACGTATCGCATGGGCGCCATCGCGCTCGAAGTGATACTCGGCTACCTGACCTGCACCGGCAGCTTGATTGCGGCAGGGAAGCTCCAGGAAGTGGTACCGACGCGGCCGATCACGTATCGCGGCCAGAACGTCATCAACTTCGGGCTGCTCGGCGCCGCTTTCGTCATCGCCCTTCTGCTGATGATCGATCCGACTCGCACGTATCTGTTTCCAGCGCTCATCCTGCTCGCGCTGGCCTTCGGTGTGCTCCTGGTGCTGCCCATCGGCGGTGCTGACATGCCGACGGTGATCTCCTTGCTGAATTCCTACGCCGGCCTGGCTGCGGTGGCGATGGGCTTCGTCATGGAGAACAAGCTGCTCATCACCGCCGGGGCGCTCGACGGTGCATCGGGTCTGATCCTGTCGATTGTGATGTGCAGAGCGATGAACCGCTCGTTTACGAACGTGCTGTTTGGCGCGTTTGGCCAGGTGAAGGCCGGCGCCGGACAGATTGAGCAGCGCACCGCGAAGAGCGCGACGGCTGAAGACGCTGCGCAGCTGCTCGAGAACGCCTCGAGCGTGGTCATTGTTCCTGGTTACGGCATGGCCGTGTCGCAGGCGCAGCATCGCGTTCATGATCTCTACGAACAGCTCGCCAAGCGCGGCATCGACGTGAAGTTCGCGATCCATCCCGTCGCCGGCCGGATGCCGGGGCATATGAACGTGCTGCTGGCAGAGGCGGAGATTCCGTACGACCGTCTCGTCGAAATGGACGACATCAACCCGGAGATGCCGAGAGCCGATGTGGCGCTGGTGATCGGCGCCAACGACGTCGTCAACCCCGCCGCGCGACTCGACAAGAACAGCCCGATCTTCGGCATGCCCATCATCGATGCCGACAAGGCCAGGGTTGTGCTTGCGATCAAGCGCTCGATGAATCCCGGGTTTGCGGGAATCGAGAACGAGCTCTATTTTGCCGACAACACCCTCATGCTCTTCGGTGATGCGAAGGGCGTTATTGGTGAGGTTGTCAAGAATCTAAGCGGTCAGAGCGGGACTCACTAGGGATTAGGGATTAGCAGTCGCGGCTTCGCGTTTTTGCGGTGAGATAGCGCAAACCGCGGCAAGGGCTCGGCCGCGTAAAGCCAGCGCGTATTGCCGATGGCCGAGATAATTGCCGTGACCAGCAGTCCGATGGCGCCGACGATCCCGCCCACAGCGAACAACAACATCTGCACGCCAAACACCGTGACAACGGGCTTGACCGACAGCATGACCGCGCCGATCGCGAGCAGAATGCGCAGTTCGGTCGGCCCCAGACCCCAGAACGACATCTGGAATCGGCCGACACAGTACGTCGCGAGGTATATTTCTATCGAGAGAATGTAATAGGCGATCAGGAAAGCGGCCCCGACAATCGGCGTCATGTCGCCTGAGATCGCCAGTCCGCCGATGACAAACAGCGCGCCGAACGTGTCCAGGATGTGGTCGACGTAGAAGCCGTACCGCGGTCGTTGATGGCCGCGCACGCGCGCCAGCGTCCCGTCGAGGCTGTCGCCGAGCCAATTGAGTACCAGAAAAAACACGACTCCCCACAGAGCCGCAGGTACCTCGCGCTAGATTGCAAAACAGACCCCGACGTAGAACATCGAGACCAGCCCAAGCCCGGTGAGATGGTCGGAATTGATGCGCGCCGGAAGACGCCCGGCCATCCAGATCAAGACGCGGCGTTCGATGCCGGTCAGCAGTCCCCTGGAGTTGCGTTGCGCCTCGAAAAATCCGTTTGCCATTCGGCCTCCTGGTTAGAAATGCGACAAAAGGAGGCCGAAAGGGTCATGCGCGCGATCGTTTTCGCGGCACCTTGGCGCCCGCCCGGCGGGCCTCGGACAGGCCGATCGCAATCGCTTGCTTCCGGCTGGTCACCTTCTTCCCAGAACTGCCGCTGCGGAGCGTCCCGCGTTTGCGCTCGCGCATCACCTTTTCGACCTTCTCAGATGCCTTCCTCCCGTACTTCCGACCGCCGCGTTTCTTCGCCATGAAGCCTCCCATGTCCGCTATCTGGGCATGTTGTCCGAGTACGCTTCCACGCCAGCTTCTGATAACGGGCAGATTCAATACCTTCAGCACGAAGCAAGGAAGAGGCCGGGAACTTGCAAGAGTGAGCACGACCTTTTTATGGAGGCACTCAATGGCTGACGAGAAGAGTAGCGGGCAAGTGACGCGGGCTCAGTTGGTCGATTTGCTGAACGAGGATCTCGCCAGGGAATACCAGGCGATCATCGCGTATGTCGTCTATTCGCAGGTGATCAAGGGCGCCGAATTCATGACAATCGCGAAGGAGCTCGAGAAACACGCGGGCGAAGAGTTGAAACACGCACTGACGGTTTCCAAGCTGATCGATTACCTCGGCGGAACGCCGACCGTGACAACCAAGCCGGTCAAGACGTCCGAAAACGCCGAGGAGATGCTGAGGTTCGACCTCGACAACGAAAACGACACGATCAGGAATTATCGCGAGCGCGTGAGGCAATGCGAGGCGCTGGGCGAGTACGCCATGGCCGAGCATCTTCGCGAGATTCTGAAGCAGGAACAGGAACATCAAATCGATCTGGCGACGGCGCTGGGCGAAGATGCCCCCGACGTGTCAAAGATGAAAGGTCGGGACGAGGGGCAGCAGGAAAAGGGGCACGCGAGGCTTCATTGAAATCGGCGGCCGCGCGTTTCCGGCCCGAGCCATATGAGCACCGATACGGCCAGCCCCGACACTGCCATGGAAAAGGTCATCGCTCGGGGCAGCGTCCAGCCGGAATCGACGAGATGGCCGATTGCAAATGACGTAAACGAGCCCACGAGCGCGCCGGCGTGATAGCAGAATCCCGCGCCGGCGCCGCGGACTTCGTTGGGGAACCGCTCGGTGAGGTACGACGGGAACGCGCCCCACATGCCGTGCGCGCCAAACCCGACCAGCAGTGCGCCTAACAGCAGAAGCGTGGCATCTGCGCTCATCAGATACAGGGGCGATACGGCGACGCCAAGCGCGGCGGCTATGGTAACGGCTCCGCGCCGTCCGAGCCGTCCCTCGGACACACCGCCCCAGAATCCTGAACCGAGAATACCGCCCACATTCAGCGCCACGATGTACGGAAGCGTATTCAGCGCGCGGGTTTGCAGAAACGTCGCATACCAGTACGTGACGGAGTAGTAGGACACCATGAAGCAGGCCGCCAGCAGCGAGCAGTGGATCGTCGTGCCGATGAGGTCGCGATTGAAGATGCGAGCGAGCGACACCTTCATCGTCTGCGCGGCTGTATTGCCAGCGCCACGCTGCAGTGCCAGCCACACCGGACTTTCGGTGACCCGCGATCGAATCCACAGGACCAGCATGGCGGGAATCGCGCCAATCCAGAACATCCCGCGCCACGCCTGGTCCGTTTCGGCGCGAAGCACCGGATACAACAATTGAAACACCAGCGCCGACGAGATGTAGCCCCAGGCCCAGGCGCCTTGAAGGATGCCGGCGGCGGGGCCGCGAAGCCTGTCAGGAAGATGTTCGAGCGCAAGCGGCATCCCGGCGGCCCATTCCCCGCCCATGCCGATGCCGAACAGCGCGCGGCAGGCAAACAGCATGGCGTAGGACGTCGAGAAGCCGCTGACCACCGTAAAGAGCGAAAACCAGACGATCGAGAGCATCAGCGGCAGCTTGCGACCCCACCGATCGGCCGCGGTGCCGGCCGCCGCTCCGCCGACGAGGCGGAACATCAATGTCACCGTGCCCAAGGCGCCGGCCAGCGCGTTGTCTATCGTGAAGCTGCGCTGAATATCGGAAAGCACAAACGTGAGGATCGTGAAATCGAACCCGTCGAGCATCCATCCGAAGAAGGCGGCGGCGAATGCCCGCTTCTGGTCTGGCGTCAGCGATGGGAACTCGCGTAGAAACCGAATCACTGTCTGTTAGTAATACACCGACATAGCTGGTAGCTGGTAGCTGCTAGCTGATATCCGGTTGATGGCTTGTAGCTAATGGCTTGTGGCTCACAGGCTAGCGGGGCAATGCTCGCGCTACCAGCTACAAGCTACGAGCGACAAGTTATTGTGGCGAGCCTCTTGCTAACGGATGACTTGACCTTACATGCAGCATATACATACTCGCTTGCTCGGGGTGGCGTGTGTCACCTGGCTCGTCCTCGTCCTGTTGGCGGCAACGCCGAGCGGCGCGCAAATGGTGGCCCCCCCGCCCGCTGCGCCGCCGGCCATGCAGACGCAGCCGGCCGAGTTGCCCCTGACTGGCGATGCGCCCGACGAGGCCCATCGGCAGTCGCTCGGGTCTTGGGAGATCGACCTTCATGCGTTTGTCTCGCTTCCGCTCGCGACGATTCTGGGCGCGACGCTCGCGATGCGGCCTCGCAGGCGGGGCACTCCTCCGCGCTCGTCCCAGGTCGTCCAGACGCAGATCATCCTGTCGATCATCGGAGCGCTTGTCATGATCGTCGTCGGCACGAGCCTGGCGCGCGCATTCGGCGTCGTCGGCGCTGCTGGCCTCGTGCGGTACCGCGCGAAGATCGACGATCCGAAAGATGCGGGCGTCATGCTGACGACGCTGGCTGTCGGCCTGGGATGCGGTATCGGCGTCTACGGTCTTGCGGTGTTCGCCACCGTATTTCTAATGGCCGTGCTATGGGTCATCGAGTCTTTCGAGCCCAGCGCGAAGCAGGAGTTCATCCTCGAAGTCAAATCGAACAATGCCGCGAAGCTGCAGCCCACGGTCGAGGCTTTGCTGCGGCGGCGCCGCGTGAAATACGAGCTTCGCGAGTCGAAGCCCGAAGAGTTCTCGTACCTCGTGCAAATGCCGATGGACGTCAAGACCGACGGCATCTCGGCAGAAATCATCGCGCTCGATCCCGATCCGGGGACAGGCGTGGAGTGGAAAACGGAAGGCAAGAAGAAGGCGGCCTGAGGGAGCGCATGAAGCTGATCATTCAACCCAAGGACGGCCTGACGCCGCTCATTGGGGCGATCAAGAAAGCCACCAAACAGATCGAAATTACGATCTTTCGATTCGATGTCAGAGAGCTTCAGCGTGCGCTCGAGAGCGCGGTCACTCGCGGCGTGAAGGTCCACGCGCTGATTGCCCACACGTCGGGCGGCGGAGCGAAGAGGTTGCGCAAACTCGAGCTCGATCTGCTGTCCGCGGGGGTCACCGTCTCGCGCACAGACGATGACTTGTTGCGGTATCACAACAAGATGGCGATGATTGACGGCGAGACGCTGTACGCCCTGGGCTTCAATTTCACCAGGCTCGACATCGAAAAAAGCCGCAGCATGGGGGTCGCAACCAAGAACAAGACGATCGTTGCCGAAGCCAACAAGCTGTTCGAAGCCGATTCGACCCGTCAGCCCTACACAGCGGGTCACGACACGTTCCTGGTGAGCCCCGAGAACGCGCGGACCGGGCTCGCAAACTTCATCAGAGGTGCGAAGAAAGAGCTGCTGATCTACGATATGAAGATCAGCGATCGCCAGATGCTCAAGCTCCTTCAGGACCGTGTGAAAACCGGCGTCGATGTGCGCATCCTCGGTAAGGTCGGTAAAAAGGGGGAGGGGCTGAAAGCCGAGAGGATGCCGGGCATGCGGCTCCACCTCCGCGCGATGCTCCGCGACGGCTCCGGGCTGTTCCTGGGAAGCATGAGCCTGCGGGCCGTCGAGCTCGACAAGCGGCGCGAGGTCGGGGTCATCGTGAAAGAACGCGCAGCCGCCAAACAGTTCCGCGAGATTTTCGAAGAGGACTGGGCGAAGACCGTAAGCGGCAAGAAAGTTGAGAAAGACAAGAAAGTTGAGAAAGAAGAGAAGAAAGAAGAGACAGCCGTCGCCGTATAAAGATCAAACGCAAACGGGGTCGACCCTCCCGACCCCGTTCTCGGCTCAGTCAAACGCTCCGAAGCTCCAGAACACCTGCATGCCATCGCCGCCGAAGCCCACATCCATCCGCCCAACCGTTCTGCCCTTCCGCATGTAGCTGAGGCTGAAGCCAGTCGACGTTTTGAGATCCTTGAACAGCTCCGACGTGCGTGGCGCGACCTGGCCCGCATCGACAAAAACGGTCGAGTGAATGTAACGATGAAGTGGGATGCGGTACTCCGCCTGCATCAGCACCAAGTCCCGATCGCGGAAGCGATAGTTACGGTAGCCGCGCAGCGTCGCGCGCGTGCCGTCCGAGCCGAGCATCTCGGGATCGGATCGGAACGCCTTCAACCCGCCGCTGCCGCCGAGTGTGTAGAGCATGTAAAACGGTACATCTGCGCCAGTGTTGGTCGACGCGAGGAAACCGTGCAGCGTGAGGCGCTGTCCCGGAAAAAAGCCGGGGATGCGCTGCTGTACTTCTGCTTCCCAACGATGAAAGTTGTAATGGCCACTGTCATGATCGCGCACCGATTCCAGGGCCACCTGATAGGCACCGCGATAGACTTCGATGGCGTCGGCCGATTCGGGATCTGCGACGACGGGATACACGAATTCCGCGTAACCGCGATATCTGCCAAATGCCGGTTCCGCTGAAAAGCCGCCGGGAACTGCGGATTCTGGGAACCTGTCGTGGATGGACGGTATGTTGGGGTTTTTGCCGCGTCCGATGTCCGGCAGATAGAGCGCGACGCTGCCGCCCAACTTCACGACCGGCGTCACCTGATGCCAGCCGCGTGTGCCGAATGTCGTTTCGCGCAGACGAAATGACGCGCGATCGTCGTACAACGCGCCAGGCCCGGTGCCGAAGAAGTTGATCCGGTTCATGTGTCGCGCCGCGCCGAACACGCCAAGCTGTGAACGTTTCGAAGACGAACGCCGTCCGATTTCACCTGCGAGCGTCCAGTATTGGCGAACGGTCACCATCGCTTCGCCCTCGCGATACCAGCGCGCGTCTTCTGGAGAGTCGTAGCCGACACCGAACCCAAGTCCACCGCCTGAAGCAACGCCGCCAATGATGGGATGAATCGGTTTGCTGAACGAATCGATAACGGCCTTGCCCCACGATGGAACGGGGAGATTCTCGAAGTCCTCTGCACTGTTGCCCGACGTCTGTGCGTTCTGCGCCGTAGCTGGCAACGGAAGAAGAGCGACGAGTAGAAAAACAGTGATGGCTCTCATCGGAGAACACAATGCATGGCGCATGCCCATTGGTTCGCTTTTGGGGGGCGGCGAGAATGTTTCAATCGCAGACAGTTCTGGCAGTGTAAGCGCTGTATGTCATTACCCAGAAAGGGTATGCCGAATGGTACACGCCTTGCGACTCCTGTTACTGCCGATGTTTTTACGTCGGCTGTTGTAGTGCTGACCTTCGTATGTCGGCAAAAGGAGAACACTGTGAAGGCTAAGAAAAACCGGAAGGAACAACCTGGCGACGTCCTCGGTATCAGTAATCCAGGAGGTCCCAAGCTGCCGCATCCACCATCAGATGGCAGCACTCCGCGTGGGATTGACGTGCGCGGCGAGCCGAAGCGTCACTGGGGTGATGAAGATATCCCTCAGAGCGACGGTGCTACCGGTGTCGACATGGGTGGAGCCGGTGCGGGCCCGCAGATTTCCTCAGCGCAGCCGCGCCCCAAGGTAGAAGACGAAAGCTAAGCGGCTTCTCCGAGCAACGCGAGGAATTCCTCGCGCTCCAGACTTCCGTGTACCAACAAAGCCTCCGCCATGCCGTCGAGCACGGCACGGCGGCGGCTCAACGTGTCGACCGCGTGATCGAACGACCGAGTGAGAAGCCCCTGCACTTCGGCTTCGATGCGTCCAGTCGCTTCTTCGCTCCACTCGCCAGAACCGGAATCGCCTGCGCGGCGCCCTCGATTGTCGTTCGTCGGGAAGGCAACCGGACCCATGGTGGATGACATGCCGAACTCGCAGATCATCCGGCGGGCCAGATTGGTGGCACGTTCGAGATCGTTGGCGGCGCCCGTCGAGAACTTGCCGAACGCGACGTGCTCGGCGGCCCGGCCGCCCAGGAGCACGGCGAGGCGATCCATCAATTCATCTTCCTGAAGGAGGTTGCGATCTTCCGGCGTCTGCTGCATGTAGCCGAGTGCGGCGAGGCCGCGTGGGACGATCGAGACTTTGTGCACCGGCTCTGCGCTCGCCGCGAGCTCGGCCACGATGGCGTGACCCGCTTCGTGAAACGCGACGATGCGCCGTTCCTTGGTGTTGATGAGGCGGTTCTTGCGCTCGAGGCCGACGACCACGCGATCGATCGCGGCGTGCAGCTCGTTCATCCCCACTTCGCTTTTCTCGTTCCGCGCCGCGAGGAGCGCGGCTTCGTTGAGCACGTTTTCGAGGTCGGCCCCGACCATTCCCGGCGTGCGGCGCGCCACGTACTCGAGGTCGACATCAACGGCCAGCTTCACCTTGCGTGCGTGCACCTGAAGAATGGCGTGCCGGCCGATACCGTCGGGGCGGTCGACGAGCACCTGCCGATCGAAGCGCCCGGGGCGCAACAGCGCGGTATCGAGTATCTCGGCGCGGTTGGTGGCCGCGAGCACGATGATGCCGTCGTGCGAGTCGAAGCCGTCCATCTCGACGAGCAGCTGATTCAGCGTCTGTTCCCGCTCGTCCGTGCCGCCTCCGCCGTGCGATCCGGAGCGGCTCTTGCCGATGGCATCGAGCTCGTCGATGAACACAATCGCCGGCGCTTTCGTCTTCGCCTGCTCAAAGAGCTTGCGTACGCGCGAGGCCCCGACGCCGACGAAGACTTCGATGAATTCCGACGCGCTTGCCGAGAAGAAGGGCACGCCGGCCTCGCCGGCGACCGCGCGCGCGAGCAGCGTCTTGCCGGTGCCCGGAGGGCCGACGAGCAGAGCTCCCTTCGGCACGCGCGCGCCAAGCGATGCGAACTTCGCAGGGCTGCGCAGAAACTTGACGATCTCTTCGAGCTCCTCTTTCGCTTCGTCGACGCCGGCCACCGAATCGAAGCCGGTTCGCGGGCGGACGTTCTTATCGCGCGAGCGCAAGCGGCCGCGCGTCAGCGACGTCACCGATTTCACCGGGTTCATACGCTTGTACGACATGCCGAGGATGAGCACGAAGGTCAGCCCTGCGACGATGCCAAGGATGAGCGAAATATGCGATTCATCAGACTTGATTCCCTGATACACGATGTTTTTCGATTCGAGGAGCGGCACGATCGCGTCGTTGGGTATCGGCGTGGCGACCCACTGAGCAGGCGCGCCTGCCTGCCGCGCAGTTTGCGTGGGCGTCGCTCGTACTTCAGTCTGTGATATGCGGACTTCGCGGACATCGCCGTTCGCGATGTGCTGCTTCAGCGTGCTGTAGGGAATGTCGACCGTCTCGTTGGTGCGGCAACCACTGGCGGCGAGCGCCACGAGCAGGAAAAGAGAGAAATAGCGAGTCCACGACATGAGTGAAATGTGTTCCGTTGGTGCGGACGGGCGGGCAGGAGCGCCGACCTCAATGAGTAGTGTAGCAAGGGTCCTACAATCGTCAGACCGGAATTCGTCTTGAACGCCGTTCACCGAGTCAGCGCCTTCGCGATAGCGCCGCGCAGCTCCGGAGATTCCGGCGTGACGGCGCTGGGAAAGAACGCGACGACCTTGCCATCCTTGCCGATGACGTATTTGGCGAAGTTCCACGACGGCAATTGTCCGCTGGCGCCGAGAAACGCATAGACCGGCGACTGGCTGGGGCCCGGGCGGGTTGAGAGCTTCGCGAACATCGGAAAACTGACACCGTAGTTCTTTCGGCAGAACTCGGCGATCTCTTGAGCCGTGCCCGGCTCCTGGCCGCCGAAATCGTTGCTCGGAAATCCGAGCACCGAAAAGCCCTTCGACGACATCTCGCGATGCAGCTTCTCCAGCCCTTCATATTGCGGCGTATATCCGCACTCGCTCGCCGTATTGACGACGAGCAGTACTTTTCCGCGATAGGCCGCGAGATCGGCGGGCTGGCCGGCGAGAGTCTGCGTTTTCAGATCGTGAAACGACGCGGGTTGTTGCGACATGAGCGAAACCGAGGTGAGGACCATCAGCATCGACGGCGCGAGCGCCAATCTCAATGTCATCATGGTGTGAGGGTAGCACGGGTGGGGGGCGGAAAATTTCCTTCGCGTCTTCGCGTTGAGTCAGTCCGGCCTGGGGAAGCTGTGTCGAGCGGCGCCTACGCGACGCCTGACGAATGCTGCCGCTGCATCGGGGCCTTCTCGCTGAAATCGTTCATGAAGTTCTCGATCGCCGCTTCGTCGACGTCGGCGAACTTCACGCCCGTTCGGTAGACCGAGAGGCTCGTGCCCGGCTGCTCGTAGACGACCCACACGACTCGGCCTTTACAGATGAGTTGTCCCGTTGCGGTCGGCACGACGAGTCGCACCAGCTGGTTCGGCTTGACCGCCTGTCTGAGAATCGCCTGTGCGCCGCCGCTTGAGAGATCGACGAGCTCACCAGGGATGCCGTCGACGTTCACGTCGATGCCGCGGCGAATCTTGACGCGTTTGGCGTCCCGCGCCTTTTCAGAGAACTGCAACGGCTTCTTCTGACCGCTCGCCAACTCGACCGGCGCGGGGCTCGGCGGTGGAGCGGTCTTGGCGGGCACGACTTTCACAGGCGCTGGCCTGGCGAACTCTTTGTGAGGCGAGATCACCTGGGTCGCAGGAGTCGACGGCGCGCGGGCCGGTTCACGCTCGCGAAGCATCTGTGACAGTGCGCCAGACAGCTTCTGACTGACCGCTTCGAGCTGATGACATTGCGCTTCAGCGGCGGCTTTGGCGGCGGTGACGGTCTTGACGCGCTCCAGCAGCTCGGCGCGTTCGACGGACAAGTCCTGCACCTGCTGCTGCGAAGCTGTCAGGCTGGCGCTCTTCGTCTCGGCGTCGCGTTGGGCGTTCTTCAGCTTCACCTGGAGATCGGCGAGCTGCGCCTGAGCCGTCTCGAGCGCCGTCGTCAGCTTCCTCTGCTCGTTGAGGGTTTCAGCGTGTTGCGCCTCCGAGGCTCGTTGCGCGGCTTCCGCTCGGGCCGCTCTGTTCTGAGCCGATTCGACGTCCTTCTTCGCGGCTTCGAGCGCGGACCGGAGCGCGGTGCCGGCGGTGATCTCCGAGCTGAGACGCGCGCGCAGTTCGGTTTCGATGGCAGCGAGCGCCTGCGCCGCCGCGGATTCGGCCTGTTTCCGCGCGTGGTTGGCGCGCTCGGCCGCCGCATGGGACAGATGCTTGACCGCGGTATCGACGGTGGCCGCGTGGCCGGCCTCGTCCAGAGCCGCTTCGATGGATGAGAGTTGGCGATCAAGTGCGGCCCGAAGTGTCCTGAGCTGCAGGTGCCAATTCTCAGAGACCTGGTGCGTCAGGGTCTCGAGCGAGGCGCGAATTTGAACGTCTTCGTTTTGGTTGTCCATCACAGCCCCGTGGTCAAAGGACCTTATTTCAATCCCGCGCGGAAGCAATTGTGGTACCCGCGCTCGACCTTCGGATTTTGTCGCGGAGCCGCGTTTTCGCCGCACGATTTTGCAAGCGTAAGACGATTCCTGTATGCGGACGGGAGTGGGCGCACCGGCGCGTTTTTGGCCGTGTTTGTGCCGGTATTCCCTTGGGAGTGCCGACCTTCGGGTCGGACATCAGCAGTTACCGCGCCTTCAGAAAGACGTTCTTGCCGACCGAGGTATTCGGCGCGTTCGCGGATCGGACGACGCCGGTGCCGCCGGTTTGATAGCCGTGCTGCACCACGAGACTGACCTCAACCGCCATTTCAGTTGCGGCGGGATTGAGGCTCCGCGCTTCCTCGATCGTGACAGCTTGATTATTGATGTGGGTCACCAGGTACGTGAGCAGCCTCGATCCGTCCCAACGGAACGTCCCCATCGGTTCTCCGGCCGCAGCTGTTTTCGATCCGACTGGAACGTATCTCACCACCTCGGTGGCTCCATTGCGGGTCGTCTCGACTCGCAACTCATCCGGCGCCTGACGGATGGCGAGCGTCACCGGACCAATGGGAGTGCCCTGAGCGGCAGCCTCGCTCCGCGACAAATCCATCGTCCAGGTGCCGGAGAAGTCGGGGATCGCCTGAGCAAAGCCGAGGGAGCCCAGCGCGGCGACGAACACGCTCAATATCAGGGTTTTCATGCCGGCCGATCGTGCAACGGCGATACCACTGAACAGTCGACCGATTGCTCCAGAACGAAGAGAGTCGCCAATGATCGTGCATCGATCTGCGTCACAAGGTTCTGGCAATGGACGCCCCCCTTATCTGTTATCCTCATCGGCATCCATTTTCAGGAGGAGCACACATGAGGAAGTTGTTGGCTCTTTTGGCTCTCATAACAGTCGGTACCGCGATCGCGGCGCAGCAGGGTCCGGCCAACACGCTCACCGCAAAGGAAAAGTCCGAGGGCTGGAAACTGCTCTTTGACGGCGCCACGCTGAATAACTTCGTGCCTCAAGGCAAAGCGCAGTGGAAGGTGGTCGACGGCGCCCTGCGGCCCGAAGTGGCCGGCGGCTGGCTTGCGACGAACGAGGACTTCACGAATTTCCAACTCCACGTGGAGTTCCGCACCAGCGCGCCGAACATCAACAGCGGGGTCTTCTTAAGGCGCGGACGCCAGGACGGCGACTCGCACCAGATTGGCTATGAACTGCAGATCAGGAATCCGTCTCCAGGCGATAAGCCCTACGACGGGAAGAGCGACAATCACAACGCCTACTACACCGGCAGCTTCTCCGGACATCTGAAGAGCAAGAACGAGCCGACGGTGATCATGGGGCAGTGGCATTCCTTCGACGTGACGGCCCAGGGCGACCACTTCATCGTGATGTTCGACGGTAAGAAAGTACTGGACGATCGTCACCCGGAATTCAAGTCAGGTGCGGTCGGGCTGCAGCGCACGGGCCAGGACATCGAGTTCCGCAGCATCAAGATCAAGCCGCTGTAACACCGCATCAAGCCGCTGTAACACCGCGAGAAGAGCGTGGCGCCAGGAATTTCCGGCGCCACGTCGCTTCCAGTGCAGGGATGGTTCTGGGTTCTGGGCGCTACGTTCTGGGTTCGCTCACGAGCCAGGAACTGCGAGCGGGGATCCCAAGCCCACGACCAGCTCCCGGGTATAATGTTGTTCCTGCCCTCGAGGATCTCCACTGCGGAAGTGGCGGAACTGGCAGACGCGCTAGCCTCAGGAGCTAGTGGGCGCAAGCTCATCGGGGTTCAAATCCCCGCTTCCGCACCATCAACCAAACCCGTCGTGACGGCTCTTTCTGAGGTTTCTCGTCCGCTTTTGATATAGGTAGCGGGGGCGCTCCACGTTCGCTTGTGCGACGTGTGTGCGACTTTGCTGTAGGCACGAGAGAGCCGTCTGATCAGGAATCAGAAATTACACCTCAGCTAGACGCGTCTTCGCGAGGAGGACCGTTTGGCATATGCTGCGGGCCTCTGGGTTGGCAAAAATACGGCCAGCTAGGATTCGGCGCTCCCGAACCCACGAGACGGCGAAATCCTGGACCAACGCGATGCCTGACCACAACTATTTTGCGAATTTGATCTGGCAGATTGCCGACCTGCTGCGCGGCCCATATCGTCCGCCTCAGTACGAGCGGGTCATGTTGCCCATGACGGTCTTACGCCGGTTCGACTGTGTGCTCGCGCCCAACAAGGCCAAGGTGGTGACCGAATACGAACGATCCAAGGACAAGTTCAAGGGCGATGCTCTTGACGCAAGGCTGAATAAGGCTGCCGGCCACCGCTTCCACAATCATTCGGCACTCGATTTCGAAAGGCTCAAGGGCGACCCGGATCACATCGCGCAGCACTTGGTGAGCTACATAAAGGGATTCTCCGGTAACGTGCGTCGGATCTTCGAGTACTTCGAATTCGAGAATGAGATCGAGAAGATGCGAGAGGCGAACATCCTATATCTCGTTGTCTCAAAGTTCTGCGACGTGGATCTGACTCCGAGCGATGATCCCACGACGGGCGTTCCGAACTATCAGATGGGGCTTATCTTCGAAAACCTCATCCGCCGCTTCAACGAACTCGCAAACGAGACGGCGGGCGATCACTTCACACCGCGAGAAGTTATCCGTCTTATGGTGAGCGTCCTTTTCATGCACGACGACAAGCTGCTCGCCACTCCCGGCACCATCCGCAAGCTCCTAGACCCCGCCTGCGGTACGGGTGGCATGCTGGCTGAGGCCCAAAATTACCTGCGCGAGCACCACAGCGCTGCACGTCTTTACGTTTACGGACAGGACTACAACAAGCGCGCATTCGCTACCGCGGCCTCCGACATGCTGATGAAGCAGGTCGACCGCAACGAAGGCGAAAACAAGATCCGTTTCGGCGACAGCCTGATCAGCGATCCGAAAGAAGGCGACCAGTTCGCGGGGGAAACCTTCGACTACTTTCTCACCAACCCGCCCTTTGGTGTGGACTGGAAAAAGCAGCAGAAGGAGATCGAGCGCGAACACGACAAGCTCGGGTTCACGGGCCGCTTCGGCGCTGGATTGCCGCGCATAAACGACGGCTCGCTTCTCTTCCTGCAGCACATGATCGCCAAGTTTGAACCGGTGCGCCCGGCTGAGCACAAGCACGGCTCGCGCCTGGCGATCGTGTTCTCGGGCTCGCCCCTTTTCACGGGCGGCGCCGGTTCAGGCGAGAGCGACATCCGGAAATGGATCATCGAGAACGATTGGCTCGAGGCTGTTATCGCCCTTCCGGAGCAGATGTTCTACAACACAGGAATCGGCACCTACGTTTGGATTGTCACCAATCACAAGGAGAAGCGCCGCAAGGGCCGGATCCAGCTTCTCGACGCGCGCGAGTTCTGGACGGCTGGTGGGAGCCAGGAGAGCAAGCGCAGTCTGGGTGACAAGCGTCGACACATTACTGGGGCTCAAATCGATGACATCGTACGGCTCTACGGTCGCCTAGAAGAGACCGAGCGCTCGAAGACGTTCGACACTGCCGATTTTGGTTACACAAGGGTGACCGTCGAGCGTCCGCTGCGCCTGCGTTACAGAATGACCACCGATGGCAAGGCGCGTTTCCTCGACGCCTGTCCGCACTTGCTCGACGACATACAGGACATTGACACGGTGCTCGGCCGTGAGCCTTTATGCGATTGGAACGCTGCCTGGGTGCGCATCCAGGAAGTACTGCGTGCTCGTCGCTCGCGTTGGAAGGCGACCGAACTGAAGCTTTTCCGCAGCGTCTTCACCGAGAAGGCCCCAGAGGCCGAGCCCGTCCTGAGAGGCGGGCGCGGCGAGGGTTACGAACCCGATGCCGAACTGCGGGACTTCGAGAATGTGCCACTCAAGACCGACATCGACACCTATTTCGAGCGGGAGGTGCGCCCCCACGTGCTCGACGCGTGGATAGATCGTAGTAAGGACAAGCTAGGCTACGAGATCAACTTCAACCGGCAGTTCTATCTGTATACGCCCCCGCGTCCGCTGGAGGCGATCGATGCAGATCTGAAGAATGCGGAGGAAGAGATCGTGCGGTTATTGCGGGAGGTGACGAAGTGAACGAGCGGACCGACCTTCCGTCGGGGTGGGCCAATCCGCCCGTGTACGCACGCTATTCCGTGCAGCTTGGGAAGATGCTTGATGAAAAACGAATCATCGGAACGCACCTCGCTCCATACCTGAGAAATGTGGACGTGCAGTGGGATGGAGTGAACACCCACGATCTACCATTGATGGATTTCACCGAGGAGGATCGCGAGCGCTACAACCTGCGAAAAGGTGACCTACTGGTCTGTGAAGGTGGCGAAGTGGGGCGTACGGCTGTATGGAAAGGCGAACTGGCAGAATGCTTTTTTCAGAAGGCGATCCACCGTTTGAGGCCGACAAGCGATCGCGATGACCCTCGATTCTTTCGATACTTTATGCGGATGTCGGTCGATCGCGGGGATTTTGCTCTAAGCACGGCAAGCACTATCCAGCACCTCACAGCTGAAAAGCTTCGCGTGGTCAGATACCCCGCTCCGCCGGCGGGTCAACAGCGGGCGATCGCCGACTACCTCGACCGCGAGACCGCGAGGCTAGATGCGCTAGTCGCGGCAAAGGAGCGCCTGCTTGGATTCTTGGCCGAGAAGCGCCGGGTGCTTATCACCCGCGCCGTAACCCGCGGTCTCGAGACGAACTTTCCACTCCGCAATTCGGGGAATCCATGGCTGGGCGAGATTCCGGCGCACTGGCAAAGCGGGTGTATTCGAAGGTTCGCAACGATGAAGACGGGGCATACGCCAGATCGAAACCAAGCCGAGTACTGGCGCGATTGCGATATCCCTTGGTTCACACTAGCGGATGTGTGGCAATTGCGCGACGACCGTGAGATTTATTTGCGTGAAACGAAGGAGCGCATCAGCCAACTTGGGCTTGCTAATTCTGCCGCTGAGCTTCTGCCCACAGGAACCGTCGTGTTCTCTCGCACGGCTTCGATCGGCTTCTCCGGTATCATGCCGCAACCTATGGCAACAACGCAGGACTTTTGGAACTGGATACCGGGTCCCAAGCTCTCCTCTGAGTACTTGCTTTACGTGTTTCGAGCTATGCGACCGGAGTTCGAGCGTCTCGCATTCGGATCCACGCATCGGACAATCTATCAACCGGAGGCAGCAGGTTTGAGACTCGCGATCCCTCCGCTTACCGAGCAGCACGAAATCGTCCGACACATTAGTACATCAACGGCTCACCTCGACGAGATCATTTCCGCGACAGAGCGGACTATCTCCCTCATTCAGGAGCGCCGTACGGCCCTTGTCGTCGCTGCCGTGACAGGTCAGATTGACGTGGCGGCAGCGGCATGATTGTGACGCGCTGCAAGCTCGCGAACGTGCGCGCCATAGAAGCGGCCGAGTTTCGTTTCCATGCGGGTTTCAACCTCATCGTCGGCGTCAACGGTGTCGGCAAGACGAGCGTGCTCGATGCGTTGGGCGTGTGCCTTTCCGCAGTAACGAAGCAGGTCAACAGCCTTCGGGGTCGGATCCACTCCCTCACGCACGATGACATCCGAATAGGCGCCAAAGCGTTAACAATAGAATGCAGTGTCAGCATCGGCGAGCGGGAAAGCACATACCTACTACACAAGCCCCGAGAGACAAGCGTTCCGCAACGCATGAAGGCGGGGATACCGCGAGAACAGGTCCACGACACACCCGAGAGGGCGGAGTTCCTCGGCGAGGCGCCGGCCCCAGTGCCGGGCACGGAACCCGGCGGCCGCCCATTGGCCGTGCTGTTCTCTACCAATCGGGCTGTGCCGTCCGAGCGGGCGCCGGGACAGAGTGTGGCCGCCGGCGGGATCGCTGCCGCCTTCGCCGATGCCTTCGCGAAGCGGGAGCTGCGCCTCGGTGAGTTCGGGGCGTGGATGCGCGTGCAAGAGTCGCTTCGGATGGAGCGGCGCGCTGCGGCACACGCGCTCGCGGCATTCGGCGATGCTGTGACGCGTTTCCTCCCCGACTACAGCAATCTGAGATTGGCTGGTGGCGACGGGCGGCAGCTCTGGATCGACAGAGGCAGCACGGCGATTCCGGTCCGACAACTCTCAGACGGTGAGCGGGGTACCCTCGCGCTGGTGTTAGACCTGACCCGCAGGTTGGCACAAGCCAACCCTGGACTCGCTGATCCGGCGGCCGAGGCCGGCGCGATTGTGTTGATCGATGAGGTCGATCTGCACTTGCACCCGAAGTGGCAGCGGCAGATCGTCCACAGCCTGGCCGCAACCTTTCCGCTTTGCCAGTTCATCGCGACGACCCATTCCCCACAAGTAATCGGAGAAGTCGAGCCCGAGCGGATACAAATCATCGCGGACAGTCAAGTTTACTCGCCGACGCACTCCTACGGCGTGGATTCAAGTCGTGTGTTAGAAGAGGTGATGCACTCCGACCCTAGGGCAAAAGAGGTCGGGGACTTGCTTTTGGAGATCTCCCACGTAATTGACAAACGGCAGTTCGTTCGTGCGCGGGAATTGCTGGCCGAGATCGTCGCGCAACTCGGTGAGACCGATCCCGAGGTGACTCGGATCAGCACTCTTCTCGATTTCGTAGAGGGGAAGGAATGAGGGCGATCGTTAAGGGTGCAGAGCCCGCGAGCCTCGCTACGCATCGGCAGGCACCTCATTGCGACTACGACAATTACGACGATAAGGCTGCGCTGAGATATGCCCTTGTGGGCGAGCAGCGCGGGATCTGCTGCTACTGCATGGGGCGCATCCGCAACCACCCAACCATGATGAAAGTCGAGCACTGGCGGTGCCAGAGTAACCATGAAACAGAGCAGCTCAATTACCTCAACCTACTCGGCGCGTGCCCAGGTGGGGACGGGAAGCCACAGCACCTCCAGCACTGTGACACGAGGAAAGCCGACCGCGATATCAAATGGAACCCAGCCGATCCCTCACACTACATCGAAACGCGACTGCGCTATGAACTCGACGGAAGCATTCAATCCGACGACGCCGACTTCGACACGCAGCTTAACGACCTGCTGAATCTCAACCTCGCAATTCTCAGGAACAATCGGAAGGGCGTCCTCGCTGCCGTTCTCCAGTGGTGGCGGCATGAGAAAGCGAGGATTGGTGGGGCGGTCCCCCGCGATCGCTTCGAGCGCGAGCGCGCGCGACGAACGAGGGGGGCTGGAGAACTCGAGCCGTTCAGTCAGGTCGCGGTTTGGTGGCTCGAGCAGCGGCTGGCGAGAATGAACGTATGAAGGATACCCGCCATTCCGAAGGGGCCTTCGAGACTGTCATCGAAGCCAACCTGCTGGGACATGGATACACTCGAATCGACCGTGAGACGTTCGACCGGGAGCGCGCGATTTTCCCGGAAACCGTCTTGGACTTCATTCGCAAGACGCAGCCCGGCGAGTGGGCGAAGCTGGAGGCCCTACACGGCGCCAGAACGGGCGAGCAAGTGCTCGCGGACCTGTGCAAGTGGATGGACACGAATGGGTCATTGTCCACGTTGCGGCACGGGTTCAAGTGTTACGGCCGGCCGCTTCGGATCGCTTTCTTCAAGGCGGCACATGAGCTAAATCAGGAGCTTGAGGCCCGATATGCGGCGAACTGCTTGGGGCTGACCCGCCAGCTCCGCTTTTCAACCCGGTCAGAGAAGTCACTCGATGTTACGCTCAGCTTGAACGGCATTCCTATCGCGACAGTCGAGCTAAAGAACCATCTTACAGGCCAGACCGTGGAGGATGCTCTCAGCCAATACAAGCGCGACCGCGACCCCCGAGAGACGATCTTCGAGTTTAAGCGGCGCACCCTCGTGCACTTCGCCGTCGATACCGAGGCCGTGCGCATGACGACGCGACTGGCCGGTAACGCGACACACTTTCTGCCCTTCGACAGAGGTAGTGAAGGCGGCGCCGGGAATCCACCGGATCCTGCTGGTCGCACGTACCGCACGGGCTATCTCTGGGAGGAGGCGCTGCAACGCGACAGCCTGCTCGACATCCTGGCCCGCTTCATCCACCTTCAGATCGAAGAGAAGCGTGACGACCAAGGTCGCAAGGTGAAAGTCGAGAGCATGATTTTTCCGCGGTACCACCAACTTGATGCCGTGAGACGGCTGGTCGACGCGGCTCGCACCGAGGGTGTGGGGCATAACTACCTCGTCGAGCACTCGGCCGGCAGCGGCAAGAGTAATACGATTGGCTGGCTCGCGCACCGGCTGGCCTCCCTGCATGACGCCGTCAATCAGCGCGTCTTTAATAGCGTGATCGTCGTCACGGACCGCGTTGTATTGGACCAACAGCTCCAGGACACGATTTACCAGTTCGAGCACAAGAGAGGGGTAGTACAGAAGATCGACGAGCGATCCCGACAGCTCGCAGAGGCCCTAGAGAACGCAGTGCCGGTCATCATCACCACGCTGCAAAAGTTCCCCTTCGTCTCGCGCCAGTTGCTGAAGATGGCCGAAGAGCGCGGCGAGCATGGGAGCGGAACGCTGCCCACACGGCGCTGTGCGGTGATCGTTGACGAGGCCCACAGCTCGCAGAGTGGTGAAGCGGCGACGGATCTCAAGGAGGTTCTCGGCGGCGAGGAATTGCTCGAAGAGGCACGCAAGCGCGCCGCCGAAGAGCAACGCGATAACCTGGAGGAGCTCTTCCGCAGCATGGCGAAGCGCGGGCGACAGTCGAACCTGAGCTTCTTCGCGTTCACCGCCACACCTAAGCACAAGACGCTCGCCGTGTTCGGCCGTAGCGGCGAGCCGATCCACCGCTACACCATGCGTCAAGCTATCGAGGAAGGCTTCATCCTCGATGTGCTCAAGCACTACACGAGCTACGCAACCTACTACAAGCTGCTAAGGGCCTCCGAGGACGATCCCAATGTCGAGCGCAAGAAGGCAGCAATAGCACTCGCGCGCTTTTTACGGCTGCACCCGCACAACATCGCGCAGAAGACGGAGGTCATGGTCGAGCACTTCCAGGCCGTTACCCGCCACAAAATTGGCGGCAGGGCGAAGGCGATGGCCGTCACGGGATCGCGGTTAGAGGCGGTGCGGTACAAGCAGAGCTTCGACCGTTACATCAAGGAGAAGGGTTATGCCATCAAGACGCTCGTCGCTTTTTCTGGCGCGGTGCAGGATGACAAAATTCCGGATATGGCATACACCGAAGAGAAAATGAATCTCGGCATCCGGGAGAAGGAGCTTCCTGAGAAATTCGCGACACAGGAATATCAGGTGTTGCTCGTTGCCGAGAAGTACCAGACTGGCTTCGACCAGCCCCTTCTGCACACGATGTACGTTGACAAGCGCCTGGCGGGAATTCAAGCCGTGCAGACCCTCTCACGGCTCAACCGGACGCATCCTCTCAAGGAGGATACGTTCGTGCTCGATTTCGTGAACGACCGGGAAGAGATCCGTGAGGCGTTTAAGGTGTACTACGAAGGGGCGGTCATGGGCGAGGAGGTCGATCCCGCCCGGATGTACGCAATTGAGGGCGAGCTCGACGCATCGGGCGTTTATCTGGACGAGGAAGTGGAGCGGTTCTGCGCTGTGTACTTCAAGCCGAAGCAGCGGCAAAGCCCACAGGATCACCAGGGGATGAACGCGGCGCTCGATCCAGCCGTCTCGCGGTTCGGCGTCTTGCAGAATGAGAAGGAGGATGAGGCAGAGCTATGGCGAGGTAAGGTGCAGGCGTTCCGGAACTTGTACGGCTTCCTGAGTCAGATCATTCCGTACCAGGACTCCGACCTTGAACGGCTGTTTGTATTCCTTCGCCATCTGGCGGCGAAGTTGCCGCGCCGCCGGAGCGGCCCCGCTTACCAGTTCGACGACGAGGTACGCCTTGAGTATTACCGTCTGCAGAAGATCAGTGAGGGCTCGATTTCCCTCAAGAATGGCTATGCGCAGCCACTGGACGGCCCGAAAGAGGTAGGGTCCGGCTTCGTCCGTGAGGATGCAGTGCCGCTCTCGCAATTGATCGAGGTAGTCAACGAGCGCTTTGGTACTGACTTCAACCAAGCAGACCAACTCTTCTTCGATCAAATCGTTGAAGCCGCGGTGACCGACGACGGATTACGTCAGGCAGCTGCTGTAAATCCGGAGGAGAAGTTTGAACTGGTATTTCGAAATCTGTTGGAGCAGCTGTTCGTCGAACGCATGGATCAGAATGAGGAGATTTTCGTCCGGTATATGAACGACGCATCTTTCAGGGAGATCGTGAGTAGGTGGATGGCATCGGAAGCATACCAACGCCTAAGCGCCAATTCAGAAGCAACTTACCGTAAGGTGTGATCGGGTTCTCTGCATCTGTCGGTCGTTGCGCGAGGCCGACATTCGAACCTCTCTGACGCGATCAGGAGGTTAGCTGGTTACGTGGACAGATCGTGCGGCCTCGAATCGTTCGAGCACCGCCTGTCTGCGTATTCCACTCGTTGCGAGATATCGGCTGGTTGTGACGACGTTCGTGTGTCCGACCCAGTCGCTGACGTCGTGCAGCGAAACGCCTGGCGTCTCCAAAAGCCGCGAGGCGAACTCCCGTCTGAGATCATGAAAGTGCAAGCCAACGATCCCGGCCATGCGCCGGCATTCATCCCAATCTTCGCGAATCGACTCGCGCTTCTCCCCGATTTCGTCGCCGAATACGTATGAGCCAGCTCCAAACTCATTTCCGGAGGGATCGTGCTTCCTAGTCTCAAGCACTGCTCTCAGTCGCGAGGTAAGCGGAACCGCGCGTGCTTCATTCGTCTTCGTCTTGCCTGCCGGTAGCAGGATGATGTTCTCCTCGCGTTTAACTTGACCCCATTGGAGCGAGAGCAGTTCGCCGAGACGACAGCCTGTTTCAAGCGCCGCAACGATGATGGCCTTCAAATCGGGTGTCGCGTTTGCTAGAAGCTTCTCCTCCTCACCGGCTTCCAGCCGCCGCGATCGAGGCGCCTCGGCCGATGAGTTCAGCTTCACGACGGTCACGCCATGCCGCTTAAAGGGTGTCGATTCTGTATAGCCCTCGGCGATCGCCCATGAGAACAGATGCCGCAGTCGCGACAGCAGCCGATTTGTGCCGACCTCGCCGCCCTTCGCGCGCGGCTTGTGGACACGCGACGCCTTCCTGAGTTCCTCGACGTCAGCCTTCGTGATCTCGGTAAGCGGACGTTCCTCGAATTTCACTTTGCCGAATGGTCCAGCGGGAATCTCGATGTTACGCAGTCGCCGAACCATCAGCTCCATCATGACGCGACCACCTTCCCGGCGCGTCGGAATCCTGACGTGCTGCTCGAGGTAGATGTCGGCGAGACGACCGAACGTCATCGGACCGGCTACAGTCTGTTCTACCAGCTGACCCGCAAATTTGCCCGATCGAATCTGACTACGAAAGTTGTCTCGGTACCCCTCAGCTTCGGTCTTGCCCATCACGTACTCGGGCGGCTTGCCTGCAGCCTCGTTCAGTTGGAATCGGTACTCGCGGCCTCGGAATTTATAGAAGAAGTGCCAGGGATGACTGCACTTCGACCACTTCCTCCAGCCACATGGGCAGCGTTTCCGGATATTGTGGCAACGATGGGTATGTCTCATGGCATCATCCGCACGCGCGATTCAATTTCCAGTAAAACATGGCGAATATGTGGCGCACAATTTATCGTCCGAATATGTTTTAACCCTCTGAACGATCTGCGCCGCCATCTGAATCTCCCACAGTCAAAAGTCGCGCACGAGAGGGCTTCGGTTTGTCCTCGGAACTCACGGAGCGAGCCAGCGAAGGTATAGACCGCACCTAGATCGTCCGTGGCCTCCGGAGGCAAGTCGAAGGCGCCGTGTGACCCATCACGGGAGACGATCTCGATAGATGGTCGCTGGTATAGTGCAGACCGTCGCACGTGTGCGACTTCAGTTGTTCGGAACTCCCGTCAGAACGGTGCAGGCTTGCGTTCCGCACTAGCTGCACA
This sequence comes from Vicinamibacterales bacterium, assembly GCA_963761975.1. Lineage (GTDB taxonomy): Bacteria > Acidobacteriota > Vicinamibacteria > Vicinamibacterales > JAMQPK01 > JAMQPK01. Next base: position 1,507,648 of record CAVXIR010000002.1, read on the forward strand.
CGCTAGTGGCTTGTAACTCACTGAAGTAGTACTGGTACGCTGTCGCGCTATATGGCGCTGACACTGACATCTGCTGAACGAGCCGAACTCGAACGCCGCCTTCGTAGTCTCAAAATCCGCGCCGAGGACGCGCGGCGCGCACGGGTGATTCTGATGCTGGCCGATGGCGCCTCGTACTCGATGATTGAAGCGACGGTGCCGTGTTACCGCGATTACATCAACCGATGGCGTCGGCGATTTGCGGCCAAGCGGCTCGAGGGTCTGCGTCCGCAGTATCGTGGCCAGCCGCCGACGGTACTGACACCGACGATGGAAGCGCGGATTCTCGAGAAGACGCGACAAGCGCCGCCGGACGGCAGCACGCATTGGAGTACCCGTAAACTCGGACGACTGCTGCGGATTCATCACAATCTCGTCGGCAAAGCATGGCGACGCGCCGGGCTGCAGCCGCATCGCTTCGAGCGCTACATGCAATCGGACGACCCCGACTTCGAGACGAAGGCGGCCGATGTGATTGGGCTGTACGTCGAATCCGCCCGATCATGCGGCGGTCTTCGCCATCGACGAGAAAACGGCCATTCAAGCGCTCGATCGCCTCGATCCCATCCTGCCCCTGTCGCCCGGGCGCGCGGAGCGCCACGGCTTCGAGTATCACCGCCACGGCACGCTCTCGCTCCTCGCCGCGCTCGACACGCAATCCGGCGAAGTCCTCGGCCAGACGGTCGCCCGACACACGAGCGCGGCGTTTGTCGACTTCCTCGGCGACATCGTGACGAGCCAGCCGAAACGGCGTGAGATTCATGTGATCGCCGACAACCTCTCCACGCACAAAACGCAGGCGGTGCGGACGTTCCTGTTGGACCATCCGCACGTGCACATCCACTTCACGCCGACGTATTCGTCGTGGCTCAACCAGGTCGAACTCTGGTTTGCCAAAATCGAACGCGATCTGCTCGCACGAGGCGTCTTTACATCCGTGGCCGACCTGGCACGCAAGATTCGTCGGTATATCAGGCATTACAACAAGACAGCGAAACCGGTCCGCTGGAGTTATCGCTCTCCGGCGCATCGCATTAGTAGTACTTCAGCGAGTACAGTCCACTAGTGGCTTGTACTCACTGAAGTAGGACCGGTACGCTGTCGCGCTATATGGCGCTGACACTGACATCTGCTGAACGAGCCGAACTCGAACGCCGCCTTCGTAGTCTCAAAATCCGCGCCGAGGACGCGCGGCGCGCACGGGTGATTCTGATGCTGGCCGATGGCGCCTCGTACTCGATGATTGAAGCGACGGTGCCGTGTTACCGCGATTACATCAACCGATGGCGTCGGCGATTTGCGGCCAAGCGGCTCGAGGGTCTGCGTCCGCAGTATCGTGGCCAGCCGCCGACGGTACTGACACCGACGATGGAAGCGCGGATTCTCGAGAAGACGCGACAAGCGCCGCCGGACGGCAGCACGCATTGGAGTACCCGTAAACTCGGACGACTGCTGCGGATTCATCACAATCTCGTCGGCAAAGCATGGCGACGCGCCGGGCTGCAGCCGCATCGCTTCGAGCGCTACATGCAATCGGACGACCCCGACTTCGAGACGAAGGCGGCCGATGTGATTGGGCTGTACGTGAATCCGCCCGATCATGCGGCGGTCTTCGCCATCGACGAGAAAACGGCCATTCAAGCGCTCGATCGCCTCGATCCCATCCTGCCCCTGTCGCCCGGGCGCGCGGAGCGCCACGGCTTCGAGTATCACCGCCACGGCACGCTCTCGCTCCTCGCCGCGCTCGACACGCAATCCGGCGAAGTCCTCGGCCAGACGGTCGCCCGACACACGAGCGCGGCGTTTGTCGACTTCCTCGGCGACATCGTGACGAGCCAGCCGAAACGGCGTGAGATTCATGTGATCGCCGACAACCTCTCCACGCACAAAACGCAGGCGGTGCGGACGTTCCTGTTGGACCATCCGCACGTGCACATCCACTTCACGCCGACGTATTCGTCGTGGCTCAACCAGGTCGAACTCTGGTTTGCCAAAATCGAACGCGATCTGCTCGCACGAGGCGTCTTTACATCCGTGGCCGACCTGGCACGCAAGATTCGTCGGTATATCAGGCATTACAACAAGACAGCGAAACCGGTCCGCTGGAGTTATCGCTCTCCGGCGCATCGCATTAGTAGTACTTCAGCGAGTACAGTCCACTAGTGAGGCCATCGCCCCTGTTTGGCCTCGCGCCTGCGGCGCTCGGCGCCTCGCGCCTCCGGCGCTCGGCTGCCGGCGCGCAGCCGTCCGCTTCGCGGACTGTCTGCGACGCCGGCGCCCGTACCCGCGCACAATCCCGTGCAGTGTGACGTGCACACGCCCGATACAAGCCCGGCCGTCGAGGGTGTAGGACGTGTAGGGCGAGAGGGCCATACGGCACCCGGATATGTCGGCTCACACGATGTAGTCCACATATATTCCCTGGCCTACACGGTCTACACGAACGAACTTTCAATGCGGGCGCACCGTGGGCGATGGAATGTACCAGCGTCTACACGATTACTACACTCATCATCCGAGCGGCCGTGTCCGTCGTAGTACAAGACCCAGATACTGAATTCCTTGATTCGTCCTTTTCCAGTCCCATCGTTCCTTCATCCGTGTACCGAATGCCGTGGGATCCAAACGGTCTCCTATCGACACACCGTTCTCCGTCGCCCACGTCTTGTAGCGCTGATATAGATCCTTTGCTCGAACCGTGTCCTCCGACGTTCCAAGTTCCGTACATTCGACCAGGAATCCCGCTAGAGGGTCTGACTCTTGTCGGTATCTATCAGTCGCCTCCTGCACAGCGGGCGGAGTTGTGAGTCCGTCCCTGAGATATGCGACGCTCCCATTGACGATCCACCGAAGGATCCCGGGGGCTTCAGTGCGTAGCCGATCCTTGAGTGTCGGGTCAGGTTTGAACTGACGGCGCAATTCGATCAATCTGACCCGCCGCCACATTCCATACGAATCATCCCGAATCCGCGGCCGCTCATTGAATGTCAACCACAATTTGCATTCCGGTTGGAACTGACTGAACTCCGCGTAAAGTCGGCGGGCGGTTAATGTATCGCCACCAGTGACTTGCTTGATCCTCGCTTCGTTGAGTCGCGTACCGCCGGCGGCACCGGCCTCGCTCAAAGCGATCACGAATCGACGACCGGCCAACGATGCAAGGTCATTTGGGATGCCATAGCGGTTACCATGATCGAAGGTGCTCGAGGGAGCTGACCACGCGTAGTCGCCCATCACGTAGGCAATGGTTTCCACGAATGTGGACTTACCATTAGATCCCGGACCGAACAACATCCAACACGCTTGCTCCTCATTCAAACCAGTGATCGAATAACCAACCGCGCGCTGGAGATACTCTGCGAGGACTTGATCCTCTTCGCACATGTCAAGCACAGCTTGAATCCAGACTGGGCATTCGGCGCCCTGCTCACCAGCATTGACATAGGGAGGTCGGACCGACAAGGTGATTCTGTCAGCTGGTTTGCCTTGTCGGAGGGTCCCTGTTCTCAGATCGATGACGCCGTTCGGCGCGGCAACAACGAGAGGGTCCGGATCCCATCCACCGCCAGCATGAGTCACCGGAGGTTGCTGCTTAGCAATCTGTAGAATGCCTTCAATTCCACTTCCACTTGCTAACGTTCTAACAAACCTACCGACCCGCTTGAGCTTCTTATAAGCCGAGACGTACTTCATCGCTTCGCGAACCTGGGCGATAACAAGGCGTGGAGCCATACCGTCGACGTCCGGATACCAGCGAGTGACTTCAAAATATAAGAACTGTCTGCGTTGATGGTCATACTTGAGCATCTCCCCGTGCCGTTGGACGAAGATTTCCGCAAACTCGAGCCGCGTCGGCGGCTCGAGCTTCTTGAGGAGATTCATGAGGTCTGGTCTAGGAGGCTCAGGTCTGCGACGTGGGGCTTTGATACCTCTAGGCCTTCTCACGCACGTCTCCCACGAGCGTCGCCAGGTCTATGAGCGGCAGTTCATCGAGCGGCGGCCAACTCGCTACCACCCTCGAGGCTGCCCATGGCACCCAGAGTCCTTTTCCTTGACCGAGGATGTTTATGCCGATTCGATGCAGTCGTCTAAGTACGCCTCGACCGATCTGCGTCTTCCAATCACTTGGAGCGCGGTAGAACGCTGCAGAAGACTCTATGGCAAGTGAGGCGGGTGACGCGGGAAGCCGCTGTAGTTTCAACAATCCTTCAGGAATCGAGCAGGAGACGACGATTATGTCGTTTCGAAGCAAGCCCAAACGGAACCCCCCGACATAGAGCGTGACTCTGAAGCCGTCAGACATGAGCCTACGCAGGATGGCAAATCTCTCGAGTACCAGACTTTGCTTAGTTTCCCCCGGGTATTCACTTAACTCGGCATATGACGAAAATATCGCCGTTGTTCGTTTCATCACCGTCCACCCCCTTCCTCAGATAGCGCCGTCGTGTGCTCCTCGGCGAGCCAGCGCCGAATTGCGTCTTCCTGGCACTCCAAGCGAACCAGTGCCTGCTTGGCATTCAATTCCTTCATGAGTTTGTAGTCCTCGCATTCTTCCGTTCTAACTGCCGGCGGCCTTGCCTCGCCGCGCCCATCTTTCGGTGTCGAGTGGCCACTTAGCACAACCACTCTGATTGAAAGATGGGAAGTGCTTCGATCGGCGGCCATTGGCAGATCGCCAGTGCCTCGACCCAAGGGATGGAAATTACAGCACCCGGGCATGACAACTTGACACCGAGACGTGTGGCGCGGTTGAGCCAGCCCTGTCCCATCGTGAGACGAAGATCAGCAGCCGCGCGATAGAACGCGTATTGCTTAATTTCCCCGACCACGGCGGGTGAGTACACGCGTCGCCTGTTGAACCATTCACCAGCTTCGGGAGTCGTGCACCGCACCGCAATGACATCGGGACGATGGAGAATCAGTTGCAGGGTGAGGGTGTCCGCGATGACCCCAAATCCATCGTCAACCAGTCTGGCAATGACGTCCGCACTCGCGTGCTGTGGGATCGCATTCATCGGACGATCCTCGTAGTGTCGACTGTTGCACCAGTTAAATAGTCATCGAGCCATTCCTCGCGAAATCGCCAGACACGTCCTCGATTGACCTTGACCGCTCGTAAGCGCCCTTGCCGAGCGGCGCGATAAATAGTGGGAAGTGAAGTAGCTGTGTATGAGGCGGCCTCTATTGCTGTAATCCAACGTCCTCGCATAATTCCCTCCAATCAAGGTCCGACGCAACGTCAGTATGGGTGTATTAAAACGGAGGGGCGCCTTGACGCAGGTTACTTAAGCGACGACACTCGGAGGCACTAACTAACCGATGAAACAGCAAACCGTGATATTGGAGCTTCAGCGCGCGTACAGCCAGCTCTTCTATGCGCAAGACACAATTCCGGAGGCGCGAAAGCTGCTCGAGAGAGTCACACAGCTGATAACGCTAAATCGTCTACCAGACAGGGCCATACTCGACGAGCTGACGGCAGAGACAAGGCGCATCTGCTTTCAACCCGCTGAGACAAGTGCTGCAATAGCCCAGCTAGGCGCTATCGCCGATATGAAACTCCCAATCGGTCGGCCACCGTTCAGAGTAAAAGAAGTTGTAGGAGATTGGGCGGAAGCAAATGCAAATGCTCGTTTTGTAGTTGATCGTATAAAACACTATCTCACTAACTGTCCGGAGGGTGTAACGCATCGCGAAGGTGTCGGCGACGCACAAGCGCTGAGCTCGTTGGATCGTGCGATTGGACTGCTTAACAAACGAGCTGGTCATCTGATGGCGTCGAAGGCGGCACAACGACTGCGCGCCTTCACTGGTCGGCTCGAAACTGTGCGGGACAACTTAGAGTTCTGGCTACAGCATGAAAGTGGACGATTCGATTGAGCCGGAGCACGAGCTCATAGACGCCGTTCAGGATCATCTAGTTGTGACTACATCTAAAACCTGGGACCGAGATCTGGCGGCGCTCGTGACGGCACTTGCAGAATCCAAACATAGATCTGGAATCAAAGTGAGCGGCCTGAAGCAGCGACGCAGGGAGTTGGGTTCTCGTCGCCGCAAGCCAGCTCAGACCATGGCGGAGATTCCTCTCACCAGAGCTGCTCACGCACCCTGGATTCAAAAGACACGATCAAGGCGAGCACCTCGCGCCAACACCGACGTACCTGCTACGAAGACGCGGCAACAGTCGACGCGACGTAAACGTCGCGGAAGCTCGAGGCGATTGCGCAAGAAGTAGCTTCTGTTGCGCTCCGGTCCTTTTTTGATAATGGTGTTCGGTTGAAACAACCGCTCAGCGCTTTTCAAGTGCCTGACGTAGTCGGGATGATTCCTTGTCCAGGCCGGCTTTCTGCAATGCATAGACGGCATCCCAGACCAATCGCTCTAGCTTCTTGATCTGCTCTTCTCGCGCGGCGATGGCAGCGTCCTGGCCTGCCCACTGCCGAAGCAGAGCCCATGAGGCTCGATATTCGTTTAGCAGGCTGATGATGTAGGTCTCGCCGCGTGACGCCTTCTCGGCCCACTCGCGCTCAGTCGACTCGACGCTGACGAGTATTGTGGACGGCTCAGCGGCACAGAATCTGCGCGCCAGCTCCAGCGCGTCATCGAAAGGAAAGTGGAGTTCCCCCTGTCGATCCTTGTACGAAACAGGAGAAATGTGATCAGCAATTGGTCCCATTCCCGCCCGCGCCCTCACACGATCGAACGCGTCCGGTGAGCCGCTCAACACGCCGCGGTAGAATCCAACGTCATCTTTGATGTTCTCGAAGACCTGCTCAACGGCACGTTCGAGAGGCGAGTCCTTCTTATATCCAACCCGCTCGTTGTGCTCCCACATCCGAGCTGCCGCCGCCTCTTCCTTGAGATAGGCTTTGTGCTCCTTCCACAGGCAGATGAGGTGGTTGGACTGCACGAAATGGACGAGGCCAGGATTCGGCTCGATCCACTCGGCCTTCCACTTGTTGCCTCGGATGTGCTCGAGCACCCTGACACGTTGAAACGTAGCGCCAGGCTCCCGTAGTGCGTAGTCTGCGCCGGCCTTGATTTGGGACTTCCACATGGATATCGCTCACGTGGGTCGTTCGCAGTCGACGAGTCGGGATAGCGTGCCAGCCCTGGGCACAGCAATCCATCCTTCCCTCGCTATCTGCTCGTGTTTATCGTCCGGCACGGATTCGCACAGATTAGCCCAGGCCGCTCGCGCTACGAGTGCGGCCACCAGGGCATCAAAGGCATCATCGCTGTTTCGGCAGGATTCCAGCGTCGCAGCGGACAACGCAAGCCACGTCACACGTGATGCAATTGACTCGAGGAGCCGGCAACGTGCGTCTTGATTCTCCCTGCGCTTATAACCGTCCGCGCTAAATCCCCATACCCGAAGTGCAGCTGCCGGATAGACCTCGACAACTTTACCCGAGCCATCGCGTCGTACGACCTCACCCTTTTGACCGAGGCGAGCGAACAGCGCCGCGGCCCTCATGGCCGGAATTGCGATGCGATCAGAGGACACGCTGAGTGGCCACCGGGCTGTCTTCTGGTGCACGAATCGATCGGTCTCGCGGAACTGAAGTCTTTTAGGGGCCGTGGACGGTTGGGGAAGCGAAGTCGGCCACATCCCGCTGTGCGCGTAGTCGGCGATCCCCGCGACGAAATCGATGGGCCAGCCAAATGGCACATCGATACCCACCTTGTCCGCGGCGGCGATCGCAGCGACGAGCGCGTCGTCATCGGCCCCACATTCGACACGATATACATCGGCTCTAAGCGACTGCCACCTGATCCAGCAGACGGCTGTGAGCTTGGCTTGGGAAGCCAGATCGATGCCGATCGTGAGCACGCACGCACAATACTGATAGTGTGCAGAGTCTTTCAACTAAAATCACACTCATCGTGTGTAGACCCTGCAGGGTGCGCAGCGAATTCTATGGCCCGTGCCGCAGAAGGACGTCCGCGCTTCATTTGGTTCGCGAGTGCGCGCTCTTCGCGAAGCGCTGGACCTCTCTCAAGAACAGCTGGCAGAGCGTGCTGGACTACATCGGAATTACATCGGCGGGATCGAACGCGGTGAACGGAACGTTGGGATTGTGAACATCAGCAAACTCGCGGATGCCCTGGAGACTTCCATGGCAGAACTTTTTGGTCCGTTCATGGAGCGTCATCGTCGGCGCCGTTCGTGACGACTGTAGAGTTCAACGCCGCCACGCGAGCTTGAAGCCACCCCTTTACCCCGAGAAATGTTGCTCGTATTTGTGCTGGTCTTAACTAGATCTGATTTCAGTTCCTGCCCGGAGCTGCTCAACCTCAATGAGCGTGCATCCCGCACGTTTGCTGCAGTGCGACACCCCTCGATAATCTGCCGACAACAGTTGTAGTCGCCGATGTCTTTAATACGCTCCACACAATGGGTCTGAGGCGAGCCCTTCACCAGCTGCGTACGCCGGAAATCGGCACCTTCCATCAAGCGTACGTCGATACCCGTGGAATGTAATAAGCTTCGCAGCGAAGCTTGCGCTCGGCCTTGGGCATTGGGTACCAGACCACACCTTGACGGCAAACTTAACGCTTAGATTCCTTGCGTATCCGTGCATCAACCAGTTTTTTCAGCTCACCTGAACAGAATCGATGGATGCGCTCGCAACAGTCCGACATCGTTGTAAGAGCGGTGGCTTGGCGGTGCGTGATGCGACTAAGGTCCTGCTGATGTCCATGCATCCCTCGCATGAACAACAGTCGATCTCGAAATGCCTTTGAACCCAATGCAAACACTCCCGCAAACGGTCCAGAGAATGCGTCGGGCAATGTCCTAAGCGTCTCTAAACCGTCGTCGTCGCCGACAGGCATGTCTGCGACCAACGTGCGGTAACCATGGATGAACAACGTCGTGTTGGTCGCGTATTGGTCAGCAATTTCCTCGACTTCCATCACAAACGGATGGATCGTTCTCGCCACCTGCGATTCGATCCGCTGTTTTTCACTGAAATAGTTCGGGTGGCCAGAGACCGGAAACCCCTTGATTGCTTGGACTATCGCCTGCTCGATTCTGAGCACCAGTGGCACAGCGCTGTGGGTCAAATCCTTCAGTTTCTCTGGCGCTGCATGAACATTAACCGCATGATCAATTGTTCCCAGTTCGGCTTGACCCTTTTGGAAATCAGCTTCCAGCTTGCGATGCTTCGCGCCTTCAGCTTCCCGCGCCATTTCTCGACGCCGTCGTCGTTGTTCCCGCCAACTGACGGCGTGGAAGGACAGGTAATATGCGCCGCCGACTACAGTGGTAATGATGACCAATACAGAAGCCCACCAATTCACATCTTGGCCCACAGGTTACTCTCCAGCCTGACGCAGGCCTACCGTGAAGCTCGCCAACATTAATCGTCACCATCGCGAACCCAGGGCCGCGACATTACCACGCCCCTTCGTCGGCAATCCTACAAGATAGCCCGCGCGGGGAGCCTAGAACGGCCTTTTGTTTATGCTCCCTCAGCGAACGACGTCGCTTGGATGGACGAGCAAGTCCTTAAGAAAGTAAAACAACTCAGGCAAGGTTCGCCAATGCCTGTAGTGATGGAGGAAGCTTCTGAAGCCGAACGGACGTCCATTCCAGATCTTCGTAACCGGCGTCGGTACGACGGGCCGTGCCTTCTACTTCGGCTGTGAGGGTCACTTGCTTTTCACGGGTCTCTACGCGCGACTCGGACATCAGGCCTGCAATCAACGATATTGGACCGCGCGGCTCGACGATTTCACCGACTCTCACCTGTGGGGATGGAGGGTAAACGGTCACGTCGACAGAGGCGCGGAAATGTGCTGTGACCGAAACACTTAGCGTCACACTTTCGCCGGGATCGACCAGGCCGAACGTTGGTGAGACATCTACATTCTGAATTTCGATGCGTTCAAGATCTGAAACCGACCGCAATCTCTCCGAAAAGCCGGTAAATTCGGATATCGGTGCGCGAAGATTATCCTTAATGTATGTTGTTAGGCGTTGCTCGTCTGCCGTCACCACTGTCGATGCCTGCTGTTGGGATGTGTCGATCAGATTTCGAATGACGAGGTCAAATTCACTGCGGATCGTCTTGACCGTGTCTTCTAACGACATCACTCTTAGATTGACCTCTGCAACACGAGCGACCTCTTCCGTCCCCTTGTAATCGCCGTCAGCGGAGACGATTACCGCGACTTCATCGTGGTCGCTCTGCTGTAGGTGTTCGAGGACTGACTGATAGATCAACACATCGCCCAAACCGTCCCCGTCCGCATCAAACGGCCGTTGACGATTCAGGCGCATCACAAATATATCTTCTAGTGAGCGAGTGGTCATTGGCACCGTCTGAAGCTCGAAGTCAGCTACGATCTGCGCAACCTGGTCGCGATAGCTCGCTAACACATCATGTGTGGGTGGTGCAACGGGGGCGGCCAACCTGGGACGTCCAGCTCGCGAGAGAAACTGATTGAGGGGGCGCGGCGAATTGATAAATTGGGTGGCGGTTTGCTCGTATTCACGTTTGAACTGCGCTTCAAGCTCCTTCTCGACAGCCGACGGCAAATACAGAGTGGCATCCGGCAGGCGTTCTCTCACAAGTGTCAACAAGTTTCGTAGCTGGGTCGAAATCTTTGGCCATTGTGAAGCGGTCAGTGGCTCGCTGTCGAGGTACACTCTGGTGAACGGCATATTCAGTTCCTCAACGAATCATCCAGGGGCGCCATTACGCAGCAGGATTAGCGAGCAATTCGGAAAATCGCAAAGCGCTGCCCGGAGGACTTGAACGTTTTCAGCAAAGCTGCCTTGAAACCGCCGCGCTGTCTGGGCCGCACTAGTCGCCAGCCCTTGCCGGTGGGCATTTGCACGCCACGCTTGATGTTTGACGACCGCAGTTTGATTCGACCTCTCGCCATCGCGTCCTCCTTTGGCCTACATCGTTTTTAGGCGTGAACGCGTGATGAGTGATGTTTCGGTTCAACTCGTGAATACCCGTAGCATTGTGGGTACACAAAATGGCATGCACCATTTGTAATCATTGCGACACCAACCTCGTCGATTCGGCTGAATGATAAAAACACCAACCGTGTTCATCCTCGGCGCAGGCGCCAGTGTGCCTTATGGTTTTCCAACTGGTCGTCAGCTCGTTCAGAGAATCATCGCCGGTCTCGATCCGGAGGAGAAACTGCACAACCTGCTCACGCCGCATCCTTGCGCATTCAAGGCAGAAGACCTCGTTAGGTTTCGTAGTGAACTGCGACTATCACGTCGGTCATCAGTCGATAGGTTTTTGGAAGATCGACCGGAATTCATGGCTATCGGCAAGGCTGCAATTGCCGTCGAACTGTTGCCAATCGAGGTAGACGAATGTCTGTTGCGGGCGAGTGAGGTCGAGGATTGGTACACGTATCTATTCGACATGATGATGAGGGAGGACTTCGACCGCAATGATCTCGGCGTTATTACGTTTAACTTTGACCGTTCATTCGAGCGCGCATTGTTTCAGACACTCAAATCTGCATATAACCTCAACGACGTAGATTGCTCGGCCCTGTGTCACAAGGTGCCAGTTATTCACTTTCACGGCGATCTCGGTGAGCCGTCGTGGTACGTTGATTCATCGGGTCCACGGCGCGGCGCTCGAGACTACGCCTGCGAGGTGCACATTCCCGATCGCAATGTCATCAAATATTGTGCGGAGCGCATCCGTCTCGGCGTTGAAGGACCCGGCGATGATATCGTTGAGGATGCTCGGGCGATGCTTCTCCGCGCAGAGTGCGTCTGTTTCATTGGGTTTGGGTACGATCCGCGTTCGCTCGAACGCCTTCAGGTTGCAGATATCATGCGCGGAAAGGTGATTCGCGGGACCGCGCTGGGCCTCTCGTCTGGTGAGCGAGGACCTGTTGAAAGGAAATTCGACAAAATTCACCTGTATGACGCGAATGCTCACAAATTCCTACGGGATACGGATGTGGTGCATCAGTAAATTCGAATGTCGTTCGACTGACCGAGCTTCGATACAATTACCGCGAGGAAGCCGTTGAAAAACAATCGCGCAACATACGTGAAATGTCGTCAATTACTTGTTGCACGGAAACGTCAGCACTCTCCGTGTGCCGGAAGGAACCGTCCTCAACGTTGAGAGGCGTGTTTAGAGTTTGACCGCGTTCTATCGGTGCGACTTTGTGCGCGAGCTTCCGTCGCGAGCGATCTTTCATGATCAGCTCCGATCGATGCTCCATCGATGAGCGCCGCTAAGATCAGTTCTGACTATAAATTACGGTCGCCTCAGGAGCTAGTGGGCGCAAGCTCATCGGGGTTCAAATCCCCGCTTCCGCACCAGACTTCGAAGTGCCCAGCTTTTGCTGGGCATTTGCGTTTCAGGGTGAATTTAGCTAACGGATAGCTAACACAGGCCGAGATGGGAGCGGTTAGGATGGTCGCTCTTGCTCAACCCAGACCTGCGCGACCTCGTCACGCTATCCTTCAGTGGACTCGCCATCCTTGTCTCGTCGCTGCGATCTTTTTCGCCAGGCGGACCGCGACTCGCCAAAACGCCTTTCACGAGAGGATGGTCGCACTTGCGGACGCGCGGGAGCGTGACCGCCTGCTGGCAGGACCCGAGGTGCGAGCGTCGATACAACGCGAGGCATCGCACTGGCGCGAATCAAGACTGGCGTGCAAGGTATTGGGCTCGTTGTCCGAAACGAGGGAAAGGTCACGGCCCGAAATGTCCGCGTGCTTCTCGACGGAAAACCGGCACTCGAGCATCCTCTCGTTCCGCGCGGTGAAGATGAAACACGACTCTTGGCCCGGGTGGGGAAGCTCGGTACATTCTCGCTCTAACGATGGGCGCCGCCAGGGCTCTCGACGCTTGCATCGAGTGGCAAAAGCAACTTGTGGAATAAGGAGGGCTAGTAGAAAGAATGTGAGCGCCTTTCGCATGGGGAGATACTTCTACAATACCTGCCCACCGCCACAATGCAACCGCTCGAAAACGTCACTCGGCCTTCCCGTTCAGTCGGTCGTTGCTGAAGCCGAATCGTCAATCTATTTTGTGCTAGCTGCAAAGCGCGGCATCGTTGCTAATTCGTTGGGGATGGGATTCAAAGAGAATGCCGACATCCCGCCTTAAGGAGGTGTGAACTCCTTCGATCTGAGCGTCTGCCCATCTCCGGACGATCACGTTCGTGAGGCAATTGTCCATGCATTGGCAGAGGCTCTCGCAGGAGTTGCCGAGGAAGGATTGATGCGGGGAGAGGAATGTGAACCCGCAGGTTCAGAGGCGATGACTGTCGCGCTCTCGCCGATTTTTCAGTAATCACTAGGCGACCACAGGAGTAACCCACTATGAGGTTTCAGGATCTCGATCCTGTTTACGGGCGGCTAATCCACTGCTCATGCGCGGCTTCGAGCGCCTCGGCGATCTGGTTCACTTGCGCAGAGTGGACTACGTACCGCCTGCTCTAAACGCCGGATCACGGCACGGGAATCCGATACAGGTTGCGCTGCACGCTCTCGCGCGTGAAGGCGTATGTATCAGCAGTCCGGCCGGGCACCACATCCGTTGACGCGATCACCCGCACTCCCGGCGTCTTCACAATCTCCTGCTCGGATGGGAGCCCATCGATGACGCTCTCGGGCAGGGGACGGCCCGGCGTCACCGGAAAGACGAAGGTCTTGTCCCTGCTCGCCGGAAAATTCTGCACGAACACATGCTTTCCGTCCCGAGACCACCGCATCAGTGATCTGCCCGCGATTCGTGTCGGAAGCGGAGCGCCGCCGTCGACGCGGAAAATCAAGGCACCTCCGCCCGGGCCTAAGACCAGCCAGTTGCGGTCTGGGGATTCACCCATGATGCCAATGATCGACGGGTCGAAGGCTTTCCTCAGCCCGCTTCCGTCTTCCCGAACGCGGTAGAGGAACGCGGAGGTCCCCTCGACGCTGTGAAAAAAGACTTCACCGGTCGCGCCGAACACGGGGCGTGCGCCTTCGATGTTGGGAATCTGCTGCGGCGGCGAGCGGCGGTCGAGCGGCGCCAGCCACAAGCGAAACTTACCAGTGTTGTCAGGCGACGCGACAACGACCTGACGGCCGTCCGGGGAAATGTCGTAGCCTGCCGTGGGAGGATTCCCTGCCATTGAAACGGCAAGGCCCGGCAGCAAGGGCTCGCTGCGTCCGGAATCGAGTTCCGCCACCCACAATTCGCTCGCGGCTCCTTTTCGCACCTGATAGAGCAGCCGCTTCCCATCGGGCGTGAATTTGGGCGCGAAGGCGTAACCTTCCAGCGAGATTTGCCGATCGCCTCCCTCCTCGTGCAGCCAGACGGAACTCTGTGTCAATCCGACGGCCGTGATGAACGAGCGGCCGTCGGGCGCCATGGCGAGTCCTTCTTCTTCGGTCGGTCCCGACGTAATCTGCTCGGGCTGTCCGTCGGGGAAGCGTTGACGCCAGATGTGGAAGGCCCCGCCGGAGTCCGAGCTGAAGTACATCCACGCCCCGTCGGGCGACCATGCGGCAAACGTACATTGGCCAGTCGGCGGGCCGACCTGCTGCCCTGCCGAACTGCCATCCAGCGGCGCCAGGCGGCACCGCACAATAGTTCCCCGCTCGTTCATCTCCACCAGCAGCATCCATTTGCCGTCGGGCGAGGGATAGGAGCGATGGGCCATGCCGCGCTCATGGGGCGGCACATAGAGATTACGCGACCCGGCCCGGCTCTCATCGGAGGTCACGATCGCCATATGCCGGCGCTGATCTTTGATCTCAGAAAACAGCAGCTTCGATTTGTCGATCCACGCCAGCCCAGAGGCGTTCGGAAGCCACAGGCGCGGTTCTCCTCCCAGCACGGGCACGGCCCACATGTCCCAAAGCTCCCCTACAACCGAGTACGCGATCCGCGACCCGTCCGGTGAAAAGACCGGGCTCATCTTCGTGCGATTATCGCGGGTGAGCTGCACCGGCTCGCCGCTGGGCAGCATCTTCACGTAGACTTGCCCGTTCGTAGTGAAGCTCGAAGGGCCGCGGATGAAGGTGAGCATGCGGCCGTCCGGCGAGAGCGCCGGCTGGACGGCCGAGTCGGGCAGGTTCGTGATTTGCACCCATTCGGCGCGCGCCGGGGCGGAAGCAGGCTGCTTCAGCAGCCACCCGGCCAGGCCCGCTGCGGCAACTACCAGCCCCACAACTCCCACTGTGATCGCGACAAGGCGTCGAGGCGGCCGCGCGGGCGGACGAACGGCCGTGGCTGCCCCGACTTGCCCCGAGAGTCTGCCCGACTCGGACTCCTGCTTCAGCTCTTCGAGAGCGAGCTTGATATCGGCGATGCCCTGGGCCCGGCGTTCCGGATCCTTGCGCAGGCAACGGGCGATGATTTTGTCCAGTTCCGTCGGCACGCCCGCTGACATCTCGCTCGCGGCCTTCGGCTCGGTGTGCATGATGGCGCCAAGCGTCGAGATTTTGTTCGTGCCCTCGAAGGCGCGCCGCCCGGTGACCATCTCGTAAAGAACCGAGCCGAACGAAAAAATGTCAGAGCGGCCATCTACCTTCCTGCCCTCGGCCTGCTCGGGAGACATGTAGGCCACAGTGCCCAGGATGGCGCCCTCTTCTGTTTGAGGTCTTTCCTGCGCCGCCATGGTCGCCGTAGCGCCTTCCGGATCGTCGTCGATGACTTCAGTCAGCTTGGCCAGGCCGAAGTCGAGCAATTTCACACGGCCATCGTCGGCCACGATGATGTTGGCCGGCTTCAGATCGCGGTGGACGATTCCGGCGGCGTGGGCGCGCGCCAGTGCGTCGGCGATCTGAATTCCATACTTCAATGCATCTTTTAGACTCAGTCCACTTTTCCCGATGTATTGGTCGAGCGTCTTGCCTGGCACGAACTCCATGGCGATGAAGTCGGTGGGACCATCAGGCAGATTTGCGCTGGCGATGTCGTAAATGTGGACGATGCCGGGGTGATTCAGGGCGGAAGCCGATTTCGCCTCTTGCACAAAGCGGCGCTTACGGTCGGGGCTGGCAGTGGCATCCGGGCGCAACACCTTGATGGCGACGGCACGGTCGAGATGGGTATCGAACGCACGATACACCACGCCCATGCCGCCCTCGCCGAGCTTGGAATCGATCCGGTAATGGCCTAGCGTCTGGCCGATCATAGCGGCAGCCCCATGAGGCTTAGGCTCTGATTCAGCGAGGCGAGCGTCTTCGCCTCACGCTCGAACCGCGCGACACGGTGGGGGTCAGAGGCGAATGCGCCCGGCAGGATCTTGATTGCGACTTGGCGACCCAGCGTTGTATCCGTCGCCCGGTAGACCTGGCCCATCCCACCTTCGCCGATTTGCGATGTGATGTCGTAGACGCCGAGGCGCATGGCGGGAGTGAGAGCCAAAGGTAACGTGATTATACGAGCGGAAGCGGCGTGCGGACCGGATCAGTCCTCACTGACTCCGCAGGGATGACGGGGTCCCGTGCTGAACAGTCTGACGTCTGCCAGCGGTCAGCGGACCTACGAGCATGCGATTCGCCAGTTGGTCGCCTGGTACTGCTCGGAGCCGCGGCTCGCGTTCAACCGCACGGTGGTTCTCCGTTATCGGATCCACCTGGAGCAGCGCCGTTACGCGCCGGCAACCATCAACCTGCGACTCGCAGCGGTTCGCCGGATCGCGTACGAAGCGGCTGATGCCTGTCTGTTGAGTCCCGAACTGGCGGGCATCCGGCGCGTGAGAGGGGTCCGACGGATCGGCGTCCGCCTCGGGAACTGGTTGACGCCGGAACAGGGCCGACGGCTGCTCGCTGAAGCGGACGTGGCCACGGCGCGCGCACGACGCGATCGTGCCATGCTCGCGATGCTCATCGGATGCGGGTTGCGGCGTGGCGAGCTCCTCGCGTTGACGCTCGAATCAATTCAGCAGCGCGAGGACCACTGGGTGATTGCCGACTTGGTTGGCAAGGGTCGGCATGTGCGCACGGTGCCGATTCCGACCTGGGTGAAAACGGCCATCGACGAATGGACGGTTGCCGCGGGAATCACGAACGGCGTGGTGTTCCGCGCCATCAACAGAGCGGGGCGCGTCTGGGGCAATGGGATGTCTCCGAAGGTACTCTGGGACGTCGTCCGCGCCGCCGCTGCCCGCGCCAACATCGACAAGCTGGCGCCGCACAATCTTCGGCGCACATGTGCGAGACTGTGCCATTTGGCCGGCGGCGAACTCGACCAGATCCAGTTTCTCCTCGGGCACGTCTCGATCCAGACGACGGAGCGCTATCTGGGATGCAAGCAGAAGCTCCGCTGTGCCGTCAACGATTCGCTCGGGATCGAGCCAGATGCAGCGGTGTGAGTCGTTCGACGTGGGCGGATACGCTGGAACATCCGCCCGTCGCGACTACACGGGAGAATTTCAGCGCGCCACCGGAGACAACGTGTTGGCATCGCGGGCAAGCAGCCAGCTTCCGTCGGGCTGCTTGCGGTAGATAGTGATCCGATGACCTGCCAGCTCCGTTGCTTCTCCCCCAACACGCGGGGTCACGGACAACGAGTCCCGGCAGAGTGTGTAGGCGACTTCGCCGATCACGACGACCTCTTCCAGCTCGCTGATGCAACGGATCCGAGATTGTTGGTGGGCGGTCGAGAAGCCGGCGGGAAATCCGTCCCGACCGAGCCGCGCTTGCCCGGGTTCAGAAACACAGCGTCGTCCGCCATCAGGGTGACCAAGCGGGCAAGTTTGGCGGCATTGATTGCGACTCAAGCGGCCGGAAGACGGCGACAGATACTAACCTGGGTCCCAATCGTCGCGGGACCCATCCCTGGCGGTGGAGAGTGCAGATGGGACCTGATGAACGAGCCATCCGTGAGGTTCATACAACTTGGATTGACGAGGCTGCGCGGACTGCGCTGAGGCAAGATCCAGCGTCGTGGAGAGTTAGCTAACCAAAAGCTAACGAACTCCCCAGCTCGAGCCGGTCCAGTCGACATGCGCTGGCAGTCGAAATCGTAGATTTCTTAATGATTTGGCACTTTCTGAACCTACCCGGCATCCACCAACACTCACTCTGCGAAATCCCCGCTTCCGCACCAGCCTTCGCTCGCGTTCAGGCGAAGGCTGTTATAACGGAACAACCGAGAGTGATAGGGAGCCGCAAGGCGAGCTTGACGCCTACTTTCCTGGCGC
Source organism: Vicinamibacterales bacterium (assembly GCA_963761975.1). Classification (GTDB taxonomy): domain Bacteria; phylum Acidobacteriota; class Vicinamibacteria; order Vicinamibacterales; family JAMQPK01; genus JAMQPK01. The sequence continues at coordinate 1,525,831 of CAVXIR010000002.1, forward strand.
CGACACTTTCAGATTGTTCCTGACGCTCTTCACCCCGTCGGTGGCTTTGGCCATCGATTCCGCGCGCATGCGGGCAGCCTCGGAGGAAACGGTGCCAATCAGCGTCACGGCGCCTCGTCCCACGTCGATATCGATATCGCTGTTGTCCAGCGCCGTCTCGGTCACGAATTGGGCAGCGACTCTGGCCTTGACCCAACCGTCCCTCAGACCCGTCCCGCCACCGGCGCGTGCCACGCGGAGGTTGTCCTTCACGCTCCTGACACCATCAGTCGCCTTGGCAACGGCGCCCGCCCGATCCTTGGCAGCCTGAGTCGGGACGGAACCATGCAACGTCACCGCACCACTCTTGTATTCCACGTCGATATCACTGTTTTCCAACACCTCTTCGGGGATGAACTGGGAGTAGATCTTGAGGATGACCCAGCCGTCCGAGAATTGAGGCTGAGTCGCCGCGGGAGCCGACATGAGCGGCAGAATCAACAGCAAACCAAGGTGCATCCGTCTCATACGATCTCCCTTTGCCGCAGTGGCGTGATTCGCGAGCGTTCCCGATGTGAGTGAATCGATACAACGTTCGAGGCGTGTGCGTCAATTGTCGCGGCGGTTACTTCGTTCTGGTGAGGCCTATTCGATCCGCTCGTGCCAGTTCGTCAACACATGAATCGTCTGACCGGCCGCTCAGGGATCTCCGAGACGAGAAATCGATCATGGTCCCGTAACGAAAGTTGGATGCAGCTTCTTGAAGATGATGTGCTCCGCAGGCTGAATGCAGTGGATGGTACCACCCTCGCGGAACGGTGGTCTAACTGTTATCGAGGCGACCGCACGATACGAAACTTGGGCGCGACGTGGCCATCAAGGTCCTGCCTCAGGCATTGATGGACGACCCAGAACGGCGCATCCGTTTCGAGCGTGAGGCTCTGTTGCTGGCGAGTCTCAACCATCCGAACATTGCCACCATTCACGGAATCGAGCAGGTCGATGGCGTTCAGGCGATTGTGCTCGAGCTCATAGCCGGCGACACGCTTCACGAGCGCCTCGTCCGAGGACGCCTCCCCGTTGGTGAGACGTTGGGATACGCGCTTCAAATCACGGAGGCGCTCGAAGCTGCCCACGAAAAAGGGGTGATTCACCGCGACTTGAAGCCGCGCAACATCAATTTACGCCGAATGGCACGGTGAAGGTGCTCGACTTCGGTCTGGCGAAGCTCGACGGGAACCGTGTTGACGCCGATCCGACGAACTCGCCCACGATCACCATCGGTGGTACTCAGCACGGTGTGATGCTCGGCACGGCCGCTTACATGAGCCCGGAGCAGGCTCGAGGGTTGACGGTCGTAAACGCACCGATGTCTGGACGTTTGGGTGCGTGTTGTATGAGATGCTCACGGGACGCCCCCCGTTTGACGGCGAGAACACGACGGATGTGCTTGCCCGGGTCATCGAGCGCGAGCCGGATTTCGAGCGGCTGCCCAGTGATATTCCAGCGGCCATCCGGCGTCTGGTGCGTCGTACCCTGGCGAAGGAACCGCACAATCGGCTGGCCGACATTTCTGACGCCCGCATGGAGATCGAGGACGCCGTTGCGGACGCGAAACAGGTTGCCCCCGTACCAGTTGCAGCCCGAAGACCTGTTCGTACCCGAATCGCTGCCGTGCTGCTGAGTCTTGTGACCGTTGTTGCCATCGCGGCGTTCATGTATGGACGCCGTCTTGGTCCGGAGCCGACGCCGGTGCGTTTCTCCATTACGCCACCTGCCGGTGTAGCCTGGTCGGTTCCAGGCGTTGACACGGTGATTGCCGTCTCGCCCGATGGCCGGCGGCTGGCATACAGCGGGCGCGGAAAAGATGGCAGAACGTCCTTGTGGATTCGCCCGCTGGACGCGCTCGAATCGCGTGCGCTGGCCGGCACCGAGGGCGCTATCTCGCCCTTCTGGTCTCCCGACGGCCGGTCGATTGGCTTTTTCGCCGACAGCAACTGAAGCGGATCGACGCCGCCGGCGGGTCGGTCACGGTGCTGTGCGATGCCGTCAACAATCGCGGTGCGGCCTGGGGAGCAGACTACGTCATCATCTTCGCGCACACTTCGGTGCGCTCCAGAGGGTTTCGGCATCCGGTGGAATTCCGTCGCCAGCAAGCGTCTTGGCCGAGGGTGAGGTGTATCACTCGCGGCCGCACTTTTTGCCCGGTACCAACCGATTCATCTATCGCGTCGACGACCCAAGCCTGCGAGGGAGCCGCTACTTCCTGGCGTCGCTCGACTCCATGGAGCGCACGCTGTTGTCTCGCCTCGACTCGGGCAACGTTGCTTACCGCAGCAACACCTCCTGTTTGTAGAGAACGAGACGACGCTGATGGCCCAGCCGTTCGACCTGAAACGGCTCGCCCTGTCTGGTGAGCCGGTTCCAATTGCCGAAAACCTGCGTATCTCGATCGGAAATCGACCCTTGTTTGGTGTCTTTTCCGTCTCGCCGACCGGGGTCCTTGCGTACTTGACCGGAAGCGGAAGGGTTTCGTCGCGTCTGGTCTGGCTCGATCGGGCAGGGTGGCAGCTCGACGTGTTCGCAGACTCGGCCGATTACGTCGACCTCTCACTCTCGAACGATGGCGCTCGTGCGGCAGTGACACGGTACGATCCCGTCGTCAACACGGGCGATATCTGGTTGTTCGACGTCGCGCGCAAGCTGCCTACGCGTCTCACGTCGGATCGTGCCGATGAGGGCGGTCCGGTTTGGTCCGCTGACGGGTCATTTGTCGTTTTCGGGGCAAACCCGAAAAGTTCCAGCACAAGATTCCCGGCTATCTTCACCGGCCTCCGTCAGCAGGTGTCCAGTGGCCGCGAGGAGGCAAAAACTCTCGTCGAACGGACCGGCGAGCTCGACCTCGGTTCTCGCGGCGCGAAGTTCGCGACGAGCTGGTCGCGCGACGGGAAATTCATTCTCTTCAACGAGGCGGTAATCGAGCGCTCGGTGATGGGGCTCGATCTGTGGGTGCTGCCGCTCGGTGCCAGCCCATTTCCGTTTATCCGCACCGAGTTCGCCGAGTTCGGGGGACAGTTTTCACCGGATGGCCGTTGGGTCGCCTACACGTCGACCGAATCAGGACGTCCAGAAATCTACGTTGCGTCGTTTCCAAAGGCTGAGACCCGCAACAGAATTTCGCCCGCCGGGGGTGCTCAGCCGCGGTGGCGGAACGACGGCAGGGAAATCTTCTATGTTTCAGCCGACTCCAGAATGATGGCAGTCACCGTCAATCCAGGTAGTGAGACGTTCGAGGTTGGACAAGTCACGCCGCTCTTCAAGGCGGAGCTTCCTGCCACTCGGTCACCATACGCGGTGACGCCCGACGGTCAGCGCTTTCTGATCATTGCCGAGTCCCCGGATCAACCCGTCACGCCGATGACCGTGGTGCTCAACTGGTCGTCGATGCTCAAAAGATGACAGCCTCAGCCCGTACTTGTTTTCAATTCCCGCAGCAGCCACACCCTGGCGAGTTTCCAGTCGCGCATGACGGTATCGACCGACACGCCCAACGCTTCGGCCGTCTCCTCAACGCTCAGCCCGCCAAAGAAACGCATCTCGACCACTTTGCTCTTGCGCTCATCAACCCGCGCCAACGCCTCCAGCGCATCATCGAGTGCGACAAGATCGCGGCCAGGCTCTACGATCAACAGCCCTTCATCCAGCGACACTTTCTGAGCGCCCGCGCCTCGCTTCTGGTATTTGCGGGACCGCGCGGAGTCCACAAGGATTCGGCGCATCAGCCGCGCCGACATCGCGAAAAAGTGCGCGCGGTTCTGCCACTGGACTTTGTGAATGTCGACGAGCCTGAGATAGGCCTCGTTGACGAGCGCCGTCGCCTGCAGCGAATGCCCCACACGCTCGTTCCCCATGTAGTGCCGGGCGAGTCGTCTGAGCTCCTCATAAACCAAAGGGGTCAGCTCGTCTAACGCCGCTGGGTTCCCTTTTCCCCACGAGAGGAGCAGCTGGGTAACCTCCGGCGCCGGCTTCGTTCCGTCTGGACCGTTTCGGTTGTCTGGAATAGGCGGATTCTAAGCCAGAACACGCTGAACCGTCCGTGCGTGTCAGTCTGGCGCGTCGTCAGGGCGTGACAATGTCAATTGCACGAAGCCGCAACCCGTTTCAACGAACGCGCGCGCATCTCGCCGTCCGCGAGCGTGCCGGTTGCGACGACGCGCTGGCCGACATAGGTTGGCAGTCTCAGCGTCCTGGCTTCGTCCACGACCTCGATCTGTGACGAGCGCTTCTTCAGAAAACCCGACTTCCAGCTCCGCGACTTCGGCGCATCTGCGCCTGATGTGTTTTTCAGTCGGAACGAGCCCTTGTCGATTTCGAGGCACCCCGTGATGGTGACCGGCGCCAACGCCTGGACGTTCGATACGGTAGGCAGCTTCGGCGATTCGGCTGGCGGCATCTTCGCCGTCGTATTTTCCGTTGCAGACGGTTTGGCCGGAACGGTCATCGTGGCCGCAGCCTTCGGCACCGCAGTCTTCTTCGTGTCCACTCGCGGTGTCATTGGCCGCGTGTTTCTTCCTCGTTCGATTTCCAGCGGCAGCGCGCCTGCGCCGGCGACCTCGGTTGAGTATGAGGGCTGGTCTGCCGTGATAAACGCCGCCGCGGCCACGAGACAGACTGTTAGAAGAATCGCCATCGCCGCTGAGCTCGGCCTCGAAAGTCGCTTCGAGGTTCTGGCATTTGAGGCGTTTTTCGAACGCGACGGGTGCTTGGCTCTCCTGAGGCGCGCGGATATTCTCTTGAGCGAGATCCGTCGAAGCCTACGGTCTGCCAAGAGTAGATATCGAATCGACGACGACGGCTTCTTCGCCCTTCGCGCGCGCATTGGCATTCCTCCTGACAGGAAGTCTCTGTCGGTCTCATTTCAGCAAATGCGGTGCCCGATCAGGAGCGGCGGTTACTGCCCGTAACCGGCTGTGGCCACTGGGGTTGCGATCCAAGACCGTGGGGTCGGCTCAGAATGGAACACTCGTTTCCGTGATCGCTCCGCGGCAATTGTGTGTAAACATTCCGGTTTCCACGAACCGTTTGTGATGCGAGCCCTTTTCATTCCTCTTGCGCTCGTCTGTTTGCTCGCGGCGGCTCCGCCCGATCAGCGGGAAGCGCAATGGCGCGCTGCGATTCGTGACGCGCTGTTCATCCCGAATCCCCTCCCGAATCTTGCGTCGCAGACTCACGGTCGCTTTGAGCCGGCGACGGGTGTCAGCGCCGAACGGGTGACCTATGGCACGCAGTTCGGGATGCGCGTTCCGGCCATTCTGTACCTGCCACGCCCCCTTCCCTCGGCCAAGATCCCTGCGCTCATCATCGTTAACGGACACGGCGGCGACAAATACAGCTGGTATGCGTTCTACGCGGGTGTCCTTTACGCGCGGGCGGGCGCGGCGGTGCTGACCTACGATCCGACGGGCGAGGGCGAGCGCAACGGCGAACGGAAGTCCGGCACACGAGAACACGACGAAGTGGAACCGCCGGCGGAGCTCGCGCGCCGCCTTGGCGGCCTGATGGTGACCGATGTCATGCAGGCCGTCTGGTACCTCGCTCAGCGACCCGAGGTCGACCGCGGGCGCATCGCCGCCGTCGGGTATTCGATGGGGTCGTTCATCCTGGCCCTGGCCGGCGCGGTCGACACACGCTTGCGCGCGACCGTGCTCGTCGGCGGAGGCAATCTCGATGGGCCGGACGAGTACTGGGACAAGAGCAAACCGATGTGCCAGGGGATCCCGTATCAATCGCTTGCGCCGCTCGGCGATCGACCTGCCGTCATCTATGTTCTTCACGCGTCGCGAGGGCAGACCCTGATCTTCAACGGCCTCGAAGATGACACGGTTCGCATCCCGAAAAACGCAGCGTCCTTTTTCGAAGACCTCCGGCTGCGCACGGCACGGTTGATCGGACGCTCAGAGAATGTCTTCGAGGTGGGTTTTGTACCTGGCGTGGGGCATCGGCCACACTTTGTCACGCAGCCCGTCGCCGCCTGGTTGGAGCGTCAGGTCGATTTCCCCAACTGGCGCGAGGCAGATATCGAGAAACTCCCCGTGACGCACATCAGCGCGTGGGCTCGAACGGAGCACCTCGAGATGGATCCGCTGTATGCCACCGAGCATCGCGAAGGGGGCACGCGCGCGCTAGGAACCGGTGTGCCCGGTTTAGGTCGCGAAGATCTAAGCGTCTTCAGCGAAGAAGACTGGCGACGCCAGAAGCCTGTGCTCGTGCACCAACGCTGGCGCGAACTTGCGAAGGCGCGAATGGGGCTATGACGCGACACCTGCCGGTGCGCCGCATCTTGACCTTAAAGCTAGCTTGAGGGTTTCTAATTCAGTCATGCTCATTGGAGACATTTCCAAACTCTTGGATATCACACCCGCCACCATCCGCTATTACGAGGAGATCGGCGTGCTGACCCCGCCTCGTCGGTCGGAGTCCGGGTACCGCCGCTACACGGATGCGAGCCTCGAGGAGCTGCGTTTCATCAAGAAGGGCCAGGGGTTGGGATTTTCGCTGGAAGAGATTCGTGAGATTCTCAGAATCAGTCGTGCCGGCGAAGCCCCGTGCTCGCACGTGCTGGAGCTCGCCGAGCGAAATCTCGCCGCCGCCGAGGAGCGCATCCAACACCTTCAGGCCTTCTGCGATCGCCTTACGGCGCTCATCGACAAGTGGAAAGGGAAGTCGGCGGCGAGCTGTCACAGCGGCGGATTGTGCGAGATCATCAACTCGGCAGACCTTCCCGTCGAGCCCATGCAGTAAGAGCGTTCACCTTGACATCCAGGTAAACGCGCTGGAGATATCTGTTGCCGTCGGCGGCGCGGCTTTGCTTTGGATGCTGCTCGGTTTCTTCGCGCTGAGAGTCGTGGGCCAGCTTCTCGTGGCCTCGGGTGTCGCGCCTTTTCTCCCGCCGATGGACGACTGGCAATCCGGCCTGTTGCCGTATCCGCTCCTGCTGGCATCGCAGATCGCGATCCTCGGCATCTTTGGCACAGTGTGCGTGCAGTTCACGCGCGGCCGCGGCTACTTCGTCCGTCACCATACCTGGCTCGCGACGCCGTTGTGGATCATCGGATGGGTCTACGCGGCTGGGATGATCGTGCGATACGTGGTCTTCAGGCGCGATGCGATTCCCGTCGTGCTTCACCTCGTGCTGGCGAGTTTTCTCCTCACCGTCGCACGTCACCATCAAACCCACCGCATCTAGCGGCCGCACCTAACGCACCCAACGCACCTATCGCACCTAACGCACCTAACGCACCCAGTTCTGGGGTTGCACCGATCTTCGCGTGCATTGCCATGTTTGCATCGTACCGTCCGGCGCGCCGAGCGACGTTGCAAGCCGAGTGACGGACGCCAGAAATGGAAGAAGTTCGCGACTATCGAACAACTAGTTCTCTGAACAGATCACTAATTCATCAGGACATGAGTTATCTGCCCCACAAATGAAGTTCACCCCTTGGTCTGACTTGTGCATAGAGAGCCACCAGGGAGTGCAAAACAGTGGAAGGTCCAGATTCACGGCGTGGGAAATTACCGGAAATCCGGGCAGAAGAAGACACGATTACGTTTCTTCTGACCGTTGGGCTGCCGACCGGCATCACAGGTAGCCTGCTGTTGCGCTGCGGCCGGGATGGCGAGATTTACGCGTCCATCGCCCCGGTTACGCCGAAGAAAAGCCGCTAGGATCCCGCCTTCGCGCGCGCATCCGTCTGACGCGGCAGACTCTTCAGCAGCGCGCGCGCTTTCCGGAACCAGGGCCGCTCGCGGCGGCGAATGTACTCGGGCATCGTTGCCTTCTTCCGAAGGATCTGCTCTGCCAGTTCGCGAGCTTCATTGTGCCGCCCTTCCGCGGCGAGAAGACACGCATAGTTGTACTGCGTTTCCGACAGGGTCGACACCTGCAGGGTCTTTGCAAACAGCGCGTCTGCTTTCTCACGCTGATTGATTTTTGTCAGGGTCTGCGCGCGCAGGCCCGCCGCCCGCAGGTAGTCGTACTTCGGATCCCGCGCGAGCACCTTCTCCAAATCGGCCTCGGCCGCCGCAAAGTCATGTAAAGCTATCGCCGAGAGTGCCCGGCGGTAGAGCGGATCGATCTCGGGGCTGCGAGCGATCACTCTATCGAAGCATTCCCGCGCCTTCGCAAACTGGCTGTCGTCCAGATACAGATCGCCTAGCTCTTCATAGTTGCCGACCGATGGGTTGTCGAGCACGAGCCCCTCGAGTTGCTTGATGCGCTTGCGGCGCGGGAACACCTGGAAGGCGCCGCGGAGCAGGCCAGCGTCGGGAATGACCTCGACGGCGATGTAGATGAGCGCGCCGACCCCGCCGAACATGAGAATGATCCAGAGCCAGTAGGTCTCGGGCCGTCGACGCACGAAATGCAGGATGGCGATGGCCTGCAGGACGATGCCGTAGGGATAAATCAGCCCGAACACTGGAGCGCGAAATATAACAGAGGCGGGCTCGATAGCAGATGGCATGACATGTATCGTGTAATCTGAGGGTAAGGAGCTCCTGCCATGGCCAAGCGCCGCGTGTTCAAGTTCTTCATCAGCCTGGTCGTCCTGTTTGTTGTCGTGGGCATGCTGGCCGTGATCGGCGCATGGATCATGGTTCTGAGGGGCCCAGCCGTGCCCGACCACGCGACGTTGATTCTGAGAATCGGCGGCGAGCTGGTGGAGACGCCGCCGAACGACGTGCTGGGACAGGTCACCGGAGGTGTGCGCGCGCAGACGGTGCGCAGCTACGTCGACGCGCTGCGACGGGCCAAAGACGACCCGCGCATCGAGTCGGTGCTGATCGTGCCCTCGCCATTCGAGTCGCCCTTCTGGGGCAAGGTGCAGGAGATTCGCGACGCCGTCATCGACTTCAAGAAGTCGGGCAAGCGAATTTCGGCCTATCTCGAGTATGCGGGTGAGCGCGAGTACTACCTCGCATCCGCCACCGACCGCATCTACCTTCTGCCGACGAGCAGCGTCGACGTCACGGGCGTCGCGACCTACGAAGTCTTTCTCAAGGGAACGCTCGACAAGATCGGCACGCAGGCCGATTTCGAAAAGATCGGCGACTACAAGACGGCTCCCAATCAGCTCACCCAGACCACGTTCACGCCCGCGCATCGCGAGATGACCGAGTCGCTCACGCGCGATATGTACGACCAGCTGGTGCAGGCGATCGCCCAGTCGCGCCGGAAGCACGTCGACGAGGTGCGCATGTTGATCGACCAAGGTCCGTTTCTCGCCGAGCAGGCGGTGAAAGCCGGTCTCGTCGATACGCTGGCGTACGAGGATCAGCTCGACGATCACGGCGTGGTGAGCAAGAGCGGCACCATTGAGGGCGAGCGCTACGGCCGTGTGCGCGGCGCCTCGCCGCCGCGCGGTGCTCCGCGTCTGGCAGTCGTTTACGTCACCGGGGTCATCAATTCCGGAGACGGCGGATTCGATCCGCTGAATGGCGATGTGGCCGGATCGATGCGACTGGTGAAAGCGATTCGATCGGCGCGCGCCGACGCTGGCGTGCGTGCCATCATCGTGCGCATCGACAGTCCTGGCGGATCGAGCATCGCGTCCGATGTGATCTGGCGCGAGCTGACCGTGACGAAGAACGAAAAGCCGGACCGTCCGCTGGTGGCGTCGATGTCCGATCTGGCGGCGTCCGGTGGCTATTACGTCGCCATGGCCGCGTCGCACATCGTGGCGCAGCCGGCTACACTGACCGGCTCGATCGGCATCTACGGCGGCAAGTTCGTGACCGGTGGCACGTACGAGAAACTGGGTGCCAACATCGAGGCGGTGACGATCGGACGCAATGCGGGCCTCGAATCGCCGGAACGCCCCTTCAACGAGAGCGAGCGGCAGAAGCTGCGAGAACAGATCAGCAGCTTCTACAAAGGGTTCGTCGAAAAAGTGGCGGCGTCGCGGAAGATGCCCGTCGAGCGAGTCGATCAGCTCGCTCGAGGACGTGTGTGGACCGGCGCGCAGGCGCGCCACCACGGACTTGTTGACGCGCTGGGTGGTCTCGACCGCGCCATCGCGCTGGCCAAAGAACGTGCCGGCATCTCACCGGAGACCGCCGTCGAAGTCGTCACCTATCCTCCGCGCCGGACCCTTGCCGAGTTGCTCCTCGAAGAGCTCACCGGCGCGGGCAACGACCGCGAGCTCGAGACGTTGGTGGCTTTTCTTGGAGGCATGCGCACGGCCGAACGCCGCGCGATTGGGTTGCTCACGGCCCCTGCGAGGTTGTTCAATCCGGGTGAACCGTTAGCGTTGATGCCGGTAGGGTTTCTTCGCTGAATTCGCAGATTCGCAGATTCGCGGATTCGCAGATTGTAAGATTGATTGAGAGATTGACCTCTCCCAATCAATCTGCGAATCTTCCAATCTGCGAATCTGCGAATACGTGCATCATCCGATCGCCCGCTTCAGCGCCTCGGGATCGACGTCGATCTTCATCTTGGCACGCGCTTTTTCCATGTAGGCCTGGTAGAAGCGCGCTCGCCGTTCGCTCAAGAATTCGACGCGGAACTTGTCCTTCGCCATCGCGTAGTCCGCCGCGCTGACGTCCTGACGCGTCGCCACTTTCACGATAGCCGCGCCTTGCGGCGTCGAGATGGCATTGCTGACGGTGCCCGGCGGCGAGGAAAACGCCACGGCTTCGATTTCGGGGCTGCGGCCGATATTCGGGATCATGCCGTCCCGTACGATTGGGTTGGTCGTCACCGCTTCGAGACCGGCTGCCTTTGCCGCCGCCTGGAAGTTCGGCGCCGACTTCAACTGACCAGCCAGCGCCTCGGCGCGCTGACGGGCGAGTCCCATCGCGCGATCCTGAATGACGTCGTCGCGCACGCGGCTTCGCACCTCGTCGAGCTTCGGCACGTAGGAGTCCTGCTTGCCCGAGACGTAGAAGAGGACGCGGCCGGTCGGTCCGGCCACAGGCGCGCTCACCGTATTGTCCGGTAGATCGAAGGCCGCCATCGAGACGGGCGACTGTGGGCCGAGGCCTTCGATCATCCCGCCCCGGGGGAAGAATCCCGATTCCTCCACCTTCAGGCCGCGCGAAGCAGCCGCGCGGTCGAGTTCCTGCGGCGTCTTGGCCGCAGCGGCCAGCGTCTCGGCATTCTGCGTTGCCTGAATTTCTGCCTGGTCGCGCAGCAGCGCCGATTCGATCTCCTTGTACACGTCGGGATCGGTCACCGCGCGCACGATGGCGGGCTTGCGATCGGTTACCTTGATGATGTGATAGCCGAACTCGGTTTTCACGAGGTCGCTCATCTCTCCAGGTGCGAGCGCAAAGGCCGCAGTTTCGAAGGCGCCGACCATGCGTCCTCGCGTGAAGTAGTCGAGGTCGCCGCCTTGCTGCGCGTTGCTTTCGTCCTGTGAATACTTCTTGGCAAGAGCGGCGAAATCGGCGCCCGATTTCGCTTCCTTCAGCACCTGCTCGGCCTGCGCGCGCACGGCCGCATCATCTTTGCCTTCCGTCGTCAGCAGAATGTGGCTCGCGCGAATCTGTTCGGGTGTCGTGTACTTGCCGAGCTGGGCGTTGTAGTTCCGCTCGACATCTTCCTTCGACACCTTGAGAGTCGACGCCAGCTCAAGGGAGTTGATGCGCACGAACTTGATCTTGCGCTGATCGGGAATCCGATAGCTTTCCTTGTTCTTGTCGAAATGGGCCGAGATCTCCGAGTCGGACGGGTTGGCTTGCGTTTTGAAATTGTCGGCGAGCACCGAAACCACGTCCAAGGTGACCTTCTCGTTGCGCCGCTTGTACTCGCCTTCGAGATCGGCGTCCGACACGGTCATCCATTCGGTGAGCCCGGTCCGGAACTTGTCGAGCATCAGACCCTCTCGTACCGACACCTCGAAATCGGCCGGCGTAATCGGCGGGGTCTGCTGCGCCAGCAGCGCGCGATAGCGTTGTTCGCCGATAAACTGACCATTTTCCTGCAACCCTGGGATGGCCATGATCTGCGCGCGCACCTCGGCATCGCTGACACTGATCCCCGCCCGTTCGGCCTCGGTCAACTCCGCTTTCTCCTGAATCATCTGCTGCAGCACCTGTTGAGGCACCTGCATCTGCTGCAGGATTTCGTCCGTCACCTTTCCGCCATATGAGGAGCGGTAGGCCTGCACCTGAGCCATGTAGCGACGGCGGAAATCGGCCACTGAAATGGACCGCGAATCAACCGTGACCAGCCGATCGCCGCTCGGCATCATCGACGCGTCGGGACCAAGGAACTCGGGGATGTAGAAGACGACAAAAGTGAGGACGACCAGCGCCAGGCTCCACTTGAGCCAGCCTTTGTGGCGCCGCATCCGATCCAGCATGGTCATTACAGGTCAAACCCCCTCAGCAAAATTCATCTGTGGCCGATAAGACAAGGAGTTGAAGCTGACTATCGTAGCATCGACTCTGTAAGGACGAGCAATACCGTGTTTTGGTTGGGCGACCTACCGCTCAAACGCGCCCTCGCAGGCGCCAGGGCGGACCGAAGCCCTATGGTAATATTTACGTAATTTAGAAGGACTTAGCGGGAGTTGCCTTCTCACGAAGATGCCGGGAGCACCGCGCACCAATCCAGCCGCCCCCCGCGGCGCTCAGGCAGATCTGGCCGCCCGTCTCGTGCAAGGGGCGGAGGCTCTGCAGGACCGGCTGAATCGCCGGGACACGCTCATTGAATTGATCCGTTCGGTTAACGCAACGCATGACCCGCAGAAGGTTGCGGACGCGCTGCTGGGGCAGGTGCAGCCATGGTTTCCCGCGGCGTGCCTTGTTGTCGCTGTTCAGGACGGATCGCAGCACGCCTCGCTCATCGCCGAGCGCGGCCCGTGCGCGACGTACGGCGATGAGCTCGAACGGGTCGCCCGCTGGATTACCGAGCACAACGAAGAATTCATGACCGCCAGCCTCGCGAACGACCAGCGCGTGTCCGACGGGCCGGCGGCGAGCGTCATCGGGTTTCCCCTGCGCTGCCGGGCGCGAACGATTGGCGCGCTGATTATGCTCGATCCGACACCGTCGACAGACACGCCGAAGCTGCCGCACGAAGTCATGCTGGCGCTCCGTACGGTGCTCGAGGGGCCGGTGCTGGCGCTCGACACGGCGCTGCACCTTCGCCGCACCGAAGAGCTCTCGGTCACCGACGATCTGACGAGTTTGTATAACTCGAGGTACTTGAATCAGGTGCTGCGCCGTGAATCGAAGCGGGCGTCGCGCAGCGGGCGTCCACTTTCGCTGTTATTTCTCGATCTCGACGGCTTCAAATCGGTCAACGATACGCACGGGCATCTCTGTGGCAGCCGTGCGCTGGTCGAAGCGGCCGGCGTCATCCGGGGATGCGCGCGTGAAACGGACGTGCCCGCGCGCTTCGGCGGCGATGAGTTTGCCCTCGTGCTGCCCGACACGGGTAGCGAGGGTGCCGTGCAGGTAGCCGAACGCGTGCGCGAGCGCATTGCGGCGCACTCGTTTCTGAAGGGCGATGGTCTGGATATCCGCTTAACGGCGTCGGTGGGCGTGGCGACGTTGCCCGATGTTGCGGCGTCGGCGGAGGAATTGGTTAGAGCGGCCGATACCGCGATGTACCGCGTGAAAGACCGCGGGAAGAACGGCGTCGTGCTGGCAACGGAGCCGATGTAACGATGGATCTGGAGATCTTGGGAATCTGGCGATCTGAGTTCAAAGTTCAGTCGTTCACGAGTGCACTAGTTACAGCGTAAGGAGCTTATGAGCCTTCGTTCGGTCTTCTCTCTCTTCTCGAGCGATCTCGCGATAGATCTCGGCACCGCCAACACGTGCGTCTATGCGCGCGGGAAGGGCATCGTCGTCAACGAGCCGTCGATTGTGGCGATCAACAAGCTGAACGGCCGTGTCGAAGCGGTCGGGCGCGACGCCAAAGAGATGCTCGGCCGCACGCCGGGCAACATCGTGGCCATCAAGCCGATGAAGGACGGCGTGATTGCCGACTTCGAAGTCACCGAGAAGATGCTCACGTACTTCATCAAGAAGGCGCACAATCGAAATGTGTGGGTGAGGCCGCGCATTGTCATTGGCGTACCGTCAGAGATTACCCAGGTCGAGAAGCGCGCCGTGAAGGACAGTGCATACCGGGCAAAAGCCAGCGAAGTGCACCTGGTGGAAGAAGCGATGGCTGCGGCGATTGGTGCGGGGATGCCCATTACCGAGCCGTCGGGCAACATGATCGTCGACATCGGAGGCGGCACGACCGACATCGCCGTCATCTCTCTGGCGGGCATCGTTTACAGCAAGGCCGTGCGTGTCGCGGGCAACGAGATGGATGAAGCGATCATCCAGTACATCCGCAAGACCTACAACCTGCTCATCGGCGAGCGCACCGCCGAACAGATCAAGATTGAGATCGGCTCGGCATATCCGCTCGAGGAGAGGATGACGATGGAAATCAAGGGACGCCACCTCATCGAGGGCGTGCCGAAGACCATCACGATCACCGACGAGGAGATCCGGGAGGCGCTGACCGAAACGGTCAACGTCATTGTCGATGCCGTACGTGTGGCGCTCGAACGCACTCCTCCGGAACTGTCTGCCGATATCGTCGACCGCGGCATCGTGCTGACCGGCGGCGGGTCGATGTTGAAGAATCTGGATAAGCGTCTGAGAGAGGAAACCGGACTGCCGCTGGCGATGGCGGAAGATCCGCTGTCATCCGTGGTGCTCGGTGCCGGAAAGATGCTCTCGGACTTTAACTTGCTACGCAAGATTTCGATCGATTAGGTCACCTTGCAGGCCATGGCCAGTGATTTTCGTCAGCGCACAGCGGTGCTCTTCATTGCTGTGATGCTGGGGCACATCATTCTCATCTCGGCGCAGGTGAACTCGAAGAGGGGTGTGCCGCTGCTCGAAGTGATTACGTTTGGTGCGTTCGCCGAGGTTCAGCGTGGTGCGGCCGGGTTTACGGGCGGGTTTCGCAACGCGTGGAAGGGGTACGTGGATCTTCGCGGCGCGCGCGCCGAGAACGAGCGGCTGAAGGTGCAGCTCGGCGCTCTGCAGGTGCAGTTTCAGCAAGAGCGCGCACGAGCCGAGCGCGCGCGACAGTTGGAGCACCTCCTCGGTTTCCGGAATGACCTGAACATCGACACGCTGCCTGCCGAAGTCATCGGTGCTGGCGCAACGAGCGACTTTCGGGTCCTCACCATCGACAGGGGATCGAAGAACGGCGTTGTCACCAACATGGCGGTCATCGCGCCGACTGGCGTCGTGGGGCGCGTGGTGACGCCGACGCACCATGCGTCGAAAGTTCAGTTGCTCATCGACCGCAACGCGGCCGCCGGCGGGCTCGTCGAGCGGACGCGCGCCCAGGGCATCGTCGTCGGCAAGGGCGAGGAGATCGTCCGCATGGATTTCGTCGCCGCCACGGCCGACGTGAAGATCGGTGACACGATCGTCACATCGGGTATCGACGGGATTTACCCCAGGGGCTTCGTCATCGGCAAAGTGGAACGCGTTGGCAGCGGCAACGGGATCTACAAAACGGTTGAGGTTCGTCCGTCCGTAGATTTCAACCGGCTCGAGGAAGTGCTTGTGGTGAAGACACCGCCGTCGCAGGCGACGCCAGAAAAGGGCCCCTAGTGAGGGCCATTGCCACTGTACTGGTCATTGTCATCGCGCTGGCCCTGCAGACGTCGATCGCCTATCTCACACCTGGCGCCGGCCTTGTCGACCTTGTGTTCGTGGCTGTGGTCTACATCGCCCTCAGCGGCGGGCCTACGGAGGGCCTGATTGCGGGTGCTGTCGCCGGCCTGGCACAGGATGCGCTTTCAGCGACCAGTGCCCTGGATGTTTCGATCGGTGCGGGCACGGTCAGCATGCGCAGCATCATCGGGATAGGGGGACTGGCAAAGACCGTTGTGGGCTTTTTCGCCGGCATCATCGGCAGCCAGTTCATCGTTGCACGGCCGTTGCCGAGGGCGCTGGTATTTTTCGCAGCGACGGTCGCCCATGCGATCATATTTGTGGGGCTTTATCGGGTCATCGACCGCGGCTACGAGCTGACGACGTATGGCGCGATTTTCCGCCAGGCGGGCGCCAACGCGCTTGTGGGTGTGCTGGTCTTCCAGATCGCCGATTTTCTGCCGAGTTTCGTCGATCGCCGTCGTCCGATGGGTGGCGGGATGCGGATTACTCGAAGGCTCGAATAGGACTAAGGCTAAGGGCTAAAAGGCTAAGGGATGGCTGATTTCACCGGACCCGTTGAGGATCGTCGAAGCGTCACCATTCGGCTGGGGATTCTACAGGTCGGGTGTGCCGTGGTCTTTACGCTGCTCGCCTTCAGCTTCTGGTTCTTCCAGGTCGTCCAGCACGAAAAATACAAGGAGCTTGCCGAGAACAATCATCAGCGCACGCTTGCACTGCGTGCGCCGCGGGGCGTCCTCTACGACCGCGACGGGCGTCCGCTCGTCGAAAACCGGAGTTCCTTCACGATTTCCATTGTTCGCGAGCACACGAAGGACATCGGTCACACGATTCGCGTACTGTCCGAGGTCGCTGGCCTGGATCCGAAATTCGTGACCGATATCGTCAACCGGAATCGCCGTGAGCCGACCTACCGACCGATCTTGATCGTCGACGATGCGTCGCTTGCTCAGGTTGCCGCGGTTCTCGCGCGCCGCCTCGAGTCGGAGTTGCCTGACGTGCTGGTCGAAGAAGTCCCGACGCGGTTGTACCCGACCGAAGCGTTCGCCGCCCACCTGTTCGGCTACGTTGGCGAAGCGAGTGAAGGTCAGGTTGAGGCCGAAGGGCTGCAGAGCGGCGCCATAGTGGGCCAGGCCGGCGTCGAAAAGATCTACAACAAGCTGTTGATGGGTGAGGACGGCGCGCGTCAGGTCAAGGTCAACAGCATGGGTCGCGAAATCGAGACCATCCGAGAGATTCCCTATCACGAGGGCCGGCGCGTGCAGTTGACCATCGACATGGACCTGCAGCGTGCCGCTGAGGAGGGATTCAAAGCCGGTGGGTTCAACGGCGCGGCTGTTGTGATGGATCCGCGAACCGGCGAGGTGCTCGCGTTCACCAGCCGTCCTGGTTACGACCCCAATGATTTCGCTGCGGGCATCGATCGCACGACGTGGACCGGGCTCAATACCGATCCGTTGAAGCCGCTGCAGAACCGCGCGATTCAGGGCCTCTACTCGCCGGGATCCACCTTCAAGATCGTGGTGGAGGTTGCCGCCCTCGAGGAAGGCATCATCCGCCCCGACTTCAGGGTGTTCTGCGGTGGCAGCGCCGTTTTCTTCGGCCGCCCGTTCCAATGCTGGAAGAAAGGCGGGCACGGCAGCGTCGACATGCGTCACGCGTTGGAGGGGTCGTGTAACGTGTACCACTACACGATTGGCAACATGGTCGGCGTCGACAAGATTCACAAGTGGGCTACCTTGCTCGGCCTCGGGGAAAAGACCGGCATCGATCTCCCGAACGAGATTGAAGGGCTCGTGCCGTCGACCGAGTGGAAGCGAAAGCGATACAACGAGAAATGGTACGCCGGCGAAACCATTTCCGTCTCGATTGGGCAGGGGCAGGTCTCGATCACGCCGATCTCTCTCGCCGTCATGATGTCGACGGTCGCGAACGGCGGAACGCGCTACGTACCACACCTGTTGAAGGCGATCATGGACGAGGGTGGCGGCTGGAAGCCCGTGCAGCCACCTGCCCCCAAGTCGCGAGTTCAGTTGAAGCCCGAAACGATTGCGGCGCTGCACGACGGTCTGTACCTGGTCGTCAACGGGGCTGGCACCGGCGCGCGGGCACGCATTCCAGGCAGGGACGTCTCCGGCAAG
Organism: Vicinamibacterales bacterium; assembly: GCA_963761975.1. Lineage (GTDB taxonomy): Bacteria > Acidobacteriota > Vicinamibacteria > Vicinamibacterales > JAMQPK01 > JAMQPK01. Next base: position 1,543,656 of record CAVXIR010000002.1, read on the forward strand.
ACGGGAACGGCCCAGGTCATCTCGCTGTCGGGTGGCAGGAAAGCCGCCGGCCGCACCGAGCGCGACCTTCGCGACCATGGCTGGTTCGTCTTTTTCGCGCCGCGCGACAATCCCGAAATCGCCGGTGTTGTTTTCGGCGAGCACAACGAGCACGGTTCAACGTCGGCGCCGATTGCGAAGCACGTAATCGAAACGTACTTCGCCAAGAAGGACGGTCTGCCGCTGCCGAAGCTGTCGATGCCCGCTCCCGATCCCAATCTCCAGCGCGATGAGCCGTCCTTGCCGGAGCCGGAGCCCCCGGTCGTTCAGGCGAATCCGGGCGGTCAAAGTGGTCGCGCAGGCGGGAACTGATGCTCGAACGACGCCTCTTTCTCCATCTCGACTGGCTCCTCATCGGCGCGATTTTCTCTCTGTCGATGATCGGCATCGCCATGATCTACAGCACCACAGGAGGCTGGCGACTTCCTGTCGTTCAGTTGTACGCGGTCATCATCGGTGTGATCGCCTTCGCGGTGTGCCTGTCGATCGACTACCGCGCCCTGACGGACAAGTCCCACTTCGTCTACCTCGCTCTGCTCGGCCTGCTCGTGTACGTGCTGCTCTTCGGCACGACTGCCGGCGGCGCCCGCCGCTGGATTTCGCTCGGGGCGTTCAACCTTCAGCCCTCTGAATTCGCCAAGGTCGGCGTAGCGCTCGTGCTCGCGAAGTTCTTCGGCGAGAACCGTCGCGGCGCTCCAACCTCGGGCGACCTCGTCATCGCTGGGTTCCTGGCGGGTCTGCCGCTCGTCCTGATCGCGCGCGAGCCCGATCTCGGAACGGCGGTCACACTGATCCCCATCTATCTTGGAATTGCCTACGTCGCCGGGATGCGGATGCGCATCCTCGGCATCCTCGCGGCCGTCGCCATCGTCGCGGCGCCGATCGCGTGGAGTTATGCGCTCAAGCCCTATCAGAAGAGCCGCGTCGAGACGTTTCTCGATCCGTCGCTGGATCCCAAAGGCGCCGGGTATCAGCAGATCCAGGCGCAGATTACCGTCGGCTCCGGCGGCTTGTGGGGCAAGGGCTATCGCAAGGGCACGCAGGGTCAGCTCAGGTTCCTGCCCGTCGCCCACAACGATTTCATTTTTTCGGCGCTCGCGGAGGAACAGGGATTCGCCGGTGTGCTCATCGTGCTGAGCCTGTACTTGATCGTGATCTGGCGCTCGCTCGAGGCCGCTCGCCTCGCCAAAGATCGGCTGGGCGCGTACCTCGTGATGGGCGTTCTTTCCACGTTCGCATTCCAGGTCATCTACAACATTGCCATGTCGGCCGGTCTGCTGCCGGTCAAGGGTTTGACGCTTCCGTTGTTGAGCTACGGCGGGTCGTCGATGATCGCCACGCTGGCGAGCTTCGGCCTGGTGCTCAGCGTCCGGATGCGCCGGTTTACTAACTAGCTACGAGCTACAAGCTGAATGGATCGGTTCATGAGCAACGCTTTGCGAACATTGATGATGGTCATTCGCGCGCTCTGCTCGGCTTTCGGCGCCGATCCGCAATGGAGCTTCGCGAATGCAGAAGGAAATGATCATCTCGGCCAACGGGCACGAGACGATGGTCGCCATTCTCGAGGAAGATCTCGTGACAGAGATCTTCGTCGAGCGCGAGCGGCATCGAGGGGTGGTTGGGAATGTCTACAAGGGCCGGGTATCGAAAGTGCTGCCTGGCATGCAATGCGCGTTCATTGACATCGGTCTCGAGCGCGACGGGTTCCTCTACGTTTCGGACGTCGTCAATACCATCGAGGAGTTCGATCGGCTCGACTCGGGGGACGACGACGAGCACGACGAGGCCGGCGGCAACGGCAAGGGCCCCGGTGGTGATCGCGGCAAGGGGCGCGATCGGGGACCGCAGCCGAAAATCGAAGAGCTCCTGAAGGAAGGGCAGGAGATCGTCGTTCAGGTGGCCAAGGAACCCCTGGGCACCAAGGGTGCACGCCTGACCTCGCACGCGACGCTGGCCGGCCGCTTTCTCGTCTTCATGCCGACGGTCGATCACATCGGCGTCTCCCGCAAAATCGACTCGCGCGACGAGCGCAATCGCCTGCGCGGCATCGTCAGGAAATTCCGAGACGAGCACGGCTTCGGCGGCGGCGTCATCATCCGCACCGCAGCCGGCAGCCGTCCCGAAGCCGATATCCTGAGCGACCTCGATTATTTCAACGACATCTGGAAAGAGACGCGTCACAAGTTCGAGACGTCACGCGCACCGATGGTGATCTATCGCGAGCAGAGCCTGGTCGCCAAGCTGATTCGCGACCTGCTGACCGAAGAGTTCTCGGCCATTCGCATCGACAACGCCCAGGAGTACCGGCACGTCATGGACCTGGTTGCGCGCATCATGCCGAACCTGGCGACGCGCGTGAAGCTCTATACGAAGGACTACCCGATCTTCGAGGAGTACGGCGTCCAGGGCGAGATCGACAAGGCGCTCAAGAGCAAAGTGTGGCTCAAATCGGGCAGCTCCATCGTTATCAATCAGACAGAGGCGCTCGTCGCCATCGACGTCAACACGGGCCGCTACGTCGGTAAGCGCACCGGCCGGCTGGAAGACACCATCGTCAAAACGAACCTCGAAGCCGTGAAGGAAATCGTGCGGCAGATCCGGCTGCGCGATCTGGGCGGGATCATCGTGCTCGACTTCATCGATATGGAAGAGCGCAAGAACCGGCAGAAGGTCTTCCAGGCGGTTGAACTGGAGCTCAAGAAGGATCGCTCGCCGTCGAAACTGCTTCAGGTGTCGGACTTCGGCCTCGTGATCGTGACGCGCAAGCGAGTCAAACAAAGCCTCGAGCGCGTCCTGACCGAGCCTTGCCCGTATTGCTCGGGCACGGGCGTCATCAAGTCGAGCTCGACGATCTGCTACGAGATTCTGTCGGAGGTCAAGAAGATCGGCGCCGATCTCAACGGCGGGGGAGTGATGCTGCGGGTGAATCCGGAGATCGCGCGCGCGCTCAAGGAAGAAGAGCGAGCCGTGATGGCGGATCTGAAGCAGGCGCTCGGCAAAGACGTGACGATCAAGCCGGATACCCATCTGCATCACGAGCAGTTCGATCTGATGGCGTTGTCGGATCGATACGTGCGCCACTAGTCTAAACGCGCTCCATTCGCAGATTGTGAGATCCCTAATCCGTACGTAGTGTCCGGCTTTAGCCAGGCTTTAGCCGGACCAAGGTGACCCCGAGGCAGATAGCTGGACCCGACGCAACCTGCAGTGACCCGAGGCGGATAGCAGGGCTTCACGTCGGTGGCGCGGGGCTTCAGCCCTGCCAGGAGGATGGCCGGCTAAAGGTGTGTGGCCGCGGGGAGCGTTCCAAGTATTAAGTAGACACTCACTGAATATGAGGTAGTTTGTCTACACAATGAAGCAGCCCTCGCGCGTGGACCTTCTGCAAGGCACTCTGGATCTGCTGATCCTGCGCACGCTGTTGTTCGGGCCTACCCACGGTCACGCGATCGCGAAACACATTCAGCGCACATCAGAGGACCTGCTTCAGGTTGAGACCGGGTCGCTGTACCCCGCCCTGCACCGCCTCGAAGCGAAAGGGCTGGTCGCGGCGTCCTGGGATCTCTCAGACAAGGGAAAGCGCGCCAAGTACTATCGGCTGACGGCTGCCGGCAAACGACACCTGTCGGCCGAGCAGAGCCGTTGGGATGCGTTTTCGCGCGCGATGGGCCTGGTGCTGAAGCCTGCCGCGGAGGAGCCGTCGTGAGGAACTTTCTTCGCAAGGTGATGTGGACGTTGCAGTGGCGCCGGCGTCAGGCGGAGCTTCGCCAGGAGCTTGAGTTTCATCTTGCCGAGGAAGCGGAAGAGCGTGCAGCAGTTGGGCTGACACCAGAGCAGGCGCGATATGCGGCACGCCGGGATCTGGGCAACGTTGCGCTTGTGACCGAGGACGTGCGCGGGGCATGGGGTTGGCCGCTCGTGGAGCAGTTCGCGCAGGACCTGCGGCATGGTGTGCACGCCCTGGTGCGCAATCCCGGGTTTGCCCTGGCCGCCACTTTAACGCTCGCGCTCGGGATCGGCCTGACGACGGCGATATTCACCCTTGTCTATGGAATGCTGTTGCGGCCGCTCGCGCTGAACGACCCGAACACGCTGATGATGCTCCACACGTTAGCGAGCGACGGGCAAATCGAGACGTCGCTGTCACCGCCAAACTTCATGAGCCTTCACGAAGCCGAGAGCCGTTCGTTTTCCGGAGTCGCAGGATTCCTCGAGACGCGGGTGACGTTGACGGGTGACGGCGAGGCCCAGCGCGTCGAAGCCACAGAGGTGAGCGCAGGCTTTTTCGATGTGCTTGGAGCACGGCCCGCGCTCGGGCGCACGTTTACGCGAGCGGAGAACGAGCGCGGCCAGAATCGCGTTGTCGTGCTCAGTCATGCGCTCTGGCAGCAGCACTTCGCCGGCCATCCGAGCGTGCTCGCGAGAACGATTGTCCTGAACGGAATCTCCCATACCGTCGTCGGAGTGATGCCGAAGGAGTTTGATGTGCCGGCGCAGAGCGCAGTGTGGGTGCCGCTCCAGTACCGGCAACTATTTTTCGGCTGACACCACCGCCGGCCGCAAGGGCAACGAGTACGTGCGCGTCATCGCACGGTTGCGACCTGGGATCACTCTCGCAGCCGCAAGAGCAGAGCTCGGCGCATTCGCACGACGTCTTGAAGAGCGCTTTCCGGAGACCAACACTTCGCTCGGCTTCACAGCCGTTCCATGGCATGAAGATCTCGTCGGCGAATTTCGGACGCTCCTCCTGCTGCTGCTCGGAGCCGTTGGACTGGTGCTTGTCATCGCCAGCACGAACGTTGCCAGCCTCTTGCTCGCCAGAACTGCAAGCCGGCGCGAGGAACTTGCCGTGCGTGCGGCTCTGGGCGGAGGGCGCGGGCGCATCGTGCGGCAACTCGTCACCGAGTCGCTTGCTGTTGGCATCGGTGGCAATCTCCTTGGACTCGCCGTTGCATACGTCGTGAGCAACACGATCGTTGGCGCCTACTACGAAGGCCTGCGCGATTTGGATCTTGTAGACGCCATTCGCCTCGACGTGCCGGTTCTGGCGTTTGCGCTGAGCATCACCATTCTATCTACGGTTCTCGCGGGGCTTTTTCCGGCGTTGCGGGCGACTGACGGCCATCTTGGCAGTACGTTGCAAGCCGGAGGCAGAACGGGCTTGTCGCGCCACCGAGGGGAGCGCTTTCGCAACGGCCTCGTCGTTGCCCAACTTGCCCTGGCCGTCGTGCTGCTCGTCGGCTCTGGCCTGCTGCTGAAGAGCTTTCTGCGTCTTGCGTCGGTCGACCCGGGCTTTCGCACCGAGCAGGTTCTTACGTTTCGTGTCGATCTGCCCGGCGCCGCCTATCGCGCGCCTCAGAGAGCCGAGTTCCACGAGCGTCTGATGGAACGGATTTCACGTCAGCCGGCGGTCCTCTCGGCTGGCGCGATCTCGCGCCTCCCCATCAGCATGAACGGCAGCTTCCGAAGCCTTTTTCGCGCCGAAAGCGGTGCCTTGGCCGGCGCGCCCGAACCGTCGATTGGCGTGCGTATCGTGACCCCCGGCTACTTCAAGACGATGGGCATGGCGCTCGTAAAAGGGCGAGACATCGGCTGGACGGATCGAGCCGGCAGCCTTCCGATTGCGGTCGTCAACGAGGCCGCAGCGAAGTGGCTGTTTCCAGGGGATGACGCGATCGGACGCCGGTTGATGGACTTCGGCTATGACCCCGTCGAGCAGGCAGCTGCCGCCTTCACGATCGTCGGTGTCGTCGGCGATGTGCGCAGCCGTGGCTTGCCACTCGAGCCTCAACCCGAGGTGTATTTCGCGCACGCGCAGGTGCCGCTCGGCTCGATGTCTGTCGTTGTTCATTCCGGCGGTGAAACGCTCGCTATCGCGCGCGAGATCCGGCATGAGGTGAGAGAGCTCGACGCCAATCTTCCGCCAACAGACTTTCTGCCAATCGAAGAGGTGTTGACCAACTCGCTCGGCCGGCAGCGCCTGCTGACCGGTATGCTCACGCTCTTTTCCACTGTCGCGCTGGTGCTCGCGGCGGTCGGAATTTTCGGTCTGGTGAGCTTTGCCGTTGCGCAACGTACACGGGAGATCGGCGTGCGTATCGCACTCGGCGCGGCTCCGCAGACAGTTGTGGCAACGGTCGTCCATCATGCTTCGATGCTGGTGCTTTCAGGACTCACGCTCGGGATTGTGGGAGCGCTCGCGCTGACGCGCGTGCTCGAAGCAGAGTTATTCGACGTGAGCCCGACCGATCCGGTCGCGTTCGCGTCGATGGCGTTCGTTCTCGCCGCCGCAGCGCTCGTCGCCAGTGCCGTTCCTGCGTGGCGAGCGGCGACCGTCGACCCGCTCGTCGCGCTTCGCGCGGATTAAATTGACGCTCTGCCGATCAATCTCCCAATCTACCAATCTTCCAATCTGCCAATGGTGCGTCAGTTACCGTCGCGTTACCGTCAAGTTGCCGTTGAACGTCTGAACCCGCAGGCTCGAACTGCCGTCCCCATACGTGCCACGTACCGAGCGGGGTCCGCGGTCGCTGTCGCGGATCGGCCCTTCGCTGCGAATAGGGAAGTCGATCCGAATGCGGCCGTTAAAGGTGTGAGCCTCGAGCTCGAAGCCCGGCTGTTCAGGCAGGGAAAGATTGATGTTCCCAGAGTGCGATTCGAACTCGTACCGGCCGCCCTTGGTCAGGCTGGTCTGCAGATCGAGATTGCCGTCGAGAGAGCGGATGTGCGCCCGATCGCCGGACCAGCCGGCGATTGTCACGTCGCCATTGATCGTATCCACATCAATCGCCCGCGCCGCCAGTGTCTGCACCTGTAAATCGCCGTTCACCGTTGAAAGCGACACCTGCAGATCGGAGCCCGCGTTGATGAGCGTGACATCGCCAGAAACGGTTTTCACGGCGCCGACGCGAGCCGTACCCTCGAGATGGAGATTACCGTTCACGCCCTGCACGCGGATCTCTCCTTTGACGTTGGTGATCCGAACGTCGCCCGACACTGTCCGCAGATCGACCGCCGCGTCGGCCGGTACCTTCACATTGAATTCGACGTCGATGCCGCGCGCGTCTCTGCGCACGCCGTGCTCCACACGCACTTCAACGCGGTTGGCGCTTGCGTATGTCTCGACAATGGCATCTGCGAGACGCGTCTTCGCCTGTTCGGCGTTGGGGCCCCAGGCACGCTTCAACGCTTCGACCTCGATCCGATCGTTCGTGCCCGGCACCACCTGGATGTTGCCCGAGATGTTCGAGAGCATGAGCGTCGCGCCTTTGGCCACCGGGAACGTGCGGGTGAATGGCTCGGTCGACTCGACCCACCCCTCGGGAATCCGCCGGCGCTCTTGCTGACGCGGCTTCTGCCGCGGATCCTTCGGCGGGATGGGCGGAACCGGCGGCACCGGAAACTGCTTGCCCATCTCGAACCTCAGCGTTTTCTCCGCGTACATTTCGGCCTGCTTCTCAAACTGCTTCTCAAACTGTTTCTCAAACGGCTGTCCCTGCTTCTCGAATTCACGTTCCTGAATCTCGAACAACTTTTCCTGCAGTTCCAGGTTCTTCTCGAGCGCCAGCCATTGGCCTGTGATTTCAGGCGTGAAGAAGACGTCGGGCAGGAATGGCGGCGCCGGTGGGACCGGCCAAACCGTAGGCACGTTGGGTGCGACAGTTGGGCTGGGTGCGACAGGTGCGCCAGGTGCGCTAGGTGCGACAGGTGCGCTAGGTGCGACAGGTGCGCTAGGTGCGACAGGTGCGTTGGGTGCGACGGGTGCGCTGGGTGCGCTAGGTGCGCTGGGTGCGCTAGGTGCGTCAGGTGCGGCGGGTGCTTGTCGCGCCATTGCGGTCGGCGCGGCCAGCGCGAGAATAGAAAGCACCATTGTGGCGATGGACTTCGTCATGTCTGCGATTCCTCTCAGGACCTGGCGTTCATCAGTGAGACGGTTTCCTGCAGGAGCGCCACCTTCATGCGGAGCGCTTCGAGCAGGCTGGTTTGTGCGACGAAGGAGCGTGGGTCGGCTTTCAGCGCGGCACGGCTATCGTCAATGGCCCGGTCGATCGAGCTCAAGCTCTGCGCGATTTCCGCCGCGATGACGGGATCGAGCGTGGTGTCTCTCTGCGCGGTCAGTTGCTCGAGCGCGGCGATGGCGTTCAAATAGTGCTGCTCGGCAAGCTGCAGCTCTGATGTCGCTCGCGCGAGCTCGGCAATCGATTCGGTGCCATTTCCCGGCGGCCGGGTTGACAGGCCGAACCACGCGGCGGCGCCGAGCACTGTCACGAGCGCAGCGGCTGCCGCCAGGGCACCCCAATGCGGCTGCCGCATTGGGGACCCCGCCAGCTGCATCCAGGACGATGCTCGTTTGGCTGACCCAAACGGCGAAGCTGCCATCGGAGGCCTGTCACGCCGCAGCGGCAACGCCGCGGAGGCGGACGGGTCGAGCTTCGCCGCGATCGCGTTCCACATGTCCGGCGAAGGGGTGAGCCGGTCCAGTGTGGCCGCCGCCGCGCGGATTTCCATCAAGTCACTCAGCAGCTCGCGGCAATCGGCGCAGCCACGGCAGTGCCCGTCGAGCTCTGCCTGTTGTGCCGGGTCGAGCGTGCCGTCCACCGCATCGCTGAGCCATTCGCTGTATCGTTCGCAGTTCATACAGATGCCGTCAGAAGCGCCCGCAGCTTGAGGCGGGCCTTGTGAACTTGTGATTTCGACGTCCCCTCGCTGATACCGAGGATGTCGGCGATTTCGCCGTGCTGAAATCCCTCGACGTCATGGAGGAGGAACGCGGCCCGCGCGCCTTCGGGCAACCTCGCAATGGCGCGTTCGAGATCGAGCCGCTTGATTCCGCCGTCGCTAACGAGCCTGGGGCCGGCCATCACTTGTTCATCCAGGGGCGTCGTCGCGCTGTTGGCGCGCGTCTGGCGGCTCTTCAGGTGATCGAGACACCTGTTCATTGCCAGGCGATACAGCCAGGTTCCCACCGTGGAGTCGCCACGAAATTCGGGGAGCTTTCGATAAGCCTGCAGAAAGATCTCCTGTAGCAGATCTTCGGCATCGGCTCGGGTCCCGCACATCCGCCACGCCAGGTTGAACAACCGCGTCGAATGCTGTTGATAGAGCTCCTCGAAAGCTGGGACATCAGCTCTGGACACTCGGCAAGATTAGACGAGGTTGGCCTCGGGAGGGTTGCCGTCCCTCGGCAGCCCTCGCACCAATGGAAGATCCGCAGATTGTTGGACTTAGAGACTGTTGTTGGATGGACGATTCACAGAATCCGGACGATTACGGGGATCGGTGGGAGGCCTGCCCCCTCGAGCCGTCCGGAGCGAGGCCGTGAAAATGGAGGCAAGCTCGTGGGCCTCCTTCTCCAATTGACCAACGGCCACGGAGGCTTGCAGTCCCGTGCGCCGGATGATTCGCAGCCACAGCTCGCTTTCATCCGCCTCCTCAGAAACGATGGCGAGTTTTGACACGAACAGCGGACGAGTATAGGCCCTGCACGCGGCACGGTAGTTCGCCGCGACGGAAGTGCCGGCATCGATCAACTGTCCGGCGATTTTTCGTCCGGCGATAGTGTTCGGCAGTGTCTCGCAGAATTTGACAACGGCAATCGCGAAATCCTCGGTACGCGCTTTCAACTGCTCAGATGCCGCCGACATGGCATTGATATGAGCACGCGCCATGCCGACGCCACTTGATCACTTCTGCCAATAAATCAATCAATCTGCCAATCGTCATTCTAAAATCTGCCAACATTCTTCCAATCTTCTATCTCACAATCCTCCAATGTAGAATTCAGCGCCGACGCCACCTCAACTCAGCGAAGTTCCTGACCCGGCCGCCTGCCACCACTACCCCTTCCTGGAGCAGGAGGGCGCGTTTGGCGTAAAGGTCGCGTCCATACCCGCCAAGCTTCCCGCCGGCCGCAATTACGCGGTGGCAGGGGACGGACGAATCCCGGGTCTCGCGCATGATATTGCCCACCGCGCGGTGGGCCAGGGGACGCCCGGCGGCGGCAGCCACATCGCCGTAGGTAGCAACCCGCCCGTGTGGGATGCGGCGAACGACGCTGCGGACGCGTGCCGCGAAATCACTGGCGCTTCGCGCCATTGGAACAAGTCATCCCATCACCGGACGGTCTGGGACCCAGATTACCCGATCCCGCACCATTTTCGCGGCACGCCATTTGATTATCGAATGCTCAATTCTTGAAGTCTTTCAATCTTCCAATCTTCCAATCTACCAATGCATGAATTGAGATTTGCCTTTCGGTCGCTCCTCAAGACGCCCATCGTGACGACGATTGCGGTGCTGTCGGTGGCGCTTGGCATCGGCGCGAACGTCGCGATTTTCTCTGTCTTCAATCAGACCCTGCTGCGGCCGCTGAACGTGCCAGAGCCGGAGCGACTCGTCAACCTCGTGTCTCCCGGACCGCGCAGCGGGTCGATATCGTGCGGTCAGGCCGGCACCTGCGACGCGATCTTCAGCTACCCGATGTTTCGGGACTTGGAGCGCGTTCAGACCGTCTTCACCGGCATCGCCGCGCACCGCGACTTTGGTGCGAACGTCTCCTACCAAGGCGTGTCCGAAGGTGGTGAGGGCACGTTGGTTTCGGGTTCGTATTTCTCGGTCCTCGGCCTCACGCCGCAACTCGGACGTCTGCTGAATGCCGATGACGATCGTGTGCGGGGAAGCGGGCGCGTCGTCGTGCTCAGTTACGACTACTGGCGGCGCCGATTCGGCGAGCGCTGGGATATCGTCGGGCAAACGCTGAGGGTCAACGGGCAGGTGCTCACCATCGTTGGCGTCGCGCCGCCGGGATTCCATGGCACGACGCTTGGCGACCCGCCACTGTTCTACGTCCCGATTTCGATGCGCGAAGTGATCGTTCCTCGCTGGAAAGGTCTCGATAACAGACGGTCGGTACTGGGCCTATCTCTTTGCGCGTCTCAACCCTGGCATTTCAGTCGACGACGCGGGCAGCACGGTCAATGCCCAATATCGCGGGATTCTTTCGGCAGTCGATGTGCCGCTGCAAGAGGGGATGCGGCCGTCTATGCTTGCCGAATTCGCCAACATGCAGATGCAGCTCGAGCCAGGGGCTCGAGGGCAAAGCCGGACGCCCGTGGAAGCACGCCAGCCTTTGACGCTGCTGTTTGGCGTGACGGCGATCGTGCTGCTGATTTGCTGTGCGAATGTGGCGAACTTGCTGCTCGGACGCGCGGCAAGTCGCACGACGGAAATGGCCGTGCGTCTCTCGATCGGAGCCGGGCGCAGACACATCGTCGCTCAGCTGTTGCTCGAGTCGATGCTGCTGGCGGTGATGGGTGGCACAGGCGCGCTTCTCGTTGCGCGCTGGACCTTGACCGCGATGGCGGCGGTCCTGCCGGACGGCGCACCAGGCATCGTGAGCCCGGAACTCGACGGCGACATGCTTCTTTGTGCGGCGGCATTGTCTCTTGCGACGGGCGTGTTGTTCGGCCTGTTTCCTGCGCTCCAAAGCACGCGACCGAATCTTGTCTCGGCGCTGAAAGCGAATGCCGGACAGCCGTCTGGCGCGAAAGCCGCAGCGCGCTTTCGCATCACGCTCGCCACTGCGCAGATCGCGCTATCGATGGCGCTGCTCGTGTCTGCAGGGCTGTTCACGAAGAGCCTGGTGAATATCGCATGCGTCGATCTCGGCCTCAATACTGAAAAGCTCGTGGTATTCGGTGTTTCGCCGGCCATGAACGGGCACGCCGCCGGGCGCACGCGACAGATACTGGAGACCATTGAGAATGAGCTGTCGGGCTTTCCCGGTGTGGCCGGTGTGAGCACCACACGAGTCCGACTGGTGTCCGGTGACGCGTCGATGAGCGGCTTTCACCTGCAGGGGCTTCCCGAGGATCCCGAGCTCGACACGAGCGCCTACTACAACTTCGTCGGAACCGATTTTCTGCGCACCCTTGGGATTCCGCTGCTGGCCGGTCGCGAGTTTACGCGCGCCGATATCGAGGGAGCCGCGAAAGTCGCCATCGTGAACGAAGCGTTCCTGAAGAAGTTCAAAGTCGGCCGCGACACGGTCGGAATGCGCATGTATCGGGCGGGCCGCGGAACCGCCTTCGACATCGAGATCGTCGGCATCGCGGCCGATTCGGTGTACGACGAGGTCAAAGGCAAGGCAGAGCCGCTGGTGCTGATGCCGTACCGCCAGGATCCGGATGTTGCCGGGGCGCACTTCTACGTCCGCACGTTCGGAGCGGAAGACCAGCTTCTTACAGCAATTCCGCGGGTCATTCGCGAGATCGACCCCACGCTGCCCGTTGCCGGGCTTCGGACGATGGCGGCCCAGGTGAACGAGAATGTGTCACTCGATCGGTTTGTGACGCTGATGTCGGCGGCGTTCGCCGGCCTCGCCACGCTGCTGGCGGCGCTGGGTCTCTACGGTGTGCTCGCCTACACGGTGACGCAGCGCACGAGAGAATTCGGCCTGCGGATGGCGCTCGGAGCGGATGCCTCGAGTGTGCGGCGGCTGGTGCTTCGGCAGGTCGGCTGGATGACCGCGCTCGGCTCTGCCATCGGGCTCGCGGCCGCCGTCGCCCTTGGCCGTGTCTCCGAGTCTCTGCTGTTCCAGATGAACGCACAGGACCCGTTCGTGTTCGCGACTGCAACGGCTGCTCTCGTCGCCGTAGCGCTCAGCGCGGGCTTCATTCCGGCTCGGCGGGCTTCTCGTGTCGATCCGATGACGGCGTTGCGGTATGAGTGATTCTCCATTCGCAGATTCGCAGATTCGCAGATTGTGAGACTAAAAATGCTGCGACGCCGGGAACCGAACGATGTCGCAGAATGTGCGTCGCACCCGGGAGGCGCAGTGTAGGGGTTCAATGATTTTGGCCAAGGATTTCTGGCACGAGCACTGCTTTGACCAAAGGACATGTCAGAAAAATCAGAACAACTCAAGGCTCGAACCGAAGCGTTTGCCGTAGCTGCCGTCAAGTTCTGCGACAAACTTCCAAACAGCCTCGCGGGCCGGCGTGTCAGTCAGCAACTCATTGATGCAAGTACATCAGTCGCAGCAAACTATCGGGCTGCCTGCCGTGCCTACACCGATCGCCTCTTTGTATCGAAGCTCGCTATCGTTGATGAAGAAGCTGATGAAAGTGAACTCTGGTTACGGTTAATTCGCAAGACGGGACTACAGACATCAGCCGCGATCGGCGGCCTCGAACAGGAAGCTCACGAATTGGCGTCCATCTTCAGCGCTTCCGTTCGCACCGCTCGAGCGAACCTCCGGAAGAGAAGTGAGCTAAAATCAAAGATGTCGGGCAGCACCGGCTAATCGGCGAATCTTCAATCTAAGCTAATCTGCGAATCTCACAACCTGCCAATCTGCGAATTCAGAAGACCAACCGCAGGCCACCACCAGCATGCAGTCCACCCACTTCGACCTCCACCGTTGCGCCACCTGATGGCGTGAAGTCTTTCCTTCCGGCCGCATAGCGGAGCAGTGCACCGACGCCGAGTTTGTCGGTGAATCGCCACGTCATGTCGACGCCGGCGTTGTACCCGATGACGTTCTCGCGCTGTGTCTCGGTTTGGGCACCCGGAAATGTGAGCGTGTCGAACGGAAAGACCTCTTTGTCGAGCGATAACATCAAGCCGGTGACGAACGTCTGTTCCGTCGTGAAAACGGACGGGCCGGCGAAGACCGTGAAGTCGATGCTCGCTGTGGCGGGAATGTTCCAGCCGATCGTGATGTGCTGGCCGATTTCGCTCCGCCTGATGCCGGTGAGCTCAGAGGTTGTGATGCGCGTCCTGTTGAACTGCAGCGGGTGAGGCACGCGGGCCTCGATGTCTCCCGACCCGCTGTTCTCGAAAATCGACACCGACATCCCTGCGTGCAGCCCGCGCCACAGGCGGACGATCACGCCGCCGTCGTAGAGCACGTCCTGCGGCGTTGTTCGCTCGAACCTCAACGATCCCTGCTCGAAGTACTGCTGGAACGTCTGCTCTTCGGTGATGGTCGTGCTCGTCGATTGACTCGCTGCGTTCACGGATATGCGGAACCGGTTCTGAGCGTGTGCCGGGTTCGAGCTCAGGAGACAAAGCGCAGAGAGAAGAATAGAGAGACAGGGAACCGTGCCGTTCGCATGAACACGCATCAGTTCACCCCCACGGCAGTCCAGGCCAGCTCCACCTGCGTGCGCTCGTTACTGCCCGCTCCGAAGAGATCCGTCGCGGCCTGAATCGTGGCGCGCCGCGCATCGGAGAAGCGCGAGCTCGGGGCCATCAGCATCGTGAATGCGCGGTAGAAGACCCGTTCGATACGCTCGAGGTTGGCCATGCCGACGCCGGGCACGATGATGCGTGAAAAACGATTTTGACCGCCGGCGACGGCCAGGTAGAAGGCGTGGGTGGCAATCGTCAGATTGAAGTGCACGCCGCCGTCGTCGGTCGGTGTGCCGATGAACTGCCGAAGTTCGTAATGATCCGGCTCGCCGCCGGCCACTGGATTGTTCAGCGATCGCAGATAGCCGGGCGGAAGCAGGTACACATCCTCCGCGATCAGCCAGTCGGCCTGGTCGCGACTCCCGCCAGTCGGCTGGTAGTGAAACTCGATCGTTGCGCCCATGATGTCGGAGAACGCCTCGTTCAACGCACCTGATTCGTCCTGATAAATGAGCCGGGAGGTGAAATCGGTGACGCCATGCGTCCACTCGTGCGCCACCACGTCGAGTGCACCAGCTAGAAACGTGAAGACGCGTCCATCGCCATTGCCGAAGGCCAGCAGGCCGCTGCAGCAATAGAACGCGTTGTTGATGAACATGCCGACCACATTCGGTGGCTGACGGCTCGCCTCCGATCGCGCAAGTGGATTCACGATGCTGTCGACCTCGGTGTTGCGGTCGTCCATTCCGTTCCGGTTGAAGCGCGTGAAGTAGTAGTCGTACACCCACCCTTGATACGCATGCGCGTCCACGGTCGGGCCGTCCGTCCACATGTTGTCGCTATCGGTCGCGATGTCTGATGGGAGCAGGATGCCCGTGTTGAAGAACGTATTCAGATGGCTCGGAGTGCCGGGAAACTGCCTCGTCACTCCCCGGCCGGGCCGCAATCTGTCCACCGCCTGATACGTCCCGGTCACCTGGTTGGTGCTCAGCTTCTTCACGGCGCCGAACACGCCATTGCCCTGACCGATCGCCGCCTGTGAGTGGATGGCGTTGATCGAACGCACGATCGCGCCCGAGTGGGCGTCGACGTACACCTCGCGAATCGACCAGTCGCTCCGCACCACCATGCGATAGGCGAGCCGATAGCCGTCTTCGACTGGCACGATTCCCAGGATCGTTTCGCCAGGTATCTGCGCGCCCGGAGGCGCCGACGCGACGGCAATCTGGTTCGCGCGCTCCGGAGAGATCGATGGGTTTGCGTCCAGGGTCAGCGTTTCGTACAAACGGCCGGTGAGGCTGACAATCGAACGTCCGTCCATCTGCCTGATGACCTGTCCGCCGAATACCGGCAACCCTTCGTAGAACTGTCCGAGTCGCTCGACGGCGCGTCCGGGAATCATCCGGTCGTCGGCGATTGACGCGATGTCGAGCGCGCCTGCGCTGAGCAGTGTGTCGATGCGATCGAGCGCGGCGGCCAGCGTGTCGTCGGATGCCGCCACCGCAAACGATCGGCCAATCTCGACAGGAGCCTGACCAGTGATCCGGGAAGTGTTTGCAAAGAAGAGGAACGCGGCCACTGCCGCGACTGGAACGACCTTATCGAGACCGGACATGCATACTCCTAACGCCGGGGGAAAACAGATGTAGGGCGGTCTTGCCGTTCAAGACCCGCCCTACTTCGGTACTCAGAATATCAGCAAATCAGATGAACGAGAGCGGGTCGACTCCGTAGTCGGCGGGATTCAGTGGAGCGACGATGGACGAGGCGCGATCCCCCTTTGTATCGGGATCCACTTCCCACAGGTTGACGTCACGTGGCAGCTCGAAGCGCGTGCCGTCGTTTGCAAAGAGCACGCGCACCTTGGGGCGATACGGATCGGGTGCGTGCACCTGCAACACGATGGCAATCTCACCGGAATCGAGCTTGACGAGATTCCCGACCGGATAGATGCCGAGCAGTTGTACAAACCGCCGGATCAAATCCTGATCGAACTGCTTGCCGTCATTTCTCTGCAATACGGCCACAATCCGTTCTGATGGAAACGCCTGCTGATATTTCCGCTGCGATCGCATGGCGTCGTAGACGTCGGCTATGCCGCACAGCATCGTCGCAAGGTTGAGGTGTGGCCTCGACACGCGGTCGGGATAGCCGGTGCCATCGAGCCGCAGGTGATGCTCGAAGGCGACAACGGGTGCGAGGGTGGGTATCTCCGGTGTGCCGCGCAGGATTTCGGCACCATCGACAACGTGCCGTTTCATGATGGCGAATTCTTCGTCGGTCAGCTTGTCCGGCTTGTTCAGAATCTCGGGCGGTGTCTTCACCTTGCCGATATCGTGCATGAGCGCAGCCATCCCGAACTCACGGAGCATCGGGCCGTCGATACCCAGACCGCGCGCCTGCGCCATCGTGAGAATCGACACGTTGACCATGTGCGTAAACGTGTAGTTGTCGTATTCCTTCAGCGCGGTCAGCGCCATCAGCGCCGATCGATTCTGAACGACGGCCTGCGCCAGACCGTCGATCATCGATTGTGCTGCCGACGGGTCGGGTGCCGAGTCGCTGCGTGCGCTTTCCCATACCAGGCTCGCCACCGACACCGCTTCGGAGTACGTCTTACGAATCGTCAAGGCATCCGTGGGCTCCTGAGGCACGGTCTCTTCGACCGAGACGCGGCCGACGCGGATGTTCTCAGAGTCGAGCTGCGCCGCTGCGTCCTTGAGCGCGTTCCCTGACAGCGTTTTCTCGATCTGTCCAAACTTCCCGGCAAAGTCTTTCAGCTCGTCGGGCGTGACCGGTCGGGAGATCGTTATCCGCTCGATGCCGAGCGATCTGAACCGGCGCATCAGCTCGCCCATCGTCGCCGTGGCCTTGGCCATCGGCAGGTCGCCGACAATCAGCTCGTCTCCGAGGATGCCGATGACGACGGTCACATCGTGCTTGTGTAACGCGCGAAGCGCCTCGCCGAGCCCTTCGAGGTTGCGAAGGACAATCGGGTGCGTCGGCGCGTACAGCTGAATGCCGCGCAGCGCGGCCCCGAACCGCCGGAGCAGATCGTCGGAGAGTTGATAGCGCGTCGTCGAATCAATCATTGGTTGCCGGCCCCCGCTCGCGCCTCATGACTGCACTGCGCGTGCTGCTGATCGCACGCCCCTTGGTCCTGAAGACGCCGCTTCTTCGAGCACACGCTGCGACGTCGGTGTGCCAATTTGCCGCAGCGCCGTGGCCACGGTCCGGCGCATTTCGGCCGTCCTCATCGGCGCCCACCACTCGCCGCTGTACAGCGCCTCTTTCAACAGCTCGACCGTCTGGTCGGCTTTCAGCGCACCAAGAGATTCCACCGCGCGCAGATACACCGAACGGAGCGGCCCCTTCCGGTCGATCTTTCGGACGATGTATTCGAAGAGCGGAATGGCGCGCTCGCTCCGCATCGCGACCAGAGCGCCAGTCAGCTCCTCGCGAGTCTGATCGGTGCCGGTTGCAAGGGCGCGCTGCAGCTCGGCGTACGCTTCCTCGGTGCCAATCGACAAGATCGCGCGCACGGCCTCGCGCTGCACATGCGGCTCCGCATCCTCGAGCAGCCGCGTCAGGTCGGGCAGCGCTTCGGTGCCGCCGAACTTTTGGAGCAGGTGAATTGCAGTCCGGCGAACAGCCGGGTTGGCCGACGCGCGCAGCTGCTCCACGGCGTGTCGTCCTGCCGATCCGAACCCGAGAAGAATCTGCGTGAAGCGTTGCCGTGCAGCGGCACTTTTTTCGACCGCGAGTGCCTCGGCCAGCGTCTTGACCACAGCCGGGCCCGCGAGATTGAGCAGGTTGTTGAGCTTCCCAGCTGCCGTATCGTCCACGGCTCGCAGATGCGAGACGACCTGCGTCATCATCGTGCCCTCGACCAGCCGAGTCAGTGCCGCCGTCGCGGCTGGCTGTCGTGCCCCCTCATTCCTGGCTTCTTCTGAGAGGATGGTCGCCAGTTGAACCGCCGCATCGAAATCGCCTACCAGGAGACAATCTTCGATGTGGTTGACGACGGGAATCGACACCTGCCGCCACTTCTCGGGGTTGGTTTCAATCACCAGCAGGTCGAGCAGCAGCTGGAGATCCAGCGCGCGCACCTCGACCGGGCCGATTGACGACACCCATCGGCCGATGCGCTCGGGCGGGTCGTCCGAGACGCGCTCCACTTCAACCGCCTGCGTGCGCGCGCCCGACAGCTCGCGCGCGTACGATTCCGACACGAACTGCTCGTCGCTGTACGACGTCAGCATGTCGGCGGCGTTTTTCCAGAGATCGAGGAAACTTTCGGTCGAACCGAGCGACGATTCGGCGACCTCCGCACGGGCTATCTCGAGCAGGCTGGGCCGCCTGTCGGCGTCGGGCACCAACGCCTGGAACGCCTGCGCCAGACGGGTCGACGCGCCTCCCTGGGCGATGACTCCGCGTGCGACAAAGCTGGCGAGAGACGCGTCAGTCATGCGGCCGGCTACCTGCAGAACTCAGATCGGCCGCCTTGTCCGCTCGCCCCGCTTCGGTCGACAGCAGCTCGAGCAGCAGTTCAGGCGACAGCGTGCCGAACCCTTGCGCCATGTTCTTGAGAACGGGCTCAATCTTCGACGGATCCGTCCGCGCCACGAGATCGATGACGCCGCGCAGCATTCGAAGCAACGCAGACGTTTTCGAGCCTATGCCGGTCCCGCTGTTCTGCTCGAGCTGCATGACGAACTCGCTGAAGCGCTCGGAGTCGCCGCAGACTTCGAGGAGACCCTTCAGCGTCTCCTCGTCGAGGGGCGAATCGAGATTCAGGCACGAGCGGATGATGTCGTCCCATTTCGACCGCTCAGCGCCGCGGCGCTCGCGCAGGATGTCGGCATAGTCGATCTCCTTCAATTCGAGATGGCGCTGGCCGGTCGCGGCCCACAGCCGTGCGACGCCGCCCGATGCGCGGACGTCCTCGAGGGATTTCGCGAAAATGTTGAGAAACGGGAGCCACGCCTCCGGATCGGGACTCGAATGGAGCGTGACGACCCCAATCATGTGATCGTGGAACATCGCTCCCGTTTCGCGGACGGCCTGATCGGGCCGCGCCGGCGCCGCACCATCGAGCAGCAGGTTGTCCGGTACGATGCCGACCGTCACCGACCCGTCGGCGGTGAGGCGCGTCACCGCGTCGACCAGCCGAGCGAGCGACAAACGGATCGCCGGATGAGTCGATGGGTAGAGCGTAACCGCGCGGGCCGCGGCCTTGATGGCGCGTGCGAAGTCCGTCAGCTTCGTCGCGCCGTCCTGATCGAGCGTTGGAGGTGCCTTTTCCTGAGTGCTCATTGACCGTGTACCGTGAACTCCCTCATAAGAAGGTCAACGGATCGATTTCCATCGAATCCGGATCAACCGCCTCGACAACCGCGCGTGCATACTCGCCGCGCCCGTCGCGCTCCCAGGTATTCGCGAGGACGGGTTGCTCGAGCCGTTCGCCCTTGTCGTTGAATACGATCTTCACCTGCGGCCGGAACGGATCGGTCGGATGCTCTGCTGTGATGACGCCGACCTCGTCTGTATTCAGCCGCACCAGGTTTCCGACCGGGAACAGCCCCATGATGTTAACGAACCGTTTCAGCAGTTTCTGGTTGAAGGCGGGGTTGCCCTGTTCGCCCATGATCGACCTGATGCGATCGGTCGCGAGGCCTTCGCGGTACGGGCGGTTGCTGCGCAGTGCGTCGAACACGTCTGCGATGCTGACAATCATCGTGCACAGGTTCAGGCTGCGATGCCCGATGTTCTCGGGATAGCCGCTGAGGTCCTGTTTCAGATGGTGCTCGAAGGCCACGATCGGCGCGAGTGCCGGCATCTCCGGGGTCTTTCGCAGAATATGCGCGCCGTCGATGACGTGGCGCTTCATGACCTCGAACTCATCCTTGTCGAGCTTGCCCGGCTTGTTCAGCACCTCGAGCGGCGTATTCACCTTGCCGATGTCGTGCATCAGCGCCGCAAATCCGAATTCGCGCAGCAGTGGACCGTCGAGGCTCAACGCGCGGGCCTGCGACATCGCGAGCACCGAGACGTTCACCATGTGCGTGAAGGTGTAGTTGTCGTACTTCTTCAGCGCGGTCAGAGCCATCAGCGACGTGCGGTCCTGCGTCACGACCTTGGCCAGGCTCTCGATGATCTTTCGCGCCGCGTTCGGATCGGGTTTGTCGCCGGCTTTTGCCTGATCCCACAGATTCTCGGCGGTCTCGACGGCGGAGTTGTACACCCTCTTCGCCATCGCGATGCCGGTGTATTCGTCGTCATCGGCCTCAATCGTGATCTTGCCAATCGAGATGCGCCTCACGCCGCGCGTCATCAGCCGCTCGGCAGGGGGCACCGGGTTTCGGCGATCGGCCAGAACCTCGATGAGCGCGCGGACCTCGTCGCGCGTAACGCCCTGATCGAACGCGATTTTCTCGATCTCGCGCTCGCGCATGTCGCGGACGAACCCGACGAGCTGTGCGGAAAACTTTCCGAGCCGTAAATCATTGACGACGATGTCATTGCCGATGAAGCCGACAACCGCGTTTTTGCCCAGCTGAAGATTTCTGGTCGCCACGGCGAGAAGCGTGTCGACACTGCGCTGGACGAGCGGATGCGTCGACGCGTACAGCTCGCCGGCTCGAATAGCGGCCGAGAGGCGCCGCACGAGATCCTCGCGCACCTGGATGTCGCTCATTGATGCCGTCGTGCTCATAGCTTCATCGCTCGCTCGCGGCTCATGACCCGGACCCCGGCAGCTTGGCCCGGGCCAGCTTGCGCAAAAGTCGATCGCCTTCAGCGGCCGCCTTCGCCAGCGCCCGCCGCGATTCGTCCGTGCCGATGGAGGCCAGCGCATCCACCGCCGTGCTCTTCAGTGCCATGTTCTTCGAACGCGCGAACCACCGCTTGCGTTCGGCGATTCTGGCAATGGGGCGCACCGCGTTGTCGGTGTGCACCAGCTTGAGCGCCGTCAGCGTATCGAGCACAACCGCGTGGTCTTTGCCAAGGGGTTCGCTCTCCTCCAGGATGCGCACAAGCATGGGCACGACGCGCGCGTCGCGTTCGGCCACCAGCGCGTCGATGACCGCTCGCCGCTGATCGCCTGTCACGGCCCGCAGCACCGTATGGATCGCGCGCGCCGCCGCCGGATCGTCGATGTTCGCCATCGCTGAGACCGCGACCCGCACCACCTTTGGCTCGTCGCGGCGAAGCAACGGCTGCAACAGGGGCACGGCTTGTGGTGCCGCGATGCGACCGAGGAGCTCCGCCGTGTGGCACTGCACGTAGGCGCGCTCATCGTCGATGAATGGCGCGAGCCGGGAAACCGCAGGCGCGCCGAATCTCACGATAATCTCCGACGCACGGACACGAGCGGCCGTACGTTCCTGGATGCGGAGCGTCATCCCGAGTACGTCGACCACCGGAACGCCGACCAGCCTGCAGATTTCCGTGAAAGTCTGAAGACTCTGGGACTCGAAATCTCCAAGCATCGCCACTGCCTCGTGCATGGCGGCCGAGGTGGCGAGACGGAAGAGCGCTTCGCGGCACGCCCCCGGGGCGACGAACTTGGCATTGTTCGCCGCATCGGCGAGCGCGCTCGCGACTCGGTGCGCATCCGTGAAGTCGCCGGCGATGAGCAGATCTTCCGCGAGCCCTGTCATGTCATCCGCGAGTTCGGCCGCGCGGGCGGCGTCGCGCTCGAGCGTGAGCAGGTCGATGATGAGGACGACCGAGAGCTTCTGCACGTTCTGCTGGCCGAGGCTGTCGGCCCACTCCGGCATTTCCTCCGGCAGATCTCTTGCGGCGATCGCTTCGCCGCGCGCGGTGGCGGCGTCGAGCTGGCTGCGGTATTGCTCTGAGACGAACGGCTTGTCGTTATACGAGATGAGCAGCTCTTCCATCGACGACCAGATCGCCTTGAACTGCTTGGACTGACCGAACGCGCTCTCGGAGAGCAACGTGCGCGTCATCGTCAGCACGCGCCGCTTGCGTTCCGGGTCTGGCGCGATCGTGTCGAACACTTCCGCCAGGCGGCCGGTTGCCTGACCCTCGTTCGACAGTGCCGTTGCAAGCAGCTGGGCGACCTTCGCGTCATCGAAGGCTCCCGAGAGTCTCCGCGCGATCTGGATGGTATCGCCAGGCTCATCATCGCTCCGGAGCATTTCCATGACGACGCGCGGGTTCAGCATCGACGTCGCAGTCGCCAGATTCACCATCGTGGCGTCGGACTTCTCAGCCGCTTTCACCGAGACGATACTGGCCAGGTGACGGAAGGCAGCGAGTACGGTGGCAGCCTGCGTCGTGATCATCGGTGCACCGTCTGGCGTGCACTTGTGCGCAATCACCTCCGACGCCAGCTCGCCAATTTGCGCAGGATCCGCGGCAATCTCCAGCAGACGCTGCTGCGCGATCTCGTCCATGATCTTCTGGCCCGTCACAATCGAATGCACGATCGATCGCCAGAGATCGTCGTGGCGGCGTTCGAACCGCGCATCTTTGTCCTCGAGCACGTGTTCGTAGTCGATCTGCTCGAGGGTGATGGAGCTATGGCCGTCTTCGCCCCACACACCCTCGGGGCCGCCGCGGCTGCGCAGCGTTTCGCGGTCGAGAGCCAGCAGGCGCAGCAGCCTTGAAATCGCCTCGGGCGGCACCCGTCCGGAGAAGGTCAGGCGAAGCAGATCGCGGTCGTGCAGGAGGCGAGCGGCCTCTGCGACCGGCTGGTTTGACGGTACGGGAAAGCTCTCAATCATCAGGCTGTCGGGCGTGATACCGAGGGAAAACACGGCGCCGCTGGTGGTGGCGTGAATGGCGTGCGACAGACGCTCGAACGACGCGCGGACGGCAGGATGGTCCTCGGGGTAGAGGGTCCAGTGCCGGGCCGCCGAAACCAGCGTGCGGGCCAGCGCGCTGACCCCTTCAACGAGCTCGGGCGCAAGTTTCGCAACCTCGGGTTGAGAAGACACGATTCTTCGTTATTATCGGACGGACACTGTTCCCGGATGCGCGCGGTCGACATCATCCAGAAGAAGCGAGACGGTGAAGTCCTCACCCCGGAGGAGATCCGATTCTTCATCGCGGGGGTTACCGATTTTTCACTTCCTGACTATCAGGCTGCGGCACTGCTGATGGCGATTCTCCTGCGCGGCAT
The DNA here is from genome assembly GCA_963761975.1 of Vicinamibacterales bacterium. GTDB lineage: Bacteria > Acidobacteriota > Vicinamibacteria > Vicinamibacterales > JAMQPK01 > JAMQPK01. The sequence continues at coordinate 1,566,979 of CAVXIR010000002.1, forward strand.
GACCGCCGCAGAGACCTCGATGCTGACCGACGCCATGGTGCAGTCGGGGGTTCGTGTCGATCTGTCCGACATTCCCGGCACCAAGGTCGACAAGCACAGCACGGGCGGCGTGGGCGACAAGACGTCGATCGTGATTGCGCCGCTCGTGGCGTCGTGTGGCGGCGTCGTGCCGATGATGTCGGGACGCGGGCTCGGCCATACCGGTGGCACGCTCGACAAGCTCGAGGCGATTCCGGGATTCAGGACGAATCTGTCGATTTCCGAGATGCGATCGGCGCTGTCGGCGATCGGCTGCGCGTTGATCGGGCAGACGGCAGAGATTGCGCCGGCTGACAAGAAGCTTTATGCGCTGCGGGATGTGACCGGCACCATCGAGAGCGTGCCGCTGATTTCGGCGTCGATCATGAGCAAGAAAATCTCGGAAGGGATCGACGCACTCGTCCTGGACGTGAAGTGCGGCACCGGCGCGTTCATGAAAACCCGAGAAGCGGCTCGATCGCTCGCCGAGTCTCTCGTGGAGATTGGGAAATCGGCCGGCGTCAAGACGCAGGCGGTGATCACCGCGATGAACTGGCCGATCGGCTGCGCCGTCGGCAATGCCAACGAGGTGATTGAGTGCATCGAGTTGCTGAAAGGCAACGGGCGCCCCGATTTAATGGAGAATTCACTCGAACTGAGCGAGCGCATGCTGATCGTCTGCGGCGTGGCCCGCGATCGATTGGAAGCGGCGGCGAGATGCCGGCGCGCGCTCGAGTCCGGCCAGGCGCTCGAGCGCCTCAGGGCGATTATCGAGCGTCAGGGCGGCGACCCCCGGATCATCGACGACTACGGGCTGCTGCCGCAAGCTCCCGAGGAACACATCATTCGGGCCCAAAGCGAGGGCTTCGTGACCAGACTTGACGCGGGTTTCATCGGTCGTGCGTCAGTGGTGCTCGGAGGTGGCCGAGATCAGGTTGATGACGAGATCGATCCCGCTGTCGGTATCATGATGGCCGCGACTGTGGGCGATGAGGTGCGCAGGGGCGATGCGCTGATGCGAGTGCTCTATCGTTCGAAGGAACGGCTCGAAAACGCGATGCCGCTTTTGATGCAGGCCGTTTGTATCGATGCATCGCCAAAACCGGCGGTGCCGCTCGTGATCGATGAGGTGATCTGATGTTGCGCGTCCATCGTCCATCGTCCATCGTCCATCGTCCATCGTCGATGGCCGACCTGAAGGTCGGCACCACGTACGCGACAGGAATGTTGCTGTGCGTCATGTGTCTGTCGGGGTGCAACCCTCAGGCGTACGCGGTGGGCGACCCTGCCGCGACCGACACCGGCATCGTGTTCGACATTGGCGGCAAAGACGATCGCTCGTTCAATGCGGCGGCGTGGAACGGGGTGAAATGCGCCGAGACGGGAAAGTGGCCCAATGGCACTGACTGCGGCAAGCCGGCGCTGAACATCGTGCTGCGCGACGTGGAGCCCGGTACGCCTGTCAACATCGAGCCGGCGATGCGGGCGTTTGCCGAGCGGCGGTACGATCTCATCATCGGCATCGGCTTCGCGCAGGCGCCCATCGTCGAGGCCGTCGCGAAAGACTACTCAGGTATTCAGTTTGCGATCGTCGACGGCGTAAGCGAGCTCCCGAACGTCGCCTCGCTTGTGTTCAAGGAACACGAGGGGTCGTACCTGGTCGGCATTCTTGCGGCGATGACGACCAAAACCGGCGCGCTCGGATTTCTGGGCGGGATGGACATCGGCCTGATTCACCGTTTCGCCAAAGGCTTCGAAGAAGGCGCCAAGTCGGTCAATCCCAACATACGAATTCTCGAAAATTACGTCGGTGTCACCGACGCCGCATGGAACAATCCCGGGCGAGGCAAAGAGCTCGCGTTGGCTCAGATTGCGAAGGGCGCCGACGTCATCTTCACGGCCGCGGGCAACTCCGGACTGGGTGCCTTCGATGCGGTCGAGGAGATGGGACGCGATGCCACCGGGCGCGCCACGCATTTCGTCATTGGTGTCGATTCCAATCAGAACATGGTGAAGCCGGGCTTTGTGCTGTCGAGCATGGTGAAGCGTGTAGACAACGCCGTGTATCAGATCGTCAAAGAGGTGAAGGCGAAACAGTTCAAGGCGGGCCTGCACGTGTTTGGGCTCGAGAGCGATGGCGTTGGCTATGCGATTGACGAGTACAACAGAGATCTCCTGACACCCGAAGCCATCAAGGCAGCAGAGGAAGCCAAGACGGAAAATCATCGCAGGGGAAATCAAGGTGACGGACGCGATGTTTCAATGATCGAACTCAGAAACATCACGAAGCGCTTCGCCAGCGTCCTCGCCAACGACCACATCACCATCACGGTCGAGCCCGGCACCATCCACGCCATCGTTGGTGAGAACGGCGCCGGGAAGTCGACCGCCATGCGGATCGCCTATGGCTTCTACACAGCCGACAGCGGCGAGATTCTGATCGACGGCCAGGTTCGCCACATCCGCCGCCCGCTCGATGCGATTGCGCTTGGCGTCGGCATGGTCCATCAGCACTTCATGCTCGTCGGCACGATGACTGTTGCCGAGAACATCGTGCTGGGCGCCGAAACCGGGTACGCCGCTCGCGCTGGACATCGAAGAAGCGTCCGCGCGCATCCGCAAGCTTTCTGCAGATTTCAAGCTCTCGGTCGATCCCCATGCCCTCATCGAGGATCTGTCGGTCGGCCAGCAGCAGCGCGTCGAGCTGCTGAAAGCACTCTATCGAAACGCGCGACTCCTCATTCTCGACGAGCCGACGGCCGTGCTGACGCCGCAGGAAGTCGAAGAGTTCTTCGCAATCCTCCGGAAAATGCGCGAGCAGGGCAAGACGATCGTCATCATCACGCACAAGCTTGCGGAGGTGCTGTCGATCTCGGATGACGTCACCGTGATGCGCGATGGGAAAGTGGTCGGCCGGGTGAAGACAAAGGAGACCAACGCCGCCCAGCTTGCGCGGTTGATGGTGGGGCGTGATGTGCTGTTGCGTGTCGAGAAGGCGCCAGCCAGGCCCGGCGAGGTGGTTCTGAGCGCGCGAAATCTCTCGGTCTCAGGAAAACGGATCGCGAGGGGTTCTCGGCAGACGGGCGCGAAAACCCCTCCCGACCCCTTAAAGAATGTGACGTTCCATGTCCGAGCCGGCGAGATTGTCGGCATCGCCGGTGTCGAAGGCAACGGACAGCGGGAGCTCGTCGAAGCGATTGCGGGTCTGGTCGATCCGTCGCTCGTGACCGGCGAACTGACGCTCGAAGGGCGGCCGCTCGGCGGCCTCGACGCCAGAGCTCGGCGCGAACGCGGCATCGCGCACATTCCCGAGGACCGGCATCGTCGTGGACTGCTGCTCGAGTTCGGCCTCGACGAGAACGCCATACTCGGCGTGCACTACCGGCCGCCGGTCACTTCGGGCGTCATCGTCAACAATCGTGAAGTCAGGCGGCGGACAGCCGACATCATTCGGCGATTCGACGTGCGACCGCCAAATCCCGAGTTGCCGGCGCGTGCGCTGTCGGGAGGTAATCAGCAGAAGCTCGTCATCGGCCGGGAATTCGAGCTGCCGCCCAAGCTGCTGCTGGTGGCCCAACCGACCCGAGGCGTCGACATCGGCGCGATTGAGTTCATCCACCGCAAGCTCATTGCCCTTCGCGACGCCGGGTGCGCCGTGTTGCTGGTCTCTGCCGAGCTCGAGGAAGTCATGTCCCTCTCGGACCGCCTGCTCGTGATCCACGATGGACGGATTGCCGGTGAACTGGATCCGGTCAAGACGAATGCCACAGAAATCGGCTGTTTGATGACGGGCGCGCGGCAAAGCTGACATGCAACTAGTGTTTCCCGTCATTGCTGTCCTTGCGGCCTTCGCCGTTGGCAGTGTGTTTGTCTTCGCGATCGGCGACAACCCCCTCGAAACCTTTGGCTTGCTCATCGGCAGCGCTCTGTGGTGGCCCGATGGCATCGGTTACACGCTGTTCCTTGCCACGCCGCTCATCTTCACTGGACTCGCCGTCGCGGTTGCGTTCAGGGCTGGGCTGTTGAACATCGGTGCGGAAGGTCAACTTTATGTCGCAGCGTTTGCAACGGCCTGGACTGGAATCGTCCTGGGAAGTCTTCCGGCGGTCGTGTTGATTCCGCTGTGCATGGCTGCCGCGGTCGTCGCCGGAGGCATCTGGGGCGCCATTCCCGGATTGTTGAAGGCCCGCTTCGGCTCGCACGAAGTGATCAACACGATCATGATGAACTTCATCGCCGTCGCGCTCGTGAGCTACTTCACGCAATATCACTATCGCGTTCCCGGCGATCCGATTCTGCAATCCGCACCCATTTCGGCAAACGCGCAGATTCCGAGGCTGGGCGCGATGATTCCAGGCTTACCCGCGCGGATTCCTCTGAATGTGGCATTCCTGCTCGCGCTTGCTGCGTGCGGCGCCGTCTATGTGTTCTTGTGGCGAACCAAGTGGGGGTATGAAATTCGCGCAACCGGGAGCAATCCCTCTGCCGCGGAGTACGGCGGCATCTCTGTTCGGCGTCAGATTGTTCTGGCCATGGCGATTTCCGGCGGACTGGCCGGCATGGTCGGGATCAACGAAGTACTCGGGTATCGCCACCGCTATTACGACGGCTTTTCCGACAATTATGGGTTTACCGGCATCGCTGTGGCGCTGCTGGGGAGGAATCACCCGGTCGGCGTGATTGCGGCGGCGCTGCTGTTTGCCGTTCTGACGCGTGGCGGCATTCCAGTGGACGCATTCACGCAGCACGTTACCAAGGACATCGTCCAGATTCTGCAGGCGACGATCATTCTGTTCGTTGCCGCGGAAGCGATCTTCCGCGATCCACTGACTCGCCTTCGCCAGAGATTGGGCAGAGGTTCGGGCAATGGCTGACCTCTTCACCATCTCGCTCGTCTTCTCGACGATTCGGCTGTCGACGCCGCTCATTCTGGCGGCGCTCGGCGGGTTGTTTTCCGAGCGATCGGGGGTGATCAACATCGCCCTCGAAGGCATGATGCTCGCCGGCGCCTTTACGGCGGCGGCGATGACTTATTCGACCGGCAGTCCGTGGATTGGGCTGACGGCATCCGTTGGCGCGGGCCTGCTGGTGGCGCTCGTCCATGCGGTTGCCTGCATCCGGTACAAGGCCGATCAGGTCGTTGTCGGCACGGCGATCAACATTTTGATGGTCGGTCTGCCCGGATTTCTGAGCGGCGCCTTCTTCCTGTCGTCGGGGTCGACGCCGCAGATTCCGATCGAACAACTGATACCGCGCGCGCCAATCCTGATGGCGTTCGTGTTTGTGCCGCTCACCTGGTACGTGCTGTACCGGACTCCCTTCGGGTTGCGGTTGCGCGCCGTTGGGGAAAATCCGGAAGCTGCCGATGCGGCCGGCGTCAACGTCACGAGGATGAGGTACAGCGGCGTCTTGCTGTCCGGGGTGCTCGCTGCGATCGGTGGCGCCTATCTATCGATCGGCCAGTCGTCGTTGTTCACGCGCAACATGACGTCCGGTCGCGGGTTCATCGCGCTCGCGGCGCTCATCTTCGGAAAGTGGCGGCCGGTGCAGACGATGTTCGCATGTCTGTTCTTCGGGCTTACCGAGGCCGTTACCATCCAGATGCAGGGCGTTGTTAAACTGCCGTCCGGCGAAGACATTCCGGTGCAGTTCATTCAAATGGTCCCATACGTGTTGACGATCGTCGTGCTCGCCGGATTCATCGGACACTCTCGGCCACCGCGCGCGCTTGGCCGGGCCTACGAGAAGGAACGGTGAGCACGCCTTCCTCCTCCTACTACGATCAGGTCCAGCGAGCCGCGGCGCTCGTGCGCTCGCGTTCGAGCGTCATTCCGGATGTTGCGGTCGTGCTGGGATCGGGGCTCGGTGATTTCGCTTCGAGCCTCGAGCGGCAGACACCGATTCGGTACGACGAGATCCCGAACTGGCCGTCAGCGGGCGTCGTCGGGCACGAGGGGCGCCTCGTCCTTGGCGAGGTCTCGGGCCGGCCAATGGCTGCCTTGTCGGGCCGCGCACATTTCTATGAAGGACACGATCTCCGCACTGTCACGTTTGCGACGCGGGTGCTCGGTGTGCTCGGCGTCAAGGTACTGATCCTCACGAATGCGGCCGGAGGCATCAACACCAGTTTTGCTCCCGGCAACCTGATGGTGATCGACGATCACATCAACCTGCTGGGCACCAATCCGCTCGTGGGCCCCAACGACGAGCGCTTCGGGGTCCGGTTTCCGGATCTGACCAACGTGTACTCCCCTCGGCTGCGGCGCATCGCCGACGAGGTGGCCGCGGCACTGGGTATGACCCTCCGTCATGGGGTTTATGCCGGTTGCCACGGGCCATCGTATGAAACGCCGGCCGAGATACGATATCTCCGGTCGATTGGCGCAGACGCCGTCGGCATGTCAACGGTGCCCGAAGCCATCGTGGCGCGGCATATGGGCGTCGAAGTGCTCGGCATTTCGTGTATCACCAACCTGGCCGCTGGTGTGCTGCCCCAGCCGTTGAACCACGAAGAAGTGCTTGAGACGGCAAGGCGTGTGCGAGGAGAATTTCTCTCGTTGCTGAACCCCATCATAGTGAGGATTTGAGTGGCCAAAGACTCTGTCGTTTCTGTCGTCGCGCTCGAGATTTCCGATGGCAAGGAGAGCGAGTTCCTTGCGTTGACCGGTCAGATGCAGGGCCTGGTCCGGAGGAAGGGCTACGGCACCAATCAGCTGCTGCGCGACGGGTCACATCCGCGCCGGTATTACGACATCCGCATCTGGCGCAACGCCGAGTCGGCCGCACAGGCCGAAAGCGACGGCGACATCAAGAGTCTCAGGCGCGCCCTCGAGAAATATCTGCATTCAACGCCGCTGGTCGACGTGGCATGGGCGGTGGAAATGGGGCTCTCGGCAGCTGGACCGTGGCAGGAACGGCGTGTCCTTGACGATCGGCGAGATGGGCGCAATCGGCGATCGAACCGACTGGAGTTCGCGGGGCCAGACAGGCGGCTCGTGAGCGATCGCCGCGTCGGTCTTCGTCGCGCAGACGGGCTGTTGATGGCAGCCGAGCGACTGAACGGGCAGCCGCCCATCGTCCATGCCGCGAGAGTGGCTCGTGAGCGTGCGACGGCGGCGTTCTCCGACTTCAAGGTCGGGGCGGCGCTGGAAACCGAGGACGGTCGGATCATCACCGGCTGCAACATCGAGAATTCCACCTACGGCCTGACGATGTGCGCCGAGCGTGTGGCGATCTTCAAGGCGGTCTCAGACGGCCACAAATCGTTCAAACGCATCGCCGTCGTCGCGGATACGAGCCAGCCGACCACGCCGTGCGGTGCGTGCCGCCAGGTTCTGTGGGAGTTCGCCGGCGACATCGAGGTGATTCTGGCGGACCTCACGACCATCAAGACGAGGCATCAGTTGAAGGATCTGCTGCCGCACCCGTTCGATGCACGATTCATTGAGTGATGCATGTAACTAGAGATCTAGGGAACTAGAGATCTACTGATCTCGACGCCGACGCTGCACCTTGTGCATCGACCGTAGATCAATAGATCAGCAGATCCCTAGATCAGTAGATCCCTAGATCCGTAGATCTCTAGATCCTAGATCTCTAGATCAGTAGTTACGAAGTATCATCAACACGTGCTTCCGACAATCGAGTGGAACGACGCCGGTATCGTTATGATCGATCAGCGCAAGCTGCCGGGCGTTGAGGTCTATGTGACGTGCAAGACCGCGAAGGAGGTTGCGAAGGCCATCAAGACCATGGTGATTCGCGGCGCCCCGGCGATCGGCGTGGCCGCGGGGATGGGTTTGGCGCTCGGCGTGCGGCAAAGCACTGTGACCGGGACGACGAAGCTGGCGACCGAGTTTTACCGGCTGTGCGAGATGATGGCCGACACACGGCCGACGGCGGTAAATCTGTTCTGGGCGATCGATCGGATGAAGCGCGTCTTCGCCGATGCCGCAGCGTCTGGCCAGTCGGTCGATCAGATAAAACATCGACTCGAAGAAGAGGCTCGCAGCATTCACGACGAAGATCTCGAGAGTTGCCGCGCGATGGGAGCACATGGCGCCAGCGTCGTGCCCGACTCGGCTCGCGTGCTGACGCATTGCAACGCGGGCGCTCTCGCCACCGCGGGATATGGGACGGCGCTCGGTGTCATTCGCGGCGCGGTGGCACAGGGAAAGCACGTCGCGGTGCTCGCGGACGAGACGCGCCCGTTCCTCCAGGGCGCGCGGCTGACGGCGTGGGAGCTGACGCGTGACGGCATCGACACGACGGTCATTACCGACAACATGTCGGGTGCGCTGATGCGCGGCGGCCAGATCGACCTCGTCGTGGTCGGCGCCGATCGGATCGCCGCAAACGGCGATGTCGCCAACAAGATTGGCACCTACACGGTGGCTGTCCTCGCGAAAGAGCACGGCATACCGTTCTATGTCGCGGCGCCGGTGTCGACGATTGACCTGGCCACGCCCGACGGCAGCAAGATTCCGATTGAAGAGCGGAACGCGAAAGAAGTGACACATCTCGGCCCGGCACGGCTCACACCTGAAGGCGCCAAAGTGCGGAATCCTGCGTTCGACGTCACCCCGAACAAGTACATCACGGCCATCATCACCGAGAAGGGCATCGTGCGCGCGCCCTACGACGAGTCGCTGGCGATGCTGGTGAAGGAGGGTGTCGCAGAACGGCAAACGGTACACGACAAACGGTAAACGGATTTCCATGTTGATGCTCGGTATTGAAACATCGTGCGACGAGACGGCCGCGTCCGTGGTCTCGGAGACCGACGGCTCGTGGACGATCGGATCGAATGTCGTCGCCTCGCAGGTGAACATCCACCGCGAGTGGGGTGGTGTCGTGCCCGAGCTTGCGTCGCGACAACACATTCGCGACATCTGTGGCGTGGTCCGTGCAGCGCTCGACACCGCCAAGGCCGATCTGAAGGATCTCGATGCGATTGCCGTGACGCAGGGCCCCGGTCTCGTCGGTTCGCTGCTGGTCGGCGTGTCGTTCGCGAAATCGCTCGCGCTATCCCTCGATCGTCCGCTCGTGCCGGTACACCACCTTGCCGGCCACATCGAGTCTCTGTTTCTTCAGCACGGCACGATCGCGCTCCCTCTGGTCGCCCTGGTCGTCTCGGGGGGGCACACGAGCCTCTATGTCGTCACCGAACCGGGCCGGTACGAGCGCATCGGGCGGACGCGCGATGACGCGGCCGGCGAGGCCTACGACAAAGTCGCGAAGCTGCTGGGATTGGGTTATCCGGGCGGCCCGATTGTCGACAAGCGCGCTCGCAATGGCCACGACGAAGCGATCGCCTTTCCCACTACTCGAATGACACACGCCGATCGAAACGCACCACAGGTGAAAGGCGATTTGGACTTCAGCTTCAGCGGCCTGAAGACCGCCGTCCTTCGTCACGTGCGCCAGCGTTCCGAAAACCGAGCCTGCCGCGCCGAAGCGCAAACGCGCGAAGGCGGGCCGCTCAGCGACGCGGAGATCGACGACATTTGTGCCAGTTTCCAGCGAGTCGTCGTGGCAACGCTGCTGGATCGCGTGTTCGAGGCGGCCGATCGGTACGGCGCGAACAGTGTTGGGATCGCCGGTGGCGTGTCAGCGAACGCGCGTCTCAGAAACGATTTCGCGCATCAGGCAGAGCGGCACGGCATTCCAGCCTACGTACCCCACATTTCGCTCTCGACCGACAACGCTGCGATGATCGCTGCCGCCGGACTCAGGAATTTTCACGCGGGAAAAAGGGCAGGGCTGGATCTGAATGCGGATGCGTCGCTGGAACTGTGACAGGCTGCGGACTTCGGGCTGCAGGCTTCGGGCCGGCAGCCTGACGCCGGCAGCCTGACGCCCTACTCGCCTATCACCTTGATCAACACCTTCTTATTCCTATTCCCATCGAACTCGCCGTAGAAGATCTGCTCCCAGGGGCCGAAGTCCAGTTTCCCTTTCGTGATCGCCACCACCACCTCGCGTCCCATGATCTGACGCTTGAGGTGGGCGTCGGCGTTGTCCTCGCCGGTGCGGTTGTGATGGTAGTGATTGGGATCGGGATTGAACGGCGCCAGTTCTTCGAGCCACTTGCCGAAATCGTGGTGCAGGCCGCGCTCGTTGTCGTTGATGAACACCGACGCCGTGATGTGCATCGTGTTCACCAGGACCAGGCCTTCCTGAACGCCGCTCGCGCGAACGGCTTCGTCCACCTCTGGCGTAATGTTGCGGAACGCCATTTTCGACGGAATGTTCAGCGTCAGATATTTCGTGTGGGATTTCATGCTCGCAGTTCCATTCTTTTTACCACAGAGACCGCAGAGCACACAGAGAAGATAAACGCTTTTCTCTGATCTCTGTGTCCTCTGTGGTGAATGTGACGGTCTGTGGTTAAACTTCAGCGTGCCCGCCGATCCGTTCGAGCTCGTCCGCAGATGGTTTCAGGCGTTCAACGCCGGCGATCTCGACGGCCTCACCGCGCTCTATCACGATGACGCCACAAACGATTCCGGCGACGTCATTGCGTCCGGGCGCGACGCCGTGCGGCAGGACCTGGCGGCTGCGTTTGCGCGCTCGGCGCACCGGAACGTGCGGATGATCGCTCGGGTCGAAACCGGCGCGATGCACGCAGAATGGCGTGGCCGCGAGCAGAATGCGAACGGCGAAATCGCGACGAGCGCCGGCTACGATGAGTTCTGGATCGAAGACGGACTGATTCGGCGTCAGCGCGGAGTTCTGCATCCGCTCAGCTTTCAGGCCGAGGATGAAGTTGCTCCGGTGAATCCGTCACGGCCATCACGACAATATCCCGGCCAGCCGATCGTCGGCGTTGGCGCGGTCATCATCCAGGACGGCCGGGTGGTGCTCGTGAAGCGGCGCTTCGAGCCGCTGGCCGGCCAGTGGAGCCTGCCAGGGGGGCGGCTGGAGCTTGGCGAGACCCTCGAGGCTGGTCTTGCGAGAGAAATGCTCGAGGAGACCGGGCTCGAAGTCGAGGTCGGACCGGTCGTCGATGTCTTCGATCGCATCCTGCTCGATCCCGATCGCAAGGTGCGGTATCACTACGTGCTCATCGATTACCTGTGCCGCCCGGTTGGCGGGCGTCTCAATCACGGCTCCGACGTCGCCGCTGCCGAGTTCGTCGATCCTGCCGATCTCGATCGCTACCGGCTTACTCCCAAAGCCACTTCCGTGATCGAAACAGCGGTCGCCGTCGCAAGGACGCATGAATGGCAAACGAACGGGCGCTAATCACGGGCGGGTCCGTCGGTATCGGAGCGGCGCTCGCCGAGGTTTTCGCCGGGCATGGCCACGACCTGATTCTCGTGTCTCGCAAGCGCGACAAGCTCGAGGCGCGCGCAAATGACATCCAGAAGAAATTTGGCGTCGCGGTTGTCTCCCTGCCGGAAGACTTGACCGACCCGCAGGGACCGCGCCGGTTGCATCAGGCCGTTGTCGACCGCGGTCTCGACGTTCATTATCTCGTCAACAATGCGGGCGTCGGTTTGTACGGGAAATTCGCCACGACCGATCTCGACGCCGAGCTGAAGATGATTCAGCTCAACTCGACATCGGTGGTCGAGCTCACCAAGCGATTTCTCCCACAGATGATCGAACGGAAGAGCGGCCGGATTTTGAACGTCGCGTCGACGGCTGCGTTCGTGCCGGGCCCGTGGATGTCGGTCTATTACGCGAGCAAAGCATTCGTGCTCTCGTTTTCGCTGGCAATTGACTACGAGCTGAGGCCGAACGGCATCACGGTCACGGCGTTGTGCCCCGGGCCGACCGAATCGGAGTTCAAGGTGCGCGCCGCCTCGGAGCGTTCGCGCCTGTTCGAGGCGTTCCTCATGGATGCGCCGCGCGTGGCGCGGGTTGGATACGAGGCAATGATGAAGGGGAAAGTTGTGGCCATTCCGGGGCTTCGGAATAAGCTGATTCCGGTGGTCGCCCGCCTCGCGCCGCGGCCGTTGATCGCCCAGTTGTCGCACAGGGCGGCCAGGCCATCGGAGAAAAAAGGCTGAGGGCGAAGCGCTAAGTGATGAGGGCTAAGCGATGTTTGAGCTGACGCGCGAGAACGCGTGGAATCTCCTTACTGAGTACACCAAGAGCGAGAGCTTGCGGAAGCATGCGCTCGCCGTCGAGGCGGCCGTACGCGGGTACGCGCGGAAGTTCGGTGAGGATGAAGAGACGTGGGGGCTCGTCGCGCTGCTGCATGACTTCGATTACGAGCAATATCCCGATCTGAACGATCATCCGTTTCGCGGTGCGGAGATTCTGCGCGAACGCGGCTGTCCGGCATTCGTCGTTCGTGCCATCCTGTCTCACGGCGAGCACACGAACACGCCCCGCGAGTCCAGGCTCGAGCATTCGCTCTTTGCCTGCGACGAGATGGCAGGATTCGTGACGGCGGCGGCACTCGTGCGTCCGTCAAGAAGCGTCCAGGATCTCGAGCCCTCGTCTGTCATCAAGCGGATGAAAGACAAAGCGTTCGCAAAGGGCGTCAGCCGGGACGACCTCAGAAAAGGCGCCGAGGAACTCGGGTTGCCACTCGACGAGCACATCAGAAACGTGATCGCCTTCATGAGGGAACGGAGAGAGGTGCTTGGGCTCTGAGACAGCAACAGCGGTTCTGGGTTCCGGGTGCTGCGTTCTAGGTTCTGGTGCTACGTTCTTGGTTCGGCAGAAGAACCCAGAACCCAGCACCTTCGCACCTGAACCCAGCACCCAGAACCCAGCACCTAGAACCACAACCACCGGGAACAGGCCTATACCGAGGTTCGTATAGACAACTGATGTCGGACACCGTTGCCCTTCTCGAGCAGGTCGGGGTGCGCTATGGCACACAGTGGGCGCTTTCCGGTGTCTCGGCTGCGTTTCCGGCCGGAGCGGTCGGGCTGCTCGGACCCAATGGCGCCGGCAAGAGCACCATGCTGAAGGCGCTGCTCGGGCTGATTACGCCCGACAACGGCCGCATTGCCGTGCTCGATCTCGACGTCGCCGTGGCGCCGCTCGAAATCCGCGCCCGCGTCGGGTACATGCCGGAAAACGACGCCCAGATTCCGGGCATGAACGCCGTGTCGTTTGTCGCCTATTGCGCCGAGCTCTCGGGCTTGCCGGCGGCCGATGCCATGCAGCGCGCTCACGAGGTTCTGTACTACGTTGGTTTGGGAGAAGCGCGCTATCGCAACGTCGAGACCTATTCGACCGGCATGAAGCAGCGCATCAAGCTGGCGCAGGCGCTCGTGCACGATCCCGATCTGCTGCTGCTCGATGAGCCGACCAACGGCATGGACCCGAAGGGGCGCGAAGAGATGCTCGCGCTCGTCCGCGATATCGCACACAACAAACACATCAGCCTGATTCTCTCTTCACACGTGATGCCCGACGTCGAATCGGTCTGCGACGCGGTCGTCGTGATGAACCGGGGCCAGGTCGTCATGCAGGGGCCGATCGCGTCGCTCAAGAAGCCCGCCGGCCACATCTTCGAGGTGCGCGTGAAAGGCGACCGGGACGCCTTCGTAGACCGGCTCCGCTCGCTCGCATTTGAATGCCGCGAAACCGACGCCGATGAGTTCCGCGTCTTGATGCCTCCTGGCGCCGTCCCGGAACAGCTGTTCTCGTCTGCGGCGCAGGTCGGTGCGCAGGTGCGGCACCTCAAGCAGAGCGTTCCCACGCTCGAAGACGTCTTCGCGCAAGCGATGGGGGAGGAATAATTGCCGATCCATCGCGAGCGATACAGACGGCGCGAAGGCGGCATCGATCTCAGAGGCCGGGCGTGGATGGTTATCGCGGCAAACGGTCTGCGCACGCTCGCCCGCAAGCGGGCATTCTTGTTTCTGATGATCCTTGCGTGGATGCCGGTCGTCGTGCGGGGCGTGCAGATTTGGGCGGCCGCGAATGTGCCGGGGATGTCCCAGATGGGAATGCTGGCGATCACTCCTCGCACGTTCCGCGATTTTCTCAACCAGCAAGAGCCGCTCGTGTTCTTCATCACCGTGTATGTGGGATCGGGACTGATTGCCGACGACATCCGCGCCAAGGCTCTTCAGTTGTACCTGTCTCGGCCGGTCACCCGCTCGCAGTACATAGCCGGCAAGGCGGCGATCCTGATGGCAACGCTCGCAGCCGTCACCTGGCTGCCTGCTTTGCTGCTGTTGCTGCTCGTGCCCGCGTTCATGGGCAGCATGGCCTTCATCAGCGGCAACCTGTCGCTCATCCCCTCGATCTCGGCGTACTCGGTCATCCAGATCACGTTGTCTGTATTTCTCATTCTCGCGTTGTCGTCGCTGAGCAACAGTCGGTGGTTCGTGGCCGTGATGTACGCCGGCCTTGCGCTCTTCTCTCACGCTGTCTACGGCGTGATTGCGGGCGTTGGCAGCAGCACGATGTTTTCATGGATCTCGATCTTCGCCAACGTCCATCAGGTTGGCGATGTGCTGTTCCGCGTGCCGCCGCGTTACAACACGCCCCCGCTCGTGTCGGCTGCGGTCATCATGGCGACCATCGCGATCTCGGCGCTGGTGCTCAAGCGTCGTATACGCGCGATCGAGGTGGTGACGTGACGACGGCCGTCGTCGAGACAGATCACCTGTCGAAGTGGTACGGACAGGTGATCGGATTGAATGACGTCACGCTGACGATTGGTGGCGGCGTCACCGGACTGCTTGGCCCGAACGGCGCCGGCAAATCGACGCTCTTGAAGCTGATCACCGGCCAGCTGAAGCCGAGTAAGGGTTCCGTAAGAATTCTTGGCGAGCCGGTGTGGGGGAATCCTGGAATCTTCCTTCGGATGGGTGTCTGTCCGGAGCAGGACGCCTTCTACGATCGGATGACGGGCCACGAATGGGTGACGGCGCTGCTTCGTCTCCACGGTTACGGAGAACGCGACGCTGCCGACGCCGCAATGGCCGCCCTCAACGAGGTCGATTTGACGGAGGCGGCAAACAAGCGCATCGGCGCTTACAGCAAGGGGATGCGTCAGCGCGTCAAGCTCGCCCAGGCGCTTGCGCATCAGCCCGATCTGCTCATCCTCGACGAGCCGTTGTCGGGGATGGATCCCCTCGCCCGCCGTAAAACGATACGGCTGCTGCGCAACTGGGCCAGCATGGGGCGCAACGTCATCGTCTCGAGCCACATCCTTCACGAAATCGAAGCGCTGACCTCCGACATTCTGCTGATGCATCACGGTCGCGTGCTTGCCGAAGGCAACGTGCACCAGATACGCGATCTCATCGACGAACATCCACATACAGTCTGTTTGCGCTCGAAGCAGCCGCGTGCGCTTGCGACGACGCTCGTCGCCAATGAGGACGTGTTGAGCGTGCGCTTCGAGGAAGACGCGGTCTTCGTGCAAACCGCGAAGCCCGACGCGTTTTACGCGCGCGTGACCGAAATGGCAGCGAACGACGGCGCGGGCGACATTTACGAGATCACGTCGCCCGACGACAATCTGCAGGCTGTCTTCGAATATCTGGTCAAGTCATGAGCCCCTCGACTCGCTCCGCTCGCTCGGGACAAGGCCGGTACTGGAACGCGGTGCTTCGGGTCTTCGACATCTCGATCAACCAGATGCTCTGGTCGAGACGCACGGTCTTCATGCTGCTTGCGACCGGCGCGCCGGTTGCGATTGCCGTGCTGCTTCGTGTCATCAACGAGGTAGGCATGTCGTCCTTCAGAGTGAATGGCGTGCCCGTGCCGGGTCCGGTCATTTTCGGCGGCATGATCTGGCTGCTGTATCTTCGTTTTGTCGTGCCGGTGCTCGGCGCGTTCTACGGAACGTCTTTGATTTCAGACGAGGTCGAAGATCGCACGATCACGTATCTTTTCACGCGTCCGGTGCCGCGGGGCGCGATCATCATCGGCAAATATGTGGCCTATCTGGTGTGCACGGGTCTTGTCGTGCTGCCGTCAGTGACGACGGTTTTCTTTCTGATTACGCCGATCGGCGGCGGCAGTATCGGCGCGACGTTTCCGCATCTCGTGATTGATCTCGGCCTGCTGGCGCTGGGTCTCGCGGTGTATGGCGCTGTTTTCGCGCTCATCGGTGCGCTCGTGCCGCGGCCGCTCGTTGCCGGGCTCGTGCTGGTGTTCGGGTGGGAGCAGGTCGCTCTCATCGTGCCCGGCTACCTGCGCCGTTTCACCGTCGCGCACTACCTGCAGTCGCTCGTTCCACACTCGATGCCGCAGGACGACACCGTCACGGCGATTCAGTCCCTTTTTGCCGAGCCACCGTCGCCGCTGACCAACCTCATCTCGCTCGCGGCGATTCTTGGCGTCGCGCTGTGGCTGGCCGCGCGAACGGTCGAAAAAAAGGAGTACATACTGGACCAATAGTGATGGGTGCGATGGGTGCGTTCGTAGGGTTCGTGGGGTTCGTGGGGTTCGTGGGGTTCGTAGGGTTCGTGGGGTTCGTAGGGTTCGTGGGGTTCGTGGGGTTCGTAGAGTTCGTGGGGTTCGTAGAGTTCGTGGGGTTCGTAGAGTTCGTGGGTTCGTGAGGTTCGTGAGGTTCGTGAGGTTCGGGGTTCGGCTGCCCGCACCTAACGCACCCGTCGCACCTAACGCACCCGTCGCACCTAACGCACCCGTCGCACCTAACGCACCTGTCGCACCCAACGCACCTGTCGCACCCAACGCCTTCCCGTTTTCGGTTCAGGGAACTGGCAACCTCGCGGATTCGTCTCATTCTGTATCAGCCATGACCAAAAAGACCCGCTATTTCCTGTTCGGTGCGGTCGGCGCGCTCGTCGTGGGGCTTGGGGGCGGGTTGATTGCATATCTGGCCTATAACCGGGTCGCCGGAGTGCCCGAGGGGCTGCCTGCGGAGGTCAGATACGTGCCGGCGAACGCAGAGGTGGTGGCGTATGCCAACATCCAGGCGGTCATGAACTCAGATCTGCGTCGCGAGCTCCTGCCGACAATCGAGGGCGGGTCGCACAAGGGCCGGCAGATGATGAACGACTTCGGCGTCGATCTCGAAAAACAGGTCCATCACATCGTGGCCTATGTCGAGCCGTACTCGGCGCCCGATCCGCAGGAACAGGGGCAATCCCAGTTTCCGAACGCCTTAGTGCTTGTTCAGGGCTCCTTCGACCAGGCGCGCATCGAGCAGCTCATCCGTGAACGCGCCGGTGCCATGGAAGACCACAACGGCAAGAAAATTTTCGTGCACCGCGAGGACGGCAAGGAATTCGCCCTCGGGCTGGCGGCGCCCGATCTGATCGCGATCGGCCAGGGCAGTCTCGTCCGCGGGGCGCTCGATCGTGCGCGCCAAGGATCACGCAATGTGCAAGACATCACGACCAATGCCGAGATGATGAATCTCATTCGCGATAACGCCGGCAGCACGGCATGGGTCGTCGGGCAATTCGACGCCGTGCGCCGCCGGATGCGGCTGCCGAGCGAGGTCGCCGGCCAGGTCCCGCCGGTGCGGCTCATGTCGGTCAAGGCGAACGTGAATGGCGGCATGAAGGCGACGATTCGCGCGGAGACCGGCGACAAGGCTGCCGCCGATCAGCTGCGCGACGTCGTGCGTGGTTTCGTCTCGCTCGCGCGTCTCCAGGGCAGTGGTCAGCCTGCCTTCGAGAGCGCGCTGAAATCGATCGAGCTCTCCGGAACCGACAAGACCGTACAGATGTCCTTTGCCGTGGCGCCCGACACGCTGCGCATGCTCGCCCTTCGCCGCCGCGGCGGCCCGGACGCTGAACCGGGAAAGTGATCTAAGATCCAGAATCCAGAATCTGGAATCTAGAAGCCAGTTTTTTAGATTCTGGTTTCCAGTACCGCCCAAATGCCAGAACAGGTGTTTTTCTACGGCACGCTTCGGACCGGGTTCAACCGCACAACGCGCGCCGGGATCGATTCTTTGTTGAAATTTGCGGGTCGCGGCTGGATTAACGGCAAACTTTTCGATTTGGGTATTTACCCCGCGGCGGTGCCTGCAAGCGATGCGCGCGTGTGGGGTGAAGTGTTCGAGATTACCGACCCGCCGAAAGTCCTGGCAGCGCTCGATCGCATCGAAGGGCACCGGCCTGCTGAGCCGGAGCGTAGCCTGTACAACCGCGTGCGCGTGCCGGCCACACTCGATGACGGCCGCACTGAAGATGTCTGGGTGTATTTCTACAACGCACCGCTCGGCCGAGCGCCGCGCATTACATCAGGCGATTACATCGAGCACTTAAAACACAGATAGGCTGGTGGCCGCAGCCTACACCATCCGCCGTCCCGCCTTTATCGCCTGAATGAATTCGACGATGGCTTCATGGATCCGATCGGACGGCTCGATGAATTCGAGACCCGACCGGTAGGTCACGATTTCCTGGTCGACGTCGCTGATGCGGCAGTGAGCCACTCGGCCTTTCAACACGACAGAACGTTCGCCGAGTGTCAGCCTGATGTCGTGCAGGGAATTGATGTGAAGCGGAAAGACCGTTTCGACGAGGCACCCACCCTGGCTGATCTCCTTGATCGAAAGCGGCTGGAAGACCATGATCTCGCCGCGCAATTCGCCGAGAATTTCGACCCGTTCCCGGTCGCGCTTTTCGTCGGGGGGCAGCTCCGCCACGGCCGGGTACGGTACCAGACTTTTGGGGACCTGTACAGACCTGGACGTGTGTCGATTCGCCGTTGACGATTAAGAGTGGCAATAAAAAAGGGGCGGAAGCTATACGCTCCTCGCCCCAGCCCGAGTCATCAGTTGTCCGGCTAGTTCAGCTGCAACGTCGCCGGCTCGTTGAACACATCGTCTGGCATGTCCAGCGATTCGTCACGCGTCACTTCGGTTTCCTGTGTCACCGTGCACGTCACGATGGGGATATTCCTGGTTTCTGGATCGATCTTCAGCATCGACAGCACCTGGAAGCCGTCCAGGTCGTCAACATCCAGGCAGACAATAATCAGATGCGGTAACAGCCGCCTGATGTGGCTGTAGGCCCGTTCGGTCGATTCGACGAACACGACGTCGTACTGGCCGGCGTCGAGCACAGTCTCGAGTAACCCGTTCAGTTGCGACTGTTTGCTGACCACGACAACCTGCTGTGAGATAGTCCTCACTGGCTGCGGCGTTCCTGTTTCCGTGGTGGTCATCATGGTTTCGCCTCCCGTCCTGCCAGCCTCTAATACAAAAACCACGCCAACACCGGCAGTGCGAAACGGCACAGAAAAAGGGTCGTGACTTCAGCCATTTGCGCGGATTGTCATTGGTTTTGGAGCAAAAAGGTGTCGTACAAAAAACCGGTGGAAGAAAAATGCTCCCTCAAAGTGCATGAATGTAAGAAGTTAGTTGCGCGCAAAAACGACAACCGAAACGCTTTGTTGAGCGTGATTTCGAGATGGAAGCACAGCGATGCTAAGCGCAACCCTCCTGGCCTCCTGGCGGACGAACAGTCGAGTCACCGCGTACCTCGTTGAGCATTTGCCGGCCGCGCTTTGGGATGCCTCCGTTCCAGGGGCACCGCGGCGCGCGGTCCGTATGATCGCAGGGCATCTCCACAACGCCCGGTGCATGTGGCTCAAGACGCTCGGCCAGGAACACGGGATCGCGATCCCAGTCCCTGTCGATCGCCGCAAGGTTGCGCGACGCGAATTGCTTGCCGCTCTGAGCCGCAGTAGCAGGGGGATCGAGGCGCTCCTCGCGCTCGGCATCGCAGCGGGAGGTCATGTGCCTCCGTCAAAGGCCTACGTCTGGCGCAATCTGCCTCTAGACGTCCCACACGTCCTGACATATTTCGTCGCGCATGAAGGCCACCACCGAGGCCAAATCGTGATGCTGGCGCGTCAACTCGGTCATCGACTGCCGGAGGATATTTCCGCGGGGCTGTGGCAGTGGACAAAGCGTCTGCAGGAGGCGAGAGCGGCGCGTCGCTGATGTTTGCGATCGTCCAATAAAGAAAAGGGGGAGCTTGACGCTCCCCCCTGGTCGAACGAACCAACGAACCTAACGAACTTACGAACCCACGAACTTCACGAACCTACGAACCTAGAAAAGGAACTTGACCGAAACCTGGCCCTGCGTGCCCGGCTCGAACAGGTCCGCCATGTTGTAGCGCGGATCGTACGCGTTCGCGCCGTCGGGCGTCGCCCGTATCATCGCGTTGTAGTCGTAGCCGTTGACGAGGTTGACGGTTGCCAGGTCGATCGCGGACGAGGGGCGCGCCACGCCGCCGCCACGGTTCAGGAAGTTGAAGAGATGCCGCGTAGTCTTCTGGTTGAAGAGGTTCAGCACGTTCAACTCCAGCCGCACACGCTTGTTGCCCGCCATCGGAAGTTCATGCGAGACAAGCAGGTCGGTCTTGCTGTAGAACGGGGTGCGACCCATGTCGCCGCGCCCTTCCACGAAGAGCTCCGTCTGATGCACCGTGTTCACGTAGGTGGTCATCGGAGTGCCGCTGCCGCCGTAGAAATTCAGGCCCACCAGTGTGTTGCGAGTCAGGTTGTATGCGCCATACAGCTTGAGGACCACCGGGCGATCGGTTGCCAGGCGGCCGAGCGTGTCGAGATTGCCGTGCGAGTCGTACATCTGTTCGTCGGAGTCCCACGCACGATTCACGTTGCCGCCCTGGCGGAAGGTCGATGCCGCCTGCTGCTGCGCCGTGGCTGCACCCACGCCAAGGGTTGGCGTACGGATTTCATCCGAGCTCGAGATGCCCGCGTAGTTCCCGTAGAGGCGGCTGATGGTGAGGTTGCCGCTCGCGAACCAGCGGTCCGCGAACCGCCGGCTGAGCCCCAGTTCGACGGCGTCATATTGACGCTTCGGCTTGGGCGTGGCGAACGTCGGCGTCAAGGGAGCAAACGACGTCGGTGTGAACGCGGCCTGACCCTCGCCGGGATTGGCAATCAGGTAGACCTCATTGCCGCCGACAAGCGCGCCGAGGTCTTCGATGGTCCGGTTGAGGTTGTTGTGCACGTAGTGGACCGTCGCCACCGTGCGCGAATTGACTTCGTAGTCGAACCCTGCGCTGAAGCTGTCCTGCGACATCGGCTTGATCGCGGGGTCGACCGTGTCGAAGTTCGGCACGCGACGATCGCGGGCGTTCTCGCCGAAGCAGCCGCCAGTGCCCTTCCAAAGATCCCGGCCCGGCGCGTTGGCATAGTTCGCGGCAATCGGATCGTTCGGGTTGTCAATGGCGCGGTACTTGATGCACCAGATGTCGCCGCCGAACGAGCCGCGCGGCAGCTCGTACTTCGTCCAGTCGAAATAGCGGCCCCAGCTGCCATACAGTTTGGCGCGGCCATTTCCGAAGACGTCGAAGCTGACGCCCACGCGTGGCGCGATCTTGTCGGCCATGGCGAACTCGAGCGCGTTTTCCCGAAGCTCGGTTCGGAACGACGGGACCTTCTCGTCCTCTGCACGGACGCCAAGGCTCAACGTGAGTCGATCCGCGATCTGCCACTGATCCTGAATGTACAGGGAAATGATGTTCGCGCCGGCCACGCCGACGGTGCCGTTGTCGTTCACCGAGTAGTAACCATACGCGCCTCTGTCGTTGGCCTGTCCGGCCAATGCCAGAGTCGAGCCCCAGAAGATATCGACGTAGCCGCCCGGATAGCGCGACAGTACGTCGTTGATCGTTCTCTGATAGCCGAAGCCGCCTTTCAGCGTGTGCCAGCCGCCGCCTTGAAACGTGTGATTGTAGTCGGCGTTGAACGTGCGGCGCTTCGTCGTGTCGAAGTCCGTGATCTTCGCACGCGGCGTGTTCACCGTGTTGATAGGACCGGCCAGGTTACCCGGCACAACGCAGCCCGGGATGAGCAGCGCACAGTTCGACGACGCGGTTTGATACGTGTAATTCGTCGTCGTCGGAATACCGGTGTCGCTGTATCGATCGTGGAAATAGCCGGCGCGCAGAGTCAGGTACGCATTGTTGCTGACCACCAAATCCACGTTACCGGTCGTGTTGACCTGCATCTGCTCGTAGCCACGCTCGATGTTTGGCGCGGCCGCGGCCTTCGAGCTGGATACGATCTGGGGGCCGATGCCGTTGTAGGCCAGCAGGGTTCCTTTGACGTAGGTCGGGGTCGCCAGCCCTGTTACATACGCGTTGACCCGGCGGCTACCGACGCTGACCTTACCGAACGCCTGAACCAGTTTGGTCGTTCGCTTGATCTCACCGGGATCGGTGCCCGACGAGAAGTTGTAGTCATTGGTTCGGGTGTTCACACGGGGAGAGAACGATCCGAAGAAGAACAGCCTGTCACGCATGATGGGGCCGCCGAGGGACCCTCCGAACTCGTGACGGATATCCGGCTGCTTGTCATCCTGCACGTAGCTGACGGTCCTGTCGTCGATCGGGCTGAGCACGAGTCGTTTGACAGGACCGGCGCTCAGCACGCTGCCGTCGAAGTAGTAGTGAGTTTCACCGGTAAAGATGTTGCCGCCCGACTTCGTCACCGCGCTGATGACACCGCCGAGCGCTCCGCCGATTTCGGCCGGAAGCCCGGTCGTCTTGACCTGCACTTCCTGGATGTACTCGAACACGGTGTTCTGCCGCGACGCGCCGTTCACGAGACTGTTGGTGACGACGCCATCAACAGTGAAGGCGTTTTCGGCGCCGCTCGCGCCGTTCACCTGGAAGCCGCCTTCGATTTCTCCGGAATTGACCGACGGCGCGGCCAAGGCGATGGACTGGAAGCTCCGGCCCTTGGGGAGCCGATCGATTTCTTCCGCCGTGACGTTGTGCGCAATGATCGTGCTGCGCGTGTCGACGAGAGGTGCGTTTTCAGCCGTCACCTGCACAGCTTCGCTCAGGTTGCCGACCTTCATCTGCTGGTCGACGTCGTAGCTGCGTCCGAGCTGCACTTCGAGGTTGGAAACCTCCTGGCGTGCAAATCCACTCAGTTCGAACCGGACCGCATACATTCCGGGTTCCAACTCCGCCCGGTACGTGCCGGCACCGTCGGTTTGCACCGTCGTTACCCGTTGGTTTCTCTGGTTGGTAAATACGACCGAGACGCCTGGCAGGACGCCTCCGCTTGCATCTGTAAGTGCACCTTGCACGGTTCCCGTGGTTCGCTCCTGAGCCTGCACGCCAGGTGCAGGTACGAGGAGCAAGCCGAGCGACAACAAGAAGCACAGCAGCAATGGTGCTGCCTGTGTGCGTCGTCTCGTATTCATAGCCTCTCCTTGAAAAATGGCCGTGGACATCACAATTAACATCCAGGCAGATCTCCCTAACCAGAAAGATGCCAAGACTAACAACCCTTCAATATAGCAAATTGCTAACAATTTAGCGTGGCATACCGATCAAATTGTATGTAGATCCAAATTGTCGGTTGCCAAAATCCAAAAACACGAAGTAGGACTTTCACTGACACGCCAAATGCCGCAAATTGCGCTTCACTAAGGGGTTGTCCTTCTACAGCGAACGGCGCAAAATCCGATAAAAACGTAAGTATGGCAAAGCTTCGAATGGTGTACTTCGCGCTCGCGGCGGCGATGCTGGTGGCGGCTTCACCTGGCTTCGCCCAATCGCCCACCGGCAACATTTCCGGTCGCGTGTTCTCGAGCGACGGCCAGCCATTACCGGGCGTCACGGTGGACGTGACGACGCCCAGCGCGCCCGGATCGCGTGTCGCGGTGACATCAGCGACCGGTGACTACAACGTCGCGCTCCTTCCTCCTGGTGTGTACACCGTTTCGTTCATGATCAGTGGTTTTCAGGCGGTCGAGCGTACGTTGAACGTTGCGGGCATCGAAAACGCGAGACTCGACGCGACGATGTCGCCCGCGGGATTGAACGTGTCGGTCGACGTCGTCGGAGAGACGCAGCCGTTTGTGCAAACCGCCCAGGTTGCGGCCAACTTCAAGCAGCAATTGATGGCAACGCTCCCGTCCAACCGAACGATTGATGCCGTTCTGCTGATGGCGCCGGCAGTGCATCCGACCGGCCCTCGCGGGGCCTATACGATCAACGGATCGCAGTCCTACGAGAATCTCTACATTCTGAACGGCGCCGTCATCAACGAGAACCTGCGTGGGATGCCGATGACGCCGTACATCGAAGACGCGATTCAGGAAATTACGGTCGCGAGCGCAGGCGTATCGGCCGAGTACGGGAGATTTTCAGGCGGTGTCGCGACTGCTGTGACGAAATCGGGCGGCAACACGTTCAGCGGCTCGTTTCGCACCACGCTGGCCAACGACAGCTGGCGATCGCTCACGCCCTTTCAGACGACTCAGTTGCTCACGTCGAATTTGACCCGATCGCAGCTCAAGGCCGACAAGACGGTGCCGACCTACGAAGCGACGGTGGGCGGCCCGGTCTCGCAGGATCGCCTGTGGTTCTTCGGCGCGATGCGTTCGCAGAAACAGGTCGAGCAGCGAACCACCGTCGGCACGAACATCGCGTACGAGCGAAGGAATGAAGAGCAGCGTTACGAGGGCAAGCTGACCTACACGCCCAAAACCGGACATTCTTTGCAAGGGTCGTTCTTCCAGCTGAACCAGACGCTGTTCAACTTTACGGGACAACAGGTCGCCGATCTCAAGAGCCTGACGCCGCAGGGACAGCCGCAGCACATGATCGCGACGCAGTATACGGGCGTGTTGACGCCGAACTTCTCGCTGTCAGCGCAGTACTCCCGGCGGAAGTTTGCGCTCACCAACGTCGGCGCCGACAAGACCGACCGGATTTTCGGGACGCTCGTCCTCGACACGCCGCGGAACTGGCGTTACTGGAGCCCGACGTTCTGCTCCGGATCGGCCTGCGGCGACGGAGACGAGCAGCGCAACAACGAAAACTTCATTCTGAAGGGGTCGTATTTTCTCTCGGACAATGGTGCCGGCTCGCACCACTTGGTGTTCGGCTACGATTATTTCAACGACAACATCATCGCCAACACGCACGCATCGGGCAGCGATTACCGGATTCGCGGGACCTCGTCCATCGTACGTGGCGATCAGATCTTTCCGGTCTTCCTGCCGGGCTCGACCACGCTCGATCGCAATCCACTGTTTGCGCTGAGCCAGGGCTCCAACCTGCGCGTGCACTCGCTGTTTGCCAACGACAGCTGGCGCCTGAATCAGAACGTGACGCTGAATGTGGGTCTACGCCTCGACAAGAATGATGCGACAGATGGAGATGGGAAGACGGTCGGCAACGCGGTTTCACTGAGCCCGCGTGTGTCGGCCATCTGGGACCCCAACGGCGGCGGCAGGTGGGCACTGAGCGGCAGCTTCGCCCGCTACACGATGGCGCTGACGAGCAACCTCGCCGCGTCGACGGCGAAGGCCGGGAATGCGGCGACGTTTCGGTGGGTTTACTCGGGCGCGCCGATCAATGCGAACGTCACCGATGCCACACCAACCGGATCGCTGACAGCGACCGAAACCGCCATCAGGCAGGTCTTCGCGTGGCACGACGAGCTTGGCGGTGATGGGCGGCCGACACAGCTTGCGACCGTTCCCGGCGTCAGCATGACACTCGACGATCCCCTGACATCGCCCTACGCGATTGAGTATTCAGGCGGCGTCAGCCGGATGCTCGGCCAACGGGGCACCGTGCGCGCGGATGTGGTGTATCGCGACTTCAGGAACTTCTACAGCCTGCGCACCGATCGCGCGACCGGCACCGTGACGAGCAATGGGAGCACGTTCGACAGGAACGTGGTCGAAAATTCCGATCGGACCGACCGCCAGTACATCGGGTTGACGACGCAAGCGACATACGACTTCGGGCGTCAGGTGTCGGTGGGAGGCAACTATACGCTCTCGCACGCGCACGGCACCCTCGAGGGCGAGACCGCTGGCGGAGGACCGAGTGGGGCACAAGCGAACAACTATCCGGAATACCGCGTGCCGTCGTGGAACTATCCGGAAGGCGACCTTGCGATCGATCAACGTCATCGCGCGCGGATGTGGGCCACCTATAACGCGCCCCTCTCGGTCAACGCCGGGGCACTCACCTTCGGGCTGCTGCAGCAGTTTGCCACGGGAGTGCCGTATACAGCGATGATCATCGTTCCGACGGCAGGCACGTTGCCGAACCCCGGCTACGCGACGCCTCTGCCGGCCGTCGAGTATTTCCCTCTCGGGCGCAGTCCGTTTCGCACGGAAGCGACGTATCGGACAGATTTGAGCGTCAACTACGGCTATCGTTTCGGCGCATCCAGCGCGGTCCGTCCCGAGCTCTTCTTCCATGGTGAGCTCCTGAACGCGTTCAATCAGTTCCAAGCATGCGGGTGCGGTGAGAACGTGTTTCGAAACGGCGGCATCGTCGACCTCTCCACAATCCAGCAGGGCGTGCAGCTCGTCGCGCCGTTCAACCCCTATACGACCGCGCCCATAGAGAACGTGCACTGGCAGAAGGTGAGAGGATTCGGCGAGCCGCAGAATACGTTCGGCTACACCTCGCCACGAATCTTCCGATTCTCAGTCGGTCTCAGGTTCTAGGAACCCTCGGTTCGGGGTTCTGGGTTCTGGGTGCTGGGTTCTCGTTCCGGGTTCTGGGTTCGACGTTCTAGAACCCAGAACCTACGTGAACAAGAACCCAGCACCCAGCACCCAGCACCCAGAACCGTCCCATCCTTTGTAGACTCGGCGGCAAGCCTGTACAATTCTGGGCAATGCAGGAGCTCATCAGGCAGCTCCTCGCCGAGCTCGGAGAAGACCCGAGCCGGGAGGGGCTTCTCGACACCCCCAAGCGCGTAGACAAGGCCCTCAGGTTCCTCACGAGTGGCTACAACATGGACGTCGACGAAGTGCTCAACGACGCCCTGTTCACCGTCGATTACAGCGAGATGGTGATCGTCAAGGACATCGACTTCTACAGTCTTTGCGAGCATCACCTGTTGCCGTTCTTCGGCAAATGCCACGTCGCTTATATTCCGCGCACGAAGGTCATCGGCCTGAGCAAGATTCCGAGGCTGGTCGACATGTTCAGCCGCCGCCTGCAAATCCAGGAGCGGCTGACGAGCCAGATTGCCGAGACCATTCGCGAGAAGATCAACCCGCTCGGTGTGGCCGTCGTGATGGACGCGACGCATCTGTGCATGTCGATGCGCGGTGTGGAAAAGCAGAACTCGGTACTGTGTGACCAGCTCGATGCTCGGCGCGTTCCGCGACAACGCGCGCACGCGCATGGAGTTTCTCGAGCTCATCAAACTTCGGACGACGACTCGGATGTCGCCCGAACCCATGACGGCGTGTTTCGATGAATAGATATTCACCACAGAGCTCAGAGAGATCACAGAGAAGGTTCGTTTTCTCTGCGATCTCCGTGGTCTCTGTGGTGAGTATCCTCTCCAGCGCCAGTCCAATACCTGTCAACGCGCAGACCAAACCGGCGCAGACGAAACCGACGACGCGAAAACCGGCTGTGCCTGCCCGAAAGCCGACGGTGGCGCCCGCTGAAATGACGTGTCCGTCGCCACTCGGCAGCGGCGTCAAGACCAAGCGTGAATATTGCGACGTGCTGACGGGACGGGATCCGAAGGAAGGCATCCTGATCAAACTGCCGGCGCATCGCGGCCCGTTGCTGCTGAAATTCAACCTCCACAACCGGCATACGTATTCGGAAGAAGAGGTACGGTTGAAGCGAGGATTCGCGTCCTACACGGCAGGCATCGGCGTGCTGACGCTCGACAACACGCTGCTGACGCGCGCGGCGGTTGCGACCGAGTTCCGCACGGCCGCCGATCTCGTCGAGCGCATCAGTGGTGGGGCCGGGCCTGGCGGCGTGAAAGCCGTGGCGCCTGTCGGCAGCGAAGCGATCTCACTCGAGATTCCGTCAGAGCTCACAGAGGTGACGATTCTGGGAGAGAAGCTGACCGTCGTGCGCGCGGACGGCCAGCCAGCGAACTACTCGGCAGGGGGCCGTCCGATCGCCATCATCAGCGACGTCACAGTTGAGTACACGCCCGCGTCCACTCCGCAGCGCAGGCGTTGAGTGAATGACCATTGGAGGATTGGCAGATTGGAAGATTGGGAGAATGTTGTTCGATTGAAGAATGACGATTGCGCGATTGCTCGCAGCACGAATCTGCCCATCAACAATCTTCAATCCACCAACATTCTGCCAATCTGCCCATCTACCGATCTACCAATGCAGGCTTCAGGTGCGCTCATCAGCATCATCGTTCCTGTTTTCAACGAAGCCCGCACTGTTTGCCAGGTCATCGACCGTCTGCTTCAGATTCCGCTGCCGGCGCGCCGCGAAATCATCGTCGTAAATGATGGCTCGACCGACGGCACTCAGGAGGTGCTCGACGGTGTGACGCCCGTGGATGGCGTACTCTCGATTGTGCATGCCCCGGCGAACGGCGGAAAGGGAAGCGCAATCCGCATCGGCCTCGGGCACGCGCGCGGCACGATTATCGCGATTCAGGATGCCGACCTCGAGCTCGATCCGGTGCAGATCGGCAGCCTCGTGCAGCCGATTCTGAATGGCGAAGCGGAGGTCGTGTACGGCTCCCGTTTCTTGAGTGGCCGTCCTTCCGGTCCGTGGCTTTCGATTGCCGCCAACCGAAGCCTGACCTGGCTGACAAACGTACTCTACGGTGGGCGTCTTACCGATATGGAAACCTGCTACAAGATCATGGCGGCGCCCGTCGCACGCAGTCTGCACCTCGAATCGAACCGCTTCGACATCGAGCCCGAGATCACGGCCAAGCTGCTGCGCCAGCGCCGCCGCATCGTCGAACGGCCGGTGACGTTCGACCCGCGCAGCCGTGCGAGCGGGAAGAAAATCGGTTGGCGCGACGGGTTCCATGCGATCGCGGTGCTTCTGAAGTACAGAATTCAGCGGTTTTAGGTTCTGGGTGCTGGGTTCTAGGTTCCGGTTCTGGGTTCTTGGTTCGCATGTCCCAGACTCCGAACCGAGAACCCGGAATCCAGAACCGGAACCTAGCACCCAGCACCCAGAACCGTATGCATCGGCTTCCTGTCTTGACCGCGGCGTTGTCCGCCATAGCCGTCGCCGCCGTCGGATTTCACTTCGGCACGTACGCCGCAGGCGGGTCCGACTCGTCGTGCTATGCCTTGATGGCCGACGCGTTTGCGGCCCGAAAGCTGCAGCCTTCGAGCGAGCTCGTCGCCGAGGCGCCATGGCCCGAGGCGCCGAAAACCTTTACGCCGGGCGGATTCGTTCCATCGGAGAGGCGAGCGTCTGCCTCGGCGCCGGTCTGTGCGCCCGGGTTTTCGCTGCTACTTGCACCGCTCGTCGCCCTCGGTGGTTCGGACGCTGTCTTCCTCCTCACACCAGTTGCGGGTGCGTTGCTGGTGTCGTTCACCTTCCTGGCCGCACGCCATCTGGCCGGCCCGCTCGCCGGCGTGATGGCTGCCGTGCTCATCGCGGTGAGCCCGCCGATGCTCTATCAGGTGGTTCAACCGATGAACGACGTCACGACGGCCTCGTTGTGGATGGCATCGTTCGTGGCACTTCTCGTCAGAAAGTGGGCGCTCGCTGGGGTCTCCTGCGGTTTGGCGTTACTTGTCCGCCCGAACTTGCTCCCGCTCGCGCTGGTTGCGACATTGTTCGCCGGGATTAGAGATTCGGGATTAGGGATTAGAGCTGTCACACGATTTGGGGTCGCGGCATTTCCTTTTGGGTTGCTGGTTCTCTGGTTGAACCATGGCTTGTATGGGGGCGCTCTGAGTACCGGTTACGGCCAGCTGGGGCATCTCTTTGGATTCGAAGCCTCGAACGTCAATGCACCGCGGTATCTTTCATGGCTACTCGAAACCCACACACCGTTTCCATTGCTCGCGTTTGCGGCGCCGTTTGTCGTGCCACGCGAAAAGCGCGCAGATGCGTGGCTCGCGATCGGCTTGATTCTGTCGACGTGCATCGTCTATTTCATCTATACCCCGTTTAACGAGTGGTCGTATTTGCGCTTCCTCCTGCCGGCGATCGCCCTGATGCTCGTTCTGGCTTGTGCTGTGACGGTGACGCTGCTTCAGCACGCGCCAGCCGCCGGGCGGGCTGTCATTGTGACGGCCATCGTCGCAGGCCTCGCCATTTTCTGCGTGCGCACGGCCGAAGACAGGCTCGCGTTCAACCTCCGGCATCTGGAGCAACGATATCGAAGCGCGGGCATTGTCGTTCGCGATCGACTTCCGGCAAACGCCGTCGTGCTTTCGGTCTGGGACAGCGGCGCGGTGCGCTTTCATGGAAGACGAGAAGCGCTTACGTGGGCCGGACTCGACGCTTCGTGGCTCGATCGCGGCCTCGCATGGCTCGACGAGCGCGGCCGCCCTCCTTACATCCTGCTGGAATCGTGGGAAGAGCAGCCGTTCCGCGATCGGTTTGGCAGCCACAGCGACATCGGTAAGCTCGACTGGCCACCGAAGTAACGAGATCGATCGATCCGTGCGGATCTATGATCCCAAAGATCGCGCGCGCTACGATCGAGGCGAGCACATCAACACCGAGTACCTATGGCCGCTGCGCGATTAGCGTACGACGCAGAGCCGCGGAGAATCCGAAACAGGAGCTCAAGAGTCCCCTGCGCCTTTGCGGCTCTGCGTCGTAGTCGTAATCGCATCACTCTCTGATGGAACCCCATCTTTCCGTGACTGCCGCGAGGCGGCACGCGATCAATCAGTCTCTGTTCGAATCGCACACATTGCAGGGCGCCATCGATCGTCTTGGCTTTGTCCAGGCCGATCCCATTCGCTCGCCGGCGCGCGCGCAGGATCTGATTCTGCGCCACAGAGTCCCCGGATATCGCGCCGGTGACCTCGAGCGCCAGTACGCCTCGCTCGACATCGAGGAGGACTATCTCTATGCGTACGGGTTTGTCTCGCGTCGCGTGTGGAATCTGCTCCATCCACGTTCGCACCCCCGTATGCGGGTGTTCGAGCAGAAGGTGCTCGACGTTGTCCGCGCATCGGGAGAAGTCCATCCGGCGGCGCTCGAAGCGCACCTCGGTCGGAAGCGGGTCGTTAACGCGTGGGGCGGCTATTCGAAGGCGACGACGCAGGCGCTGGAGGATCTCCACTACCGTGGTCTCGTGCGCATCGTACGCCGCGAACGGGGAATCCGCATTTACAAGCCGGTCGAACGGCCGATTGAAAGCGCGTCGCCGTCCGAACGGCTGAAAGCGCTCGTCATGACCAACGCCGCGATCTTCGCGCCCTCTCCGCTGAAGAGCCTGCAAGCCCTCGTCACTCGTTATCGCGGCCTCGGCAACCCACGTAGCCTGGTTGGGGAGTTGTTGAAATCGGGAGAGCTCGAAAAGGGGACGATCGACGGGGTCAGCTACGTCTGGCCGGCCGGGACGGCAATCGACAGCGAGGTGCCGCGCACGGTTCGGTTGCTCGCGCCCTTCGATCCGGTCGTCTGGGACCGCAACAGATTCGAGCACTTGTGGGGATGGCAGTACCGCTTTGAGGCCTACACACCCGTCAAGAAGCGCGTCCGCGGCTACTACGCGATGCCCATGTTGTGGCGCGATCGGTTTGCTGGATGGGCCAACATAGGTGCGTTGGGTGCGTTGGGTGCGTTGGGTGCGGTGGGTGCGACGGGTGCGGTGGGTGCGACGGGTGCGGTGGGTGCGGTAGGTGCGGTAGGTGCGCTAGGGGCGCTAGGTGCGACAGGTGCGACAGATGCGACGGGCTTGTCGCGCCGAAGCTCGTCATGTGCGAGCCGAGCGAAGGCGGATGCGAGGCTCGACGTGAACGTCGGGTTTGTCGACGGGCGGCCGCGCGAGCGTGATTTTTCCCGCGAGCTCGATGCGGAGATTGCGCGGGTAGAGCGGTTTCTGTCGGCTCTGCCATCCGCCATCTGCCATCTGCCCTGACGACAACACAAAACTACGTGTGCCCTCGTCGGGCATACGCATTGCACTCCGCAGCGCGCATGAGCACACGCCCACGAATTGTCGCGGTTGCCTTCCTCACATTGTTTCTTTCCTCCAACTTCTTCTCCCACCTGGCCTTCGCTCAGCAACCGCCACCACCTCCGAAGCCTCGAGAGGGTAAGGCGGAGTTCGCGCTCGTGACCACAACCGGCAATGCCTCCTCACAAACTATTGGCACTTCCGGTGAGGTCATCTTCAGGCCGCCCCAGTGGGTCGTCGAGGGGAAAGCCGCGTTCGTCCGGAATGAAGCGGATGATGTTTTGAGGGCCAAGTCGTTTGCGGCGCGCGGCCGCCTGGCTCGAGTGCTGACGCCACGGATTCAGGCGTTCGGCCAGCATTCATACCTGCGCGACCTGTTTTCGGGCATCGAGCACCGCAACAGCACCGAGGGCGGGTTGTCGTACCTGTTGCTGGAAACGGCCAGGCAGACGCTGTCCGCCGACGCAGGCCTCGGATATCTCAACGAGCAGCGCACAGCCGCCGACGCGTTATCGACGGCGACAGCGGGCACCGGCGCGCGCTACAAACTGAAGCTGTCCGAGACCAGCGACATTACGGACGATCTGCTGTTCTCGTTCGATTTGTCTGACAAAGGCACGTGGCGGATGTATCAGGCGGTCGCGCTCACCGCGAAGGTCGCGGCGCCCCTCTCGCTCAAGCTCTCGAACGTCGTCCGGTTTGTCGACGAGCCGGTGCCTGGATTCGAGCAGACGGACACGATCACGTCGGCCGCTCTGGTGCTGAGCTTCTAACGACCCTATACTGACTCCTCCGCTTTCGCGACGAGAGGAGTCAGCCATGTCAGATCGAGTTTCCCGAGTCATCCTCGCGGTGCTGCTGGCGTGTGGCACGGTCGGCGTGTCGACGTTCCAACGGACGGCGCCGGCCGCGGACGCGACCTCGCGGGCAGTGGCGGCCGCCGAGGCGTTTCTGGCCACGCTCGATCAGGCGCAGCGCCAAAAAGCCAATATCGCGCTGAATGAAAAGACCCGGACCGTGTGGTCGAACCTGCCTTCGGGCATCACGATGCAGGTCGGAGCGACCGAGCGGAACGGTCTCAAGCTCGGCGCTATGACGCCGGCACAGGAAAAAGCCGCTCTCGCGCTGGTTGCGGCGACCCTCAGCCGCGAGGGATATGAGAAGGCGATGGCGATTGTCGACGCCGATCAAGCGCTCGAAACGGAAAGCGCGCCAACCAGGAAGCCTGGCGCGCCTGTCCGCTTCGGTCGCGGGGAATATTACGTGAGCATCCTCGGCAAGCCGTCGACGACCGACATGTGGATGCTTCAGTTCGGCGGGCATCATCTTGCCATCAACGTGACCCTTGCGGGGCGTGAGAACGTGCTCACGCCAACGCATACCGGAACGCAGCCAGCCAGCTACACCGTGGACAGCCGGACGATCCGTCCGCTGGGCGACGAGAACGACAAGGCATTCGCCCTCATCAACGCGCTCAATGCCGAACAGCAGAAACAGGCCATCCTGGGTGTCGAGGTCCGCAACCTCGTGCTCGGTCCCGGCACGGACGGCAAAATGATCGCGCCCGAAGGTGTGCGCGCTTCGACGTTCACGCCCCCACAGCGGACGATGCTCGTGGAGCTCGTGCGTGAGTGGGTCGGCATTCTTGGCGACGAGGCGGCGACGGCAAAGATGAAGGAGATTCAATCGGGTCTTGCCGACACCTACTTTGCGTGGGCCGGACCGACGGCCAACGGCCGTGGGGCGTATTTCAGGATTCACGGGCCTGCGGTGTTCATCGAGTACGCACCGCAGGGCCAGGCGGAGAACAACACCAATCACATCCACACGATTTATCGCGATCCCACGAACGACTACGCGGCCAGGGTGACGCGGCGGTGAGAAGCGCGTTTATCGCGTGGGCAGGCGTCCTGCTCGCGCTCTCGGAGTCGCCGTCCGCCCATCGCCTCGACGAGTACCTTCAGGCCGCGCGCTTGTCGCTCGGGCGCACTCAGGTGACGCTGGAAGTGGACCTGACGCCGGGGGCGAGCGTGGCCGACAGCATCATCGCGTTGATTGATCGCGACGGCGATCGCACCATCACACCGCTCGAGGCGCAATCGTACGGGCAGGCTGTGCTCTCGAAGGTCGTGGTGGAGCTCGACGATCGCCCGGTCCGACTGACGCTCGCCCATGTCGAGTCGCCCTCAACAGACGAGATGCGGCACGGCATGGGCACGATTCAGCTGCGCGCCGTCGGCGACGTCGAGCAGGCCGGCCTCTGGAGGCGTCGGCGTCAGCTGCATTTCCAGAACAACAATCACCACGAAGCGTCCAGCGTCTACCTCGTCAACGCGCTCATCCCGAGCGACGGCGGCATCACCGTCGTCGCTCAGACTCGCGATGCCAAGCAGCGCGAGGCCCGGATCGATTACAGCGTCAGCCCTCGGTGGCCCGGATATTTATACTGGCCGGTGGTTGGCGCGGTCGCCCTGGTCTTCGTTTTTCGCCGCTTGCGCCTCACCACTAACCACTAACCACCAACCACCGATGGATACCGTTCGCTGGGGCATGATCGGCTGCGGCGGAGTCGCTGAAGTGAAGAGCGGTCCCGCGCTTCAGAAGGCAAATGGGTCGGCGCTCGTTGCGGTCATGCGCCGCGATCGCGAGAAGGCAGAGGATTACGCCCGCCGTCATAACGTCGCTCGTGTCTATACGTCTGCGGATGAGCTCATCGACGACCCCGAGGTCGATGTCGTGTACGTCGCGACACCGCCCTCGAGCCATTGCGAACTCGCCCTGAAGACCGCTGCCGCCGGCAAGCCTTGTCTGGTCGAGAAGCCGATGGCGATGAATCACGGCGAATGCCTGCAGATGATCGAGGCCTTCCGCACCCGTCAGGTACCTCTCTGGGTTGCCTACTACCGTCGTGCGTTGCCGAGATTTCTCAAAGTGCGAGAGCTGTTGCGTGAGCGCGCCATTGGCGGGCTGACGTCGATTCACGTCAGCGTGTGCGAGCCGCTGGCGACGGGCGAAGCGGCCACAGCCTGGCGCCTCAATCGCGACGTTGCGGGCGCAGGGCTGTTTCTCGATCTGGCGTCGCACATTTTCGACATCATCGACTTTGCAGCGGGCCCGATCGGGGCGGCTCACGGATTTGCGGTCAATTCCGGTCGCGCCTATGAGGTGGAGGACGTCACCGCTGCCGCCTTCCAGATCGGGGACTCCGTCGTGGGCACCGGCGTCTGGAATTTCAATGCGCCGGCAAAAGCCGAGTCGATCGTGTTCACCGGCTCACAGGGAGAGATCGCCACGGCGGTGCTGGGCGACGAAGATGTCATCGTGACTCGGGGCGGACAGCAGAACCGATATCGCTTTCGCAACCCGCCGCACGTCCATCAGCCGCTCGTTCAGACGATTGTCGACGAGCTTCGGGGACAGGGAAGATGCGAATCGCCCGCCGAGTCCGGCGCGCGCGCGTCCTGGGTCATGGACAGGTGTTTGGAGAGTTACTACCGCGGGATCTATTGATCTAGGGATCTATTGATCTTGTGATCTAGGGCGCCATGGATTCTTAGGCGCCCGCGAACGATGAAGACTGCATGTGCGATTTCGCCAGATCGAACACGTATCGCGTATGACGTCACCGGTACGGGGCCGGTGCTCATGCTGCTCCACGGTGGCTTTCAAAGCCGTCGCGTGTGGCACGACTTGGGTTACGTTGACCGGCTGCGTGCGCGTTTCACGGTCGTAGCCGTCGATCTGCGCGGCAACGGCGAGAGTGACAAGGCGACCAGCGCCGAGGCCTATTCGATTGATCGCCTGTGCGAGGACCTCCTCGCGGTCGCCGACGCAGTGGGCGCACGCCGCTTCATGATTTGGGGATTTTCATACGGAGGAAATGTCGGGAGGTACCTCGCCGCTCGGTCGGATCGGGTTGACGCGATGGTCATTATCGGCATTCCTTTCGGAGCGGGGGCCTCAGGAGCGTTTCGCCAGTTGATTCTGGACCTCCGCACCAAATGGGTCCCTGTATTACAGGCCGAGCGCGCCGGCAATTTTGACCCAAACACGCTTCCTGAGGCAGATCGGGCGGACTGGCAGCGCGGGACTGTGCCACTCAACATCGCGTGGCTTAGTGCAATGCTCGAGTGGCCGCCGGTTGAACCGAAGGACCTTCGTTGCCGCTCGCTCTGGCTCGTCGGGTCTGCCAATGACGCGGCTATGGAAAGCGTGCGCATGTACGAAGGCAGCCTTACGGGAACAGCTGTCACGCTCGTCGTCGTCCCCGGGCTAACGCACGAAGACGAGCTCGTCAAGGTAGAGCAGGTGCTGCCTCGGCTCGAGCAGTTCACTACACGGCGGTAGTCTGCCAGATCTCTAGATCTCTAGATCCCTAGTTACAAGCCGATCAGCCTTGTGTTTGCATCGCCGAAGCGATCCAGCTTGATGCCCATCCGGTCCGTGATGCCGAGGAACAGGCTGCACATCTTGCGATTCTCGTCGCCCCCGTCCAGATAGTCGAGCGAGCGTCCGGTTTCGAGCGTTCCGCCGAGGCCGCCGGCGAGTACGACCGGCAGCTGGTACTGATGTGCTTGCTGCCATTCCACAAGTTCGACAGGAACATCAGGCACGAGTTGTCGAGCACCGTGCCGTCGCCTTCAGGCATCGAGTCCAGCTTCGTGGCCAGATACGCGAGTTGGCTCAGGTGGAAGCGCGAGATGCGTTCGTAGCCGTCCGACAGGTTGTCGTGAGACGCCGCATGATGCCCGTTCCGCACGTCGAGGAACGGGTAATAGAGCGCTGAGAGATCGCGGGCGAGCAGCAGCGAGGCCACGCGGGTCTTGTCCGTCTGAAACGCGAGCGCGATGACGTCGCACATCAGCCGCGTGTGCTCGCGGAAATCTTCCGGCAAACCATTCTCCGGCCGCTCCATCGTAAACACGGGGCGGTTTTTGAGCTTTGCGAGGTCTTCGGCTTTTTCCTGATTCTTCCTCATTCCGTCAACACGCTTTTCGACTTCGCGCACGCTCGTCATGAACTCGTCGAGCTTGTGTTGATCGGTCGAGCTGATCTGACGACTCAGCGTCGCGGCGCTTTCCCTGACGCGATCCAGGATGCTCAAATTGCGGACGCTGCCGCGATTCTCGAACAGCGTATCGAACGCCAGAGCGGGATACACCTCGTTAGGAACGGGTGAGTCGGCGTTCTGCCACGAGATATGCGAGCTGTAAGCCATCGAGAAGTTCGTCTCGTGGTAGCCGGTCATCGGCTGCTCGCACGCCAGCACGATGCTGGGCTGCAGCGTCTCGTGGCCGACGTGATTCGCGATCATCTGATCGACGGTAATCCCGGCGTGGATGACCGGCCCTCTTTGAATGGGGGCCCCGGAGAGAAGGCTTCCGGTTTGAGCCGGATGAATGCCCTGACCGGTCGAGTGCTTGTTGAAGAGCCCGTTGATGACGTTGATCTTCTTCTTCAACGGCTCGAGTGGCGACAAGCTGAGGCTGAGCTTCATGTCGTCGCCAGATCCGGTCGCGCCCCAGTGATTCTCGTTGATGCCGTTCCCCATGAAGAGCACCGCGAAGCGTTTCGGGAAGGCCGAGCCGGACGGCGTGGCGGCGAACGCAGACAAGGATTCGAGCCATGGCAACGCCATGGTGACTCCCGCTCCGCGGAGCACCGTTCGACGGGTCAACTTCATCGCGCTAGCCGCCTTTCCTGTTTACGTTCGCTTCCGCATGAACTGCGGGCTGGTGACGATCGTTTCGAACATGGAGCTGAATCGATAGCCGCCAGCCGCCAGCTTCGCGTTCATCCGCTGAATAAGCGGTTCGTCCGAGAGGACGAGCGACCGCCCAAGGGCGTATACGAGCATTTTACGGCAGAGATTATCCAGAAAGTCCTTTTCGCGATTGGCCCGGATATATCGCTGCAGGCCTGCGATGCCGCTTCCCTGGCTGCCCCCGGGGAACGTCGCGTTGGCATCGACCGGCCGTCCCGCGAGGTCCTTCGCTCGAGTTTCGCCGACTGGACCGTAGCCCTCAAATGTCAGCCCGAAGCTGTCGAACCGCGCGTGACAGCCAGAGCAGGCGGCGTTCTCACGATGCCTGGCCAGCACCTCACGCAGCGGTCTGTCCATCTGCGCCTCGTCTTTTGGCAGTTCGGGCACTGTCGGTGGCGGCGGGGGAATGGTCTCGCCAAGCACGCGCCGCGCAACCCAATATCCGCGCTTCACAGGGCTGGTCCGAAGCCCGGGCGAATTCTGCGTGAGGAACGCCGCCATCGGCAGCAGACCGCCGCGCTCGTACTCGCGCGCGTTCTCTATGCGAACCCAATCATCCGGGCCACCGTTCACCGCCGGCATCCCGTAGTGCCTGGCCAGAGCGGGATTGGCGAACGTGTGATTGCCGTAAAGCATGTCCAGCACCGACCGATCGTTGCGCATCACGTCGGTGATGAACCGAATCGGTTCCTGGAACATCGCTTCGCGCAGTTCGTTGCTGAACACGGGGAAGCGCTCGCGATCGACCGCGTTGTGCTCGTCGAAACGACGGAAATCGAGCCAGTTGCCTCCGAATTCCGTGGCCAGCCTGCTGACGCGCTCGTCTCTCAACATCCGGCGGAGCTGCGCCGCGAGCACCGCCTCTTTCCTCAGATCGCCGGCCGTCGCGTGTGCCGTCAGCGATTCGTCCGGCATTGACGACCAGAGGAAGTAGCTCAGCCTGCTGGCAAGAGCGAAGTCGGACAGCGGTGTCGATGGCACCGTGCTGCGTTGAACGTTGGGAGCCCGGGTGCCGGCATTGACGCGATATGAGAAATGCGGCGACATGAGCACGTTGACGATGAGGTCGCGCATCGCCTCTTCGTGCGAAAGACTGCCTTTCTCGCGAAGCGAGCGGTAGAACGCCAGCAGGTCGTCGCGCTCGGGCTGTGTGAGCGGCCTGCGGTAGGCGCGCGCGGCAAATGCCAGCAAGGCACTCAGATGGCTCGGCTCGGCCTCCAGCCGCTTGCGTTCGATGCCGCGAATTGTTGCGTTTACGCGATCGAAGTGATCGGCAATGGCCTCAAATGCAACCGGGTTGTTTCTGTCGTCGGCTGCGGCTTTCGCCAGGTA
The DNA here is from genome assembly GCA_963761975.1 of Vicinamibacterales bacterium. Lineage (GTDB taxonomy): Bacteria > Acidobacteriota > Vicinamibacteria > Vicinamibacterales > JAMQPK01 > JAMQPK01. The sequence continues at coordinate 1,605,860 of CAVXIR010000002.1, forward strand.
GGTCTTCTTGAAATCCAGAATGACCGATTCCTCGGTAATGGCCTTGTCCTCTGGACGATGGCTGCCAGACTCGCGGCCGTTGCCCAGAACTTCGCCGCTCTGGTTGAAAAAGAACTCCGTGTACGTCCGGGCCGTGAAATCGGCCACCAACTCGAACTCTTCCCAGAGCGCTTCGAGCTCTTTCTGTCCGCGTTCGTCGAGCAGCAGCTCGCTGAGCGGCGCGTCGTCACGGAAATATCCCATCACGTTGTGGAAGCCGGCGCTGAGCAGGCGTCCCTTGTCTTCCGTGTCGTCTGGATAAAAACGTCCACGCTCGCGAACGTAAAACGTGTCGGGGAAGATGGCACTGAACCTGGCAAATGCCGCCTCATATTGCGCGCGCTGCCCCGCAGGTACCTCGAGGTCCGGGTTCTTGATGCGCGATTGATACTGTTCCGCAAGCGCGCGAAGCGCATTCAGGTCCTCGCCGTTCAGCCCACCGCCGATGAGCCCTCGCTTGGCGTCGGGCATCTCCACGGGAACGGGCGGCGGTTCTCCGGCCACGCGCAGCGCGGCCCGCTCGAAATCGCGACGGTGCGTCGCATACATCCGGTTCTTCCAGTTCATGAGTGGCTGAGTGGCCACACTCAACCCCTTCACCACCGGGCTCGCGAATTTCAGCGACGTGTCCTTGCGCATTCTCACGACGAAGTCGCGCATCCCGACCGAGCCTTCGCGCGCGAGTTCGGCTTGATTCGCCCTTGGAACGGGCAGCGCCCGCCACATGGCCTGGAGCTGGGCGAGCGGGCCGACGTCTTCCCTCTTCTCGAGAGCGTCCCAGATGGTGGTGAGATATCTGGTGCTCACCTTGTTTTCGGCCGCGATGGCAGCGAGCGTCGCCCGTGATTTGCCGAACACCGCCCGATGCTTGAAGAGCCACGCCGCACGGAAATACTCGGCGTAATCGGTTGGCTGGCGGTCGTAGAAGTCGACAATCTGCTGGATGCAGTACTTCTCGCGATCCGTCTCGACGAGCATCGGGTGCGGCGCGAACTCGAACCCGTCTACTGTGAGATACATGTGATCGGCGACTTTCCGCGCAGCTTGCAGGTATTTCGTGAGCAGAGCCGGAGACATCGTCAACGACTCGCCGGAATTGTCGAAGCCCGCGGGATTGGCCGGATCGACCGGGAACTCCTTCGCCGGACGAATATCGACGCCCGTCAGATCGTGGATGGTGTAGTTGTATTCGGCGTTGCTGAGACGGCGCGCGAGCACGACGCCCGGATCCCCGTCATTCCGGCGTGCCTCGCTCTTCCACGTCGCGTCGATCCAGTTGATCACCTGCTGCCGTGTCAGCTCGTCGGGGTGTGCTTTCGCCTGTTTCGGCGGCATCTGCCGGGCCGCGAGTTTCTCGCGCAGGCGATCCCATCGCTGAAAATCCTGCACGACGGATTCGGCTGACGAGTACTGACGCAAATCCAGTTGCGCAGCCGCTTTCTCACCACTGTGACAGCTCGTGCAGTAGCTGTTGAGGAAGGGCTTGACCGTTTCGGTGAATGTCCGCTCGATATCCGCGTCAGCCTGCGGCGGTGCGGCTGTCATAGCCGGGCCGACAAGGCAGCCAAAAACCAGCAGAAACGTCAGAAAGCGGTGTCGCGGCATGGATGAGATGGTCGAACAAATTTAGCAGAAATCGCAAGCCGATGCCCGTTATGGCAGAGGGCAGAATGCAGATGGCAGATCGTGCTCTGCCATCATCCATCAGCCATCTGCCATGACAGGCTACTCGCGCACGGCCACTGCTCAGAACTCGAGGCGCACCTTGATCTGCCCAACGCGTGGTGTGTTGGTCTGCGTGCTCACGCGTCCGAAGTTGGCGTTCGTGATGTTGGTCTGGATGCCGCCGAACACCACGTTGTTGAACACATTGAAGACGTCAACGCCGAAGCCGAGCCTGGCCCGCGCGATGCGAAAGTCGCGCCGCACGCTCAAGTCCTGGTTGAAGACGTTCGGGTTCCTCAGGTCGTGCGCGAGCGTCCTCGGAGTGTCTCCATAGGTGAACGCCGCGGGCGACCGAAACGCGGCTGAATCGATGTAGGTGGGTGGGCTCGTGCCCAGCACGTCGCCGTCGCCCCAATCACCGTTGATGCGCACAGGTCCGGTGAAGTTCGGGTTGAAGTCTGCGTAACACGTGCCTGCGTTTGGCAGGTTGCACGCCGCGAGAATCGAGCCGATCGGCCGGCCCGATCGGAATTGCGTGATGCCGGAGATCTGCCAGTCTCTGACGAGCGCTCGAATGACGGGATTCGCGCTTCCCAGCCTGCCTTCCGCGCCAAACGGCATGTTGTAGACGACCGTCGCGTTCCAGACATGCGGTTGATCGTTCACACCGACTGCCCAATCCTGGTCGAAGTCGTAGCCCGTTCGCGCCGAAAGATTGTCTTCCGTCCGGCTGAACGTGTAGTTGAACGACACAGCCAAGCCATCGCCTGACGGCCGCTTCTCGGCCGTGATCTGCAGCGAGTGATAGGTCGATTGCGCGACGTTGCCGTAGACGTCGGTGACGGCCGAATACTGCGGGAACGGGCGCAGCATCTGGGCGATCGTGCCCGAGAAGTTCGGATAGGGGAGGCCGACGCCCGACACGATCGCCTGCGCCGCCGCGATGTTGGCGGGCGTGGCTTGCTGGGTCAGCAGGTTTCCCAGAGCGAGATACCGCGGTTCGAGCTGGTTTGCATAAAATCCGCGCCCGCTACCGCCGAGGAAATCTCCGCGGCTTCCCGCGTACGCCGCGCCGACGGTGACGTTGCGGAGCACGGCGCGTTGCACGCCGGCGTTCCAGTTCTGATAGCGAGGCATGCGCCCGCCGATCTCGGGATCGCCATACGTGACGCTGCCGCCGGTTCCGCGGCCGGTCACGAAGCCGGAGTTGAGCGATGGATCGAAAAACGGTGGCGGCGGATATCCCGGCACGCCGTCATTCCAGTTGTAGGCGGGGGCGAAGCTGGCGTTCGGGCTCGGGAAACTCGCGTTTGCCGAGAAGCCGAGCAAGCCGGTCCCGTTGCGGGCTCCGGCGCGGCCACCAACGGCGCCGCGGCGCGAATAATTGATCCCATACGCGGTCCTGAGGACGGTGCGCTCGTTCAGCGTGTACGCGAGGCCGAGCCGCGGCCCGACGGCACCGTAATAGGTCTTGATCGGCGTGCGGCAACCGCAGCTGTTCGGGCCGTCTCCGGCGAAGACGACGGCGCCGGGCCGTCCACCCACAGCCGGGTTGGGCACCGTGGAGTCCATGAAGGACCACCGATCGTAGATCTCGGTATACGGTTTCATGATGTCGTAGCGCAGGCCGAGATTGAGTGACAGGTTTGGACGAAGCTTGTAATCGTCCTGCACCCAGAACGCGTAGGTGTAGAAACGGCCGCTGGTAGCAACCTGTGAATCCTGAGTCACGGTCGTCGCGTTCAGCTCGCCCAGCAAGAAGCTCGCATAGGCATTGCCGCTCGCGGTATCGAGCGTGCCCGTCGCGCCGAACCCGGCCGTCTGCAGGTTGCTGAAGCCGAAGGTGGCGAGGCTGCCATAGGTGCGCTCACGCTCGTCGGCATCCATTCGCTGGGCCTGCAGGCCGAACGTGACGGCGTGCTTCCCGCGCGTCCAATTCAGGTTGTCCTGCAGGGTGTAGTTGTTCAAATACTCCGTAAACGCCCGCGCATCCGTCCCGCGCCACTGCGTTGGCGCATTGGGGCCGAGGAACATGATTTCGGGAAACGATGAATCGGCCTCGCCGGCCGGCAATCCACGCAGACCCGCTTTGATCGGATATTGACCGTCGATGGTCGCGTTGAAGATGGGGACCGACAGGCGCGAGTACCCGACACTGACTTGATTGACCCAACTCGAGCTCAGAACAGAGATGTGTTTGACTTGGGCGCTCGTCGGAATCTCCTCGACGAGGCGCGTCTCTGTATAAGGCAGCGGCAGCGCGGTCTGCGCATTGGTGCCCCCGCGGTACGCCGTCGACTGGCTACGTTTGCCGTGCGAAAAGAGCACGGATCCCTGCTGCCGGTCCGTAAATTTCAGATCGAGTTTGGCCGTCACGCTGTTGTTGTCGAACCCCGTGGGCAGCGATCCGCCCAGATAGTTGTTCTGCAGACCCGAGCTGGTTGGCTCGGGCAGAAACGATTGGAACGAGCGTGAGATCGGCGAAATACGGTCCGCGGGAATTCTGTTTCCCGGAAATGGATCGCGGACAAACCCGGTGCCGCTCGAATTCGGGCGAGTCGTCCTCGGGTCGTAGATGACGACGGGCAGCCCCGAAAAATCGCCATTGCGCTGGGCGAGCGTGGGAATCGATGTCAGTGTCGAGGGCGTCTGACGACGGTCGCGGTATCCGTCGTACGCGACGAAGAAGAACATTTTGTTCCGGCTGATGGGCCCCCCGAACGTGCCGCCGTATTCATGCTGGTTGTCGTCCGGCTTGGTGCGCGCGAAGTACGCCTTCGAGTCGAGCGCCTTGTGCCGGAAGTACTCAAACCCGGTGCCGCGGAAAGTGTTGGTCCCCGACTTGACGACGTAATTGGATGCACCCTGCCCGTTGAACGTCACCGCCGTGCCGCTCGTTTCCACCTGAAACTGATCGATGGCCTCGACAGAGATGCCGAACGACAGATTCCGTCCTTCGCCCTGCACGACGGCGTTGGTAATCGGAATCCCTTCGATGTACATGTCGGTGGTGAAGTCCTGACCGCCCATCACGTTGCCCCAGCGTCCGATCGACTGCACGCCGGGCATGATGAACATGAACGCGGTCGGATCGCGCGGGCCGCCGGTGTTCATCACGAGCGGCAGCGCGGTGTACACCTCATTGCGTATGGTCTGGCCAAGTCGGGCGTCTGCCGTGGCGAGCGGCGGAGCGTCGGCTGTGACCAGTACCTCCTGCGTGATCGTGCCGACCTGCAGGATGGCGTTCAGGCCGACGACGCTCAGCGCGTCGACGATGACTCCATCGCGGGCGAACGTCTGGAAGCCATCCAACGTCACCGTGACGCGGTATGCGCCAGGCTGCAGCGGCACCAGCGCGAAGACGCCCGCTTCAGTCGTCTGCCGGACTGTCTGGACGCCAGTGGCCGTGTTTGTCGCTGTCACCGTCGCACCCGGTACGGGCGCGCCGGAGGTGTCGAGAACAGTTCCCTGAATCGAGCCGCCGCCTCCAATCTGACCGCTGGCGAGAGATGGCGTGACGAGCACGAGCGCAGTCAGCAACAGCGGTCCGGCAACTCTGAACATGGTGTCTCCTTGCGAAATGTCGATGCTTGCACGCTACGCCTGGCGTTCGATGACGTCAAAAACGAAATGCGATGGGCGCGATTTGAGAGGGAGCGTCACAGGACACGTTTCGCAAAGCGAAACTCGAGGCCAGAATTGGAAACGTTTGTGACCCGCGACTCGACTGTCCCTAACGACTAGCGACTGTCGACTTCTTCAGCCCTTGTATCTGAATGACGGGCGGCTTCGGCGCCTCTTTCAGCACGTGCTGCCGGTAGAGGTCGGCCATCTGCCGGTGATGTGCATCTTCCTTCAGCTTGTCCTCGAGCGCCCGCTCGTTGGCCGCCGCACGTGCGGCCAGCTTCTCTTCGCGCGCGTTGCGAGCGACGCCCGCGAGCACCAGGTCTTGCTGCTCGCCGGCCGCGACGGCGTCGACGTTCAGCTTCAGCGCATGCTGTGTGGTCGGCAGCGGCACCGCCTTGTTGCCGGCGAAGATCTCGTGGCGGCCGTGCTCTTCGTACCACTTGGTGAGCGTGGCCGTCATGTGCATCTTCTCGATGATGTTGCGCCAGCCGATGCCGGTGTTGTAGGCGCAGAAGGAGATTTCCCCCTGCTGCGTGGCATATGGGATGATGCACATCTCGGTGCGCCGGAAGTCGTAGTTGAACAGATCCTGGAACCACATCCCCGCGATGAACAGGAAGTTCCAGCGGCTGGACCGGCGTACACGGATTTCCGCCTGGCGTTCTTCTTCTCCCGGCCGATCGGTCAGTTCCTTCGTGTGTCCGCTTCGCCGCAGCTTTCGATCGAACTTGGCGACGAGATCGGCGAACCTGAAGTGCGTCGGCGCCTTGAACGGGTCGTAGTTGCGCATCAGTGCCAGCGCCATTCCCGCGCCAGATAGAAACCGGCCCCGGCCGGCGTCGTTGACCGCCGCCACGTCTTTCGCCAGTTGCTCAGCGTTGACGAACGCCGTGACAGGCACCGCCTCGTGGGTCTCGCGGTCGACCATGACGGCCATGCCCACGCCGCAATTCGGATGGCATCCACACGCGATCTGTCCCCATGCGGCATTCGGTCCATGAACGAGATCGGCCCAGTCGGTGAATGGTCCCATAAACGAAATCGGAAACCAGTCACGCACGGGATCCCCAAGTCCGGTCTGATCCCTCACGTCGTGCGCGAGATGCGACAACGTGTAGCGCTGCGCGTGGCGACGCTCGTCGGAAATCGCTTCGTCGCGTCCGCTGAATGACACCGGCTGAAACGAAACAAACGCGATTCGCCTCGGATTATCGAGTGCGAACTGGACGATGCGGCCGACCTGTTCGTTGTTGACGCCGTTGACCACTGTGACGACCGGCACAATGCTGACACCGGCGTTCCAGAGATTTTCAATGGCCTGGAGCTTGACATCGAACAGATTGCCGACGCGCCGATGGGCGTTCGGCGCGTTGCCGATGCCGTCGAACTGCAGGTACGCATAACGGAGGCCTGCTGTGCCGGCCGCCTTCGCGAACTCGGCGCTCTGCGCGAACGCAATGCCATTGGTTGCGGCCTGAATTACGCGGTACCCCAAGTCGCGTGCGTAACGGATCGCGTCGAGGAAGTACGGCGACATCGTCGGTTCGCCGCCGGAGAATTGCACTGACATCTGCCGGCGCGGCTTGATGGTGATGGCGTTGTCGAGCACCTGCTTGATGTCTTCCCAGCTCAACTCGTGGACGAAGCCCACCTGGTTGGCGTCCATGAAGCAGGGGTCGCACATCATGTTGCAGCGATTGGTCAGGTCGACGGTCAAGACCGACCCGCGACCGTGCCTGATCGTGCTGCTGCCGTGGTTGTGCAGCTTCTCGTCGTTGTGCGCCGCGATGTCGCGACCGGGGAACACATCCTCGAGGTGTCTGAAGAACGCGGTGTCGATGGCCATGACGTCTTCGAAATGACCGTGGACGGGGCAGTCCTTCACCATCAGGATCCTGCCGTCGCGCTCGAGAATCGTCGCTTTGATCTCCCCGGTCTTTTCGTGCAGCAGCGTCGAGAGATCGACGGTGCCGCGGAGGACAGCCTCGCGCGCCTCGCGCACGCAAAACGGGCACAGCGAATCGGTCTCGCGCGGCCATCCCAGCGGCGGCTTCGTTTTCTGCCAGGATTTCAGCAGCGGCGTGTCCGACCATGCCGGGATGAACGACGGACGCGGGCCAAGCCGATTGGCGGCACTGAAGGTCAGCCACGCGGCATTGGCCGCCAGCACGCACGCCTTCTCAACGTATTTGATAGGTGCGTGCATACGATCGCGCCGCAAACGGATAACAGAATCCGATGACGAACATCGCTGCCGCAAGCGCTTTCGTGGCGACGAACGGCATGATCGCGATGAGCATGAGCACGGCTGGCGACATCCCGCGGAACGCGGTCATTTTCGGGCAACGGAACGGCGCCACCATCAGCAACGCAAAGACGGTCACGAGAACGCCAAACGCCGCGGCGAAGAACGGTTCGCGAACCACGCTCTGTGCTTCGAGAAAAACCGTGGCCACGCAAAGAAACGCGAAGAAGACGGTGCCGAGCCCTGGGACGTCACCGCCGCTGGACGGATTGGCCGCGATGAGCCCGTTGCGTGCGTAGCGAATGGCCGCGGTCACGAATGGCAGCGTCAGAACGGCATCGCGCCACCATCCGAGCTCTGGCCCCAGCAGACCGCGCGCGATCGCCCACGGCGCGAAGATGTAACAGAGATAATCGGCGAAGTAGTCGAAGAGCGCGCCGAACGCAGAGGTCGCGCGAAGGCGGCGAGCGACCAACCCGTCGAGCCCGTCGGTGACTGCGCCGAGCGTGACGAGCGTTGCCGCGGTGTTCAGCCGGCCGTCGAGTGCGGCGTTGACGGCGCACACGCCGAGGACCAGCCGCGTAGATGTCAGAGCCTGGGGCAGCAGAAGCGCGGCCGCTGGCTTCATGTCGGCCTCCTATCGGCGCGAAGCGCGGTAGACTCTCGTCGGCCCGAAGAGCGCGTCAATCCCGAGACCGATGCCGGCACCGATGCCGCCAGTCATTACATAGCCGGCGGCGAGCCCGGGACAGTCTCCGCAGATGGAACGCGTGGCAACAAACGTGATCACAGCCGCGACAATCGCTCCTTTTACGGCTCCGTCCCATATGGTTGCCGGTTTTTCGATGCGTTCGACGAGCGACGGTGCAAACGTTCGCACGCCGTTCCATTCATAACGCGGCTGGCCGGATCCATCGCGCGGATTTTCCGTCCTCACGATCAGTGCGAGCGCGCCCGGCGAGACCTCGGTGACTCTGCCGACCGTTGCCTGCCCCGATTGTTCGACGACGCGAACGACCGCTCCCTCGTTCAGCCGCTCGTGCAATGCGCCGAACGAGTCGCGACGCCGGTACATGATCTCGGGCCGGCCAACGACATCTTCCACGCGATGCAGTTCAGCGATCTGATCGACGGCGATACTCGTGACCGCGGAAGCCACCTGGAACGCATTCGGAGCCGCGCCTTGCGTCATGAGATGGATATCTATGACCGTGTCGTTGACACGTTCGATGCGACCGCGCGTGACCGACCCGCCGAGATCGAGGATCACGATGGTGTCGCCGGCCTTCAACCGGCTCGGAAGCACGTTGGTGTCGGAAGTCTGGCCGGCCGCAGCAGCCGTCATGGTGAGCAGGGCCAGGAGAGCTGCCGATAACAGGCGCCGGCAGTAGCTGATCATGGGACGCCTCCTTAACAGCGGATGCGTCAGAGGGCAGGGAATCGGCTCAAACAAACAGAAAGGGCGGGTCTGGTGTTCAGACCCGCCCTATGTAACCCAGGGTCCCGGCTAAAGCCGGACACTACGTACTCTTCTACTACGTACCGTTCTACGCCAGCGTCTTTTCTCGCGAACCTTTCAGCCCTTGAATCTGAATGACCGGCGGCTTCGGCGCCTCTTTCAGCACGTGCTGCCGGTAGAGGTCGGCCATCTGCCGGTGATGTGCATCTTCCTTCAGCTTGTCCTCGAGCGCCCGCTCGTTGGCCGCCGCACGTGCGGCCAGCTTCTCTTCGCGCGCGTTGCGAGCGACGCCCGCGAGCACCAGGTCTTGCTGCTCGCCGGCCGCGACGGCGTCGACGTTCAGCTTCAGCGCATGCTGTGTGGTCGGCAGCGGCACCGCCTTGTTGCCGGCGAAGATCTCGTGGCGGCCGTGCTCTTCGTACCACTTGGTGAGCGTGGCCGTCATGTGCATCTTCTCGATGATGTTGCGCCAGCCGATGCCGGTGTTGTAGGCGCAGAAGGAGATTTCCCCCTGCTGCGTGGCATACGGGATGATGCACATCTCGGTGCGCCGGAAGTCGTAGTTGAACAGATCCTGGAACCACATCCCCGCGATGAACAGGAAGTTCCACCGATCCTGGCGCCGGACGTCGATGTCCTGCATCGTCCGGTCCTTGCCGACCTTGCCGTAGTTCTTACCGGTCGCGCCGAACGTCTTGTCGAACTTCTTCATCAGGTCGATGAGCTTGAAGTGCGTCGGTGCGTTGAACGGGTTGTAGTTGCGCATCAGTGCCAGCGCCATGCCCACGACCGAGAGGAAGCGTCCGCGGCCGGCGTCGTTGACCGCCGCCACATCCTTCGCGAGCTGCTCGGCGTTGAGGAACGCCGTGACCGGCACGGCTTCCTTGGTCTGCTTGTCGATCATGACCGCCATGCCGACGCCGCAGTTCGGGTGACAGCCGCAGGTGAGGTTGCCCCACTGCGTGTCGGGTCCGTGGACCGTATCCGCCCAGTCGGTGAAGGTGCCCATGAACGAGATCGGGAACCAGTCGCGCACCGGCTCGCCGAGGCCCGTCTGGTTCTTCACGTCGTGCGCCAGGTGCGACAGCGTGTAGCGCTGCGCCGCACGGCGCTCGGGCGTCACTTCTTCGTCGCGGCCGGTAAACGACACCGGCTGGAACGACAGGAAGTTGATCTTGCGCGGGTTGTCGAGCGCGAACTCGATGATGCGTCCGACCTGTTCGTTGTTGACGCCGTTGACGATCGTCACGACTGGAACGATGTCGACGCCGTTGTTCCAGAGGTTTTCAATCGCCTGCAGTTTGACGTCGAACAGGTTGCCGACGCGTCGATGCGAGTTCGCGGCGTTACCGATGCCGTCGAACTGCAGGTACGCGTAACGGAGACCCGCCTCGGCGGCTGCCTTCGCGAACTCCGGGCTTTTGGCGAATTCGATGCCGTTGGTCGCCGCCTGCACCGAGTTGTAGCCCACCTCGCGCGCGTAGCGAACCGCGTCGAGGAAGTACGGCGACATCGTCGGCTCGCCACCTGAGAACTGCACCGACATCTGCCGGCGCGGCTTGATGGTGATGGCGTTGTCGAGCACCTGCTTGATGTCTTCCCAGCTCAGCTCGTGGACGAAGCCCACCTGGTTGGCGTCCATGAAGCAGGGGTCGCACATCATGTTGCAGCGATTGGTCAGATCGACGGTCAAGACCGACCCGCGACCGTGTTTGATCGTGCTGCTGCCGTGGTTGTGCAGCTTCTCGTCGTTGTGCGCCGCGATGTCGCGGCCCGGGAACACCTGCTCGAGATGCTTGAAGAACGCGGTGTCCATGGCCATCACGTCTTCGAAGTGGCCGTGGACAGGGCAGTCCTTCACCATCAGAATCTTGCCGTCGCGCTCGAGAATCGTCGCGGGAATCTCGCCGACCTTCTCATGCAGCAGGACGGAGACGTCTTGTTTGCCGTCGAGAATGGCCTGACGCGCCTCGCGCACGCAGACCGGGCATAGCGAATCGGTCTTGCGGGGCCACCCCAGGGGTGGCTTGGTCTTCTGCCACGACTTCAGGAGCGGCTTGTCCGACCACTTGGGAATAAACGATGGACGAGGGTTGATGCGGTTAACGGTGTTGAACACCGACCAGGCACCGTTGGCCGCAACGGCCAGTCCCTTTTCCAGATACTTGATTGGCGAATGCATTCGGTAAGCTCCTTTGGATCAAATGGCCGGCTCAAGCCGGGCCCTACCGATCACGGGGGGGAAGAAATCGGGACCCAAGATCGGCCAATAATATCGACAATTCAGCAACTTACGGGCGTTTTTGGCCTGTATGGGCGCCGGTACGCCTGAGTTGGCATACAGGCACCCCGATTGGCGCGTCGGGGGATTACAAAATTGGGCTGTGGGCCCTAATCACCGATTTTCGGTGGGCTAAACTACGCAGAAATGCAGGTTCGCGACATTACCATTGTGGGCGCTGGTCCCGCCGGTCTGGCGGCCGGCATCGCCGCCAAGCGCCTCGGCCTCAACTATTCGATTATCGAAAAGGGCGTGCTCGTCAATTCCATCTTCAGATTTCCGGTGAACATGGTGTTCTTCACCACGCCGGAGCTGCTCGAGATTGGTGGGCTCCCGCTCGTGTCGCCGTTCGACAAACCGACGCGCGTGGAAGCCTTGCGATACTACCGCCGCGTCGTCGACACCTACGATCTTCAGATCGATTTCGGCGAGCAGGTGGTGAACGTGCAGCGTGAATCTGCCTCCTCGCGTTCGCGCGTCGGGCTTCTCGGCAACAGCGTGACGGTGGCGCACCCCGCCATGGCTCCCGACGAGGACCCTTTTGCCATTGAGACACGATCCGACAAAGGTGTCCGCCGGATCCGCCACAGCCGCAACGTGATTTTCGCGGTCGGGTACTTCGATCATCCGAATGTGCTCGGTGTGCCCGGCGAGAATCTGCCGCACGTGTCGCACTATTACACCGAATCGCACGGTTTCTACCGGAGGAACGTCGTCATCGTGGGCGGCGGCAACTCTGCGGCAGAGACCGCGCTCGAGTTGTACCGTTCCGGTGCGCACGTGACGCTCGTGCACCGCCATCCGCAATTGAAGGCCAGCATCAAGTACTGGGTGCGACCGGACATCGAGAATCGCATCAAGGAAGGTTCGGTGAGAGGTTTCTTCAACACGCGGCTCGTCGAGATCCAACCCACGCAGGTGATCGTCGAGCGTGACGGATCGAAAGAGGAAATTCCCGCCGACGCCGTCTTTCTGCTGACGGGGTACCACCCCGACTGCGATCTCTATCGCCGGGCGGGCATCCGGCTGCATCGCGACACAATGTCACCCGAATTCAATTCCGAGACGTTCGAGACGAACGTGCCCGGCATTTTTCTGGCGGGTGGCGCGATTTGCGGCAAAGACACGTCAAACATCTTCATCGAAAATGGCCGCTTTCACGGCGAGCGAATCGTCAGCGTCATTGCGGAGCGGCGCGGGAAGCATGCGCACGCTTGAGATTCGCCCGCCATCGGTGCGCGCCGAGACGATTAATGTTCTCAAGGCTGCCGCCGCCATTGTTCTGCTGGTGGCTGCCTACATTTTTCGGCCGTCGCTTGGCACCTCGTCGAATATCCAGCCGCGTCAGCCGCAAGTTGGCCTGCTGCCGTATCAGCAGCTGATTCGCGACGCCGCGCCGCTAGAGCAGCGGCTGTTCCGCGAACTGCAGGAAGGGCTGCTCGAAGCCGAGCGGATCCGCGCTCAAACCGGCCACTGGCCCGATGTCACGACCCTCGAGACCGAAGGGATCCCGCCGTTTGCGGCGGATCCGACGCGGAAAATCGAGTACAAGTGGACGTCGGTCCGGCAGGATTGGGCGACCAACTACCTCGGAGTGCCCTCGGAGCCGTCGCAGCCCGCCTGGGTGCTCGTCATCCTCGAGCCCGAGCCAGGTGCACCGGCCGATCCCGCGCCCAACGACGAAACCCATCACCGCCTGCCCGACGGAACGACTTTGCATGTGTCGATCTGGAATATCCCGGAATCGAAGCGCCGCAGCGGCTTCGCCGCGCTGCGGCTTCCTCAAAATGACGGTTGGACGAACTGGCTGGTGGGGTCAAATGAGCAATGATGTTTGCTGTCTCAACACGGAGACACAGAGTCACAGAGACGACGCAGAGACGCAAAGCCGCAGAGGCTGCGCAGAGAAAATGCATTTCTCTGTGGGGTGTGCAAGTGAGCTCTGCGGCGACGCGTCGAGCTTGCCGGCCGCGGAGCGGCCGGCTTCGCGCGAGAGCGCATGCGCGAATACAAGACCAACCCACTTCGACGTGGTCTTGTATTCGGCGCCTGCACTCTCGCGCGAAACGCCGTTGGCGCGAGCTCGACGCGTCGCCCGTGCCTCCGTGTTGAGATTTTCTCTTGGTGTCTTTATCTTCCTGTTCTCAGCTGTTACCAGTGCACAGACTGCAAAACCCGCCCAGGCTGCGAAGCCATCTGGGTCACTGCGAATTGGCGTCACCCTCCATCCGTACTACTCGTGGACCGCGAACGTCGTCGGCAATCTGCCGGGCTACGAGGTGCGCGCGCTGCTGCCGGGGGACATCGACGCCGGCGATTATCAGCCGCGGCCGCAAGACATCAAGCGGCTCGCCGATCTCGATCTCGTCATCGTCAACGGCATCGGTCACGACGATTTCATTTTTCCGATGCTGAAGGCGTCGGGCAACACGCGCGCCACGGTCCTGAGGGTGAACGCCGAGACGCCGATGATTCGTGCCGGGCGCGGCACAGGCGTCAATTCGCACACGTTCATTTCGTTTTCGAACGCCATCCAGCAGACCTATGCCATCCAGCGGGCGCTGGCCCGCCTGCGCCCGCAGGATTCGGCAGCACTTCAGCAGAATGCGGCGGAATACGCGCGCCGGCTGCGCCTGATCAAAGCGAAAGCGGCATCGCAGCTTGCCGATGCGAAAATCACGCGCGTCGTGACGGTGCACGACGGATACGGATATCTCCTGCAGGAATTCGGGCTCGAGGTTGGCGGCGTCGTGCAGCCGTCGCACGGGCTGACCCCGTCGGCTGCCGAGCTGCGCGACATGGTGGCCCTCCTCAAGCGCGAGAAAATCGCTGTCGTCTTCAGCGAGGCAACGTTTCCCGAGCCGCTGTTGAAGGTGTTGCGCGACGAGGCGGCCGTGAACGTCTACATCATCAGCCACATCGCATCCGGGCCGTTCACGGCCGACAAGTTCGAGCGGGAAATGCAGCAGAATGCCGACACGATGATCCGCGCGCTGGTGAAGTGAACAGCCATCTCCTCGAAATTTCCGGCCTCACGCTGCGTCCTGCGCGCGAGGCGCTCCTCTCCGGCTTCTCCCTAAGCGTTGAACGCGGCACGATTCACGCCATTGTTGGCCCAAACGGTGCCGGTAAGACGACCTTGCTCTCGGCCATCCTTGGGCTCATGCCGTTCGACGGTCGCATCGTGGCGTTCTGGGCAGGGCGCGGACGTGTGGCGTATGTGCCCCAGCAATTCCACGTCGATCGCACCCTGCCGGTGACCGTTTGTGAGTTCCTCGCGTTGTCTCGGCAGAGTCTTCCTGTGTGCCTCGGCGTGACCAGCGCGGCGCGCAAGCGCATCTCGCAGCTCCTGGAACGAGTAGGCCTAAGCGGCGCCGACCGGCGTCCCATGTCGGTGCTGTCGGGAGGGGAGCTGCGCCGTGTGCTCATTGCCAACGCCCTCGATCCGTTGCCTGAGCTGTTGATTCTCGACGAGCCCGGCGCAGGCCTCGACGCTGATGCCGCCCGTTGGCTCGACGACACGCTGCTCTCCCTGAAAGGCGAGATCACCGTGCTCATGGTCTCGCACGACTCAGAACAGGTTCGCCGCATCGCAGATAGCGTCACCGTGCTCGCGCGCCCAACGCCCCCAGCGCACTCGACGCACCCAACGCACCCGACGCACCCAACGCACCCAACGCACCCAACGCACCTAACGCACCTAACGCACCCAACACACCCTTCAGCCCGAACTCCAGACCCATGAACTTCCTGAACGATCTGTTCGCCTATCCCTTCCTCGTTCGCGGCTTCATCTGCGTCATGCTGCTGGCTCCGCTCCTTGGCGGCATCAGCCATCTGGTCGTCGCCAGGCGAATGGCGTTCTTCAGCGCGGCGCTGGGGCAGGCGGCGATTACGGGCGTGTGCGTTGGCTTGCTTGTCGGCGAGCCGCTCAACGCGCCCTACGGTGGGATGTTCGGGTTCTGTCTGCTTTCGACGCTCGCCATGGTGTACGCGAAGCGGCGGTCGAAATTGCCGCCCGACACGCTCATTGGCGTCTTCCTGGCTCTGACTTTAGGGCTTGGCCTCTGCCTGCTCGTGGCCGTAACGCGCCAGTTCAACGTCCACCAGGTTGAGACGATTCTCTTCGGCAGCCTGTTGACAGTGACCAACGTTGATCTCGGGCTGCTGGTCGTTGCGACCGTCGGCCTGGCGGTTCTGCTGTTCAGACACTACAACGATCTCCTGCTCGACAGCCTCAGCACACCGCTCGCGTCCGTGCGCGGGATCAACTCGGCGTATCTCGAGTATGGCTTCGCGATCGTCCTGACCATCGCGATATTGGTGAGCCTGAAGGTGATCGGCGCGCTGCTCGTCGAAGCGCTCATCGTCGTGCCGGCCGCCGCAGCACGGAACATCGCCACGGGCACGCGATCGTATTTCGTCTGGAGCGTCATTGTGGCGTTGGTGGCGGGCGCCGGCGGGTTGCTGATCTCGACGCGTCTGCTTGTTCCGACCGGCGGCGCCGTGGTGCTCGCTGTCAGCCTGATTTTCTTTCTGACCCTCGCCATCGGGTCATTTCGCCGGCATGCCTGAAGGCAGTTCTCAGTTGTCAGTTGTCAGTCATCAGTGGTTCGCAGTCTCGAGACTGAAAACTGACGACTGACGACTGATGACTGATGACTGACGACTGGTCTGGGTCAGTGCATGTGCGACTTGCCGCCGTGGGTCGGCATCATGCGCATTTCGAGGAGCTCGACGAGGGCTTCGCAGCGCTCGAGCAGGCTGTTGCACTCGAGCAGTGCCTGCTTCTCCAACGGCTCGAGGTGCTGCGCGATGGCATGAACCAGGTCGGCGTCTGGGACATCCTTGGGAATGAAGTCGTGGTCGTTTTTGTGCAGCTTGCGTGCGATCAGCTTTTCCAGACGGTGCCGTGCGTCCTGAATCGCGGCGCTCGCGCCCGACGTGGCTTCCTTGATCAGCTCGACGCGCGCCATGCGGTAGCGTTCGGCGCCCTCTCGGGCCGGCCGCTCGTCTGCAATCCGGAACTTCTCCAGGCCGCGCAGCATGATGTTGTACCGCCCATCGGGAAGGCGGTCGGCGTGCGTGATGAACCCGGCGCACCCGACCGGATAGACGTCGGGCGCCTGCTCGTAGTGCGCCTCCCAGCCGGGCCGCAGCATGACCATGCCGATGAGTCGCTCGCTCTCGAGAGCATCCGTGACCATCGCGCGGTATCGGGGCTCGAAAATATGGAGCGGCAACAGCGCGCTCGGAAACAGCACGACGTTGGGCAGGGGGAAGATCGGGATCTCTGATGGCAGCATCTGAACCTGAAATCTAGAATCTAGAATCGACAATTCTAATCTGCGAATCTGCCAATTCAGTGAATCGTCCTGGTCTTCTTGTCCATATAGTCCATCAGCACGTACTGACCCAGCGTGTAAGGCGTCGTGAAATAGGCCTTTCCGCGGCAGATCTCCGCCACGCGGCGCACGAACGCCACGAGCTCGTAATCGCGGGCGAGCATGAATGTGTTGATCATGATGCCGCTCTTGCGGCACGCCGCGACTTCCGCGATGGTCTCCGAGACGATGAACGGGTCGAGACCGAACGCATTCTTGTAGATCCGGCCGTCGGGCTGCGTCAGCGCCGACGGCTTGCCGTCGGTAATCATCACGATCTGGCGCATATCTTTCCGCTGCCGTTCGAGGATGCGGCGCGCCAGGCGCAGGCCTTCCCGCGTATTGGTGTAGTACGGCCCGACCCGCACGCGCCCGAGCTCGCGCAGAGGGATTTCTTCGGCGGAGTCGTGGAACAGGATGACGTTCAGCGCGTCGCCTGGGTATTGCAGCCGGATGAGATTGGCGAGCGCCAGGGCGACGCGTTTTGCCGGCGTGAAGCGATCTTCGCCGTACAGGATCATGCTGTGGCTGCAGTCGAGCATCAAAACCGTCGCACACGACGATTGATACTCTCCCTGCGACACCATCAAATCCTCGTATTGAATATCGATCACGGCATTTGACGGATTCGCGCCTGGACGTGGGACTCCCGAGTCCCTATAGCTGCGGAGCACCGCGTTTAACACCGTGCTGCTGGGATCGAGGTTCAACGCGTCGCCGAATTCATACGGTTTCGGCGCGGCGATCGTCTCGATGCCGGTCGCGTTATCGCGCGTATCGTGGCGGCCGAGGCTGCTCTTGCCGAGCGAGCCCAGCAGATCGCGCAGCGCGCGGTAGCCGAGAAAATCGAGGCTCTTGTCGGTCACTTCAAAGCGAGTCGGCGGCGCGTCGGGGCCGAACCCGCCGCCGGTGCCGCGCGACCGGCGTTGCGCGCGCTCGGAATCCATATCGGGTGCAGGCGTGATGAACCCTTCCTGCATCATGCGATCGATGATGTCCTGGATGAGCTGCTCCAGCTTCGATCGCGCGTCCGCTTGATCGGCGTCGGCCGGATCGCCGAGCAGCCGTTCCAGCGCGTCCTCCGGCAGGACTCCGCCATTGAACAGAGCATCCATGATGGCATCGTGCAGCGCCTGCATCGTGCGATCGTCTTCGGACTCGCCGTACATGCCCCCGTACGGCGACTGAAAGCCGCTTGACAACAGCAGATCCGAAAGCTTCTCGATCAGTTCGTCGAGATCGAGATCATCCAGCGGATCACCGGTATATTTTGAGTACTTGTATCTCACGTCATTTTGCGCAACTAACGTTGCCCCTACGAGCCGCCGACCACCAGATATCGGCTACCGTCTCTGCCATCTGCCATCTGCCATCGCCCTGCTCAGTTGTAGTATTTCTTTTTCCCCCCTGGCAGCGGGAACCCTTCTTCCATGTCCCGCTCCGCAGTCCGCGTCGCCGGCCGTCGCTGCGGCTGCTCGGCGGCGTGGTAGCCGCGATCGTCGCTGCGGCTGATCTTCTTCTGCGCGTAGAGTCCTTCGAGCACGAAATCAACGGCTGAGGCGAGCGCCGGTTCTGAGGCCTTCGATCCGAGCTGCAGATGTTCGGTCAGTTCGACCAGCCCCTGCACGCCTTTCGCCTGCGCCAGCAGCTCTTTGGCTGACGAGGTATCGGATGACTGCAGCGAACCGCCGAGGTCGAACCACTCGATGACGCGTCGCAGATCGGCGTTGTCGAACCGCTCGTTGAAGATGTTGGCCACCGAGGCACGGATGAGGTCGCGTGCCACGTTGTCAGCGCCTTTCAGCTCGCCTTCGTATTCCATTTCGAACTTGCCGGTAATCGACGGCAAAGCGGCGTAGACGTCGGTTACGCGCGCCACGATAACCGGCTCGCTGTTGGTCAGCGCGCGGCGCTCGGCGTTCGACAGCACGTTTTCGAGGCAGGTAATCGCCAGCCGCTGGCTGACGCCCGAGCGTCGGTCGATCTTTCGATCGGCGCGCGCCTGAAACGCAATCTCCTCGACGATCTCGCGGACGTAATCCGGCACGTCAATCTTCCTGGCATCCGTCGGGCGATCGAGCCATGCCTCCTGCGCGGTGATGGCCATCGCGTGCCGGCGTGTCGACGGGTAATGCGTCCTGATTTCCGAGCCGATGCGATCTTTGAGCGGCGTAATGATCTTGCCGCGCGCCGTGTAATCCTCGGGGTTGGCCGTGAAGACCATCAACAGGTCGAGCGGCAACCGGATCGGATAGCCCTTAATCTGGATGTCGCCTTCCTGAAGGATGTTGAAGAGGCCCACCTGGATCTTGCCGGCGAGATCGGGCAGTTCGTTGATGCCGAAGATGCCGCGGTTTGCGCGGGGCAGCAGCCCGTAATGAATCGTCAGCTCGTCGGACAGCTGCAGGCCGCTGCGCGCGGCTTTAATCGGATCGATGTCGCCGACCATGTCGGCAATCGTGACGTCCGGCGTGGCCAGCTTCTCGACGTAGCGATCGTCGCGCGGCAGCCACGCGATGTTGGTCTCGTCGCCTTCAGCCGCGATGCGCATGCGGCACGCCGAGCAGATGGGTGCGAGCGGATCGTCGTGAATCTCGCAGCCGGCCACCACCGGCAGATGCTCGTCGAGCAGTGAGGCGAGCGCGCGCAGAATGCGGCTCTTCGCCTGGCCGCGCAGCCCGAGCAGAATGAAGTTGTGTCGCGACAGGATGGCGTTGACGAGTTGCGGGATGACGGTGTCGTCGTAGCCGATAATGCCGGGGAACAGCGCCTCGCCGCGCTTCAGCTTTTCGATCAGGTTGTCGCGGACCTCGTTCTTCACCGATCGCCGCGGAAATGACGCCGGCGATGCCTCGCGGGCGCGTCGCAACTCGCCAATCGTCCTGACGGTCGAAATTGATGCCATGCCCGATTCTATCCCAGCTAGAATCGCCCGGTGCATCCGGCGTTGCGGTCGTCTCGACCCCTCGTGTTCGCGCATCGCGGCGGCAGCAAGATTGGCCCGGAGAACACGATAACGGCGTTCGATCGGGGCCTGGCCACAGGCGCCGACGGTCTCGAGCTCGACGTCCATCTGGCGAAGGATGGCACAGTCGTGGTCCATCATGACGAGCTTCTGGACCGCACGACACGTGCGACCGGTCCGTTGGCGCACCGCACTGCCGCCGAGCTTGCCGAATTCGACGTGCCCACCCTCAAAGAGGTCCTCGTGCGCTATCCCGAGACAGGCATCATCATCGAATTGAAGAAAGGGGGAGGAGCGCTGGCACGTGGCGTTGTGGAGGAGGTGCGCAGGGCGCGTGCGGCAACACGTGTGTGCCTCGCATCGTTCAGCGTGACCGCGCTACGAGCCGCGCGCGCGCTGGCGCCAGACATCGCGACGAGCGGCGCGCGCTTCGAGGTGCGCGTGGCGCTGTATCGCTCGTGGCTCGGCCTCCCGCCTGGCCGCGTCAGGTATCAGGCGCTCCAGGTGCCCGAGACGAGCGGCGATACGCGGGTCGTCTCGCCGCGATTCGTGCGACTCGCCCATAAAGCCGGCCTGGTCGTGCAAGTGTGGACAGTGGACGACCCCGACGACATGCGGCGTCTGCTCGGGTGGGGAGTGGACGGCATCATCTCAGACAGACCCGACCTCGCGGTGCAGGTGGTGCAGGAATGGGTCGGCCGGAGTCAGTCTCAAGGCGCAAGTCGAAAGTCGTAAGGCGCAAGGCAAGTCGGAAGGCGCAAGGCAACCGTACGGTGCAAAGCAAATCGCAAGCCGATTCGCGGTGATCATGTGGCGCCCGACCTTAGACTTTCGACTCGACTTGCGCCCTATGACTTTCGACCTGCGCCTAGCGACTGGCTCCGTTACTGCTTCGCGTCGCACTCACACGGTGGACATCCCTTGTCGAAGATGATCTTCCACGATCCGTCGCGCTGCTGCTGCCAGACGGAGTTGAACGTGCCAATGCGTTGCCCTTTCGGATCGTAGACCGGGCCGCTCGTGAAGCCGAGCGTACCCGATGGCAGCACTTCGACTTCAGCCGGCGCCCACGAGAAGGGCGCCGCGGGCCCATCGAAAAATCGCTTCCATCCCGCAACGACTTCCGCCTTCCCGTGCATCACCGTCTTGCTTCCGAAAAAAACCGTTTCGTCAGCAATCAGTGCCGCGAACGCCGCTGCGTTTCGATCAGCCATCGATTTCGCAAACGCCGTTTCCGCCGCACGGACCTCCTCGACGGGACTCGCCTTACCGCGCTGTGCGTTTGCAGGCGCGAGCGACATGATCAGGACGAAGACCGCGGACTGGAGAATCAGTTTATTCAACATGGTAGGGTCCTGACTGCTGACTGCCGACTGCCGACTGCCTGACTATCGACTGTCGACTATCGACTTCTCCGGCACCTCTGGCACTTCTGGCTTGCGCTTCAGCAGGCTGGCAAGGAACCACAACGCGCCGACGACCACAGTCAGCGCAAGCAACCCGCGCACGATCGTCAGCATCATCTGCAGATCCATCAACGGCCACCCTGCCAATTGCGCCGTCCTGAAACGTTGGGTCATCCAATGCCAGCCGACATGGCCGATGAGCACTGACGAGACGATGACGCCGGCTCGCTCCGGAACGACTTGCGCGAAGAGCAGGTTGAATGCCGGTACCGCAATCGCCAGGATGATGAGCGTTCCAAGCTCGAGGCCGACGTTATACGCGGCGAGTGCCGCAAGGTGATGCGCGCCCGCGAACTGCAGCGTCTCTTGCAGCGCGATCGCAAAGCCCAGGCCGTGGAATAGCCCGAACACGAGCGCGACGATCCAGCGGTGTGACAATCCCCTTCCGACCGCGTTTTCGATCGCGACATATACGATCGAGAGGGCCATCAGCGCGCCAATCGTCGGTGCGAACCACGTACCGAGTGGTGCCAGGCCAAACGCAGTGAGCGTCAGCGTGATCGAATGGCCGACGGCGAACGCGACGATCGGCTTCACGAGTTCGCGCGCACGGCGATAGGGAACCGCCAGCGCGATGACGAACAAGAGATGATCGAGCCCGTCGAGAAATCGATAGAAGCCGGCCGTCAGGAACACCCAGGCCGCCTGATGAACTTTGGGATCGAGACGGACCAGCGGCGTGTCGTCGTGAATCCGGAATGAGCGGACGGCGCCGTCCGCTCGAATGAAATTGATGTAGGTCGCCGTGCGCTGCGCCAGGCCGCGCCCGAACAGCACACGCATCGAGAACAGCGAATCCCGGGACTGAATCGGAAAATTCAGCTCAAGGTCCAGAAAGCCCTGGTTGTAAAAGATCTGCGTCGAGTCGGGCAGCTTCGCGCCCCGAACCCGCGTGAGTGCCCCTTCGTAACTGTCGAACGACCGATCCGACGGCAACGAGATACGCGCGTTCGCCATGTCGTAGCGGATGAGCCGTTCGTCCCCTTCCAGAAAGACGATGCCGTTCGAGATCTGATTCGCGGCCTCGCGCAGTGCGGGATCGAGATAGGCCATCGCCAGATAGCCGGTTCCGTCCTTTGGAAGATTCGCGTCGGCGATCGCGAGGAGCGGAACGCGCAGCAGCACCTGGAGCTGGTGTTCGCGCGGCGTGACGTAACTTTGTACGACAATTTCGTCGGGGATGTCGTGCGCGCTGAGCGTGGCGTGCAGCATCAGCACGACGAGCGCCGCTGCGAGTGCGCACCAGACTCGGGCTTTCATGCGATAACAACGAAAATTGTATAATGATCCTTTCTATAGATACCAGAGAGGCCTCATGAAACCTGCATATCGGACATGGTCGCAGGCAGTCGGTGCAGCGGCGGTAATTTTTGCAGTCAGCGCGGGCATGGTGGTCATGTCGAGCAGAAATGTGTCGGCACAAGATGCCGGCGGCAGCGTATGGGCCGGGGTCTACACCGAGGATCAGGCGAAGCGCGGGGAAGCGGTTGCCGGCAAGCTGTGCGTGAGCTGCCATGGGCCCGACCTCTCGGGCGGCGAGGCGGGACCGGCGCTCGTCGGTCTCGAGTTCATCGGGAACTGGACCAACCTCACCGTAGCTGATTTCTTCGACCGCGTTCACTCCACGATGCCCGCCGATGCACCCGGAACGATGACACCTCAGCAGACGAGCGACGTCTCGGCCTACGTGCTGAAGCTCAACAAATACCCGGCCGGCAAGACCGAGCTTCCGTCAGATCTGGCGGCGTTGAAGGGCATCAAGATTGAAGGGCCGCGTTAACCGATGAGAAACATCGCCGCAGGGAATCTCGCCGATCTCGAGTCGATTGAGACGAAAGAGTGGTTCGATTCGCTCGACTACGTGTTGCAGAGCAACGGACCTGCCCGCGCGGGCCAGTTGCTGCAGCAACTCACCGAACACGCCCGCCGTCGCGGCATCCGGCTGCCGTTCAGCGCCAACACGCCTTACGTCAACACCCTGACGCCCGACCAGGAAGTGCCGTTTCCGGGCAGCCAGGAAATCGAACGCCGCATCAAGAGCCTGATTCGGTGGAACGCCATCGCGATGGTGCTGCGCGCGAACAAGCACGAACCTGGCATAGGCGGCCACATTTCGACATTCGCGTCGGCCGCCACGCTTTACGAGGTGGGCTTCAATCATTTCTTCAGGTCCGGTAATGCCGGCGACCGCGACATCGTGTATTACCAGGGACACGCCGCACCCGGTATCTATTCGCGCGCGTTTCTGGAAGGTCGACTGACTGAAAAGCATCTCGACAACTTCCGGCGCGAGCTGGCGCCTGGTGGTGGCTTGTCGTCGTACCCGCATCCGTGGCTGATGCCCGAGTTCTGGGAATATCCAACGGTTTCGATGGGCCTCGGTCCGATCATGGCGATCTACCAGGCGCGGTTCATCCGCTATCTCGAAGATCGTGGACTGAAGGAACCGTCGGACTCGAAGGTGTGGGCATTCCTCGGCGACGGCGAAACCGACGAGCCCGAGTCGCTTGGTGCCATCACGCTGCCGGCGCGCGAGAAGCTCGACAATCTCATCTTCGTCGTCAATTGCAATCTGCAGCGGCTCGATGGTCCGGTGCGCGGCAACGGTCAGATCATCCAGGAGCTCGAGGCTGTGTTCCGCGGCGCCGGATGGAACGTCGTCAAGGTACTGTGGGGCACGGACTTCGATGCGCTGATCGCGAAAGACAAAGACGGCTTGCTCGTGAAGCGCATGGGCGAGGTCGTCGACGGCGAGTATCAAAAGTATGCCGTCGAGTCGGGTGACTTCCTGCGGAAACACTTCTGGGGCAAGTATCCGCAGCTGCTCGACATGGTCAAGCACCTCTCAGACGAGGACCTGAAGAAGCTCAAGCTGGGCGGTCACGATCCGGTTAAGGTCTACAACGCTTACAAAGTGGCAGCCGAGCACAAAGGGCAGCCAACGGTCTTGCTGATTCGCACGATCAAGGGGTACGGCCTCGGCGACGCGGGCGAAGGCAAGAACATCACGCATCAGCAGAAAAAGCTCACCGAAGACGAACTGCGCGCCGTTCGCGAGCGCTTCAGCATCCCCGTGCCCGAAGAAAAAATCAGCGAAGCGCCGTACTACCGCCCCGACGAGAAGAGCCCTGAAGTGACCTACCTCAAGGAGCGTCGAAAGGCGCTCGGGGGCTCGCTGCCGATTCGTCATTCGAAAACGACGCCGCTGCCTGCACCCGCCAATCCGGAGCTATTCGAAGAGTTCGCCAAAGGCACTGAGGGTCGCCCAGCTTCGACGACGATGGTCTTCGTGCGGCTGCTGTCGAAGCTGCTGCGCGATCCCGACATCGGAAAGATCGTCGTGCCGATCGTCCCGGACGAAGCGCGCACCTTCGGCATGGAGTCGCTGTTCCGTCAGGTCGGCATCTACTCGCACGTCGGCCAGCTGTACGAGCCGGTCGACATGGATACCCTCCTTTATTACAAGGAGTCCACCGACGGACAGATTCTCGAGGAAGGCATCAACGAGGCGGGCTCGCTGGCCTCGTTCATTGCCGCCGGCACTGCGTATTCGACGCACGGCGTCAACACCATTCCCTTCTTCATCTATTACTCGATGTTCGGGTTTCAGCGTGTCGGCGACCTCATCTGGGCCGCTGCCGACTCGCGCAGCCGTGGGTTCCTGCTCGGTGGAACAGCCGGACGCACCACGCTGGCCGGCGAAGGGCTGCAGCATCAGGACGGCCATAGCCATGTGCTCTCGCTCCCAGTACCGAACTGCCTTTCGTACGATCCGGCGTTCGCATACGAGCTGGCGGTCATCATCGAAGACGGCATCAAGCGGATGTACGTCGATCAGGAAAGCATCTTCTACTACCTGACGGTGATGAACGAGCAGTACGCGATGCCGCCGATGCCCGAAGGCGATGAGGTGAAGCCCGGCATTTTGAAAGGCCTGTATCGTTACAGCAAGGCGAAGAACACGTCGGCAAAACTGAAGGCGCAGCTGATTGGAAGCGGCGCCATTCTGCCCGAGGTGATCAAGGCCGCTTCACTGCTCGAGCAGTTCGGCGTTGCCGCCGACGTCTGGAGCGTGACGAGCTACGGCGAGCTCTATCGCGATGGGAACGCGTGCGATCGGTGGAACATGCTTCATCCGTCGCAGAAGCCGCGTGTCCCGTACGTCGCGGAGTGCCTTGACAAGACCGAAGGCGTCATCGTGGCGGCGTCCGATTATCTGAAGATTCTGCCGAATTCCATCGACCGCTGGGTTTCGCGCTCGATCGTATCTCTCGGCACGGACGGATTTGGCCGCAGCGAGGGGCGTAAAGCGCTGCGCGACTTCTTCGAGGTCGACGCGCGGTTCGTCGCCGTTGGTGCGCTGGCGGCGCTGGCACGCGAGAAGCAAATTGATGCGAAGCTCGTCGAGAAGGCGATTAAGGATCTCGGCATCGATCCTGAGAAAAAGAATCCCGCGGTGTCGTAATACCAGGGATTAGGGATTAGTGATTAGGGATTTGGGATCCGGTCTGAACGCGTCCGAGTCCAGACGAACCCGACGAACCCGACGAACCTCACGAACCTACGAACCCACGAACCAGCAAAATTATTGATATGCCGACAGACATGAAACTGCCCGAGCTGGGCGAGAACATCGAAGGCGGAGATGTTCTTCGCATCATGGTGAAGCCGGGCGACGCGATTCAGAAGGATCAGCCGGTCCTCGAGCTCGAAACCGATAAGGCGACGATCGAAATACCGTCATCGGCCGACGGGGTCGTGAAAGAGATCAAGGTCAAGCCAGGTGAGAAGGTGAAGGTCGGGCAAACGATATTTACGGTTGACGAAAATGGGGCTGGTGCTGCGCGGGCTTCGGCGGCTCAAGAGCCGGCTGCAGCGGAAGCGGCGAAGGCGAACGCACCACCCAAAGCAGAGAGGCGTCGGGCTGAAGTTGTCGAGATGAAGCCTTCCCGCGCGCCGGCCCAACCTGAACAGGAAAAGAAACCAATCGCAGCTGCGGTACCTGCACCGGCTCCCGCGCAGATGCCGGCCGCTGACTCGGCATCCATTCCCGCAGCGCCGTCCGCTCGCAGGCTGGCGCGCGAACTTGGCGTGAACATCGCCGAGATTCAGGGCTCCGGTCCCGGAGGCCGCATCTCGATGGACGACGTTACAGCATATGCGCGCCGGCTCTTGTCGGGAGCGGGCGTCGCGCGTCCGGCGGCCGTGTCGTCAGACGTCCTGCCAGACTTCAGCAAGTGGGGAGCGATCGAGCGAAAGCCCATGAGCGGCGTGCGGCGCACGACCGCACACCGGCTGACGCAGGCCTGGAACAGCGTGCCGCACGTATTTCAGCACGATCGCGCCGACATTACGGGTGTCGAGGCCTTGCGCAAGCGGCTTTCGAAGAAATCGGAAGCTGAAGGGCGCGGGCCCATCACCATCACGGCGTTCCTCATGAAGACGCTGGCTGCGGCTTTGAGAAAATTCCCACAGCTCAACTCGTCGGTCGACATGCGGAGCGATGAGATCGTATACAAGCAATACGTGCACATTGGCGTCGCCGTCGACACCGATCGTGGGCTGCTGGTGCCTGTCATTCGCGACGTCGATCAGAAAGACATCTTCCAGATCGCCGACGAGGTTGCGCAGGCGGCCGAGAAAGCGAGGGCCCGCAAGCTGTCGCTCGAGGACATGCAGGGCGGGTCGATCACGATTTCAAACCTGGGCAGCCTTGGCGGCGGTCCGTTCACGCCCATCGTCAACTGGCCCGAGGTCGCGATCCTCGGCGTCGCGCGGGCCAGGATGGAGCCGGTCTACAGCGACGGGGAGTTCGTGCCGCGCTTCTTGATGCCGCTGACGCTCTCGTACGATCACCGCGTGGTCGACGGTGCCGACGGCGTGCGCATCCTGCGCTGGATCGTCGAGGCGATCGAACAGCCGGCCTTGATTTGGCTCGAAGCCAGCTAGTAGCTGGTAGCCTATAGCTGGTAGCGAAAACGCTGCCGGCTACTGGCACCAGCTCGCTACCGGCTACGAGCTACTAGCTACCAGCTAATATGCCTACACGCCTCACCGTCATCGGCGCCGGTCCCGGCGGCTACGTGGCCGCGTTTCATGCGGCAGACGTCGGCATGCAAGTCACTCTCATCGACGCCGACCCGAATCCTGGCGGCGTTTGTACGTTTCGCGGCTGCATTCCGTCGAAAGCCCTGCTGCACGCGGCGAAGGTATTGGACGAGGCGAAGCACGCCGATGCGTTCGGCGTATCGTTCGGCCGGCCGTCAATCGATGTCGACAAGCTGCGCGCGTGGAAGGACGCCGTCGTCAAGAAGCAGACCGGAGGACTCGGCCTGCTCGCGAAATCGCGTAAGGTGAATTTTGTTCAGGGGCGCGCGTCGTTTGTCGATGCCAGGACGCTGAGCGTCGAGACATCGGGCGGGCAGCAGAAGGTCGAGGCCGATTACATCATCATCGCAACTGGTTCGGCGCCGACGAGGGTGCCGAACGTGTCGATCGACAGTCCCAAGGTGCTGGATTCGACGACCGCCCTCGAACTGCCTGATGTTCCGAATCGACTCCTGGTGGTCGGCGGCGGCTACATCGGTCTCGAGCTGGGGACGGTGTACGGGGCGCTTGGATCGAAAGTCACCGTCGTCGAAATGACCGACGGTCTGCTGCCAGGTGCCGATCGCGATTTAACTGCCGTCGTGGCGAAGCGCATGGGGAGCTACGCCGAGACGATCCTGCTCGAGACAAAAGTCACGAGCGTCAAAGATGACAAGAAAGGTCTCAGCGTCACCTTCGAGGGAAAGAACGCGCCCGGCGGCGCCCAGCTTTTCGATCGAGTGCTGGTGGCGGTGGGCCGCCGGCCGAACTCGACGATCTCCGGCCTCGACAAGACGAAGGTGAAGGTCAATCAACGGGGTTTTATCGAGGTCGATGCGCAGCGACGTACCGCCGAGCCGTCGATTTTTGCGATCGGCGACGTGGCCGGCGATCCGATGCTGGCGCACAAGGCGTCGCACGAGGCACGCGTTGCGGTGGAAGTGATTCACGGCAAGCCGTCGGTCTTCGAACCGCGGGCGATTCCGGCCGTGGTGTTTACCGATCCTGAGCTCGCCTGGACCGGGCTTACCGAGACAGATGCGAGAAAGCAGAACATCCCGATCGAAATCGCGAAGTATCCCTGGGCCGCCTCAGGCCGTGCGACCACCCTCGATCGGCCCGATGGGTTGACGAAGCTCGTCATCGACCCAGAGACGGAGCGCATTCTGGGCGTCGGCATCGCCGGTGTCGGTGCCGGCGATCTGATTTCCGAGGGCACGCTCGCGATCGAGATGGGCGCGCGAGCATCGGATTTGAAGTTGACGATTCACCCGCACCCCACGCTGTCTGAAACCATCATGGAAGCGGCGGATGTGTTCTATGGTGAAAGCGCGCACGTGTATAAGCCGAAACGAACCACCTAGGCTTCAGGCTTCGGACTCCAGGCTTTGGGCCAGACACAACTGACGCTCGCAGCGGTTCACCGCCAAATCATCACCTGCGACAAATGCGCGCGGCTCCGTCACTACTGCACCGACATTGCCCGGGTCAAGCGTGCGGCATTTCGAAACGACACGTACTGGGCCAAACCGGTTCCCGGATTCGGTGATCCCCATGCGCGCGTGCTGATTCTTGGGCTCGCACCTGCCGCTCATGGGGCCAATCGAACGGGCCGCGTGTTCACTGGCGACGGCGGCGGAGGGTCTGGCGATTTCCTGATGACCGCGATGCATGGAAATGGCTTTGCGAGCATTCCGACGTCCCGCGCGATTAACGACGGCCTGACACTGCACGACGCGTACATCGCCGCAGCGGTGAGATGCGCACCTCCGGATAACAAACCGACGCCAGAGGAAATACACGCGTGTCGTCCGCACCTGCATGCCGAGCTCGAGTACCTGCCGAACGTGAAGGTCGTCGTCGCGCTTGGAAAAATTGCGTTTGACGTTTGGTGGAGTGTGATGCGGGAGAAAGGCGTCGTGATCAAGCCGCGACCTGTGTTTGGTCACGGTGTCGTATGCAAAGTCCCCGGCTCGCCCACAATGATCGGCTCATACCATCCGAGCAGACAGAACACTCACACTGGTAAGCTGACGTCTGAGATGATGTCGGGAGTTTTCAAGGTGTGCAGGGCGGAGCTTTAGCTCGGCTAAAGCCGAGCCCTACGGTCGTGCCGAGCCCTACGAATGCGCCCCCGAGGCGCGTTTGAAGGCATCAGCTTGTTCATGCGCATGGTACGAGCTGCGGACGAGCGGGCCGGACTCGACGTGCGCGAAGCCCATCTCGAGCGCGAGATCTTTGAGCTGGCGGAACTCGTCGGGGTGGTAGTAGCGCGTCATCGGCAAATGAGCTTGTGACGGTCGCAGGTACTGGCCCAGCGTCAGAATCGAGCAGCCGACGTTGCGCAAATCGCGCAGTACCGCGAGAATTTCGTCCCACTCTTCGCCAAGCCCGAGCATGATGCCAGACTTGGTCGCGATATCCGGCGCATACCGGCGCGAGCGATCGAGCAGTTCGAGCGTGCGTTCGTAGCGGCCGCCGGATCGCGCCCGGCGATAAAGCCGCGGCACCGTTTCGGTGTTGTGGTTCAGGATGTCCGGGCCCGCGTCGAGCACCGAGTGGAGAGCGGCTTCCTTCCCCTGAAAATCGGGAATCAGCACCTCGATACTGGCCGACGGCGTGCGCGTGCGAATCTCGCGGATCGTTTCCGCAAAGATCGAAGCGCCGCCATCCATCACGTCATCACGATCGACCGAAGTCACGACGACGTGCGCCAGGTTGAGTTTGGCAACGGCCTCGCCCACGCGTGCCGGCTCGGCGTCGTCGACTGGCTGCGGCCGGCCGTGCCCGACGGCGCAGTATCCGCACGCGCGGGTGCAGATGTCGCCGAGAATCATGAACGTCGCCGTGCCGTGCGTCCAGCACTCGCCGATGTTGGGGCAGTGCGCCTCTTCGCACACGGTGTGGAGATTCAGCTCGCGCATCAGGCTCTTGAGCCTGAGATAGGACGGCGAGCCGGGCGCACGCACCTTCAGCCATTCGGGCTTGGGCATGCGCGCGGTGACGGGCGTAAGCGGAATGACTCGGGACACGTCAATCTGATCTTAATTGATAAATCACCGCGAGTGCGTAACCTTCATTCATCGCGTAACCCAGTATGAGAACCCCGGGCACGGCGTACCGTGGCTCTGATCGGAACGCACTTCCAGCAGCCGTCCTCCCGAGCGCTCGACCAGCGCGGTGACATCATCGCGCGCCAGTCCGTACATCGCCATGTAGGAGCTCGTACGTCGAAACCAGATGTACTTGAGGCTGCGGTATGGGCGTACCAGCCATGAGGGGATGCGGCTCTTGAGCGTGCCTCCTCGTACCGGTGCGGCGACGAACCGCTCGCGCACCTCAGCGGAGACCGTATCAACTGGGAGTTGAAACACCAGCAGCCCACCGGTGCCGACGACTCTGACCAGCTCCGTAACGTACGCCCTGATCAACGGGGGCGGCATGTGCTGAAGCACGATCCAACTGCACACAAGATCGAAGCGCCCTGTGGGGAATCTCAAGAGATCGGGATTGGTGTTGTGTTCATAGCGGATCCGGTCGGGCGCGGGATTGCGATGCCGAGCCTGTTCCACCATCGAGTCGGCGATGTCGACGCCCACGACTTCGTCGTAGTAATCGGCGAGAGCGACAGTAAGGCGCCCGATTCCGCAGCCGAAATCCAGAGCGCGCCCGCGCCGCCGGTGCGGCACGAGGCGGTCGGCCTCATCCATGAGGTGCGCCACGTGATGCCTCCCTGTTTCCAGAAACCCGGCCTCGTCCCATTCGGGCTGGTCCACCGAGGGCGTGAGGATCGCAGCGAGCGCGTTTCGTCGCCCATGCGCTTCCCATTGACGCCTCAGCCTGCCGAGTGACATCACGTGACGCAACAGATTACAGGCTTGTCCAGCGCTTGGGCCAGCTTTCTGCTGAAGGACACGTCGGTCCAACGATATCTGTTCAACCTTTGGGCTAGAACGAAGGACTAAGACATTCGGGCAATTGATCGTAGCGACGAGCGTTGACAGAGTCCTGAGACACTCGTGCAGCCAAACCAATGCGATCCCGACGTACGTCTGGAAAATTCCGCCGGCAGTGTGATCGAGCGCGACTATATTGCCGGGTTCAACTACTTCATACATGGAGGCGACGTGAAGCTGCAGTTCAACTACGTGCGCAAAACATTCGATAACATCGTCGCACCGGTCAACATGGGCGTTTTGCGCTTGCAGGCATGCTGGTGCCAATCGCACCGCGATCGAGCGCCGCCGAGCTTTAATGTCAAGCGGTCTTCATGGATAATTCGCCTCAATGCGATTGCCGGCGGCCGACCCGAATCCCATTGCGTCGCGTGAAGCGTTGCGTGGCTTGAAAGTGACGTGGCTCGGACACGCCACGTTGCTCGTCGTGTCGCCCAAGGGCATTCGCGTCCTGCTGGATCCGTTTCTCACCAACAACCCGTCGTGTCCGGTCGCGGCCAAGCGTGTCGGCGCAATCGATCTGATGCTCGTCACACACGGTCACGCCGATCACTGCGAAGATGCGGTCGCTGTCGCGCGGGATACGGGTGCGACGGTGGTCGCGTCACCGGAACTGTCTGGTTGGCTGGAGCGACAGGGTGTCAAGCATCTGCGGGCGATGAACATCGGCGGGCGTCAGCGGCTGTCAGGTCTCGAGATTGCCATGGTGCCGGCGCTGCACAGCAGCAGCGCGCCGGATGGTGCCTATCTCGGCCCCGCGACCGGCTTCGTAATGCGGTTCGAAAACGGCCTCGCGACCTATTTTGCCGGCGACACGGGGCTTTTTGGCGACATGCGCCTCGTTCGCGATCGACACGCGCCGGAGGTGGCATTTTTGCCCATCGGCGATCGATTCACGATGGGCCCGCAAGATGCGGCGATTGCCGCGGAGTGGCTCGGTGTGAAAGCCGTCGTGCCGATACACTACGCGACGTTTCCTGAGCTGACAGGGACACCAGAGGAGCTGCGACATTACTGCCGCCCGAAGGGGATAGACGTCATTGAGCTGCGAGCGGGTGAGACGGTTGGATAGCAATCAGGCTTCCGGCTGCGGGCTTCGGACTTCTGGCCAGACGCCTGAACGCCGAGGCCTGCCGTCTTTGTTACTGGCGCTTCTCCTCTGGGCATCGCCAGCGTTCTCACAGGTTCTCGAGCCCATTCGGTACACGCTGTCGTTCCCTGCACCTCATACGCACTACGTCGAGGTCGAAGCCTCATATCCCACCGATGGCCGTGCGCAGATTGATTTGATGATGGCCGTGTGGACGCCGGGCTCGTATCTCGTTCGCGAGTACGAGCGCCATGTCGAAGCGCTGACCGCCGCCAGCGAGACGCGGGCGCCGCTCTCGGTAGAGAAGACCCGCAAGAACCGATGGCGGATCGCGACGGGGGGCAGCAGAACCGTGTGGGTGCGCTATCGCGTGTACTCCCACGAAATGAGTGTGCGCACCAACTGGGTTGACGATGAGATGGCGGTCATCAACGGCGCACCGACGTTCATTACGCTTGTCGAGTCGCCGTCGCGGCGCGTGCACGAAGTCCGGATGGTGCTGCCGCGTTCGTGGAATGGAAGTTATTCGGGCCTGGTGCCGAGCACCGCGGCGAACACGTACGTGGCGGCTGATTTCGACACGCTCGTCGATTCGCCGATCGTCGCCGGCTCACCATCGGTCTACGAATTCAGCGTGCAGGGAAGGCCGCATTACCTCGTCAATTTCCGCGAGCGCGCAATCTGGAACGGACCAGAAGCGGCCCGCGACCTCGCAGCAACCGCGTCTGCGATCGCGGCATTCTGGGGCGAGTTGCCGTTCGATCGGTTTTACTTCTTCAACATCATCGGTTCGACGAGAAATGGGCTCGAGCACAAGAACTCGACAATGATGAATACGCCGCTCGAGTGGGGTTCTCGCGAGGCCTATCTGCAGTGGCTCAGCCTGGCCAGCCACGAATACTTTCACGCCTGGAATGGGAAGCGGCTCCGGCCCATCGAGCTGGGTCCCTTCGACTACGAGCATGAGGTCTACACGAAAGCGCTCTGGTTGGTCGAAGGTGTTACCGAGTACTACGCCGACCTGTTGCTGGTGCGAGCAGGCGTGGCGACGCCCGACGAGCTGCTCGGCGCACTGTCGGCGCAGATTCGCGACCTGCAGGCGACTCCGGGACGGCTTGAGCAATCTGTCGAAATGGCTTCGTACGACGCGTGGATCAAGTTCTATCGCCCGGATGAAAACACGCCCAACACGGCAATCAGCTACTACGTGAAAGGCGCGGTGATTGGCTTTTTGCTCGATGCCAACATCAGACGATTGACCGACGGCGCCCACTCGCTCGACAGCATGATGCGCTTGATGCTGAAACGGTTCGCCGCGGAAGGATTCACGCGCGACGATGTCCGCGCCACCGCAGCGGAGATCGTCGGACCAGCGCGCGCGGGGGAAATGCGCGCGTGGCTGGTACGTGCCCTGGAGACGACGTCTGAGCTCGACTATGAACCGGCCGTCGAATGGTTCGGGCTGCGCATGACGCCGCCCTCGGGCGCACCTCGAGGGTATTTGGGCGTGACGACACGAACCGAGAATCAGAAGACCGTGGTCTCTGGAATCCGGCGGGGCTCGCCGGCGGCAGCCGCGGGTCTGTCGTTGCTTGACGAAATCGTGGCCCTCAACGGTGTGCCCCTGCCGCCAGGGCAGTTGACGCAACGGATTGCCCAGTTCCAGCCCGGCACGACGGTGACGCTCTCTGTCGCGAGGCACGATGTTGCGCGGCCGATCGCGATCACGCTTGCCACCGATCCCACCCATGGATGGGTATTGAGTCCAGCGCCCGGCGCGGCGCGCGTGCAATCCCAGCGGCTGGACGCGTGGTTTGGCGTGAAAAACCAGAAGTGACTAATGATGATGCTCGACATCTGTGTGCGCATTGCCGAAGCGGTAGCGCAGAAACAGATGAAACGAGAGCGGTGCGCCGTAGCTTTCCTGCAGGTCTCTTGGCACGTAATACATGGTCGCGTCGCCGCCGATGCCGATCCGTCCGAACGATCCTGTCAGCAAATCCCGCGTGTAGCCCGCCGTGAAGGCCCCAATGTTCATCAGCGTGTGAGAGGGCTGCGACGACCCGCCGTGTGTGTGGGGTAGTGCTTTTCCCACCAACTCGATGCGCGAGTAAAGGTGGTTTCGTTCGAGCCACGACATGTTGCTTTCGAGCACGACGCCGTTCGATGTGCCATGGCTCTCGCGGTTGTGTCCCCACGCGGCCATGACGGCCGTCGAAATGGCACCTGTGTGCGTGTGTGCGATCGACGCCATGATGCGCGTCATGTCGCCAGGGTTCAGCGGTTCGGGCTCGTTGACGCGCGCGCCGGAGAGCTGGGCGCTCCAGGGGCCACGCGTCCAGGAGCCGCGCACGGACCACGAATCGAGCGGGCCGAAATCGATGTCGGTGCGATCTTCGTCGGGCTCGCGGCCATGAAACCAGGACGTCTCAATTCCGTAACCCTGTCGAAACAGACCGACGGTGAGTATGCCAGGTGTGACGTGAGTCGAGTCGAGGTGATGGTGCGCGAGGGGCGACTGCGGATTTTCGGCCGCTGATGGCCGATGCATGAACGGCGGCGGGCCGAGTGCAGGCTGCCCGACCGCCGCAGCCGAGGTCCTCAGCGTCCACATCCCGACCGGGCGCGCGTATGCCACGTCGAGCGTCATGAAGAGATCGTGGGGATGCTGATAGTCAATCAGCGGCGCGTTGTTGAACGTTTCTCCAGTCTGAAATACCTGGGCC
Organism: Vicinamibacterales bacterium; assembly: GCA_963761975.1. Classification (GTDB taxonomy): domain Bacteria; phylum Acidobacteriota; class Vicinamibacteria; order Vicinamibacterales; family JAMQPK01; genus JAMQPK01. Next base: position 1,640,850 of record CAVXIR010000002.1, read on the forward strand.
GACCCGATCTCCTTGAGCGTGAACGGCTCGAGCGACACCATCGTATCCACGGTCAGCCGGCCGGGGCCGAGCGTCCTCTCACCCATCCCCATTGCCCAGTTCTGCGCTTCGAATTCCGTGAAGTCACGAAATTTCCGATTCTGGTGATTGACGCCCGCGAAGACGTTGCCGTTGAAAGTCCACCGCCACGTTTCCGTAGGTGTTTGCGCTTCGGCTCTGACTGAAATCGACAGCACGATCACCAAGAAAATGGATCGCATCACCTTGACTTGATTCGACATGCGAGAGCACCATAATGGTTCATCATGCGGTCCATGCGCAATCGCTCGGGGCTCGTCGCTGCGATTGCCCTCACGTGGCACGTGGTCACAATTGCAGCCATGACGATGGTGTTGTCGCACAATCCGAATGCGTCGGCGAAAAAGGAAAGTATGGAGGAGAACTGCCCGCTCCATAGCAAGCCCTCTTGCCCGCTGCACGCCGAGAGGCACGGCACGCACGATTGCGACTGTCCCACCATTGGATGTGCCCAGAGAGACACAGGAGTCACCGGCCTCTTTGGCGTTGTCGGAATTCTGCCTCCGGTGATCGGCATGTCGGCGCCGATTGATGCGGGTAAAGCCGCCCCTGCGATCTGTCTTTCGGTAAACCTGCTCGCACCCGTTCCGCTCTCACCGCCTCCGCGTGCGTAGTGTTCGCCTGCGGGCGGACCTGCGTTAAATCCATTTTCGGTTCAATTACGTAATACACGGAGGATCTCCCATGAAGCTCATGGGATCCGTCTTCCTGTTCCTGATGTGTGTCTGCCCATCGGCAGGCCTCTTCGCGGCACAGGAGACGATCAACTACGGCACCATCAGTGGACGTGTAACCGATCCACAAGGTGCGGTCGTGCCCGGCGTCAGCGTGAGCGCCCGGCAGACCGAGACGAACTTGACACGCGAGACGTTGACTGACGCGGAAGGCCGCTTTCGTTTCCCATACCTGAGGGTTGGGCACTACGAGGTGCGCGTCCGGCTGTCGGGCTTTGCCGATGTGACACGCAACGTGACCGTGACTGTTGGGTCGGCTTTCGAGCTTCCCGTCAAGCTGGCAATAGCGTCGCTCGATTCGAGCGTCACGGTGACCGCGGACGCAGCCATGCTGGAAGGCGCACGAACTCAGATTGCCGGCACGGTCTCCCAGGCGGAAGTGCAAACGCTGCCTCTGAACGGGAGAAACTTTCTGGACCTCGCGTTCCTTGTGCCAGGCGTGTCTCCGACCAATACGGGCAGCACGCAGCTCTTTGCCGAAACCTCTGCGGTTCCTGGACAGGGAATTTCGGTGGGCAGCCAGCGCAATTTCTCCAACAGCTTCATCGTCGATGGATTGTCAGCCAACGACGACGCCGCCGGGCTCAGTGGAATTCCATACGGCCTCGATGCGGTTGATCAGTTCCAGGTCGTGACCTCCGGTGGTCAGGCTGAGCTCGGCCGCGCGTTGGGTGGATACGTCAGCGTCGTCACCAAGAGCGGCACGAACGTCCTGCACGGCGATGTCTATGGTTACTTTCGAGACGACTCGCTCAATGAGAAGAACGCGCTGTCGGGCACGAAGCTGCCGATGACCCAGAAGCAGTTTGGCCTCAGCATGGGCGGGCCGATCAGCCGCGACCGGACGTTCTATTTTGCGAATGCGGAACAGCGCAGGCTCGATCAAACAGGGCTGACGACGATCTCGAGCGACAACGTCGGCGCCATCAACGCTCGGCTGCTAGCGGCAAGATACCCTGGCTCGCTCATTTCGACAGGTATCTATCCGAATCCGGTCGAGACCACGAATGTCCTGGCGAAGCTGGATCACCAGTTCAGCACGCGCGATCAGTTCACAATCAGGTATTCCTTGTACGACGTGTCTTCACAGAACTCGCGCGGTGCAGGGGGGTTGATCGCGGCGACGGCATCGGCAGGCCTCGACAATCTCGACCAGTCGCTGGCGGCCGGCAACACGCTGACGATGTCGTCGCGGACGGTCGCCGAGACGCGCGTTCAAATCACGCACAGCGACTTGAAGGCGCCTCCGAGCGATCCGATCGGGCCTGCAGCCGGCATTGCAGGCGTGGCGTCTTTCGGCACTTCCTCGGGAAGTCCGCAGGCCCGCCGGAACACCATGTTTCAGGCAGTCAGCAACGTCTCCCATCAAGCCGGTGCGCACGCGATCCGCGTAGGCGTCGATTTCATCCACAACGACGACACGATTACCTACCCGCGATCTGTGCGGGGCGCCTACACGTTCTCGTCGCTCGAGAGTTTTCTTGGCGGCACATACAACCCATCGGGCTTTACGCAGACGTTCGGAGAGAGCGTCGTTTCGCAGACCAATCCCAATGTGGGTGTTTACGTGCAGGACGAGTGGAAAGCGCACCCCTCGTTGACCGTCAACGCCGGTCTTCGCTACGACATCCAGTTTCTGCAAACGATCAACACCGACACCGACAACGTTTCACCGCGTGTGGGGTTTGCGTGGACGCCGTCGGATTCCCAGCGTCTGATCGTCCGCGGAAGTGCCGGCCTGTTTTTCGATCGCCTGCCGCTTCGGGCGGTGGCCAATGCGCTGCTGTCTGCAGGCAACACCACCGATCTGAACGCGCTGCGACAAATAAGCATCAGCTTGTCGCCTACTCAAGCGGGAGCGCCGGTGTTCCCGAACATCCTGGCCGCCGCGGTGCCCTCGGTCACCCTCGTCAACCTGACGACGATGGATCCGAACATCCAGAATGCGTACTCACGCCAGGCGAGCGTCGAGGTCGAGCGACAGGTGGGGAGCAGCGTGACAATCAGCGCGGGTTATCAGTACGTCAACGGCCGAAACCTCATCATCCAGGTGAACCAGAACGTTCCGACATGTGCGGCAGCCGGCACGAACAACGGCTGCCGTCCGAATTCAAGCTACGCCAACAACAACCAGTATTCATCCGAGGCGGAATCGAATTATCACGGCGTCCATTTTTCGTTCGTGCAGCGGCCAGTGGCCTGGGGCCACTACCGAGTTTCGTACACGGTCTCGAAAGCGATGAACAACGTCGGCGAGAATTTCTTCAGCTCGCCGATCGATCCCACCGACCTGTCGAAAGACTGGGGACGCTCCGACGACGATCAACGCCATCGACTCGTGGTGAACGGCACGATTCGGCTTCCATACGCCATCGAGCTGACGAGCTCGATGCAGGCGTATTCCTCGCTTCCGTTCAACATCACGTCGGGCGTCACGACCATTCAGGGGACGGCGGGGCGGCCTGTCGTGAACGGCGAGTTCATCGAGAGAAACGCAGGCGTTGGAAGCGACTTCTTCAGCGTCAATGCGCGGGTGAGCCGGTGGTTCAACCTGGGCGGCCGCGTTCAGTGCCAGGGGATCGTCGAAGCGTTCAACCTGACGAACAGGCAGAACGTGATCACGCGGAACACAAATTTCGGGTCGGGGCCCTATCCGGCCAGCCCGTTGGCGTCATTTGGGCAGGTGACGGCGGTCGGCGACCCGCGGACCGTCCAGCTGGCCGTTCGACTGCGATTCTGATGAGATGGCACCCGCCGTGACCCGAATCCGCGCCGCCGCCGTCCTCGTGCTCGTGGCATTCGCTTCCACGGCGACGATTTTCGCGCAGGTCTCTTCGCACGGTCGTATCGTTGGGACTGCTCGAGATACGACTGGCGGAACGCTCGCCGGTGTCACCGTCGAGCTGCGCAGGCAGGATGTCGGGGTCGCGGCGGTCACACAGACAGACCGCGCAGGGCGGTATCAATTCGACGCCGTGCAGGCAGGCGAGTTCGACGTTGCGTTCACCCTGCTCAATTTCGCTTCACTGGTGCGGCACGGCGTGCGTTCGCACTCTGGGCAGACGCTCACGCTCGACGTTGTGCTGCAGCTCACCTTGAGCGCAGACGTGACCGTCACGGGCCGCCGGACGTTTACCAATCTCGCCGATGTCGACAACCCCGAAGAGAATCTGATCGGCATCGCCAACGCTGCGAGCGAAGGGGCCGTGACGGCACGTCAGCTCGAGAATCGTCCGGTCATGCGCGCCGGCGAAGTGCTCGAGACGGTGCCCGGGCTGATCATCAGTCAGCACAGCGGAGAGGGAAAGGCGAACCAGTACTATCTGCGCGGGTTCAACCTCGATCACGGCACCGACTTCAGCACGAGCATCTCGGGGATTCCGGTGAACATGCCGACGCACGCGCACGGGCACGGCTATACCGATGCCAACTTTCTGATTCCCGAGCTCGTCAGCGGCGTGCAGTTCAAAAAGGGGCCGTATTACGCCGACGAAGGAGACTTCTCGGCCGCGGGGTCGGTCAACGTCAACTATGTCAGCGTTCTCGACGCGCCGATCGTGTCGCTGAGCGCTGGTGCGCAGGGATGGAACCGCCTGTTTGGGGCGGCGTCGCCGAAATTTGGACGAGGCCATCTGCTCGGTGCCATCGAACTGAACCATCACGACGGTCCCTGGACGCTCGGGGATGATTACCGCAAGGTGAACGGCGTCGTGCGATACAGCCAAGGCACCGCGACCCACGGCTTTGCACTGAGCGGCATGTTCTATCGGGGGGAGTGGAATTCAACCGATCAGGTTCCGCGTCGCGCGCTCGAGTCGGGTGCGGTTCCGCGGTTCGGACACATCGATCCCACAAACGGCGGCTCGACGCACCGCTACAGCCTGTCGGGCGACGCACAATGGGCCGATGCGAACAGCGTGACGAGGGCCAATGCGTTCTTCGTCGACTACGCGCTGAATCTTTTTTCCAATTTCACCTACTTCCTCGACGATCCGGTTCGCGGCGATCAATTCGAGCAGGTCGATCGTCGGAAGATTACAGGTGGGCGTGTGACACACCGCCGCATGAGCCGCATGCGTGACCGCCCCATCGAGCACCTCCTCGGCGTGCACGTGCGCCGCGACGACATCGGCACGATAGGTCTGTATCGAACCCAGGCACGCAACCGATTTGCCACCACGCGCGAGGACCAGGTCGATCAGACGTCGGTCGGGTTGTTCGTTCAAAGCGAATACCAATGGAGCCGGGTTCTTCGCACCACCTTGGGTCTACGAGGCGATGTCTATCGATTCGATGTTCGCGGTGCCCCGGGAGCGACTCGCGGCCTCGCCAGCCCGAAGCTGTCGGCTGTGCTGGGTCCATGGAGTGGAACCGAGCTGTACGTCAATGCCGGGCATGGCTTTCACAGCAACGATGCGCGCGGCGTGCTGGCTGATGACAGCACGCTCCTCGTGCGCGCACGCGGCGCCGAAATCGGGCTGCGGACGGTCAAGATCCCGCGTGTGCAAAGCACCGTATCGTTCTGGCAGCTGGATATCGATTCCGAGCTGGTGTTCGTCGGCGACGCGGGTACCACTGAGGCCAGCCGGCCGAGCCGCCGGGTCGGTGTTGAATGGGCGACATACGCGAGCCCGCGTCCATGGTTGTCGCTCGACGGAGATGTCGCCGTATCGCGTGCGAAGTTTACCGACTTCGATCCGGCCGGCGATCGGATTCCGGGCTCGGTCCAGTCGGTCGTGTCGGTGGGCGTCTCGCTTCACGACATCAAACGCGTGTCCGGCAGCATGCGCCTTCGATTCTTCGGGCCGCGACCGCTGGTCGAAGACGACGGCGTGCGCTCGGGCGCGACAAGCCTCCTGAACGGGCAAGTCAGCTATCGCTTGCGCCCGCATTCGCGCGTCGTCGTCGAGATGTTCAATCTGCTGAATGAAACCGCAAGCGACATCGACTATTTCTACACATCGCGGCTGCCGGCCGAGCCGTCTGGTGGCATCGACGACCTCCACACGCATCCGGCGCTGCCGCGCGCGCTGCGGGTGAGTTTGCAGATTGGGTTTTAGGGGAGAACTGCCTATTTCTGTATGGCCTGGGTCCAGACGTCGATTTCCTCGGGCGTCATCGTACCCAGAGGCACTTGCCGCGCGTCCACGTAATTCCAGCGCTCGACATCAATCAGATACTGCGCGCGCGATAGTAGCGGACCCCGGCAGAGACGAATGCCTTCGTCTGCCTTGGGTTCGTTCTGTGCCCGATTGAGAAGTTCGTCGATAACCGAGCGCGGAGCCGGGTCGTTCGGATACACGTACGAAAACAGCACGAGGTGCGACAGCAGCACCCGCCAGTGCTCGCCGAATCGCGACACCAGCCGTGACCAGTTGATCTCTTTCTGCTGCGCGCGAATCAGATGCAGCACGTCGGCGCCGTCGAAGCGCTCGCGCTCCATCAGAAATGCCTTCGACCAGATCATTTCTTCGATCGGCATCAGACGAACAGGAAAGCCCAGCGATTCGTCGGACGGCGCGTTGGCAAACCACTCGTCATCGACTTCGGCTACGCCGTTGCCGCCCGAGAAAATCAAATCGACGAAAAACTCCCGTTGACGCCCGCCAAACGCCTTCCCGAGCCAGTGTGGAAAGGTGAGATCGGTTGTGATGCCCTCTTCCGCGAGTGCGCTGGTCACGCGGTCCCAATCGGCGCGGCGAATGAAGACGTCGAGATCTTTCGTGTCGCGTCCGATGCCGGTGTAGTGAACGAACGCATATGCGCCGCCGACCAGGAAGTCGATGTCGTTCGCCTGAAAGACCTGAATGACCCGCTTGTAGAAGTCTGAAGCGTGTCGGCTGGGGGCCTGGACAGTTGTCGGCGTCACGCCCTAACACAGGCAAGAGAGATGCCACTAGGGGCACGTATGTTGCTGCCACCATGCCATGCGAATCGCCGCTACGGCAGATCTGCATTTTGGCAAATCGTCTGCGGGTGCCCTGCAGCCGCTACTGTCGCAGATTACGACAGGCGCTGACGTCCTCGTGCTGGCGGGCGATATTACCGATTACGGCACCGCCGACGAGGCCCGCAATTTCGTGAAGGACCTGTCTGTATCGGTCAGGATTCCAATCGTGGCCGTGCTCGGGAATCACGATTTTGAGGCCGGAGCCGAACGCGAGATCCAGCAGATTCTGATCGACCATGGCGTTTGTGTTCTCGATGGTGATACATGTGAAGTGCAGGGAGTAGGGTTTGCGGGCGTCAAAGGCTTTGCAGGCGGCTTCGGACGGCGCGCGCTCGGGCCGTGGGGCGAGCCGATCATCAAGCAGTTCGTGCACGAGGCTGTGAACGAAGCGCTGAAGCTCGAGTCGGCGCTTGCACGGCTGCGAACAGACAAGAAGATCGTCGTCATGCACTATGCCCCTATCCAGGGAACCGTCGAGGGCGAGCCCTGCGAGATTTACCCCTACCTGGGCTGCAGCCGTCTCGAGGAACCGCTCAGCCGTTACACCGTGACGGCCGTCATACATGGGCACGCACACAACGGCAAGCCGGAAGGCCGAACATCGACTGATGTGCCGGTCTACAACGTCGCCTATCCGCTGATGCGAAAGCTGACACCGCAGCAGCCGTTCCGCATCCTCGAAATATAGGAGCCTTATGGCGCGCCAGCCAGTTTTCAGAATCGGCTGTTCGGGCTGGCAGTACCAGCACTGGAAGGGCGACTTCTATCCGGCCGATGTGCCGCCGCGTGACTGGCTCGACTATTACGCACGCCAGTTCGACACGGTGGAAGTGAACAACAGCTTTTATCGGCTGCCGGGCGCAGGCATGTTCGAACGCTGGCGCACGAAAACGCCGCCGGATTTTCTCTTTGCGGTGAAGGCCAGCCGCTTTCTCACGCACATGAAGAAGCTGAAGGATCCCGAGGAACCGGTGGCGCGGCTCTTCTCGCAGGTGCGCGAGCTCGGCGGCAAGTTGGGCCCCGTCCTGTATCAGCTTCCTGGCCAGATGCCGAAGAACCTCGAGCGGCTCGCAACATTTCTCGACGCGCTGCCGCCTCGCACAAAGCACGCAATCGAGTTCCGCAATCCGGAGTGGTACGACCCGGACGTGATGCAACTGCTTCGAAGTCACAACGTCGCGCTGTGCCTGCACGACATGGATGGTTCTCACGCCCCGCGGCTGTTGACGGCGCGGTTCACGTATATCCGGTTTCACGGTGCCGGACGGCGATATGGGGGAGCCTACCCGCAGGACGTGCTGGAGGATTGGGCGGAGTGGCTGACGGCCAACGGCCATCCGGCATTCGTTTACTTCAACAACGACGCCGGAGGCCATGCCCCCCGCGATGCCCGGCGGCTCGTCAATCTCGTGCCCGCCTTGGCGGGAGTCTTGGAGGGGAAGTCTTAGGAGTCTTGGGAGTCTTGGGGAGTCTTGGGAGTCGGAAGAGTCGAAAGAGTCCAGGAGTCCGAAGAGTCTGAAGAGTCCGAAGAGTCCGAAGAGTCCGAAGAGTCCGAAGAGTCACGGGAGTCTCGGAGCCTCAGAAATCCAAGGGTCCGTAGAACGAACATCAGCGTCCGCGGAAATCGGAGCGGCGAAGGTAGTCGATAAAGGACGTGAGCATTGCAGTCAGGTCCTGATAAACGCCCGAAGCGTGGGTCGCATCATCTGGGCGAATGGACTCATGTGTTGCGAACAGCGGTCGCAATATGGCCGCGCGTTTCTTGGGCAGATCCCCGAGCGATGCACAGGTAGTGAGCGAACTGCCGATCGGTGCCTTGGCCGTAGCCCTCGCCGATGTGCCCCGGAATGTTCCCGGACGACTCTGAGAGCTGCTTGTGCCTTTCGAAATCTTTGCACCGCTGAAGTTCGTGAAGGATTGGAGAAACTGCGTCTATTCCCTCGAGCGCCCTCTGATAAATGAGCAAATCCTCAAGTTTTCTGGCTTTCATCGCGATGGTTTGGGCACATTCGATGCCGCGTCGTGACTCGCGTCCGCGGATCCGGGACTCTCGCGACTCCAGGGACTCTTGCGACTCTCACGACTCCGCGACTCCCATGACTCTTTCGTCCGGGACTCTCGCGACTCCGGACTCCCATGACTCTTCCGACTCTCCACGACTCCCAGACTCTTCACCAGCGTATTCATGCGGCGTAAGAATTTACGTAATCGGTAAGGTCTTGCGCCCTCCGGTGCAATAGAATCAAGATCCCTGGGTGGTCCGGTGATTGCACGAGGCCGTTACCTTGAACTCCTGGAGTTGTGTAATCTCTGGGGCTGTTGACGCCGCGGACTCTGACTCCGTGGACTCTTCCGACTCTTGGACTCTGCGGACTTTTCGGACTCGTGGACTCCTAAGACTCTGGACTCTTTTTGAGACTCTTTTTCGGGAGGCTACCAATGAAGCGCTTTGCAATGCTGGCCCTGGTGTTGATCTTCGGAATCTCCTGCGACGACTCGCCGACCAGTCCGTCGGATCCGAACGTGGCCAGGTTTACTGCCGTTCTCTTACCCAGTAACGAAGTACCGGCGGTCACAAACGCCGATGCCGGCGCAAGCGGCACGATGCAACTGACGATGACGGTGACCCGTGATGCGGCCAGTAACATCACAGGGGCCACGTACGATTTTGTCGTGAACTTCACGGGGTTCCCGGCCAACACCACGCTGACGGGCGCCCACATTCATAACGCGGGAGCAGGAGTGAACACCGGTGTCGTCGTTGGGTTGCCCCTCACCGCGACCGATACCGCTGTTGCGACCGGACAGGCGACGATCACCAAGACCGGACTACAAAGCACTTCAGCCACCGTTCCGGCGGCTCAGGTGGCTTCTGGTATCTTCAACAACCCGGCAGGCAATTACTTCAACGTGCATACGACGCTGAACACCGGCGGCGCCATTCGCGGACAGTTGGTAAAGCAGAATTAGAAGAACTTGCGCGAGATGTTGAACCCGAGGAACCAGTCGCGGTCGTTTGAGGCTCCTCGGGCCATCTCGGCCATCGTCGTGCCGAGCCCGTTCGACAGATTGAGCTGAAAGACGTGCCCGCGCAGCCGCTTCTCGATGCCGAACGTCTTCAACGAGACGCCAGGCCGGAAGCCGCTCGCGCGGGGTGTCCACGATCCCACCACATACACGCTCTGCAGCACGCGTAGACGCGTGCTCAATCCCACGATCAGCGTGTTCGATTCGATGCCCGATTCGAGATCTGCGCATCCCGGGATGTCGTGGCCGTGCTCCATATGCTCGAGGCATCCAGCGGTGCTGTAGGTGTTGGAATGAATGATGTACGAGGGCTGAAGGTAGAACGCCGCGCGGTCGCCGACGGTTCTGGAAAGGAGAGGACCAAACGCAGTGGCGTATGCGTTGTCCTCCGGATCGACGACATCTCCGCGGTGGAAATTGTTCAGCCCTTCGATGCTCGCCACAACGTCCAGCGTAAAGGGGACGGAGGTACTCTGCCGCATGGCGTCGTACTGCCCGAAGAATTGAATCGTCTTGCTGCTCGTCCGGTAGATGCCGGCCTGTAATCCGCGCATCACTCCGAACCGGTACTCCAGTCCGATGAGTGCGCCGTTGTCGAGGCCGAACAGGTCGCTCGCAAGCTTCCCGAAATCGGGATCGTTCAGCGTTCGAGCAAACCGATGCGAGATGCGGAACGAGCTCTTGTACCTCGGGAGGCGGAGCGTCGTCGGCAGGTTGACGAGGGTGAAGTCGGGTTCGACGAGGTTCGGACGGCGATCGGCGATGTCCCGGGGATCAACTGGGGCAGCCGTCTGAGCAGCCCCGGAATCCTGTGCCATCGCCTGCGCAGGCACAAGAACCAGGGCCGCCAGAACCACCGCACGGTAGAAGCGCTGAAGACTTAGACCTAAGGGCTTAGTGAGCCGCTGCACGTAGTTTCCATTTTAGAGCCTACTTCAAATAGCCCGGATCAGGCGGACGTGGATCGTTTGGGGCGAGGCCGACGAGCACCTGACCGCGGAACTTGGTGTCATCCGGGTTCATGTGATCGTGAAATCCGCAGCCGCGGGCCGTTGTCAGCGGAGCGGACGTGCCGCTCTGCCCGGGCGCCAGTGCGCCGATATCGTTCAACGCGGGACAGTCGGTGTGCTGCAAGTGCGGCGTGGTCATCACCTGATGGCTTCGGGTGTCGTTGTTGGTCACTCGCAACCGTTCACCCAGCTGAACCGACGGTGTGGCATTGTCGATCCCGTTTGCGCTCAGGTTGATTGTGGCGCCGATGGCGCCCGATCCTCCGCCTGACGGCCCGCCCGGGTTGCCACCTGGGTTGCCGCCACCCGTATTGCCGCCGCCACCACCGCCGCCGCATGCGATCGCCCACAGCACGAGAACAGACAGCACGATGGAGAGCAACAGCATTTTCTTCATGCCCGTTGCAGAAGGCAAAGCTGGTGCCGCAGGAAATGTGGCGCTTTCCCGCGGATTCCACCTGGATGGATTACGGCGGCCGTAACCCGTTACGTTTTATTGGAATTTGTACTTCGCCAGGTAGTAGCTGAGCGCGCGCTGGCTGATGCCCATCAAATCGGCGGCGTCTTTCTTCACTCCGTCGGCGCTGTCGAGCGCCCGGCGAATGGTTTCCTGCTCAACCCATTCGATGTTCGTGCGCAGCTTGAGTGAAGGCAGGGCGTTCGACTGTCCCGCAGCGACGCCCAGCACGGAAATCAACCCGGCGGTAATGACGCCGTCGGTCGAGAGCACAACGGCACGCTCGATCGTGTTCTCGAGCTCGCGCACGTTGCCTGGCCATTCATAGGCCGAGAGCTTCTCGTGGACTCCTTCTTCAATCCGATCGACGCGCTTGCCGGTGCGCTGCTGGTGCTTACGGATGAAGTGGTCGGTCAGAATGGGAATGTCCTCGCGCCGATTCCTAAGCGGTGGCATTTCGATTGGGATGACGTTGAGGCGATAGAACAAATCCTCCTGGAAGGTGCCGTCAAGCACCATCTGCCGGAGATCTCTGTTGCTTGCGGCAATCACGCGGACATCGACCTGCTGACTGCGTTCCGATCCAAGCGGCTCGAACTCCCGCTCCTGGAGGACACGCAGCAGCTTTGACTGCAGCACGGGGCTCATCGTGCCAATCTCGTCGAGCAGGATGGTGCCCCCGTCGGCCAGGGCGAACTTGCCTTTCTTGTTCGTGGCCGCACCAGTGAACGCACCGCGTACGTGCCCAAACAACTCGGATTCGAGCAACGTCTCCGGAATCGCCGCGCAGTTCACCTTGATGAGCGGCATGTTGCGCTGCGCACTGCGCGCGTGAATGGCTCGGGCCACAAGCTCTTTGCCGGTGCCCGTTTCGCCGGTGATGAGCACGGTGCTCTTGGTCTCGGCCACCAGCTCGGCCTTGCGAATCACCTCTTCCATGACCCGGCTGCGGCCGACGATGCCGTAATGATTGAACTCTTCGTCGCGCTCGTTCAGCAGATACCGCTGATGGGAACTGAGCCGATGGTGATCGAGCGCCCTTCGAACGACGACAAGCAGCTCCTCGACCTCGAAGGGCTTCTGTAGATAATCGAGCGCGCCCAGTTTCATCGCTTCGATGGCGCTTTCGATTGTGGCGTGGGCCGTCATCATCAGAATCTGAGGGCGCTCGGTTTCCGGCGTGGCGGCGACGACCTCGCGAATCAAGTCCAGGCCTGTAGCGTCGGGCATCAGGTTGTCGACGATGAGGACGTCGACGCTGCGCTCGGTCAGCGTGCGTTGCGCCTCGCGAACGCTGCCCGCTTCGAGCACGTCGTGCCCTTCCAATTTCAGAGCCTGGCCGAGCGTCCGTCGGATCTTCTGTTCATCGTCCACGAGCAGAAGCGTGCCGCCCCTAGGCGCCATGAGCACGCTCGCGAGACGGCAAATCGATGCGGATCTCCGTCCACCGCCGGCATGGCTCTCGAGGACGATTGAGCCACCCATCCCCTCGATGATGTTTTTGGCGATCGCAAGACCGAGGCCCGAGCCCGTGCGTTTGGTCGTGAAATACGGGTCGAAGACGCGTGGCAGGTCTTCGGGTTTCACGCCAACGCCGCGATCCTTGATGACAATGCGGACGGAGTCGCGCAGGGCAGCGGTACCGATTTCGATGTCTGGGAAAGCCAAGGAAGGGGCGGCGCTCCGCCGAGGCGGAACGTCCTGCGCGGCAGGCGTGCCCTGCGCCACCGTCGCCGGCGCGGCCTCGGATTGTCGCGCGGCCACGGCATGGCACGCGTTGGTCAGGATGTTGATCAGCGCTGTACGAAGCCGCTCGGCGTCGGTCACGATGGGTCCAAGCGATGGGTCGAGCTTGAGCGCGATGTCGACGCTCAGGTTCTGATTGAGACTACGCGTGGCGTGTTCGACGTCTGCGCACAGGGCATTGATGTCGGCCGGTGCATAATCGAAGCGTATGGGTCGCGCAAAATCGAGCACATCGTTGACGACCCTGTTCAGCCTGGCAACCTCCTCGTCGACGTCCGTCAGTGCCTGTTTGACGTCTGCGCGCGTCACCTGCTCGTTGGCCAGCGTGCGCAGCGATGTCTTGATGATCATCAGCGGGTTTCGGATCTCGTGCGCAATGACGGTCGACAGCCGGCCGAGCGCCGAAAGCCGTTCGCGCTGTGTGGCTTCACGCTGAAAACGCGCGATCGAGTCAGTCAGGGTGTTGAAGGTCGTGGCGAGCAGCTTCGCGTCCTCGTCTTCCCAGCTGGCCGCGCGCCTCAACGAGATTTTGCGGGTGAGGTCGCCCGTAGCCGACATCTCGCGCATGACATTCGTAATGGTGGCCAGTGGACGGGTAATCGTGCGCGCGACCGCATAGCTCAGAATCGTTGCGGCCAGGACCGCCAGCATGCCGACCACGCTCAGTCCCGTATTGATGGCGTTCAGAAACTGCAATCGTTCCGTGCGCGACCGGAGAAGCAAAACGCTCGGCGAATTCTCACCGGTCATCGCGCCCCCGGCTGGATCGAGCGGTCGCTTCAGCGCGACGTACTCGCCGTTTTCGAGCAACACGGACTGCACGTCGGCGGTCTTCAAGAGCGAAGCCAGTTGCGCGCGGTCGCCCGGCGGCAACGTCGACGCCCGTATCTGCCCATCGACGGCAAACGCGATATCGCTCTCAGTGGCGCGCTTGAACGTCTCCGCAAGATTGTTGTCGAGCCTCGATCCAACCGTCAGCGCGCCCATGATCTCGGGCCGATCGATACCAGGCGTGATGATCGCAATCGGCACAGTGATCACCTGGAGCACGCCGTCGGCGTGAGGCCAGAATCCGCTCGCCTCGCGACCGGCCAGGGCCTGCTGAATTTCCGGCAGCGTGCCGATCGTGCCCTCGGCGATGTCGACATCGCCGGCTTCGGCCAGCACCGTCCCGTCTCTGGCCGTCACGATCAGCGCCGCGCGAAGCTCCTTCTGATACGCGGTAGCAATCGGTTGTACCGTCGGCGGATCGCCGGTGTCGACAGCGGCCTTCAGTCGCGGGGCATCGGCCACCAGCCTGGCCATCACCGTGAGCGTTCGCAGAAAGGTAGCGCACTGTTGATCGACGAGCGCGCCTGCTTCAATCAACCCGCGCTGGAGCTCCGCCTCGGCCTGCTGCGTGGTTGTGCGGCTGACGAAGTACACCGCTGCCGCGATCGACAACACCGCCAGCGCCGAGCTGGCCAGGAAAATGCGATTGGTGAGCGAGCCGAGAATCTTCACGCGTCGCTACCGCAGAGTGAAGTCCGCTTCCACGGCACTGCCATCGTCTGGAATGACGATGGGCCGAGACTCGCGAATCGCGCCTTCGTTCCACGCGACAAGCGTGTAGCGTCCCGCCGGCACCCGCCCGATTTGATAACGCCCATCCGTCGACGTGACGGCGAAGTAGCGATGGTTGAAGACCAGGATAAAGGCGCTCATGTGCGAATGAATTTCGCAGAACACGCGCACGATACCCGGGCGATCGAAGCGCACCGACTTCGACCGTCCGGCCGCATATCGGCCCAGATCGAACGGCCTTGGACCCTGCAGGGAGAACACGTTGTGATAGGTGTTGTCGCTGTTCGGGAAATCCACGGTCGTGCCGACGGTAATCGCCAGCACACGAGGCACGAACGTCTCGTTTCGCTGATCCATTGTCGCGCGCTGAGGCTCGACGTCGGGGAATGCGAGCGACGGTGCCGATTCGAGGTAGACAACCGAGCGGCGCAGGTCCGGCGCCTCGTGGCCGGCATGCATGCCGAGATCGTTGACATTGGGCCGCCGCTCGATTTGTGACTGGGCGCGGCGGACATCGACACGCCCGCGGATGAGACCCATCGGCGTTTGAGCAAGCGCCGACGCGGCAGGGCTCAAGCCCTGCGCCACCCCCACGCAGACGAAAACGGCAGCGCAGGCCTTTAGGCCTGGCTTGACGGTAGCGCAGGCCTTCAGGCCTGCCCTCAAAATCAGACTCAGCGACCAGACCGGATGAACGCGTGCGATTCGAGTCACAGCCAGAAATGCAGCTGCAGCGCCGACAGCCCGCGGCTGCGGATAAGTCCGCCCGCGCGCCAGTTGTGCTGGTACGCGACCTTGACGAGCAGGTTTCGGCGGACGTAGTAACCGGCACCGGTCTCGAGCCGAGTCACTGCCGCGTCCCACGTGAATGGTCCGAGCGAGGATGGAAGCGCGGCGAAGCTGAGCCGATCGATGCGCCCGGCAACGAAGAATCCGGGCGACACCTTGTAACTTCCCTCGACGAACCCACTCGTCGCGTCCAGATTTTGCGAAAGCGTGGGCACCTGCCATTGGTTCCAGATCAACTCGCCGCGGACGAGCCAGTGGTCACGCGAGTACTCGACGTCCAGCCCCAGCGCCTGCTGCGTAGACCGCGCAGTCCCGCTCAAGAGCGTGGCGGTTGCCAACGCCGCGTCCGCGACGTAAGCGCCGCGCGCAGCCGAGCCGCCCATCACGAATGCGGCATTTGGCTGCCACTCGACGCGGCCGGATATCTGCTTACCGCCGTTGTTGTCGCGCGTACGTGGATCGGACGCCGTGCCGTTGGTCAGGGCTGCGCTCGCATTCAACGATTTCGGCCCGATGCGCACCTGCACGCCGGTATCCCATCGAAATGCGGTGATGAGCGGGAGCCCCGGACCGATGGCCAACGATCCAATTGGATAGCTGGGACGCCAGCCACGCGCGCGCATGCGGATGACGTCTTCGTTCGACGCCGGCAGCGCGTCGGGTCGTACGGAGGTCAGGTACTGATAGGCAAGCGGGTATCCAATCAACGGATTCCCAGCGCCATAGTTGCGCCGCGCGAATGCGCCGAAGGTCGGCGGTATCCGGCCGCCCTGAATGTCGATTGGGCGATCGCGCCACGGACGCACGCGCACATAGAGGGCGTATGGTTTGATCGAATTGCCGTTCTCGCTGCGCACCTCGGCCAGCAGGGCGATGCGCTCGGTCACGCGCACATCGGCGGTGACTCCGATTCTGAACAGCCTCAGCGCGTTGTGCTCGTAGTCGGTGTAGTTGAACCAGGCGCCGTCGCTGTCGTCCTGGGGCGTCATGGACACGGAGATGTCACTGCCAAGTGTGACGACCCCGTTCGCGAGTGAAATGGGACCCGAAGGCAGATCCTGCCCGCGCACAGGCGTCGCACACATCAACACGATCGCACCTGCGGTCGCGAGCGACCGAACCCTTTTCATAGTTACGTCCATACTATAATCGGATGGTCGGCCCACACGAGAACACTCCATGGCGTACATCATCACCGAGCCGTGCATCGGCACCAAGGACACCGCGTGCGTCGATGTCTGCCCGGTCGACTGCATCCACCCGCGCAAAGACGAGGCGGCGTTCGAAAAGGCTGAGATGCTCTACATTCACCCGGACGAATGCATCGACTGCGGCGCGTGTGTGCCGGCCTGCCCGGTCGAGGCGATCTACACCCTCGACGAGACGCCCGAGAAATGGGCGAATTTCATTCATTTGAACGCAAACTACTATCAACGCTAGAATACAGACAGACATGGGATTAATCGACCACAAGTTCGAAGACAACTTCATCACCACCAACGTCGACAAGGTCCTCAACTGGGCGCGGCAGAATTCGTTGTGGCCGATGGGGTTCGGATTGGCCTGCTGCGCCATCGAGATGATGGCCGCGTCGGCCTCGCGCTTCGACATCGCGCGCTTCGGCGCCGAGGTGTTTCGTGCGTCGCCGCGTCAGTCCGATCTCCTGATTGTCGCCGGCACCGTCACCAAGAAAATGGCGCCGGTCCTGCGCCGGCTCTACGACCAGATGCCTGAGCCGAAGTGGGTCATCTCGATGGGCAGCTGCTCGAACGCCGGCGGCCCGTTCCCGACCTACAGCGTGCTTCAGGGTGTCGATAAGATCGTCCCGGTTGACGTGTATGTCTCCGGCTGTCCGCCGCGGCCGGAGGCGCTGCTTTACGGATTAATGCGCCTGCAGGACAAGATTCGCAAGGAAAACACCGTGCTCCGCAAAGAGCGCGTCATCATGGCGGGCACCTCCGAGCCGATCCTCGTAAGCGAGCGCTCATGAACAAGTTTCTCCGAACCATCTTCCTGGTCGACCTCCTCAAGGGCCTGTGGCTCACGCTGAAGTACACGCCACAGCCGGCATTCACGTTCCAGTATCCGGCAGAACGGCGGCCGGTCGCGCCGCGCTTTCGCGGAGTGCTGCGCCTGCAGGTCGAGCCCGAATCGGGCGCCCAGACCTGCATCGTCTGCGATCAGTGCGCGAAGGCCTGCCCCGACGATCTCATTGCCCTTGGCGGCCACCGGGAGCCGGGGCAGAAGATCAAGATCCTCGACTATTTCGACTTCAATCTCTCGCGCTGCAGCTTCTGCGGCCTGTGTTCTGAAGTGTGTCCGACCAAACCGATCAAAGCGCTCATCATGAGCGAGGATTACGAATTAGGTACCTACAGCCGCGAGACGCAGATCCTGCGGATCGACGAGATGTACGACGGAGTACCTATCGAGCAGTACACCAGATAGTGCGGTTCTAGGTTCTGGGTACTGGGTTCCAGGTTCCTGTTCGGGGGCTCACGGTTCTGGGTTCGGCCGCAATTGAACCAAGAACTTGGATGTGACGAGCGAACCCGAACCTAGAACGCAGCACCCAGCACCCCGAACCGCGGTTTCCGATTGCGCCCCGTCCCGCCGCCCCCTACAATCCAGTTAATCCGTTTAGTTCAACCGAGAGGGGCTATGTACTCAGTCCTAAGGCTGGTTTCCTTCGCCGCTGCGGTGGCGGCCGTCATTGCGCTTTCACCGGCGGTTGCGGCCATTTCCCAGGAAGCGGCGGAGGTTCAGCTTCAGCTGGCCCGACTGCTGTTTTCCGACGGCCGCTACGTTGAGGCGTTCGGCGCCTACGAGCAGGTCAAAGCCCACGAAGACACGCGCATCAAGCGCGAAGCGCTGCTGGGTGGCGTCAGGACTGCGCTGCGCCTCGGAGACTTTTCACACGCGTACGCCGACGCGCAACTGCTGGTGCGCAGCGCGCCGAAGAATGCCGAGGCGATTGCGACCTTCGGCGACGCGCTCTGGGCGGTTGGACTGTTCGAGGAATCGGAGGAGAAGTTCCAGGACGCGCTCTCCCTCCAGCGCGACAATGCCCGGGCCCTGCACGGCCTCGCCCGCGGCCTCGCCGCGCGTAACCGGTTGAGCGATGCGCTCGATACCGCGCAGGCCGCCCTCAACAAGGATCCGCGCGATGCCGAGATCCACCACACGGTGGGATCGGTCTACGAGAAGATGCGGCGCTACGAAGAGGCGGCCAACGCCTATTCCAGCTACATCAATCTGCTGCCCAACAAAGATCGGAGCGCGAAGGCCGCCTGGGCGCGGGCCGAAGTGCGATTCCTGCGCGCGTTCGGCACGCGGCCGCCCGTGCACATCGATCCAGCTTATGCCGGGAAGCTGCACACGATACCGTTCCGCGTCCTCAACGAGAAAATCATCGTCAAGGCGAGGGTGAACAAGGGACCGCAGATGGACTTCGTGCTCGACACCGGGTCGGAGCAGACGGTCATCTCGCGCGAGACCGGTGCCCGGATGGGCATCCGCCCGATCGTCAATATCCTGAGCGCGGGCGTCGGCGATCTCGGCGTGCGCGAGCTCGAACTGACGCGTCTCGACGAGCTCGAAATCGGGGGAGAGCTCAAGGTGCAGAACGTGCCGTCGATCATCAAGAACCCGCCGCTGCACGGCCTGCCGACCCGCGAGATGGAAAGCTTCTCGCCACTTGCCCTTGGATTATCGCTTGTCATCGACTACGACAAGAACCAGCTGCTCATCGGCGACAAGCTGCCGGACGAAGCCGCCGATGTCGATCTTCCACTGCGGATGCACAGGCTGGCGATGGTGCCCGGCCAGGTGCAAGGCGGGCCGGCCAGCTTCATTCTCGATACCGGTGGCCAGGTCATCTCGATCAGCACCGATACCGCGAGCGGGCTCGAGCGCGGCGAGATGCGGAACATTCCGCTGAAGGTGTACGGTGCATCGGGTTGGGATCGCGATGCGTTCCTGATGCCCGGCGTCAACCTGAACTTCACTCCCAAGATCGAGTACCGCAACCTGTCGGTCGTCGTGCTGAACCTGCGTGCGCCGAGCGTGCTGCTCGGATTCAGGCTCGGCGGAATCGTCGGCTATAAGTTCCTGAGCCGCTACCGGGTGGCGATCAACCTCGATAAGAGCATCGTGCAGTTGCAGGCCCGGCAGACCCAGAAGCGCGCGGACTAACAAGAACACAGGAGATCAGGAGATTAGGAGGGCCAGGAGAATCTTTTTCCAAAGAATTCTCCTCATCTCTTAACCTCCTGTTTGTATTTAGAGTCTGGCGCGGCGTGCAAGATGCTGCTCGCGCCTTACGTGCGCGGCGGCTTGTTGCTCCTTCTCTTCGTCGGTCGTCACGACCAGTTTCGGAATTTCTTCGCGCTTGCCCTCACGCTCGAGCGTGACGAACGTCAGATACGCACGGCTGGTCATCTGACGCCGGCCAGTGAGCGCCTCTTCAGAAAACACCAGCACCTCGACCTCCAGCGATGTCCTGAACGTCGCGGTGACGCGTCCCTTCAGCACGATGAAGTCGCCCACCCTGATCGGGTTGAGAAACTCGAGTCCGTCGACGGCGGCCGTTACCATCAGCGCACGCGCATGCCGGAAGGCTGTAATCGCGGCCGCGATGTCGATGAGATGCATGACCGCGCCTCCGAGCATGAATCCCATGGGGTTCGCGTCGTTCGGCAGCACCACCTCCACCATCTCAGTGGCGGATTCCGAGGGCAGCTTTGGCGTAAGCGGCATGGTCGGGAAACGCTCAGCTCGTGGAGCGCTTATCGAGAAACGCCTTTAGTCGCAGCCGCAGTTCTTCGGGCAGGTCGTCTTCGTTCAGTGATTGCAGCAGCGTCACTGTCGAACGAAACGTGCCGACGAAGGACGTGCACTCAGAGCATCCATTCAGGTGTTGTTCGAGATCGCGACGGACATCAGCAGGGAGGCGTCCATCGATGTAGTCGGACAGCAGGGAGACGATGCGAGAGCAGTCTGGCACCGTCTCTAACTATAGATCCAGGGATCTAGGGATCTGTAGATCTAAGTTCACGAGATCCCCGGATCCCTAGTTCAATAGTTTCGAGCGACGCTGCTAGAAGTCGTACCCGATCCAGACAGCGAACTTCGCCTTGCGGAACGCCGCGCTGCCGCCCTGGCCGAAGAGGTAGTTCTCGTACGCTTCGTTGAAGAGCGTGCGATACGACCAGTCGAAGTGCACTGGGAAGCCGAGTGCGAAGGTCTCGAGCCCGATGCCATAGGACGCGCGCGAGTCGACCAGGCGGAAGCCTTCGATTCGCTGAGCGGGCCTCGTGATGATGCCGCCCGGGGTCGTCTCCGCCGGGAAGGTCTCGGATTTCGAGTCCCAGATCCTGAAGCTCTGGTTCTCGAGCGCGGCGCCGCCGATGTTGAAGAAGAACACGCCGCGGATGCCGCCCAGGATGCCGATGGGTGTGGCCATCGCGTGAATCAGCGGGAAGCGCAACTCGGCGTTAGCGTAAAACGCCTTGTGGCCGACAAACTGGCGGTAATCGTAGCCGCGCATCTCGGAGTTGCCGCCGAAGAACATGTAGCCCGGCGAATCGCCCCAGCTCTTGAAGCCGACCGCCCGCAATGCGAACACGCCGTTTGCGCCAATCCGCATGTAGTAGCGTGCGTCGGTGTCGACGGTCTGACGCGACAGCGTGTTGCCAATCTTCGGTGCTCCC
Source organism: Vicinamibacterales bacterium (assembly GCA_963761975.1). GTDB lineage: Bacteria > Acidobacteriota > Vicinamibacteria > Vicinamibacterales > JAMQPK01 > JAMQPK01. The sequence continues at coordinate 1,661,915 of CAVXIR010000002.1, forward strand.
TCAAACGACAGCCGCATGGTGCTGCCGGAGAGCGGCCCGTACTCCCGGAACACCGTGGTCTCCTGGATGAACGAGGCGCCGAGCGGCACCATCATGCCGCTGTTGAAGAGCCGGGTGCCGAATTCTTCCAGCTGAAACTGGTCCGCTTCCTGTTGAAGGAGCGGGTCCGCGAATTCTTCCTGGTAGTGCACGAGCCCACCTGAGATCTCGACACGGCGATAGGTGCTGAACGGGTAAATGCCGAACATCGATCCGCCGCGCACAGTCTGTGTGGCGAGCGCATCTTCGCGTCTGATGAACGGTGCGATCGCCGGGTCGTAGAAGTAGCTCGCCAGCTGACCGTAGAAGAACTGCGTTTGCGAGTAGCCCTGCAGCGCGAACTGGAACCGCCGCGAAAGTTTGACGTAGGAGAACGACAGGGTCTTGTACTGCTGCACCGACGAGGCATACATGCTGAACTGCTGATCGCCGAGCACGTCGGTAAACGACACCATCGATCCGCCGAAGATGTCGCCGCCGCTCGTGACGCCGACATTGACCGGCGGACGGCCGTCGAGGAACATCTTGTCGAACGTCCCCTTCTTGGCTTTGTTCTCCGCGACCAGCGTGTGCTGCAACGGCGGCTGGAAGTCGGTGATCGGTCCGGGCGAGCCGAAGTCCGCCGAGGCAGCGGTGTGCAGCGGTTCTTTCAAATCGAACGTGTGCAGGCTGTAGGTGCCCTTGTAGTAGTCGACGAACGCCAGTTTCGGCGTTGCGCCCTCTTTGGACAGCACCACCGGTGAGAGCACGCCGCCGAGCGCGTCGGTGTACTGCCGCAGTTCGCCGGTCTTGAGGCTGAGCGACCAGAGATTGAAGATGTTGCCGTTGCGCGCCTCTTCGGGCGACAGCGGGGTCGTCGGGTCGGTCGCCGTCGACGAGAAGATCAGCGTATCGGCGTTCAGGAACTTCGCCGCCGCTTCGTCCTGCGTGCCGAAGGTGAGCTGCGTCTTCTTGCCGGTGTCGAGATCCAGCCGGAACAGCTTCTGCGATCCGCTGATGCGCGCCAGATACACGACAAAGCGGCCGTCCGGCGAGTAGACGGGCGCGTAGTCGGCGAACTCGTCGTTCGTGAGGTTCGTGATGTCGCCGCTGTTGAGATCGAGCTTGAACAGATCGCCGACCGCGGCACGCAGCCCGCCGAAGAGCACCGTGCGGCCGTCGGGCGAGATGTTCGGCGACTCGGGATTGTCGACGCTCGGCACGTTGATGCGCGACTCGATCTTGGTCGTGAGCACGTTCTGGATGATGAGCGTCTTGTATTTCTCCTGCCGCACGAAGTACGCGATGCGGTCGCCAACGGGCGACCACGACATCCAGGGCACCATGTTGCTGAGGCTCGGGTACGCGAGGTACTCGAACCCGCGATCCATATCGAAGCCGGGGGTCAGGTTGCGCACGACCGCGCCGTCTTTGGCCGACACGAGAATGATGTCGAGCTCCTGGTCGCGACGGTTGCCGGTCGTCATGGCGATGAGGTCGCCGGACGGCGACGGCTCGATGGAAATCGCGCCGGTATACTGCGAGCGCTCAGGATCTGGCGACAGGTCCTGTCCGTAGTCTGCCGGCCGCTCCTTGTCGCGAAACGCCTTGAACCGATCCTTCAAATACTTTTCGAACTGCTGATCGAACTCGCGGGCCGACATCTGGAACGCTTCTTCGTAGGGGCTCGATCCCCCGCCGATTGCGCTCTTGCGCAGCGAGAAGAGGAACTGGCGCACCCCGTCTTTGTTCCACCGCGCTTCGATGAACTCGTACAGCGCGTGGCCGAGGTTGTAGACCAGGCGCGGGCTGCCGAAATCGCCGTAACCCTCCATCTGGCTCATGCGCGGGATGATGTCGGCCACAGCCGCGTCGCGCACCGTCATCAGATCGAGTGGATCCCAGATGCCGCGCTCGTATTCGGCTCCGCCTTCGTGCACCCACAACGGCATGTTGCGGCGGATGAGCGAGGTCGGGATGATGTCGTACTGGAAGACGTGCGTCAGCTCGTGCACGATCAATCCGTAGAGCAGGTCCGACGGAAGATCGATCGGCAGCACCATGCGGTGGCGCTCGCCTTCGGCGAACGCGAGCACGCCTTCCTGCGCCGCGCCGGGCGCGATGTTCTGCTGCTGGAACTCGCTGTGCGTCTTGAAAATGATGAGCGGCACGCGCGCGGCGAGATCGTGGCGCAGGTCCGAGCTGACCTGCTGGTACGCGCTTTCGGCGTAGCTCGCGACCCTGGCGAGATGCTGCTCGTTCTCGGGATAGAAGTAGATCTCGAAGTGATCGGTCTTGTAGGTATGCCACTCGAACTTGTCGTAGTGGATCTGGTTCTTGCCGTAATACGGCGCGAACTGCGATTGCGCGTTGAGGCCGGCGCCGGGCGTATGGACAGGAGCCCACGGGCACAGGTCGGCGGGGGTCAGTCTTTGCGCGTGTGACTCACCTGCGGCTGCCAGGATGAACGCCATGGTCAGCAGGCAGATGGAACTGCGCGGGACGCGCATGCGCATACGATCACCTCGTGAAATCAATGGAGTGGCCACCGGTGGAATTCTCGCGATCTTACTGCGATCACACAGCTATCGCAACGATTCCGCAGCAGCAATTGCCATACCACGGATGCCGTGCGGATTCGTTCAGAAACCGCCAGACGGTCTGCGGCCGTTTACGTATTTCGGCCTGATTTGGACACAGCGCGTCGACCGCTCCCGGTGACATTCGGAGAAGCCCGTATACTGCAGGCAGGTCCGCACGGATATGCCTGCCGGCTTTGAAACCGACGCGCTGAACTACCTCGACGCACTCTACGGCACGGCGCTCCGCCTGACCCGGAATGAGGCCGATGCGCAGGACCTCGTCCAGGACACCTACGTGAAGGCGTTCAAATCCCGAAAACAGTTCACGCCGGGGACCAACCTCAAGGCGTGGCTCTTCACGATTCTCCACAACACGTTCCGCAATCGCCGCCGCGACATCGGCCGCGACCCTATCGAGGTCGACAGCGATCGCGTCGACCTGGCCGCCCCGGCAGACCCGGCCGATACGCCTGAGGAGCACCTGCTGCGCGGCGCCATGGGCCCCGAGCTTCAAGCGGCGCTCGACTCGCTGCCGGAGGCCTTCCGCGAGGCGGTGTGGCTGCGGGACGTCGAAGAGTTCCCCTATGCCGAGATTGCCGAAATGTTAGGCGTTCCGGTGGGGACCGTCATGTCGCGGATCTCCAGGGGCCGTCGTATGTTGTATGACAAAATGGTAGGAAAGAATGTTGAACCGGCCGCGCGGAAAGTGCCGTCTTAAAGGCAGTACCAATGCCTAGTTGCCGGGAAATCGACCCACTGTTTGCCGCTTACGTCGACGGCGAGGCATCCGTCGACCAGCGGGCCGCGGTCGACGCGCATCTGAAGGCCTGTCCCAAGTGCCGGCATCAGACGGCCTTGCAGGCGATGGTGCGCGATACCGTCCGCGAGAAGCTGTGTCGCCCCTGTGCGCCGGACGCGCTTCGCGCGCGCTGTCGCGCCGCGGCGCATCCGGGCATCCTGCCATTTCGCATTCCGCAATCCAGACTCGCATCCTTTTCCATTGCCGCCGCCCTGATGTTCGTTCTGGGCGGCGTTTTGTTGTTCAGCCTGACCGGCTTTTCGCCCACGGTGCTGGCCGCGCAGTTGACCCTGGATCATCTGAAGTGTTTTGCGGTGGACAGCCCGACGGTGCCGGTCGATGCGCGCGCCAGCGAAGAGCAATACGCGCGCGACTATGGGCGGACGGTCCGGTTGCCGCGCGTCGAGGTGGCTGGTCTTCAGCTCGTCGGGATGCGCCGGTGCTATTGCGGCGAAGGTGCCGCCGCGCATGCGATGTATCGTCTGAACGGACGGCCTGTCTCGCTGTACGTCATTCCCGACGCGCGGCGCGATCGTGCCTCGACCGATGTGTTCGGCCACGATGCCGTGATCTGGTCGAACCAGAACGTCACCTACGTGCTCGTCAGTCAGGAGCCGCGCGCGACGCTCGAGGCGCTCGCGCAGGCGATGGACAGTACTTTGTAAGGGAAGAAAAAAAAGGAAAGAGGAACAAAGTCACGACATGGCGCGGGTTTTTCGTGGTGTAGGCGTACTGGCGGTGCTGGCGGTCCTGTCGCTCGCCGTGCCGCTGCCGCACGTTGACGAAATCAGAGATACGGACCTGTCGACGGTTGCGCCGCTGGGCTCGACGGTAGAGGCTTCCGCCCAGGCGAGCGTATGCGACAAAAATCCGAAAGTCGCAAACCTGAATTTCGTGCTGAAAGATGCCAACGGCAAGGACTTCAATCTCGCATCACAGAAAGGGAAAGTGATCCTGCTCGATTTCTGGGCAACCTGGTGCCCCCCGTGCAAGGTCGAAATTCCCTGGTTCGTCGAGTTTCAGCAGAAGTACGGGCCGCAGGGCTTCATCGTGATTGGCGTCTCGGTGGACGATCCGGCGGCGAAACTCAAGCCGTTCGGCGATCAATACAAGGTGAACTATCCGCTGCTGGTCGGTGATGGCCGGACCGACATCAAGGGGCCGCGCGGCTATAACGCGGCGTGGGGCCTGCCAAAAACGTTCGTGATTGGACGGGATGGAAAGATTTGTCGGACCCACGTGGGTTTGTCAGTTAAAGAACATTTCGAGGAGCAGATTCGTTCGCTCTTGTAGTAAGCTCAGAGACGAGATGGTGCGAGGCTTTACTCACGCTCGTCTGGCCTGCGGCTGCCGCGTGGCATTTCGCGACGGCCTCGATGGCAGCCCCTATACGGTGGTCGTTGCCGACAAGGCGCCGGCGTGCCAGCTCGCGATCCATGTGCGCGACCTTCCGATCTACGACTACCGCGAGGCGCTACGTCCCTCGACGCGGATCAGCGCCGCCGAGCACGAAGACTTCGAAGAAGAAAACTAAGAGATCTAAAGATCTAGGGATCTAGGGATTTAAGATCTAGAGATCCAAGATCACTCAAACCCCACCCGCAGTTCCGCAAGAAACGGCAAATGGTCGGACGCGATCAGTGATTTGCGTGTGCGCGGGATCTCGACGCCCGAGATGTCGACCTGCCCCTCGTAATAAATGTGATCCAGGTGGAGGAGCGGAAGGAGACCGGGATAGGTGCGCCTGCGCCGCAGGTGAACGCGCAGGTCGATGGCCTCGAGTTTTTTCGTCAACTCTGCCGTGGCTAGGCCGCCGCTCCACTCGTTGAAATCACCCAGCAGGATTTTCGGCGGCTGAACGCGGCCATCGTGCACGATCGTCGCGAGCCGATCGGCCTGGGCCTTCCGTTCCCGATAGGCCGTGCCCAGGTGGACGTTGAAGAGGTGGAGCGTCTGATCGTCGATGATGATGTCGGCGCGCTGGCAGCAGCGCGGCTCGCACGTGCGCCACGACAGGTCGGTACTGGACGTGCTGGCGAATGGGGTAGTGCGAGAGGATCATGTTGCCGAACTGATGGCCGCGCAGGTGGCGAACCGAGGCCATGACCCATCCCATGCCCAGTGCCGCGCCAATGTCCGCCGCGTGTCCGGTGTCGTTCGGGCCGGCGCCAATCACTTCCTGCAGCGCGATGATGTCGGCGTTCAGCGTGGACAGCACTTCGATTGTGCGCGCGGCCACAGTCCGACCGTCCATCCCGCGGCAGCGATGGATATTGTAGGTGACGATGCGAAGGGTTCTACGATGCAAGGTAAGTTGGGTGCGTTGGGTGCGTTGGGTGCGTTGGGTGCGTCAGGTGCGCTAGGTGCGTCGGGTGCGTCAGATGCGATGGCTGCGTTAGGTGCGCGAACCCTGTCGCGCCGGCTTGTCCGTCGTAGCACCGTGTGCGGAGGCGGAAGCGGCGAAGCCGCGAAGTCGGACGCATCAATCAAGATCGAAATCGCGCGTCGGCTTTGTGATGGGTTCCTCGCGCGCCTGTTTCAGCGCTTCTTCGAAGCGCTTGGACAACGCATCGCCTTTCGTGCGTTCGGTGTTGAACGACTGTTCGAATGCTGCTTCGCGGCGCGCCTTCTCGTCGGCAAGAATGCGCTGAGCTTCAGAGAGCTCGATATTCAGCCCCGATGGCGGCTCGTGATGCGAGATGATCCGCCCCAGATTGAGATCGATTACGAGCGTCGCCCCACAACACGGGCATTGCACCTCGCGTTCCGACTGAAGTCGAACCGTATCTTTCTTTACCACGGCACCATCTTACTCCGCCTTCGCGCCGAACCCACATCGCTTCCGCCTTCGCACAAGCGCTACGGCGGACAAGTCGGCGCGGCAGGCTGTTGCACCCAACGCACCTAACGCACCTGGCGCACCTAACGCACCAAGAAGTGTGCGGGTATTGGCGTCCAGCGATCCCGTCCCTTGTAAAAAAGCGGCTTCCTGTCGGGGTGCCGGTCCTTGAACTTGCGGTACCGCTGGCGGAACTCGCGAAACCGCGCCTCGGGCATCCGGAGCGGCTGGTGTTTCGTGTCGAGCAGCATCCGCTCCACCTTCCAGACGTTCTTCTCCGACAGCCGCCAGTCGTAGCGGCCCATCACGCGCAGATCGACCAGCGCGAAGGCGGTGATGCGTCCGGAGAGATCGACGTACTCATCGAGATAGCTCGCCGCCAGGGCGCGTGGGGTCGCGAAGACCGGTTTCCGTCCGTGCAGGCCGGGATCGCGCGATCGCGCGACAGATCCCCAGAGACTCCTTTTGTGGTACACAAAGATCACGTGATCGAGCTCGTCAATCGATTCAAAGCTGATGACGAGCGGCGGATAGCCATGCTGCTCCAGCACCGTCGCGGCAAACAACGCCGCTTCGAGGCAATGCGCAGTGTGATGCGTGACGACCCCGCGGAAGCTGCGCAGTGTGGCGCGTCCGGGGGCTGGTTCCGTGTTGTAGGGGAGCGCGTTCAAGTAACGCTGAACATCCAGCGGCGTCCGCAGCCGCCCGACGAGGCGCCGCTCGGCGGGTGTGAGATGCAGTGGCGTGCGCTCTACCGCAGCCGCTCGAGCTCGGCGACCAGTTCTTGTGGTGTCCAATCCGCTCCGGAGTAGCTTTTCACGATTCTGCCATCACGACCGACGAGGGTGGTCCGAAGGGTATGACCGATGTCGTCCGGGTTGGGGGCCCCGGCGCCACGCACGAGCGTCACGAGCATGTTCGTCGCAAAGCGGTCGATGGCCTCGCGTTCGCCCGTGACGAAGGTCCACACCTGGGGATCGACCCCCAGCTTCTGCGCGTGTTTTTTGAGAACCGCAGGCGTGTCGTTCTTCGGGTCGAAGCTGACCGATAGCAGCGCCGCCTTCGTCTCGAGACCTCTCTCCTTGATGAGCGACTGCGCTTCGGCGAACTGCCGATCCATCGCCGGACAGGCCGTCGGAATCGGACACTTCGTGTAGATAAACGTGACGGCGATCGGCCGGTTCCCGCGAATTGCGTTGAAGTCACGCTCGCGTCCGTCCTGGTCGACAAAGACCTGATTGGGGACTTCGTCGCCCGGCATCAGATACTTCACTCCCGGCTTGGCGGGTACCGCCGGTGCCGGCACATCGGGTTTCGCAGTCCCGATCTTCGTGATTTTTGTGACGACCCCCTGATTGTTGTCGACTTCGATCTCGCTCGTAATGAGATCGCCGGGCCCGAGGTTGTCCAGCATGTTCGCCGTCCGCACCTTCCATGGCATCGTCATGGCGGGCATGAACCCCTCGATGTCTTCGTGCTTGACGAGAATCTCCATCTTGTCGCGGTTGATACCCAGAATCTGTCCGCGCATTTCATAGGTTTTTGCACTGCCACAGGAGGTCGCCATGAAAAGTGCCGCGACGAGCACGGTGAATCGGATCATCACGTTGACTGTAGATCGCCAATTCTATGCCGGTAAAGGGCAGCGTTCGCCAGGTGGTATCATTTAGGCGCAAGAAATGGCGATGAAACAGCCAAAAAGGCGCCGTATCGAGGTAATGGACACGACGCTTCGCGACGGCGAGCAGGCCGAAGGCATCTCGATGATGCCCGAGGAAAAGCGCACCATCGCCCAGCGCTTGCTCGAGTCGGTGAAGGTCGATCGCATCGAAGTGGCATCGGCGCGCGTCAGCGAAGGCGAGCGCCGCGCCGTGCAGACAATCATCGACTACGCCGATTCCAGAGGGCTCACCGATCGCGTCGAGATTCTGGGCTTTGTGGACGGCAACCGATCTGTCGATTGGGCGAAGTCGGTCGGCGCACGTGTCATCAACCTGCTCACCAAGGGCTCGTTGCACCATTGTCGCGAGCAGCTGAAGAAGTCGCACGACCAGCACCTCGATGACATCCGCAGAACCGTCGAGTACGGCGTGAAGAACGGCATCACCTTCAACGTGTATCTCGAAGACTGGTCAGGTGGCATGATCGGGTGTGTCGAGTACGTGGACGAGCACATCGACGCGCTCAGCCGCTTGCCGGTGAAGCGCGTCATGCTGCCCGACACACTGGGTCTGCTGCATCCGGCGCAAGTGCGGGAGTTTGTGAGCCGCATCATCGGCAGATTTCCAGGTCTGCATTTCGACTTCCACGGCCACAACGATTACGGGCTCGGCACGGCCAATACGCTCGAGGCGGCCATTTCAGGCGCCCATGGCGTGCATGTCACCGTCAACGGCATGGGCGAGCGCGCGGGCAACGTGACGCTCGACGAAGTTGTCGTCGCGCTGCGCGATCACGCCGGCATCAGGACGTCGGTCGACGAACGGTCGCTGTCGGTGGTGAGCAAACTCGTCGAAGTCTTCTCGGGCCGCCGTGTGCCGGCGAACAAGCCGATCGTCGGCGAGAACGTCTTCACGCAGACCGCCGGCATTCATGCCGACGGCGACATGAAGGGTAATCTCTACGAGAGCCGTCTTACGCCTGCCCGCTTCGGCCAGCACCGCACCTATGCAATGGGCAAGCTGATGGGGAAGGCGAGCCTCGACTTCAATCTCGAACGGCTCAATATCTCGCTGACGCCCGAGCAAAAGCAGCAACTGCTGGCGCGCATCGTCGAGCTTGGCGATCAAAAGAAACACGTCACGCAGGCCGATTTGCCGTTCCTGATTTCAGAAGTCCTGCAGACGCGCGAGCTGCGCGTGTTCGAGGTCAAGGACTACTCGGTTGTCACCAACCGGGGTCTGCGGCCGACCGCGACCATTCTGGTGCGCTATCGCGACAGAGAGCTGCATGCAACCGGTTTCGGCGACGGCGGATACGACGCGTTCATGCAGGCCCTGAAGAGCATCGAGAAGCAGCTTGGCTTCGAGCTGCCGAAGCTGCTGGATTACGAAGTGCGGATCCCCCCGGGCGGCAAGACCGACGCCCTGGTGGAAACCACTATCAAGTGGGAAGGGGGCATGAAAACCCGAGGCGTGCACAGCGATCAGCTCGCCGCGGCGATTCAGGCCACAGAACATGCACTGAACATGATCGCGCTGCGCAGCGCACCGCCCGCAAAAGGACACGAGCCGGGGAGCAAACGGCGAAGGGCGCTCAGAGGGATGCATGGCACAACTCAGCACAAAAAAATCGCTCAATCTCGACGCGGCTAAGGCCATCGGCCATGCGGCCGAGGCCAAGGCCCGCGAACTGAGCTTCACCAACTGCATCGCCGTCGTCGATGACGGCGGCAACCTGATTTATCTGGTCACGATGGACGGAACTCAGGTCGGAAGCATCCACGTTGCGCAGGAGAAGGCGCTGGCGGCGCTGCGCTTCAAACGCTCGACCAAGCTCTTCCAGGACATGGTCGTCGGCGACAAGCCGCACATGGCCTTTCTGCCGGGTGCGGTGCCGGTCGAGGGCGGACTCCCGCTCTTTGTCGATGGCCAGATCTACGGCGCGATTGGCGTCAGCGGAATGCCGTCAGACAAAGACGGCATCGTCGCGCAGGCGGGTGCCGACTTCGCGGCGACCCTGCGATGAGGACGGGTTCCAAGGGTTCCTGTTCCAGTTCCGAGGGTTCGTGGTGGCGCCAGGATTCCCAAGCGCATCAAATTAAGGAATACGCGGTACTGAAGCCACTGCCCTCCGCGAACCCCGGGAACTGGAACAGGAATGCGGAACCCTTGACAGCCCACCGGAACCGGTCTATTTTCACGCCTTCCAGATAGATGCAGTTCCAACCATCTCACCAACCGGCAGGTGTCCGGCATCAGCCGGACCGAGGAGCGGACTAATCATGGGTCGTAGGCTGTACGTCGGTAACCTTCCCTACAAAGCCACAGATGAAGATTTAATGTCGCTGTTCAGCACCGTGGGCGATGTGGCGAGTGCCCGCGTCATGCGGGACATGGCCACGGGCCGCGCACGCGGCTTCGGCTTCGTCGAAATGACGACCGACGAAGCGGCGCAGAAGGCGATTGAGAAGCTGCATCAGCATCAGTTGGACGGCCGCGCGATTGTGGTGAACGAAGCGCAGCCGAAGCCGGCCGTCGGTGGGCGGCCCTTCGGGGGCGGTGGTGGCGGCTTCAATCGCGGCGGCGGCGGCGGTCGTGGTGGCGACGACTACGGGGGCGGTGGCGGCCGTCGAGAGCCTCGCTGGTAACTCGGAGCGCAGCATTCGCAGATTGCCGGATTGGTAGATTGCGAAAATCAATCTGCGAATGTGCGAATCTGCGAATCTGCCAATTCGGATGATCTTCGTAGGCACCTCCGGCTACAACTATCCAGAGTGGAAGGGGAGCTTTTACCCGGCCGATCTCGCGGCCGCGAAGATGCTCCCTTACTACGCGGCGCGATTTCCTACCGTCGAAATCAACTACACCTTCTACCGGATGCCGTCCGAGAAGCTGCTTGCCGGCTGGACGAAGCAGGTGCCGGCGTCTTTCAGGTTCACGTTGAAGGCGCCGCGCCGCATCACGCACGACGCGAAGCTTGCGAACTGCGAGGATCTCACGGCCGAGTTCTGCCGCGTCGCCGGCACGCTGGGCAATCAGATCGGCGCGCTGCTCTTTCAGCTGCCGCCGTCTCTCAAGAAAGATCTTGCGCGGCTCGATGCCTTTATCGATACGCTTCCGCCGAAAGCGCCGGCGGCTTTCGAGTTTCGCCATCCTTCATGGTTCGACGCCGAGGTATTTGGCCGTCTGAAAGAGCGGGGCCGAGCGCTGTGCGTGGCCGACAGCGAGAAGCTGGAAACGCCGCTCGAGGTGACGGCCGACTTCGGCTATTTCCGCCTCCGCGACGAAGGCTATCAGCCGGACGACATCGAGGAGTGGGCGCGGAAAATCGACGCACTCCGCGATCGCTGCAAGGAAATCTTTGTGTATTTCAAACACGAAGAGCAGGGGCTCGGGCCCGCCTTCGCACGCCAGCTGATGAATCACCTGGGATTAGGGACTGGGGATTAGGGATTGGCGTTGCAAGTCACAAGGCGGCAGGGCTGAAGCCCCCAGTAGCGTTGTTTGCGTTCCGGGAGGCGGGCTACTGAGGATTCTTCATCATTCGAGACAGCGGAGTTTGCCAGGATCCTCGGAACGCTCCTCGAGCCGACAAATTGTAAAAAGGCTTCTGGACCTCTACCAATAATCTCAAACTTGTCCTGTCGAACGACGATCGCTGTGCTCTCGTCAATACCGATGCTCAAGAGACTGGGATGCAGTTGGAGGCGATGCATCACAAGGAACTCCTTCGCTAACTGGGCGTATAACAGGAGTGAGCTGGCGATAATAGCTGCGCGACTGGCGCCAGTCTAAAGCACATCACCCCAACCATCCGGCGCCTGCGAATATGCACACGACGCGGACTTTCGACTTAAGACTATCGACTTACGACTTGAGACTAGCTACTTTCCGGTGAAGAAATGACCGCTTGCGCGCTGCTCTGTCTGCGATCGAGCGGCCGGTTCGCTGACCGATCGTTTCATTTTCTCGTTTCTCTATGCGGTGGCCCGCGCGTGTGTAAAGGTCGCGATGTTCATCAGATTGTCAGCGATGACGCCGAGCCCGACCCATCGGTGCATGCCGTCGACGCCATGGTAGCGACAGCGGCGCAGGCCATGGCGCCGTTTGAGCACACTGATACGGCCTTCGCAGCCGACGCGCCAGCGTTGCCCGCGGCGGAACCAGCGTTGATGTTCATAGGCGCGCCGCGCCGGCGACTTGGGGCCTGGCCGCGGCAAGACCACGCGTCGCACGCCGCGGTCGACCGCCGCCTGTTCGTTCCGGGCCGAGCTGAACCCGCGGTCGCCCGCGGCCAGATCCGGCGCGCGCCCGAAGATCGCCTGATGCCGATCCAGCGCCGGGGTCCACAACGTGACGTCGGCCGGCCGCCCCGCATGAATTTCGAAGGCGGTCACGATTTGATGTTCCGCTTCTTGAATGGTCACCAGGTTCCCGAACTCGTTCGGTGTCGCGATCTTGCCTTTGCGGATCGTCACCGTGTGCCGTTCGAAGAGGCTGAGGACTTTGCCGGGGACGTGCGTGTCGCCGCCGAGGACGCGCGCGCGTGTTTGGTCGACGACGCGCTGGACCAGCGGCCGCAGCGCCGCCAGCCCGTCCTGGGCGCGCTGCAGTATCGAGCGGATCGGCGGACTGGCCGTGCGCGCACGCTGACGCAGCCGCCGGACCATGGTCGCCGCGTCACGAAGCACCGCACGCGTCGTCGCCATCAGGGTGCGGTAACTCTTCACCATCGCGTCCCGCGTCTTGGGCGATCGGGCTTCATACCCAATGATCAGCACGCGCCGGGTCACGCTCCGCAGCCGATTGCGAATGCGGCCGGCTGGATCGCCCAACGCCGTGCTCGCCCGTTGCATGGTCCGCGTCAGCACGCGCACCCCGTCTCGCAAGAGCGTGCTGTCGGTCGGGTAGTGCACATTGGTTTCTACGACCGTGGTGTCGACGCGAAATCGGCGACCGTGCGTGACCCCGGCACGCTTCGCCACCTCGATCACCTGCCGATGCAACTGCGCAATGACCTCCGGGCCGAGCGCCCGCGCGATCTTCAGGATCGTCTTCGCGTCCGGCACCTCGCCCGCATCAATACGCGTGAACATCCGATACACCAAATTGGCCCGCACCTCGCGCTCGAGGTCGTCGTAGCTCCAGTCGAACAGATGCTTCAAAATCAGCATCCGCATCACGACCTCAGCCGGCGTCCCCAGCCGTCCGCGTCGCCGGCTCTGCGGCCAGCGCGCCTCGAGCGCGTGCGTAACGACGTCAATCACGCCCTCGTCCTCGAGCAGCGTGTCGATTTTCCGCAACCAGTCGGGCCACAATTTGTGCCCATCGGGCAACAAGACTTCGAACAGACTCCGCTCCCGCTGTCGGCGCTGAACCATGCCCGCTCCTTTGATGACTCGTCACGCGCGGGCAGTGTAGTACGTCGGATCGATCGTCGCAATTGCAGAATCGACAAAATGGACCGTTTGGTCACGGCCGGCCGCTGGCCATCGGTACCAGTCAGCGACTTACGCGGTCATTTCTTCACCGCGAAGTAGCTAATCCCCACCACTCCCTAATCCCTAGATGAGCAGTGCTTTTTCAAGAACGCTACGATCTCCCGTTCAGCCCAGTAACCGTCGTAGCCGTCCCGAGCTTCTTCGACAAAGCCACAATGCCCGCCATGGGGCGTGATGGTGACGATGATGTTCCGATTGCGCACGACGGCATGTTCCCGGAAGGGCCCGGGCGGGACGAAGGGATCGTCCGCGGCCGTGATAATCAGTGTCGGGACGCCAATCTGATCGATGACGCGCATCGCGCTTGCACGGTGATAGTAATCGGCGGCGTCGCGGAAGCCGTGAAATGGCGCGGTGTAAGCATCGTCGAATTCGCGGATCGACCGGATGTGCGGCAGCGCCTTTAACGACCACTTTCCGGGAAATGCCCGCGCTTTGCGTCGCAGACGCCGTTTGAGATTTCTGACGAAGTGCCACTGATAGATCGCGTTCTGCCGTTCCTCGAGGGCATCGACGCACACGTCGAGATCCATGGTCGGCGAGACCGCACAGACCGCGCGCAGCGCTTTTGGCGGCTCCGAGCCAAAGTCGCCGGCAAGCTTCAGCGCGAGATTGCCACCGAGCGAGTAGCCGGCAACGGCAAAGTTTGCAAGGCCGTCCAGTTCGATCAGCTCGCGCATCACCGCGAGCGGATCGCCCGTCAGGCCTGAGTGATAGAGGCCGTCGGACAGATGCTCCGTGCCGCCGCAGTTTCGCTGGTTGAGGCGGATGGCATTGAAGCCCGCGGCAAAGGCTTTGTCGGCAAGGCCGCGTACGTAGTGCGCATCGCTCGAACTTTCCAGGCCGTGCAACGCAAGAAGCGTGGGACATTGCCACGGCGCCGGCTGCCAATGGCAATGCGCGAGGACGCGCGTGCCCGGCGCGACAGTGAAGTATCGACGTTGAGCGGGGGGAAGCGTAGGGAAGCTGCGCGGCTTCCCCCACGCGTACAAGGTCATCCAATGGCCCCCCTTCCATCCGGGGAGCGGAATGAAATCAGGCATGCGTGATCCGTGGGCGCCGCCTGCAGACGCCGCTCCGCCGCGTGTGTCCACTAGCGCCGGAGATCATAAATGCGGAACTGCTCGTTGCGATAGGCCGCCGGTAGATCGAGGTCGCGATCGGTGACGAGGTAATCCAGATCGTATCGCGCCGCAAGCGTCCGCAGATGAGCGGGCGAGAGCGTATCGAAATTTTGAGCGTCGTGGATGCGCTGCAGCGATTCGACGGCGACCTCGCGCGAATACAACGCCAGCGCGAGGTCTTTCACTTCTTCGACATACACGTCTCGCTCGCCTGCCACTCGCACGCTGGTGCCGTACTTCCAGGCATGACCGGGATCGGCCAGCACATAGGTATCGGACGGCGTCCGGGAAATCCATTTCATCGCGTCATGCCAATTATCCTGCGGAAATCCCACGCGCGCGATCGGACTGCCGGCGTGTTCGGCGCGCCACACATAGAGGCCGCGGCCAACGGCGATCGCGACGAGCGCCGCTGCCGTCGCGCGCCGAATGGCATTGGACGAGGGTGCCTCGGCCAGCAGCCACGCGATGTAGATGGCTGCAAGAAAATCCAGCATCCAGAAGACGCGTGAGACCTGAAGCTGCAATGCGAGCGCCACCCCTGCGAGCATCAGCGGCCATGCGATGAGAAACAGCGCGACGAGCAGCGCGGCGCCGGCGACGAGTCCGGCTTCACGCGACAGGGCGATGCCGCGACGATGCCTCATGAAGTAGATGCCGGCCACGGCGACGAGGTAGCCCAGATTGACCAGCCAGAATGATGCGGTCCAGTCGGAGGGAAAGATGTAGTCCTTGCCTGCCATTGCCGACGCCCACTGCGGATCCATCCGAGTGAGATGCCCGCGCAGCGGGCCGAGCGTAACGGTCCACACGACGGTGACGGCACCGATTGCGCCGAGTGCCGTGATTGGTATGCGCCATTGGCGATCGGAAACGGCCAGCGCCGCAGCGATCCAGATGCCGAACCATAGGGCCGTCGTCGGATGCATGGCAAAAGCGACGGCGACGAGCGCGAGCGCACTGTAGCCTCTCCCGCGGAGATAGGCGGCAATCGCCCAAGCGCCAAGCGCAAACGCCAGCATCCTCGGTTGAAAGTACGCTTCCAGCGAGTTGGCGCCCGTTTGCGTGATGCGATGCCTCAGCGTCATCAGCGCGCCAAACAGCGCCACGGCCCACCACGAACGGTACAGGACGCGCCCGATCGCGACGATTGCGCCATAGAGGAGCGCCATGCCCGTGACATATGCGATGAAGAACAGTACGGGGATCGACGCGCCCGTCGCGCGCGACAGCCGAGCGATCGCGTCGTCGTACACCATGAACCGATCCTGGACGTGCAGGAGGGCGCGATCGCGCGGAAACAGGCTCGGATTCAAATGCTGAACGACGGCGGGAACGTAGAAAGCCTGATCGCCGACGCCGTAGCGGTACCCTCCGCAATTGAGAATGGCGACGAGAGTAAACACCGCTCCGCCCGCGGCCAGCGCCAGTTTTTTGAAAATCAACTAGTTCTAGCGTCGATTTTACTCGACCAGATGACAGTGATAGCAACCAACCGCGGCGCGCGAGCGGTTGTATCCATACGACCTTGCGAAATCGTACGGAGGACGGTTCATCAGCTTCGCCATGCCGGGCATCACAATCTGGCGCATGTACGCAGCAGTCGATTGGTTGTTTTCTTCGGCGAGATAGCCATATACGGCGTTTCGCATCTGCGGATCGAGCCACAGGCGGGCGCGCTCGAGCCCGGCGAGCCGCAATTCCGGCTCGGGAAGCGCGCGCACGCCGGGCATCTTCCAGTTTCGATCCACTGCGTCGTCGCCGTGGCACGTTGCGCACGTCACATTTTCGGCACCCCCGACCAGCGGTGACAGTACTCGCCGCGCGAATGGCATCACGTCACGCTCCATGAACGCGGTGATTTCCTGAGTCGAGCGATGGCGGCCATTCGGGTAGATGGGATCGTCGGCGGCATACACCACCGGCGGCAGCGTCGTATTGCGCGCGATCGTGATGACGCCGAACATCACGGCAAAGAACACCGTGGCTGCGAGCAGGAGTCCCTGATGCGGATGAAGAATCGACGGTGCGCCAGGGCCGAGCGCGCTGCGGAAGAAATCGGCATCGAGATTGCGGCTTTCGTCGCCGAACAGCTCAGTGGCGCGCAGCTGCAGGATGAGCGCGAGCTGCGGGCCGTGACGAATGTTCGCGAGCTCGAGCGCCAGACCGTCGCGGCGCGAGAAGATTTGGACAGTGCTCGTGCCCAAGGCACGCTGCCACCACGACTGCGAGAGGCAAACACTGTCGATGTCGTCGAGCGCGAGCTCGCGAATCGTACGATTTCTACGCCGGACGAGGAGACGAAAATCCGTGAAGGCGTATTGCGTGTGCCGTCGGGACAGCAACGCAGGAAAGGAGGGCGACGAAGACCACAGCACCTGTTCCCACGGAAGCGGAAAGGTTTCGTCGGTCTTCATGATCTTTTCCAATTTACGCCACCGCAGGAAGCGTGACAAGGCCGCGATTAATGCGCAAGGGTTCACTGCAGAGGTGACGAACAACGCCCGATACAGAATTTGAGATGCTCTGGATTTTCGAACGCAAGGGCGAACAGATGCGGTGCGAAATCCGCCGGGACGGCGTTGGAGAGGGCTACGAAATGATTGTCACCAATTCCGACGGGTCGCAACGCATGGAACGGTTCGACGACACCGGCGACCTCATTAAACGTACGCTCGACCTGCAGCGCGAACTGCTCGAAACCGGCTGGCGACAACCGACGCCCTTAATAGCCCACGAATAAACCGACCTTCGGGGGGTTTCCAGCCTTCCAGCCGGTTCCAACCTTCAAGTTTCCCTAGGGCCAAAAACCTAAAACGTTACCTTCGGCACCTGACGCGCCGACTCCGGCGCTTCGAACAGCGGGTAATCCTGAAAGCTGAAAATCTTGGCGGTGATGATGCCGGGGAACTGGCGGCGGCTCGTGTTGTATTCCTGCACGCGCTCGTTGTAGCGCATCCGTTCTACCGAGATGCGATTTTCGGTCCCCGATAATTCATCCGAGAGGCGGTTGAACTGCTCGTTCGCTTTTAAATTGGGATAGTTTTCGACGATGACGAGCAGCCGCCCGAGCGCTGCGCTCTGCTGATTGGCCGCCGAGATCGTTTCAGCAGGCGTCTGTGCGCCCGACAACTTCGAGCGCGACTCTGCAATCTGCTGGAACACCTCCTGTTCGTGTGAGGCGTAGCCTTTCACGGTTTCGACAAGGTTGGGAATGAGATCGTTGCGCCGCTGCAGCTGGTTCTGCACCTGTGCCCATTGAGTCTTGACCGCTTCCTCCTGAGAGACGAAGCGGTTGTAGGAACAGCCGGAGAGCAGGACGGCTGATGCGAGCACCGACAGCAGCGCGACGCGTCGAGTGAAGGTAGCCATACCCTGATTCTACCGTCATAGTGCCGCCGAAATGAACCGCGGCTGCGCGCACAACACATCGAAGCGGTCAGAATTCATCCACGCACGGCAATCCACGCCCGGCAGGGCTAAAGCCCTGCGCTACCGAGGCACACTGGCGACTGTCGACTCACGACTGTCGACTCACGACTGTCGACTCGCGACTGTCGACTTGAGACTGTCGACTTGAGACTTGCGACTACCAGGAAGCCCCACCCCCGCCTCCTCCCGACCGCCCGCCGCCAAATCCTCCAAACCCGCCGCCGAAGCCGCCGCCGCCGATGCTTCCGCCGCCGCCAAAGGGACCGACGCCACTGTTCCAGCCGCTCCACGATCCGCCGCCCCAGTACGGCGGCGCGCGACGCATGCGCGCTCGGCGGCCGCCGCCGCTGCTGCCGCTGTTCATCAGGATCGTGACGATGATGATGATGACGAAAATGACCCACGGGTCGAACAGAATACCGGGCACGGTGTTCGTGGTCGGTTGCGGCACGTCGGTCAGCGTCACGCCGCGTCCCTGCGCGACCCGGCCAATGATGCGCGTGACTCCTGCCAGCAAGCCTTGGCCGTAATCTCCACGAGCGAAGTGCGGCCTCATGTCGTTGCGGCTGACTTCCCCGGCGAAGCCATCGGTAATGAACTGCTCGAGGTCGTAGCCGACCTCCACCCAGACGTCGCGGTCTTTGACCGCAAGCAGCACGAGCAGACCGTTGTCTTTCCCCTTGGCGCCGATACCGCGTCCGCGGTTCTCGAACATACGAACGGCGTACTCGCGGATGTCGGCATAGGGCGCCACCGACTCGATCGTCGCGACCGCGACGGCATCGCCCGTCGCCTTCTCCAGCGCCAGAATGCGCCGCTCGATCTCCGCTTCGCTGGCGGCGTCGATGACGTTGGCAAAGTCGTTGACCGGTCTCGTCAGCTCCGTTGGCGGCGGCTGAGCATAGGCGGACGCGATCGGTGCGACCAGTACCAGCACCAGCAGAGGCACACGCGTCACGCCTCGCAGCGCTAACCCCGAATCCCCAGTCCCTAATCCCTGGGGAAACACTAGTGACTCCACCGATCGACGTAGTCAACGATGCGCTCGGCCGCGCGAAGGGCTTCCGGAAACCCGGTTTCGAAGTTATCCAGGTTGAGCTGTGTGACGAGCGCCTTCGGCGAAATGCCTTCGAGCCGAGCCACGTTGGTCACCAGCGCGCGAAACGTGGGAACGGCCGCCGCCACGAGACTCGCGACTGTTTTGCGATCGCCCGCCGCCTGAATGTATCCCTCACGAAGATGCAGCACGTGGCCACGCGCCTGCACCTCGCACGCACGTCGCAGCTCCTCTTTCGGGATGACGAGATCGGCGAACACATCCGAGCCCGACACGACCCGGCGCGTCGCCATGATCTCGTTGAGCTCCAGCGGAAATGCATCGAGCGCGCGCGACAACTCGCCCTCGACGAGAAACAACGGCGCGTTCAGGCCGAGTTTGTTCCATTTTGATCCGTGGGCAGCGCAGCGATCGAGGTCGTCGAGTGACAAATTTTGTACGACCGCGCACGCGTGCGCGTCGTCGCCGAAGGCTGCGACCATTTTGAGGCGATTGCCAAAAATTTCGCCCAGCTGCACGGCAAGCGTATCGATGCTCATAAGTGCATTCTATTAGTTATCAGTCGTCAGTTATCAGTTGTCTGTCCCAACGATCGGCACTGATAACTGAGGAGGGATCACTGAAAACTTGTACAATTTGTGTTCGATGAAGATGCGTCAGTTGAACATCGGGTGCTTCGGCGGCGGCACTGGTCTGCCCAGCCTGCTCGGCGGCCTCAAGAACAACCCCTGGCTGCGGCTGAATGCGGTCGTCACGATGTTCGACAGCGGTGGAAGCTCGGGCCAGCTCCGCGACGAGCTTGGCGTGCTGCCGCCGGGCGACGTGCTCAAATGCGCGTTGGCGCTCGCGCGCAACGAAGCCGAAGCACGGAGCGTCCTGCTGTCGCGCGTGCCGTCGATCGATTCGCGCCTGGCCGGCCACACCGGCGGCAATCTCCTGCTCTCGATGATGGAACGGTACAGCGGCGACTTTCTGGCGGCCGTCGACGGACTGCAATCGCTGCTCGGCTGCAGCGGCAACGTCTGGCCGGTCAGCGTCGAGCGTGCCAGCGTGTGTGCCGAGTACAGCAATGGCGTTCAGACGCGTGGCGAGGTCGAAGTCGATCGCGGGCAGAGCAACGGCCAGTTCGTCAAGCGCATCTGGCTCGAACCGACGCCGAAGATTCATCCGGCCGTCAAGGCGGCCATTCGCGACTTCGACGCGGTTCTCATCGGTCCCGGCAGTTTCTACACGAGCCTCATGCCCATCTTCCTCGTCGAAGGTGTGCGCGAGGCGCTCGAGGACGTGCACGGGCCTGTGATTCTCGTCTCCAACCTGCTGACCGAAGGCAGCGGGATGAACGGATTCACCGCCGGGCATGCGGTGCGCCAGATTTCCGAGACCATCGGACGGCCGATCGACGTGATCATCCAGAACGTCGCGGTGCCCTCACAAGACGTGCTGGAGCGCTACGCGGCAGAGGAGAAACGTCCGCTCCGGCTGGGCGCGTTGCCAAGGGAAACCGAGTTGATCGAAGGCGACTTCTGGCAGGATGAAATCGCGCGGCATGGCCGCAGGAGGCTCGCCGCTGCGGTGTGGCTTGCGTTGGGAAAGAGGTTGTTGTAGCGAAAAACGTAGAACGAAAAACGAATAGAGCGGCTCGGCGAAGGGTTATGCTCGTTTCGCGCGACGTTTTGCGCTGGCCCGCGTGCTTTTTTCGTTTTTCGCTTTTCGGTTTTCCTTACCAGCGGCCGCCCCCGCTTTCTTCGCGGCGGCTTTCTGAATTATTTCCTCGAGCATCTTGCCGGTCGCTCCGCCCTTAGCGGGACGATTCGATGTCCAGATCGCCGGCGTGTCTGACGCAAGAATGTCTTCGAAGTCGCCGCCGCTCTTCACGCTGAGCGGTGCAAACTCGGCGATATCGACGGGTCCAGCCCAGTCGTCGCGATGCTTGATCAACAGCCAGCTTCGCCCTTCGCCATACGACGGTCCCTTGGTGCGCACGAGCACCCACGAGCCTTTCAGCTTGTAGCCGTCGAGCGTGAACTTGAGGTCTCCTTTCTTGAGGGCCGCCCCAATGTCATCGCTTTCGGGCCGCCACGTGCCGCGATCCCACAACATGACGATGCCGGCGCCGTACCCCTCGGGGATCACGCCTTCGAACTCGCCGTATTCGACCGGATGATCCTCGACGTGCATGGCAAGCCGCTTGACCGTGGGATCGAGCGACGGCCCCTTCGGCACGGCCCATGACAACAGCACGCCGTTGTGCTCGAGGCGGAAGTCGTAGTGAAGATGGCTGGCGAGGTGTTTCTGAACGCAGAAGAAACGGTCGGTTTTTTTGTCTGCGGCCTTGCGCGAGACCGCAAGGGATCCTGCGGGCTCCGGCGTTTTCTGGAAGTTGCGCTTTTCCTTGTATTTTTCTAAAGGCATTACGGGGAGCGTAGATAGGTGCGATAGGTGCGATAGGTGCGTCAGGTGCGATAGGTGCGACGAGTGCGATAGGTGCGTCAGGTGCGGGTGCGCGCACCTAAGACCTAACGCACCCAACGCACCTCACGCACCTAGGTAGTTACCATCTTGGTTCGCGCCGGCCGCCGCCACCGCCACCGCCGCCGCGGTTGCCGCGCTCGAAGCCGCCGCCACCGCCACCTCCACCCATCGGCTTGGGCCGCGCCTCGTTGACGACAAGCGGGCGTCCTTCCATCTTGAATTCGTTCAGTTCAGAGATAGCGCGTTGTGCCTCTTCGTCGCTGGCCATTTCAACGAAGCCGAACCCGCGCGCGCGACCCGTGGCCATGTCGCGCATGATGCGCGCGCTCTCCACGGTGCCGGCCCGACTGAAGAGCTCGGTGAGCTCGGTTTCCCCGGTCTGATACGGAAGGTTACCCACGTAGAGCTTGCGACCCATAACACTGACTCCTCGGTCCCGACTGACGGGACGCACACAAAAAAACCCGGCGCCGGCCGGATGGCCGCACCGATTGTTCACCAGCCGCCTTCGCGTCCTCTTCTCCACTGAGCGTCGGCGAGCCTCGCCGAAACGCTACCCGTGGAGTCGGGCCGCTTCGCTCGTCTTATTCTCCTTCGAGTTTGGCGAGCCCCGCCACAGCGCTTCACGCTTGGGCGAGAGGGAGTTGTATGCGGAGTGTGGGGACAGAGTCTGGGGAATCAGCTCGATCGGCACTGCGCAGAAACCGTCGGTCAGGCGCACGACCTGTTCAGTATACGCCTCTCAGAGGGTTCCGGGTTCTACGTTCTAGGTTCTGGGTTCTCAGTTTTTTAGAGCAGCGTACGAAGAAGGACGATGTAAGGACTCGCTACATTCGGATTACGGTTCGGACTCGGAAATCGACCAGAACCTGAACCATGAACCCGAACCCAGAACCGCAGAACCCAGAACCCCGAACCGCTTTATTTCGGTTTGTACTCCGGCGGCAGCGCTTCCGTGCCGCCGAAGAAGAAGTCCTCCATCTGCTTCGCCATCAGTTGCTGGGCTTCCTTCTGCCACGGCATCAGCCGGTACTCGTTGAGGATCATTTTCATGCGGTCTTCCCACAACTTCCAGGCCTGCGCCGAGACGTTGTCGTAGATGCGCTGGCCAAGCTCGCCCGGCCACGGCGCTTCGTCGAGTGCGGGCAAATCTTTCTGCAATTTCGCGCAAAACACGGTGCGTGCCATGGCGTAATCCTATACCGTTTACGGTTAATCGTTGACCGTTTACCGTTAACGGTGAACGGCCAACGGTGAACGGCCAACGATGTCTATAATCTCGTGTATATGACCGTTCCATCGACTGCCGTCGATCGCCACCACCGCGGCAACTTCGAAGACAACGTCAACGCATATTTCGATCACGCCGCTGGATTCTGCAAACATCCCAAAGGGCTGCTGGATCAAATACGCGTTTGCAACGCGGTTTATTCGTTTGCGTTTCCCGTGCGGCACGCC
Source organism: Vicinamibacterales bacterium (assembly GCA_963761975.1). GTDB lineage: Bacteria > Acidobacteriota > Vicinamibacteria > Vicinamibacterales > JAMQPK01 > JAMQPK01. The sequence goes on from CAVXIR010000002.1 coordinate 1,684,858, forward strand.
GACGGCACGATCGAAGTCGTGCAGGCGTGGCGCGCCGAGCACAGCCATCACAAGCTGCCCACCAAGGGCGGCATTCGCTATAGCCCGCAGGTCGACGAGTCCGAGGTCAAGGCGCTCGCCGCGCTGATGACCTACAAATGCGCGCTCGTCGACGTGCCGTTCGGCGGTGCCAAGGGCGCCGTCCAAATCGATCCCTCACGCTACACGGTGGAACAGCTCGAGCGCATCACACGGCGCTACACGCACGAGCTCGACCGCAAGAAGTTCATCGGGCCAGGCATCGACGTGCCGGCGCCGGACTACGGAACGGGCGAGCGCGAGATGTCGTGGATCGCCGACACGTACAGCCAACTCAACCTCGGCGAGCTCGAGGCGCTTGCCTGCGTCACCGGCAAGGCGGTAACCGAAGGCGGCATCTACGGCCGGCGCGAGGCCACCGGTCGCGGGTTGATGTATGCGCTGGCCGAAGCGTGCCGTTCCGCGGAAGACATGAGCGCGCTTGGGCTTCCGCCCGGGTTGGAAGGCAAACGCCTTGTCGTGCAGGGCCTCGGCAATGTGGGCTATCACACCGCGAAATTCTGTCGCGAGCAGGGCGCGGTCATTATCGCGCTGGCCGAGCGCGAGGGCGCCATCTACAACCCGAAGGGCCTGAACGAAGACGATGTCCTTGCCTATCGGAAACGCGCCGGATCCATTCTCGGCTTTCCAGGCTCAACCGATCTCCTCAATTCCGGCGACGCGCTCGAGCTCGAGTGCGACGTGTTAGTGCCCGCTGCACTCGAGAACGTGCTGACGGGAGAGAACGCTCCGCGCCTGAAGGCGAAGATCATTCTCGAAGGTGCGAACGGTCCAACGACACCTGAGGCCGATGAAGTGTTCAGGACGAAGGGGATGCTCGTCATCCCCGATGTGTATGCGAACGCCGGCGGTGTCACGGTCTCGTACTTCGAGTGGCTGAAGAACCTTTCGCACGTGCGGCTTGGACGTTTGGATCGGCGCCGGGAAGCGGCGACCGAGCTGCGGCTGCTGCGGGCCATCGAAACCGCCACCGGCCGGAAGTTCAGCGTCGCCGAGCGCGAGTCGTTCGTCAAGGTCACCGACGAGCTCGCTATCGTCAACTCAGGCCTGGAAGATACGATGATCGTGGCCTACCAGGAGATTCGCGATACGCTGCGCCGTGAGCCGATGATGGGCGATTTGCGCACGGCTGCTTTCGTGCTCGCGATTAATAAAGTTGCGATCGTCTACGAAGAGATGGGGATCTTTCCATGATTCAACGCGAAGACGCCAAGGCGCAAAGACTTCTTTAGAAAGAGTTGCCGTGCGGCTTTGCGTCTTTGCGTTGAGACACAGCAGGTTCCAGCCGCGCCACCTGGACCCGCGCGTCGTTGAAGCAGGCGCCGGCGCCGAGATCGGTGAGCGAGTCGGGCACGAGCGCGTTGGCGGTCATCTGGTTCCAGGTGCTCTTTCGCCACAACCCTTTCGGCAACGAGACGGTTCCTTCCCGGACCGTGGCGTCGATTTTCACCGCACACTGCACCTCGCCCAGCTCGTTGAACACCTTGATCGGATCGCTGTCCTTCAATCCGCGCGGTGCCGCATCGGCAGGATTCATCACCAACGCGACGGCCGGCCGCGAAAGCTCACCGAGCGTCGAGCTGATGGTCTTGTCGCTCGCCGGCGAAATGAGGGCCAGCGGAAATCGGTCGGACGCCGGATCGGGCTGAAACGCGTACAAGCCGGCCGGTGCTTCCGCCTCGAGCGCCGCCGGAAACAGATCGACCTTGCCATCGAACGTCCTCGGCATCACGTCGACGAATTGCACGGGTCGGAACCCGAACGGCGGCGCCGCCCGACCCGTTTCCTCGATCTGCGTGCCGACATCGACGGGCAGCGTCCTGAAGATCTGGAGCAGCATGTCGAGCTCGTTGTCGGGTCCACCGGCGTCGACCAGGTCGAGGCGACGCGCGAGCTCGCCGAACACTTCCGGATTCGAGCGTGATTCGCCGACGGCGTCTATGACAGGCCTCACGAGCTGCAGGCTGAGCGGGCCGTATCCCTTCGCAAAATCGTACGCCTCGAGAAATGTCGTCGCCGGCAGAATGAGGTCGGCGAACATCGCCGTGTCGGTCATCACCTGATCGAACACAATCGTAAAGAGATCTTCGCGTGCCATCCCCTGCAGTACGCGGTGCTGATCGGGCATTGTGGCGACCGGATTGCAGTTGTACACGAACAGCGCCTTGATGGGCGGGTCGTTGAACTCGGTGAGTGCGCGGCCCAGCTTGTTCATGTTCACGACGCGCGTTGCCGGCTCAGGGCCGAGCCACGGCCGCGTGATGTTCCACGCCGCCGAGTTGCTCATCGAGTAGCCGCCACCGCGCACGCCGAACTTTCCGGCGACGGCGGGCAGCGAGAGCACAGACATTGCCGCATTCCCGCCGTTACGGTTCCGCTCGAGACCCCAGCCGCAGCGTATCAATGCCGGCGAAGCGCTCGCGTAATCGTCGGCGAGCTGCCGGAGCGCTGCTTCAGGAACGCCGGATGTTTCGGCCGCGCGCTCGAACGTCCACACTGCCGCACGTTGTCGAAGGCGATCGGCGCCTTTCGTATGCTCGGCGAGGAAACGGGTATCGGCCAGGCCTTCTTCAAACAGGTGGCGATGAATCGAGAGCGCGATGGCCACGTCGGTTCCGGGCTTTGGCGCCAAGTGCAGATCCGCCTGGCGCGCAAGCGGTGTCGCGCGCGGATCGATGACGACGAGCTGCGCGCCCTGCTTCTGCGCCTGGCGGACGTACGGCACGAGGTGAATACCGGAGGTCGACGGGTTGACGCCCCAAAGAACGATGAGTCGCGCTTCGGGATAGTCCTCGTAGGTCACGCACGGCATCTTTCCATACATGGCCTGCGCCGCAGTGCCCGTGGGTGCCGCACACACCGTGCGCGCGAGACGCGAGGTGCCGAACCGGCGGAACACGATGGCGTCGAGCGTGTCCTGCGTCAGCAGTCCGTTCGAGCCGCCGTACGAGAAGGGCAGGATCGCTTCGCCGCCCCATCGGTCTCGCACCTCGATCATGCGGCTGGCCACGAGCTCGATGGCTTCGTCCCAATTCACGCGTGCGAAACGTCCCTGACCCTTGGGACCCGTGCGAACCGCAGGATGTTGCAGCCGGGCCTCACCGTAGACGCGGTCACCGAATTTTCTGACCTTGGCGCAGATATAGCCGCCCGTCGGCGTGTTGAGGGTCGACCCGTCGATATTGACGACGCGTCCCTCGCTGACCGTAACGGCCAGACTGCATGAGTCCGGGCAGTCCAGAGGACAGGCTGTGTCGACAATGTGCTGAGTGGTGGCAGGGGCCACGCTGCTATGACGGGGCTGCCCCCCGTTGTACTCGCTGGGGTCGGACCCCCTTGGGCGGCTCATCCATGTCAGCATAAGGCACCTGCACCATGCTGCGCGTACTCAAATTCGTAGCGATTCTGGCGGCTATCGGTTTGGCGGTGGCGCCGCTCCCCCGCAGTGCGGTGGAGTTGGTCTATTCGCGGGGGGTGTATCCCGCGGTGCAACCGATGCTCACGGACCTCAGCAATGCTGCGCCGTTTGCGTTGTTCGACGTCGTCGTGCTCGTGGTGATGCTCTCGATCATTGCGTTGTGGGCTCAGCGGTTGCGCGGTTTGAGGGGCCGCGGCGGAAAGGCGGCGTGGCTCGGGGCACTTGCCATCGACACCGCCACGATCGCGTCGGTCCTCTATCTGTGGTTTCTGGCCGCGTGGGGTCTGAATTATCGGCGCGAGCCGCTTCGTGAACAGCTCGATTTCCGTGAGGAGCGCATCACGAGCGAGGCGTTGCGCGGGTTGGCGCTCAGAAATATCGAGTCGCTGAACGCGCTCTATGAAGTGGCGCACGCAACCGGATGGCCGGAGCTTCGCGCCACACCAAGCGCGCTCCAACCGGCGTTTGTGCGCGCCCAACGCGATCTCGCGATGGCATGGACCGCCGTGGCCGGGCAGCCAAAGCGAACGCTATTCAATTTCTATTTCACTCGCGTTTCGATCGACGGCATGACAGATCCCTTTTTTCTCGAGACGCTCGCCAATCACACCCTCTTACCGTTCGAACGCCCGTCGACCGTCGCGCACGAATGGAGCCATCTGGCCGGGTATGCGGATGAATCGGAGGCGAATTTCGTCGGGTGGCTGGTGTGCATGCGCGGGCCCGTGCCGGTGCAATACAGCGGATGGCTCTCGTTATATGGGACCGTGATGAACGCGCTGCCGCGATCCGAGCGCGAAGAACTGACGCGCAGGCTCGACAAAGGGCCTCGCACTGATTTGCTCGCCATCAGCGATCGCGTTCGCAGGCAGACGAATCCGATGGCGAGTCGCGCCGGTTATGCGCTCTACGATCGCTTTCTGAAAGCGAATCGAGTTGAGGCGGGAATCCGCAGTTACGGCGAGGTACTGCGCCTGTTGCTCGGTACGAGCTTCACTGAGGACGGAATCCCCATCCGCCGATACTGACGCCTAGCGGTTCCAAGGGTTCCGGTTCCACGTTCGCGGTGGCGCCAGAATTTCTGAGCGCATCCAATAAAAAAGACGGCGTGCTGAATCCATCGCCGACCGCGAACACGGAACCGGAACTGGAACCCGGAACCAGAAGCGCTATGTCGGCAATTGCACGTCGTCCAACGGAAGCGCCTGCTCCATGTTGGTGTCCGCCGGGGCTGCTGCAGCCGGTGCACGCCGCGGTGCGCTGCGCTTCGGCGACGCTCGTTTCGCGCTGCGCTTGGCGGTGCGCTTGGCGGAACGCTTCGCGGTTTTTTTCTTCGATGCTTTCTTCGTCGTGGACTTGCGAGACTTTGACATCTTCTTTGCCATCTTGCGGCGTTTCTTGGCCATGCGCGCTCCTCCAGTTGAATGGGCGCGCTATTCTAATCTGATATCGTCACTAATCGTACTTGTTTGATCCGCTCCAGGCGGGATTCGGACGGTTTCTCCTGCGTAAAATCCTCACTCTCGTGCGGGCTAGTGGGCGGGGATCTTGGTTGGTTTGGGCTGGTGTTTTAGGCGATTCTTAGACTCTTTTCCTATCCCGCAGGGCACGTCCGCAGACACACAGCCAATTCAAAGAGCTGCGCTGAAAACTGCTCAAATGCTAAGGATTTCCTCAATATGGCAGCATTTGGCTCGTCCAATCAATTGTCCGATCTGGACTATCGATGGTCTGGATAGACGGTCAGAGAGGCGACCGCATCGACCTTGCGACCGACAGGCCGCGTGTGTACAAAATCGGGAAATGCCGTCCAGACCAAGCTGCCGAGAGTGCTCAGCATCGTCGTTATGAGTACGGCTGCTCGCCTGAAACGTCGTACCGTGACTCCAACTTCATCTTCGCGCAGGCATGGGACTCTCCATCCGCGAAGGCAGCAGCAGCAGCATCGCACTCCGTGTTTACAAAAACCAGAATAGTCGCACTATATCCGCACCGCCAGGTCGAAAGGGCCGTGGTGCCGATTCTGTCAAGGCGTAGAGCAACGCATTCGATTCTCGGGACGCATTGAGTGGTGCTATGCTCATCGGCACCAGCCCCACATTGCTCGACCAACTATGCACACTCGAGCGGCAATTGCGTTCCTGCTGATATGCATCTCGGCCGTGGCCGCGCAGGAAACGCCGGTGTTTCGTGCGAGAACTGACGTAGTGGTCGTGCCGGTGACGGTGACCGATCCTTCCGGCCGTTTCGTCCACAGCCTCAGCGCAGATCAGTTCGAAATTGCAGAAGGTGGGACACGGCGTGAGATCGTGCAGTTCAGCACCGGTCGCGTCCCCGTCAGTCTTGGCATCCTGCTCGATATCAGCGGCAGCATGACGGAGAGCCCAAGTGCGCGCGCGGAAAATGATGCACGATGGGCCGACACGCGCCGCGCACTCGAACTGCTCCTGACACGACTCGACGCGGCCGACGAAGTGTTCTTTGCGGTATTCAACGATAGGGTCACGGCGGCTTCCTGGACCCAAGACCATATCGGCCTTCTGCGCGAGTTCGATGCTCTCCGACCCGGTGGTGGCAGTGCGTTGCTGGATGCCGTACCGTTGGTCTTACCCACCTTTGAACTCGGGCGATACCAGCGCAAGGTGCTTTTGCTGATCACCGATGGGAACGATGTGCCCACCCCGGGTGTCACGCCGGCGTACCACACTAGCGACATTGGGCCTCCGGGGCATGATTCGCTGACGATAATGGGCGAATCACCGGAGACCTTGCGGCAGCGGCGTATCTCCACAACCAAGAGCGCGGTACGGAGGTCGGACGTGACGCTGTATGCCATCGGCATGGGCACGCGCAAGGGGGCGCCGGTGGATAAGGTTCTGCTTGAGAGTTTGACGACAGAGTCCGGCGGTTACGTCGAGACGCTCCGCGATCCCGCGGAAATTTCCGCGGCGGTGACCCGCATTTGCGACGATCTCCAGTCGCAGTACCTGCTGGCATTCGAATCGGGACCTGCCGATGGCAAGTATCACGGCATCAGGGTGAGGACGAAAGACCGGCGGCTGCGAGTGCGAGCACGCGCTGGCTACGTGGCGCTGCCCGCGTCAACCAAGTAAACGCCCGGTCGCGCCTGGCACGGTATCTCTGCGGTGCGAACTTGGATTGGCGTTGCTGCCGCGAGACTTCTCGATCCGCAGAGGTGCTGTTTTTTCGAAGCGCTCATGCCGATACCTAGCTGCGACGGGCTATGCATCTCAATGCTGATGACGTGCGCGAACTCGGTGCGGTAATGCTGCGTCTCGTTGACTTGTGCAAGAAAGTCGAAATCTTAATCTGATAACCTTGTTGCACGCGTGTTGATTCTTCGGCTGGTCCTGTCGTCCCTCGTCTTGGTCGCTGCCCGTCCGGCGTTTGCGCAGTCTGGCGACGACCCGATGCCGTTCCAGAAAGGAACAATCGAGGTCAGCGTCATCGGCGGCTCCTCGCTCCCGACTTCACTGTTTCGAGCCAACGGCGATCACCGGTTGACCATGGCGTCGCTCTCGATTGGGCGGGTTATGGCCGGCAGTGCGGGCAAGGGCAGCCTCGAGCTGCTCGTCGACATCACCCCCTTCATTCAGGTCAACCAACCCGGGTCAGTCAGGGGCTGGTCGGTGTCGCCGTTGTTCGTGCGCTGGAATTTTCCCGCGATTGGCGCGAGAGGTCCCCGGATTTTCGGGGAAGTCACCGGGAGTCTTCTTTTTACGAATGCCCCGGTCCCGGTGCGGACGACGACCTTCAATTTCCGGGATGAGGCGGGGTTCGGCGTCCGTTTCGAGGAGAGCCGCGGCCGCGCCTGGCTGGTCGGCTACCGCTTCCAGCACATCTCCAACGCCGGGCGGGTCAAGCCCAATCCGGGCGCGAACTTCAATTTCGTCTACGTCGGCGTCAGTTTCCTGCGCTGATCAAAAACTGTCGGTTCCTCCAAGACACCCGACAAACTTGTCGATAGGGTGATCTGCCTTAAAGCGTGCGTGAAGGTTGGCTCGACGGTTTGACGTCCGGCCGAGTCTGACGGACGACACGACTAACACGATCTGCGTTATGAAGGAGGTCAATCGTTCACATTCACCTACGTAGTGCCAGGCAGCAGACGAGCTTCGTCTCCACGGAACCGTTCGTCCTCACGCGAATTGACCCCTTGATCGACACTCCTGTGACCTTCACAGGACAACCGCACACGATTGTAGGCGCCACTCCGGCGAGCACTCTCGTCCAAGGACCGATACTCTTCGAAATTGGCGGGAAATGAGAGATCCGCCCAGCTTCCCGAACTGGTGGCTGGTGGTATGCCGCTTGCTAAACCGAATGACGTGAATAAGAGGCACCCCGATCTTTTCCCTGTTACAGCGCCGACGTGCGCAATTTCCCCGCAAGTGCTGCTACGTTGGAGCCCCGCACGCACTAATACCTTCCTTCGACGGGCATCTCTCGGTTCCACTTCGGTCGCATAAAACAGGGAAAGGGTCGGGCTTAGGCCCCGCCTTCGCGCTGCGCGCTTCGGCGCGCAGGCCCGGCCTTCGGGCCACCGCGGGCAAACCGCTGTCCGGCGGGGCAGGCTGGCTTTTGGTGCGGCCAGCCCTCGCCTAACGATTCGACGTGCCGCGGCCGATCTCTCTATAAGAGATGGTCCCCGACCGGCGACATGTTTCTTGAGCGTTTCTGGAGTCCCAGTCTCCGGCTTCGCATTCTTGCGCCTGCCGCCCTCGTCGCTGTTCCGGCAATCGCGCTCCTGCTTTACACCAGCTTCGAGAGACGGCAGCAGGCCGAGGACGCGGTGACGCAGAGCGCCAGCCGGCTCGCGGGTCTGAAAGCGCTGCAACAGGAGCGCCTCGTCGAGAATACCCGCCAGCTGCTGGTCGCCGCCTCGAATAGCCTTGACGTGCGCGAAGGCGACAGCGAGACCTGTTCGGCCTACTTGCGGCTGATCGTTCCTCAGTTCGGCGGTACCTATACGAACCTGGGCATTCTCGACTCGAAAGGCACACTCATCTGCAGCGGCGTGACAGCCGTATCAGTATCCCTCGCCGATCGTCCCTATTTTCAGCGCGCGCTCGCCGAAAAACAGTTCATTGTCGGGGATTACATCGTCGGAAGGCAGACCGGCCGGGCGGCGTTGCCACTTGCGTACCCGATTGTGGGTCCTGCGGGTGATGTGTTGAGAGTGGCATTTGCGACGATTGACCTCGAGCGTTTGACCGCGAGCCTGGCCAGCGAGAATTGGCCCGCAGATGCCGAAGTCCTGATCACCGACCGTACTCATACGGTCATCGCGATGTATCCGAACGGTCAGAGCGTGGTCGGGCGATCGCTCGAAAACGGCCCTGTCACACGAAGAATCGGCGCCGAGCTGCGGGGCACGTTCGACTTCGACGAACGCGGCATGGCCGAAGCCATTGCCTTCGAGCGGGTCCGTCCCTTCGAATCGGGATTGATGGTACGAGTGCAGATTCGAAAGGGCCACGCAAGGGCGGCGGCCACCTGGGCGATGTATCAGAACCTCGTGGCGTTCTGCCTGGTCGCGTTCATCGTGCTCGTCGGCGTGAAGGCGGCGTCCGACCGCCTGATGCTGCAGCCGATCGCGAAGCTGACCCGGGCGAGCCGGAGGCTCGCGGCCGGGGATCTTGGCGCTCGAGTGGCGTCCAGCACGACCATTCCGGAACTGCACGAACTCGGCAAGGGATTCGATGCCATAGCTGCTGTTCTCGAAGACCGCGAAGCGGCCCGTCTGCGCGTCGAGATGGAGCGCAAAGATCTCGAGCAGCAGTACCACCAGGCGCAGAAAATGGACGCTGTCGGGCGGCTCGCAGGCGGCATCGCCCACGATTTCAACAACATGCTGACGGCGATTCTGGGATATTGCGAGCTGCTGCTCGACGATCCGGCCATCAAGGAGAGTCACCGTGCCGACATCCACGAGATCGAGCGGGCCGGCAAGACCGCGGCGCAGCTGACGCGTCAGTTGCTTGCGTTCAGCCGGCGCGAAATCGTCGATCCGGCGATTCTCGATGTCAACGAGATCGTCGGTGGCATGGACAACATGCTGCATCGGCTCGTTGGCGAACACATCAACATGAAGACGACGCTCGCGCCGAGCCTCGACCCGGTCAAGGCAGACCGCGGACACGTCGAGCAGGTCATCTTGAATCTCGTCGTGAATGCGCGCGACGCGATGCCTGACGGCGGCCTCATGTCGATTGAAACGGCAAACGTGCATCTGACCGAGGGTGTGACAAGCGCGTATCTGACCGCGCCGCCCGGTCACTACGTGATGCTTGCGGTGAAGGACACAGGCAGCGGGATGGCGAACGAGGTACTCGAGCACCTCTTCGAACCGTTCTTCACGACCAAGCGCACCGGGAAGGGCACCGGCCTCGGGCTCGCGACCATCTACGGCATCGTCAAGCAGAACAACGGCGGCATCGCCGTCGAAAGCAGCGTGGCCGGCGGCAGCGCGTTCAGGATCTACTTCCCGATCTGCGACGAGCGCGCATCGGCTCCTATACCGCAGCCGATGCCTGCACAACCATCGGCGGACGCTACGGGGACGATTCTGATTGTCGAAGACGATCCCGGCATTCGCGAGCTCAGCTCGAAGATCTTGAGACGTCGTGGATACAACGTGCTCTTGGCGAACGGCGGAGAAGAGGCCCGGCAGATCTGCGAGCGCCACGAGGGGGTCATCGATGTTCTGCTCAGCGACGTCGTGATGCCCGGCATGAATGGTCCGAACGTTGCCGTCATGCTGACGAAGATGCGGCCGTCCATGAAGGTTGTGTTCATGTCCGGGTACACAGACGATGCGATTGTGCGTCACGGCGTGATGGAGCGCGACGTGCCGTTTCTGCAAAAACCGTTCACGCCCGAGCGATTGGCCAACAAGATCGTCGAAGTGCTAGGATAGGCCCTCATTTTTCAACAGAAGCTCAAAGGTCGGAAGAACGAGTTTTCTTCTGATCTTCTATCCTTCTGTGTTGATCCACTGCGCAAAGGAGTTGATCGTGTCGAGCAAAATCGGATTCATCGGCCTCGGAATCATGGGCAGACCCATGGTGAAAAATCTGCTCAAAGCCGGCCATCAGGTGACCGCGTACGACATCGTGCCGGCCGGCCTGGACGACGTGGTTGCCGCCGGCGCGCAGAAAGGCTCGTCGCCGAAGGATGTGGCCGGCAAGACCGACATCGTCATCACGATGGTGCCGGACGGGCCGGAAGTGGAACAGGCGGTGCTCGGACCCAACGGCGTGATCGAAGGCGTCAAGAAAGGTGCCGTCGTGATCGACATGAGTTCGATCAGCCCGATGGTGGCACAGAAAGTCGGTGCTGCCCTCGAGGCGAAGGGCGTGGACTTTCTCGACGCACCAGTCAGCGGCGGCGAGCCGAAAGCCATTGATGGCACGCTTGCCATCATGGTCGGCGGCAAGAAGGAAGTCTTCGACAAGATGGAGCCCATTCTGAAGACGATGGGGGCGACCGTGACGCTGACGGGCAAAGTGGGCGCCGGCAACGTGACGAAGCTGGCCAATCAGATCATGGTGGCCGTCAACATTGCTGCGATGAGCGAAGCGCTCGCGCTGGCGACCAAGGCAGGGCTCGATCCTGAAGTCGTCTTCAATGCGGTGAAGGCCGGTCTCGCCGGAAGCACCGTGCTGAACGTAAAAGCACCGATGGTCTACTCGCGCAACTTCAAGCCCGGCTTCCGCATCCGGCTGCACCAGAAGGATCTGCGCAACGCGCTGCTTGCCGCCGAGGCGCTGAAGGTCTCGCTGCCTCTCACGAGCACCGTGCAGAACATGCTGATCGACTTGATGAACAACGGGAAGGGTGACCTCGATCACTCGGCGATCGTGCAGGTGATTGAGCAGGCTTCTAACGTCGAAGTCAAAAAGCCTTCGTAACCATCAGGGATTTAGGATCTGGGAGTAGGGATTCGGGAGTCGTTAGATGCGCTCGTGGCTGCCTTTAACAGGGGCAGCCTCGATGTGCCCGCCAACCTGTTCACGCCTCGCACAACCTTCTCTTTGAACGGCCGATCCTACGAGTCCATTCTAAGCGGGTCGGAGGAGCGCAGTAGGGGCCCCGCGACAAATGATGATCCGCTGATTCGTCTGCTCGCTCGTGGAGTTGCCGGCTACCGAACGGCGGCGAAGGCGCTGCAGTATGCGCTGCAGCGCCCCCTGATCGTGGTCGATTCGGTGTCTGAGCCCGACACCTCAGGATTGCGTATGGCGTCGATTCGCGTGGAGGGGGAGCTGCGCGATTCGAGAGAACCATTTGCCACCGTAGCGACCCTGCGGATCTGGCACACACACGGCGAACTGACGTCGGTCGATGTGGGCTGCGCCGAACACGATCTGGCGCGGATCGCGGCAAGCCGGCTGGCCTAGCAAAGCGCGTTGAAGTGCGTCACGTTCCCACACAGCAGAGATAACGCGGCCCGCACACGTTTCGAACAAGCTAGGAACCCCGAACCCTCTGAACCCGAACCCTTTGGAACCAGAACCTTTGGAACCGGAACCCTCGGAACCCGGAACCTGTTAGCGCGCCATGTCGGCGATGAAACACCCCACGGCCTGGGTCCGTGAGGGGATCGCCGGCTTACCCGCGAGAAGCGCGGTCAACGCGTTGCTCAGGTCGTGCTGGCCTGCGACCGGCCGCTCTCGTCCGAGTTCGACGAAACGGTCATCGATGCGGCCGAGATACACGAGGCGGTCAGTTTTGTCGAAAACGGCGGCCTCGGGTGTGATCGTCGCGCCCGCGACTTTCACCAGTTGATGGTCAGGATCGCGTTCGGCGATTGGGGGGTATGCGTACGTGCGGACGTGAGCCTGGATCGCCACCGGTGTGTCGAGGCGATTGGGGTATACGAGCCGGAAACGCACGCCCTGTAGGGTGAACTGTTCGTACAGCCGCTTGATCTCGGGTGCATACCGGTTCGAGACAGGACAGTCGGTGCTGAGGAAGATCAGAACTGTAAGGGCGAGAGTGCCGATCACGGCGTCCTCCGTCGCTGACATAGTGTCGCGCATGGGGAACGCTGCGTCCAGTCACGGATTGGTTTTCTCCCGAATTTTGCTATGTTTGGCATGGTACAGCCGTTGCTCATGGGCTCTTATGCGGCGACTGCATTCGGAGGCTCCTACCAGTGCGTCATAAAACGCTTCTCATGGTCGTCTGTGCGACCGTCATCTCCGTGTTCGCAACTGTTCCCGCCGGTGCCCAGAGACATCATGGCGGCGGCCGCCACCACGTCACCGCGGTTCGACATTCTCCGCTTTTGTGGGGCGGTGGCTTCTCCGGTGGTGGGTTCTACCATCCCTATTATCTCGGCTTCGGTCAGTGGTATCCCTATCCGTATCCGGTCTTTGGTTTCCCGCCGGGCGGCCCCCTTCCGGATCACGTGGTGTCGGTGCGTCTCCAGGTGTCGCCTCGCGCGGCGCTGGTCTTTGTGGACGGCTACGCGGCGGGAAGCGTCGATGATTACGATGGGGTGTTCCAGCGGCTGCGTCTCATACCGGGTCCGCACGAGATCGTGATCTACCATGCGGGGCATCGAACGCTGCGGCAGAACGTGTACTACAACCCGGGATCGACCCACACGATTCGTCACACCCTCGATGCGCTCGCACCCGGAGAAACGCCCGACCCGCAGCCCATTCCCCGTCCGATGCCACCGGCGCCCGGTATGTTGCCGCCGCAAGGCGGACCTCCTGTCTATCAGGCGTCGCAAACCGGTACGCTGGCGCTGCGCGTGCAACCAGCCGACGCGACGGTGCTCGTCGACGGCGAGCCGTGGAAAGGTCCAGCCACGCCGGATCGGCTGGTGATTCAACTCGCGGAAGGATCACATCGTGTGCGCATCGAGAAGCCAGGATTTCAGTCTTTCGTCGTCGACGTCGAGATACGCCCCGGCGAAACCACAAGCTTCAACGTGAGCCTCGTTCAATAACGCAATCGACATCCGGCGGAATGTGGATCGACAAGTGGTGGAATATAATCCACCACTTGTGAGTTCGAGTCCTCAGCGTCTGCACACCCGAGACCTCCTCGACGATTGCGTTCACTGCGGTTTCTGTCTGCCGACATGCCCGACGTATCTGCTGTGGGGGCTGGAGACGGACTCGCCGCGAGGGCGGATTCACCTGATGAAGCTGCGTCGTGACGGCCGCGAAACCGGCACCGAGAGCTTCGTCCGGCACATCGACACCTGCCTCGGCTGTATGGCGTGCGTCACGTCGTGCCCGTCGGGTGTGCAGTATGACTCGCTCCTCGAAGCCGCGCGGCCTCAGGTCGAGCGCGATGCGAACCGCGGCTTCGGCGACCGGCTGTTCCGGCGTCTGATCTTTGCAATGTTTCCCCACCCGGTACGGCTTCGCGTGCTGGCCTGGCCGCTTGGTCTTTATCAGAAGTTCGGACTGCAACGGTTCGTCCATCAATCGGGCCTTCTGAAGCTCCTTCCTCAGCGGCTTCAATCGATGGAGCGCCTGCTGCCTCCGATCGCGTTTGGCACGCGCGCGCTGCCGTCCCGAATTCCCGCACAGGGCCAGCCGCGCAAGCGCGTCGGCCTCTTGCTTGGCTGCGTGCAGCGCGTGTTTTTCGCCAACGTGAACGAAGCCACGGCCCGTGTGCTCGCCGCCGAAGGCTGCGAGGTCGTGATTCCTCAGACGCAGCAGTGCTGCGGCGCGCTGGCCGAGCACGCCGGCGAAGAAAAGGCTGCGATGGACGCGGCAAGGCGCCTCATCGACGCGTTTGACAAAGCCGATGTTGAGACGATCGTCATCAACGCGGCCGGCTGCGGGTCTGCCATGAAGCGCTACGGGCATCTGCTCCGCAACGATCCGGCCTACGTCGATCGTGCCAAGGCGTTTGCCGCGCGCTGCAAGGACATTTCAGAAGTGCTCGCGGACCTCGAGCCGCGTGCGCCCCGAGGTGCTGTGCCGTTGAAGGCGGCATATCACGACGCCTGCCATCTTCAACATGCGCAGGGGGTGCGCGCCCAGCCGCGGCGCGTGCTGCAGACCATACCGGGCGTCGAAGTGCGCGAGATCGGCGAGTCGGAAATCTGCTGCGGGTCGGCCGGCATCTACAACCTGCTCGAACCCGAGGCGGCAACTCAACTGCGCGATCGCAAAGTGCAGAACATCCTGAAGACCGACGCGCAGGCGATCATCTCGAGCAATCCGGGGTGCCTGCTGCAGATCGCCACCGGTCTGGAAGCCGCGGGCCGTCCTCTGCGCATCATGCATCTCGTCGAGGTGCTCGACCAGTCGATACGCGAAGGCCAACGATCACACTAGGTGCGTTGGGTGCGATAGGCTTGTCGCGCCGTAGCGATGAGCAAGAAGGGCGCGAAGGCGGATGCGTGAGGTGGGCCAGCGGCGTTGGCGAATGACGCAGGTACCCGCAATCGTGATCGCTGCCCTTGTCACGATCGCCGCCTGGCTCTACACGATCAACAGCGCGCGCGCCATGTCCGCGGCGATGCCCATGCCGGGCGGATGGGCGATGTCGATGGCCTGGATGAAAATGGGCCATCAGTCGGGCTTTGAACATGCCGCGATGTTCCTGGTGATGTGGGCCGTCATGATGGTCGCCATGATGCTGCCGTCGGTGTTGCCGGCCGTGCTTCTCCACAGGGGGCTTCTTGCGGCACGTGCGGGCCGCGGCGATGACGCGGGAGGCTCGCAGCTCCTTCTGCTGGCTGGATATTTCACGGTGTGGGTGGTCTTCGGCGCAGTTGCCTACGCGATCGGCATGACGATCGCATGGATGGCCATGCGTTCGATCGACGTGAGCGTGGCCGTGCCTGCGGCAACCGGTCTCGCGCTCGCGGCGGCCGGGATCTATCAGCTTACCGGCTGGAAGCAAATCTGCCTGCGCCACTGCCGATCGCCCCTGGAATTCTTTGCCCAGCATCAGATTCGCAGTGCGTCAGACTCGTGGCGATTCGGGCTCCATCATGGCGCGTATTGTGCGGCCTGCTGCTGGGGATTGATGGTGATTCAGCTGGTCCTTGGCGTGATGAGCGTTCCTTTGATGGCGCTCGTCGCGCTTGTCATCCTGCTCGAGAAACAGTGGCGTCACGGCGAAGCGCTCGCCCGGCTTGTGGGAACAGCCACGCTTGCCGGCGGAATAATTCTGATGCTTCGCGCTACAATTCGCCCGTGACGAGCACGCATTGGAGGATCAGTGCCGACGAAGTCGGCACCTGCAATTGCGCCTGGGGCTGCCCGTGTCAATTCAATGCGCTGCCGACCCACGGCAGGTGCGAAGCGCTGGTCGCGGTGCGCATCCGCGAAGGACACTATGGCGCGACGCGGTTAGACGGGGTGATCTTTGCGTCGGCGTACTGGTGGCCGGGTCCGATTCACGAAGGGAATGGGATCTCGCAGATCGCCATTGACGATCGGGCCACGGCGGATCAGCGCCACGCCCTGCTCGCGATCACGAGCGGCAAAGAGGGGGGCACGATGTTCGAGATTTTCGCCGCCGTCACGGCAACCTTCCTCGAACCCATCTACGCGCCCATTCATTTTGAGAGCGATCAAGAGCGCCGGATCGCCAGACTCGACGTGCCGGGTCTCGGCGAGTTTCGCGCCGTCCCAATCAGGAATCCCGTGACCGGCGAGGAACATCGGGCGCGCATCGATCTTCCGAAGGGCTTCGAGTACAAACTGGCCGAGATGGCCAACTGTGTCGAGCACCGGGCAAAGCTCGGCGACAAGGTAATCTCCAACACGAATTGCTACGCGCAGTTTTGCTCGGTCGACTGGACCAATGCCTGAGACTCTCGTCTACCAAACGGCGGCTTCACTCGTCGGAGACGGCGGTGTTCGTGTGGGGACCCCGGCGGACGCCGTCGAAGGCGTGGTCCCGGGACTTGTCGTTGAACCGGCGTCGGTCGACGCCGTTGGAGGCCTTCTCGCCTGGGCAACGCGCGAGAAGTTGTCGGTGCTGCCGCGTGGATCGGGCACCAAGCTCGGCTGGGGTCCCGCACCTCGGACGATCGACGTGCTCATCTCGACCTCGCGCCTCAACGAGATCGTCGCGCATCGCCACGGCGATCTCACGGCCACCATTCAAGCCGGCGCCGCGCTCGGCGACGTGAATCGTGCGCTCGCCCGGCACCGGCAATGGATCCCGCTCGATCCGCCGTCCGCCGATCGCGCGACGATCGGCGGCCTGGTCGCGACCAACGACAGCGGCCCGCGGCGTCACCGGTACGGCGCGCCGCGCGATCTGATCATCGGCGTCGAATTTGTCAGAGCCGATGGCCGGCTGGCGAAAGGCGGCGGGATCGTCGTGAAGAACGTCGCCGGTTACGATCTGCCTCGCCTCCTGACGGGATCATTCGGCACCCTCGGTGTCATCGTCTCGGCCACCTTCAAGTTGTATCCGTTGACCGCGGCGTCAGGCACGCTCGTCATCGATCTGTCGAGCCCGGCGGACCTCGCGGCGCTGACGGGGAGGCTGTTGTCGAGCCATTTGACGCCGACAGCGCTCGAGTTTGCGACGCATCCGCTCAGGTTGATTGTCCGGTTCGAATCGATCGAAGCCTCGGTCCAGCAGCAGTCCGAAACGGCGTCACGGATCATCATCGGGGCCGGCTTCGCCGCTCGTACGCTTCCTGGACCCGAAGAGGACCAATACTGGTTGGACCACGGGACGTTCGCCGAGGACGATCGACGTGTGCTGTTGAAGGTGAGTGTGGTGCCGACGGAGCTCGCGCCCACTCTGACCATCATCGAGCGGCTCGCAGGCAGACGCGGCTACCGCGCGGCGGGGCGTGCGGGTGCCGGCGTGTTTCAGCTCTGCATCACCGAGGACGTTCAGGTGCAGAAACGGGTCATCGACGGCCTGCGCGAGGCGCTGCCGCTCGGGCGGGGCAGTGCAGTCGTCGTGAAGAGTTCTCCCGAGCTGCGCACGCACATCGATATGTGGGGACCACTGGGAGACGGCCTGACGCTGATGAAGTCGGTCAAACAGCAGTTCGATCCGGTGGGAGTCCTGAGCCCCGGGAGGGGACCGGGGGGGCTTTGAACTGACGCACCATTGGGTGATTGGTAGATTGGAAGATTGGTAGATTGATTTTCTGATTTGAATCTTCCAATCAATCTATGAGTCCTTCAATCTACCAATCTTCCAATTCACATTCGCTCGGCCAACCCTGCTCTCTCAGCAGGATGCTGACGATACGGCCCAGGCACCTCGCCGCACAGACGAGGCGTTGGAAATACCTTCCCCGGATTGCAGATGCTCGCCGGATCGAACGCACAGCGCAACATTTGCATCGTGTCGAGGTCGGTCTCCGAAAACATCTTCGGCATCGACGCTGACTTGTCGGCGCCGACGCCATGTTCGCCGGTGATCGAGCCGCCCGCTTCGATGCAATACATCAGGATTTCGGACGCCACTTTCTCGGCCAGCTCGCCCTGGCCGGGAATCTGCTCGTCATAGCAAATCAGCGGGTGCAGGTTGCCGTCGCCCGCATGAAACACATTGCCAATCCTCAATCCCGAGCGCTCCTCCAGCGCGCGGATCCGGCCGAGCACTTCGGGCAGCTTGGTGCGCGGAATCACGCCGTCCTGCACGTAGTAGTTCGGCGACACGCGGCCCATGGCGGCAAACGCGGCTTTGCGTCCTTTCCAGATACGCGCGCGCTCTTCGTTGTTGCGGGCGATCTGTATTTCGGTGCCGCCGGTCTGCCGGCAGATCGCTTCGACCATCTGAAACAGCCCTTCGACCTCGGACTGCGCGCCGTCGAGCTCGACGATGAGGACCGCTTCGGCTTTCGGAAAATTTGGATGAACAGCCGCTTCGGCGGCTTCAATCGTCAGCTTATCCATCATCTCGACCGCGGCAGGAATAATCCCGGCCGAGATGATCTCCGACACCGCGACACCGGCAGCTTCGGTCGACTCGAACGCAGCCAGAATCGTCTTGACGGATTCAGGAACACGAACGATACGTAAGGTTACTTTTGTGACCACCGCCAGCGTTCCCTCGGATCCGACGAGCGCACCAACGAGATCGAGACCGGGGGAGTCGAGGGCCGCGCCGCCGAGATGCACCATCTCGCCGTTGGGCAGCACCGCTTCGAGGCCGAGCACGTGATGCACCGTGAACCCGTACTTCAGGCAATGCGCGCCGCCGGAATTTTCCGCGACGTTTCCGCCGATCGAGCAAATCTGCTGGCTCGAGGGATCGGGTGCGTAGTAATACCCACTCGCGGCGACGCGGCGCGTTACGTCGAGATTGATCACCCCCGGCTCGACGGTGATGCGCTGGTTCGGAATGTCCACATCGATGATGCGGTTCAATCGAGACAGGCCGATCAGGACGGCATCGGGCCTCGGCAGTGCGCCGCCCGAGAGGCCCGTCCCATGTCCGCGTGCGATGAACGGCACCTTGTGTGTATGGCAGAGACGAACGATCTCCTGAACCTCATCCGCCGGTACTCGGCAGCACGACGCATCCCGGTTTGGCTTTCAGGCGCGCGAGGCCGTCTGATTCGTACGTCAGCAGCTCGTCCGCGTCTCGGAGAATGCCGCCTGGCCCGACGATGTGCTCGAGCGCCTGCGTGAAGTCAATGGTCAGCATGATCAGCCGACCAGAATCGTAGCATGGCGTGCGCAACTACGGCGGATCCGACAAAAGAGCGCTAACGTTTGAGTTCGGCGAGCCGGCGCTCGGCTTCCCGGAGCGCCTGCTCTGCCTTCTCGATTTCGCGCTCCCGTTTTTCTCGTTCTTTGCGCGCTTTGAGACCGTCCTGGCGTGCTCGCCGCTCTGCTTCCTTTCTGATCTGCTCGGCCTGTTTTTGCGCCAGCTGCCACCGCTTGATCTCTGCGGCTGACGGCTTGGGCTGACGCGCCGCAGGCGTCTTCTCCAGTTCCATTGGCCGCGGCTTGATGCCCGTGAGCAGACTGAATCCCGCCGCCGGTGGTTCGCGCGTCATCCGACCCGGCGGCTCGTCGGTCGGCAATGCTGCCAGCGTGCGCCGTAACGAATCGCGCGTCGCATCGGTCACATGGACGCCATTTTTTTCTGCTGTCGCAACCAGCTGGGCGAAGGCTTTTTCCAGCGTCGTCTTGTGAAGCTCGTCCGCCTTGCGTGTGTCGGCGTCGCGTCCCGCCAAAGCCGATCGATGGGCCGCACGCAATTTTTCCGATGCGTCGACGAGCGCCTTGTACGTCGATGCCTGGTTCCAATACAACTGATTGATCAGCCACATCGGCAGCGACGGCTTGACGAGCGAGGTGATGGCCGCTTTCTCGCTTCCGCTCAGCGTTTTGGCGAGAGCGTTGCGCGCTTTTGTGAACTCGTCGAGCGGGAGTTTGTAGAGGTCGTCGATTTGCGACTGCAGGTGCGTCTTCATCGTGTCACGCGTTCGACGGAGCGTCAGCCGTCTCTTTTCCGAAGAGCTCGCGATGGGCGCGATCGCGCTCACGGTCGATCTGTTCCGCCGTGGCCCCAAGCCGGTGGAGAATGCTTTCCGTCAGCGAGAGTGCGACCTCGCCTTCGCCCGTGAAGACCTGATCGGCGCCGGCATTGACGAGGTCCGGCAGGTCGCGCAGATACTGCGCGCGCGCCAGCACGTGAATGCCCGGATTCATCTCGCGTGCCATGCGAATCACTTCGGCTGCGCTGCCCATGCCGGCTGAAGTGAGAATCAGCGTATCGGCGTTGGCGGCACCTGCCGCTTCGAGCGTATCGCGCTGTGTGACATCACCGTAGACGGCATCAACCCCCATTTGTCGGATCTGCCGCACTGTTTCCATATTCAGCTCGATGACCGTCGGTTCGATGCCGTTGGTTCGAAGAAGGCGCACAACGGTGCGGCCGGTCGGACCATATCCTAGAACGATGGCACGCCGGCGTCGATCGGTTGATCGTGCCGGCCGATCGGCGACCTCATCGCTGTCGACCAGCGTAGGATCCAGCAGTTTCTTGAGGCCGGGACGCGTCGCCGCCCATTTCTCAACACGAGGCACGAGTCGATAGAGGACCGGGTTCAGCACGATCGAGACAATCGACACCGCCACCAGCGTGTTGGTCGCCTCAGGTGGCAAAATGCCGAGGTCTTTCCCGATGCTCGAGAGGATGAACGAGAACTCGCCGATCTGCGCGAGGGCGACCGCGATGCCCAGCGCGACCCTGAAGGGATAGCCAAGCACTCGCACGACAACGAGCGCAATGAGCGGCTTGCCCAGCATCACGACCGCCAGGGTGGCCAGGATCAGACCGGGCGCTTCCAACAGATAGGCCGGTGACAACAGCATGCCGACAGCGACGAAAAACAACACGGCGAACGCATCGCGCATCGGCAACGCTTCCGATGCGGCACGCAGGCTGTAGTCGGATCGGCCGACGACGAGCCCGGCGAGAAACGCGCCGAGCGCCATCGAGACCCCAAAGACCGCAGCCGATCCCACCGCAATGCCGAGCGCGAGCGTCAGCACGGTGAGGGTAAAGAGCTCGCGCGATCCGGTGTCCGCAATGTGATCGAGCACGTAGGGAATGACGCGCGTGCCGACGATGATCGTAAAACCGACGAGCGCAGCGACCTTCAATGCCGTGACGGCCAGCGCCCACGCGACGCCAGCCTCCGATCCGTCACCCGCAAACAGCACGGGCAGGAGCACCACGGCGAGGACCGTGAACAGATCTTCGATAACCAGCCAGCCGACCGCGATGTGTCCTGTGGGCGTATGCAGGTCGCGATGATCGGCGAGGACGCGGATGAGCACGACGGTGCTCGCCACCGCGAGCGCCATGCCGAACACGATTCCGGCCGGCCAGCTCCATCCGAACCAGCGTGCGACGACCGCGCCGAGCAGCGTGGCGACCGCGCTTTGCGCGATGGCGCCGGGTACAGCGACGCGCCGCACGGCGAGCAGCTCGTCGATATGAAACTGCAGGCCGACGCCGAACATCAGCAGGATGACGCCGACTTCTGCGAGCTGTTCGGCGATTTCGGCATTGGCGACGAATCCGGGCGTATGCGGACCCACGAGCATGCCGGCCAGTAAATAGCCGACGATGGGTGAGAGCCCGGCGCGCTGTGTGAAATAGCCGAGGACGAGGGCGGCTGTGAAGCCGCCGGCCAGCGTGAGGATCAGATCGAGATCGTGCACGTCTTTGGTCGCGGGGCCTCAACACCCGCTCCTCGCCGCTCGCTTGCGGGGCCCCATCGCCCCGCGCCGCTCGCGGCTCCTGCCGATTGGACTACGCGACGTCGGGCTCGCGTGACGGGATGGGTGGGCGCTCTTCCTGTCTCAGGAGACGCTTGTACCACCAAGAGGTGAGGAGCGGCGTCAGAATGGCCGTGACGATCACCGAGGCAGCCACCTGCACCGTGGCAGCTTCGGCGACTGGCAGGTAGGAGTTGTCCGCCATCGCGACTGCCTTCGGAACGGCTGCCGAATTACCGGCCGTGCTGGATGCGGCCGCGCCGGCAATGCCGGTGCCGCCCAGCAGTTTGTCGGCCACGATGCAGACAAAACCGGTGACGACCACGACCGTGACGCCCAGGATGACGCCGGGCACGCCGGCGGTCACCACCGACCGCAAGTTGATCGTCTGGCCCAGCGTGAACGCCATGAACGGCACGATGATCGGCTCGTGCGATCCGAAAAACTCCTTGATGTCATCGTCGAGATTCCCAAGCACAGCTCCTGCGAGAATCGGCGCAATCACCGACAACATGGTGAGCCATGGAATGACCGCGAGCCCCGCGCCGACGAAGATCAGCATCGTGAGAAACGGCCCGGTTTCGATGCTCTGTGCCACGTAAGTACCGGAATCTTCCTTGTTGCCCATCACGCTGGTGAGCGCGAGGAACATGCCTCCGTTGGTATCGCTCATGGCGACCATCACCGCGAGTGTGCTCAGACCGAGCACACTGCCGTCGAAATAGTGCGCGACTGCAAGCGCGAACAGCGTAGCGGTGCCGACCTTGGCCACGAGAATGCCGCCGCCCCGTAGCAGCATGCGCGGGGCTGCACGAAATGTCATTTTCGTACCCACGGTAAAGAGATACATCCCCAGTACTGTGGGGTATCCGACTCCGGTCAATGCTTGAGTGAAGCCGCCAATTCTCAACAGGTCGGGAAAAAACGTGTTGAGCACCATGCCGAGGAACAGCGGCACGACCATCAGTCCGCCGGGTACGCGATTGACCGTTTTGAAAATTTTCATGCGGCCCTATTCTACTTGCGCAAACGCAAAGAGGAGCGTATAACAACGGGCCTTCTGGAAAATCGTCTAGCCAGTCCTCACCGTTGGCTGTCCTTCGCCAAATGGGCCGTTGTGTGCTGGATCGTCGTGTTCTGGAAACTCGGTGCACCAGCGCTGATGGATCCGGACGAAGCACACTACGCGCAGCTGACGCGCGAGATGCGGCATGCGGGCAACTGGATGATTCCGTTGCTCGACGGCCTGCCGTACATCGACAAGCCGGTTCTGTTTCACTGGTTGCAGGGGCTCGCCATCGCCGTGCTCGGCGAAACGGAAACCGCGATGCGCCTGCCGAGCGCGATCGCGGCAATCGCATTGTTTTGGCTGACACGGTGGACTGGCGTGCAGCTGTTCGATGCGCGACTCGGCGTCCGCGCGTGGCTGATGCTGGCCACCATGCCCATGACCTTCCTTCTTGGCAGCATCGGCGTGTTCGACATGGTCTTTACGGCGTTTCTGTTCGGCGCCGTGGCGTTCTCGCTCGTGTCGGCGCTGAACGACCGCCCGCGCTTGCAGTACGTCTCGTATGTTCTGCTGAGCCTCGCGGTGATGACCAAAGGGCCGGTGGCGCTCGTGCTGGCTGGCGTCTTTTTTCTGGTCGGGCTGGCGTGTGGTCAAGCGTCCCGCACGGCGTTGCTGTCGCTGCGCTGGATCACCGGCGCCGTGATTGCCGTCGTGCTGTCTCTGCCGTGGTTTGTGTGGATGTACTACGCACTTGGCTGGCACTTCGTTCATCAGTACGCGCTTGCCGGCAACCTTTACTACATCACGCAGCCGGTGTCGTTCTCCAATCGAGCCGTCAATCACACCCTCTATGTGCTGACATTCGTCGCAGGCTTCTTTCCATGGAGCATTGTCGTGCTCGGCGGTGCCGTCGACACGGTCCGTCGCTGGCGCGCAAGAGTAGAGATCGCGCCGCAAGAGATTCTCTTGTGGGCGTGGGTCGCCGTGGTGTTTCTCCTGTTCAGCCTCGCGCGCTTCAAAGTCGATCGCTACGTCTATCCCGCCGCGCCGGCGTGTTGTCTGCTCGCCGCGAGAGCATGGTTGACCGTCAGCATCGTGAGGCCCGATCTTGCCGTCGCTCGAGACAATATCTTTGCACGCTGGTCTGTCGCGGTACTCGGGGTGGTACTCGTCATCTTGGGCACAGTTGCGGGCGTACTCGGCGTTCGACCTGGGTCTGGAGCTCCCACCCGCGACTCTCGTGATACCTCTGAGTCTCGCAGCAGGAGGAGCCGCTCTGACGGTGACGATCTTCTGGAAGTGGGCGGTCACACCGAGCCTGTTTGGCTCTCTTGTCGTCACCTTGCTCGTGATCTACGCGTGCGTGGCAGCGATCGGTCTGCCGGTACTGGAAAGCACCCGTCCCACCGCGGCAGTGGCCGAAGTGTTGCGGCCGAAGCTTGCCGCAAACGAGCACGTGGGACTGTATCGCCTCGAGAAATGGCGGTTCAGTCTCCGGTACTACCTCGAGCGTCCCGTTAACCGCCTGCAAAGTTCGGGAGAGGTCAGAGAATTCCTGAATACAAGAGGTGGCTATGTCCTGATGTCCGACGAGGATTTCACAAGGTTGCGCAAAGATGGCGTCAACCTTCGGGCGGTGGCTGAACGGCCTGCCGTGACGGGCACCACCGGGAAGGGCTTGCGCCGCCAGAAGTGGGGCGCCCTGGTCGTGGCGACGTCGGACGACACACCGCGTACCCTGGAAAAGTCCCGGTGACGTGCACACCCATGGGGCGTACTATAAGGTATGGAAAAGCGGACACTCTTGAGAGGCCGACGTGAAGGCCGGCACTACGGTGCGGCGTTCTTGGTTTGGGCGTTGGTCTTCTGCGTAGCCGGGCTTGCCGCCGAGCGCGAGTGGCAGAATGGCACCTGGCGCGAATACAACGTCGAGCGCCCGAGAGTGTTGTTCAATACGCAGACCCGCGATCCGAACAGCAACCTGCCTCACGCCACACCTGCTCGCGAGATCCGCACGTTCGTCATCGAAACCGGACCCAACGGCTGGAGCTGCGTCAGGATGCGACCGTCGATACACCGCGCATCGACATCCTCCTGGGACAGCCCGTGCTCGTGGCCATCGAGAAGAAGACGGTTTACGTGAAGGACGGCGAGGGCAAAGAGCACAAGCTGAGCCTGCGAAAGCAGACGGAACTGAAGCCCTAGATTACCGTCGTCGTGAGCGCCGGTACAGCGCCACGCGAATAAAAAACAGAATCATGAAGATGGCCATCAGGGCCAGGACGGCTCGACCCACGATTACGTCTTGCCGCCCTTCTCGAGCTCTTCGTGAATGTGCGCGAGAATCTGTCGCTCTTCATCCGAGACCGCTCGGAATCCGACGATGCCTCCTGACGCCGAGGCGATAGCAGTGGCGAGGGCGAGCAGGTCGCGCTCGCTGGCGGCGCGCGCCTCGGGCGACTGTGCCTGCAGAATCGTGCTGATGGCGCGGAGTGTTTTTTCGAAGAGATCGTCGGACGGTTTCTGCGCGAGCCAGCGATGCAGCTGCTCGTCGGCGGCCGAGCCCGCGCTGATGCCGCGTGTGCGCGCGGCTTTGACGACGAGCTCGCGCTCCTTCTGTGTGACGCCGCCCTCTGCCCACGCCGTCTGGATCAGCGGGACGAGATGGAGCAGCATGACGGTTTCAGGTGTGTAACCCAGCTCCTGCAGATCGCGCAGTACGTCTTCGTCTGCGACGCCTGATTGCTCGCCCAGCCGTTTCCGTTGTTCGTCAGCCTCGGCTTTGCGGCGCATCTTCTCGATGACTTCCTTTTCCTTACGCCGGAAGTAGTCCTCTTCCAGTGTCCGGCCCCGTTCGGCAAAGGCATCTTTATCGACCACGCTCATCCTCCCCTGATCTCCCGACCTCTTGTTACTTACGAATTCTACGGCATGAAGGCCGACAATGGCTGACGCTGCGTGCCGGCGGCGACGAAATTCTCTGGCGCGAGCCAGGCTTCGAATGCCGCCCTGCGGGCAGGCCATTCGGCGTCGGTCATGGAAAACCACGTTGTATCGCGCGTGCGTTGCCGGTACACGATGGCTTGCCGGAACAGGCCCTCATACGTAAAACCGAGCCGCTCTGCTGCGCGACGCGATGGCGCATTGAGGCTGTCGCACTTCCATTCGTAGCGCCGATATCCGAGCTCGTCGAACGCGCGCCGCAACATGAGGTACATCGCTTCTGTTGCAGCGGCGGTGCGCTGCAGGTGGCGTGAGAAGTTCAGGTGCCCGACTTCAATGACGCCGTTGGCGCGGTCGATGCGCATGTATGCGGCGACGCCAACGGTGCGTCGCCGCTCGTCGACGATGGCGAAAAACAATGGGTCGTCGCTTGCGGCCGTCTTCTCCAGCCAGCGCTGAAAGCTGTCACGATTTTCGAACGGTCCGTAAGGCAGGTACGTCCACCGGCCGTCGTGATTCACCGGTGCGCCGATGCATTCGTAGAGTTCATCGCCGTGCGCCGCCGGATCGAGGGGTTCAACGAGGCAGAATCGTCCCGAGATCGAAGTGCGCGGTGGATGTGGACGGGGGCTCCAATCGGGCAGGGCAGCCCCGATTGGCTGGCCGAATTCGCTGGTCGGCATTGCGCAAGGCTAACATTTCCGGCGAGATGACGATCACGTTCACCACTGGCGGCGGCTGAGCGTGGTTAGCCACCGGCTGAGCCTGGGCCGCGACGGCTGGCCTCAGACGCCTGACGGTGTGCCCGACCTGCAGTTCGGGCTCCGGCAGTTCATCGTCGGAACCGGCGGTGCGCCGCTGACGCAGCCTGTCCGGCGCGTTGCGAACAGCGAAACCGTCCTGTCCACCTTTGGCGTGCTTCGACTGCTCCTCGAAGGGCAGTCGTACCGCTGGGAGTTTCTGTCCACCGACGGGGGAGCGGTTCTGGATTCAGGTCAGGGGTTGTGCCACGGGAAGCCGTAGCGATACAGCAATTCTCTGTCAGGGCAGATGGCAAAGGGCTGATGGCAGACGGTACTCTCTGCCATCATCCATCTGCCCTCTGCCCTGACAACCCGTGAAGACTCTGCGTCAGTTCCAGCCGACGTGCCGCGGCTTCCAATGGTGCGACTCGTGCGCGGCCACACGGTCTCGCCGCTCGAACAACTTCACCAGGTACTACGCCCGCCAGGAAGCCGCCCAGATGTGCCCAGAACGCCACGCCGCCACCCTGCTCGGCGTAGACGCTCGTGATTCCACCGGCGATTTGCAACACCATCCAGTAGATCAGCATCGCCCATGCCGGCAGCGCAACCGAGTGCATGTAAAACCCGAACGGTATGACCGTGAATACACGGACGCGCGGAAACAGAACCAGGTACGCACCCATGACGCCGCTGATGGCGCCCGATGCGCCGACCATCGGCACAGGTGATTGCGGATTGGCGAGCACCTGCGCAAGTGCTGCCGCGATTCCGCAGAGGAGGTAGAACATGAGGAATCGCGGCCGCGTCATCGAATCCTCGATGTTGTTGCCGAACAGCCAGAGGAACCACATGTTGCCCAGCAGGTGCATCCAGCCTCCGTGGAGGAACATTGACGTAATGAGGTGAAACGGCTCGCGGCCTGGATCGGTCACGCAGACGAGGCCCTCCCCCATGGGGAACGCGGCGCCGGGCGGCAGCGAGGCGGTGAGCTCGGCCGGAATCAAACCGAGATTACAGACGGATGCCGCGACAGCCTGCTCCGCTCCGGCCCCCTGCACGACGATCCATGACAGGACGTTCAGCCCAATGAACGCCATGGTGACGACCGGCGTCCGCTGCGTTTCGTTCTCATCGTGATAAGGAAACATCGTGACCTCACGTCAACCAGCTGCGAATCCTTGCGGCGAGCTCGGCCGTAGCCGCAATTATCGTGACCTGGTTCGGCGAGAGCGGAGTATAAGCTTCGCCGCTGAGATGGATGGCGACGCCGCCGGCTTCGGTGATGGCGAGGGTCCCCGGAGCATGATCCCATGGTAGCAGGCGGTAATAGATGACAAAGTCCTTGTCGCCTCGAAGAATGGCAGAGTACTCCGTGGCCGCCGAGCCGGTCGACGGATGCGCTTCGAACTTATCGTGCAGTCTCTTCTCCACATCACGCGCGGCGTGCACAGGCATCATCCTGGTGTGAACGCTGCCGCGCGGAAGATCGGTCCGCGGTCCACGTGTGTCCACGCGAACATCGTTGATGCGGGTGCCGCCGCCTCGCTCGGCCGTAACGAGATATCCGGCAGGTGCGGCCGCCGGAACGGCCATCCACGATGCGCGCGTGCGGCCATTCTCAACCAGTGCCAGCATGACGCCGAAGTCCGCCTTCCCACGCGCGAAATTCTTCGTCCCATCGATCGGATCGATCAGCCAGACCGGCGCGTGTGAAGATAAAGCACTCACAAGGTCGGGATTTTCGCTGACGGCTTCTTCACCGACAAACTTGGCTTCAGGTACAACGCTGCGCAACTGTTCCATCAGCGATTGCTCAGCTGCCTTGTCGACAATCGTGACGACGTCTTCGGGGTCACCCGGCGTGTCCTTGGCGTGTATGTGTTCGGGCAGCAGCGCACGAAATGACGGCATCACAATGGAGGCCGCCACATGCTGAATCACGCCGGTGACGCGGCTCGAAAGTCGATGGTCTATGGTCAAAGGCGATCGTTCGATAGCGGTCTGTGGTCGGTACACCGATCGTATCGCCCACTATTCTGCTGTACACGATCCGGACAATCCAGTCGAACTGGTGTGTCGTTTGCTTCTCCCAAAGTGGTGCCTGTTAGGTAAGGAGAGACACATGATGAAACATGTCATTTCCGGAGCTCTAGCCCTTGGCTTGATCGCAGGTGTGCCAGTCGCGGCCTCGGCGCAGGAACGGGTTCCGCACGCGGGAACGACCGCCGTCGGAATCGACTTCGGTTACTTGGTGCCGAAAGACGAGTCGCTCGACACCACGATGAACGTCGGCGCGCTCTTCGAGTACTACCTGACTCCGCGCGTCAGTTTGCGAACCGGCTTCGGCATCGCCGATCCTGAGCACCAGAACGAAATCAATTCGCTTCGGCAGGTGCCGCTGCGAATGGACATCAACTACAACTGGGAAGGCGGCCGGTGGCACCCGTTTGTCGGAACCGGCGTGGGCGCCTACTTCCTGCAGCAGAAGAGCGACGGACGTCCGTTCGGCGACCAGGAGACGAAATTCGGATTCAACGTTGGAGGCGGCGCCGAATACTTCTTTGGACCGAGGCTGGCGTTGAAGGGCGAAGGGCGGTACCACATCATCGAGAACGCTGCGAGCGGCCTCGATCCGTCCGGACTCTCGCTCAGTATCGGCCTGAAACGGTACTTCTAACGCTCGCGGGTTTCGCGTTCTTGTTCCACGTTCCGCGTTCGTGATGGCGACGGGCGGACACGGGACACCTAACCGTCGGGGTTCGTGGAGATCGTAGAGTTCGTAGGTTCGTAGGTTCGTAGGTTCGTAGGTTCGTAGGTTCGTGGGTTCGTGGGTTCGTGGGTTCGTGGGGTTCGTAGGTTCGTGGGTTCGTAGGTTCGTCGGTTCGTGGGGTTCGGGCGCGCTCCGGATTCGTCGCGCGCTCGCAATGGACGAACCCTACGAACTTTACGAACCCTACGAACTTCACGAACCACACGAACCATACGAACCACACGAACCACACGAACCACACGAACCACAGTGATTCGTCAGTGCGCCTTGAGCACTTCCACAGGATTCGAAATCGCCGCACGTCGCGCTGGAAGGTAGCCGGCCAGCACCGTGACGACGCCCAGCAGAACAACGACACCCAGATATACCTGGAGATCGAGGGGCTCCACTTCGAAGAGCACTGTCGTAAGCAGCCGCGTGGCGGCAATGGCGCCCGCGAGGCCGAGGGTCAACCCGATGGCGGCGAGGACAAGCGCCTGTCCCAGAATCAGCCGCAGCACGGAGCCTTTGCTCGCGCCGAGCGCCATCCGCAGACCGATCTCGTTCCATCGCTGTTCCACGGAATACGCCATCACGCCGTAAACACCGGCCATCGCCAGACATACGGCCAACACGGCAAACCCCGAAAACACCAGAGCGCGGAACGTCGGGTCCTCCACTCTCTTCGCCATTGTCTCTTCCAGCGTCGTGAAGGCAACAGGCACGTCTGGCGAGATCTCTGCTGCGAGACGCCGCAACGTTCCTGCGAGGGCGGTTGGATCGCTCACGGTTCGGATGACAAGGTTCAACGTTCGCGCGTTGTAATTGTGCTGCTGATACGGCATGTAGCAATCTGCTCGCGGCTCGAGGGCAGGATTGATCTGACGCACGTCACCGACAACACCGATGATCGTCAGCGGCGCCTTCCCGATGAAATTGCAGAAGATCGTCCTGCCTAGCGGATCTTCGCCCGCAAATGATTTTCGAACGATGGCCTCGTTGATGATGGCGACCATCGGCCTGTCGGCGACATCACCCTCGCTGATATCGCGGCCGCTCTTCAGCGGAATCCCCAGCGCGGCAAATGTGCCCGGCGCAACAAACGTCATAAACGTCTGCGGCTCGATGGTGCGGTCCCGCTTCTCGGGCATTCGATCGACGAAATAGGACCCGGAGCCAGCGAGAGCCAGGTCTCCAGGCGGCGTCGATGTGGCGCCGGCCGCGACGACGCCAGGCAGAGCTTCGATTCGCAACAGGATGTCGCGGATGAACGCATTGTGCTCTTTTTGCGAGCGGACTCCGGTCGCCTTCATGACGAGTACATTCTCGGGCTGAAAACCCAGCTCGACATTGTGCAAGGCCACGAGGCTTTTCATCAGCAGCCCCGCACCGGTGAGGAGCACGACCGCCAGCGCGATCTCCGACATGACGAGCAGTCCGCGCATGCGGGTGGCCCTGCCGCCCATCACGGATCGCGATCCAGCCTGCTTGAGCGTGTCGATCAGATTGACCTTCGACGCATGGACTGCCGGAGCGAGACCGAACAGCACGCTGGTCGCGACCGAAACGACCAGCGTGAATGCGAGCACACTCACGTCGAGAGTCGTGTCGGTGAGCCGGATCACATCGAACGGCGCGATGGTGACCAACGCCTGCGATCCCCAGTAGGCAAGCAACGTTCCGGAGATGCCGGCCGCGAGCGCGAGCAGGAGACTTTCTGTCGTCAATTGCCGCACGATGCGAGAGCGGCTCGCACCCAGCGTCGCGCGCACGGCAACTTCCCGGCCTCGCGCGGTTGCCTTGCCGAGCAGGAGAGTGGCCGTGTTCGCACATGCGATCAAGAGCACCACGCCAACGACGCCCCACAAGAGGTAAAGCGTGAGACGGGCATCACCAACCAACTCGTCCTGCAATCGCCTTGCGGTTACGCCGCGTCCTTTGTTGCTCTCTGGATACTGCTGCTCGAGTCGGGCCGCAACGGTAGTCAGCTCCGCTTGTGCCTGTTCGAGTGAAACGCCCTCTCTGATCCGCCCGACAGCGGAGAGATTGTGCCCCGTTCGGCTGGTGGAGTTTGTCGTCTGCGGAATCCAGAGATCGGTCTTGCCCGGGTAATGGAAGCCAACCGGCATGACACCCACGATGGCTCTCGGAAGGTTGCCCACGCGCACTGTCCGTTGCAAGACGCCCGGGTCGCCGCCGAAACGGGCTTGCCAGTACGCGTGGCTGATCAAGGCCGCCGGCTGCTCGTTGCCCGGAATCTGTTCTTCGGGCGCGAACGTGCGCCCGATGATCGGCCGCACCGCGAAGACGCGAAAGAACTGCGCATCGACGCTGGCACCAAGACCATATTCGGCCGCGACACCCGTCGTCATTGGAAATTCCCCGCCGCGGTAACTCGCCATCGCTTCGAAAGTGGAGCTCTGGTCGCGCCAATCCCGAAAGTTCGCAATCGACACCTGTTGCTGACTCCCGCCGGTCGTCAGGAAAGCGGTGGAGAGCGTCACGATACGATCGGCGCCTGCATACGGAAGTGGTTTCAGCAATACGCCATTGACGACGCTGAAAACTGTCGTATTGGCCCCGATGCCGAGTGCCATGATGCCGATTGCGAGGACAGCGAACGCCGGACTTCGTCGCAAGGCACGGGCCGCATACCGAAGGTCGTTTGTAAAGTCGCTGATCAACCTCGCCGTGCGCAAATCGCGCGACTCTTCTTTGCTCTTGCCAATCGCGCCCATGGCGCGTAGCGCGGCATACCGCGCCTCCTCCGGTGCGAGCCCGGCGCGCAGCCCCTCGTCAATCTGGCGTTCCAGGTGGAACTGCATCTCTTCATTGAGCTCGTCCTCCACGCGCGTTTGGTTGAGGATGGAGCGAAGAGCGACGCGAAGCTGTGCGAGCCACCGCGACATGTCGGACCTCCTTGCTAGACTGTACGCACGATGCCGGAAATGGCCGCCGACAACCGCTCCCAGTTGGCGGCTTCCTCGGCCACCGCTTTGCGCCCGGCGCGTGTCAGCGAGTAATACCGGGCACGGCGGTTCGTTTCCGACGTTTTCCACTCGGATTTGATCCAGCCCTGCTTTTCGAGTTTGTGCAACGCCGGGTAGAGCGCGCTCTGGCCGACCTGCAGCACCTCGCCCGACATCTGCCGGATTCGTTGCGCGATGGCCCACCCGTGCATCGGCTCGAGGGCGATGATTTTCATGATGAGCAGGTCCAGCGTGCCCTGCACGAGATCCGTGGGTTTGCTCATCGACTTCCCTCATTGACTGACATATCAGTTACTGACAAAACTATGCCCGGCGCTGTCCAAAGGCAAGCGGAAAGGAGACGCCAACCTTTTGGGTTCGTAAGATTCGTAGGTTCGTAAAGTTCGTAGAGGTTCGTCGGGTTCGTCAGGTTCGGGCGCGCTCCGCATTCGTCGCGCGCCGGCACGAACCCACGAACCTACGAACTTCACGAACCTACGAACTTCACGAACCTACGAACTTCACGAACCCACGAACTTCACGAACCTACGAACTTGACGAACTTCACGAACCAGCGGAATGCTCCGCGCGGAATGGACTACAATCCACGCCGCACTAGCAACCGTCTAGGAGGTCACGTGAGACTGATTCTTCCATTGGTGGCGCTCTGCTGCGCCATGCCAGCCTGGGCCCAATCGAGCTCCGAAATTGTCTACTGGCCGGCCGCGAAACTGAGCGGGTATTCGCCGACGTTGAAGGACCAACAGACGGCGAAGAAGACCACCAGCGCGTCACAAATCCTGTCCGACCTCGGAAACCACAAGTTTGAAATCCTGCGGCGTGACGCGAGCGGTGCAGGAGAGCTCCATCAGAACTGGACGGACATCTTCGTCGTCCAGGGGGGAGAGGCGACCATCCTCTATGGTGGGACGATCGAGGATGCCAAAGACACGGGCAACGGCGAGATCCGGGGGCCGAAACACGTCGGAGGAAAGTCCCAGAAGGTGTCGGCGGGTGACGTGCTCGTGATGCCTCCCGGCGTCGCGCATCAAACCATCGTCGAGCCGGGGAAAAATTTTTTCGTCATGATTGTGAAGGTTCAGCGGAAATGAGTCGGGTCGAAGCGGCGGAACCATTTGGCCGCTTCTTCGTCGCGTTCCTGTGCACGTTCGGCGATGCCATGATCTTCGCCGTAGAAGATCTTCAGTTCGTACGGCCGGCCCAGCTTCTGAAGCGCGGATGCGAGTTGAATCGCATGCGTTGGAGAGACCTGGCTGTCGCGCCCGCCTTTCATGAGGAGTACTGGCACGTTGATCTTCTCGGGCCATCGCAACGCTGAGCGGGATTCGACAATCTCCTTTTCATTGGCCGCGAAGCCGGGCCAGATTTTTGTGGCGAGGTTGCGAGCATCCCTGTCTTCCGCGAGATACGCTCCGAGATCGGTGATCGCGCCCCAGACCGCCATCGCCCGAGCGGGAAAGCCGTGTTTGGCGGCGAGCAGAGACATGATTCCTCCGCGCGACTCGCCGTAGAGGAATAGCCTCGCCGTATCGGCATACGGAATTTCGCTCACGACGTCCAAAACATTGAGAACGTCGTTGAGATCCGCCCCTCCCATTTCGTCGTGCCCTTCCGCGCCGCCGCTGCCCCGAAGCATTGGGGCAATGACAAGGAAGCCGTGATGTGCCAGGCGGTTGCCCGGCATCAGGACCTCGGGCGAAAAATCATCGCGAACGTAACTGCCTCGGTTGTAGACGACGACAGGGAGCTTTGTGTCTTTCGGCGGCTCGGTCGGCCGATAAAGATAGGCATATACGTTCAGGTCGTCGCTTCGATACGTGATGCGCTCCATGACAAAAGCCTTGTCGCCGGTCACGCGCGCGTATTCACCAGGCGTCGGCGCGTAACGCGCAATGCCGGGATAGGCGTTGTAAGCCGGGAACGTCACCGGTTGGACAGCGCGGATGACGGGCGTTGCTGTTTGTTGAGCGAGTACCAGTTGACCCGCGCCCACCAAACCGACGGCGAGTATGTTCAGGAAATTTGACTGCATGACAGTAATACGTGATGGGAGGCCGACAGGGTGCGGTTGCGCCTACGGGTGCAGTTGCAGATACGGTTCTAGGTTCTGAGTTCTGCGGTTCTGGGTTCAGGTTCCGAGTTCCGGTGCGCACCGGAACACGAAACCACGAACCAGAACCCAGCACCCAGCACCCAGAACCTAGAACATAGAACCGCGGTATCCGATCTCAGACCTCAAAGCCGCCTGTTCGAGATTGAGCAGAAACCGCTTTCGCTCGAGCCCGCCGCCGTAGCCGACGAGGGTGCCGTTGTTTCCGATGACGCGATGGCACGGAACGATAATGCTGATCGGGTTTCGTCCGTTGGCCGCGCCGACCGCTCGCATGGCCGATCGATTTCCGATGGCCTCTGCCAATTGAGTGTAGCTGCGCGTCTCGCCGTACGGGATCTTCTGAAGCTCCGTCCAAACTCGCTGCTGAAACGCCGTGCCGATCGGCGCGATCGGCACGGTGAACACCGTCCGCTCCCGGGCGAAATACTCCTTCAACTGCTCCACGACGTCGTCGAATCCCGAAGACACACGCGAACCGACGACGTCCGCCTGCGCGTCAACGGCATTTCCCATATATAAGCCGCCGAGGATCCCGTCGCTCTTGACGAGCGTCAGCGTGCCGATTGGCGACTCCATCAAGAAGTGGGTTGCCATGGCCGCTCAGGCGACCGCTTCGGGCAGTCGCGGTGCTTGGATCGCCGCGGGAAGCTCTACGTATTTGCGCTCGCGGCGACGGGTCTTCCGGTAGCGATCGAACACGACACGCTGCTCCTCGAGTCCCAGAATCGATCGAAGACTCGTTCCTGCAAACGTGTACGCCGTCATCGCCGGCCAATACCGCATCACGAATGAGGGGCTATGAAGAAACGCGGCAGGCAGATGCTTGAGCTTCATCCAGCGTTCCGCCCGCCACCTCAGAAACTCGACCTCGTCTGCCGTCACATGCTTCGTGCGAACCACAGCCGTCGTGCCATCGTAGTGAGACATGTCCTCATCGACGATGAGGTTCTGCTCGCGGAACTGTTGCGTCATCGGAGTGCGCGGGTACGGGTCGGGTGTTGAATGTACGGCCAGTCGACGTACCTCCGGGCAAATTCCAGGTTCGTTTCAATCGATTCGCGGGTGTCGTCCGGATTGCCGACGATGAGGCCGCCAACGATGAACAGGCCGTGCCGATGCAGATGCCCGATCGCCTCGATCGTGGCGTTTCCTCCGCTGCGTCCCTGGCCGCGCAGCGCATTTTTGGCTCGTGCCTTGAGAAAATCGAGGTCGCTTTCGAGGATGTTCTCGATGCCAAGGAAGACATAGCGGAAGCCGGCCCGCTTCATTAGTGGGGCCAGAGTCGCCCCATGCTGCGCGAGGGGAGACGTCATTGCCTGCACGAGATACTCGATATCGTTGAGCCCGGCCTCGATGATGGCCTGGCAGAGCCCTTCGAAGCGGTGAATGTCGAGCGTGATGTTGTCGTCGACGAGGAAGATGGCCCTGGCGCCGCGGCTTCGTGCGTCGACGATGTCGGCGATCACGCGGTCGATGGAGTAGACGTGGAAATTTCGTCCGCGCATCTCGATGATCGAACAGAAGCTGCAGTCGTACGTACAACCCCTCGACGTCTCGATGACATCGACCTGGCGTCCGAGCATTGTGTAGCCCTGGAGCACGCGAGCGGCGCGGTTGGGCAGGCGCAGCGGATTCGATTTCAGGCTGGTGATCGCTCGCTCCGAGCCGTGGCCCCATCCACCCGGCACTCGAGACGATAGCCCGGCAATCGACGGGAGAGGTCCGCCGGCCTCCAAGCCGCGTAGTAGCTCACAGAAGGTTTGCTCACCTTCGCCGCGAACCAGAAAATCGACGTCGTCGCAGGGCTCGTAGGCCGCGGGTGCGAGGCTCGGGTCGTATCCGCCTACGACGACGCGCGTGTGCGGACGGAGATGCTTGACCAGCCGCGCAATCTTGAACGCGGTTGACCGTTGAAACGTCATGACCGACAAGCCGACCACATCTGGCGCGCCGTCGCGCATCAACTGCTCAATCACAGAGACGACTCTGGACTGGACGAGAATGAGGTCGGCAATGGCAACGCGATGGTGCGGGTCGATGTTGCCCGCGATCGACGACAGGGCGCCGTTGGGCATCCTGACCACGACAGGTGGCATGTGCTCGAAGGAATCGGGCATCGAGAGGAGAAGAACGTTCATGCGTACCTCCGTTCGAGCAACGTCACGGCTTTGCGGCCCGATCCTCCGGGCTTGCAAGCTCGATCCGCCATAGCGGCCCCCCGTAAAACAATGGTCCTTGCGATCGCAGGAACGCTGGGGGATTTCCCTCGAGAATCCAGACGTGCGTGTCGGGTGGCTGCTTGCCTACCAGCGGCGCAATGAATCCAGCCACACCTCCGATCTCCGCCTTGACCACGTAGTGCGTGGCGCGTCGAGTGGAACCTTCCGTCGAAACTGATTCCGACCCCCCGTTCGAGAGTGCCAGCCTGACCAGGCGAACGTCGGGGGTGGCGGCGACAAATGACGCCGTGGCTTGGCCGCCGGTGACGTTCTTCAACACAGTTGGCACCATGCCGTTGGCGACGTCGGGAGGAACCCTCAGCGTCTCGTCTTCGACCCCTTCGTCGCCGTCTCGATCTCGGTGACGAACGATCACACGCCCTGTCTGCGTGTCCATCGTCATGTCGAGCGTCCAGCGAAACGAAGGGCCACTCTGCACCAGGTGATAGCTCAACAAGCGAAAGACATTGTTTTGGGAGAACACGGCCGTTTCGTCATGTATCGAGCCGTCGGTGAAGCGAAACACCACCTGGCTCGTGACCTGGCCGGCGCGGACTGTCTGCATCAGCTCGCCATTGGCAAGAAGTTTTCCTTCAGGGCTTCGCAGAACCAGAGCGCGCTGGGCTGCGCCTTCCGGGTACCGCACAGTGGTCGGTTCGGCAGCCGCGAACGTGGAGCAGGCCAGCAACATCACCCATCCTGCGACCGACGAGATCTTCACCCCCATATCCAGCTTCGTGCATTCTACCGCCCCCTGCGGTTGGTTGAACCGCTCACGTCATACAATTCCCGCGCAAGGAGTGGCCGAACTGATGGTTGAGGATCCAGTACGCACATTGAGAGGAAAAGTCGCTGTCGTCACGGGTGCCAGCCGCGGCATTGGCCGCGCAATCGCGCTCACACTGGCTGCGCGCGGGTCGTGTGTTGTGCTCTGCGCCCGCACTCCGGAAACGCTCAACGAGGTTGTCCGGGAAGTTGTTGCGGCAGGTGGTGAAGCGGACGCGATTGCGCTCGATCTTCGCGCGTCGGACGCGCCGTCGCAGGTCGTTACCTTTACCCTCGACAGGTTCAAAAAGCTGGACATCGTCATCAATAACGCGGGTGCCACCAAGCGCGGCGAGTTCCTGTCGTTGACCGACGAAGACTTTCTCGATGGGTTCGCGCTGAAATATTTCGGCGCCGTGCGGCTGATTCGGGCCGCGTGGCCGCACCTGAGGGAGACAAACGGATCTGTGCTGAACATCGCTGGCGTCGGCGGGCGCACGCCCGGTTCGGCGTTCACGATCGGAGGATCTGTAAATGCTGCGCTGCTGTCGCTCACGAAAGCGCTTGCCGCGCTGGGGGTAGCCGACGGCGTTCAGGTGAACGCGATCAACCCCGGATCAATCCGAACCGATCGGTTGCGAAAGCGCCTGGCCGATATCGCTGCGAAGGATGGTACTGGACTGTTATCCGCCGAACATCGTTTCGTGGCAGGGGAACAGGTGACGCGCATCGGCGAACCAATCGACATCGCCAATCTTGCTGCCTTCGTCATCGGACCCGAAGGGCGATTCCTTCAGGGCGCCCTCATCGACATGGACGGGGGAGCGACGAAGACGATTTGATCGACGATCGTCCATCGTCGATCGTCCATCGTCTAGACGATCGCCGATCGACGATCGACGATGGACGATCGTTACGGCATCAGCAGCACGAGCCGCGGGTAGATCAGGTTCTCGTTCGCGACGCGATCGCGGTTGAGATCCCAGATCTCTCTCCAGCGGTTCGTGT
Source organism: Vicinamibacterales bacterium (assembly GCA_963761975.1). Taxonomy (GTDB): domain Bacteria; phylum Acidobacteriota; class Vicinamibacteria; order Vicinamibacterales; family JAMQPK01; genus JAMQPK01. Next base: position 1,723,123 of record CAVXIR010000002.1, read on the forward strand.
CCTTCAGCTCGCTGCCGGCGATCTTGCTGAGCGTGTCGCCCGCCTTCACGGTGTAGGTCTTCCGGCCGGCGATCGGCTTCATGAAGACCTCCGACGAGCTCGACAGGTACTCGCGCATCAGGTCGGCGTACTGCGGCGTCGCCTTGAACTGGTCGATCGCGCGCGTTGACCTCGTAGACCAGATCGTAGTTGCCAGCCGGGATGCCGACCGCGTACTTCGACTGGTTGAGGTTGTACTGGACGATGACCGTCCGCGGATGCGCTTTGATCTCTTCGGCCGCGAACGGGTAGTCGTAGATGAGCGCGTCGGCCTGATCCTTCTCGACCGCCTCGAACCAGCCGTCGTCGCCCGAGAACTTGCTGATCTGCGCGTTCGGGATGTTCTGCTGCACCCAGCGCTCGGCCGCCGGGTCGTCGTAGATCGCGATGCGCTTGCCGGCGAGATCCTTGCACGCGACCGGTAGGTCGACGACCATGCCCTCGCTGCACGATCATGCACAGCCCGAAGTCGAGATAGCCGTTGGACCAGACGACGCCTTCGATCGACGGATCGGGCACATAGCCGGCCATGATGACGTCGATGTCGCCGGCGCGCAGCCGATCGGGCAGATCCTCGTAGTCGGCCTCGACGACCTGAATCCGCTTGGCGCCGAGGCCCTCGGCGATGATGCCGGCCAGGCGGAAGTCGAAGCCGTCTTCCTGCTTGCGGTCGTTGATGAAGTGCAGCGGCGGCGCGTCCGGCTCCATGCCGACGCGCAGCACGCCGGTCTGGCGAACGTTGCCGAGCACGCCCTTGCGGTCGGCCGCCGGCGCCGGTGCCGGTGCCGGCGTTGGCGTGGCCGGTGGCGCCGTGCTCGTCGACGTCGTCCCCGGAATCTGCACCGGCAACTGACTGCGATACGTCCAGCCCGCGTAGCCCAGCACGCCGAGGCCCACGACGAACAACAGGAACTTTCCCGCGCCAGTCAGCCGCATACGCTGCCTCCGAATACGTCACGCTGTCGCATGTCATCGTCCATCGTCGACGATCGGCTACGCGATCACGCGACGACAGCAATCCTCTGCGCGGCGCGAGTACCGTCGCGCGCGCCTTCGCTGCCGCTCACCGCCGCCATCACCGCCTTGGCCGTGTCCGCGCCCGACTGCGCCGCGCCGTTCATGTAGCCCTGAAAATCGTAGCTGCAGTGTTCGCCGGCGAAGAACAGGTTGCCGACCGGCAGCCCTTCCGCGCCGGCAATCGTCGTCCACTGGCCGGGCTTGTAGCAGGAGTAGCTGCCCTTCGTCCACGGGATGGTCGGCCAGTGAAAGCGCGAGACCTTGCCGTTGCGCTCGCGCGGTGGCGCCCGGATACGCGCGCTCGATGCCCGCGCATCAGCCGCGCCGCCGCCTCTTCGGCGGTGCCCTCGCCCGACGTCGTGCGCGAGCTTGCCGCCGGAATACAGCGTCAGGCCGCCGGCGGTGCCCGGCTGCAGGAAGCTGTTGGCCCACGCGAGCTGGAACATCTCGTCGCTGTAGGTCGCGCCGGTGTAGCCGAGCTTCTCCCACGGCCGGCTGTTGAAGCCGACCAGCACTTTGGCGTTGGCGCCGTAGCCGAGCTCGCGAATCGCCTTCGTCTTCAGCGGCGGCAGATCGACCTGCATCTTGACGTCGCGCAGGATCGTGAACGGGACGGTCAGGATGACGACGTCGGCGTCCTCGTCGATCGACCTTGCCATCGGTCTGGAACGTCAGCGTGAATCCCTGGCCCTTGCTGCGGATCGCCTCGAGCCGATGGAGCGGGCGAATCTGCGGCTCCACGCGCTTGGCCAGCTCGTCGACGACCTGCTGGTTGCCGCCGCGCACCTTGTAGCGCTCGTCGCTCTCGCCGAGCAGCGCGAACGCTTCGGCGTCTTCGAGATCGCCGGTGCCGATCAGGAAGAGGAAGTTCAGCGCCGACTGTTCGCCGGTCTCGAGTCCGTACTCGGTGACGTAGGCGACGTCGAGCAGCTCGCGCATCCAGCCGGTCACGCCGATGCCGTCGAGGTACTGCGTGATCGACATGCCGGTCGAGCGCCGTGCCGCCGCCTTCGGTCTTGTAGTTCACGACGTCGCCGAGCGCGTCGTAGTCCGCGAGGATCTTCTTGGCGATCGGCACGAACGCGCGGGCCGCCTGCGCCTGCGTGTAGTGGCGGCCGTTGATGAAGTAGGTCTCCGGCTTCAGCGACGCGGCGTCCGGCGCCACGCGTGTCGAGCCGCTCGAGCCCGAACTCGGTCATCAGCGTCAGCATCTCTTCGTGGTTGCTGTCGATGAACTCGCCGCCGAGCTCGGTCGTCAGGCCGTCCGCCGAGCAGGTCCGTGGCCGTGAACATGCGGCCGCCGGTGCGGCTCGCGCCTTCGAAGATCGTCGCCGTCAGACCGGCCTGCTTCAGCTTGTAGGCGGCGTTGAGCCCGGCCATGCCGCCGCCGACGATGGCGATGCGCGGCGCGCTGGGATCCGGCTGGGCCGGACGGCGTGCGCGGTCGCCGGCGGCGGCGGCTCCGGCTCGCGCGCAGCCCGGCGACGAGCGCGGCCGCGGTCGCGGCCGCCGAGTCGCGGAGGAACCGGCGGCGCGTGTACGCCATGTTCGATGAGCTCGTCGACGGCGGACGCTCCGGCCGTTCGCGGGCGGCGATGGCCGCCACTCGAAACGCGCGGCGCAGGGAATCGAACAGTGGGCTTCGTGACACGACACCTCCGAGTCACGCGTCGACGCTCAGCGTCTTCAAGCAGCGGCGCGCAGCTCGTTGACACGCGCCAGCACCGCGCCGCGGTCCATCTCGCGATACGGCTCCGGCAGCACCTCGCGCGAGGTGCACTCCTGGACGGCGACGAGAATCTGCAGCTCGCGCTCGAGCGGGCTGGTCGCCGGAATGAAGTCCTGGAACGTCTGCCGCAGCGTCTCGACGGAGGCGACCGGCCGTCGCCGCCGCTGTCGTCCGCGACCAGCAGCGCACGCGCCAGGATCGCCTCGATGTCGGCGCCCGACAAGCCCGCTCGGGTCGTCGATCACTTCCTTGATCGACTGTCGCCGGCGTCTTGAGGCCGCTCTTCTTGAGCATGATCCGGAACAGCGCGTCGTGTTCCTCGTCGTTCTGCGGATAGAACAGCGCGAGGTGCTCCTCGGCGCGGCCCTGCCGCTTCAGGTCGACCGGCAGCAGATCCGGCCGGGACGTGATCAGGAACCACACGATCTTGCCGCGATACTCGGTGTTGCCCATGAACGACGCCAGCTGCGCGAACACGCGATTCGACGTGCCGGAATCGCCCTCCTGATTGCGGTCGCCGAGAAACGCGTCGGCTTCGTCGATGATCACGCCGACCGGCCACATCGCGTGCAGCAGCTTGAGGATCTTCTCGAGGTTGCCCTCGGTGACGCCCTGCCACTGCGATCGGAAGTTCAGGAACTTCACGCACGGAAAGCCGATCTCGCCGGTGAAGCAGTTGACCAGGAAGGTCTTGGCCGATCCCGACCGGACCGGCGATCAGGTAGCCCATCGGCACGCCGCGCAGCCGGCCGGCCAGAATCGCCTGCGCCGCGCGCCGCAGCCGCGCCTTGACGCCCTCGTGGCCCGACACCATGTCGAGGCCGAACCGCGACTCGACGTACTCGAGCAGCCCGTAGCACTCGGCTTCGATGACCGCCTTCTTCTGCTCGCGCAGCGCCTGGCGGATCGAGCCGTGCCGCCGTGCTCGTCGACCGACGACAGAATCTGCCGCAGCTGGATGCGCGTGAGCCCGGACGTCAGCTGCGCCAGGCGCTCGACGGACAGCTCGGATCGCGCCTCGAACCACTCGGCGTCGCGAACCGCCCGCAGGAACTGCAGCCGCTCCGCTTCGTCGGGCCGCTCGACCTCGATCTCGACCGTCTGCGGCGACCGGACGACGCGCGAGCTGATGTCGGCGAGGTTCTCGGTGATGAGCACGAACGTGACGTTCGCCGCGAGCAGCGCCGGATCGGTCGACCACTTCTGGATGAACACGCGCACCGCGCGGTCTTCGGCGCTCGATTCGCCGGCCGACTCGGGAATCAGCGTCTCGGCGTAGGGAAACAGGACCGCCACGCCGAGCGACGGCTGCCGGTGCACGACCTGCTTGAGGAACGAGTCGAGCAGCGCGCAGAACGCCACCGGATCGCGCGGCAGCGACCGCGGCGAAGCTCGGTGCCGTGCACCGCATCGACGACCGCCACGGCATCGGTGAAGTGCTTGTGCGACTCGCGGGTGTGGAAGATCGCGCCGTTGGCGCGCTGGTATTCGATGACGACGTCGCGCTGGCCGAACACCCAGTCGGCCAGAAACGGCGTGAGCGGCACGAAGTCGGCAGCCTCGCGCGGCGCTGCGGTCCGCCTTCGGCGCCGGCACCAGATCGAGCGTGTTGCCGTGCAGGACGAACGTGTTGCCGAGGCGGGCGCGGATGCCGTGCGCGAGCGTGCGCGCCCAGCGCGGGATAGTGGTCGAACGTGCGTCGTCATCGGCCCTTCGCCTTCGGCCGGACGGCTCGCCGGTCTGCGGCGGGCTCTTGGTCGCGAGCGGGCGGCGGCGTCGCGCACGAGCGTCGTCGCTGCCAGCCCGTCGCGTTCCGTTGCTGAGCAGCGACTCCATCTCGCGCACGATGCGCTCGGAGTCTTCCGACTGCCGGACGATCGTGTCGAGCTCCTCGGAGATCGCCTGCGGATCGCGCAGCGAGATCGAGTTCTGGTGCAGCACTTCGAGCAGCGACTCCATCGAGTCGAGCTCGGTGACGAGCGCCTTCATCGTGCCGCTCGACCTCCGACGAGCGACGCCAGCAGCCGGCGCTTGAGCTCGAGATTCTTCTTCGAGCGCCGCCGCGGCGCGCTCCGGCAGGTCGGGCTCGGCCAGCTCCTGCTCGAGCGCCTCGATCTCCTCGCTCGATCTCGTCGGGCTGTCCGGCTCGCGGGCATGCTGCTCGTAGCGCTGCAGCGCCATCAGCCGGTTCAGATAGCCCTGAAGAATCATGTCGAGCTTGCCGCGCTGCTCGGACAGATACGCCTGCGAGATGCCGGTCAGGCTCTGGTAGTTGGCCTCGATCAGGCGGCAGAGCTGCTCCATCGCGGCGTAGCGCTTCGCCTGCTGGCGGCGTCGAGCGCGCCGATCAGCCGGGTCGCGCGCGGCGCTCGGCCTCGCGCGCGCGCGATCTCGCAGCGTTGCGCCGGCGACGAGCCGCCGCAGCGGTCCGGAGTCGAGGATCGGCAGCAGCACCAGCTCCGCTGCCGAGCCAGACGAGCAGCGGCAGCGGGTTGAGCGCGACGAGCGAGGCGAGCGCCGTGCCGCCGAGCACGATGGCCTGGTACTGATTGAGGATCAGTTCCCGGAGGATCGAGCCGGCCGACACGTCCTCGTCGGGAGGAGGCGCCATCGGTGCGGCTCAGGAGCCCGGCTTCTCCGCCGACGCGGCTGCCGACGCTCGGCGTCACGGTCGAGCTCGGCGGCGGTCGGCGGCGCGCTGATGCCCATCTCCGCCTCGAACTGCTGCAGGATGCCCGCCGCCTTGAGCTTCCGCGCCGTGCGCTCGCGCTCGATGGCCTGCGTGTCGATCGCCGCCGGTCGCCACTTCGACGGCCGCCTTCGATTCGGCGACTTCCTGCTTGATCTGCTCGAGGAACTTGTCGGCGGTGGACGCGACGCCGTAGGACTGCAGCTCGACGATCGCGTCGGCCGCGACTCTTCATGACCTGCGCCTTCTGGCGTTCCTTCAGCGCGCGCTGGCTCGTCTCGATCTTGCTCCTTGAGCTTGGCCTTGAGCGCGTCGACCGACATCTTCGCGCTCTCGTGCGCTTTGGCGGCCGCGGCCAGCTGCTCCTGCGTGCTCGGCCAGATCGGTGCGAAGCTGCTGCAGCTGGATCGCGTCTTCTTCGGCCACGCTGCGCGCCGCGGCCGAGCCGTCGCGAAGCGCCGCCTGAATCGACGCCGGTCAGGTTGCGTGTCCTGCCTGAGCAGCGCGTCGCGCTCTTCCTCGAGCCGGATGACCGTGGCCCGCGTCGCGACGAGCACCGAATTCAGCTTCGGCATCGTCATGCGCATCTCTTCGATGGCGTCCTGGAGCATGACCTCCGGGTCTTCGCCCATCGAGATGAAGAAGCCCATCCAGGCCCGGAACAGACGGCTCAACCTAGCGAACATCGGCGTCTCCCTTGGTCCTTGGCGATCCGGGTCGTCGTGATCGGGTTCTCCGACACGAAGTAGCTCGACGGCCGTCGGCGATGGTCTCTTCTTCCTGGCGTTTGCGGGTCTGCCACGCGAGGAACTCGTCCTGTTCGCTTTGCGTCTTCTTGTTGTTCTCGTCGATCTTGGCGCGCAGCTCGGCGACGCGCTGCGCGATCTCGTCTTCGATCCGCTGGTTCTCGGCGGCGGTCTGCGCCCGAAGATCCTCGAGGATCTTCTGCAGCACGCGCTCGTAGGTGTCGAGCGCGCGATCGCGCCGAACGGCGTCCTCGACGATCTCGGTCACCTTCACGCCGGCGGCGTCGAGCGCCACCATGATCGACTTGCGCTTGACGTCGGCCGGCAGCGCCCGGATGTGCTCGCTCTGCAGCATCTCGGCGACCTTGAGCACGGTGTAGCCGTGCGCCGGCGCGCCGATCTTCGCGGCGTCGTAGACGGTGCCCAGGTCGACAGACGCCGTCGCCGGCGCTGAGAGCGCCGCTGCCGCGTCCGCCCCGTCATCAGGAACGACTTCGGACACGCGCTGGGGGTCGCCCGCTGGCTTCGAGTCGTCCGCAGCCGTCTGATCAGCAGCGCTGGCAGGATCTTCGGTGACGACAAAATAGCTGTACCACTTTTTGCTCACGGGGCACCAGTTGTGTGCGCATTGTAGCAGGGCCCAAGCGGTGTGGCCATGCCGCGATACGCAGTAGAATCTACGCCTCCCGCATGTCGCTGGTTCCAGGCGTTCGCATCGGGCCGTACGAGATCGTCGCCGCGCTTGGCGCCGGAGGGATGGGAGAGGTCTACCGCGCCCGCGATACGCGGCTCAAGCGCGATGTCGCGCTCAAGGTTCTGCCAGAGACCGTTGCCGCCGATCCGGAACGTCTCGCCCGGTTCGAGCGCGAGGCGCAGGCGCTTGCGGCGCTCAAGCATCCGCACATTGCCGCGATTTACGGCATCGAAGAGAGCGGCGGCGTGCGCGCGCTCGTGCTCGAGCTGGCCGAGGGCGAAACGCTGCAGGATCGCATCGCACGGGGAGCCGTGCCTGTTCCCGAGGCGGTTGTCATCGCCCGCCAAATCGCGGACGCGCTCGAAGCGGCCCACGAACACGGCATCATCCATCGTGATCTGAAGCCCGCCAATATTCAGATCTCGCCCGAAGGCAACGTCAAAGTGCTCGATTTCGGCCTGGCGCGGATGATGGCCTCCGAGACCGGAGCCTTCGGCGACGCCGGCCGTTTCGATTCGTCGATGTCGCCGACGATGACGAGTCCCGCTCTCGTGACCGGGCAGAGCGTGCTGATGGGTACCGCGGCCTACATGGCCCCCGAGCAGGCGCGCGGCAAGCCGGCTGACAAGCGCGCCGACATCTGGGCATTCGGCGTCGTGCTGTATGAAATGTTGACCGGCGGCCGCGCGTTCGTCGGCGACACGGTGACTGAGGTGGCGGGCGCCGTGATCCATAAAGAGCTGGATCTCGGTGCACTCCCCGTTGGCACGCCAGACTCCGTGCGTCTTCTGCTTCGTCAGTGCCTGCAAAAGGACCCACGTCAGCGCATGCGGGACATGGGCGACGTGCGCCTGATGCTCGATGGTGCGTTCGCGCCGGTATCGAGCGCCACACGTGAAAACGTGACGAATCGATCGCGAGTCGTTGCAATCGCTGCAGCGGCGGCGCTCGCCGCAGCCGTTCTGGCGGGTGGGGCGGTCTGGTCGATCACCCGCACGGTCCCTATCGCGCGATCTCCCATTCGCGTCAATGTGCCTGCGCCGGCGACAGAAACCTTCGAACGTGTGGCTTTCGCATTGTCGCCAGATGGTCGCCATCTGGCCTTCGTTGGGCGCGACGAGAAAAACCGCGGCTCTGACGGCCAAAGCCGGCTCTGGGTGTACTCATTCGAAGAGGGACGGTCGCGCATCGTCGCACCAGACGATGTGGCATTCCCCCCACTCTGGTCACCCGATAGCAAGTTTCTCGCATTCTTGTCAGACGGCAAGCTGAAGAAGGTCAGTCTGGCAAGTGGCGCAGCCCAGGCGATTGCCGATTTGAAGAGCTACTCTGGAGGGTGCTGGCTCGCGGACGACGTCATTGTCTTTTCGACCGGCACGGGTCTCGTACGGATTCCCGCCTCGGGTGGCGTTCCCGTTCCGTTGACGGAAATCAACCGCGAGCGCGGCGAGACGTTTCATGCGGGTGGAACGCCGCTTCCTGACCGCCGTCACTTCTTGTACTACCGTGGGTCCACCGACACGAGCAATGCGGGCATCTATGTGGGCAGCGTGGACGCCACACCTCAGAATCAAGCATTGACCAAATTGCGTGACGTCACTTCAAGTGTCGCGTATGCCCCAAGTGAAAACGGCGTGCACGGCAATGGCCATCTGATCTTCGCCCGAGAGGGTGCAGTGATGGTGCAGGCATTCGACCCGCGGCGCCTCGAGGCCGTTGGCGATCCAGTGCGGGTGCCCGGCATGGACGGCGTATATCTCTTTGAGGGTGTCATGGCGGCCGTTTCAGTCTCGCCGAGCGGCACGATCGCCTATCGTCGTGCGCGTTCGGAGCTGGCCTCGCCCGTTTTCATCAGCAGAGAAGGCAAGGAATCCGGCTCAATCGCTCCGGGCTTGGACGGAGCAGAGCATCCGAGACTGTCTCCACACGGCCGCAGCCTCGCGCTCATCGTCGCGAGAGAACTGTGGACGTACGATCTCGACGGACGTCCGCCCGTGAAGCTGACGTCGGATGGGGCACTGTCTCCGGTGTGGTCGCGCGACGGCCGGAGAATTGTGTATGAGGGAGGCGGGACGCTGCGGGCAGTGCCCGCCGATGGCAGCGGCAAACCCGAAGACGTGGTACCCAAAGGACACTATCATCCTCATTCGTTTACGGCAGACTCTCGTGAGATTGTGGCAGTGCAAATCATGGAAGGCGCGAAGTCGCACTCACTCGTCAGCCTTGCGCTGCAGCCAGATGCCGTGCCTCGACCGATTGCGCAGGGAGGCTTATCAGCTGCGCTCTCGCCTGATGGCCGTTGGCTGGCCTATACGGCCGAGACGACCGGTGCGCAGGAGATTTGGGTACGATCCTATCCAGGCCCCGGTGCGCCGATTCGCGTGTCTCCCGCTGGTGGGTCGGAACCTGTGTGGGCGAAGAGCGGCCGCGAGCTCTACTATCTTCAGGACAACGTCATGATGGCCGTCGCCGTTGACGCCGCCAGCGACTTCAATTTCAAGCCCGCGATCAGGTTGTTCGAGACGTCTCACCGCAGGAGCAATCAACCTCCATCCTACGATGTCGCGGCAGATGGCCGTTTCGTCATGCTCAAACCGGAAGCGAATACGGCGGAACCGATCACCGTGATTTTCAACTGGAGAGAGATGCTGCGTTCCAGCGCAGCGGATCAACACTAACGGCAACCTATCGCGGTTCTCTGAGTGCTGTAGTCCGCTGGTTCCGCGTTCCTGTTCCGGGAGTTCCGTTCGAGGTGGGCGTCGGATTCAGTACGCCATCTTTTTCTTAAAAAAAAACGTGGAACAGGAACCCGTGGAACCGGCTCGCCGAGCAGGGGTATCCGGGCCGCTTGCGTAGGAAGTGCAAAGTTGCGAACTACCGGCCCAATCGGGCGATGGCCTCGTTTTCGCAATGGTTATCAGCGTGTTCAGCTACGGAACAAAGCAGGCCCGGTTCGGGTCGCGATTGTGTGAAATTCCTCAACATCCCATGCAGCGCCGCTGGCAACGTCATTGCTGGAGACGTTGACATGCCTCCAAAATCCCAGCCGGACGACCGTCGTGACCTTGATCTGCGTGAAGCGCTGCTCGCGAGACTTCGCCGCGAAATACGGCACATACCGGGCCTGGCGCTGACGCCCACTCAGGCATCGCGCCTGTTCAACGTGCCGCCTGAACTGTGCGCCCGGCTGTTGGCCAGCCTCGAGCAACAAGGGGCAATCCAGATACGGCCGGACGGGCGTTTCATCGCCCGTACCACGCACAAATAACGTTGGCAGTCGCGCCACTTCTGTGTCGTCGCGCGACTTCCGCCGTCTGATTCTCCGCTCCCCTCAGTAGCGGACGCGATACCCTTTCTTTCCCGACTCCAAGACTCCTTCGACTCCACGACTCGAAGACTCCTAGACTCCTTCGACTCCAAGACTCTTGCGACTCCAAGACTCTTGCCAACGTCATTACCATGTCTATAGCATATGTGGCTATGACAGCTATAGATACGCGCATGCTCGACCGCGAGATGAAAAAGGGGTCGGCAGAACTCGTCATCCTCTCAGTTCTCGAGCCGCGCGCGCGTCACGGATACGAGATCAGCAAGCTCATCGAGACGCGCTCGGCCGGCCAATTGAAATTCCACGTCGCCTCGCTCTATCCGCTTCTGTATCGATTGGAGGAGCGCGGGTGGCTGCAGGGGCGATGGGTGGAGAAGGCGGGGCAGCGCCGTCGCCGCTTCTACAGTCTGACGCCGGAAGGCCGCAGCGTGCTCGCGCGGCAGCGCGATACCTGGAAAGCCTTCGTCCATGCAATGGATCTCATAACGGGGGCCGATCATGCCTGACGTCTCATGGACATTGCATCTGCGTCCGCGGCTGGCCGGGCTGCGGCTCAGTCCCGCGCGCGAGGCAGAGATTATCGAAGAGCTGTCGCAGCATCTCGACGAGCGATACGAGGAGCTTCGAGCCGGCGGCGCCACCGACGATGATGCACGGCGGCTGGCGATCGAGGAACTGCTCGATCGCGACACGCTTGCGACCGGCATGCAATCGCTTCGGCAGGCGAACATGCCCGCGCCGGTCACACAGGGAGCTTTCGATCGGTCTGTTGCCGGCGATCTCTGGCGGGACGTGCGCCACGCGGTCCGCATGTTACGAAAGCAGCCGGGATTCGCCGCTGCTGCGCTCATCACGATTGCGCTTGGCATCGGCGCGACCACCGCCATTTTCAGTGTCGTCAACAGTGTGATCATCAAGCCGCTGCCGTACGCCGATTCCGATGCGCTGGTACGGATCGTCCACTCGATAGGGAAGGATCAGCCTTACTTCTCCGACGCGGTCTACCTGACCTATACGAGGAACACTCAGACGCTTCAGGACGTGGGCGTCTGGATGCCTTCGACCAGGGCGACCATCACCGGCCAAGGCGAACCCGAAGAGGTGCGCATGCTGGCTGCGAACCGTGGGCTCCTGACGACGTTGGGTGTGACGCCCGAGATTGGCCGCTGGTTTTCGAACGATGAGGACTCGTCCGGCGCGCCGGGCACGGTGATCCTCACCAACGGCTATTGGCATCGTGTGTTCGGCGGCGACCGTGCTGTTCTGCAAAAGGCGCTGACGATAGACGGCCTGCCTTACCAGGTCATTGGCGTGATGCCGTCGGGCTTCCGCTTCGACGACGAGGTGGAATTGATCGTGCCGCTGCGGATCAATTCCGCGAAGCCGGTACCGTTCTTCCGGCTCGTCGGCGTTGCCAGGCTCAAACCCGGCGTCACGCTGGCGCAAGCCAATGTCGATTCGCTTCGAATCCTACGGCTGTGGCTGAACGATTCCGGTCAGAAGGATCCGGCATTTCAGGCGCGGTATCAGCCGGCGCTTCGATTCCTCAAACAAGACGTGATCGGCGATATCGGCACGACGCTCTGGGTGTTGATGGGAGCGATCGGCATCGTCCTGTTGTTGGCATGTGCCAACGTCGCGAACCTGCTGCTCGTGCGAGCCGACGCACGCAGCAAAGAGTTTGCGATTCGCGCGGCCCTCGGTGCGAGATGGACCGTCGTTGCGCGACAGCTTCTCGTGGAGAGTCTGGCGCTCGCGGTCGTGGGCGGCGCAATGGGGGTCGCTCTCGCATATGCCGGCCTGCGGGTGCTGGTGGCGATTGGTCCAGCGAGCCTGCCCAGACTGTCCGAGGTGTCGATCGATCCGCTGGTGTTGGGTTTCGCTCTGGCGATTTCACTCATCTCGGGACTTCTCTTCGGGCTCATGCCAATCCTGAAGTATGCGCGACCTCAGCTCGTGCATGTGATTGCCGGTGGGCGCGGGCTCAGCCTGACGATCGCACGGCAGCGGTCGCAACATGTGCTGGTGGTGGCGCAGATGACGCTGGCACTGGTGCTGCTTGTGAGTGCGGGTCTGATGATTCGCAGTTTCCAGGCTCTTCGCCGCGTCGATCCTGGATTCACAGAACCCTATCAGGTGCAGACGTTCGGCATCTCGATTCCGCGAAACGTGGCCACCGATCCACAAATCATCCTGCAGCTGCAGCACCAACTGCTACAGAAGATCGCGGCAATTCCTGGTGTGGCATCGGCGGCATTCACGACGCGATTGCCCACCGACACGACCGATCGATGGAGCGCCGCTCTCAGTTTTCAAGACAAGGTCGATGATGGACGTACGCCGCCGAATCACCAGGTGAAAGTGATCTCGCCCAACATGTTTGACACGCTGGGCACCACGTTCGTGGCGGGACGGGACTTCACGTGGATCGATCTCTTTAACATGCGCGACGTGGCGATTATTTCCGAGAACCTCGCGCGCGAGACGTGGGGATCGGCCTCGGCCGCGGTCGGCAAGCGCACGCGCGAATACTACGGCCCGAAGGACGGGCCCTGGCGCGAGATCGTCGGCGTGGCGCGCGACGTATACGACGACGGGCTGTATAAAGCGCCGCCGGCAACGATCTATTGGCCCGCACGATTGCGGGGGGTATACCAGCCGCGCAGGGTCAGCGTCGTTATGCGCACCGAGCGCGCCGGTACGGAAAGCCTGTTGGAAGAAATGCGCAATGCCGTGTCATCCGTGCACGCCAGTCTGCCCCTGGCGCAGGTGCAGACGCTTGGCGAGGTGTATGACCAGTCCATGGCACAAACGTCTTTCACGCTGGTGATGTTGGCGATTGCCGGCACCATGGCGCTGCTGCTTGGTGTGTTCGGCCTTTACGGGGTGCTCTCGTACGCGGTGTCGCAGCGGCGGCGCGAAATTGGAATCCGGATGGCGCTCGGTGCCCAGGCGCCAGATATCCGCCGGCTGTTCGTGAGGCGAGGTCTGGTTCTGGCAGGAGGGGGTGTGACGATTGGACTGTGTGGCGCGGTGGGTTTCTCACAGTTGATGGAATCGCTGCTATTCGGCATCAGTCCGCTCGATCCACTGACATTCGCCGTAGTTCCCGTCGTGCTCACGGCAGCCGCGGTTGCGGCAAGCTATCTGCCGGCTCGCCGCGCCATGTTTGTCGATCCCGTGGAGACGATGAGGGCCGAGTGAACCTGGTTGAACGGTGATCAATAGGGATCCCCCTGGACTTTTGAACGATTTCCGTCCTCATCAAGGCGGCAGTTGCCTCATAATTCATAAGCCAGCTCTTCCATGTTCTGCCCCTACTGCGGCTCTAATGTCTATGACGGTGTAGGTCGCTGCGCGACCTGCAACAAGGCGCTTCCGTCTGGCCTCAGCGATAGCGACGTCACCCAAGTGAGCTCGGCTGCCGCTGCGGTGACCGTTCGTTCATTTGCGTCAGGTGACGAAGCCACACTCGTGACCCCACCACCGCCAGCCGGGCACGCTGTCGGCAAATCGGCGGATACAGGACCACTTGCCGTCGGTGAAGCGTTCGGTGCCCGCTACCATCCCATTCGAGTGCTCGGCGTCGGCGGCATGGGCGCGGTGTATCACGTCTGGGACACAGAACTGGGGCAGGCCGTCGCATTAAAAGTCATTCGTCCGGAAACCGCGGGCGATTCCTTAGCAGCGCGCGAGATGGAGCGACGCTTCAAACAGGAGCTCGTCCTTGCGCGACAAGTCACTCACAAGAACGTCGTCCGGATTCACGACCTCGGGGAGATCAACGGGATCAAGTACATCACGATGCCGTACCTCGAGGGCTCGGATCTCGCGTCCGTTTTGAAAAAAGAGGGCAAGCTGCCGGTCAGCACTGCCCTCCGTGTCGTTCGTGACGTGGCGTCGGGATTAGTGGCTGCGCACGAAGCTGGCGTTGTGCATCGCGATCTCAAGCCGGCGAACATCATGCTTGTCGGCGATCAGGCGATCATCATGGACTTCGGGATCGCCCGGTCCACCAGCGCACAGACGGTCACGCCGTCTGCCCCGGAGCCGTCTTCGCCGCACATCGGCGCGTTTCATCCGGTCACCGAATCGACGATGGCAGGGACGATCCTCGGGACCGTGGAGTACATGGCGCCGGAACAGGCGAAGGGCGAAGCCGTCGATCAACGAGCCGATCTTTATGCGCTCGGGTTGATCTTCTCCGACCTGCTGCTCGGCAGACGCCGCCCTGAGGGCAGCGTCCTCGACGAGCTGCAGCGACGCATCGAACAGAAGCCGGCGCCGGTGCGAACGGTGGACGCCACGATCCCCGAGGCGATCGAGCGTGTGATCGCTCGATGCGTCGAGCCGGATCCCGCGGCGCGGTATCAAACATCGAAAGAGCTCGTCGCGGAACTGGATCGGCTCGATGAAGAGGGGCACCCGCTTCCGATTCATCGTGTCGTTGGTGTCAAAGTCATGGCCGCGGCGGTGGCACTGTTCGCTGTCTTGATCGCCGGCACATGGTGGTATGCGCGCGGGCCGGCGGTACCTGTTCAGCACGATCCGGTGTCCGTGCTGATCTCGGACTTCGCGAACGCCACGGGCGACCAGGCGTTCGACCGCACGCTCGAACCGGTGGTGAAGCTGGCGCTCGAAGGCGCAGGATTCATCAGCGCGCACAGCCGCAGCGACGTCAGGCGCAGCCTGGGTGTGCGTCCTCCCGATCAGCTCAATGAAGAATCCGCGAGAAAAATTGCCATCCAGCAGGGACTGGGTGTCGTGCTCTCCGGGTCGATTGACCGTCAGGGCAATCGTTACACGCTGAGCGTGAAAGCCGCTCAGGCGGTCACCGGTGAAGTGATTGCCGAGGCGCAGGAGAGAGCGTCCAACAAAGAAGACGTGGTGCCGGCCGCCACATCGCTGGCCAACCAGGTACGCGAGGCGCTCGGTGACGAAGAGTCCGATTCGGCCAAACGCTTCGCGATGGAGACGCTCTCGGCCACGTCGCTCGACGTGGTTCGCGAGTACGCCGCGGCGATGGATGCCCTATCGCGCGGGCAGTTCGACGAGGCGAGGAAGAGCTTCTCGCGTACGCTTACGCTCGATCCGAAGTTCGGGCTCGGCTACCTGGGCCTTGCCACAACCTCGTGGAACCTCGATCACCAACAGGACGCCGAGGTGCACGCCAAGCAAGCCGTCAGTCACGTTGAAAGCATGACGGAGCGCGAGCGATACCGCACGCGTGGGATGTATTACCTGATCACGAGCGACTATCAGTCGTGCGTCAAGGAATATGGGGATTTGATCGCTCGATATGCGGCGGACGCGGCGGCCCGCAACAACCTGGCGTTGTGCGCGACGTATCTGCGCGACATGCCCAAAGCGATGAACGAGATGCGGCAGGTCGTCAAGATCCTGCCCAATCGCGCGCTTTACCGAACGAATCTCGCGCTGTACAGCAACTACAGCGGCGATTTCCAGGGCGGAGAGCAGGAAGCGCGGGCGATGAAAGAACCGGGGATGTACGGTCTATTCGCCTTGGCACTCGCCCAGATGGGTCAAGGGCTGATACCACAGGCGACGGAGACCTATCAGGCGCTGGGGAAGGTCGATGCGCAGGGGCGATCGTTGATGACCTCGGGGTTGAGCGATCTCGCCAGCTACGAAGGCCGCTTCTCCGAAGCCGAACAAATGCTGACGCAAGGTGCCGCCGCCGACCTTGCGGCGAAAGATCCAGACAAGGCTGCGGCCAAGTTCGCCGCGCTCGGCTACGCCCTCATACAGCAGGGGAAGAACGGTCCGGCTGTTGCGGCCGCTGCGCAGGCGCTGAAGAACAGTCAGACGGTGAAGACCCGGTTTCTGGCCGCCCGCACGTTCGCTGAGGCCGGCGACTTCAAGCAGGCGCAGGCGCTGGCTGCCGGCATGGCGAAAGAGCTTCAGGCCGAATCACAGGCCTACGCCAAGATCATCGAAGGCATGATCTTTCTGCAGCAAAAAGATCCCCGGCAGGCGATCAAGAGCCTGACAGAGGCGAACACGCTGCTCGACACGTGGATCGGCCACTTCGAACTCGGCCGGGCGTATCTGGACGCGGGCGCTCCGCTTCAGGCCGACTCGGAATTCGACCGGTGCCTCAAACGGCGCGGCGAAACGCTCTCGCTGTTCCTCGACGAGGAACCGACCTTCGCGTACTTCCCGCGCGTCTACTACTATCAGGGCCGCGTCCGCGAAGCGCTGAAAGCCGACGGATTCGCCAACTCGTACCGCGCGTATCTGGCGATCCGCGGCAACTCGAAAGAAGACCCGCTGCTTCCGGACGTACGCCGCCGCGCCGGCTGATCAGGGCGCGGGCGCGGTTACAACAATCGACACCACCCCCACGTTAGAAGTTCGAGTCGTATCGACGTCCTTCACCACGTACTGGAACGTATCAGTGCCCAAGGGGATCAGCGGAGCCTGGTAGACGAAACCTCCATTCGCGTTCAGCCAAACCTTGCCGCCATTCGTTGACGCGAATGAACCGTCGGGGTTGAAGATCGCAGTGGGTGTGGGTGCCGCGCTGAGCGGCGGACCGCCCACAGCATCTGGGCTGTCAACGTCCGTGTCGTTGCCAAGCACGCCCGGTGCGGCGACGGTAAGTTGGGCGCCGGCGACCACACTGTAGGTTGCGGGGGGAGCCGGATCGTTCACCGCAACAGGCGCGATATTGACTGCAGTGATGCTTACGTCGGACGCGCTGACCCCAGTGCCAAAAAACGCCGCCACGATATAGGTGAAGGCGCCGATGGGACGCTCTGTGGGATCCACGAATGTATAGGCACCCTGTCCCGAGACCGTTGGGACAAAACCGAGGAACGTCTGGGTGCCTGTGGTGGTGCCACCCGGGACGCGGTAGATTCGGTACTCGGTTTCGCTTCCGAGGTTGGTCCGCGTCCAGTCGAGCTGAATCCGATGGCACTGCGCCGGTAGCAGATCGCAGCTATCTGTGATGCCGCCCACTGAGATGGCGGTCAATTCGTTCGGTGGCGCGAATCCACTCGCCGCGACAAGGTCGAAGGTCAGTTCACCGTCGGCAGCGCTGTCGCCTAGTCCCGAATCACCCAGGCCTAAATCGCCGCCGCCCATGTCGGCCAGACCCATATCGGCTAGGCCCATATCCGCGAGACCCATGTCGGCGAGGCCGAGTCCGGCTCGTCCGAGGTCTCCACGATTCAAATCTCCACGGCCCAGGTCGCCTAGCGCAAGATTGCCGCTCCCCATGTCTGCCAGACCCATATCGGCCAGACCCATGTCGGCCAGACCCGTATCCAGTGACAGCGGGCCCATGAAGGCGCCGTAGTCCTGCGTCACCGGGTCGAAGACCCAGAACCATGCGCCGACATTCCGCCGGCTTCCGAGCTGGTTCAAACGGATGTTGTTCCAGTCGTGGAACCCCGGGTTGAGCGATTCGATAGCGCCGTTGAAGTTCAGGTCCTGTCCTGCGGCCGCTACCTGTGTTGTCGACGATTTGGTCCAATCGATCTGATCGACCGTTTCGTTAATGCTCCCGCTGTCGACGCGGACCATCCGAGTTTCTATCTCCTGGCCGGCGGCGTTGGTCCGCAATGGCGTGCCATCACAATGTTTGCTTGCTGGAGTGCCGATGACACCTGCCCCTGGCAGCGCATACCAACCCGTTCGGTAGGCAGGCGCGTTCCCCGTGAGCGTGTCAAAGCCGAGCCCGTCGGGCTCAGTCAGCGATCCTTCGTTCAGCAGAGGCAATTGCTGTCCTGAGAAGTCCACAATCGACGGCCCGGAGTTCTTGCGCAATCCGCGCAGCTGGAACAGGTAGTTCATCACGCTCAAGTAGTTCGATTTGCAATTGGGCTCCGTCGCCGCGCCGCCGTGCCTCAGCTGAAACGTATGACCCAACTCGTGCGCGAGCGTCGCGGCCTGCATATAGTCCGTCCCGACAGGCCTTCCGGAGCTGTCGTTGAACCCGCCCAACGCGACCATGGCGTCGCCGCCCGGAAAGTCGGCGACGCCGGTATTGGTGACCGGCACATGGAACAAGTCATTCGTTGCCTGACATTGAGTGTCCGGGAAACCAAAATTGGGACTCAACGGATCTTTGACAAGACAGTCATCCTTCGGCAGGCCGAGGGCATGCGCGAACAGCACGTACCGGAACATGTCTTTCCGGTTGCGATCGAAGATCCTCTCGCAGGTTGTGGCGACCAGCCCATCCGTTTCAGCCGCGGCACAATCCTCGTCCGAGACCAGGGGGTCGAGCGGCCTATCCCGGAGAAATCGGAAGCCGCTCTTCCACCCGACTGTCCCCGGATACGCCGAAAACTGACAAATCCATGGTGGGTCGTTCGTGCCGCGCGCACACTGGGTGTCTGACTCATCGAACGCTTCGCCGCCCCGAGCGCCGGCGTCAATGAGATAGGGATCACCCGCGCCGGGAGGTAAGTTGGGGCCGAGATCGATATGGAGATCGATGCCTGTCGACCCATCGGGATTGGTGATCGGCGCGTCGCGGAACATTTTGCCGATCTTCTCGATCGCCGCATGTGTCGGCGCATGGCTATGCTCCGGCTTCGACACGCCGCCGTACAAGTATTCGCCCCTCGTCTGAAAGTACCCGATTTCAACGAAGATGTCCTTGCGACCTGGGTGCGCGCCCATCGCCCACAGATTGGGCAGCGGATTACCAACCGGATCGTAGAGCGTCGCCGCAGACGACTCCCACTTGTCGAGCAGGCCGTCGCGATCGTTATCTTTGACCTGTGTGCGGTAGATGATGGCGCTCCAAGTCAAACAGTCGTGCGCCCCGTTGCGTGGCGCGTTGACCGAGGTCGTCATCGCGTCACCAGTGATGGCGCCCGTGTTTCGGGTGACGTTGTCCCAGGCCTCGCCTTGCAAACCACGAAACGCGTTGTTCTCGTTAATCCCGGGCGCCACCAGTATCTCGGTCTTATTGGCCTGGGCGCCGCCGGTGATGTGCGTGATCTTCCCTTGCACGCTCGCCGGATCGTAGAACCCTTTCATGATCTGGGACATGCCGCGCGTGGCGTTGTTCAGAGTGTAGCTGCCGTCATAGATGACGATCGCATTCAAGTTCTCGGTTGGAGACGGGCTCGGGCTCCGATAAATCACAACCAGACTTGCGCCAAAAGCTTTTGGTGTCTTGTTCGAATTCCCGGTGTCAGGAAGCTGGACCGTGTGGAGCCTGTTGATCTGGTGCCGCCCATTACCTCCGACCGGCAGGAAACGTTTGACGTCGGCCCGGTAGGAATATGTCTTTTTCCCGCCGCCGGATGACCCCGTTCCGCCTCCGCCGCTCCAGCATGGCGACGTTCCGGCAGGATCGCTCACAAAGGCAATCGGCCCAGCCGGCGTTGGGATCGCAGGAGGCCCGGGTACGCTCAGAAGGTGGCCGTTGAACGTCGCGCCCTGGGCGCCGGAATCCGGTCCGTCCGAGGTGACGACCTGCCAATAGAGAAAAGCGGCCAGTATTTCGGCGTCGTTCGGCACGCCGCTCGTGCGCATGTCGATGGTGCCCGTGGCGATCCCGTTGACTCCACGCCCCCAGAGGCCGACGCCAGCTACGGCGTAGTCGCCGGTGACGAAGTAATTCTTGAAGAACTTCAGCGGTTGGGCCTGGCCGAATCCCCGCTCACCCTGCGCGGCCATTACGACGCAGAAGGTCAGGAGGCCGATACAGCCTCTAACTGACCCGAAAGACACGAGACGACGGCTGGTGCGGGTCACGTGGGATTCCCCTTTTTTTGACGTAGAAGTATCTTGGTGGGCCAAAGAGTCTGTTCAAAAACAGCGCATCAATCGAGCTATCGAACATGATTGCATAGAAATATAACGAATGGGGCTCGATTTTGAACGGGCACACCCAGACAGAGAGGTCGTTCACCAGGCAGTTTCAGACAATTTTGTTCGAAATTAGGGCCAAGTAGGCTGCGCCTCAGGCTTGCGGCGCGCCGTAACTCGCCAACGCCTGTGCCTCGTCGTCGTAAATCCCCAGAATAGCTGTCAGCCGAGTCACCACCAGCAATTCGCGAAGGCGACTGGTCGGGCTGAACAGCTTGAGCGAGCCGCCGTGATTTTTGGCCGTCGAGTTTGCCTGAACGAGCTCTCCCAATCCAGCACTGTCGACGTACGACACGCCGGCGAGGTCGATGAGCACCCTCGTGTGGCCCTGCTGGACAAGACCGCGCACCTTGTCGTGCAACATCGCGTTGCGATTTTTCTTCAGAGTGATATCACCGCTGACCTTGACGATGACCACGTCGCCCGTTGTGCGCTCTTCAAGTTGCATCCCCCCGGATTCTAGGTGATCCGGAATGAAAAAATCCAGCGATGCGGCATGCGCCGAGTTCGCGTTCGATAGTCATTGCCTCAAGCACATGTTATCGATCATGCTGACGAGCCAGGTGACGCCTCTGGACGACGAATTCGAGCGGACCATGCTCGCCGGCCGAAAGCCGGTGTCTGATGGCACTCTCGCGGAAGCAATCGGCCACTATCTCGTCGTCCTGCAGGGCACCGAACCCGGAAAACTCATCGAGATTACGTCGGCCCCCATTACGATCGGGCGCGACGCACAGCAGACGCTGGTATTCCAGGACGCGGAATTGTCGCGGCGGCATGCGCGCGTCACGCTCGCCAACAGCGAAGCCGTCGCCGAAGATCTGGGATCGACCAATGGCACGTTCGTCGAAGGCGAACGCATCGCCAAACCGGTGACGCTGCGACACGGTAACGTGGTTCGAATCGGAAGCCAGGTGTTTCGCTACGAACGGCGCAGCCGGCGTGAGGCCGAGCGCGCTGAGGCGCTCGATCGCGATCTTCTGCGCGCCAGCAACTACGTGCTGTCGCTGCTGCCTGCGCGGCTCGCCACAGGTCCCGTGCTGGCGGAATGGCGGTTCGTTCCGTCGACTCAGTTGGGAGGCGACGCCTTCGGGTACTACTGGCTGGATCCGGAAACGTTCGTGTTCTACCTCATCGACGTGTCCGGCCACGGTGCCGGCTCGGCGATGCATTCGGTCACCGTCCTGAACGTCCTCCGCCAACGCGCGTTGCCTCAGGTCGATTTCAGAGATCCCGCCAGTGTGCTCTCGAGCCTGAACAACCGGTTTCAGATGGACGACCACAACGGCCTGTTTCTGACGATGTGGTACGGCGTCTATCACACGACCGATCGCACGTTGACCAGTGGCTCGGCTGGACACCACCCGGCGTACCTCGTGGACCCGGAGAGACGCGCCGCAGAGCCGGTCGGCGATGCCGCGCTCATGATTGGCGTCATGCGCAACATGACGTTCCCCGTCCGGCGGACCATCGTTCCACCCGGAAGCGCGCTGTATCTCTTCAGCGACGGCGTGTTTGAAATCGTCACGAAAGATGATCAGCGATGGAGCCGCGAAGATTTCCTGCCGCTGCTCGTCGCGCCGATGTTACCCAATGCCGCGGAAGCCGACCGGATCTATGAATCGGTTAAACAGGCGGCCCAGCCGGGTCCCCTGGATGATGACTTCTCTTTGCTCGTCGTTACCTTTCCGTAGCATCCACAGGGAACATTTCGCTGAGCCGCCCCAGGGTAGCGCGGCCATGCTTCGACGCAAGGCGCAAGAGACGCAGGAACACTTGAGCCGTGATGAACGCGTCGCCGGCTGCGGTGTGCCGGTCGTGAGGAACGATCTCGAACATCCCGCATAACGCGTCCAGCGTAAAACGCCGGATGGGTGGGCGTCCCGCGAACGCGCCGTCCCGCTCGAGGTGGAGCGTCAGATCCATCGTGTCGAGGCTCCGATTGGCCATCGACATGTTCCAGTGACGCTCGCAGCCGGCATCGAAGGTCGCAATGTCGTGGCCGATGTGGTGGCCGACGATGACGCCGTCGCGAAGATAATCGAGAAAAGCCGCCAGCGCGTCGGGCTCGGCGAGTCCGCCCCGGCTGGCGTCTCGCGTGATGCCATGGACGGTCACTGCCTCTGTGTTGTGCTCGAGCTCGAGCATGGCGGAAAAGGCATCGTCGAGCACGATCTCCCCGTTCCGGACGGCGACGGCGCCGATCGTCACGATCCGGTCGACGCGCGGGTTGAGCCCCGTCGTTTCGGTATCGACGACGACGAAGCGCACCTCGTCAATTGGCGTGTCGTCGGTCCACGTCGTGGCGAAGCACTCCTGGTACCGGGCGAGAAACGTCGGCTGCGTCATAGCGCCCTGATCCAGGCCGGATCTGCGGCGAATTGAACGAGTCGAAGAATCGATCGAAAGCTGCCCTTGAGCACGTGCCGATCCTGCCGGCTGAGGAGGGTCGGAGGCAGCTCAGACCCGTCGGTGCCGTGGCTGATCCCTACACGACCCTGCTGCCAGAGCACCATGCGCAACGTCTCTGCGGCGTCTCTGAAGATCGATTCATGGGCGGCAAACCGGCTTCGTGCCATGGCGAAGCGCTCGAGTGTCGAGCAGCCGAGCCCGGCACCGCACGCCATTCCAAAGACCCGCCCGACATCCACCAGCGGCGACAACACACTTTCGTCGAGACGAAATACCGACGCGAACTCGCCGGTGTCTTCGACCACGGCGTCCTGAAAGAAGGTGAGCGGCGGAAGGTTGGCGAGGCAATCGTTGGAGAGCACGTGCAGAAAGCCAGGATCGACGGCCTCGTCGACGGTTGTCCGCAATTGTTGCCACAGTGAGGCGGGAGCATCGATGGCGCGGAGGTCGAACAGTGGCCGAGCCTTATACGTTTCCTGAAGTACAGGTTCGCGTACCCAGGCGGCATAGCGCGACTTCCACTCCGCGATGCTGCCGACGTGGAACGACGAATCGAACGGTCCGTCTGGCGGCGAAAGGTATCCGCATTCGGCGAGCACGCCAAGAACGTGACTGTATGCAGCGACGTCGCCGGCTCGATCGCGATCGTCTTCGACGATCATGACCGGCCGGGGCGACGCCAGGGTCAGCGATTCCGTTCGCCCCGAGGCCCCGCTGAAGCACCAGCATGCCTTGAGTGCGCGTTGGTCAGACGCCAACGCGATGATTCGCCTGACGATCTTCACGTCGGTTGTGTGAGCGAACCGGATGAGCCAGTCGAGCGATGTCGTGCCGACCAGTTGCTGCAGAATGAAGGCGCGCGCGCGTAGGTTGAGCGCGCGGAGCTCATCAACGGTCTGCGCGAGATCGACCTCGCGCAGAATCGTCACCGGTTGATCGCCGAACACCGGCGCCACATCGCGAGCGGTCACAACGGCATACACACGGCCGCTGGTGGAGCCATCCGCGGTGATCGCCATCGCTCCGCTTTTCGATTCGGCCAGCATGAGCACGCCGTCGGTCACTCGCGTATCAGGCCGGACGGTTCTCGGCGAAGCCTGCACGAGGCGTGAGACCGGCGCATCCCGATCGCCATCGTCGCTGGCGATCCATTCGAGCACCTCGTACGGCGTGACAATCGCGCGGGCAACCAGCTGTTCATCTAGGACCGCGATCGCATCGGCGCCCGCAATCATCTGACGCGCGGTGTCGCGGATGGTTTGATGATCCACGCATGTGTAGAGCTTCTTCCGTTTCACGAGGTCGTGAAGAAAGAGATCATGAGGCGTGTGCCTCGAGCCCGGAGGGTCGTAGTCGCCCGTGACGCCGCCGTGCGCCGCCACAAACTGCATCGCATGCGGATATTTTTCGAGCAGGCCGGCAAAGTCTTCGGCGGGGAATGTGTAGAGCACGACATCGCTTCCGGCCCTCGCCGTGTGCGGGCAATTCGGGGCGCCGTTGAAGCGTTCGACGCCCAGCATGTCGCCGCCGCCGAGAATGTCGCGCAGCTCGCTACGGCCGTTCGCTTCGTCCCACAAGGAGACGGTTCCCTGCTGAATCACGAAGATGTGGGTCCGATGCGGCTCACCTTGCCACAACACGAAGTCGTTCGATTCGTAAAATCTCACCCGGCCGCGCGCGGCAAGATCGACCAGGTCGGTCTCGTCGACGCCGTGAAAGGGCGGATGCTTTTTCAAGAAGTCGGCGACACGATAGCTAATCGCGCTGGTTTCCATGGCGCCGATCTTATTCGACGCGCCGCCGAACCGGGGATAGCTTCATACATGGCCGGGTTCAGGTAGGATTTGCTCCGCCGGCCGTGACAATGAAATTTGCAATGTACTCGAGGAGTAGGTCGATGGCCAAAAGTCGTTCGCAACGGACGTCAGGGGTTACGACAGCAGTCAGGCGTGGCCGCACCGAGGCAGCAGGCGTCGTCGCATTCCGCCTGCGGCAGCAGAGAAAGCGTGCGCGTGCCGTTGCCGCGGCGCCTCCGCGGAGGCGGGGACTCGGGGGCCCGAGAATCCCGGCTCGCACACTGCGGGCGCTGGGACCTCGAGGTTCAACCGGGCTGCTCATCGCGGAAGGCGACTCGTGGTTCGACTACCCCTTCAATGACGTGCTCCGATTTCTCGAGGATGACCATGGCTACGACATCGAGACGGTCGCGCACAGGGGCGACCGCGTAGAAGACATGGCGTACTCCGGAGGACAGTTCGAGGAGTTCGCACGTCGGCTGGAAAAACTCCTCCGAGAGAGCCGCGTACCCGATGCCATCCTCATTTCGGGTGGCGGGAACGACATCGCAGGAGAAGAGTTTGCGACACTTCTGAATCATTCGGCCTCCGGACTGCCGGCGCTCAATCAGGACGTTCTGCGCGGCGTGATCGACATTCGTCTTCGTCACGCGTACGCGTATCTCGTGGCCGGTCTCACCGAGATTGCGAGGCGTTATCTCAACCGGCCGATCCCGATCCTGATGCACGGCTATGACTACCCTGTGCCCGACGGTCGCGGGTTCTTCGGCGGATGGAGCGCACTCCCTGGCCCGTGGCTGCAGCCCGGGTTCCACAGGAAAGGCCACGCGGACCAAAGCAAAAACACTCAAGTCATGGAGGCCGTGATAGACGCCTTCAATGTAATGCTGCGCCAACTCAGTCGAGCACCCGAATTCCAGCACGTCCGTTACGTCGATCTCCGGGGCACCCTGGCGAACGATCAAACCTACAGAACCGACTGGGCCAACGAACTGCATCCCAAGCCTCGTGGATTCGCCGCCGTGGCGGCGATGTTCGAGAGCGCAATTACCGGCCTGTAGACGCGCGCCTCATTTCGGCACGTCAAGCGCCGGATTACGCGAGAAAAACCCTCCCGGAATCATCTTGAAGCCGACATGGGTGACTGGCATCACGGGCCACTCTTCCGGCCGCGGAATGTGGGTGATGCCCATCGTGTACCACACGACGACGTCCTGGCCGGATAACGTTTCGTTGTTGGCGACCCACTTCGGCAGTCCGGCGACGCCGAGGCTCTGATTCGGATAGGCGCCGGCCGCATACATCTCGTCGGGGTTGTAACGCGTCGCCCAGAAATGCTGATTGACGAAACCGGCGCGCCTCCGCACCTGCGAAGCCGGAGCGACGTACGGGAATCGAATTGACGCCGGGCACCAGGATGTAGCTCGTATGATGGCCGAGCGAATTCTGAACCTGCGGGTTGACGATCGACCAGGTGCGTGCCGCGGCCATGTTCATGCGACGCTGCGCGAGGGCCTCGGTGCGGAGGTTCGTTTCTTCCATGATCATCCCGTTCAGCGACGGATTGCCCGGTCCGGCGGGCAGGGCGCGCGTGTTCATCTCGCGGACTTCATTGGCCGGTCCATCCACATCGAAGTCGAGCCTGAAGTTGAAGAAGTGCTGATGGTGCGGCGCGACGATGTTTGCGGCGACGAGATGTCCGGGTAGTGGTTGATGCGCGCTCGCTTTCACGTCCCGCACGCCTTTCGCCAGCATGATGCCGGTCAGCGCCGAATCGAGCTCGAGAACGCCGTCCTGGTGAAAAATCCAGTTGATTGAGTAGTCGTAGTTGCCGATCGTGGCGATGAAAAAGATCACCAGTTGCCGCGCGCGGCGCGACTCGTTGTTTTTCGAGAACGATTCGTAGTGCTTCCACAACATGCCGCCGTCGCGCTCGTAGATACCGACCGCGCGCTCCATGAGATACGCCTGCCCGTTGTCGTTGGCATATGTGACGTCGATGAGCTTGGCGTTCGGCGGTGCGTCGATGTTCGGCTCGATCGGGTAGGCCAGCCGGCCCATGCCGTATTCACCCACGTCGAACGCGCTGCGCCATCGCCAGTTCCTGTCGGTATCGCCGTACGGCACCGCCATCTCGGAGAGAGAGGCGCGGTACAGGATCGGTCGAAGCCGTCCGTCATCCTCGTAGCCGACCATGTGCAGCACGAGACCCTCTCGCGGGTGCATCGTGTAGCGGAAGCGCCATTTCTGCCAGCGAATCTCCTGGCCTGAGATCTCGAAGCTGGGACCATCGGGCTGTGCGATGGTGAGCGCCTTTGGCGCCGTTCGCGTCCCTGTGGACTTCTCATCAAGCTCCTGGATCGCGCGGAAGTGGCACGGTCCCGGTGTCGATGAACTCCACGACTCTCTCCGCGTTCATGTCCACCAGTACGCCCACGCCCTCAATCGGCCTGCTGTAGAAATTGGCCCCGTTTCCCTTGAAGTAGGAGACGGCACGAAGGAGGCGTCGTGTCTGATACCGCGGTGCGACCTGGCCCACAGCCCAAAAATCAACCTGAACGTCGTCGAACTCGTCGATGCCGCGCTGGCGCATCGCCTGCTGCCAGCGTGCGTCTCCCTTCACGACATTTACGAACGTGTCGTACTCGGCCTCGAGCACGACCGGCTGAACGCCTTTCACCTCAATCCACGTGACGAGGCGAGACGTGTTGAGATCCACGACAGCCTCGAACGTGCGGTTGCGCCGGCGGTCGAGAAGTACGGCGAACGCCTGCCGCGCGATCGTGGTGCCCGCCGTGTAGCGGAGAACATCGCTCTTGGCAGGCTCCTTCAGCACAATCGTGGCAAACAGCGCGTCTGACGGGCAATCCGGCGAAGCGCGGAGTACCTTGGCTGCGGCATTGATCTCATCGGCGCTCAGCGGATCGAGCGGGTGGCGCTGAACCCCTGGCGGCGCCTGCGAGGCCTGAAATGCCAAGAGTGCCGGTGTGCTGGCCACACACAGGACAATGAGGCTGCGGAAAAGAGATTTGGCGATCATTGTAGGCTCCACGATGGTGGTGCGTGCGACCGTTGCGGTGTTCGACTGAATCTTATATCTGCCAGCGCACGAAAGATTCGTTGTCGACATCGATCCCACGCGCTCGGCTGTTGGGCGTCCGCGAGCGGATGCGGGTGGACACCATCGGTTGAAGATGGCACGCCGTTGCGGCCTCCAGGACAGCGCGCTGTACTCCGACCAGACTTTCAGCGGCTCGCCACAGCCAGCCCGCTCCGAACAGAATGCCCGCGACAGCGAGTGCGTAGAACCAGGCGGCGCCGAGCCTGATATCGGCTGCCAGGCCGGCAACGAGCATCACGTACGAGAGCGCGATCGTCGCCAGCGCCGCTGGTGTGAACCGTAGCCTCATGCCCACCCTTGCCAGCCGCTTGCCGGAGCCATGGTTCTCGAGAAGGACGCGCACGTCGATCCAACTCCAGGCGCTCACCCGTACGCTGATGTCCCGATGCGTCTGCCAGCCGTCATCGATCACGATCGCTCGCGCCGCACGCGACGCCCGCAACCGCTCGTGCAAGGTCGTCAGCAACGCCTGGCTTTCCGTTCCAGTCTCTCCCCAGAACCGTCGTACGTCGTCGAGACCGGCCGCGAACAGTAGAGTACTGGCGAAGTTCCACAGATTCGGACGGATGGTTCGAGCGATCGCACGCTCGACGTTCGGCGGATTCACGTCTATGAAAAGGCCGCGAAGACGCCCGGCCGCCTGGGCAAAGGGCTGCACGAAGTGGAGCATCGCTATGGTTGTGCGATATATCAAGCGACTCACAGTCAGCGGGAGTCGGCCAATTCGAGGCTGGGGTGCGATATCCGAGCGGACCGCGAACTGCACACATTGCGCGAGGGTGGCGGCGAGGCCGAGGGCGCCGACGCAGAGGAACAAAAGACCCGCTTCAGCGTGCGAGCCTCGCAACAAGAGCGCGCCAAGCGTCATGAGCGACGTGGTCGCAACTTTCCAGGCGACGCGGTGCGGCATGAACGCGAATGGATAGGGATCGCGTCTGTAGACGGAGGGGAACAAGGCCGTTCCCCACGATCCGGTGTTGACCCTGGCGCGCGACAGCGCACGGTCGATGGGAAGCGGACTATAGATGTGGCCGCGCCAGACCGCGCGCCCATTCTCGAAGCGATCGGGGTGATGCGGCCGCAGCCACTGCTCGCCCTCGCCATAGCCCACCTGCTGGCGCCAGTAGTCGCGGAATGAATTCCGGTGGTGATGCCAGACGAACGCGGCAGGCGCAAATCCGATTTTCCAGCCGCGCGACTGGAGCCGCCAGCACAGGTCGACGTCATCGCCGGCGCGCGTGTAGATGGCGTTGAACCCGCCGATCTCGAGCAGGGTCTCGCGCCGGAAGGCCATGTTACAGCCCGGCACGTGTTCGGCGGTGCGATCGTCAATGAGCACATGAGTGGGGGCACCTGGGGAGCGCGCCACGCACTGGGCCATCCACGGATCGTCCGGCGGCACGATATTCGGACCGCCCGAACCGACGACATCGGAATCGATCAGGGGCTGGACGAGATACACGAGCCAGTCCTCGTCGACGCGGACGTCGGCATCTGTATAGGCCACAACCGCGCCGCTGCTATGGTGCAGTCCGACGTTCCGTGCGGCGCTCAGCCCTCCGTGCGCGGCCTCGATGACGATCACACGAGCGTGCTTCCGTGCGATCTCAGTTGTCAGGTCGCGTGAGCCGTCGTCGACGACGATGATCTCGTAGTCGGGATAGGTCTGTCGTTCGAGCGATACGAGGCACTCATCGATCGTCGAGGCGGCGTTGAATGCGCACACGACCACGGAGACCCTCGGCCACGTGGTTCGCTCGGCGGTGCCGAAGGGGGCGGCGCTGAACGACGTCTCCACGCCGCTGAGCGCGAGCTTCGGCCGACGCTGGGCGTCGACCAGCCCGAACGCCCAATCCTCAACCTGGAACCCGCCGCGCCACCAGTCATCGGTCCAGGCGAACGCAATCGCCCCGCACGCGCCTTCGCGAAACGCGGCGCCGATCTGCATCGCGGTCAGCTCGGACTGTTGCGCCTGACCGTGGCGATGGCTGTCGGCGCCCTGCTCGGCCATCAATAATGGTTTGCCGCCGGCGATGTGATGAAGCCGCGCGATGTAGGCACGAAGCTCAGCTTCGCGATGCAGGTAGACGTTGAAGGCGACCACGTCGAGAAACGGGAGATCGAGATATTCGGTGGGCGGATAGTTGACGTACGTAAGCAGCCTGTCCGGCGCGACGAATTTGGCATCGTGATACAGGTCTTCGAGGAACCGCTCTGTGGCCGACCGGCCGTGCCAGCGGACAATAGCGGCGGGAATCTCATTTCCAAGCGCGAGGAGAAGCAGGGCCGGGTGATTGGCAAGCCGGGCGATCTGCGAAGCGACGTGGCGCCGAACGTCGCGACGCGCCCGTCGATTGGCGAGAAAGGCGACGTGCTGAGTCCAACACACCCCCGCCATGACCCAAAGATGATGCCGAGCCGCCTCGTCCAGCAGCGCCTCATCCGGGAGCGTGTAGGTGCGCACCAGGTTGATCCCGTGACGCTCCATTGCGGCAAAGTCTGCGGCAACACGGTCGCGAGCAGGAAACTGAACGCCACGCTCGTCGGGCGCGAACGTGCCGTAAGTCACGCCCTTGATGAGGAGACGGTTGCCGCCGACGCGCAGGAATTTTCCATCGACACGTGCGATTGGTGAGGTCACGAGCGCGCCCCAGCGATGTCCAGTTCGTGAGCGATGGCCCGCAGGCGACCGAGCCGCCGCTGTCCATCTACGGTAGCCATGTCCGCGGGTTTCTCTCCGAGCCAGCGCAGATGCAGGTACAGCTCAGCCGAAAGGAGCCGGCTGGAGAGGTCGATCGGCTCGCCGCCCGGCCACCGTGCACGCGCGTACGCCTGCGTGCACTTTTCGATGACATCGTCGGTGCAATTGTCGAGCAGGCACACGAGATCCACTTCGCCGAAACCGACTGCCGCCGACTCCCAGTCGATTGGATAGACGTCGGCTCCTCTCATCATGACGTTGTGCACGGTGTACTCGCCGTGCACCACGGTCTGCGGCGATGCGATCAACTGCGTGACCATGGACGAGAAAGCGCCACAGAGCCTTTGCAGCCAGGGACATGCGTCGTGCAGATGCACCGAAAATGCCGTTGTTCGCGAGGCCCATCCTTCGTAGTACGCGCGGTCGTATCGAATGAGGAACGCGAACCGCTCGTCTCTTTCGGCGCCTTCGTGGAGCCGATGAAAGTCGCCGAGCCAGCGGGCAGCCATATCGATCTCACTCCACCTGTCGGTCGTCCGAGAGCCATCCTCGAGATACGGGAGTATCAGCCACGCTTCGCGGGTTTCTTGGTTGTGGAACCACCCCGCGACCGTCAGCGCTGAGAGCCCAGAGACGGCGAGCACTCGTTCGTAGATCGTCGCTTCGTAGGCGACGCCTCGCCGATGGCCGAATGCTTCGAATCGGGGAGCAGAGTACTTGCAGAACAGCTTCACCTCTCGCCCGTCATGAAGACGGCAGTGCACCACCTCTTTTGGAAACGAGCCTGTCAGCTGCGGCGTGCGACGAACGATCTCGATCGATCGGGGCTCGAGGAGGACGGCTGTCAATCGTTCAGTAAGGAGCTCGAGTTCCGGCAACGGCCGATCGACAACCTGCACACGTTGATTTCTAGCAGGGACTCGATGAAGTGGTGATTAAGGGAGACGTCAACTTTTCGGTAAGCTCTTTCGGAGTGGGCCGACGGGCAGGCACCCTGCTAAACTTCCGTCCATCGAGCCAGAATGCTGTGGATCTCGCCGGCATACCGCCTTCAGCGAATCGGCGAGCGGTTGATGCGTGCCGCCCGGACATTGCCGATTCTATTTGAGCAAGACGTTGAGCTGAGCGGTCGATGGCCCCGAGAGAGGGAGTATGATCGACCGGTTCGAGTCCGGCGTACCGAACAGACATGATCGGGCAAACGATTTCGCATTACCGGGTGATCGGCCAGCTCGGGTCGGGTGGGATGGGGGTCGTCTACCGCGCCGAGGACGTCCGGCTGGGACGCTCGGTTGCCCTCAAGTTCGTTTCCGACGACTTTGCGCACGATCCTCAAGCCGTGCAGCGCCTTCGCGACGAAGCCCGAGCGGCGTCGTCGCTGAACCACGCCAATATCTGTACGATTTACGACATCGGCGAGCACGAGGGACACCCGTTCATCGTGATGGAGCTGATTGAGGGGCGGTCGCTGCGAGACTGCCTCTCCTCGGGGGCACTGAAGATTCACCATCTGGTCGATATCGGCATCGAGACCGCCGACGCCCTCCACGCCGCACATTCGGAAGGGATCATCCACCGCGATATCAAACCGGGGAATATCTTCCTGACCGAACGGGGTCACGTGAAGATCCTCGACTTCGGGCTCGCAAAGCTGGTGTCGTTAGACGCGGCATCAGGGACCACCCGCGACGGTGCCGACACCGTCGCCGGTGTCACGCTCGGGACTGTGGCGTACATGTCGCCCGAGCAGGCCACCGGCGAAGAGCTGGACGCCCGCACCGACCTGTTCTCGCTTGGTGTCCTGATGTATGAGTGCGCAACCGGCCACCACCCATTTCCCGGCAAGACGTCTGCGGTGATTCTCGCCTCGATCCTCAACCGGGCCCCGTTGGCGCCGGTGGTACTGAATCCCGAGCTGCCGATCCGGCTGCAGGAAGTGATCAACAACTGCCTCGAGAAGGACAGAGAACTGAGGTATCAGTCGTCGGCAGATCTGCGCGCCGACCTGAAGCGCGTCAAGCGCGACCTCGAGTCGGGTCAGTCGCACGCCGTTGACGCGATGTCCAGCCGCTTCGCACTTCCTGCGGCATCGAATACTGGCTCGTCGCGCCGTGCAAGTCCGACGAGCCGCAGTTCGCTGGTGTGGCGCATCGGCGCCGGAGCGGCACTCGCAGGCGTTGTGGGAGTTGGTCTGTATTCGGTGTGGCGCAACGTACCTGTGGTGCCACCAGATTCGGCGCGTGTGGCGGTGGCGTCAGATCCGGCCATTGCAAGCCGGCTTGCGCTGGCCACTGCGAGCCTCGAGGCTCGGAACTACCGGGCGGCGCTCGCGTACGCGAGACAAGTCCTCGCGATCGATGCCACGCACGCAGAGGCAGCGAAGATTCGCGATGAAGCATCGACGACGCTGGCGCGATTCGACGACGAGATCGCCGAGGCGCGGCGGCGGATCTCATCGGGCGATGTGCGCGGTGCCGCCCAGGCGCTCGACCGAGCGCGGGAGATCGACGCGAGCGCGCCCAGCGTTGCCGAGGTTGCGACGCGCCTGGCCGAGCTGTCTCGCGCGCCGGAGCCACAACGTGACGCTCGTGGCGGCCGGCCGGCAGCCGTCGAACGGGAGACTCGGGCGACGCCGCCGGCACGCTCGCAAGGCGCTGCGCCGCCCGTGCCGCTGCCGCCGCCACCGGCATCAACGGCGCAGCAGGCCCCGCCGCGCGGCGATACGCCTCCGGTACAGGCTCCGCCGCCTGTGTCTCCACCGGCCGCGCCGACGACGGGCAGTGTCAACCCTCCAGCTTCGCCGCCCGAACCGATCGTTCCGGTGAAACCGGCGCCGAGTCCCCCCGCGATCGATACCGCCAAGCCTCGCGAGCGTGCTCAGACCTCGCCATCTCCCGAAGAGGATGACGCCGCGATTCGCCAGGTGACGGCGACCTATGCCCGCGCGATCGAGGGCAAGGACCTCGCGCTGTTCCGATCGATCAAACCGAATCTTTCACGTGAGGAAGAGCGGCGGCTGCAGGATGGATTTCGCGCAGTGACGTCGCAGCGCGTGGACCTCACGATACTGTCCATCGACCGGCGTGGCGACGAGGCTTCGGTCGTGTTGCGCCGCCGGGATACCATTCAGGCTGGTGGGCGGCAGCAAACGAGCGAGAGCCGACAGACCATGACTCTTGCACGGACGAGTGCCGGCTGGAAGGTCGTCGACATCCGCTGACGCGAAGGAGAGCGCATGGTCCGTCGGATCGCTGGAATACTCGTGTGTATCGCCGTCTGTGCGCCCAAGGCGCGTGCGCAGGAACCCTATAACCTGGCGTCGCCGGTGAGGAGCCTGGCCACGATCTTCACCGATCTCTATGGGCCTGAAGGCCTCGTGCTCGACAGCCTGGCCACGTTGCCCGGCGAGCAGGCGCATCGCGCGCACTTCATCAGCGACTTCCAGTTCAATTTCAGCCAGTTCAGCACTGCACTGGTTGGCCAGCTCGTCAGCGTGCCGCTGCCATCGCCGGCCTCGGGCTTCACCTATCAGTTCGATGCCAGCCTCGGCGTGTTTCAGCGGACGACGCAGAGCTTTGGACCGATTCTCGCCGAGCGCGCCGACACCATCGGCGCCCGCCGTATCTCGCTCGGCTTCGCGTTCCAGCGCTTTACCTTCGATACGGTCGAGGGGCTCGATCTGCAACGCGTTCCGGCGGTATTCACGCACGACAACGCGGCGCTTCTTGGCGGGCGCGAGGACGTCGTGACCACGATAAACGCGATCGATGCGAGCGTGGCTCAGTCAACCACGTTTTTCACCGTCGGCATCACCGATCG
Organism: Vicinamibacterales bacterium; assembly: GCA_963761975.1. GTDB lineage: Bacteria > Acidobacteriota > Vicinamibacteria > Vicinamibacterales > JAMQPK01 > JAMQPK01. The sequence continues at coordinate 1,757,069 of CAVXIR010000002.1, forward strand.
CTTCGATATTTCACTCGCGGTACCGATTGTGAGCAACACCATAAAAGTCGTGTCCGACGCCACAATCCACCGACTGGGGACGACCGATCCGCTGACGCACTTCTTCCGGCAGTCGGACGGCGAGGTTGGTGCCCGGCGGCTCTTTACCGCCGTGGGCAGCGCGTCGGGGATCGGCGACATCACCGTGCGCATGAAGCACACGTTGCACAAGGAGGCGTCGACGGGCGTGGCTGTTGGACTCGACGTGCGGATTCCGACCGGCGATGAGATGAACCTGCTCGGGAGCGGCACCGCCGGTCTCCAGCCGTTCGCCATCTGGTCTGGCACATTCCAGCGTGTGTCGCCGCACGCGAACATCGGCTACAAGTGGAACGGCTCGAGCGTGCTGGCCGGCAACCCGGCGAGCGGCGAGACGGCAGACTTTCCTGATCAGGTTGGCTATGCGGCCGGCGCGGACCTGAGCGTGAACTCGCGCGTGACGCTCGCGTTCGACCTGCTGGGCGTCTACGTCATCAACGCCGAGCGGCTTCATCGCGATACGTTTCACGCCCTCGACGGCCGGTCGACGTTTCCCAACATCGTGTTCGCGCGCGACTCGATGAACAACCTGAGTGGTGCGGCCGGCCTGAAGGTCAGCCCTCTCGATCGTCTGCTCATCGACTTCAACGTGCTGTTCAAGCTCGACGAGCGCGGCTTGCGCGATAAGGTGACGCCCCTCATCGGCTTCGAGTATGCCTTCTGACCATCGCAGTCGCGCCGTGCCAGCCGGGCGCGCCGCGCCCCGGAACATCTGTCCGCGAACGTCGAGCGCGTAACACTAGGATCAGACACTCGACAGATACCAGTTCTGCACCGAAGTCTCCTCATCGGCAGACAAATGTCCACGCCGTAAATCCTCCCAATTTCGTACGCTGAAAATCGCCAATGAAACGGCACCATCCGCAGCAGACGTGCGATGCGACGTGGGCATCGGGTTTGCCTTGCATGAGGCTCGGACCATTCTGTGGAAGAAATGAACAGGAGTTCTCGGGCTCCCGGAGACGAGTTCTCCAGCCTGATTGCGGACGGCTTGATACTCTGGCGGTTCTCCACGCCCGGGCGCTTCGATCTCTGGTGCCTGGTCTTCGAATTCTCAGACGGCTTTTACCTCGTCGTTGACGACGACCCCGAGGGGCCGCGACCCTACATGATGCGCGAGCGACATCCCGATATCGTCGGTCTCATCAACCGCATCGATACGCTCAAGGGCTCACTTCGCCGAAACGGGTGGGTCGAAGTGGATGTTGAGTAGGCGGCGCCTCCTGATTTCATCCATCTAGACACCCAACGCCGACGCCGTTCACGGTGTCGTGTCATCCATCGACTGAAACTGCACAAGAACCTGGTCTACGATACCTCTGCTGCTGAACGTCGTAGCGGGGCCAATCGGGGTCACCACGTCACAGTGAGGTCGTGATGAAGAAGACACGCAAATTCATCGAGAAGCTGACTGCCACTCCGGGTCGAAAGATTTCGCTGAAGAAGTGCCGGACCGACTGGACCGCACACATCGAGAAGAAAGACGCACAGGCACTGCTGGAAGCGGGCGTCAAGAAGCTCGCAGCCCAGCAGGACATGCTGTACGCACAGGATGCTTACGCCATTCTGCTCATCTTCCAGGCGATGGACGCGGCGGGCAAGGATGGCACCATCAAACACGTGATGTCGGGGGTCAACCCGCAGGGGTGCCAGGTATTCAGCTTCAAGGCCCCTTCGACCGAGGAGCGCGATCACGGGTATCTGTGGCGCTCGTCTAAAGCGCTTCCCGAACGCGGCCGGATTGGCATCCACAATCGCTCGTACTACGAGGAGGTGCTCGTCGCCCGGGTCCATCCGGAGATTTTGCAGGCGCAACAATTGCCCGAAGAGCACAAGACGAAACGCATCTGGAAGGAACGCTTCGAACAGATCAATGACTTCGAGCGGTATTTGGTAGACAACGGCACCATCCCGATCAAGTTTTTCCTGAACGTGTCAAAGGCGGAGCAGAAGAAACGTTTCCTGGCGCGCATCGATCTCCCCGAGAAAAACTGGAAGTTCTCGATCAACGATGCCAAGGAGCGGACACACTGGTCCGAGTACATGAAGGCATACGAGGACGTCTTCACCCACACCAGCACCGAATACGCGCCGTGGTACATCATTCCCGCCGACAACAAGTGGTTCACGCGCGTTGCCGTGTTGGAGATCATCCAACACCGGATGAAGAGGCTGCGTCTGAGCTATCCACAAATTGACGAAAGTCGTCGTCGCGAATTGCTGCAGGCGCGGAAGGTTCTGATCGGCGAGAACGACTGAAAACGAACCAGGCGATGAAGATGGGCATCAGCATTGTTCAACTGGGCAGCCGGCGACGACGCGGCGAGGGGCTTCGACTCGGTACCGTGCGGCGTCCACCTCGAGGCGTACGCAAATCGCAGTACGCAACGCAAGACTGGTACGACGTGTGGCTGCCAATTCTGGCTCCGAGTGCCGCGTTGCTGCGCAACGCCAGTGTTTCCAAAGACGGCGCTGGCTGGAGTACGTTCGAGAGGCGGTTCCGCGCAGAATTGAAGCGACCAGACGCGTCGCATGTCTTGGATACCCTGGCGGCTCTGTCACGTCAGACGAACTTTTCCGTCGGCTGTTATTGCTCCGATGAGAGACGGTGCCATCGATCGATTCTTCGCAGAGAATTACGTAAACGTGGGGCTGTGTTCAAGGGCAGTTAACCGACGCGCTTACGCATTCCATCCAACTTGAAGCAGCTTCGCGCGCCACGCTTGGGCAAGCGCCTCGGCTTCGTGGGCGAACTTTTCGACCTGCGTCCGCCGAAAATCGGCGCCTTCCATCACTCGCACGTCGATGCCAATGGGCGTGTAGACGGATATGCACCGAAGCTCACGACCGTCCTTGCGGACGCGCCACATCTCGTACTCGCTCACCGGCGTGTGCTCATTGGTCACGTCGGTCAGCCATTTCAGGAGATCGTCCTGTGCGGCTGGTGACCACTCGCGCAACGAGGCTGCGTGTCGAGGGTGTTCGGGCTCGATGGCCACGCACAGTCTGGCAAATTGATGGGACGGCGAGAGATGGCCGAACCCCGGCTGCTGCTTGAGCACGGCGAAGAACGTTCGCAGCCAGGCGTGAGGGTCGCTCGAAAGTGAATGTGACATGGGAATCGAAGGGCCCACCAGCCGTCGTCAGCGGGCCCACTACAGTAGGTTACTTCTTCTCGGGTGGCGTAGGCGGTAATTTAAGGGACCGGCAGGCCGACGATTACTTCTCAATTACCCAGGTCGTCATACATCGCCGGTTCTGCACGTTTGTTGTCTTGAGCGGATCGGCCAGCGTCCCACCGAGCGTGGCCGTCCAGGCCAGAATCGTCTGCTCGTCGACGACGAAGCGTTCGGAACCGTCCGGCAGGCGCACGCGACCGGTGGCAGACGAGAGGTGACGCTCGAGGCCGATACTCGTCGCCAGACGAGCGAAAAACAGCCCACCAGGCGCCAAAATGCGCCACATCTCCGTGAGCATCGCCGCGAACTCCCGCTCATCCGGCGCGAAATGCAGAACGGCACTGCAGATGACCGCGTCCGCCGAGCCATCCTCCCACGGGAGGGAATCGAGCGGCCCGCAATGAATCTGGCTGAGTGGCAGGGCCGGATTCAGCGAGGCTGTGAGTTGACGCACCGAGCGAATCGCCATGGCATCGGCATCCACCGCCCGAACATCGAACCCGCGTCGAAGGAAATACGGAAGATTGCGGCCGGCACCGCAGCCGGCGTCGACCACACGCTGACGACGGTCGAATCGACCGCGTAGGAGTTGATCAAACAGATAGATGTCGATCCCGCCGAACTCCGTTTCCAATTCGGCGGATACGCCAGAGACATCGGAGGGCATTGCCGATGATACTGCTCAACTCGAGTCGATGAGCCAGCCCGGTGGTTCCCAGCGAGCCGACTAATAGGGACCTAGAAGACGACCCGCAGGCGCTTTGGCGTTGACGGTGCTTGGGTTTGGTTGCCCATCGGGCACGTGATGCCGTCGATCTCGGGCCGTGTCGTCACGTTGCTGCAGGGCGCAAGACCGCCGTAGAGATTCTGCGTCGCCTGCTCATGGAAATAGACCCGGAAGTTGACGTTCGGTTGTCCCTGGTAGTCGTACACGAAGATTTCGTACTTGTCATTCGGCTGGCTGTTCCCTCTCGACATCGTGTGGTTCATCTCAATCGTCTGCAGCGATCGACCAGGCCACGCGCGAACGAGGTTGTTGCGCAGGATCATCGTCACCCCAGACGGAGGACGGTCGGCGCCGGTGCCGGGCGTGGCCGGAGTCTCGAACGAGAAGGCATGCCCCCAGGTGACGGCATTTACGTTTTCGATTCGAAAGGTGCCGAGAGGGTCGATGCAGCCGCCGAATATGCTTCCGGCGTGGACACTTCCACCTCGAATCGTGATGTCGACGTTCCTGTAGTCGCCGCACTGAAAGGCCGCAGGCCAATAAAGAGTGGCGGCGGGATCGACGCGGTAGACGAGGCCGTCTGCGATCATCCGGTGAGCGGGGTAGTTGTAGATCGCTCCTTCGTAGGTATGCCACACGCGGAAGTCCTTTACGAGGCTTTCCGCAATCCCGGTGGGAACGACGTACCCGTCGGTTCCGAGCTCCCAGGCCGTGAGCCCGTCAGCCGCCAGGCCGTAGACTTCATTCGCGCGAAACTCGAGGATTGGCTGGTGCTGCGGCGTGACGGCAACCGTTTGGCTGGTGTCAGTCATGTCCGCGCCGCGGAATCGAGGGTTGCGCGCGGTGTACGGCGCCGCCGGCACGATAAACTTCCACCCGGGACCCGACACGATCTGTTGCACCGCGTTACGGCAGCTTGCGGCGACGTTGTTGATGAAGCGATTGTTGAAGCCCGCGGCCCAGAAGCACTCGGCCGCTGATCCCGGTGTCGTGCCGTCGGTAGTACTGGGCCCGCTCTCTCGCGGATTGATATCGCCGCGAATGTAGACCACGAAGTTTTCCTCGAAGACGTTCTCGGTTTCAGTGCCGTCCTCCACGGCAATCCCGGCGCCCGTCAGTTGAGAGCCGCCAAACACGACGTTCTGCTTGATGAGTCCGTAGTGGCTCCCATGCACGGCGATCGGCCATTTGAGGCTGTCGTTCACGGCGTTGCCGAGGACCACGAATTGGTACCCGACGTTCGCGGGATTCGTCGGACCCCAGAGCTGATGGATGTGCAGAGGATACCGCCCGATGTGGTTGGTGCTGCCATTGAGCGACGTTGCGCGCGTGCGGCCAAGATCCTGAAACTGCGCGTAGGAGATGGCCACCTTGGAGCGATGGGTGTACAACGTATGGCCTCTGGTGCCTGAGGGGTTCTCCGAGCGGATGATGATGTTTCGCGTCAGGTTCCCTACGTGCGGCAGGAGCGCAATGGAACCGCTCAGCACGGTGGGGGTGCCGTCTGCATCTCTCGCACCTCGATGATCGAAGCTGAGCGGAGAGGAGACCGTGATCAGTTTCCCGTCGGGGCTGATGTTCTGAATGGTCCGCTGTTCGATCTGCAGGGCGTACCCGGGATTGAACCAATGTTCTGCGGGCACCTGGCGCGTATCGGGCAGAACGATGCGATCGCCGACGCGCCAGTCGGCGACGGGCTGCGCCAGAGAAATGGTCGTATGGCCGGCCCGAGGCTCACTGGCGGCGCGCACAAACGTGGAGGTCTTCACGGCCCCGTGGATCGTCACCGTGCCATCGACGGACAGTAGTCCGGTGCCGTATTGATCCGGATCGGTCGCCGTGTTGAGTGCATTGTCTTTGATGATGATCTCAGCAGTTGCAGAGGCGGCGACGGGACCCGATGCCGTGCCTATCTCCAGCGTGCCGTTCGGCAAAACAAGCAGCGTGCCTACGCGAAGTCGAGTGGTCTGACCGATCGAGAATCGCAGAACGCCGTCGGCCTCAATGCCAATGACGTTGGCGTCGCCGGTCGTGCTGTCGTAGGTGACGGTGTGGGCGACGCTGACGATGTCGGCGGGCGCGGGCAGTCTCGCAGGGATCCACGTGAATGGGGACGACCAGGCGCCGTTGGCTGCGCTCCGGATCGTCGGGTTCGCGGCGAAGTTCGGCACATGGTCGTGCGGGGTGTGGATGATCTGCGCTGCTGCATCGTGAGAGAGAACGAGCAGACTCCCCGCTGCAAAGGCGGCCGCACAAAAGAACAATCGATGCGTCATTCGTGCCTCACTGGTTTCGGGACGTGGCCGCAAAAGCGGTGCCACCGAACGCCGGGCACGTAAGACGTCCAGCATGCCACGACGTGCCTCATCTGCGCGGCACTGGCAAGCCTGATAATTTCAGTCTTGGCCTTGTGCTCACCAAAAGCGGAATCCGTCATGGCAGATGTTCCGCGTGTCCGCGCAGTGCGGCGGAATTTACTGGATGATGCGGAGACCTGTGGGCGTGTCGGGACCCGTGTTGCCGCTGCTGAGCGGCACCGCGCCGTCCTGGTAGTAACGCCACGCCCTCCAGCGGAAGAATCCACCATCATCGTCTGCGGCATGTGGCGTCACGAGCGTCCGCGTACTTCCCCGCATCACTTCGGATGGAGGCGTTCCCGCCGGTGCGGACTCCGACGCCATACTGTTGCCCGAGATTGGCGCCGGATTTGTCACACCGTCGTTGGCCGCGTTGCACGCGCATGTCGTCCCACCAGCGCCGCCGCCAAAAAGCCAGGCGACGATGCCGGCATCGCGGTAGGTGTGGAGGCGACTGCGCGATGGCTCGTCGAGGAACCACTCGGGGCGATTGTCCTGATAATGGGCCCACGTATTGTTGACCGCACGCATCTTCGTGTTGCCAAGCGGAATCTGCCACATCACGATGCGCTTGCTGGTCGTCGATGAGACGCGGCCCAGAAAGCGCGCCAGGCGACGGAAGTCCTCGGCGTCCATCCAGCGCTGCCCACCGTCGCCGTACACATGTTGGTAGAACGCGGCGTCGCGGTCGCTGAACTCAGCAAAAGCGATATCGAAGTTGGCGGCGAGCGAGCTGTAGAAAGCGGCCGCGCGCGACCCAAGCGCGTCGACCGTCGCGTCAGGGGGATTCGACAGGATGATGTCGTTGCCCGTGCCCCACACACTGATGTGATAGCCGATGACGACGTTCGGTGCGTAGGTGTCCCGCAGTCTGAGCACGGCGCGAGCGAATCCCAAGACGTTACTGGGGAGCCCGGCGAGCTCGGGCAGCGCGGTTTCCGTGACCCGCGCGGAGACAGTTGTCGCATTGTCGCCGAAGCGGTTCTGGATGAATCCCCAGAGGTCGGGCTCGACGTGCAAGACGACCATTCTTCCGGGAAAGGCACCAGCCTTCCGCAAGAAGAGCTTCAGGTCGTTGTAGTACGCTGTCATCGTGGCGGTGTTGTTGAGGTTGTTGAAGACCGCATCGCTCTCAGAGCCTCCGCCCGGTGACGATTGCACCATCTGGTAATACGTGAAGACCGGGATGATTCCGTTCGCGACCGAGTCTTCGATGTAGTAGCGCGGGAAGTCGCCATTGCTATTCCACGTTGCCCAGCCCGAACCGGTGTTCACGCCGCCAGCCAGGTACTGATAACGGAACGCGAATGGCGCCGTCGCTCTCATGGCCGCGGCGCCTCCAGGGGCATCGGACATCCCGAGCTCGATCTGGTTTGGCCATCCCGCTGGCAGGGCACTCACGGTGTGGACCGGACCGATGCCAGACGCCAAGGAGAGTGTGATTGCTGTTGCCCACACGTACATCTTCATTCTCATTGGGAACTTTCCGGGGGAGCGTGCGGGGTGGGGGCGACTTCAGGATACTCGCGGATGGCGCGGCGATTCAACCCGAGATCCCGGCGAAAATTGTGAGACGGAATACAGATCTGAGTTTCGCGAGCGGAGCCGGGACGCAGTAAAACTGCGTCGGCCCGTGGCAGTGGCCTTGCTTCCAAGTGCCTCCGCCAAGACCTCAGATGCCTCGATGTTTGACGACATGCGTCACCGCGCTTGTGGCCGCGCTCTTACTGCATCCGGGCGTGGCCACGGGCGGTCCGGCCGTGCCGCCAGCTCCGTTGCCCGCGCCGTCTGGCCAGATCATCCAAGTAAGCACGGTGGCGCAACTCCAGAACGCGGTTGCGGGAATCGCGTCGAACACGACAATTGTGATCGGCCCGGGCACGTACAACCTCTCGACAACGCTGTACATCAACGGCAGCTTCACCAACGTCGGCATCCGGGGAGCGACCGGCAGACGCGATGACGTCGTGCTGGTTGGCAAAGGCATGAACGGTGCGACCGACGGCGGCGTGCCGTTCGGCATTTGGGTGGGCGGCAACGTGCAGGGCGTGACGATCGCGCATCTGACGATCCGCGACGTGTACTATCACCCGATCATGCTGAATGCGGGCGCGCAATCGCCGCTCATCCATAACGTCCGGCTGGTCAACGCGGGGCAGCAGCTCTTGAAGTCGAGCCCCGATGGAGCTGGCGGCGGCGTCGACAATGGCATCGTCGAGTACTCCGTGTTCGAGTACGACACGACCAGCCGTGATGACTATACGAACGGCGTGGACGTTCACACCGGCGACAACTGGATCATCCGCCACAACCTGTTTCGCAACATTCGCGCGCCTCAAGGGCAGCTCGCGGGTCCGGCGATCTTGATGTGGAACCACTCTACCAATACCCTGGTTGACGGAAACACGTTCATCGACTGCCAGCGCGAGATAGCACTGGGGCTGATCGAGAGAACACCGAACGACCACTCGGGCGGCCTCATCAGGAACAACTTCATCTATCGGAGTGGCAACGGCGATTCGGCCATTTACGTTGGCGACTCGCCAAACACGCAGGTTCTGCACAACTCCATCTTCATCTCAGGCACATACCCCAGCCCGATCGAGTACCGCTTTCCCCACACAACGGGCGTCGTGATAGCGAACAACGTGCTGGATGGACGGGTGCAGGCACGAGATGGTGCAGGTGGATCGGTCTCGGGCAACCATACCACCGCAACGGCGACGCTCTTTGTCAACACCGCGGTGGGTGATTTGCACCTCAGGCCGACCGCGTCCGCCATCTTGAATAGGATCGTGACGCCACTCGCCAACGCAGCAGTCGACTGGGATGGCCACGCCCGTCCAGCGGGCGCGACCGACGTCGGCGCCGACGAATTCGTGGAGGGCGCCGGGGCCCCGCTCAGCACTCCACAACGTCTGCGTATCGTCTTCTGAGGCGCCTTCCGACAGAACAATCACGCTCGTCGCGTACCGTTTCCAATTCGGCGGCTGTATAACTTTTCGGCTGCGGGTTGGATCGTGTAATCTACGCCGTTCTCGTCGATCACCAGTAGTTGGTCCGTGGAGGTAAGCGATGTCTCGAAAACTGCTGGCCTCTCTCGCCGTTTTGCTCCTGGCCGTCTCAATGTTTGCCCACGCGCAGTCGCCGCCACCGCGACTGAACGTCCTGTTTCTGATCGCAGACGATCTGAACAATGACCTGGGTGCCTACGGCAGCACGGTTCGATCGCCGAACATTGACCGGCTGGCGGCGCGCGGAGTGCGATTCGATCGCGCCTACAGCCAATATCCGCTGTGCAACCCGAGCCGTTCGTCGCTTCTCACGGGACGACGCCCCGACGCCACGGGTGTCGTGGCGAATCCGGGGAAAAATCCCATGTCGCCGCACTTCCGCGAGACGCTGCCCGGTGCAGTGACGCTGCCGCAGGCATTTCGCACGAACGGCTGGGTCGCGGCCCGGGTCGGCAAGCTCTATCATTATGGCGTCCCGAACAACATCGGCACTGCTGGCCTCGATGATTACCCATCGTGGGATCTCACTATCAATCCGCGCGGACGCGATCGCGAGAGTCACCCCAAGATCTTCTCGCTCCTGCCGGGACAGTTCGGCGCGACTCTCAGCTGGCTGGCCGACGAAGGACCGGATTCCGAGCAGACCGACGGCATCGCCGCGCATGAAGCCGTGCGGCTGCTCGAGCGCTTCAAGCGAGACAATCAAGCCTTCTTCCTGGCTGTTGGGTTCTACCGGCCGCACACACCGTATGTTGCGCCGAAATCGTATTTCGATCTCTACCCCATGAAAGCCATCGAGCTGCCGCGGCTCTCAGACGACGATCGGGCGCGGAGGCCGGCGCTGGCCTATCAAAGCTCCTTCAAAGAACAGGACGTCATGACCGACGACCAGCGCCGCGCGTCCATTCAGGCCTATTGGGCGTCGATCACCTTCATGGATGCGCAGGTTGGTCACGTGCTCGACGCGCTGGATCGTCTGGGTCTTGCCGACACGTACGATCGTCGTCTTTACGAGCGATCACGGATATCACCTCGCCGACCACGGTCTGTGGCAGAAACGGAGCCTGTTCGAACGGAGCGCGAGGGTGCCGCTCATCATCGCAGTCCCACGCGCGAAGACAAGGGGCGCGGCGGCGCGCGGCCTCGCCGAGCTCGTCGACTTGTATCCGACGCTTGCTGAGCTCGCCGGCATCAAGCCCACCGGACCGCTCGACGGCGTCAGCCTCGCGCCGATGCTCGACAAACCGTCAGCGTCGGTCAAAGACGCGGCGTTCACGCAGACGCAAAACGGTTATGCGGTGCGGACCGACCGATGGCGCTACATCGAGTGGAATGCGGGGCAGGATGGCGTGCAGCTCTACGACATGGAACGCGATTCCGGCGAAACGACGAACCTGGCGCAGGACGCCCGACATGCGGAGACGGTCGCAGATCTGAAAGGCCGACTCGCCGCATACCGGCGGTGAGCGCACCGTTGTCAGTTGCGTACACCGGCCTTGCTTTGGCCCTTGCAGGCAGGCCCCAGAGCCGGGATCTCCGCTCGCGCCGCGGCATAGGAAAACTCATCGCACTACGGCTTGCCCTTCCAGTTGAGGATCAGGGTAATCGCGGGCGGATCGATCGCGTCAGTCGGGGCGTTGACGAGGACTCGTTGACCATCGGCCGAGACTGCGTATTGCTGTCGTGCCGCAAAGTTCTTTTCGAACTCGGTTCGAAACAGCGGGACGGGTCGGCCGAGGGCCACGGTTCCGTTCGCCGCGAATGTCATCGGCACTGATGTCAATCGTTGATCGGCAGCAACATAGAACAGTTCAGCACTGCGGTGTCCCCATCGCACTTGCTCGCCGCCGCCCGACGACACCGGGATCCGGTCACCCGGGCCGGGAAACGGCTGCAGATAGATCTCGTTATGACCGGACTCATTCGACTGGTAGGCAACCCACTTGCCGTCCCGAGAGAACTGCCCGTCGCGTTCGTCGAACGTCGTCTGCACGAACGGGCGAGGCGTGTGGTCGCCGGCCAGCGGCAGGTACCAGAGATCAACCGAAGACCCCGTCGACTTGGTGGTCGACCGGGTGTAGAGGAGAACGCGGCCGTCCGGGGATACGTCCGATGGGTATGTCATCTCCGGCGCCCCTTTGAACAGTAGCTGCTCGGGCTCGCCGTCGTTGGCCGATCGTGCGTAGATGTTGGCGTTGTTCCATTGGAAGAAAATCTGGCGACCGTCGGACGACCAGATTGGACTGAAGTCGAGGGCCAGGCTCGATGTGAATCGACTCATCGCTCCCTTTAGGTCCATCAGCCAGATATCCCAGTTTCCGCCCACGACGCGGCTGAACGCGATCCGCTGGCCGTCGGGCGACGCGCCGACGTCGCTCATAACGCGTCGTGGACAAGGCGTGAGACCTGTTGCCAGTGGTCCAAGATTACCAATCGTGATGTGCGACATTGTAAGGTGCCTCGATCGCGCGCAGGCTCCTTCATGCGATCGGGATCGACCCTGAGCGCAATCGTCCTGGGTCTCCCCAGTCGTTGGCTTGCCGCGGAGAAAAGGGCCCCGGAGAGTTCGATTCGTCGTAGGACTTTATGCTTTTCAGCAGGTTTGGGGCTGTCCTCTTATGCACTCGGGTCGGCTGGGGACGCCAGGAGATCCCCGTCGACACGATGAATGGCCAGTTGGGCCGCATTCGCTTTTCAGCTTCGGCGCCCAGCTACTCCCATCCGATCCAGCGGAGCCAATCTCCAGAATTACTCATTCGAGCAACGATGCGTTTTTCTCCGGATGGCCACATGGTCAGTTCTAACGGATAGTCACCGAGGCGCTGTCCGTGCTCCTCTGGAGTCGGTGTCGTAATCCATGCGAATCGCTTATTGCGGCCAGCGTCCTCAATGATGCCGTTCAATCGGTGACGTGAGTCCAGTGGAAGATAGATTGTCGAAATCGTCTGGAATATCACCGTGAGCGCATTGCCATCCTGGCTTGTGAGAAACTCTGGCAACACCTCAAGATAGTTCCCACGGAATAATTCCGGGGGGCACCGCCGAACGACCGCCGATGCCTGGTGAAGCCGCGCAGTCCTGGCAGGATCCCCGAGCACGAATGATTCGAGCAAGCGAACGCCTTCCTCAGAGCGCACGTCGACAGGATTGAGATCGATTCCCCGTCTACTTCGGACGTCGACTCGCTGCTGAAGCAGATCCGCAGGCACGCGGGCATCAGGTGCTTCGTCACCAGTCAACTCCAGTTCCGACCGGCGTCCGAGCCATGTGCCGTTCCGATAACGATATTGATACTGATCCCAAAAGAGGTTGAGTCCGCCGCTTGTCCCCAGCTCAAGGAGATCCAGTGGCCTGCCGCTCAGCCGCGCTACCGTGAGGAAAATGGGAAGCAGCGAAAAGCAACGCTGTGGTTCGTTCGTCTGTATGTCCTGATGGAGGACGAAGTCTGCAATCCAGTTTCGATGGACTTCGAGCGTTATCCGGAAGGCTTCCCAAAAATCGGATTGATTTCGGTAATCAGGAACGATGCCACGCAAGATGAGCAATTGAACAGCCGCCATCAGACGATGCGGATCATCCCAAGACGGATTCTCCGGGACGAGTGATACAGCTAAAGGGTCTTCAGCACATCGCCGCACTACGTCGGCTTCAGTCAAGCGCCCTCGTGACTCCAAGCTCTTCGCCAAAGTCTCGAACGCCTTCACCTCCGACATGGAGGGCACTCTGAGTCTCATTGAGTCGTGGTGTCAACTGGCTGATCGTTCGTATAATGGATGTACGAACGCTTCGCTCTTCTCTCTCAAGGTTTCCGCTCAATTTGCCTGACGGCGCAGCACCTCCGGTTTGTCACTGTTTCGGTATTCGATCTTTACGTTCTGCAAGTATCGCTGAACTGTTGCGACTTGAACCCTTCCGCGCGCTTGCTGAGGAGACTGGTGTTTCGCCGTATTGAGTTCAAATAACTTTGACGCAGCGTTGAAGCGGATAGCTCGAGAAGTGAGCACCTACTACACTCTTGGGTACTACTCCAAGAGTGGATCCCCCGGAACCATTCACCATAATCACATCGCTGTCGCGCGCAAAGATGTCACGCTTCGATTATCGGGAGCGATTTGCCGAACTGGGATTGCCGTCTCCAACAAAGCCATGAGTGATCAGACCCTCCCCATCGAACAAAGTTAGCGTCAAACTCCTCACCACCCTGAAAGGTCTCGAACGCAGATCTGCCGCTCACGCCCTTTCAGAGCAGCGAGAAAAATCGATTAAGTGCTTTGAATCGAGCAGTATGGTGAGCCGCCTCGGAATCGAACCGAGAACCCGCAGATTAAGAGTCTGCTGCTCTGCCAGTTGAGCTAGCGGCCCACACGGTCGGTGAATAAACCACGATTCTATCTCAGAATTCGCAACAGATGAACATCGGCGATAACAGCAAAGACAGCTGACCGACGACTGATGACCGTGACTGCCGACTAACGACTGCTGACTGTCGACTGTCTATGTCTAGTCGTGAATGCGCTTCGCCGCGCGAAGAAACGCGGCGCCGGTGGGATCGTTGTCGGGCTCGGTGTTCATGACCGGCCGCGCATACGCGATGCGAGCCGCATCGCGCTCTGGCTGGGAAACGTCGGCGACGCCGCACCCCGAGCTCACGGGAAACATCAGCGTGCCCCTGTCGGCGGTATGCCAGAAGCCGAGCGCGTGCCCGACTTCGTGCGCGATCGTGCCAGATCGCACGCGAACGCTTCCGCACGTGCACCGGTTGTAGTTGAACTCGATGACGCCAGGATCGGCGCCGACATACGCGCGTCCGCAGAAGTTGGCGGTCGAGTCGTTGATGAAGCCGACCACGATCCACCCACGCTCGGTGGGAGGATTGGTGCCGCGCACGAGCGTCGCGACCTGGAATTGCCCCCCCGTGAATGACGGCACTGACGAGCGGATCCCCTCCTCGATACGAAGAAGATCGCCTTCGACCACCTTGATGCCGATGGGCATCGACGTATTGATGTAGAACTTGGGCGCGGCCGTCCAACGTCTGACGGGTTCGAGCTCGGAGGGCGCTTCAAAGCCGTTCCGGACCAGTTGCCGATAGATCGCGCTCACGCTCGTGGGAATCAAGTCGATGATCGGGTTGTTCGTGCCGGAGCTGATTGTGGTTTCACGCGTCAAAAATCCGGAAGCCGCGAGCGTGACCCGCTGCGCCGATCTCGTGCCCGATCCGGTCAGCTCGAACAACCCCGCCGCATTGGTCTGCGTATTCAGCAGCTGCACGCCGCCAATCGGTTGCTGGGTGAGCGCGTCGATGACTTGTCCCGTCAGCGTCCAGCTCTCCGTCTGTGGCGCCGGTGTCGGCGGATCCGGCTGCGTAGGCGATGCCGGCTTCGACTTTTGACACGACGCACACATCACCGCGACCGCAAACGCGAGAAACAGCCGTCTCATCGAGACGATCGATCCCCGCAAGAATTCGGCCAGGAAGTGGGCATCACGCAAGCAGGCGACAATGCAGGATTTTGTTTGGCGAGATTCCGACGAGTTTCTGAACTGTAAGTGCCCGCGCGGGATTTGTAACTGACGCCGCAGGGCTAAAGCCCTGCGCTACCGTTGTCGCATGATCTACCGCTGTTGCATGATCGTGAATCGTGAATGAGCGCGCGCGGAGCGAGTGGGGCGTTGGGGCCCCGCGAAGCGGAGCGCGCCTTCCGGGGCCCCCGGATCAATAATGGTGCGCCCGACAGGATTCGAACCTGTGGCCTACAGCTCCGGAGGCTGTCGCTCTATCCAGCTGAGCTACGGGCGCTTTCGAATTGCCAATTTGCGATCGACAATTGCCGCATTGACACCGCATTGAAGCTTGCCAACCTTCGTGCACATTCACGAGCGAGGGTTGCCTGCCTAGCCATAGCTCGCGCGGTGATTCGGCGCGAGCGAAGGCTGGTGCGCCCGGCAGGACTCGAACCTGCGGCCTACTGGTTCGAAGCCAGTCGCTCTATCCAACTGAGCTACGGGCGCGCATGCAACGAAAAATCATAACACGTGTGCGCGATCACCACGTCTGTCCTGCGTTGACCGCCACACATCCCGTCAGCCACCCTCCGTCCTTGCCCGCGTCCTCCCAGAAAAAATTCGATCCCATTTTGAACGCTTGATCGACCATCGCGACACGGCTGTTCCCGGCGAAGTGCCGTACGGCGATGATCGTGCCGACCTTCGACACCCGTTCGAGGAGAAGATCGTCGAATCCTGGGGGCATGTCTGCGAAGCCAAGATAGACGTGAACGCGAGAACGGCCATCGAGCACCTTGTCCGGCTCGCGCCCGCGGCAGATGCGCCGTGCCTCGTGATACTCGGCGAAGAGAATCCGCCCGCCATCGGCGAAATAGCGGCCGTCCGATTGTGCAAGCGATGCGCCTCCGTACCACCAGATCGCCGGCAGCGAATGTTTCGTGGTGATGATCGTCTCTCCAGCCTGGCGCTGCGCCATGAGCCATGCGACGGCGGCTCGGTCGTCGGTCGCGTGATTGCTGTCGGCGGGACGACGGCTGCGAAGATCGTGAGATTCCGCGTTCAACGACGTCGGCACAGACAGCCAGCACGGCGGCGGCAATCCCGACGGCAATCGCTGGATTCATCCACGCAGGGTTCAGCGGCTTCGTCGCGGAACAACAACACCGCGCGATCGGCGGCAAGGGCAAGACCGAGATACAGCGCCGGGACGAACCACAACGACAGCCGTTCGTAGAGGGGCATCAAGCCAAGGGCGCCCAGCACAAATCCCGAGGCCACGACGAGCCCTGCCGTCGCGCCGAGCGACCCGATTCGACGCGCGAGCGAATCCGATGCACGCCAAACACCAGACGACGACGGCCAGGACGCTGCCGCCGGGTTTCGACACAAACGGCGCCAGCCGGCCGAACATCCATTGCAGCCGATCCCACACGCCGGCGTCGGTCGGCGGAAGAGCAAACGACCAGAACTCCTGCAACGACGCGCTGCCTTGCGCGTAACGGATTCCAAGCACGTAGTGGACAGAGACCGATGCCATCAGAACTACAGCGGCTGCGGCGAGCAACCGGAACGTGTCCGGATGCCGGCGCACCGATATCGCCAGCACGACGCAGCAGGCTGGCAGCACAAGCAGGGCGCCAAGCGACAACCAGTGTGCAACTGCCGCGAAGGCCGTCCATGCCACGATGGCTTTTTGTCGTAGCCTCGGGGGACGAAGCTGTCGCTGCCGCGACCGTGAAGGCGGGCAGCATCAACCCCCAGAACGTGTCGGCCGAGTACGGCTTCAGCTCGACCGCATGAAACGAAATCCACTGACCCAGCGAGCACAGAAGAACCAGTACAGTGCTAGCCGGCCGTCGTCAGCCATCGTTGGCCGACATACAGCGCCGCGATCACGGTGCGCCACGCCGAAAGCCGCGGGGAGGGCACGTATCGCCAGCTCCGACGATCCCAAGGTGAGCAGGACGAGCCGCTGGAGAGCAAGCCAGCCCAGCGGAGCGCTCTGATCCAGCCAAAGTCGACCGCCCAAGCCGGCGAACGGGCGATCGCGGAAATTCAGCGCGATCATCTCTTCGTCGAGCCACAGCGGGCGAGCGTTGGCCCACTGATACACGACGATCAACACGCCGATCGCCGCCACGATAAAGGGCAGCCGCCTCGTCATCCTCGAGTCATTATCTGCCACCCGCCTCGGCCGTTGATATCATTAGCGCCAGATGGTGACGATCCTTCAGAGCGTTCCAGCCGGCCAGAAGGTCGGCATTGCGTTTTCCGGCGGCCTCGACACGAGCGCAGCCCTTCACTGGATGCGGGGCAAGGGTGCGATTCCTTACGCGTACACCGCAAACCTGGGGCAGCCCGACGAAAAAGACTACGACGAGATTCCACGGCGCGCGCTGCAGTACGGCGCCGAAAAGGCGAGGCTCATCGATTGCCGGCGCCAGTTGGTCAACGAGGGGATTGCCGCACTCCAGTCGGGCGCTTTTCACATCACGACGGCCGGCGTGCCGTACTTCAACACGACGCCGATTGGACGCGCGGTCACCGGCACCATGCTGGTGGTGGCGATGAAGGAAGATGACGTGCACATCTGGGGGGATGGCAGCACGTTCAAGGGCAACGACATCGAGCGGTTCTATCGATACGGCCTGCTTGCCAATCCCAGCTTGCGCATCTACAAGCCGTGGCTCGATCAGACGTTCATCGACGAGCTTGGCGGCCGCAAGGAAATGTCGGAGTACATGCAGCGTGCCGGGCTCGCATACAAGATGAGCGTCGAGAAGGCGTATTCGACCGACTCGAACATCCTCGGCGCGACACACGAAGCCAAGGATCTCGAGCAACTGAATCGCGGAATCAAAATCGTCGACCCGATTATGGGCGTGGCGTTCTGGCGCGATGGGCTGTCCGTGAAGCCCGAGGTGGTGACGATCCGTTTCGACGAAGGCCGGCCGATCGAGCTGAACGGCACGTCCTTTGAGGATGGGGTCGAGCTGATGCTCGAAGCGAATCGCATCGGCGGACGCCATGGCCTTGGCATGAGCGATCAGATCGAGAATCGCATCATCGAAGCCAAGAGCCGCGGCATCTACGAAGCGCCGGGCATGGCGCTTCTCTTCATTGCCTACGAGCGGCTTGTCACGGGCATTCACAACGAAGACACGATCGAACAGTACCGCGATAACGGGCGGCACCTGGGGCGACTGCTGTATCAGGGACGCTGGTTCGATCCTCAGGCGATGATGCTGCGCGAGACGGCGCAGCGGTGGGTGGCGCGAGCGGTGAGCGGCGAGGTCACGGTCGAATTGCGGCGTGGCAACGACTACTCGATTCTCGACACGACCAGCCCGAACCTCACGTACAAGCCCGAGCGGCTCACGATGGAAAAAGGCGAGTCGACCTTCTCTCCGCAGGATCGCATCGGCCAGCTCACGATGCGCAATCTCGACATCTCGGACACACGCGAGAAGTTGCTGACGTACGTAAAGACAGGGTTACTCGCGCCATCGCTCGGCGCCGAGTTGCCGAGGCTCTTAGACGGACACACTCCCGAGAAGAAATGACTAACCCAATCACCGACCCGTGGCCTGGACCTTATGGCGGCGTACCTCCCTGGGATCAGATGTCTCCGGCGCTCTTTCCCGATGCGTTCGACACGGCGATCGCCGAACAACGACAGGAAATCGAAACCATGGCCGCGAACCCCGAGAAGCCAACATTCGAGAACACCATCGCTGCGATGGAGCGTTCCGGTCGCATGCTCGATCGTGTGGAGCGCATGTTCGGCGTCGCGCGCGAAAACGTCACGAATCGCGAGTATCAGGCGCTCGAGCGTGAATGGCAGCCCAGGCTTGCCGCCGCCGCCGACGCGATTCTCTTCAACGAGCGCCTGTTCGGGCGCATCGAGGCGGTGTACGAGTCGCTGACCGCATCGAATCTCGCACCAGACCAGATTCGGCTGGCCACCCGCGTGTACGAGCATTTCGTACGGCGGGGCGCAAGACTCAAACCGGCCGAGAAGGCGCGCCTGTCCAGCATCAACCAGCAACTCGCGGCCCACTTTGCCGAGTTCCGCGCGAAGGTGCTGGCCGACGAAAACACCTGGACCGTCATCGAGCGCGAGTCGGATTTGGCAGGACTTCCAGCGTCGGTTGCCGCGGCCGCAAAGACGGCCGCCAAAGAGCGCGGCCTTTCCGGGTGGGCGATCGTCAACACGAGATCGAGCGTCGATCCGTTTCTGACGTTCTCAACCGTGCGGCGCCTTCGCGAACTGATCTGGAGGAAGTTCAAGAGCCGCGGAGACAACGACGACGCCAATGACACCAAGGCGACCATTGGGGCATCGTCAATCTGCGTGCGGAGCGAGCCAGACTGCTCGGCTTTGCGAGCCACGCACACTGGCGCATGCAGGATACGATGGCGGTTGATCCCACGACCGCGCAGAGTTTTCTGCTCAGGGTGTGGCCGGCCGTGGTCGCGCGCGTCAAGCGCGAGGTTGCCGACATGCAGGAACTTGCAGACCGCGAGCAGCCCGGCACGACGATCGAGCCGTGGGACTATTTGTATTTCGCCGAAAAGGTCCGCAAAGCGAAATACGATCTCGACGAGGCCGAGATCAAGCCGTATCTGCAGCTCGACAACATGGTGTCGGCGGCGTTGTGGTCGGCAGAGCGGCGGTTTGGCCTCGCATTCAGAGAAATCACGGGAACGGTGCCCGTGTTTCATCCCGAGATGCGCGTCTGGGAAGTCACCGACACGAGCACCGGGCGACATCGTGCGGTTTTCTATCTCGATAACTTCGCGCGAGCCGGGAAGAAATCGGGCGCGTGGGCGACGAGCTACCGGTCGCAGCACGCGATGGACGAGCCGGTCACTTCGATTGCGTCGAACAACAACAACTTCGTGAAGGGCGCGCCGGGCGAGCCGGTTCTCATCTCAATCGCCGACGCGACCACGCTGTTTCACGAGTTCGGGCACGCGCTGCACAGCATGCTGCAGAACGTTCGCTACCGCAGCCTCGCCGCCACGCCTCGCGACTACGTCGAGCTGCCGTCGCAGCTGAACGAGCGGTGGCTGTTGAACCGCGAGCTGCTCGATCGGTTTGCACGGCATTACGAGACGAACGAGCCGATGCCGCAGTCGCTCGTCCGCAAGATCGAGGAGTCCGGAAAATTCAACCAGGGATACGCCACGCTCGAGTACCTCTCGGCGGCCATTGTCGACATGGACCTGCATATGCGCCCGGATGGCGTCGAAGACATGGCGTCGTTCGAAAGAGAAGCGCTGGCGCGCTTAGGCGGCATGCCGCGCGAAGTTGTCATGCGGCACCGGTTGCCCCATTTCGATCATCTGTTCGGCAACGACTCGTATTCTGCGGGGTACTACAGCTACTTGTGGTCCGACGTCATGGCGGCCGATGCCTGGCAGGCCTTTGTCGAAGGCGGTGGCCCCTGGGACGCGGACGTGAACCAGCGGCTTCGGACGCACATCCTGTCGGATGGCAACTCGATCGATCGCGCCGAGGCGTATCGCAAATTCCGCGGCCGCGATCCGGAGGTTCAAGCGCTTCTCGACGCACGTGGTCTTACCGCCTCTTCCAATTGACGCGCATGTTGCGGCGGTTCGCGATGCCCTCGCGCGCAGCCGGGCGGTCGTCATTGCGGCTTCACCTGGCGCCGGAAAGACGACGCGCATTCCGCCCGCGCTGCTCGACGCCGGCCCAGTCATCCTGCTGCAGCCTCGACGCCTTGCCGCACGGGCAATAGCGAGGCGGATTGCGCAGGAGCGAGGGTGGTCGATCGGCCGCGAAATCGGCTGGCAGATTCGATTTGAAAAGCGCTTCGGCCGCGCCACCCGCCTGCTCGTCGTGACAGAAGGCATCCTGACCGCGCGACTGCAGCAGGACCCGCTGCTTTCGGATTTCACGACGATCATCCTCGACGAGTTTCACGAGCGAAGCATCCACGCCGATCTCGGTCTCGCCCTGGCCCGACAGTCGTGGCGAGCCCGCGACGACCTGCGCCTCGTCCTAATGTCGGCGACACTCGAAGTGGAGCCGGTGAGCGCCTTTCTCGCGGACGCACCTGTGATCCGGGTTCCGGGTGCGGTCCATCCGCTAACCATTGGGTACGGTGAGGGGGAGTCCCTCGCCGAAGCCGTGAGTCACGTGTGGCCGAAAACGAGTGGGCAAGTGCTGTGCTTTCTCCCGGGTGCCCGCGAGATCGATCGCGCCCGCGCTGACCTGGCGGACGTGGCGGCGTCGACCGGCTCCGAAATCGTTTCGCTGCACGGATCGCTGGATGGCGACGCGCAGGATGCCGCGATCAGAGAAGTCGGCCATCGCCGGATCATTCTTGCCACGAACATTGCCGAGACCTCGCTGACCGTGCCGGGCGTGTCGGCCGTCATCGATACGGGTTACGTCAAGGTCGCGCGCTACGACGCCGAGCGGGGCATCGATTCCCTGACGCTAGAGCGAGTGACGGCGGATGCTGCAGACCAGCGCGCCGGTCGCGCCGGCCGGCTCGGTCCGGGCATCGTTCGACGCCTATGGGATTCTCGCGCCCGATTGCGTCCTCATCGCGAAGCTGAGATCGCAAGGGTGGATCTCGCCGGTCCTGTTCTGGATCTTCTGGCGTGGGGCGCCAATCCGCAGTCGTTCGACTGGTTCGAGGCGCCGGCCGGCGACCGAGTGCAGGCGGCACTCGGTCTGTTGGAACGGCTTGGCGCCATCGACAAGGACGCGCGCATGACGAAGCTCGGGCGTCAGCTGCAGCGCGTCCCGCTTCACCCACGCCTGGCGCGAATCTTGATCGACGGCCGTGGCGCGTCCGAAGTAGCGATGGTGTGCGCAGAACTGGGTGCGTCAGGTGCGTTAGGTGCGTTAGGTGCGCTAGGTGCGTCAGGTGCGTCAGGTGCGTCAGGTGCGTCAGGTGCGTCAGGTGCGATGGGTGCGGGGGGCTTGCCGCGCCGAAGCGAAATGGAATACGGCGGGAAGGCGGGCCAGATCGCGCAAGAGCTGCAGCGGATTGCCGCGATTGCGCTCGGCGGTGAGATCGCGGCGCGGATTTCTGATGGGGAGCTGCGTCACGCGCTCTTCATGGGTTATGCCGACCGTCTTGCCAAGCGGCGGCCCGGCTCGCGCGAGCGCTTCGTGCTCGCGACCGGGCACGGAGCGACACTGGCCCGCGAAGCTGTCGTCGGAGACGCCGAATATGTGGTTGCGCTCGATATTGTAGCTGGAGAACGCGCGGGCATCAGCGAAGCAAAAATCCGCTCTGCCAGTGCGGTGGATCCGGAATGGATTCAGCCGACGTCGACGATCATCGAGCATCATGTTGATGAAGAAAGTGGCCGCGTGCGCGCAGCACGCGTCGAGCGTTATGACGCGATCGTCCTGAATGAAACGCCGATTGCGGTCGCGACCGGGGCCGCTGCCGGGTTGCTCGGCGACGCATGGCTCGCTCGAAGCCAAGACGCATCGACGACGCAACTGCTCCGGCGCTTGCGGTTCGCGGGAATAGACGTTCAGTTGTCTGAGCTGGCCCATCAGGCGGCGGCCTCGGCTCGCAGCCTGGATGAGATCGATCTGCAGGCGCATCTTCCCTTCGACGTGAAACGAGCGCTGGAAAGCTGCGCGCCGGCGTCGATCGTCGTGCCGAGCGGCCGAAGCATGGCGCTCGACTACGCCGAGGATGGTTCGGTTTCGGCTTCGGTGAAGCTGCAGGAGTTGTTCGGGCTTGCCGCATCGCCCACCGTCGGTCCGTCCCGTGTGCCCGTCACGTTTCACCTGCTGGCACCCAACGGACGGCCGGTGCAGACGACGCGCGACTTGAGGAGCTTCTGGGAGCGCACATATCCGGAAGTTCGCAAAGAGCTGAGGGGCCGCTATCCGAAACACCCCTGGCCCGAGGATCCGTGGTCGGCACCACCCACGCACCGGACGACACGGCGGCGGTGAAAAGGGGTCTTCCGACCCCTTTTTTGCGGTATTGTCTCCACTCGGCATTCCGCAGTCATTCAAGGAGCTGGCCATGAGACGGTTGCACGTGGCAATGGCGGTTACTGTTGTGCTTTCGTTCGGTCTGACGCCATCTGTGTACACACAGCAGGGAGGTGCCGGCACTCAGCAGGCAGGAGGCGGTGGCCGCGGGCAGACGCCCCCGCGTCAGTGGTGGGTCAACAAAGCCAAAGGTGGCCAATATGGCAAGAACAAACCTCACATCAAGCTTGCAGATCTGAAGGTTCGACACAAAGGTCAGGCGAGCTGGAGCGAAGTGGTCGTCGACGATGAGAATTACCATTCGACATATAACCAGGGGCAGCCCGGCACGAAGATCACGCCGCGCATGCGCCCGGACACCCGCGAGTTCTTCGTGATTGTCGAAGGCGAAATGCGCTTCACGCTCGAAGGGCAACCAGAGCCGATTCTCACGAAACGCGGATCGGTTGTGAACATCCCGAAGAAGACGACCTACTCGGCCGAAGTCATCGGCAGCGTTCCGGCATTGTGGGTGGACGCGAATCAGGCGAACTTCAAGACGCTGGTGCCAGTGGCGGATCCGCGGCCGGCTCAGACACCCGACCATACCATGATGAAGATAGGCATCAATACGACGCCCGCGCCGTATGTCGGCAACAACAAGCCCCATTTCAACCTCTGGGACGCCGAGCAGGATCCGAAATTTGCCGGCCAGAACGTCGTCCAGGACGACCATATGTGGGCGCAGGCGATCTGGGGCTACGAGAAAAATCTGCCGCCTTATAACGCAGAAGACAAGGGCCACTTCCACGTCGGCACAGCCGAGTGGTGGGTCATCATGAAGGGGCAGATTCGCCACAACATCGAAACGGTGGGTGATTTCACGTCGAGCGAAGGCGACATCGTTTACGCGCCGCCGTCAACGTGGCACGCAACACGGTTTGCCGGCCCGGGCCCATCGTGCCGGCTCGCGATCAGCGGATATCAGTTCACGTCGTTGCTCGAACAGCCGCAGTAATGAGCGCCGGGTCTTGTAGAGCAAGACCCGGCCTACGTGCCGCGTACGGCGGGTCCTGTTTTATGGACCCGCCAATCTGCCAATCTTCCCATCCTGCGAATTCTGCGAAGCGCTAATCGACCTGAGCGGCGCTGAGGCAGTACCCGTCGCCATGCACTGTCCGGATGAACTCCGGATGATGCGGGTCCGGTTCGATCTTCTTGCGCAGCCGTACGATGGCGTGGTCGACCGAGCGTGTCGTCACGTTCGTGTCGACGTAGCCCCACACTTCCTTCAACAGCTCCTCTCGGTGCACAACTTTTTCGCGCCGTTCCGCGAGATAGCGCAGCAATGCGAACTCGCGGTGCGTGAGATGCACCGGCGTGTCCTCGCAGCTCGCGCGCTGCGTGCGGAAGTCGATGACGAGCTTGCCGACGAGTAAACGCTCGAGTGCCGGATGCGAGCGGCGCAGGACGGCGTTGATGCGGGCGATCAGCTCCTGAAGATCGAATGGTTTCGTGATGTAATCGTCGGCGCCGAGCTTGAGGCCCTTCAGCTTGTCCGCCTTCTGCCCGCGGGCCGACAGAATAATGATAGGCACTTTGCCGGACTGTCGAAGGACGGGGCACAGGTCGAGGCCGTCGAAGTCGGGCAGGGTGAGATCGAGCACGACGAGATCGGGTGCTGATGTCCGCACATAGCTGATCGCCGATTTGCCATCAGCCACCGCTTCGACGCGATAGCCCTCGAAGACGAGGTTGTCGCGCAGCACGCGCCGGAGTGTGGGGTCGTCTTCCACGATGAGGATACGCTCGGACACCATGTCAATCTCCCGCGACAGGTAAATATACTTTCGCTGTTGTGCCCGAGCCCAACTCGCTTTCGAGCACAAACGTCCCTTTGTGATCGGCGACGATTCGACTGACGATGGCCAGGCCCAGGCCGCTGCCGTCGGCGCGGGCAAGCCGGCCGCGCGCGAACTTGCGGCGGACGGTCAAAAGCTCGTCCGGTGCGATGCCCACCCCGCGATCCTGGATCTCGATCATCACGTTCTGGCCATCCCGCCGTGCCGCGACTCGGATGAAGTGCCGTTGCGGTGAGTAGCGAATGGCGTTGTCCATCAGATTGTCGAGCGCCAGCATCATCGCCGTGCGGTCGGCTCTGACGAGAGGCAGATCGACCGGGATTTCGACATCGACCTTGAACTCGCGCTCCGATAAAGGGTGGCGGAAATTCTGGAGCACGTCGTCCACGAGCTCGGCGGGCGCGATCGGCTCGAACGAGTACATCTCGGTGACATCGGTCACGCGCGAGTAGGCGAGCAGGTTGTCGACGAGGCGCGTCAGCCGGCGCGCCTCCTGCATGAGCAGCTCCGCGTAGTCGCGCACGGTTTCCCCGCCGATTGGCCGCCGTGCCAGGGTGTCGGCCATCGCGCGAATATTGGCGAGCGGCGTCTTCAGCTCGTGCGTGACCGACGAGACGAAGTCGGAGCGCATCGCGGTCAGCGCAACGCCGGCGCGAACCGCGCGGATGGCGAGCATCAATCCGAGCGCGAGCGTCAACGCGGCCGCACCGGCAGCCAGCAGCGCTTCGTCGGCGCCCTGCGCCGCGCCCAGGAGGGCGGAGTCGGGTGACTGACTGGTGCGAATCGTCCATGTTCTGACGGCCGGATTCGATCCAAGGGCGACCATACTGACCGACGGATCGAGAAAGAGCAGCGGGAATTCGCGGACGAGCGCGCGCGATCCGTTCTCGCGGCCCCAGATTCGCTGTCCCCGGTCGTCGAGCACGGCGATGTCGAGACTGTTGCCGCGTGTCGCAATCGGAGCGACTTGCGAAAGAATGTCTGAAAAATATGATTGGCGTACCCAGGCGAGATTGACCGTGAAGCCAATCACCGAGTGCAGCCGCTCCTGCAGCGAGTCGGCATAGACGAGCCGCGCCACGATCTGGTACGGCTGCCCGCCAAGGGGCATATCGAATGTCGCATAGCGGAAGCGGGCCGCGCCGAACGCGTCGACTTTCTCTTTGAGTGCTTCCGCAGTTGGCGGATTCGTCACGAGCGCCACCGGATACCGGTGTGCTTCGGTGGGCTGCGGCATCCACGAGGGGAATCGATTCGAACGATTGAAAAACACGACGTCGTGCGGACCGTCCTGCGTCCAGCTGAAAAATGACTCAGGGTACGGATAACGTGCAAATGCCGTGGCCACCTGGTCGCTCGTGTCCGTCAGCGACTCGAGCCAGAGCTCTCCCCAGTCGCGGTTGGCCAGCACACGCGAGTGGGCGCCGCGCATGTCGCGCGTCAACGCCGTGACGAGCATGTCGGCGCTCTCCTCGGTCTCGCGCGCGATGAGCATCTCCGAGCTCCGCTGCCATTCGCGCGTCGCCCGATACCCGAAGCCGAGCAGCGTGGCGATGCCGAGGCACACGGCGATGGCCAGCAGCCCGGTCAGCCATCCGCCCCACGCAATGACGCTTTCGACTTTCATACGCTAACGTCCAAGCTCCCGCTGACGGTAATAACGTGCCGCGCCGGGATGAAGCGGAACCGGCGTTGCCGGTGCACGATCCAGGTCGGGCGGCGTCTTGGCCGGGAACGTCGCGAAGTACGCCTCCAGCAGCGAATACACGAGGTCTTCATCGAGGTCGGCCCTGCAGACGAGCACCTCGTCGATTCCAATCGTGCGCACCGGCTTCGGCTGATTCGGATAGGTGCCGGCGGGAATCAGCATGCGTTTCAAGTGCGGGTACTGGGTCCGCATCTCCTCGACAATTGGGCCATCGATGTCGATCAGTCGTACGCCCGCTTTCATGGCCGTGGTCACTCCCGGGCTGGCAGGCATGAACATCGAGAAGGCGACATCGATGTCGCCTTGCGCCAGCTGCTTCAGCATTCCCGCGTTCGGGATCTTCTCCTCGCGGGCGTTCGTTGACCTGATGCCATGAGCTTGAAGCATGCGGTCGGCAATCAGCGCCACCGAGCTGCCTGGCGGGCCGAGGGACACGTGCGATCCCACCAGATCGCGCAGCGAGTGCACACGCGCCTCTGGTGCGACGAGCAGGTGGATGGCGTTGAGGCCGGTCACCGTCATCCCTCGCAATTGATCGAACGGCTCGGGCATCTCCTCCAGCTGTCCCGCGTAGGCCAGATAGGCCACATCGGCGGCCGGTACAATCATGTCGGTCTTGCGGTTGCGCAGATCCAGAAGGCTGTTGATCGACGAGCCACCTCCGCTGACAACCTGCGTGTGGACGTTCGGCAGGCGCTTGAGCGCGTTGGCGAGCTGATTCGAGGTCGTCTGCGCAAGCCGCAGCGTGTACGACCGCGGGGGCGTTTCGGCGGTGCTCGTGCACGAACACACCGCGAGACAGCATGCCGTGATGATGAGACCAGCCGCTGGGGCCCCGGGGTGCATATGAAATGAGCGTTCTACTTGCCACCTTTGGCGGCGCCCTGTCAACTCGACTGAGACAAATTGCGACAAATCGTCATTCGACTGTGACCTATAGTCGGGGCTGTTTCCAAACAATTCGGCGCCATCTTCGGAAGGAGAGTCCGATGACCACCCCACGGATCCTGACGAGAGGTTTTGTCGCAACTGCGGCGTTTCTGATACTCGCAGTCCCCGCGTTTGCGCAGGGCGTCGGCGGCATCGGCGGAACGGTGATGGACTCGTCGGGAGCCGTGCTGCCCGGCGTCACGCTGACTCTCTCAAGCGCTCAGGGCGGCACCCTCGGCGGCAGCCGGGAGACGACAAGCGACGAGCGCGGCAACTATCAGTTCATCCGCCTCGTTCCCGGCACCTACCACGTACGCGGGCAGATGCAGGGCTTCCGCAGCGTCGAACAGCGCAACATCGTCGTCAATGCCGATGCCACCGCACGTGCTGATTTGACCATGCCGATCGGGCAACTCGAGGAGGGCATCGTCGTGTCCGGCGAAGCGCCGCTGCTCGACACAACCTCGGCGCTCAAGCAGACCGTGCTCAGCCAGGAGGTTCTGCAGGCCCTGCCGAATCGCATTGACGTCTGGTCGATCACGCGCGTCATTCCGAGCGTCGTCGCGAGCAAAGTCGACGTGGGCGGGTCTGAGTCGTTCCAGCAGTCGGGCATTACCGTTCATGGCACGAGCAACGAGAACGGCTACTACATCGACGGCATGAACGTCTCGAGCACGCAGAGCAGCGGCAGCATCGCCACGTTCTATCTCGATCCGTATGCGTTCGAAGAAGCGAACTTCCGGGCCGGCAACGCGCCGGCTGAAGCGTCGACCGGGGGTCTCGTCTTCAACATGATCAGCCGCACCGGCACGAACCAGTTCCACGGCGGCACGGTGTTCAACGGTACCAACCATGGCCTCGGATTCGATAACGTCGACAGCGCGCTGGCGGCGCAGCTTTTGCGCAACGTTCCTGCGTCGGTCAAGGCCGCGAGGCCCGATCTGAAGCCGACCGCCGACATTCGTTACCTAATCGATTACGGCGCGTGGCTGGCGGGCCCCATCCAGCGCGACAAGTTGTGGTGGTCGACCTCGTTCCATCACTCGCAGATCCTTCAGTATCTGGTCGGCAGCTACAACCCCGACGGCACGTCGGTGCCCGACGACAACATGTTGTGGAACTTCTCCAACAAGCTGTCGTGGCAGATGAACCAAAACAACCAGCTCTCACACTTCTACATCCTTCAGTACAAGAAAAACGGCCATCGTGTGAGCGGTGCGGCGTTTTCCGAGACCGGGGCGACAACTGCGAACACCAAGTATCCGCAGCTGCACCAGGTGAAGTGGACGTCGACGCGGTCGGCGCGGATGGTCTACGACGTCTCGGGCAGCGTCAATCGCGTCGACGACTATCAGCCGTGGCCGAAGGAAGGGGACTCGAGTGGCTGCACCTCGAAGGAAAACAAGGAGGGCTGCACGAACGGTTTGATCGCCGGCTTCGACGCCGTCACCAACACCGCGCTGCGAGTGCTGCCGACTTACCGCGACCTTCCGAACACGCGGGTGTTCCTGCAGGGCAGCGTCAGCTACTTCACGACGCAGCACGACATCAAGGCCGGCTATCAGTTCGATTACGGCTGGAATGAAGTGCTCTACTTCTCGTCATCAGGCATGCGAGCGGTGTACCGGACCGGCGTCCCCGACACGGTGAACGTGTACAACACGCCGGCGCGATCGATTCCCGAGAACATTCAGCAGGGCTTGTTCATCCAGGACAAGTGGCGCCCCGGCCGGAAGCTGACCATCAATGTGGGCGTTCGCCTCGACACCAACTACGGGTGGCAGCGCGCGATGTGCCAGGAAGCCACGCCATTTATCGAGGCGCGGTGCGTCGACAAGATGTCAGGTGTTCCCGATTGGAAGACCGTGAACCCCCGCTTCTCGGCCGTCTACGACATCGCCGGAGACGGCCGTACCGCGCTGAAGTTCGCCGCGAATCGCTACATTATCCCGGTCGGCAGCAGCGTGCTCGATCGCATCAATCCGATCTTCCTGGCTACCGACACGCGCCGGTGGCAGGCGCAGAGCGCGTGTGCGTCGGTTAATAACATCGGGTGCGACCTCAATGGCGACCTGCTGCCGCAACTCAACGAGCTCGGACCGTCGACGGGATTCAGTTCCGGGGCGTTCAACCGCTACGAGCCCGGCTACGAGTGGCCGTACGCGCAGGAATTCTCGGCGGAGATTCAGCGACAGCTGCCGTTGAACATGGTGGTCGGACTCGGCTATACCCATCGTGAGAAGCTCGGCAACTTCGGCTCGCGCAACGTCGCCGTCCCCGAATCGACCTATCAGCGGTTGACTGTCACCGAAAGGAACAGCGGCAAGACCGTCACCGTGTACAACCAGGACGCGAATCTGCTCGGCCGTCAGGACTTCGTGTTTACGAACGCGCCCGAGTTCGACAGTACCTACAATGGCACCGACATCACCCTCGACAAGCGGATGAGCAACGGCTGGATGATGACCGGCGGCATCAGCATCGGCAAGACGACGGGCTGGGTCGGCAATAACGATCTCAACAACCCGAACTCGAAAGAGTTCAGCCGCGGCATCGTCGGCAACGACACGCCGTTTTCATTCCGCCTGTCGGGCCTGTATGAGCTGCCGTGGGCGATTCAGGCGAGCGGCACTTTCCAGCATCAAAAGGGATTTCCTGAGCTGACGCAGGTTTCCGTCGGGAACGACACCATCAGGCTCACGCAAGGTGCGACGAACATCATCGTCGAACCGCGCGGCACGACGCGGCTGCCGAATCTCAGCCAGCTGGACATGAGCTTCCGGAAAGTCTTTCGCTCGGGCGGCAAAGTTATTCAGCCGCGCCTGGACGTGTACAACCTGATGAACTCAGCGACGGTGATCAATCGTGTGACGATTCTCGGTTCGAGCTATGGGGCGGTCGGCAGCATTCAGCGCGGGGCGTTGGTGAAGTTCGGCGTCCACGTGGACTTCTAGGATGCCGGTGTCATGGCAGATGGCAGAGGGCGGATGGCAGATGACGTGTTCTGCCATCTGCCATCATCCATCTGCCCTGACTTGAAGATCAGTGTTTTTTGCCCAGTTTCACGGTCAGGTAAGTTACCGACTTTCCATTTTCCACTTCCCAGAAGTGCGGTACGCCTGCGGGCGCTGATGCGACATCGCCGGCCACCAGCTTCTGACGCTGCACGTTGCCGACGATCTCTCCACCACGGACTTCGCCATCGGCCCCTTCTTTCCCGCCTTCGAGCTTGTCGCCGTAACGGATCGTGACCTCGCCGTCGAGAACGTAGTAAAGATCGGCCCAGTTGTTGTGCATCTCCGCGCCGCCGGAGCTCTTGGCGCGATGGCTGATGTTCTGGAACTGGTGATCGCCGCGATGCACCCCCGGGAACTTGATCGTTTCACCGCGTTTCAGCGCGTCGACATAGCCCTTCAGCTCGGCTGCCTTGTAGTGAACGAACTTGGTCGGGGTGAGCGCAGGCGGGTTGTTGCCCGGAGCGGCAATTTTCGCTTGAAGGTTCGGCTGCTTCAGAATTTTGACCGTCATGTAGGTCACGGTCTTGCCTGGCTCCACTTCCCACCAATGTGGGACTCCAGCGGCTGAAGAGGCGATATCGCCGGCGCCGAGACGGACAGCGGTTGCGCCCACGAGCTTGCCGCCGCCGAATTCACCCGTTCCGGGATTGCGCTCGGTGCCCCCTTCAAGCGTCCCTCCCGTGTGATGCATCACCTCGCCATCGAGGATGTAATACAGGTCCGTCCAGTTGTTATGAAGCTCGGGTCCACCGGCACTCTTCGGACGAAAGCTCATCCCCTGGAAGTCGTGATCGCCTCGATGCAGCCGAGGGAACTTGATTTGGCCGCCGCCTTTCAGCGTATTCGCCAGGGTTTTCAATTCGGTGGCGGGGAAATAGGCGAACTTCATGGGGGTCACCGGCGGCGTCTGCGGCCCTTGGGCCATGACCATCGCCACACAGAAGACGAGGGCTGACGAAACAACAAGGGACTTCATCACGAGTACCTCCATGTGAAAGGAAGGGCGCCACGATACCACGAAGACGCGTTGAGAGCGAAAACCACTACTTGAGGATCTTCCGCAGGTCGACTCCTTTGGACTTCAGTAATGGCGCCCACAAGTCGCCGACCTCAGCCAGGCGATCGGGCAGCGTGCGGATGGTGAAGTCGTGCGGGTCGATGCCCTCATCAATTTCGGCCCACGTCACTGGAGTCGAGGCGCCGGCGAACTCGCTGCCGCGAGCGCTGTAGGCGGACGCGAGCGACTTGCCTTCGATATTCTGCAGATAATCGATGTACACCTTCTGGCCGCGTGCGCGGACGGCGCGGGTCACCGTCGCAACCTTCGGGTGCTTTTCCGCGACGTAAGTTGCCGCAATCTGGCAGAAGATCTGGCCCGCCTCGTATGGCGTGTCTTCGCGCAGCGGAATGTAGATGTGGACGCCGCTCGAGCCTGACGTCTTCACATACCCAGGCACTTTCAACGTCTCGAGCTCGTCGCGGATCCAGCGAGCTACGTCGAGTACCGATTCAAACGTGACGCCGGGCATCGGATCCAGGTCGATCGCGCACTGGTCGGCCATGTGTGGCGACCGGACGCGCGAGAACCACGGATCCTGCGATATTGCGGCCAGCTGCGTCATGTACAGCAGAGTCATGAGGTTGCTGCCAACCGGCCGGCTTGGCACGTCGTCGCCGTCGATCGCTTCCGTTCGAACGCCGGGCGGAACCTTCTCGGGCGCGCGATGTTGATAAAACGACGGGCCGTCGACGCCGTTCGGCAGACGTTTCATGATGAGCGGGCGATCGTTCACGACCGGCAGAATGAAGGGCGCGACCCGCACGTAATAGCGCATCACATCGCCCTTGGTCAGCTTCAATTTCGGCCAGAACACTTTGCGCAGATTGGAGACCTCGAGCGCGTGCCCGTCGGGCAATTGCAGCGTTCCGGAATTCTTGCCTCGCTCGATCTCATCGAGTTGATCGAGCACGCCTTGAAGCTCGTTGGCCGAACTCATCGGCACTACGACGTTCTTCGGACTCCCGAGACTCTTCCGCCTCGCCAGACTCTTCGGACTCGCCAGACTCTTTGGACTCGCCAGACTCTTCCGACTCGCCAGACTCTTCGGACTCCCCAGACTCTTCCGACTCTCCAGACTCTTCGGACTCTCTAGACTCTTCGAACTCTTCCGACTCCCCGGGGACTTCTCGCGCTTCACAGTCTTAGGCTTCACGTCATCCCTCATGCCCAGATAAATCGGATGCCGCAGCATGCCGTCATCGGTCCATTCCGTAAATTTCAGCTGCGCCACCAGCGACGGCTTCGTCCAGTGCGGGCGTTCGTTGGTGCGCGGCTGCGTGGAGAAGGGCGACGCGGTCGTCTCGATTGGCCGCAACAATCGAATCACCCGCTCGAGCTCGCGTTGATTGAATCCGCTGCCGGTGTGCCCTGCGTACTTGAGCTGGCCATCTTCATAGTAGCCGACGAGCAGCGCGCCGAACGGCCGTCCTGTGGTGCGCGCCTCGGTCCACCCGCCCACGACAAACTCCTGTTCGTGGACGATTTTCAGCTTTCGCCAGTCTCGCGTCCGTTTGCCGGTGTGATAGATCGAATTGGCATCTTTCGCGATCAACCCTTCCCAGCCCCGCTCGAGCGCCTCGCGATACAGCGCGCGAGCATCGTCTCGAACGACGTCGCTTCGGCGCAGGATGGGAGAACCGGGGTCGCCGAACACACGGTCGAGACGCGATCGTCGTACCGTCAAGGGCAGCGGCCGCAGGTCTTCATCACCGTTGCGAAGGATATCGAACGCGATGAACGCGACACGTCCAGCGGCCGAGCGGCTGTTCGACTCGGTCAGGTGAATGCGGTTCTGCAGCCGCTGAAATCCAGCGGGTTCGCCGTGTTCGTCGAGCGCGACCACTTCGCCATCGAGCACGACGGGGCCTTTCAAGTTTCTTGCGAAGCGGGAGAGGGCGGCAACAAGGTCTGGAAACTGCGCCGTCTTGTCATTGCCGAGCCTCGACCAGAGACGAACGGCCGCCGGCCGTGCCGGCGTGATTTCGACGAGCGCGCGAATGCCGTCGTACTTGGGCTCGTAGACGAGGCCCTTGCCTTCGAGTGGAGCGTCCTCGAGCATGGCGAGCATCGGACGGACCGTCCGCATGTCGCCTCGCCACTGCACGGCTGCCATGCTTCAGTAGCTGTAGCGATCGTTGAACCACGGTTCAGCGCTGTTCGAGTAGCCGCGCTCTTCCCAGAAGCCCTTCTTGTCTTCGGCGAGAAACTCGATCTTCCGGATCCATTTCGCGCCCTTCCATGCGTACAGCTTCGGGGTGATCATCCGCACCGGCCCGCCATGCTCGCGTGGCAGCGGCTTGCCTTCCCATGTGTGGACGAGCAGCACGTCATCTTCGATCGCGCGGGCGAGCGGGACATTAACGGTGTAGGGGATGAAGCTGCCGGGAAGGAAGTCGTAACCGGTGCACAGAACGAACTTCACGCTGTCGGCAGGTACGGCGAGCTCGGCAAGCGTCCGGAACCGCACCCCCTTCCAGTGATTGTCCAGGCGGCTCCACGTCGTGACGCAATGAAAGTCGCTGACGTCTTCAACCTGTGGCAGTGCCATGAACTGTTCCCAGGTCAGCGTGACGGGATTTTCCACCCGCCCCGCGATTTCGAGCCTCCATTGGTTGAGGGGCACCTCGGGTTGCTCCCCGAGATCGAGCACCGGCCAGTTGTGCACCAGATGCTGGCCGACAGGAGTCGCCGGCAATCCATGACGGTTGGGTGGACCGCTGCCTTCGGGTTTCGCACCTTGAAACCGCACGTTCACGGTATCGGGGTGCATGGCCCGCTGGCGGTCGATGTATCGCTGTCGCCGCTCCACAATATCTGGGGTTTTGGCGTCTTCCACGGTGTGCGGCCTCGGATTTCAAGCCTATCGCAAAACGGCCGATATAAATAAGGTATGCAGCTGACCCCGTGGCAACGGACGAACATCCTGGCGGCCGCGAATTATCTGAAGGACATCGGCCGGATTGGGCAGAATCCGCACGTACACACGCTTGCGCAGGGGTTGATGGAGGTGCTCGAGCCGAGCAAACGAACGATTCGGCTGCAGCGCGAAGCCGCGCAGTCTGCGACAGCCGGTGCGCAGGCCGGCCGCGAGCGGCGCATGGGTCGCGAGCGCCGGTCGAGGGGTGATCGACGCAAACAGCAGCAGCCCTTTCACGGTCCCGATCGTCGAAACGGCCGAGATCGGCGGGCGGGCGATAGGAGGACTTCCTGAATTGGCAGATTGGAAGATTGGTGGATTGAAGGATTGTTGTCGGATTGCCGGATTGACGATGACAGATTACGCGCCGAAGGAATCTGCCAATAATCCGCCAATCAACAATCTTCAATCTGCCAACATTCTGACAATCTTCCAATCTGCCAATCTGTCAATGCTTGACGTTCGACATCTGCTCCAGTGCCAGGAGCAGCGAGTGATATCCCAGCTTGCCGTGGCCTTGTGATTTGAGGGCGACGTAGAGTTGGCGCACGAGCGCCAGCCCGGGCATCGAGATGCCCATCCGTCTCGACTCTTCGAGTGCGATGCCCAAATCCTTCTCGAAATGCTCGACAAAGAATCCCGGATCGAAATTGCGATTCACCATCTTCGGTGCGAGGTTGTCGAGAATCCAGCACTGCGCGGCGCCCTTGGTAATCGAGCTGAGCATGGTGTCGAGATCGAGGCCCGCTTTGTAGCCGTACAACAGGCTTTCGCATACGCCGATGATCGTGCCCGCCAGGACGAGCTGGTTGCACATCTTGGTGTGCTGGCCGTTGCCGGCCCCACCCTGATGGACGATGTTCTTGCCCATCGCCTGGAAGAGCGGCATCACGCGATCGACGGCATCCTTGTCACCGCCCACCATGATTGAAAGCGTCGCGTTTCTCGCGCCCACATCGCCGCCCGATACGGGCGCATCGATGGCCGACACGCCTTTGGCCCTGGCAGCGTCGTAGATGTCGCGCGCGAGGCTCGGCTCGGTGGTCGTCATGTCGACCGTCACGCTGCCGGCCTTCGCCGCGTCGAGAATCCCGCCCTTTTGCTGATAGACCTCGCGCACGTCATTCGGCAATCCGACGATCGTGAAGGTGATGTCAGACCGCTCGGCCACGCCACCCGGCGTGTCAGCCCAGGCGGCGCCCTTGTCGAGCAGGGGCTGCGCTTTCGACTTGGTGCGGCTGTAAACCGTGGCGGGATAGCCCTTGGCCATCAGATGCCCGCACATCGAGAGTCCCATCACTCCAGTGCCAATCCAACCAATACGCGGTGTGCTCATACGCTCCTTGTTAGCTGGTAGCTGTTAGCTGGTAGCCGGTAGCTGGTAGCCGGTAGCTGGTAGCTAGTAGCCAGCTAGAGATCCATCGACCAGGGCCATACTTCGCCGCAGGTGCGGCAATGGCACCACCGGACGACGCGGCTGTTGGCAAGACCCTGAACTTCCTGAATTTCCCCGCAGCTCGGGCACGTGATGGGATGCGGCAAATCGCTCGCCCGACGGCCGCCTCTTGGCACGGCCCGACGGTCGTGGAAGTTCGTGGCCCGGCGATCTTTCAATGCGTCGTCCATACGCCCAGTGACATATTATTCCGCCGGCCAGCGGAAAAGAAACCGACACGAGAAAACGAATGGAACCTTTCGAACAGGAAATCGTTTCGGATCTTGACGAGCAGACCGACGATCGGGCCCAGGCGCGCGGGCGCCTCCCGTTGCACATCCGCATCCTCCTCGGGCTGTTCATCGGCGCCGTGCTCGGAAGCACCGCACGCGCCGTGCTCGGGCAGGACGCCCCGGCGCTCGCCTGGGTGATTGCGCATGTCGCCGAACCGGTTGGCCAGCTGTTTCTGCGCTCGCTGCTGATGACCGTTGTGCCGCTCGTGGTGTCGTCGCTCATCGTCGGGGTGGCCGGCATTGGCGACGTTCGTCGTCTCGGCCGAGTGGGGCTGCGCACGGTGGTCTTCTGTCTGGTCATTTCGTTGATCTCCGTCGGGCTCGGCATCTTCCTCGC
Source organism: Vicinamibacterales bacterium (assembly GCA_963761975.1). Taxonomy (GTDB): domain Bacteria; phylum Acidobacteriota; class Vicinamibacteria; order Vicinamibacterales; family JAMQPK01; genus JAMQPK01. Next base: position 1,793,472 of record CAVXIR010000002.1, read on the forward strand.
GAATACGGTCCGCCCGGGAACGCGGCTCGATCCGGCGACGCGAGACCTGCTGATGGCCCAGTACGCCGATCAGTCGAAACAGGTCGGTGCGACGGCGGCGACGAACGAATCGCCCGTGATGTCGTTCGTGCGCACGCTGGTGCCGGCGAATCCGCTCGAATCGATGGCGCGCTCGACGCCGGACATGATCGGCATCATGTTTTTCTCCATCGTGTTCGGGGCGGCGCTGACGCTGGTGTCTCGCGAGAGCGCCGCGTCGGTGATGTCGGTGCTGGATGGTGTCTTCAAGGTCGTGGCAAAGGTCATCGACATCGTCATGAAAGTCGCGCCAGTTGGCGTCGCTTGTCTCATCTTCGTGATGACGGCGCGGTTCGGCTTCGGGTTTCTCGTCAGCCTCGGGTGGTACGTTGTCACCGTGCTTGGTGGGCTTGCGATTCACACGTTCGTCGTCTACGGGATCGCGCTCAAATTCTGGGCGCGTGTCTCTCCGGTGGAATTCTTCAAGCGAGTGCGTACCGTGATGCTCACCGCCTTTTCGACGAGCTCGTCGAACGCGACGCTGCCGACAGCTCTTCGCGTGTCGGAATCAAATCTGGGTGTGCCGCGCGAGATCGGCGCCTTCGTCCTGACCGTCGGCGCCACCGCCAACCAGAACGGCACGGCGCTTTACGAAGGAGTGACGGTGCTGTTCCTCGCGCAGCTGGCAGGCGTCGATCTCTCGCTCGCACAGCAGTTGACGATCGTCTATCTGGCCGTGCTCGGCAGCATCGGAACAGCGGGCGTGCCGTCAGGCTCGTTGCCGTTTGTCGTCGCGGTACTCGCAATGGTCGGCATTCCGACGCAGCTTATCGCGATCATCCTGGGCGTCGATCGCCTGCTCGACATGAGCCGGACGGTGGTGAATGTGATGGGCGATCTGACGGCGACGGTGTACGTCGCGAAGAAGGAAGGCGCGACGCTCACTATCTAGGGATCTAGAGATCTAGGGATCTAGATCTCTAGATCAGTCGTTCCCTAGATCAGTAGTTGTTGGGGTGAGTGACGGGGATTGAACCCGCGACGTCCGGAGCCACAGTCCGGTGCTCTACCACTGAGCTACACTCACCATCCTGAGCGACAAACTCTAATCTTATAACAGAGGAGCGGTGGGCGCCGACGGTTGAATCTGACAGGCGAAATCTCAAATCTAGAATCTGAAATCTAGAATCTGGGTTGCCAGATTTTAGATTCCAGATTTTAGATCGTAGATCTGAGATTTTAGATCTTGCGGATCCTACGAATGCGCGGCCGCGCGCTCCTTGCCGGGAATCGCCATCAACTCGGGATGCGCCGCAACGTGCGCCTGAACGATCGCCTCGGCTTGCGCCATCGTATCGGGATCGCCATTTCGATAAATCGTGTTGGCCTCGATCAGATCCTTCTGGGTCGAAGGCGTCGAATCGTGGCTGTCATAAATTGCGGCCACCGGACAGGCCGGCACACACGCGCCGCAATCGATGCACTCTTCCGGATGAATGTAAAGCATGGTACTGGCTTCAAATTCCGGCTCGTCCTTACGCGGGTGAATGCAATCGACGGGACAAACGTCCACGCATGCCGTGTCTTTTGTTTCGATACAGGGATCGGTAATCACGAAAGGCATCGTGCTCCTCCAGAGTGTCGGCCGGCGAATGATCGCTGCGACGGGCCCTGATTCTACTTGCGAAGCGCGCACGCAGCAATCCCACCAACTCGTTTGGCGGCAACGTCCTGCGCTGTAGTCGGCGCCCCCTCGCGCGTCTACCGATCTGTATCTTCGTGTGCAGGAATGAGCCAGAATGCATGTCCCACCTGTGCCCATACGGAACAACAATGGTCTATTCGCTTTGTTTGCAACACGTTAAGTGCTCAATCATGACCCTCAAAATCCAGAATATGTGCTGAAGCGGCACAATCCTGCCGACCGCATTTTTTTTGGGCGCTCGGTCGAAATCTTTACGAATCAATCACTTATTCGAATGGGCCTTTCGTGGAGACGGAATTGCTCTGCGAGCGGCAGCCATGACGCTAGCTCGAGTACTCACCGTCGCCACTTTGGCCGCCACATTCGGCGTACCTGTTTCAGCCGAGCCGCGCCATGCAAAGCTCGACAGGTCGCTTCAAAAGACAGTCGCGGGCGGCTGCGTCGGTGCCCAGTCGGTGATCATCCGGACCAAACCTGGCTTCCGCGAAGCGCTCCGCAATTCGTTGTCGACGGGTGGCCGAGCAGTCAAAGGCGAATTTCCGGCACTCAATGCCATCACGGCCGACGTTCGGTGCGACGATCTGGTCAACCTTGCCGGATTCTTAGGAACCGATTCGATTTCCCGCAACCACAAAATCACCGCGCAGCAGTTCGGGTTCGTTGCTGAACAGCCCGCAGTGATCGAGACGGCTGATTTGCACGATAACGCGCGGCTCAACGAAGCGCTCGACGCGCAGCAGCTTCAGACAAATTTCTTTGCGACACTCGCCGTGCGCCAGCCCGTGAAACGGGCCTTCAAGACATACAACGTCTACGGCGATTTCACCGTCGCTGGCCATTACTACACGAACGCTCTCGAGCCAGCGCGGTCGATTGGAATTGCGATCATCGACTCGGGCATCCAGGCCGGCCTCGATTTCGACTCACGCATCTCCGCCTTCTACGACTTCACGCATGGCGACATCCGGGTAAGCGCGCCATCGGATGAATATGGCCACGGCAGTCACGTCGCGGGGCTCGCCGCCGGCACGTATGTCGGCGTAGCGCCGACTGCGCGTCTGATTGGCCTGAAGGTTCTCGACGGCAACGGCCAAGGCACGACCGACAACGTCATTCGCGCCATCGAGTTTGCGATCGCGAACAAGGATCTGCTCGGAATCAACGTGCTGAATATGTCGCTCGGGCATCCGATTTTCGAGTCTGCCGCGACCGATCCGATGGTGCAGGCTGTCGAGCACGCTTCGCGGGCGGGCATCGTCGTGGTGCTGTCGGCGGGCAACTTCGGCACCAACCCGAAGACCGGAGAGGTCGGCTATGCGGGTATCGCGTCGCCAGGCAATGCGCCGTCGGGCATCGCGGTTGGCTCGGTCAAAACGTTTGACAGCGTCACTCGCGAAGACGATCGCATCGCGCCTTACAGCTCGCGCGGACCGTCGTGGTACGACGGTTATGCCAAGCCGGACATTTCTGCGCCGGGCGACAACCTGTTATCTGTGGCGGCCGTGGGCAGCAAGCTGCGTCTTGCGCAGGAAAAACGCGGCAACGTGGGCAACTACATGCGTCTGAAGGGCACCAGCATGGCGGCGGGCGTCGTCAGCGGCCTTGCTGCGCTCGTGCTCCAGACCAACGGCGGCCTCACGCCAAACGCGCTGAAGATGGTGCTGCAGTATTCGTCAATCCCGGTGAAGGACGACAAGGGCTATGCCGACGCGCTGACGCAAGGCGCCGGCGCCATCAACGCCGGCGGCGCCTTGGCGCTTGCGACGGCGATCGACCCGGCCGTGACTGTTGGCGAGAAGTGGTTGAGAACCGCGGTTGAGCCAAGCTCGATGATTGGCGCCGCAAAATATCTCTGGGCCCAGCGAATGATTTGGGGCAATCACATCGCGCGCGGTGCGGGCGTCATGGACGAGCAGCGGCCGTCGTGGGCGCTGAACATCGTGTGGGGCGAGGGCCTGGAGGATGACGACAACATCGTCTGGGGCAATGCCGACGACGATGACAACATCGTCTGGGGCAATGTGTTCGATGACGATGACAACATCGTCTGGGGAAACAACATCGTCTGGGGCAACAGCCAGGAGGATGACGACAACATCGTGTGGGGCAACCTGGACGACGACAACATCGTCTGGGGCAATCTCGACGACGACAACATCGTGTGGGGCAACAACATCGTCTGGGGAAACGCCTCGCTTCTCGGTATGAGCTTTGACGACGACGACAACATCGTCTGGGGCAACAGCGACGACGACAACATCGTGTGGGGCAACCTGGACGATGACAACATCGTGTGGGGCAATCTGGACGACGACAACATCGTGTGGGGCAACAGCAGCGACGACGACAACATCGTCTGGGGCAATTCATTGGACGATGACGACAACATCGTCTGGGGCAACGCCGGGTTGCTGGGGGACGTGATCGAAGCCTCACGCAAGAACGGAAACAAAAGCTCTAAAGGTAGACAGTAAGCAGGAGGACATCTTGAGAAAATCAGTGCGAGCGATCAGGGGTGAGGAGTCGGTTCGATCGAAGGCTGTGTGGGGCGCGAAAGTCAACTAGCACGCATTCTGTGGGCGATCCAAGATTGGTCATCGTCCGGCGTGGACATTTCGCCACCTTCTAGCTGCTGACACGCACGTTCGCCGACGATCCCAGCGTGCACATCATCTGGGACCGGCGAACTGGCGACCGCCGTCAGACTGCCGATGGCCACGGCACCGGCGAGCGTTGTCGTCGCGACCGCTGCCGCACGCCTCCCATGCGTTGGGGTCAGCTCAACTACATGATCTCGACCGAAGCATAGGCCTGCTTCACGAACCGCTAATCTGGTAATCTAGCGGAGCCCCCCTTTTGGTATCCACTCCGGAGGTCCGATTTGCGAATAACGCGATTGTTATTGGCGGCAATGGCTGTCTGTCTCGCGCTCGAAGGATCGGCGGCCGCGCAGGCCATGTTTACGGCATCGATCGGCAATGTGTTTGGGGGCGACGCACCGTCAACAAAAACCGTGTGGGCGCTGGCTATCGGCGGCGGCGGGGCTCATGGGATTGGCTCGGAACTGGAATTCTCACAGACGAGAAAATTCTTCGAAACCCCCGCCGGCGTCTCCTACGGCGAAGTCATCACGCTGATGCCGGCCATCTTCGTGTCGATCCCGGCGGGCCCGGTGAAGCCTTACGGTGTCTTCGGGTTTGGCCTTATTCGCACGCGCACAGACTCGACTGAAGGCGGCCTGTTTTCCAACGTGTCGGACAACGACCTCGGGTACAGCCTCGGAGGCGGGGTCACGTTTCAATTTGCCCGCCATGCAGGCATCCGAGGTGATCTGCGGCGTTTCAAGGTGCGCACATCGAACGGAATCGGGTTTCAGCGATTCACAGTGGGGCTCGTGCTCGGAGGATGATCTGCGTTCGTACGGAGGAGACGTCCGACCAGAGGAAAGACGCTACTTCACCATGTAGCCGCTTCGCGCGCGGACAAACAGACCAGGCTTGCGCGCTCTGACGATGAGGGCATGCCAACCGGGAGCTTTGCCGGGCTCGAACGCGATGATGTATTGCTGGTGGAGCTCGCTCAGAATCTGTTGAGTTGCGATGAGGGCACTCGGAGAATCGCGCACGAAGAGTGAATCGCCGCCCGTCCACGCCGCGAGGTCGGCCAGGGGCCCGCGAACCGGCTGAGGTTCTTCCGGGTTGGCGTCGGTCATGTGCGTGATGATGAGCATGTACACCGGCACATCGAGCTCACTCGCGACGGCCGACACATCGGCCGGCTTCATCTTGCTCGCCGAGTCGACGCCGTCGGTAATCACCACGAGGACACGGCGGCGTTGACGATCGGAGATCTTTCTCGCGGTTTCCGCAATGGCGTCCCATAGAGAGGTCGCCCCAAACGCTTTCGTCGCATTCCACGAGCCATCCCCGGCGTTGAATGCCGATGTGAACGGTCGCACTTCTTGAAGCGACGTGTCGAATGCGTACATCGCCACCTCATCCCCGCCGGGCTTCAGGCCGGCGACCAGTGCGTCCGCGGACTCTCGAGCCCGCGCCATTTTTGTCGCCATACTGCCGCTGGCATCCATCAGAATGGCGACACTGGCCGGACTCGGCTCCGACCACACGTTGGTAAGCGTCCGTCTCTGCCCCTCGTCTATCAGCTCAAAATCGGCGGCTTTCAGATTGGTGACCAGCCGCCCCTTAGCGTCGCGCACGGTCGCGGCTACCGCGACCTGCTCGACGCTGCTCTTGAACACCACGACGCCCGGGTCCTGTGGGGCTCCGGGTTGCTGCGCCGCGACCGCTGTGACGGCCACCAGCGCGATCAGAAGCGAGAGGCGAAAGAGTCGGCGCATAGACACACTGTTGGCTATCTGACAGTCTCGAATGTACCAGTGTTCGCGTGCGCACGAAACGCGGCACGCTCAGCTGAGGTGCACCTTGTCGAGCGGAGGCGTTGGGGGATTTTCGCCCGACCCGATAGGCATAGTGCCACGCTTCTTTTCGGCTTTGTAGTCAAAAAAGAACAGTGGCACCCACAAGGCTACCATCAATGCAACCGCGAGGAGAAACCCGAGCATAAAATCGAAGGTCATATGTTCCATACAGGTCTAGTTGCATAAATCAGACCTGGTTGAGATCTTGCGGGAACAAAATCATGCGCGTATCGGTCAGTGTCCTCCTTTTGGTCATGCTGACGGCGGCCGTTTCGGCGGCGCCGGCGGATCAGCCAGACACCGAAGTCCGCGATCTGAAGACGCTGTCGCTCGAAGAGCTGATGCAGATTGACGTCACGACGGTATCTCGAGCGAGCGAACGCCGCATCGATGCGCCGGCCGCCGTGACGGTGATCACCGCCGAAGACATCAGACGCTACGGCGTCGATACCTTAGCCGACGCGCTCAAGCTTGCCGACAGCGTCAGCGTGGCGCGCTTCAACGGCGGAAGCTGGGCGATTGCCACTCGCGGGTTTTCGGCTATCACCAACAACAAGCTGCTGGTGATGATCGACGGACGAAGCGTCTACACGCCGTTGTTCGGTGGAGTGTTCTGGGAGGCGCAGCACGTCCCGCTGCCCGACCTCGATCGCATCGAGATCATCAGGGGACCGGCCGGCACGCTCTGGGGCCCGAACGCCATAAACGGCGTCGTCAACATCATTACGAAGCGCGCGTCCGACACGCCAGGCGTGCTGGTCCGCGGAGTGACCGGATCGCGCGAGCTGGCGCATGTGGTCGGTCGTTATGGCGGCCAAATCAACAGCGGGGCCGCGTATCGCTTGTACGGCGTGGGCAGCGACTTCGACTCTCCTCAGCTGCAGGACGGGACGAGCGCGCGCGAGGATCGCCGGATGCGGCAGGCCGGCGGACGTGTCGATTTCGAGATGGCGAACCAAGCCCATCTCACGGTCCAGGGCGATGCGAACTACGGCCGCATGGGCCTGTCAGATCGGCCCGACATCGAAATGGATGGCGCCAATGTCCTGGTCAACTATTCGCGAGTACTGCGGCCTGACACGTCGTTCCAGCTCCTCGGCTACATCGATCGCGAGCATCGCGACGTGCCGCGCCAGAGCTGGGAATCGCGAATCACGTACAACCTCGACGGGCAGCATGCGATTCGACTCGCGCCAAGATACCGTTTCATCTGGGGCGGCGGCGTTCGTTCAACTGTGAGCCGGACACGACCCACAGACCTCATCTTCTTCGAGCCTGAAGACCGCACGATTCACCAGGTGCACGGCTTCGCGCAGACCGAGATTGCGCTCCGGCCGGATTTTTCCGTGACGCTCGGCACGCGGGGCGAGCGGACGACATTCAGCGGATTCGAACTGCAGCCGGCCGTGCGTGTGAAATACACACCGGAACCCGACAGCCTCATCTGGGGTGCGATTTCGCGTGCTGTTCGTACGCCCACGCGTTTCGATCAGGACCTTCGCGTGCGCGTCGGGGACGTCGTCGTGATTCGCGGCGATCCTGATTTCAGACCCGAGCACCTGACGGCGTACGAAACCGGCGCACGTTTCACCCGCGGCAGGGCGGCGGTTGAGGCGTCGATGTTCTACAACGACTACGACGACCTTCGCAGCCAGGAGCCCTCGCCCTTCATCACGCTCGCGAACCTGTACGATGGTTACACCACTGGCGTGGAACTCGGCGGCAACCTGCAGCTGCACCAGCGATGGCTGGTTCACGCGAGTTATACGGGGCAGCGGGTCGCACTGAAACCGCTGCCGGAAAGCCGCGATACTACCAATGCGCGGCTGGAGGCCGACGATCCGGCGCACATCTTCTCAGCGAGGTCGTATCTCAACCTTCCTCGGAATTTCGAGCTCGATGGTTTTTTTCGCGCGGTGGGGAAGTTGCGCGCCTCGAGCCTGCCCGGGTACGCAGAGTTAGATCTGCGGTTCGGCTGGCAGGCACACGAGAGCCTTGACGTGTCGATCGTCGGACGCGAGCTCTTGCACGATCGCCACGCTGAATTTCTGGGGGCCAGCACGCAGGCGCGATATTTTCAGCGCGAGGTGGCCGTGCGGGTGACGTGGCAGTCGAGATGAGTGGAGGATTCCCGGCTCGCGTGGTGGCGCTCTTTGCGATCGCCGGCGTTGCCGCCGCGACGCCGCTCCGTGCCCAGCCCTCGCTCGAGTACGACGTGAAGGCTGCGCTGCTGCTGAATTTCGCACGGTTTATCGAATGGCCCGACGGCGCGTTTCCCGACGCGCGTGCGCCGATCAACGTCTGTGTGTTTGGCGCCAGTCCGTTCGGCGGCGCGCTCGACCGAGCGCTTCACGGGGAAACCATCGGCAATCGAACACTCGCCTCACGCCAGGTGAAGAGCCCGGCCGACGGTGCCGGCTGTCACTTGCTGTTTGTGCCGTCAGGTGCGGAATCGCGCGCCAGCGCAGTGGTCCGTCAGCATGGTTCGTACGCCGTCACCGTCGGCGAGTCGCGCCGGTTCGAAGACATGGGCGGCGCGGTGAACCTCGTCCTCGAAGAGGGGCGGGTGCGGTTCAACGTCAACCTGCAGCCAGTGGAAAGACGCGGCGTTCGCATCAGCGCCCGCATGCTGCAACTGGCCAGCCGCGTCGAACGTGCGACACCGGAGAAGTGACAGGGCCGGCCTGACGCTGGTGATGCCTACTAGAGAAGCCCGACGTCTAGCCTGTCCTTGCTGAATTAGTACCGAATGCCGGAGCGCGGCGCCCGGATGGCAAGGCGCGACGAGCGAGAATATCGGGAATATTTGAGCGAGGAGCAACGCAGCCAGCCGGGATGCCCCGCCCGGCAGGCGGTACTGATTCAGCGAGGACAGGCCACTAGGAACGGACCGGGGAGGCGGGCGCGTCCACGGCGACAGTGTTGCGTCCAGCCTCCCGCGCGTGCGCCAGCGCGCGTTCGGCCGCGGCAATGAGCTCGATCTCCTGCCAGACACCCTCGCGATCGGGCATTGTGGCGGCGACGCCTACGGTCACGGTCAGAAATTTTGCACCTGGCGAAGTCGGGTTTGAGGCCTTCATGCTCTCGACCGAGGCGCGTAGCCGCTCGGCCAAAACCAACGCGCCCTTCGAATCGGTGCCGCCCAGCACGACACCGAACTTGCCGGATCCACCATAGCGCGCGATGACGTCGCCTGGACGGTGGATGAGCGGCCTTAGCACGGTGGCCACGCTCTTGAGGCACGCCTCGCTCGCCGTCTTGCCCTGGCGTTCGGTGAACGCGCGGAAATGATCGATTTCGATCATGATGGCCGCGACGAACTGACGCTCACGCGCCGCGCGGCGCCACTCGCGCTCGAGAAATTCCTGGAAATGCTGTTGCGTCTGGAGGCCGGTGACCGGATCGAGGGCACTGCGCCGGAGCAGATCGTGTTCGACCAGGGTCAGTTTCTGGTCGGTCTCGTCCAGGGTCGTCCGGAGCGCCTGCTCGCGGTTCCGCCCCTGTCTCATACCGAGCAGAAAGCCGGCACCGACTAGGAGCAGGCCGAGAAGTGCAAAGGCATAGACCACAGTCCGGGGCTATTTTAGACCCATTTCCACCCCGAAGCCGCCGCGGGTTGGGGCCCCCGGTGGCGGATTTTCGCGGTTTATGAGACAATTAAGCCTTCAAAAAAGCTTCATCCTCAAACAGCCAGCCCATCTTGCATTTCTCAGACCCCTCGAAAGCTGTTCAAAATCGTTCAACTCGCGGCCGTAGGCTCCGCCGGCACCGTCGCGGTACGCCCGGCACGCGCCCCACGCATGTCATCGCGTCACACAAACCCCTGCAGTTCGATGCGGCGCACTATGACGCGACGCCCGCGCCATTTACATCGCTTGGCCTCGATGCGCGGCTCGAGCGGGCGGTGACCGAGCGCGGGTTTGAAACGACCACGCCGATTCAGAGCGCCGTATTTCCAGCGGTGCTCGACGGTATCGATTTGGTCGCCTGCGCCGAAACCGGCACCGGCAAGACGCTGGCATTCCTGCTACCGCTGATGCAACGGTTACTGGGTGCGGGAGGTGCGTTAGGTGCGTTAGGTGCGTTAGGTGCGACAGGTGCGACAGGTGCGACAGGTGCGACAGGTGCGACAGGTGCGACGGGTGAGACAGGTGCGACGGGTGCGAAGGCGGATGCGGATGGAGCGCGTACGCGTGTGTTGATTCTCGCGCCGACGCGCGAGCTCGCGGTGCAGATCGAAGACGAATTTCAGGGGCTCGCCTACCACACCAGTCTTTCGAGCGTCGCCGTCTACGGCGGGGTAGAGGCCGGTCCGCAGGAACGCGGCCTGCGCGGCGCGGCCGACATCGTTGTGGCCACGCCTGGACGCCTGCTCGATCACATGGGGACCAGCGCCGCCAGATTCGACGGCCTCGACGTGCTTGTGCTCGACGAAGCAGACCGCATGCTGGACATGGGATTCTGGCCGAGCGTGCGCCGCATCGTGGCGTCGTTGCCGGCGAACCGGCAGACCCTGCTCTTTTCGGCGACGATGTCCGATGAAGTGACGCATTCGGCGAGTCAAATCATGCGCGCGCCGAAGATGATTCGTGTCGGCCGCACCGAAGGCCTGGCGAGCGCGATCGAGCACATCGGTCGGCTTGTGCCGGGGCCGGAGAAAGCCGACTGGCTGCGCGAATTTCTCAGGCGGGCGCACGGCACGAGCCTGGTGTTCGTGCGGACCAAGCGCGGCGCAGACAAGCTCGCGAGCCGCCTTGCGGCCGGCGGGATCAAGTGCGCGGCGCTCCACGCCGATCGCACGCAAAGCGAACGCTCGGCCGCTGTCGAAGGATTCAAATCCGGCCGGTTCACGGCGCTCATCGCGACCGACATCGCGGCCCGCGGGATCGACATCGAGGGAATTGCGCACGTTGTGAACTACGAGGTGCCGGGCAGTGTAGACACGTACGTTCACCGAGTAGGGCGTACCGGACGAGCCGACGCGGTCGGCACGGCGGTGACGCTGGTGGCCCCTGAGGAACTGGCGGCGTTGCGTGCTATCGAAAAGTCATTGAAGGTCACTTTCGCCGTCGGTTAGCCGAAGCGGGCGGGGCGAGTGGGGCCCCGCGAAGCGCAGGCGTGTCCGGAGGGTCGGGCCCCCGGATCAAAGAGGAGGGCATTGATGCGCAGATATGCGGCAGGGGATCGCGTTGTGCAGGCGCAGTACGGCGCGGGCACGATTGTCGATGTGAACGAACACCACACGGTCATCGAGTTCGACGAGCACGGCACGCGCCGGTTCTCGACGCGTATTGTCGTGCTGGAGTCCAGCAACACACCCGCGCCGGCGCGCAAGACGAAGACGCGCGCGAAGAAAAAAACGGCGGCGTCGCAGTCGTAGGAGGCGATTAGGAAGGTTATGTCTGTCCGGTTATTCGTCGGAAATCTCCCGTACAGTGCAACCGAAGTCGACATCCGGCAGCACTTCGGCACGGTTGGCGATCCGTTACAAGTCGTGATTCCGACCGATCGCGACACGGGACGGCCTCGCGGATTCGCATTCGTCGACTACGACGATCGGGGCGTTGCCGAGCGCGCCATCCAGCAGCTGCACGGGCAGCCGTTCAAGGGCCGCCCGTTGTCGGTGAGCGAGGCGCGTCCGCGCGAGGCACGGCCGCCGATGGGAGCAGGAGGCTTCTCCGCCCCGCGGCCGCCGATGGGCGGAGCACCTCGACCGATGGGCGGTGGCCCCCCGGGCGATTCGGGGCCGTACCGAACGCCGCGTGGCGACCACGCGAACCGCAACTTCGGGCCCAACAAGCCGCCCAAGGGCCGAGGCGGATCGAATTTCGGCAAGAGCCGAAACCAGGAAGGCAAAGCGCGAGGTCCCCTCAAGGAGCGGCTCAGCGGCCGCATGTTCAGCGTTGACGAGGACGCCCGTTTTCGCGACGAAGACGATACGGGCGAAGAGGTCGTCGATCTGAATCTGAAGGACGAAGAGGTGAAGGAGGAAGAGGTGAAGGAGGAAGAAGATTAGGGCCGTGAGGGTTTAGTAAAGCTAAAGGGCTGACGTTACCAACGCGCTTTCCATGGGCGCGTGTCGACGTGCACGAAGGGCCCGTGAGCGGACGTCGATCCGTAGATGCCAATGCCTCCGATGAAGCCGCTGAGCTCGGCGGTTGTGGCGAGCGATTCGAGTACGCTGGCCAGCGCGGCGGCATCCTCCTTCGAAACGACTTTGTCCTTGTTGAAGTCGTCCATTACCCCGTTTCCGTCCTTATCGAGAAAGATGTCGGCCGCGCGTCCCCACTGGTGCAGGCTGTATTTCGTATCGTCCAGCTGCTTGTTGTAATAGGGCGTGCGATAGCCGCTCATCACGAAGATGTCGTCGGCATCCCAGCCGCGCGTTTCGAGATGCCGGCCGATCGCCTCCAGCACATACACCAGCCGCTCGTCGATCACGACGTATTTCGGGTAGCCGCTCTTCTGCTTGGTCAGGAATTGCTTGATACGGAAGTGTTCTGAAACCTTGGTGTCTTCGTTGTCGCGGCTGACCTCGATGAATCCCTTCGGCGGAACGTAAATGGGATTCCCCTTCAGCGGAGTCTCCGGATAGAACCCGATCGGGTAGTCGTTCAACACCCCATTGTCGACGTGCGCTGCCGGCACCATGACGAATGCCGAGAAATCGGCGAGTGTGTTTCCACCGGGATGCTTCACCTTGATTTCGTACACGCCAGGCTTTGCCGGCGCCTCCCATGTCCAGCGGTTGGCACCGTTGGCGGTGAGCCCTCCGTGTGGCGCGTCGATTGAGTACAACCGCGTCGCGGGCGCGTTCACCGCCAGCGGAATCTTCTCGCCCGGCATGGTGAAAATCGCGCCTTCGTCATAGGGAAAGGTGAGCTTGCGAGCGCTCAGCCGGTCGCTGGCTGGAGGTTCGTCGGCAGCCACGCCAGCCAGACAGGCGATCAGCGCACAGAAGAAGAGCGGTAGCTTAACTGGTTTAATGCTCGCCATGATCAGTCACGGCCCCCTCGAGCTTGCCCGGGGCGGGCCACAGCTGTGCGGCCTGCTGCGCGTCGTGGCCGTACAGGTCCTTCAAGAAGCGGACCCCGCCCTCGTGGACCCACGCCGTTTGGTAGACGATGAAGACGGGAATAGGGATTTTCAGCTTGACGTGCTTCTCCTCGGTTGAGGTCATCGCCTTCGCGATCGCGTCCGCGTTCCACTCAGGCTGATCGCGAAGCACGTATTGCGCCAGCTTCTCCGGCTCTTCGACGCGCACACAGCCATGACTCAGGCCTCGCTCGAGGCGATCGAACAGTTTGGTCGCGTTGGTGTCGTGCAGATACACATCGAACGTGTTGGGAAACAGGAATTTCACGCCGCCGAGCGCGTTGTTGTTGCCAGGACGCTGCCGGATGCGCAACCCTCGCGCATTCGACCAGTCGACCGAGTGGGGGTCGACCGCTTCGCCTGATGGTCCGACAACCTCCATGTTGTTACGCGCGAGAAACTCGGGGTCGCTCGACGCCCGCGGGATGGTTTCTTGCTCTGCGATGCGCGGCGGTACGTTCCAGTACGGGCTGAACACGACCTGGGTCATCTCGTCTGCGAAGATGGGTGTCTTGTTGTCGGGGGCGCCGACAACCACGCGCATGTCGATGACACGCGTGCCGTGCTCGATGGCTTCGAGGCGGAAGTCCGGGACGTTCACGATCAGGTATCGCTCCGGCATGGTGTCCGGCAGCCACCGCCAGCGCTCGAGGTTCAACTCGATGGTGCGAATCCGTTGCGCGATCGGGACGTTGAGTGCCGCGACCGTTTCAGCCGTGAGAGCGCCGTCGGGCCTGATGCGATGCCGTTCCTGAAATCGCTTCACCGCATTCACGTCGGTGTCCGCGTATATCACATCGGGATGCTTTTCGCGGGCTGGATCGAGATCGCCTTCCATCGCCAGCCGGCGTCGAAGCACCGGCATCACGTGTGAACGCTCTCCCGGCTTGAGCCGAGTGCCGGCTGGAATCGACGGCCAGCCGCCTTGTGACGCGATCGCGCGATAGCGCACGAGCGCCTGCTGCAGTTCACGGTATTCGGGTTGAGGCGGCTGCAGGCGTTCCATCGCGTTGACGAGATCGTCGCGTTTGACCGCATCGATGAACGCCGCTACCAGATCGGGCTTCTCGGGTTTGAGCGTCCACAGCGATTGCAGCGCTCGAGGGTCGAGCCGGCCGCCCGTCAAATGGAGAAAGTAGCGGAAGAAATTCGCCGTCGCTCTGATGTCAAACTGGGCCGCCTGCGCCGTGGGAATCTTGGCCCAATCGCCTGAAGCATCCGTGCGAGGCAGTCGATACAACTCGGCCGGCAGGCCCTGATCTGCAGCGGCGTCGAGAACTTTGGCGAGCTGGCCGTACCTGGTCGACGGACGATTGCCGTCGACCCACATGAGCTGGAAGTCCACGCCTCTGTAGAACCGGCGAACCTGATCGGCGAGTCGAGCGCGCTCGGCCGATGTCATCTGCGGGCCAGAAACAGCGGTCTCGAGTGACTTGCTTTCGACGAGCGTACGAAGCGACTCGTCTGGTTGTGCTGCGCTGCCACGCTCCTGGCAGGCCGCGACGCTTACGACGGATACGAAACCGAGCAGAAGTGTAACGATCCGTGTACACGTACGAATCATGCAATCGACAAGTGCAAGATCCGTACGCGCCGCCTTTGCATGATTGGCTGTCCAAGTGGTACATTAGTGTCCTCGGTGCCACCACTCGAACTCAACCTCGACATCACGCCGCGAGGCCGACTCGACGTCATCGATGTTCGGGCGCAAGCCGCCGCCACTTACGGCGATGTGTTCGAACAGTACAACCGCTGCCTCTACTGCTCATTGCATACGACAGCTGGGTACCTTCCGCAAAGCTTTGCGGCGCGACTCGGCAGCGGTCCTCATGCCATTCTTCCGTACATCGACTTGTTCACCACGGTGTTTCCCGAAGGTGCCGGTTATCACCACGACGACCTGGAACGCCGAACGGAGTTGACGGCCGAGCAGCGGCCGACTGAGCCGACCAACGCCGATTCGCATCTCGCGTTCATCGGCAGCGGCTTGCGCGCGTGCGTGTCGTATGTCACGCGTCGGCCGGGTCCGGTGTCGTTCATCGATCTGGACGGGGTCAACGCGGGGAAGCCGCGTCGGAGGATGACCACGCTCGTCGGCTACGACAACGAAATCGACGTCGCCAAAACAACGCTGCACGTGCCGGTGTCGAAGACGCATCCGGTCGACGCCGTGAACCTGAAAGACTCGCGGCTTGGTCTTTACGATGAGCTCGACGAGCTCATCAGGAAGTACGGCGTTGAAAAAGGGCGCGTGCGGCTGCGGCTCGGATCGGGCGAGCAGTTCGCCAGCCTCACGGTCAACGAGTACGAAACGCTGTTGATGCGGTACGATCTCGCTGAAGTGCTGAAGAATCCGCTGCGCTTTGCGGCGCAGAAAGCCAAACACGCCTGGGACGATCCGCGCGCTGTGCCGTCGAAAGCCATCGACTACGCGAAATACGATCTCGTCCGTGCCGTCAACCGTCTGGTTGATGCGCTCGGTCTCGCCGAATCGGCGATTGAGCGCGTATTGTCGAAAGCGCTGGCCGTGCCGGCCTCGCGCTTTCTCCGGATGAAGCGATCGGTCGATCTCCTCGTCTCGGACACCAAGGCCCGCGGCCGCGGCGCGGTCGTGGAGGGAACCTACCAGACACCCATCATGGTCCAGTGGCGTCGCGCGCATCGCGGCGAGCGCCAGGTGACCGCCACGCTCTCTCGCTTCGTTTAAGACTCGCCTTCGCGCGCTCTACGCCCATCGCTGCGGCGGGCAAGCCCACCGCACCTGCCGCATCCGCCTTCGCCGGCTCAATTCAGACGAGCTCCGGCGAGACAGGCCCAACGCATCCGCCTTCGCTCGGCTCAATTCGGACGAGCTACGGCGAGACAGGCCCAACGCACCTATCGCACCCGACGCACCTAACGCACCTAACGCACCTAACGCACCTAACGCACCTAACGCACCCAGCTACCGTTACAGCGCGGACCGTGTTATTGTCTGCCACAACCCTTTAGGTTTGAACCTGCTGGAGGAATTAACCATGAAGAAGCTCGTACTTCTCATCTGTCTTGTTGCGTCGGTCGCCGTTGTCGCCCAACAGCAGCGGCGCGGCGGCGGCGGCGGCGGCGCGCGTGGGGCAGAACCGCCGCATCCGTCTGGCCAGGCGTCGAAGGCGCCCGACCAGGGCTGGGTCGGCGAAGCCTGGAATCCGCACGAAGGCGGTCTGCTACGCGTCAAGGTTCATCTGCGTTTCGGCGTCGAAGCGCCGGTGGGGGCGCGAGGTAAGGAGGGCGCGTGGAAGCCGATGCCCAAGGGTTGGTACTTCGGCCGCGTGTCGATGGTGGCCAACGACCTCCAGAATAACGTCTACGTGCTGCACCGCAACGGCGACATCGACCCGCTCGTCGTCTTTGATTCCGAAGGCAACTATCTGCGCTCGTGGGGCAAGGACGTCATCGACGACCCGCACGGCGTGCGCGTCGACGCCGAGAACCACGTGTGGGTGGTCGATCGCGCCGGCGCGATTCTGAAGTACACGACAGATGGCAAGCTTCTGATGACGATTGGCACCAAGGGCGTCCGCGGCAATGACGACAAGTCGTTCGGGAGCCCGACCGACCTCGATTGGGATTCACAGGGCAACATCTACATCGCCGACGGCTACGGCAACAGCCGCGTGGCGAAATTCGACAAGAGCGGCAAGTTCGTGATGTCGTGGGGCACTCCGGGCAGCGGGCCGAGTCAGTTCCGCACGGTGCACTCGATTCAGTTCGACTCGAAAGATCGCGCGTATGTGAGCGACCGCGAGAACAACCGCATTCAGATTTTCGATTCGAGCGGCAAGCTGTTGAAGACCTGGAACCACCTGGGCTCGACGCAGGGCATCTGGATCTCGCCGAAGGACGAGATGTACGTCCTCACGCATCGCAACAACGTTGAGAACATCACGGCAGACACGCTGGCGGGCCGGCTGATGAAGATCGATCTCGAAAGCGGAAAAGCGCTGGGTTCGATGGAATCGCCCGGTCACTCGGTGAACGGCTCTCCGAACGGCGACATCTTTGTCGCGAGTCTGACCGGCAATGTGCTGAGGTGGATGCCGCATCCCGAGTTTACGCGCTCCCACTGACGCAGAAGCGCCCATCATGGCAGAGGGCAAATGGCTGATGGCAGAGAGTACGATCTGCCATCTTCCCTCTGCCATCTGCCATGACAGCGAGTACCCTCAGAATCCGGGCGTCAGCGAGAATCCCCAGATCCAACCCCGTCCTGGTCTGTCGAACGGCCGCGCGTAGTCGATTTGCGCGACGGCGAAGCCGAGGAGGTTCGTCCGGAGTGTGATGCCGCCGCTCGTGATCGGCTCGCGCGTGCCGTTCAGGAACGAAGGCTTCTGGCCTTTGTTCCACGTCACGCCGCTATCGAGGAAGAACGCGACTTCGACCGGCAGCGGTCCATACACGCTGCTGTCGACTCCGCGGAACGGCCGCAGCAGCGGGAAGCGGAACTCGATGTTGCCGACGAGCATGCGGCTGCCGACGAGCCGATCATAGGTCGAGCACACCGTCGCCGATTCACATTCGCCAGCCTGGAACGAATTAATCCCATAGCCGCGCACGAACTCGGGATACCCGATGAAGAGCGGGATCAGGCGGTTATCCTCCCCACCGGAACCATAGCGGCCGTAATGGAGACCTCGGAGCGCGATGGTGTAGAACCGGGCCGGCATGAAGTAATGGCGGTAGTCGAGGAGCGTCGACGTCATTCGCAGGTCGCCAAACGTCGGGCTCACCTCGAAGCGCGACCGGGCGCCGGCCACCGGACTGGTCGCGCCAAAGATCGAGCGGTCGGTCACGAGCGCCGTGCTGACGGATGAGAAGCTCAGAGGAGCGGCGAGATCTTCTGTCGTTCTTTCGTTGGAAATCATCCGGCCGGTGCGCAGTGAGAACGCCGTCGTCTCGACCTGCTGTTCGAACGACGTGCGTGTGAACCCGCCGCCAAACTCGACGCGCGCCGTCTGGCTCAACGGATAGGCCAGCATGCCGTTGACGCCTTGATTGATTTGACGCTGAATGATTTGCTGTTCGATCGCCGCGGGCTCGCCGTTGATCGTGGTCCGTCCGGTTGCGTAGCCGCCCGCGATGTAGGGCGCCTGCTCCACGCCAACGCCCCAGTTCCAGCGCTTCGACGTGTTGGTGTAGAAGAGCGCAGCACCTGTGTTCTTGAGCAGATCCGATGCGCCGGTGCCGTAAGTGTCGGCACTGATCTGTGCATAGAGGTTGTGGTTGCCGAGCATGTCGCTCATTTGGAACGCGATGCCGCCCCCAACCATCCCGCCGAACCGATCGATACCGGCGGTGATGTAGGGCTGGCTGACGGCGTCGAGCGACAGTTTGGCCTTGTACTCCTCGACCTGTTCCGGTTGGGCCGGCAGGCCGGTTGCCGGATCGTCGAGCATGCGCGCAACAGCCGAGTCGCGTTCGACCGGCGGCAGCGACGCCGCCTGTAGTCGCACGACATTCGAGACAACCGGCGTGCCGGCAAGGCGCTGTGGCTCATCGATGATGTAGATGTGATAGCTGCCTTCCTCGTAGGCACTGAGGGCGAGCGTTCGCGAGTCCATCGCCGAAGAGATGGCCGGGCTGAGCCCCGTGATTCCGCTGATGCCGCTATCGACGTTGGTCACCTGCGCGATCGCTCCCGACGAGGTGTCTACCACGTAGACATTGCTGACGCCGCTCTGATCCGAAACGAAGAACAGCCGCCGGCTGTCGGGGTTCCACTGCGGGTTGATGTTCTTGCCGCTTCCGAAGGTCGCCAGCGGTTCGATTTGGCCGGATGCGACGTCGTAGAGCGCCAGCCGGTAATCGCCCGCATCGAGAAGCTTGGCGTTCGTCGTGAACCGATCCGTGACGAAGGCGATGCGGCTGCCGTCGGGCGACCAGGCGGGCTGCAGGTCGGCAAACAGATCGCTCGTCACCCGCTTGGTTGTGCCCGAAGCGAGATCGTGAATGAAGAGATCCGAGTCGCCGCCAACGGTTGCCGAGAAGGCAATCGATTTTCCGTCCGGCGACCAGGTCGGATTGAGAATTTCTCCCGCTTCCGGCACCGCGATTTCACGCGCGACATCGCCGTCTGCGATGTTGAGGATCGCGAGCACCGCCTTGCCGGCGTGTATGCCGCCGAGCACGAATTGACGGCTGTCGGGGCTCCAGGAGCCGGCGGACCCGATGAACTGCAAGCTCGTGAAATGTGAATTCAGCGCCGTGTCGACCAGCTTGCGGACGATTCTTCCCGTATTGGCATCGGCCAGATACAAATCGATCGAGAACAGATCGCGCGACGAGAAGAACACGATGTGGCGGCCGTCCGGACTGATCGACGGTGACACGTTGGTCGCCATCTTCGATTTATCGCTCGAAGTGAGCGAACGCCCGAAGGTATGGGCGCGCGCGGAGACCTGCATCACCGGCGCGTACTGTTCGCGAATGGCCGCGTGCCAGTTTGTCGACAGCTCTTTTTCTTCGATGAGCGTGGCCTGCTTGAGGGCCTCAATGGGATCGCCTCCGCGGACCGCACTCCGGTAAATCTGGCCGACGAGATCGTCGCCGTACTTTCCGCCGATGTATGCCCACACCGCCTGGCCCCAGCGATAGGGGAAGAACTCGCCATTGTCCAGATTCCTGATCTGCGGCAGCTCTTCCTTACGTGTCGCATCGCGAAGCCACATGGCGGTATGCGGATCGACTGGACCGATTGACAAGTACTCGGCAAGCCCTTCCACGAACCACAGCGGGAGTCGTTCGATGCCCGCGCCTGGGCCGCCGCCGGCCGCCCGCTGAGCTGAGATGTCGTATTGGAATGCATGCACGAGCTCGTGACCCAGGACGTGGTCGGTTTCGGCGAGTGTGCCCGCTAGAGGCAGCACGACCCGGCGCTTCTGGCCCTCGGTGACGCCGCCAGTGCCTTCGCCGATCATGCCGCCGACGACGTTCGTTTGTTCGAAGTCAGGATGAGAGGCATAAAGGACGAGGGGCTGGCGCGTCCGGATTTCGTGCTCGAACACCGTGGAAAGGCGCGCATACCAGCGTTCCGCCATCTGGGCGACGCGGGCACTACTCTCGCGCTCTTCTTCGTAGAAATACACGTCGAAGTGTTCGGTCTTGAGCACTTCGAACTTGAAATCCCTGTACTGAACTTTGTTGCGCCCGAAATACTGCGCCTGCGCGGTTGACGCCGTGAACAGGAACGCAAGCAAGACTGACAGGGGGCTGAGGGGGATTCGGCGGGCTATCTGCCGCATGGCGAGCTCCTGGGAAAAAGTAGCTGGGGACATCCGAACGGAGTTCTGCCAAAGTCGGGCCAACTGCACAGCGTTTGATTTGTCGAGGGAATTCAGCTGAATGCGTACCGAAGCGTGGCGAATTGGTGGCGGAGTGTCCTCTGCGCTGGTCGTACGTAGCTAGAAAGAGAGGTTCTGGGTTCTGGGTGCTGGGTGCTGGGTTCTGGTTCTGGCTTTCTCGAGAGATTCTGGGTTCGATTCCGTTCGGTGTGTCGAACGCAGAACCCAGAACCTAGAAACGAGAACCCAGCACCTAGAACCCAGCACCTGGAACCTAGAGGATCTTCATGCCCAACGCCGAAAGCGCCAGCTCGGTTCCCAGCTCCGCCGTGGTGTTGCGGATGTCCAGCGTCGGATTCACTTCGACGAGATCGAGCGCGAGCAGAAGGCCCGATTCAGCGATCAGCTCCATCAGCAGGTGTGCCTCTCGGTAATTCAACCCGCCTTTCACCGGCGTGCCCACCCCGGGTGCAATCGAGGGATCGCACACGTCGAGATCGAATGAGACGTGAATGCCCGCCACACCAACACTCACCGCTTCCAGCGCCTGGGCGGCGACGCCGGCCAGGCCGAGGCGATCGATGTCTTTCATCGTGTACACGTGCACGCCGGAGTTGCGGACAAGGTCCTTCTCGCGATCGTCGAGGTTGCGTACGCCGATGAGCGCGGTATGCTCGGGTGCGACCGTGGGAGAGAAGCCGCCAATCGACGACAGCTCGGAGGGTTCCGGCCCGAGCAGGGCCGCCAGGGGCATGCCATGGACGTTGCCGCTGGGCGTGCTCGCTGGCGTGTTCATGTCTCCGTGTGCGTCGATCCAGAGAAGCCCGAGCGGCTTGTCCGCCGCGCGTGCGTGCGCCGCCGATGCGGCGACAGACCCGGCGCCCAGGCTGTGATCGCCGCCGAGCACGAGTGGCAACGCGCCCTCCTCGAGCGAGGCGCGCGCCGTTTGATACACGCGGTCGCACACCTTCGCGATCTCCTTGATGTATTTCTTCTTGGGGTCGCCGTGCTTCTTCGTTTCGGGAATGGGTGAGAGGAGATCGCCGCGATCGGCCACCACGCGACCGAGAGCGGTGATTTTCTCGCTGAGACCCGCGATGCGAAACGCGGAGGGACCCATATCGACGCCGCGGCGGCTGCCGCCCATGTCCAGCGGGACGCCGATAAGGTGAACGGCTCCTGGCACGGGTCTACAATACAACCAGGAACGGAAAGATCAGAAGTTTAGACGCCGATCGGCCGAAAACTATATATGTGAGTTTCTGGTCTGAAAACTATGTCTGAGCTTCTGGCATCTAATATCCTGCTGAAAAGCATGCGCGTTCCCGAGATCAAAGTCACGCCGCCCGGCCCTTGTGCACAGGCGATTCTCGACCGCGATCGCGCGGTCGTGTCGCCCTCCTATCCGCGCAGCTCGCCGCTTGTCATGGCACGTGGCGAGGGCGCCGTGGTCGAGGACGTCGACGGCAACGTCTATCTCGATTGCTGTGCGGGCATCGCGGTGGCCGCCACCGGTCATTCGCATCCCGATGTTGTCAGGGCGATCAACGAGCAGGCGTCTCGATTTCTTCACATCTCCACCGACTACTATCATGAGGGGCAGGTGGCGCTCGGAGAACGCCTTGCCCAAATCGCGCCGGTAGGCCCTGGAGCGAAAACGTTCTTCTCGAACTCGGGATCTGAAGCGGTCGAAGCGGCGATCAAGCTTGCGCGCCATCACACGAGGCGCTACAACCTGATCGCGTTTCTCGGGTCGTTCCACGGCCGCACATTGGGATCGCTGTCGCTCACCTCGAGCCGAACCGTGCAGAGGCACGGCTTCGGACCGATGGCTCCTGGCGTGTTTCACGCGCCGTACGCCAATCCGTATAGAGGGGGCGCCAGCTCGGCGTGCGAATCTCTCGCCTTTATCGAGCAGCAAATCCTGACGCACCTCGTGTCGCCCGACGAAGTCGCCGCCATCATCGTCGAGCCCATCCAGGGAGAGGGCGGATACATCGTGCCGCCGCCGGAGTTCATTCGAGAGTTGTCGAGAATTACGGCCAAGCACGGCATGCTGCTCATCGCCGACGAGGTGCAGTCCGGCATCGGACGGACCGGAAAGATGTTTGCCATCGAGTACGACGGCGTGCAGCCCGATATCCTGATCACCGCCAAGGGAATCGCATCGGGCATTCCAATGGGCGTCACCATCGCGCGCGACGGGGTCATGGACTGGCCGGCAGGCGCACACTCCAACACTTTCGGGGGCAATCCCATTGCGTGTGCGGCCGCGCTCGCCACGATCGGGCTCGTGCAGGGCGGCCTGATGCAGAACGCGGCTGAAGTGGGTCACTACTTCCAGGAAAAACTGCGTGAGCTGGCACTGCGTCACCACATGATCGGTGATGTGCGGGGCCGAGGGCTGATGATCGGCGTCGAGATCGTGCGCGACCGCCAGACCAAAGAGCGCGCCACCGCTGAGCGCGATGAACTGGTAATGGCGGCATTCAGGCGCGGATTGCTGGTGCTTGGTGCCGGTGCGAACACGGTTCGTGTCTCCCCGCCGTTGACGCTGACGAAAGAGCAGGCTGAAATCGCCGTCGGCATTTTGGACGACGCGCTGGCTGAAGTCTCCAACTCTTAATTTTTTAGTTGACAAGGTTTGCGCCGCGAGCATACTCTGAACAAGTCTTAATTAATTAGGTGATAAAAAATGCCGCGCCCGAAATCTCCCACGATGACCGATGGCGAGCTCCGGCTCATGATTGTGCTCTGGGAAAGAGGGCAGGCGACCGTCGGGGAAGTCGTCGAGGCACTGAAAGGGAGACCGAAACCCGCCTACAACACTGTGCTGACGCTGCTGCGCATCATGGAAAAGAAGGGGTACGTTTCACATCGAAAGGACGGTCGCGCGTTCACGTTTCTCCCGAAGATCGGCCGCGCCGACGCGAGTCGCAATGCGTTACAGATGCTGGTGAACCGCTTCTTCGAGGGGTCGCCGCGACTGCTCATGTTGAATCTGCTCGAAGACGAGCAGCTCGCACCTGAGATGCTGAGACAGCTGAAAGAGCGCATCGAGGAGGCCTGATGACAGCGTGGATGCTGACATGGCTGTGGCAAGGGATAGCGCTGACGTTGACTGTGGCGCCCTTGCTGAAGGCGAAACGCCTTAATGCGTCCACCCGGCACGTCATCTGGTGGTCGGCGCTGGTTGCGGTCATCTGGCTGGGTTACACGTCCTCGCCATACCGTAGCCTGGAGCCGATACAGGTACCTATGGAGGTACAGGTACGGGGGGCAGACCCCAATGGAATGGAATTCGCGCCCGAGCCGTATCTGCTCGTTACACAGGCGTCATCATTTTTTGTTTCTATATTCCTCGGGGTCTGGGCTGCGATTGCCGGGATAAGGCTCATTCGCTTGATACCGAGCCTGCACGCCATTTACGCCCTACGAGACCGTTGCCGTCCGTTGCCGGCAGACATCGAGTCGCGTCTTCCGCTTTGGCTCGAGGCGAAAACGCGCGGCCGTCGCACAGAGCTGATGATCTGCGACGCGGTGGCGGGAGCGACGGTGCTCGGGTTCCAACGTCCGTTCATCGCGATTCCTTCATCGCTTTTCGAGGCACTTACGGTCGAGGAGATCGATCAAATCATTCTCCACGAGCTCGCGCATGTGCAGCGTCGCGATGATTGGGCGAGGTTGGCGCAAGGGCTGCTGGAAGCCGCGCTCTGGATTCATCCCGCGGTCGCGTTTATCAGCCGCGCCCTGAATCGTGAACGCGAGACGGCGTGCGACGAGTTCGTGGTTGCGCGGACAGGTTTGCCGAAGGTCTACGCGCGATGTCTGACCCGCGCCGCCGAAGTGCGCAGCCGCATCAGAATCGAGCCGGTGCTCGTGCCGGCGTTGTTCGGCGGACAGCACGATCTCGTGCGCCGCGTCGATCGGCTGCTTGCGGTGAAAGGGCGGACCCGCTGTGAGGTCTCCCTCGTGGCTGCCGGCACCGCTGCGTGCGCCATCGTGATGATGTCGGTGCGACTGAACGGGGTGCCGTTGATTGGCGAGTCTGTCGCAGTCGTGCTGCCCGAAGTGGCGACCCCTGTCCCGCGTATGGCCGCCCGAGCCACCGTCTCCGCCTTCGCGCTCACCGCGCCATTCGCTACGGCGGACAGGCCTCTCGGATCCGCCTTCGCGCATCTTCGCACACCGTTAGGGCGCGACAGGACTGTCGCACCTATCGCACGCAACGCACTGATCGCACCCAACGCACTGATCGCACCCAACGCACCTGACGCACCTAACGCACCCAACGCACCCAACGCACCCAACGCACCGATCGTCGCACCTATCACACGTATTGCAGCCACTGAAACTCTGCACGCGCGGTCCTTTGAGGGCGCATACGAGCGTCCGGCTGAGCCTGCGTCCTCATCCATTCAACCCAGCCCGTGGCGTGCGGCCACCAATACCGGCGTCGAGATTGGAAGTGCTGCACGCAAGACCGGCGTCGGGATCGCCGGCTTCTTTGGCCGCGCGGGCGTTTCACTGGCCCGACGCTTCTGATGGGGCGCATTCAGGCGGCGGTCCTCGTCATGCACGTCTCGACCGTCGTGGCGCTCGCGGCACGACCGTCCATCTTCGCACCCCGCGCTTCTGCCTTCGCGCTTCCCGCTGCGGCGGACAGGTCGGCGGACAAACCGCCGCCGAACCATCGCTCATCCACCACTGATTCGCGCGTTCCCGTCGAGCTGCCCGGACAAGACCTGCCCGTCGTCGGCGAGCACATTTATCGGATGGCAGGGAAAATTCGCGTTCTTCTGCTATGGGTGGGACGCGACGATGTGGGGTCGGGAGTCATCCGGTGGCGCGGTGCCGGAGAGCAGAAAGCGTTCGAAGTGTTGATTGGGTCCGATCCGCAGAAGGCACCGAGCCAGCTCAACAAATGGGGCTTTCTCGTCGAAGCGATCCGAGGCGGCGAATCGTCTGTTGTGGGTCTCATCTCCCAGGAAAATGACGACCGGCTGAGCGACGTGAAGGCGGATCTGAAGCAACGAAAAGATCAGCGAGCGTTCGACACCATCCGCGGCGTCGTGATGGCTACCGAAGGAAGCGCGAGAGTGGGAACCTTGCACGCGCCAAGCGTGCTGACGTATCGCGATGCCGATGCGGTCCTCAAGGGCGTGCTCGCAGACACGTCGCTTCCAGTCAAGCGCCTGCCCAGGCACGGCGGAGTGCGGGCAGGTTTCCTCAGCTCGCTGAGCGAATTGATTGCCGCGAACGTGGCACAGCAGCCGCTGCGACGCATCTCTTACATCCATGGCGACAGCGTCTACGAGCTTCGCCTGCTCGAATCTACCCCCCTTGCTCGATACGAGCGGGATGGCCGCACGTTTGAGAAAGTGATACGGGCCCGGTTCGAAACGGGTGCAGCCGGGACTCGCTCAGGCACGCGGTTCGAGCTGGTTTACGGGGCCTCCGGGCCACTGAGGGGCATCCCTATTTTGATTTCCTACCAGCCGAAATGGTGGCTTCAAGTAGACTTGGTGCTCCAAACATGACCATTCACTTGATCAATCCGAGCGATATTTCTTTCGGCACGGCTGTAATTACACCTCGTTGGCTTTACGTTCTGGCTGCTGCGACACCCCGCGAATACGGAGATCCTCACGTCGTCGATGAGACGCTCGATCCGATCGATTGCGACAGCATCGCTAAGGGCGATGTCGTCGGCATCGGCATCCACACGTTCAACGCGTTGCGCGGTTATGAAATCGGGCGAGAGGCGCGGAAGCGTGGCGCATATGTGGTGTTCGGAGGCATTCACCCGACGTTGTATCCAAACGAGGCGCATGAGCTCGGCAGCGCACATGCCGTGGTGAAAGGCGACGGCGATCTACTGTGGGGCACGGTGATCGCCGACTGCGTCAAGGGCAGCCCGCTGCCCGTCTACGATGGCGGGCGAGTCAATGGCGTCTCGTTCCAGCCGGCACGGTGGGATCTGCTGCCTGCTGACAAATACATGTGGGGTTCGGTGCAGACGCTTCGCGGGTGCCCGAAACACTGCTCGTTCTGCTCGGTGTGGAAGACCGATGGGCAGCAGCCGCGTCAACGCGCCGCCGATGCCGTGGTTCGCGAGATTGTCGAGTTGCGGCGTCGCGGCTTCCGATTCATCCTTCTTTCGGACGACAACTTTTATCCGGTCACGATGGAAGATCTGCGGCTCGCCGAACGTCAGGGCAACACGATCCGCCTCGAATCGTTGCGCGAAATTCGTCGCGAACGCTTCGAGCTGATGGAGCGGCTGGCGAAGCTGCCCGATGACCTTGTGTTCTACACCCAGATCACGATGGAAGCCGCTGAGGATCCGGACTTCTTGAAGGCGATGAACAAGGCGAAGATCCGGGGCGCGCTCGTCGGCGTCGAATCGGTGACGCCCGAAGGATTGAAAGCGATTTTCAAGGATTTCAACTACGCGGGCGATCGGCTGGTGACGCGCCTCAAGGAATTTCGCAAACACGGCGTGCACATTCTCGGATCGTTCATCTTCGGCTTGCCGACCGACAAAGAGGACACCTTCGAGGCGACGGCCGAGCTCGCGCAGCGCGCCGACATTGCGTTTGCGCAGTTCATCATGCTCACGCCGTTTCCCGGAACCGTCGATTTTGCGAAGTGGGAAGAGAAGATGTCGTCGGACCCGACACGCATCGCGGGTTATCCGCTGACGCGTTTCTGGCTGATTCCGCGCGATCAGCGGCCGAAGGTCTACACACCGCATCCGATGCTGTCGCCCGAGCAGATTCGTCAGGGCACACAGTCGACATGGGACAGTTTCTACAGCATTCCTGCAATCTGGGAGCGGGCGAGCATCATCAAGTCGCTCCGGGGCCGTTTGGCGTTCGTGATGATTTCGAAGCTCTACCGCCAGATGTACGCCAACACCGGCATCGCGACAGACAGTGCGCGCGCCACACGCTCGGCGCAGTGGGCACGCCTGCTGGCGCGCCCTTGCCGCAAGCTGTTCGTCACCACTCCGATGCCGGATTTGCAGGTACCGAACTAGGCAGGGCCGGCCCCGATAGCTGTTATGGCAGAAGGCAGAAGGCAGAGGGCAGAAGGCAGAAGGCAGAGGGCAGAGGGCAATCGCCGTTTTCTGCCATAGGCTCCGCCCTTGCCATCTGCCATCCGCCATTTGCCATTGCGATAATCGAAATCCCTGTCTTGACACACCCACGGTAAACCGTAAAAGTACCGCCCTACAACGCCCATCCGGAGGAACCATGAGAACGAAACTCCTAATCCTGTGCACGGCCGTCTTGTTGGCGTTTGCCGCCGCTCCTGAGGCGCAGCGCGGAGCAGCGGGACCAGTGACGGCGATCGTGGGTGCCCGGCTGGTTGACGGCACCGGTGCCGCCCCCGTGAACGACTCCGTCATTCTCGTCACCGGCGATCGCATCACGGCTTCCGGACCGCGCGCGCAGGTGCAGGTGCCGCAGGGCGCGACCGTCGTGAACGCCGCAGGCAAGACCGTCATCCCTGGCCTTGTGGATGCGCATTGCCATCTCAACCAGCCCGAAGACGTGATGCGGAAGTTGCTGCCGGTCGCCCTCAACTGGGGCGTGACGACACTCCGCATGACCGGCAACGACAAGCCGGAGATCATGCAGGTGTATGAGGACGCCAAGGCGGGCAAATTCCCGTCGCCGCGCGTGTACACGGCAGGACAGGGTTTCAACCTGACGGGCCCGTACCCGGGCGCGCCCACTTTGAAGCCCACGACCCCGGAAGAAGCGCGCAAAGGCGTTCAGGCGCACAAGGCGTTGAGAGTCGACTTCATCAAGGTATGGATGGGTGACAAAGGGTTCACGCCCGAGGTCGTTGCGGCGATTGTCGACGAAGCGAAAAAGCAGAATATTCCTGTCGTCGCGCACATCGGAAACGTGGCGCAGGTGAAGCAGCTCGCCGAGATGGGGGTCACCGACTTCATGCACGAAGCGCGCGACGGCATGAACGCCGAGTTCATCGCGTACGCTAAGGCGAAGGGGCTGTCGTTCACGCCCACGCTGGGGCAAGGGCAGTCGCGGTGGTATTACTACGAGCACCCTGAATTCCTGACCATGGACCCGAAGCTCGACGGGTTCTACGCCCGCGGCCGCGCGATGTTGGATGATCCCGCGCGCAAGAAGGAGATTCTCGGCGCGCCCGACTTCGAGCAGGTGAAGCAGCGCTTCAGGGACAACAACTATCCTTTCATCAAAATGATGTCGGACGCCGGCATTCGGGTGATCACCGGCACCGACTGCGGCGCCGAAGCGTCGCAGACGACCCCGGTGGGGCACACCACACACCGCGAAGTGCAAATGTTCGTCGAGGCCGGTCTGACACCCGTCAACGCGATTCGTGCCGCCACGCTCGATGCGGCTCGCGTGCTCGAGCGCACTGAGAATCCGACCTACGGATCGATCCAGGCAGGCAAGATTGCCGATCTCGTGGTGCTCAACGCGGATCCCGTCGCCGATATTAACAACACCATCAAAATCGATCGGGTTATGAGAGGAGGTCGGTGGGTGCAATGACTTCCAAAGAGTCGGAGGCGACTGTGGCCGTTGAGATTAGGCGTGATATCTACGAGAAGCATCGATCCCTGTTCGGTGACAAGACCGTCAACGATCGGCAGGTGAACGTCGAAAACCTGATTGCGAAGCTGACGCGCGATACCAAAGCTGAGTTCCTGGCGCTGTTGGGAGCGAGGCACGCTTTTCAGGACAAAGTCGGACGGCGCGAGCGTAGTTATACGTTCCTGGGGCCCGACACGAAGGTCAGCGATGCGGACGGAAATACGACGACCGTGCGCGAAATCCGTCAGGGCATGCTCGACTCGTTCTTCGGACGCAAGACGCCCCAGGCGTGGCGATTGAACCCGTCGGTCCCGATCCCGAAAGACACGATGAGGCCGGGACTGGAAGGGACGGGACCGGCTATCGATGTCGGCATGGCGATGGGCGCCCTCAACACCGGCGCCGCGTCATGGATGTGGGACTGGGAAGATGCAGGCGGCGACTACAAGGATCAGCTCTATCAGGCCTGGGAGAACCTTCGGGATCTGCTGGCGCATCAGTGGGTCGGCAAACCGTTCGTGCATCCGACCAAAAAACAGGCCGGCAAGCCGCGCGAGTACACGATCGATCTGCCGCCGGAGAAATGGCCGACGATCTTCCATCGTGTGCCGGGATTGCACTTGCAGAACCGCCAGATCGCGCTCGATGGTGAGCAGGTGCCGGCCATGATCCCCGCGCTCGTCATCCACGCCGTGACCAACTACGACACGCAGAAGAAGAACGGGTCCGGCATCTACTATTACGTGCCGAAGATCGAAACCTGGCAGGAAGCGCGCCTGGTGTCGGCCCTGCTCATCGGCGTCGAGGAAGCCCTGGGGGTCCCCCGAGGCACGTTGAAGATCAAGATGCTGAACGAGCGTGCCGAGTACGCCCTGCAGCAGGAAGCCATCATGTGGGTGCTGCGCGAGAATCTCATCGGACCGAATGTCGGGCGTTGGGACTACCTCAACAGCCGCGAAGAGATGTTCCGTCACGATCCGGCGATGGTGATTCCCGATCCGAATACGGTGACGATGACCGAACCGTCGCTGACCTATTACACGATGCGCAACGCGCTGCTCGCGCTCCTGGCCGACGGCATGCCGATTGGCGGCATGGCGGCGCAGATGCAGAATCCGCAGGCGCCCGAGAACGATCCAAAGGCGCTCCGCGACATCTGGTTCGACAAGCTGCGCGAGCGGCTGACCGGGCTGTTCAAAATCAACGGCAAGATCCACGACACCTATCGGCAGAGTTGGGTCGCGACGATCACGCCGTCCTATGTCGAAGCCGGCCGCGAATCGCTCGTGACCGACTTCGACGCTCTACAGACCGTCGTCGACAAGCTGAAGCCCGAAGAGCGAAAGCGCCTCGAGGATCTCGCTCTGCTGAAGGACGGTCGCATCTCGCCACGCGAGCTCTCGGAAGCGGATCTCACTCCGGAGAAGCTGTTTTCGGAGGACGAGCGCAAAAAGCTGTTGTCGCGGCCACAGGGTCCCACGACGGAAGACGGCCTCCGTTATGCGATGTACATGTCGACCGAGTTCATGTATCAGCAGCTGCAAGGCAATAACGCGGCCGCCATCTACGATCCGCGCACCGGATTGCGCTTCATGAACGACCTGGCTACCTACGAAATCTTCTGGCATTTCCTGTATCTCACCGTCTTCCACGGCGCGGAGTTGACCGCCGATGGGAAGTACTCGAAGAAGGGGGACCGCGTGACCCCGGAGTTGTTCGTCAAGCTTCTCGACGAGCGGCGCGAAACCGTGAAGGAGCTGTTCAAGAAGCTGGGGACCGAGTACGGAAAGACCAATGCCGAGCTGGTGCTGACGATTCTGCGACGGCAGATTGTCGAGACGCGGCCAGACGGACGGATCGTTCCGCAGCCGCGGTGGATCAAGTACGGCTCACGCGTGCTGCTGTCGATCATCGAGGAACAGGAGACCGATCGCTCGGTGATTCTCGACGCGATTTTCAGTGGCAGCCGCGCCGACCTCTCAGGCAAGGCGTTGCGTGCGTATGATTTCGTCTATGACGTCCGCGAGGGAACGGCTCAAAACGCGGCGTAGGGCGCGGGGCCAGGTTTGTGAGTTCGTGCAGTTCGTGCAGTTCGTGCAGTTCGTGGGTTCGTGGGTTCGTGAAGTTCGTGGGTTCGTGAAGTTCGTGAGTTCGTGAGGTTCGTGGGTTCGAGAGGTTCGGGGAATTTGCAGACTCTCAGCGCGTTGTTGCGTGAAATGCGGAGCCCCAAATCGCCGAACCTCACGAACTTGACGAACCCGCCGAACCTCACGAACCTGACGAACCCGAGGAACCTGACGAACCCGACGAACCTCACGAACCCGACGAACCGACAACCCAACGAACCCGACCAAATCCCTTAATGTCTAAACCCGATCCGCCGAAGGCTGAAGACGTCGCGCCGATCGTATATGACGAGCTGCGCCGCGTCGCGGCCGCCTACATGCGACGCGAGCGGCCGGGCCAGACGCTGCAGGCGACCGCCCTCGTGCACGAGGCCTATCTCCGGCTCGCCCAGGCGGGCACGCCGTGGCACGACCAGAAACACTTCGTGGGTATCGCGGCCCGTTCCATGCGGCAGATCCTCGTGGAGCGAGCCCGCGCGCGCGGCGCACAGAAGCGGTGGGGCGGGATGAACCGTGTGTCGATCACCGACTCGCTCGCGCTGGCCTCCGATCCCGAGACGATGCTCCCGGCATTGGACGAGGCGATCAGCAAGTTGGAACAGATCGACGCCGAGCAGGCGAAGATCGTCGAGCTGCGGTACTTTGCGGGGATGAGCGTCGAGGAAGCGGCAGACGTCATGGGGATTTCGCCGGCCACGTTGAAGCGCCGGTGGGCGTTGGCCCGCGCGTGGCTGTTCCGGGAGCTGTCGCAGTGAGCCGCTACTGTTTGTCTTTCACCACAGTGTTGACGCCATCATGACCCCCGAGCAAAGACGCCGCGCACGGGATTTGTTCGAAGCAGCGCTCGAGCATGAGCCGGCCGATGTCTTGCGCTGGCTCGACAGCACTGCGCCGGATGATTCCGTCGTGCGTGCCGAGGTGCGGTCGCTGCTCGACCATCACTCGCGCGCGGGATCGTTTCTCAGCCAGCCTGTCGCCGAAGCCGCCCCTCATCTGCTCGAGGACGAACACACGCTCGAGCCGGGCACCGTCCTCGGTCCCTATACCGTGGTCCGTGAGATCGGACGAGGGGGCATGGGGCGTGTCTATCTGGCGTCGGACGGCCGGCTCGGCCGTGCCGTCGCGCTGAAAGCGCTTGCGCCGCAACTGACGCGCGAGGGGGCCCATCGCGAACGGTTGCGCCGGGAAGCACGCGCGGCAGCCCTGTTGACCCACCCGGGGATCTGCACCGTTTTCGCGCTTGAGGAGCTCGACGGGGAGTTGTACATCGCGACCGAGTTCGTCGAGGGCCATACGCTGCGCGAGGAGGTCGGGGCGGCCACGCGTCCGTCGCTCGACCTGATTGTGTCCACCGCGCGTGGGCTCTCTTCCGCGCTGGCCAGCGCACACGCCAAGGGCATCACCCATCGCGATCTCAAGCCGGAAAACGTGATGCGGACAGCCGATGGGCGCATCAAGATCCTGGACTTTGGTCTGGCGCGCATCGAGGCTGGTCCAGGCGGCATTGCCGCGACCCTGACATCTGCGCTGCCCGGCAGCATCGCGGGAACACCGGCCTACATGTCTCCCGAGCAGATCGAGGGGCGGACGGCGGGGCCGGGGGCGGACGTGTTTGCCTTCGGGGTGTTGATGTACGAGTGGATTTCGGGACGCCATCCGTTCCTGGCCGGCTCGCCCCTGGCGACGCTGGCACGCGTCCTCGACAGCACGCCCGAACCCCTGGTGAATCACGCCCAGGTGCCGCACTGGTTGTCGGAGGTCATCGAGCGATGCCTGCGAAAGCCCGTCAACGAGCGATTTGCGTCGGCATCCGAACTGCTCCAGGCGTTCGACCATCCTGCGACCGTCGAGCGCGCCGCGCCGCTTAAGAGCACATGGTGGCGGACGCATCAAATCGTCGCGATCCTTCTTTACGTGATCGCCATGGGTCACGCCTGGCAAATCAAGGAGTGGCTGCGCGTGGCGGCGCAAGAACGTCTAGACGTCTCGCTCTCGTTGTGGGTGTTCGTGGTGATGGGGATTGCCGCATCGGTCGGCGGTATTGTGCGCGGCCACCTTGTGTTCACCGACGTCATGAACAGGGCGTATCTGCCGAGCGAGCTGTCGCGCACACGCCGCGCGAGACTGTTCACCGATATCCTGATGGCGGCGCTCCTCACCATCGACGCGCTCCTCCTCGCGTCGCAGTGGCCGCTGACGACGGTGCTGACGATCGCACTCGCCACCGGCATCATGCTCGCAGCTGTCCTGATGGAACCCGCCACGACGGCGGCTTTGCTTGGCGAGTAATTAGGTGCGTTGGGTGCGATAGGTGCGTTGGGTGCGATAGGTGCGCTGGGTGCGATAGGTGCGTTGGGTGCGATAGGTGCGCTGGGTGCGAGGGGTGCGATAGGTGCGCTGGGTGCGAGGGGTGCGATAGGTGCGATAGGTGCGTTGGGGTGCGGCTCCTGCCGCGCGTCGCTGTCTGCCAGCCTCCGAGCGCGACTTGGCTGAATGACGTCACAAAAATTGCCAACACGGATCCCGCCGAAGTACGAAAATTCTGGCACCTTACTGGCCTAGCGACGATTTTCCCAGTGAATTCGTTCTGCGCGTTGGGCATCGCGCGTGCATCGTGCTTGCAGATGCAAGTACGACATTTTTCTCAGCTGATCTGTTGGAAGCTCGCCCGAGCGCTTCAGAAGGAAGTGTTTCGCATCACATCGAAGCCTGCCTTCAAACAAAATCGGGATCTGCGGGATGAGCTCAGAGATGCGGCGGGATCGGCAAGGAGGACGATCGCCGAAGGTTTCGGTCGAAGAACTCACCGAGACATTGCCAATTTCTTCGCGACGTCTTTGACGTCACTCAATGAAGTGGAGGACGAACTTGTGGAAGCCCTCGACAATGGCTATGTCACCAAGGAGGAAATTGCGAGCGCATTGAATCTGAAAAAGCGGGCGTTCGTTGCGACGAGCCGATTTCGGAATTCGGTAAAAGACCGACCAGATCCAGTCTGGAACCGCTGGCCGAAACATCGCAACCGTGTTCATCGCAACCGGCCCAACCTCCGGACCTGACGCCCGAACGCACCCAACGCACCTATCGCACCCCACGCACCCAACGCACCTAGCGCACCCACGCACCCGTCGCACCCATCGCACCCATCGCACCCATCGCACCCATCGCACCCAGCGCACCCATCGCACCCAGCGCACCTATCGCACCTATCGCACCTATTAGAATGTGCCCGTGTCTTTCATAGTGATCTTCCTTGCGGCCTTCGCCGCCGGTGCGATGAATGCCGTCGCCGGAGGAGGCACACTCGTCACGTTTCCGTCGCTCGTCTGGGTCGGTCTGCCGTCCACCATTGCAAACGCGACAAGTACCGTTGCCATCTGGCCGGGATCGCTGGGCGGAATGTGGGGCTATCGCCACGATCTGCGCGGGCTGCCCAACGCGACGTATGCGCTGATTGCTCCGAGCGTGATCGGCGGCATTGTCGGGGCGGTCCTGATGGCGCGGACGCCGACTCGCGTATTCGATCGGCTCATTCCTCTTTTGATTCTGTTCGCCACAGTGCTGTTCATGTTGCAAGACCCCGTGCAGCGCCTCATCAAAACAACCGGCAAGGCTCACGCTGAATCGACGAACTGGTTAATTGGGGCTTGGCTGTTTCAGTTTCTCGTCGCCGTGTACGGCGGATACTTCGGTGCGGGCATCGGCATCCTCATGCTGGCGGCGTTCGGCATTATGGGATTCACCGACATTCACCAGATGAACGGCCTCAAGATTTTTCTCGCGTTGTGCATCAACGGCGTCGCGACCGGCTATTTCATCTGGAACGGAATGGTGTCGTGGCCGCACGCGCTGGTCATGGCGGTGGGCGCCATTGCGGGCGGTGTATGGGGTGCGGGCGTCGCGCGCCGGATTGGTCCGAAGGGCGTCCGGAGGATTGTCGTCATCGTTGGCTTCACGATGGCGTTTTCGCTGCTTTTGCGCCTGTAAGTCTGCTTGCCAGCTGACTTCGCAGAGATTTGATCGTGTCGATCTTTTTGAGAACGGAGGTTTAACCCGAGGTTTACAAGAGCGCGATACCTTCGTGAGGGGCGTTGCCCATAGTGGTAGTCGAGAGAGTGAGACGCCACTGTGACCTTCACCGTCATTGTTTGTGCCTACAACGAACAACAACTCCTTCCTGGTTGCCTTCATTCATTGCTTCAGCAGTCGTCCCCGCCGCACGAAATCATCGTCGTCAACAACGCGAGCACCGATCGCACAGCCGCGGTCGCGTCGATCCCCGGCATCCGTGTGGTGGACGAGCCACGAAAGGGCCTGGTCATCGCCCGCGAGACAGGACGCCGCGTGTCTACGGGCGACGTGCTCGTCTACGTTGACGCCGACTGCCGCGCGCCGCGCGACTGGCTGCAGCGAGTTGCGCACGAATTCGCGGGTGCCGACCCTCCCGTTGCGGTGACCGGGCCCTACCGCTTCTACGACTGGGACCTCCTCGGACGCGTGCTGCTCCGGATGTACGACTACAGCCTCGCTCCTGCGACACAGTTTTTCGCGCAACACGTATTCGGCCTCGGCGCCGTGCTCTACGGTGGAAATTTCGCCGTCACCCGGAGGGCGCTCGAGGCGATTGGCGGATTCGACACCACGATTGAGTTCCACGGCGAAGACACCAATCTTGCCCGCCGTGTTTCACGGGTCGGGCGCGTGCGACTGAAGCAGGCTTGTTGGGTCTACACCTCGGCGCGCCGTTACAAGACGATGGGGCGTGGGAAGGTGTTGGGCCTCTATGTCAGAAATTTTTGCGCTGAAATCTTTTTCCATCGCCCGTCCGACACGACGCATGAGGACGTGCGTACCTGAACATCTATGCCTGGATACGATCCCTATCTTCTCTGCGATTTTCATGTGCACACGACATGGAGCGACGGCCGGCTGACCCTGCGCGAGGTCGTGGATCTGTACGGGCAGACTGAAAAATTTGATGTGCTCGCGATCACCGATCACATCCTCTGCAAGAAAGATCTCCTCGGGCGCCTCGGCCGCATCGCGACCCTCGGACAGCGCAAATTTTCGGTTACGCCGGAAACCTTCGACGACTACATGGCCGACATCGAAAAGGAAAGCGCGCGCGCAAAGCGCCAATACGGCATGCTCGTCATTCCCGGGGCTGAAGTGACGCAGAACTACATGCGTGCCAAGCACAACTCGCATATCGTCGCGCTCGGTCTGAAAAAATTCATCAGCGCCGACCTGAAGGCGAAAGAGATTCTCGAAGAGATCCGGCGTCAGGATGCGTTGAGCATCGCCTGCCATCCACATCACCGCACGACGACGAGGATGGAGATCGGGACGTGCTATTTGTGGGATCATCGGAAAGAGCTGGCCGACCTGGTTGACGTGTGGGAAGCAGCCAATCGTGACGATTTGTTCTCGGTGACCAGCCTGAAGCATTATCCGTACGTCGCGAACAGCGATTTCCACAAGCCGAAGCACCTCTACTCGTGGAAAACACTGGTTCGCTCGGCGAAGACCTGGCCGGCAGTCAAAGCAGCCCTCAAGGCGAACACCGACATCGCCATCACGCTGTTCCGAAAGGAAGAGTGTTAGTCGACGACCCAATGCCACTCAACGTCGTCATCGTCATCAACCCGATATCGGGCCCGGCCCGCCGGGGCCGTGGCTTCGAGCGCGTCGAGCTGGCCCGGGCCACTCTCGAACGGCTCGGCCTGAAGGGAACCGTGCGCGTCACCGAACGCGCCGGCCACGCGCACGAGCTGGCGCTCGAAGCGGCGGCGTCGGGGGCGGAACTGGTGGTGGCTTGGGGCGGTGATGGCACCATCAATGAAGTGGGTCGCGCGCTCGTACAGCAGGACGTCGAAGGTGCACGGCCGCCGGATCTCGGCATCATCCCTGGGGGTTCGGGTAACGGGCTCGCACGCGAGCTGAAAATTCCGTTCGACCCGGCTCTTGCGATCGAACGTGCCGTGCGGGCGCGCGCACGCTCGATCGATGTCGGAGAGCTGGGCGAGCATCTGTTCTTCAATGTGGCCGGAATCGGGCTGGATGCGCACGTGGCTGCACTCGTCTCAACTCGCGTGCATCATCGCGGTCTCCTCCCGTATATCAAGGCGAGCCTCGGCGACCTCATCCGGTATCCGCCCAGCCACTACACAATCGAGATGAACGGCCGGACCGAACACACCACGGCGCTGGTCATCGCGTTTGCCAACTCGCGGCAATACGGATTCGGCGCTCAAATCGCTCCGGCCGCGAGTCTGACTGACGGACTGCTCGACATGGTGGCCATCGAGGATCGCAAATTCGTCGGCAACATGCTGAGAGTGCCCTCGTTGTTCGTCGGCCGCCTCGACCAGCGGACCGGCGTTCGTGCCACGCAGGTACGGGAGCTCACGATTAGATCGACGAGCGCGATGCTCTTTCATGTGGATGGGGAAGCCGTTCAGGGCAGCGACAGCCTCGTGGCGCGTGTCCATCCAGGCGCGCTTCGACTGCGCGCATGAGGCGCGAATCTCCCAATAGCTTGACGCCCTCCCCCCAGCTCGCTAAGCTGATCTTTGATGTTCCGCGGCAAGTCGTGGGCACTGCGTGCTGGTGTCGCGCTGGGGCTGGTCATCAGCCTCGGCACGGGCGCCACGGCGCTGCCGCATGCTGATGGGTCGGACGATTTCGCGTGCAGTCCGGTACTGGTTGCACACGACGAGAGCGCCCATTATATCGGGCCGGATCCCACTTCTGCTCAGGCAGACGCGGACCATTGTGTTCTCTGTCACTCATTCCGTTCGTTTCATTCGGCCTTCGACAAGTTCGAACATCACGACAACGCCCCGCACGCCGAGCAGCTGCACGCTGCGCAGATTGACCACCCGGCGCTCGTCGAGTGGACGCTCGTCCCTGGTCGCGCGCCGCCCGTCTAGACACTTCACGGTCCTGGAGCTGACGCGACAGGCGGTCTGACGGTGTGAGTTCGCGATCGCCGGCCGTGGTCCGTACTTCCTGTCGTCCAGTCTCCTATCACCAAATCTCGAATTTAGAAGGTGTCACATGAAGTGTTTTCTTTCCTTCGTGATCGTTCTTGCCGGGGCAGCGTCTGCGTTTGGCCAGCAGGCGGTGATGTTCGAAGGACGGCTGGTGAATTCGGTGTCGGGCGATCCGATTCCAACTGCAACGGTGGTCATGGAAGAGCTCAAACGCGAGGCGGTGTCCGGTCAGGACGGAACGTTCCGGTTTGAGAATGTGGCACCTGGGAGCTATCACCTTTTCGTGCGGACGACGGGCTATTCGTCGCGGCGCACGGAAGTGGCCGTTCCCGCCGGAGGGGGCGGACCGGTCGACGTTCGCGTTGATCCCGATCTGCATTTCCAGGAAGTGGCATCGGTAACGGCCGAGGCGCGCAGCCAGTTCGATGTGTTTCAGCCGACGTCGGTTCTTGCCGGACAGGAGCTGACCAAACAGCTCGAAGGCTCGCTTGGCGCGACGCTCGAGACGTTGCCCGGTGTGGCGGTCCGCAGCTTCGGACCGGCGCCCTCGCGGCCGATCATCCGCGGCCTGGACGGTGACCGCGTCCTGATCCTGCAGGACGGCCAGCGCACCGGCGACTTATCGAGCCAGTCGGGCGACCATGGCGTCAGTCTCAATCCTGCGGCTGCGGAAAGCATCGAAGTCGTGCGCGGACCGGCCACGCTGCTCTACGGTGCGAACGCCATCGGCGGGCTCGTGAACGTGATCACGAACGAAATTCCGACCCGGCCCGTGCAGGGTGCGTCTGGTGAGGTGACGTTCGATGCCGGAACCGCCGCCACTGAAGGCGGTGGGGCTGGAAACGTCCAACTCGGCAACGGACGGTTTGCCGTGACCATGGGCGGGGGTGGGCGCCGGTCGGATGACTTCGATACACCCGAAGGGCCGATCGTCAACTCCCAATCGCGCAACGGTTTCGCGACCGTCGGTACGGGATGGACTGGCGAGAAAGCGCAAGTCGGGGGCAGCTACGGATACGACGACACCAAATACGGGATCCCGGTCGTCGAAGGCGGTGTCATTCAACTCACGCCGCGCCGGCACGCGTTGACATTTCGGGCAGGTGCCGAGCGGTTGACGGGCGCATTCGAGGCGTTCCGAGGCACCGTCGCGCATCGGCGGTATACGCACGAGGAGCTTGCGGGAGAAGAAGTCGGCACCAAGTTCACCAACAACACGACCGAGCTGCAGGTAATGGGATCGCACCGCGCCGCTGGCCGCCTGAAGGGGAGCATCGGCGGATGGGTACTCGACCGCGCCTTTGGCGCCGAGGGCGCCGAAGCGCTGTCGCCTCCCGTCGATCAGAATGGATTCGCGGCGTTCGCGTACGAGGAGGTGGCGTGGCCCCACGCGACGCTGCAGTTCGCCGGTCGTGTCGATCACACGCAATATGCGCCGGTGGGAGAGCCCGAGCGCGATTTCACGAACGGCTCGTTTTCCGGTGGTGTGTTGTTGCGCCCGGCCGCGGCCGACGATCGCGTGACGATTGCTGCGAGTCTGGCGCTCGCCGCCCGCGCGCCGGCCCTGGAGGAGTTGTTCTTTTTCGGTCTGCACCCGGGTAATTTCGCGGTAGAAGTCGGCAATCCGAATCTGAAGGCGGAACGCGCGCTCGGCGCCGATCTCTCCCTGCGCTGGCGCACGCCGCGTGCGTCGGGCGAGGTCACGTATTTCCGGAATGACATCAACGATTACATCTTCCGGCGCCAGATGGATCATGAGGAGTTCGAGGAGCGACTGCCCGAATTCATCGACCGCTTCGGCGGGCGCGAGCCGGCAGGACATGACGAGCCTGAGGGCGAAGGTGGTTCTGAGGATGTCGCGCACATCGAGTACGTCGGCGCCGATGCGGTGCTGCAGGGCATCGAATCGCATGCAGACTTTCAATTGACATCGATGGTCTCGGCCGAGCTTGGCCTCGATCTGGTGCGCGGAAACCTGAAGGCCGACGATTTGGCGCTGCCGCGCATTCCGCCGGTCAAGTTCCGCGGCGGGCTGCGCTATCAGCGCAACGCGCTGCAGATTGGCGGGCAAGTCATTGTCGCGGCGAAGCAGGACCGCGTTTCGACCAGCGAAACGCCTACTGACGGCTACACACTGCTTAAGCTTTACAGCTCGTATTCGTTCGACAGCGGCGGTGCGTTGCACACCATCACCGCACGCCTGGATAACGCGACCAACGAGCTGTATCGGAACCATCTGTCGCTCATCAAGGACCTCGTGCCCGAGATGGGGCGTAATTTCAGGGTAGTGTACGGCGTCAGGTTTTGATCGGGTCGATGGGCCATGGTCAACGGGCGACAGGCCCTGGTCTGTCATGGGCGCTGGTCATATATGTCGAGACAACTGACCATAGACCATGACAGACCATGGCCGATTGACCCAAGACCGTCGCCCATCGACCGCTAACGGCGCGTCAACGCCTGCCGCGCCTTCTCCAGCGTGAACGTCAGCGACTCCCTCGGCATCTGCGTCACGATAGGACGGATGATCCAGGCGAGGGCGAACGGCACGTCACGAGTGAGCGTCAGCGACTCGCACTGAATATAGGTTCCACCATCGCGCTCGAGGAACCGCCAGTAGGTGTTGAGGTTCCACATGAAGCCGTTTTCGTCGCCAGGCGGCTTTGGCTTCTCCTGTGGCGTCCCGGCATCAGCGATCTCGACCGTGCGAGTGCTTCGAATCCGGCTATGGGCGCGATCGGCGGCCGGGTGGAAGAACTCCGCCTCGTTGTCTGTGTCCATCGTCACCGTGATGATCTTCTTGACGTGAAAGCGGAGCGCAACGCGAAAGCGGTTGCCATTGTGCTCGACGAGCTTCGATCGCGCGATCGCCGGGGCGAAGTACTTCGAGTGGTGATCGTAATCCTGCATCAAGGCGACCGCGTCCTTGACCCCGGCGTTCGGCACGAAGACCGTGCCTACCCAGTGGTGGATCAGGCCGTCTGGAACGTCAATTTCCTGTGTCCCGTCGCGTGTCCGCAGCCGTTCGATGATGACGCCGCCCTGCCTCAGGCCGCCCGCAATTTCGGCGCGCCGATTCTGTGGAAGCGTATCAATCCAGAGAAAGCCGTCGGTCCGGGCGACCTCGCCATGGATGCGCTGTTCGGTGAGTCGTGAGTACCGATCGAACGCGACGGCCGTCCCGGGCTTCAGCTCGGCCGCGTACGCCACGTAGGCGCCCAGGCAGAGTACGAGGGCGAGTTTTGATGTCATTACTGAGGAATGCGTATTAGCAGGATAACCCGGCTCAGTGGGTCACGCGGAAATTCAGAATCTCTTTCACCTCGTCCCTGGGGCCGGTGGGGTTCGCGGCGGCCAGCTCGAGGCGGTATTCATCTGGCGCCAGCGAGGCAAGTACGAGGTCGAACTGCGCGAGGCTAGGCGGCAGGGGGCCGGAAACAGATGGCAGCTCGCGCATCGTCGTGCCGCGCCTGTTGAGCAACCTGGCGGTGACGACCGGCTGCGTATTTCCTGCGCCATATGCCGGCACGCGAACGAGGAGCCGCTCGGTCCGGCTGAACGAACGGGCAGCCGACGGCACGGCGTCCGCGTCC
The DNA here is from genome assembly GCA_963761975.1 of Vicinamibacterales bacterium. GTDB lineage: Bacteria > Acidobacteriota > Vicinamibacteria > Vicinamibacterales > JAMQPK01 > JAMQPK01. Next base: position 1,835,355 of record CAVXIR010000002.1, read on the forward strand.
TGGCTCATCTCGTAAAACTGACGGGCATTACGTGTGCGCAGCAATTGCGGCGTCGCAATCGTCGGCTTGGTGACGCGAAGGTCTGGCACCGAGATGCCCCGATAATCCGTGTCGAGCGCAGCGCCGCTGCTCGCCTGGATCGTCATTTCAATGGCGATGGACCCGGGCGGCGCATCGAAGTCAGCGCGCTCCGTGTCACCCGGTCCAAGCCGATGTTCAAAGAACACCTTTCCGTCGCTGCCCATGGCCTTGAGCGCGATGCCGATTACGCGCTGATTCCGTGGCGGCGTGGCGCCAGGTTCCCACGTGACCGTCACACGCGTCAGGCCCTCAGAACCGCGCGACATGCCAATCCAGGGACGGATGTAGGGACTCGAGTGCGAGGGACGGAAGGGGAGTGTCGGCCGTGGGTCGTTGGCTTTTGCGGCCGCGGCTGCCACCGCCGCATCAACCGCCCAGTAGCCTGACCTTGCCCGGGTTGTCGTGCCGGCCCTCTTCACACGCACTTGCACCGGATGGAATCGCCCGTCGTCAGGGCCCTGCTGGGTGAACGTAACGATCACGTGATGATCGAGATCGGTTGTCACCTGTGTAAGCGCCAGTGCGAGGTCTGCTTCATTGACGCTCGCAGAGCCTGCCGTCTGCTCGGCCAGCGCACGCAGCATCGCGTCGTGGTCGTGCGCGTCCGGGGAAGGATCGATGGGGTGGATGGCGACGTGATTCCGATTGGCGGCATTGACGATCGCGCGCGGCTGCGCCGGCCTGAATCCTTCGCTGATGAATACGAGCGCTTTTCGTCCGCCCTGCTGATCTCCAAGCCGTCGTGCCAGCGCGATGAGCGCCGACGACACGACCTGCGCGCGAGCCGGATCGGCCGTCTTGGGGTCGCGGCTCATGAAGTTGCGCTCGAATTCGCTGCGCGGTGTGTAGTCGCCGGCATGGCCTTCGAACGAGGTAATGATCTGGCGGATGATGCTTCGATCCTGGGTGAATGCGATCGCGTGCAGTGGATCGAGCGGCTTCACGATCGCGACAGTGTCGCCGTCGCGCAGCTGAGTGTCGATGAAATTCAACAGGGCGTTCCGCGCGCGTGCCGTGGCGCTGCCCGACTGAACGTGGAATTCGTCGAGCAAGATTCCCACGACCCGTGCGCCCACCGATTGCGGGCGGACGTCGTCTATCGAGCGCCGTTCTCCCGAATCGGTCAATTCGAAATCCGACGGGCGCAGGTCCTGCACGGGACGCGACTTTGCATCGCTCACGACCACGTCGAGCGCGACGGGTCCGTCTGCCGCGTAGACGGCAGTGAACGCTGACCCAAAGGTCAGCACGACCGCTAAGCCGAACGCCGAAATCGACTTCATCTCGAAAATACGGTGACGTTGCCGGCATTGCCGGTCTGCTGCACGCGGTCGAAGTCGACCACGGCCCGCCGATACGCGAGTATGGCCTGGAGCTCGTTGTTCTGGGCGTTTGCGAGATCGCGCTGCGCCTGCACGACAACGAAGTTGGTCGACATCCCGACGCTGAACTTGCTGTTCTCGGCGTCGAGCTGTTGCCGCGCGAGATCGCGCGCCACCTGAGCCGCCTGGACGCGCTCGGCCGTGTTCTGCACCTGAATGGCGGCGTTGTTCACGTCGCTCGTCACCTGCAATTCGATTTGACGGAGCTGCACTTCGATTTGGTTCTGCTGAATGCGCGTTCGTGCCACCGACGCGTCAGCGGAGCTCGTGCCGAGGTTATACGTCATGTTCAGCGACACGCTCCACGTGGGTAGCTGGTTGCGAAACAGGGTGTTCAGCGCATCGAAGTAGCCACCGGGTTCGACGCCGATGACTGTGCCGCGATCGACCCCGCCCTCGCTAGAGGTGAGGAGACGGTTGCCGCCGATACCGGTTGTCGCGTATCGCGTTTGTAAATCGACCTGTGGCAACCGTTGGTTTTGAAGGAACCGGAGCGTCACGTCGTTGGACTCGAGCGTCTTGCGCGCCTGCAGCACATCGGTCCGCGCCGACAGCGCGCGCTGAGTGGCCGCGGCGAGGTCGACCGGCTCCGGAAGGAACTCCGGTCGATCGACGGGGTCGATCGTGGACGTCCACAGCGGATCGCTGGTGCCGCTGACGATGAGCGTTTTCAGCGCAATTTCCGTAGTGCGGCGCGTGCCTTCGGCGGTGACGAGCACCTGCCGTTGTGCCGCAACCTGTGCCTGCGCCTGCACCACGTCGATGGGCGCCATCGTGCCGATCTCGACCTTCATCTGGTTGTTGCGGAACAGCTCTTCCGCCAGTTCGAGCGATTGTCTCGAGACATCGACGAACTGCACTGCGAACACGTAATCCCAGTACGCGTTGCGCACGTTTGCCACGGTGTTGATCGTGATCTGACGCAGCTGGATGTCGGAGATGTCCTGGTTGATGCGGGTGACGAGCAGCTGCTGCCGTGTCGTGTCGATCTTGAAATCACGAAGCAAAGGCTGGTTGTACGTAGCGGCCCACGTCGGGGTGTATTGCGGGTTGATCGTCGCCGTGGTGTTCGATGTTGAAAAGCGGCGGTTGTCGAGCTGGAGGGATAAGTTGCCGCCACCCCACGGCACCTGCTGTGCCATCCCGCCGTTGAACACGAACGTCGAGTTGTTGATCGTCGCGCCCGTCCGTCCTCCAGAGATCGTGCTGGTTGACGCGTTCTTCGAGCTTTGATTGCTGATGACCGACGACACCGTCGGGCTATACACCGATCGCACGCTGGCGATGTCGACATCGAAGGTCTGGTGACCGATGCGCTGGACGGCGATGTCGAGGTTGTTTTCGAGCGCGCGCTTGACGGCATCTTCGAGCGTCAGCGATACGCGAGGTCCGGTTCCGTCGGGCGGCCTGGGCGCGGGCTGCGTCGTCGGTGCCTGGCCTGGAATCGCCTGTCCGGCCGCAAACAGATTGGCGGGCAATTTCAGGCGAGTTTGAGCGGAGACGGGAATGGCGAGCGCGACGATAAGAGCCGATGTAAGAGTGTATTTCATACCAGAAGACTACGACAGATCGAGGCCGAAGGTTTCGTGATCCCGTCCTTGGGATGACCGATCCCGAAACTGGACGTGGTACAGTCGAATCAGGATGATCATCAGGGGCTTCTCTATCGGAGTGTTATTCGGCACATTGGTTTTGGCTGCATGCCAGGGTGACGGCATCGACGGTCCCACCGGTCCTGGTCCCATTCCTCAACCAAACTCGCCGATTAATTACACAGCCATCGGCGCGAGCGACGCGATCGGCATCGGGTCGTCTGTGCCATGTTTTCCGTTCACCGACTGTCCCCAGGGGCGGGGGTATGTTCAGGTCGCCGCGCGCGACCTGCGCGCGAGAGGCTTTACCGTCGATCTGAATAATCTCGGAATCCCGGCGGCGGTGCTCAGTCGTCGCATACAGGATCTTGGCGTGAAATACGGCCGCGACACTCCGGCCAATTTCATCGATCAAGAGGCCCCGTTCGTTCTGCCCGGAACGACGCTGGTGACGATTTTCGCCGGAGCGAACGACGTCGACACAATCGTTGCCGCACTCGGCGGCGGCGCCGGCGGGGCAGATCAGATGGGCTACGTCAACAGTCAGATTCAGGCGTTCGCCCAGGACTTCGGCGAGTTGATGCGACTGGTGAAAACCAAAGCGCCGGAGGCTCGAATCATCGTATTCAATGTGCCGAACATGGCCGGCATGCCGCGCAATACCGGCACTTCTCTTCAGCAACGGCGGGCCTATCAACTGCTCTCGGTTGGGATCAACACACAGGCCATCAACCCTCAGTCGGGGACCGGCGTGTTCGTTCTCGATCTCATGTGCGATGCGCGTGCCTATCAACCGTCGACGTATTCCAGCGATGGTTTCCATCCGAGCGATACCGGCTATGCATGGATGGCCGGGGAGGTGATTGCGGCGACCACGACGGCCTACAAGGCGCCTGCGTCCAGCTGCCCGCAGATGACGCTCGTCAACTGAACCGGCCCACTCGCAGGTACTTTTGCGGCGATAAGGCCAAGCACCGACGCGGAAAAACTCAAGAGCGCGCCAAGTTTGGTTTCATTCAGCAGCCGGCCGTAAGGAAACGCCGCGGTGGCGAAGAAGAGCGCGACAGTAAAGCCGATGCCCGCGATGATGCCGACGACGGCCATATCCCGCCACGTGACACCACGAGGCAGATGCAGGCCGCCCAATCGCGAGAGAAATGTGGCTGTGACGATCCCGATCGGCTTGCCGACAATGATGGCGACGAGCACGAACCAGGTACCGGCCCCGGCGTTGCCAAGGATGACGCCGGCATTCGCTAATCCGAAGAAAAACAGCATGACATCGACCGGACGTTTGAACCAGCGCTCGAACTCGCTCAGCGTGTCGTGAGCATTGGGCGCCTCGACAAACAGCCCCGGGTCGCGCGCCGCATGCGGGAGAAAAGGGATGATCGGCACGAGCGCGAGAGCCGGATGCAGCCCGCCGCGATAAAAGCCAATCCAGGACAAGACGCCGGCCCCAAGCACATACGGCCAGAAGGATTTGGTCCGCTGCCTGCCCATCCACCACGCGAGGAACATGCCTGCGGCGAGAAAGATCGAAAATTCCACCAGCCGGACGTGCCCGGTTGGGTAAAACGCCGCGATGATGAGCAGCCCCAATGCGTCATCGGCAATGGCAAGCAGCAGCAGAAATGGAATCGCCGGGTGTTTGGCCCCGAACACGACGCGCGCCGCGAGATAGCTGAACGCGATGTCAGTTGCGGTCGGAATCGCCCATCCCCGTTCGAGGTCTGGCCGATCGTATTCAATTGTCAGCGCGAGGAAGATAAGGGCGGGCCCCAGCATGCCGCCGACAGCCGCCGCCAGCGGCATCGTGGCGCGTCGCGGCGAATGGAGCGCGCCGCCCGGCGCGGTGGCTTCCGTGACTTCCTTCGCTGCAAGCGCGAAGAAGAACGCCATGGCGACGTCATTGACGATGAAATGGAGGCTGTGAGAGACGGCGCCGTAGCTGTTGCGATCGATGTTGGCCCAGACGAGCGCGATCGCCGTACCCAGGATGAGGAGGCCCGAGTTGTCGATAAACGCCTTGATCGTGCGCGGCAATGTCGCTTGCGGCTGATTCTAGATCTTCGCGAGCACCGACACGTGCACTCCGGGAATGACGTTCGTGGCGGCCAGGTACCGACTCGATATCTGCGATCCATCCCGGCGACGGATGGTAATCTCACCGTCCTGCCGGCCCGTCCGAAGAAAGGCCCGCCACAGCAGCTCCATCTCGCGCTCGTCGACCGGTGGTGTGATGTCGAACACCGACGCCGCAAGCAGCTCGCGGCGCGAGTACCCGGTCAGCTCAACGGCAGCCGAGTTCGCGCCGAGGTAGCGGCCAGTGTTGTCGGAGAAGAGCACGGCACAGGGATGCACGCGCACGGCTTCCTCGAGACGTTTGACGGCTTCGTCCTGCGGAGTGGCGTTCGAGAGGCTCGTGCGCGCTTCCTGAGTGAGCGTCTGCATGATCTGGCTGAGCGCGGCGATATGAATCATTCGCGGACGAATTATTGAGCATTCGAGAAGGTGTCGCAAGCACGGGGATCGCCGGTTTCCATGCCGCGCCTGAACCATTGGACGCGCTGCGCGGAGGTGCCGTGCGTGAACGACTCGGGCACGACGCGGCCGCGCGATTTTTGTTGAAGGCGATCGTCGCCGATTGACGCCGCTGCGTTCAGGCCTTCTTCGACATCCCCAGGATCCAGCTCGACACGTCCCGCCGCGAAACGCCCCGGCTTTGCCGCCTCGTTCCCCCACACGCCGGCGTAACAGTCGGCTTGCAGTTCCACGCGCACGGAGTGCTCGTTTGTACTTCCGCCGAAGGGACCCGACTCGAGCGTGCCAGTGAGGTTCTGCACGTGATGTCCCGCTTCATGAGCAAGCACGTAGGCCTGCGCGAAATCGCCAGGTGCGCCGAGCTTGGAGTGAAGATCGCTGAAGAAGCTGAGGTCGAGATACACCTGACGGTCGCTCGGACAGTAGAACGGACCCGTTGCCGCACTCGAGAGCCCACATGCCGACTCGATGGCATCGCGGAAGAGCACGGCGCGCGTCGGCTGATAGTTCCCGAGCTTCTGCGACCACGTGTGCTGAATGTCGCCCATGACCGCATCGACGAAATCGACCATGCGTTCTTCCTCGGGCGTCGCGTTCACAGGACGCTCGGCAACGACGTCGGTCGCGCCGCCGCCTCCCACGACATCAAACAGATTGACGCCGGTCAGCCACGAGCCGACAAGCAGGACGACGACACCTCCGATGCCCAGCGGAATGCCGAGTCCACCGCCGCCTCCGCCGCGCGCATCCTGAATGTTGCCCCGGTCGCCTCGTGTCCAGCGCATGGTGGCTCCTCTTGTGAAACAAACAGCCAAATCTAAGATCTAAAATCTAAAAACTGGAATCTGGAATCGAAAGTGACCAGATTCTAGATTCCAGATTCTACTTTCTAGACGCCAGTTACAGATCCTAGCAACCCTCGTGCCGTCCGGCTACTATCGCACGATGTCGGCCACCAATCCGCCGGGACCGAGAGGCCACGCGCTGCTGGGGAGCCTGCCCGACGCTCGCCGCGATCCGCTGGCATTCGTCCTGCGCGTCTGTGCCGAATACGGCGACATCGTGCATATCCGACTCGCCACGCTTCGCGTCTTTCTGCTCAATCATCCCGACGACATCGAGCAGGTGCTCGTCACTCACCAGCATCGTTTCATCAAAGGCCGATCGCTCGGCCGCGCGCGGCATCTCTTCGGCAACGGCCTGCTGACGAGCGACGGAGCGCTGCACAGCCGTCAGCGGCGCATCATACAACCGGCCTTCCACCGACAGCGCCTCTCAATGTATGCCGATGTGATATTCGCGCCCGCCCTCGACGAGTGCGAACGGTGGAAGGCCGGCGACACCGTGGACATCGCCGGCGAGATGAGCCGGCTGACACTGGCCATTGCCGGCAGGATGCTGTTTGGTGCGGACAGTGGGGTGCTGGTCGACAAGGCCGGCCAAACGCTGGAGACGGCGACCAGCCTGCTCGAAGTGGCCGTCTTGCCGCTCGCTCCCTTCATCGACCTGCTTCCGCTGCCGCACGTACGGAGGCTCCGCGCCGCGCGGGCGGCCGTCGATCGTACCCTTTGCGACATCATCGACCGTCGCCGCCGCGAAGGGCGTGTCGCAGACGATCTGCTGTCGATGCTGCTCGCGGCGCAGGACGAGAAATCCACCAACGGAATGTCAGATCAGCAGCTTCGCGATGAGCTGATGACGCTGCTGCTTGCCGGCCATGAAACGACGGCGAATGCTCTCGCGTGGACGTGGTATCTCATGGCCCGGCACCCGGAGATCGAGGCGCGGCTGCACGCCGAACTCGATGCCGCGCTCGGTGCGCGTCGGCCGACTGCGGACGATCTGCCGGCGTTGAGTTACACACGCATGGTCTTTGCCGAAGCGATGCGTTTGTATCCGCCGGCCTGGCTCCTTGGTCGCACGGCGATCGAGGACCACACGGCACGAGGCTATCTAGTGCCGGCAGGTTCGCTCGTCGTCCTCAGCCCGTGGGCGGTTCACCGGAATGAATCCTATTTTCCGGACCCGGAGCGATTCGATCCGGAACGGTGGCTTCCCGAGCGTCAAGCGGCGCGGCCAAGATTTTCGTACTTTCCGTTCGGCGGCGGATCGCGAGGTTGCATGGGCGAGGCGTTTGCGTGGATGGAGGGGGTCATCCTGATTGCGGCGCTCGCTCAACGATGGCGCTTTCGCTTGATCGACGAATCAACGGTTCCCGAGTTGGAGCCTGCCATCACGCTGAAGCCGAAGCACGGCATTCGCGTTCGTGTCGAGAGCAGATGAGGGTCGTCTCAACGCAAAGACGCGAAGACGCCAAGAAATTCTTTGATGCGTTGAAACATCGATACGTAGGGCGGGTCCTGCTTTTGGACCCGCCGCGTGACGCCGGGTCTAAAAGAACAAGACCCGGCCTACGTGCGCCTTGCCTCGAAGAAATGGCTGAACAATCCGGCCCGGGATTCATTCAGCCGCCACCCCGGTTCGTTCGGCCAGAGCGCGGAAATCTCCCGATCGCGAAAGCCGGCGCGCACGCTGATATCGGCATCATGCCTGGTGACATCATTGCAGCCGACAAGAAGAAGCAGCGCGGCACCGGCGAGCGCCGTGTGCGATCGCCGCGGCTCGCAGGCCACGAAACGGTCGGCCTGTCGCGACGCCGCTGCGAGAAGCGTCGAGAGATCGCCATCACGAAAGTGGTGGAGGAACAGATTGGCGAAGATGACGTCAGCAGATTCCGGTTGCGGCCGCAGCAGCCAGTCGAACACATCTGACTTGTGTGCCTCGATGTCCCATCCGAGGGCCTGGAACGCCGTGCGCGTGTCCGCGCTCACCGACGGATGCAGATCGACAAGGACGGCGCGAATGCGCATTTGTGGCCGGCCGAGACGCCTCGCGACCCGCAGCAGCAGCGTCCCATCTCCGGCGCCCAGCTCGACGACGTACCGCGGCATGGGCCGTAAGGCACGGAGCGTGCGCGTGACCAGGCCGGCATGTCCCATGAACGCGTTGACCGTTCGCAGATCCCGCCGCGACTGAATGGCCCGGGGATCGTCGACCGCGAGATGATCGAGGATTTCAGGTTGGATTTCTCGGCGCAAGCTGAGCTCGCTCACTCGACCTCGAGGAGCGCCCCGTGACAGCTGAAGCCCGCCCCGAACGACGACATCCACCAAAATCCGCCGGGCGCGTGGTCGGCGAGCGCGGCTTGCATGACGAAGTAGACGCACGGGCTGCTGACGTTGCCGTAGTCGCGCAGAACGGCAGCGCTCCAGCGTGTCTGTTCCTCGAAGAGACCGACCCGTTGCCGAATCGCCGCCAGAATTTCCCGGCCGCCTGCGTGGAGAATCCATCCGCTGATGTCGTCGCGCGAAACCTGTTGGCGCGCGAGGCCCTCGGTCAGAACCTCATCGACATGTTTCGCCGCCAGGGCAGGGACGGCGGTCGTCAGGATGTTACGCAGCATGCCGCGCCGGCGCTCGAAGCGAAGTTCATCGCGATCGCGGGTATTCAGCAACGTACCGGACGCCTTCCATTCGATCCGCCTGCGACCCGGCGCCGGATCCTTCGTCAGGATCGCTGCGCCGGCGCCATCACCGAACAGACACGCGCTAATCAGCACGCCAGGGTCATCATCCAGGTACATCGCCGCGCTGCAGATCTCGACGCAAATCGACAGCACGTGTCGAGCGCGGCCCGACGCAATGAGCGCCTCGCCCATCCGCATATTCGGAATGGCCGCCCCGCAGCCCTGCCCGACGAGATCGAGCGCCAGGATATCGGTGGCGAGACCCAGCTGCTCGCTGACATAACTCGACAACCCCGGGCAGAGATATCCAGTGCAGGTACTGATGATGATCGCATCGACATCGCCGGCCGTCAGGCCGGCATCTGTCAGCGCGCCCTCTGCCGCACGCCTGGCGACGGCAGGGGCGTGCGCGGCGAATCGTGCGTCGAGCACGTCGGGATCGAACGCAAACGCTTCGCTCAGGTGATTGAACGCGAGGTGTCGGCTGCAGATGCCGTTGTTGCCGCGAAGGACTTTTCTCAGAATCGCCTGCGAGCGCGGGTTCAGCTTCGACAGATATTCTGACGCGACGAGTGCCTCCCAGCATTGGAGCTGCGTCCAGCGCTGCGGCGGCGTCGCGGTGCCCAACCCTACGAGAAACATGACTTGACCTTACCCCGAAAGCTATTTTCTCGGCTAGATTAACGACGCCGCGAGCGGCGCGGGGCGATGGGGCCCCGCAAGCGGGCGGCGGGAGCGGGCGTTGGGGCCCCGCGACTAAAAAAACTATGCGTTCGAAATGGCAGCGGCTGCCGACCGAAGCCGTCAATCCCCGCAGTCGCGATATCGACACTCTGACGGCCGAGGAGATGGTCGAAGTGATGATTGTCGACAATCGCTGTGTGCTGGCGGCGGTGCAGCAGCAGAAACGGCGCATCGCACGCGCCGTCGAGCTCGTGGCCAGAGCGGTGCTTGGCGGTGGGCGGCTGATTTTCGTGGGCGCCGGCACCAGCGGCCGTCTCGGCGTGCTCGAGGCGGCGGAGCTGCCGCCGACGTTCGGCATCGAACCAGACGTCGCGCGGGCGATCATGGCCGGAGGGCCGGCTGCCGTCCACCGCGCGAAAGAGGGCGTGGAGGACGATGATGACGAGGGTGAGCGGGCTATGCGCGCCCTCAAGCCAGGGCCGAAAGACGTCGTCGTCGGGATCTCCGCAAGCGGCATCACGCCGTTCGTACGTGGCGCCGTGACACGCGCGCGCATGGCGAACTCCCGTGTCATCGGCATCACCTGCGATCCGAAATCGGAGCTGAAAAGTCTGGCCGACGTTGTCATTGTGCTGGTCGTCGGGCCGGAAGTGATTGCGGGATCGACGCGGCTCAAGGCCGGCACGGCCACCAAAGTTGTGCTCAACATGCTGACGACGGCAGCCATGGTGCGCGCCGGAAAAACCTACGGCAATCTAATGGTGGACGTGAGGTCGAACTCCGAGAAGCTGCGCGATCGTGCGCGCCGTATCGTCGGAAGTGTGACCGGCCTGGACGCCAGTGCAGCCGGCGTGGTGCTCGAGAGGGCCGGCTGGAACGTGAAGGCTGCGATCGTCATGCAGCAGCTGGGCGTGACGCGAGCGCAGGCAGTGTCACGGCTCCGCGTCGAACCCCGACTTCGGAAGCTTCTCGGCGGCCGGTAAATCCAGTATCACCTCCACGTTCGGATGCAGCTGCAGCACGGACGCCGGCTGAGCGGTCGACACGCGACCGCTGAACATCGAGGCGACGGCCCGCGCCTTTGACCGTCCGGTGGCCACAAGCAGGATGGCGCGCGCCTCTAGTATCGTGCCCACCCCTATCGTCAGGGCTTCGCGCGGCACCCGATCGAGACGGTTTCCGAAGAGCGACGCATTTGCGCGCCGCGTCTCGAGCGCCAGGCGCGTGCGATGCGTGCGGGCGTGCAGCACGCGCGCCGGCTCGTTGAAGCCGATGTGCGCATTGCCGCCGATACCGAGCAAGAGCAAATCCATCCCTCCCAGGACGGCGATTTCACGCTCGAACCGCTCGCATTCTGCGTCGAGGTTCGCCGTGCCGCCGTTGAGAAAGTGGATGTGGGTTTCCGGCAGGTTGATTCGAGTGAAAAGGTGCTTCTGCATGAACGCGCAGTAGCTCCGTTTGTCGGTCGAGAGCAGGCCGACGAACTCGTCGATGTTGAACGTGTGCGCCTTCGAAAAATCGGCGTCGCCTGTTTCGTGCAGCTTGACGAGCGCTTCGTACACAGCCAGTGACGTGCGCCCGGTTGGCAGGCCGAGCACCGATGACCGGTTGTGCTTGAGCTGTGCGGCAACGGCAGCCGCGGCGGCATGACCGGCTTCCTCCGCCGAGCGGAAGACGCGAAGCTTCATGTGAGGTTGGGCCGATATACCGGCACCTTCGCGCCACCGCGCAACTCTGCCAGCGCGAGCTGAACCGCGCCAAGTGCCGGTGGCTCGATGAGGTGCATCACCGTGCTCTGCTTGGCGAGTGCCGGCAGGAGGAGCTGCATCTGGTCGCCCAGCCAGGGCACCGCCTGGAACATTCCGCCAGACAGCACGAAGGTGAACGGAGTGTCGGCCAGTTCCAGACGCGTCATCACGGCCGTGGCCGCAGCCATGAGCTCGTCGGCCGCACGGTGCAGAATACCCGTGGCCACCACGTCGCCTTCATCGCGCGCATGTTGCACGTACTTCGCGACTGCAGCGATCGATCGTGGACTGACTTCTTCGTGGTACACCTGATGGATCAGCTCGCTGGCACGCTGGACACCGAAGTGCTCGAGGAGGCGCGGCGTCAGGCTCGTCATGCGGCCGCGTCCGTCCGCGTGGCGAACCACCGCGCGCAGTGCGAGTCGGCCAATCCAGTAGCCGCTGCCTTCGTCGCCGAGTACGTACCCCCAGCCGCCGGCGCGCGACGCTTCTCCCTGCTCGTTCCGCCCGTAAGCGATCGATCCCGTTCCCGATACGATGACGATGCCAGGACGGTTGCCGACGCCAGCCTGCAGCGCAATCAACGCATCGTTGACGACGAGGATGCGGGCCTTATAGCCGATGCGAGCCATGATGCCGCGCACGACGGTTTCGTCCGACGCGCGATCGACGCCCGCGATACCCAGGCAGATGGACGCAGGAATCACGTCGGTGCCGTCGAGCGTCTTTTCCATGACCGCATGGAGCACCTTCTCGAGCGCCAGCTCACCGGCCCCCTGCAGGTTTGCGCCATCCTCGTGACCCTCGGCGATGACTCGCTCATCCTCGTCTGCGAGCAGACACACGGTCTTCGTGCCGCCGACGTCGATGCCAAGAACAGGCATTCCCGATATATTACGTTCATGATCGTCCTGTCTGGCGCCGATCTCGTTTTGCCGGGCGGTGTCCGATCCGATGGCACGCTGGTCATCGAGGGCGACAGGATTGTGGATATCGGCGGGTCGTCGGCGTCGACGCCTTCGTCGAGCTCGTTCGGCGGCTACCTCATCGTGCCGGGATTCATCGACGTGCACGTCCACGGGCTCGAGGGCATAGACACGCTCGATGGACCCGAGGCGACAGGCGGAATTGCTCAGCTCCTGCCGAAGTTCGGCGTAACGGCGTTTTGTCCCACAACGGTCGCGTGCGCCCCGGCGAAGCTGCGCGAGGTGCTGCAAAGCGTCGGCAATCTCCGCGGAGTGGTCGACTCGGGTGCGCGGGTACTGCCCGCACATCTCGAAAGCAACTTCATCAATCCCGAGTACAGCGGTGCTCAACCGGTTGGCTGCCTCAGGAGCATTCCAGGTGCGTTGGGTGCGACAGGTGCGCTGGGTGCGACAGGTGCGACAGGTGCGACAGGTGCGTTGGGTGCGCTGGGTGCGTTGGGTGCGCTGGGTGCGGACGAATTCAGCGGCGAGGACATCGTTGCCGAAATCGATCGCGCTGGCGACGGCGTTGGCATTGTCACGCTCGCCCCTGAGCTCGATGGCGCCCTCGATTTGATACGCCATCTTGTTGCGAGCGGGCGGAGAGTGTCGCTCGGACACTCGGGGGCAACCCTCGAGCAGGCGCGCGCGGCGATTGCGGCTGGTGCGCGTCATGCCACTCATTTGTTCAACCGGATGCCGCCGCTCAATCACCGCGACCCGGGCCTGGCGGGCGCAGTCCTGACCAGTGAGCAGATTGCGGCCGAAGTAATCTGCGACGGCGTGCACGTCCATCGCGACATGGTGCGCATGGCGATTGCCGCCAAAGGCACGTCGCGGATCATGGCGATCACCGACGGAGTCGCGGCTGCGGGGCTTCTCGAGGGAGCGACAGCCTCGCTCGGCGGCCGCGAGATACGGGTCAGAAACTCGGCCGCGTATCTCGAAGACGGCACGCTCGCCGGCAGCGTCGCGACCATGGATCGCGTATTCAGGTTCCTGATGCGCGATGTCGGTCTTTCACTCAACGACACCGTGCAATTGTGCTCGACCACACCTGCTTCAGAGCTGAAGCTGAAGGATTTAGGCGCCATCGCGAAAGGGGCGATCGCGGATATCGTCGTGCTGGATCGCGACTTCAGTGTGAAGCAGACCTATATCGCCGGCCGCCTGGTCTACTCGGCATAACCGCAGAGTCGTCACGAGCTCGGGCTGACCCCGTGGAATGAATTTCTGAGCAGTATGCCTCTCGGCGTATTGTTCGGCGATCCAACGATCGCAGCGACCGGCTAATGTAAGATTCCGTGATGGATCTCGAGAGAAAACTGCAGTTGTACGCTGAGCTCGCAGTAAAGGTTGCCCTGAACGTGCAACCCGGTCAGCGGGTGCTGATTATCGGACCACTCGCCAGTGGCGGTGCCTCGCTGGAATCGGCGCCGCTCGCCCGGCAGATTGCGGCCGCGGCCTACCGCGCCGGATCGCCGCTCGTTGAGACGCTCTACGGCGACGAGGTGCAGCAATCGCTGCGATTCAAGCATGCGCCGCGCGAATCGTTCAGCAGCTTTTCAGCCTGGCTGCCTCACGCGTTGTCCGAACATGTCCGCGCCGGCCACGCTGTCTTGTCGATCAGCGCCAACGACCCCGATTTGCTCCAGGGTGAGTCGCCGGATCTGGTGAGCGCACTGCTGCAATCGACCGCACGAGAGATGCGGCCGTTTCGTGAGCAGGTATCACGCAACGACACCAACTGGGCCGTCGTTGCCGCGGCGAGCGCGGGTTGGGCCGGAAAGATTTTCCCCGACCTTCCCACGGACGCGGCAGTGTCGCGGCTTTGGGATGCGATCGCCCGCATGTGCCGTCTCGACGTGGCCGATCCGCTGGCGGCGTGGGAAACCCATCTTGGCAATCTCGCCGCACGCAGCGAATATTTGAACAGCAAGCGATTTTCCGCTCTGAAGTACACGGGTCCTGGGACGGATCTGACGCTCGGTCTTCCCGAGGGCCATATATGGGTCAGCGGCCGCAGCGCCAGCCGGGGCGGCGTGCCATTTACGGCGAACCTGCCTACCGAGGAAGTTTTCACCATCGCGCACAGGGATCGGGTCGACGGCACGGTTCGCGCGTCGAAGCCGCTGAGCTACGGCAGCACGCTCATCGATGGGTTCAGCGTCACGTTCGAGCGCGGACGCATCGTCAACATGACGGCGGAGAAAAACGCCGATACGCTTCAGCGGCTGCTCGATACCGACGAAGGCGCACGAAGACTCGGCGAGGTGGCGTTGGTTCCGCACAGTTCGCCGATCTCGCAGTCGGGTCTGCTGTACTACAACACGCTCTTCGATGAGAACGCCGCGAGCCACGTCGCACTCGGCAATGCGTACAAGTTCACGCTGAAAGGCGGCAACGAGATGAGCGATGCCGAGTTCGAGCAAGCCGGCGGCAACCGCAGCGGCGTGCACGTCGACTTCATGATCGGCTCGGGCGATCTCGATGTGGACGGACTTTTGCCGAACGGATCGAGCGAGCCCTTGATGCGTAAAGGCGAATGGGCGGCCTGACGGAGTCGGGAGAGTCGGAAGAGACGGGAAGAGTCGGGAGAGTCGGAAGAGTCGGGAGAGTCGGGAGAGTCGGGAAGAGTCGGCGGAGTCGGGTAAAATTCCCGGATTCCTGTTTCCGTCATTTCTGGAGGCGGTCGTTGAAAGTGATAAGCCGATATCTGTGTGGGATCGCCGTGATGGGGGCGTTTGCGCTGGGCGTAACGATGGTGTCCACGGCGCAGCAATCTCAGCCACCTGCTCCCAATCCGCCAGGTCCGCAGGGACGGGGCGGTGCGCCGCTCGAGCCGCTGCCCATGCCCGTGATCCTCAAACAGTACCAGGCGATCAGCGCAGAGCGGCTCAAGAACCCGGCTGACGGTGACTGGCCGATGTTTCGGCGCACCTACGACGGATGGGGGTTCAGCCCGCTGACCCAAATCACGCCAGACAACGTGGCGCGTCTGCAGCCCGCGTGGATTTTTTCCACCGGTGCCGAGAACGGACACGAAGCGCCGCCCATCGTCGCGAACGGCGTCATGTTCGCCGCCACGCCCGGCAATCAGGTGATTGCGATCGACGCAAAAACCGGGACGCTGCTGTGGCGGTACCGCCGCCCGTTGCCAGCTCCGGTCGTGCTGCTGCACCCGACGAGCCGCGGTGTTGCGGTCTACGATGACAAGGTGTACTTCGCCGCAGGAGAAGCGGTGCTCGTCGCTTTGAATGCCAGAACGGGCGAGGAAGTCTGGACGACGCGTGTGGCCGACAACGCGAGCGGGTATTACATGTCGCTGGCGCCGCTCGTGGCCGATGGCAAGGTGCTAATCGGCACGTCGGGCGGCGAACTCGGCATCCGCGGCTACGTCGCAGCCTACGATGCGAACACGGGCAAGGAAGTGTGGAAGACATACACCGTTCCCGAGCCGGGACAACCCGGCAGCGAAACGTGGCCGAAGGGCGACCAGTGGAAAACGGGCGGCGGGTCGGTGTGGGTGACCGCGAATTACGATCCGGCCACCAACCTCGCGTTCTGGGGGACCGGAAATGGCGGACCGTGGATGGGCGATCAGCGGCCTGGCGATAACCTGTATATCGGCTCGACGATCGCCATCGATGTGGCCACCGGACAGATTAAGGGCCACATGCAGTACAACCCGAACGAGTCGTGGGACTGGGACGAAGTCTCGCCGCCGATTCTCGTCGACTACCAGCGCAATGGCCGCACGATCAGGGGACTGATCAACGTCGCACGTAATGGGTACCTCTATTTCCTCGAACGTACCGCCGGCCCGATCAATTTCGTCGACGGCACGCCATTCGTCAGACAGGACGTGTTCCGAAGACTCGATCCGAAGACGGGCCGGCCCGATATCGATCCCGCAAAAATGCCGGGAACGGATAAGACGGCCAATTTCTGTCCGTCGTGGTGGGGCGGAAAGAACTGGCCTCCGGCCGCGTTCAACCCGAAGACGCGGATGCTCTACATTCCCGCGAACGAGAATCTTTGTTCGACGATCACCGGCCGGCAGGTGACATACACGCCTGGACGCGTTTACACAGGCGCGACGACCACCTTGACTGCCTACCCCGGCGCGAAACACATCGGCGAGGTGCAGGCGTGGAACGTCGATTCCGGCAAACGGGTCTGGACGCACACGTTTGCCAAATCAGCCAACTGGGGGCCGATCCTCACGACCGGAGGCGGTCTCGTGTTTTCGGGCGGCACCAACGATCGCAAGTTCCGTGCGTTCGACGCGAAGAGCGGAAAAGTCCTCTGGGAAACGCCCACCAATTCAGGCATCATCGGCGTACCCATGTCGTTCTCGATCGATGGGCGGCAGTATGTGGCCGTGCAGTCGGGCTTCGGCATCGACTCGCGCGGCATGCAGGCGCTCCTCAACCGCCTGTTCCCTGGCGAATATCCGCAAGTTCCAGAAGGGGGAGCGATTTGGGTTTTCGCGCTGCCGCTGTAGTTGGCTGGCAGTCAGCAGTCAGCAGTCAGCAGTCAGCAGTCGAGGAAAGACAGGACGTAAACGGTGAACCTTAAGAGCTTCTTCGCAGCCTGCACAATTTGCGCATTGGCGCCGATTGGCACTCGCGCGCAATTGCCTGCTGCTCAACCAGCAATGGCGGACCGCCTTCGCCAAGGCTCCGGCGAGTCTCGCCGAAGCGCCGTTGGCGCGGAGGCGGATTGGCTGACAGATGGAGGCGATCCGCAGCGAACGGCATGGCAGAAGAACGAGCGACTCCTGAGCGTATCGAGCGTGAAGGGGATGAAGCTCTTGTGGAAATACAAAACAGACAACGTGCCGCGCGAGATGCACGCGCTGTTTCCGCCGCTCATCGTAGGACGCGTCGTAACAGCGGCCGGACCCAGACAGGTTGCGATCGTTGCCGGGATTTCTGACAACATCTACGCGATCGACGTCGCAACCGGTGGCCTTCTCTGGAAGCATCATTTCGACACCACGTTCTCCGCGCCGCCGGGCGTCAGCTTCGGCACCCTGTGTCCGGGCGGACAACTGGCCACACCCGTCATCGGACCTGGAAAGACGCCAGGCAGTTACATCATCTACGCGGCGGCGTGGGATGGCCGCCTGCACCAACTCGACGTGGCGACCGGCAAGGCGGTGGCACCATCAGAGTTGTTCATGCCGCCCAACGCCAAACCGTACGGGCTGAATCTCTTCAACAACGTCGTCTACACGACGAGCGCGCAGGGATGCGGCGGAAACCCGAATTACGTGTACGCGTTCGATCTGGCGACGCGCAGAACCGCCACGTTCGATCCTGGCAGCGGCGGCATGTGGGGACGCAGCGGCCCGTCGATCGGCAAAGACGGCACCGTCTATACCGGAACCGGCGATGGTTCGTACAATCCCGAGCTTCGGTCGTACGGCACGGCAATTATCGGCGTGAAGATCGATCCGAAGACGGGCGCGTTGAAGCTGAGGGACTACTTCGGTCCGCCGAACGCGGAATATCTGCTGAAGCGTGATATCGACCTGCAGGTGACCGGGCCGGTCTTCGATCACGACGGCCGAGAGTGGCTCGTGCAGGGCAGCAAGGAATGCCGCACCTGGCTGCTCGACACCAGTGCCTTGGGTGGAGAGGATCATTCGACGGCGGAGCATCGGTCGCCGCTCATCTGCAACGAAGATCAGGACTATCAGGCCGCCGGCATCTACGGCGCGATGGCAAGTTATCTCGACTCGAAAGGCACGCGTTGGGTACTCGTGCCCTTCTGGGGACCGAAGCATCCGAAGTTCAAGGCGCCGATCGAGCACGGCGAAGTGTTCAACGGCGCTGTCGCGGCGTTCCGGATGGAGAAGGATGCTGCCACGGGTCGCTACCACTTGGCGCCGGCCTGGATCTCGCGCGACATGAAGCACGCCGATCCGCCAGTCGTGGCCAACGACGTCGTGTTCGGCTTTGCGAGCGGGGAAGACGTGGTGCTGCGGTCGCCGCCGATGCCGTTCGGTGGGGAACCCGCGCCGGGCGGCACCGCCGGACGTATCTCACGCTCGACTCACGCGGTCCTGTACGCGCTGCACGGACAGACGGGTGAGGTGTTGTGGTCCAGCGGCGACACGATCACGTCGTGGAATCACTACAGCGGCATTTCCGTTGCGAACGGCCGCGTCTACATCGGGACCTACGACGGCACCGTGTACTGCTTCGGTGTGCCGGAGGCGGAGCAGCTGAAATGATCGTGAAACCGGTACGTAGGCCGGGTCCTGTGGGACCCGGCGCCTTACTGTTATTGTGGTTGGCGACTGCGACGGCAGGTGTCATCTACGGGCAGGCGCGCAGCGCGCCTGACTGGACGACAACCGGCTTCGACGCGCAACGTTCGTCATGGATGCGCGTCGACCCATACATTTCGATTGAGAGCCTGCCGAAGTTTCAGTTCCTCTGGAAGCTGAAGGTCGATAACGAATCGCGCTTCGGGAACTCGCTGACGGCGCCCGTCGCGCTCGGCAACCTCATGACGTTTCGCGGATTCAAGTCGCTGATCTTTGTCGGTGGCAGCTCCAACAACGTCTACGCGATCGACTATGACTTCGGCACGATCTTCTGGCGGACACATCACAACTACGCGGCCGGGGCGCGCGAGTTTGCGGGATCGACGACATGTCCCGGAGGCATGACGCTGCCGCTGACCCGCGCGTCGAGTCTCACTCCCGCGACGCAGTTGGCGTTTTTCGGGTTCGCGCGGCCGCCTCGTCCGGCAAAAGGAGACGTCGGCGAGCCGGGCAAAGGTGCGCCGCAACTGGCCGAGATCGCGGCGCGCCTGGCCGCTCGCGGTAATCGAGGCGGCGGTGGCGGCGACACGGCCGCTCCGGCCGCGCGTGGCGCCGCCCCCGCCTCCGCTCCTGCCGGAGCTACGGCGGGCAAGCCCAACGCTCCTATCGCACCCATCGCACCCATCGCACCTAACGCACCCATCGCACCTAACGCACCCATCGCACCCAACGCACCTAGCCGTGGTGGGACTCCACCACCTGCAGGAGGTGCGGGACCTCAAGGAGGCCGTGAAGGCGGCCGCGGCGGTCGTGGACCGAACTTTGTGTTCAGCGTCGCCGCCGATGGTCTGCTGCGCGGGTTGATTCCGGATACCGGAGACCTGGCTCTGGCTCCCGCGAAGTTTCTTCCGGCCAATGCGACGGCGAACGGACTGATCTGGGCCGACGGCTTTGTCTATGCGGCGACGTCGAACACATGCGGCGGCGCCCCGGAGGCCGTCTGGGCCATGGACTTCGGCGCCGAGCAAAAACCCGTGATTGCCTGGGAAACTGACGGCGCGCCCATCGCCGGTATCGCCCTCGGCTCTGACGGCACTGTGTATGCGGCAACGGGGAACGGGACGTCGCAATACGCCAACTCCGTCGTGGCACTCGACGGTCGAACGTTGAAGGTCAAAGACTGGGTCAGGCAGGAGTCGGCGTTCACGTCGACACCGGCGGTGTTCAGCGATGGCGAGAAGACCTATGTCGCGGTGACAGCGGGCAGTCGGCTTCACGTGCTCGACGCGGCATCGCTGGGTGGAGTCGATCATCGGACACCTCTGGGCGTGACGGCCGATGCCGCGATGCGCTTCAGCGGCGACAGTCTCGCCACGTGGAGCGATGCGGCGGGCACACGCTGGATCCTCACGGAGGTCAGCGGCGCCGTCGCTGGATTCAAAGTCATCGACAAGGGTGGCACGCTGGCCATCGAGCGTGCATGGACGACTCGTAACATGTCCGGCGCACGCACGCCCATCGTTGTCAACGGAGTCGTATTCGCATTGGCCGGAGGGAACGCCAGCGCGAACGCGGTGCTCTACGCGCTCGATCCTGCGACGGGCAAAGAGCTGTGGAACAGTGGAACCACGATCACTGCCGTCGCCAGCGCGGGGTTATCGGCAGGGACGGGTCAGGTGTATGTGGTAACCGCAGACAACACGGTCTGGTCGTTCGGGATCCCGCTCGCCATCAACTGATCCAGAGGTCTCATGCATCTCTCCCTTATTCTCGGTGTCGTGTTGTTCGTGGTTTCACAACCCGCGTTTGCGCAGGATACGCTGCCCGACGCACCGGGAAAGAAAGAAACACTTCAGGTGTGCTCGACGTGTCATGAAGCCGCGAAGGCCACTTCCGTCAAGCTCACGCGCGAAGGCTGGATTGAGACGATCGATCGGATGAAGGCATTCGGTGCGGGCGGATCCGAGGACGAGTTCGCCGCCGTTCTTGACTATCTCGCCACTTATTTCAAAGGCGAAACCGTCAGGCCGCTCGACATGAACACGGCCGAGTCGATCGATCTCGAGAGCGTGCTGCAACTGCTTCGCCGTGAAAGCCGTGCCGTGCTCGACTACCGCGCCAAGCGGGGCCAGTTCACCTCGCTCGACGATCTCAAGGGACTTGACCCGGTCATCTTCAAGAAGATCGAAGCAAAGAAGGATCGCATCGTATTCGTCACACAACCGACAAAATGAACAGAAAAATTATCCTTCGCGCCTTTCAGCTCTTCTTTCTGGTTGTGTTCGTTCTGGTATCGGTTCTTTCCATTCATACGTGGCGGACCTGGGATCGCTCCTACGATGAGGTGCACATTCCCGACGTCCGCGCGAGCACCAATCCGGCCGTCATCGCGCGCGGCGAATATCTCGTATACGGACCTGCCCATTGCGTTGAGTGTCACGCGAAGTCGTTCGAGGAATTCCAGAAGGTTGCGAACGGTCAGAAGGTTCCGCTCCAGGGTGGAACGCGGTTCGCCGCGCCTCCGCTCGGCGCGATCTATTCGAAAAATCTCACGCCGGATAAGGAAACAGGTATCGGCCGCTACAGCGATGGCCAGATTGCCCGGATGATGCGCTATAACGTGCGTCCGAACGGACGGTCTTCGGTGGGGCCGATGATGCCGTTCCACAATATGAGCGATGAGGACATGATCGCGATCATCTCGTTCCTGCGCGCCCAGCCGCCGGTGCGCAACGAGGTGCCCGACAACGAATGGACGCTCGCCGGAAAAGTCATCAAAAGTCTGTCCTCGACGTTCAAGCCGCGAAGAGACGTGAACCCGCCGAAGACGGCTCCCGAAGAGAAGCCGACCGTGCAGCGGGGAGAGTATCTCGCCCGTTACGTCGCGAACTGTGTGGGCTGCCACACGCCACTGGACGACACGACGTTCGAGCCTTCAGGTCCGGAATTTTCGGGCGGTGAGGAAATGGAGCCGATGCCAATGCCTGGCGCCGATAAGGACACATGGTTCCGCACGCCGAACATCACGCCGACGAAGGGCAGTGGCCTGCTGAAGTTCCCGGATCGCGCCACCTTCGTCGCGCGCTTCAAGGTGGGTGGGCGCCAGCATGCGGGCACGCCGATGCCGTGGGAAGCGTACGCGAAAATGAGCGCAGAAGACGTCGGTGCCCTCTATGAATTCCTGCATTCCCTGCCGGCATCACCGGGCGCGACCGGCGAACCGACGTTCCGGAAAACCGACTGAGAGACCCGTTTTCACAGGGGCCACTAGTACGTGTCATGGCAGAGGGCTGATGGCAAATGGCAGACGACGTCTTCTGCCCTCTGCCCTCTGCCCTCTGCCCTGACACCTCCCGATCTTCTAGTCTCCTGTTCACGTCCGTCCACCCGAATCTGCGCCCGTTTTTTGCATCCTGTCCTTCTGGAGTCCGAATGTGTACTGATTTGGTGCACTGGGGATGGCGGTAGAGTCCCACCGGCTGACTCATGGGATCGGGGAGCGTTGGCATGCCGTCCGCCGCCGCTACAAGTGGTGGCAGCTGACGCTGTTTGCGATAGGCGTGATTGCGGCGGTCTCAGTGACGAGCGCGTTGTTCTTTGCTGTGGGCGACGAGCCCGCACGCGTATACACAGACGTCCCCCCGCCTTCGGTCGAATCGCCGCACTTCGCAACCGCCCTGGCCACGATCGTCGGCGCCCCCGTCGAGCATGGCGGTCAGATCGCGACGCTCAACAACGGAGACGAGTTCGTGCCGGCGCTGTTGGAGGCGGTGAGCCAGGCGCAGCGGACGATCAACTTCGCCGTTTATGTCTGGTCGGAAGGCGAATTCAGCGACCGCCTGCTCGCCGCCCTGGAGAAGAAGCAGCGCGAGGGCGTCAGCGTGCGCATCCTGCTCGACAGCATCGGCAGTATCAACGTGCCGGACGAGGATTTCGAGGCGCTGATCGCGGCCGGCGGAAGAGTGGAGAAGTTCCGCACGCCGAAATTCGGTAAGCTGACGCGGTTTCATCGACGTAATCACCGCCGCTCGATCGTCATCGACGGCGACATCGGGTTCACGGGCGGCATGGCAGTATCGGACGTGTGGCTTGGGCATGCGCAGGATAAGGAGCATTGGCGCGACATCATGTTCAAGTTGACCGGTCCGATGGCCAGGAGCCTGCAATCGGCGTTTGTCGACCTGTGGGTGAGCGCGTGCGGTGAGCTGCTCATCGATCCGAAGAACTATCCGGTTTCTCAACGAGCCTCGGCCGGTGTCGAGCGGTTCGTTCATCTTGCGAGCTCGCCGGCAGACGACGATCAGTCGATGGCGTATTTCTATCTGTTGCCGATTCTTGCAGCACGCCAAAGCGTGTACATCGCAGCGCCGTACTACATACCGGACGCTCATCTGCAGGAAGCGCTGGTACGGAAAGCGCGTGACGGCGCGGACGTCCGTCTTCTGCTACCTGGGCCTCACACCGACAACTGGATCGTCCGTGCAAGCGCGCAGGCGCGCTACCAGGAGCTGCTCGAGGCCGGCGCCAAGGTGTACGAGTATCAGCCGACGTTCATGCACGCCAAGTACGGCGTCATCGACGGCAAATGGTCCATCATCGGCTCGCCGAACCTGAATTCGCGCTCACGGCAGCTGGACGAAGAAAACGCATTTGGCGTGGGCGATGAGGCATTCGGCGCCACCCTTACCACGACGTTCCTCAACGATCTCAAACAGGCGCGACGTCTTTCGCTCGAGGAATGGCAGCGCAGAAATCCGCTGCAGAAGATGTTCGAGACGTTCTCTCAGATATTGGACCAGCAATCGTAACCACGAAGACACGAACCACGAAGACACGAACCACGAAGACACGAACCACGAAGACACGAAGACACGAAGACACGACGGCGGCGACTTGATACGAAACAGTGATCGCGGAGGCACAATGGCTATCGGACAGGGACTTGATTTCAATCAACTGAAAGAACTGGCGAGAGACGCGGCGGCGGAGGCGGTGAAGCAACTTAGAGCCGAAATCATCGCGATTGAGAGAACCTTTCCGGAGTTAGCCCTTCCGGCAGGTCGGCGGGCGGTGCGACGGTCGCTGAAAAGCGGACGCAAACGAGCACGCGAGATGTCCGTTGCGGCTCGTAAGGCGTTGTCGGAGCGTATGAAAAAGTATTGGGCCGAGAGACGGAAGGCACGGAAGAAGGTCGGAAAGAAGACAGCCAAACCCTGAGTGCGCTCTGCGCATTTCAAAACGCGGTTTTCTGATCGGAAAAGGGCGGCCCAAGGCCCCTGGTTCTCCCGCCACGGGCGCCTCGCCGTCTTTGTGACGCCAGGATGCCCATTGTCGCCGCCATCCGCCTACTAGGCAGCATGCACAGGCTGCGCTACCCGCCGGACTTCAGTGATCGCAGCCGATCTTTATGAACCTTGAGGACAATGCCAGCATTGCCACGCGCAATAAGACTGACCCTGTACTCGGCCGACGTGCCCAACACCTGCGACACCTCGGAAAGCGTCAGGGCGTGTCGAGCCATGAGCCAATCGACCATGCTGGTCGTTGCATGGCGCAAAGCGTGGTCTAGCGACGAGTCGAGACCCATTGTCATCAGGTGAGTTGAAGATTCGACGCGCGGTGCTGCAATCGAAAAATGTCGCAGAAGATCCACTCGAATCTCCACGTCCATCGAAGTCTCGAGGCCGGCGCCATTGAGCTCCCCGTCGCCTTGCGCTGCGTGTCCGTCGCCAATGTAGAGGAGCCCTCCAGGAACGCTGACCGGAAGGAACACGGTGGTATCTTCCACAATCTCGTTGAAGTCCAAATTACCTCCCCACACGCCAAACTCCCCAGTGTCAGGAACGGGGTCGACAGCGGGCGGAGCCAAGGCAATGCAGCCGAGCATCGGCTTCAGCGGCACCGCATAAAGCGCAAGGTTGGCAGGCGGGTTCTCGCGCGTCGCAACGCCACGTTCGATATCTAAGCGCCAACGCACAAGGTTTCTCTGACCTCCCATCCGCGCCGCGAGCTCCGGGGTCACTGCGGGATTCGACAGAGTGTCGGTGCTGATCGCCCAGTCTCGATTTAGGCGCAGCCGAGTCAAGTGCACGGCGACAGTGTCGCCGGGCTCTGCACCGTTGATATAAAAGGGGCCTGTCTGTGGATTGCCGGGCTCCCCGCGACGCACACCTCTTTCGTCCGCTCCGGCGGCGTCGATCGTCGTCGTATGAATAGTGTCGCCTGGTGACACACGCCGAACGGGCGTGCTCGTCGCAGCGAACGTGTTGTGGAAAGCAACCGGCGTGAACTCGTGACGCTGGTGACCGACCGTCACCTGAGCCGGCATTTGGCCCAGCGTCACCTGGGCAGGCGTCTGGCGGCGCTGGAGTCCCACGAACAGCGCGAGCAGCGCCAGTGCGGTGAGCGCCCACTTTAGCAAATCGCCCCCGGTGAAAGGGGGCATTGCCGATTCCCTAGGATCCTCGAGTAGGGCATATCTATAGACAAGGCGTTGGCCAGATTACTCCTAATTGGTCGCTAGCGCAGTGTTGACCTATCCAGAACGGCGCCGAGCCAGTCCAGTGTCGGCGATTTATGAGATGACTTCTACTTCTGTTCACCCGCAGCCGGCAGTCTCCCTTCTCGGGCCCATGCAAGCAATGCGTCGAACGCGTTTCCCGTCTGTGTCAGCGTGAAGTTGCAATGGCCGTTGGCGTCGACGAAACGTGCGACGAACCATTTCGACGTTCCGGCCAGGGCAGCGGGAACCTCGTACGCTGTCACGTCGCTGCCCAGTACCAACGCGTCGGACGTGGTGTGAATCGTGAGGATGGGATCGGCAATGCGCCCGGTTGGCGTCGCATATTGCCTTAGGTAGTCGCGCGCGAATGGAACCGCGGTGTAGCGCTTCACCGAGCGATTGAGAGCGACATCATCCCCGAATCCGGCGTAGATGCGGTTGCGATTGTCGAAGGGCTCGCCCCCGGCGCGCCGCTTCAGTTCTCCGACGACTTCGTGGAAGATAGAAAGCGCCACCGGCAACTGCTCGACGGTCCGCCCGTAACGCAGCGCGAATCTCGTCGCGCGCTGGGGATCCATTCCCAGCGCGGCTTTTACTTTTTTGCCCGTTTCAGCGCTGGGTTCGTAAGGGGAACCGATGGTGCCCGGAAACAGCGCCTCGAATGTCACAAGCATATCGAACGGACCAGAGTTCAAGAACTCGATCGCCGGCCCAAGCGGACCGCACATTGGCATCGCACCGTTGTAGGCGTCGGGATAGCGCTCGATGGTGGCCATGGTGATGTGGCCTCCCATCGAATGCCCAGCAATACAGGTGTCCGCCGGCCGGCCATGCTTGGACACGAAGTAGCGTCGAAGCGCCTCCGTGTCCTCGATGGCTTCCTTCACCGCCCAGCCCTGCACACTGTAGTCGGATGCGGCGAACGCGAACCCGCGCGATAGAAACACATCGCGGAATGCCCGCATCCCAGCGGAATCCGGATTCGGCGGTGGATCGCCGCTGACTCTGTAGCCGTGCGCGTACAGCACGAGCCCCTTGTTCCACTGGCCCGGAATCTCGATATAGAAAGGCGCGCCGTTGATACTGCCGGTGTCGACTGTATTCGCGCGAGCGGACCCTTCAGGCTTCTGTGCGGGAAGTAGTGCGTTCACGACGGGGAGCAGCAGCAGCACGGTGACGCAGGCTCGTCGGGAAATCATGAACGCCTCCTGTGTTGGCCGGATTATGACAGAGGCGTCGTGTCTTCGTGGTTTTGTCGTGAGCCCGTTTCACACCTTCGTGGCTACAGTGCCACCTCGCACACCAACGGAAAATGATCCGACGCCTGTTTCACGCCCGGAGCATCTTTCACCACCTCGCAGCGCTGCAGGTTGCCTTTAAACGGATCGGGAAGGAATGCATAGTCGAGGCGGACGTGTGGATCCCACGTCGTGAATGTATATCCCTCGTCGCCATGGAATTTGCGGTAGCCGTCCACATAGCCGGCTTCGAGCATCATTCGAATCGTGATCCACCGGATCGACTTGCCCGTTACCCACGCGAGGGCGCGCAGGCGGGGCGGCAGCTTGTTCATGTCGAGCCGTTCGCCCGGCGCCAGTGTGTTGAAGTCGCCGGTGACGACGTGGAGCCCGTGCTGGTGTTGTTCGACGCTTCGCAGCAGCGTGCGCAACTCGTACGCGCGCCGCTGTTCGGTCAGGTTGCTGTGCACCGCGCTCAGATGTACACCGTAGATACGAAAATCCGTCGCCGTCACGATCTCCAGGTAGGCTCGCCGACCCCAGCGGATGCGCCGCCAGACGTGGCCGGCGATTTCGATACGGCTCATGAACGCGACAGAGTGCCCCGGCGACGTCGCAAAGTGTTCGAAGCCGCAGGTCGCGGCCAGCTGCTGGACAACCTCCGACCGATACGCCTCCTGAAGAATGACGACGTCCGGTTGCTGGGCAGAGATGACGCCGGCAATCAATGACTCGCGCCCCACCCCGCCCTTGAGAATGTTGTAGCTGAGGATTCGCAGTTTTGTCGTCAATTGTTGCGGGCCCAACACCCGCTCCTCACCGATTGCGGCTTAGGTTTCCTCAATCGCGCCGAAGAGCGTCAGGTACGGTTGATTCATGATGTCGCCGCGAAAGTGCTGCACCCAATCTCTGGTGCCCTGAATGTTCACGGGACGGTGCACCATGGCCATCAACTGCTGCCGCAGGGGTACCAGCACCGGCGCGATGTCGGGGTCTTTGTCACTGAGCGGTTTCGAATGCATGCCCGGAATCCAGAACGCGCTGTAATAGCGAAGCACGTCGGCTCCCACGAGGGTCAAATCGAGGTCACTTGTGCCGGGACCGTCGGCGTCGAACGGGGCACCGTCGGCGAAGCGCGTGCCTGTAATCGCGCTTCCCCGAAGGACGGCGGCATGGGCTTCGGGTACCGACTGCTGAACCCTGTCGCAGAACTGGTCGAACATCGAGCGATCGTTGTTGAAGGCGAGCTTCAACACGCAGTGCAGTTTGTCGACGTCGCTCGGCTGTTCGGTCATGGCTGCATTTGTCCCGCCTCTCGAAACTTACGCAAAACCCGATCCTCAATCCAATGCGGATCCCACCACTCGGTTGCGTTGACGAACTGGCCGTTCACTAACATGCTGAAGTGGACGTGATCGCCGCCGGCAAGTCCCGTTTGGCCGCTGGCACCGAGGGTCTGCCCCTTCTGCACCTCGTCACCTTCCTTGACCGCAAACGACGACAGGTGTGCATACAGCGACTGCACCCCCATGCCGTGATCGACGATCACGGTGTTGCCGTAGATGCCCAGCTCGGCGGCGAGCAGTACCTTGCCCCGATTGCCCACCGTCACCGGGGCGTTGACGGTTTTGGCGAGATCGAAGCCGAGATGCACCTGGCGGTCCACTTCTTTGCCGCCATACAGGTATGTGCGGTAGTCGGCAAAAGACGATTCGATTTGCGATCCGCCGAGCGGCTGAAACGCACCTTCCCAGAGGATGCCCGGCGCCGTCTTTTTCGCCAGCGCGGCAATCGCGTCGTTGTTCATCCGCCGCAGGTCGCGGTTGATCTTGAGGAACGCCGGAAGGGGTTCATCAGCGGACGCCTTCAGCTGCGGCGCGCTCTGAAGAATCGCCGGCACCACCCGGCCAAGAAACCGGTCGTCCAGCGGAATCGTGCTCTTGCGGAACGCCTTTGGAAAGATACGGTGATCGAATTGCGCGCGTGCCGCGTTGCCGGCAACGTCGCGCGCGAAAAGCTCGATCGGTGTGTCCGGCTTGTGATCGTGCAGCAGTGCAAAGAACGCGATCTTGAGATCTGGATCGCGGAGCCCGGCGGCCGACCCCGGGAACCCGGGGTATGTCACGTCGCCGACGCGCACACCTGATTCCGCATCCGGTGGCGAGACCCGGTAGACGACCATCTCGGTTCCGCCGATGTTGACGTAATGGTGCGTTGAGACAACCGAGACGCGCGGCGGCGTGAACCGCACCTCAACGTCGCGCGATGCTTCTGAAGAGACACGCCTCAATCCATAAAGTACCGGTCGCGACGCCATCACCTTTACTGTTGCCGGGCCGCTTTCGAGCTCCGGCAGCACACTCTTGCCGATCGGCCGCGTGATACGTACTCGATTGTCCTCTTTGACGATCGACGCGTCTGAGGTCGATACGCCTTCAAGAATCGGAAAGGTACGCCCCTTCTGATCGAGCTGAATGGTGAGCGCGCTGAGGTCCGCGCCTGGAGCGCCGACGGCCACGTCGAGCGTGCTGCTCTGACCGATCACCGCCGGTTGATTGATTGTGATGACCGGTCCGTCGGCGTTGCCGGCGACGAAGTACGCAACACCGCCAGCCAGAGCAACGAGAACAAGGAGACCAACGAACCATCGGATGATACGCATGAGCCCGATCTTACCAAGCAAACAATTCCCGAACGGATCGATTGATCGGAATGCGTAGCACTGCGCGCTTTTGCGATGTCAGGACCCGCCCTACGCACGTAGGCCGGGTCTTGCCCTGCAGACCCGGCGTCAATCGCGATGACTCTGCGTCATCGTGGCGGGGCGAAAATCTTGAGGTCGATCGCGTGGCCCATCGCCTGGTATCCCGCTCGGTTCGGATGCAGCCGATCTCCAGCGCCTCCCACAGTGCTGTTCGGCACGAATTCCTCTCGAAGCGCGCCGGTTTTCGGATCAACGGTCGCGGCATCGAAGTCGGCAACCGCGTCGAAGATGCCGCTTGTACGGATGAAGGCGTTCACCGCCTGACGCCGCTGGTTGGCATCCGGCGTGCCTGAATTGCCGTTGGCGGTCAGCGAGGGTGTAATCGTGGCGCCGACAATCTTGAGGCCCCTGGCTTTGACGCGCGAGACCAGCTCGCGCATGCCCGCAATGATCGCCTCGGCTGAAGCTCCCGAGCCGATGTCGTTGATGCCCTCGAGCAACACGACAGCCGACAACCCGGACAGCCCGAAGACATCGCGCTCGAGCCGCTGAAGCGCCGAAGGCCCTCCGCCAAACGGCTGGGGAGGGGGATAGGTCTCGGGCGTCAGAATGCGGTTGCCGCCGATACCCGCATTCACGACAGACACGCGATTTCCGTATGCCGCATGCAGCCGGCGCGACAGCACGTCGGGCCATCGATCGTCGCCATTCAGAGTCGAGAGCGTGCCGTCGGTGATGGAGTCACCCAGGGCGCAGACGACCACCGTCGCAGACGCGGTCATGACGTCAACGGCGTCGAGAAAGTACCAAGATGTTGTCGTAAATGGGAATGCCGCGTCACTTTCATCGCTCGTGTGCACGCCCGAGCGATGTCCGCTGAGATACGACGTCTGCAGCGCCTTGGCGTGCCATGTCATCGGGCCGGTCGGCCCGGTCACGTGAAACGAAACAGCCAGCTTGCGGCCCTCGGTCATCGCGCCTGACGCCAGTTTCAAATCCACCGCGTCGCTGTACGCGAAGCTGCCAGGTGTGATGCTCAGACGCGACGATCCGTTGAAGAGCACAGGACGATTCGTGCCCTTCACGATGTTGCCGCCGGTGGCTGAGACGCCGATGTAGATCGCGTCGAAGGTGAGTGTCTGCGTGCCGAAGGTGTTCGCCAGCCGGATACGAAAACGATCGCCCCACAAGTCTGGCTTCACAATCAGCCTGAAGGACTGATCGACGGCGCCTTCCGCGGCCACTGGAAACGCGAATTTCAAATCAGGTTGCGCCGACGCGTTTCCCGATGGGTATGGTCCGTGAACCGATGCCGCCCATGTGGCCGCCCATTTCTGGCCGGCGGGCAGCCGCGCCGAACTCTGCGCGCTCGTCGCCGACGCCATCGCGACCACCAGCGACCAGATGAGGAGAATGGCCTTCGCGCCTTTGCGATGAGACATGGCAATCAAAGTGACGCGGCAAAAAACGCCAGGCACGCCCAGCCGATGAGAAATCCGAGTCCGCCGATGGGCGTAATCGCGCCGAACACACCGGTCGCGGTCAGCGCCAGCGCGTAGAGACTTCCCGAGAAGATCACTGTGCCGGCGATGAACGACCAGCCGGCGATTGTCAGCAGCCTAACCTGTCCGAAGTGCCCAATCGCTGCCGCCACCGCGAGGAGCGCAAAGACGTGGTACATCTGATATCGCACGCCGATGTCAAACACCGCCAGCATTTCCGGCGTCAGCCGGCTGCGCAGCCCGTGGGCGCCAAAGGCGCCAAACGCCACACCGAGAAACCCGAGAATCGCCGCAATCAGCAAGAAGTTTTTGTGCATAGAGAATTCGTTCAGTAGTATCGCGTAAGATGTGTCTCCAAGGACTCACAAATGACGGGAACACTCTGTCTGTTGACGCTCCTCATCGTCAGCGCGGCGACGTCGGTCGCGATGGCTCAGGCTCCGGGAGGTGGACCTCCGCAGCCCAACGGCGAACAACTCTACAAGCAAAACTGCATCGAGTGTCACGGGCCTGAAGGTGATGAAGTGCCCGATGTCGATCTGGGCCGCGGACGTTTCCGGCGCGCCACCACCGATCCCGAGCTTGTCGGCATCGTGCTGCGCGGAATTCCGAATACGGCGATGCCGCCGAGCAACTTCTCCGAGGCGCAGGCCTCGGCCATTGTCCAGTTTCTGCGGGCGAAGGCCAGCCGTGCAGCGGCCGGCGCCGGCAATGCGGCAAACGGACGGGCGCTCTTCGCGGGCAAAGGCAACTGCACGAGCTGCCATCGCGTCCAGGGCGCTGGCGCACGCACCGGTCCCGATCTCAGCGATGTCGGGCGGATGCGACACTCGACCGACATCGAGCGCGCCATCGTGGAACCCGATTTCCTTGTGGTACCGAGCAACCGGTACATCCGGCTTGTCACGCGCGATGGGACCACCATCACAGGGCGGATGCTGAACCAGGACATCTTTACCGTGCAGCTCATCGATTCGAAGGAGCAGCTGCGCTCGCTCGCGCGCGCCGATCTCAAGGAGTTTACGTTCATCGAGAAATCGCCGATGCCGTCGTATCGCGGGAAGCTCACCGCGCAGGAGATCAGCGATCTCGTCAGTTACCTCGTTTCGTTGCAGGGCGGAGGTGGGCAATGAGGCACCACGAAAACCACGAAAACCACGAAGACACGAAGACACGAAGGTACAAAGGCGCGACGCCAAAAAAGAGTCGGGCCCCATTCTTGGTGCTGACTGCTTTGCTGCTGGCGTTTGCCGCGATGGCGTCCCTGCAGGCGCAGGTCACGTACGACAGGTTAGTCCGCGCCTCGCAGGAGCCGCATAACTGGCTGTCGTACTCGGGCGGCTATTTCAGCCAGCGCCATAGCGAGCTGGTGCAGATTACGCCCGACAACGTCAAGAACCTCGAGTCTGCGTGGATTTATCAGCTGAATTCACGCGAGCCGACGAGCACGCGATTCGAAGTGACCCCGGTTGTGGTCGACGGCATCATGTATATCGTCCAGCCGCCGAACGACATCATTGCGCTCGATGCGGTCAGCGGCCGCCCGTTCTGGACCTACTCCTACAATCCCTCGCAGCAGGCGCGCCCGTGCTGCGGCCGCTTGAACCGCGGCGTCGCGATCCACGAAGACCGGTTGTTCATGGGCACAATCGATGGCCACATGGTCGCCATCGACGCGAAAACGGGAAAGCTGCTGTGGGACGTGACGGTCGTACGGCCCGAGGCCGGATATGCGTTTGCGGCGGCGCCGCTCGTGATCAAAGACAAGGTGATCATGGGCCCCGCCGGAGGTGAATACGGCATCCGCGGTTTTCTTGCGGCGTTCGACGTGGCCACCGGCAAAGAAGTCTGGCGATTCAATCTCGTGCCCGGCCCTGGAGAGCCTGGCTTCGACACGTGGCAGGGAGATTCGTGGAAAACTGGCGGCGCTTCGATCTGGCTGACCGGTTCTTACGATCCCGAATTGAATCTCACGTACTGGGGCGTCGGCAATCCGGGGCCCGATTGGAACGGTGACAACCGCGAGGGAGACAATCTCTACAGCAACAGCGTCGTCGCGCTCGATGCCGACACCGGAAAGCTGAAATGGCATTTCCAGTTCTCGCCGCACGACGAGTTCGACTACGACGCGGTGCAGATTCCCGTGCTGGCCGACGCGGCGTGGCAGGGCAAGCCGCGCAAGCTGATGTACTTTGCCAACCGCAACGGCTATTTCTACGTGCTCGATCGCGCCACCGGTCAGTTTCTGTCGGGGAAGCCGTTTGTCGAGGTGAACTGGGCATCAGGACTTGATCCGCAATCGGGCCGTCCAATTCGTGTGGCCGGCAAAGCGCCAAGCGCACCACCCGGAACGTTGATCTTCCCCGGCAACCAGGGTGGAACCAACTGGTACTCGCCCTCCTACAGTCCTCGAACAGGCTTGTTCTACATTCCGACGTGGGCGAACTACAGCAGCTTGTACGTGAGAGACAAAGTGGAGTACGTCGAAGGGCGCAGATTCGCCGGCGGCGGCGCCAGAGCACCAGTACCTGGTATCCGGACTGGACAGGGCGGATACAGCTGGTCGAAACCCGAAGAAGGGTACGGCGCCGTGCGCGCGATCGATCCCACCACCGGCGCTCTGCGATGGGAATACAAGATGAGCGACCTCACGTGGGCCGGCGTTCTGACGACGGCATCGAACGTGCTGTTCAGCGGGGGAGGAGAGGGCTATTTCTACGCACTCGACGCGCGCACCGGGAACTTGCTCTGGAAGACGCAACTGGGTTCGGTGATCCGATCGGGCCCGATGAGCTATGCGATCAATGGCAAGCAGCACGTCGTCGTGGCCGCGGGCAGCGGGTTGTTCGTGTTCAAGCTGAGGGAGTGATCGCTGCTTCAACGCAGAGACGCTAAAGACGCAGAGATACTGTCATGGCAAATGGCAGATTGCAGATGGCAAACAGCACTCTCTGCCATCATCCATCTGCCATCTGACATGACAGGTCTTCTAGAAGTTGCTTTGCGGCTTTACGTTGAGAACAGAGGAACGGGCCGATCGGAATTCTTACTTATACGTCTGCAGATTTTTCCGATCGCAGCCCTGCGGCAGCGTCCCCGTGGGCGGCTTGTCGCCGGCGTAGCATTTCGGAATGACGTAGAAGCTTTTCGCCGCAGGAGGCTGCCCCGGCACCACGACGACCGGTGGCCTGGCCGTCAAGGACTGCAGGTCGCCGCGATACCGCAGAATCTCGTTCGGCTCGATCAACACGCTGAACGACAGCGTTTCGTAACCGGGCGCGCGCAGCTCGATGCGATGTGAGCCCGCCGACAGACTCATCGGGTGACCGAGCAAGCCGAATTCTTCCGCCAGCCCCATATAAAACCCATCGACGAACACTTGCGCGGAACCGGGTATCGTCTCAATGCGGATGCTGCCGCGGGCTTCGACCCGACGCTGATACGCCCCCGCAAGACTCGGCATGGCGTACGGATCTGGGTAATACGGCCATGGGTAGTACCCGCCGCCTCCACCTCCTCCAATCACGACCGGCGGATGTGGAAACGTGGGCGGGAGTTGCTGAAAGCGGTCCCCTCCGGTGGGCGACTGAAAGAGGTCGCGCGGACCCGGGATGAGCCCGCCAAACGGATTCGGAACCGACAAAGACGAAGGCATTGACGGCATCGGCGGCAGCGGCGCCGCAGTCATCGGCGGTGGCGTCTTGGGAGGCGGCCCCGGCGGTGGTGACGTCTGTGCGTCGGCGAGCGACGTGCTCGTGAGCACCGAAGCGACGAGCAGAACGCCGAATCGGGCTTTCATCTACCTTCCTATACTAGCCCGACGTCGCGCTGTTTGCCATGGCCGGTCCTGGTTTTCCGTTCTGCGGTTCTGGGTTCCGTCGAACTGCACCCCCGAAACCAGGAACCCCAGAACCCGGAACCGAGAACCCTCTGAACCCAGAACCCCAGAACCCAGAACCCCGAACCGTACAACTCAGACTCGCCCTCGTACGCTGGCAACCAGATACCAGAGCAGCGCGACAGCGCCGATGACGAGAAAGATGCCGACCGCCATGCCGGCCTGGAAAATATCTCCAACCAGTTCGCAGCCCGCCAGCGCAGTGGCCGGCAGCAGGGCGAACATTAGGCGCAGCGACGCGGAAAATGACATTACACCCTCCCACCGCGATCGATGCAATGAAGTTGCCACCACCACATTATTAGGTGCGATAGGTGCGATAGGTGCGATAGGTGCGATAGGTGCGATGGGTGCGATGGGTGCGATGGGTGCGATGGGTGCGATGGGTGCGAGGCGTGCGAGGTGCGGCCGGGCGCACCAACGCACCTAACGCACCCCACGCACCCCACGCACCTAGGATCGTTTAGCGCGCGACGACCGATTCAAGCGTTTGTTTGAGCTTGTCAGCAGTCGGCGAAAGAGAGCGCCCCGCGCGCATGATGATGCCGATGCGGCGGGTCAGCGCCTCACCGCGGATGCGCAGCTGATGCAGGCGGCTGGGAGCCGCCATCGACTCGGGCAGAATGCCGATACCGAGCCCGGCCTGCGCCAGCCCCGCGACCGACGTGCCGTAGGTGGCCTCGTACGCCACGTTGCTCACGAGACCTTCGCGGTCGAACGCCAGGTCGACGATTTGGCGGCTGCTGCTGTCCTTGACCATCAGAATCAGCGGATGCTTCGCCAGCTCGTGCAGCGTCATGCTGCGCTTCCTGGCAAGCGGATGCGTTGACGCGACGACCGCACACAGCCGATCCATGATCAGCACCTGGCTTGTCAGCTCTCGATCGCCGTACGTCTGGCTGCTGATGCCGAAATCCACTTGTCCCGCTTTCACCATCGCGGCGACCGTCGACGCCACGCCATCGAACACTCGTACGGTAATGCCGGGGAACGCCTCGGATAGTTTTTTGATCGCCCGGGGCAGCAGTCCCGCAGCGACCGACGGCAGCGCGGCAACGGTGACGAGACCGCGCCTGTGCTCGAGCAGCTCTTCGGTGCTCGTGGCGATGGCTTCGAGGTCGATGAGAATGCGCTCGAGCGGCACGAGCAGATCGCGGCCGGCCTGAGTGAGCGCGACGTGCCGCTTGTTGCGATCGAACAGCTTCACGCCGAGATCGCCTTCGAGCTGTTGAATCTGCACGGTCAGCGTCGGTTGCGACATGTGCAGCTCGATCGCCGCGCGGGTAAAGCTGCCAGCGCGTGCAAGAGCGAGAAAGGCGCGGATATGGCGGAGGTCGTGGATCACAAGTTGGTTATTATGATTGATAATTACTGAAATAAGAACAATTCAATTGCCTAATCTAGTCCCCAGGGTTACTTTGAAAGTGTGCCCGCGAGCAACTGCCTTCCGTTCGACCGCTCGCGCGGGAGGGCAGACCGGGCCAGGCGCGCGCCGGATCGGTCGGACGCCGCTGTTCTGACGGACATGTTCGAACACCTTAGCCCCGCCCAATATGCATTCCTGAGCGGGGTGCTCGCCATACTCGCGGAACATGGTGAGGAAGCCCTCACGAAGTCCTGCGAGATGGTCATCGAGCGATTTGGACACCGACACGCGGGTTGACGAACTTATGGACAATCTGTCGATTTCCGACACCGGTCTGTCGCAAGCTCGGATTTCTCGCTGGACGGCCCCGACGCCGTTGCCGATGAACCTTGTGTTCTTCGGACCGCCGGGCGCCGGCAAGGGCACTCAGGCGGACAGGTTCGCCCAACGCCACAAGATTCCCAAAATCTCGACCGGCGACATGCTGCGCAAGGCCGTCGCCGACCATACCCGTATTGGTGCGCTGGTGCGCGAAACGCTCCAGGCAGGTGCGCTCGTCGGAGACGATCTCATCATCTCGCTCGTGGCCGAGCGGCTCGAAGAGCCCGATACCGAGAAGGGCTTCGTGCTCGATGGCTTTCCGCGCACGATTCCGCAGGCGGCGGCGCTCGACGCGCTGCTTGCCGATCGCGGAGGCGTCAAGATTATCGCGCTGGTCGTTCATGCCGACGAAGTCATCCGCCGTCTTGGCCAACGGGGCCGGGAAGACGACGACGTGTGGGTCATCAAGGAGCGGCTCGCCGTCTACTCGCGCGAGACCGAGCCCGTGCTCGAGTACTATCGCCGTCGGACTGCCGTCACGATTCTCGACGGCAACCAGGGGCTGGACGAGGTGACGGTCGCGATCGAAGCGGCGGTCGCGAAGAGCCGTAAAGAGCGCTAGGCGTTCCTGCCTCCAATCATGTGAACGTAGACCTCTTCGAGGGTAGGTCTGCTGGTGCGCAGTGACGTCACGCCCGATGCGATCAGAAACGCGAGCACTGCATTGGCCGATCGATCGTCGTGAAGTTCGATACGGAATGTTGAGCCCCCGTCGATCCGCGTGACCGAGCTCACGCCTGCCAGTGCTTGAACGTCCCGGCTGAGATCGCCATCCATCCACTCGAAATCGATCCGTTCGTACTTCGCCATCAGCGTGGACAGAGTTTTTGGCGTCTCGACCGCGAGCACACGGCCATGGTCGATGAGAGCCACGCGATCGCACAGGGCTTCTGCCTCCGACATGTCGTGCGTGGTCAGCAGAATCGTGCGCCCTTCGGAGCGAAGGTCTTTCACGAGACTGCGAAAATCGATGGCGGCGAGCGGATCCATGCCGAGCGTCGGCTCGTCGAGAAACAACACGCGCGCGTTGCCGACCAGTCCTCGCGCGAGATGCAGCCGCTGCTTCATTCCCCGCGAATATGACTCGACCAGAGAATCAGCGCGTGCGGTCATGCCGACGCGGTCGAGCAGCGTCGTGATGCGCGGTCCAGCGATGTCCGCCGGGACGTGATACAGCGCCGCCCAGTATTCAAGGTTCTGCCGGCCCGTCAGATTCCAGTAGAGTCCGCGATCGCCTCCAAAGACGATGCCGATGAGCGGGCGTACCTTGTCAGCGGCTTCCGTGACGTGGTGCCCGAGAATGGATGCCGCCCCCGACGTCGGCAGCAGCACCGTCGACAGAATCTTGACGAGCGTGGTTTTGCCGGCGCCGTTCGGGCCCAGCAGACCGCGTACTTCGCCCTCCTCGACGCTCATCGAGACGCCATCGAGCGCGACGACGTCGGCGTCTTTCCCCCGCCCGGTGTAGATGCGTCGAAGGTTCGTGATGTCGATGGCCGCCACGTCAGATTCCTGCGAAGTCGATGCTGCCGTCAGCGCGGCCGGCGTTGGCCATTGCATTCATCGTCAGCCAGGAACACACAAACCACGCGGCCGCCACGACAATCTCCAGTGCGAGGCCCAGGGCGATGATCCTCGGAGGACCGCCGGTGAGCAGCGCACGCAACGCGCTCAAGCCATGCGTGACGGGCAGGACGAGCGCAACCGCCTCGACCCAGGCAGGCCAGAATGCGATGGGGACGTTGGCGCCCGTAAACGCGGCGACCGTGGTCAGCACGAACGAGTGAATGATGTTTCGGGCGCGGGCAACCCGAATGACGAACGAGCCGACGGCAAGTGCAAACGCGTAGGTACTGACGCAAATCACCCCGAAGAACAGCGGCGCCAGGAACGCGCCAGGAAAGGAAAGTGGCATTCGAAACAACAAGGCGAGGGCAACAAATGTCGTCAGCGAAGTAATGAAGCCTCCGAATACCCAGATTCCCGCTCGTCCCATCAGCGACGGCCGCAATCCGGCGGGAGACACGACGAGCATCGGATACGTGCCGTCGAAACGATCCCACGTCGACGATTGGATCGCCCACGCGGCCGAATGCGCACCGACGATGACTGCGTTCCCGATGAGCAGATAGTGGACCTGCTCGACAGAGCCGAGCACTCTCCCGAGCAGCGCGATCATTGCCGCCGAGGAGATCGAACGGATTCCCCAGGCCAGGAACCAGACCTTCCAGCTCGCGAAGAACGCGCGAAAATCCTCGCGCCCGACACGCAGGCCGAACAGGAAAATTCGAACCGTGCCGCTCATGCGAGCCCCAGTGTGCCTTCACGGCGAAGGTGCGTCAGCAGCTTCTGCAGAAGTGCAAATCCCACCGTGCCGGCGATGACGCCAAGGCCTGCGACGACGGTGAGCCGCAAGACAACGTCCGCCGGGTGCGACGGCTGAAATGCATCACGCAGTAGATCGGCAGACCAATAGAGAAAAATGGCCCGGGATACCGGTTGAATGAACTCTGGCAGATAGGTGACGGGCACGAGAACGCCCCCAAGCAGGAAGAGCGGCCCGCCAATCGCGTTCTGAATGGTCCGGGGGGTGCGGCCGAACGAGCAGAGCGGCGCGAAGATGGTGGCCGTCGCCGCCACGGCAAACGTCGTAACCAAGAGCGTCGTCACGAGCAGCAGCGGGTGATGCACGGCGAGGCGAAGGCCGAAGACGAGCCAGGCGATCGTCCAGCTTTCCGCGAAGCCGACGATGCCGAAGGCAGCGAGCACGAAGACACGTGTGCCGAGCAGCGCGAAATAGGATGCCGGCGACGCCACAATGAGCTCGAGAACCTGATTGTGCCGGTCCTGGGCGATCAGTTCTGTGCCGATGAAGAAGCCCATCTGTGAGAGTGTCATCAGCACCACCGCGACAACCGCATAGCTGGCCAGATCGGCGCGCCCTCCGTTGACGAGAATGGCGAGCGTGATAATGGTGGCGAGCGGGATGGAGAGCACCGGTAACAGGTCTTCGATGTTCCCCCGCGACATCTGCAGTTGTGCCCGTGCGACGCGGGCGATGAATTTCAGCCACATTTCGCCCGTATGCTAATCCCTAATCGCAAATCTCCCATCCTTGGCCCGGGGTTGTGTTACAGTCGCGGCCTCCCAGGAGGTCCGAATGGCGAACATTAACCGCAGGGAGTTCCTCGGCTACACCGCCGCGCTGCCGTTTCTGCTGAATTTCCACGAGCTGGTTGCCGCACAGCGCAAACGCCCGAAGATTCGCGACGTGCAGGTGATGATGCTCGAAGGCGGCCGCACGTACACGCTCGTGAAGATCACCGCCGATGACGGGAATTTCGGCATTGCTGAAGCGTACGGCAGCCCTGGTGTCGGCGTGAAGGAGCAGGTTCTCTCGCTCAAACCGTGGCTGGTCGGCAAGGATCCGCTCGAAATCGACGCGCTGTATACCGACATGGGCGTGGGTTCCCGCAACCTGAGCGGCACTCGCACCGATGGATCGGCGCACAACCTGATCCGCGCGGTGGGCGGCATCGAGATGGCCCTGTGGGATCTGGCCGGCAAGATTCTCGACGTCCCCACCTCGACGCTGCTTGGCGGCAAATTCCGCGATCGCGTGCGTGTGTACGACCACGCCGCGCCGAAGAACATGCTCGACAAAGGCGCGTGTAAAGAGTGGGCGGCTCGCGCCAAAGCTCATGCGAGCGGCTTCACCTGCCACAAGTTCGGGTTTCCGCACACCGACATGAAGGTCGATCTCGCGCGCGATCCGTCGAACCGCATGTTGACCACGCGCGAGCTGATCAACATCCAGCAGGGATTCGAGAACTGCCGCGAAGCCATCGGATGGGACCACGACATCATGGTTCACTGTCACTGGGAGTACAGCCTTCGAACGTCGATTCAGATCGCCGACGCGATCGAGTCGATCAAGCCGGTATGGCTGGAGGATCCGCTGATGGTGGACTACACGGATTCGTGGAAGCGGCTGTGTGCGAGCACGAAGGTCCCCATCTGCATGGGCGAAAATCTCGCGCGCCGCGAGGGCTTCATGGACTTCATCGTCAACCAGGGGTGCGACATCCTGCATCCGGATCTTCGCAATTCGGGAGGATTCCTCGAGACCAAGCGCATCGCCGATCTGGCGCACCTTTACGGATTGCCGATGGCCAATCACAACACCGGCAGCCAGGTGAACACATACGCATCGGCACAGTGGGCGGCCTCGATCCGCGATTACATGTCACTGGAGACGGTGACGGGTGAGGGCGGATGGATGGATCAAGTCTTGATGCTCGATGGCCCCTACATAAAAGACGGATTCATTCAGGTGAGCAGCAAGCCGGGGCTCGGCATGACGCTGAATCCTGACGTCGTGCGCGCACACCTCGCGGCCGGCGAGACGTGGTGGGGATAGTTGGGTGCGTTAGGTGCGACAGGTGCGTTAGGTGCGACAGGTGCGTTAGGTGCGTTTAGGTGCGACAGGTCCGTGAGGTGCGGGAGCGCGTGGGTGCCTTAGGTGCGTGAGGCAGGTACGATCGCGCGTGGCACCCATTGCACCGCACCCATCGCACCACACCCATCGCACCTGACGCACCTGACGCACCTGACGCACCTGACGCACCTGACGCACCTAACGCACCTAGATTGTGCGGCGACTTCCGATCGCCAAGCGGTAAATAAACAACACGATCACGGCGCCCAGAATCGACATGAAGATACCGGCGCTGTCGTTTGGGCCGTACATGCCCAACGCGCGGCCGGCGAACCCTCCAAGGACCGCACCTACGATGCCGAGCAGCATCGTGACGATGATGCCGCCGGGGTCCCTGCCGGGCATCACCAGCTTCGCGAGCACGCCCACGACGAGACCAAAAACAATCCACCCGAGAATGCCAAACATACGACTACCTCCGTCGCGGTCGATGCACGACACGTTCCATTCAAAAGTTGGCCATTGGCGATAGGCAATGGTCGTTGGGCGACAGTCTGTCGTGGGCGCTGGTCGGGTTTTGTACATGACCATGGGCCAGACCATCCCACACGATCATCACGGGCCATCGACCCCACACGTCGCTTCGGCGCGGCCGAGATTGACCGACGTCACCGGCCGAATCGCGGATTGACGATCGTGTTGAAAATCGAGCCGAAGGTGTAGGTGAGGCCGACCTGTACGTTGTACTCGTAGCCGCTCTGCAGGCGCCGCAGCCGCAGCAGCACCTCTTCCTCTGTCACGCCGCGGCGTGGAATAGACAGCTGATCGCGTAGCCGGCTGGTCTGTCCTTCAATGGTGAGCGACAGCCCGCGCGCGAGCCGCACGTTGACGTCACCCTGGACCTGGATGCGATAGCGCGATGGGTCTGGAATGAACGTCGAGACCTCGAGCTCGGCCTGCAGCGAGCCCCACTGTTCGCGCTGATCGAGCGTGACCGAGGCCTCCTGCTCGGCCATGGCGTCTGACATCGTGAAATACAGCGTTTCCTCGTGATAGCGGGCATAGTAC
Organism: Vicinamibacterales bacterium; assembly: GCA_963761975.1. GTDB lineage: Bacteria > Acidobacteriota > Vicinamibacteria > Vicinamibacterales > JAMQPK01 > JAMQPK01. Next base: position 1,877,254 of record CAVXIR010000002.1, read on the forward strand.
GGCCCAATCGCGTAGCCGAAGCGCAGTTGCCTGCGCGTGTATTGAGAATAGGGAAACAGGTTGTACTCAACTGCAGGCCCGAGGAACGTTCGCAGGGCGATATTGTCGAACGACGATGAGTCGATGCTCCCTCGACCGCCGATCGACCAGTGGTCGGTCAGACTGCGCGCGACGAGGGCGTCGAAATCACGCTCGTTGCGAATCGCCCGGAGCGGCTCGTCTTCGTCGAGGTCGAAGTCCTCGCGCCGATATTCGAGCTGGAACCCCATGGTGATCTTCCAGTCGTCAGTGATGCGGTCAGCCCCGAGATCGCCCTCGAAGTTGATGTTGCGGCTACTCTCTTCTCCGGCCGCCTCAATTGTTCCCTGCACGCTGAGCACCCAGTAGTTCCATCGATCGGACGCCGGCCCTGTCTGACCGGGCGAAGCCGCCTGCTCGACGTTGACGGTCAGCCCGCCTTTGACACCGTCGCTCGATATGTAATTCAGCAGGCCAATCGTAACGGCCGTCGCGAGGCGCTGTCGCTGCGTGTCTTCCGTGTCCGCGTTCTCGGAAATGGCGCGTGATTTGAAATCCAGTCCCTTGAAGCGGCCGAGGCCGATGAACGCGATCGCCCGTTCCTGGCCGCCACTGGCCGTTTCCTGGCTGGTGACGATGATGTGCACGTCGGCTTCGGCCGGATCGCGCACGTACTCGACCATGTCGACCTCTTCGCGGATGTAATCCCCGAAGCACTGGTCGCAGTCAAGGTACACCTTGAGCCTGCCGTTCGCATCCTGCGCGGAGACCACCGACGGCAGGACGCCCGCGACCAGAAACCCCAGGACCAGCCGTCCCCATGCGATGTGCCTCCTCATACCAGCCGTCCGTTATATCGGGACTGAGATGAAGCCTGAGTGAAGTGGGCTAACCCAAATGGAGTAGCCCGAAATCCTTCACGGCAGCTTCACGTCATGGGGCTACAATCTCGAGGTAGACGCACATGTTTCTGCTCGCGTTGACGTTGTTCTTCCAGGTGGCAGCTGCAGCGCAGCCGGTTGTCATTCGCACGTTCGAGGACGACAAGATTGGCGCGCCGCCTCCCGGATTTACGATCGCCACAGGCCGCGAAGCCCCCGTCGAGGGCTGGACGGTCAGGCGCGAAGGCAACGGCCGCGTGCTCGTGCACGAAGGCAAGGCGGCGCCTGCCGATAGCTTTGCGGTCGCCGTTCTTTCCGGCGCGCAGTATGCGGATGTCAGTGTCTCGGTCCGTCTCAAGGCAACCGGCGGTGGGCGCGCTGCCGGCCTGGTCTGGAAGTATCAGGACCCGATGAATCACTACGCGGTTCATCTCGACCTGGTGAGGCAGGAACTCTCAATGTACCGCGTGGTGAGCGGCAACAGAATCCGCGTCGAACGGGAAGACGATCTCGAGCTGGACGCCGACGCGTGGCATTCGATGAGAGTCCTTCAGGAAAACGGGCAGATCCGGGTGTATCTTGGGGGCATCCGCGTGTTGAACGAACGCGATCGCCTGCCGACCGTACCGGCCGGCGTCGGCATCTGGGTCTCGGGCGATTCGACGGTGATGTTCGACGACGTTCGCGTCGAAGACGAAACGAGCGACAGACCGCCACGAACGACACCACAACCAAAACCACCAAAATGAGAGTACTCGTCGTCGAGGATGAGGCGGATCTCGCGAGTACATTGAACCGAGCTCTGGGCGAGGCGCATTTTGCTGTCGACGTCGCTTCCGACGGCGAAGAGGCGCAGTTCATGCTCGGCGAGGTGTCCTACGACGCCGTGGTGCTCGATCTCATGGTGCCGAAGCGAACCGGCTGGATGCTGCTGCAGGATATGCGGCAGGCGGGTTCGCGCACGCCGGTGCTGATCCTCACGGCGCGCGGTGGGATCGACGACCGGGTCAAGGCGCTCGACCTGGGCGCCGACGACTACCTTCCCAAACCGTTCGCGATTTCAGAGCTGGTCGCCCGGCTGCGTGCGCTCGTGCGGCGCTCGGCCGGCAACCCGTCACCCCTGCTGGTCGTGGGCGACATCACCATCGATCGAGCGGCCCGCATCGTGTATCGCGACAACGTCCCCATCGAGCTCACCGCACGCGAGTATTCGATCCTCGAGCTGATGGTTCGTCATCGCGGCACGCTCGTGACGCGGTCCGCGATCTGCGAGCACATCTACAGCGAATCGAGCGACGTGTTTTCGAACGTCATCGACGTGCATATTGCGGCGTTGCGCCGCAAGCTCGGTCCCAGCGTGATCCACACTCGCCGAGGTCAAGGGTACATCGTCAATGCGTGAGTCGCTGCGCGTCCGCTTGGTACTGTGGTACACGCTGGTGCTGACGCTGGTCGTCGTACTTTACGGCGGCGCCGTTGTCTACCGGTCGTGGCTGACGATGACCACCGCCGTCGATCTCGAGCTGGACGAGTACGCGCACGAGGTGAGCGCTGCCCTGAAGCCGGTGGAAGGCGGTCGCTTCGATCTCGAGATCCCGTCGGACGCGGCATCGGACTTTTTCGGGCCTGAACGCCGGGCCTATTACGTGATTTGGAGTCCGACCGGAGAGCTGGTCGATCAGTCCGCGCCGGAACTGAAAGTCGGCCTGCCCGGGACGACCGCCGCAGGACGACGCGAGCTGTCGATGCCGGCTGCAGGCGGGGCGACGGTGCTCGTCGGGCGCGAAATTGCCGATCTGCTGCGCGAGCAGCGGGGATTGTTCTGGAACGTTTTTCTCGCCGGCATTGCAACACTTGCCGTGGCCATTTTCGGCGGGTGGTTCGTCGCAGGCCGCGCACTGGCACCGATCAAGCGGATCAGCAAGACCGCGCGGGCGATGTCGGAAGGCGATCTGAGCGCGCGGATTGCGGTCGAGGGCACCGAAACAGAGCTCGGGCAAGTGGCGTCGACGTTGAACGACGCCTTCGATCGTCTGCGGCTCGCCGTGGAGCAGGAACGGCAGTTCATGGCCGATGCGTCGCATGAACTGCGCACGCCGATCTCGGTTCTGCGCGCGGAAACCGAATGGGCGCTGGACCGCGAACGAAGCCCGCAGCAGTACAAGGAGGCGTTGGCGGTGTGCCGCCGTGCGGCGCATCGCATGCAGGACATCGCAGAGCGACTGCTCACTCTTGTGCGGGTCGAGCTGGCGTCCGATTCGCAAGAGCGTACACCTGTCGCCATGCGCTCGCTCATTGAAGACGTCGTGACGTGGCTGGCGCCGATGGCGCAGGAACGTGACGTGCGCTTGACGGTGACGGGGGATCCGTTCACCGTGGTCGGCGATGCCGAACAACTGCGCGAGGCGATGAACAACGTGATAGGAAATGCCATCCTTTACAACAAGCCTGGCGGCACCGTGACGATCTCGACGCGTCAGACCGGGGGCGCGGCGCGCATCGAAGTGGTCGATACCGGCATCGGCATTCCGGCCGACGCCGTGTCGCGGGTGTTCGAGCGCTTCTTCCGCGTCGACAAGGCCCGGTCGCGAGAAGTGGGCGGATCGGGCCTGGGTCTGTCGATCGCCCGCACGGTGTTCGTTGCGCACGGCGGCGACATCACGTGCACCAGCGAGGCTGGAGTCGGGTCGGCCTTTGTGATCTCGCTGCCCGCGGTTGCCTCGTCGAAATCTCAATTGACCACTGCCAATTGATTTGGCAATTGCGAATTGACAATCTGGCAATAAGTGTGTTCTCCTATTTCACCTCGATGAAGACCTTCACCTTCCTTTATTTCGTGCCGCAGCACATGCGCGCCACCATGGGCGTCTGTGCCCACGTGCGGAGGCAGGTGCGGGTGAGGTAACCCAGACCCGATCGGACCTTTTCCAAAAGGCCATCACCTGCGAAAGCGGTGATGGCCTTTTTTTTTGGGTGAAAACATGCAGGCACTGGCGATTGAGACGGAACGTCTGGGACGCATCTATAAACCACGCAAGAACGACCGGCACGAGACCGGGCCGCGCGTCGCGCTCAGCGACGTCAACCTGACCGTGCCGCGCGGAGAATTGTTCGGCCTGCTCGGGCCGAACGGCGCAGGTAAAACGACCCTGATCAAGATTCTCACGACGCTGCTCGCCCCTTCTTCGGGGTGGGCGGCGGTCGAAGGGTACGACGTGCACCGCGAGCCGCAGTTCGTGCGCCCGTGCATCAACATGGTGTCGGGTGGAGAAGCCTCGGGTTATGGGTTGCTGACCGTGCGCGAAAACCTCTGGATGTTTTCGCAGTTCTACGGGCTGAGCTCGGCTGAGGCGAACAGGCGCATTGCCGAGCTGCTCGAGATCGTGAAGATGTCCGATCGGATCAACACGAAGTCGTCGCAGCTGTCGACCGGGTTGAGGCAGAAGATGAACATCGCGAGGGGATTCCTCACCGACCCCAAAGTCCTGTTTCTCGACGAGCCAACGCTTGGCCTCGACGTCGAAGCGTCGCGTGACGCGCGCAGTTACATCAGGCGATGGGTCAAGGAGGACGGCACTCGCACTGTGCTCCTGACCACGCATTACATGGCCGAGGCCGATGAGCTGTGCGATCGCGTGGCGATTATCAATGGCGGGCGGGTGCTCGCGTGCGACACGCCATCGAATCTGAAACAGCAGCTGCAGCGCGAGTCAATTTTTCACCTCGAGGCCGCGCCGTTGACGACGGCCGATGTGACAGCCATCGCCGCGCTGCCCGGCGTGCGAAAGGCCACGCATCGTACGGCCAACGGTGGGTCGTCTGTGGAACTGGCCCTCGCGGAAGAACGGGTGCTGGGTCCCGTGATTGGTCTGCTCGAATCGAGACAGATCGGGTTGACCACTCTCACCAAGCGGGAACCCACGCTCGAGGACGTGTTTGTCGATCTGGTCGGGCGCAGCATGGAGGAGGTGGAGCATGGATAGTCGATCGTCCATCGTCGATCGTCCAGCGTCGATCGTCCAGCGTCGATCGTCTGGATGGCGCTTGTTCGCCAGAACAGTTGCCGCCCGTGCCTATCCTCGTTTGATCATGAGTGTGCGCGAGAAGTGGTGGCTCATCTTCGACATCGTGCTGCCGCTGGTGGGAGTGTGCGCCTACGTGTTCGTGTATCGAGCCAACGCCGCGCCGGCCGACTTCATTGGGTTCGTCATCATTGGCGGGGCCATGAGCGCGTACTGGATGAACGTGCTCTGGTCGATGGGGAACCAGTTGTTCTGGGAAAAGGAGACGGGCAACCTCGCGTTGTACATCATGGCGCCGAACTCGATGATGGCCATCCTGCTCGGGATGGCGCTCGGCGGCATGCTGACGACAACTGTACGGGCGGTGAGCATTCTCGCCATGGGAAGCCTGCTGTTCGACGTGCGCTTCGCCGTGTCGAGCGGGTTCATGCTGTCGGCCGTCTTCGTGCTCGCGCTCGTCGCGCTCTATGGGATGGGGATGATGTTTGCGTCGATGTTTCTGCTGCTCGGACGCGAAGGCTGGCACATGGTGAACCTGGCGCAGGAGCCGGTGTTCCTGCTGTCAGGCACCTTTTTTCCGATCCGCAGCTTCAACTTCTGGGTCGCCGCCGGGGCATCGATCATTCCCCTGACGCTCGCACTCGATGCGATCCGCCAACTCTCGTTCTCGTCCGGCGCCGAGCTAGGGTTTTTCGACGTCCGGGCGGAGGCGACCGCGCTGGCCGTCCTGAGCGTCATATTTCTCTTTGCCGCGCGCCTGCTGTTGCAGCGGCTCGAGCGGCTGGCAGTTGCGGAGGGACGGTTGACGGAGAGCCGCGCCTAGCGGCGCAAGGGCAGAGGGCAGAGGGCAGAGGGCAGTACGTAGTGGCTTTAGCCGGACTGTGGAAGTGATTGCTATGTGGTCATCATTAAAAACGGCAACCTGGCTTGGTTGGCAGATTGAATCGAACTGGGCGTCGCCCGCGCTGTTTGCGCTGTATTCGATCATCAAACCGTTGACCTCAGCGGCCATTCTCGTGGTCATGTTCGGAATGGTGACGCAGGGCAACTTCGCATCCACCGCGTTTTCGTACATGTACGTTGGGAACGCGTTCTACATGTACGTCGGCGCGGTGATGGCCGGAATGGCGCAGGCGGTTGTTGACGATCGCGAGAGGTTCCTGACGCTGAAGTCGATGTATGTCGCGCCCGTCCATATTCCGATGTACCTCATGGGCCGCGGAGTCGCGCGATTTCTGATGACGACGCTCTCGGTCATCATCACGATCGCGTTCGGCGTGGTGTTTCTGCAGCTCCAGGTGAGCCCGTCTGACGTGAGGTGGGGCATGTTCCTCGTGGCGCTCGTCGTCGGGATGGCGATGCTCGCGATGATGGGGCTCACACTGGCCAGTATCGTGCTCGTCATCGCGCACCATTCGTGGCTGGTCGGCGAGGCGGTAGCCGCCGCGCTCTACCTGTTTTGCGGCGCCATCTTTCCGCTCGAAGCGCTGCCGTGGTGGCTGCGGCCGGTCGGATACCTGATGCCGGTGACCTACTGGCTTGAGCTCGTCCGTCGCGCGCTTGTTGGCCGGGTTGCGCACGAGTATCCGACGCTGGCGGGTATTGGCGATCGGCAGTTGCTCGTGCTGTTGGCCCTGATCACGGTCGGATTTGGCGTCATCGCGATCGCGACTTTCCGCCGGTGCGACTATCTGGTCCGCGAGCGCGGGTTAATTGACAGGACGACGAATTACTGACGCTCGCATTGCCACATTTACAATTGGCAATTGCCGGATTTATTGGCCATTGTTGATTGGGATAGGTAATGTGATCGCGAATTGGTCAACCGCCAATCTTCAATCGACAAAAGAACTGGTGCACGAGGAAAGCGAATGGCGGCGCATCGCGTCGGCGATTATTGCGGGTCCTCGGCACGCCGTAGGAATCACGGGAGTACAGGTTCTGGGTTCTGGGTGCTGCGTTCGAGGTTCTGGTTCTTGGTTCTAGGTTCTGTGCTGTCGATCCAGAACCGTGAACCAAGAACCGGAACCCAGAACCCAGCACCCAGAACCTAGAACCGTCATCGTCACCGCACAGGCTGTCCTGAGGTGCGGACAAGGCGGTCGTTTTGCCCAGAATCGCCCGGATTTATTGGCGACTTTCAACGGCACGACGGTTGCAAAGCGACGCATCGGAGGTGGCTATGGTTGTTCGACTCGCACTCGCCGCTCTGATGGCCGTATCGGCGTTTTCGCTCGATGCCTCCGCTCAGCGACGGGGCAGCGGATATGGCGGATATGGCGGCATCACGGTTTACGAGCATCCCGACTTTCGCGGCGACAGCGTGACGTTTCGCAACGAAGTGGCAGACCTGCGCGAGCACGGCCTGAACGATCGCATCAGCAGTCTCGAGCTTGACGGTAATCAGGCGTGGGAAGTGTGCCGCGATGCCCACTTCTCGGGCGGATGCCGCGTCTTCAGCGGCACCATCGACGACCTGCGCGCCGCAGGATGGAACGATCGCATTTCCTCGATGCGCTCCGTGGGATTTGCGCGGAACAACAACCGTGGTGGCTGGTGGGGCAACGGCAACGGAAACGGGAACGGCAGCGGCTACGGCAACAATCGCCAGTCCAGGCTGGTGTTCTACGATCGCCCGAACTTCCGAGGCGACGCGCGCGACATCTTCAACAACGCGACCAATCTCGGATCGGTCGGCGATCGCGCACGCAGCGTGCAAGTCTACGGAGGCACGTGGGAACTGTGTGACGGCGCGTTCAGGAACGCGCGGTGCGTAACCGTGAATCAGAGCGTGTCGGATCTCCGCTCCCTCGGCCTGAGAAACGGCGTGACATCAGCGCGCGAAATCGCCCATCAGAATCGCCGCTGGTGGGAATAGATGGAATACTCATTCGAGTACCTTTTCCATCGAGTAGAGCAGAAAGTTCTTTCCCTTCGAGTTCATCATGACGAGCAGGCCGCGCGGCAGTTGGGGCAGCGGCCGGCTCGTCGCCTCGATGCCGTCGGTATCATCTGACGCCGTCACAATCGATTTGATCTCGGCATGCTGGTGCGGGTTGCCGGGCGAGCCTTCGCGAGGATAGATCCGCACGCGCGAGCCGCCGTCAATCTGGTCGCTCGACAGGAGGAATCCCCGGCCCGGACCCGTCGAATAGATGGCGAGCCCCTCGCGATCGCCGCGATAGCCGGACCGGCCGAATGCGGCGAGCTCTTGTGCCGCGCCCGGTGCATCGGGATCGGCGTGGTACTTGCGGATGCCGTACTGTTCATCGCTGTAATAGACATAGCCCAGCTCGTCGTCCACGGCCACAGCTTCAATCTCGCCGCTGCCGCTGAAGGCACCGAACCGCCGGACGAACGGGACGGAGAGATGGCCCTGGGTGGCGACGTTCAGCCGGGTACTGCCACAAGTAGCCTGACGCGGGGCCCGACTTGGGCGAGACCATCACAAAAACACTTTCGTCGGACTGCCTCCTGTAGAGCGCGATACCCATTGGCTCGGATGCGTCGCCGGTCTGACCCTCCAGGATCGGAAGCCCGGCAGAAGCAAGATCGCGAAGCGGCGATCCATCCGGCGGAATCTCGAAGACTCTCAAACGGTGCTGCATCCGTTCGGTTACGACGGCAACGTCGATGCGCCGTTGGCCGATGCGCACGTTGTACTCGACATCGACATTGTTCGGGCGATCGAGCGGGGTGATGCGCTGGCGCAGCGATCCGTCGAGCGCAAAGACGTAAAGACCGCCGGTTGTCTCGACCTTGTCCGTGCCAATAATCAAGCTGCGCGCCGCGTCTGTTGGATGTGTCCAGATGGCCGGGTCGTCGGGATCGTTGGGAACTGGAGCAGTTGCGGCAATCGGCAGAAGTGGGGACTGTGCGATGACGCTCCCGCTGATCAGTCCGAGGAGAACGAACGCGACTCGTGCGTTTCTCATGCGCGTATTGTAATGAACGTCATTTACCAATGGTGTCTACAGGCAAGCCGACCGCTTTCATGAGAGCCAGCGCATTGCTGTGAGTGACAGGTCCCGGCTTCATGCGATAGTCGAACACGAGTTGCCCATCCTTCAACTGATCCTCGAAATGCACGTTGACCGCACGGCCGCCTGAATTGTCGGCGATAGCCGTCAGTGCCAGGTCGTGAGTCGTCGTCAGGCCGATCGCGCCGCGCTCGATCAGGCTGCGGAGCAGCGCCTCGGCGCCGATCCGTCGATCGTGCGAGTTCGTGCCCTGGAGGAGCTCGTCGAGGAGAAACAACGGCCCCGGACGTCGACCCGCGAGATCGGCGATCCGTCGGATACGCTGGATCTCGGCGAAAAATCGGGAGCGGCCGGCGTGCAGCGAATCATGAACGTGAAGCGTGGCGCCGACCTCGAGCCGCGTCATCGTGAGCGTTGCCGCACGCACCGGCGCGCCCGCCATCGCGAGCACGGCGTTGACGCCGACCGTACGCAAGAGCGTGCTTTTGCCCGACATGTTCGAGCCGCTCACAATCAGCAGCCTCACGGCGTCAGTGAGCAACACGTCGTTCCGTACCATCCACGCGGCAGGTACGAGTGGGTGGCCCAGGCTCGTTCCCTCGAACCGGGCAGGGCCGTCCTCAACCAATGACGGGAACGGATCTTCCGGATGCTCATATGCGTAGGCCCCAAGCGAGCTCAACGCCTCGTATTCGGCGACGGCCGACAGCCAGGCCATGACTTTCGGGCCGAACTCGCGCCGCCATGCTTCGATCGCCCACGCCAGATGAAGCGGCCATGAGACGGCCGCCGAGAGAATCGCGAAGAACGCGTTTCGCCGCCAGTCCAGCATGTCGGCCAGTCGCCTGAGCCGTCGAATCGCCTCGGACGGCACGATGCCGTGGCTCACCATCTCCGTGCGGATTTCAACCAACCGCCGGCTCGTGAACGTTCCCTTCTCGATGAGAGAAAGGGTGTCGGCCAGCACATCGAGCTGACTGAGCGGCCCTTCGACGCCGCGCACCGCACGTGCCACCCGCGTACGCGAAGGTCGCGTCAATGCCATCTTGAGGAGAACGACGAAGAGTAGCGGCGACGCAGGCCCGCCCCGAGCCCACCAGTAGGCAGTGACGAAGATGGAGACAGCCAAGACGACGGCCGCGATACGAAGCCAGATGCCCACGGCTACCGCTGGCGCCGACGCCCACGCGCTGAGCGCGACCGTGTCGATGTCTTGAGACGCTCCACCGGCAATTGCTAGTGCCTCACGGAAATCGCGTGCCTCTCGAAGCTCGGCGATCGCTTCCTGACGCTGCCGGACGTCAGGCAGCGGAGCGGCACCCGTGAGCCATCGCGCGAGCATTTCTTCGCCGAGATGGGTGCGGGCGAGTGACAACAGCTGAAACAGCGATCCGCGGCCGAAGATGTCGAGATCGCGCGTGTAAAGATGATCTTCGTCCAGAAATCGCCCGCCTGTTTCGCCGACGTCCTGCCAGCGGTCCTCCAGCCGCGCGAGGCCGTGCTCGTAAAAGGTGATGGCTCGCCGGAATCGATCGGCGGCCCGAATCACCCGATCGTGCCACGCCGCCAATGCAGCGAAGGCCGACACCGGAATCGCCAACAACCACGGGGTGACACTGAATTGCAACACCACGAGTCCCGACAGGACAATCGCGCCGACGGCCGCGAGGCGGGAATGGGCAAGCCGCGCATCGAGGCGGGCGAGCCGCGCATGTTCCGATGCGCGTGCCGCCCGCCGCTGGCGATATTCGTCTAGTGGTGGGATTGTCAAATCGCGGCCGCTCGGGCTGCGATGTTACCTGAATGTATAGCCGACACCGAATTTCAGATCCGGGCTGTCGAGTGCGCCGATCCGCATTTCGAAGAACATGCCTTCGCGCTGCCGCGCGCCGACGAGGATGTTGAAGCCGCCGTCAGTCCGGTTGCTGCCGTCGAAATCGAACCAGTTGATCGCGGGACCGGCGCCGGCGTAGAGATTCCACGGACGCCCCGCAGTGAAGGCGTACGTAAAGTCGAAGTTGAAGCCAATCGTCGTGACATTGTCGCCGAGGCCGATGTCGAGATTCGGACGGAAACGCAGACGATCGATGAGGGGAGATGTCTCCACGTGGCCACCAAAGAACACCTGATCAGGATCGAGCGACACGCCTCCCTGGACGCCTGCGTTGGCCTGTGCTTGCGCCGGAGTAGCGGCGGCTGCCGAAAACAGGCCCAGGAACGCCAGACACACCCAAAACGACGCACGTATTCCACGCATACATATCCTCCTGTTCGTCCTTCTTCGTCCTTCGATACAAAATACGAGCCAGAGAAGGCCCGAGCACCCTATGCAGTCAAACGCTACGCCGCTGATCCACGCGCGTGGATTAACGAAACAATTTGGTAATTTCACGGCTGTTGACGGTATCGACTTCGACGTGCACGCCGGCGAAGCGTTCGGCTTTCTCGGCCCGAATGGAGCTGGCAAGACGTCGACGATGCGAATGATCGCGTGTGCGTCACCCGTCAGCGCCGGGGAGCTCGAGGTGTTGAATATGAGCCCTCGGCAGGATGCCAGCCGGATAAAAGCGCGGCTTGGCGTCGTACCGCAGCAGGACAATCTCGACACGGAGATTACAGTTCGGGAGAACCTGCTGATGTACGCGCGCTATTTCGATATCCCGCGCCAGGTTGCGCAGAAACGCGCAGACGAGCTGCTCGATTTCGTCGAGCTGACCGACCGGGCCGGTGCGCAAGTCGAGTCACTCTCAGGTGGAATGAAGCGGCGCCTCACGATTGCACGCGCGCTCGTGAACGATCCCGAACTGATTCTGCTCGACGAGCCGACGACCGGGCTCGACCCGCAGGCGCGTCACGTCGTCTGGGAGCGGTTGTATCAATTGAAGCGCCGTGGTGCGACGCTGCTGCTGACGACGCACTACATGGATGAGGCCGAGCGCCTGTGCGATCGGCTAGTGGTCATGGACAAGGCACGCATCGTCTGTGAGGGATCGCCGCGCGACCTCATCGCGAAGTATTCCACGCGAGAAGTGCTCGAGCTGCGTTTTCCCGATGAGGTGAGGGCGAGCCTCGACGGAAGACTGAATGGCATCGGCGATCGGATCGAGATGCTGCCCGATCGCGTGCAAATCTACACGACCGACGGCGAGCACGCCCTGCAGCAGGTTCACGCGCGCGGCATCCCGCTCGAAAGCGCGGTCGTCCGGCGTTCGACGCTCGAGGATGTCTTCTTGAGAATTACCGGAAGGGCTTTGATTGAGTAGTCCGACAGCGGTGTCTGAGTGCATTCTCTGTGTTCTCAGGGTTCTCTGTGGTTCAATCCTTTCGTAATCGATGATCGCTGCGGTTCGAATCGTCCAGCGCAACGCACTCGTTTATCGACGTGTCTGGCGAGGCTCAGTATTTTCGAGCTTTCTTCAGCCGACGCTCTTTCTCCTGGCTATCGGGCTGGGCCTGGGCGCGATGGTGGATGCAGGCGGAGCTGGGTTGCCGGGAGGCCTGCGGTACGCTGAGTTCCTCGCACCCGGTTTGCTCGCGGCAGCGGCCATGCAGGCGGCCGGGTTCGAGTCGAGTTACCCGGTGCTCGACAAGATGACGTGGCGCAATAATTACCACGCGATGGTCGCGACGCCGATGCGCGTCCTCGACATCGTGCTCGGCGAGCTCGCATGGATGGCTGTGCGGCTGACGACGATCGCGGTGGCCTTCATTCTGGTGATGACGGTCTTCGGCATTCCGCGTTCGTGGCGTGTGCTCTTCGCGCTGCCGATCGTGGTGCTCATCGGGCTTGCGTTTGCGGCACCGATCATGGCCTATGCGGCCACACGGAAGAGCGCGGGAACATTCAACGTGCTGTTTCGCTTTTTCCTCACGCCGCTGTTCATGTTTTCCGGCGTCTTTTTCCCGATCGAAAGGCTGCCCGATGCGCTCGAACGCGTGGCGCGGCTCACGCCGCTCTTTCACGGCGTCGAGCTCGTCCGAGGCGTCACGCTCGACTCCGTGCCGACAACCTGGGTGATGCACATCGTGTTCCTCGCGGCGCTGTTGATGGCCGGCGTCGCGCTGGCGCACTGGACGTTCCGCCGAAGGCTGTACGCATGACGTCGCTGGCTTTCCCATCTCCACGACGATCGATCCGCATGGTCCAGCGGAACCTGCTCGTCTACAAGCACACGTGGATGGTGATCGTCTCCGGATTTTTCGAACCGCTCTTCTACCTGCTGGGAATCGGCATCGGGCTGGGATCGATGGTGCCGCCAACCAACGGCGTCAGCTACAGTGCGTTCGTGGCGCCGGGACTGCTTGCCTCGAGCTGCCTGAACGGCGCAATCACCGACGGGTTCTTCAACATTTTCTTCAAGCTTCACTATCAGAAGACCTATGACGGCATTCTTGCGACGCCGATGCGCGTGCCCGACGTGGGGCTCGGCGAAATGATGTGGGCGCTCAGCCGGGGTTCGCTGTATGCGGCCGTGTTTCTGGTCGTGCTCCTGGTTGTCGGCGAGTCGACAGGCCGCCCGATGCTGCTGGCGTGGTCTGCATGGCTAGCATGGCCGGCGGCCGTTCTAACCGCCGCATCGTTCTCGGCGATGGCGTTGTGTCTGATGACGTTCGCTCGAAAAATTCAGGATTTCGACATGGTGGTGGGGCTCCTGGTGATGCCGATGTTTCTCTTCAGCGGCATCTTCGTCCCGATCGAACAGTTCCCGGTGCTGGTGCAGTGGATCATGCGCGCCACGCCGCTGTATCACGCGGTCGGTCTTCTGCGACAACTGACGACCGGCGCTGTCGATCTCAGCCTTGTTGGTCACGTCGCGTACCTCGTGATCGGCGGCGTCGTGGCTTTTACGGTGGCAATGCAGCGGCTCGAACGCGCGCTGATCAAATGAAATACGGCCGATGTTTGTCCTTCTAGCAATAGGTGCAGCGGTCACGGCGCTGGCGCACATGTGGCCGGCGCCGTTCGTCATCGACTGGATGGCAGGTGATCGCGCGGTGTGGAAGATGCCGCGAGCGGTGACACCAACGGTGTATCTCACCTACGACGACGGTCCAAATCCGTCGACAACGCCGGACCTGCTCGATGTGCTGCAGGCAGAAGGCGTGCCCGCCACGTTCTTCATCATCGACGCGCATCTCAACGAGCAGACGGCGCCCATCGTGAGGCGTGCGTTCATGGAGGGTCACTCCGTCGCCCTTCATTCGTCGACGCGCCGTTACATGCTGATGACTCCGTCGCAGCTGGGCCGAACGTTGACCGCCGCCGCCAACCTCGTTGAATCGCTTGCCGGCACGCCCCCGTGCCGCGCGTTCCGCCCACATGCCGGCTGGCGCGGCGGACGGATGTATGAAGGCATGCGACAGCTCGACTACCGGCTAATCGGGTTCGGATGGATGCTGTGGGACTTCAATTGGTTTCGCGCCCGGAACGCCGACAGCACGTTTCGTAGAATCGCGCCGCGCGTGTCCGACGGCGACATCGTCGTCATGCACGACGGCGACGAGTCGGCTCCGACCCGCGATCAGCGTCACACGGTGGAGGCCACTCGTCGCCTGATTCCCGATCTGCGCTCGCGCGGCTTCACGTTCGGAACGGTGTGTTGAATGGAATCAGCATTTACCTTAGGCCGCGACGATGCCCACTCGAATCGCGTAGCGCACGAGGTGGCTCAGAGATGTGAGCCGCAGCTTGCGCATGATGTTCAGCCGATGGGCTTCAACGGTCTTGACGCTGATGTTCAGCTGCAGCGCGGTTTCCCTGTTGCTGTTGCCTTGGCAGAGCATCTCGATGATCTCGCGTTCGCGAGGCGTGATCTTCGGGATGCGCGGCCCGTCCGCCTCGGAGATCTGATGCTGGCGCATGTAGCTGTCGAGTGCCTCTTCCGCGAGTTGGCCCGTGAGGAAAGGCTTGTGGCGGCTGAGCGTGGCGATCGCGGCGACGAGGCTCTGCACTCCATCGGACTCGAGCACATACGCCCGCGCGCCAGCCTGAAATGCCTGCTGGGCCATTTCGACCGACTGGAACCGCGTTGTGACGAGTACTTCGGTTTGCGGCGACGCGTCGAGAATTTGACGGGTCGCCTCGGGGACATCTTCCGCGCGCGACGCATCGACGATGACGACATCGGGATTCAGCCGGCGTACGTCGCCGACAGCGCCGGCCCCAAAGGCCGCCTGGCCAACAACTTCGAGGTTGTCCTGTGATTCGAGGGTCGATCGGATTTCCAGCCGGTCGTCAGGATGATCGCCCACGATGAGAATGCGAATTTGATCAGTGGTAACAGTCATAGTCCTGCAGTAAAGCTCCTGGCCAAAAGATGAAGTCTGTCCGAAATTCGAGTTTCTGCGAGGAAACCCACAGGCAGGTCGATCGATCAGTCTGGAGTCTATAGCGTAGCGTACCGGCGGCTCGTCATCCATTCGAATGACATTCCCGTGAGGCACCCGACCAAGACGACGACCGGCGCGATCAGCCAGGGCCGTGAATCCCCGTAGATGAGGGGAAAGTGGTTGCTGACCATCAGGAGAATGACGGCCGGCGCGATCACGGCATTGTGTGAGATTCGCTGCGGGCGCTGCTGGGTGTTGTTGACCATGACGGTGGCCAACAGAGCGCCCAGATGGATGAAGACCGCGCGCCCGGTCATGAACTCGCCGAGACCTTGCGCCAGGCCACTGACGAGCAGAATCGACAGAGCAGCGGCGACCACCTCGCGGCCGGCAAGCAGCGTCCACAAGGCATCGTACAGCAGCCAGCTGAGGAGGATGACGGCAAGACCCACGCCGAGCGCCATCCCCCAGGACTGGGTCGGGGTCGTCAGCGCCCCTCCGGCGTAGTACACATAGATAAGCAGAGCCAAACCGGTGAGCCAGGTCACACCGCTTGCCGCCCGCATCAGCACGTCCGGTTTGACGGGCCGCAGCCGCTGACCGAACACGACCGCCCATAAATGGCCGATCCACAAAATCGCCGCCATGACGTGGAGCCATCGAAAGAGGAGATGATGAAGCTCGGAGACGAACATTCCCAAACGTTAGACGTATACTGACGGCCTGGGTTCCATGCCGCGCGCCGTCGACCCCGCCTTCCTCGCGCTTCCGCTCGATCGTCTCGCCGATGCGGCTCTCGCCGTAGCAGCCGGCCGCGGCGCCATCTATGCGGATTTTCGTGTCGAGCAACTTCGTAATCAGGTGATCGTCGCGCGCGACCGCGAGCTGCAGACATCGGTCGAGACCGAGTCGGTCGGCTTCAGCGTGCGCGTTGTCTGCGGGGGCGCCTGGGGTTTTGCCGCCGGCATCGATCTGACTGCCGACGCGGTTGCGGCGGTCGCTCGACGCGCGACAGAGGTGGCCGCGTCGCTCGCGCGCCTCATTACCGAGCCTGTCATGCTCGCCGACGAGCCCGTCTACAACGATACGTATGTCTCGAGCTACGAGATCGATCCGTTTACGGTCGGCGAAGACGAGAAGATCAATTTCCTGCTCAGTCTCAACGATCGTGCGCTGCAATCAAAGCTGATCGACCGTGCGACTCCGTACATGATGCTCGTGCGCGAGCAGAAGTACTTCGCGTCGCTGAAGGGGTCGCGCATCACTCAGCAGCGTGTGCGCGTGAAGGGCGATTTCACTGCCGTCCGCATCGACAAGGCGACTGGCGCATTCGAAACGATGGGAAATGCGGCCCCACCGGCCGGGCGCGGTTGGGAGTACTTCACGACGGGTTACGACTGGATGAAAGACGCGGACGACATCCCGGCGCTGCTCGAGCAGAAGATGTCGTCGCCCTCGATCAAGCCGGGACGCTACGACATCGTGGTCGATCCGACGAACTTGTGGCTGACCATACACGAGTCAATCGGACACTCAACCGAGCTCGATCGCGTGCTCGGATACGAGGCGAACTATGCGGGCACGTCGTTTGCCACACTCGACAAACTCAACACTCTGCAGTTCGGCGCGCCGATGATGCACGTGACGGGCGATCGCCAGGTCGAGCATGGCCTGTCGACGATCGGGTATGACGACGAAGGCGTCGCCGCCCAGACGTGGGACATCGTTCGCGATGGCGTGCTCGTCGGCTATCAGCTCGACCGGCAGATGGCGCACAAACAAGGCTTCGGCCGCTCGAATGGGTGTGCGTTCGCCGACCAGGCTGGTCACGTGCCCTTGCAGCGCATGCCGAACGTGTCGCTCAGTGCGAGCGCGAAGGACGTCTCGCTGACCGATCTGCTTGCCGGCATCGACGAGGGGCTCTACATCGTCGGCGACAAGAGCTGGTCGATCGACATGCAGCGCTACAACTTTCAGTTTACGGGACAGAAGTTTTTCCGGATTCGCGGCGGAAAGATTGTCGGTCAGGTCAAAGATGTCGCGTACCAATCGCGTACAACCGACTTCTGGAACTCTCTGGAAGCGGTCGGAGGGCCGGCGACTTACGTGCTGGGCGGAGCCTTCAATTGCGGTAAGGGGCAACCCGGTCAGATTGCCCCGGTCACGCACGGCTGTCCCGCGGCGCTCTTCCGTCAGATCAATATCCTGAACACGGCGCAGGAGGGGCACTGATCACCCTTCAGGAAACGATCGAGCGAGTGCTTCGGCTGTCGAAAGCCGACGCTTGCATCGCGGTCGGCAGACGCGTTGCGACGGTGAACGTCCGGTGGGCGCACAACACCGTAACGACCAACGGCGATGCCGACGAAGTGCAGCTGTCCGTCATTTCCATCATCGGCCGCCGCGTGGCCTCGGTCACGCGCACACACTTTCCGCCTGACCGGTTGGAAGAGATTGTGCGCGAGGCTGAAGCCGGGTGCGCGCGACGTCCAGAAGCACCGGATTACGTGCCGCTCGTCGAGGGTACCGGGGAGCCGGCTGACTGGCTCGATCCGCCTGGCGATGCCGACATTCACGTCTTCGATCCGTTCGTGCCCCAGCTCGCCGCGTTGTACGAGCAGGCACGGCGCTCGAACATCGCCACGTTCGGATACGCCGAATTCCGCACGGAGACCACCTTTCTCGCGACGTCGACGGGCTTGAAGAAGCGGCACACGGAGCGTATCGGCAAAGTCGACATGACGGGGAAGTCGCCCGACTTCGTCCGTTCGTCGTGGGTCGGTCAGGCGACGCACGATTTTCTCGATATCGATCTCGGCGACATGTTCGAGCGGCTCCAACGGCGTCTCGGATGGGCCGCCCAGCGCATCGATATGCCAGCGGATTCCTACGAGGTGTTGCTCGAGCCGTCGTGCGTGGCCGACCTGGCCATCGCGACGTATTGGTTCATGGCGCGGCGTGACGCCGATGAAGGGCGCAGCCCGTTTTCCAAGCCGGGCGGCGGCACCCGCATCGGCGAGCCACTGTTCGGCGGCGTGACGTTCTACTCGAATCCCACGGAGCCGGTCGTCGAGGCGGCACCGTTCCATTACGGCATCGAGTCCGGCGAGGCATCGTCGGTCTTCGACAATGGATTGGAGCTGTCTCGCACGGACTGGGTGCGCGGCGGCGTGCTGCAGAATCTCATCACACCGCGCTACTGGGCGGCGAAGATGGGCCTGCCCGCGCCGGTGCCGTTCGTGAACAATCTCGTGGTCGAAGGCAATGGCCCGGCGATAGCCGACATGATCGCCGCAACCGATCGCGCCCTGCTCGTGACCTGCTTTTGGTACATCCGCACCGTCGACCCGCAATCGGCGCTCGTGACCGGCCTGACGCGCGATGGCGTGTATTTTGTGGAGCGCGGCAAAGTTAAAGGTGCGGTCAATAATTTCCGCTGGAACATGAGTCCCATTGCGGCGTTCGCGCAGGCGATCCAGGTGGGCGCGGGCGGCCTCGCACTACCGCGCGAGCACGACGAGTTCCTCCGTTCGAAGGCGCCGCCGATGCGCATCGAACGGTTCAACATGAGCTCGGTAACGGAGGCTTCGTGACAGATCGGGATACTTCGCACCATTGGTAGATCGGTAGATTGGAAGATTGCGAGATTAATTGGCAGATTGGCGGACTGCATTTAGAATCTGCCAATCCTCCAATCTGCGAATCTTCCAATCGGGCGAAGGCAGTAAGTCATGGCCGACGTCCAGCCGAAGTACAAGCTGATCGGGCACAACTATCAGACCCCGGATATTGTCGCAAAGGTTACTGGGCGTTCACGCTATGCCGAGGACTACCGTGCGGAAGGCATGCTCTTCACGAAACTCCTGCTGAGCCCGCTGCCGCACGCGCGCGTGCGCAGCGTCGATACCAGCGAAGCGATGAAGATGCCGGGCGTCGTTGCCATCATCGGTGCCGACGATTTGCTCGCCGCTGCGCCGCCCGAGCGCGGTGTCGCAGCCGAGGAAGAAGAAGGTCCAGACGGCGGCAAAGCCGACAAGCCGAAGCCGATCGATCCAGAGCTCGGTCTCACCAACGAACCCGTCTATCAGGGCCAGCCGGTGTTGGCGGTGGCTGCGGTCGACGAAGTCACCGCGAACGCGGTAGAGCGAGTCAAGATTGTGTGGGAGCCGTTGCCGTTCTGCGTCGATCCGTTGTTGAGCCTTCATCCGGATGGCCCGGATGCTCGCACTGAGGGCAACGTGCATTTCGGCGACGGGCTGAAGCGCTACAAGTGGACCGCCGAAGACTGGAAGGAAGTTGAGGCGGGACGTCTGCCCCTCCGCGCCGCGCCCGACACCTGGCAATACGGCGACGTCGGCGCGGCGTTGAAGGACGCTGCCGTCGTGATCGACGAAACGGTCGTCTGTCAGACGACGTCGCATCAATGCATGGAACCGCGTTCGTCAATGGCGTACTGGCAGAACGGCAAACTGTACCTGCACGCCTCGGCTCAGACCAGCTCGCATATCGCCCGTTCGGTCGGGCGCTGGTCCGGTGCAGGACCGGCCGACGTCGTGTTGCTGGGCGAATATGTCGGTGGCGGTTTTGGCGGCAAGAATCCCGAAACGCACATGCACACGGCCATTCCGGCGATTCTCTCGAAGAAGACGGGGCGCCCGGTTCAGATGCGCATCTCGCGCGAAGAAGACAACTACACTGGCCGTTCGCGTGCAGGCCTCCATATGCGCGTGCGCCTGGGGTTCCGCAAAAATGGCCGCATGACGGCACTCGACATGTTCGTCGTGCAGGATAACGGTCCCTTCGCACGTGTCGGCGACTACAACACTTGTGCGGTCGTCGCCTCCGCGACCTACACGCCGCTCAGCATGCGGTTCCGCGGCACAGCTGTCATGACGAACACGCCGCCCCACGGACCGCAGCGCGGACCAGGCGGCACGCAGTCGAACGTGATGTTCGAGCCGCTGATTACCAAAGCAGCGCACAAGCTGGGCATCGATGAGGTGGAAATTCGCAAGATCAACGCGCCCGTTACCGGATCGAAATTCGGGCCTCCCGACGCGAAGGGTCAGCAGAGTTTTCTGACGGGCGCATTCATGCGCGAGCGCTCGATCAAGGCGCGGCCGCGTTCAACTGGAACGAGCGGAAACCACGCAGCGGTCAACGGCGCGGCAGCAAAGCCACCGGTGTCGCCGTCGCGCTCGGCGAGTTCACGGCGGGCACCATCGGCTTCGATGGCCTGATGACGATCGAACCGGATGGCAAGCTGTATGTCCGGCAGGGCGTCGGCAATATCGGCACGCTGTCGGTTCACGACACCGCACGCGTTGCCGCCGAAGAGCTCGCATGCCGTGGGACAAGTGCGAAATCATCTGGGGCGACACGTCGAAGCACCTGCCGTGGAGTTCGCGCCAAGGCGGCAGCCAGACGATACACGCCAACTCGCGCGCGAACGGCGCAGCCGCCCGCGATGCTGTCAAGAAGCTGCAGGAAATCGCCGCCAAGGATCTCGGCGGCAGCCCGGACGACTACGCGGTCGGCGGGGAACGAGTCTATCGCCGTAGCAGCCCGGGACGCGGCATGTCGTTCGCGCAAGCGGCAAAGCGCGCCATCGATCTCGGCGGCAAATACGACGGGCCCGAGCTGCCCTCAGACATCAACGTGATGACGAAGGAATCGGCGACGGCGATTGCAGGGCGCGGACTGATGGGCGTCGCGAAGGACAACTTCGGCCGCAAAGGCTCGACGCGCTCGACGGTGGTAGGGTTTGCCGAGGTTGAGGTCGACGTGGAGACAGGCCAGGACGCGATTGTCGATTTCCTCTGCGTCACCGATGTCGGCGTCGTCATCAATCCCCGCGGCCTCGAGGGACAGCTGCACGGCGGCGTCATTCAGGGAGTCGGCTACGCGCGCAGCCAGAAATGGGTGTACGACCAGCATGCTGGCGAAGCGGTTCCACTACAACAAGCCGCCGACGATTCTCGACATCCCGCAAGAGATGTCGTGGAGCGCGGTGAACATCCCCGATCCGCAGACACCCGTCGGCGCTAAAGGTGTCGCCGAAGCGGCTGTGGGCACCGGCGCGGCTGTCGTAAGCTGCGCGCTCGCCAATGCACTGGGGGACGACTATCTGCGCCGTACTCCTGTCAGCATCGACATGATCGTTCAATCATTGGACCAACAGAAACGCGTCGATCGAGGGCTGACCGCGCACGTATAGCTTCCACGGTAGCGGTTCTAGGTGCTGGGTTCTGGGTGCTGGGTTCTCTGACGGCGTTCCGGTTCTCGGTTCAGGTTCTGACCCGGGTACCCGAACCCGGAACCCAGAACCGAAGAACCCAGAACTCCGAACCGCCGAGTACAATCGAAGTTACGAATGTTTCGACCGTTGGATCTCAAAACAGATATCCGTGTGCTTTTCGGCGACGGAACGATCGATCAACTTGGGGCAGTGGCGAAAGAGCTCGGGTTCACGCGCACGCTGCTCGTGGCCGATGCAGGCCTGGTGAGAGCGGGCCACCACGATCACGCGCGCACCTCGCTCGAGTCGGCCGGTGTGCGGTCAGTCGCTTTCGGCGATTTCGGTCCTAATCCTGACGCCGACATGCTCGAAGCCGGCCGGCGGCAGGCAGCCGGCAAAGGCATCGATTCGATTGTCGGGCTCGGCGGCGGCAGTTCGCTGGACTGCGCGAAAGGGATCAACTTCCTGCTCACGCAGGGGGGGACGATTCACGACTTCCATGGCTACGGTAAGGCAACCAGGCCGATGTTGCCGATGATCGGTGTGCCGACGACGGCCGGGACGGGGAGCGAGGCCCAGTCGTACGCGCTCATCGCGGATCCGCACACGCACATGAAGATGGCGTGCGGCGACCCAAAGGCGGCCTTCCGCGTGGTGATTCTCGATCCGCGGCTCACGCTGACGCAGCCGGCCGCCGTGACCGCCGCTGCCGGCTACGACGCCATCGCGCATGCCGTCGAAAGCTACGTCTGCACGAAGCGCAATCCAGCGTCCATGGAGATGTCGCTCGAGGCGTGGCGGCTCCTCGAAGCCAATTACGAACGGGTACTGGCGTCGCCTGACGATCTCGACGCGCGAGCCGCGATGCAGCTCGGCGCGTTCTACGCGGGGGCGGCGATCGAGCGCGCGATGCTGGGCGCCACCCACGCCTGTGCAAATCCGCTGACGGCACGATACGGCACGACCCACGGCGAAGCCATCGCGATTCTGCTGCCGCACGTCGTTCGATGGAACAGCCGCGTCGCGGACTCGATGTACGCGGAACTGCTGCGTATTTCCGCCGCATCCGCCTCTGCGGCGTCGCCGCTTCAGCGCGACGAGCCCAACGCACCTAACGCACCCACCTTCGCGCTGCGCGCTTCGGTGGGCAAGCCCAACGCACCTAACGCCCCCAACGCACCTAACGCCCCCAACGCACCCAGTGACGTGTTGGCTTCCCGGCTGTCCAGGCTTGCGGCCGCGGGCGGCCTGCCGAAGACGCTGGGAGAGGCAGGGGCATTGCCAGCCGATCTGGCGGTGCTGGCCCGCGAAGCCTCGGAGCAATGGACGGGCCGCTTCAATCCGCGTCCATTCGATGCAGATGGCGCCATGGAGATTTACCAATGCGCACTCTGACGCGATTCAGCGCGTGCCTTTTGGCGCTGACCGGCATGTTCGTCGTGCCCAGCTTTCAACTGACTGCGATGGCGCAACAACCCGCGGATGCCGCTTGGCCGCAATTTCGCGGGAACCCACCGCTGACCGGCGTCGCCTCGTCCGTCCTACCGCCATCCTTGAAGGTGATGTGGACCTTCGACCTGGGCGAGGCCATCGAATCGTCGGCCGCGATTGCCGACGGGACGGTCTTCGCCGGCTCTGCAGCCGGCGAGCTGGTCGCGCTGGATCTGCAGACCGGAGCGGTTCGCTGGCGATATCGCACCGCCGAAATCGGCGAGTCGTCTCCCGCGGTCGCAAACGGCGTGGTGTATATCGGCGATCTGACGGGGGTGCTTCACGCAGTCGATGTCAAATCCGGCAAGGCACTCTGGACATTCAAGACGACCGGCGAGATCCGATCGTCGCCCGTTGTTGTCGGCGATCGGGTCCTCATCGGATCGTACGATCGGTTCCTCTACGCGCTGTCGGCGGCGAAAGGCGCCGTGGCCTGGAAGGTCGAATTCCAGGGCTACGTTCATGCCACCCCATCGGTCGTCGATGGCGTGGCCTATATTTCCGGATGTGATGAGACCTTTCGCGGCATCCGCGTTGCCGACGGACGCGAGGTCTTGAATATTCCGATTGGCGCCTACATGGGCGCATCAGCCGCGTTGTCGGGCGGTGCGGCGTATGTCGGCACGTTCGAGAACGAAGTCATCGGCATCGATATGAAGGGGCGGAAGGTGATGTGGACCTACCGCCATCCCGACCGCCTGTTTCCGTATTACTCCTCGTCCGCGCTCAGCCAGGGGCGCGTGATTCTGGGCGGCCGCGACAAGATGATTCACGCGCTCGACGCGAAGACCGGCAAGGCACACTGGACGTTCATGACGAACGCCCGCGTCGAGTCGTCTCCTGCCGTTGTCGGCACCCGGGTGTTCGTTGGGTCGACCGACGGCCGGTTGTACGAACTGGATCTCGCAAAAGGAACCAAGCTCTCCGAGTTCGACGCGGGCGCCGCGATTACGGCATCGCCGGCCGTGGCGAACGGCCGCCTTGTAGTCGGCACACACGACGGCCGCTTGTACTGCTTCGGCTGACGGTGCCCCACGCACTAGCGCATCCGCCTTCGCTCGCACACTCATGACGAGCTTCGGCGCGACAGGCCCAACGCACCCATCGCACCCGACGCACCTAACGCCCCCAACGCACCTAACGCACCTAACGCACCCAACGCACCTGACGCACCCAACGCACCTGACGCACCTGACGCACCCAACGCACCTGACGCACCCAACGCACCTAGCTAACTCGTCGCCGTGCGGCCGTCTTCGCCTGCCTCGATAACGCCTTTCGTGATGCGGCTCGCCTCGGTTCGCGCTTCAGAGCGCGTAAAGCCGCGCGCGAGCGTCGCCGCGATGGACGCGATCGTCGTCTGGCGGCTCGTGCCGCGCTGTGGGCACTCTGCTTCGTCGACCGTTTCGCGCCACGGGGTGGCGGCGGCAGTTTGATCCCGGCGCGGCGCGCCTTTGACAGGCCGATGGCAATCGCTTGCTTGGTCGAGCGCGCCCCGTGTTTGCCTTCGCGCACGTGTTCGATCTCTTCGCGCACGAATGCTCCAGCTTGCGTTGTCGGCGCCTTTCCCTGACGCTTTGCCCGGCGTGCCCGTTCGACTGTCTTTTTTTCTGGCATCACGTCCTCCAATCAGGTCGTTCGTACTATCAGAGCAACGTATATGCCGCACTTACAGGCGGAACGTCATATGCACTATTGGAGCCGGAGGAGGACGGCATGAAACGTTACCCATTCAACCGCTTGCTGCTTTCCGGCCTGGCACTTGCCTCGGTCGTCAGCTGGCACGTCGCGGTTGGTACAGCACAAACACTGGGCGAACCGGAGCACTTCGTTGCGTCGTATGTCGATTTGAATACGGGCCGGACGGGACCCGTCGAGCTGGATGTGCGCCGCTGGTCAACCGAAGCCGAGCGTGCTGCGCTGATGGAGACGCTGTTCAAGCAGGGCTCCAACAGGCTGCTCGACAAGCTTCGCGACATGCGCTCGGTCGGCCGAATCTATACGCCTGGTTCGATCGGCTACGACCTTCGGTACGCGCAGCAGCAGAAGCTGCCCGATGGCGGCCGTGAGATCATTCTGGCCACCGATCGGCCGATGAGTTTCTGGGAGATCGTCAATTCACCACGATCGTCGCAGTACCCGTTCACATGGGTGCAGTTCAAGGTGAAACCGGACGGCACCGGCGAGGGCAAGCTGGCTGTGGCAGCCCGAATCACTGGCGAGGAAGCCGACCAGCTGATCGAGGTTGAGGATTTCGCCATTTACCCGGTTCGTCTGCAGAACATCAGATCGCGTAAGGACACGAATTGAGTTGAGATCATGGCAGAGGGCAAAGGGCAGATGGCGTCTTCAGGCCATCTGCCATCGGCCCTGACGCTTCCTCAGCGCTGTTCGTCACGGCGATGTCGCGGCAGATCTGGCCGGTGTGACGTGCCAGATCGTGTTGCCGACGTCGTCTGCAACCAGCAGAGCGCCCCGTTTGTCGCGGCCACACCCACAGGCCTGCCCATGGCGTCGCCGCTTTCGGTCACGAATCCCGTCAACACATCGATGGGTTGACCCGAGGGTTTGCCGTTCAAAAACGGCACGAAGATCACTTTGTAGCCACTGCGCGGCTTCCGGTTCCACGAACCGTGCTGCCCGACGAACATGCCGCGGGTGAAGCGAGGTCCAAGCGCAGTGGCATGCGCGTACGCAAGTCCCAACGAGCCGGTGTGAGGACCGAGCGCGTAGTCAGGCGCGATCGCTTGTTCGACCAGATCGGGACGCTGCGGTTTGACACGTGTATCGATATGAGATCCGTAATAGCTGTACGGCCAGCCATAGAAGCCGCCGTCGCGGACGGAGGTCATGTAGTCAGGCACCAGGTCGCTGCCCAGCTCATCTCGTTCGTTCACCGCCACCCACAGCGCCCCAGTTTCCGGTTCCCACGCCATGCCGACAGGGTTTCGCAGCCCCGTGGCAAACACGCGGTGCATCCTCGTGCGCGGGTCGATTTCCCAGATCGCGGCGCGTCCGGCTTCCTTGTCGATACCGTGCTCGGCCACGTTGCTGTTCGATCCGACGCTCACATACAGCCGCGAGCCGTCAGGTGATGCCACCACGTTCTTGGTCCAATGATGGTTGAGCCGGCCGCCGGGCAGCTCGACCACCGTCGCTGGAGTGGCCGAGATCTGCGTATCGCCCGGTGAATACGGAGCGCGGATCAACGCGTCGCTGTTAGCGACATAGAGATCGCTGCCGACCAGCGCGATGCCAAACGGCGCATTCAGTTCCGCAAGCAGCACTGAACGCGTTTCGGCGACACCGTCGCCATCGGCATCCCGCAAGAGCGTGATGCGATTGGCGCTCGGAACGGCTCCGCCGGCCTTTTTCTGGAATCGTTTGAAGAACCATCCTTTAAGACCCTTGTAGTCGTCCGGTCGTGGCGGCGCATTTGTTTCTGCCACGAGCACATCGCCGTTCGGCAGTACGTAGATCCACCGAGGATGTTCCAGCCCCTGTGCAAATGCCGTCACGGTCATGCCGTCTGCTGCGACTGGACGAGCTCCATCCGACCAGCCTTTCGCCGTCACCACATGGACCATCGGCACTAGCGATCGGCTTGGCGCCGGCAGAGCAGGATTGGGCCCAGTGCCGGCCGACACCGGTAATCGTGCCGAGCTGGCACATGCTCCTGACACCATGACGAACGCGAGCCACACGTACGTTCGAGGATTGGACAACATGGATGTACTCCTGCGTACCGTCTGGAATTGCAGATCTGGAATTTGCAAAATTCTCGCCGAGCGCGGACCGCCAAGAAGAGGCGCAGCTCTTGCACTTCCTCAAGAGGCTACGAGAAGCTTTCGGGTCAACCTGACGGGAGGTCTGGACATGAGGAGAGCAGGTGTCGACGTGACCCCGACGCCGATGTTATTCGGGCATCGAAGTCGCCGCACTGGCCCTCGGAACCGTTACGGTCTGGCTGGGAGGTGAGCTCGTCGATCGTCTTGGTGTCGGTGTGGACGAAGGCGCTCACCTGGGCGCGCCAATATGAGTTCCTTATCGGGTCGGTCGAGGCGGCCGGTATGAGCGTCTTTCCGGCGGACAGGACGTCAGATCGTTGGCCTTGAGTCCCCTCGAAGCACACGCGCGACAGTCGCGATAACATCGTGAATGCTGATGGGCCGCGACGTTCGCGGCGATGGTGGGACTCCCATACTGTCGGGATTTCAACGTCGATCAGAGATCAAGTCCTGCTGAGTGCAGTGATGGCGCAGCACGCCCGATCCGAGCCGGCAACGCAAACCGCAGACGTCGGTCGGGGTAACGGCACGCGGCTCAAACAGTATGCCAGGGAGGGCAGCAACGAAGAGGCCGCATCGGCCTAATGGGTCACTGAACGATGAACAACGACTTTGTCATCTTCAGCGGAACGGCCAACCCGATGTTGTCAGCGGAGGTGGCGCGATTGCTGGGGAGACGGCTGGGGCGCTCGGCCGTCGAGCGCTTTCCCGATGGCGAGTTGACGGTAACCCTCGTCGACGCGGTGCGCCGCAAGGATGTGTTCATCGTGCAGGCGACCGCGCCTCCCGTCAACGAGCATCTCGTCGAGTTGCTCGCGTTTGCCGACGCTTGTCGCCGTGCGTCCGCTGCGCACATCAGCGCCATCATTCCGTATTTCGGGTACGCCCGCGCCGACAAGCGGCACGGCCGCCGCGAACCCATCACCGGCAGCATGGCCGCCGACGTGATTCAAGCCGTCGGAGTCAATCAGGTGATGACGGTCGACTTGCACGCGCCGCAGATCGAGGGCTTTTTTCACATTCCAGTGGACGGCCTGACAGCGGTCGGTCTCTTATCAGACGCCATCAAGTCGCAGATTCCGCCCGATACGGTGGTGGTGTCACCCGATGCCGGCCGCGTACGGATGGCAACGCTGTACGCCCAGCGTCTGAATACGGAACTGGCGGTGCTGCACAAAATGCGTGAGAGCGGTAGTAGAACACACGTGACCCATCTGGTCGGCGAAGTGCGCGACAGGGCCTGCGTGATCATCGACGACATGATCTCTACGGGCGGAACCATTGCCGAAAGCATCTGCACGCTGATCGCCGCAGGAGCCCGTTCCGAAATCTACGTTGCGGCCACCCATGGCGTCCTCTTGACGGGAGCGAAGGAGCGGCTATCGCAGGCGCAAGTGAGACGTGTCTTTGTCACAGACACGATCGAGCAAGCGGATCGATCGTGGTCGCCCCTCCAGATCGTCTCGATCGCACCGCTGATTGCCGGCGCCATTCAGCGGATCATGGCCAATGGTTCGATGAGCGATCTGGCGTGACCACACCGGAGGCCTGGAGGACGACATGACGACCACATTTGCCGGAATCGAAAACATCCTTGACCGCCTGGCAGTCTTTGCAAGTACTGCGGATCCCGTTGTCAGTCTGTATCTCGATTTGCGTACCGATCAGCACGGCCGCAAGCGGCATGGCGACTTCTTCGAGCGCGCGATGGCGGAACAGATTGCGACGTTCGAGCCTTCATCGCCTGCGCGCCGGCGGCTCGAGCGCGACGTCGAACGCATCAACAGGTTCCTGCAGGCGGAGCTCGAAGCGTCGGCGCAGACGTCGGCGATCTTCTCCTGTTCGGGCGAGCCAGATCTATTCGAGGCCGTCCAGCTGAATGCGCCATCGGACGGTCATCGCCTGTATATCGATCGCCATCCGCATTTGTTCCCGCTGGCTCGACTGATCGACGAATACGCAAAGTATGCCGCGCTCGTCTTCGACACGAACGCCGCCAGGCTGTATGTGTTCGCCGTCGGAGCGCTGCAGCGCAAGCTGATCGTTCAGAGCGAGAAACCCACACGAACGCCTGGTGTCGATGTGTTTTCGGAGGGCGAGTATCGGCGCAATTCCGAAAACCTTCATGCACACCATATCCGGGAAGTAGTCGACCTCGTCGCGCGCGTCGCTCGCGAGGAGCATATTCAGCAGGTCTTTGTCGCCGGCGGGAGCGTCGCGATTCCGTTGCTCAGAAATGAACTGCCGCGTGAGGTTCAGGGCAAGGTCGTGGAGATCTCGAAACTCGACATGAAGTCGCCAGATGCAGAAGTGTTGCGGGCGACTCTGGAGGCGTTCAGGCAGGTCGATGCGCGCACCGATCGCGATGACGTTGTGCGCGTGCTCGGAGCGTTTCGGTCGCGCGGCCTCGGCACCATCGGGTTGTCGCGTGTGCGCGCGGCGCTCACGCTCGGCCAAGTCGATCGAATGCTCGTACCAGCGACACCGAGGGCCCCATTGGCCGACGAGGTTTCGCCCAGCGCGAGCGCATCGCCTCACAAGGTTCGCCCGCCTCACCTTGGAGAGACGG
Source organism: Vicinamibacterales bacterium (assembly GCA_963761975.1). GTDB lineage: Bacteria > Acidobacteriota > Vicinamibacteria > Vicinamibacterales > JAMQPK01 > JAMQPK01. Next base: position 1,906,571 of record CAVXIR010000002.1, read on the forward strand.
CGATTGAGGAGCTGGTACTGATGGCGCGACGCACCGATGCGGCGGTGACTTTCATCGAGAACGCCGAGCTCCTTGATCCTGCCGGCGGCGTTGCCGCTTTCCTGAGATTCCGCTTGTCCGATCCAGAGTTCGCGTTCTCCGTACCTGAGCCGCATCAGTAGTGTGCTTCAGGTCGCTTGGAAAAAAGCTCTGTCGCGAATGGAGTGTTGTAGCTGCACAACGCCGGCCTCCGTGCGGGCCGTGTACAACGAGCAAGGGACGTGCCGCAGTGTCTGCTCGGCCTATTTTTTGTCACACTTCGAACAATTTCGCACTGCTGGACGAGTCGCGGAATATGGATTGCACTCTAAGGGGCAGCCTATCCTCAAGGAGGTTGAGAATGCGATTGAGAAATGCGACGCTCATCGGGATCGCGTTGCTGGTGTTCTCCGCGGCCCCAGCGAGCGCTCAAATGTTCGTGACGCCGTATGCGGGCGGTCAGTTTGCCGGCGACACTCGGGAAAACAATTTCAATCTCGGCGCCGGTATCGGGTTCCTCGGCGCGGGCCAATATGGCTTCGAAGTCGATTTCAATTACGCGCCCAATTTCTTCAGCTCGAGCAACGACGTCAACTTTTTAGCGAAGGACTCGAATCTCGCGACCGTGATGTTCAATGGCATCGTCACCGCGCCGCGGCATTGGACCGTGCGGCCGTACGGAACCGCCGGGATAGGATGGATGAGGAGCCAAATTGATGACGTCGGTGGAGCTTTTGCGGTCAAGAACAACGACTTCGGCTTCAACGTGGGTGCTGGATTGTTCGCGCAGTTCAATGAGCACGTTGGGTGGCGTACCGACGTCCGGTATCTCCGCGCCGTTGTAGACCCCCAGGAGGATTTCGAGTTTGACGCCGGGCTCGGGAATTTCGATTTCTGGCGCGCTACCGCTGGATTAACGTTCACGTTCTAGCGGAATGGTTTCGTGAAGTCTGTCGAGGAGAATGAAACGCATCAAGGCCGAATCGATCCGGCCTTGATGCATCCCTCAGTCATCGGCGGCATCGTTGACTTCGTTCGTGCCTTCATCCGGAAAGCGAACGAGGGTTTTCGTTCCGTCAGCCGACTCGATCTCCAGTGTTTCGTCGGTGTTGTCGGCCGCACGCTGAAGCCAGATGTGCGTGGGGTTGTTCACCATGTGTGTCAGATGCTCGCCATCGACTGAATCGAACATCATGACGAGCGAATCCGAGTTGTCGTCCCCAGCCGAAATGCCCCCGAGAAGAAGCGAGCGCCCTTCGACCTGCGCACCGATCTCGCGCCCAAAAACTTCGACGGCAACCAGCTGCGTCTCGTGGTCGTGGTTGAATCGCGTGAAAAACTTGCCCCATCCTTCGCGTGGAATCTCTGTCGTCGTTTGCATGGCTGACCTCACTGCACGTTCCTCAGGTCTTCTCAACCGGTCGGAATAGGATTTGTCGGCGGCGGATCTGGAGAGGGTAACGGATCGGGCTGCGTCGGCGGCAGCGGCTTGGGGTGCGGCTTCGGCGGTTGAGGAACCGAATTCATTCTGAGATGTCCTCGTCGTCTCCCTTGCGTGGAAACCGTTCCACGCGCGGCGCCGCGATCGGCACACCGGCGCGGCCACTGGGATCCTCATTCGGTGTCGCTTCGACAACGGAGTACTCGTCGTCGTGGCGTTCGCTGAAATGTGAAAGAAAGTTTTCCCACAACGATCGTGGGTTTTCGCGAGCCTGCACCATGACGTGCTCCTTTCGGGGGTACTGGGTTCGACGCAACCTCTGTGCCGCATTCATGGAGGGCGGATCGCGTCAGAAGTGTCCGGCATGTCGACATTCACAGTTCGACGGGTCCAAGAGCCGACAGGTGAGGGCGCACTGAACAATTCATCAAACGTGTCATGAAACGGTGTAGGGCCGCTCGCGTCTGGCCGTGCTGTCCTCTCACGATACAGCGGAGGGGGAGGAGCCTGCACCCCGCGAGCGGCACACGGTTTGAAGGATCGACGCAGCAGCCCCTGGTCCAAGCCGGATGAGAATTGCACAAATTGCGCCTCTTGCCGAAAGTGTGCCGCCGAAGCTGTATGGCGGAACCGAACGTGTTGTGGCGTACCTTTGCGACGAGATGGTTCGTCAGGGGCACAACGTTACGTTGTTTGCCAGCGGAGACTCCCGCACGCGCGCCCACCTGCGGCCACTCTGTCCCACGGGTCTGCGTCTGAGCGGCGAAGTGAGAGACTCACAGGCGCTCCACATGTTGATGGTCGAACATGTGGCCCGCCGGTCGAACGAGTTCGACGTCATCCACTTTCATGTCGCGCCGCTGCATTTCTCCGTTGCGCGCCGCCTGGGCGCGCCGCACGTCACCACATTGCACGGACGATTGGACCTGCCCGACAACGTCCTGCTGTATGAGGAATTCGGCGAGATTCCGGTGATATCAATCTCGGATGCGCAGCGTGCGCCTATCCCGCATGCCAATTGGCTTGGAACGGTCTACAACGGCATTCCTGAAAACGAGCTCCGATTTCAGGCAGACGAGGGCGCCTACTTCGCGTTTCTGGGACGCATTTCGCCCGAAAAGCGAGTGGACCGGGCAATCGACATCGCGAAAGCCTGCCGGTGCCCGCTTCGCATTGCGGCCAAGGTGGATCCGGTCGATCAGGACTATTTCACCCGGCGGATTGAGCCGATGCTCGACGATCCGTTGATCACCTACATCGGTGAGATTGGGCATGCCGAAAAGAGCGGTTTTCTCGGTGGCGCCAGAGCGTTGCTGTTTCCCATCGACTGGCCCGAACCGTTCGGCCTTGTGATGATCGAAGCGCTTGCGTGTGGCACGCCGGTCGTCGCCTTCCGCGGTGGTTCGGTGGAAGAGGTGATCGAGGACGGGGTCACTGGTTTCATCGTCGACAATCTGGAAGAGGCTGTCGATGCGGCACGCCGGATTGACACGATCGACCGGAGAGCGTGTCGCGCATCGTTCGTACGCCGATTCACGGCTACGCAGATGGCGTCTGATTATCTGCAGCTGTATCGGACCGTGCTTCGCGGCGAGCGCGAGCTGGTCAGCTAACGCCGACAATTCGACAACTATGGATGAAGCCGCAGCGCTGAACGAAGAGTTCGCCGTCATTGCTGAGACAGAGCCGGCCGAACCGCCCCAACGGGTGTTGAAGCACGGCGACAGCTTTGGGGTGTTCGACCATTCCGGCAACATCACGGCAGCCGAGGGCAGCAAGGAAGGGCTGTACCACGACGGCACGCGCTTTTTGTCGCGATTCGAGTTCCTGCTGTTTCACCGATTGCCGCTGCTGCTGAGCTCGACGATCAGCCGCGACAACGGGGTCTTTGTCGCCGATCTCACCAATCCCGATCTCCGTCAGGGCGATCGTATCGCCATCGCTCGCGGCCAAATTCACGTCGTACGCACTCGAGTGCTGTGGCATGGCCAGTGTGTGGAACGCATTCGTATTTCGAACTACTCCCTCGAGCGTCTCGAGGTGCCAATCGCGATTTGCTTCGATGCCGACTTCAAGGACGTGTTCGAAGTCAGGGGAATGCGCCGGGTGCAAAGTGGAGAGCGTCTGCCGGATGTGGTGAAGCACGACTACGAGATGAGCTACCGAGGTCTGGATCGCGTCGAACGACGAACGCGCGTTCGCTTTAGCCGGACGCCTGCCGCCGTTTCGCAGGGCTCTGCGTCTTTTATCGTCGCGCTCGAGTCGCGCGCGTCGGTGCTTCTCGAGATGACGATCGCGTATGAGACCGGTGCCGACGTGAGTCCGGCCGTGTCGTTCGAGCAAGTGCTGCCGGCCGCGAGAGCCGCCCTTGCGGTGAGTCCGCAAGAGACGTGCATCGTGGACACGTCGAGCGCGACGTTCAATCGATGGCTGAACCGATCGATGGCCGATCTGCAGATGCTGATGAGCGATACGCCGTATGGCATGTACCCCTATGCGGGGATCCCGTGGTACAGCACGCCGTTCGGCCGCGACGGTCTGATCACCGCCTTCGAGCTGCTCTCGGTGGCGCCGCGCGTCGCTCGCGGGGTTCTCGGCTTTCTGGCGAACACGCAGGCGACCACTTATTCGCAGGCAGACGAGATGCAGCCAGGAAAGATCATTCATGAGATGCGCGGCGGCGAGATGGCCGCGCTCGGCGAGGTGCCCTTCGCCCGCTATTACGGGAGCGCGGACGCCACGCCGTTATTCGTGATGCTTGCTGGCGCGTACTACAAGAGGACCGCTGATAGCAGCTGTATCGACCGCTTGTGGCCGCACATCGTATCCGCTCTGGAGTGGATGCGCACCCACGGAGACATCGACGGCGACGGCTTTATCGAATATGCGCGGCACGGCGACACAGGATTGGTCCAGCAGGGATGGAAGGACTCACACGATTCTGTTTTTCATGCCGACGGCACGCTTGCCGAAGGCCCGATCGGTGTCTGCGAAGTGCAGGGCTATGCCTATGCCGCCTGGATGGCCGCGGCTAGACTGGCGTCAGTCAGAGGCGATTCCCGCGCGGACGAATGGAATAGCTACGGCGAGCGGCTGCTGGCCCGTTTCAATGAGGCGTTCTGGTGCGAGTCGCTCGGCACATATGCCCTGGCGCTGGATAGGTACAAACGCCCATGTCAGGTGCGCACGTCGAATCCCGGCCACTGTCTTTTTGCCGGCATCGTTCCGCGAGAGCGAGCCGATCGCGTCTGCAACGCGTTGATGAGCGACAAGTCGTTTGCCGGATGGGGCGTGCGGACAGTCGCCGCGGGCGAGGCACGGTACAACCCGATGTCTTATCACAACGGGTCTATCTGGCCTCACGACAACGCCGTCATCGCCGCCGGGCTCGAGCAATACGGTTTCACGGCGCCTGCCACGCGCATTCTGAACGCGATGTTCGACCTGAGCGACGCGGTGGATCTGCACCGGCTACCTGAGCTCATCTGCGGTTTTGAACGCAGGGGCGACGAACATCCAACCCTTTACCCCGTGGCCTGCGCGCCACAGGCATGGGCAGCGGGCGCCGTCTACCTTTTGCTGGCTGCATCGCTGGGTCTCGAGATTGATGCGCCGGCCAGGCGCCTGTCGCTCTCACGGTCTCAGCTGCCTCGCAATATCGATTGGATCCAGATGTCGAATCTTGCCGTAGCCGACGCGCATGTCGATCTGCGCCTGGATCGTCATCCTCATGACGTCGGCGTCACGGTCCTGCGCCGTGAAGGCACCGTCGAGATCGTCACTGTCAAATGATCAATCGGCCCGGCGGATCGCTACGGGCGGGCAGCCGCGCGGCGATCGATCAGCGCGAAGAAGGCGGGCAGATACGCGAGCGTCCAACTGAGAAAATGCGCGGCGTAGTCCCATCCCTGCGGATCGAACGGACGCCAGATTCCCGAAATCAGATAGAAACCGAGACCCGATCCAATCATTGCCAGCACCCCGCGACTGATGGTGGCGCGCCAGGGTGCGCGGGTGCCGAGAAGGCGCCCCGACAGCACCGCTACAGCCAGCCACACGAACGCCCACACGAGCACCATCACGCCGTAACCGACGACAGGTGCGAGCACGTAAAAGCTGCCGGCGGCGAGCAGCCCGATGATGGCGCCGTAGATCGCTCCGGTAAATAGCTTGTGATCGAGCGCTCCGAGATACGCGCCGATGCACAGAAACAGAATGGCGCCATGCGCGAGCCCGTACTCAACCCGGTGACGCAGCTGTAACCCGGCCCATACGAAATCGCCGAGCGTCGAAACCGCGGCGATGAGCAGTGCGCCAACCAGGGCCGTGCGCATGTGTCCTTCAGTCCGGCAAGTTTTCCTTCGGAGGTTCGGGCAGCCAGAAGCTCGCGATGAACCCGACGAGGTACACCGAGAAACCAATCGCGGCCGCGACGAGCGCGATTTTCGTCGGCGCGTACGCGCGATCGGGCGTGATGGCGAGCGTTGCCGTGAGCCACGCGAACGACGTGCCTATCAGCCGTCCGCCGATGTTTGCCGCAAAACTTTCACCCGTTCCACGCAGGTGCAGCGGGTAGACGCGGGGCAGATAGTTGCCCCAGAAACTGAACTGGCCGACCGTGAAAAATCCCGCGAGGAACATGCCCACGTACAGCCAGTTCAAGTTTGTCGTTGCCGCAACGGCGAAGGTGAGGGGCATGACGATCAGGCCGGGAATCTGAAACATGCGGATGAGCTTTCGGCGGCTGACGATGATGACCGCGAGATAGGCGAGCGCGACACGGCCCATCAGACCGCCGACTTCCTGCACCTTCGTGACGTTTGCGGCCACTTCCTGGATGACGAGCCCTGCGCGCGGCGGCAGCAGCCCCTGCGTCATCTGGCGCACTTCGGGCAGCCCGGGGACGATCTGCTGCACCTGCTGAATCGCGCCGAACGCCGCTCCGTACGCGCACGCAAACATGATCGTCGTCACGATCGTCGTGCGGCGCAGGTCTGGAGCGAACAGCGCGGCGAGGCTCGGACGCCGCAGCGTGCCGGCGGCTTTCTTTTGTTCCCACGCGGGGGATTCCGGCAGGAACGGGCGGATCAGGATGAGCGGGATGGCGGGCAGGACACCCGACATCAGCGTGTAGCGCCACGGCGCATGCGGATCCGGCAGACTGGTGCCCAACAGGTTCAGCGCAGGCAGACTCGCGGCGTACGCCACGCATAGTCCGTTGACGGTCGCCACCATGATGCCGCCGAGCGAGGAAAACGCTTGCGTGTATCCGAGCACTTTCTCGCGCCGTGTCGGCTCGGGGAACAGTTCTGCGAGCCACGCGACGGCTGCGACGAATTCCACGCAGACGCCGATGAAGACGAAGCATCGCAGTACCAGCAGCATCTCAATCGATCTGGAGAAGCCCGACAGGAACGCGGCGATCGCGTAAATGAGGATGCTGTAGGTCAACACGCGCCGGCGCCCCAGCCGATCGGTGAGATAGCCGCCGACAAGGCCGAAGATGCCGCCCGCAAACGCCGGAATATAGAACAGCCGGCCCACCCACATCTGGAATTGCGGCGAGCCGGGCGCCGCGCCCGTCAGTTCGAGCAACGCCGGCCGCACGATGAGCGGCAGCATGAGGATTTCGTAGATATCGAACGCGAATCCGATCGCGGCAATCGCGCAGATCAGCCATTGCACCGGCGTCAGCTGCGTTCTGGGGTCGATAGGTGGCGTCATGTGCGACGAATCATAACGTAGGGTGCTCGATGGGCGCGGCTCACTGCGCAGGCTTGCGGGCGCGTGAGGACCAATGGATCGCCCGGATTCGCCAGCCTCCTGACCCACGACTCAGGACCATCAACTCCGTCCCGAGAGAATTGACGGCGCTGCCTTGATACGTGCCCGTAACCTCGCTGGTGCTTGTCGCCCACGCCGCCTCGCCGACGATGACCACACGGATAGGGCTGCGCTTGATGGACACGCCCTTCTCGAACTCGATGTCGGCGGGCAAATGATCCTTCTTGTACTGCGCTCGCGTTTCCACGCTCCCCGCCTCCAGAAACACCACGTCGTCGGCAACAAGCGCCATCGCCTTTGCCCCATCGCCAGATGTCAGCGCGGCGTGAAACCCTCTGACAACGGCCAGAACGCCCGCCTCGTCGCCGGCCGGTTGCGCGGCGAGGGGCCCGGCAGCCAGGCACCCCAGGAGAGCCAGTGTGTGAATTCGCATTCATCGCTCCTCGATCGGACAATTCAACGGCGCCATTCACGTCAGCGTCTCAGGCGTTCGACCACTGTCATGTCGACCCAGAACACATCGGCATCGGTCGTGGTTTCCCATGTCTCACCGCCGTATGTCCGTGAGAAGAATAAGTACCGGCCATCTGGCGTCACCATCGGGCAGAACTCGGTGTCGGCAGTATTGATCGCGTCTCCCAGATTGAGGAGCGGGCCCCAGGTGCCGTCATCCTTTCGAAACGAAACGTACAGATCGTATCGTCCGAGCCCCCCGGCACGGCTCGACGTGACGATCAAGTATCGCTCGTCAAGTGAGGCGAACGTATCGCCCTCGCCGCCCGTCGAGTTCGGCGGGCTTCCGATGTTGGCGGGGATGCCGAAGCTGCCGTCGGACCGTCGTTGCGCGCGGTAGATATCGGAGCGCCCGAGGCCCCCGGGCCGATCAGAGAGAAAGTAGAGACTGCCGTCAGCGACGACCGTTGGATACGATTCGAATGCGTCGGTACTGATCGGAGCCGGCACGATCTCGGCGGTTGCCCACCCTCCGTCTCTCTGCCGAGTCACCCAGATGTCGAGAGGCGACTCCATTGGCCGGACGCCGGGCTTGAAGCGGCCGAGAAAGTACAACTCGCGTCCATCGGGCGAGTAGGCCATGTCCACGGCGACTCCCGGGGCACCCGAGGGGAAGATCGAAAGCGGTTGCGGGTTGCTCCACTTGTTTCCGGCCAGGGTAGAGCGGAAGAGCGTGAAGACCTCGCCAATCCGGCGTGCGAAGAAGAACTCCCGGAAGTCCGGTCGGAAGGCGCCGTTGATCTCGATCGCCGGCGTGCTGACGATTCCGGGGGCGAAACGGACGGGTGTGGTGCCCGGCGGCGTCTGGCCGAAGTAGCGAACCCCCGGACCAACTATCTGGTTGCCTCCGTGGCTGGCCACACTTGCGCAGACGACAATTGCAGCCAGGGACAAAAACATTTCCTTTCGAGCACGGCACCGTGTTCTGCTTGCGCCGTGACCTTCGAATGTGCGAGTGGCATTAGACGATATCACCATGATTATGAAGATGGTCGGGCTGGTTATGGAACTTCCTTGCGCACCCGTCCGCGATTGTGAGTGAACAGCGCGACGGCGACCATCAGCACCACCACAATTGGTGTATGGCTCCAGCCTGGCAGTCCGGAGTAGATGACCACAACGATAGAAGCGATCACCGCCAACACTGCAAAGCGCCAGTTGCGCAAGCCGAACTGCACCACAATGGCGCCCCAGATCGAGGGCAGTAGCCAGTTGAATGCCGCCACAACCGACAGTGGCAGCAGGCTGACGATGGTGCTGACGAACAGCGCGCCCGTCAAAGCCGACACGGTGATCATCACCTGGGTTGCCGCGATGGCGAGCGTGGAGATGATTTCGCCTTCAGGAGAGCCTTCCTGAACCTGCGCCACCTCTTGAGCCACGGCCGAGACCGGTAGACGGAAGTTGGAGATGTTGCCCGCCAGGAAGCTGATGTAGGTGCCGCAGACGCCGAGGACCACGAAGTAGGATATGGGCTCGATGAGCCAGAGCGGCATGCTGAAGCTCCAGGTGACAGCAGCGCCCCGCATGATCTTGCCCCACTCGGCGGGCAGCCCAGAGAACACCATCAAGTAGATTGGAGGAAGGAAAAAGATCACGACGTGAATGAGCGAGGTGATGAGCCCGATGCGGTGCGCGGCTGGCCAGTACTCCTCCCGGAGAATCGCCTCCTTCTCCGCCGTCCTGAGAGGACTCCTGGCCGATGGCGATTTCTCCGCAAATCTTCGTGTCCGCTCATCCGTATTCGGAAGGGCTACCGGCGGCATAAGATTTTTCCCGTTCATGTCCACTGAGGCCTATTCGAGGGCCAGACGGGTGATTTCGCCAGCGGTCATCCCCAGGACGAGAGCAACGACAATGACGTATTCCTTGAGAGTGGGCTTGTTGGCCCGGTCCGCGTGCAGCAGGCATGCCCAGGCAGCACCGCCACCGACGACGCTCGCGATCGTGGCCGGCCAACGCCCGGTGAGAATGAGGGGCGCCACGCCATCGGTGACCAGTAAGCGCCCAAAAGCCGCCAGCATGATGGCGACCGAGACGATCTCCAGTCGCGTCGTGTCGCCACCACCGATCAGGCCCTTGATCTTCGGCAGCCAGCGTGTGAACACGCCGCTCATCAGCACCCAACCGAATGAGCCGAGGGCGGCGACCCAGAAGATAGTCAAGAGCGCCTGGACCGTCATTCCCTCGCGGGTGAGCGGCACGCCGGCGGCTTCAGCGCCTGCCCGCGCCGCGATCAGCTCATACATGATCGATCCCACGCCCGCGGACTCTCGGGCGAAGGCATACGCACCGCCAAGGGCCAGCACCATGACGGTCATCCCGATGAAGCTGCCGAACGCGGGCCCGAGCGAAGTGATGAACGAGGCCCTGACGGCTTCGTTCATTTCCATTTCGCCCATCCGCAATCGAGTTCCCACACGCCTGGAGAGACGGTAGAACAAGTAACTTTGGATGAGGGCATTGCCGGCGAAGATGAAGCCAATCACCCAGAGACCGGGACTGGTTGCCACTTTCAGCCACTCGGGCTCCATTTGCTGGTCCTCCTCGTATCACTTCTGGATTTACGTGTGCCGCTCAGTGATGGAATCGCTATCCCACGAAGGCAAAGACCACGACGGCTGCAACACCAAGACCGATCAATACCTCAATTGCACAAAGAGCGCAGACGATCCTTTTTGCGGGATCGCGATGAACAGGTTGTCGTACTCCGTGTCAGCAATCGTGACCGGCGACGTGACGCCGAGCCTCTGCAATATCTGAGGAACCGTGTTCGAGTGGCCGACGACCAGCACGCGGTCGTGCAGCGTCGCACCGTTGAGCCTGGTGAACAACGCGTCCAGATCGTTCACCGGTAGTTCCGTCGGTGTCAGCCGTAATGCCGCCGCAAGGGGCGCGGCAGTCTGAACTGTCCGACGCAGATTTGTCGTGTAGATCTGAGTAATGCCCGCGTCTTTGAGGAGTACGGCAAGGCGCTCGGCTCGGGCTTGTCCAACGGCAGACAAAAGTGAGTCGGAAGACGTGTCCGCACGTTCCGCATGCCGGACGACGAACACGGCTCCCTGCGCCGCAGCAACGGTTGGAGTCGTGAGCAACCAGGACGCAAGTGCAGCGACCAGGAAACCCTTCATGGTCGCCCAAGAACTCGTCCGAAAGCGCTTATAGGTCATCGTTCAGCTACACAGGAACCGCCTCCACCACGCTGGCCACCGACTCCGTGGGCACCACCCGCTTCAGACGGAAACCGGCTTTACCGAGCAGCGTCGAGTACCTCCGCTTCGGTGCGCTCCTGCCCACCGGGTACGACCAGCATGACCATATCCTGCATCTTCCCCTGATGAGGCGTGTCGCCGTCCGGCAAGACAGTCTCGACGATCAAGAGTCGTCCATCTGGTTTCATGACGTTGCGGCAGTGGCCAAGGATGGTGAGACACTGATCTTCGTTCCAGTCGTGGATGATGTGCGACAACAGGTAGGCGTCGCCGCCTTGGGGCACCCTCTCGAAGAAATCGCCCGGCTCGATCGTGACTCGTGCCTCTACGCCGCGCGCTTTGAGCAAGGCTGGCGCGTCGCGTACGACATGCGGCCGATCGAACAGCACACCTCGCAACCCGCTGTGAGCGGAGAGGACTGCGGCCAGCATGTTGCCAGTGGCGCCACCGACGTCAACCAGCGTCTTGATCCCCGAGAAATCGTACGCTTTGGCGACGGCCGGTGGCTCCGAGCCGTGAAAGCCGACCATGGCCTCGCTGAAATAGGACGCTTGATCGGGATGCTGAGCCAGGTAGTCGAAAATAGGCATCCCGCACGCCTTCTCAAACCCCGTCTTACCTGTCTCCAGCGAATAGATGATCTCTTCCCAGGAGCGCCAGAACGCCGGGCTGCAAAACGCGATCAGGGTCGCTCGCGCTGAGCCCGGCGCACCGGTCTTGAGCGCCTCGCCAAGAGGCGTCAGCGCGAAACGTTGCGCGTCGCGCTCAGTGAGGATGCCGAGGCCTGCCAGGGTGCGCATGAGGCGATGCAGCGACGGCGCGTGGGTGTGCGTGGCGCCGGCTAATTCGGCAGCGCTCTTCGGCCCGGCGGCCAGGTGATCGGCGATGCCGAGTTTGGCTGCCGCGTAAACCGTAGCGGAGATCCATGAGGCTGCGCCCATCTGTATGAGCTGGAGATGAGGCGGCAACCCGGGGGATGAGGGGTCCTGTTTGTCGAGCAAGTGATTCTCCTTCACATCACGAACCGATTCGCAGCAGCTTCGCCAGGTTCCCGCCGAGCATCGCTTCTTTGTCCGCGTCGCTGAGAAACGGCGCATTCAGAACGAGATCCACGGTGACAGGCCAGTTGAAAGGTATGTCGGTTCCATACACAACCTGTCCGATCCCAACTTCGGCGACCAGGTGGCGCAGCCCTTCCTCGGAAAGGACCATCGTGTCCACGAGAATCTGCGACTTCAGATACTCGCTGGGTTTCCGCTTGTTCACGCAATTTGCGTTGGGGCGCACCACGCACGCCGCTTCCGTGCGCCCTAGATACGACGGCAGGTAGCCGCCGGCGTGCGACGCGCAGACACGGAGACCGGGAAACTTGTCGAAGGTTCCGTCGAATATCAGTCGCGACAGGAAGTACGTGGTCTCGAGCGGATTGCCGATGATGTTGCCGAGATCGCCCCGTCCACTCAACGCGCCCTCTTTGACGATGTTTTCGGCCCCAGCGGGGTGCATGAAGACCAGCACGCCAAGCTCGGCGGCCTTGGCCCAGAACGGATCGAACTTCGGGAGCGACAGATCCTGGCCGTTCACGTGTCCGCCAATCGATGCGCCGCGGAGGCCTAGACGCCGGACTCCATCCTGGAGCTGCTCGGCGGCCAACTCGGGATGCTGCAAGGCAACGGATGCCAACGCGACAAAGCGATCGGGATGCATCGCAACCCATTTCGCGAGTTCCTCGTTCTGGGCTCGAACGATCCGGCGCGCGAGATCTTCATCTGCGGCGTACCACCAATACCCGTTGATAGTGAGCGCCTGAATGTCGATGCCCTGCTGATCCATCACCTGAAGGCGCTGCGGGCCAAGGATGTTGTTCCCGCTACCTCCTCCCAAGTTGGCCAGCGGAGTACCGTTAACGATGCCCTGCACCGGGATGATGCAGTGCGCGTGCGCGTCGATCACTCGAACGCGACGGGCATTCACCATCACTTGACGCCGTGCGGACTGACCTTGACGTGAGGCCGTCACTCTCTCGAAGCCGCCCCGGGCCATCGCACACGCGCCCGCCGTACCGGCCAAGACCCGACGGAGGAACTCACGACGACCTGACATGTGACCTCCGCTTACTGGCAACCTTTGTTGGTGTGGCCTCCGCGCGTGCATCCTCGCCGCGCACGGCGGCAAGCACCTGTGGAAACGTTGACAACGCGACGTCGTAGTACTGGCGTCTCAACAGAGACAGTGACTCGGCGAATCGTGGATTCAGTCTCGCAACCCGGGCGGCGATATATCGGAGGTTGCCGCCCGCGTGCGGAAAGATGAAGCGCACGCCGGCTGAATGATGTGGACTCCGTTCTGAGGAGACCTACTTGTACATCGAACCCAGGACCGCGCCCGCGTCGGCGTCTTCCAGTACGGGTGTGGTTTCGATCGGCAGGAACTCCGACCATTCAGCGACCCAGGCGTAGAGAGCCTTGGCGTCCGTTGTGTCGACCACGGCGCAGCCCTTACCGCTCATCCCATGCCAACGGCCGACGAGCGTCACACCCGCGGGTGGCATGCCGCCACCCTTCAAGAATCGCGCGACCGCCGGACGGAACGTCGACTGCGGAAGAGACCACTGAACAAGAAATTTCATGTAGAAAGTCCTCCAAACGCGCGAGTATACATCTCTTGTCGTCGCTCGTTGCGCTACGCCTCATCCGGAAGGTTCATCAATTGCGCTAGGGCGGGCCATCCCGGACTGGCCTTCAACTCCTTGGCCAGCGGCAGCCGCAGGTAGAGCGTGATCATAGGCTGGCGTTGCGCGATGGCCCTCTCGGCGCAAGCCATCGCCCGATCGATTTGTGAACACGTCAGATAGTAGCCAACGAGGCCAAGCGGAGCCCCATAGGCCGTGCCGTCTCCCAACTCTCGCAGGACTGCAGCCGCGCGGCTCGCCTCCCCACGACGCGTCAACACTCCAGCCAGATTACCCGCAACGAGCAAGCTCCACGGCGCCAACGAATGAGCCTTCTCGGCCGCACGCGCCGACTCTTCGAGTGCTCCTCGCTCGAGGTGGATCAAGGCAAGACTCCAATAGGCTAAGAAGTAGGTCTCGTCGACTTCCAGGACACGTTGGCATTCGGCGGCGGCTTCCGCCGCCTGGCCGGCGATCTGCAAGCCCAGCGACAAGATCACACGGAAATAAGAGTTCAGCGGATCTCCCTGCAGCGCGCGCGCCATCTCTTCATTGCCTCGGCCCGTTCGCCCGGTATGGAGCAAATAAAGGGCATAGAGTTGGCGCATGGCGGGCGGTGCCGTACCGCGCGCCATTGCCAATGTGAAGAGCCGCCCGGCCTCGGTCCAGTCATAGTCGTAAAAGGCGGCGATCCTGCCTAGGTTGGCGAGCGCTTCGAAAAGACCTGGATCCAGGGCAAGTGCCCGCTGGGCCGCTGCCTTGCCGAGCGGCTGGACTTCGTGAGCTGGCCGCAGGCCGGCCGCCGCCATGACGCCGTATTGCAGGCTGAGTTCAGCGTGGGGCGTGGCAAATCCTGGATCGAGGGCGATCGCCTGCTCGAGGTGCTCCAGGCCCCGAGCCATCGATTCCGGTTTTAGCTGATTGAAAAGATGGCGGGCCTTCAACAGCGCTTCGTATGCGGCGAACGTGGGCTGGTATCGTCTCTCGCCGAACTGCGCCGTGAGTGTGACCTTCAGCGCGGCGGTAATTGCCGATGCGATCTCATCCTGCACCGCGAACACATCGGTCAACTCGCGGTCGAAGCGTTGCGACCAGAGATGAGACCCGTCCGTCGCGTTGACCAGCTGAGCCATCACGCGAACTCGAGTCCCTGCGCGCCGTACGCTGCCTTCCAAAATCGTGCGCACGCCGAGGATCTCGGCAATCCCGCGTATGTCTTGTTCCTTGCCTCGGAACGCAAACGCCGATGTGCGCGCGATCACCTTCAGCCCGGAGACCTGTGCCAGCAAGTTGATGATCTCCTCGGCCAACCCATCTGCGAAGTACTCCTGGTCCCTTTCCGCGCTCATGTTGGTAAAGGGCAGCACGGCGATGGACTGGGAGGCGGGCTGAGTCGGCGCGGGTGTGGGAGCCGTGCTATGCCGCTCCATCGCGGCGAGTGCTGCGTGCACTTCGTCGGCCGGCGGACGGGTCGTGGCGTCCTTGGCGAGCATCCGCGTGATCAGCGCGTCGAGGGCACCTGGCGTCCCGCTCAGCGGCAAAGGCGTCTGCGAGGTGATGGCGTGCAGGTACCCCACCGTCGTATCGGCGGCGAAGGGATAGCGCCCCGCGGCTAGTTCGTAGAAGACGATGCCGAGGGAGAAGATGTCGGAGGGAGGGCCAACTCTTTCCCCACGGGCTTGTTCGGGTGACATGTACTTCACTGTCCCCATCACCTGACCCTGCAGCGTGTGTCCCGTAAGGGTCGCTTCATCATCCCCATGAAGAGGCGTCAGTCGCGCCAAACCGAAGTCCAGTACTTTGACGTAGCCGTCTTCGCGCACCATGATGTTTTGCGGCTTCAGATCGCGATGCGTAATCCCCGCCGCATGTGCGGCGCTCAGCGCTCTGGCCATCTGGGAGAACAGGGGCAATAACGTCGAAACGGGATGATGCGTTCGCAGCACCGAACTCAGCGTCTTGCCGGACACCAACTCCATGACGATGAAGCGTCCATCGTCGCTTTCCCCGATATCGTGCACGGTGATGATGTTGGGATGGTTGAGTGCCGAGGCGGCCTTGGCTTCTTGCACGAAGCGGCGGACGCTCTCCGCATGCGCGTCAATTCCGCCCGCAGCAACTTGATCGCGACCCTGCGATTCAGGCGTGCGTCTTCGGCCAGATAGACCTCGCCCATGCCGCCAGCGCCCAGCTTGGAGATGACGCGGTAGTGGGAAAGAGACCGTGGCTGGGACCGATCCGTCATTGGCGGGAATACTCTAACGGAAGATGACTCGTCTTCGGTCAGGGCGACTTGCGTGTGGGTGAACCGATGATTTCACATCCCATACTGATACCGAACAGCGCCGCTCCTGCAAGCGCTGGAGCAAGATGAAGGGGATTCACATACCCTTCCTGGGCGATGAGCGGAACGAGACGGGGATTGACGTCATCCAGCATCTGGCGGGTGACGCCCATGAAGCCGAGATCTTCAGCGACGAACACTTCAGTCGAGCCGAGGTAGAGAATCACGAGTCCCGCGAGCGTTATGCTGAGACCCGTGGTCAACAGTCCCCATCGGCCCAGCCGCAAGGGCAGACCAGCGGTCTTCATTTCCTCGGTTCGGATCCAGGGGGTGGCTCGCGCTCCTGCCAGCCGTCGAGAATATAGCAGTCCTAGCGTGAACGTCGGCAACAGCGCCAAGGTCGCGGTGCTCGCGACGAAGGCCCACCACGCCCACGCCGCTCCCGCCAACAAGGGAAAGGCTGCGAGCCAAAAGTACAGCACCGCGATGGCCACGAGCGTGCCCCCGAAAGCGACGCGATCGTGAAACATGAAGCGTACAACCCGGCAGTCCGCGAACCGGCACAATTCTGCTGCCGACATGCCCAGGTAACTCACATCATGAGGCAGAAACTCTCGTCTGAACGACAGGAAGATTGCGAACACGCCGGAGAGCAACAGCGCAACAGCGGTCAACGAGAGCAGCGGTCGTCCGTCTCCGATCAGCTCGCGAAGTAGGCCTCGATCGTCCTGCATGCGTGATTACTCTGCAAACATCTCCGTTAGACCCTGCACTGCGACGACTCATCCTCACGCCGGAACCTACCGATCGAAATAACGTTGCAGCGTCGCCTCGCTCGGCTTGGCGAAGTCCTTCGTCGCAAGGGAGACAACGATCATCAACACGGCCGAGATCATCGTCATCGGCACGACGGGAAGAAATCCGAGCACGAACGTTCCGGTGGCTGCGCGCGTCACGATCGTCGAGTCGCCGATCGACCAGACAGCGACAGAAGCGGCTGGTGGAGGCGGCGGAATGTTCGTCTGGATGACAGCAACAGCAGCGACAGCGGCGGCTGTCCACAACGTGCTTGCGAGCGCCCCCCATCGTGTGCTGTTTTTCCAGAACAACGCCGCGACGAGCAGCGGTGCAAGCGCAGAGTAGCCGGCAAACGCATACTGCGTCGCGACGTCGAAGATCGACTGCGGGATGCGCAGGGCGATGAGGTAGGCGACCACCGTCACGAGCACGACGAAGACACGGCCGGTCAGAACCTGCATGCCGTGACCGAATCGTTTCGTACCTTGGTAGAACGCAAAAATATCCTCCGTGAACATCGTCGACAGCGCCAGGATCTGCGAATCGCTCGCCATGACGGCCGCCATCACCGCGGCCCCCAGCAGGGCCGCCAGCCACAGTGGTGCGTAGCCATCGACAAGTCGCAGGATCACGTCGTCGCCTGCGGCCTGCGCGCGCAGACGCGCGCGTTCGTCCGGCGTCAGTGATGCATTCGGGGTTGCGAGTTGGGCGCGCGCTTCCAGCTTTGCTTGTATCGCCGGCACCGCCGTGGCGTGATTGGCGACGACACCCAGGAAAACTGACGGCAGCCAGATCAGCAACATGCAGATCGGGTAGAGCACAATCGTCCGGCGGAAGTACGTCACGCTGCGCGCCGTGAGGCAGAAGATGCAGATGTGGGGAAACGCGATCGACGAGAGCGGGATGAACGTGTAGCTGAAGAAATACATCGGCGACACGCGTTCGCGAGTCAGCAACGGCGACGTCGCCGGTGATGCCAGCAGCGCTTCCATCGCTTCGCGGAATCCGCCCATGCCGCCGCCGATCACGAACACCGCGATGGTGCCGAACAGCAGAAACAGCGTCGTCTGGAGCGCGTTGACCCAGGCGGTCCCGCGCATCCCGCCGAGAAACACGTACGCCATCACGACCGACGACACAATCGCGCCGCCAAGCCAGTAGGGGATGTACCCGTTCGTGATCGCCTGCAGCACGGTCCCGCCGCCCATGACGGCGATGATGATGTACGGCACCAGCAGAACAGACTGGACCGCGAAGATGACCGTGCCGATGTGACGGCATTCCCAGCGGTTGCGAAACATCTGCACCGGCGTTATGAAGCCGTTGCGCTTGCCGAGTGCCCACAGGCGAGTGCCGATGGCAAACAGGCAGACCGGGATGACGAGCGCAGATGACGAGGCCATCAAGCCGAATGTGACGATGCCATTGGCGAAGGCGTGTCCTGATGCGCCGAGAATGGAGAACGCCGTCATGTTGGTGCCGAACAACGACAGCAGAAACACCGTCGGCCCGAGCGAACGCCCCGCGAGGAAGTAATCTTCGGCGCTCGACTGCCGTGTGGTGCGAAAGGCGAAGATGCCGATGTAGAGGACAACACCGAGATATGCGAACACGACGACGGCGGGAATCATGGCTTAGTCGCGGCGGCCATCCGGCGGATCTTCGAGATGCGAGGGCCAGGCGAGCGTCACGAGCAGCCAGAGGACAGCGGATGACGTCACAGTGAACGCCGCGTGATAGAAGAGACCAATCGGCAGAAATCCGAAGACGAGCGGCCGCGCCTCGCGCCAGAACCAGAAGTCCTGATGCACTACGTAGAGGAATGCCACGGCGGCGATCGCCACGGATCTCGTCATGTTTTCTCGCCGGGGGTGTACACGAGGCTTGAGAATATACTACCCACCTATGTCCGACGTAGAGAAGGCGACAGCTGCGCTCGACGCCCATGTGCGAGAGATCGTCAACTGGCATTTCGATCCGGCGAGCGGATCACCGTTCTGGCTGGAATACGCGAGGCAGCTCGGCTGGGATCCCCGAAAAGAAATCGGGGGCTTCAGCGATTTGTCGCGTTTTCCCTCGTTCGAGGACGAATGGCTTCGTGGCGGCCCGGTGCAACGTTGGATACCCAAGGGTTTCAACGGCAAACCCGTGTTCGTCTTCGAAACTGGAGGGACGACCGGTATCCCGAAAACGCGGGTCGCATTCGACGATTTCAGGACCGACTATGAGCTTTTCAGCGCGACGCTTCCTGACGAGCACTTTCCGAAAGGATCGAACTGGCTGATGCTTGGGCCATCAGGTCCGCGACGTCTTCGTCTGGCGGTGGAGCATCTCGCCCAATATCGTGGCGGCATTTCATTCTGCGTCGATCTGGATCCTCGATGGGTTATCAAGCTCATCAAGAAAGGGTGGATGGAGCACCTCGAGGCCTACAAGGGACACGTCATCGATCAGGCGGTCTCGGTGCTGCAGGCCGGCCACGACATCCGCTGCATGTTCACGACGCCGAAACTGTTCGAGGCGCTGGCACTGCGTCTTGAATCGATGGGCACGACGATTCGCAAGGCGGGCATCACTGGCATTTTCTCCGGCGGCACCGAGTTCACGCCGCAGTGGAACCGGTTTGCGCATGAAGAACTGCTCGACGGCGCGTACATGACGCCGACCTACGGCAACACGCTCATGGGCCTCGCGGCAAGCGCGCCCACCGGTCCCGAAAACAACTATAAGATCACCTATCACGCCCCGCAGCCGCGGGCGGTCATCGAAGTCGTGGATTTCGACGACTCGTCAAAGCTTGTGGACTACGGGCAGACCGGGCGGGTGAAGCTGACGACGCTGACGAAGGAGTTTTTCGTGCCCGGCTTCCTCGAGCGCGATGAAGGCGAGCGCGAACATCCGCATGAGAAGTACCCGTGGGATGGGGTCAGCGGAGTCAGACCGTTTAGGGGCTTTGCTGCGACGACCACGGTTGGCGTGTACTGAGCTGGTTCCTAGGGGGTTCCTAGGGGTTCCGGTTCCTAAGGTTCTGGTTCTCAGGGATCTGGTTCCGGGTTCTTGGTTCGAGGACCAGAACCTTTGGAATGGGAACGACTGGAACGGAACCTCGGGAACGGGAACCTCTGGAACCCGAACCGTCGGAACCGGAACCTTGGAACCGGAACCGTCGGAACCGGAACCTTGGAACCGGAACTCCTGGAACCTTGGGAACCCTTTGGAACCTTGGACCTTAACCTTTAAACCCTATGGTCACTATTCCCGTTCTCCGTTGGGGACAGCCGTATTCGAGCATGGACGTCGATGAGGTCAAGCACTTCCTCACTGGCGAGCCGATCGCCAGGGTCGGACGTGCAAATGCCGGCCTCATCCAGCGCGACATGCGCAAGGCGTCTGCCGCACGCGACGCACTGCGGCGGATTCCGATTGCCGAGCTGATTGCGCGTATGAAGACCGCCGGCGATCTCTACATGAACGCCGAATTGCCACTGGGCGATGGATCGCAGACGCCTGACGACTTCGCCAGGCAGCAGTCGGCCAGCACGGGTCTCCCCGAGGCGTTGTGCCGCGCAAACATGAAGAAGAATCAGTTCGTGCTCAGCGAGATGGGCAACATTCTTCGATCGCTCACGCGCGGTCTCGATCTCAACGTGCTGACGACGGGCTACGGTGAAGAGAATGGGGTACCGATTAGCTATCAGGCACAGAGCCCGGTGCTCGGGCTCGTGCTTCCTTCGAATTCGCCTGGTGTGCACACCTTGTGGCTCCCGATCATTCCTATGCAGATCGGTCTCGTGTTGAAGCCGGGACCGCAGGAGCCGTGGACGCCGTATCGGGTGGCCGAATCGTTCTTCCAGGCAGGGATCCCGCGCGAGGCGATATCAATTTATCCGGGCGAAGCCGAAGTTGGCGCGGCCGTGGTGGCGGCGTGCGGCCGCAGCCTCATCTTCGGAGGCACGCCGACCGTCGAGCGCTACAAGGGCAATCCGCGGGTGCAAGTGCATGGGCCGGGATTCTCGAAGATTGTGTTCGGTGACGACTGTGTTGACGACTGGGAACGCTACCTCGACATGATGGCCGACAGCGTGTTCCTGAACAGCGGCCGGGGTTGCATCAACTGTTCCGGCATCTGGGTCAGCCGTCACAGTCGCGAGATCGCCGATGCCCTGGCACGGCGGTTCGCGTCCCTACAGGCGCTG
Source organism: Vicinamibacterales bacterium (assembly GCA_963761975.1). Taxonomy (GTDB): domain Bacteria; phylum Acidobacteriota; class Vicinamibacteria; order Vicinamibacterales; family JAMQPK01; genus JAMQPK01. The sequence continues at coordinate 1,927,488 of CAVXIR010000002.1, forward strand.
CCGCCTGACGATCCGAACGCGAGCCTGGCGGCGTTTACGGTTCCGGGGATGGCGGATGCCATCTCGCAGTCGATCGACGTCGATCTCAAGCAGCCTGGCGTGACCGACTACACGGCGAAGTATCGCGACACGGCGCGTGTGGTCAAGAACGGTAAAGCCGAATACCTGCTGCCCACGGTCGTGCACTGCGAATCAGCCGAAGCGGCGATCGCGTCGAAGGAGTACATGTTCCCGTTTGTCACCGTGGTCGAGTGTCCGGAGTCGAAGCTGCTGGATGCGATGGGACCGACGCTCGTGTGCTCGGCCGTGACGGAAAAGCCAGAGCTGCGGCGGGCGTTCCTCGACGCCACCCATATCGATCGCCTGAATCTCGGCCCAGTGCCCACCATCCGGCTCAACTGGCTCCAGCCGCACGAAGGGAACATCGTCGATTTCCTCTACCGGCCCCGCGCCCTCCAGACGGCGGTCGTGTGACAGAACGCGGCGAGCGGGAGCGGGTGTTAGGGCCCCGCGCTCAAGAATGAAGATCCTCTTCATGACGGCGGGTGCAGCTGGGATGTATTGCGGCAGCTGCCTCAGAGACAACGCGCTCGCGGCCGAACTGAAATCGCGTGGACACGACGTGGTGCTCGTTCCGCTTTACACGCCCACGCTGACGGACGAACCCAATGTCAGCGAAGAGCGTGTCTTTTTCGGCGGTATCAGCGTTTACCTGCAACAGCGCGCGGACTTCTTTCGGCGGGCGCCGCGCATCCTCGACAAACTGCTCGATGCCCCATGGCTCATCAAGGCGGCCTCGTCGGGATCCATTTCCACCAATCCGCGATCGCTCGGTGAGATGACGATTTCGATGCTCAAAGGCGAAGACGGGTTTCAGCGGAAGGAGTTCAAGAAGATGCTCGAGTGGCTCACCGAGGAGCCACCGCCCGACGTCGTGCAATTGCCAAACGCTTTGCTTTCGAGCCTGGCCCCACCGCTGCGCCGCGAGCTGAAGCGCCCAATCCATTGCACGTTGACCGGCGAAGATCTGTTTCTCGACGGGCTCAGCCAACAACATCGCACCGAATCGCTCGAGCTCATCCGGCAGAATGCTGCTGCGATCGATCGCTTCACGTCGATCAGCGAGTACTACGCCGATTTCATGGCGAAGTATCTGTCGATACCACGGGAGAAGATCGACGTCGTGCCGCTGGGAATCAACGTTCAGGGATTCGAACGGAGGCGCGATCCGCCGCCGGATCGTCCGTTCACGGTCGGCTATTTCGCGAGAATTGCGCCCGAGAAGGGCCTGGCTGGGCTGTGCGAAGCGTACGTGCGATTCCGGCAGATGCCGGGCGTCGACCGTGCCCGCCTGGAGGTCGGCGGCTACCTCGCGCCCGACCAGCAGACCTATCTGAAGGAGGGACAACGCCGGCTGGAGAACGCCGGCTTTGGCGAAGAGTTTCAATATCGAGGTGCGCTGGATCGCAATCAGAAGATCGAGTTTCTCAGCGGTCTCGACGTCTTTTCGGTTCCCACCGTCTATGTTGAGCCCAAGGGGTTGTTTCTGCTCGAGGCGATGGCGTCTGGCGTCGCGGTTGTGCAACCCAGACACGGCGCGTTTCCAGAAATGATCGCCAAGACATCAGGCGGGATTCTCGTCGAGCCGCACGATCCACAGAGTCTGGCTGCGGGTATCCACCAACTCTGGAAGAATCCATCTGAGCGTGCGCGGCTCGGTCGAAACGGCTTCGAGGGCGTGCGTCAGCACTACAGCATCGCGCGTTCGGCCGATCGAATGCTCGAGGTTTACCGATGTTAGCTGTCAGCGGCGTGGGGAAGTCGTATCCATCGCCGCTGGGCGACGTGCCCGTGCTGGCTGACGTGTCGCTGTCGCTCGCGCCCGGCGATGCGGTTGCCGTCATGGGCCCATCGGGCAGCGGCAAGAGCACGCTCCTCTACATTCTTGGTGCACTCGAGCCACCCACGATCGGAACGGTCACGCTGGACGGCAGGAACCCGTTCGCTCTCACTCCGAAAGATCTCGCGGCGTTTCGCAACCAGGAAATCGGGTTCGTGTTCCAGGATCATTGCCTGCTGCCACAATGCAACGTGCTCGAGAACGTGCTTGTACCCACACTCGTCGGCCAGGCCGATTCCGGCATCGATACACATGCCCGGGCCCTTGTCGATCAGGTGGGCCTCGGCCATCGCGTGACCCATCTGCCAGGTCAATTGTCTGGAGGCGAAAAGCAGCGCGTCGCGCTGGCGCGCGCGCTCGTCCGCCGTCCGCGGCTGCTCCTGTGCGACGAGCCGACGGGCAATCTCGATCGGGCGTCGGCCGAGACCGTTGCCTCGCTCCTCTTCGAGCTGCAGAAAAAGCAGAACGCCATTCTGATCGTCGTGACTCATAGCACCGAGCTTGCTGCCCGCTTTCCAACTCGCTTCGATCTGGTCGATCGAAAGCTTCAGCGTGTTACGTGACGTCGGAGTTGTGGCGTGCAAAAACGCACTAAGCAGATCGTTGTTGCAAGCACAGGTCGACGGGGTGGGGCCCCGCGACGTAAAACCGTGACTGCAACCACCCTTCGAAATCGCAGCCTGCGCTACTACTGGCGTACGAACCTGGCCGTCGTGGCCGGCGTCGCCATTGCGGTCGCAGTGCTGGCGGGCGCCCTCATGGTGGGCGTGTCGGTGCGCGCGAGCCTGCGCGATCTCGTCCTGGAGCGGCTGGGCCGCACCGATCATGTCGTGCTTGCACAGGGGTTTTTCCGCGAGGAGCTCGCGAAGGCGTTCGGCGAGGCCGTTCCACTCGTCGCGATGGAGGGCTTCGTCTCGGCGCAGGACAGCGGACGGCGGGCGTCGCGTGTGCAGGTATACGCGGTTGATGATCGATTTTTTCAGTTCCATCGCGTTGGCGGCGTGAAAGCGCCTGAGCGCAACGACGCGCTCGTCAGCGAGGCGCTGGCCGCTGAGCTCGACGTGGATGCGGGGCAGTCGGTCGTGCTTCGCGTCGAACACTCGTCCGCCATTCCGACCGAGTCGCTGCACGGCCGGAAGGAGGACGTCGGCCGAACGGTTCGGCTGACTGTGCGCGGGGTGCTGGCGCGCGAGAATCTCGGCGAGTTCTCGCTCAGCCTGCATCAGGGGGCCGTTCGCGCCATCTTCGTTCCGCTCAACCGGATTCAGACGCTTGTCGATCAGCCGGCTCGCGCCAACGCGATTCTGACGGCCGGTAAAGACGCGGTCGCAGTGGAGAGAACGCTGAACGTAGCGGCAGGCGTCGACGATTTTGGTCTGCGAGTGCGAGCAATTGAGGCACAAGGTGTACTGGCCGTCGAGAGCCGCAGCACCATGCTGGCCGACCGGCTCGCGACGATTGCAACCGGCACAGCCGAACGTTTGGGGATGGTGGTCATTCCGACGCTCACCTATCTCGCCAACTCGATTCGCTCGGGCGACCGAGAGGTGCCGTACTCCACGATTACGGCGATCGATACACGCGTGTTTGGCTGGTCCGCTTCAGACGCCGAAACACAGCAACCCGGTGCCATCTATCTCAACGAATGGGCCGCCAAAGATCTGCAGGTTCGGGACGGTGATCCGATCACGCTCGAGTACTACGTGTGGGAAACCGAAGGACGGCTCGTCACGCGAACGTCCGATTTCCGTGTGGCGCGGACGTTGCCGATGGCCGGTACCGCCGCCGACCGCGATCTCGTTCCGGAGTATCCCGGTATTACCGATTCCGATCGCGTTGCCGATTGGGATCCTCCATTCCCGATCGATCTCAAGCGAGTACGTCCTATCGACGAAGAATATTGGAAACAATATCGCGCGACCCCAAAGGCGTTCATTCCGATCGAGCGCGGGCAGCAACTGTGGCGCAGTCGTCACGGGGCGGTCACCGCGCTGCGTCTGATGCCACCGAAAGGGATGCCGTTGCTTCAGGCACGCGACAGCTATGAGAAGGCGCTGCGACAGGAGCTCGATCCGTTGGCGATGGGTTTTTCCGTCTACGATGTTCGTGCGCAGAGCCTGGCCGCCTCGACCGGCGCCACCGATTTTGGCGAATATTTCACCTACTTCAGTACGTTCCTCGTTGTCTCGGCGCTGATGCTGGCGGGTTTGTTCTTCAATCTCGGAGTCGAACAGCGTCTGCGGGAGGTGGGACTGCTTCAGGCGCTTGGACTGGATCCTGCCGCCATTCGAAGGCTGTTCGTGGGCGAGGCGCTGGTGCTCTCGATTGCCGGGGGGCTTCTCGGTATCGTGGGCGCGATCGCGTACAGCTCGCTGATCATGCTCGGGCTTCGCACCTGGTGGGTCGATGCCGTGGGCACAACGGCGTTGCAGCTGCACGTTGATCCGCTCTCGCTCATCGCGGGTGCTGGCGCGGTCGTGCTGGTGGCGGTCGCCTCAATCTGGTGGTCGCTGCGAGCGCTCGCGTCCGCATCAACACGATCCCTTCTGAAGGGGTCAGACCCTCTTTTTACGAAAATCGAAAATTCGAGTGGATCGCTTTTCGCGGCGATTGCCGCTGGCGCGATCGTGATTGCGCTGCTTCTGGGCACGGTAGCCGGTGTCGTTCCCCGCGTGGCCGGTTTCTTCGGGGCAGGCGCGCTCTCGCTGATTGCCATGCTGTCTCTTGCCGCCGCGTGGCTGCGGCGCGGACGGTGGGGCGTGCTTCACGGCCATGGGCTGTGGGCCGTCTGGCGGCTGGGTTGGCGAAACACCGCGCACCGGCCGGCCCGAAGCGTGCTCTGTATCGCCCTCATTGCCTTCGCCACCTTCGTCATCGTCGCCGTTGAGGCATTCAAGCGCGACGATTCTGAGACGCCCGTCGATCGCCACTCCGGTGGCGGCGGTTATCCGCTGCTCATGGAGACGTTGCTGCCGATCGTCCACGATCTCAACAGCCCCGCGGGCCGCGACGAGTTGAATCTACCGGCCGCGGGCGTTCTGCAAGGCGTCCGCTTCGATCGATTTCGCCTGCGCCCGGGCGACGACACGAGCTGCCTGAATCTCTATCAGCCGAAGAACCCTCGCATTCTCGGAGCGACGCAGGATTTCATCAACGCGGGTCGGTTTGCGTTTCACAGTTCGCTCGCCGAATCGGCTGAAGAGCGCGCCAATCCATGGCTGCTGCTCAATCGCCAGGTGGCCGACGGCGCGATTCCCGTCATGACCGATGCGAACTCGATGACCTACGTCCTGCACATGCAGCTCGGTGACGAGATCGTGCTGCCGGGTTCGTCGGAGCGTCCAGTGCGACTCCGCCTTGTCGCCGCTCTGTCGGACAGCATCTTTCAGGGCGAACTGGTGATGGCCGAGCAACGCTTCGTGGCTACGTTCCCCGAATGGGAGGGCTACCGGTTCTTCCTCGCCGATGCGCCCCTCGGGCAAACAGGGGATGTGACGAAATTATTGGAGTCCAGATTGTCGGATTTCGGCATCGACGCCGCCTCGACCACGGAACGCCTCGCGGGGTTCCATCGCGTTGAATATACTTATCTCTCGACCTTTCAGATGCTTGGCGGGTTGGGGCTGGTTCTGGGCACGCTCGGGCTTGGCGCGATCCTGCTTCGAAACGTGCTCGAACGGCGTCGAGAGCTGGCGCTACTGCGCGCGCTCGGATATACGCAATCTGATTTCTTTGCGATGGTCGTTGCCGAGAACGTGTGGATGCTCGTCAGCGGGCTGGTCGTCGGCACGTCGTGCGCCCTTGTGGCGATTGCGCCGATGTTTCTCGATCGCGGCGGGCGTCTGCCGGCTGAAACGCTGGCCCTTCTGCTGCTGGGCGTGTTAGGAACAGGACTGCTGGCATCGCTCGGCGCGACAGCCGCCGCTCTTCGCGCACCGTTGTTATCTGCTTTGCGTACGGAATGAGGACGATTATGAACACATCACGTGGCTTGATAGTTGGAACTGTCCTGCTAGCCGGGTTCACGGCCGTAATCACCGCGCAGAATGCCGGCCCCGACTGGCCCCAGTGGCGCGGCCCGAGACGCGACGGCACGCTGGCCGCATTTGCGGAGCCGAAGCAGTGGCCCGACACGCTGAACCAGCGTTGGAAGGTCACAGTGGGCGAGGGCTATTCCACGCCCATTGTGGTCGGCAATCGCGTGTATCAGTTCTCGCGCCAGGCAGAGAACGAAGTTCTGCGCGCGATCGACGCCACCAGCGGTAAGGTGATTTGGGAGCGAAGCTACGCGGCGCCGTTCACGATGAATTCCGGGGCGAAGCGTCATGGGCCGGGTCCGAAATCGACGCCGACATTTGCCGATGGCCGTCTGTTCACCCTTGGCATGAGCAGCATCGTGACGGCATGGGATGCTGCGAGCGGCAAGGAGCTTTGGCAAAAACCGGCCGGGCCGGTTCAACCGAACTTCCACACCGCGATGTCACCGCTCGTCGATCGCGGACAGATGATCCTGCACGTGGGCGGCCACAACGACGGCGCGCTGACGGCGTTCGATCCGGCAACCGGCAAAGTTATCTGGGAATGGAAAGGTGACGGCCCGGCTTATGGCTCGCCGATCATCGCTGAAATCGGTGGCGCGCGCCATTTGATGCTCTTTTCACAGAAGAACTTCATTGGCGTGAATCCCGCCAACGGCGAGCTTCTCTGGAGCGTGCCGTTCGAAGCGCGCTCGACGACCAACTCGATCACGCCCCTCGTGTATGGCGGCAACACCGTAATCGTGTCGGGACAGGGAAAGCCGCTCACGGCGTACATCATCGCCAACAAAGGCGGCAAATGGGTGGCCGACATGGCGTGGGAAAACCCGCAGCTGTCGATGTCGTTCAGTAACGCCGTGCTCATCGGCGACGCGCTCTTTTCCATGTCGCCGCTCAACAGCGGCCAGTTCTTCTGGGCCGATGCGAAGAGCGGTACGACGCTGTGGGCGTCGGAGCCCCGTCAGGGCGGCAACGCGGCGATTACACGCTCGGGCGATCTGCTCTTTGTCCTCAAAGACGATGGGACGCTGATGGTCGGCAAAGCAACGCCAGGTGCAGCGTTTGTGCCGGTCAAGACGTATACCGTAGCAACAAGCGCAACGTGGGCGGCTCCGGTCATCTCCGGCAACCGGATTTTCGTGAAGGATGTCGACACGCTGGCACTGTGGACGTTGAATTAGGGGCCAAAACGGGGTCTGACCCCGTTTGAGATACTTCAACCATGGGTGACACTCGCGGAACGGCGGTCGACGAAACAGAGGTCGGCAGCTACTTCGTCGCCAACTATCCGCCGTTTTCGGTCTGGACGGCGGACGCCGTCGATCGCGACGTGTTGCCGGCGTTGTCATCGCCCGCATCGTCGATCGTCCATCGTCCATCGTCCATCGTCTCGACGATGGACGATCGACGATCGACGATCGACGATGGCCGATCGACGATCGACGATCCCGTGCCTCTGGGCATGTACCTGCACGTGCCCTTCTGCAGAAAGCGCTGCCACTTCTGCTACTTCCGTGTTTACACCGACAAGAATGCGCAGGAGGTTGAAGAATACCTCGACGTGATGGCGCGCGAGTGGGAGCTGTATAGCACCTACCCTGCGATAAGCGGCAGGCCGCTCAATTTCGTGTATTTCGGTGGCGGCACGCCATCGTTTCTCTCGGTGCGGCAGCTCACTGGACTCGTCCAGCGGCTCACAGCGGTCACGCTCTGGAAGACGGCCGAAGAGATCACCTTCGAGTGCGAGCCCGGCACGCTCACCGAGCCGAAGCTCGCGGCCATTCGCGACCTGGGCGTGACGCGGCTCAGCCTGGGAATCGAGAACTTCGACGATCAGATCCTCGAGCTGAACGGTCGAGCGCATCGATCGGCGGAGATTTTCAGGGCGTATCAGTTTGCCCAATCGCTCGAATTTCCGCAGGTCAACATCGACTTGATTGCAGGCATGCTCGGCGAGACAGACGAAAACTGGGTGCGGTGTGTCGAGAAAACCATCGAGCTCGCGCCCGACAGCGTGACCATCTATCAGATGGAGCTGCCGTTCAATACGACGATCAGCAGTGACGTGATGAAAGGAACCGGCCGCTTCGCCGAACACGTCGCGAGCTGGTCGACCAAGCGGCAGTGGGTCGACGAGGCATTCAACGCGCTGCAGAGGGCCGGGTACACCATCGGCAGCGCCTACACGGCCGTCAGGGATCCCGCGCGGACGAAGTTCGTGTATCGCGATCGGCTGTGGCAGGGCGCCGATTTGGCCGGCCTCGGTGTGGCCTCGTTCGGCCACATCAACGGCGTGCACATGCAGAACTTCGACAAGTGGGAAACCTACAGCGCGAAAATCCGCGAAGGGCGGCTGCCGTTGAGCCGAGGGTACCGGCCCGATCCCGACGAGCGGCTCATCCGCGAGCTTGTGCTGCAGCTGAAGCTCGGGCGCATCCGCCCGTCGTATTTTTCGGAGAAGTACGGCGTCGACATTCTTCGCCGGTTCGAACAGCCGATCAGCTCGCTCGGCGAAGGCGGATATCTCGCCGAAGCAAACCCCGACATCGTGTCGCTGACGCGGGCGGGTCTCCTGCGTGTCGACTCACTCCTTCCACGGTTCTTCCAGCCGAAGCATGCGGGCATCCGGTACACGTAGGCGCGTCGCGTCGAATGCCCCGCTGCAGGCTCGGAGCCTGAGCTCGACGAAGGGCGGAATGCTCTTTCCGCTCGATTTTGTCTACGCGCGATCGGGCGTCGAGCTTCCCCGCGTGAAGGCCATCGATCCGGGCGACATTCCGTTGCCGTATCGATCGCTGCTCGTTCACGAGATCGACATGACGCTCACGCTCGAGCGCCACTTCGGGGGGCGTGTCTCGTTGCGGCCGCTGTCGACGTTTGCCCTGGGACCTTGGTACTTCCGGCGTGTGCTGCTCGCGCAGGAGTACACGGGCCGGCCGGTGGAGATGGGTGCGATTCGCATCAAGCTCACGGCGTTCCCCGATCGCATACGACGGCAGATCCTCAAGAACGACGTGCCGCTCGGCCGCCTCCTTCGCGATAGTGGCGTCCCGTACCAGAGTCGTCCACGATTGTTTCTGTCGGTCAAGCCTAATCCCGAGATGATGGGTGTTTTCTGGATGCGCGAGCCAAAAACGCTGTACGGACGTCGCACCGAGATGATTCGAAACGGCGTGAAGATCGGCGATATCGTCGAAGTGCTTCCGCTGGTCTGACGCGGCGAATCATGTGTGAGGGCGGCGACAAATAGATGCCTTCTGAATACCGGCTCAAGCGGCGGGTGCAGTTCTACGAGACCGATATGGCGGGGATCGTTCACTTCAGCTGGTTCTTCCGCTATCTCGAAGAAGCGGAGCACGCGATGTGGCGCGAGGCGGGTTTCAGCATTGCCGGTGGCTTGGGTGTCGCGTGGCCCCGGGTCGCGGCCTCGTTCGAGTTCCATCGGCCGCTGAGATTCGAAGACGAGTTCGAGGTGCACCTGCGGATCGTCGCCAAGGACGCGCGCACGATTGGCTACGAAGGCATCATCACGAAAGGCAACGATCGTATTGCGACCGGCAGGATGACGATCAAGTGCGTCAGCAAGGCCCCGAACGAGCCGATGCGTTCTGTCGACATGCCGCCGGAGATTGATTCGCTGTTTCAGGTGGCACGCTGATGTCGATGCCACAGCTCGCGCTCCAGTTTCTCGCGCAAGTGGCTGTCATCCTGCTCGCCTGCCGGATCGCCGGTGGTCTGATGGCCCGCATCGGGCAACCGAAGGTGATCGGCGAGATGATTGCCGGAATCCTGCTCGGTCCGTCACTTCTCGGTCTGCTGGCGCCGTCGGTCCAGACCGCGTTGTTTCCGCCCGCGTCTCTTGGTCTGCTCTCGACTGTCAGCAAGATCGGCCTTGTGCTCTACATGTTTGTCGTCGGCACACATGTGCAGACGAGCGTCATCCGTCACGCGTACCGCAGCGCGATGCTGATCTCGGTCGCCGGCGTTATCGTGCCCTTCGTGCTTGGCGCTGCGCTCGCGGCACTCTTTCATCGCGACGGGCGGTTCTTCGCACCGAACGTGTCGCAGGCCGTCAGCATGCTTTATCTCGGCGCGGCGATGGCGGTGACGGCATTTCCAGTGCTGGCGCGCATCATTCAGGAGCGCGGCATCGCGGGAACCGCGCTTGGCACCCTGGCGCTCGCGGCTGGAGCGACCGATGACGCGATCGCGTGGTGCCTGCTCGCCATCGTGCTCGTCAGTCTCAACCCTAATTTCGACGTCATGGGTTTTATCGGCTCGCATGCGATCTTTGCCGCATTCCTGGCGGGTGCGCTCGTTGCGAGGGTTCCTCTGATACAGGCATTCAGTCGCCGGATCGAGACGATCGCGGCCACGGTGCTCGTCCCGCTGTTCTTCGCGTACTCGGGGCTGTCGACTCGCCTCAGTCTGCTGTGGTCGAGCGAGCTGCTGATGGTCTCGATCGTCGTGATTCTCATTGCGTCGATAGGAAAGGCCGTCGCTTGCTGGGGCGCGGCGCGATTGACCGGGCGTGCGAACGGCGAAGCGATGGCGATAGGTGCGCTCATGAACGCTCGCGGCCTGATGGAGCTCATCATGCTGAACATCGGTCTCGAGCGCGGGGTGATCACACCGACGTTGTTTACCGTCATGGTGGTCATGACGCTCGTGACGACGATGGCGGCTGGACCATTGTTCGAATGGGCCTGGCGCGGATCAAGAGAGGTCGAAGATCTTGCTGGCGTCCGGGCGCACTGACCGCGGGACTCTCGTCCAGGCCCAGGCAAGCAGACTGTCGCAGCTGCTTCACCGGATCTACGGCCGCAATCCTTTTTACACGCACAAGCTCGACGCGGCCGGCGTCGCTCCAGCGTCGCTGACGTTTCCCCGCGATCTCTTGCGATTGCCGTTCACCACCAAGCAGGAGCTGGCGGCCGATCAGGAAAGCGTCGCGCCCTGGGGCACGAATCTCACTGACGCCATCGAGCACTACACGCGCTACAACCAGACCTCATCGACGACGGGACGTCCGTTGCGCTGGCTCGACACGAACGAAAGCTGGCAATGGATGCTCGATTGTTGGAAGGCCGTGTACGACGGCGCACGCGTTGACGCGCACGACCGGATTTTCTTTCCGTTCTCGTTCGGCCCGTTCCTCGGCTTCTGGACCGCTTTCGAGGCCGGCTGTCAAATCGGGGCGCATTGCATTCCGGCCGGCGGCATGTCCAGCCAGGCGCGTCTGGCGCTCATCGAGGTGGTGAAGCCAACGGTCATCTGCTGCACACCTACCTACGCGCTGCGCCTGCTCGAGGTCGCCGGCCAGGTGCAGGGCAAGCCGGATCTCTCCGCGAGCTCCGTCCGCGTGCTGATTGTGGCAGGCGAGGCCGGCGGCAGCATTGTGTCGACGCGCGCGCACATCGAGCGTGGCTGGGGCGCCCGCGTCATCGATCATCACGGCCTCACAGAGGTGGGTCCGATCAGCTTCGAATGCTGGGAGACGCCAGGCGCGCTTCATCTGAATGAAGCTGAGTTCATCTGCGAAATCCTCGCGCCTGGATCCGGCGATGCCGTTGCGGATGGCGAGCGAGGTGAGCTCGTCGTCACGAATCTCGGTCGGGCCTCGAGTCCGCTGATTCGTTACCGGACCGGGGACATCGTCGTGCGCCGTTCCGAACCCTGCCAATGTGGACGGACGTTTGCATGTCTGGAAGGCGGCATTCTCTCGCGTGTCGACGATATGGTGAGCGTGCGTGGCGTCAACGTGTATCCGACTGCCGTTGAATCGGTCGTCCGGCGCTTCCACGAAGTGGCCGAATATCGCGCAACCGTCGCCACCCGCAGCTCCTTGCGCGAGATCTCTCTCGAAATCGAGCTGGTGCCCGGCGTAGACGGCGCGTCGAATGTCGAGGGGCGGTTGGCTGCCGCTCTTCGCGAGGCCCTCGGCCTCACCGTGCCCCTGCACGTGGTTGATGCGGGGACGCTGCCACGATTCGAGTTGAAGGCCAGACGCTTTTTGATCGAGGGCTAAGGGCAACTAAGGGCTAAGGGCTGAGGATTGATGGGCGCAATTTCACCAGAGGGCCTTGCCGCGCAGATCGTAGCGGGCACAGCGCCGTGTACGGTTGACGTGCGATCGAAGCTAGAGTTCGAAGAGGGGCACGTGCCTGGCGCCATTCACATCCCGTTCTGGCAAATGGCGTCACGGTGGCGCGAATTGCCGGTTGCGCGTGATGCAACTGTGGTGGTTTACTGCGGACATGGGCCTCGCGCGTATGTCGCAGGTTCGGTCCTGAAGGGGTGGGGATTCACCCGAGTCATGTACCTCACGGGTCACATGAAAAGATGGAAGGAATTGAACCTTCCACTCGAGGGCAAATAAATGGTGCGTGCGTGCATCCGGATCGGCGTGGCGATGGCGAGCCTGACCGTTTCAAGCGGATTGATGACGGCTCAGCCTTCAGATGTGCGGATGGTCGCCGTCGAGGGCGAGGGTGCGAAATACTGGCCGGTATGGCGCGGCCCTTCGGGGCAGGGCTTTGCGACTGGCACTTATCCGGATTCATGGTCTGCGACAGAAAACGTGCTGTGGAAAAAAGCGGTACCGGGTCGCGGCAACTCATCGCCAATCGTGTGGGGCGATCGCATCTTTCTGACGGCCGCGCACGACTACGGACGCCGCGTTTCGCTGATTGCGTTCCGGCGATCTGACGGAACGCAGTTATGGGAAGGGTTTGCCCCAGATGGCCGGACGGGCCGCGCGCATCAGAAGAACGGTCACGCGTCGGCCACGCCGTCAACTGACGGCAAACTGATTTACGCCTTCTTCGGCAGCCGAGGGCTTGCCGCGTTCGACTTCAACGGCAAGCTCGTCTGGCATCAGGATCTCGGGGATGTCGACAACTACCACGGGTCTGCCGGCTCACCCCTGCTTTACAAGAACCGCATCATCCTGTTTCAGGATTTCGACGGCGGATCGTTTGTTGCCGCGTTCGACGCGCCTACAGGCAAACAGGTATGGCGCACACCGCGGCGCGCGTCCGTCGGCTGGGGCACACCGATTGCGGTGCGCGTGGGTACGCGCGACGAGATCATCGTCAGCAGTCAGGCAGCGGTGACGGCGTACGATCCGGAGACCGGTCGCGAGCTCTGGGTCTGCGACGGCAATTCGTTCGAAGTGATTCCGACACCTGTTGTCGGCCTCGGCCTCGTATTCGCTTCTTCCGGCCGAGTCGGGCCCACGCTGGCCATTCGTCCCGGCGGGCGAGGCAACGTCACGCGCACACACCTGGCATGGATGAGCCCGAAAGGCTCACCGTTTGTGCCATCGCCGGTGATTTCCGGCGATAGGCTCTACACGGTGAACGACATGGCGAGCGTCGTCACGTCGTTCGAGGCGGCGACGGGAAAGGTTTTGTGGCAGGGGCGATTGGGCGTCGCGCAGCGCGAAGGCTTCTCGGCATCACCCGTCGCAGTCGACGGCAAGATCTTCTTCACCAACGATCAGGGTGAGACATTCGTGTTGCGAGATGGACCGGCGTTCGAGCTGCTGCGAACAAATCGAATCGGCGAGGCCACGCTCGCGTCGCCGGCGCTCGTGGACGGACGCTGGTATATCCGGACGGATCGGAGTCTCGTTGCGATAGGAAAGTGATGCGCAGGTTGTGCTTCGCGGTCGTCGTCCTGTCTGTGGCCTGCAGCGGCGGAATGGGTCCATCCGACGTGAAGGAATTCGATCGCGCTGCATTTCTCCAGGCGCGCGCGCGATGGGAGTCGACCGGAATCACGAGCTACACAGTCGAAAGCCGTCAGATGTGTTTCTGCCCGCCTCACCTGCATTTCTGGACCCGGCTCACGGTACGTGGCAACAGCGTCGTCGCGGCCGATCCGGTCGAGCCGCTACCCTCTGGTATCTCGTCACAGCCTGGCGGATGGCGGCCCGTGCCTGAATTGTTTGCGCTCATCGAGTCTGCGGCCTCGTCGCAGAACAATATGACAACGAAGGTCACGGTGAGCTACGACACCACGCTCGGATTCCCCAGAGAGGTGTCGATCAAATGCCGCGAGACCATCGCCGACTGTGATGGTGAATTCTTCATGCGCTCGCTGACTCGCATCCCGTAACGGGCGGCCCGGCGGCTTCCGATAAAGAGATCATGCTCAAGAGTCTTCGCGTCCCAGAGAGGCTGTTTCGCTTTCTCATGTGGGCCGTGTCGCTGGTCTTTGCCGGCTTTCTGATCGGACTCGGCGGGCAGCTGATTGCCGACCTGCCGCGCCTCGAAACGCGGCTCACGATCGAGCAGTTTGCCGACCAGACGGCGCTCTCGGCAGCCCAGGGCGATATTCAAACGCTGCGGCCGCGCGAGCGAGATATCGGCGACCAGCGCGAACAGGCCGGCCTGGCCTTCAGTGCGGTCTCGAACGCGTATCAATCCGCGCGCTCGAGTTACACGAATTGGATTCAGACGCGGACGGCGACGACCGATCCTTCTCAGGATCCTGAAGTGCTGGCACGCACACGCGAGCTCGACAAACTGAAAGCCAGCGAGCGCGTTGCGCAGGCGGACGTCGAACGGCTCGACAAGGAACTGCTCGATGTTCGTCAGACGCTCGCGACGCGCGAGCGAACGATCGCGACGCTGCTGGAGACGGCCGAGAGCGCCTACCGCTCTGCAATATTCCGTCAGGAGTTGCGTGTGTTCGGTGCGCGGCTGTTGCTGACGTTGCCCCTGCTGCTCGTGGCTGCGTGGCTCATCGCGAAGAAGCGAAAAAGCGATTACTGGCCGTTGATGCGCGGCTTCGTGCTCTTCGCGGTCTTCACGTTTTTTGTCGAGCTCGTGCCGTACTTGCCGAGTTACGGCGGCTACGTGCGATACGGAGTTGGCATCGTGCTGACCGCCATCGCCGCGCATTACATCGTCAAAGCCATGCGCAATTACATGGCGAAGCGTCAGGAGATCGAGCGGCAGACCGAAACCGAGCGCCGGCAGTCGCTGCCCCCCGATGACGCGCTGAAAAAGCTGGCTTCCAATGTATGCCCGGCGTGCGAGCGCGCGCTGGCGACAACGGGTGACGTGAAGCCCGACTTCTGCGTGCACTGCGGGCTGAAGCTGTTCGACTCCTGTGTCACCTGCCAGACACGGCGGAACGTGTTCTTCCACTATTGCCCGAAGTGCGGGGCGGCCACCGCAGCTGCCACCTAAACAGTAGCGCAGGGCTTTAGCCCTGCCACATGCCGGCAGGTCTGAAGGCCTGCGCTACCGGCCAATAGCAATCACTGCATCGTCGGTGCGAATGAACAACCGCCCGCCGGACACGGCCGGCGACGCCAGCTGGCGTGCGCTCAGGCGATTGCGCGCGAGGACGCGTGGTTGACTGCCGGCCGCCAGCACAATCGTCTGGCCGTCTTCGCTCAGCAGATAGATCTTTCCATCGGCCGCCACGGGCGACGCCGTGAACACGCCGCCGGTGCGTTCCTGCCAGACGCGCTGACCGGTTTTGGCATCGATCGCGCTCAGCACGCCGACGTCGCCGGCCATATAGAGCAGGCCGTTGTAATGGACGAGCGACGATACGTACGGCGCGCCGGTTTCTGTTCGCCAGAGCACGTGACTGCGGCTCACATCGCCTTTACCACCCGGCCGAATCGCCATGTACGGACCGCTGCGATAGCCGCGGGTTGTGTAAATGACGCCATCGTGAAGCACAGGCATCGGAATGGGAAAGCGATTCTGCTCCTGTATGTGCCAGAGCAGTTGGCCGGTCGTGGCGTCATGACCGCTGACGCCTTCGCTCGAGTTGACGACCAACTCAGTCGCGCCAGAGGTGTGCACGACGAGCGGTGTGCTGTATGAATGGATATCGCGTCCGCGCTCGACGCGCCAGCGTGTCTTGCCCGATGTGGCGTCGAGGTTCAGCAAGTACGCGGTGGGCAGGTGATAGCAGACCAGAATGAGCGAGTCGTTGAAGAGCACCGGCGAGCTGCTGTGCCCCCAGTTGATGTCGAACGGCGCGTACTCGCGGCCCAGATGGCGAGACCATACGAGCTTGCCCGACAGATCCAGCGCCACGAGCTGTCCGGTGCCAAACCAGGCGTAGACACGCCGGCCGTCGGTCACGGGGCTCGACGAGGCGAGGTTGTGCTTGTCGTGTACTTCGGAAAGCCGCCCTTCGGCAGCCACTTCGTATTCCCACAGCTTGCGGCCGTCGACGCGGCTCAGCGCCGTCACGAGGAACGACACTTTGTCGCCGGCAGCGGTGCTGCCGCCGCCAAGCGCGCGTTCCCCGGATTCCACGGGGTTGCCGCTCTGGACGAGCGTCGGATGAGTTCCCGCCCGCCGCCCGCCACGGCCTATTTGTGACGTCACAAATACATGGTCGCCCCAGACGATGGGCGAGGAGATGCCAAGGCCGCGTACTGGGGCTTTCCACGCCACGTTTTCGGTGTCGCTCCAGCGCTCGGGCAACCCCGTTTCTGGCGAAACGCCTGTTGTGGCCGGGCCTCTCCAGTGGGGCCAGTTTTCGGCGCGCACGTCGACGACGCTGAGCACGATAATCAAAGCAAGCGCGTAGGTTTTCATCCTCGGTTTCCCCCCAATTTCATTCCATCTTTTAACACACGTCTCAAATCGGATCGCGCGTGCCCTAATTGTTCAAACACGATTCTTGTGGGGTGCTGTGCGGAACTGGGAATGTCTGTCCGGCCGAATTTCTGAGAATTCCTAAGAAATTGGAACAATTGCCCCCGGCACGGTCATTGCCCCTACAGGTGCGGGTCGCGGATTCTGATGCGCCTCGAGGGGGTTGCATGAGTGCTTCTAACCGTTTTGTCATCGGTGCGGCGTTGGCGGTGTTGCTGACGGCGTTGTTCCCGGTCGAGGTGCACGCGCAGAAGATTGCGTTGCTGCACGCGGATATGACGGGGCGGGCCGGTGTCGTAAGAACAAAGCTCAACGCGGCCGGCCTCTCCGACGTGACCGTGATTGACGTCGGTACGGCTAACGGCGTTGGCAGAACGCCGACGCTTGCGGAGCTCCAGCAGTACCAGGCGATTCTCTCCTATTCTGCGCTCCCGTACCTCGATCGCGACCTGCTTGGCGACACGCTTGCGCAGTACGTCGACGAGGGCGGCGGCGTCGTACAGGTCGCGTTTTCCTTCGACCCTGGTGGAGTAAGTCTCGGCGGCCGCTGGGATGCAGAACAGTATTGCGTGTTTACTCTCGCCTCGGCCGAACCCGGGTTCGGTCTGGCTCTTGTTCCATTACAACCCGCTCACCCAATCCTGAATGGCACGGCTTTCGATCCCGGTGGCGTCAATTTCTTCAGCCCCAGCGCGCTGCAAGGTGGCAGCGATGAGGTCGCGCGCTGGAACAATGGATATCCGCTCGTGGCCACACGTCCCGGGCCCGTCGGCGGAAAAATCGCCGGGCTCAATCTGTTTCCAGCACTGGGCGTAGCAGACCAACTGATGGCGAAGGCGCTGCAATTTGTCGCGGCGGAGCTCGTGGATCCGCCGGATGGACCTGCCGTAGCCCTGTTGGCCGCCGGCGGTGCGTCGGCTGGCGCCACCGATGTGCGGAGCAAGCTGCGCAGCCTGCGCCTGTTCCGGCGCGTGGATGTTATCGATGTGTCGGCGCCGGTCGCACCTGCGCTGAGCACGCTGATGCAATACGACGCGCTGCTCACGTGGTCGTCTTCTAACTACGGCGATCCAGTGGGCCTCGGCAACGTGCTTGCTGATTACGTCGATCAGAATCGCGGTGTCGTCCAGTCGGTCTTCAGCTACGACCCGAGTGCCGGTGCGCATCTCGAAGGCAGATGGGCATCGGAGGGGTATCGGCCGCTGACCGAAGGGGTTACCGCGCCTGCTCCATCTGCGCCGCTGACGCTTCTGCCCGTTCTGCCGGGTCATGTTTTACTGTCTGGCGTCGCGAGCTTCAATGGTGGAGCGAGCAGCTATCACAACATCGTTGGCCTCGACGCGGCGACGACGCTCGTGGCCACATGGAGTGATGGGGTGCCGCTCGTGGCGTTCGGGACCAAGCCGGCGGGCGGCCGCGTCGTCGGGCTCAACATGTACCCGCCGTCGAGTGATGCGCTTGGCGGATTGTGGGATCGCAATACGGATGGTGCGCGACTGATGGTCAACGCCCTGATGCTTGCCGTCAATCATTTCCCGACGGTGGATGCCGGGCCCGATCAGATGGGCGCCGCAACATCGCCCGCCGGAGTGGCGTTCACGCTCAACGCAACGGCGTCCGATCTCGACGGCGATCCGTTGTCCTATAACTGGTCCGGCGCGGTAACGGCTACGGGCCAGTCGATCGTGGTCGACGTTCCGCCGCCGCCGGCTCCGCAGCAGTCGCATTCGGTGACGGTGACGCTGACCGTTGCGGATGACAAAGGTGGCGAGACGACCGACTCGGTCGAACTGACGGTGACCGATCTGGTTGCGCCGGTGCTGCAGAACATGCCGTCTGGCGTCATCACCGCAGAGGCGACGAGCGACAGCGGCGCCGAAGTGGCGTATGGCCCGGTGACGGCAACCGACGCGGTTGATGGCCCTGTGTCTGTTGCCTGTTCACATTCGGGTGTGTTCCCGATCGGCGATACAGTGGTGACCTGCTCGGCGAGCGATTCGCGCGGCAATATGACGAGCCAGAGCTTCACGGTGCGCGTAACGCGCGTCGTCGATCCCGAGCCGCCGGGCCCTGTACCCACTCCCGGGCGGGTGTACGGCTACGGCTTCATTCGCGCGGAGAACAAGCACAACGAGTTCGCATTTGCTGCGGCGGAGAACTCGGCAGGTGCAGAGCAGGGAAGCCTGTTATTTACGGTGAAGTCTGTTTACCAGACTCCGAGCGGCTACAAGCGCCGCACCGATTACTTCGTCTCGACCACAGTTAGCTCGTTGACGTTCGGAGCCAAGTGCAATGTTGTCTTCTCCGGTACCGGCCGTTGGAACGGGAACGGGGGATATCGCTACGAGATAGCGACGGCAGATATGCATACGACGCGCGATGTCGTGCGTATCACCATTACATCGCCAAGCGGTGAAGTTGTCGCCCACGTCGGCGGAAGGCTCGAGGGCGGCAACGTTCACGTGTTCCACAAGACGTACTGAATCGGCGGGCCCGGCTATTGTCCGCTGCGTTTCAACTCGCCGTCCTGCTGCTTTTCATCAGTGCCGCGCCTGCGGGCGCGGCACTGCCCGAGTCGGCCGTTGAGGTCTGCGACTACCTTGGATCCGAAACACTTATCTACGTCGGCCACGACGGGATCAATTTCACCGTCGAAGACGTGCAGCGGCTCTCTACACCCCGTTCGTCTTCATCAGATCTTCATGTGTGACGGCCGCCGCAGCGTCGCCCTGCCTAGGCCCGCTTCGTTCTGGTAAACTCGGTCCCTGATCCCTCAGTATTTACGTTGATATGCGTATCGCTTACGGCATCGCTGTCTCTCTCGTCGCGGCCTCGCTCACGCTGGCGCTCTCTGCCCAGACGCAGGCGCCCGCCGCTGACCGCTACTGGCCGCAGTGGCGCGGACCCGCCGCCAACGGCATCTCCAGGCATGCAAGCCCGCCTCTTGAATGGGGAGAGGGAAAGAACATTCGTTGGAAGATCGAGATCCCTGGCCGTGGCTCAGCCTCTCCGGTCATTTGGGGAGAACACGTCTTCGTTCTCACTGCGATCCCTGCAGGCACGAGCGTGCCCGATTCACATGCGCCCCGCGGCGGCGTCAATCCGAGGGGTGTTCACCGCTACGTCGTCATGGCACTGGATCGGCGAACCGGCAAGGTCGTTTGGGAGAGGACGGCGCGCGAGGAAGCGCCACACGAAGCGTCGCATCAAGATAACGGCACGTGGGCGTCGGCCTCGGCGGTCACCGACGGCCAGCACGTGATTGCCTCGTTCGAGTCACGCGGTTTCTATGCGTACGACATGAACGGCAAGCTTATCTGGGAAAAAGACTTTGGCGACAAGTCGATGCGCAACGAATTCGGAGAGGGCAGCACGCCCGCACTCTACCGGAACCGTCTTGTCGTCGTGTGGGATCACACCAAGGGATCGTATGTCACGGTTCTCGACAAGAACACCGGCAAGGAACTTTGGCGTGTCAGCAGAAATGAAATCGATACCTGGGCCACTCCCTTCGTTGTCGAGAACGCCGGCCGGGCTCAGGTGATCGTTCCCGGCATGAACCGCCTCCATAGCTACGATCTCGAGACGGGCGAAATCGTGTGGCACAGCGAGGGACTGACGATGAACCCGATTCCGTCGCCGGTTGGTGAAGACGGAATCGTGATTGCGACGAGCGGATTTCGCGGGAACAACCTCAAGGCGATTCGCATTGCAGACGCGAAGGGCGATCTCACAGGCTCGAAGGCGATCGCGTGGTCGCTCGATCGCGACACACCGTACGTGCCGTCGCCGCTTCTCTACGATGGCTTCCTGTATCTGCTGAAGAGCAACTCGCCGATTCTCTCGGTGTTCGATGCGAAGACAGGCAAACCGCATTATCAGCTTCAGCGGCTCGACGGCCTGTCGGAAGTGTTTTCCTCACCGGTCGGAGCAGCCGGGCGCGTTTACATCACGGGTCGCGACGGCAACACGGTCGTGATTCGCAACGGCGGATCGTTCGAAGTGCTTGCGAAGAACACTCTGGACGACGGGTTCGACGCGTCGCCCGCGCTCATCGACAACGAGATGTACATGCGCGGTTATCGGTATCTTTACAGCATCGGGGCGAAGTGAATCCAGACGTCATTGTCATAGGCGGGGGGCCCGCCGGGTCGACCACATCGACGCTCATCGCTCAACGCGGATATCGGGTGCAGTTGTTCGAGCGCGACAGGTTTCCCCGCTTTCACATCGGCGAGTCTCTGATCCCCGAGACCTATTGGGTGCTTCAGCGGCTGAACATGCTGCCGAAGATGCAGGCCAGCCCGTTCGTCAAGAAGCACAGCGTGCAGTTCGTCAATTCTGTCGGACGAGAGTCGGCCCCGTTTTACTTCTGGGACAACAAACCGCACGAGTGTTCGCAGACCTGGCAGGTCGTTCGTAGCGAGTTCGACAAAATGATGCTCGACAACGCCCGCGAGCATGGCGTGGACGCGCAGGAAGGCGTGCGCGTGCTGGAAGTGCTCTTCGACGGCGACCGGGCGGTCGGCGTCAAGATTCGCGACGAGCAGAACAACGATCGCGAGGTCTTTGCAAAAATCATCGTCGATGCCAGCGGACAGACGGCGATGCTGCAGAATCGATTCAAGCTTCGCTTGTGGGATCCGGTGTTGAACAAAGGCGCGATCTGGACCTACTGGGAGAATGCCTATCGCGACACCGGCCGCGACGAAGGCGCAACGCTCGTCATTCAGACCGGCGACAAACAGGGTTGGTTCTGGTACATCCCGCAGCACGACAACGTCGTCAGTGTGGGCGTGGTTGCGCCGTTCTCACATCTGTTCAGCAAGGATCGCGAAAGTCACGAGAAGACCTACGAGGACGAAGTCGAGAACGCACCCGGCGTCAAGCAGCGCCTCGCCAATGCGAAGCGCATTACGGGCTATTTCGTCACGAGAGACTACTCGTACCGATCCAGAGAGGTCGCCGGAAACGGCTGGGTGCTCGTCGGCGACGCGTTCGGCTTTCTCGACCCGCTCTATTCCTCGGGCGTGCTGCTTGCCCTTAAGTCGGGTCAATTGGCTGCCGATGCCATCGCAGACGGCCTCGTGAAAGGCGACACATCGGCCGTACAGCTTGGCGCATGGGGGCCCGATTTCAACCTCGGCGTCGATCGGATGAGACGGCTGGTGTGCGAGTACTACGCTGGCTTCAGCTTCGGAGAGTTCGTGAAGAACTACCCCGAGCTCCGCGGAACGGTCACCGATTTGCTCATCGGCGATCTCTTCGACGATCGCGTGGACAAGGTGTGGGGACCAATGGAGTCGCTCTACAAGCCAGGGAAGTCCCGAATACAGGACTGGCGTGAGGGCATGCCCTCGGAAGTGGCGCAGCACAAGGCGAACGAGCTGATTCTGCCGCAAGGGCGGCGGCGGTGAACCAGAAGTCGAAAGTCGCAAGTCGAAAGTCGTAAGTCGCAAGGCGGAGTCACAAGTCGGACGTCAAGAGCCAAAAGGGGAAAGATGATGCGCTTTGTCGCCGTGGCGGTTTGCGTGGTGCTCTCGTCTGCCGGTTCGGCTCGTGCCGAAAACTGGCCGCAGTGGCGGGGGCCTTCGGCCAACGGGATCAGTTCCGAGACCAATCTGCCCGTCACCTGGACGACGACCGAGAACATTGCGTGGAAGTTGCCGCTGCCGACCTGGTCGGGATCGACACCCATTATCTGGGGCGAGCGTATCTTCTTGAACGTGGCCGAGAACGGCAGTTTGTTTCTCTGGGCTGTGGATCGCACCAAGGGAGAGCCGCTCTGGAAGCGCCACCTTGGCGATGGCGATCATCGTCAGCGGAAACAGAACATGTCGACCCCATCGCCGGTCACTGATGGTACGCAACGTGTGGGTGATGACCGGCACCGGCATCCTGAAAGCGTTCGACTTCAGTGGCAAAGAGCTCTGGATGCGCGACATCCAGAAAGAGTACGGCCGGTTTGGCCTCAACTGGGGCTATGGGTCGTCGCCGATGCTGTACGGCGATTCGCTGTTCGTGCAGGTGCTGCACGGGATGAAGACCGATGACCCGTCATATATTCTTCGCATCAACAAAGCGACTGGCCGCACGATCTGGCGTCAGGAGCGTCCCACGATCGCGCAGAGGGAATCTCCAGACTCGTACACGACACCAGCGATTGTCCGCGTCGGCGAAAATCTCGAACTGGTCATCACCGGCGGCGACGCGGTGACCGGCCACGACCTCAACACCGGCCAGGAGCTCTGGCGCGCAGATTCCCTCAATCCCACGAACGACTTCGCGTACCGCATCGTCGCATCGCCCGTAGTTCAAGGCGAGCTGATCATTGCGCCGAGCCGCGAGCGTCCGATGCTCGCAATGCGTCCGGGTGGTCGCGGGAATGTCGCCTCATCGCACATCATGTGGTCGTTCGAGAATGGACCCGACGTGCCGACGCCGGTGATCGACGGCAAATACGTCTATGTCATCAACGATCGCGGCATCATGTGGTGCCTCGACGCTAAAACCGGCAAAGAGATCTACGGCAAAATGCGCCTGCGTCCGAGCACCTATAGCGGGTCGTTCGTCATGGCGGACGGGAAGCTTTACATCACGAACGAGGACGGGCTCACAAGCGTCGTGAGGACCGGACCCAAGTTCGAGATCCTGGCGGAAAACAACTTTGACGATTACACGCTGAGCTCGCCGGCCATCTCGGAAGGGCAGATCTTCATTCGTACCACGAGCGGACTGTGGGCGATCGGCAAGCGGGCGACGAAACAGTAACCACGAAGACACGAAGACGCGAAGACACGAAGACACGAAGGCACGAACGACACGACGACACGAACGGCACGACGGCTAGAACCCAGAATCCTAGAACCGGAACCCAGAACCTAGCACCCAGAACCCGGAACCTGATGATCCTTCCCCTGCTCGCCGCTGCGCTGCTCATTGGCTCGGTGGTATTGGCGAGCCAGGGGCGTTTCGGTATAGCGGTGGCCATCGGCATCTTTGCCGCCGGTGCGTTGCAGATTAACCGCATGCGCGGCCGGCCGAAGTGAGTTCGGCCTTTACATTGATGAGCAACGACGACGTCCTGCAGCGAACTGTGGCGGCTGGAGCGGGAACTGCATCTGAACGAAACGAGACATAATGCCGAGCGACTGAACGAGCTGCTCCATCCGGATTTCGAAGAATTCGGCCGCTCGGGCTGCCGATACGACCGACTGGAAATTCTTCGGGAATTTTCCTCTTCCACCGATCTCGGAACCATAGATGCTGACGAGTTTTCGGTCTCCGAACTCGCTCCCGGAGTCGCACTGCTGACCTACAGATCCGGCCACGTCGACCAGGCCGGTCGCCTCTCCCGACCTGCTCTCCGCGCATCTCTGTGGGTGCGTACCGCCGCCGGGTGGCAACTGCGCTTTCATCAAGGGACACCGACCGACGATTGATCGAGACGCATCGTCGATCGCCTCGTGACGATGGACGATGGACGATGGACGATGAGGAGTTTCCATGAGCAAAGCAGCCGTCAGCATCTTCGTGTTCGGCTGGTACATCCTCGCGAACGCTATCATCCTCATCTTTGCGGCGATTGATGGTGCCGGAGCCGTGTGGACGGCGGTCGCCCTTCGACCGGATAGTGCTCTCCCACGGGCTGCATGATGCCTGCTCGATGGTGGCGTTCGCACCTCGTCTCGGCGGGCGTGATTACCGCTGCGGCTGCGGTGATTGAATTGGCGATGGGGCGCCACGCGCTGTGCCGATGCGGCTATCTCAAGCTGTGGCACGGTGTCGTGAACAGCTCCGAGAACTCGCAGCATCTGACTGACTGGTACACATTTACCCATGTCCTCCACGGCCTCGGCTTCTACTTCCTGTTATGGCTCGTGTTGAGGCGTCTCGACGCCGGCGTGCGGTTCTTGATGGCAGTGACGCTCGAAGCGGCCTGGGAGGTTCTGGAGAACACACCATTCATCATCGATCGATACAGAGCCGCCACGATCTCGCTCGACTACTACGGCGACAGCGTCGTCAATTCGGTTGCCGACGTCATGGCGATGATGCTGGGTTTCTGGATCGCGCGAAACGCACCGGTATGGGTGAGCGTCGGGGTCTATGTCGGTGTGGAAGTGGTCCTCGCCCTGATGATTCGCGACAATCTCACGCTGAACATTCTTATGTTGATTCACCCAATCGAGGCCGTGAAGCGATGGCAACTCGGTCCATAGGTTAGGTGCGATGGGTGCGATTGAGGTGCGTCAGGTGCGTCAGGTGCGTCAGGTGCGATAGGTGCGTCAGGTGCGAAGGTGCGTAGATGCACTGAGTCTTTTCTCGTTCAGATCGCAGTCGAAGTGGTAAAATCGGGTCGCCAGCGATGCCTGCCTGCGTTAGTTAGTTCCGACAGGAGCAGTTTCATGCCTTTCACGAGAGTCGCAATTGCGAGCGTGGTGGTGTGTCTGACGGCGGCAAGCGTGGCTCAAGCCGGCCAGGAGTCGCGTCGGGGCCGAGGGCGGGGGCGTGATGGGCGCGTCGTCGTGCAGCCGCGCGGCGTGGTGCGGCCACCCGTGGTGGCTCGGCGGGATGTTGGCCCTAGAAGGGTAGCGCCCTACGCCTATCGCGCGTATGGTGCGCGGCTCGCCTACCGGCCGGTGTACCGGCCCGGTCTCGGCATCGGAATCTACATCGGTTCGCCGTACAGGTATGGCTACGCGCGATACGGCCGCCCGTACTATGCGAGACCTTATCCACACAGCTCTGGCTACTCTGGATACGCCTCTCCCTATCCATACCCGTATGCCTACCAGTCGCCCGACCCGTATGCATACCAGTCACACGCCGGCATCTACGCTGTTCCACCGCCCGGCTCCTTATACGGAGGAGTGCGGCTCGAGGTCAGACCGAACGATGCGGCCGTTTACGTCGATGGCTACTATGCGGGGATTGTGGACGATTTCGACGGCGCCTGGCAGCGCGTCGCGCTCGAGCCCGGCCCACACCGTTTCGAGATCGTTGCGCCAGGCCTTGAGACCCTGACGTTCGAAGTCAACGTCAGGCCGAACGAGACCGTTCGCTATCGCGGCGACATGATTCACGGCGTGCCCTGATGCCGCGGCACAGAGACCACGAAAAATTCCAACATGAGATCAGGAGATGAAGAGATCAGGAGACTCTTCAAACAAATGCTCCTGAACTCCTGATCTCTTGTTGGGCACCTTCCTCTAGAAGTTTGCTGAAATCCAAGCCTGGAGAGCGTTTTCGACTTGTAGGTGGTTCGTGCGAAGAATCTCCTAATCGAGTAGGGCCTGTTCAGCCGACCTGAGCTGGGGGCTGTGTCGGAGATCTTTGACACAGAGAGAGCACTGAGCACCGCATCGACGTCGCGCCACCGGCGCACGACGTCGATGCCTCTCCACAGAGAGACCTCTGAGGCCACTCCGCAGAGGCACGCCGAGTCGTGACGTCGTGTCGTCGGGTTCTTCCTGGGTTTCCTCGGCGGCTCGGCGGCTCGGCGTCGAAGCGCACGCGTTCGAGCGTGTTGGACACCATTTTGGTGCGTCGGTCCGGCGTTCGTCGGGACACTAGATGTAGTCTTCGGAAGTATTTCGTCGCGTCGTCGTGCTCATCGTGTCTTCGTGATTACGCGGCGGGTCTGAAATACAGCACCATCCCTGCACCCACTGAGGCGAGTACAAATCCGAGGTACAGCATCGGGTTCGGTGCCACCTTCGGTGGGTGGATGACCATCGACAGCAGCACGTTGACGATCGGCGCCCCGCCGAAGACGAGCGGCATCACGTACACGGGCAATCCGCCGGTGCGGAACGCCCAGATGATGCACGCCGCGCCGGCTGCCCCAAGACCGCCGGCAATGGTCGCAACCATGAGGCCCGTCTGATTGAAGCCTGCAAGATTCCCCTGCGAGGCGAGCGCGCCGACGGGAATCAGCACGCCGATCAGAAAGTACGCGACGCCGACGCAGAGCAGGGCTTTCAGCGGGTTCCCCAGCATCACCTGGCCGCGGTGAAGCAGCACGCCGTAGGCGCCCCAGGAGAGCACTGCGCCAGCCACGAACACAAGCCATCTCATTCGCGTTCCTCGCTATTTGTTCGCGATCGCGAACAGCTGATTGCGATTGTTGAGGAAGATCGTCCCGTGCGCCGGAGTGACGGTCGCATAGACCGAACTGCCCATGTTCATCTCGGCCAGCACTTTCTTCTCACGCCCATGGGCGAGCACCGTGACGTCGCCGTCCTCGTCGCCGATGTAAACCTTGCCGTCTGCGACGAACGGCGATCCCCACACGGCCGCGAACAGGTCGTGCATCCAGACTTCCTTGCCGGTGCTTGCGTCCAGACAATAGAGGAAACCGCTGAAATCCGAGATATAGACGAGACCATCGGCGACCGCAGCGGTCGAGATCGATCGGCGGATTTTCGTGAAATGCCATAACCGGCCCGTCTGCGTGATGTCGCCCCGTTTGGTTGGGTCGATCGCGTAGAAGTTGCCGACGCCCTCACCGTGTTCGGGATCCTGGCCATTGGCCAGATAGACGCGGTCGCCGACGATGACCGGCGTCGAAATCAGCTCGTTGCGCGTTTTCGGCCACACGGCCTCTTTCGGATTCGTGTCGAACTCCCACAACTTCTTGCCGGTCTGCGCTTCGTAGCCGCGCGCCCAACCGTCTCCTTGCGCCGACACGACCTGCACCACGCCGCCGATCGTGCCTACGGCGGGCGGCGACCACTGGCCGTGAAGAATCCGGTCCTCGACTGAGTTGTCTTCCCACACCAGCTTGCCGGTTGTCTTGTTCACCGCAATCAGCGCCGGCGCTCGGGGCGAGGGAACGTTCACGTGGCTCTCGTCCTGGCCGTTCGACGTGCTTACGAAGATCAGGTCGCCCCAGATCACCGGCGACGAATTGGCGAGATTGTGGGGATAGGTTCCGACTTCCTCCATCATGTCGAACGCCCAGATAACGTCGGCATCATTCATCCCGGTCAGCTTCTCGTCGGTGACCGGCCCATCGTTCTCCTTGTCGCGGAAGCCCTCGACGTCGACGGCAAACAGGACGGCACGATTGCTCACGTAGTAGAGCTTGTTGCCCTCGACGAGCGGAGATGAAGCGACGCCCTGATACGGCCAGTCGTTTGCCCTTCCGGCTTCGAGCTTCGTGTGGGTGTGCTGCCACAGGAATTCGCCGTCGGTCTCGCGAAACGCCATCAGCACGCCGCGATCGCCGGGCTGTTTCGGATCGCGCAGTCCCTCATTGTTCGTGCCGACGAACACCGTGCCGCCGGCCACCACGGGGTTGCCGTAGCTCTGCGATCCGAGATCGGCGACCCACTTGATGTTCTTCTTCGCCTTCACATCCCAATCGGTCGGCAGACCCTTCGCGTTCGACACCATATTCCGGTCGGCCGTGCCTCCCCACATCGGCCAGTCGCCGGTGCCGGGATCGGAGGCAGCAAGACGAGTCGCCGCAGTGGCGGTGATGGCGAACACCGCGGCGACGCACCACACTCGAGTTGTTGACATATTCAGACTTGGGTTATTCATTGGGCGTCAGCTTCAAGTTGTCAATGTAGGCACCGAATTCGGCATCGATAAAGAAGCCTGGCGCCCCCTGACGATTGCCAATCGGATCGGTCTTGTCGATCTGCCACGCGGCGGGCTCGGCCTCGCCTGCGGGCCATGCCTTGCCGCGCGCGCGTACCTGACCGTTCGGCAGGTTCTCCACGCGCAACTTGATCGTGTACCACATGTCGGGCTTCCACGCGAACGGCACGACGACCGAGCGCTGCGTTTCGGGCTCCCACGGCTCGAGCTTGAGGCGCTGCGTCGTGCCGTACAGCACCAGGCTATAGCGCTGCACGGTGATGCCGACGTCGGCCTGCATGCGCCGTCGTGTCGGTGCGCGCACGTCGGCCTGCATCGTGTAGTTCGACCATTCCACGGGACCGATAAAGACGCGGCCGCGCTTGAAAAGCGTATTGGTGGGCGTTTTCTCCAGCACTTTCTGTCCGTCCAACGTGACGACGGCCAGCGGTCCAAGTGGTCCGCTGGCGTTGACCCAGCCCGCCGGAGCCGATTTTTCAGGCAGCGACTCGAACGTTTCGGTCCACGGCATTGGACGCACGACGCGGGCCCGCGCGTCTCCCGTGAGCGAGCCGACGGTTGCTTTGATGAGTCCCGCCTGTTCGCGATCGCCTTCCGCGGTAAACGCACCGTCGGTGACAGTGCCCTTCAATCCATCGAGCGACCACACGGCCTTTTCTTCGCGCAGGAACCGGCCGCGGCTGTCGAACGCTTTCGCCGTGAGCTTGACGCTCTTACCCGGTGCGACCACCAGTTCGGTCGGGGCGACCTGCACAAACGCCGGTGCACCTTCGCCGACGACAGCCGGCTCGTTGACCGCCCAACCACTCAGCGTCTTTCTCTGCTTCGGACCGATTGCGTAAATCGCGTCGGTCGTCGCAAAGAAGATGCGGCCGCGCGAAATGGCTGCACCGCCGAAGACCTGTTCGGCCGTTCCCTCAGATCCGCCAATGCTGTTCTTGCTGACCGGCAGCTCGACTTCGCTGAGAATCTCCGCACGATCGGGATGCGGCCTGACGATGAAGAATTTGCCGCTCTCGGTGCCGACGAAAATCTTGCCATCGGCCATCACGGGCGGCGCCTTCTGGGACGTGCCGAGCGGCTGCGTCCAGAGCTCTTTGCCGGTCTCGATGTCGTACGCCTTCAACCGAGATCCATTTTCAATCTGGTACAGACGCGGGCCGTCCACAAGCGGAGACGAGAAGCCGAACTGCTCGCCGTAGTGCGCCCATTTTGTCGTCTTGATGTCGCCGGTCTGCGATCCGTCGATGGCCGCGAGCATGCCCATCTCGTTGCCGGTCAGGTTTTCGTCGCCGTGCGAGATGATGACGGTGTTGCCACTGGCCACGACGCCCGTATTGATCGCGCGCTTGGCGGCGACGAAACTCCAGACTTTCTCGCCCGTTTGCACTTTGATGGCATGAATGCCGCCATCGCCAAGTCCGACGACGAGCAGCCTCGTGCCGTTGATCGTGGCAATCAACGGAGCGGCATACGCGGTGTCATATGGCCGCCCTCCGGGGTTGGACACGTACACGATCTCGCCAGTGCGCTTATTCAGCGCGATGATGCGATGCGAACGCGCCGCCTGCGTGCCCCAGTTCGAGACCGCCGCACTGACGATCACGAGATCGCCGTCGACGATCGGCGACATCGTCCGGCCGCCGTGTGTGGTGAACGCGGCGAATTCTTCGCCGATCGATCGCTGCCAGAGCGGCTTGCCATCCGCGCTCAGCGCGAGGACGGTCGCGCCCACGCTCAACGCGTAGATGTTGCCGGTTTCGGGATCTGCCGCAGGCGACGCCCAGCCCACGCGATGCGGGGGCACGTCGCTTTGAAAAATGTTGAACTTGTACTCCCACAGCATCTTGCCGGTGTCGGCGTCGAGCGCCATCACGCGCTCCTGCAGCGCCGGGCCGCGACCAGACGGGTTCTGCACGTACACGCGATTACCCATCACGATCGGTGCCGAACGGCCCCCGAACGGCGCGCGCCACAGCAGGTTGCTGCCCTTGAGATCCCACGTTGAGGGGAGACCTGTTTCGGTCGAGCTGCCGTCGCGATTCGCTCCACGTGCCTCAGGCCAGTCGCCGAGTGTCACGCGGCGGGGTCCTTGCGCCGATGCCGCGGTGGCAAAAGTCAGGCAAAGCACACCGATCGGAATGACGTGTTTCAGCATAGGATTTGGATGTTACTTGAATACGCCCCAGGTCGAAAAGGCGGGGCCCCAACGCGGCAGCCGCGTTGGGGTGCCATGCTGCTTACGAAGGGTAAATGGCGATGATTCGGAACTTTGTACGTGTGCTGGTGTGGTCGTGTCTACTCGCGGCGGGGCTCGATGCGCAGAGCCATCGCGGCGCGATACGCGGCCGTGTCGAAGATGCATCGGGAGCCGTCGTCATCAGCGCCAGCGTCACGGCAACCAACGAGGCGACCAACGAAACTCGTACGACCGCGACCGGTCCGGCAGGGGCGTTTGCCATTGCCGAGCTGGCGCCCGGCAGCTGGCGCATCGAAATTGCGGCGCCCGGCCACAAAACACACGTGCAGCGCCTGACGCTCGAGGTGAATCAGGAACGGCGGGTGGACGCACAACTGCAGGTTGGGGCGCTCACCGATCGCGTCGAAGTATCGGCGCCGGTCGCCGAGATGCGACGCGATTCTCCATCGGTCGGTACCGTCGTCGAGAACCGGCAGATCCTCGATATGCCGCTGGATGGACGGAACTTTCTCGAGCTGACCCTCCTCGCGCCCGGCACCGTTCCGGCGGCCCAGGGATCGGCTGGCTCAGTACGTGGGGACTTTTCGTTCAGCGTCAATGGCGGCCGTGAAGACTTCAACAGCTTTCTCCTCGACGGCGCCGACAACATCGATCCGAAGCTGAACACGACGGGCGTCAGGCCTCCAGTCGATGCCATCCAGGAGTTCGAAGTGCTGACGAGCACGCCCGAGGCCGCACACGGCCGGCAGGCGGCGTCGCAGATCAGCGTGGTCATGAAGTCGGGTACCAATCAGCTTCAAGGCACCGCCTACACCTTTATCAGGAACGGTGCGCTGGATGCGACCAACTACTTCGCGCCGAAGAACGAGCCCGATCCGGAATATCAGCGAGCGCAATCGGGGTTCTCGCTCGGCGGGCCGATCGTGCGCGACCGCACATTCTTCTTCGCCGACTACGAAGCCACGCGCGGAGACGAAGGCATCACGCGCGTGACGACAGTGCCTCTCGATGCAGCGAGAAACGCGCTGCCGGCGGCGTTCACCCACCCGGTCGGACGCGCCATTGCGGGGTTGTACCCGAGTCCGAATCGCTCCGGCTCTGTCGGCAACTACGTGACGTCGCCCAGCCAGCGGGACCGGACCGATCACTTCGATGTGCGCAGCGACACGGCGTTCGGCGGATCGTTCGATCTGATGGCCCGTTACAGCTTCGCCGATCGGCGCCTGTTCGAGCCGTTCAGTGGTCCTGGATTTTCGTCATTGCCCGGATACGGATCGGATGTCGAACGCCGCGGACAGAATTTCGTCGCCAGTGCGACACACATTCTGTCGCCGAATCTGCTGAACGAGACCCGCGTGGGGTTCAACCGCGTGTCATCGGGGGTGTTTCCGGAGCAGCGGGGTGCGGTGAACCGCTCGGTGGGTTTGCCGGAGATGTGGACCGACCCACGCGATGCCGGGCTGAGCCTCATTACGGTGACCGGATTTTCGCCGCTCGGGCATGAGTACAACAACCCGCAACACGGCACCACGAATACGATTCATCTCGCGGACACGTTCACCTGGACACGCGGCAATCATCTCGTCAAGGCAGGCGTCGACGCGCGTTTCATCCGCCAGGATGCCTTCCGCGACGTGCAGGCACGCGGAGCGTTGACCTTCTCGGGCGCATTCACCGGAAACCCGCTGAACGATCTGCTGAACGGCCTTCCGACATTTACGACGCTCGCACAACTCGATAACCCGCAGCGTTTGCGCACAGAGTCGTATGCCGGGTTCGTTCAGGACAGCTACCGCATCCGTCCCAACGTGACGCTGTCTGCAGGGCTGCGCTACGACCTGATGTCGCCGCCTGTCGACGTCGACGATCGCGCGACGCTCTACAACCCGCAGACCGGCAATCTGCAGCCCGTGGGTAGCGACGGGTTTCCTCGCGCAGGCTATGACACGGATCGCAATAATTGGGCGCCCCGCCTGGGTGCGGCCTGGACCGTCGATCGAGCCGCGACCACCGTCGTGCGAGGCGCATACGGGATCCACTACAACCACTCGGCGCTTGCGCCGAGCGAAGGGCTGTATTTCAGCGCGCCGTATTTCGCGTTCGCGGCGTATTTCACGTCGCCGCTCGGGTTCGTGACGCTGAGCGACCCGTGGCCGCGCAATTTTCCGATTCCGACGCCGAATTCGGCAACAGGCTTTCAGCGCGATCTCCGGACGCCATATCTGCACGAATTCAACCTGACGCTGCAGCGTCAGCTTGGCCCCACCCGTGTGGCCGAGATCGCCTACGTGGGATCGCGCGGACGCAATCTGGTGGCGGCACGCGACGCCAATCAGCCGCGGCCGAGCCCGGCCGAAGTCAACCTCAGGCCCGATCCACGATTCACCGACATCACGTTCACCGAGTCGCGCGCGCGCTCGGAATTCGACAGCCTGCAGGCGCGCTTCCAGCAGCGGTACGCGTTCGGTTGCACGATGCTCGTCGCCTATACGCTGGGCAAGTCGACGGACGATGCGTCAGGGTTTTTCACGAGTGCGGGCGACCCGAATTTCCCTCAGGACAGCGCCAATCTCGACGCCGAGTGGGGACGTTCGAGCTTCGACGTGCGCCATCGCTTTTCGGTCAGCTTCTCATACGATCTGCCGTTCGATTTCACCGTCAGCGGCATCGTGCAGATGCAGAGCGGCCGGCCGTTCACCGTCGCATTGCTGCCTGAAGTCGACAACAGCAATACCGGCCGTTCGTCGCTGGGCTTTGGCGGGAACGACCGGCCGAACGTCACCGGCAATGCGGTTGCGAGTAACCCGGCGCCAGGACAGTGGTTCAACACCTCCGCCTTCTCGAAGCCGGCTTTCGGCACGTTCGGCAACGCAGGGCGGAACATTCTCGACGGGCCGGGTTATCAGAACGTGAACCTCGCAGTGTTGAAGCGCATCACGCTCGGGGGCCGCACCAGCCTGCAGTTGCGTGCCGAAGCGTTCAACCTGCTCAACCGAGTGAACTTCGATCTGCCCGACAACTTCTTCGAATCGCCGACGTTCGGGCAGATTCTGTCGGCCGGATCACCCAGGCACATTCAGTTTGGGGCAAGACTGATGTTCTAGTTAGTCAGCAGGCAGCTGTCAGCAGTGACATTCGCGTGATCGTGAGATGATCGTCAACGCGCATGTTGATGCAGTTTCGTATCGTGGCGGTGCTGATGGCTATCGCACTGGCGATGTCGTCAACCGCGGGGGCTCAGTCGGGGGAGTTTCCGTCGGTACTCATCTCGCGTCAACTCGCGGCCTCTGAACGTTTGGGCGTCGGCGACCTCATCGTGCTCTCGGCCGATCCCAAAGGCACAGGCGGCGGTCAGTTCCGCATCGTGGGCATCTACGAACCGACGCCCGATCCGATGCGGCTGGCCGTTCGCCGGCTCGAAGCCCGCCTTCACCTGCCGGATCTGATCTCGCTGACGAGCCGCTCGTCCGATCCGTCAGCCGACGAGTCGGTGACCGCCATCAACGTCGCCCTTCGCGATCCGCAGGAGGCCGCCGTCTTCGCGGGAGACGCGCAAAGGGCGATTCCTGTTCAGGGCCTCACGGCACGAACGGCGAAAGGCGGCGAAGACACAGCGCCGCTATTTGTCGTCCTCGACCGGTTTCACTTCGCCATTGCGGTGGTGACGATCATTGCCAGCACGACGTTTCTCATGGCCCTCATGATGATGCTGGTCGATGAGCGCCGGCAGGCCATGGGTATCCTGCGACTGATCGGGATGCGCCAGCAACGCCTGCTGCTTCAGGTCATTCTCGAAGGTGTGATTGTTGCGGTCACCGGCGCGCTCTTCGGCATTCTGCTCGCCGCGGGCCTGCAGCGGGCTGTCAACGCATTCTTTCAGTGGAGGTACGACACGGCACTGATGTTTGTACGAATCACGCCGCGCATTGCGCTGCAGTGCGCGCTCTTTGCGGTGCCGCTCGGCGTCGCGGCCAGCCTCGTGTCATCGTGGACGCTGCTGCGCAGCGGCGTGCTGAATCTCGCCAAGCGATGAGCGCTCTCGCGTTTGCCGCACGCGGCCTCGTGCGCCAGCCAGGACGGGCGCTGCTGGGCATCGCCGGCATTGCCGCAACCGGCGCGTTGCTCCTCGACATGCTGATGCTTTCGCGAGGGCTCGTCCTTTCGATGGAACGGCTGCTTGAAAGCACAGGCTTCGACGTTCGAGTGACGGCCACGCAATCGCTCCCTCCGGCCGGGCCCCGTATTGCGAACGCTGCGCAGCTGACCAGGAATATTGCACACCTTGCGTCGGTTCAGGACGTTGTGCCTCTGCGCCTCGAAGAGGCCCTGCTGGAAGCT
The DNA here is from genome assembly GCA_963761975.1 of Vicinamibacterales bacterium. Classification (GTDB taxonomy): domain Bacteria; phylum Acidobacteriota; class Vicinamibacteria; order Vicinamibacterales; family JAMQPK01; genus JAMQPK01. The sequence goes on from CAVXIR010000002.1 coordinate 1,962,210, forward strand.
GGCGATCGTCGCGTGCCCGTCACCTTTATCGGCGCCGACGTGACGGCCCGCCGGCCTTGGACGCTCATCGCGGGAGACGATCTCGGCGCGCCTGGTTCGGGCGAACCCGCTCTGCTCGTGAACCGCCGGGTCTGGGATGAGCGGCGTCTCGCTCCCGGCGCGCGCGTGACGGTTCGAGGGAACTGCACCGGGGGCAGCCGTCCACCCCCGGTTACCTTCAGAGTGATTGGCGCGGCCGACTTTCCATTTGACGAGGCAGCGGAGCGAACGGCTGTCACCACGTTGCGCAATCTGGCACGCGCATGCGGCGACGAGAACGGCGACGCCGCCGACATGGTGATGGTCGCATCACGCCCCGGACACGGTGCTGAAACCGGCGCCGCCGAAATTCGCCGCATGCGTCCAGATCTCGAGGCCGTCACCAACGAGCAGCTCGTCGAGCGATTTCAGCAGGTCGAGTTTTCATACTTCAAGCAGATCTCGGTTGTGCTCGCGTCCATCACGCTCTTTTTCGGGCTGCTGTTGATTACAGTGCTCCTGTCGGTTTCGACCAACCAGCGTCTCGGCGAAATAGCCGCACTGCGCGCACTCGGGTTCTCGCGCCGCCGCATGGCGGCCGATGTGTTCTGGCGGTCCGCCCTACTCGTGGGCAGCGGCGGCGTGCTCGCGATTCCGTTCGGTTTGGCGTTGTCGATCTGGCTCGATCGGCTGCTCAAGACCATGCCAGGGATTCCGGCGACCCTGCATTTCTTCGTCTTCGAGCCACGCACGCTCGCTCTGCACGGGGCATTGCTGGGCGTCACAACGGCTGTCGCGGCAATTTACCCGATTCGAATTGTCGGCAGGTTGCCGATCGCCGGCACGCTGAGAAACGAGGTCGTCGGATGACGCAGGCTGCTGGCGCAGTGCGTTCGCCGGTTGTCGACGCGCGCGATATTTCGAAGATATTTCCGATGCCCGCGGGTCCGGTGACGGCGGTGCAGCACGTGACGCTGCGCATCGACCCCGCCGAGTACATCGCCATTTTCGGGCCGTCCGGATGTGGGAAATCGACGCTGCTTCACATCCTTGGCTGCGTCGAAACACCGACGGCGGGCGCCCTGTACTTCGGACGAGACGAGGTGGCGTCGCTTTCCGATGCGCAGCGCAGCAACCTGCGCCTCAGGAAGATTGGATTCGTGTTTCAGAGGTTCTTTCTTCTGCCTATGCTGACGGCCTGGGAGAACGTCGAAGTTCCTCAGGCCGAAGCGGGTGTGTCGAGGCGCGACCGATCGCAGCGCACCGGCGAGCTGCTCGAGTATGTCGGCCTGCCACACCGCGCCGATCACCGTCCGTCGCAGCTGTCGGGAGGCGAGATGCAGCGTGTGGCGATTGCGCGGGCGCTTGCCAACCGGCCCGATTTGCTTCTGGCGGACGAGCCGACAGGCGAGCTCGATCGCGCGACAGGTGAGCAGATCGCGATGCTCTTCGATCGCGTGCAGCGAGACGGGACGGCGGTGGTGATTGTGACGCACGACCTCGCCATTGCAGAACGGGCTCACCGAACACTCGAAATGCGCGACGGCCGTATTCATACATGATTGTCCGGCTCGCACTCAGGTCGCTTCTCGCGCATCCGATACGCAGCCTCGTGCTGGCCTGCGGTTTCGGGCTGGGTGTCGGCGTGATGGCGACACTGCTCGGCGTGGGCGAGGTGATTCTCGATCAGGCACGGTCACCGGCGTTAGCCGGCGGCGGTGACATTGTGCTTTCAGGCGCGACTGGACAGATTCCGGCAGCGAAATGGGTCTTGTCGAGCGCACTGCGGAGCGGCGGGCTGGCACCGCGTGTCGCCGCCGTCTCGCCAAGCCGCCGGGCCTCGCTCTATCTGATTCGAGACGGCCGCCGCATCCCCATTCGCGCGCGCGGTGGGATTCCAAGCCTCGAGCGCGCCCTCGGTGATTCCGAAACGTCTGCGGCGGTCGACTGGACCGACGAGCGGGACGATCGTCTCTGGGTATCTCCGGATGCTGGAGCCGCGTTGCGAGCGCTCGATCGGTTCCACGAGATTCCCACGTTGCCGCCCGGCACCCATGGGTCGCGCGATGACGAGATGCGTTCGTGGGCGGAGTGGCTGTACTTCAACGGCCGCGCCGGCGAGACCCAGTTCTACCTGACGTTTCTCGCCGGGCCTAGGCAGAGTGATGGAACCCGCACGGCCGGCGTTCGGCTGCAGCTCGACCGCGCGGGTGTGCGCTCGTCTTATTCGACGCAAACCAATCTCGACGAGGCCGAGCTGCTGCGTAGCGCACCGGATCTGACAATTGGCTCAAATCGCGTTCGACTGAACGGTTTGCGCTACCACATCACCCTGGATCTACCCCGAGAGAAGACTGCCGGAAGCGGCGAACCGACTCGCGGAGCGCCACGCGTGCGCGGCGATCTCATTCTCGAAGCCGTCGCGGGACGAGCGATCCCGCCGCTCACGCTTCACGGTATCGGAGGCTGGGTATCAGGCTACGTCGTGCCCGTCATGTCGGGAACGCTCAGCGGTACGCTGGCAGTGGACGGCCACATTGTCCGACTGGACGGAGGAACCGGCTATCACGATCACAACTGGGGGTTCTGGCAAGGCGTGTCGTGGCGATGGGGACAGGTGCACCACGGCGATCTCTCCCTCGTCTTTGGCCGCATCAACCCACCACCACAGGCGGCCGATGTCGAACGCATCCCGGGGTTTCTCGCTGTACTAGGACCGAGCGGGTTGCTCGGATACGCGACCAACGTCTCAATCGACGAAACAGACGATCCTCGAACGGGGCACCCGCGCAACATCAGCATTGCCGCGCGCGGCCCTTCGATCGATCTCGTTCTCGATCTTGCAGTCGACAACGTGATCGTGACGAAAGGCGGTGGCGGGTTGTTTGCGGCCGACCTCGATTTCCTGCAGCTCCGGGCGCGGTATCAGGTGCGCGGCATCGTCGATGGCCGACAAATCGCGTTCGCCGCTTCCGGTAGTGCAGAGACGTTTCGAAATGTTGGTCCATAGTCGATGGGCTATGGTCGTTGGGACCATTGCCCATCGACCAGCTGTTACACCGCCGCCGGGACCGGCGCTTTGTCTCCGACAAACCCGACATACGCTGCGGCACCGCCGATGGCGAGGTGGAGGAAGGTGTCGGCCGTGTTGTTGTGCAGAATGCCGAGCAGCATGCCTGTACTATCGGTCGCGATCAATCCGAGCACTCCCACGAGCAGGTAGACGACACCAAAGACCTGGCAGAACACTCGAGCCCATCCCATCAAGGCGGCAGCAATCCCCGCGATGCCGGTTGCTAGATGGATGGCGTTGTGGGTGCTGTCGACCGCAAAAACTCCCAGGAGCAAACCTCCCGTCGGGTTCATGACATAGCCGAGAATGCCGACAAGCAGCAGAATCACGCCGAGCACCAGTGCGAATGATCTGGCCATGTGAGCTCCTTTCCGTACTCATCTTGGTCACGTGTCAGACGGATCGCGACCCGGGTACGGTCACCATTAGAGCTGCTGCAGCTAGCGTACCAACCGCGGCAGCCAGCATGTAGAACATGGCCTCGTAGCTGCCGGTCGTTGCCACTGTCGTGGCTAACAGCAAGGGTCCGACAGCCGACGCAAAAACGGTCATCGCCTGTGCGACACCCTGGATACGGCCAAGGTGACGACGACCGTAAACACGCGGCCAGACACTGAAGAAGAGCACCATGACCAGGCCGCCGCCAAGACCCATCATCGTCGCCCACACCATTGCCGACATGGCCCTGTTGACCTGTGGAAGAGCGAGCAGCCCCGCAGTGAGGACGAAGAGCGAGATCGCCATCAACCGATTCAGCGGCACGAAACGCGCGAGCCAGCCGCCGGCGAAATTTCCGGCAAGCCCGGTCATCGCGGTGACGACGAGTGTCTGATAGTAAATGTTCGGCCCGAGGCCGCGCTCGGCCAGGATCGATTCGTTGAAGAGACCGATGCCGGAAGCAACGAGTCCGTAGAGCGCAGCGCCGAGCGCGAATACCCAGAACGCGCCGGTAGAAGTGGCTTCGCGCAATGTGTAGCCAGGCGGTTCTGGGTTCTGGGTTCCAGGTTCTGGGTTCGAGGTTCCGGGTTCAGGGTTCGCGCCGTCTGGAAGAAGACCGATCGATTCCGGGTTGCGGCGGACGAGCAACAACGCGAGGGGAAGCAGGCCTGCGAGAATAGCGATGCCGACGGCGAACCATGCTGTTCGCCATCCGCGCGACTGAACGGCGGTGCCGACAACCGGGAACGCGATCATGAATCCGATACTCATCACGACGCTGTAGATAGCCATGGCCGCATCGATACGGCGAACGAACCATTGCCCCACCATCGCGATGCTGACGACCGACAGCGCGCTTTGCCCGAGCGCGCGCGTCAACGTCACGGCCAGCGCCAGTTCCCCGAACGAACCCACGCGGCTCATCAGACATACGGTCGTCCCCAGCCCTGCTGCGATAACCGCCAGCACGACCCGGCTGCCGGCGAGATCGATGAAGCGGCCGATGCCGAGCGCGCCGGCCGATCCGGCGAGCGTGGCCCATAAATTCAACTGCGCGTAATCGACGCGGCTGATGCCGAGATCGGCGAGGAGGGGTTCAGTGATGAGGCCGAGCCCCTGCGTTCGGCCGGGCAGCGTGCCGACCATTGCGGCAGCAGCGACGACAAGCACGACCCAGCCGTAAAACAGGGTGTCTTTCCGCAACGTCGGCGCGATTAGAAGCAGGCCATGCGAGTTTCAGCTTACTGCGGCGGCGCTGACGGCGCATCCTGCCGTTGAACGAGCGACTTGATTGGAATCGCAACGCCCTCGGACTTGAACCGCTGGTGGAGGCGCTTCACGAACTCGTGTTTGAGGAGCTGCTGATCCACGAATTCTTGCGCGCGGAGAATGACCGAGAACCCGATGCCGGGATCCCCCAGCGTGTGGTATCTCACGAATGGCTCGAAGCCGGGGACCCCTCCGGGCACGGTCCGCATGACGTCTCGCGCCACGGCTGTCGTGATCTCTTCGACGCGATCCAGATCGCTGGCATAATCGACGCTGGCTTCGATGACGACGGCCAGTTCCTGATCGGGGAGGTGGTAGTTGGTGACGATCGACTGCGAGAGCTTCGCGTTCGGGACCAGCACGGTGTTGTTCGACAACTCTCGTAGCCGGCTCGCGCGCCAGTCGATGTCGACGAGATACCCCTCTTCACCCGACGACAGCCGGATGTAGTCTCCGATGCGTATCTGCTTGGCGACCGTCAGATAGAATCCGGCGAACAGATTGGCCAGCGTGTCTTGCAGTGCGAGCGCGACGGCGAGACCGCCGACACCGAGAGCGGTCAGGATGGGTGTGATCTCGAGGCCCAGGCCCCTGAGAATGACGAGCAGGCCGATCGTGACAACGACGATACGAATGAGGTTTTCGGTCAGCGTCGTTGTGGGCAGCCCGGTGTCGATCGTCTGCCCGGGAGTCCGGACCAGCTTGCTGAGCACTTCCGATGCCAGGAACGTCAGCGATGCGGCCGCGACGACATAAAGGCCCTTGTTGATCGTGATGGCGGCGTTCGGCGTCAGCGTCCAGAATCCTGCCGCGACGTAGACGCCGACGAGAACGGTCCAGAACGGGATTCGCCGCGCGACCGCTTCCACCACCTCGTCGTCCCAGCGGCTCGACGTGCGACGTATGAGCGCACCCACCTGAGTGGCGAAGATGCGTGCCGCAATCTTGCCGCCCACGTAGGCGACGGCAATGACGAGGAGTGAAAGCAGGGCCGTACGTGCCGAACTCGGCAGGCTCTGAAGGTCCCAGTTCATCGGTCACCGATCATATGTCTTTCGCACCGGATGAGCGATGCCGTGCGAGAACGAGCGTATAGACAGCGAGGTTGATGCACAGCGCGAGTGCGCCGAGGACGACTTGACTGCGCCGCGTCAGTCCCTCGGGATATAGAACCGGGAGGATGTAGTGGGCGACGAAGTCCCCCTCGTATCCAGCCTCGTGCTGCGCGCGCCGAAGGCGATTCTCGAGTGGCGTCAGCGGGCACGTCCACCCGCTGAATTCAATCAGCACGCCCCACAGGGCCGCAGGCAGATGCAGCCACATGACGCGCGGCCACCGGAGCGCGAGCGCCCCGCCGCACACCACGAACAGCACGAACAGAAAATGCAGGAGTACGACGAGGTTGGCCACGTGTTCGGCGGTTGTGTTGTGAACGCCGGGTCGTGTTTTGTAGACCCGGCGGCGGGTCCGAAGAGCAGGACCCGCCCTACGTACCTATTTGTCAGGCTGAATCGACGCGAGCAATTGTTCGAAGTTCTTCTGCTCGGCCGCGATCGTCTTTGCCGGTCCCGTCAGCTTGAAAAAGACGTGGCCGCCAGGACCTTCGGCGATGGCGCCAATGAGACGATAGCCGGGCACCGGTTTGGATCCGCCCGACATCGGTCCGCCCATGCCCGTGTACGTACCGGACGCGTCGATGACGGTGATCGCGATGCCGCGCACGGTTCGCTTGTCCACTTTTGCCGAGGCGGGCTTGCCGTCGGCGCCGAGCACCTGTCCTTTCCACCGCTCGACGTTGGCTTCGACGCCGCCGCCCTGTCCGGGACCGAAGTAGTTCACGACACATTCGGCGACGCCTTGATCACCTGTTGCCGGCGCGATCGAGTACGTCGCGGCGCGCATCGGGCGCGGCCCTTCGGCCTTCCAGCCTGCCGGTGCGGTCCATCTCACACCTGCGGCGGATTCAGCAATCAGGCTGGCCGATGCCAGCAGGATCGGAGCTATCAATAGGGAATGACGCATGGAGCGAGTATAGCAGTCAGCGGTCGGCAGTCGGCAGTCAGCAGTCGGCAGTCGGCAGTCGACGAGTCGAGCGTCGAGGAGTCGCGAGAGTGCTGGCAGGCAGGACCAGGAAATCAGAAGATTTTCCCCGCGGGAAAACTCAATCTCCTGATCTCCTGATCTCGTGTTCGAATCTATTCGAACTAGTCGCAGCGTTCCGTGGTGCCGCGCACCGAGCGCACCTGCATCTCGCGATCGATCAGCGTGCCCGACACGCTGATGCGGTATCCCACATGCGGAGAGAGGCGGTTGGTTGCGTCGATGAGATCGACTTTCGCCGATCCCTTCCTGATGAAGCCCGACTTCCAGCTGCGCGATTTCGGCGCGTGCTCGCCATCGGTGTCTCTCAGCTGGAACATGCCATCGTCACGCACGAGACAGCCTGAGATCGTGGTCGCGATGCTTTCCTCACCGCCCTGAGTCGCGACGACGGAACTCGATTCCGTCACTGGTGCCGTGGTCAGTACCGGTTTGGCTTCTACCTTTTTCGCGGACTCCTTTGCCACCAGCGTCTTCTGGGCGGCCGACGGGTACGCATCCTTCGCGACCGGTTTCTTCGGCTGAAGGGCTTTGACGGTCAGGGGCTGAGGTGCCGGAGCCGCCTCCTGCACATCGAGCTTCAGCTCTTCGGGCTTTTTCGCGGCCGCGTCGATCGGCTGAGACGGCTGGCATGCCGCAAACGTCGTCGCGCTGAACAAGAGGATGGTTCCCCACATCACCTTCGAACGCATTGTTTCCTCCTTCGAACTTGTGCGTAAATCTCCGGATTTGCACCGGGAGGAGGGGAGCAAAGGAAATGCCCGGCTCAATGCGGTGAATTTGAAGTGTTTACGGGGGTGTGTGACGGGATGCAACACCCAAAACTGTAACCGCGCTGTCTTTTCGAGCGCGGCGCCTTTTCAGTCCTGCACAGTTTGCGTAACGGGTTGTTACCACAGAGGAAATCCCCGAACAGTTCGCTACGCGCAAAGCTGCGTGTTATTTCACCAGCCTGAATTTCTGCATGCGTCGTCCGGTGTCGGTTTCGGCGATGTAAAGGTTGCCGATCGAGTCGACGGCGACCGCATGACCATGCGTGAAGTTGCCGAGCCAATGGCCCGGACGGCCGAAACTCGACAGGATCTTTCCACTCGCGTGATCAAGGATGTGCAGTTGCTCGTTGCGCCCGTTCATGACGTACATGAATCTCTGTTCCGGGTCGCGCGAAAACGCAATCCACCACACGGTGCCACGCGGGTCGGGCAGAGTGGGAGTGCCCGTCCGAACCCAGATGTTTCTGACGAACGCGCCTGTTTTGTCGAACACCTGTACGCGATCGCCCTGGCGATCGCACACATAGATCAATCCGGTCCGGCTCATCGCAATGCAGTGAACGGTCTGAGCAAAGGCACTGCTGGCGCCCGACTCGATCTCCTGGGGCGTCGCCTGGCGTCCCCATTGACGAAGGAACTCGCCGTTTCGGTTGAAGACGGCCACGCGCCGATTGCCATATCCGTCGGCCACGTACACATCACCGTTGGCCGGATCGACCACCAGGCCGGCCGGATTGAAGAACTGCGATTTGCCGGCGTTGAGGCCCTGCCCCTTGGCCGTGCCGTCGGACGTGTCGAATACGCCACGTTTGCCGATTTGCATCAGCAGCTTTCCCTCGTGGCTCCACTTCTGGATGATGCCGTCGCCGTTGCCGGTGAGCCAGATGTTGTTCTCATGATCGGCGAAGCAGCCATGAACGACTCCGGGCACGGTGGTGGAATCGCCGAACGAATGCACGAGGCCGCCGGCGAGGTCGAAGATGAGGACCGACGGTGCCTGGAGCGATGTCTCAGCTTCTTCTTCCGTGATGTCGCGGCGGTTGGTGACGACGAGGTGATCGTGCGCGTCGGAGCAGATGCTGCCGGTTCGACCGATGATCCATTTGTCTGGCAGCGGTTTCGGCCAGTACGGATCGATCTCGAATCTTTGTGTGTTTTGTGCAATCGCTGTAACTGACAGGCACGTAGCGAGGGTCACCATCACGAAGGTCTGGCGCATTTAGAACTCCCTGTTGCACTCAGCGCGTCGGCGCGAGGCGGTTCAACTCTTCATGCCAATTGAGCACAGCGACGAGTGGCGTATCTGTCAGGAAACGCCGGCATTATATGCGCTGAGGCATTTTCCCGCCTCGTCGAGCTGGTTTGCAGCAGCAGGTTGGTTGCTCAGACGTAGAGCGGCGGTACAAGTGCCGGCCGGCGTCAAAGAACGCCGTCGAAGAATTCCACGACGCCGGTTTCCAGCGAGTACTCCGCTCCGACAACGACGAGGCCGTTCTTTTCGATCAACTGCTCGAGCACTTCCGACCCATGCCGCAAGTGTGCCGCTGACATGCGTACGTTCGCGCGAACGGCGGCTCGCACCAGCTCCTCGGAGGTGGGGTGTGTGTGATGGATTGCCAGCAGCGGTTCGACCGACGGACGGATGCGGTCGACGATCGAGTGCAGGTTGTTTGAGTGATTCGCGGTTGGGCGCATTAACTGGTCGATCGTGGCCAGAATCGCCCCGCACTGCGAATGGCCGAGGACAACCACCAGTCGCGTGCCATATTGTCCGGCTGCGAACTCGACGCTGCCCACCTGCGACGGCGCGACGATGTTACCCGCGACGCGAATGACGAACAGGTCGCCGAGGCCCTGGTCGAACACAATCTCCGCCGGCACGCGCGAGTCGGAGCACCCAAGGATGATCGCGAAGGGTTCCTGGCCCGCCGCCACCTCGGCGCGGCGCGCTTCGCTGGCCAATGATTCGTGGCTGCGGACATTGGCCACAAAGCGGCGGTTGCCGTCGCGCAGGCGTTCCAGCGCCTCCCGGGCAGGAATCATCGAGCCGTTATTTTAGTACGAGGTCGCGGAATCAGTTGGGGACTGCGGCGCCCAGTTCACGATCACGGTAATTGGGGATCACCGCGGTTCGGGGTTCTGGGTTCTAGGTTCTGGGTTCTGGTTCAACGTGAATGGTTCTGGGTTCTGGATGCTCGTTCTGGGGGCTGGGTGCTCTTGAGAACGCAGCACCCAGAACCCAGAACGCGGAACCGCTGCAACGTCTTATTGTTCGGGAAACTTCACGAGCACATACGTGATGTGCTTCCCTTTGGCAACCAGAAAGGCGTGAGGGACGGTGGCCGGAATGTGAATGACGTCGCCTGCCCCCAAGGGATGGCGTGACCCGCCGTCGAGCCGCGATCCGACGAACTCGCCTGTCCCGCCGGTGGCCTTCTTGTCAATCAACGTGCCACCGAGCTGGAGTGTTCCCACGCCGCTCTGCACGAAGACGACATCCACGATGTTGTCGTGCTGCTCGGGAAATCCATCAGCGTCCCGATACAGGAAGCGGAACCGATGATCGCCGAAGTCGGCGAGCGTCTCGCGCGAGGAATGGTCGGGGCCGACCTTTTTGGACAGCGCCGCGTCGCGTTTCGTCAGATCCGCAGCTTTCCAGAGGCGAAAATCGGGATGGTCGGCCGCGAAGACGGGCGCAACTAGTAGCGCTAGGGTAAATACCCGAACCACAAGACGCATGGGACCTCCTCGATGGCAACTGAAGTTGCGCCCTACAGCGCTTTCCGACGTCCGACTCTTTGCCGAACGGATTCCGCGACTCTCCGACTCCGCGACTCTCCCGAGCCCGCGACTCTCGGGATCTCCCGGACTCTCCGGACTCGCAGACTCCCGGACTCTCCGGACTCGCAGACTCCCGGACTCCCGGACTCCCAGACTCCCGGACGCTCCCCGACTCCCCGGCTTTCTCAGGAATTTATGTTATCAGCGGACGAACATGCATGTGCTATTTCGATACGTTACACTTACGCATGGCGTTCACTAGAAGACTCCTTGGCTACGATCAGGCACAGGTCGATGCAGCGATTACCAAACTGACATTCGATGCGGCCGAAGCGGCGCAGGACGCAGAGCGGCTGACCGCGGAGCTCGAGCGGCAGCGTCTCTCGATCGACGAATTGCGTCACGATCATGACCAGTTGAGCCACGCGCTGGTGTCGGCCCACAAAGCCGCGCAGGACATCCGCGCCGCGGCCGAGCTCAACGCGCAAGCTGTGATCATGGAAGCCGGGCAGCGCGCAGATACGACGGTGCGCGAGGCCGAGGTCAACGCGCAAGCTGTGATCATGGAGGCCCGGCAACGCGCAGATGCGATGGTGCGCGAGGCCGAGGACGCCGTCAGGATCATCGAAGCAGAAATCGACACGTTGCTCAGGCGCAGGCGTGACGCAGAACAGTCCTACGCCGCGTTTGTCGAGTCGGTCGTCAAAGGCTTCGACAACAGTCGAGCGAGCACCAAGCCGTCGCTCACGGCGTTTCCCTGATCCCGACGTCATTGAAGTGCAGTGCCGTCAGGGCCTGGCGCGCAACCTCTGCGGCGTCGAGTGTCTCGAACGGGCCAACGATGACCCGTTGCCACTGCTCCGAAGCGACGACGCTCGCGCGATAGCCGTTCTGCTGTAGCGCCCCGGCCACATCCTGTGCCCGCGCCGCGGTTTTGAACGAGGCCACTGCCAGTTCGAACGATCTCGAAGGAGCCGCGACGGCCGCAAGACGCGTCAGCTCAGGGATTGGCTCTCCCGCCGGCGGTGCCGCAACGGGTGTCGTGAGCTCCTGCGGCGGCGCGTATTGAACGACCTGAGCCGGTTGCTGCCGCGCAACCACGATCGACGCCGCGCACAGCACGGACGCTGCCAGAATGACCAGCGGTGTCCGTTGCTCGACCACCTGTACCTGAGAGTGGTACGGCGATCTTCAAATCTCGCGCGGCATCGCCGATCATGCCGACGCGGATGGCCACGTTTCCATTCGCCCGTCCTTGCTCAAGCGCACGGTCGCACAGCAGGTTGATGAGGCGAGGTACGCGGCCAGACATGCTGGCGATCGCCCGCACGACGGCTGGCGAAAAGGGCAGCGGATCGACGGCGTCGCGGGTTCGCTCGGCGGCGCGCGCCACGATCGGACGATCGGGATCGGCAAGCGCAGCGGCGATGCGCCAGGCGATATACGGCCTGACTTCGCCGGGCTCGAGCGGCTCCAGCCTGCACCTCCTCGAGATGCGTTGGCCGAACTGCCGCAGCTGCTCGAGCTCGAGTATCGCTTCGAGGTTCGTCTGTCCGACCAGAATGATCTGCAACAATTTCGTCGAGTCCGTTTCGTAGTTCGACAGCAGTCGAATCTGCTCGATCGTGCGCAGCGTGAGATCCTGCGCTTCATCCAAAATGATCACAGCGCTCGCATCGAGCTTGGCAAGCGTGCCGAGAAAATCATGGAGTGTCCGTACCAGGTCGTGGCAACTGGCGTTGGTGAGCGCTCCTCCGCGTATGTCGGCGTTCGAGACCAGACCGAAATCGACCAGGACCTGCTTGAGCAGATCTTCGGCCGTGAGAAACGGGTTGAGAATGACCGAAATGAACGTGCGGGGCGGCAGCCGCGACAGCAGCCTCCGGCACAGCGTCGTTTTGCCGCAGCCGATGTCGCCGGTCACGAGCATCAGGCCTTCGCGCCGCGAGAGGCCGTGAAGAATCGTCTTCAGGGCACGTTGGTGCGCCGAAGACGGAAATACGAAACGCGGGTTGGGCGTCAGACCAAACGGCGTTTGCCGAAACCCGTAATAGGGTTCGTAACCGTCAGGCACTCGTCTCGCTTGCTGAAGCATGTGCGCAGAAGATCGTGCGACCAGAGAGTAAACGTGGGTACTCTATCATCGCTCGCTCGCGATGTACATCGTGAATCGCAGGTCTCGAAAAATTCTGCGGCTTTCTGCGTTAACGGCTACCTTGGCTGCGCACGCGATGGTGCCGCACACGTGAAGTTTGCGGCTTCGTCTGTGCTGCCGGTTCCCTTGTAGCTTGCGACCTGAGGGTACGGACACAAGGGCCGTGTCCGCTCGATCGCACCGCCGGCCGATCGCGACGCGAGAATCTGATCGGGTGCCTTCCCCTGTTCGACCCATTGTTCGAGCGCCTGGACCATGTCGAACGAATTCGGTCCCTCCCCGCCGCCACAATGTCCCATGCCCGGCGCCATGAACAGTCGATAAGAGCTGTGCACTCTGGCAGCGCCGCCGACCGCTTCCAAAACACGGGCGTAATACTGCGTGCTGCTTGCGGGAGAGATCTGCGGGTCGCTCCATCCGTGATATTGGATCAACTTGCCGCCGCGATCGAGAAACGGCTTCAGGTTCGGATTGAGCGCGTTGATCGTGTCGTTGTCCAGTTCCTCAGCGCGGACGACATCGGAATCGAAATTGAACTTCTGTACGACCCAGTTCGGATCGCCGAACACGAGGAACCTGAACTGATCGAGTCCGGTCGATCGCGCCGATGCGGTCCATCCCAAATCGGTCCATCCCAGCTCGCTGCCGCGCTCGAGACCGGTGATCTCCCGTTTCGTGCCAGGATTGACGGCCGATGCGTAAATGAATCGTGCCGTTTCGACTTGCGCCTTTGGCAGGCACGACGTCCCCTCGGATCCTTTGCATTCCAGTGTGCCGGGATCGAACGTGCAGATCTTCGGATTCTCGATCACGCCGTCCTTGACGCCGTCGATGACATCGCACGCCTCGACAACGGCCGTGTGAAGCAGCTGGCGCTGTGCCTGTGTCAGTCGTGCGGCCTCATCGGCTTCGAGCCTTTTCTCGACACGAAGCGCCGATGCCGCGCGTCCTGTCCAGTCGAACCCGGGCGCCCCCGCGATGATGCCGTCGAAATCGGCGGGGAAGCGTTGCGCCGCCTTCATCGCCTGTCGTCCTCCGGCGGAACAGCCATTCCAATACGAGAACTTCGGGCCGCTCTCGTAGTAGCTCGCGATGACCTTCTTGGACGCGACCGTCATCTCGTGCACGGCACGCCACCCGAAATCGATCACTTTCTCAGGATGCCCCAAGCCAAAGCTCGCGCCACCGCCGGTGTGACCGGTATCGGTCGAGCTCGTCGCGTAGCCTCGCGACAGCGCCGTCATCATCGCCGAATAATTGATGTTGCCGTTGAAAGCGCCGTTGCCGACCGCCTGAAACTTGCCGTTCCAGTTCGACGCGGGCATCCAGATTTCCATTTTGATGTCGGAGTCGCTCGACGGCTTCAGCGTGAGGGCGACACGGCAAAAGGGTTGCAACTTTGCGGCACCATCGCGCTGACCGGCGCTGGCGCCCGGCTGAGCGAAACCGCCTGCGGCCACCGGCTGCGCGAGTGTGACGGTCGCGTTCGCCAGAGCCAGCGACGTGAGCGTTTCGCAGGAGCCCGCCGCGTCAATCGAGACGACCACGCGGCTGCTGGTCAGAAACCACACAAAGACGAGGCTGATGGCTACGGCAGGGACCCGCTTGATCCAAAAATTTGTCATAGTGCCTCCAGCATGTCGTATCACACGCTCAGCGATACCGTATCACTGCGTCACGCGTAGACAAAGACCATTGACGTACTGAGTGGTACGGCGGAAACTGCCTTTTTGCGCCGCCGCTGCGGCCAGAAAGGTTCGATATGCGTGCCTCATTCCTTCTCCTTGTCGGTGCGTGCGGCCTCGCAGCTTGCAGCAGCGATGCCCCGCTCGGTCCATCCGCGCAGACTCCGTTCACGTTTTTCGTGACGAGCACCACGAGCACGACGGGCAATCTCGGAGGAATTCAAGGTGCGGACGCCACGTGTCAACGTCTGGCCATGGCGGTCGGACAGGGCCGACGCGTATGGCGGGCGTACCTGAGCGTCGATGCCGATCCGGATAACGGCAACCAGCCGACGGATGCACGCAGCCGCATCGGCAACGGCCCGTGGTTCAACGCCAACGGCGACAGGGTTGCGGCGGATGTTACAGAGTTGCACGCTCGTCGCGGCGACGCGTCGATTTTTGTGAACGAGCGCGGGGAACGGATCAACGGACAGTGGACGGGCTCGCCAACCCCGAACCAACACGACATCCTCACTGGATCCAATGCCGACGGCACTCGGATCGCGGGGATGACGTGCGCCGACTGGACGTCGGATTCGGCGGGTCTACGAACGTGGGTTGGGCATTCCGACGGCTTCGGTCCCAACCAAAATACCGCCGGGAGTTTGTCGTCGTGGAATGCCGCGCACTTGATGAGCGGGAGTTGCGCGAACACGGCTCCGGGCGGAGGCGCGGGCCGCGTCTACTGCTTCGCGCGCGAGTAAAAAATACACAAGTTTCCCTTCTCGCTAATAGCCCAAGAAGTGTTCGATCGGTCCCTTTGGAAGCGGCACGAGGAACCACACTTCGAACATCAGGAACAGGGCCGCGGCGATCGCCAGGCCGACGGCCATGCTTCGTGCGGGCGAATACCGCCCGAATGACCACATGAAGAGCCCGATGTAGAGCGTTGAAGCCGCATAGATCCCGATGAAATTGAGTGCGAAGACGTAGCCCGCGAATGGCAGGAGTACCGAGAGAACCCTTCGAATCGCGGAACGGGTGACAAACGTTTGATCACCCGGCCCCCGATCAGTCCAGGCGCGGACGAGATTGACGAAGCTCGCCACGGCGAGCAGCAGCGCGATGTAGAAGGGGAAATATCCGGCGGTCGGACCTTCGGCCTCGCGCCAGCCCACGCCGAGACGGATGCTGTCGGTTATCACGATCGCGGCCACCAGGAGCAGCGCGATCGCGACGACGATATCCATCGTGCGGACCGAAGCCAGCTTCGCGTCCCCGGTCTGCATCGAGCCTTACTGCGCGAGAAAGCCCGCGTCCTTCATGAGATCGAAGTGCAGCTTCTCGGCGCCTTCGAGCCATCTGCGGAACCCCGGCCCGTTCATGACTGTCTGGTTGAACGCGCCCTGGGTCATGAATTCGCGCCAATCCGGCGTCTGGGTGATCTTCGTCACGAGATCGACATAGAAGGCCACCTGGTCGGCGCTGGCACCAGGCGACATGAAAATCCCACGCAGCATCTGGTATTCCAGATTCACGCCGGCTTCTTTGCAGGTCGGAATGTCGCTCCAGGCCATTGAGGTGGTCACCTTGGCGGTGTACACGCTCCGTTTGCCGTCGAAGATGCACAACGGCCGTAGATTTCCCGCCTTCCATTGGGCGACGGCTTCGATCGGATTATTGACCGTGGAGTTGACATGGCCGCCGACGAGCTGCACCGCGACGGCGCCGCCGCCGGCAAACGGAACGTAGGTGAATTTCTTGCCGCCGGTCAGTCGCTCGAGCGCCGCCGTAACGATTTGATCTTCCTGTTTCGAGCCGGTACCTCCCATGCTGAAGGCACGATCCTTACCTGCCTTGACGGCATTCAGATACGCGCCCGCAGTCTGGTACGGCGAGGACGCGTTCACCCACAAGACAAACTGATCCAGCGCGAGCATCGAGACCGGCGTCAGGTCTTTCCAGCCGAATGGCGTGCCGGTGGCCAGTGGCGTCGTGAAGAGGTTCGAAAGGGTAATGATCAGCTTGTGCGGATCTCCGCGGCTGGCCTTGACGTCGAGAAACCCTTCGGCGCCGGCGCCGCCAGCCTTGTTGATGACGACCAGCGGGCGGCTCATGAGTTTGTGCTTGGTCACCACGCCCTGGACGAAGCGGGCCATCTGATCCGCGCCGCCGCCGGTCGCGGCTGGCACGATGAACGTGACCGGCCTCGTCGGCTGCCATTTCTGCGCCACGGCGGGCGGCGCGAGCGCCGCCACAGCGACCAAGACGACCCAACCCGTCCTCTTCACGGTTCGCCTCCTCGACTTGCAGAAAACTAGGTTGCCGGTTTGACGGACCACTCACGATCGAGCACCCAGGTGATGCACGGCCAGAGCAGGAGGATGACGCCGAGGCTGACGATACTACCAACCAGAGCATTCGACCAGAAGATCGAAAGACTTCCCTGCGACAGGAGCATCGCCTGACGAAACGAGCTTTCCGCCATGTCGCCAAGTACGAGCGCCAGAACCAGCGGCGCCAGCGGGTAGGACAGCTTGTTAAAGACGTAGCCGATGACGCCAAAAATGAGGACGAGCCACACATCGAACATGGCGTTGTTGATCGTATAGGCGCCGACGGCGCAGATCACCATAATCGTCGGGGCAATGATGCTGAAGGGAACCCTGAGGATTGCCGCGAAGAGCGGCACGCAGCTGAGAACGACGATCAGCCCCACAAGATTGCCGAGGTACATGCTGGCGATCAGCCCCCACACGAACTCCTTCTGCTCGACAAAGAGCAGCGGTCCCGGCTGGAGGCCCCAGATCAGCAACCCACCCAGCAAGACGGCAGCGGTCGGCGAACCGGGAATGCCGAGCGTGATCATCGGAAGAAGCGCACTGGTACCCGCGGCGTGCGCGGCGGTTTCCGCCGCAACAACGCCTTCGAGCTGTCCCGTTCCGAACAAATGACCGGTCTTCCCGAATCGTTTTGCTATCCCGTAGCCCATGAACGACGCCGGCGTGGCGCCGCCCGGCGTAATGCCCATCCAGCAGCCAATGGCGCAACTCCGCAGCGATGTCGCCCAGGTCCTGCGGCAGCTTCCTCCAGGTCTCGAGCACCGCATCGAGCCGGAGCCTTGCATGCGCCCCTGAAAAGGCGAGGCCGGCCTCAGTCGAAGCCAGGATTTCGCCGAGGCCAAAGAGCCCGATCACCGCCGTCAGAAATTTGAAGCCGGTGAGCAGATCGGTGACGCCGAATGTCATCCGCAGCTGGCCTGTCACCGTATCGAGGCCCACCGAGGCGAGCGCAAAGCCGAGGCACATCGACGCGAGCGTCTTGAAGGGTGAGCCGCGACCCATGCCGATGAAGCTGGCGAAGGTGAGGAACTGAACGGCAAAGAACTCCGCCGGACCGAAGCGGAGCGCGAAGCGCGCGACCACCGGTGCGAGGAAGGTGATCACGATGACCGCGACGAGGGCGCCAATAAAGGACGAGGTGAAGGCGCCAGTGAGCGCCTCGTCGGCGCGGCCCTGCCGCGCCATCGGGTGCCCGTCGAAGGTGGTGGCGACCGACCAGGGCTCACCGGGAATATTGAACAGAATCGACGTGATGGCCCCGCCGAACAGCGCCCCCCAGTAGATGCAGGAGAGCATGATAATCGCCGACGTCGGCGACATCGCGAATGTGAGGGGCAGCAGGATCGCAACGCCGTTGGCGCCGCCGAGACCCGGGAGCACGCCGATGATCACGCCAAGCACGATGCCGGTGAACATCAGGGCGAGATTGAGTGGCGTCAGGACGACGGCGAAGCCGCTCAGCAGAGACGACAGCTCTTCCACGTCAGGCCCGCGCCAACGCGGAAGGGTAACAGCCGGCCGACTGTGCGCGCTGGCGAACGAGGGCGTAGACGACTCGACACGCGGGCATGGCGACGTTCGTGAGGCGCCCCATCTCCAGGACTGCGCCCAGCAGCGCGTCGACTTCCATGGGCCGGCCCTTTTCCAAATCGACGAGCGTCGACGGCTTGTGGGCGCCGACCTCTTCCGCTCCGGCGATTCGCGCATCGACATCGAGCGGCATCGTGACGCCGAGTTTTTCAGCGACGTTCTGCGCTTCGACCATCATTTCCCGCACGACTGCGCGCGTAGCGGGATCGCCCGCCACCCGATCGAGCGTCGCCAGCGTCAGGGCGCAAACGGGATTGAACGAGAGGTTTCCCCACAGCTTGACCCAGAGGCTGACTCGAATCTGCGGTCTGATCGGCACTCGAAACCCGGCCCTGATCATCGTCTGCGCGAACGTTTGCGCACGCTCGCTTTTCGATCCATCCGGCTCGCCGATGTCGAAGCGATTGGAATACGTGTGTTCGATGACGCCCGGCGCGATCACTTCGGCCGCCGGATAGACCACACACCCAATCACGCGCTGGGGCGCGAGCCGCTCCCACAAAACGCCCCCAGGGTCGACAGATTCGAGCCGGGTATTTTCGTAGGGTCCCGCCAGCTTGTAGAAGTACCACCAAGGCACGCCGTTGACGACCGGCACCAGCACGGTCGTTGGGCTGAGCAGAGCATCGATTGCGTCAGCGATGGCGGGAAGTCCGTTCGCCTTGACGGCCAGAATGACGACGTCCTGATGTCCCGCTTCTTTGGGATTGTCGGTGCAGAATGGACGGGTGACGAGCCGTTGCCCTTCGCTGATGAGCGTGAGGCCGTTCTGCTTCATCGCGGCGAGGTGCGGCCCGCGCGCGATAAGCGTCACCTCGTCTGTTGCCGCCGCCGCGAGCTTCGCCCCGATCAGACCACCCATCGAGCCGGCGCCGAAGACGCAGATTTTCATGATGCCGAGAGTCCCAGTTTCGCCGCAAGGCCGATGCGCTGCAGCTTGCCGGTGGCGCCTTTCGGGATTTCGTCGAGAAACACGATCTTGCGCGGCAGCTTGAAGTCGGCGAGACGCTCGGCCGCGAAGTCCTTCAGCGCGCGTTCGGTGACGCTTTGTCCCTCGCGCAGCACGACGGCCGCCGCGACGTCTTCGCCCAGCGCGTCGTGCGGTACCGCAAAGGTGACCACCTGTTGAACCGCTGGATGATCCATCAGCACCTCGTCGACCTCGATCGGCGAGATCTTCTCGCCGCCACGATTGATGAGCTCCTTCAGCCGACCCGTCAAACGCAGGTAGCCCTCCTCGTCGAGCACGCCCTGATCGCCGGTGCGGAACCATCCGTTGGTAAACGCCTTCGCGTTGGCGTCGGGGTTGGCGGTATATCCACGCGTGACGTTGGGGCCGCGAATGACCACTTCACCCACCGTTCCAGACGGCAGCAGCGTGCCGCTTTCATCCATCACGGCGATTTCAGGCCCGGCCGCGACGCCGACCGATCCTGGTTTGCGCTCGCGCGGCGGCAGCGGGTTCGAGGCCATCTGGTGCGAAGCCTCCGTCATACCGTAACTCTCGATCACTGGCGCGCGAAACCGTTCTTCCAACTGGCCCATCACGGCCGATGGCAGCGACGCCGATGACGATCGAATGAGCCGAAGCCGGCTGCGTTCGATGACCTCAGGGTTGCGTTGGACCCGCGCGAGAATCGTCTGGTGCATCGTGGGGACGGCGGTGTACCAAGTCGGATGTACATCGTCGAGCCAGCCGAAGAACTTGAGCGGGTTGAACCCCGGCGAGCACCAGACCTGCGCACCTGCCGCGAGCGACGACAGGACAGCCGCCATCAGCCCATGAATGTGAAAGAGCGGCATGACGTTCAGGCACGTGTCATCAGACGAGAGCTGCAGCGTGCCCACGATGTGGCGGGCACTTGCAGTGATGTTGCGCTGCATCAGCGGCACCATTTTCGGGCGTGACGTCGTGCCCGAAGTGTGGAGGATGAGGGCGACATCGTCGGCCTCGGCGGCACCTGGGGAAGCCGCTCTTCCGGCAGACGCGGCCAGCGGCTCGATGGTGAAGGCTCCTGCGCCAGACGGCGGGTCAGGGCAAAGCTCCAGAATCGGCACGCCCAACTTCTGAGCTACGGCGCGCGCCGGCGAGTCGGCGCCGCGCTCGACGAGCAGGGTCTTGGCCTGCAGATCGTTCAAATAGAACTCGAACTCGTCGGCGCGGTATGCCGGATTGAGTGGCGCCGTCGTCGCGCCTGCTGCAACGGCGACGAAAGCGGCCGCCATGTGCGGGCCGTTGCCGAGCACGATCGCCACGCGGTCGTTCCGGCCGATGCCGAGCGCGTTCAGTCGATCGATCGTGCGTCCGGTCAGCGCGCGCAGCCCAGCGTATGAGATTCCCTTTTGGTCGAGCGCTCCTATCGCGGGCGCTTCGTCGCGCCCACCCTCGAGCAAAGACACCACTGTCTGAAACTCGCGCATGTGTCCTCCGCAGTCCGGAAGGGTCTGGTGGCGGGGAGTCTACCAGCACCGCCGCGACGGGCGTTAGAAAAAGCTGCGCCGGTCCGGACCGAGTTCGACGATCGTATAATCGGCGCCACATCGCATGTCCTTGGCGCCCGGCGTTCGTCTCGGGCCATATGAAGTGGTCTCCGCCATCGGTGCGGGTGGAATGGGCGAGGTTTATCGCGCGCGCGATACGCGGCTGAAGCGCGACGTCGCGATCAAGATTCTGCCGGACGCATTTGCGAACGACGCGGACCGTCTTGCGCGCTTCCAGCGAGAAGCTGAAGTGCTCGCGACCTTGAACCATCCCAACATCGCACAGATCTACGGGCTCGAGAATCGCGCTTTGGTGATGGAGCTGGTCGAAGGCGCAACCCTTGCCGACCGAATCGCTCGCGGGTCGATTCCAATTGACGATGCGCTCGCGATCGCCCGGCAGATTGCCAACGCCCTCGAAGCGGCGCACGAAGGCGGCATCGTTCACCGCGATCTCAAGCCTGCGAACATCAAACTGACGCCCGACGGCAAGGTGAAGGTGCTGGACTTCGGTCTGGCCAAGGCAATGGACGAGGCTCACTCCCGGCTTCAGACTTCGGGGGGCTTGTCGCACTTGCCGACGATTACGTCGCCGGCGATTACGATGGGTGGCGTGATTCTGGGCACGGCCGCCTACATGAGCCCCGAGCAGGCGCGGGGCAGGCCTGTCGACAAACGATCCGACATATGGGCGTTCGGGTGCGTGCTGTACAAAATGATCACCGGCCACCGCGCTTTTGATGGCGAAGACGTGTCCGAGACCCTCGCAGCCATCATCAAAGGAGAGCCGAACTGGTCCGCGATTCCCCCGGATACGCCGGTTCACGTCCAACAGGTCCTCAAACACTGTCTTGACAAGGACCGTCAGTCGCGAATGCCCGACGTGTCGGCCGCGCGTTTTCTGCTGCAACACGCGATGCCGATCTCGTCTCAACATGAGGAGACTCGTCCGACCGGACGATCCTGGATAGAGATTTTGTGGAAGACCGCAGCGATCCTTGCCACCGTCGCCGCCGTCGCGCTTGCCGCAAGGTATCGGACCAGCAGCGAGCGTCGCGACGTTGTTCGTTTTTCGATCTCACCGCCAGCGAATACAACCTTTGCGACCGTTCGAGACAATGCGACCTCGGTGATATCGCCCGACGGACAAGCGCTTGCGTTCACTTCGCGCGACGCAGCAGGAAAGACTCAACTGTGGATCCGTTCGCTGGATTCTCTGGATGCCGTCCTTCTAAAAGGCACCGAGAATGCTGAGCGGCCGTTCTGGTCGCCCGACAGTCGCTTCATCGGCTTTTCCGCGGCAGGCAAGCTTCAGAAGATTCCCCGAGCCGGAGGATCAGCGGAGACAGTCTGTGCGATTCCCAGTGGAGGTTCCGGTAGAGGGGGCACTTGGGGCGCTTCTGGCGACATCGTTTTCAATGGCGGACCGCAACGGCTGTACCGGGTTTCCTCCAGCGGAGGGAAGCCCACACTGCTGGTTTCTTCGTCGTCGGACCTCAGTGACTATTCTTTTCCCAGCTTTCTTCCCGACGGTAAGCACGTGTTGTTCTTCGTCGAATCGCGGTCAGCTCAGCGTGCGGGAATCTACATCACGTCGTTGGAAGGAATGGAACCAAGACAGCTCGTGACTTCTGATAGCAGTGGCGTCTTTGCACCTCGCAGCCGTCAACTGCTGTTCGCGCGCAATGGAACGCTGTATGCGCAGCCCTTCGATCTGGACAGGCTGAGCGTCTCCGGCGAGCCTTCGGTGGTAGCCGACCGCATCGAGATGTCCATCACTCCTGGTCTGCGCTCGTTCTCAGTCTCCGACAACGACAGCCTGTCTTACACGGCCGGAAGCGGGCTTGGCGCCAAGGCAGGCCTTCAGCTGACATCGATTGATCGAAAGGGGCAGACTCTGGGAACGATAGGTCCTGTCGGGCACTACCGCGGTATCGATTTGTCGCCCGATGACACGCAGATCGCTGCGCATCTGCACGATGGCGACGGCGGCGATGTCTGGATTATGGAAGTTGCTACCGGCGCGGCCAGGCGTCTGACGTTCAATGCCGTGCAGGATAACTCGTCCCCGGTCTGGTCTCCAGAGGGTTCCAAAGTTGCGTTTGCGTCCCTACGAAACGGAAAGTGGGGAATCTACAGCAGGCCCGCGAATGGATCGGTCGGTGAGGAGCAGCTCGTCGAGTCTGTCGACCCGATTGCACCGGTCAGTTGGTCGCAGAGCGGGATCGCGTATGTAATGGCGGATCGCAACGGTGAGTTCGATATATGGAACTTTTCGCCTGCCGACCGCCGCTCCACGCCATTGGTGCAGGATGAGGGAAGTGCGATGATGGGCCAGATCTCGCCAAACGGGCGATGGCTTGCCTATCGATCCAGCGGCCAGGGTGGGCGGAACCAGATTCTTGTGACAGCCTTTCCGCCCGGAGGAAGTAAGTGGCAGATATCGCCTGACTATGGCTCGTATCCACGCTGGCGCCGCGACGGCCGCGAGATCTTCTTCTCGACGTCAGCGACTGCTGGGGACGTGATGGCGGTTGCGGTCAATGCCGACTCCGCTGGATTCGAAGCCGGCCCGCCTCGTGCACTGTTCAAGCCACGCTACTCCAATCTGCAGCATGCGCCCGGGTATCACCCGTTTGCCGTGTCGGGAGACGGCGCACGATTTTTCTTTCCGCTAATGGAGGCCAAAAAGGACGACGAGGGCGAGTCGCGCGTTGTGATCGTGCTGAACTGGTCACCTTAGATCGAGCGTTAACGATGAGCCTTTTGCTCCCGTCGTCATCGACTCGGTCCGGACCGAGCCGTCAGGATCGATGCCGCAGTCTGCTCGCGACTCGCGTGCCCATGACGGCGGCGCTCGCCGCCCGAACTGCTGCTCAGCTTCGTAAACGTTGTGTGCACGGCAGCGCAGTTCAAGATTTTCGGTTGTCGTTGGACCTCCCTTGGCGTACGGCACTACATGATGGAATTCGAGAAAACCGGTCTCATCGCAGCGACCTTGTTCCCCCCGAAATGCGCACTGGCTTCCGTCACGGCGCCAGACCTCACGCTTGACCGCCGCAGGAATGTAGCGCGAACCGAAACGTCTGGCGCGACCAGCTCGAGGGCGCTCGGTTGCGGCGAATTTGGTTTTCGACAACTCAGCGAGCAGGAGCGTCAACGCACGATCGAAGATCGTCGCGGGATCGCCGTCAGGGATGGTGTGCCGCAACAGGTCCTGCACCTGGCGTAGTTTGTCGTATGTCTCGCGGCTCACGGTGAACTGCACCTTGAAGCGTTCCGGCGCGAGCGGCTTGATCTCTATTGGCCGAGGTGGGGACGCCGGAATGGTTGCAGTCGACTGACACGTATCCGACCGCTGTGTTTCAACCGTCATGAGCGTCCGAGGAACCGCTGTCGATTGTAGCGTTGGCAGTTTGCGGACGACCGCAGCCACATCGGGCAGCGGTCGCAGGCGTACGACCAATAGTTCGACCTCGCGCTTGCTCTTGTGTCGCGCGGCGTCGAGGACATCGAGGTGATTGTCTACCGTGAGATGTGGAGCGACGAGGCTCACGGCGCTGAGATGCAGCGACCCGTCGGCCAGGCGATTCAGGATCGCCGGGAACCGTCGCGCAGCCCGCGCGGCTTCGATGCGCAGATAGGCGGCGTGCTCCGAAAAGTGGAGCACCTGCACGCAGTACGTGAAGAGCGACGAGCAACTCTGCTGCGCGTACAGCCTGCGCGCGTCGACTTCCATGAGCAGCGCGATGACCTGCGCCGTCCCTTGGCGTTCATCGCGGACCGCGAGTTCCAGCTTCGCCAACAGATCGAGATTTGAAAGCCCGGTGAGAGATGAGAATGTCGATGTCATCCTGCAAACATATCAACGTGATCTGCGACGGCCACAGTGACCGTGTGGTCAGCGATCTCGAATCACATGGTCGAGCAACGCAGCCTGACAACTTTCCAGACGCCCACGGGCATCGTCGTCGTCTTGAAGCCCCGAATTGCACGCTGGTGTTGCAAACAAGCGCGTCGCTCCCAAAAAGCTGTCAAGTGTTTTTCACACAGAGATTCGAGTCGCGCGGTGTGGCGAGCTTACGTCGCGGCTGGTTGTCGCAACCCTTCACTAGTGGACTGTACTCGCTGAAGTACTACTAATGCGATGCGCCGGAGAGCGATAACTCCAGCGGACCGGTTTCGCTGTCTTGTTGTAATGCCTGATATACCGACGAATCTTGCGTGCCAGGTCGGCCACGGATGTAAAGACGCCTCGTGCGAGCAGATCGCGTTCGATTTTGGCAAACCAGAGTTCGACCTGGTTGAGCCACGACGAATACGTCGGCGTGAAGTGGATGTGCACGTGCGGATGGTCCAACAGGAACGTCCGCACCGCCTGCGTTTTGTGCGTGGAGAGGTTGTCGGCGATCACATGAATCTCACGCCGTTTCGGCTGGCTCGTCACGATGTCGCCGAGGAAGTCGACAAACGCCGCGCTCGTGTGTCGGGCGACCGTCTGGCCGAGGACTTCGCCGGATTGCGTGTCGAGCGCGGCGAGGAGCGAGAGCGTGCCGTGGCGGTGATACTCGAAGCCGTGGCGCTCCGCGCGCCCGGGCGACAGGGGCAGGATGGGATCGAGGCGATCGAGCGCTTGAATGGCCGTTTTCTCGTCGATGGCGAAGACCGCCGCATGATCGGGCGGATTCACGTACAGCCCAATCACATCGGCCGCCTTCGTCTCGAAGTCGGGGTCGTCCGATTGCATGTAGCGCTCGAAGCGATGCGGCTGCAGCCCGGCGCGTCGCCATGCTTTGCCGACGAGATTGTGATGAATCCGCAGCAGTCGTCCGAGTTTACGGGTATCCAATGCGTGCTGCCGTCCGGCGGCGCTTGTCGCGTCTTCTCGAGAATCCGCGCTTCCATCGTCGGTGTCAGTACCGTCGGCGGCTGGCCACGATACTGCGGACGCAGACCCTCGAGCCGCTTGGCCGCAAATCGCCGACGCCATCGGTTGATGTAATCGCGGTAACACGGCACCGTCGCTTCAATCATCGAGTACGAGGCGCCATCGGCCAGCATCAGAATCACCCGTGCGCGCCGCGCGTCCTCGGCGCGGATTTTGAGACTACGAAGGCGGCGTTCGAGTTCGGCTCGTTCAGCAGATGTCAGTGTCAGCGCCATATAGCGCGACAGCGTACCAGGTACCTACTTCAGTGAGTACAAGCCACTAGCAACTCGGCCCGGACCGAGCTGGCGGCTATCATTGCAAGACCATCTGCCGAACGCCGTTTTCCACGATCGGCGTAAACACGACACAGTCACTCCCGCCGATTGATGTGACGATCGACTGGCGCCCGAGGCGCACTAAATGAAAACATGCCCACTGCGGGCACCGGGCTCGGCCCGCACGAAGTTGTTTCGCTAAAGGGTGGTTCGGAAGCTGACCGCTCTCGTTCGGAAGCGCTTGAGCAGTCACCCTAACTTATGAATTGTTCATGAACTGGACAGCGACGCTTGGAGCGCGAACTCTTCAAGGTTACGGTCGTGCATGGGAAGAACTACTCGTAAAGGGCACTACCTCTAGTGTTGACGGCGCCAGGACCCGCCGCGCTGCGTCAACACAAATGCCGATCGGGCAACGCCCGGTCTTTGCTTCGCTTGGTCAAAACGTCGCAATCGGATTGACTGGCGATCCCGTTCCGCCGCGAATCGGCAGCGGCGCCACCGTCAGCAGAAACTCCCAGCGCTTTCTCGCCTGCGCCGCGTCGGCCAGCGCCTCGAGATCGACATTGTCAAAGACGTAAACGCCGAGATAGACAAGTACGAAGTCGTGCACCGCTCCGGTTTCACCCTCCAGGTCCGACGGCGCGAGGCTGGGCGGCACATCGCCACCGAGCAGCGCGATATCACGCTGCTTCAACCACGGGATCATAGACGCGCTCGGTCCCGATCGCTTGCCGGTGCGGCTCGTATCGAATGGGCCGGTGACCGCACGACGAGCCCAGCGCCCCGTACGAATGAACAGCGCATCGCCTGCCGAGACCTTCACGCCTACGCGTTTCTCCCACGCTTCGATGTCCTGCGCGTAGATGGGCGTGCCGGGCTCCAGATACGGCACCCCCTTCAGCCGGGGAAGATCGATGAGAACGCCCCTCGTGAAGATCCCGCTCTTGAGGTTGACGATTGAGTTTTTCGCATGGCCGCCCTTCATGACCGCGCCGGTCTCTGGCCTATATCCGTTATAGAAGACGCCGTCATAGTGGATATGTGCGAGCGAGTCGAGGTGTGTGTGGGCGACGCCGTGGGGGATGACGCCGAACCTGTCGGTACCAATCGTGAGCATGCTGTGCTCATAGGGATCGGGATTATCCACTGACTTTTCGATGTCCGCTTCCCGGGCGAGCGAAACGGAGAACCCCTCTCGTACCAGCTGGGCGGCCTGTCGGCGCTTGGCCGGCGTAATCAGGTTGGCCGCGCCGAGCTGGTCGTCGGCGCCCCAGCGCCCCCAATTCGAAAACTCCTTTTTCCATCGCTCGAAGTCTGATCGAGAGACAGACTGGGGCGGCGCGCCCGCGGCCACCGATTGAATGAGCGCTATGGAAACCAGGACAAGCCAGCGGCTCATTTATGCCTCCTCATTTTCGGGTCTCGGCTTTGTGGTCATTTCCAGCGCGGCGACACGGTTCGCGCCGTTTTCAGATACGTCTCGATTCGGGCGACGACGTTGGCATTCGCCGCGGCGACGTCGCGCTCTTCGTGAGGATCCGTTTCGAGGTCGTACAACTCGAGCGGACTGCCTGGTTTGAGTCGCACGGCCTTCCAGCGTCCCATTCTCACGGCCTGCTGAAAGCCTCGCTCGTGGAACTCCCAGTAGAAGAACTCGTGCGAGGGCTGCGACTCGCCACGGAGCGCGCGCATCATCGACATGCCTTCCTGGCCGGCAGGCAGTCGTGCGTTTGCGATCTCCGCGAGCGTCGGCAGCACGTCCCAGTGCGCCCAGGGTTGATCACTGATACGGCCAGCCGGAATGACGCCCACCCAGCGCGCAATCATCGGCACCCGAATCCCGCCCTCGTAGAGATCGCGCTTGATGCCGCGCAGACCGCCGCTGCTTTTGAAGAACTCCGGATCGCCGCCGCCCTCGCGGTGCGGTCCGTTGTCGCTGGTGAACAGCAGCAGCGTGTTGCGGTCGATGCCACCTGTGCGGATGAGATCCGCAAGCCTGCCGATATCGCGGTCCATGCGCGTAATCATCGCGGCGAAAGCGGCACGGGGCGTCGGCTGCGATCGGTAGCCCAGCGACGGCACATCGAAGCGCGCCCCGGTCGGGCGTTCATCGGCGGTCGGATTGCTGAAGGGCTGCTCGGAAAATTTTCCGCGGAACTGATCGAGCGAATCGTCCGGCACCTGCAACTCTGCATGCGGCACGGTGTAGTTGAGGTACACGAAGAACGGACGAGGATCGTTCCGCTCGATGAACGCCGCCGCCTCTCTCGTGAACAGGTCGTTCGCGTAATCGCGTTGAACGTTGGTGTCAGTTCGCTCGCCATTGCGCCAGAGATGATCGGTGAACTGCCGATGTGCGTGACGCTGATCGAGGAAGCCGAAGGCGTAATCGAAACCCTGCCGATCGGGCATCCCGGTGGTCTCTGGCTGGCCGAGTCCCCACTTGCCAATCAGCGCCGTGCGATAGCCGGCGCCACGCAGCACTTCTGCGATCGTGACATCTTCCGGCCGCAACGGCACGTCACCGCCCGGAAACCCACCGTTGCCCCGCACCCATCCACGGCCCGTATGGCGCCCCGTCATGAGTGCGGCGCGCGACGGGGCACACACCGTGCTGCCGGAGTAATACTGGGTGAACCGCGTACCTTCCCGCGCCAGCCGATCGAGCATCGGCGTTTCGAAGCGTGACTGGCCGTACACGCTCAAGTCGCCATATCCCAAATCGTCGGCCTGGATCAGGAGGATGTTGGGCGGAGATGGCGGCTGCTGAGCCGCGGCAGACATGGCGACAAATAAAAGCGCCACGATGGCGGTTTTCTTCATGGCATGACCACTATCACTTTTGAGTCTCGACAAAAACCGGTTGCGTCCATGCCCGAAGACCCCCGCTGTCTTCGATTCTCGCTCGCACGTAGCCTTCATTGCCTTGAAAGCGATAGCTGGCAGGACTCTCACGCGACACCGCCAGCGTTCGACCCTCCCGGCCGATGAATACCACCTGGTAGCGCTTCGGGTCGTCTGTCGTGGTCTGGATCTCCACTGTCAACGAGGTACTCGTGCGCCGCACGTCCCTGAGAGACACACCACTCGAGGCGTAGAACTCACCAGTGCTCAGGGCGGCCAGAATATTTTCGCGGGTCAGCGCAGGTGCGCGTGCGACGACCCAACCCCTTCCCGGATTCGATCGGTCGATCGTGAATTCCTGTCGGAAGTTGTGCGCGTCGTCGACCGACACGGCAAAGACGCGCATGCCGGCCGACAGAAGTTCGTCCCACATCTGCTCGGTCGCCGGCACGTGCCCGTCGCCAGCGTGATTCACGGTGGGGTGACCGCTGGCAATCTCAACGAGGACCGCTCCCTTGAGCGGAAGCATTTCGCGCGCCGTAAATGCCCAACGAAAGTTCGGATGATTGATCAGGGGTATACCGCCCTGAGCGCGAATGGCATCGATACTGGCCTGAAGAATCTCCGACACCGTTGAGCCCGTCTGTGGCGGAACAACCCGGGTGATGCCGATGGCATTGAGGTGGACCGTCTTCTCGTTGGTGACTTCTTCGCCGCCGATGAGAAGAAAGTTGTCCGCCTGATTCGTGTCGAACAAGGCAGGGTCGGTAAAGGTGTTGTGGTCGGTAATAGCGAGGAACTGATATCCATTGCGCTTGTACCAGGCCATCACGTCGTATGGCGGCGAGTCGCCGTCGGAGTTGATGGTGTGGGTATGAAGGTTGCCACGATACCAACGAAGGCTGGGCGGTGTCTGCGCCCAGGCCGCCTGGAACGTCAGGGCAAGCGCAAGCAGCACGAGAACTCGTGGAGCCATGAGATGTCCTACTTTTGGAAAATGGCCTTCGGCATCATCGCGTGAATACCTTTGGTGCCGTCGACAACCTGCGTGACGATGAGATCCATCGCGGCGCTCGCGAGCATGTAGGCGTCCTCACGCGACAACCCCTTGGTCTCAACGAGCAGGTCGAGCATCTCTCGCGTCGCGATCTTGGTCGCATCGTCCAGATCGGCGGCGAGGCCCATCGTGATGTAGTGCGTCGCCGTTTCGGCTCGAGGCCATCGCAGACGGCGTCCCTTGTGCAGCACGATCTGCACTTCGCCCCTCAGCGATGTCTCGACCGCGGAGAGGCACACTTCGCCGTGCCCCTGAGCCGCGTGTCCATCTCCGAATGACAGCAGCGCGCCGGAGACATGCACGGGCAAAAACAACGTGCTCCCTGCGCCAAGATCCCGGTTGTCGAGATTGCCTCCGAAGACATTCGGCGGCCCACTCGGTACACGTCCCATGCTCAGCGGCGGGGCGACACCCATCACGCCCCAGAACGGCTTGACGGGCACATGCACGCCGGGCGCGTACTCGATCGTCTTGCGATCGAGATCAATCCACAGAGCGCGAGCCTTCTCATACGGGAAATCTTCAGGCAGGAGCCCGCGGTTCGGGACGAAGCTCTGGCCGGCGATGGGAAGCCGCACGTCTACCGACCGGATGCGGATTTCGATCGTGTCGCCTGGCTCGGCGCCACGAATCGCAATGGGACCGTTGAGCGTATGGTCCCCTCGATTCGTGCCTTCCACGCCTTCGAACATCGCGTAGAGCTCGGCCGGGATCTTGTCCTTCGGCACGCCGATGCTTTCGAAAAACCGCGGGTTGCCCGACGCGGTTTCGAGGCGGACGATGTCACCTGAGTCGATCGTGAGGACCGGTTTGAGAGTGGCGTCGAAGAATCCGCGATGAACCGTGGTGGGCGATGCTTTCAATTCGTGAGTCCGCGGCGATGTCTGAGCCGCCGCGATTCCCGGCTGCGCCAAAAGTGCCGCGCATAGAGCCATGGCTCGGAGCCTCATGATGTGCCCTCCAATCTCCCGATCTGCGAATCTACCAATGGTGCTATGCCCGAATGGCCCGTCCCGGGGCAACGCCTTCGACGAGCTGTTCATTCAAGACAACGGCCACACCGTTGACGATGACGTGGCGAATGCCCAGCGGCGCCAATCCAGGCTCCCGGTACGTCGATCGGTCGATGACGCGCGCGGCGTCGACAATCGTGATGTCGGCGTCGGCTCCTGCGCGCAGCCGCCCTTTCGTCTTCATGGCCGCCACGCGTGACTCGAGACGCTGAGCCGGCATGAGCGTCATTTTTCGAATGGCCTCCATCAACGTGAGCGAACGCGTCTCGCGAACGTAGCGGCCGAGGACTTTTGAAAACGTGCCGCTGGTGCGGGGATGGCCTGTCCCATTCTCCCAATACGAGTCGCTGGCGATCATCGTGAGCGGGCTGTTGACCGCGGCGGCCACCATTTCTTCGGTATTCGAGTGCAGCACGACCGGACCACCCGTCTTCCGGTATTGCTGAAAACTCTCGCGGGTCAGTCGTTCTCCGGTCTTCGGCCATTCGAGCAGCGCGAGCCGTTGATCGGTGGCGTTCTCGTATTCGTCGAGGTTTGCCGACTGAATCTCGGTCATGCCCGCCGTGTACGGATAGGCCTCGGTCGTCACATCTATCCGACGGGCTCGCGCGTCGGCAACCATTTTCAGCACGTCGTGGGTTGCGGCGCCACCAGTGCTGTTGATGTGAACGATGTGCAACGGCGCCTTGGTCTGAGCGGCGAACCTCAGCACTTCCTCCACCCCGGCGAGTCCGCGGCGTGTGTGAACGTGAATCGTCGCGCGTTCCCTCGCGGCGATACGGAAAACCTCGAGCAGTTCCTCGTCTTTTGCGGCCGGCGTGTAGGCGAACCCTGCCCCGATACTCACGGCGCCTTTTTTGAGACCCTCTGTGATGCGTTGCGAGATGGTCTTGATCTCGGCCGGCGTTGCCGCGCGATGAGCGGCGTCGCCGGTAGGGAAGATTGCTCCCGGGTCTCGCATGACGGCCATACGGACGCGGATGTGCCCGATGCTGACACCGTGATTGATCAGGCTGCGAGCTCTCGCGGCGTACCACGAGTCAACATCACCGGTTCCCAACTCGAGCTCGAACGCCGTCGTCACGCCGTCGCGGGCCTGATACCGATAGGTCTCTGCCGTCTGCTGATGTGCATGAAGGTCGATGAATCCCGGACAGACGAGGAGTCCCGCGGCATCGATCGTGGTGCGAGCCGTCACGCGATCGGGGGTGATGACTGCAATGCGCCCGTTGCGGATGCCGATATTTCGGACGGCGTCGAGGCCCGACTCGGGATCGATCACGCGGCCATTCGCGATGACCAGATCGAATGTCTGAGCCGCCAGCGGGGCGACGGCAATCGATGTAATTCCAATTAAAAAGTCCCGACGAGTCGGCATGTGCAGGTTTGAGCAATACCTCGAGGTTCGGTTACCCTAATGCACCCAGGCGTAATTTACCCGATAGCCCAGGCCACAGCGCGCAGGATTTATTGCCATGTTGTTGTCAGCCCGTTTTGTGTTCGTCAGCCTCGCGATAGTGCTTTCCCTTTCCGCCGGAGCCCTGGCGCAATCGGGTGCGGTGCCACCGTCCGGGTCGGCCACGCCGCCAGCGGCGTTGTCGGCGCCACCCGCCGGGTCGGTCGCCGCTGAGGCTTCCGCTACACAGGTCGCGCCGGTTCTTGATGGCAACGTCCTCGACGACAAAGCCTGGGCCGCTGCCAAAGTCATCAGCGGGTTCTGGCAGACGACGCCCGATGAGGGGCAGCCGGCATCGGAGAACACCGAAGTGCGCGTGCTCTACACGAACGACGTCCTCTACATCGGCGTCGTCAATTTTGACCGGTCGCCGGAGCTCATTATCAGTGCTGACAGCCGTCGTGACGCAACGTTGACCAACACCGACAGCTTCCTGGTGGTGCTCGACACGTTCCGCGATCGGCAGAACGGCTTCGTCTTCGGTACCAGCCCGGCCGGAATTGAGTTCGACGGCCAGGTCATGGGCGAGGGACAGGCCAGTGGTGGCGGCGGTGGTGGTGGTGGCGGCGGCGGTGGTGGCGGCGGTGGTGGCGGGGGTGGCGGCGGCGGTGGTGGTGGCGGCGGTGGTGGTGGGGGACAGGCCGGCGGCTCCGGCGGCGGATTCAACATCAACTGGGATGGGTCGTGGCAGGTCCGGTCGCAGATGCTCGAAAACGGGTGGAGTGCGGAGTTCGCGATTCCCTTCCGCACACTGCGCTATCCGGCGCGCGACGTGCAGGAGTGGGGCATCAACTTTCAGCGGAACATTCGCCGCCGCAACGAGACCGCGTTTTGGGCGCCTCTTCCGCGGCAATACGATCTCTACCGGGTGTCGCTGGCCGGCACGTTATCGGGTCTCTCGATACCGACACAACGTAACCTCCAGGTGACTCCCTACGTTCTGGGAATGACAAAGCGTGACGGCACGCGTCCACGCGGCTCGAATGAAGACGGCGACTTCGGTGTCGATTTGAAATACAGCCTGACACCGAGCCTGACGCTCGACGCCACTTACAACACCGACTTCGCCCAGGTTGAAGTGGATACGCTACAGATCAATCTCGATCGCTTCAATCTGTTTTTCCCCGAGAAGCGGCCGTTCTTTCTCGAGAATGCGGGACTGTTTTCGGTCGGAATGAGCGGCGAAGCCGAAGTGTTTTTCAGCCGCGCGATCGGAATTGGAGAGGACAACATTCCGATTCCCATCGTCGGAGGCGGCCGCCTGACCGGCCGCATCGCCAGCAATACGAGCATTGGCATCATCAACATGCAGACGGCGGAAGAGACCGAGCGCGGCCTGTCGGCCAACAATTTCAGCGTGGCACGCGTCCAGCGCGAGCTGCCGAACCGTTCCGCCGTCGGCGCCATGTTCGTGAACCGACAGGCGACGGGCGACCTCGCTGGCGATCAGGATTACAACCGCAGCTACGCCGTCGATGGGCGCGTCGGGTTCGGCCAGAACGGCCTTATCAACGGGTTCATCGCGCGCACCGATACGCCGGGCATCTCGGGCGACGAGTATGCGTACCAGATCGGCGCCACGCACAACACTGAAGCGTGGCGATTGGGGGCGGCGTTCGCGACGGTTGGCGACAACTTCAATCCTGAGGTCGGTTTCCTCGCGCGCGAAAACGGTTTCCGCAAGATCGAGATGTCGGTGAACCGGAACATCCGCCTGCCGGAGGGCAGCCTGTGGACACTCCATGAGCTGCGCCCGCACGCAAACATGGATTCGTATTGGATCGATGGCAAGCTGGAAACCCGGCGCGCGCACCTCGATCAGCACTGGCAATTCAGAGCCGGGCACGAGTTTCACACCGGCATGAACATCACCGAGGAGGGTGTGTTCACGCCGTTCGAGATTTACCCCGGAGTGATCGTGCCGGTCGGCTCCTACGAGCACAGCGAAGCGCAGTTCGTCGCGTTTACCAACCAGGGCGCACCGGTGTCGGTGCGCATGCGATTGACCTTCGGCGGCTTTTTCGGTGGCGATCGTGTGGTGTACGGCCCGCAACTGCGATTCCGGACGAGCGAGACGTTCAACACCGAATTGAACTGGACTCGCAACGATATCGATCTGCCGGGCGGGGCGTTCGTCACCAACCTCGTAAGCTCGCGCGTCTCGTATTCGTTCACGCCGCGCATCTACGTGCAGGCGCTGCTGCAATACAACGACCGTGCCGATCTCTGGTCGAGCAACGTGCGTTTCGGCTGGCTGAACCAGGCCAACACCGGTCTCTTCGTCGTGTACAACGACACGCAGGGATTGGAGGACTCGACGCTGTTGCGCCCCGACCGAAGCTTGACGATCAAGTACAGCCGGCTGCTGAATTTGCTGAACTGATGTGAGGACACCGCGATGATGAAGACATTCGTCCGTCTGACCGTGCTTGCAATGGCGATGGTGACCACTTCAGGACAGTCGCCGACCATGCCGGTGTTTCAGGTCGATTCCAGCTGGCCGAGACTTCCCAACAATTGGGTGATGGGTGTCGTCTCTTCGGTCGCGGTCGATGGGCGCGATCACGTCTGGATACTGCACCGCCCCCGAACGGTGGCGGAGAACCTGAAAAGTCGAGTGGCGCCTCCGGTTCTCGAGTTCGACGCCGAGGGACAATTTGTCAATGCCTGGGGCGGCGACGCGACGGGATACGACTGGCCCGTCACGGAACACGGCATTTTCATCGACCATCGGAACATCGTCTGGATCGGTGGCAGCGGCGTCGGCGACGACATGCTGCTGAAGTTCACGAATCAGGGAAAGTTCATCAAGCAATTTGGCGCGCGCGGCCAGAGCAAGGGCAACGCCGATCCTAAGAACGTCAACAGACCCGCCGACGTTTTTGTCTACGCGAAAACCAATGAAGCCTTTGTCGCCGATGGCTATGGGAACCGTCGTGTGATCGTGCTCGACGCCGACAGCGGGGCATTGAAGCGGATGTGGGGTGCCTTTGGGAATGCTCCCGATGGTGAGCCGCCGGCCGGAGCGACAGGTGCGGGAGGTGCGAGGGGTGCGGGAGGTGGGACGGGTGCGACAGGTGCGGGAGGTGCGACAGGTGCGGGAGGTGCACCGCCGCCGATACTCGATACCGACGGGCCAGGATCGCCGCGCTTCAGCAATCCCGTTCACGCAATCAAAGTGTCGAACGACGGGCTGGTCTATGTGGCCGACCGACAAAACCGGCGCGTGCAGGTATTCACAACCGAGGGAAAATATTTGACGCAAGGGTTCATCAATCGAGCCGGTCCTGCTGCTGGATCAGCCGCCGGGCTCGCCTTCTCACCGGATCCGCAACAACAATTTCTGTATGTGTCCGATCTCGGTAATTCGCACATCGCCGTCCTGAATCGCAAGACGCTTCAGGTTCTCTATCAGTTTGGCGCGCGCGGTTCGACGCCTGGCGACTTCCAGGCGCCTCATCTTGTGGCTGTTGATTCAAAGGGCAACCTTTACACAGCGGAAGTGAACCCAGGTAATCGCGCCCAGAAATTCGTGTTCAAAGGAATGTCGGCTACGGCTCCAGCCAATGCGCTGACCCAACGCTAGAATTTCTTTCTTCAGATTTCAGCGGTCGAAATATTTCTGAAGCTCTTCGTTGTTGGTCGTTCTGGTGAGCGCCAGCATCAACAGCACACGTGCTTTTTGCGCGCTCAGGTTGTCGGCTCGAAGGCAGCCGAGTTGCTGCAGCTCCACGTCGCGCGCGTAGAGCGGGACGACTCTGCCGGTGTAAACGCGTGTGCTGAGCACGACCGGAATGCCGTGTCCCCGCACTTCTTTGATGGCCTGGAGCGTGCCACTGGTGACGTGGCCGAGTCCAAAGCCCTCAATGACAAGCCCGTTGAGATTGCCCTGCTGCAGCAGCAGCGAGATGACTCGGCCGTCGGCGCCCGCATATTGGCTCACGATCTCTACGCGTCCGACAGCCTGGTTGTCCGATAGAGGAATCGTCTGCCGGCGTAACGGAGCACGATAGAAGCGGACGGCGCCGAAATCGGCGACCCCAAGCGCGCCGAATTCGAGGCTTTTGAATGTTTCCACTTCGATCGTGTTTGTCTTGGTCACCTCGCGTGCAGCGTTGATCTGCCCGTTCATCACGACCAGCGTCCCTTTGCTGACGGCTTCAGGAGACACCGCCACGCGAACGGCGTTGAGCAGATTCCGCGGGCCGTCGCTGTCGAAATAGGAGGCTGCCCGCTGCGCGCCCACGAGCACGACGGGCTTCTGGCTCGTGACGGTCAAGTCGAGAAAATAGGCGGTTTCCTCAAGGGTGTCGGTGCCGTGCGTGACGACGACGCCAGCAATGCTCTCGGTTGCCAGCAGCTCGTTCGCTCGCTTCGACAGGCGCCGCCAGATGTCGGGTGTCATGTCGTAGCTGCCGATATTCGCAATCTGTTCCACATCCACCCGGGCAATTTTGTCGAGGCCAGGCACGGCGCTCACGAGCGCATCGCCCGATACGGCGGGTGCCAGTGCGCCAATGGCCGGATCGAACTTGCTCGCAATCGTCCCGCCAGTGGCAAGCACGACGACACGCGGCAGCGCCGCCTGCGCGTGGAGCGCGGTCGGTTGCGCGTGAAACGCGATCGCGAAGACGATAAAGAAAGCACGCATATGTCCGTCAACCTTCTTACTTCTTACTTCTTACTTCTTACTTCTTACTTCTTACTTCCTACTTCTTACTTTCCAGCTTCGTAGTACTTCTTATACATTCCCCGCCTGAACAGCCATCCGCCCAGCGGTCCGAACCAGTTCAGCACGTGATACATGTAGCCCAGATCCATCAGCTCGATGAGGTTGCCGTCGAAGTCTTTGACGAAGAAGAACGAGTGGCCGCGCGGCGATCGTTCGGGCTTGCTGACGATCTCGACGCCTTTGGTCTGCAGATAGTCGTGCCACTTCTGCAGGTTCTTCACATTGAAGGAAATGTGCGTCAGCCCCACACCGTTCCAGGGTAGCGGGCCTGGTGGCTGCTGAGGCTGAAACTCGAAAATCTCGAGCACGCCGCCGCCGGGTACCCGAATCCAGCCGATCTTGCAGGTGGGTTGATCGTGTTTGACGCCGAAAAATGTGCGCACGCGTTCGGGGGGCGTGTCGGCCACGCCGACGAGCGGGCAGCCGAAGACGTCCCAGTAGAACTGCACGGCTTTATTGAAGTCCGACACAGTGATGCCGGCATGGCTGAACGAACGTGCTCTCAACGCGTCTCCCAGTCAGCCTCGTATATCACGAATCGAACGGTCGGGTGCTGTCTCGACGGAGGGGCGCGGAGCCGCAGATGAGGATAGTCGCGAGCAGATCGACTCCGCAGATCTCGATCGTGACCTGCTGGAAAAGCACGAGGTTGGCCGGTCGACCCAAAGTTTCGTGTACGACGTTTGAGTCTTATAGTAGACTCTCCAGTCTTTTAGTTGCTCACCCCAGCAGCTATGTGGGTTTTCCTTGCGGCCTTTGGGCCTCCGTCAATGTCGCCGGACAAACGTTCGGTCGACGAGCAGGTGCTCGCCCGTTTGGCGCAGGGCGATCACGGTGCGTTTGAAGAGTTGTACGCCCGCCATGCGACGCTGATTTTCCTGTTTGCGCTGCGCCTCCTGCACAATCGCGCCGAGGCCGAAGACGTCGTTCAGGACGTGTTCACTCAGGCTTGGACGGAGGCGGCCCGATATAACAGCACCCGAGGAGCCGTGGCGGCGTGGATGCTGATGCTGACGCGAAGCCGCGCCATCGATCGGATGAGGGCGAGGCGCGGAATTCCGCGAGGGCCCGGCGATCTGCATGACGCAGTGTCTCTTGCCCACGCGGCCCCGCCGCCAGATATGCAGCTGCTGACAAATGAGGAAACACGGATGCTCCGAAGCGCTCTCGCTCTGCTGCCGGTCAAGCAGCGAAGTGCGCTGCAGCTGGCGTATTACGAAGATCTGACGCACTCCGAGATCGCGAACCGGCTGAAAGAGCCGCTCGGGACGGTGAAGTCGAGGATCAGGCAGGCCGTGATCAAGCTTCGCGGACTCTTACAGCGCGCCCGCCGCCGATCGAATCGTCGCGGCACGTGACAGGATGCCCTCATCGCGTGAGGCGGGTAGCGGAGCCACGCGAGCGGCTGGTCACGAAGCCAGCCGTTGGACGGTCCACAACAACCCTATCATCGCAATCAGCGCCGAGCCGGGAACGACGATCATGCGTCGGTATCGTTCTCTGTTGCCCTTCCAGCCGCCGATGAGCACGAGCGCGGCAAGGATGATCGTCAGCTGCCCGGCTTCGATTCCCACATTGAAGGCCACCAGGCCGCTCAGGAATTCCGACCGTGGCAGCGCCAGCTCTCGCAACACACCCGCAAAGCCCATTCCGTGCAGCAACCCAAAGCCAAACACGAGCGCAAGCCGCCACGGCTTGAGCTCCGATGTCACCAGGTTTTCAACCGCCACGTAGACGATCGAGAGCGAGATGAGCGGCTCCACGATGGACGGCGGGAGCGCGACCACGCCGAACAGTGTCAGCCCAAGCGTGATCGAGTGCGCGATCGTGAACGCGGTCACCTGCCAGAGGATCGGCGTGGCGCGGCGACTCAGCAAAAAGATGCCGAGCACGAAAAGGATGTGGTCGAGCCCTTTCGGCAGGATATGCGTGAATCCGAGTCCGAAGTACGTGCGGATGATGTGCCACCGCGATGGAGGTGCTGGCAATCGGGTGACCGCCAGCGGCCGGCTCTCTTCTCCTCCTTCAAGCCAGATCGTCTCTCCGATCGCGCCTTCGAGCGAGCCGACTGTGAGAGCATAGGACGCAAAGGTGAGGTCGTATCTCCAGCGGAATGTTCGAGCGTCGCGGGGCAGATCTCCTCGGAGCGTCACCGTCACCCCAAGGGCGCTGAGATCATTCAGCGCACTCGGACTGGCCGTGTCGACGACGCAGCTGGCGCGAGGGCTGCTCGCTACGTCGTCGAACGTGACGACCACGTGCCTCGGTATAGCGTCACACAGCACGTCGAACGCTTTTTGAAGCTCCGCAGCCGAGGCGGGTGACGTGCGAGGCTGCTTTCTCGCGATCTCGAGACGTGCGAGGAGCGCGCCTGCATCCGTGGTGAGCTTGATCGTGTACGGGCCGTCGTGAGCGAAGCGGGCGACGACGCGGGTCGTCCCCATCTCGTGCGCGTCCGCGGCACCGGGGAGGGCGCCGAGCATCGAGATGGTGGCGCACACCGCGGCCACGAGTCGCGAGAGAGCTGCAGCTCCAGAGCGGCGGTGCTCAGCGTGACGAGGGACTCGACACATTCGCGGCGCCCTTGAGGTCGAAGGTTAGTGAGGCCCAGAAGCTCTCCCAATCGGCGTGAGCCTCTGCAGGCGCCGGAATCATGTGGACGGCCTTGACGAGCCAGATGCCCCCGCGGGGCAGCCGGAAGCGGACTCGACCGTTCGCGTCGCTGCGGGCCATCAGTTTCTCGGCGGGACTGACCTGATTAATCGCAACGACGAGCGCTCCAGTCAGCGGCTTGCCTTCATATGTCAACCGGACGGGCAGGTCCTGGCCCGCGATCATCAGATAAGGATTGCGCTCGGCGACCAACTCGAGAGGAAAACCCAGCGATCGATCGCCCTCCATCTTGTTCGTCGAACCTGAGAGGATCAGGCTCTTCGAACAGCGCGAGAAGATCTCGCGAACTGCTCCAGTCTGACTCCGACGGGCCCTCAAGGCAGCAGCGGTGTCCAGGCCTTCCTCCTTCAAGTACTGATCGAACTTCTCTGCGCTCAGCTCGACCGCGCTCGGATGGCTGTAGTAACCAATCACCGCCAGACCCGGCGAAGCCACGCGGACGAGACCCGCCGGATCGGCGCCAGCGCGGCCCACCACATCCCGCCGACCTTCGGCATCCTCGACGACGAACTGCTTGATGAGCGCGGGATTGCGCGGCACCGGGTCGCCAATCAAATCCTGTCCGACGCGCAACCGAACGGCGACGATCTGGCCGCCCGCGGGCGAGAACGTCGCCGGCTCGATCCACATGTCATGAGCCAGGAGCGATCCGCTCCCGATGGTCAAGAAGGCCACCACTGTGGCGCTCAAGCGACGCCAGGCAACGGGTTTTTCCATGGGCAACATCCTTTTCATTTCATCGATGCAGAAAAACGGCCCCCGGCTATCGGGCGCCGTTTTTCGCATCGGTCGCAAACCGCTACGGATTCGCTGGATCAGGAATGTCCGGCACGGTTGGTACGT
This sequence comes from Vicinamibacterales bacterium, assembly GCA_963761975.1. GTDB lineage: Bacteria > Acidobacteriota > Vicinamibacteria > Vicinamibacterales > JAMQPK01 > JAMQPK01. Next base: position 2,002,723 of record CAVXIR010000002.1, read on the forward strand.
TGATGCCACCGTGGCCCTGCAGAAGGCCCTGGTGCGCAAGAGCCAGGAACGGGAACCGGTCGAGGTAGTTCTTGTCGTTGACTTCTGTGCCCTTCGCCAGACCAGCAGCCGGATCGCCCGCGACGATCAGGCTGATGAGCACGCTGTTCACGTTGACCTGATTCTGGTTGGGCGCCGTGCCACCACCGAGACGACGGCCGTTGGGAAAGCTCGAATCAATGGCGGCATCGAGCGTGATCACGTCGCCGGTGAAACCGTCGGCAATGGGAATTGGCCGGCCCAGGTTGATGGCGTTGATGATGTCGGCTCGAGGGCCCTTGAGCGTCGCAACGGTAGCGGCGGGAACGCCCAACGCACTGTAGATGCCGAGTGCCTCGGCATCGCGCACCAGTACCGGAAACAGGATGTCAGCCCCGAAGTTGGTGACATCACGGGCAGGGCTGCTGTGCAGGTACAACGTCTGACGCTGGGTGCCCACGAGCCCGGCATTGAAGAGCGGCAGCGCATTGCGACCGACCTGCACATACGGGCCTACGCCCGTAAGACCAGTGATGATGTTTCTCGCGTCAACGATCTGCGCCTGCCGCCGCTTGATGCTCGACCACACGCGAAGAAGGCTGTCCGTCGAATTTGGGTTGAGCTGGCCGTTGTGCGGGATGCCGTTCGGAAAGACGTCATCGATTGGCACTTCGAGGGCGATGGAGAACACGTTGAATCCTGTAAAGACGTCCTTGGCCGGCGGTCGACGCGCGCCAGTGATGCCTCCCAGGTCCGTGCTGGCCAGGTTGACGAGGTCGAAGATGCCCTTCTCATCGAGCTGATACGGATCGTCGAACTGACCGGCTATGATCCGCCCACCGTTCCTTAGCGGATGAATGAAGCTGTCGACGAAGGTCTGATCGTACAGACCTACCTCGCGGCTCGTCGGATCGCCCGAGTCGTAGCCTTTGAAGGGACCAAGACCGTAGACGAGACGATCGGTCTGAGGGCCGTGATTGTTGGGAAGAACCGGGAGATCCCTGCCCAGAACGTCGGTGTCGTCGTCATCGTCGTCGTCGTCGTGCCTGTTGGAGCCCTCGGTGATGCGCGTGACCTTCATGGTCTCGGTTCCGCCCGTCAACTGCCACAGGAGCTCGTTGCCGCCACCCAGCGGATCCCCGGCGCTTGGACCGGCTTCGGGTCGCAGCCGCTTGGTGAACTCCACGCGGTACACGACCCGGTCCCTGAGGCTCGCGCCTTTTCCGATGTGGAACTCGTAGCGGTAGCCGTCGCACGCGCGAAGTCCCTGATTGCCCTGCCCGGGTTCGTGGAGCGGGTTGAAGTTCATCACCAGATAGAGTTTGTCGTGCGTGCCGTCTGACACCCACGCGTAGGTGTCGGTGTTATCTGCGCAGGGTTCGTTCAGAACCGACAGCGCTTCGCGGTGGCTGGACGCCTGAGGCGTCAACCCGGACGTCACAGCAACCAGCACCGCGAGGGCGAATGTCCTGACTTTCATGCGTTTTCCTCCTAATCCTGAAACGGATCATCGACCTGTCCGGCGAAATACGGACGAGCCGTGTCCCACATCTCCTCTACGGAGGTCACATCAAATCGGATTTACGTTTTTGGTAGGTCGCCGAGGGTTCGGTGCGCGAAGGAGATCGGGCGCTGAAGATCGCTGGACTTGATGTGATCGGCAACCCGCAATGCCTGTGCAGCGATGGTCAGCGCCGGATTGACGGCTGCTGAGGACGGAAAGAACGACGCATCGACGACGAAGAGATTCTCGACGTCATGCGAACGGCAATAGGAGTCGAGCACCGACAAGCCGGGGTCGTTGCCGAAGACGACCGTGCCGCATTGATGGGTGGTGTTTCGGCTGCCGTGGGAATGCGTCATCACGACCCAGAACCCGAGCCTGTGCAGGATGCGCCGCGTTTCCTTAACCAGCATCCGGTGCGCCCGCAAGTTGTTGGGCCGATGGATCAGCTGAATCCGCCCCTGGGAATCGACGGCGACGCGATTTTCAGCGTCCGGTAGATCTTCGGAGATGGCAAGCCAGTCGACGCCGCGCGCCACCCACCAGTCGTACAACGAAAGTGGCACCTGCGGCACGACGGTCTGCGCCATGACGCCGTGTGTACGCCCCTGAGATTGAATCTGGCCGAGCGGGTAGCCCGTGTCCGGTCCGCGCAGGTAGAAGTCGTTGATGGCGACGGTTTTCTGGAATACGGTTGCGTTTTTCCGAAACGGATGAAAGCCCTGCAACATGGTCGCAAGATGCGCCATGTATCGGCGCCCGACGAGCCCGGACGAATTCCCGAGGCCGTTTGGATGCCGGTCGCACGCCGAGCGCAGCAGCAGCGCCGCTGAGTTCACGGCGCCGCAGGCCGCCACGAACACAGACGACTGCACGCGTATGGTTTTGCCGTCTCTTTCGACCTCGACCGCCTCGAGCCTCGTCCCGGCGGCGTTCGTGATCAGACGTTTCGCATACGCATTGGTCCACAGGTGAACATTCGGCCGTTCGAGAGCCGGTCGCACGCAGCACACTTCGGCCTCGCTCTTTGCGTGCACCTTGCACGCGAACGAGTTGCAGGTATCGCAGAGAATGCAGCCGTCGCGGATGCCGAGCGGCAGTGGGGAGGGGTGCAGCCCAAGGGAGCGCAGCTGCCGAACGATGGTGGCCATTCCCTCGGAGTGCGGAATCGGGGCGTACGGATACGTACCCCGCTCCGGCTCGGTTGGGTCGGCACCGAGCTCGCCGTGGACCTGATAAAGCCGCTCCGCGCGCTCATAGTACGGCGCAAGCGTGTCGTAGTCGATCGGCCACGCGGGAGAGATGCCGTCCATGTGCTCGACGGCATCGAAGTCTTCTCGCCGCAGCCTGTACAGCACGCTTCCCCAGAACTTCGTGTTGCCGCCGACGTTGTAGTGTGTATACGGACGAAACTCGCGACCTTCGCCGTCGATCCAGCGCTCTTTCGTCTGGTAGCGAAGGTGCTTCCAGACAGCTTCCGGGTTCCAGTTCTCGTCCTCCTGCGGCACGAAGCCGCCGCGCTCGAGAATGAGAATGCGCGCAGAGGTGTCAGACAACGCGTGAGCCATCGTGCCGCCGCCCGCGCCGCTTCCGATGATGACGATGTCGTAGCGTTCGTTCGGCATCACGCCGTGCGCTGGAGGCTCGAATACACATCGTCCATCAGACGCTGATCTTCGATCGCACGCTCGAGGCTCATCTCGGGGGCGCGCCCGCCGGTGATGGCGGCGTGGAAATCGCGGTACATCGCCTGATAGCCGCGGATGTCGCGAAAGCCGGGGAAGACGAGCCTTGGCACCCCATTGCCCCTCGCGAGCACGAACAGCCCGTTCGATTCGAATGTGATGACGCCCTTTCGTCCATAGAGTTTCGACAAGCGCAATCCCCTCAACAGCGACGGTATCTCACGAGAATAGTAAAGCGATCCGACGGCGTTGTTGTCGTACCTGAACGCCACCATCATGCTCTTCGCACGCGTGTCGGGCCCTTCCCGCGAAATCGACGGGCGATAGCCGTCGATCAGGACGATTCGCGGACCCAGGCTCCCGGCGATGTGCAGCCAGTGAATGCCTTCCTCGAAGAAGGCGTCGCCACCGGCCATGCTCTCGTCGTTGCGCCAGTCATCGGCGCGTTTGAGCCGCCTGGCGATCGTCGTGAAGTGCGCGAAGACCATCTCGCCGATCGCACCTTCGGCGAGGAGCTTGCGGAGCACGAGGACGAGCGGCTTGTAATGATCGTTCTCGCCCACGAGCACGACGCGCCCGGCGCGATTCCGTGCTTCGATGACGGTGCGGTAGTCGTCGACGTGCGGAAAGGCCGGCTTCTCAACGAGGACGTGTTTGCCCGCCGCCAGCGCTCGCAGCGCCAGCTCGACATGAAAGCGGGGTGGCACGGCCACGACGACCGCGTCCACGCGCGGATCGTCGATCGCGGCATCGTATCCCGCGTAACTCGCGGTGCCCTGAAAGCGCCTGCAGTACTCTTCGGCTTTCGCGCCATCGCGGCTCGCATAACTGCAGACGATTTGGGTTCGAAAGCCCTTCAGGTGACCGCTGTGGACCTGGGTGATGAAACCGCAGCCAAGGAACGCGAGGCGCAGCGGCTCGCGCGTCACGAGGAACCCTTCACAGGCAAAAATGTACCATGATCGTGGGCAGAGGCGATTTTGCCATGTCATTTCAACTATGATTCGCCCGCCAGCGGGTGAACGCAGGGCAAGGAGGATCGATGGACGCGAAAATCACGCCCGGAGCGGTGCATCGTCGCGATCTGCTGCGAGCCGGTGTCTTGTTGCCGGCTGGACTCTACGCACGGCCATCTCAAGCCCAGGCGTCGCGGACGCCGCCACCCTATACGCTTTCGATCAACATCGAGATCATGTTTCGTGCACTGAAGCTTTCGCCGGCCGATCGCATCCGTGCCATCGCCGCGCAGGGCTTCAAGGCCTACAGCTTCTGGAGCGCGAGTCCGGACGATCGCAAGGCGATGCTGCAGGCGCAGAAAGAAACGGGCCTGACGTGCGTCAGCATCGTGGGCACCGGGCCTTCCGGCGGCTCGACCGGATTCACTCGTCCGGGTGCTGCCGACAAGCTGCTCGGCGAGATCCGCGAGCGGGTCGCAATCGGGAAAGAATTCGGCAGTCCCGATCTCATCAGTTTTGTCGGACAAATCCAGAACGACGTTCCGTGGGACGTCCAGCGCGCAGGCATAGTCGACGGTCTCAAGCGGGCCGGCGACCTTGCGGCCGAGGGTGGCGTGACCATTACGATCGAGCCGCTGAGCGTCGAGCCCGGTCAGCCACGACGGGCGCTCGACCGTGCGGTTGACTGCTTTCCGGTGATCGCCGAGGTGAACCACCCCAACGTCAAAGTGTGTTTCGACTTCTACCATCTGCAGCGCACCGAGGGAAACCTGACGGTCAACCTGCGTGAAGGTCTCGTGAAAGGCCTGATCAAAGTGGTTCAGATTGGGGACGTTCCCGGGCGCCTCGAGCCGGGCACCGGGGAGATCAACTATCCGTTCCTGTTCGCTGAACTGCGGCGGCTGAACTACCGCGGCTACCTCGACACCGAGATGGGCACGTCGAGCACGCCCGAGCACGCCATGCAGGTGGCGCGAAGGATGTCAGAAGAAAACTAGGTGCGTTGGGTGCGTTAGGTGCGTTAGGTGGGCTTGCGAATAACCCCTTGAACACAGTCGCTGGCGCGGGTATTGTGAGCGCCAAATCGTTTCGTCAAGGCCAAGAATCGAACAACCGTAAGGAGAGATCCCATGCACAGAGTATTCGAGCGGATCTTGATTTTCACCTTGCTGCTAACCCCGGCGACCCCCTCGTTTGCCCAGACTTTCGGGCAGATCACCGGGCAGGTGACCGATGCGAGTGGAGCCATTCTCGTGGGGGCCAGCGTCACGGTCACGAATACCCAAACCAACCAGGTGCGCGAGGCCCAGACGAACACGGCAGGTAGCTACGTGTTCCCGAACCTGCTCCCGGGTGTGTACAGCATCAAAGTGGACTTGCAGGGCTTTCAGAGTCGAGTCCGCAACGGAGTTGAACTGCAGGTACAGCAGACGGCCAGACTGGATTTTTCGATGGAGTTGGGATCCGTCGAGGTGGCGGTCGAGGTCACCGGCAGCGCGCCGATGATCAACGCTACGGACGCCACCGTGGGAACGGTCATCGAGAACCGGCAGATCCTGGAGTTGCCGCTCAACGGCCGCAACTTCATCAATCTCGTGTCGCTCAGTCCTAACGTGAGCTCGGACTGGGCGGGCGGCGGCGGCGGCGGCGCGTCGGGACGGCAGGGTGGTGACCGATCGACGCAGAATTTCGCGGTCGCCGGTCAGCGGCGCGAATACAACCAGTACACGCTCGACGGGATCGTCAATCAGGACGTCAATTTCAATACGTATGCCTTCCTGCCCTCGATCGACAGCGTCGAGGAATTCAAGGTGCAGACCGGCGTCTACTCGGCCGAATTCGGGCGCGAGGTGGCACAGGTCAACGTCTCTACCAAGAGCGGCACGAACGCCTATCACGGGACGATCTTCGAATTTATCCGCAACGACGCGTTCGACGCCGCGCCGTATCAGTTCACCTCTATCAAGCCGCAAACATCGCCGTTCAAGTGGAATCAGTATGGGTTCACGCTGGGAGGGCCGGTCCAGATTCCGGGGCTGTTCAACGGCGCGAACAAGTTGTTCTTCATGACAAACTTCGAAGGGTTCCGGCTCCGCAACCAGCAGGAGGTCGTGTTCAGCACGCCGAGTGTGGCGATGCGCAACGGAGACTTCTCGCAGGCCGGCGTGACGATAATCGATCCCCTGACACGTCAGCCGTTCCCCGGCAACCAGATTCCGAGGAACCGGTTAGACCCCATCGCCATCAAGCTCCTGGAGTGGTATCCCGAGCCGAACATTCCTGGTGCGGCACTGTCCAGAAACTACCTTGCGCTGCAGCACCACGTGACCGACAAGGATCAGTTCACGCAGCGCGTCGATTTTGTCGAAAGCCCGAAGTCGTTCTGGTTCGGCCGATACAGCTGGACCGATGAGTACGTCCTTGCGCCGAACCTCAAGGACAACGGCCAGGTCGTCGAGACCAACGTCAAGCAGGTGATGCTATCCAACACGCGAACGCTGTCGCCCAGCTTGGTCAACGAATTCCGCTTCGGCGCGACCAAGTTCTACAACAATCTGGCGCAGGAGCTGCAGTACAAGCGCAATGTCCACGAGGAGGTCGGGCTTGGTCTGTTCATCCCGCCGCCGATTAGCTGGGGTCTTCCCAACATGACCATCTCCGGGTTCAGTGGTTTCGGCGACAATCCCTCGCTGCCATTTACCGGCAACAATTACGTGTTTCAGTTCATCGACAACATGTCGTGGATCAAGGGCAACCATTCCATGAGGATGGGCGCCGAGATTCGTCGCGATAAGTACAACATGGTCGGCACACAGGAAATCCGCGGTTCGCTGAACGTCGACAGACCTGTCACTGGTTACAGCTTCGCCGACTATATGCTCGGCATGATCTCTGGAACGCGGAGCGCCGGCGCGCTCGGCGAAGGATGGTACCGGGCTCTAAGCCAGGCGTACTTCATTCAGGATACGTGGAGAATGCGGCCGAATGTCACGCTCGACTTGGGACTGCGTTATGAATACACGCCGCCCTGGCTGGACGTGAAGGGCGAAATGATGAACATCTGGGTGCCGCCCGGTTTTGGAACGCCCTCCCAGCAGGGCAAACCCTGCTTCATACGGGTGGGCAGTGGCGATCCGTACGAAGGCGTGGCGACCCGGTTCGATCCGGCGATTTGCGTCGCCCGTGATGGCCGCCTGGGAGATCGATTGATTGCAGCCGACAAGACGAACTTTGCGCCCCGCATCGGCGTGGTGTGGAGCCCATCGCTGAAGACGACCGTGCGAACCGGTTACGGTATTTTCTATGCGCAGGACTCGACCAACCCGGTGTTCGACATGAGCCGCAACATCCAGGGGCGCATTACCGCTCAGAGTTCAACGCTGACGCTCGCGCAGCCGTACGACGGGGGCGCCACGAACCCTTGCGGTGTCCAGATGCCGCCGCAGGTGTGCGTCACCGCGCCGCAGGTTCTCGGCAATCAATACGACCGCCGCACGCCCTACGTCGAGCAGTACCTCCTCAATTTCCAGCGGGAAGTGAGTAACAACACGGCCGTGGAGGTCGGGTACTTTGGCAGCCGAGGTCACCGCTTGCAGCGGTTCATCTCGCTGAACCAGCCGGTGCCTGGCACGAGCCTTCCCATCCTTGCCCGGGCTCCCGCACCCGAGCTGGGGAACTGGCAGATGATAAATGGCGTGGGTCATTCAAACTACAACGCGCTGGCCACGAAGCTTACGCGCCGGTTGTCGAACGGGTTCTCTGGTTTGGTGTCCTACACCTATTCGAAATCCATGGACAACGGCAGCGGGCTTCGCAGCCCGGGCGAACCGCTGAAGCCACAGCAGGGTGATTGCTGGGAGTGCGAAAACGGGCGGTCCGTCTTCGACGTTCGGCACCGGCTGACGACATCGTTCATCTATGAGGTGCCGGTCGGCGCCGGGCGCAAGTATTTGTCGCAGGGCGGCGTGCTCGACGTCCTCGCAGGTGGGTGGCAGCTTGGTGGGATGCTGAGGGCGTCGTCGGGGTTCCCGCTCACCGTCTTAAGCGGCGTCGATCGATCGAATACCGCGCACGGCTACGATCGTCCCAACGCAGTTGCCGGGGTCAGCCCGGAGCTCCCGAAAGATCAGCGCAGTCCGGCCGCCTGGTTCAACGTCGCCGCGTTTCAAATGAACGCGCTCGGCACGTTTGGCAACGTTGGGCGCGCCACGCTCACCGGGCCGGGCGTGTTTACGATCGATTTCTCGGCGCTGAAGAACTTCCAGTTTGGCGGCAGCAAGCACCTTCAGCTTCGGATCGAAGCGTTCAATTTGCTGAACACTCCGAATTTTGCCGATCCCAACACCAACGTTGCTCAAAGCAATTGGGCGGCCGCCGGGAACAACTCAATACCGACTCCCGGCAGCGGCGCGTTCGGCACGATCAATTCGATACGAGGCACCGTTCCGATGCGGCAACTGCAGTTCGGCTTGAAATTCGTGTTCTGAGTGGTGGACCATCCACGGGAGCGGACCACATCCGCTCCCGTGGTTCTCACAATCCGCCAATCTCCCCATCTGCGAATCTCCCAATCTCTCAATTCCCAATCTCCCAATGGTGGTGCAGTAGAATTCACTTCATGACCCGTCGCGTCGGCCCTCCGCACGTGCTCAACATCAGTGACCTTCGACGGTTGGCTCAACGCCGCCTGCCTCGAGTGGTATTCGATTACATTGATGGCGGCGCCGATGCGGAAGTGACGCTTCGTGACAACGTGAAGGCGTACGAGCAGCTCACGTTTCGCCCGCGCGGCGCGGTGGCCATCCCTTCCATCGATCTGAAAACCACGGTCCTCGGAGTGCCGCTCGAGCTGCCGTTCATCCTGGCGCCGATCGGCAGCAGCCGCATGTTCTACCCCAACGGCGAGGTGCTTGCCGCGCGAGCAGCCGGGAAGGCGGGAACGGGCTACATCCTGTCCACACTCTCGGGGACGCCGATGGAACAGGTTCGCGCGGCGACGAAAGGCCCGGCGTGGTATCAGGTGTATCTGTGCGGCGGCCGCGAGGCGTCCGTTGACATGCTGAAACGCGCCAAAGCCGCGGGTTTCACCGCGCTGGTTGTGACGATCGACACCGGCGTGCCCGGTTTGCGGGAGCGCGATCTTCGCAACGGCATCAAAGAACTTCTTGGACGGGGCATTTCGGGCATTCCGTACCTGGGGCAGATGATTGCCCGTCCCGGTTGGGTCGCAGGCATGCTGACGGACGGCGGCCTGATGGAATTTCCAAACGTGGTACTACCGACCGGTCCCATGCCGTACGCCGACGTCGGCAAGACGCTCGAGCAGTCGGTCGTGTGCTGGGACGATCTCAAATGGATCCGCGAGCTGTGGAACGGCAAGATCGTCGTCAAAGGTGTGCATACGGCCGAAGACGCGCGCCGTGTGGTTGACGAAGGCGCCGACGCCCTCGTCGTGTCGAATCACGGCGGCCGGCAGCTTGATGGAGTGCCAGGCAGCATCAGATCGTTGCCGGAAGTGGCCGCGGCTGTCGGCAATCACATCGAAGTGCTCGTGGACGGCGGCATTCGTAACGGTGGCGACGTCGTCAAGGCACTGTCAATGGGCGCGCGCGCGGTGCTCATCGGCCGCGCCTATGCGTATGGTCTCGCGGCCGCCGGCGAACCTGGTGTCGAGCGCGCGATCGAGATTCTGCGCACCGGCATCGTCCGCACCATGAAGCTGTTAGGTGTGTCGTCGGTCCGCGAGCTCAATCGGTCGTACGTCGACGTCCCCGTCGGGTGGCTACCGGGTGGAAACGGAAACTAAAATCTAGAAAACTTAAATCTAAAATCTTAGATTCCAGATTCTGGATTCCGGTTTGTAGATTCCAGATTCAGATTCGCGAGGTGCTATGCAGACCATGGATCAGATTGACTACAAGATTTACGGCGACGACATGCAGTTTGTCGAAGTCGAGCTCGACCCGAACGAGGCGACGGTCGCCGAGGCCGGGGGCATGATGTACATGGATGACGGCATCGAAATGGAGACGGTATTCGGCGACGGTTCGCAGCAGCAAACCGGATTCATGGGCGCGCTCATGGGGGCCGGCAAGCGGCTGCTCACGGGTGAGTCGCTGTTCATGACGGTCTTCTACAACCGCAGCAGCCAGAAAAAAAAGGTCGCCTTCGGTGCTCCGTACCCGGGAAAAATCATCGCGATTCATCTCTCGGAAATTGGCGGAGAGCTGGTCGCGCAGAAGGATTCATTCCTCGCTGCGGCCAAGGGCGTGAGCATCGGCATTGCGTTTCAACGGAAGCTCGGCGTCGGTCTGTTCGGAGGCGAAGGCTTTATCATGCAGCGGCTGCAGGGCAACGGGTGGGCGTTTGTGCACGCCGGAGGCACGCTGCATGAGCGCACGCTTGCGTCTGGCGAGCTCATCCGCGTCGACACCGGTTGCATCGTTGCTCTCCAGCCGACCGTGAATTACGACATTCAGTACGTCGGCAAGATCAAGTCTGCGCTGTTTGGCGGTGAGGGACTGTTCTTCGCGACGCTGCGGGGCCCCGGCAAGGTGTGGCTGCAGTCCCTTCCGCTCAGCCGGCTTGCGAACCGGATCGTCTCCGCCGTGCCAGGGGTCGGGCGGGGTGGGCGTGAAGAGGGGTCGATCTTGGGCACCATCGGCGGCTTTCTCGACGGCGACAATAGCTAGGTGCGTCAGGTGCGTCAGGTGCGTCAGGTGCGTCAGGTGCGTCAGGTGCGTCAGGTGCGTCAGGTGCGTCAGGTGCGTCAGGTGCGTCAGGTGCGTCAGGTGCGTCAGGTGCGTCAGGTACGTCAGGTGCGTCAGGTGCGTTAGGTGCGCTACGTGCGTTGGATGCGCGGGTGCGGTAGGGTGGAGTGGTGCCGATAGGTGGTAGTACGTAGCGTCCCGTCCACCGCTGCATTGGCGGCGGATAGCCGGACCTTTGATAAATGATGCGACAACTTCGCGCAACGTTCGTGATTTGGACGCTGGCCCTCTTATGGCCGGGGTTGGCTGCAGCGCAGAGCGATCTCGAACGGGCGCGCGCGCTTTATAACGAGGGTCTGTACGACGATTCGATTGCCGCCGCGATGCTCGCGAAAAACAAACCGACTGCAGCCCCGTCGGCGACGCTCATTGCCGCGCGAGCGCGCCTCGAGCGCTTCCGAAAGGGGAAGGACCCCCAGGATCTCGCTGCCGCGCGTGCGGATCTTGTTTCGCTGAATCCCCGCAACCTGGCGCCTCAGGAAGCGATCGAGTGGCAAATCGGTCTCGGGACAGCGCTGTTCCTCGACGACCAGCCTGGGCCGGCGGCTGACATGTTTACAAGCGCGCTCTCATCGGCTCGCGCAAAAGTCTCGCCGGCGGAGCTCGAGAAGCTGGTCGAATGGTGGGCCGCGACGCTCTCAAAGGTGGCCGAAGCGCTCACGGGCTCCGCGCGCAAAGAGGCGTATCTGGCGATGCTTTCTGCCGTGCGGGAAGAGCTCGATCGCAATCCCCTGTCACGTCCGGCCACCTACTGGACGGTCGTCTCGAGGCGCGGGACGGGCGATCTGGAGGGCGCCTGGAACGCGGCGGTGGCAGGATGGATTCGCGTCGGTTCTCAGCCGGACGCGAAGGAGTTTCGAGGCGATCTCGAGCGCTTCGTGACGCAGACGCTCATTCCCGAACGTGCCCAGTTACGCACCGGACAGCGCCTCGACTCAAGGGTGACGATGAGCGAAATTGCGGTGATGAACGAAGAGTGGCGTGCCATTGGGGCGCGATGGTCCAACGACCCGGCGCCAACCGGTGGGGCTGCCACACCCCCGTCCTGAAACATTTTGCGACAAATGGGCTGTCCGGCCCCGAGCTATACTTAACCGATCTTCCCAATCGACCGCACTTATACCTGCTCGAACTAAGGGAGTGGTGCGCCGCGATTTCCGCTCGCGACTAACACTCTTATTTAGAAAGGATTACGGCTCATGCGGCACTTTCGGTTCGGCCCCGGCGTCGGCCTCGTCGGCGCCATGCTCGTCACGCTTTGGGCAAGCACCGGATTCGTATCGGCTCAAGGAGCGGCAGTGCGGATCAACGGCGCCATCGAAAAGCTGGCGCAAGGCAAATCGCTGGCCGGCGCCATCATGTACGACTTTTCGTTGTATGCCGCGGCCCAGTTTGCCTCGTCGGATCTCGATTTCATGATCATCGATATGGAACACCGCGGCCTCGATTTCGAGCGCCTCGAGACGTTCCTGCTCGGCACCACCAACAAGGCCGAGATTGCCAAACAAGGCAACCTCCAGGTCCGCGTGCCTCCGATCGTCCGTATTCCGACCTACGGCAGGGCGCCGAACGAGGCTATCGTGAAACAGGTGCTCGACATGGGCGCCTTCGGCATCATGTTCCCCGCGATCGAAAGCAAGCAGCAGGCGCTCGAGGCGGTGTCGGCAGCGCGTTATCCGCAATTGAAGGGCTCCAAATACCCCAACCCGGTCGGCCGCCGCGGCAATGGCAACATGCCGGCCGCGTGGTTCTGGGGATTGTCCAGACCCGAATACTCGCGCCGCGCGGATATCTGGCCGGCCAATCCGGATGGCGAGCTGCTGCTGTTTCTGCAGGTGGAAACGGTCGAAGGTGTTCGCAACATCAATGAGATTCTCTCCGTCCCCGGCATCGGCGTCTTGTTTGTGGGTCCGAACGATCTGTCGTGGTCGCTCGGCGTTCCGCAGGGGTCGCCCGAGCACGAAGAAGCCGTTCAGGTTGTGCTCGATGCGTGCCGGGCGCGCAATATTCCGGCGGCGATCACGGTCACCGAGGCCGATGTCGTGAAGCGCCTCAAGCAGGGATTCCGCATCGCGTCGTTGCCGAGTGGCGGCCTCGAAGCCCCAATGGACGCCACGCTGAAGCTCGCGCGGACGGTGATTCAGAAATGACGATCCTGCGCAGCGTCGCTCCTGCCGCGTGCGCGCTTGCGCTGCTGACAGTCGCCGTGACTTCAGCCGCCGACGGCGACCTTCGGCTCGTCGAGGCCGTTAAGACGAGAGACCAGCACGCGATGCGAGCGCTGCTGAAGCAGCAGATCGACGTCAACCTTCGAGCGCATGACGGCTCCACGGCGCTTCTCTGGGCCGCTCACTGGAACGATCTCGCCGCAGCCGACCTGCTCGTCCGTGCCGGCGCCAACGTCAACGCCGCGAACGATCTGCGAATGACCCCGCTGTCGCTCGCGTGCACGAACGCGAGTGCGCCGCTCGTCGATCTGCTCCTGATGGCCGGCGCCAATCCCAACACGGCGATCGCGACCGGTGAGACGCCGATCATGACGTGTGCGAGCACCGGCAGCGTCGACGCCGTGCGCATGCTGATTGCTCGTGGCGCCGATGTGAACACGAAGGAGCCTTCGCAGAACCAGACCGCGGTGATGTGGGCGGTTTCCGAGCGTCATCCGGACGTCGTGCAAATCCTCATCGAATACGGCGCGCAGTTGTCGGCGCGGACGAAGAAAGGATTTACTGCGCTGCATTTCGCCGCTCGTGAGGGAGATCTCGAAAGTGGGCGTCTGCTGCTGGAGGCGGGCGTCGACGTGAACATCCGGTCGCGGCCCGATGTGCCCGAGACGGGCGCCAGGGGTGAGGGTGCCGGTAGAGGGGCAGGAGGCCCGAGTTACGAGGCATCGGTTTCTACCGGCGCCACGCCGTTGCTCGTCGCAGTGGTGAGAGCGCAGGTGCCGTTCGCGCTCTATCTGTTAGAACAGGGCGCCGATCCGAATATCACCGATGCGGGCTTTGCGCCGCTCCATTGGGCCACGGGTTCCTGGGAAAGTGGTGAAGCCAATCCCGTGTTTGGTTTCAACGACGCGATGAGCGGGATTCCGCAACGGGAAGCCAAGTTGAAACTCGTGAAAGCTCTGCTCGCCAAAGGCGCCGATCCGAATGCGCGTATGACGCAGCGGCCGCCGGGCTTCGCGGGCGGTTACTCCGACTCTGTTGGTGCGACGCCGTTCTTCCTCGCCGCGGCGACGGCCGACATCGAGTTGATGCGTCTCCTCCTGGCAGCCGGTGCCGATCCCTCGACGATGACGAGGAGCAACAGCACGGCGATCATGGCGGCGGCTGGTATGAATCGCACGCTCGGCGAAAGCGCGGTCACGGAAGATCAGGCGCTCGAGGCGGTCAAACTTCTGCTGGAGTTGGGTGTCGATGCCAAGGCGGCCGCTGCGAATGGTGAGAACGCGTTGTTTGGCCCCGCCTACCGCGGTTGGAACACGCTGCTCCAGTTGCTGATCGACCGTGGCGCAAATGTCAACGCGGTGAGTAAGGCCGGCATCACCCCGTGGCGGGCGGCCTCGGGTCAGGGCGATCGTCTAGGTGGTGTGCTTTTCAACCCCGACACTGCGGCGCTGCTCGTCAAGCACGGTGCGGATCCAACGCTCGGCAAACCCTGCATGGCGCAGAACAAATGCCGGTGAGACCAAGAGTGAAGCATCTTCTACCAGCGGCGAGCATCGTCTGGATTGGTGCGATGGCGAGCGTGTTGCCAGCTCAGACAGCGCAGGCTCCGACGATCTCCGATCGACGATCGACGATCGACGATGGACGATCGACGATGACACCCGCGCGTGAGCTCGTCACCAGATACTGCATCACCTGCCACAACGAGAAACTGAAAACGGCGAATCTGCTGCTCGACAGGGCGGATGCTGAAAATGTCGGCAACTCGGCCGACACCTGGGAAAAGGTCATCGTGCAACTGCGGAGCCGCTCGATGCCGCCTCCGTCGAGCCGACGGCCCGACAATGCCACGTACGACGCAGCGGCCGCCTGGCTCGAAACCGAGCTCGATCGCGCTGCCGCGGCGCACCCGGACCCGGGCCGGCCGGCAGACCTCCATCGTCTGAATCGCACTGAGTACGCCAACGCGGTTCGCGATCTGCTTGGCGTGGAAGTCGACGGCACCTTGATTCTTCCGCCAGACGAGCAGGCCCACGGGTTCGACACGAATGCCGACGCGCTTTCGGTCGTGCCCGCGTTGCTGGATCGCTATCTCACTGCCGCGGCGAAGATCACGCGCCTCGCACTGGGGGATCCCGCGCTTCGGCCCGCGTTCGAGCGCTATACCGCCGTCCGGAACAACTCGAACGAACGGACCTGGTTGTGGCAGACCGACCGCCTGGGAGAGGAGTTCCCGTTGGGCTCGCGCGGCGGCATCGCCGCCCGCCACTACTTTCCGGTGGACGGCGAATATGTCCTGAAGGCTCGTCTCGACAAGACCTACACAGGCATGGTTCGCGGCTTGAACGTGCCCAACGAGATTGAATTTCGCGTTGATGGGAGACCTGTCGGGAAATTCACGCTGGGTGGCCAGCCGGAGCTGCGCGCGTCCACCACGGCCTACGAGGGCGCGAATCCTCTCTTTACCGCCGACGAAGGCTTGGAGGTACGCGTACCGATAAAGGCCGGTCTGCGACAGGTGACTGTCACTGCCGTCAAGTCCGACGCCTCGAAGGCTGAAGGACTCGGACCCGCCCGGATTCCGATATGGGGCCACGACTACGATGGCGATATACGCGCGCCCATCGTGTTTGCGCTGTTGCTCGTCGGCGGGCCATACAACGGCGAAGTACCACAGGATTCTCCCAGCCGCCGGCGCATCTTTGTTTGCTCACCGGCGAGCGTTCGCGACGAGACGCCATGTGCGACGAAGATTCTCTCGACCCTGGCGCGCCGCGCCTATCGCCGGCCGACGACCAACGACGACATCCAGACATTGCTCGGCTTTTACAAAACCGGCCGGGCGGAAGGGGATTTCGACGCGGGTATTCGGGCTGCCATCGAGCGGCTTCTCGTCAGCCCCGATTTTCTCTTCCGGATCGAAGCGGACCCGCCCAATGTCAAGCCAGGTGCGCCGTATCGTCTCTCCGATGTTGAGCTGGCTTCGCGCCTGTCGTTCTTCCTCTGGAGCAGCATCCCGGATGACGAGCTGCTCGATCTCGCGATTCGCGGCAGGCTGCACGATGCGAAGGTGTTCGACCAACATGTGAAGCGCATGCTGAGCGATGCGCGTGCGCGTAGCGCGCTGGTGGGGAATTTCTTCAGCCAGTGGCTGCAGATTCGCAACGTGTGGCTGCTCACGCCAGATGCCAACAGGAAGTTCCCGTGGTTTGACGACAACCTGCGGACGGCGTTCGTGAAGGAAACCGAGCTGTTCCTCGAGAGTCAGTTGCAGGAGGATCGCAGCGTTCTCGATCTCCTCACGGCCGACTACACGTTCATCAACGAACAGCTGGCGCGCCATTACGGCATTCCTGACGTCTATGGAAGCCATTTCCGGCGGGTACAGCTGGCAGATCAGAATCGCTGGGGATTGCTGGGGAAGGCCAGCGTGCTGTCGGTCACCTCGTATCCTCATCGCACGTCGCCAACGATTCGCGGCAAGTGGCTGCTCGAAAATATTCTGGGCGCGCCGGTGCCACCGCCGCCTCCGACCGTGAACACCAACCTCGACGAGCAGAAAACGATCAAGGCCGCCACGGTGCGCGAGATGCTGGAGCAGCACCGCTCGAATCCGGGGTGTGCGGGCTGTCACGCACGAATGGACCCCCTGGGTTTCAGCCTCGAGAACTTTGATGCGATTGGCCAATGGCGCACGAAAGATGGCAACGCGGCGATCGACGCAACCGGCGTTCTCCTCGACGGCACTAAAGTGGACGGACCGGCCGCGCTTCGAGCCGCTTTACTCCGACAGAGAGAACAGTTCGTCAAGGCTGTGACCGCGAAGCTGCTGATGTATGGAGTCGGGCGGGAAATCGAGTATTCAGATGCCCCGTCGATTCGCGCGATCATGCGTGCTGCCGCGGCCGACGACTACCGCTGGTCGTCGACGATTCTCGCGATTGTGAAGAGCACGCCTTTTCAGATGCGGATGTCGCGTCAAGCAGATCGATGATGCAGCCAAGGCCGAGCCGCAACGCGGCGAAGGCACGGGCGGCGGGGGTGGGGCCCCGCCGCGATAAAAGAATGAGGACTCGCTCATGATCGTGACCAAAAAGGCCATCTCTCGCCGCACCGTGCTTCGCGGCGTCGGGGCAGCCGTTGCCTTGCCGCTGCTGGATGCCATGATTCCTGCACTCACGGCGCAGCAGAGAACGCCGGCAAAGGCCGTTCGACGTCTTGGCGTGGTCTACCATCCGAACGGCGTCGTGTATGAGAACTGGCTGCCGACTGGCGTCGGCGCCGACTTTGAGTTCTCGCGCGTGCTCGCGCCGCTCGCACGGTTCCGCGATCGCGTGGTCGTCGTCACCGGGCTCGCCGATCGCCAGGCCGAATCACTCGGCGACGGCGGCGGCGATCACTCGCGCGCGTCGGGCTCGTATCTCACCGGCGTCCACGTCAAGCGATCCGACAGCATGGTCCTCAATGGCGTCTCGATGGACCAGATTGCGGCCAAAGCCTTCGAGCGAGAGACACAGCTGTCGTCGCTGCAGTTGACCGTCGACAACAACAACCTGGTCGGCTCGTGCGACGTGGGATACAGCTGCGCGTATAGCAACACGCTGTCGTGGCTCACGCCGACTTTGCCTTTGATGTCGGAGAACGATCCGCGCGTCGTGTTCGAGCGCCTCTTCGGGTCGAGCGACAGCACGGATGCGCGCGTGCGGAGCGCACGCCTCCGTCAGGACAGAAGCATCCTCGACTCGGTCACCGCCCGCGTGAGGCAGCTTCAGCAGAAGCTCGGCGCCACCGACAACACGAAGGTGAGCGACTACCTCGAATCGCTGCGCGACGTGGAGCGGCGGATCCAAAAAGCCGAAGAGCAAAGTTCGCGCGAGCTGCCGGAAGTCGATCGGCCGGCCGGGATTCCCGACTCATTCGACGAGCACGTTACGCTACTCTATGACCTGCAGGTGCTGGCCTATCAGTGCGATCTGACGCGCGTCATCACGTTCATGTACGGGCGCGAGCAGAGTGCGCGGACCTATCCGCAACTCGGCATCTCGGATCCACATCATCAACTGACACACCACCAGAACGATCCAGAGAAGCTCGAGAAGTGCACCAAGATCCAGACCCATCATGCTGAGCTGTTCACGGCATATCTGGAGAAACTCCGGTCGATACCGGATGGCGACGGATCGCTGTTGGATCATATGGTCATCCTGTTCGGCGGGGGGCTGAGCAACAGCGATCGCCACACGCATAGTCCGTTGCCTACCGTGGTGGTCGGAGGTGCGGGAATTCTCAAGGGCGGACGTCACCTCATCTATCCCGAGGGGACGCCGCTGACCAATCTCCACGTAACACTGCTCGACAAGGTAGGCGTTCCAGTCGACAAGCTGGGCGATAGCACAGGAACTTTCAGGGAACTGTCACTCTGATAATGACGGGGGAGGGCACGTGAAGAAGCAAATTGTGATTGTTCTGGCCGTTCTTGCTGCGCTGGCATTTCCAGCCGACATGTACGGCCAGGTCGCCGGCACCATCAGCGGCTATGTTCGCGACGAGAGCGGCGCCGTCATACCTGGCGCCGACGTCAAGGCGACGATGATCGGGCAGCAAACGACACGGTCGGCGGTGACCGACGAAACCGGTTTCTTCAACCTCCTCGCGATGCCGCGCGGCAACTACGAAATCGTGGCGCAGCTCACCGGGTTCACGACCCAGCAGACCAAGGCAGAGCTGACCGCCGGCGAGAACCTGCGCGTGGACTTCAGGATGAACCTGGGGCAGATCTCGGAAACGGTGGTCGTCACCGGCACCACGGCGCTGGTCGAAACCCGGAGCGCGACCATGTCGGGTCTGGTCGACGACCGTCGCGTCCAGGAGCTGCCGCTCAACGGCCGGAACGTCGTCGAGCTGGCGAGCACTCTTCCAGGTATTACCGACGTCGAGGCGGACGAAGAAATGGCCAGCACGCGTGGCGGACCGACGATGATCGTGCACGGCGCCTCGCGCGGTCAGAACAACTTCACGCTCAACGGAGCAAACTTCACCAATCACTCGCTGACCGCCGGCTTCAATCCACCGCCGCCCGATGCAATGCAGGAGATCCGCGTTCAGACGTCGACGTTCTCGGCCGAGTTCGGCAACAACGCCGGCGCGCAGGTGACGATGGTCACCAAGGCCGGCAGCAATCAGTTCCATGGGTCAGCGTGGGAATTCCACCGTAATGACACGCTGAACTCGCGGAACTTCTTCGCACCGCGCAAGTCACAGCAGGAGCAGAATCAGTGGGGCGCGTCGGCAGGCGGTCGCATCGTGCCGAACAAGCTGTTCTTCTTCGGGTCGTACCAGAAATTGACGAACCGTGCCGAGGCGGTTGGCAGTCAGGCGACTGTTCCGACCGACGCCCAGCGTACGGGAGATTTCCGAAGCCTCGCAACGCAGTTGAGAAATCCGGTCGACGTCATCACAGGCAGACCCTTTACGAATGCCGCCGGGGCGCCATGCGTCAGCGGCAACGTCATCGATCCGGGCTGCATCAGCCCCGTCGCGAAGAACTATCTGAATCAGTTCATTCCGCAATCGTCTTCGGGAACCGTCGTCAAGCTCATCCCGTCGCCGCTCGACGCGTATAACTTCGTGACCCGCGTCGACTACACGCTGTCGTCCAAGAACAATCTCTTTGGACACTTCTTCAAGGACAACTACGAGCGAATCAGTTCGCCCGGTAACGTCGATTACGTTCCTGAAAGCAATGTGGCCGATATCAAGAACTACGGCCTTACCGACACTCACACGTTCAGCTCGACGTTCCTGAACGAGTTCACCGTCTCCTTCATGGACGCGGATTCTTTCCGGACGGCGACCGAACGGGTTCCCCCACGCGATATGGGCATCAACATCGACGAGGGGTATCTGGGTGTGGGGTACTCCATAAACATTTCCGGCGGCCCCAATTTGTCATTCACCGGACCCGAACGGCAGGTCTACAGGAACTGGCACTGGAAGAACGTGAGCACCCTCGTTCGCAGCGCTCACACGTTCAAGTGGGGTTACGAAGGCCAATACGTCAACTTCGACCTGATCCGCGGAAACGGTTCGCGCAGCGCCACGTTCACCGGCTCACGCTCCGGAAATGCGATGGCCGACTTCATGCTCGGCTCCTTCGAACAGGTGAGCCATGGATTCGGAGCGGCCGACAGTTTCCCGATTCTCTGGAAGCATCAGTTCTTCATTCAGGACGAGTGGAAGCTGACGCCGCGCATCACGATGAACGTCGGTCTGCGCTATGAGCCGTTTTTCCCATGGGAGCAGGAATATGGCCGCTATACCTCCTGGGAGCTCGGCACGCAGTCGACCGTCAAGCCGGATGCCCCGCGCGGGATTCTGTTCCCGGGCGATCCGAACGTGCCGTTCAAGACCGTCGAGAACGACATGAACAACTTTGCGCCGCGATTCGGCATCGCGTGGGACGTCAACGGCACCGGCAGAACGGTCGTGCGTGCTGGATACGGGATTTACTACAACCACATCCCCGGAACTTCGGTGCACGCCGCCGAGGCGCCATGGACCGGCACGGTGCAGCTGTTCCAGGGACGCATCGAGGATCCGTTTGGATCGCTCAATCGCGCAGTGCCTCCCTCTGGTGTTCCGATTTCCGGTGAGTTCGGGTGTGTGCCTGCCAGCGCATATCCAGGGCTCAACTGCCCGCTCTATCCGCTGCCGCTGAACTTCGTCTACAACGACCTGGAGATGGCGACGCCGTACGTGCATCATTCGAACGTCTCGTTCCAGCGTCAGCTCACGAGCGACTTCATGGTCGACGTGGCGTATGTCGGCAGATTCGGCCACAAGCTGGAAGGGCATCGCCATTTCAATCCGGCGCAGTTCATCAACTCGCCCCGAAACGGGGCGGCGCCGTCGTTACAGAACGTGGCCGAGCGCGTGCTCTATGAGCCCGGCATCATCGGTCCGACCTCGCGCGTGCTCGAAACGATCTATCGGAGCTGGTACCACGGCGCCGAGTTCAAGGCGACCAAGCGCATGAGTCGCGGGTTCATGTTCTCGACCTTCTACACCCTCTCAAAGTCCACCGACACACTGCTCGATCAGGGAAACGCCCTGACGGCCGGGGTCGCAAATCCATTCGACCCGCACAACATCAAGGGTCGATCGCAGTTTGATCGCCGCCACGTGGTGGGTCTCTCGTGGATGGTGGAGCCGTCCAAGGAGTATGCAAACCCAATCGTGAATGCCGTGCTGAATGATTGGGTGCTCAGCGGTGTGCACAACTGGTCGAGCGGCAATCCGCTCAATTTCACAATGGGCACCGACGTCGCGCTCGACGGGACGAACGGAGCCGGGCGGCAGCTTGCGCAGTTCGCTGACGGGAAAACCGTTGACGATATCGGGCGCGACCACTCGAGCCAGGAGGACTTCATTGCGGCGTTCTTCGACAAGTCGGCGTTTGCGCCGGTGGCCTCGGTGCCGCGCGGCATCTACGGAAACGTGCCGAAGAGTGCGATTAGCGGACCCGCGCAAGCGAAGACCGACATCGCCGTTTCGAGACTGTTCTCTATCCCGGGACGCCAGAGCATGCGGCTTCAGTTCCGAGGCGAGTTGTTCAATGCGTTCAACCAGGTGAACTTCAACGCGCCGGTCACCAACGCAACGTCGACGGACTTCGGACGAATTCTGGCGGCCGACTCGCCGCGAATCGGACAGGTCGCTCTCAAACTTCTGTGGTAACCAATATGAAAACACTTCTCACCGCACTGATGTTGATGGCCGCGACGACGATGATCGTCGCGGCCGGACCGGAAGATGGCGTTCGTGAAGCCGGCGCTGGATGGAGGCAGGGCGCCATCAAACAGGACAAGGCGCTGCTCGAGAAGTATCTGGCCGACGACATGGTCTACACGCACGGTGGCGGGCAGAAGCAGACGAAGGCAGAGTACATTGCCAGCGTCCTCAGCGGGCCGTCGCACTACAGGGCGATGGAGCCGAGCGACACGCGAGTGCGTATTTACGGGAAGATGGCAGTGCTGTGGGGCCTCGTGGACGTGACACCTGGGAAAGGTGAGACCTACCGCACGCGCACGCTAGAGGTCTACACGCAGAACGCTGCTGGGTTGTGGCAGATGGTTCAGAAGGAATCGGTACGCGTGCCCTTGAAGTAGGCGGGCACGCCCTTGAAGTAAGACAGTCAGGGCAGAGGGCTGATGGCTGATGGCATAAGACGTCGTCTGCCATCTGCCATTTGCCCTCTGCCATGACACGGATCACTCGTTGTCGCTCACCTCAGCCCATCCGCCAGCGTTTCCGCCTTATCGACCGACGATTCCGCCAGTAACAAATTGTTCAATTTCACCGCGTCATTGGCCTGATCGAGGAATCGCCGGGCCGAATCGTAATCGGCCTGTTTGCCGGCATTTAGACGGCGCCGGTCGATGGCGTCCAGCTTCCGTTTCGTGCGGACGAGCCGCTCACGCACCTGCGCGACGCTCAGCGTCTTTCCGGCAGGCCCGGCGGGACGAAGCTCGGGCGGGGGCGTGCGAGCCGGTTCGGGCGTCTGTGCGACCGGCGGATTCACCGGCGGCGGCGGCGTCGAGGTCACAGGCACACGCGGAGACGTGGGCGCCGCGGCCACGGGTGTCGCGGGCGCGGTTGTTTCCGGCGCCTCTGGGGGTGGCGCTTCGGCGACCGCCGGAACGGGATCCATCGCGACGCGCGGCGGCGGCTCGGGAACTTCGAGCGGATTCGTGACCGAGGAGCGTGCAGGATTCGAGGCACACGCGGCGACACATGCGAGGCCCATCAGAATCACGCCGCGTACTGCGCCTCTAAGCATTCTTACTCTCAGTCCTCAGCCCTCCGCTCTCAGCCCTCTATTATCCGCTAGCTCTGGGGCAGCAGAAGTCGAAACGTCGTGCCTCGTCCCTCGGTCGACTGCACTTCGATCTCGCCGCCATGCAATTGGACGATTCTATAGACGATCGACAGACCGATGCCGCTGCCTTCAGGCTTCGTCGTGTAATAAAGGTCGAAGATTCGGTCCAGCTTATCAGCTGAAATTCCCACGCCCGTATCTTCTATCGTCAGAGCAATTCGGCGATCTTTCTCCACCTTCGCCCCCATCGTGAGCTTGCCTCCGTTGGGCATGGCCTGGCAGCCGTTGAGCGCCAGATTCAGAAGCGCCTGACGTAGCAGCGCGGGATCTGCTCGCAGCTCGCCGACGTTCGAGACGTCGGCCCGGCAGACGATGCCGCTCCGCCGGGCGTCGGGCTCGACGAGCGCGATCACTTCGTTGATGACGGACTGGACGTTGACGGGCTGGGGCTGCAGCTCTTCGGGCCGGATGAAACGGACAAACCCCGTAATCACTTCGTCTAACCGCTTGATTTCAGACGCAATGACGTCGAGGTGCTCGCGGGCGCCGCTGACGTCGTGGGGCGGTTCTTCGCGGCCTTCCAAACCCAGCACGGCGCCGACGGTGGTGCGCGAGCTGCGCTGTAGCCGTTGAAGGTGCTCGCGCACGAGCTCGAGGTGTATCGTCATGGCGTTCAGCGGGTTCCGCACCTCATGGGTCACGCCCGCCATCAGACGCCCAAGCGATCGCGCGGCCAGTTTCTCGCTGATGGCCCTGAACGATTCGCCGACGCCTTCGAGCTCTTCATCGGGTGGCAGGTCGATACTGCCCACCTTTTCGCCTCGCTGCAGCTTCACCAGGCCGCTGTTGATGACGTGAATGGGGCGCAGGATCAATCCAGCGAGGACCATCCCGAGCAGGATGGCCGCGCACGAGACAACCGCCGTCGTCCACAGCATCGGCTGGACTGCCTGGGCCAGGTCGTTGCGAATGAGAATGGGGGAGAGGCCGACGCGAATCGCTCCAAAAGGCGAATCGCCGAGCTCCAGTGGCAGGACCACTTCGAGCGACCGATCGGCGTAAATGGAACGGATCTGCGTGAGGGTATCGCCGTCGAGCACCGTGGCAAGGCTTTCGCCCGGGTCGATCCTCTGGCCTTCGGCGGCAGGGAAGCTGTGCGCGATCGCGCGCCCCTCGTTGTCGACGACCGCGGCGTAGGTCACGTTGCGGCTGTAGGCGGCGGTCGACTCGAGAATGGAGCGGATGCCGGCATCGGTGCGGAGTGTCGCTGACGGATCGCCGCCGGCCGCGATAGCGTCACGGGCGCGCTGATAGATCGTACGACCGAGCAGGTCGCCAATGCCGCGGCTGTCTTCCAGTCCCACGCGCGCGAGATTCGCCACGTGCTGCACGCTCAGCGCAATCATTGCAAGCGCAATCAGCAGCGTGACAGCGGCGGTTTGCCGGACTCTCAAACTGGCGCGCATGTTGATCAGGTTTTTTCAGCTTCGCGACGGAACCGTTTCAGTTTGTTGTGGAGCGTCTTGACGGTGACGCCGAGAATTTCGGCAGCGCGCGTCTTGTTGTCGCGTGTGTGCGCGAGCGTCAGCTCGATGAGCCGCCGCTCGGCTTCGTCGACCGTCATGCCCGGCGTGAGCCCGACCGACTGGATCGATGGCGGAGCCGGCCCTGACAGGTCGTGCGGAAGGTGATCGGTTTCGACGAACTCGCCCGGGCTCAGAATCACGGCTCGTTCGATCACGTTGCGCAGCTCGCGAACGTTGCCCGGCCACGAATATCGCTGAAGCAGGCGCACCGCCTCCGGCGCAAGCGCCTTCACAGACTTGCCGTTGCGCGCGTTGAATTCGGCAATGAACGTTTCGACGAGCAGCGGGATGTCTTCCACTCGGTCGCGCAGCGGGGGCACGCAGATGCCGATGACGTTGATGCGGTAGTAGAGGTCCTCGCGCAGCTTACCCTGCTGAACGGCTTTTGCCGGGTCGACGTTGGTCGCCGCGACGAGCCGTACGTCGACCGCCTGTTCCTTCTGCCCGCCGAGGCGGCGGACAGTCCTCTCCTGCAACACCCGCAGCAGCTTGGCCTGGATCGCCGGAGAGATCTCGGCAATCTCGTCGAGAAAGAGCGTGCCGGTATGTGCCAGCTCGAAGCAGCCTGGACGGCGATCCATGGCGCCCGTAAAGGCGCCGCGTTCGTGACCGAAGATCTCGTTTTCGAGCAGCGACTCCGGAATGGCCGCGCAGTTGATGGCCACAAACGGGTGTTTGCTGCGACCGCTGAGGTGGTGGATGGTCTTCGCAACGAGCTCCTTGCCGGTGCCGGATTCGCCGTAGACGAGCACCGAGGCGGCCGTCGGAGCGGCCTGCTCGATGACGCGATACACCGATCGAAGGGCGGGTGCGTTGCCCACCATCTCCCCGAACCGCCCGTAATCCTGTAACTGACGGCGGAGTCCCGCCACGTCACGCAGGGCGCTTTCGCGTTCGGCGACGTGCGTCAGCAGCGTACGAAGCCGCTGCGGCTCGACCGGTTTTGCCAGATAGTCGTACGCTCCTTCTTTCATCGCCGAGACGGCGGTGTCGACGCTGCCCTGGGCGGTGATGAGCACGAACGTCAGGTCTGTCAGGCGATCCCTGACGCGATGGAGCAACTCGAGGCCGTCCATGCGGGGCATCACCATGTCGGCGAGGACCACGGACGGACGGTATGACGTGATTTTTTCGAGGCCTTCCTGGCCATCGGCCGCGCCCTCCGCCTCATATCCCCAGGCGCGGACCAGTTCGGTCAGGCCACGTCTGGCGGCGGCGTCGTCTTCGACGATGAGGACTCGCATTTCGATCTCAGAATACAACGGAACTCCATCACGTTCGTGGGTGCATGCGGTCGTCAGCCGTCGGCCTATGCGAATGCGTGCGAGGGCGGGAAGGCGGAAGGCCGGGCCCTAGGCCCGGCCTTCGGAGTGAGGGGTTACACGAGGACTACGCGAGGATTCTGATAACGACGCGGCGATTCTGCGCGCGACCGTCGCGCGTCTTGTTCGGGCTCACGGGCTTGTCTTCGCCCCAGCTGATGACGTTGATCTTGTGCAGCGGCACCTGATGCGCTTCGTAGAGATAGCGCTTCACCGCCTCGGCGCGCGCTTCGCCGACGCGCTGGTTGATCAGTTTGTCACCGCTCGAATCGGTGTGGCCTTCGATTTCGACGTAGTTGCCGCGGGGATTGGCCTTCAGATCCGCGATCATCTGGTCGATGCGCGACTGCACCGGCTCCGGAAGTGTGGCCGATCCGAACTTGAAGCCACCCTGGTCTTCACTGATGACGACTTCGTACACGAGTCGCTTTGTCGCCTTATCGACGGCTTCCGCTCTCGCGGCCGCTGCGACTGCCGCCGAGTTTGCGGCCGAGGCAGATGTCTGCGCTTCCTTTGCCCAGATGCCGACCTGATCTGCCTTCGCATCGACTTTGGTGATCGACGCGCTGTTCTGACGGGTCGCTTCCTGAGTGGTCTCGAGCGACTGAGAGAGCGTCTCCACTCGCTGCTCAACCCTGGTGCCTAACGTCTCCACCTCGGTGCGGACGAACTTCTTTGTCGCACACGCGGTTGTGGCGCCGACAACGACGAACCCCACTGCGAGCACGTTGACGATTCGACGGACCTGCATATTGCGTCTCCCTTCGTATGTAGTGCGCCAACGCGCCCTACGCTTCAATCTGCCTTAGGGGTAGAGCAGGAACCGTGCCGTACTCCGGGAGAGTACTCGCATTGAATAAGACCGAGGTCACGGAGCGCAGAAAGCCTGTTCTGCCTAGGCGTCGTGTCCGGCCCGACGGGTCGGCGTGTCCGCCGTTGCCGGGAAAAAAATTCAGGAAGACGGAAAAATTTACTCGGTCAAACTGTGAAAAAGGGCTGTTTCCCGGGCTTTTGTGTGGGCACGCGACTTGCCGTAGCAGGCGGCGCGTTGTCGGCTTAATCAAAAACACGGCAGGTCCGTGAGCTGGGGGAGCTGGGCCGACGACGCAGCAGGGGCATCACTATTCCCTTGGTGATGCCCCTGCGTATTTGCTTTTCGTCTTCAAGCAATGCCCGATGTATTGCAAGTAATGCCCGATGTAGTGCCCGGCTGCAGGCCGGCGCTCTACCGCTCCGGGAGTGCCCATGAAAAGTTTTGGCCGTCGCCTGCGCTACGAGCGAGAGCGCCGGCAAATCAATCTTCGATCAATAGCTGAAACGACAAAAATCGGCGTCCCGCTGCTGGAAGGTCTGGAGCGTGACGACGTGTCGCGCTGGCCGTCTGGAATCTTCAGAAAGTCGTTCATTCGTTCGTACGCTGAAGCGATCGGTCTCGATCCCGACCCGGTCGTTCGTGAGTTCGTCGATCTGTTCCCCGATCCGCTCGAGGTCGAATTCGCCACTCCGGAAATCGTCCGGCCGAAACCGGACGCTACAAGTGCACCACCGCCCTCTTTTTCGTCTTCTTCTTCACGTCCTCTGTCCGTAAAGCTCACCATCACCTGGAGCGGATCACCTTTCGGTGGCATTGCCCGATTCGCGGATTGGAAGATTGTCCGACTGCTTCTGTTCTAATCCAATCCGCCAATCTTCCAATCTGCCAATATACGGCTCAGCGTAAGTAGGCTTCAGTTAGTCCCCCGTCGACCGGAATGATGTGTCCGGTGGTCTTGGCGCTGGCGTCGCTCAGCAGCCAGACAATGGCTTCCGCACAGTCTCTGGGAAGAATCGGCCGGCGCGTCAGGGTGCGCTGGGCGTAGAAATCTGCGAGCTTTCCCCGGAGTTCTTCGGTCGACTCGGATTCCCCGAACGCGATCCCGTACTTCTGCAGGGACTGCATCACGCGATCGCGCGGAAACATCGTCGAGCCGGCCACGACAGTTGCGGGAGCAATGCCGTTTACCCGTACGTGAGGCGCCAGGCCGATCGCCAGCTCACGAATCAGATGGTTGACGGCGCTCTTGCTGGTGTCGTAGGCTTCGCTGCCTTTTTTTGGGACAACCGCGTTTGCCGATCCGGTCAGAACGATTGCAGCGGGCAATTGCTGATCCCGGAAAATCCACTCGAGTTCCTGCGCCAGCAGATAGTTTCCCGTCACATTCACGAGGAATGTCTTGCTCCACTGCACGTCGGTCAGGCGCCCGTCTAAAGCGGCGACAGGATAGATTGCGGCGGTATTGACGACAGCGTCGACGCCGCCGAAGGAAAGTGCGGCGAAGGTGGCGGCATTCGCAAGGCTTGCGCTCGAGCCGAGATCGACAGCCAGGTTTGCCGACGCGTCGATCGATGAGGCTTTGGCGGCATCGGCAGCAGCCGCGGCCGCACTCTCGGCGTCGGCATCTGCGATCACGAGATGCGCGCCCCTGCGCGCCAGCAGGAGCGCCACTTCACGACCGATGCCGCTCCCGCCGCCGACGATCATGACGATCTTCCGGCTGAACTCGGCCTCCGGCGGCATGCGTTGCAGTTTGGCTTCTTCGAGCGCCCAATATTCGATACGGAAGGCCTCGGAACGAGGCAGCGCCACGTAGTTGTGGAACTGGTCGAACTGTTTCGATTGTTCCGGGTGCCGTGCCTGAGGCAGTACGGACTGCCCGGACTGCCCCAACGCGGCTGCCGCGTTGGGGGCCCCGGCTTGGGCCGGATCATGACCGTCCTCCTCGAGCGCCGTCGCTCCGTCCATGACGTTGATTGCGTTGATGAAAAACTCGGTGGTGATGCGCGCTTCCCTCTTGTTCTTGCCGAAGCCGAAGAGCCCGATGCCGGGAATGATAACGACCGATGGGTTCGAGTCGCGCAGCTTCGGCGAGTCGGCTGTCGCAAACGACTCGTAGTACTTCACATAGCTCGTGCGGTAGTTCGCAACCTGGATACGGATCGCCGTCTTCAGGCCTTCGAGATTGCCCGACGCCGGATTCCAGTCCACGACGAGTGGACAGATCCGGGTTCGCAGAAAGTGGTCAGGGCAACTCGTGCCGAGCCGGCCCAGCTCTGTCGCCCATGCGGAACCCGCAAAGTCGAGCGAGACCTGGTCGTCGGCGAAATGCGCGATCGCACGTCGGTTCGAAGACAGTTCGCCACGCAGCGCGGGAAGCACCCGCGCGGCAATCTCACGGCGATTCCCGGACGGCTTGTGCGCGGCGCCACCGAATTGCACGGAATGGCGCGCCCGGTGGGCATCGATGAATTGCCCCATCTCATCGATGGTCCGGAGGCTGTTCAGATAACACTCGCGGCCGGTCGCGCCCCAGGTGAACAAACCGTGGCTGCCGAGAATCAAACCCTCGCAGCCCGGGTTGTCTCGGACAGCCGCCTCGATCATGAGCGCAAGCTCGAAGCCCGGCCGCTGCCATGGAATCCAGATAATCCGCCGGCTGAACGTGCGGTTGAATTCCTCGAGCTTCTGCCTGCCGTTTGCGCTGGCAGCCAGAGCGATGGCCCAGTCGGGATGGAGGTGATCGACGTGCGGCGCGGGCAGAAACGCGTGCAGGGGCGTATCGATCGACGCGGCCACGCGGTTCTGTCCGAATGCCGACAGGGCATAGAATCCGACCATTTCGTCCTCGAATGCCTCACCCCGGTAGCGCGCCTTCAACTGCTCGAGCCGGTCGAGATAGAGAAGCGCAAACCCGGCATCGCCGATCGATCCGAGATCGCCTCCGCTGCCCTTCACCGCCAGGACCCGCGACGGTTTGCCTGTAAAGGGATCCGGCAGCGAGATCTTCCCGCTGGTATTGCCTCCGCCAAAATTCGTAATCCGAAGATCGGCGCCGAGGAGATTCGAGCGATAGCGAAGGAGAGACAATGGACTGGCTTCAAGCGTGCCGGCCACTGCAGGGTCCCAGAGGTCTTCGAGATGATGAAGCCGAATCGTCTCAGGCATAAGCCACTTCGCAATATTGGTGAAAGCGCCGAGATTCGCGATTCCACGGATCTGGGTCACGGGGTTCGAATAGGTCGGTTGGGAAGGAGCGCTCGATGATGGCGCGTGCCTCGGCCAGCGACGCGGCCGCGCCAGTGGCGATGAGCTGCACGGCGATGTTGCCCACGGCGGTAGCCTCGACGGGGCCGGCGACGACACGTCGGCCGGTCGCATCGGCAGTGAACTGGTTCAGCACACGATTCTTCGAGCCGCCGCCGATGACACGAATCTCGGTAACGGGCCGGCCGATGACCAACTCGAGATCACGGATCACGAGCCGATATTTCAGCGCGAGGCTATCGAGAATCGTTCGAGCGTACTCACCGGCCGTCGTTGGCGCAGGTTGATCGGTCCTGGCGCAGAAGCGGTTGATGGCGTCAGGCATACTGTCGGGTGCGCCAAACGACGAGTCGTCTGGATCGACGAGATGTCGAAAACCTGATGTCTGCGCTGCCGCCGTCATCAATTGTTCGTAGTCGAGGTCGCTGCCGTTCTGGGCCCAATGGCGGCGGCAGCTCTGGAGCATCCAGAGCCCCCTCACGTTCTTGAGCAGTCGCGTCGTGCCGCCAACGCCGCCTTCGTTCGAGAAGTTCAGGCGCATGGCATCGGCGGTGAGGACGGGGGCGTCGAGCTCGATACCGACGAGCGACCATGTGCCCGAGCTGATGAAGGCCGTGCCGTTTCGAGCGGTGATGGCCGCAACCGCTGAGGCGGTGTCGTGCGACGCGCAGGCTACGACCGGCGTTCCGTCGAGCGATGCATTCGGCGGCACACTCGGCAGCAGTGGGCCAATAATCGATCCCGCTTCGACGAGCGGCGGTGCGAGGTACACGGGCACGTCGAGGCGAGACATCAGCGGCGCCGACCACGTCCGTGTCTTGGCATCAACGAGCTGCGTGGTCGTGGCGTTGGTGAATTCCGACACCGCGCGGCCGGTCAGCCACAGGTTGAAGAGATCGGGCAGCATCAGGAACCGATCGGCCGCGGCAAGGAGGCGAGGCGTCTGCCGGGCCGCGGCAGCGAGCTGGTTGATCGTGTTGATCGACAGGAACTGAATGCCAGTGATGGCGTAGATCTCTTCCTTCGGGATGCGCTGCAGCACGTCGGCCATGCCGGCCACATTTCGCTTGTCGCGATAGTGGTACGGATTTTCGAGCAGCTGGAGGCGTTCGCCGATGAGCGCGTAATCCACTCCCCAGGTGTCGACGCCGATCCCGGCGAGCGGCGTGCCGCGCGTCATCGCCAGGGCTGCCCGCATCTCGTGCCAGAGCCGGGCGACGTCCCAGTGCAGCGAATCGCCATACATGACGGGGTTGTTGGCGAAGCGGTGGACTTCGCGGACGGCCAGCGTGCCCGACCGCAGCTCGCCAAGCACGGCACGCCCGCTTTCGGCCCCGAGGTCGAAGGCGAGATAGGTGGCCAGGCTCATCGAACCGCATCATGCCACAGCCCATGTGAGAGTGCTATATTCTGCCAAACCAACCACAGAGAACACAGAGGCCGCAGAGCCTTTTCCTCTCTGTGTTCTCTGCGATCTCTGTGGTAAATGTTGATCTACCTGCACATCACGGAATTCAACACGGCGCGCGTGTGACGACACTCGTCGTCGCCCGGTCGATTCGCAAGTCCTTCCCTGGCATCCGCGCACTCGACGGGGTTTCGTTCGATCTCAACGCAGGCGAGGTTCACGCGCTCGTCGGCGGCAACGGTGCGGGAAAGTCGACGCTTATCAACGTCATGTCTGGCGCGGTTAGGGCCGACTCGGGAGCGATCGAGGTGAACGGCGCGGCCGTGCCGTCGATGACGCCCGCCGTTGCGCGATCGCTTGGCATCGCGGTCATCCATCAGCAGCCGTGCCTGTTCGGCCATCTCACCGTTGCCGAGAACATCGGCTTCGCGCTCGAAGATCGCCGGCCCTGGCGGCGCATCGACTGGCCGGCGCGCCAGCGTCTTGCCACCGATCTGCTGACACGCGTCGGAGCCGCGATCGATCCGGAACGGCTCGTCGAAACGCTCAGCATGCCAGAGCAGCAACTCGTGGAAATTGCAAAAGCCATTGGCGCCAGCGCGCGCGTGCTCATCATGGACGAGCCGACGGCATCGCTGAGCGATCGCGAGGTTGCCCGCCTGTTCGAGGTCATCGCGCGCCTGCGTTCGCAGGGCGCCGGCATCATCTATATCTCCCATCGCCTCGAGGAAGTCTTTGCCATCGCCGATCGTGTCACCGTGCTGCGTGACGGCGAGACGGTCGGCACGCACCCACGGGCCGCGCTCACGCCGTCGGTGCTGGTCGGCATGATGATTGGTCGGGAGCTGGCGGCGATATTTCCGAAGCGATCCGTGGCGCCCACCGACGTTGCGCTGGAGCTTCGGCAGATCTCGAGTCGCGCGGCCGGCGTGCGCGATGTGTCGTTGTCGCTGCGCAGTGGCGAGATCGTCGGCCTTGCGGGCCTTGTCGGCTCGGGCCGGACGGAGCTTGCCGGGACGATCTTCGGCCTCACGCCACCCGACTCGGGAGAGCTGCTCGTTCGCGGCAAAGCTGCCGCCGTGACGTCGCCCGCCGACGCCATCCGGCACGGTATTGGATACGTCCCAGAAGACCGTCGCCGGCACGGCGTCGTGCCTGAAATGGCTGTCGCCGAAAACACGAGTCTGGCGAACCTCGATCAAGTGGCTCGGAGAGGGCTGATCGACCGCGCGTCGGAGCGGAGTCAGGCGCAGCGATATGTCGAGCAGCTTCAGATCAAAACGCCGTCTGTGGCGCAGCCAGTCGAATCGCTCTCGGGCGGCAACCAGCAGAAGGTCGCGCTCGCCAAGTGGCTGGCGACCAGGCCGTCGATTCTGATCCTCGACGAGCCCACGCAGGGTATCGATGTCGGGGCGAAGGCCGAAATTCACTCGCTGATGCAGGAGCTGGCATCGCGCGGTCTTGCGATTCTGATGATTTCATCGGAGCTCCCGGAAATTCTCGGGATGAGCGATCGCATCGCCGTGATGCGCAACGGAACCATCGCGGGCGTGCTCGCCCGCGAAGACGCCACGCAGGAACGCGTCATGGCGATGGCATTAGGCCAATGCTGAATTACCGGCGCGGGCTGCCGCGCCGCAGCGATCTGCGGAAGGCGGCGCGAAGGCGGGAAGCGTCCGTCGCGTTCGCCATCTTGATGTTGTGCGTCGTGCTGGCTGTCACGAGACCGGCGTATTTCGCGGCCGACAATCTGAACGATCTGTTTCTGGCCACGCTGCCTGTCCTGATTGTCTCTGCGGGTATGACGATCGTCATTCTTACCGGCGAAATCGATATCTCGGTCGGATCCCTGTTTGCCGTATGTGGAGTGGTGGCCGGCGTCCTGGCGAAGGCCGGTCTTCCGCTGATGCTCGTCGTGCTGATGGTGTGTGGGCTGGGTGCCGTTTTCGGGGCGGTAGGCGGCTCGCTCGTGGCCTATCTGCGGTTGCCTTCCATCGTTGTGACGCTGGCGATGATGATCGCTCTGCGCGATGGTTTGCGGTGGGTGACGCAGGGGGCATGGGTTCAGGATCTGCCGCCCAACTTCCAATGGTTCGGCCTGGCGCAGTCGGCGTTTCCGGCGGTGGCTGGGCTCATCGCCGCGGCGGTGTTTCTCGGGCTCAGTTGGGCTCTGCGCCATACCGCCGCCGGGCGTCTTCTGTACTTGACGGGATCGAACGCCGAGGCTGCGAGACTCTCCGGTATCGACACGTCCCTTGTGAAGATTGTGGCGTTCGGATGCCTCGGCGCGCTGACCGCGCTGGCGGCGATACTGAACTCGGTTCGGTTCGGACAGATTCCACCGAACGCCGGGCTCGGTCTGGAGATGAAAGTGATTGCGGCGGTTGTCGTGGGGGGCACCGCCATCACAGGCGGAAGAGGCACGCTGGCGGGCACGCTGCTTGGAGTCATCCTTCTGGGTGCCATTGGGCCGGCGCTCACCTATCTTGGCGTCAGCGCGTACTGGGAACGCGCGATTCAAGGGGCCATTATTCTGGTCGCGGTCGGCTTGAACGTCCTGCCGTCGCGCGCACAGAAATTTGCGGGTGCGCTCGGTGCAGCGCGCGCATAAGCGGATTCTTGCCGGCGCGCTTGCGGCCGAAGTCGTCATCTTCGCGCTTATCGCGCCGAATTTCTTCACGCCCGGCAATTTTTTCGAGATCGCCCGGCTCAACGTCGAGCTCGGGTTGCTGGCCATCGCTCTGACGCCGATTCTCATTACCGGCGGCATCGATTTGTCGGTTGGCGCGATGATGGGGCTTTCGGCCGTCTGTTTCGGAGCTGCCTGGCAGGATTTTCATCTTCCGCTCGGGGTCGCAGCGGCCGTTGCGATGATGGTCGGCGCGGCGGGGGGCAGCCTGAACGCGTTTCTGATCTCGACGCTCGGCCTGCCGCCGCTCATCGTCACGCTCGGCACGTTTGCCTTATTCCGAGGGATTGCCGAGGGAGTGACCGAAGCGGCGGTCAGCTACACCGGCTTTCCCGCATCGTTCCTTCGTTTCGGACAGGGCTATCTGTGGGGCGTCATTCCGGTTCAGCTGCCGATTTTCCTCGCGGTGCTGCTGGTGTATGGCGTTCTGCTGCAGCGTTCGGTCTACGGGCGCTCGTTTTACGCCATCGGTTTCAGCGCGGACGGGGCCCGCTATTCCGGTATACCAGTCGGGCGCAGAATCGGTCTCGTCTATCTGCTCGCGGGGCTGCTCGCAAGCGTGGCCGCCATTATCTACGTGGCGCACCTCGGTCAGGCGCGGTCGGATGCGGGGAACGGATACGAGCTCGACGCCATCACCGCGGTTGTGCTGGGCGGCACTTCCGTATTCGGCGGTCACGGTACGATCGGCGGCACCGTTCTCGGTCTGCTGGCGTTGTCGGTCTTGAAGAATGGACTACACCTCGCCGCGCTGCCATCCGAGCTGATTGGCGTCGTGACCGGGGTGCTGCTCGTTGCCACGATCGCGATCGATCGACTGGCGAGTCGGGAAAAGGGTTCGGGAGCAAGACCCCTTATTGAGGAGCTGGACGTGAAAAACAGTCAAGTGGCCGTGTTGTGCACCGCCATCCTTGGCGGGTCTCTGATGGTGGCGGCGACCAATGTGTGGCTGGTGCGATCGCTCGGTCCTGGTCCCGAGCGCGGGCCGGCTGCCGCCACCGCTGTGAGACCGGTGATTGCCATGATGCCCAAGGCGAAGGGCGATCCGTATTTCGTGAGTTGCCGCGTTGGCGCCGAGGAGGCCGCGCGCGAGCTTGGCGTCGATCTCATCTGGGACGGCCCAACCG
Organism: Vicinamibacterales bacterium; assembly: GCA_963761975.1. GTDB lineage: Bacteria > Acidobacteriota > Vicinamibacteria > Vicinamibacterales > JAMQPK01 > JAMQPK01. The sequence goes on from CAVXIR010000002.1 coordinate 2,037,914, forward strand.
GCCTCGATGCCGCTCGTCAGAGCGAGATGGTCGAGAACTGGATCACGCGCGGGGTGAATGTCATCGCGGTCGCCGTCGAGAACCGCGCGGCGATCTCGACCTCACTGCGCAAGGCGCGGGAGCGCGGCATCCACGTCATCACGTGGGACGCCGATGCCGAACCCGATGCGCGCAGCTTCTTCGTGAATCAAGCGACCGCCGAGGGCATCGGGTATTCGCTGACCGACGAGGCCGCCAGGTTGCTCGAGGGGAAGGGAGACTTCGCGGTCATTACGGGAGCCTTGAGCGCGGCCAATCAGAACGAGTGGATCGCCTTCATCAAGAAACGGATCGCTGAACGCTATCCGAACCTGAGGCTCGCGACCATCCGGCCAAGCGACGACGATCGAGACAAGGCGTTTGCCGAGACACAGACGATCCTGCGCGCGTTTCCAACCGTGAAGCTGGTCATGGCTATTTCAGCCCCGGCTGTGCCGGGAGCGGGTGAGGCAGTCCGTCAGGCCGGCCGCAAGGACGTCAGGGTGATCGGCCTGTCGCTGCCCAACATGAATAAGCCATACGTGCACGATGGGACCGTACAGACGGTCATGCTCTGGAATACGGCGGATCTGGGCTATCTGACCGTGCATACGGGCCTGCAGCTGGTTCAGGGCACGTTGCGCGACGGAGCCACATCGATGAATGCCGGCCGGCTCGGCAAGATCGAGATTCGCGGTTCGGAGGTCATCCTTGGCCCGCCGCTGTTCTTTCGAAAGGACAATATCGATAAGTTCGACTTTTGAGAGTCATCTCAGCGCATGGCACTTGCCACGAGATCTCGCAACCGTTCGCCAAACGATGCCGTGAGCGACCACGGGCTCGGCTGATGCACGACATGCAGTGAGCCCCGCAGGTCGAGGACACGATAGCTGGTCGTCCCATCCTTCTCTCTGAAGAAATGCAGATCGGCTCTGCTGGCGCCGACACGAAGGTCGCGGACGGTGAGCTCCGGCAGCCATTCCGGCAGGTGCGGGTCGACGAGCAGTACGTCCAGCGGCGCATAAGGATACAGCCCCAACAGCGCCTGAATCATGAGGAACACGGTAGACGAAGACCACGCTTGCGGCGAATTTGCCTGCGGGTACATCGCCGGGAAGGGATGGTCGTCGTCCAGAGGATGACCACCGATGAGCTCAGGTAGACGATAGGCGTCAAAGAGACTGGCGGCGTCGAACATTGCACGGGAAAGCCGTTCGGCGTGCGCATGTAAGCCGTACCGCACGAAGCCAAACACAAATGTGCCCTGTTCCACAGGCCAGACTGAGCCGCGATGATAGCTGTATGGGTTGTAAGCCGGATGCCGTGAAGAGAGCGTCCGAATGCCCCAACCGCTGAACAGGTCCTCGCGCATCAGCCGGCCCGCCGTCGTTGCGACCCGCGATTCGTCCAGGATGCCTGTCGCAATGCAGTGGCCGGGATTGGAGGCGATCGATCGAATCTGGCGGCCATCGTGATCGAGGCCGAGCGCGACGAAGTCGAGGTCGTCCATCCAGAATCGATCGTTGAAGCGCGCTTTCAGCTCGTTTGCTTCATGCAACTGACGCTTTGCCTCGTCGCGCTCATCGAGCCACCAGAGGACCTCCGCAAAAAACTGCTTGCTCGCATACACGAATCCTTGTTCTTCGCACGTGGCAATGGGCGGATCGACCTGACTTCCATCTTCGTGCACAATGGCGTCGCCGGAGTCCTTCCAAGCCTGGTGCCGAACGCCATCTGTGGAACGAGTCAGATAGTCATGAAAGCCGTGCGGGCTGTGGCGACTCCACTTGTCGAGCCATCGGAGCGCCGCACGCGCACTCGGCAGCAACTGCCTGACGAGATCGCGATCGCCGGTCCAGTGCCAGAGTTCGGCGAGAACCACAGGATACAGGGCGGCTGTGGTGACCGATCCGTACGATCTCCCTCGCGGATTGAAATTGAGCCATTCCAGCGGGCCGTCATGCGCTTCATGCAGCATGCGTCCGGGTTGTTCGTCGCGCCAGTCGTTGACGCGTGTGCCTTGCCAGCGCTGGAGTTCCAGGAGAGCACCACGCATCATCTCAGGACCGGTGATCGCCGCCTGCCATCCGGCCGTCAGCGTATCGCGGCCAAACAGCGCGACATACATCGGTAGTCCCGCAGCCATCGTCCATGCTTGCGGGCCGTGGTCGAGGTCGTGCAAGCGAAGCGCCTCCAAGTCGTATCGCGCCTGGTTCAGAGCGCCGGTGACGACAGGCGTCAACGTGGCGCTTCCAAGACCCGCAAACGTCGTGGACTCCTCGCGGACCTTAGAACGCCCATCGGAAGACGCCGTGGTCAGCAATCGACAGCCGCTTGGCGCCTCGAGGACGACGCCCTCGATGAAGGCAGAAATACAGAGACAGACATGCCATTGCTCGTGGGGGTCAAGAGCGATCGAGAATCGCACTCCACCATCGGTGCAGGTTGGTGGGGCGCTCGGATTCGCGAACTGGATGGTTACTGCGCGTTCGAGGTGGGCGGCGCCGGTTTCGTCTTGTGTTTCGTACTGGCGATCAGCGCAGTAGGTAAACTCGAGCTCACACGTCGACCCCTGGGGCTCGCGCCAAGACCGGTGTCGTTCCCCGATGTGCTGCGGGCGGCCGCCAGCTTCGACGAGATCGGCAAAATCCGCCGACAATTCGATCTCCAGCTGAAAGGCCGTTCGGTATTGTGAGAAGTTGGTGATGTCAATGTCTTCGTGCAGTCCGTTGTTGATGACGCGTGAGACGCGAACCTCGAGTGCCTGCTGGGAAGCATCCTGGACCTGGCCGCTCCCTGCATCTGGTGTCGCGTCAGGCAGGCCGGGTGCCGCCAGCACGTAATAGCCAAGCCACGAACACTGTTCGACGTTTGAAAGGGCGTTGGGCTGAGGCGCGAAGCCGTTGATCAGTAGAGCGTAACGAGACAGCAGACGGGTCTCATGCACGAACAAGCCATGCGCCGACCCTTCCTTGATGAACCCTGCCCGGTCGGTGGCGAGAACCGTTCGACCGCGACTGAGGTACAGCGTGTCGGGTCGGGCACGCAGGTGTACGAGTGGATGTTTCGGCCCCATTAAGATCCCCGATGGCGCACACGTACGTGCATGCAAACAGACTGCCTGTACGATGCGGCCTGACGCGAATCGACCCGTCTGCGCAGTCGGTGGCCGCGCGTGCCACGGCAATTGGTGCGGACGCTCACCGGTGAAGAATTGAGAAATCGACAAATTTGTGTGTTCATAGCCTCGGTCCTACAACATAGTCGGACCTCCAACTGAGAGGGCCTTTTCGGACGCGGTCGAAACGCGCCATTTTCTTAAAGAAACCTGCCGATCCGGGCCGTCGTCGCTGGCGTCGATTTTGATAACGCCACGGGCGTGCGCATGCTCGTCCCACACGCCCTCGTCCACCTCGTGGCCAGGTGCCCTGCGGCCGATCAACTTTCGTCACTAAGCGCTTCTAAAGCGACAAGATTGTCGGTATGCCTCGTTCAGGGGAATGCCCGAAACATGATGACTCTGCCCGTCGGCCGGGACCGTCAGTTGAGGATTTAGCTGTGTCGGCGACAGATCGTTTTGCTGAACAACGGTTTCTTTTCCAATCAAACGAGGTGACTCATGAATGCAGCTGATACTGCGTGGATGCTGGTTTCGACTGCTCTGGTTCTGCTGATGACGCCGGCTCTTGCGTTCTTCTACGGCGGGCTCGTGCGATCCAAGAACGCGCTGAACACGATGATGATGAGCTTCATCTCGCTCGGATTCGTCGGCGTTCTCTGGGCGGTGATCGGGTACTCGCTCGCGTTTGCGCCTGGTAACAACTTTCTCGGCGACATGTCGCGGTTCATGCTCAATGGCGTGGGCCTCGAGGCGCAGGGCACGATTCCGCACTACCTGTTCATGGCCTATCAGGGCACCTTCTGCATCATTACCGCTGCGCTCATCTCGGGGGCGATCGTCGAGCGGATGCGGTTCTCGGCCTACGTGGCGTTTATCACCTTGTGGGCGCTTTTTGTCTACGCTCCGGTCGCACACTGGGTCTGGGGCGGCGGCTGGCTCGCCGACATGGGTGCGCTCGACTTCGCGGGCGGGACCGTCGTGCACGTGAACGCCGGCGTTGCCGCGCTCGTCGCGGCCTTCGTGATCGGCAAGCGAAGCGACTACCCGAGCTCGTCGCTCTTGCCGCACAGCGTTCCGTTGACGCTGCTCGGCGCGGGTCTGCTCTGGTTCGGCTGGTTCGGCTTCAACGCCGGCAGCGCGCTTGCCGCGAGTCCGATTGCCGGTCTTGCGTTCGTCACGACGTTTCTCGCGCCCATGGGCACCCTCGTCGTGTGGACGGTGCTCGACTACGCCCGATCCGGCAAACCGACAGCGGTCGGTTGCGCGACGGCGATTGTGGTTGGGCTCGTGGCGGTGACGCCGGCGGCCGGGTTTGTCGGCCCGATGAGCGCGATCGCTCTCGGTGCGATCGCCGCGGTGCCGAGCTACTTCGGGCTGGTCTGGCGCGCGCAGACGTCATTGGACGATTCGCTCGATGTCGTCGCCGCCCACGGCGTCGGTGGAACAGTTGGAGCGTTGTTGACCGGGGTGTTCGCGCAGAAGGCCCTGAACGGAGTTGCGGACGGCGCGCTGTTCGGAAATCCGGCGCAGCTTGGCATTCAGGCGGCCGCCGTTGCCGTGACGATCGTGTATAGCGGTGTCATGAGCTTCATCCTCCTCAAGCTCATCAGTGTGATCATCCCGTTGCGTGCCTCGTTGGCGGACGAGTCGGTCGGCTTGGATCTCAGCAACCACGGCGAAGAGGCGTACGTGCACGGCGAAAGCGTCGGCGTCTCGGCGTCGATGGCGGCGCCGAGTACTCCGAAAGCCGTCCCCGCCTTGAGATCGGAGCTCGCATGAAGCTCATCAAAGCGATTGTTCGACCCAATAAGGTTGACGAGTTGAAGGATGCCCTGGCGAAGATTTCGGTTGAGGGGATGACGGTCACCGAGGTTCGCGGGCACGGCCGTCAGAAAGGCCATACCACCGTATACCGCGGACGAGAATATGAGGTGACCCTTCTGCCAAAAGTGCAGATCGAGGCCGTCGTGAACGACGACCTCGTCGAGCCGGCAGTGAAGACGATTCGCGACACCGCCCGTACCGGCGAGATCGGCGACGGGCGCATCTTCGTCTTCTCAGTGGAACAGTCCTACAACATCAGGACGGGAGCGTTCGAAGTCTAGAGATCTGTCAGGGCAGATGGCATATGGCAGAGGGCAGATGACGAACTCTGCCATCAGCCATCATCCATCTGCCTTGACGTGAGTCGAGCTAGCCCATTTCACGTAGTAGCCGGCGACGCGCCATGTGCCGTCAGTGTCTTTCATGGCGGTCACGCGCTCGCTGCCGTCTTCCAACTTTCTCCATAGGCTCCCGTGTCGACGAGCCCCAGCCAGGTTTCTGCAGACTTCGTGCCGCGTTCGTGTCGGCATCCTGCGCACGAATCGCGTCAGCGCCAAATAACAACGCCAACGCCATCAACAACGAGGTGGTCGATCGCATCACGGCATCTCCTCTCGTCGCACCAGCCGAACCGCACCCTGAACCCTTCCCCGTCAGCCCACGTGAATCCTTGGCCGCAACTCCGGGTCCGGTTCGGCCTGCCTGAGCACTTCGCGCGTCACGGGCGCCGTGTCCCCTTCGCCGAACGCGAGAAACTTCAGCAGGTAGGCGATGGGGTTGCCTTCGGTCCAGCCGAAGTACGCGTGCGGAATGCGGCGCGTCTGGTCGCGAATGAACAGTAAGAGTGCGGCGATCGCATTGGGAATCGCCGGGCTCGAGCACCGCAGCACGTGATGACCGCCCACGTTCGCCCCTTCGACGAACAGCACTTCGCTGAAGAGCGACGCATCTGAAGGCTTCACTTCGAGGAATAGCACGCGCGTGCCTGGGGGGAGGTGGTGCGACTCCTGTGCCTCGCGAAGTTTGCGCGCGTACTCCTGTGGAAGTCCAGTATCGGGCCGGTTCGCAATCAACCGCACCGGGGCCTGACCCGCCTCGCGAAGAAACGTCTCCGCGACAGGATCGGCCTTGACGCCCTGGACGCGCAGCTCCGTCGATCGCAACACTCGAGAAATGAGCGACGTGACGATAATCGTGACGATAAACCATGTGGCGATCTTGACGCCGTCTGGCCGCTCGACGACGTTCCGTACGGTTGTGTAAACGAAGATAAGTGTGATGGCCGCGTACGCCATCCAGACCCGCTGCCGGGTGCGAGCGAGCCCAAGTGTGACGGCAAGGGCCGCCGAAGTCATCAGGACAAGAACGCCGGTGGCGTAGGCGCCGCTCTGTGCCACGACGTCGGCGTTGAAGATGATCGTGATGAGGAATGTGATCGCAATGAACAGCGTCACCAGCGGCCGCGTGGCGCGCGTCCACTCCGGCGCCATCCCGTAGCGCGGCAGATAGCGCGGCACCAGGTTCAGCAACCCGGCCATGGCCGAGGCGCCGGCAAACCACAGGATGGCGATCGTGCTGATGTCGTAGAAGGTCCCGAACACATCGCCGAGATAGTGGTGGGCGAGATAGGCAAGCGCGCGGCCGGAAGCTTCGCCGCCCTCCGCAAATGTCTCGGTGGGAATCAGCAGCGTGGTCACGGTCGAGCTGCTGATGAGCAAGACGCTCATGATGAGCGCGGCGGTTCTCAGGAGTGTCTTCGTATTGGCGATGCGGCCGGCAGGCGATTCGGGTGAGTCATCCGGATTCCCTTTCACGAGCGGCATAACCGCGACGCCTGTCTCGAAACCGGAGAGACCCAGCGCGAGCTTCGGGAAGAGCAGAAGGGCGACCGCCAGCATCATGACTGGATTGCCGTAATCGGTCTGCAGCGCATGAGTCCAGCGGGGAAGATAATCCGGATGCCGAATCACCTCCGCCAGGCCCACCGCAATGACGATGACGTTGAGCGTGAGATAGACCGCCACGATGCCAACCGCAAGGCCAATGGCTTCGCGGAAGCCTTTCAGAAAAATGGCTCCGAGCCCCGTCAGCAGCAGCATCGTGATCGCGACTGGATGATCGAAGAACGCGGGTACGAACGGGTTGTGGACGATGTGCTCGGTTGCGTCGGCCGCAGACAAGGTGATCGTAATCACGAAATCGGTGGCCGCAAATCCCAGCAGGACCAGTACGAACGCCTTGCCGCGCCATCGGGGCAGCATTTCTTCGAGCATCGAGATGCTGCCCTGACCGTTCGGGCTTGCCGCGGCAACCCTGTTGTAGACGGGCAATGCGCCGACGAGCGTGAGCATGACGAGAATCAGCGTCGCGACGGGCGCCAGCGCGCCGGCTGCGAGAAACGCAATGCCGGGCTGGTAGCCGAGCGTCGAGAAATAGTCGACGCCCGTCAGGCACATGACCTTCCACCAAGGGGCCTGGTGCACTGGTTGTCCATGCGGTCCCTCAGGAAGCTGCCGCATCCCTTGAAAGAACCAATCCCGAAACCGTTTGCGTTGCTGGTGCGAAAGGGGGTCGATCAACTCCGATCCTCTCGCTCGAACTTGTAGGCAAAGGCGAAAGCAGCCGCTCCCGCAATCACGCAGTCGACCTGCCACGGCAGCCACAGCATGAAATTCCAGAGTGCGATCACGCTCATGACCATGATGACGATGGCCGCCATTCTGATGGTGACAATTGACGCACGGATACGTGTGTCCATGACGTTACCTCGCAAGGTGGAACGGCACGCTCGTGACGACAGTATTGGGCTGAACAACAGGGCGCTGATGTTCACGAGTGACGCGGGAGAGGCGTTCGTGATGGGCCAGGTGTGACGGGATCGGCTCGCCGACGACGAATCGCTTGAGCTGGCCGAATAAGCCTTCCAAAGGCATGGTCGGGCCTCGGAGAAGGCGCCTTCTGGCTGCCCGAAAGAGAAAAGGCCGCGGCAGCGGCCTTAACCAGAAGTGCGCTTCCGTTAAACGCCGACGGGGTTAGCTGACGGGCTCGGACTCGGAAGTGTCCTATGGCGTTTCCGCCAATACGCCCCTGAGGCATCGTGCGCCTCTCTGGGTCCCCCGCATTCCGCGTATGGCGCGGAACTTAGGCAATACGATTACGCTACGCCTCAGGTGCGAGCGTGTCAAGTTAAGTAGGAGTAGATCTTGGATAACACGGCAGTGAGCGCCAGAAACATGACTGGCATCTGACCGTCGCCGGAATCGTCATCGCCGTCGCCGGTGCCCAGGTTGATAACCGCCGCTGCGATGCGTGGCCGTTCGGGCGACGCCGTGCCCGCCATCGCGTCCCGGTAGAACTGCTCGAACTGAGCTGCGTGATCGGGATGCCGAACGATGTGATACGTCGGCTGCCTTTCCTGGGCTTTGACCCGGCGGCCGCGTTGGGGACGCCGCCCGTCCTCGACATATGTCAGGAGTCCCGCCAGGCGAAGATCGTTCAGGATGAACTTGAAATCGCGGTGATCGGTCTTCGAGAGATTCTTCGACGAGACGTCGAATGCCCACCCGAGCGTGTGCAGCGGAGCACACTCGTCGTCTTCGTTGTCAGGGTGGAAGCCTCTCGGGCCGACGCTCGCGCAGCGGGCGGAAGAGGGTGCGAGCATGCGCGCGATCTCGAATCCGGTGAAGCGGTCACCTTGAAGGCGTTTGAGTTGATGGGCAAGAAAGAGCGCGGAGCCGATCGTCGATCGTTCGGCCGTCATGGCGCCCTCCACGGCGCGCACACCGTACGTCGAGGCGACGTCCGGAAGAATGACAAAACGTTCGTTCATCTCCTGCTGTAACGCCGCGGGCGTCGCCGGCGCTGCGCCGGTCAGCGGTTCGTTCACGAACGTCCACTGCCAGCTCGGCAGCACCTCCCATCCGAACTTACCTTGATACACAGAGGCAAGGCGCGTGTACTCAGCCGGTGACTGGCGATGGATGGCGAGCAATCGCATGGCCTGACGCACGCGGAAGTAGTAGGTCGGTGAGAAGTCGACCCGATTCAGCTCTTCGATCGCCTGATAGACCTCGGGGCGGTGATAGGGGGTATTTTTCCAGAAGAGCTCGGTATATGACAGCCCACTGCCTCGCATCTCGGACGTGACTTCCGAAACCTTGATCCTCCGGCCGAAGTACGCCGACAGCAGGCCCGCCATGCGGCCGGCTCCCATGTGATATTCCGCAATCGCGAAATCGATTTTCCCGCCAAGCCACGCGCGGCGGTTGCTGATGCGCCGCGCCATCGCCGCGATCGCACGGGAGGGCACGAAGCGCTCGTCGATGATCTTGTAGATCGGCTGCTCGGCGGTACGGACGATCTTGCGGCGGTTCTTCCCCGTGCCGACCCATCGAGTCGTCGTGACGGTCTTGGAACCGATGCGAACCTTCTTGCCGACCGCGAGGCCCAACTCCCTTGCAGACCCCTTGGTCATCTGCGCGATGCCGGCAGGTCCGGTCGGGCTCTTTGCCTGCGGATCGCCGTAGCTCTCGATGAAGATCATGCCCGCGAGAATCATCGGGTCGAGGTCGTAGTCGCGCGCGGCTGCCTCGATGTGCGTCCAGATCTCCGGGCTGAAAATACGGCTGGGCGCCTGCATCGCCTCCGGGAAGCGCAACAGCGCGAAGCTCATGCTGGTTTCGAGGCGGGTCGAACGGGCAGCCACTTGCTCGACCGACAGCTGGCCCCTGTCGGCGCCAAGACCGTCGAGAGAATCCGCAGAGACAGTAGTCCCCGCGGTGATGCCTATCAGCATCACCCAGACGAGATGCTTCATTTGTGTCGTCCTGAAGAACCCGCCTCCGCGCGCTCGCGCTACAGCGTGGCAAGCCGGGTGAAATTCCATTGTACGTGTATCGGCACCGGCGTACAACGTCTTTCCCGTGTCTCAATGTGGTGCAGCGTTGAACGGTGTTTCATGCGCAGGGCAGGTCGGTTTGGTAAGTCCGATTACGAACGTGGTCGCGAGATTGCACCACCTCTGTGCTGAACCTGAAGGAGGTATACATGCGTGAAACGATTCGTTACACCGTCGCCGCAGTGATTGCGGTGTTGATGACAGGGGCGGTGCCGGTGCATGCGCAGGAGGGACAGGCGAAGGACGCGAAAACGGTGAAGCTCGATGCCGATCGCACCTTTCTGATGACCGCCGGCCAGGGCGCCAACGCCGAAGTGGTCCTTGCAAGCCTCGCCGCAGGTAAGGCTGCCAGCGAACATGTCAAAAGGTTGGCGCCGCTCATCGAAAGGGACCACTTGGCCAACAATAAGGAACTGAAAGCCCTGACCGACGCGAAAAGCGTCATCGTGCCGACGACCCTCGATGCCGAGCATCAGCAGCTGTTCGACCGGCTGGACAAGCTCGAAGGCGCGAGCTTCGACAGCGCCTATGTGGCGGCGATGGTCGACGGACACAAGAAGATGATCACGCTCTTCGAACAGGCGTCCGTATCCAAGGACCCACAAATCAAGGCCTACGCCGAGAAGTCGTTGCCCACATTGCGCGAACACCTTAAGCAGTCTCAACAGGCCCAAGCGGCGGTGGGGGGAGCGACAAGTACCAGCGGCACCAGCCCGAGCAGCGCGCCGCCGAGCACGACGACACCGAAGTAGCCCGATCATCGAGCGGCAACCCTCCGTACGCTGGCCTCGTCCAAACGGCGGAGGGTATTCGCCCGCATGCGCGCCACCTGTCTCAGCATCCTGTTCTTCACGGCTTCGACGGCGATTCCATCGGGCCTTTATCGGACAAATACACAGATCCCGGCACCGGCGGAAGATCTGTGCGCCGAGCGCTATGACAGTCGTCGCCAACATCATTGCGAAGTGCGAGAGGAAATCATCGGCACACCGGATGCGCTCGACATCGACCCAGGGCAGAACGGAGGTGTCCGAGTCCGTGGCTGGCAGCGCCCCGATGTACGGCTTCTCACAAGGGTCGACGCTCATGCCGAAACCGAGTCTCGCGCGCGCGAGCTCGTGAGCGCGGTGCGAGTAGCCACCATCGGCGGAAGAATCAGATCGGACGGCGTAATGTCGGTCGGCGACGAACAGTGGGCGACGGCGTTTTACCTCGACGTCCCGACGAACGTCCGCCTGGCGATCAACACGCGCAATGGCGGAATTTCGCTCGAGGATTTCAGTGGGCCGGCGCTGATGCGCGCGGTGAATGGCGGCATTTCGTTGCGGCATGTGGGCGGCGATGTGAAAGGGCAGACCCACAATGGCGGGCTTCGAGTCGAGCTGGCAGGCACGCGATGGGAGGGGCTGGGGCTCGACATCGAAACCAGAAACGGCAGTGTCCGGTTAAGCCTGCCGCCAGACTATTCAGCCGAGCTCGAAACGGGTACCGTGCACGGCCGAGTGGAAATTGATTTCCCAGTGCTGATTCACGCCGGCCGGCAGCGTCGCTTCACGACGACGCTTGGCTCTGGCGGTCCGAAAATCCGGGCGATGACCACCAACGGCAGCGTCATCGTTCGGAGGCAGTAGTGGCCCTGAAGTTGGCGCAGAGCCGTAAAGACGCAAAGAAAATACAAGAACAAGAGGTCAGGAGCTCAAGAGGGGCGAGAACAAAGGCTCGCAGCTTCGTTTGCTGGTCTTTCACACCGAGGCGCGACGTCGATGCGGTGCTCTGTGACTCTGTGTCAGAGATCTGTGACGCCGAACAGGCCCTACTCGATTAGGAGATTCTTTCGCACGAACCGCGTACAAGTCGAAACCGCTAGAGCGTTTTCGATTTTCATGTAGTAACGCGGTAACCGCAATGCCTGACGTAGTTCGCGCACTCGTCGGGCATGAAGAGCGCGAGGGCGGCGGCCATCAACTCGCACACGTGATCGAACGTGCGCGGACGCGCGGCGCGTAAGAACGCCTTGAGTTTGGCGAAGGCCAATTCGATCGGGTTGAAGTCGGGACTGTAGGGCGGGAGAAAGCGCAGGAGCGCCCCGGTCTGCTCAATCGCCACGCGCACCTCGGGTTGCTTGTGGGCTCCCAGATTGTCGAGCACGACGACATCGCCCGGGCGCAGCGTCGGCGCGAAGGATTTGCTCGACATAGGCGCGGAAGGTGGCGGAGTCGATCGGCCCATCGAACACGGCCGTCGCGGTCAGTTCTGTGGGGCGGAGCGCCGCGACCACGGTGTGCGTCTGCCAGTGGCCGCACGGCGTGTGATCACCAATGCGCGTCCCGCGCAGGCTGCGGGCGTAGCGGCGTAACAGATCCGTGGTCACGCCCGATTCGTCGACGAAGACGTACTGCCGCGCATCGCGCAGCGGCAGGGTCTCGCGCCAGTGGCGCCGGGCGGCCGCCACATCAGGCCGACGCTGTTCGTCGGCGTGTACGGTTTTTTTTAACCGTCAACCCCAACCGATCGATTTCCAACCAGAGCGTGCTGAGCGCGGCCGTCGTGGGCAGCGCCTCGCGCAATTCGGCCAAGGTCGCATCCGGCCGGGCGGTGATGAGCGCGGCGAGGCGATCGGCTCGGCCCGCCAAGACGCGCGACCGAAATTTCGTCTGCTTGCGCGGTGCGAGCGAGCCCGTCTCTCGCCGCCGTTGGATCAGCCGGTGCACCCACGCGCGACTCACCTCATATTTCGCCGCGATCGCGTCGGCGTCCGGATTGGCATCCCATGCCTTGGCCACCCGCTTCCGCAAGTCCATTGAATACGGCGCCATCAGACCTCCCACGACAGGAGTACCACAAGGGCCGTACTATGTACAAGTCGAAAACGCTCTAGAGACTCCTGAACTCCTGAACTCTTGTTGGGTTGCTCAGAATTTTCTCATGGAGAAGTGTTCTTCTCCGTGGCTCAGCTGCTCTGCGCCAAAGTCGTCGGCAAGTGGGACACGTGGTATTTCCCTTGCTGTTATCCAGGCAGGGAGGAGCAATGAACGAGCAAAGAGGAGCGATCGGCTACATTCTGCTCTGGGTGATGGGCGTTCCCGCAGGGCTGTTGTTCGTAATTTTCCTGCTGCGTGGATGTAATTAACGTCACTGCTTGTATCTGAACTCGAGAATCGAGCCGGGATTGGCAAACGTTCGAACGCTCGCCCCCGAGGGATCGGTCGTCCGTCCCAGACCGTTGTTGTCGGTCACGAGATAGAAGGTCCGCTGATCGCGACCGATGGCAATGTCGCGATAACGATTCGCTGTCCGAAACAGTTCTTCGTTCGATCCCACGGCCGTCCGTCCGTCATCACTCACCTTCACTCGATAGACCCGACCCATCGTCATGCCAGGCTGCAGAATCGAAGTCGCCCATCCGGACATGCCGTCACGAGCCGAGTAAACTTCCAGCCCGCCGGCCGCAATCGTCGAGCTGCCGGACTTTGCCACGTCGTAGTTTTCTGCGACCGTGAAGAACGTTCGCAGTGGTGGTTGGAACATTCCTTTCCAATCGGTTTCTCGCATACGCGGCACCGAAGGCGGCGGATCGCCGGCCTCTACGAACTTCATCGATGCGCAGGATGTGCCCTTGGACTGCGACCAGTTGGCGAAGACGTACGCGCGGTCGTCGCGATAGCCTGCAACGTAGGGCCAGCCGTAATTGGCCCCGGCCACAATCAGGTTCAACTCATCGTCTGTGTTCGGGCCGTGCTCGGATGAGTAGAGCAATCCGTTCGGGCCAAAGCCCAGACCTTGCGGGTTGCGGTGGCCGTACCGAGTAAACATGGCTCTGCACGCCGTTGAGAGCCGGATTGTCAGTGGGAATCGAGCCGTCGAGGTTGAGGCGCAGAATTTTTCCTTCGTACAACGACCAGTCACGCGCAGCCACTTGCGCGGCCGTTGGGAGATCCTGCGACTTGATCGGCGTGCAGTAATTGGCGAGCCAGTTACCGCCACTGTCGCCGCGCGTCAGATACAGCTTCTCATCGGGGCCGAAGGCGACCCGGCCGCCGCCGTGATCATCGTGAGCGGGGACGTTGGTGATGAGATCGATCGGGCTGACGAGCGTTTGCTTGACCGCGTCGTATGTGTATCGCTGCAGTTTCAGTTTTCGTAACAGCGCCGGACCGGGATCGGCATCATAGGTGAAGGCCACATACACGTAGTCGCGCCCTGCCTTCTTCAACAAGTCTGGATGCAGGGCGAGGCCGAGGACTCCTTCGTGCCAGCTTTCCTTTGGATCGTAGCTGGCACTCGTCAAGTCGAGTGCCAGTGTTACGGTGTCGGTCCCCGGATTCACCCTGATGATGCGCCGCCCCGTCCGTTCCGTCACCCACAACTGGTCGTCCGGTCCGAGCACGACTTCCCAGGGGGCGCCAAGCCCGCTCGCGACAATTCGCATCGAGAACGCCGACTGTGCGCTTCCCGCGGTTTGAAGCAGAACCTGTGCGAGCACACCGATGAAGATGAAATATTTCAACATGCTCTTCAATGCTGATGCTTGTGATCGATTTGAATCCGCTGTTTATCAGGTTCCTGCCTTGCATTCAACTTATTGTTGAATGCGTGGGCTTTTGCCGCGCTGGCCTGTCGTGACGCCTTCGAACTGACGGCAAACATCGAAAGCACCCGCTCGATCGATTCGCTCTGGCACGCTGGGCAAGCCACCGTCTGGGCGGCCTTCAATATGAGCAACTCGAACTGATTTCCACACCCAAGACACTTGTACCTCATACAAAGGCATGCTCCCATATACGATACAATCGCCGGCCGATGCGCTCCAGAAGAACCGTGGCCCTGTTCGTCGCTGCTGGTCTCGCAGCCGGCTGTGGCGCCAACCCGTCCCGCCAGAGTGCTGAGAATGCGAACGAGAACACCAAACCCGCTGCGCCTGTCTCTGCCCCAGGCGGGCCGTTTGAATCGGACCTGGCCTTTCTCAGGCAAAACACGGACGTCATCGTGCTGGCAGAGCCCGGAGGCACTGCGCAAGTCGTCGTCTCGCCGGAGTATCAGGGACGGGTGATGACGAGCACGACGGGTGGGAGCGACGCGCCCAGTTTCGGGTGGATCGGACGGGCCGCCATCTCGGCGCGTACCCGGCAGCCGCATATCAATGTCTTCGGCGGGGAGGATCGGTTCTGGCTCGGTCCTGAGGGCGGACAGTACCTCGCTGTACTTCAAGCAAGGCGACCCGTTCGATCTCGACCATTGGCAGGTGCCGGAAGCGATCGATTGGGGCAAATGGGACGTCGATAGCCAGTCGCCGACCAGCGTCCGTTTCCGAAAGCGCGTGTCGCTCGTCAACTACTCCGGCACGAAATTGGACATCGACGTAGACCGCACGGTGCGACTGTTGAGCGCGCCAGACGTTGCCAAGCATTTCGGGACTCAGGCAGGCACCGCTGTACGGATGGTGGCGTTCGAATCATCCAACACGGTGACCAATGCCGGCGGCGAAGCGTGGCAGCCGAAGTCGGGGCTCGTTTCGGTCTGGATTCTGGGCATGTTTATTCCATCACCTGAAACCACGATTGCGATTCCATTCGAGGCAGGGCCCGAAACGGCGCGTGGACCGATCGTCAACGACGCCTACTTCGGGAAGGTGCCGGCAGATCGATTGAGAGCGACCACTTCGCTCATTTTCTTTCGGGGAGACGGTCAGTATCGCAGCAAAATCGGCCTCTCGCCGGCCCGCGCGCTTGATGTGGCCGGCAGTTACGACGCCGCGCGGCGAGTGCTGACGCTGGTTCAGTACACGCGGCCAGCCGGCGCGACGAGCTACGTGAACTCGATGTGGGAGATTCAGCGCCAGCCCTACAAGGGAGACGTGATCAACAGCTACAACGATGGACCGCCTTCGCCCGGAAAGCCGCCGTTGGGGCCGTTTTACGAGCTGGAGACGTCATCGCCCGCGCTCGCCCTGTCACCAGGTCAGGCCTATACGCACGTGCATCGGACGGTTCACGCCATGGGTCCCGAGGAAGAACTCGACACGCTCGCTCGCGCCACGCTGAAGACAGGCATTGCCGAAATCGCCCGCAGTTTCGTCCGCTAGCCACCCAATTGGGTTCTGATGTTCCGTTTTAAGGCTCATTAGCTTTCCGCTGCAGTTTCAGTTGGATGGGAAAATTTGTCGGTTTTCGATGTTCCATTTTGCCAATGGCGAGCCCCTTGCTCTTGAATCGGTGTGCGCCCAGTTCTTCGAGCCGTCGGCGCGTGGATCAGAAACCGTCACCGGCAAACGGACATCAATCTCGTCTTGATTGTCAGACGAGGCATGAGCGACGAGTACTATAACTTTTGCTCGATTCTGGCGACGGCCAACCGGGTGCCGGTGGTCTTCGATCGCCGAACCAACGAAAGGCGTCAGCGGCGGGACCCCTACTGGGGACTCGGCCGTCGCAGTGGTGCCGATCGCCGGACCACGGCTCCGAGAAGATGGGCCGACAGCCAATTTGCGCTGACACGAATAGCAACCGAAGGTGCAGTCCTAGTGGCTCCCGATGGTTTGCCCGAAACGAGAAACAATGCTTTGGAGCTTCCATCAGGACGGCCGACAACTCACCTATGAAATACGCTCAATTCCCGAGCGACCCGCGTCGGTAATACGACCATCTCTGAGTTTGCAGCGTTTTCATACACCACTCCATCTGACAGCTCTGTAATTCAGTAGATTGGGATGGTTCAACGGTTGCATACTCACCCACACTCATGCAGAAGCGTGCACCAATTTACGACCACCACCACGCGGTTCAGTTCTACGGCGACGACCAGAGCCTATTCACAACAGTCGCAGCATTCCTGAGTCAGGGGTTTGTCGACGGTCATCCCGGCATCGTCATCGCTACCGAAAGGCACAGCGCAGCGATACTCGAGCACCTCAGGGGGCGATTGATAGACGTCGACACCGCCCAGCGCATGGGCAGTCTCATCGTCCTGGACGCTCAGCAGACGCTCGATCTGTTCATGGACGGCGATCATCCCGATGCCGGGCGTTTCGAGGATAGTGTGGGTCGGCTCATTGCCGGCGTGCTCGAAGGCCGCGAGGACCGCATCCTGATTCGGGCCTACGGCGAGATGGTTGATGTCCTGTGGAAACAGGGGAGAACTCAAGCGGCGGTGCGACTCGAAATGCTCTGGAACAAGCTTGCGCAGCAATACGGATTCGCCTTGCTGTGCGGTTATTCGATGGGCAATTTCTACAAACAGACAAAAGGGTTCGAGGACATCTGCCGCGAGCACACGCACGTCATCGCGCCGCTGGCCGAAGAGCCGGTGCGCAGTCCGCGTCCCCGTGTCAGTTGATTTAGCCTACAGAGAACGGCCGGGTCACAGAAGAAACTAGTTTGCTCTTCTCTGCCGTGGCCCCTGCGACTTCGACAACGTTTTCCCGCTAAAAAACTCGAATGCGGCGGCGCTGAGCTGCGCGACGGTTCGTTCCATCGCCGCGATGCTCGAACCATCGGCAACATAGACGGCGATTGCGAAGCACCCCGCTATCTGGCTGTCGGCAGGCAACGTGATGAGGCCGACGTCGTTAATCACAACGGCGGTGGAGCCTGTCTTGTGCGCGACGATCGTGCCGTCCGGCAGGTGTCTCTTAATCCGCCGTGAGCCGGTCGTCGTGCCGATCATGAGGTTCAGAAGCAATTCCGTTTCAGACGGGGGAAGAAGATCGGTCAGTTGCAGACGGCCGAGCAGTTGCGCCGTTTCGTACGGCGTTGCGGTGTCGCGTTCGTCCTGGAGGTACTGTACGCGGCCTTTGTTCAGGGCAGGGCGATCGACCTCGGCGACGAGACGTCGCTGAAGCTCGACGGTCCATTGCTCGGGCGGCGGCGCCGTGGTCACGCCGGCCATATCGAGCAGCAATTGGCCCTCGTAGCGGTTGACCTTGATGACGGTGAACCCAAGCCGGCGCATCCGCTGTTCAACCGCTTCCGGACCGCCAACCAGCTTGAGCAGCGCATCGGCGGCCGTATTGTCGCTTTCGATCATCGCGAGCTCGAGGAGTTCGCCGACGGTGCGCGAGACACCGCCGTTCGGATGGCGGCGTTCGAGCGTGCAACACGGACGAATATCGACGGCGTTGAGCCACACATTGCGACTGAGGGTGAGCTTTCGCTCGGCCACCTGCGCGAGCACCTCGATGGCGATCGGCAGCTTCACCACGCTCGCCATGGGAAATCGCTCGTGACCACGGATGTCCAGCGCGGCGCCTGATTCGAGGTGAATCAACCCGACGCCGACTCGTCCGCGCGCTTTGCTGACGATTCGCTTGAACGTGGCTTCGAGCGGCGACAGGTCCGGTTTCTGCGCCGCCGCAGGCGAGACCAGCAACATGAAGACGACGAGGACCAGCAAGAGGCGCACGTGTTTGCGGATTTCTGCAAGCCACATACCCGGGGCGCCCACGGTGGACAAGACGCGTCGAGATCGAGAAGCTATGGGCATGGTTTCGACCCACAAACACGAAATCAACACCAGCGGACAGGGCGATGCGCACGATATTACAGCCGTCGTCAGGCGCGCGCTCGCACAGTCGGGTATTCGCGACGGAGTCGTCACACCCTTTGTTATCGGCTCGACGGCCGGAATCACCACAATCGAGTTCGAGCCTGGGGCCGTGCACGATCTGAGCAGTGTGTTCGAGGAGCTCGCCCCGCGCGACGGCCAGTACCGTCATCATCTGCGCTGGGGCGACGACAATGGGTCGAGTCACGTGCGTGCGGCATTGCTCGGACCGTCAGTCACCGTTCCGTTCAAGGATGGCGAGCTGTTGCTCGGAACGTGGCAACAGATCGCACTCTTCGAGTTCGACACGCAGCCACGCCGGCGCGATGTGATTGTTCAGATTGTTGGTGAGTGAGCCGGAACCGGCCTCGCCGCAGGTATCTCAATCA
This sequence comes from Vicinamibacterales bacterium, assembly GCA_963761975.1. GTDB lineage: Bacteria > Acidobacteriota > Vicinamibacteria > Vicinamibacterales > JAMQPK01 > JAMQPK01. Next base: position 2,056,701 of record CAVXIR010000002.1, read on the forward strand.
CAAACCGAGCACCCCGGCTGCATCCATTGCTGAATGCTTCAATCCTGCCGCCTTGCAGCTCGACGAGATGTTTGGTGATTGAGAGACCGAGACCGAGGCCCGATGACTCGCGAGTGCTCGACGAATCCTGCTGGCGGAAGCGCTCGAACACATGCGGCAGGAAGTCCGGCGCAATGCCTTGCCCGTTGTCACTCACGACAATGTTGACGCGCTCGTCCTTGCGCGCAACCTGCGTGTCGACGTTCCCGCCCGACGGCGTGAATTTGATGCCGTTGTGGAGAAGATTCCACAAGACCTGCTGCAGACGGTTGGCGTCTGCCAGCGCCAGGATGGCGCCTGGCTCGGCCGCCACGGTCAGCGTCACGCCTTTGGCGTCGGCAGTGGGGCGCAGACCCTGAATTGCCGCGCGCAGCGTCGACACGACGTCGATCGGCGTGATCTCGATGCGCAGGTTCCCAGAGGTGAGACGGTTCATGTCGAGCAGGTCGTCGATCAACTTCGCCTGCATCTGCGCGTTTCGCTGCACGATCGCGAGCGCCGATGCCGTGTCGCGAATCGGAAGTCCGCTGAGCAAGGTGTCGAGCCAGCCGAGGATGATGTTCATCGGCGTGCGCAGTTCGTGACTTAGTGTGGCGAGGAATTCGTCCTTCAAGCGGCTCTGACGCTCGGCTTCGTCACGCGAGGCTCGTTCGCTTTTCAACAGCCGCTCGCGCTCGTGGCTCAATTGCCGCTCGGCTGTGACATCGCGGCTGATGCCAACCATGCGATCGCTGTCAGCGTCGGAAAACACCCGACCGCGTTCGGTAATCCACACCGTCTGCCCGTCGGGCCGGACGCATCGATAGTCGGTTTCGTACACGCCCGTTTTCAACGCGGCGGCGGTCGCCTCTTCAACGCGGCTCCTGTCGTCGGGATGGACGGTGCGAACGATCCGCAACTCAGGACCGAATGCCCCCCGGGGAAAGCCGAACAAGGTTTCGGGATCTGTGGACCAGCGCATCTGGCCAGTGGCGAGGTTCCATTCCCATGCCGCGATGTAAGCGACTTCGAGCGCCATTCGCAGCCGTTCTTCGTTCTCGCGGACGCCCTGATGCGCTCTCGTCAAGGCAGAGGTGCGCTCTCGCACGCGCCGTTCCAGCTCTGCGTTGGCGCGCTCCAGCGCTTGCTGTGCGTTCTCCCGTTCAGCGACTTCCCGCTGAAGCGCATCGTTGAGATCGGCCAGGGCGCGGGTTTTGCGAAACACGTCAACGAACACCCCTACCTTGGAGCGCAGTATCGCCGCGTTGATCGGCTTGCTCAGATAATCGACGGCGCCCACGCCATATCCTCGAAGCACGTCGTTTTCGTCAACGGAATGCGCCGTGAGAAAGAGGATCGGCACGTGCTGCGTGCGCTTGCGCTGCTTGATGAGCGTGGCGAGCTCGATCCCGCTCATGCCGGGCATCTTGATATCGAGCACGAGCGCGGCAAACTCGTGGCGGATCAGGCAGAGCAGCGCTTCGTCGGCCGACGTCGCGCGCACGAATTCGCAGCCGGTGTCCGCCAGCATCGCCTCGAGCACGTCGAGGTTCCGAGGCTGGTCGTCGACGATCAGAATCTTCGGCGCCGTTCCGAGTGCCGCCGCGTGATTCAGCGATAGAGCCATACGCGTAACAGCGAGAGCAGCTGTTCTGTGTTCACCGGTTTGGCAATATAGTCCGAGGCTCCCGCTTCGAGACACTTTTCGCGGTCCCCTTTCATGGCCTTGGCTGTCAGGGCGACCATCGGCAGCGTGCGGAACTCCGGCTCTTTCCGAATTCGGCGCATCGTCTCGTAGCCGTCCATTTCGGGCATCATGATATCCATCAGCACCACGCTGAGATCGGGCGTATTTTGAATCATCTCGATCGCCTGGAGGCCGTTCGTGGCGCCGATCACCTCCATTTCCTGATTTTCGAGCACAGTGGTCAACGCGAAGATGTTGCGGGCATCATCATCGACCACCAGGACTTTGCGCTGGCGCAGCACGTCGTTCGATCCATGCAGCCGCTCCAGCATCTGACGCTTCTGATTCGGCAGATCGGCAACGACACGATGGAGGAACAGCGCCGTTTCATCGAAGAGCCGCTCGGGTGACTGGACATCCTTCAGCACCACGCTCTTGGCGACGACCCTCAATCGCGATTCCTCGTCGGCTGACAGCTCCTTCCCGGTGAAGACGACGATGGGCATATCACGGAGCGACGGATCGGACTGCATGCGCTCGAGCAGTTCGAAACCCGTCATGTCCGGAAGTCTCAGATCAACCACGCAGCAATCGTACGTCTGACCGGCCAGTGCCTCGAGCGCCTCGGCGCCGCTCGCGGCCGTCATCACGTCGATATCGTCGTGCGCGAGCAGCTCGACGATGCTGTCACGCTCGATATCGTTGTCCTCGATCACGAGCAGGCGTTTCCGATGGGGCGTGACGTAGGTCTTGATGCGATCGAAGGCGTACTCCAGATCCTCGGTGGTCGCCGGCTTCACCAGATAGGAGAACGCGCCATGCGAAAGCCCGTGCTGCCGCTCTTCTTCGACCGACAGCACCTGAACGGGGATGTGGCGGGTTGCCGGATCGAGCTTCAGATTGTTCAGCACGGTCCACCCGAGCATGTCCGGGAGAAAGACGTCCAACGTGATGGCCGTCGGCAGGTACTGCTTCGCCAGAGACAGCGCCGCCTGTCCCCGGTTGGCGACAATCCCTTTGAAGCCTTTGTCTCGCGCGAGTCCGAGAAGCACTCTCGCATAGTGCGCGTCGTCGTCGACGATCAGGAGAGCGTTGTCTCCCTCGGCGATCGACTCGCGATCGTCGGGCACGATCTCCTCGGATTTGGCGACGGCAAGAACCGGAAGGGCTGCGCTGGAGCTGCGCATGTCTGACGATGCGAACCCGCCCGCCGGCGCCGTCACCGCGCGCGCCGGGCCGGTGTACTGGAAGGGTAGATACAGCGTGAACGTGCTGCCTTGTCCCTGAGAGCTGATGAGCCTGATTTCGCCGCCGAGCAGCGTCGCGAGCTCGCGGCTGATGGCCAGGCCGAGGCCGGTGCCGCCGTACTTGCGGCTCGTGCCGGCGTCGGCCTGCTGGAACGCTTCGAAAATGAGCCGCTGCTTTTCCGGTGCGATGCCGATGCCCGTGTCCCTGACTTCGATCGCCAGCGCGCTCGGTACGAACCGGAGAATCGGGTGGTCGACCGACCACCCCGACGTGACCGGCTGCACGCGCATCGACACACCGCCTTGCGACGTGAACTTGAACGCATTCGACAGCAGATTCTTGAGAATCTGCTGGAGGCGCTTCGGGTCGCTGCTGAAGGCGCGCGGCAGCGTGTTGTCGATGTCGATGTGAAACGCGAGGTTCTTCGACTCGGCCAGATGGTGGAAGTTGCGCTCGACGCTGTCGCGAAGCGCGCTGAACGTGAGCTCTTCGGCCTCCACTGTGACGGTGCCCGACTCGATCTTCGACAGGTCGAGAATGTCGTTGATGAGCGTCAGCAGGTCGGTGCCGGCCGAGTGGATGTTGCGAGCGAAATCCACCTGTTTACCCGTCAGGTTGCCTCCCGTGTTGTCTGCGAGCTGCTGACCCAGAATCAGAATCGAGTTGAGCGGCGTGCGCAGCTCGTGCGACATGTTGGCGAGGAACTCCGACTTGTACTTCGAGGTGAGCGCCAGCTCTGCGGCTTTTTCCTCGAGCGCCCGCCGCGCCTGTTCGACCTCCTTGTTCTTGCGCTCGACTTCGACGTTCTGCTCGGCGAGCTGTTTGGCCTTCGACGCCAGTTCTTCGTTGGTCTGCTGCAGCTCCGACTGCCGCGTCTGCAGCTCCATCGTGAGCTGCTGCGACTGCTGAAGCAGGTTTTCCGTGCGCATCGTGGCCTCGATGGTGTTCAGCACGACGCCGATCGATTCGGTCAACTGTTCGAGGAATGTCAGGTGTGTCTGGGTGAAGGGTTGCAGCGACGAGAGCTCGATGACGGCTTTCGTCTCGCCTTCGAACAACACAGGAAGCACGACGATGTTCTTCGGCCGCGCCGCGCCGAGACTTGAATGCACCTGGGTGTAGTTTCGGGGCACTTTCGTGATGAGAATGCTCTGCTTTTCAAGGGCGCACTGCCCGACGAGCCCCTTGCCCACCTCGATGCGCTGCGCCTGCCCGTCGCCGATCGCATACCCGGCGAGAAGCGACAGCGCCGGAGCCGCGTCGGTCACCTCGCTGAGCATCTGGTAGACGCAGCCTTGCTGCGCGTTGACGAGCGGCGCAAGTTCGGTGAGGAGCAGCTTGCCGACCGTCACCAGATCGCGCTGCCCCTGGAGCATGTTCGTGAACTTGGCGATGTTGGTCTTCAGCCAGTCCTGCTCCTGGTTGCGATCCGTCGTGCCTCGCAGGTTGTCGATCATCGTGTTGATGTTGTCTTTCAACTCGGCAACTTCGCCCCTGGCTTCGACCTGGATTGAGCGGGTCAGGTCGCCCTTGGTGACCGCTGTCGCGACCTCGGCGATCGCGCGCACCTGATTGGTCAGGTTGGCCGCGAGCAGGTTCACGTTCCCGGTGAGGTCCTTCCAGGTGCCCGCCGCGCCCGGCACGTTCGCCTGCCCCCCCAGACGGCCTTCGACGCCGACTTCACGCGCGACGTTGGTGACCTGTTCGGCGAACGTGGCGAGCGTGTCGGTCATGTTGTTGATCGTTTCGGCAAGCGCCGCCACTTCGCCCTTGGCCTCGACGGTGAGCTTCTGCCGCAGGTTGCCGTTGGCGACCGCGGTGACCACTTTGACGATGCCGCGGACCTGGTCGGTCAGGTTGGCGGCCATGACGTTGACCGAATCGGTGAGGTCCTTCCAGGTGCCGGCGACGCCCAGCACTTCGGCCTGACCGCCCAGCTTGCCCTCGGTGCCCACTTCGCGCGCCACGCGCGTCACTTCGGCGGCGAAGGCGCGAAGCTGATCGACCATGGTGTTGATCGTGTTCTTCAGCTCGAGGATCTCGCCTTTGACGTCGACCGAGATTTTCCGCGAGAGGTCACCGCGCGCGACCGCCGTCGTCACTTCCGCAATATTGCGGACCTGAGCGGTCAGATTCGCCCCCATGACGTTGACCGAGTCGGTCAGGTCCTTCCACGTGCCCGCGACGCCTGGCACGACGGCCTGCACACCGAGACGGCCCTCGGTGCCCACTTCGCGCGCCACGCGCGTGACCTCCGAGGCAAAGGACCGCAGCTGCTCGACCATCGCGTTGATCGCTTCTTTGAGCTGCAGAATCTCGCCGCGAACGTCCACGGTGATCTTCTTGGACAGGTCGCCGTTGGCGACGGCGATCGTCACTTCGGCGATGTTGCGGACCTGGCCGGTCAGGTTCGAGGCCATCGAGTTGACGTTGTCGGTGAGGTCCTTCCAGGTGCCGGCCACTCCGGTGACGACGGCCTGGCCGCCGAGCTTGCCCTCGGTGCCCACCTCGCGTGCGACGCGGCTGACTTCGGATGCGAAGGCGTTCAGCTGATCGACCATCGTATTAATGGTGTTCTTCAGCTGAAGGATTTCGCCCTTGACGTCGACGGTAATCTTGCGCGACAGGTCTCCACGGGCGATCGATGTGGCGACGTCCGCAATGTTCCGCACCTGGCCGGTCAGGTTCGAGGCCATCGAGTTGACGTTGTCGGTGAGGTCCTTCCACGTGCCCGCAACGCCCGGTACTTCGGCCTGGCCGCCGAGTTTGCCCTCGGTGCCGACCTCGCGTGCGACGCGCGTCACCTCGGCGGCGAACGACCGCAGCTGCTCGACCATCGTGTTGATCGTGTCCTTGAGCTGCAGAATCTCGCCGCGTACGTCGACGGTGATTTTCTTCGAGAGGTCTCCGTTGGCGACCGCCACCGTCACTTCGGCGATGTTCCGCACCTGCGCGGTCAGGTTGCCCGCCATCTGGTTGACGTTGTCGGTGAGATCTTTCCACGTGCCGGCCACGCCCGTGACAACGGCCTGGCCGCCGAGTTTGCCGTCGGTGCCGACCTCGCGCGCGACGCGGCTGACTTCCGACGCGAAGGCGTTCAGCTGATCCACCATCGTGTTGATGGTGTTCTTCAGCTCGAGGATTTCACCTTTGACGTCGACAGTGATTTTGCGCGACAGGTCGCCCCGGGCAACGGCGGTTGCCACTTCGGCGATATTGCGCACCTGTCCCGTCAGGTTCGACGCCATGAAGTTGACGTTGTCGGTCAGGTCCTTCCACGTGCCGGCTACCCCCGGTACCGCCGCCTGACCGCCGAGCTTGCCTTCAGTGCCGACCTCGCGCGCCACGCGCGTCACTTCCGAGGCGAAGGCGTTGAGCTGGTCGACCATCGTGTTGATGGTGTTCTTCAGCTCGAGAATCTCCCCCTTGACGTCGACGGTGATCTTGCGAGACAAGTCCCCGTTGGCAATCGCCGTGGCCACGTCGGCGATGTTGCGCACCTGTCCCGTCAGGTTCGATGCCATCCAGTTGACGTTGTCGGTCAGGTCCTTCCAGGTGCCTGCCACATCCGGCACTTCGGCCTGGCCGCCGAGTTTGCCCTCGGTGCCGACTTCGCGCGCCACGCGGCTCACTTCCGAAGCGAAGGCGTTCAGCTGGTCGACCATCGTGTTGATCGTGTTCTTCAACTGCAGAATCTCACCCTGAACGTCGACGGTGATTTTGCGCGAGAGGTCGCCTTTGGCGATGGCCGTCGCCACGTCGGCGATGTTGCGCACCTGCCCGGTCAAATTCGACGCCATCGAGTTAACGTTGTCGGTCAGGTCCTTCCATGTACCCGCCACGCCCGGCACCGCCGCCTGCCCACCGAGCTTGCCTTCGGTGCCCACCTCGCGTGCGACTCGGCTGACTTCTGACGCGAACGCGTTGAGCTGGTCCACCATCGTGTTGATGGTGTTCTTCAGCTCGAGAATCTCGCCTTTGACGTCGACCGTAATCTTGCGCGACAAATCGCCGCGCGCGATCGCCGTGGCCACGTCCGCGATGTTGCGTACCTGGCCCGTGAGGTTCGATGCCATCGAGTTGACCGAGTCGGTGAGGTTCTTCCACGTGCCGGCGATACCAGGCACAACAGCCTGTCCGCCGAGCTTGCCCTCGGTGCCGACTTCGCGCGCCACGCGCGTCACTTCCGACGCAAAACCGTTGAGCTGGTCGACCATCGTGTTGATCGTGTTCTTCAGCTCGAGGATTTCCCCTTTGACGTCGACGGTGATCTTGCGCGACAGGTCGCCCCGCGCGACGGCGGTCGTCACCTGGGCGATGTTGCGCACCTGGGCCGTGAGGTTCGCGCCCATCGCGTTGACCGAGTCGGTGAGGTCCTTCCAGGTACCCGCGACGTCGGGCACCTCGGCGCGTCCGCCGAGCTTGCCCTCGGTGCCCACTTCCCGCGCCACGCGGCTGACTTCCGAGGCGAAGGCGTTGAGCTGATCGACCATCGTGTTGATCGTGTTCTTCAGCTCGAGAATCTCGCCCTTGACGTCGACCGTGATCTTCCGAGACAAGTCGCCGCGCGCAACAGCCGTCGTGACGTCGGCGATGTTGCGCACCTGCGCCGTCAGGTTCGACGCCATCGCGTTGACCGAGTCCGTAAGGTCCTTCCACGTGCCGGCCACGCCGGGAACCACCGCCTGACCGCCGAGCTTGCCCTCGGTGCCCACCTCGCGCGCCACACGGGTGACCTCGGCCGCAAAGGATCGCAGCTGGTCGACCATCGTGTTGATCGCTTCCTTCAGCTGCAGGATCTCGCCGCGCACATCGACGGTAATCTTCTTGGACAGGTCGCCGTTCGCCACCGCGATCGTCACGTCGGCGATGTTGCGCACCTGCGCCGTCAGGTTGCCGGCCATCTGGTTGACCGATTCGGTGAGCTCCTTCCACACGCCGGACACGCCTTTGACCTGCGCCTGTCCGCCGAGCTTGCCTTCGGTGCCGACCTCGCGCGCGACGCGCGTCACTTCCGAGGTGAAGACCGACAGCTGATCGATCATCTTGTTGACGAGCTTGGCCGAGCGGAGAAATTCGCCCTCGAGCGCGCGCCCATCCACTTCGAGCGCCATCGATTGCCCGAGATCGCCTTTGGCGACTGCACCGACGGCGCGCGTGACTTCGGTGGTGGGCCACACGAGATCGTCGATCAGCATGTTGATCGCAGCCACCTCGTCGGCCCAGCCGCCGGTCGCTCCAGGCACCGACATGCGTTGTTTCAACTTGCCTGCTTTACCGACCGATCGCGACACTCGCGCGGTTTCGCGAGCGCGCCGTTCACTGACCGCAACGATGTCGTTGAACGCATCGGCGATCTTGCCGTGGAGGCCCACGAGATCGGCCGGCAGGCGGACCCCGAAGTCTCCGTCACGGAACGCCAGCATCGCCGCGAGCAGTTGTCGTGAGAATTGGTCGGGTTCGGGCTGTGCCAGCTTGGCGCCGACATTGCGCGCGACTTCGCGTGGCGATAACGGATTCGGTCGGGTCGACACGTCCATTTGTGGACTCCTGACGGCTTCAGGGTGCCTCGGACAAAGCAACCGCTAAGCCGTCTTTCACGGCGACGACACGTTGTATTCGTTGACTACACTTTTTGGCGATTTCCGGTGATTGCGGGAGACAAAGCAAATAAATCGCCACAACTACGGCGTAATTCGTACGCAGAAATAAGATGGTTGTACCCATCGATGCCTCTATCGTCGCTAGACGCACGCTTGTATATAGGCCACCGGGATGGTGAGCCGAAGACCGTCGCGTTCGTGTGCCGCGGCGTTCAGCGTGGTGACGAGTTCGTCGAACACTGACGGATCGTCGCCCGCCACAGACTTCCACCCGTCGAGAAACCCGAGCTTGATGAAGTGGTGATTGATGAGCGCGGTTCCACTCCGGAATCGCATCTCTTCCGCGCATTGAACGATGTTCGTGATCGTGAAGCCCGCGCCTTCCAGCAGATCTCGGACGCGCTCGACGGTGGCGCGATGGTCGATGTGCGCGCGAAGACGATCAAGCGCGGCGTCATCGGCTCGTTTCTGCAAGACGCGTTCGAACACGGCGTACAGTTCCTGCATGTGGCCCTGAAGGTTCGTCGTCAATGCAATCGTGGCGCCTCGACAGGAGACCCGGCGGCACTCGCGGACGACCGCGACCGGATCGTCGAAGTTGTTCACGCCCAGGTTGGAGACGATGAGATCGAACACGCCGTCCGCAAATGGGAGCTGTGATGCCGTTCCGTTGATCATCGTCACGTGCGGCGTCCCGCGATTGGCGATTTTTTCGGCCGCGCGGTGCAATGCCATCTGCCAGGTGTCGAGACCGTAGACGCGAGCATCGGAGCCGAGCCGCTCGGCAAGCTCAATAGCGGGAAAGCCGGTACCGCATCCGATGTCGAGCACGCGCCGAACGTTCGCCAGCGGCACGTGCTTCAAAAGCAGGAGACCGAACATCGCCGACCAGAGGGGGAGCTCGTCGTAGGCGTTCACAATGCGTGGAGAGTTGAAGTCTGTTACCATCGGGTCAATTTGGAGTCTGTATGCTCGTGTCCACCCGCGCGGTGTTTGTCGGACTGCTTGTCGTAGCCGCAGGAACAGGCGTTGCGGCCGCGCAGGAACAGGGTAAACAGCCGCCGGCACCCAAGACGCTGTTCGAGCGCAATACCCAGACGATTGAGCTCTTCAAAAGCGGACTTGGCAAGTTCACGCGGCCCATCTCGTCATCCAACAAAGAGGCGCAAGCGTTTTCCGATCAAGGCTTTCAAATGATGTACGCCTTCGCCAAGCCCGAGGCGATTCGCTCGTTCCGCGAAGCGTGGAAGCGCGATCCGGACTGCGCGATCTGCTATTGGGGCGAAGCCTGGGCCTGGGGATCGTACCTGAACGGCCCGATGAACGCCGAAGAAGCTCCTCATGCCTACGCAGCGATTCAGAAGGCCATCGGACTGAAGGACAAGGCGACTGCCAAAGAACGCGCGCTCATCGACGCCATGGCGATTCGCTACGTGGAGAAGTTCGATCCGGAAAAGCGCGTCGAACAGGACAAGGCCTATGCGGAGGCAATCGGCAAGGTCGCCGCTCGGTATCCAGACGATCTCGACATCGCCACGCTCCACGCTGATGCGCTGTTTCTTCTCGAGCCCCGCCGGGGAACGCGCGACATCAAGAGCGAAAGTGTGCAGCGGCTGCATCGCGTGCTCGAGCGCATTCTCTCGAAGGACGTGCATCATCCCGGCGCATGCCACCTGTACGTGCATGCGACCGAATCGACGGTCGTGCCCGAGCGTGCGACGAAATGCGCAGAGTTTCTCGGCAAGTCGATTCCGGGCGCGAGCCACATCAATCACATGCCGTCGCACACCTGGAACGAAGTCGGGCGGTGGGGCGATTCGGTTCGCGCAAATCTCGAGGCGTGGCATTCCGATTTGAGAGCCGCGATCGGTGAAGGCTTCGCGATCTATCCCGCGCACAACCTGCACATGCTGCTCTACGCGGCGTCGATGGACGGACAAGGCGCGATCGCCATGCAGGCGGGAAAAGACTTCGCCAAGCTCACCGGCGACACGTACTACCAAGTGCTGACGATGGTACGGTTCGGCCGCTTCGACGAGGTGCTCGAGGTGAAAAATCGCCCGAAGGACGAGATCCTCGGGGGCTTTTGGGATTTCGCGCAAGGGTACGCGCAGCTGAAAACCGGGAATGGCGACTTCGCCCGGGTGTATCTGGATCGTGTGAAAAAGGCGGCAGAGACGTCCAAGGCGTCGTTCCGCGAGCACAGCGCAAAGAATCTTCTCGGCACCGTGGCGGGCATTCTGGAAGGGGAGATGCTGCTCGTTGGCGGCGACACGAATGCGGCCATTGCCGCGTTCGAGCGAGCTGTCGCGATCGAGGACCAGCTCGGATACGACGAGCCGGAGCCGCTGCCATTTGCGGCACGGCATTGGCTGGGTGCCGCGCTTCTCGACGCGAAGCGGTTCGCCGATGCCGAGCGCATCTACCGCGAAGAGCTCGACGACCATCCTCACAATGGGTGGTCGTTGCTGGGATTGAAGAAAGCACTCGCCGGCCGCGGCAGATCGTCGCGAGACGTGGATGAGGACCTTGCGAAGAGCTGGTCGCGCGCCGACACGTGGATCCGCGCGTCCAAATTCTAGACCGGGTTATTTCCCATGACCGATCGTCGCATGCTCACGCTGGCTGTTCTGATGACGACATGGTTTGCGCCAGCCCCGGCTTTCGCCCAGGGCACGCCGCTGTCATCGATCCTGCCCGAGCTTCTCGGCAATACCATTACACTGCTGCCCTCGAACCTGCCGGATCAGCCGAACCACATCGCGCACTTCAAACCTGGAGCCGACCAGCTTCAGGTTCCCGCGCAGGTGAATCAGGCGCTGCTCACGATGCTGTCGACCTATCCGCTGGGATCACCGTCGGGTGGCTTCACCTACACCATCGACCCTGCGCTGGGAACATTGACGCGCAGCAGCGACAGTTTCGGCCCCTCGTTTGCCGAGCGCGCGCTGACGATCGGCCGTGGCAAGTTGAGTCTGGGCTTCGAACATCAGCACGCGGTCTACGACACGCTGGAGGGTTTGAACCTTCGCGGCGGCGAGGTGAAGTTCTATATTCCGCACGCTGACTGCTGCAGCCGCGGCGCCGCGCAAGCGCAGACGCCGGATAATTCGCGCCTCACGCCCCCCTTCGAGGGCGATCTGATCGAAGCCACGCTCGCGCTGAAACTGGCCAGCGATACGTCCGTCATCTTTGCAAACTACGGCATATCAGATCGTTTCGATGTTGGGGTCGCGGTGCCGTTCGTGCGGGTTGATGTCGACGCCAGCGTGCTTGCAAAGATCGAAAGGCTCTCAACGGCGCAGGATCCGAGCGTGCACGGATTCGAGGGATCCGATCCCGACGAGCACACCTTCGCGCTTTCAGGCAATGCCGCCGGCATCGGTGACATCGTCCTGCGCGCGAAGTATGCGCTCAACCCCGCGAGCAAAGCGTCTGTGGGTTTCGGGATCGAAGCGCGGCTTCCGACTGGCGACGAAGTCAACCTGCTCGGCACCGGCGGTGTGCAGACCAAGATATTCGGGATCGCCTCGATGAATCACAACCGGTTCGCCCCTCACGTCAATCTTGGCTATACATTCTCGAGCGAAGGTGCGCTGCCGGACGTCACGCTGCCCGACGAGATCAACGCAACCGTCGGCTTCGATGTGGTTGTGTCGCCGGCGATGACGATGTCGTTTGATGTGCTCAGCCGCACGCTTCGGGGCGTCGGACGCATGAGCCTGGCCGACAAAGTGTTTGAGTACGCGCTGGCCGGCGCCGGAACCGGCGGAACTGGCGGTGGGGGTGGTGGGGGCGGCGGAGGTGGCGGAACGCCACCGCCCGCACAGACACAGCAGGTCACCAAAACGGAGCTGCAGTTTCGCTCGGGCGATCTGCACCTCTATATGGGTGCTGCGGGCGTCAGATTCAGTCCGTGGCGGACGCTGCTCGTCAGCGCCAACCTGCTGTTTCCATTGACCGAGGCCGGGCTCCGCGACCGTGTCACGCCGGTGATCGGTATCGACTACGCATTTTGAGATACAGCTGGTTCCGGGGACCTGAAAAGCGGACTATTCCTGGCGCCACCGCCAACGTGGAATAGGAACGCGGAACCCACCGTTCAGGGGTTCACCTTGACGCCGGTGATGATCCACCCGTTGGCGCCCCGCTGCAGGCGAAATACGGTGTCGACAGCATTGATGGTTTGCGGGCTTCCGACTTTCGGCACGAACCTATGGGTCACGAACGTGCGGACGGTTGCCATGTTCTCTCGCACTTCCACTCGCGGCTGACCGACCTCTATCTCATAAGTCGTTATCGTTTTGAAGCTCTGCCGGATCTTCTCAACTTCACCGGCCCCGAGCGTCGGATAGATCCGCTGTACGGCCGATGCATCGAGAGCCGCGTACGCATCGCGATACCGGCGAAGTGCAGCAAGCACTTCGCTGCTTTCGTTCGTCGGCGCAACGGGCGGATTTGCCTCGGGCGGCGTCGGCGTGGGGTTGGGGTTTACCGTTTCGACTCGTTCCGCCGGCGGTGAGTCGATCGGCGTTGCCGGTTCGATGCTTGTCGGTGGCGGCGCCCCACGAATGGCACCCGCGTCCTGCGATGGAATCTGCGGGTGCGCCGACGGACCCGCACGGTTCGTCGTCGCCGCGCCCGAGTCGAGATCCTTCGGGGCTTCGCGCTGGCTGGACGCGGCCGGTGCGGCAGGGGAGCCACGCGCCGACGCGGGGGCCGGCCTCGATGCCGCCGGTGGAGCCGGAGCCGCAGACGGTTCGGTGCCCGTGGCAGGTTTCAGGCCGGCGGTGGACGTCGGGATGTTGGCCGACGCGTCCGCCGGTTGAGGCACCGGAGTCGCTTCTGGCGTTTTCGGCGGGTCTGGCATCACGATAGCTGCTGGAACCTGGTTGTTCGGAGTCGCGACCGGCGCCCAGATCCAGACGGCGACTAAGCCGATCGCGAGCATCGACGCGGCACCGATGACGGTCAGCGTTGTGCGCTGCGGTCGCGAAATGACGTCAACGGTGGCCAGACGCGGCGATGACGGTGCCGCGCTCGAATGAGCCTCAACCTGAGACTCATCAATCGGGTCGAGCTGTTCACGAAACTGGCGGAGAGCGTCGGCCAGCTCATCGAGATCGTCGAACCTCTGCGCGGGATCCAGCGCCATCGCCTTCGAGACCAGGTCGTCCAGTCTCGGAGCCACCCAAGGCACCACATCCGCCAGATGCGGCACTGGCCCGGCGGTGATGCGCCCGATGATCTCGTGCGCACTGCCAACATAGGCCGGCTCGTACGCGATGAACTCGAACAGCGAGCACCCGAGCGAGAACACGTCGCTACGACGATCGAGGGGCCGGCCGCTCAACTGCTCGGGCGACATATAGCGCAGCGTTCCTGCCACGTGCTGCGTGACGAGCACCTCGCTCTTTAGCACCCGCGCGACGCCGAAGTCCAGCACTTTGAGCGCACCACTTGGGTCGAGCATCAGGTTGTCCGGCTTCACGTCGAAGTGCACGACGTTCGCCCGGTGCGCATGGGCAAGACCCGCACACGCGCCCTCAAAGAGCGCGAGCTTTCTTCCCGGAGAGAAAGGTGCGCGCCGCTCGATCAAGCTCCTGACGGTCTCGCCGCCGACGTTTTCCATCGCGATGTACGGATTGTTCGCATGTTCGCCAGCATCGAAGATGGTGACGATGTTGGGATGGCGAAGGCGTCCCGCTGCGCGAGCTTCTTCCACGAGGCGACGTCGCGCGTCGGGGTCCTCGATCCCCGCGCCGATCAGCTTGACGGCGATCTCGCGGTCGAGCACCGGATCGTGTGCGAGGTAGACCTCGCCCATGCCTCCGCGGCCGAGGAGCCGGATCACCCGGTATCGTCCGATGAACATTGGCGCGAAGCCACCCGTCCCAGGAATTCCCGTGGTAGTCGTGGTCCCGTCGCCGGGAGGTGTGGGCTTCGAGATGTCGTTGGCGTTGGGGTCCATGACGACTCCGATCCTCCTCCAGAGTCTCAGTAGACACCGGATCAGTCGCCAAAGTCACCCTTTTCGGTGGTACGACACTTCGGACCCGGCGCGATTCGGCCGCGATATGACGACGCGGCACGGTGGGCAAAAACGCGCAAGTCTCTGCCGGGGGCAGAGTGATTCGGTAGGCGGGGTTTCGGCCTAGTCGGCCACCCGTTTTGTTGCCGGTTTGCCAGCGCGGGCCAGCGCGCCGATCTTCCATTCGCCAGCAACGAGACGCCAGCCAATTGAAAAGACTCCCGCATTCGTCGTGCTCATTCCGTTCGCCGTGCGGGCGTAGACCGCAAGCGTCCCCGTTGTGTGGCCGGTGGCTCCCGATTCGTCTGTCGTGGAACTGTCGATCGTGAGCGCGATGCGCGCGTCGGTGCCGGAGAGGAAGGGCCGCCATTTCTCGACGATCGCCTCCGGCCCGTGAGCTTCCGTCGGCACGAGAAACACTGCGTCGGCCGCCAGCAACTGTTTGAAAGCCTCGCCATCCGGGCGCAAGAGGGCGTTGACCAGTGCCCTCTCAGCGGTGTCGAGACGAGGAACCGCCGTCTGTGCAGCCACGACAGCCGAGTTGCTTTGGGCAGCTACGACAGCCGCATTGCTCAAGAGAAGCGAGGCGGTGATGAAAACGCGTGCAATCAAATGTCCCTCCAGCCAGCGTGGTTACGAGGCAAAGCTCGATCCATGCAGGCGCCCCACACATTAGTGCGGAAAGGGAGGGAGACGTGACCCGTTTTTGTTACAAAATTACAGATTTGTGCAAACAGCCTAAGGCACGGCGGCCTCCCGTCACGGAGGCACGGACGCGCTGAGACCCACGGAGAAAGGCTTACGAAAGTCTCTGCCAGAGAAGGGATCGGCGCCGGGCGGCGGCGATGCCGATGGTCAGCAACGCCACGGGGGCCACGTGTCCGGCGAGATGGTGAGCCGGATCGTCCAGAGGACAGATGATTTGGGTGGCGACGGCACCCAACGTCACGGCCGCGAGTGTTGCGAGAACGGCACTCCACGTCACCTGCAACGGCGCCGCACGGTGCAGCATCGAAAAGAGCGCCCACCCGGGAAAGAGCGCGAATCCGGCGATTTCAACCATGCAGGCCGCGTGAACGGGCAGCGCGAGGAGGCGGGCGAGCGGTGCGCCGCCGGCGGTCAGCATCGCGATCAACATCATCACCCATACGCTGAAGACGAGGAGAGGCACGCCACGCTGCGCCGGCGAGCGCTCGGCGCCGGGGACACTCAACACCAGCGCGCTTGCGGCCGAGGCGATGCTCGTGACGAGGGCCATCATCGCTAACGCGGCAAACGCCGGTTGGCGAATCGCGATCGGGATATCAGCCCGCGGGCCAATCACGAGGACACCGGCCGCAGATATCAACAACGAGACCACCGTCCATCGCAGCAGGCGCACCAGTGGAGACGCGAGCGGCTCCACCGGCTCGAGCGAACGCGTCAGTTCGACGATGAGCTGTTCAGTCTTCACGAGCGCGTCCTTCCAAGAGGCGCCTGAGCAGACGATACCCGCGATGGGCGGTCACTTTGACCGCCGACTCCGACATCTTCAGCTGCCCGGCGACGTCGCGCACCGATTGATCCTTGAATTTCAGCTGTTCGATCACCTCACGCTGCCGAGGCGGGAGCGCAGCGACAGCCGCACGAATCGCTTCCACGTCGACGTCTTCGGTCGTGTCGGCAGCCGCCGCAACCTCGGGCAGCACGTCACTCGATACCTCGCGTGTCGTCACACGTTTCTCGCGCCGGATCGCATCGATGAGTCTGCTCGATGCAATCGCGTAGAACCAGGGCGCGAACGGCCGTGCCGAATCGTAGGTCTGACGAGCGCCATGCACGGCGAGCAACGTCTCCTGGACGACGTCGTCGATCCATGGAACAGGACCCACGCGGGCGCGGGCGAATTTCCGCGCGATCGCCGTCAGCATCACCAACAGCGATGCATACGCGGGCTGATCGCCGCTCTGCGCAAGCCGCATCAGAAGAGCGGCTTGTGCCTCCTGCTCACGCGTCACCGGCGCGCACCCGGCCTTGCCAGTACCTACGAATGGAACGCGCGACCGGTTACAGCCGGCACCGTTGTAACCGAGAGCGCGGTGATTTCCGAGAGCGCGGTGATTTCGTAGTGGACCGCAGAAGGGAGCACACACGATGCGATCTGTATTCGATATCCTCGACGGCCGACAATCACTGGGCACACCACCCGCCGCACATGATCGTTGTTCCCGATCTCAAAACCCTCGAGGATATTTCGAGTGATCCGCACAACGGTGGCCCGTACGTGATGTACCAGGGCACCCCGTACGCGCACATCATGGCGCCCACGTCGTCGGCAATCAAGAACGCACGATAGGGAGGCACGCTCATGTAATGCCGGCCATCGAGGTCACGGAGGCGATCCAACACGGAGGCGCGAAGACACGAAGACGCATGGAGCAATGCATAGAAAATTGTTCTCTGTAAGGCAAATGTCTGGAATCTTGTTTTTTCGACAAGATTTCACCGGCAACGGTGTCACATCCACCGGTCATTCCTGCACGCGCCTGCGAGAGCATACTGCTCTCAACGGAGATTGGGAGCCTCGCATCGACGTCGCGCCTCGGGCGCACCCGAACGTGACGACGCCCGAATATCAAGAGCCATGAAATCAGTCGCTCTTGTATTCGGGCGTCGTCTCGTTCGGGTGTGGGCCGCAGACGCGGCCCACGACGTCGATGCACCCACCCCGAGTGACGTGACGCCCGCCCACGGAGTCGTCACGAAGCACGTCGTGCCGTCGTGTCCTTCCTTGCTCCAACATTGCTCAAGGACGCGTCGAGCGCTTCGTGGTTGGTTGCGGCTAGGCAGCGCTGCGTTCCTCCGTGTCTCATAGCCTCTCCGTGTTGAAACTGTTTCCTCCGTGACCTTTCAGAACCGCTGAACCAGTTCAATCCTCGCCCCCTCGGGTCCTTCGATAAATGCGAGTCTCATGCGTGTGCCGCTCGCCAGCGTTAGATCCCTTGGCTCGGTCGTCACCTTGACGTTTCTCGTCTTCAACGTGGCGACGGTCTTGTCGACGTCGATCGGGCGGAATCCCAGATGGTCGATCGCATGCCCAGCGCTCGGCACGGTTTCCCCTTTCTGGACGAGCACCCAGATGCCGCCGTAGCTGATCCCGTCGATGCGATCTTTCAACTTTCCGATTGTTCCACCGAATGCGTCCGCGTACCACTTCAATGCCGCGCTCGGATCGGGCGCACGGAGATGAATGTGGTGCACCCCCAGCTTCGCTGCGTCCTGCACGATCTCCAGTCGAACGCCCCACGGATCTTCGACGAATGCCAGTTTGAACAGGCCAGCGACCTCACGCGCCGGCGTGACAATCTTGGCGCCGTCGGCTTCGAGCCCCTTCATGGTGGCATCCAGATCGGTCACCGAGAAGCCGATGTGATCGATCGCGCTGCCCATGCTCGGCTTTGCCGTGGCGTTTCGCTGAAAAATGATCCGCGTGTCCCCGAACATGAGCCGTTCGGGACCTTCAGCGGTCTTCTGCCCGCCAAAGTGTTTCGCGTACCATTCCACCGCCTGGGCCTGATCCGGGGCGGCGAGGTGAATGTGATCGATCATGTTCTTGAATTCCGCCTGCGCGAAGGCGCTGGATGCCGACATCATCAGCCCGACCGCAAGACACGTTGTGCCGCATATGAATCGCACGAGACCTCCTGGATGGACGGCCAAGGTAAAGAGTATGCCCGATCCGGTTCAGCGAGCGATCAGTGAGGTCCAGGACCGGTTCCGCGCGCAACGCGAGTGCAATTACGTAGCAATTTGTATCAGCGCGTTGGGCCTGTGCAGCGAGAAGAGGTGCTTGAAGTAAGATGCGCCTTACAGAATCAGTTCGGTGTCAGTGTTCGACGCAGGAGGCGCATCATGAGAGCCATGAAGCTGGTGTTACCCGCGTGTGCGGCGATCGCGATGGCGGTTGCACTCGTATTCCCTCTCGATCGCTCGTCTGATCTCGCTGCGGCGCAGCGGCCTGCTGGCGCGCTGAACTGCAACCTGACGCAGTACAAAGCCAGTACAGGTCTCACAGCGGCTCTCGAAGGCGATGTGCTGAACCTGTCGTGGAATGGGCAGGGCACATCGCAGCTGCGCGCGCGGTTCGCGATTGACTCGGGGACGCCAACGATTCGCGACCTGTCGGTGCGTCGCGGTGGCGGCGAATGGGCTGCCCTTGGACAGAATCTGACAGCGGAATATCAAGTCACGACCGGTCACTCGCCGCATGTCGAACGACCAGGCGAACGCACTGTCCAGTCTCGGCATCGATGTCACCCAGGAGGTGATCGACAAGTACCGCTGGTACGCGTTCTGGGACGCGCCGCTCAGCATCCCCGGCTACAACGTTCCCGCAGCGGGCGGACGAGGAGGTGGCGGCGCAGGTCGTGGCGCCGGCCCACAGGGTCAGGCGCCGGCGACGCCGACGGCGACACCGACGCCGACGGCGACGCCGACGCTCGGACAGGGAGGGACCATCCCCGAGCAGGTGGCAGCCCTGCAGTCCGGATCGCGAGGCAGACCGGGCTACAACCCGAATCCGAATCCCCCGGGGTTTACCGGTGGCCGCGGGTTTGGTCTCCCGAGAACGAAAGAAGAAATCCGCCGCGGCGTGTCGGCGTTTTCGGCGTCCTCGTGCGACGTCAAGAGCGATGGCAGCAGCCTCGCGGTGACGTTTCCCGGCATGAAGCTCGGCATCTTCGAGGGCAATCTGCGGTTCACCGTGTATCGCGGCACCAACCTCATTCAAATGGACGCGGTGGCGCGTACCAATGAGCCCTGGGTGGCCTACAAGTACGACGCCGGCCTGAAGGGATTTTCCACGGCGACGATGCCCAGAGTGATCTGGCGCGACACGGGCGGATGGCCTCAGCAGCATCAGTTCGGCGGGCCGAAATCAATCGGCCTCGCGGGCGTTCGCGCCGCCAACCGCGTGCTCGTGGCTGAAGGGCCGCGCGGCTCTGTGGCGACGTTCCCACCGCCGCACACCTTCTTCTTCACCCGCGAAGTGGATGTGAACCTCGGATACGTCTTCCACCGCAACGATGGAGGTGGGAGCTACAGCATCGGCGTCACGATGCCCGAGGCCGAGTCAGACACGTTCCCGCAATACGAGCAGAATTACGCGCTTTACAACGCCCCTCCAGGCACGTGGCAGAAGATGTCGACGTTCTTCTACGTAAGCCCCGAGGCAGGCGAAGCGACCCGGCAGGCCGCACTGGCGTTCACGCACGGCGACGTCTTCAAGCCGGTTCCTGGTTACAAGACGTTCGTCAACCACTTCCATCTGCGGGTCGTCGACCGGATGCGCGTGGGCGGGTTCGACACACCGCTCCAGGACCTGATGGCGATGAAGGCGATCGGCCTCAATGTCATCGGTCTGAGCGATTTCCACGCAGACAGTCTTGCGGCGAACGACTACGGTCCCGCGCGGTTCAGAGATCAGAAAGACTACGGCGAAGTGTCACGGCGGCTCTCGGACAAGGATTTTCTGGTGCTGCCGTGGGAGGAGCCGAGCGTGGCGTTCGGCGGCCATTACAACATCATGTGGCCGAAGAATGTCTTCTGGTCGAAACCAAACAGGATCGGCGGCGGGCAGGGCTCGCAGGCGGACGCGCCCGTCAAGATGTTGCCGTTCGAGGAGAGCGATGCGACCTACGGCAAGGTCTATCACACGGGCAACGCCGAGAACGTCCAGCGCCTGCTCGACGCCGAAGGCGGCTACTGGTATCACGCACACCCCCGCACGAAGTCGACGGCCGGCTTCCCGGACGCGACGTGGGGCACGAAGTACCTGAAGAGCGATCGGTACCTCGGCGTGGCGTTCAAACCGGGCATGGGGCAGGACAATTCCGAAAGCACGATGTGCGAGTGGCGATGCTTCGATGCGGTGGACACGATGAACAACTTGAACGCCGGGCAGGGCATCGGTCCCAAGTACGTCATCGCCGATATCGACACGTACCGGAAGAACCCCGAAGATGACTTGTACGCGAACTACCCGGTGAATTACCTGAAGATGGACGTGGTGCCGGGACCGGACCAGGATTGGAGTCCGGTGCTGAAGGCCATGCGCGACGGCAACTTCTTTGTGACGACCGGAGAAATTCTGATCAAGAACTACGTGGTCGCGGGCGCGGGCAACCAGCGGACGATTACCGCTGACGCCGAATGGACGTTCCCCATGGCCTTCATGGAAATCGTCACCGGTGATGGGAAGACCGTCAGCAAGCAGGTGATCTCGGCGACCGAGATGCAGGCGTTCGGAACGAGGAAGCTGTCCATTCCGTTCGATGCCACCGGCAAGAAATGGGTGCGTTTCGCGATGTGGGACGTGGCCGGCAACGGCGCCTTCACGCAGCCGCAGTGGCTGACAGGAGGGAAGGCGACCAATTAGCCATTGCCATATTGGTGATTGACGATTGCCAAATTGGATGGTCGATTGGCAATCGTCATTCGCCAATCAATTTGGCAATTGATCATTTCCCCGCCCCGTCCATCGCCTCCACGCTTGAGGCGTGGCCGCACTCATGGTACCCCCTCACAGTTTGAACAAACGTGCAGCGCGGCGCGAGGAGCATGAGATGTCACACGATCTCGACGAGCTGTGCGTCAATACCGTGCGGTTCCTGTCGGTGGACGCAGTACAAAGGGCCGAGAGCGGACATCCCGGCATGCCACTTGGCGCCGCGCCGATGGCCTATACGCTGTGGACCCGATTTCTCAAACACAATCCCAGAAACCCGGCTTGGTTCGATCGCGACCGCTTCGTGCTGTCGGCGGGACACGCATCGATGCTGCTCTACAGCCTGTTGCATCTTACCGGATACGATCTTTCGCTCGACGACATCAAGCAGTTCCGCCAGTGGCGCAGCAGGACGCCAGGCCATCCCGAACGCGGCCACACGCCCGGTGTAGAGGTTACGACGGGCCCGCTCGGACAGGGTTTCGGCAACGCCGTCGGAATGGCCATCGCAGAGGCTGGGCTTGCGGCGCGCTACAACCGTCCGGGATTCGACATCATCGACCACACCACCTACGTCATCGCGAGCGATGGAGATTTGATGGAAGGCGTTGCCGGAGAAGCGGCGTCGCTGGCGGGGCACCTGCAACTCAGGAAGCTGATCTGTCTGTACGACGACAACGGCGTCACGCTTGCGGGCGGCGCCACGCTGACATTCACCGAAGATCGCCTTCGGCGTTTTGAAGCATACGGGTGGAAGACGCTCTCGGTGGCGGACGGCAACGACATCGCGTCCATTGAGTCGGCCTTGCAGGCGGCGCGAGCCGAGACCAGCCGGCCGACGCTCGTCGTCGTGCGAACGCATATCGGTTATGGCTCGCCGCACAAGCAGGACACCTTCGATGCCCACGGCTCGCCTTTGGGCGCGGATGAAGTGCGCCTCACCAAAGAGCGGCTCGGGTGGCCGACGGAGCCGGCCTTCCTGATTCCCGAACCGGCATTGTCGCACTTCCGCGAGGCGCTTCCACGCGGCGCGCGCGCCGAAACTGAGTGGAGCGATCGCATGGCAGCCTATGCGCGCGCGTTCCCCGATTTGGCGCGCGAACTGGAGCGGAACGTGCGCGGCGATCTGCCGCCTGGCTGGGACGCGAACATCCCGACGTTCCCTTCTGACGCAAAGGGTCTGGCGACGCGTGTGGCTTCAGGTCGCGTGATGAATGCGATCGCGCCCGCACTGCCGGCGCTGATTGGCGGTTCAGCCGATCTGAATCCCTCGACTCACACCGTGCTCAAAGGGCTCGGCGATTTTGGCGCGCCGAATGGCGACACCGCGGTGATTCAAGGCTCGGCCGGTGGCGGCGTCAGCTTCGCCGGACGGAACCTTCACTTCGGTGTTCGCGAACACACCATGGGCGCCATCACCAACGGTCTGGCAGCGCACGGCGGAACGCTTCCGTACGACGCCACGTTTCTTGTCTTCTCCGATTACATGCGTCCGCCCATCCGACTGGCGGCGCTCATGAAGTTGCACGTCATTCACATCTTCACGCACGATAGCATCGCGTTGGGGGAGGACGGCCCGACACACCAGCCTGTCGAACATCTCGCGTCGTTGCGCGCGATCCCCGATATGACGGTCATCAGGCCCGCCGATGCCAATGAAACCGCGGTTGCATGGCGAGTGGCGTGCGAGACGCGCGACCGTCCGGTCGTACTGGTCCTGACGAGACAGCCCGTGCCCACGCTCGATCGACATCGCTTCGCATCGGCAGACGGGTTGCGACGCGGTGCGTATATCCTGGCCGACGCCCCTGAGGGTCGGCCCGAACTGATACTCATCGCCAGCGGATCGGAGGTCGGTCTGATGGTGGCGGCAGCCGAGCGCCTGCAATCGCAGAGCGTCGCCCTTCGATGTGTCTCCATGCCGAGCTGGGACCTCTTCAATGCACTTCCGCGCGCTGAACAGGACAACGTGCTGCCACCAGCTGTCACCGCGCGGCTGGCCATCGAAATGGGTGTGTCGCAAGGATGGCGTCCGTTTGTCGGCGATGCAGGCGATGTTCTGAGCATCGATCGCTTTGGGGCGTCCGCGCCTGGCGACGTGGTGCAGCGGGAATATGGCTTGACCGTGGACGAAGTGTGCCGGCGGGCGCTGGCCCTGATCGGGCCGCGCCCATAAAATCGTGTTGAAGCCGAATTTGAGGAGGAGCGGGGTATTCTAAGAAGGTGCAGAAAGGAAGCACCATGAATCCCTTCGCAGTTCTCGTGTTGACCGTTGTCCTTTCCGCCCCGGTTGTTGCGGGTGCGCAGGAACCGGTCAGTCCGCAGGCCCATTTCGATGCTGGCCGCTACGACGAGGCCATCAACGCCATCGCGGCGCAGGGTGAGCCAGCGCCGGAAACGATCTACCTCGCGGGACGAAGCCATCTCCATCTGAATCGCTCGGACGAAGCGCGTGCGCAGTTCGCACGGCTTTCGACTGGAGTCGACCCGGCCACTGCGTGGTCGCTCGTCGGCGAGTCTGCCATCGCGCTCGTCGATGGCAATCCTCCTCTCGCCATTGAGAAGGCCACCCAGGCGGTGGCACTGGCGCCCGATTCGTTTCATCCCAACTACCAGCTCGGGCTGGCACAGAGCGCGGCAGAGCAGTGGGAACCGGCTGCGGGCGCATTCGAGAAGGCGTCAAGCATCAATCCGGCATTTGCCTACGCGCATTACTACGGGGGGCTCGCGTATTCGAGGCTCAGCCGGATCGATCAGATGGCGACCCACCTCGAATATTTCTTGAAGCTGGCGCCGAACGCGCCCGAGCAGCCCGCGGTGATGGCGCTGCTGCGAAGCGTGCGCGGTCGCTGATCTGGCACCGTTTAGCGTTTGCCGTTTGCCGTCGTGTCTTCGTGTCTTCGTTGGTTCGTGTCGTCGTGGTCGCTGCCTTCGTGGTCAGAAGGTCTGTCCGATGCCGAAGTACCAGCGTCCCGACGGTTGGCGCCGACGGCTGGTCAGCGGCACGCCAAAGTCGATGCGCACGAGGGCGAACGGCGAGTTGATGCGCAGCCCGGCGCCCGTCCCTGCCTCGAGGTTCGTCAGCGAGAAGTCGCTCGCCTTCGGAAACACGTTGCCGGCATCCACGAACGCGACGGCCTGCACCCACCCGAATAGCGACACACGTGCTTCCTGGTTGAACACGAGCATGCTGTTGCCTCCGCGGGGATCACCGAAGAAATCGACTTCGCCGAGCCCGTCTTCGACAAAGCCGCGTACGCTCGTGCCTCCGCCCGCGTAGAACCGTTCGCTTGGAATCAGATCCTGATCGAAGCCGCGGCCGAACCCAAGCCTCAAGGCTGACGCCAACACGAGCCGGTTCCGTACGCTCCTGTAGTAATACTGCTGCGCCAGATATTTGACGAACCGCAGGTCCGAGCCCAACGTTTTCGCGCCCAGCTCGACACCCGACGAGTGAAACCAGCCGTCTCGCGGGTTGAACGGATCGTTCCGGCGGTCCCACGCGTAGGTGCCCGTCAGCCGTGCGATCTTCGCTTGCAGTTCGAGCGGGGGAATGCCAGGTATTGGATCGGGTTCGAAGATGTGCGACCGCGAGTAGTCGTAGGCATACGTAGTTGCCATACTCGGGGAAAACGCGAATCGCTGCTCGACGGTGATCCCGGATTCATCCTCCACGAACGGGGTCGCTCCCGCGGGCGTGAAGTCTTCGCGTGAGGTCGTCGCGAAGAAATTTGTCGTCACCGGAAGGCCGAAAAAGCGAGGGAGCGTCACCACTCCCCGCAGGAGGCGCTGGTCCGACTCCAACTGTCCCGCGGCACCCGCGGAGATGGCATGGCCGAACAGGTTGCGCCTCAGGAAGTCGACGACGAGCGCCGGACGAAGCTCGCGATCGATTTCGATCGGCGTAATGGTGTCGTTGACTCGGAACCCGTAGCGGAACCGGTAAGGCGAGAGCTCCTGCAGCGTCACCTCGGCGCGTACGCGTTCGACCGGTCCGCCCTCGTCTGGTTCAAACGGAATGATGGCGATATCGGCTGTTCGAAACGCGCCAGTGTCGTACAGGCGCGTCTCGGCGCGGAAGAATTCGGACTGATCGGCGGGCTGCCCGAGCTCGACGTCGAGCGCCCGATCGATCACCGCGCGCCTGGTAATTGCCGCGCCCTTCACCTCGACACCGGCGAGTACCTGTTGACGCCCTTCGTCGACTTCGACCGTCAGGCTAACCTCACCGCGGGTCTTATCGACGGCCGTCGTCACCGTGACGCGCACGGCGTTGTAGCCGTCGCCGAGGTACTCGCGCTCCACCGCGCGGCGGGCGGGTTCGAGGACTGCCGGCTGGAAGACCGATCCGGTCGTCACGCCGAACGCGCTGACGACCTGTTCGGTCGATCGCGCCGTCGCGCCATTGACCACGAGCCCGGCGATCGTGTACTGCCGGCCCTCGTTGATGTGCACCGGCAGCTCGGCGGATTGCCCCGTGAAGACCGGTGCCTGAACCTTGACGACGGTTTCGAGATATCCGAGCAAGCGATACTGCTGCTCGACTGCCGCCTGCAGGACGGTTGGGTCGTGCCACACCGACGCATCCAGGCCCTGAGCGCGCACGGCGGCATGGAGCGTGGCCGCCGGAATCGCCTGCTGACCCGAAAAGACGATCTGCCGATTCGTGAAGCGAGCGCCTGGTTCGATTCGGACCGCGATCTCCTTGATCGCCGCGTCTGGTTCAGACACGACGGTTGCCTGGACGTCTGCACGGAGATACCCGTCTCGCGTCAACTGCGCTCGTGTCAGTGACGTCAGGTCGTCGAGGAGAAAACCGTCGAATACCGCCGAGACCCACGCGTCTTTCATCTGCTCGACGACGTCGCCCGGCATCGAGTGCCCCCCGATCGTGATGCGCGTCTCGGGTCCGCGGTCGATCTCGTATTCGAGCGCCACTCCGCTCGTGCCGCTCGACTGCGGGTCGGCGATCGTTCGCCGGGCAGAGATGCGGGCTTCGAGAAAGTCGCGATCACGATAGAGGCGTTGCAGGCGATCGCGATCCTGCTGCCAGCGATAGAAATCGAAGCGGTCGCCCACTCGCACGCGCAGCCTCTCGAGGACCTCGGCTTCCGAGAGTCCCGGTGTGCCGGCGATTCGCACGGCCGTCACACGTTCGACCGGACGCTCAACGGCCATCGATCGAGATGACGCATCCGGCGCGGATCCGCCGAAGCTGAGCTCGTGGCGAAACTCATACGATCGGCTCCCGTCATCCTGCGTGACTCCGCGCACTTCGACGTTCTGTATGGGACGATAGATGGCGATCCACGTGATGTCGCCGGTCTCGCTGAGGGCCTGCGAGAACACGAGCTCGACATTTCGACTCAGGTTCTTGCCGATGGTGAGGCGCGCGCTCGGATCGGTGTCGGTTGCCAGCAGATCGAAGTCCGACGCCGCGGCGCCAAGTCCATGGCCGACCTGCACGGTGGAGAGCCCCACCGCACGCCCCGCGAAGCCCAGCAGTTCTCCCGAGAGCAGCATCAGCAGCTGGCCCCGCGCGATGTCGGTTTGCGCAATCGCACTCGTGTCGCCACGTTGTCCGGTGAGCAGCAACGCCACGAGCTCGTTCTGGCTGGCTCCCGGGCTTCTGAGGGTCGCTTTCAGCGTCTCGGGCGTTCCGCTCACCTCGAGGGTGATGTCGTAACGCTGGACGCGAGTCTGCAGTGCGAGATCGATGGTCGGTTCGACACGCGTGGCATTCGTAAAGTCAACGGTGCCGCGCACGACGTCGTAGGTGCGGCCTCCGAGGAAGACGTCGCCGCCTTCTCCAATCGTCATCCGTCCTGTCGGAACAGGCTCGGCAATCGTGCCGACAATCCGCATGTTGACGAACATGTCGAGACGGGCGTAGTTGTTGTCAACGACAACCTCTTCGTCCGTTTTGAGATTGATATCGAGCGCGACGCGATCGAAGACGCCGGCCTCGGCGGCCGAGCCCGGAACGGCCGGTCGAGTCCGGACCCCCGTCAACAGTTGAGCCGCGAGGCTCACCGGTTCTCGATACGACCCGCGAAGCACGGTGAGGTTTCCGGTCAACGTGGGCGCCTTCGCCGACAGGTTGAGCCGGAGATCGGCATCGACCTCACTGCGCAGGTGTTCGGGCGCCTCGACCGCAAGCCCGCGTCCCCTGATAGCGATCGATCCCCCGGTGATGGCGAACTTCGGGTACTGAATGTTGCCGGTCACGAGCAGCGTGCCGCCGTTCGCGTTGGCCCTGATGTCGCCGAGTTCCAGCGCATCGCGCGCAAACGTCACCGTCCCTTGCAGGTCGGTGACGGCGAATCGCGGATCGCGCACGACGAGGCCACCGTTTTCGATCGACAGCCGTCCGTCGACGAGCGGCTGATCGGCGACGCCGGTCACCCTCACATCGAAGGCGGTGCGGCCCATAGTGGCCACGTCGGGTGAAAACGCGCTCAGCATGCGGAGGTCGAGCGTTCCGTCGAGCGCGAAATCGAGCGCCGGCGACGCACCAGTCAACAGAGCGCTGCCGGATACGTTGATCCGATTTCCGGCGCCTGCCCACGACCAGTCGAGCACCCGCAGTCGGCCGTCGGCGAGCCGAAGCCTGGTGGGGCGGGCCTGATTGAGCGGGACCTTGGCGAGCGAGAGCTCCGCGCGCTCGAGTGTGATCTCCGCTTCGATGTCCTGTACGTCGAGCGAGGTCGCGGTCAGCGCAACCACCCCATCCATCCGTCCAGTCACGTCGGTGAGGGTTCCCTCGTCGAGAAATGGCGTCAGCATCGAAGGCGTGATCGAGCCCACGCGCAGAATCGCGCGCGCGGGGTCACGCGTGGGGGGCAGAGTCTGCACGTACCACTCGGGGAGCCTGGCAGCGAATACGGCGGCCGGTACCCGGCCGGTCCCGGTGACGCTCGCACCCTGCCACGTGGCGCGCAAATCGCGAAGATCGAGAACGCCGCCGTCATACGACGCACGAACGTCGATCTCGGTGGCTGGCGGAAGCTCACCGGAACTAACAGAACCCGACGTAACGCTGAGATCCGCGCTGATGTGGGGCGATTTGAGGCTTCCGGTGGCTCGCATCTGGAAATCGACTGCGCCGGATGCGTCGAATGTGGATCGATCGGCCAGTTGGACGAGCGGGGTCAGATCCGCGAGCGACCCTGTCAGCGAGACGCGCAGCGCGTCGGTCGCGGCCGCATCTGGCGCCAGCCGGCCCCTGGCGGCGAGCGTGGTGTTGCCAACCATCAGCTCCAGATCGTCCGCGACGATCGCGTCGCTCGAGTAGCGGAGCCGGGCCGGGCGAACGAGGCGCACCGGTGCACCGTTGACGGTCGCGTCGGTCAGGCGAAGATCCAGAGCAGCGGTAGCGGCAGCGACATCATCGAGCCGGCCTTCGCCTTCAGCGTGCAGCGTGATAGCTCCACCCAGCACAACGCTCTCCGGTTGTCCCGTTCGGCGAACGAGCCTCGCAAGGTTCGCGGCGTCGAGCGATGCCTCGGCCGTAAACGTGCGCGGCTCGGCGCGTGCGACGCGAGCCCGAACCATCGCAGCCAGTTCCGATGCGCGACCTGTCAACTGGAGCGTGCGACCGACGGTCTCGACGTCTATCCGCGTGGGGCCAACGTCGTATCCCTCCCACACGAGCTGCGAGAATTGCGCGAAGCCTTGCGCTTCGGGCGACTCGAGGGAGCCACTGGTTGTGAGCTCCAGATCGAACCTCGCATCGACCGGCAGATTCGCGGTATCGGATGGCGAGAGCGTCAGACTCTCGCCCTTCACGTGTGCCGAGAATCGTCCAGTCGAGATGGCATAGGTTCCGGTTGCTTCGAGCGTGCCCTCCCCCTGGGCCACGTTGAGGCTGTCTATCGTGATCAGGCGATTAGAGACGTGCAGCGTCGATCGCAGCCGCTCGACGACCTGACCCGCGATGTGCAATCCGTCGGACGCGACGTCGGCAACAACGGAAGGGCTGTCGATCGTTCCTGCGATACGCGCCTCGAGGATGGCCGATCCGACGGGACGCCACTCGGCCGGCACATCGGCGGCGACGAGCGCCAGTTGCGGCAGCGTGCCGCTCAGCTCTCCTCGAATGGCGCGCGTGTCGAGATCGATCGAGGAGCGGCCGGTGATGATGTTTGCGCCGACGGTCACCTGCAGCGCATCGATAAGGATGCGCTGCGCGATAGCCGAGTACCGAGCCGTGGCGGTGCCAGGTCCCGCGTTCCCGTAGTGGAAGCCCGCGATCTCGATCGCACCTGCCGCACGTGGTGCAGTGACAGTACCCGCGAGGTCGGCGGTAACTGACGCGCTGCCGTCCACGTTCGACAATGCGTCTGTGTCGTCTGCGAGGCCGGCTCGACGTGCGAGCCTGACCACTTCTGAGAGACGTTGGACGTGAAGCTCGGCACGCCCGTTCAACGTCGACGCGGCCGGGGCCTTCGGGTCGATGCGCCCTTCGGCTTGGCCCGTCAACTCCACCGTTTCGCCGACGCGATGGTCGTGCGACAGATTCCAGGCGCCGTCGTGCAGTTTCAGCGTGGCGTGGCCAGACACAGGAAGGGCGCCGCGGGTGGAAGATGTTGCGCCAAGGGTATTCTCCAGGGTCCCACGGCCGGTCAGAAGCGAGCGGCCGCTCCAGCCAAACGACGCCGAACCCTCCGCAACGGCTGCAACGTGCACGGCCGCGTCGGGCGCGAATGCAGTAACGATCGGGCGAACGTGAAGACCGCGCCACGTCAGACGGGCACTGCCCACAGAACTCTCATCGAACGGCAACCGCGCGGAGCCCTCGAGTTGGCCGCCCGCAACGGTGGCGTGCAGCGACTCGATCGTCGCGCCCGAGGCGGAAATAGCACTGCGCGCTCGTGCAGTGATGCTGCCCAGGTTCGACCAGCGAAGATCGTCACCTGCAGCGTCGATCGTTGTCGTGATGGCATCGACCGGACCGTCAGCGGTTCCGGAAAACGAGACCAATCCTGTGGGAGCGGGATCGGCGCCGATCCATGGCGCGAGTCGGGCAAGGTCGAGGTGTCCCTGATATCGAAGCCCACCCAGCGCGACCGTCGGCAAGAGAATCAGCTGCCCATCAGTACGCAAGCGACCCTCGGGAGCTTCGAGCACCACGTTTTCGAGGGCGAGCGTTCTTCCATCGAACGCCAGGTGTCCGTCGAGCCGTGAAAGACGCGTCCGCTGTTCGGACGTGTGGACAGACACGTCGTCTGCCGATAGTCGTCCGTTCAGAAGCCCTTCGAACGGACGGTCGAGATTGATATTGATGCCGCGCGCATCGACGAGCATGCCGGCGAATCGATCGTCGTAGCGCGCGCGCATACCCCTGACGAGAAAGCGGTCGATCTCGATCGGCCCCCGCAGGGGCTCCGTCGTGGTTTCGGCACCTCGCGGGAGATTGAGCGTTCCGTCCACCGCACGTACGATCGTGAGGCTGGGGTTGTCGATTTCAAGCGATTCGATGGCGATGCGCCCGGGCACTGCACTCCACGGCAGGTTCACCCTCACTTCTTCTGCCGCGAAGAAAGGCTCGTCCGATCCGTTTGCAGCGAGGGTGACGTTCCTGGCGCTGAAACTGAGTGTGAGCAGGTTGTAGTCGAGTCGAGAGATATCGGCTCGAAACCCCGCAGCCGATTGAAGCCTGACAAGGGCCCACGACAGAGCTGCCGAACGTGCGGGCGGGGTGTGAATGGCGAACACGCACAGCGCGAGCAGCAGGGGGAGTGCTGCGCCGAGGATGTGCCGCCGCGACATCATGTCCCGCGTGCCATCGCTATGCTCGCAGTGACGCAGATGGATCGGCGCTCAGTGTTGCGTGAGCCACGTCACGAGCGTACTATCCGAGGACGGGGTGTGTCGATTCCACCTCGTAGTTGCTTTTTCATGGTTTGACACTACCTGCATGAGTCGCCCATACTCCCTCTCCTCGTTCAAGTTTCACTGACAGTCCAGAAGGAGTTTCGATGAGAGCCAGCAAGGCCCTATGGATAGTTGCGCTTTTCGTAGTCTGGTGCGGAACGGCACTTGCCCAGGACGCGCTGAAAGTCGATCCCGCGCACTATAAGGTTGTATTCGAAAACGCGAGCGTGCGCGTGATGAAGATCGACTACGCTCCCGGGGCGAAGAGCACCTTGCATCGGCACCCTGACGCCATCGTCATTCCGCTCGTTCCAGCAAAGTGCGGTTTACGATGCCGGACGGCAAGTGGACGGAGTCAGAGATGGCCTCCGAATCAGCAATGTACACGCCGGCGGTTACCCACATTCCCTCAAACGTTGGTACGACACGAGTCGACGGGCTCCTGATTGAGTTCAAATCTGCCGCGCCAGGCAAAGCCGCGCTCCCCGCGTCCCGCCCGGGCATGGCGATAAAGGTACTGGCCGAGGGGCCGCGGGCGATGGCCTACCGTTCGACGGCCGATCCGACGTTCCAGGAGCCGGCCGGTACGAAGCATGAGTACGACCAGGTCGTCATCGCACTGGGTTCTGCGCAAGTGTCGTTGTCCGTCGATGGCAAGCCGGCGAAGACGACCTGGGCGCGCGGCGACGTGCAGTTCATCGGACGCGGCGTACCCCACGAGACGAAAAACCTCAGTGGTAAACCGGTGGACTTCTTGATCGTCGCGATTAAGTAGCGGCGCAGTTCAATTCCGCTTCAAGTTTGCGAGCCAGGCTTGAGCATCCGAGAGGGTGCGGAATACTCCGACATTTCTGCGGCCTGCCGCGGCGGAGTAGGACTGATACATCCGGCTTAGGCCGAACGCGCCGGGATCGGTGGAGATAAATACCACCGGACCCATAGGAGCCTTGCTTGCTTCGTCCGCTGCATACGTGGCGAGCTGCATCACTTCGTCTTCCGAGACGCTGACTGTGGCTGCCGATACGTCGAACAGAAACGCACAATGGCGCAGGCCACCGGTTCTGGTTGTGACGATGAAGCTCATCATGTCCTGCATCGACGTCTCACCCGAGACGATGACCAGGATTTGATTGGGTTGCTGATGTTCGGCAAATGAAATCGGCAAATGCGATGTCCTTCCGTTATCGCTGTTGAAGGGCGGCGTGCAGATGTCGGTAAGACGCGTTGAGCAGACGCGCAACCTGTTGCCAGTCGGCGCCCTCACCGCCTCTATCGCGAAGCGCGGCGGCCTCGGCACGTAGCCTTCCGGCCTCGCCAACTTTGCTGACAGGCACCTCGTAAAAGACGGCGTAAAGCTCCGAGATCAATCGACCGACGTTGTCCACTGTGTTGGCGTGCGCGTCGCGTCGTGCCACCCACCAGGCGAGCTCCGCCCGTGCGACAACAGCCGGATCGTAACCTGCACCCGTCCAGTCCCTGGCGATCGTGAACGCGCGGGCGAGATCGGGAAGGACGAGGTCGTAGTTCTGCTTCATGCCCGCGAACTGAGCTGCCGGTCGCGCGAGATAGAAGCCCGCCGTCGCGGCTTTGGCCCAGGTATATCGATACTGTTCGCGGAGCATGACAACCAGCAGGCTGAATAACTCGATATTTTGCTTGTTGTAATACGCCTGCCACATCCGCAGTTCCAGTTCGGCCACACGGTCGGGATCGAACACGCGCGACGATCGCGGTCCGGCGGGCGTATGAACAAACGCAGCGTAACCGGCGAGAATGCCGATAACGAGCGTCGAGCCGATTGCCAGTCGTTTCGAGCGTCGTCGCATGAACTGCCTCGTTGGCACTTAAGGCTACCATTTACGGCTCGCCAGCCGGCGCTCGAGTGCGCCCGACCAGCCGGAACACCGGGTAACTGACTGCGAGCAGGAGCAGCGCATAGACGCTGTTGTGTGTATCTCCAGCCACCGCCCCCACGAGGAACGCCACAGATCCCGTCAGCGCCAGCGCCGTGGTCCAAGGGTAGCCCCATGCCCGGTACGGCCGTGGCCTTGCGGACTCGGATTGCCGCAGAACGATCAAAGAGATGAAAGACAAGGTGTAGTTGGCAATGAAGAAGAAGGCGAGCACGGTGATCAATCTCTCGAACGTCCTGCCGAACGCGATGAACAGCAACGTGACGAGCGTGCTGAGAAAAAGGGCGACGGTGGGCGTGCCACCGGCGTTCACGGTTGCGGCGCGGAATGTGAGGAGGCCGTCCCGACTCATCGCAAAAAGCACTCGGCTCGCCATCAAATGGTACGCATTCACGGCGCTGAGCAGCGAGACAATCGCGATGATGCGCAGCACGAGGTCCCCGCGATTGCCGAAGACCGCATCGGCGAGGGCGCCTGCGGCGAATTCTTCTCCCGCGATGGCGCCGATCGGCAACACATAAAGGAACGAAAGGTTGAGCAGCACGTAAATCGCGGTAATCGAGAACACGCCGGTGAGGAGCGCACGCGGGATGGCGGTGCCTGGATTTCGGATTTCTTCCGAAAAATAGATGACGCCCGTCCATCCGTCGTATGTGTAGATCACACCCTGAAGCGCGAACACGAACGCAGCAGCCCGCGAAACGCCTGATGCGACAGGCGGCGTCGTTGCGCCGCCCTCGCCGCCGAACACGAATGCCGCGACTATCAGCGCCGTGAACCCGGCGCCTTTGAGGCCGGTCGTGACGTGCTGAATCAGGCTCGCCTGACGGATACCCCGCCACTGCGCAGCAGCAAACGCTGCCGCAACCGTTCCTGCCAGCGCTGGTACGGATTCGCCGAAGGCGGGCCACAGCTCAGCCGAGAACTCGGCGATGACCACCGCCACCGCCGCCGTGGTCCCGCAGGTCGAGATCCAGTCGCTCCATCCGACGACGAATCCCGGGTATTCGCCGAGCGCGTGTCGGGCGAAGACGTACTGGCCGCCCGAACGCGGGAGCATCGCACCCAGTTCGGCGATCTGGATGGCACCGACGAGCGCGTAGAGACCTCCGGCCACCCACGCCGCAAGATAGAGGTTGGCGTCGGGCAGATGAGCGGCCACCTGCCCCGGCGCACGGAAAATTCCGGCACCGATAGTGTTGCCGATGATGACCGCGAGGCCGAAGCCCACGCCGAGGACGCGCAGCAGCCGGCCGTCGGATATTGCCGTCGTGGCCTCCCTGAACCTCAAGGGGCCGTCGCACCGCTCGGCGCAAGCCAATCCGGCTGAAAGAAGATCAGCGACAGGCCGTTGATGTCACGGATGCTGAACTGCCGCCCTCCGTAGAAAGGTGTATAGAGGTCTTCGTCAAAGCGGACCTCGAACTCGCCGGAAACAGGGTTTGCCGCATCTTCGGCCGCGCGGAGTTGGCGTCGCTTGAGCGCCTCGTACAGTGCCTCGACGCGGTCAGTGAAGAACCACAAGCTGACGTCGCGGGGGCCTGGATTCCCTCCTGGGCGGAGCGTGAATTCACCGCTCCCAAATGTGAGCCTTGCGAAAACCAGTTCTCCGTCATCCTCGGTACTCGTCCGCGAGAGTGAACCCAATCGATTGATACCATTTCACCGTTGCGCGCATGTCGCGCACCGCGAACATCGGCTCGGTCTTCTTCACCGATTTCGCCGCCGAGATCATCTCCTCTTTTGAGTTTCCGAGTTCTTCCCGAGGTGCAGGCGGCTCCTTCGCTCCGGCTGCCCTCAGCAGGCGGATCGCTTGCTGATCGCCGCGCAGCAAGGCTACAGCGAGCGGTGTCCGCCCCTTATCATCTGTTGCCTCGATGTCAGCCCCAAGCTCTATGAGCAGCTCCATCATGCTGTAATCTGGTCGCTCAGCGAGAAAGCCGAGCCCGTCCGGAGGAGCAAAAGCTGCGTGCACGGCTGTGTGCATGTTTTCGAAGCGGGATCGACGACGCAGCAGGCAATCCGGATTCTGCTCGACGAGCTTTTGGACGAGATCGCGATCGCGGAGCGTCATCGCCGAAAAAATGTGATGGCGTGCCCCGCGCGCGAGGAGCAGGTTGACGACGGCTTCGTTGCCCTCGCGCGACGCCCAACCAATCACATCGCCATTGTGCAGGTCTCCGGTCCCGTGAGCGTCAGCGCCCGCATCGAGCAGCATGCGCACACTCTCGAGGATTCCGGCCGCGGCAGCGAAATGGAGCGGCGTCGCGTTGTCGCCGGTGTCGCGGGCGTTCGGATCTGCACCGTGTTCGATGAGCAATCGCGCCGCGTCGGGATGCCGTACGGCCACGTGCAGCCCCGTGGTGCCTCCAGCCAGGTGTTCACGCGCGAGCGCCGGATCCCGCTGTAGCAACTCGCGCAGGCCGTTGAGATCTCCGGCGGCGCACGCGCGCATGAATTGGGCCACATTCGGCGCTCGTCGGAGATCCATTTCGGACTTCAGCGCGCGCCAGCTCGGAAACCCGTACTCTCGTGCGATCGCCAGCTGTGCCTCGGCGAGCTTCGCCCCGGGGTTCCTCTCGCGGATGAACGTGAGCCGTTCTTTCGCGAGCTTCTTCAGGTACTCGTAGGACGCGCGTTCGGGAAGATTGAGCGGCATAGACCCCTTCCTTCCATAGGCGCCCAGTGTCCGCGGCTCACGGGCAGGAAGTCAGGGTGTCTGACTGTTCAAACGGTATGCTCGGGTGGGTTCGACCCTTCACGCGGACCGTGCGCCGCCCGTGTCGGCCAGGGGATTCTAGCGTACGGGGCGGTGACCCTGGGCGACGAGTGTCGGGTGGGTCGATGGGGAGGGCTCGCTGTGGTCAGGCAGTTGTTGGTAGGAATCAAATGGGGCTGTTACTGATCGCGAGGGCAGGGTTCATTAGTGGTGTGGAACTCGACGAGGTCGCCAGGGCGCTCGCGCCCAGGCTGATCGGGTACGCGCTCGCCCGCACCGGATGTCCAGGGGCGGCCGAAGACGTTGCGCAGGATGCACTCACCGCGCTCGTGCGGAGATGGCGTCAAGCGGGGCCGCCAGAATCGCCCGACGCCTTCGCATTTGCCATCGCGAGGCGGCGGGCCAGCCGAGTCGTTGCCAGACGAGCGCTGATGGCGCCGCTGGACGCCATCCGCAGTGTCGCTGGCCGTGAACCCTCGGTCGAACACACGTATGAACATCGTGCGGAGTTGACGAACGTGCGGTCGGCGTTGCGTACTCTCTCACGTACCGATCGCGAAGCGTTGCTGCTGCGGTCAGTCGGCGAGTTATCGTTCGAGCAAATCTCAGTGATCGTGGGTGCGTCGCCGGAGGCCGTCAAGATGCGGATTTCACGGGCGCGCCGCCGGCTCGCGGCGTCAGTTCAGGAGCATTCGGATGGACGACGAAAACAAACCGCTTGATATTGACACGCGCGTGCGCCGAGCGGTGAGCCCTCCCGCCTCTGTGGTGGATCGTGTGGTCATGCGAGCGCTCACTGACAGTGATCGCCCGCCGCAGCACCGGCGTCGTATGGGCTTCGCCATCGTGACCGTTGCGACGGTCGTGCTGCTGGTCGCCTTGACCGTCTGGCAAGGCCGCAAACGCGCAGGCGAGCACGCGTTGCCGACCTCACTGGCGATTACCGGAGAGGGATCAATGTTAGTCGTTGAAAGTCAGGACGGCCGTCGCTGGATCGTCGGCCCTGCCCCAAAACGCCGCATCGGTGGTGGCTACGTGATCGTCGTCCCGCAATGAAAGGGGTATACATGAGCCGTCTTGCATTCGCCATGATTACAGCCCTCATCGGCGTGCCGCTCGCAGCACAAACCGCCCGCTCGGCAGATCCGTTGCAGTCGCGCGTCACCATCGATTATCGAGAGGCTCCGGCGGCGCGTGTCATTGGGACGCTCGCCACTGCGGCAGGATTGAAGGTGGAGATCGGAAGCGGCACCCTCCGTCCGGTCACAATCACTCTCACGAATGTGAAGCTCGGGACGGCCCTCAATGCGGTCTGTGAAAACGCCTCATGTGTGTGGCGACTACAGGGAACGTTGACCGTGACGCCTGTCGCGAACGACAAGATTGCCTCGCTTCCTGCTCTCGTGTCTTTCGAGGTGCACGACACGCCTCTAAGCGACTTCTTCCGCGCGTTGGCTGCCGCAATCGGAGTACCAGTGATTGTCGACCCCGGTCTGCCGAGTGAACCTATTAACGTGCAATTCAAGAACGCTCAGACGGTAGGTGTGCTCAATATGTTCTGCGACATGAATAACTGCCAATGGGACTTCGACGCCGTGCGCGGGCTGCGCGTGACGCCGAAACGGTAGCGCGGGCCCCTCGTTCCGAGTCATTGAGAATGGTGCTTCGGCACGCGGTAATGCAGTTGGACCAGCCCATCGTCGAACCGTTCGACTGAGAGCAAGTCCAGAAGCACGTGGCAATGACGAGGCGCTATCAGTGGAATGCCCTCACCGATGAAGACCGGGGCCACACTGATGACCAACTCGTCGATCGCCTGCTCGTCTAGAAAGGAGGCGATGATCTCGCCCCTGCCCATCAACCAGATATCCTTACCAGGCTGCTCTCGAAGACGGCTCACAAATGGGCCAATGGCCTCGTTCACGAACTCCACGCCCGACGGGGCGTCCGCTGGTGGAGAATGCCGGGAGAAGACGATCGTTCGATTCTTTGAGTCGAATTTCGCCCCCATTCGCAGGCTGACCTCGTAGGTCCTCCGGCCAAGCACCTTCGTATCGATCGACTTCATGAAGGCGTTCATAGAAACCTTCTGGTGCCGGGCGGGACGTGAGCCACTCGAGATCGCCGTCAGAACGCGCGAAGTAACCGTCCGCGCTGGTTGCGATGTGAACGATGACTTTTCGAGGCTTCGTCACGTTATTTTCCCTGGAAGAAGATCACTATCGGTCCAGGCCGGCGATCAGGTCGTCATGGAGCAGTTGGTGAAACAGGTGCTCGCCGGCCTCGCGCCGGACGGAAAGCCGGCCCGATGTGTACGCGCGCGACCGAAGTCCCTGTTGAACCGACCGGCAGATTGCGACGTCCTCCTGCTGGATCTGCTCGCTAATCGCGATGCTCTCGAGGTTGCGGCCGCGGGCACCCGCCGACACGTCAGAAAAGTAGAAATCGAAGATGACGTCGGTTTGGTCTGGACCTCGTGGCAGGACGAGGTTCGTATCCATTGCGCCCGCATAGTAATTGACCATGAAGTTCGGATACATCCAGAGGTAGATCGCGCGTTCGCCGGTTCGTACCGCGGCGGTCCTCGCATCGGCGCCCTCGGCGACCATCGGGCTCGACTGCACGCAGATGCGATCGCCGTTCTCGATGGTGTAATGGCTGTAGTCGAGGACGCTGTCCAGTCCCTTGTGCAGATGAGGGACGTGATATCCGCCGTCGAGATAGTTGTCGACAAACACCTTCCAGTTGCAGTCGATCGAATAAGTGCGCCGCTCCATCCACTGAAGGCCCGCGAACGCCTTGGTGGGGAAGCGGCCAGTGAGATCCGAACCGGTAAAGCGGGGAAGGGAGGAGCCATCGGGCTCGAGCGTGACGAACACCCACTTTTCCCAGACGTCGACATCGATCGGCACCAGGCCGGTTGACGACCGATCGAAGTCACAGACCCCCGAGAACTCAGGCGTCCCCTTCAATTTCCCTTCGAGCGAGTAGGTCCAGCCGTGATAGGGGCAGCGCAGGTGAACGGCAGAGCCTTCCGCTTCCGTCACGACGGCGGCGGCATGGTGGCGGCAGACGTTGAAGAAGCCGCGGAGCCCCTCATCACTTCCGCGCACGAGGACGATCGGCTCGCCGGCGGCGGTCTGGCACGCGACGTACTGGCCCTGCTTTTGAAGTTGATCGACGCGGCCCGCAACCTGCCATGCTCGCGAAAACACCGTACGGCGCTCCAGATCGAGCATGCGCGGCTCGGTGTACCACTCGGCGGGGATCGTGGACGCCTCGCTCAGCGATGCATTGCGCCTGTAGCCGGCAATAATCTCAGAGAGGGGACGTGACATAGCTGGGAAGATAACACTGAGTGCTAGCATAGTAAGAGTGACGGTGCTCCCCAGGCGATTCGCGACCGTGGCGGCGACAGCCGCCATCATCGGCCTCTGCGCCGCGACTGGATTCGCTCAGCGGATCTGGTCGGGGGGCTACGGCTATACGCCACCGCGATTTCCGACGAAACAAAGTTTCAAGGGCAGCTTCAATTTCTGCCGCGCGATGTTCGAGAGCAACCGCCGGGAGAAACGAGGTTGGAGCACTGACTATCCTGGCGCCGATCTCAATTTCAGTGTCCGGCTCGCGGAGCTCACCAAAGCGCCGGTGACCATGCGCCCGGACGCGGAAGAAGGCGAAGCGCCAGATTCCGTCGTCGTCCGGCTCACCGATGACGCGCTCTTCAAGTGCCCGTACGTCCTGATGCAAGACGCCGGTACTGCCGACTTCAGCGACGAGGACGCCAGGCGCCTGCGCGAATACCTGCTCAAGGGCGGATTTCTGTTTGTATCGGACTACTGGGGCGAGCGGGCGAGGGTGCAGTTCGACCAGCAAATTCGATTGGCTCTGCCGCAGGGACAGTATCCAATCGTCGATCTCGCGCTTAACCATTCGATATGGCATACGTGGTTCGATATGAAAAATATCCCGCAGATGCCATCGATTCAATCCTGGCGCCGCACGGGCGGCCAGACCGACCGCGGCGTCGTCGACCCGCCGTCAGCGCGCGGCATTACCGACGAGCATGGCCGTCTCATGGTGGTGATGATGCACAACACCGACATACCCGACGGCTGGGAACGTGAAGGCGAAGACCCCGAGTACTTCTATCGCTTTTCACCAGATGCGTACGCGGTGGGCATCAATATCGTGCTGTACACGATGACACACTGAGCCGCGCCGAAGCACCCCTGAGTCGAAGGTGCGAAGGCCCGCGCGTGTTACAATCCCCGCCAAAACACACCGTCATACTCGATCTGATACCTTCCAATTGGAAAGACCGCGGGGCGCGTTTTCCGTCAACGATAACCTCGAGAGGAGCCGGCTATGAGGGTAGGGGACGTCATCGCGGAGATCATGAAGCGCGAACGGGTCAAGGTTCTCTTCGTCTACCCGCTGACGCCGCTCACCGAATTTGCCGCCGCTGCCGACATTCGCCCGATCGTCGTCCGCCAGGAGCGCGTAGGATGCGCCATGGCCGATGCCGGCGGCCGGCTGAGCTCGAGCGACGACGTCGGCGTATTTGCATGTCAGGGGGGGCCGGGGATCGAGAACTCGTTCGGCGCGGTGGCGCAGGCCTACTCCGAGGGTGTGCCGTTGGTGGTCATCGTGCCAGGACCGTCGCGCGCGCTGGCCAATGTCCCACCAAACTTCAGCGCCACATTGAATTTTCAGCACATCACCAAGAGCGCCGAGACGGTGACGACGCCTGAGATGATCGTGCCGGCGCTCCGCCGCGCGTTCACCCTCGCGCGGAACGGTCGTCCCGGTCCGTGTCTGGTCGAAGTATCCGACGTGTTCAATACCGACATTCCGTCGATCAGCACGCCGGCGGACCTCGACTACGAGCCCACCAAGCGGACGATGATTGCGCCCGACCCCAAAGCGGTCGACGCAGCGGCCGAAGCATTGATCAACGCGAAGATGCCGATGATTTATGCCGGCCAGGGCGTGCACTACGCGAAAGCGTGGACCGAGCTCAGACAAGTTGCCGAGTTGCTGGAGGCGCCGGTCGGGACGAGCATGGAAGGGAAGAGCGCGTTCCCCGAAACGCATCCGCTTGCGCTCGGTGCGGGCGGGCCGAGCATGATGCGCGCGCTGGCCACCCACGTGAACGAGTCAGATGTGGTGTACGGCGTGGGGGTGAGCTTCAGCCCGGGCTTCTCAATCAGATGGCCCACCAAGGGAAAGCAGTTCGTCCACAACACGGTAGACGAGCGCGATCTCAACAAGATCATTCCCGCGAAGTATCCTGTGCTCGGCGATGCCAAGCTGACGCTGGCGATGCTGCATCAGGCACTCAGTGAACGGCTGCGCGGCAAGCCGCGCGGCCTCACGCGCGGCGTCAGTGCGCGCATCCAGGAGCAAAACGCACCCTGGCTGAAGGAATGGATGCCGTACCTCACGAGCAACGCGAAGCCTTTGTCACCCTATCGAGTCGTTTACGACCTGCTGCAGACGGTGGACGCGGCGAACACGATCATCACGCACGATGCCGGCAGCCCGCGCGACGAGCTGATCCCGTTCTGGAAGTCGGTGGCGCCGCTGAGTTACATCGGTTGGGGCAAGACGACACAGCTCGGCTACGGCCTCGGGCTTGCGATGGGTGCCAAGGTCGCCCACCCGGAGAAGTTGTGCATCAACTATTGGGGCGAGGCGGCGCTGGGTATGACCGGCATGGACTTCGAGACGTGCGTGCGTTGCCAGATTCCGATCATGTCGATCCTGTCGAACAATTTCGGGATGAAATGCGAATACGCGGCGATGAAGGTGTCACATCAGAAGTACCGCACATGCGACATCTCGGGTAATTACGCCGAGTTCGCCAAGGCGATGGGCGGCTACGGCGAGCGGGTGACCGAGCCCGAGCAGGTCGTCCATGCAATCGTGAACGGCATTCGGGCGACCAGGGAAGGCAAGCCCGTGCTGCTCGAGTTCATTACGACCCAGGAGGTGCGTTACGCGATGGGTGGCGCGATGCCTTCCAGCGGGTCGGGTGGTGGTGACTAGGTCCTTCAGGCCACTAGTATGTTCATCTCGAAGAAACATCTAGACCGGCGGACGTTCCTGCGCGGCATGGGCGCGACGATCGCGCTGCCTCTGCTCGACGCCATGGTACCTGCCCGAACGGCGCTGGCGGCCACGGCCGCCAGGCCAGTGCCGCGGATGGCGTTCGTGTACTTTCCGCACGGGGCGATCATGAACGAGTGGACGCCGCACGGTGGACTCGGCAGAATCCTCGAGCCCCTCGCGCCGTTCCAGCATCGACTGACGATCGTCAGCGGCCTCGAAAACCGACATGCGTACGGGCCGGTGCACGCAATCACGCCCGGCACTTGGCTTTTGGGCACGGATCCCGGTGCGATAGGTGCGATAGGTGCGATAGGTGCGATAGGTGCGATGGGTGCGTCAGGTGCGTCAGGTGCGATGGGTGCGCGTGCGCTCGCTGCGGGCATGACGGCAGACCAAATGGCGGCTCAATACCTCGGCCGAGATACGCTGCTGGCATCAATCGAACTTGCGACTGAAGAGCCCAGGAGGATTGCGGCGGGCGCGTGGGAAAAGCACTACAGCGAGGGCTTCGGCACGACGATCTCGTTTCGAGACTCGGCAACGCCGCGGTCGATGGAATTTAGTTCGCGCCGCCTCTTCGACAAACTGTTCGCTCCAGAGGCGACGGTCGACGAGCGTGCCGTACGCGCTCAGACATCAACGAGCGTCCTCGATCTGGTTGCGGCAGATACCGCCGTTTTGCAAAAGCGTCTTGGGCCGGCGGACTGCGCGGTGCTCCACGGCTATTTGGATGCCGTCCGCGATGTCGAGCGTCGTGTGGCACATGCTGAAGCACCCGCCGAGCGCCTGCATCTGATGTTCGACATGATCGCGCTGGCGTTCCAGGCAGACATCACGCGTGTGGCGTCGTTCATGATGGCGGCCGAGACCAGCCAGATGACATTCGACCACCTGGGCGTGGCCGATTCATTCCATCTGCTGTCGCATCACCAGAACGATCCGGCGAAGATCGAGAAGCTCGTTCGGATTCAGAACTATCACACACGCGTGTTCGCGTCGTTCGTTGGCAAACTCGCCGCGCTGCCGGACGGCGACGGCTCGATGCTCGATCGAGCGCTCATCCTTTACGGCAGCAACATGAGCGACAGTCATGCGCACGACCACTTCCCGTTGCCGGCGGCGGTCGTCGGCGGGGCGTGTGGCGCGCTTCGCGGTGGCCGGCATCTGCGTTGTCCCGACCGCACGCCGTTGTCTAATCTGCTGCTCACGATGCTCCATCGCGCCGGTGTGCCCGTAGAGTCAATGGGCGACAGCACCGGCGAATGCGTCGGAATCTAAAATGAACCCGCAACGGAGGCTTTAGATGAAACCTCGACGAACGATCGGTGTGCTTTTTATTTGTCTGGGGATGGCAATCGGCCTGGGGGCCTATCACGTCCGAGCGCAGCAGCCGGCCGCGTCGGCACGACCGGCATCGGAGACCGTGGCAAAGGTGAGCCTGGCAGAGGTAGGCCTGCCCGACGGCGCCGCGTCTGTCACGCGCTTCGTATACGGCCCCGGCAAAGTCATGGCGCCCCACACCCACACTGGTCGGACTTCGATTATCACCATCGTGCAGGGTCAACTCACCGAGCATCGCGGCAGCGTGGTCAACGTCTATAAGGCCGGCGATGTCATCACGGTGGCTGAAGGCGCGACCCATGCGAACGAGAACGCCGGCCCGGGAGATCTGATCTACGTCGAAGTGAACATCACCGGTACCAAGCCGCGGCCGGCGCCTGCTCCGGCAAAGTGACCGAGGGAGAACGAAGAAGACATAGCTTGTGGTGAAGAAAGAATCCTCTTCAGACGAATCTGACGCTTCGAACGCCGCCAGCGGTGACGAAGATGCTCAGGGTGCCCGAGAGCTCGTCGAGCGAGTCCACGAAAAAACCGGCGCCGCTGCGAGAATAGCGGCGCGCCGTCCCGATCATCTCGGTGCCGTTCGGCAGAGGGACCGCAACCTTTCGTCCATCCGCGAGCACCACGTCGGGCCCGGCGGCCTCGACATCGTCGACGTCCCTAAGCTGGGCGTCATTCCCGAAAAACAGCGCATCCAAGTGCATCATCGACACAAACTCCGACCCTTCGGCGGTTGGCGTCGGCGAAATGTGCAAGTACGGATTCATCGGGCTGAAGTCGTTGGTGTAGCCGCGGATGAGACGTCCGTCCCGGTACTTGCCGACGACTTGCTGCCATGCGTGGTTGTTTCCGCTCTCAGTTTGTGCTGTGCGTGCTGCGGGCAGTGTTTCGCCCGCGAAGTCGGCAACCGGAAATGGACGCCTGAATGCGCAGGCCGCCTCCGATCGTGCCGTGCTTTCGCCCTCCTGAAGGCTATGGCACCTCATGATTTGCGCCGTGCGCAGCACGGTTTTCGACGAGCCTGAGAACTCCAGCACCACGGTCGAGCCTTCAGCGAGCTCGCCCGGGATGTCGAATCGCACACCGCCAACCGAGAGGTCGATGATCGAAACTTCAGGGCCCCATTTCACGCGTGCCGTCCGAAGTCCCGGCAGTTCGCTGGAAGGGAAACGACGGTATGCGCGCAGAATTGGCGCCGGTGTCTCAGCCGTGGCTTCGTGTTGACGCGGCATTGCGATACCTCACACCAGTGTCATCGGCACGATGCGCTCGGTACTTCATGGGCGACGTGCAGGGCTCGTGCCGGTGAGACGAGGTGCGCAATTCCGACGAGGGCGTTCAGGTTTAAAGCTGCCATCAATCGGCGCAAATATCTGCCACCACGGGAAAGTGATCCGACGCTTGTCGGGCGGTCGAGCTCGCATGGATCGAGACTCGTCGAAGCGCGCATTTGGGCTGAACCCAGATGCGATCCAACGCAACGACCGGCCATGACACTGGAAACGTTGCGGGCCG
Source organism: Vicinamibacterales bacterium (assembly GCA_963761975.1). Classification (GTDB taxonomy): domain Bacteria; phylum Acidobacteriota; class Vicinamibacteria; order Vicinamibacterales; family JAMQPK01; genus JAMQPK01. Next base: position 2,101,250 of record CAVXIR010000002.1, read on the forward strand.
CGGCCCTCGCCCCAGACGGCGATCGAGCATGTGCGCGGCCGACCGACCAGGCAGCCAGTCATTGAAGTCGCCAAGCACCACGACGAAGGTATTTCGGACCGAATCGAGATAGTCCAGGATCTGCCGCACCTGAAATCGGCGTTCGTAAATACGAAGGCCAAGGTGTGTCGCGAGCACGTGCAAGAGCACGCCGCCGACATCAATCGTCGCCGCCAGCGCCCCGCGCGGTTCCCGGCGCTCCATCGACAAATCGATGCGGTGAACCTCCACGATGGGATGGCGTGTGAGCAGTGCGTTGCCGAAGCATTCCGTGACGGTGTGTGGCGTCCTTTGTCGTGTCGGCCCCAGCGCGCACTCATAGCGATCGAGCGTCGTCAGGACTACGGGTGTGCGCGTCTCCAGCGCAACGCTGGCTGGATATGTGAATTCCTGCAGCGCGACGACGTCCGCGTTCAGTTCTTCGATCACGGCTGCTACGCGGTCTGGATCGTGACGTCCGTCCCTCCCGACACACGCGTGCACATTGTAAGTCGCGACCCGGAGCGGCGGTATAGGCTCCACTAACCGAACTCCGCTCGGCCGCGATGACCCGACACGGCTGACCCAAACTGACGAATCAGGAGAAACGCTCGCAGCCCGTATGCCAACGCGAGCAGGAGCAGCGTTGCGCCGAGAGTGGCCAGTCCGTTCGACACAGTGGGATTCAGAAGCGTGTGGCGAAGCACGCCGCCCAGTCCACTCAGTGCCGCAATCGCTGGCGCCTGGCCGATTAGTGTGCCGGCCAAATAGCTCGCGAACGGAATTCGTCCCGCACCGCAGAGGAGATGAATTGACGCAGCGCCTGCCACGCCGGAGAGATGCAACGCGACCACACCGCCAACACCTCGCGCCCCCAGTTGCCGGACCGACCTGTACGATCGCTGGCTCATCCAGCGCGCGACGCCTGTCGCGCCAATCGCCTGGCCAGCAACGTAGCCAATGACGGCCGCGGCGAGCGACCCGATGAGCGCGACGAATCCACCGCGAAGTGCGCCGAGGTACACACCCGCGAGAATCGCCATCAGTTCAAGCGGAATCAGAAGAAGACCGCCCAACACGAAGGCGCCTATCCCGATCCATAGCGATGAGGGCGCTTTCAGAATCGAGTCGAGGGTGTGGGAAAACGTCCACGCAATGGCGGCCATGGCAAGAACGGCGGACGACAGAATCAAGGCGGACAGGGGTCTGCGCGCGCTGGTCGCGTCAACCGCCGGAACCAGGGATTCGACCGAAGAGCCAAACGCAATCGGCTCGTCCGGATCGGCGGCAGCTTGAAGCACCGTCGACGGCGGTGTGGCCTCTTCCGACAATTCGATCCGGACGAGTGTGTGCTCGGCGCTTTCTCGCGTGTCAATGAGCGCTCCGATCGAGCCGGTGCGCTGGATCACGCGTGCGACGTCATCCACTGACATGCCCAGATGTTCTGCGAGCAACCGGTGGCATATGTGGCGAATCCCCGTGCGAACGACCGAGTCGCCGCCGGCGTCCACGGCCAGATCGCATTCTGTGTCCATTCCCATTGACCGATGCGAATAGTTGGCCGACCCAATACGCGCCAGCACGTCGTCGACGATCATCACTTTTGAATGGACGAATGTCGGCACATCGCGCGAGCGCGAGGCTGACGGATACACGAGCCGCAGACGCTTATGCTCGTCTGCGGCGATCAGCCGCCGGAATACGCCCTCGCGAAACCCGCCCATCGTCGTCTTTTCAAGCCAGCCGTGGCATTCCTTTGGCGAGATGACCACAACTTCTGGGCCCTGCGGCTCTCGGAGCCGCGCCGCCAACGCATCGGCCAGCTTGTTGTTCGTGAAGTACTGGCTTTCGATGTAGATCGTCTGCCTCGCCATGGCAATGGAATCCACGAACAGTGCCTCGCACTCGCGGATGGCCGGACGCGATTCGGATCCAGGCATTGTGCGAGCGATAGCGACGTCGACGTCCGTGAGATCTGGCGTGATGTCCGATGGCCAGAGGTCCTCGGCGGAGCTGGCGAGGGGCGGCATCCGGTCCGCTCCCAGCGCACGCCAGCGATCGCGGGCCAGCACACCGAGGCTGGTCGCTGCAGGTCCCGTCACCATAGCCTGCACTTCGTGATACGGCCCGTATGCCTCGCCGAGCGACGTCGTCCTCGCTGGCTCTTCCGGACGATGAGCGCTCGTGTCCCAGCGATGGCCCGTTAAATCGATGCCGCCGCAGAACGCCAGCTGATCGTCGACCACGACAATCTTTTGATGGTGGCAGCCGCCCACTGGATGGTGATCGTCAAAGCCGAATCGAACACCTCTGGGCATCCGCCATCCAAGACGCCATCGTGTAAACGGATCGCGCTCGAGCGTGTAGAGTGCGCCGTAGTCCCACGTCAGGATGAAGCAGCGAAGTTGGGGGCTCCGTCGTGCCACATGGGCGAGGAGCTTATCGAGGCGCGTCGGCGCGTCCCGCACCGTGGCGTCCGGGTACAGATCGGTGTGAGCGGTAATGTCCCAGCCTAGACTGAACACGGTCTTACGTGCGCTAAGCAGCGCCTGCCGTACCAGGCGGAAGTAGTCGGCAGCATCCTGAATGCAATAAAAACGGGACGCGCGCTCGACCCGCCAGCAGTTTCGTCCGGGCTGGATAATCCTTTCCGCTGGCGGGGGTGTGCCGCGGTCACGTTCGAGAGGTGAAGTCGCGCCGATCACTCGGCCGCCCTCAATCGTCGGAATGTGCGGTTGATCAGCAACGCGAGCGTCAGCGGCACAACAACGAAGAGCGCCGCGCCGATCCATGTTCCAGGCGACGGATCGTGCAAGGCTTTGGTCAACTGATAGCCGAACCCGGCCAGCGCGACGACGAAGGCACCCATGCCGAGCACCGTGCCGACGATGAAGTCGCTGAAGCGGACCGTTGATGCCCCGATGATGATGTTCGCAAGCGTGAAGGGCGCTGGCACCTTGCGAACGAGAAAGACGGCAAGTGTGCCGTTGCGTTTTAGCAATTGGGTGATCCGCGTCGTTCGTTCACCGCCCAGTTGTCTCACACGCTGCAGGCCCATCCAGCGGCCGATCGCGAAGCCGGCTGACGCACTTGCCAGACATCCCGCCATCGAATACACCGGTCCCAGTAGCGGGCCAAAAGCGATACCGGTAGCCGTGATTAACAAGATGACAGGGACCATTGCCACTCCGAGCACTACGAAGGTGAGCACCACGACAGGCAACGCGTACCAGGCATGGCGATGTGGCGCAAGCCAGGCGGCTAACTCCTCAAAGGTGACCGCAGAGCTCGAAGCCCACCTCCAGGCGGCCAGCGCCCATGCGAAAATGACAAGGACCGCCGCGAGGCGGAGCCACGAGGGCTGACTTAAATTCGTACGCCCCACTTGCCGCCTCGAACTGCAATGCGTGTGCCGTCGAAACCCAATGGAACTTCACGCCCGGTTCTTTACAGCGGACGGTGCGCGCGTTAGCATCGCCATCTGGCCACGTGATATCCCGTCTCTGCCCCATCCTCGTTTTCGGCATCCTGACACTCACCCTCTCGCCGCTCGCGGCCGATGAGGGCTGGAACATCGATCGCATGCGGGTGCGGATCGACGTCGGGCGCGACGGTGTGCTGCACTTCGTCGAACACATCGACGTCGATTTCAGACGTCTCGAGCGTCACGGCATCTTTCGCGATATCCGCCATCGACTGGCGTACGACGCGTCGAACATTCGCGAGTACGGCATCAAGCTGGAACGCGTCACGACAGCCGATGGCGCCCCGCTGTCGGTCGAAACCATCCGGGAGGGGTCGCTCTTGCGCTTCAAGATCGGAGACCCCGACCGGACGATCACCGGTCGCGCGTCATACCAGATCAGCTACACCATCGCGAACGCGCTCAATAGCTTTTCCGACCACGACGAACTCTATTGGAACGTCACCGGCAGCTGGCCGGTGCCGATTACCGCAACCTCCGTCGCGGTGCGCCTTCCCGAACCAGGCGTGGAGCGGGTGGCTTGTTTCCAGGGGCCGGCCGGCTCTACGGAATCGTGCAGCGCGCGGTTCGACAAAGGGGAGGCGGAATTTTCGACGACGCGGCAGCTCGGCGAAGACGAGCAGATGACCGTTGTCGTCGGCGTCCGGAAGGGGATCGTGCCCGAGCCGCGACCGGCGCTGCTGCCCAATCCTCTATTCGGCAGCCCCTTGTTCGATCGCTCGCCCGCACTGATAGCGTCGTTCGCGGTGATGCTTGTCGGCGTGCTCGCCGGGTTTGGAACGTTGTGGTGGCGCGAGGGCCGCGACCGCCGATATGTGTCGCAGTACTACCTCACGACATCGCCCGAGGAAGAGATCGTACCGCTGCTCGGATCGGAGACCTCAGGCGTGGAATTCGAGCCGCCTGAGGCGCTTCGTCCCGCTCAGGTCGGGCTGCTGCTGGACGAGCGCGCGGATGTGCGCGATTTGACCGCGACCATCATCGACCTGGCGGTGCGAGGGTACCTGCGAATCACGGAGCTTCCAAAGGAAGGCTGGTTCGGATCGCGCGACTGGCGGCTCGATCAACTGAAAGCGGCAGATGACACGTTGCTCGCGTTCGAGAAGAAGGTGATTGCCGGTCTGTTTGCCGGCGCGCCGTCGACGGACGATAGCTCCGTCATCGCGTCACAGAAGCTTTCGACGCTCAAGAAGAAGTTCTACACGCACCTCGAGGGCATAAAGAAAGCCCTCTACGCCGATGCCCTCCAGCGCCGCTGGTTCGTTCGAAACCCCGACACGGTCCGGAAGGTGTACCTCGTTGCCGGGGTGGTCATCACGTTCGGCAGCTTCTGGCTGGCGACGCTCTTCGGGCAGGTCTGGGGTGCTGGTCTGCTGGGATTGCCAATCGCCCTTGCGGGCGTTCTCATGATCATGTTTTCTGGTGCGATGCCCAGACGGACGGCATTGGGGCGTGAGATGATGCGCAGAAGCCTCGGTTTCGCGAAGTACATCAAGACCGCCGAGACGCGACAGCAGGAGTTCGCAGAACGCGCCAACATCTTCGCTGAATACCTTCCCTTCGCGATCGTTTTCAAGTGCGTCGATCGATGGGCGCGCGCGTTCCGCGACATTGCGAACCAGCCATCGGCAGCTGGTTGGTACGTCGGCCGCAGTTCCTCCTTCAACCCGTCGACGCTTTCTTCCGATCTCAACTCGTTTTCATCAACCGTTTCGAGTGCGCTCACCAGCACCCCTGGCGGTTCGGGCCGCAGCGGTTTCGGTGGCGGGTCATCCGGTGGCGGTGGCGGCGGCGGCGGAGGCGGAAGCTGGTAACGGCCCTCGTCTTTGCGGCCGCGGCGATCGCCGTTGTCATCGTCATTTACAACGGCCTTGTGAGGGCCCGTCTCAGAGTTCGGGAGGCGTGGAGCTCTGTCGACGTGCAGCTGCAGCGCCGGGCGTCCCTGATTCCCAATCTTGTCGAGACCGTGAAGGCCTATGCGGCGTACGAACGCGACACGATCACGCGCGTCGTCGAATCGCGCGCGGCCTTGACGCGGGCAGCTGGCCCGAGGACGGCGGCGGCAGCGAATGCCGAATTAACCGCCGCGCTCGGCACGCTGTTCGCGCTGTCCGAAGCGTACCCGGACTTGAAAGCAAATCAGAGCTACCTGCAACTCCAGCACGAACTCCGCGATACCGAGAACAAGATTGCCTTCGCTCGCAATTATTACAACGGAGCGGTCGAGGGGTACAACACCAAGGTTCAAAGTCTTCCAGGAATGCTGGTCGCGCGACCGTTTGGATTCGGTGCAGCCGAGTTCTTTTCGGCGGACGACAATGCCAAACATGCGATCGAGGTCGATTTGAGGTCGTCACGCTGACGCGAGGGACGAAACGGAAGTGTAAAGACGTGCGGCTGCGTTACTGTTGCGCACCGCGCTTTTTCAACGCTGCCTCGATCCGCGGGTTGCGGGACACTTCGCCAAGGGGAGTCCGCCCGCCTTTGTTCCTGGCCTGCACGTCGGCGCCGTGTTTCAGCAGCACGTCGACGGTATCGGCCTGATCTTGACTGACGGCGAAATGCAGCGGCGTCCAGCCCCAATCGTTCCGGGCATTGATGTCGGCACCGCGCGTGACGAGCAGGGCTGTGAGATCGGTGTGCCCAAAGAGCGCCACCGTGTGCAGCGGCCGGTTGCCGTCCTGCCCTCGCACTTCGATGTCGGCGCCAGAGCCCAGCAGCATCTCCACGACGCGTCGCCGATCCGTGTTCCTGATCCTCGCCCAATCATCGCCGCCTGCCTCTGGATACTGATTGATGGCGAATTGCAACGGCGTCTGGCCGTTCTTGTGGCGCTCATTCACGTCGGCACCCTTGCTGAGCAACAAGCGCACGATTTCTGCATCGCCGTCCCGAGCGGCCAATGCGAGCGCCGACATCCCATCTCCCTCCCCGCTGACAGGGACGCCTTTTGGCGTCAGCAGTTCGATCACCCGAAGATTTCCGTTCTGGACTGCATACTCGAGCGGCGACGATTCCTGCTCGTCGCGGGCCAGAGGGTCGGCGCCGTGCTCAAGCAACACGCGGACGATGTTCTCGCGACCTTCGCTCGCCGCACGATGGAGAGGTGTCCATCCGCCGCCCTCACGGGCGTTCACATCGGCTCGCGCCGCAAGCAGCCGCTTGACGACTGGAAAACGGCCGTACGCCGCGGCCAGGTGTAGAGGCGTCAGTCCGCCGTTCTTGCGCGCATCCACCGAGGCCTTGGCCGCCAGCAGCAGGGCGACCGCTTCGTCATGTCCATACTGTGCGGCGAGATGGAGGGGTGAGGCTGCCAGTCCATCACGCGCGTCCACATCTGCTCCGTTGGTGAGGAGCAGTTTGACGAATTCGCTGTGCCCTTGACGCGCCGCGACGTGCAGCACCGAGGTGGTGCCCGCTCCCATCTGCCACGCGATGAGCCAGCTCGCGAGATTGTGCGGGGGCCGGCACTCCCGTGCGTTTACCAAGGCGCTGTTCTGCGCGATCAGGCCGCGCATTCTCTCGGTGTCGCCGCGCCACGCCGCTTCGAACGCCGCCAATCGGACGGGATCCGCGTTCTGACACCGCTCGCCACAGCCAGGCAGCACGGATCCGTTGGCGAGCAGCACAGTCATCGCGATCGTGGCGCGCCACTTACCGTTTCGCATATCGACGCACGAGGGTGTCCATTTCGCGATCGTTTCCTGCGAAGTCGAGTACAGGTCATCCCGTTGCCGGCTCTGGCGTTGACGTTCGCCCCGTTTTCGAGAAGCTCGGTCGCTACCGAGATATGTCCTTCGCTCACTGCGAGATGGAGCGGCGTCAGGCCTGTGGCATCAACAGGGTCGAGTGGCAGGCGACGCGAGACAAAGAGCTCGACGGCCGCAAGATTCCCCTGCATCGCGACCATGTGAAACACGGTCGTGCCCTTTTGGTCGCGCGTATCGATCCTGCCGCCGTGATCGAGCAGCAGCGTCGCAACCTCGACCCGGCGTGTCTCACGATCCCTTGTCGCATCGCTGCGTCCTTGCAGAAACGCCATCGCCAATGGTGCGCCATCTCCTCCGAGGCGTGACCCTGCGACAGAGCGGCTGGCATCTGCGCCTCGGCTGAGGAGCAACGCCACGACTTCGACGTGCCCACGGGAAGCGGCCGCTCCGAGTGGTGTGGTGTCTCTGCCGGCAGCGTTCGCGTCGGCGCCGCCGTCGAGGAGGCGCTGCACTGCGGTGAGATTGCCGTGAGAGGCGGCTTGATGTAACGGAGAGTCGCCTTGCGAGTCTGTGGTCCGTGGGTTGGCTCCGGCGGCGAGCAACAGCTGCGTCATCCGCTCGCTGTTGGCCCGATTGGCGGATGATGCGGCGGCGTGGCCAAGAGGAGTTCGGTTGCTTCCATGCTCGGGCGCATTGACATCGGCGCCCTGCGCGAGAAGAAGCCGCACCACGTTGGCGCGACCTTCCAGATCGGAGGTCCCACCAAGACCGTCGACCGCGTCGTGCAGCGGAGTCTTTCCGTGCTTCGTCTTTGCGTTGACGTCGGCGCCCTTTGCCACCAGCACCCTCGCGACCCCTGCCTGGCCGTACTGCGCGGCCAGATGGAGCGCAGTGCTGCCACTCGGCTCGTCGGGTGTACGCACATCTGCGCCGCGGGCGACGAGCAGTTCAGCCAGATCTTCACGGCCGAATCGCGCCGCCGAGTGCAGTGCCGTCCAGCAGAACGCGCCGAACAATCTGTTCGCCTGGTCAGGATGCTCGTCCAGCCAGCGATTCAGATTGGTCACATCGGTCGGTCGCGACGTGCGACTGGTGTACGACCAATCCTTGATTGCGGAGGGAGGGGTACCACAATGACGCCGTCCCCGATACGGGTCGTAGTAGTTGCCTTCCTTGAACCAACGAGCCAGAAGGATAGAAAAAGCGAAGGCGATGAGAGCGAGCAAGACCCTGCCGACCATGTTCGAAGGAGTTATCGGCGCTGGGTCACCTCACCGTGATCGGACCGCTCCGTGCGACATCGGTGTAATCGTCGTTGAGCAGGTATCGAAACTCGTACTCGCCGGTGGCGGGTGCTCTGAGTGTGTAGGTACCGGAGGTGGCGCCCTTTGTGTACTGCCACAAACTGTCATCGTAGTTAATGTTGGACTCCCGCAACTTGTACAGCGCGATCCAGTCCAGGCTCGATCGCTGTCCGGGAGCTTCCCAGTTCACGGACAGTTGGTCTCCGGTCCTGACAAGCCCCGAATTGACAGCAAGAGAAACGACGTCGAACGTATAGCCTTGTGTCAGCGTCGCACTTTGGCCACCTGGGTTCGTCACAACGACGTCCACCGTTCCAATCGCATGCGGCGCGGCTGTCGCAACAATGCCCTGGTTGGTGACAAAAAGCACGGTGTTCGCCGCAACGCCGTCGAACATGACGGTTGAGCCAATCACGAATCCGGTGCCTTCGACCCGCACGCTTTCACCAATCGTCAGACCTCGCGTGGGGCGAACCCCCGTGGCGCTCAGAGGGGCCGCCGGGTCGGTCGTGAGTGGACCAGATGACGGGCGTGAAGCGAGGGGAGAGGGAGAGGAAGGCCCAGTGTCGCAGCCAACACTCAGGCTCAGGCAGCCGAGCGCACCAGTGATGAAGACGCGCAGGAAGAGGCGACTGAACACGTGGGACTCCTCGCCTAACAATACAGATCATGCCCAGCGAGGGTTACAGGAAATTTCCAGGGATTCCCCAGGTTTTGACGAGATGAAGGCCTTTCAAACTACTCGATCGTCCCGTCGATCGTCGGCGGAAAGACGTCGTGACGCAGCGTGCCGGTGAACGTCGTCAAAGCCACGCTTGGGCCTGTCACGAGCAAATTCATGTCGACCTCGAACGTTTCGTCTGCGTTCTTCGTCAATATCCCCTGGAGGACAACGCCCCGAATAGTGCGAAACGGAACGCGGATGATCCACACCCCGCCCGTAATTGCCACGAAGTCATCTTCCTCGACTGGAAGCGGCAGCACGTGATCGATGCCTGCCAGGAACACTCCATGCCGCGGAAACCCATTGACCTGGCCGTCGAACTCACCGGCAAACACGGCAAGCGTACAGATCTCTTTCGGGCAGAGCTCAATTCCTGCGATATCCCCCTGCACGATCGAGTCGGCTTTGATAGGTACCGTGGCAAGCAGAAGAGCTGTGAGGAGAGCGGCGGAGCGAAAATAACGGCGCATGGATCCTCCTGGGAGAAGGCCACGACGACGCTGGGGGCGCAGGGCAACACTAGCGGGACCAATGCCGATCGTCAAGTGGTTTTGAACGAGCACATTTGTGGTGTAATGCCGTTGTGCTTGCGTTACTCTGGCTGCTTGCCGGTTCGACGGTGCTCGCGCAGGATCTGCGGGCCGGTGAGATCATCGACCGTGTCACCTGCATCGCGGATCCGACTCAAAGCTACGCGCTCTTCGTTCCCGCCGACTACACGCCGTCCCGCACGTGGCCGGTTATCTTCGCGTTTGATCCCGGCGGCCGCGGGCGTGTTCCCGTTGAACGCTATAAAACCGCAGCCGAACGATACGGATACATCGTCGTCGGGTCGAACAACTCGCGCAATGGCGGGATGGAATTCCCCAGAGTCCTGGCGGCATTGACGAACGACGTGGCGGCGCAACTGGCGGTGAACCCCAAGCGCGTCTATCTGGCCGGCATGTCCGGTGGAGCGCGAACGGCACTCGGCGTGGCGCTGGCGTCAAAAGAAATCGCCGGCGTCATCGCGTCGAGCGCCGGATACCCGGACACCAATCTGAGAAAGACGCTCTCGTTTCCCCTTTTCGCCACGGCTGGAACGGACGATTTCAATCATATGGAGATGCGCAAGCTCGATCGTGCGCTCACCACTCCTCATCGCCTTGTGATCTTCAACGGTGGGCATGTGTGGCTGTCGAGTGAGCTGGCGATGCAGGCCATTGAATGGATGGAGCTGCACGCGATGAAGGCCGGTTTCAAACCCCGCGACGAGGCCGAGATCGATAGGCTCCTCGCCTCGCGTATGGCTTCTGTCGGTACGGACACTGATAAGGGGACCTATCGCGCCCTTCAGGCGATCGCTGACGATTTTGACGGACTTCGAGACGTCTCAGCGCAAAAGCGCCGAGCAGCCGAGCTTGGACGCGAAAAGGGTGTTCGCGCGGCGCTGGACAGGGAGCGCGACGAAGATCAGCGCGAGGAATCGATTCTTCGTGAAGTGGCGTCTCTGGCAGCCCGTCTCTCGTCGGATGCGCGGCTCGCCGTACTCAACCGGCTTCGTCAGCGATGGATGGATCTGTCGGCGCAGGCAAAGAATCCAGTTGATTCGACCGAGCGTCAACTGGCTCGGCGGGTGCTCGCGGCGCTGAGCGCTGATGGCACGACAGACGCCGATTACTCGAAAATCATTGCTGAGTACCGCTTGAGCCCACGATGAGGTTGTCCCGCCGATCGCGGATGTCTTATATAAGGTTGGTTCTCGCGCTGGCGACCTGCCTGTGGGTGATGAGCGTGTGGGCCGTGATGCGGGCAGAGCCAAGTGCCGCTCAGGCCGGCCGCCAACTACCAACCATCGATTACCAACAAGAAGTACATGCGGTTCTTGCCGTGACGATGCCTGACCTGCCACAGCGCCGAGCGCCGTTCGGGGGGACTATCGCTTGCCGGCTACGCCGACGTGCTCGAGGGTGGCCGCAGCGGCGCGGCTATTCGCCCAGGCAACTCGGGCGGGAGTCTCCTCGTTCAACGAATCACGGGTGAGGTCGCACCGGCGATGCCGCTGCAGAGCTCGCCGCTTTCTGTCGGTGAGATCGCAGCGATTCGCCGCTGGATCGACGAAGGCGCGCGCGAAACAATCACGTCTTCCGCAGCGAGGCCGAAGTGGGAGGCGCCGCTGGCGCTCGTGCGTCCGGCGGTGCCCGAAGTCGTCTGGCGAGACTGGACGACTCCGGTCGATCGACTCGTCGCGAAATATCTGCTTGAGCAGGGCAGTCCACAACCAGAGCTGATTGGCGACGCCGCGTTCGCCCGGCGCGTCTACCTCGATGTCTGGGGACTGTTGCCGCCTCCAGAAGAACTCCCGGCGTTTCTGGCGGACAGAAACCCGCGCAAGCGGACAGCACTCGTTCAACATCTCCTTTCTGACGAGGATAAGTACGCACAGCATTGGATTTCGTTCTGGAACGATCTGCTGCGGAACGAAGAAGGGGTCAACTACTACTCGGAGACCTCATCACGGAAGAGCATCAGCACCTGGCTGCTGTCGGCGCTGACCCGGAACGTGCCTTACAACCGATGGGTGGAGCAGCTGCTGAATCCCAGACGATTTGAAGATCCTGATGGCTTCCTCATCGGCGTCAACTGGCGCGGCGAAGTGAATGCGAGCCAGGTGCCCGCGATGCAGGCGGCGCAGAACACCGCGCAGATCTTCATCGGGCTGAATCTGAAGTGCAACTCGTGTCACGACAGCTTCATCAGCAAGTGGAAGCTGAAGGACGCGTACGGTCTTGCGAGCTTCTTTTCCGAAGAGGATCGCCTTCGTCTCTATCGCTGCGAAGTGGCGCAAGAAGACTATGCCACGCCGACGTTCCTGTTTCCCGAGCTCAACCGTGTCCCGCGTTCTCGGTCGCTGGCCGACCGTAGAAAGACGGCTGCGGCCATCTTTCTCGATCCGCGCAACGGCCGCCTGCCAAGGACAATGGTCAATCGCATGTGGCACCGGCTCCTGGGGCGCGGCTTGGTCGAGAACCCTGACGAGATGGACGGCTTGCCGTGGAGCCCCGAATTGCTCGATTGGCTCGCGAGCGATTTCGTGGATGGCGGGTACGACCTGAAACGGCTGTTGGCGACGATCGTGGCGTCGAAGGCCTATCAGATGCGAGCGGCACCTCAAGTCGGCGAGCCGCTTCGTGCCTACGTGTTTCGTGGCCCTGAAGTCAGGCGCCTGACGGCAGAGCAGTTTGGTGACGCGATCGGTTCCATCACCGGTGACTGGAACGTGTATCAACCTCCTGCCCCCAGCCGGCAGGGTCGCCCCGCGCTCGTCAACCGGATGTGGCGGCTCTTCGGTGCGCGCGGCGGAAACGCAAACGCGGCGGTTCCACAAGGCCCTCCACCCGGACGGTACACACGCGAATGGCAAACGCCGGCCAGTCCGCTGGCGCGCGCGCTTGGCCGGCCGATTCGCGACCAGGTGTTCTCTACGCGCAACACAACAGCGACGATGCTTCAAGCACTCGAATTGGTTAATGGTGAACGGCTGGCGAAGTGGCTGCTTCGTGGCGCCCGAAACATGCTGGGTGAGCTGCCGCGTCCTCCCGCGGCCCTGTTCGTCGCGCCCATCATTGTGCGCGGAAGCCGAACTGGAGCACCGCCACCGCCGCGAAGCGGTCCGGCTCCATTCGATGTCGACGTGTCTCGTGCGACACGGCTGTGGCTGGTCGTGCAGGATGCCAATTCGACAGCTGTTGACAAGGCAGAAGCGGTGTGGGCGCGCGCTGAACTCGTCGGGAGAAACGATGTGGTGACTCCACTGAACGATCTCACGCCGCTCGATGAGTCGGTCGTCCGCACGGCGCTCGGCCCAGTGGTGCTCGACGGCGAGTCGTTCACATCTGGTGTGCGTGTCAAAACCCCGTCACGACTTGTGTACGACATCGCCGATGGTGGCTTTACCAGGCTGCGAGGTGTGGCCGGACTCGAACACGTCTCGGCCCTTGCGCAAGGTGAGAATGTCCTCGGGCGCTTCCTGATCTTTGGGACCGAACCCGATATGGATCGCCTGGTACCGCCAACCCCCGGAACACCGTTGCCTCCCGGGCCGCGGCTGATTGAGACCACGCAGGTTGTCGAACGGGTGTATTGGCATGCCCTGGGACGTCCACCATCTGCCGAAGAGCAGGCGATCGCCATAGCCGCTTTGACCGACTCGACTCGCCCCGGCCGTATGTCCGCCGAAGGGCTCGCCGATCTGCTATGGGCTGTGCTGATGAAACCCGAGTTCCAGCTGATTTTTTGAGAGCACTGTCATGGTGAACGACGTCATTGGACGAAGACGATTCATGGGTGCAACGGCAGCCGCCACGCTTTCGGCGCTGTTCGGTCGCGAGCCACGTATGCTCCACGCACAGGGAGGCCGCCCGAACGCCACCGCCGATGCGTTCATCCTGCTCTGGATGGCTGGTGGCATGGCTCAGACCGAGACGTGGGATCCGAAGCGGTACACTCCGTTCGAATCGGGGGTTCGCACAGAGGACGTGCTGAGCACCTTCCCCAGCATCGATACCGCGGTGGACAACATCAAGATTTCGCAGGGGCTCGAACGGGTCGCCAGGGTCATGGACCGCGGCGCGATCATCAGAACATTTCAGGCACCAGATCTCGGATACATCCTGCATTCACGCCACCAGTACCACTGGCATACGGGGTACGTGCCGCCGCAGACGGTGGCGATGCCGCACATTGGCGCCGTGATCTCGAAAACGCTCGGGCCGAAGAATCCAACCGTCCCGGCGTTCATCTCAATCGGCCAGAACATGGAAATCGGCGGTGAGAGTGCGCCGTTGAAGGCCTTTCACACGGCCGGCTTTCTCGGGTCGGAACACGGTCCGTTCCTGATTACGAACCCGCAGGATGCCGCCGCCGCGGTTCGTCCTCCGGCGGAGCTCGGCGACAAACGATTCCTGAGCCGACGCCAGCTCTACGAAAAACTGCTGGCGAAGGAGCCGGTCTATCAATACGCCGGAGACTTTCAGCGGGAATCACTCATACGCTCGCTCGAATCGGCCGATCGCCTGCTGACCTCTCCGTCGGCGAAAGCCTTCGATTTGTCGCTCGAGCCCCGGCGCACGTATGACGCGTACAACACCGGCCGATTTGGTCAGGGTTGTCTTCTGGCCCGCCGGCTTGTCGAAGCCGGGGCCCGGTTCGTGGAGGTGACCACCGAATACATCCCGTTCCGGTACTGGGACACGCACGAGCGTGGTCACGAGCGCGCGAAGGCGATGAAAGAGCAGATTGACGCGCCGCTCGCGCAACTGATTCTCGATCTCGAAGAGCGGGGACTGCTCGATCGCACGCTCGTGGTTCTCGCGAGCGAATTCGGACGCGATGCGCTCACCGAGGGGAAGGTCGGCAAAGAAGTGCGGGACCAGGCGAACACGCCGGACGTGATGAGCGCGCCCGAGCACTACGGCATGCATCGACACTTCACGGCGGCCGGCTCGATCGTGATGTTCGGTGGAGGGATCAAGAAAGGCACGCTCTACGGAAAGACGGCCGACGAGCGTCCGTGCACAACCATCGAAAATCCCGTGCCCGTCGAACACCTCCACGCGACGATTTACCACGCGCTCGGCATCGCGCCGAACACATCGTATCTCGCCGAAAAGCGACCCGTGTACGTGACAAATGATGGCAAGGGCGAGCCGATTGGCGAGCTGTTCGAACGGAGTTAGTCGATGCCGAAACATCTCGTGCGAGTGGCAGGTTGTCTCCTCTCAGTGATAACGGTCGCCGGAATGGCGGCCACGTCAGCCCAATCCATACCCGACAAGCTGGTGGTGCTGACCTTCGACGACTCGAAGGCGAGTCATTTCACGGTGGTCCGGCCGCTCCTGAAGAAGTACGGCTTCGGTGCGACGTTTTTCATCACGGAAGGGTTTACGTTCCGCACGAACAAAGAGGATTACCTCACCTGGGAACAGATTCGCGATCTTCATCGCGAGGGATTTGAAATCGGAAACCACACCAGAGACCACAAGGGTGTGTCAAAAGACAGCCTCGCGGGGCTTCGAGAGCAGATCGAGGCGATCAACGCGCAGTGTGCCCGCTACGGTATTCCCGCGCCGGTGTCGTTTGCGTACCCCGGCAATGCGATCGAGCCGGCCGCGTTTCCGATCCTGGAGGAATTCGGGATCCGATTCGCGCGTCGGGGAGGTGCGCCGGAATACCCGTACGAAGAAGGCAACGGCGTGGCGTACGAACCCGGTCGCGACCATCCGCTGCTGCTTCCCACGGCTGGCGACGCACGTCCGGTCTGGACGCTCGATAATTTCACGCGCGCGACGGCGCAGGCGCGCAACGGAAGAATTGCGATTCTGCAGTTTCATGGTGCGCCCGATCTCGAACATCCCTGGGTGCACACACCGCGTGAACGATTCGAGGAATACATGAAGTATCTCCACGACGAGGCGTTCACGGTGCTGGCGCTCAAAGACCTCGCGAGATATGTGGACTGGCGGCAGAAGCCCGACGATCCCTGGCGGATCATCGAACAGCGGAAACGCGAATTGGCAAGTAAGCCAGCTCAGTAGAGACGCGGAGCCGCCAGAGAAAAATTCAAACAAGAGATCAGGAGGTCAGGAGGAGAGTTTTTGAATGTGGTTAATCTAGAGGGTTTCCCGATTGTGGTAGTTTGCCTGCAAGGTCTTTTTCTGTCTCGACGCAGAGACGCTGAGCCGCAGAGGAAGAACACGACGACACGACGCACCAAATGTACGGGCAGCCCTTCGCATCGACTTCGTGGGCCGCGTCGGCGGCCCACACACGAACGAGAGGAGGCACGAATACAAGAGCGGCTGATTTCTGGCTCTTGATATTCGTACCTCCTCTCGTTCGTGTGCGCCGAGGCGCGAAGTCGATGCGGTGTCTTCCCGGCCGTTGTTCTCAGCGTCTCGGCGCCTCTGCGTCAAACGGCAGCGATCAAAAAACTGCAAGAGAGACGTCGTTGACTAGACGGGCCTCCTGATCTCTTGAACTCTTGTGTGGTTTTGAAAACATCGTGAGTGTTCCAACCATCACGGCTCGAAGGTGCCGGCCTGCACCATTTCGTCAAGGCTCAGGCTTGGGACAAACGTGTCGTGCTCGCCCCTGTACACATCTTCGAGCTCAGATTCGCTGAAAGTGCGAATGGCAGTTGGTGGCAACAGGTTGCCGTTCCCCTGATCCCAAGCCGTTCGCCACAATGTTGCCAGCAACCGAACGCTTTCAGCGATCGAGGCGACTGTGGCGCGGCGAATGGTGTTGTTGTTCCAGAGCCGTTCTGCGCGAGCCGTCGGTCCCAGCTGAGGGTCATCCGCATTGATGATGCTCGTAGGACTCAGACGATCGTGAGCGCCGTGCATCAGGGCAATCAGCGCCGTCGCCGCTTGATGCCCGTTGGTGATATTCGGCGGGGCTGGTGCCGCTTCCTGCAGCTTCGTATTGACGTCAGCCAGAAGCGCCAGGGTGTCGACTTCGAACATCTGCTGCTCATAAATGGCGTGTATCTTCGCCCGCGCGGTTTTTTTGAACTCCCTGAACTGTGGACTCTCGTACGGAACCGGATACCTGCGACCATTGCGCGTGCGCATCGGCGGCCTGCCGTGGTGAAGATACGAGCAGTGCAGCGGCTGTGATGCGTCACCGACGTAGTGCGAGAGCACACCGGCCGCGGCGACGAATCGACGGACGTCCCCGTTGCGCAGATAGGTGACCATCGCTTCCCAGATTTGCCATACCCTGAATGGAAGCGTTCCCGGCTCGGGACCGACCCCGGCAGCGGCAAATCCATCGAAGTACGCTTTCCACAACGTCGCGGAGATATTCGCCGGGTCGTCATGACAACGTTGGAGCATATTCGTGCCGCCGTTGATGTCGCGGATATCGACGTCGGCGAAGTGTTGCATCCCCTCGTTTCCACGTGGCAGTAACCAGGCGTAATCGGGGACATCGGCCAGAGGCACGTACTCGCCGCGTCCCATGTGGAATTCGGAACCCTCACCCAGGCGGACGTCATCGAAACCGATCCGAGCCTGATTGCGCTGCATGAGCGTGCCCAGCGTTCCCGAAAGAAGATCGCAAGCCTTCCAGCCAACGGCGAAGTGGCCGGTTTTTCCCCAATACTCGTCGTGACCGAGGCTCCAATTCCGGACGACCTCAACGTCCAGATTCCGGCAGATGGTCGAAAGGAAACTCGCGAGCGCAAATGTGCTGCTCGAGCCATCGGGCATCAGCACACGATGTCCACCCCATTGCATCGCAACCGGCCGCAGGCGACGGGCACGCGCATGCTCACGGCGCTCGGCAGGCAGCTCGCGTTCACCGAGATCATCGGGATCCTCCAGCTCGGCGCTTGTGCGAGGCGGATCGTAGAACCAAAGTGATCCTGAATCGCCGGGACGGGTCAGTGGCGGTGCTCCGGCGCTTTTCTCGTCGGCTCTCGGGCCGATCAGCACATCGCTGGCATAGTCGAAACCGCCGAGCGACTGGTATCGGAAGAACAAGGCGCGGATTTCGCCTTCGGCGACACCGCTGGTGGCGCCGAACGCGCGCATCGGCAAACCGATCAGATCCAGACCAACGGTCTGCGCGGTCGCGTCGAACAGGTCGCCGATTTCGCCGATACCGAAGACCTGGGAAGTCCAGTCGCGGATATCTTCGATCCGGACGAGGCCCGCATCGAGTGTCAAATACGTGCGCGAGCCGGCCCACTCGGGAAACACCGTCGTCATCAGCAGTCGATCGACAGCGATGTTCGCGGTTCTTCCAATGACGAGGGTTTCGCCGCGAACAACGGCGCTGACTTCCTCTGTTTCGCCTCCAGCGACGTGTCGGTTGGTCAAGGCGAAATAGGATCCGGCTCTACGAACGAGGCACGCGAACGTTCCGACACTCCGCTCGCCCTGGTGGTCGCGCAAACAGGCGTAGCCACCGCCGAGGAGGCTGCTGACATTCACAGGACCGGGCGCCGGTGGTGGCGGCGTTTCGTCCGGGTCCGCGAGAACGACGCATGTGGGAACGACTCGTCCATCGGGCAAGTAGAGCGTTCTCGGAACCACCTGACTGCCCAGCTCGGACGGCTGGCGCCATCGCCGGACGAATACGAGCACTGCAGGCCACGACCAGGGACGCACCGCGGAATTGGCCAAGGTTCGGGCGTCGGTGATACGCGGAACATCTTTTGGCCGCCGTTTGGTCGGGGGATTATCGAAGTACCAGTCTTCTTTATGAATCAGGAATCGGCCGATCGCGGTTGCCGACACGTTCTCGAGTGATGACAGATGCACGTGGTACGCATCGCGTGCATCGAGCAGGTCGCGAATCGACAGCGAACTGAAATCGCGTGGCGGCGGGAACGGGCGAGCGCGCGCGACCGGACGGCGGGTCTGCAACGGCATCGATTCGGTTCGATGTCGCGGTGGCTTCGGTTCCATTGGGTGCGGAAGCATTCTGATCTCGCTCGTGACCTGCGTCAAGCACACCCGCAGCCGCTGCTGGTTTGTACTCCCAATGTGTCCGCGTTTCCCTTACAGGAATGCTGATTGTTTATGGCTTCGCCGGGGGCGGAACAAAAACCGTCCATGCCTTCATGGTCGGCACGTGCAGCATCAGATCGTAGTTCTGTGTATAGGACGCGCCACCTGCGTCGTAGTATCGAAGCGTCATCGGCCAGCGCCGTGAACCGTGTTCTGTTTTGACGTTGCGATGTACGAGTTCGGCGTGCGCCCGTTGAATGGCCAGGCCAAAGTGTTTTTCGTTGTGGTTCAGTTCCCACCCGCCGCTGTCAGTCCTGATTTCAACTCGTGGCGCCAGGATAGCCGTCTCTTGAGCACCAATGCGCTGCAGAGACGCGAATGTCACTTTAATCAGCTGAGTCAACGGCAATGCATCGAGATGCACCTCAACCGCTGCGGTGTCGCCCTCGTTGTGCAGGAGGATCTGGGGATTCGACACTTCGTCTTCGAAGCCTTTCACGGACTCGACGGTATACGTCAGCACCAACCGGGGCGTCGGGAGTTTCAGTACCTGCCCCTCGAAGGGCGACGATCTCGGCATCCCGCTCGATGTTCTTCTGGAGCTGTTGTTCGTACAGCTCGTGAGGCGCGGCGAAAAATCGTCTGAAACAGAAGATGGCCAGCTCGATGACGATCAAAGTCGCGACCGGTATGCCGATGTTCAAGAGCAACGCTGACTCAAACGGTCTGCCGCTGATGAGATATCGAATCGCACCCGCCACCAGCGCGGCGGCGACCGAAATGAGGTGTGGTTTCCAGCCGATGCCGGCCGCGGCTCGAGTCCATAACTGCCGGTTGTAGTCGCGTCTCGACAAACGTTCCATCAGGACTTCCGCCTTCCGTTCACTGCTTCGCGAATACCACGAAGCCGGCGGCCGGAATCACCACGTTCAAACGGCCACCGTTCGAGCCGACCACAGCACCGAGGTTACCGATGTTTCGGCCGCCGTACCTCGCGCTGTCGCTGTTGAAGATCTCCTTCCAACCGGCGTCCGGGATCGCCAGCTCGTCCTTCGCGAGAATGTAGCCGTCTGCGAAGGCTGCGTCATTCAAACTGGCAGCCACGAGCAACTCCTCATCGCCGGTCCACCGCTTGAATGCGACGACGCGGTTGGCATTCGACTGATGGACGATGTCGATGTTCTGGGTGCGGATCGAGCGAAGCCTGCGGACGAGCGTAATGAGATCCTGGTAAAACCGGAACACCGCGCGCCCGTTTCCGTGACGTTCGCCGATGATGTCCTCGCGTGCGGCCATGAAGTTGTTGTAGGTGTAGCGCCGCTCAGCACCGATTTCTTCGCCCATGAAGAACATCGGCGTGCCCGCCGAGAGCAGCGACAATCCGCAGCAGACGCGCGCTCGCGCCTCGGCCCACGTGCGCGTGGCGCCGAAGAGCGGCGCATCGTTGACGGCGACCACGATCGTCCGCGCCGTGCCGCCCGCGTTTCCGGCTTCGTCGTGGGACTCGTGGAAGACCACGCGATTGTAACGACTGGCATACAGGGCACCCGAGAACGAGTCCATCCGGAGCGGCTCGTTCGATCCGAATCCGGCCCTCTTCAGTAGGTGCGCCCGGTCACCCGCCATCTCGGAATCGCCGACGAGGCTGTGATAGAACGCAACCTCCCATGTCGCGTCGAATCCAAGCCCGCCTTGAGCCGGCGGTTTCGTGACTGCGTTCCATCCCGTGTGGTCTTCGGCGATGAGCATGGCCGTTGGCCGGATCATGTGAAGCGTCCGGCTCCACTCGCGCAGCAGCTTCTGCCCGAACAGATTCGCGCTGCCGATCGTGCGCCCGTTGGCGTGCAGCCAGTTGTCGCGATGCATCGCCTGTGTCAGATCGACCCTGAAGCCGTCGACGTGCATTTCTTCGACCAGGAAGGCGGCGCTGCTGATGAATTGCTGGCGCACGACGTCTTCCCAGAATCGCGGCGTTCGCCCCGTCGATCCGTTGTCGAGGTAGCCGCCGTTCGGTGACGCGTAGTTCGACGGTGACCCTTCGTACCAGTAGTAGATGTTTTCGTTGGGTGCCGTCGAATCGTATTGCGACTGGGCGCGCTCGGCTTTGTGGTCGTAATGGTTGTAGACGACATCTTGGATGACGGCGATGCCGCGCCGATGGCACTCGCGCACGAAGTGGCGGTACTTGTCGCGCCCTCCGGCGCTCGACTCGATGCAGAAATGGTGCGTGTCGCCGTAGCCCCAGCTCATGTTGCCGGAGAATTCGGCCATCGGCAGCAGTTCGACGGCGTTCACTCCGAGATCGACGAGGTGATCGAGGAACGCGATCGCATCGCTCAAATCGCCTGAACTGGCGTTGCCGAATCCGAGCGAGCCGACGTGCAGCTCGTAAACAATGAGATCGGCAACCCGCGTCGGGACCGGTACGCCCGGCGTGAACTCTGTCGACCAGAATTCCTCGGCCGGGATGAGATCCGGCTGGGCATTCGCGGGCGTGGACGCAAATCCCCGGCGCACGACATCGGGATCGATCACCACGCTACAGCTGACAGTGCCGTCAAGCGTCTCGACCGTACCCGGCCACGCGTCCACATTCGGATTGGTCGCACCCCGTCCGATTTGGCTGCGCGAGAAGATGTCGGTGCGGTAGACCGTGTGTCCCTGCGCGTTGACGATGCGATACATATACGGAAGGCTCTTGAAGGCTTCGAACGTGCCTTGTGACCAGCCTTCCCAGATGCCGCCCCTGGACCGAATCAGCGTGACCACCGGTTTCGTCACATCGATCCCCGTGCCGTTGTCGGCGATGTAGCCACGCGAGGGGTCGCCGAACACGACGTCGACGCTTTGCGCATTTGGCGCCCAGACCGAAAACCGCAGGCCGGGGACCGGGTTACCCGGCGTAAAGTGTTTGTTTGCGCCGAGCCGACGGCCGAATGTGAAGTAGTAGCGTTCGAGCTGCGTCGCGCCGCCCGTGAGTCGAAACTCGCGGTAGCGCTCGACGGAATCGACATCGTGCACTTCCGTCGGGATGCCCCAGAAGTTGCTGCCTTGCGGGCCGTCCAGCACGACACCCCATCGGAAGGTTCTTTGTTGATCGGCGCGATCGAGGGCGACCGACGCCCTGAACATGGGGCAGCCGTCTTCGCCGACAACCTCCTGCATCGGCAACTCTGTCCAATCGGTCGCGTAGTGCCCATTTGCACTCCAACTGCCGCGTAACCGGGCGTTGCGAAAAATCCGACGATGCAGGCCGGTCAGATATTGAAGTTCGACAGTCTGTGTGGCCATCACGTCCTCACTCTTGTCACCGCCACTGTCACGACGGCCGGTCTTTCGAGCCGCAGCTCGAGTAAGACGCGTGCGAGCGTGGAGGTTGGGGGCAGAACAGGTTACTTCTACTTCTCGGTTCTGTTCAACAGCGCGCGTCACCTTCCCGGGCTGGAAGGTCGGCTGCGTCTTGACAGCAATTCGGAAGCGGTGGAACACGCTTACAATCTGATCTCCGCCGGAGGTGGTAATGCAAAAATTGATCGGACGGCGCCGCTTCTTGACGGGGGCAGGTGCCGTCGCAGCGCTGGGCGCGTTGGATGCCTGTCGACTTGCGCCGGGCTCGATTCGCACAACTGCCCAACCCACGTTGCAGCTGTCACCGCTGCGCGCCAGCGTTGATCGCATCACACGAATTACGGAAGGATTTGCCGCCCGCTGTGCGCTCATCATTGGCGACGGGTCTCTACACGCCCGACTCGCGCATTTGTCTCGAGGCGCATGCCACGCCTGCCTTCAAGCAGACGTGGGAGCAAATGGCCCGCCTGTCCTTTCACACCTATCAGAGCTTCCTCGGGTTGGCGGGAACACCAGTGGAGTTCATCGACAGCTACTCGGTCTACGATGATGCCAACAACCGCCGCCGCGGCGAGCCTGACGGCAGACCCGCGTTCGCCGACCTGGAGCGGGAGTTGATTGGCGATTTGATTCCGCAAGGCGCCGTTCAGCCCGGCAGCCATCCGCTGGGTCAGCGTTTGTTGCGGCGCAATAGTCAACTCATGTTCAATCTGACCGCCTACACTCGAACGCTGCTCGCGGATTTCAGTGCCAATGGCGGCAAGATCGAGATCGCAGAATTCCACGCCCTGGATGAATTCGCGCGGTTGAAGGAAAACACCCTGATCAATGCCACGGGCTACGGCGCGCGCGCGCTGTTCGGCGATCAGTCCCTCATTGCCGTGCGCGGTCAATTGACGCGCATGATCCCGCAGGCGGACGTCGGCTATGGTCTCTTCACTGCTTCAGCGAACCAGCTCGACGACGCGGGCAGAGGCTCCGCTTCGCACTCAGCAGCGTGCGGGCGACGCCGTCTGTTGTAACCCTTCCCGGATGAACCACGCCTGCTTCCGCGAACCAGGTTCGACGACGCGGGCAACTGCATCTATCGCCCCGCGACCGCGTACGCAATGCGACACGCTGGCCCCGGTCGCGCCGTCCCCAGGCTAGCGATGCAGTTGCCGGCTTCGCACTGATGCGCGTCGCTCACATGGTTCGCTTCAGCAGACGCGGTTCATCCGAGAAGCGTGACTGACGATCGTGGCGTCGCAGGTACGCTGCTCAGTGCGATGAAAACGCCACAGTGTGGCGTTTCCCGCGGGAGGCTCCGCGGAGGGCTTCTATCGCTTCAAGGCCGCGTCTGCAATGCGACACGCGACGCCCCGGTCGCCCCGTCCCCTGCTCACGATGCAGTTGCCGGCAGCGCACTGGCGCGCGTCGCTCGCATAATTCGCGTCCAGATGCGTCCTGCGCGAAACGCTATGCGTGGAGTTTCCATGCGCACTTAGCGCGGAGTGCAAGAGGGGCGCGATAACGAGCAGTGATGGAAGTAGGCGGCGGACGCGAACCATCGCGAGCGATGCGACATACGCCGTGACCGGAAAACGCGTTATACCAAAGCCGTTTCCAAATCGCTCATTCAGCTCGCGAACCAAAATCATGCCAGAACGCGCGACCCTTGGACGGCTGTTCACTGGTCCGCGATGTCATCGATACCCAAGGTTGCCGAAAACACTCTTCGCGCGTTTAAAGAGTGGATGTGCGTATGGCCTCGAGCGGTGAGCATGAGCCCGGTGCAGCGGCAGAAATGTTTGAGGAGTTCCTCTAGCGATCGATTCAGAGATGTCCGGACGACTGAGCTTCAGCCGCTGGGCATTTTTCCTCAGCGACTCTTCGCCCAGTCGCCCTTTTCCTCTTCGACTTGGTGCATGGCCTCTTTCAATTCTTTCGTCTCTTTCGTCTCACCCTCCTTAGCTTGACCTGGTGTTACGTTCGGCACGGTCCCTGAACCTTCATTCTTCTTCGCTTCGGCTGTTTCGGCTTCGCGTTCTTTTTGTTCGACAGGCATGGGTTTGGTCATGATGGCCTCATTTTTCAGGGTCTCGGCTCGCTGCCGATCGCCGAGCTACCAGCGCACTCTCGCATCAGCGCCGATCTCACTCGCGGTGCTGAAGCTTGGATAGGCCAGAAATAGAACAGCACTGGTCGTCGCGCCGATGTGAGTGCAAAGACCACGCCGCAGGGAATCTAGGGCCTCGCCTTTCGAAAGGGCGCGACCGTCTCGCTGGTTCGTCGACGCGCATATGTGAGCCCGGCCACACGGGCCGCATTTCCAAGCATCGGTCATGACCCTTAGCCCGGCTTCACACCGGCAGGGATGGCGCGCTCGGGCCTGAACCGTGGAAATGGCGCGCCAGGAGGGGACTAACCCCCATGAAGGGCCGCCAGAAAGCCTGTCGCACCGAAACTAAATTCCCGCAACAGCATCGTCGGTCCAGCCTCACCTATTATCGCAGTTGATGATGCTCGAATTGGTGGGATGCATTACCCGCGATATACGCACGGAGGGAGTTCGCCAGCGGCCAGTGTCGATTCACCAACCGAGCGCTATCTCGATGAGCGGCTGACTGGCATCCCTCTTGCTCTTTAATGCAGACTGGAGGAGACGATGTATCGCACATTTCTGGCGAGCGTTGCCGTCGTAGCAGGTCTGACCG
The DNA here is from genome assembly GCA_963761975.1 of Vicinamibacterales bacterium. GTDB lineage: Bacteria > Acidobacteriota > Vicinamibacteria > Vicinamibacterales > JAMQPK01 > JAMQPK01. The sequence goes on from CAVXIR010000002.1 coordinate 2,126,031, forward strand.
TCGTGGGCTGCGACACGGGTCCTCCTGTCGAGTCCGGCCGAGCAGACGTGGAGTCGGCCGAGAAGAAGGCTGCCGAGAAGCAGGCTGCCGAACAGCGCGAGCGTAGCGAAGAAGCCGCCGAACTGGAACGGCGCGCCGCCAACCTCGAGAGCCAGTGGACCGAGATGCAGACGAAAGTAAAGACGAGGGAGCGGACCGCGACCGCCGGGCTGCGTGAAGAGGTGGAGGAGGACGTGAAGAACGCCCGGGCCGCCGTCGCGGATTTGAAGACGACGACTCAGGAGAACTGGTGGGAACGGCACGAACGTGCCCTCGAACGGTCCGTCAGCGACGTAAGGGCTGACGTTCAGCGGTTGACGAAACAGAAGACGATGCCCGAGCCGACGGAGAAAGCGGAGCCGGTCGGAACCGCCGGAGGATTCGCAGAGCGGCGCGACGCGTTCGTGAGCCGTCTGCGCGCGCGTTTGGACGCGATGGAAGAGCAGCTCGACAAAACGAAGGCAAAAGGCGCGCTGGAAACCGAGCAGCAGGATACGAAGGCGCGCATCGACAAGCTGCAGGAGGATCTCGACGAGCTGCGCAGCCTCTCTCCTGACGCCTGGTGGGACGTGAGTTCCGAGCGCGTAGGCGAGTACATCGAACGCGTCGAGGCATCGATCAAGCGGCTGGACGACAACAAGACACAGACGGACAAACCACGCAGCTGAGCCGCGGTCGTCAATACGCTGCGTATCAGCCAGTTGTGAATTCCGTCCCTAACGCCCAGCCGATACGTATCGAGTGACGCCGATCTGTGGGAACGAGCCAGCCCGCCCACCGGTTTCACGCCGCACCAGTTCGACTACCCTTCTGAAGACGAAGCGCTGAGGAACGCGAGCTGAATCGGCTCTGGTGCGGAACTCCGGCCGATATCACCGACCATCGCGGCGGAGCTCCTGAGTAAAGCCGTAGTGACTACGAATCCGCTTAGAATTGCTAAGCGCGACAGTGCGCCGCCGAGGGTTTTGATACAGCCTCTAAGTGAATCCGGGCGACGTCCGAGTGCGTCATACTCAAACGATGGTTGAGATGGGTCTCGATACGTTTGGCGACGTTGTATACGACAACGACGGTCGCCCGGTGACGCAGGCGCAGGCACTGCGCAACGTCGTCGCCGAAGGCGCCCTGGCCGACCAGTTGGGCATCGACGCGTTTGGCGTGGGCGAGCATCATCGCCCGGATTTTTCGGTGTCCGCGCCGGAGGTCGTATTGGCCGCCATCGCTGGCAAGACCGAGCGGATTCTCCTTGGTTCGGCGGTGACGGTCCTGAGCACCGATGATCCCGTCAGAGTATTTCAGCGATTCTCCACACTCAACGCCGTGTCGAACGGACGTGCTGAAGTGATCCTCGGCAGAGGTTCGTTTACAGAGTCGTATCAGCTCTTTGGCTACGATCTTTCACAGTACAACGAACTCTTCGAAGAGAAACTGGATCTGTTCGTCAAGTTGATCGAACAGCAGCCTGCCACCTGGTCGGGCAAGACGCGCAGCGCGTTGACGAATCAAACCGTCTACCCACCGGTCGAGAGCGGGCACCTGCGCACGTGGGTCGGCGTCGGGGGCAGCCCCGAGTCGGTCGTGCGCGCGGCACGCCATGGGCTTCCGCTCACGCTGGCCATCATCGGCGGCAGCGCCAAGCGGTTCCTGCCGTATGTGGATCTGTACAAGCGGGCCTTAAAGGAGCTCGGAAAGGAGCCGCAACCGATCGCAGTCCACTCGCCCGGGCACATTGCGGCGACGGACGACCAGGCGAAAGAAGAGCTCTGGCCGCACTATCTGGCGATGATGAATCGGATCGGCCGCGAGCGCGGCTGGCCTCCGCGTGGCCGCGCCGACTTCGAGCGCGAAGCGGGTCCTGACGGCGCTCTCTATGTCGGCTCGCCCGAGACAGTGGCGGCGAAGATCGCGCGAACGGTGGCGGAGCTCGGCCTCTCGCGTTTCGATTTGAAATACAGCAACGGCACACTACCGCATGAGAAGCTGATGACCAGCATCGAGCTGTACGGCACCAGGGTCGTCCCGAAGGTGCGTGCCTTGCTCGTCGAATCCAGCTACACTGTTCCCGCCTAAAACCTGAACGGCAGCAAAGATTCAGAAAGGATCCGCACATGCGCCGCTTTCATGTGGTCGCTTTCGCGACCCTCACGTCCTGCATCATCGTCGCCAATCTCGCTGGTCAGCAGAAGCCGGCGGCGCCCGTGTTTTCGCCGACAACCGGTGATTACGCGAACGCAGACATCAGGGTTCTTACCCCTGGTGTCGTCTTCAGCTCCGGCTTGCCCGACATCGCGGCAGAGTTTGCGAAGGAAACCAAGAAGACGGTTGGGATCAATACGGTCGGCATGGGCACCATCGTCCAGGAGATGACGACGCGGACGCCTCCGCCCGACGTCATCGTGCTTCCGTTCCAGTTGATGACGTCGCTCGCGCTCGAGGGCGGCGTGATGGGGCAGTTCATACCGCTCGGCCGAAACCGGATGGGTCTCGCGGTGAAAGCCGGCGCACCGAAGCCGGACATTTCGACACCCGAGAAATTCATCGCTGCGCTGAAGGGCGCGAAGGCAGTGATGCGCTCGAATCCCGCGTCGCGCACCATGGTCGCGACGATCATCGATGACATGCTGAAGCGGCCCGAGTTTGCCGGCGTGAACGCGCCGCCGAGCACGAAGGGCGAAGGCGGTCAGGCGCTCGCGGCCGGTCAAGGCGACATGGCGATTCAGACGATCAGTCAGATTCTTCCGTACAAGGAAATCGAGCTGGTTGGCCCGGTGCCCAAAGAGTATGGTCTGTGGATCGACACGACGATCGCCGTTTCATCCAGAGCCCAGCATCCCGACGACGCACGCGCGCTCATTCGGTATCTGATGCGGCCAGAGTCGAGCAAGGTGTGGAAGCCGAGGGGGATGGAGCGGTTTGAATGATAGCTGGTAGTCGGCAGTCGGCAGTCGATAGCCGGCAGTCGACAGTCGACAGTCGGCGGTCAGTAGTCGGTAGCGCCCCAAAGTACCTAACGTCGACGTTCCCGCCTTCGCTATGGCTACGGCGGGTCCCGATAGCTCGAGGAATCAGGCGAGCGACGGCGGACAGGTCGGCCCCACGTACCACGAAGATTCACCACAGAGAGACACAGAGATCATCTTTGAAAAAGATGCTCTGTGTTCTCTGTGGTTGAAGCCTAGACCAACGCGACCACGACGGCGAGGGCGCAGCGCCAAAGCAAACGTCGTTGATTTCTACGTTCCCCTCCTTATTGTTGCGTGATCGGCGTGAACTGAGTCACGAGTTGTTTCCACGTGCCATTCTGCTTGACGAAGATTCGCGTCATGCGAAGACCTTGCGTTGGCCCGCCGACCGCCTTATCGATGTACGCCAGAACCGCGATCGGGCCATAGGACCGGAAATGAAAGTCAGAGTTGTTCGACTCGACACGCTTGAGATCGGGTGTGCCGGCGACGACCTTGAGAAACTCAGCGCGAGTAGCCGCGCCGTTGGTGATACGAGTGAAGGTGTCGGCGGTCAGCTGTGAGTAGCCAGCGGCGTCTTTCTTGGCGTACAACTCGTTCAGCGTGCGCTGTGTTCGCAGCACGTCGCGCTCGTCCTGCGTTTTGCCTTCCGGCCACTTGGTGGGCTCCACTTGCTTATTCCCCGCCGCCCCATCATTCGCCGCAGGCGTTGTCGTAATGCTCGTGACCTGCCCAAATCCATTGACCCACTGTCCGTTCTGCTTCCGCCATACGCGCGTAAAGCGCTGCTCCTGATCGCCAGTTGCGCCCACGCCAGATTGGATCCCTGTGACGACGGCCACGTCGCCGAAGATCTGCGTTTTGACGTCGCGGGCGACGATCTTCGGTACTGCGGCGAGTGCGCTGGCGCCTTTCTTGTCGATAAGTTGGCCGCCAGGTCCAACGATGAGGATGTCGTCGGATGAAAGACTGGCAAGCACCACTGAATCCGCTTTGCGGCGCGCCTCCATTCGGGCTTGTTCGACTTTGGCAACTTCCTGTTCCGCCATCTGAGCGGAAAGTCCGGTTGCAGATGCAACGACGGCTAACGCGACGAAGGGCCAACGCGTCATAGAACTCTCCTTTTTGGTTGTTGACCGAAGTGTGGAAGCGCGGAGTCTAGCAGGGAACTCGGGGTATCGCTATGGGCTTTCCCGTTTGACGGAGACTGTTCGCAAGAGAGCAGAATTGGTGACCTTAGAAGCAGGCGGCAATGATACGCTGCACCGTTATAGACCAGAGGGCCGCCTGCGCGATCGAGCAGGCGGATGACTATGACGAGATCGCGGCCGCGACCGAGCGAGATGCCGGAAGGCGCTCAAGTGGCGAGTGCGGCGACCGTAGAAGTGGAGAAACCAAGATGAGAACGTTTGAAGCAATCGCGCTGGCGGTGGTTTCTTCGACCGTGACGTTAGCCATCTTTGCCCACTCGGGATCCGCGCGCGCGCAGCAGCCCGCACCGTCTCCCACTCAACCGCGTGAGTTCGCTGATAGAGCTTCGGAGGGAGCGGGCGCGACGATTTTTGGAAATGTCTGCGGAGCGTGTCATGGAAAAGAAGACATCAAAGAAGCGATGTCGCCCGACATGCTCAAGCAACTCACGCCGGAGAAGCTTTACGAGTCGATGACCACCGGCAGCATGCAGAAACACGCTGATGCCGCGAGTCTGACGGACGAGCAAAAGGTGGCGATTGCCGAGTGGGTGAGCGGAAGGAGATTGGGATCCACGGAAACCGGGTCCGCCACCACCATGTCGAACGTGTGTGCCACCCATCCACCGGTTGCAAACCTGTCCGCGCCTTCATGGAATGGATGGAGCCCGGACATGACGAAGAACAATCGCTACCAGTCAGCGCGGGCGGCCGGCGGGCTCGGACCGAAAGAGTCTGGAGCCACCGACGAGTTGAGACGACATGGGTTTGGACCGGCAGCGGTCGCGCGGCTCGAGCTCAAGTGGGCGTTTGGACTTCCATGGACATCTTCAGCGTACGGCCAGCCGACCGTTGTTGATGGCAGGGTCTTCATCGGTTCCGATTCCGGCTATCTCTATTCACTGGATGCGGCAACGGGGTGCGTGCACTGGTCCTTCCAGGCTCAGGCAGGACTGCGCAGTACGCCGATGATCGGTCTGGTCAAGCGAGGGGCGACCCAGACGGCGGCGTTCTTCGGCGACATTCGCGGCAATGCCTACGCGGTGGATGCGTCCACCGGCAAGCTGCTGTGGAAAACGCGAATCGATCCACATCCGCTCTCTCGTATCACCGCCAGTCCTACCGTTTATGAAGGCCGTGTCTACGTGCCCCTCGCGTCTCTGGAAGAGCCCGAGTCGGCGAGTTTCAACTACATGTGTTGCACGGTCCGGGGCATGGTGGCGGTGCTGGACGCGTCGACTGGGAAACAAATCTGGAAGACGTACACGATTCCGGAGGAACCTTCAGAGAGAAAGACAGACCAGGGCATAAAGTTTCTGGGACCATCAGGCGCGGGCATCTGGGGGCCCGTCACGATCGATCCGAAGCGGCAGGCCGTCTACGTCTCCACCGGCAACGCGTTTTCGGCACCCGACCTGGGCCGAGCCAATGCCGTGATGGCGCTGGACATCAACAGTGGAAAAGTTCTGTGGGTGATGCAGGCGATGCACGGCGATGTGTGGCACACAGGATGCCCGCAAGGACCATCTTCCGCCGGACATCCTCCACGGAGCGCCCATCGTCGGCCAGGCCCCCCGCCGCCGGCGCGAGGGGGACCACCAGCACGCGGCCGGCCAGAGAATTATTACTGCCCGGACGAAACGGAGAATCCTGATTGGGATTTCTCCGCCGGGACGATTCTGGTCGACCAACCGAATGGCAGAACGCTCGTGCTGGCTGGTCAGAAATCCGGCGGCGTGTGGGCGCTCGATCCCGATAACAAAGGCAAGGTGGTCTGGTATTCGGATATCAGCAGAGGGCAGATTCTCTTCGGTGGCGCGGCGGACGAAGAGCAGGCGTACTTCGCAATGAGGGGAACATACGGAGGGCTGGTGGCGGTCCGGTTGAGGGACGGCCTCGAGCGATGGTTTGCGGATATACCGCCGCAGGAATCGATGGCCAACCATCCTGGTCTCAGCGCGGCCGTGAGTTTGATTCCGGGAGTCGTCTTTTCTGCTGGGCTCGACGGGATGCTTCGCGCGTTCTCTGCGTTCGATGGACGACCGATCTGGCAATACAACACCGCGAAGGACTTCGAAACCGTCAACGGCGTAAAGGCACGTGGCGGGTCAATTGGTTCCGCCGGCGCCACGATCGTGAATGGCATGGTGTACGTCACGTCGGGCTACACCGGATTTCAGAATGGCCGTCCAGGAAACGTGTTGCTGGCCTTCAGTCCGGCGGAGCAGTAGTCATGCGCGCGGTGTTGTTGATCGTCGCGGCGATCGCCTCCACGGCGATTGGCTTGGCGCAGGCACCAGCCGGAACTCCGAGCGGTGGTCGCGGTTCGGCTCAACCAAGTCCAGCGCAGGTGACGGCCGTTCCTGCCCGAGGCTCGGCATCGGTTCGCGTCCCGGCGTGGCGGAAGCTTCGCACTGCGGTGGGGTCGCTGCTTGGATGGCAGGTTGGTGTGCCGCTCGGGAGCTTCCGGCACGAGACGTTTTTCGAGGCGGCGCGCAAAGCCGAGGCGCTTGATCTGGCGGCCATCGAAGGCGACAGCACCCAGAAGGTGAGCGCGCAGATTCCAAAAAACCTCGACTACAGGTTGGCGCCAGGAGAACTGGACGCTGTCCGCGACCGCCTGACGACGCTGAATCTGCGGATGCCGGTGTATTTCATTCCAGCGATCAGCGACGACGAGCAGGTCGCTCGAAAACTGTTCGAGTTCGCGAAGAGCCTGAGTGTGGAAACGCTGGTGATTGAGCAAGCGCCGAAGACGTGGCCGGCGATCGAGAAGCTTGCGGATGAGCACAACGTCAATGTGGCCTTGAGTGGCAGCCCCAAGTCTGTGCTCGAGTCGCTCCAAGGACGCAGCCGGCGCATCGGGGCGTATGGCGATCTCGGCAAGTGGATGCAGGAGGGCATTGCGCCTCTCGACGGTGTGGCGCTACTCAACGATCGGTTGCTGGCGCTCAGGCTGAGCGATCGACATGCGCTTGGCAAAAACGGCCGGAGCGTTGCGCTCGGGAGCGGCGTTGCGGGTATCGCTCCTTTGCTGGCCGACATCTACAAGCGGGAGTTGAAGCTCTCGTTCATTGCCGTGGACGCAAGCGGCGGACCGGACGTCGTCGCCGATATGTCGCGTTCTTTGGAAGGCTTCGAAAAGGCCGTCCATCCTGTTGTGGGCGAGCGCGTGACGCAGATGTCCCTGGGGATCCCAATCAAGGGGCCCGATCGCTTGACGCCTGAGGAGCGGGAGAAGATTACCGCAGCGATGCCACGCAAATCTGCGGCGACGCCGAAAGCATCCCGACGCCTTCTCATCTACGACGCGAACATTGGTTATGGTGGCGCGAACGGCGGGCATCGCTCGATCCCGGCGGCGAACATGGCGATCGAGCTGTTCGCGAAAACCGGCGCCTACGAGGCCGTCTTCAGCAACGATCTCGACAATTTCAAGTACGACAGAATCAAGAAATTCGACGCCGTCTTCCTGAACAACACGGTCGGGCAGATCTTCGTCGATCCGGAGATTCGCTCCGGGTTGAGTCGTTTCGTGCGTGAAGGCGGCGGGTTGGCGGGATACCACGGAACGAGCCACGCCTCGATGGACTGGCCCGAGTTCGGCGAGATGCTCGGCGCCGTGGAGGGCAGCCACCGCGAACCGACCGAGATGGCCACTGTCAAGATTGATGACCCAACGAACCCGCTTGTCGCCGCGTTCGAAGGAAAGTCATTCGTCCATCAGGACGAGTTTTACCGGTTTGTCGAGGGGCCCCTCTCGCGCAACAAAGTGCGCGTGCTGATGAGCATCGACATCGACAAAACCGACTTGAATCAAGGAAGGGGCTGCGCTCGCCCGTGCGTGCGCCCCGACTCTGACTACGCCCTCAGCTGGATCCACACCTACGGCAAAGGCCGCGTATTTTTCACGGCACTGGGCCATACACCGGCGTTTTTCACGGTCGCGAATCTCAGTGACTTCTTCTTCAGGGGCATTCAATTCGTCCTCGGAGATCTGGACGCCGATACAACACCGAGCGCAAAGCTCGCTCAGATGAACCGACGCTGACGCCTACTCTTGCGTCTCAACGCCAAGACGCAAAGACGCCAAGAATCCTTTGTTAAAGAAAGCTTTGCGGCTTCGCGCCTTAGCGTTGGAGCGGTATCGTTTGCACAGCCTAGCCGTTCACCTACAAAGCGGAACGTTTCCGATGAAGGACGACCGAAAGCGTCACGTAGTAGATCGGAAACAACAGCGACACCAAAGCCAGCGACCGGGGTGGATTCGGCAGACGGAGGATGAGAACGAGGAGCATCACACCCCACATCGCACACAGTGTGACAGTCACAGTGCGCCAGGCCATGGTGCGCGAGGGATAGACGTACCCGATGCGAACAAATACCAGTGCCGCCAGCACGAGAAGAACGGTGGCGTTATAGAGCGGCGCGAGCTCGAATACAAACAGGTAGAACACGACGATGTTCCAATACGACGGGAAGCCGGTGAACTGATCCGGTGTCTTCGCATCGGCGCTGACAAACCCATAAGCGCTCGACAGCAACATCGCAGCTGCAACAGTTAACGACCATCCGACTGGAACGAGATCGGCACGCCAGACGATCAGCGCCGGAACAAACACGTAGGTCAGGTAGTCGACGATGTCGTCGAGCTTGGAGCCCGAGAACTGCGGTAACCGCTCCTGGACGCGGGCGCGCCGGGCGAACCAGCCGTCAGTGCTGTCTACCAGCACCGCGACGAACAGCCACAAGAACGCAAGGCGCCAGTTCTTATCAACAACCGATTGCGCCGCCAGGAACGCCCAGACGGCGCCGGTGGCGGTGTACGCATGGACGACCCACGCGGGCCAGGCCTGGGGGGACCCTGAAGGATTCGACAGCATGCGAAATGCTAGCGCATGGTCTCGAAGCCACACACTCCGACAGTTTCGCGGCGCAGCAGATGAGTACGTAGGGTCGGATATCGCGAGCAGAATTTGCGATCCATCCGGTAGACGCATTGTTTTTCTTTGACGACGATGCTACCGTCGTCCCGCCTTCGCTCCTGAAATATCTAGAGCTTCGGCGGGGCTCGCCGAAGCCGTGGCGAGAAACCCGCGGCAAGGGCACCATGGCATGACTTCCGCACAGGGAGGGGCATGCCAGAGAGCTCCTTAGAAAGACGAGTGGCGGTCCTCGAAACCATGATGGATGGCAAAACTCTGGAGCAACACTTTCGCGAGCAGGGCGAGCTCATCGACCGGCGTTTCGCGGAGGTGCACGCTCGATTCACCGCCCAAGATACGCGTTTCGACGCAATCGACGCGCGGTTCGAAGCCATCGATGCGCGGTTCGAAGCGGTCGATAGGCGGTTCGAAGCGTTCGATGCGCGGTTCGACGCTATCGATAGGCGGTTCAACGCGATCGATGCGCGGTTCGAAGCCATCGATAGGCGGTTCGAGGCGATCGATGCGCGGTTCGAAGCGATCGATAGGCGGTTCGAAGCGTTCGATGCGCGGTTCGAAGCCATCGATAAGCGGTTCGACGCGATCGATGCACGTTTCGAAGCGATCGAGGCGCGATTTGAGGCTATGGACGCGCGCTTCGGGGCAATGGATGCGCGGTTCATCTCGATCGACCGGCAGTTTGTGGCGGTTCACAGCCGCTTCGAGGCGATGGACGAACGGTTCAATCGGGTCGACCTCGAACTCGGCCTCATCCGACGAGATGTCAGTTTGATTTTGGCAAAGCTGGACGCTTTGTGACACCACAGCCCGGCATGTTCAAGGCTCGCTAATAAATTCGCGGGCCTTTTGCTTTGAGTCCTTGGCTGCCCTTTGTGATTTCGACGCCGAGCCGCCGAGCCGCCGAGGAAACCGGAAGAACCCGACGCCACGACAGGCACGACGCGGCGTGACGGCCTCTGCGGGGTGGCGTCAGGGGGCTCTGTGATGAGGCATCGACGTCGTGGGCCGCGTGGCACTCAATAGCGGGTGGCATCATCGGCGTTGCGGAGCCGCAAGCCAGGCCACAAGATCGGCCTCTGTAACCGTCCCGGTTCGAAGATCCAGTTCATTTCCTGCAGCTTTAGCAGCCTGGCGAGCCCAATCAGCCGGAAACTGTGGACCGGCGTTGTAGACGAGCGCCCGTCCCTGTGAGTTCATCGTCGCTGCCGCGCGAAAGTCGCCCGCGTTGCGCAATCCCGGCACATGGAACTTCGTCAGATACTCCGAGTCCGTGTCTGCTGCGAACTGCGTCAAATCGGCAGCAAGGTTCACGCCTTCGCCGGCCATGGCACGAGCGAAGTACGACCAGACACCTGCGATCTCCAGCCCGACGAGATTGACCGTCTGCGCTTTGGAACGGTTGCGGAGATACTCGAGGGCCGTCAGGATATCCTGCACGCGATTGGCATCATTCGTCTGGTTGTAGCTCGTGAAGCCTCTCGCACTGGTGTCTCGGGGAGAAACGGCGCTTCCGGTCTGGAACGCATCGATCGCCATCACCACGCCGCCGCGGCTTAGAACCGTTTTCACGACCGCAGACTTCATGGCGCCCGCAATGCCTTGGGGGTGCACGACCAACGTCGGCGCGATTTGCGCGTTCGCCTTCGCCGGTGTCAACCATACCGCCCGAACTCGATCGCCCTTGCCGGCCCGGCCAATCAGGACGCCCTCGCCGTTCGGGTACTGCTTCCTTGACTCTTTCGTGAAGTACCTCAGCCGGCTTTGGCCGAAACGCGAGCAGCGAAAAGCCGAGCCGCTCGGCGAACGCGTGACGGGCTGCAGTAAGAGAGGTCGCGTCGCGCGGCTGCAGGCGCTCGGTCATGGCCCGCGCCTCGCGAATGTGAAGATCCACGAGCTGGTCGAGCCCGGTTATCGCATTTGCCGGCCGCAGCCGCCCGTGCAGGGCCAGGAGATCATGGGGAAAATCGACTCTGAAGGGCTGTTCCGGCACAGGAGCCGTGTTGTTCAGCAGCGTCTTGTTGAAGAACTTGTATACCGCCTCGCGGCTGTCCTTGTTGTAGTTGTGCGGCGCGTCGATCTGAATCGTTTCGACATTGTTTTCCACGCTGAGCAGCCGATAGATGCTCTGGATCGCAGGAAACACTTCCGTTGGCGTTGCGGCCGTCCAATCGCCGCTGGCCGAAACGAGCAGCAGCGGCCGTGGCGCCATCAACGCGCCGACCACCATGTTGCTGAAATCGGGCCACGCCGCACGCAGGTTGGGAGCCGCCTGGCATCCGCCGCCCTGCATGATGGCCGAGATCATGTTCACCGGAGCGGCCGCCTTGACGCGTTCATCGACGGCCATCAGGAAAAACGTCTGCGTGCCTCCGCCTGACGCACCGGTCGCGCCAATGCGATTCGGATCAACGTCGGGAAGGGAGGTGACGAAATCGACGGCCCTGATGCTGTCCCACAGGTGCATTCCCATCGACGAGCCGATGCCCCACAACCCCTGGCCCGCATCTTCCCAGTCGTGCGGCACCTGGTTGGTGTCGTTCTGCCCAACCATGTCGTAGCTGAAGACGACGAATCCCTGTTTGGCAAGATTGATGGCGCGGCCGGGGACCGAAACCACGGCGGTGTTCTCCAGCCGGCCGTAATGCCAATGACCGTGTGGCGACACGATCGCCGGAAACGGACCCTGGCGTCCGCGGGGGCGATAGAGGTTTCCTCCCAGATAGAAGCCTGGCCGTGTTTCGAGCAGGACCTTCTCGATCGTGTAACCGTCGCGCTCGAGCTTGCCGAAAACCTGGGGGTTCAGCGGCGTCTTCTCGGGCATCGGCAGCAGCCCAGCGCTTGCGAGGATCTGCTTTCTGTGAAACGCGGCTCGCTCCAGCCACGCCTCGCGGTTGGTGACGACAGGCATCTTGTAATGCGTGCGCGATGAGAGGACCGTATTTCTCAGGTCCTCGGCCGGGATGCTGTTTCCATTCTCCTGAGCCGGTAGCCCAGCCACCAACAGCAGCAGAGACACCACCAGCGTGACGGCGATTTTGCTCTTCATGGTTTCCTCGAAAATAGAACAGCGCAGGAGGCGGGCATTCCGCTCTCCTGTGCTGCTCTTCAGTCCGATCAGAACGTGAGCTTCACTCCAAGCTGAATGATGCGCTGACTGTCGGCAACCACCGCCGTAATCCGTCCGAACTGCGCGCCCGACTGAAGGTTGCTGTCGGGTAGCCGGAAATTCACGCTGTTGAACACGTTGAACGCCTCGGCCCTGAATTGCGCGCCGACACGATTGGTTACCTGGAACTGCTTCAGCAAGCCGAAGTCAGTATTGAAGTATCGAGGCCCGCGCAGAATATTGCGGCCCGAGTTGCCGAACGTTCCCGTCGGGCTATGCTCGAACTTGGACGTATCGAACCACTGCAGAATCATCTCCTGATGCGACCGGCTGTCACTCAACTGCGCGCTCTCGCCACCTTTGAAGTTCGCGCGGTCGGTGGCGCCTCTCAATGCGTTGTCGCGACCGGCACTGACGCCAAACGGGAAGCCGCTCTGCCACACGGCGACCGCATTGAGCTGCCAGCCATTCACGATTTTGTCGGTCACGCCAGACAACGGCGCGCGAGGCAGTTCCCAGATGCCCGAGAACTTGAAGTTGTGCGGGATATCGTCGGTGTGAATCGCGGTTTCGAACGTGGTGAGATCGAATGGATCCTGACTGCGGGTCGTTTCGAGCGTTTTCGAAAACACGTAATTCGTCAGCAGCGAGAATCCATGACTGAACCGCTTCTCGGCATTCAACTGGAACGAGTTGTAGGACGACTTGTCGGACGACTCGGTCCTGGAGATTGGTCCGAAGTTCGCGTATATGCGCCGCTGCTGCGTGTTTCCAGTCGTCGACGCGCCGGGGATGTACATCGCCGGATTCTCCGCTCGACCGGCGTTGACTCGATCCACTCTGTTGCCGACGTATGAAACGCCGGCCATCCAGTTACCCCGGAATTGACGCTCCAGCCGCACGCTGTAGGTCATCGTTCGAGGAATCTTGCGATCCGGGGCCCAATACGACACGTTGTTGATCGGCGCGTACTGGGCTTCGGGACCGGGCACATCGGGGCCGAATTGCGCCGGGAACGGATTCGGCAGCCCCTTGCTCGCAAACGGATCTGCCCAGTCCGCGTCGTTCAGCGTAAACGTCGCTCCGAACGGCGCTGTATTCGACTGGCTGTTGCTCGCACCCGTTCGCTCTGGCGTGTAGAAGATGCCAAACCCGCTTCGCACCATCGTCCTGCCATCGTTGGTCAGGCGATACGCCAACCCCACACGCGGTCCGAAGTTCGACCAGACAGGCTCGACTCCCGCCTTGGGGCATCCCGGATCGGGTGTGTCACCGCCGTAGATCAGGCCTCTCGGTGCATTGGGATAGCGCACCGACTGAGATTGCAACGTTCCGTCGAAGCAAATGACACGGCCCTCGTGATCGTAGGGGGACAGATAGGGATCCCAGCGGAGTCCAAGGTTCAGGGTCATCCGCGGACTGGCCGTCCAGTTGTCCTGGACGAAGAATCCCCATCGCGTGCCTCTCAGGTCCTTGAATTCGCCGCCACCCTGCCGGAACTCTGACGTTCTGCCAAACATGAAGTCGGCCATCGGATGCCCCGACAGCTGTCCATTGAACGCCACGCGACCTGCCATCTGAAAGGTGTTGATTAGATGGTTCCGCACATGAACGGCTTCACCACCCATGCGCAATTCATGCGCGCCGGCAATCTTGGTCGTGACGTGCCGGAACGTGAAATCGCCTCGATCGAAATCACCGAGATGGTTGGTATTGATGCTGAAGCCTCCCGTCACGCTGACGATCAACTCCGGCGGCGAATCGATCGCGGGATGATCTTCGGGACCGATGACATTCGCACCCGCTTCCTTGAATCCGAACGGGGCGGTCGACGTCGACCCACCGCGCTGACGGTTCATGCCAAACGTGTTGTTGAACAGCAGGTTCGGAGAAGCGGCGACGGTGTGATTGATCGACACGTTCTGCACGCGGACAGCCTTCGCCTGATTGCTCGCCGCAAGCATGTTGTCCAGGGGAATCGCCGCCGGCTCGTCGTAGTCGGTGAAGAAGTAACGACCGTTGATCTGATGCTTCCCGACCGCGTAGTCCCCCTTCGCCATCAGCTGATTGTCAATCTGGCGAAGCGGCGTACCGGGAAACGTGACCCGTCCGTCCGGTCCGTTTGGCAGCGGGATGTACTTCAGAAAGTCCTGTGCGACGGGACTCAACCGGTTCGCCGGGATCTGATTGTTGACAAGCGGCTGCCGGGTGACCGGATCGACGAGGCGTGTTGTTGAAGGTAGCGCGGAGAAATCACCGCGACGCATCGCCTCCGTCGGCACGAACTGTACGAGCCCTTCGGGCTGAACACGCACGCGTGTTCCCTGGTAGGTTCCGAAATAGAAGAGCTTGTCTCTGATGATCGGACCGCCAAAGCTTCCGCCCGACTGATTTCTCTTGAGCGTGTCCGGAGTTGGCGCGAAAAACTGCCGCGAGTTCATGCTGCCGTCGCGGATGAAGTGAAACGCCGACCCGTGAATGTCGTTCGTCCCCGATTTCACGACGACATTGACGATCCCGCCGCCCGCATTGCCGTACTCCGCAGTGAAGTTGCTCGACTGCAGACTGAATTCCTGGACGGCATCGGGATTCGGAAACGGGAGGCTGGTGTTCAGATACGTATCGTTGTGACTGGTTGCATCGAGTTGAAAGTTCACCTGACCTTGCCCGGCTCCGTTCACGCCGGCGGTCTCTTCGCCCGGGTAATAGCCTCCCTGTCCGCAGATGCGACACGCATTGCGGCCAAGATCGACCGTGCCCGCTGCCAGGTACATGAGCCGTTCCGGTCGCCGCCCCTGGAGGGGAAGCTCCTCGATCTGCTGAACGCCTATCAACTGAGTGCCCGTCGCCGTTCGAGTCGACACCAGCTCGGCAACGCCCGTGACGGTCACCTCATCGGTAACCTGCCCGATCTGAAGGGTGATCGGTTTCAGGTTCGCGGCCTGGTCGACGTTCAAGAGAATCTGATCCTGCACGTATGCGCTGAACCCTGTTTTTTCGATTCTCAGCAGGTAGGTGCCAATCGGAACCCGTGGGAACAGGAAGGCGCCGGTGGTACTTGTTCGCACGTCTTGCGTGAATCCGGTGCCGACGTTCAGCAGGTTGACGGCCGCGTCGGGGATCGGCGCACCGCTCGAATCGATGACCGTGCCGCCGAGGCTCGCGGTCGTGAACTGCGCCCAGGAGGGGCGTGCCGAGAAGAACGTGATCGCGACGAGGATTCCAAGAACAGCAACGAGAGATCGTGGGGTGCGTCGAGTCGTAGAAACCATGTCACATCCTCCAGACTCTTCCACAAGCTTCAACGTGCGCCGGGCCGCATTGGTGGGGAAATGCCGCGATCATATGCCTGGTGTTACACGCGTCAAGTATTTGATCCGCGCGGTCGTGTGCGTAGCTTCACGATTGTCGCAATTTGTCGCGGAGCCTGACTGAGGACGACCGATAGAGGTTTTGGGTGTTCGGATTCAATTTGCGTCACCGTTCGGCAGCACCGGTTCGGAATACTGTGTATTGAGTCCGGGAGGTTCCATGGCAGGTTTTCGGCGTAGCGAATTGAAAGCTGGGGTGTACAGACGAGATCGTGAGTGCACGCCTTGATCGCGAACTGGCGGCCCTGGGGGCTACGTTCGAAGTGTATCGCTCCACGCTGGCTGTGAGCGAGCCGATCGGCGCGGTGATCGAATCGCTGCTCGGGGATGGGCTCGCTCTCGCGCTGACCGAACTGAAGGCTGACTCCACTAAGGGGCTCGCACTGGCGGAAGCGCTGCTCGCGGTGCTGCGCTCGCACGCGCCACGCGTCTTCGAGCGGGATGACGAGCTGCGCTTGAACGCCGAGCGGCTCACTGCGATCGTCGCGAGGCCCGCACAGGCCCCAGAGCGCCCGCGTGGATCGCTCCATGCCTCGAGCCTGATCGTCAATGCCGAGGGCGACCAACTGCTTGAGCACCTGCGAAGTGAGTTCGATAGCGCCGACTCGATAGACCTTCTGTGCGCGTTTATCAAGCTGAGCGGCTTCGAGAAGTTTCGCTCTGAGATCGAGCGACACTGCGACGCGCGCGGCCGTCCGCTGCGCGTGCTGACCACGACGTACATGGGGGCTTCGGATGCGATCGCGATTGAGAGACTGGCGGCGTTGCCGAATGCTACGGTGAAGATCTCGTACGACGAGAACGCGACGCGGCTGCATGCCAAGGCGTGGATCTTTCATCGCGCCAGCGGATTCTCCACGGCGTTCGTGGGTTCGTCAAACCTTTCGCACGCCGCCCAAACCGACGGGCTCGAGTGGAACGTTCGCATGACTCAGTCGGATCAACCGGCCCTGCTCGCGCAGATGCAGGAGACGTTCGACCAGTACTGGGCCGATGCACATCAGTTCGAACGTTACGAGCATGGGAACGACGCGCACCGTACGCGGCTGGGGCGCGCTCTCTCGGCTGACGCACGCAACGATTCGAGTGAGGACTTGCTGGTCGAGATTGAACCGAGGGACTTCCAGAAGCCGGTGCTTGAGGAACTCACGGCAGCGCGCGAGCTCGGACGGCATCGCAATCTGATGGTCGCGGCGACCGGCACGGGGAAGACCGTTATGGCTGCGATCGACTACCGTGCACTGCGGCAGGCGGGACGCGTGGAGACGCTGCTCTATGTCGCTCACCGCCGCGAGATCCTCGAGCAGGCGCGTCGGATCTTTCGCCACGCCCTCCAGATGCGCGACTTCGGCGAGCTGCTGTATCAGGGCGAGCGGCCATCCATTCAGCGCCACGTGTTTGCGTCGATCGACTCGCTTGGCGACGGCGCCGCGATCGATCCCGCCTCATTCGACCACGTGATTCTTGACGAGGCTCACCACGCCGCGGCTAGCTCTTGGGAGAATTTGCTCGAACGGGTGGCACCGAAAGAGCTGCTCGGTCTGACCGGCACGCCGGAGCGCGCCGATGGACTCGACTACGAGCGCCACTTCCCACGCCCGTGGGTCGGAAACCTTCGGGTCTGGAACGCGATTCCGCACGCGCTCGCTCCATTTCGCTACTACATGCTGGATGTTGAAGGCGCCGATCTGCGTGACCTCGCCTGGACCGCCGGTCGTTACGCGCCCGATCAACTCGCAGGGCGACTCGTGGGAGCGGCCGAAACGTTCGTGTTGCGAGCGGTCCGGGCCGTCACTGAATGCATCGGGCGCCGGTCCGAGATGCGCGCCATTGCTTTCTGCGTGAACGTCCGACACGCCGAAGAGGTTGCGCGCCGTTTCGCCGACTGCGGCTTCTCGACCCAGGTGGTGACCGGCAACACCTCGAGCGTGGAGCGACGAGGCGCTCGCAGCGATCTCGACGCTGGCCGGGTGCAGGTGCTGTGCGCGGTCGACATTTACAACGAAGGCGTCGACGTTCCTAACGTCAACACGCTGTTCTTCTTCCGTCCCACAGAGAGTGCAACCGTGTTTCTCCAACAGTTCGGCCGCGGCCTCCGTCGTGCACCGGGCAAAGCTGAATTGGTCGTGTTCGACCTCACCGGACGACAGCACCTTCAGTTCCGATTCGATCGGCGGCTGCGATCGCTACTCGGCCACACGCCGCGCGAGCTGGCCGAGTTCGTTTCCAAAGGGTTCGGGCGCCTTCCGGCTGGCTGTCTTCTGCGCTTCGATGAACAGGTCCGCGAAGACGTGATCGCGCAGATGCGCCGGGCGATTCCGTCAGACCAAGCGGGTATTCGCGCTCTGCTGCGCGAGCCGGCACACGCGGAGCTGTCACTGGCGGCGTTTCTTCGCGAGACCGACGTCGCGCTTGACGACGTGTACCGTAGGGATCGCTCCTGGTGGCAGTTGCGACAGTCCGCAGGTCTCGATGTGCGAACAGTCGGTGAAGAAGAGAGAGCGGCGTTAGAGAATGTTCACAAGCTGATTCATGTCGGCGATGAGCGTCGGCTCGGGTTGTGGGCGCGGCTAGCGTCGCTGGAGTCACCCGTCGACGAGGCGGAACGTCGGCTCGCACGGATGCTCTTCGCGGTGCTCTACGGGAAGGAGATCGGCGCCGGTGCGCGTGCTGAAGCGCTGTGGGCCGAGCACGCCTTGCTGCGCGAAGAGATCGCAGGTCTGGTGCCGATCTTGCGCGAACTGAACGCGGTGCTGACCCCGCCACACGCCCTCGCACCGGAGATACCGCTGGCGCTGCACGCACGGTATCTCGGCGTCGAGCTGAGCGCAGCCTTCGATCATCGGTACTCGGGAAGGGAACTTTCGCGACTATTACACTGGGGTCGAACTAACACACGGCAAGAAGTTCGATCTGCTCCTCGTCACGCTCGACAAGGCCGTGGCGACAAAGGAGCACCTGCGTTACCGGGACTTCCCGCTCAACGAGAAGCGGTTTCACTGGCAGTCGAAGGCCCGCACGACGCGCGACTCGACGGAGGGAAGGCGGCATCTCGATCCGACGCGGTACAGTGTGACACCGCTGCTGTTTGTGCGGGAGCGGGCGGATGAGCGCACCGGGGTTACGATGGCGTTTCGGTATCTCGGACCGGTGGAGCCAGATGGGGCGGATGGGGAGCGGCCGATTACGATCGAGTGGCGATTGAGATACGAGATGCCGCGGGAGGTACTGGTGGCGGGGAGAGTCGCGGGGTGATGGGCCGAGGTTAGGGGGGAGCCCCTAGGTCGGAGTGATCGGAGCCCGGACAGCGCGCCAACGACATACGCGATGGCGGCTGTAATCGGGAGGAGCAGGCGCAACTATTTCGCCGTCAGCTTCAACAACCGGCTCGTCGGCGGCGTGTTCGGACTCATCGACGGAGTGCCGCTGTCGGTCAGCACATACACCGCGCCGTCAGGCCCGACGCGCACGTCGCGAATGCGCGAACGCATTTCGGCCAGCAGCGGTTCTTCGGCAACAACCTTGTCGTTCACGATTTCGAGACGGACGACCATCCCAGCTCGCAGGCCTCCCACGAACATGCTGTTCTTCCATTGTGGAAACAGATTGCCGGTGTAGAAGGCGAGGCCTGAAGGCGCAATCACAGGATCCCAGTAGTAAATCGGCTCTTCCATGCCGTCCTTGCGCGTGACGCCGATCGCTGCGCCCGGATAGTCGATGCCGCGAGCGACGGTCGGCCACCCGTAGTCTTTGCCCTTCTCGACGATGTTCAGCTCGTCGCCTCCGCGCGGACCGTGGTCGTTCTGCCACAAACGTCCGGTTCGCGGATCGTAGGCCAGGCCCTCCGGGCTGCGCATGCCGTAAGTCCAGATCTCTGGTAGCACACCGGGCTTGTCGACGAACGGGTTGTCGGCCGGCACCTTGCCGTCTGGCGTGACGCGGATGATCTTGCCGAGGTGATTGTCCATCTTCTGCGCGACGTCCCACGGCGGCGAATCCGAGCGATCGCCGAGCGTCATCAGCAGATTGCCGCTGGGGTCGATCACGATGCGGCCGCCGGTCTTCGCGCCGAGCCGCTTCGACGGCATGATGGGCAGCGCGCGGAAGATGACGGTGGCGTCCGTGATTTTGAGCCCCTTCTCGTCGAGACGCGCACGAGCGATGCACGTGTTGCTGTTCGTGCCGTCGATGTAGTTGAAGAAGCTGAAGAAGATTTGCCGATTGGTGGCGAAGTTCGGATCGAGCACCACGTCGAGCAAGCCGATGTCTTTCGCACCGGGAGTGGCCACGACCGAGACGCCGGTCAACGGCGCCGAGACTTTGCCGTTCTTATCGAGAATGCGCAGTCGTCCCGGCAGCCGCTCGGTCAGGATGATGTTGCCGCTCGGGAGAAACGCCAGGCTCCACGGCACCTCCAGGTTGTCGATGAGCGTCGTCACCTTGAAGGGCGGCGTCTTGCGATACGGAGCTCGTGTCTGCTCCGGAAACGCCGGTGCGTTGTCCTTCTTTTCCGTCGGTCGCCTGTCGATCGGCTTGCCGTCCTCGAGCGTGAGCCACGGCAGGGCCGAGAACTCGTCACGGGATTCGGATCCAGCCTGCGATCCCTGACCAGCTAGGGTGAGCGGAAGGACCGCCAGGAGCGCGAACAGAGCAAAGTAGTGTTTCACTCGAGACGGCTTCATCATGTTCCCAACATTATATTTGCAACGAGCATGGCAGGTCCGTTCTTGCCAAGGTTCATCAACTCACCCTGCGGCGGGACGATCTGTCGTCCAGCCGGACGTGTTCGTGCAGCGGCCTGGTGCGCCTAAGAAGAGGGTGGTGCGAAGGCGGCTGGGTTCCGGCCGGCAGGGCGACAGATCGTCCCGACGCAGTGGCGGCCTTTAGGACTCGAGATGATCGGAGCTGCCACATCATCGTCCATTGCCGTCCGTCCATCGCCCGGGCAGACGCCCCGCCATGCGGCGGAACGATCTGTCGTCCAGCCGGACGTGTTCGTGCAGCGGCCTGGTGCGCCGAAGAGAGGGTTGTGCGAAGGCGGTTGGGTTCCGGCCAGCAGGACGACAGATCGGTCCGACGCGTTGAGAGGCGTTCAGATCGTGGCAATTCAAAGGTCCGGCGAAAAGTCCGGTTAAAGTCGGATTGTGTGACAATCGTGATTCGATTACGCTCAACCGTTCCCCACATTTTCCCGGCAAGGAGCCCCTATGAGCGTTATCACGTTGAGGGTTAACGGCAGGTCGCACACCGTTGATGTCGATCCTGCGACGCCGTTGCTCTACATCCTGCGCAACGATCTCGACCTGCACGGCCCGCACTTTGGCTGCGGCCTGGGGCAGTGCGGGGCGTGCGCCGTCATTATCAATGGCGCGGCTGTGCGGTCGTGCATGACGCAGGTGTCGGCCGTCAAAGGCGAAATCACCACGCTCGAAGGTCTCGGCAAAGACGGAGCGCTGCATCCTGTGCAGCAGGCGTGGATTGATGAGCAGGTGCCGCAGTGCGGGTTCTGTCAGAACGGGCAAATCATCACCGCCAAGGTGCTGCTCGACAAGAATCCCAACCCGACCGATCAGCAGATTCGCGACGGGATGGCCGGCGCCCTGTGCCGGTGCATGACGTATTACCGAGTACAGACCGCCGTCAAGCGAGCCGCTGAGCTGATGAGGAGTCAGCGATGATCACCTTCACCAACGTCCCAAAACACATCGAGGAACTGCTCGAGAAGTCGTGCGGAACGCTCTCGAGGCGCGCGTTTCTCAAGAGCTCGGGCCTGCTCGTCGTCACTGCTGGCGCTGTGACCGTCGTCGGTCCGTTTGCTGTTGATGCGGCCGCTCAAGCTGCTGCGGCGAAATATCCCGACGTCGACTTTCGCCAGCTCGATTCGTGGATCGTGATTCATCAGGACAACACGGCCACCTTCCACGTCGGCAAGACCGATTGCGGCCAGGGCACCGGCACGGCATTTCGCCAGATGATGGCCGACGAGCTCGACATCGCGTACGACAAGACGACCTGCATCATGGGCAGCACCGACGTCACACCCGATCAAGGAGGATCCGGTGGATCGGACGCAATTCAAACGGACGGATGGCCCATGCGGCGGGTGGCGGCAGAGGCGAGGCGGATTCTGCTCGAGATGGCCTCCACGACGCTCTCGGTACCTGTCGATCAACTCGTCGTCAGCGACGCGGTGATCACCGTGAAAGGCGACCCGTCGAAGCGTGTGACCTACGGGCAGCTCGTCGGCGGCAAGCGCTTCAACGTGACGCTGACTGGCAACAACGTCGATGCCACGACTGGCGTTGCGAAAGTGAAGCCGGTTCAAGAGCTCAAGATCGTCGGCCAGTCACCGAAGCGCTACGACATCCCGGCCAAGGTCGACGGATCGTTGAAGTGGGCTGTGGACGCGAAGGTTCCAGGCATGGTGCATGCGCGCAACGTGAAGCCTCCGTTCGCCGGCGCAAAACTCGTCGCGATCGACGAATCGTCTCTGAAAGGCATTCCGGGTTTCATCAAAGTCGTGAGCAAGGGCAACTACGTTGCGGTGGTGTGCGAACGCGAGGAGCAGGCGATACGCGCGGCGAGACAGCTCAAGGTGGAGTGGCAGAAGCCCGCAACTCCGCCGTTTCCGGCCTCGGACAATCTGTTTGAGTACATCCGCAGCACGTCCCCGACATCGAGCCAGAAACCGAATGTGATCGGAGATCCTGACTCGACGCTGAAGAGTGCCGCGTCGGTGATCGAAGCGGACTACGACGTGCCGTTCCAGGGCCACACCGCGTTCGCGCCCGCGCACGCCATGGCCGATCCGTCGAACGGTCAGATGACGATCTACTCGAACGACATGAAGTCGTACGGCATGCGGACCGGCGTCGCGCAGTTCCTGGGGATTCCGCGGGAACAGGTTCGTGTCGTGTGGATGGAGGGTCCGCAGGCCTACGGCCGCACGGCCGCTGATGATGCGGGGTTTGAGGCGGCATATCTGGCGAAGGAAATCGGCAGGCCGGTTCGCGTGCAGTGGATGAGGCACGAAGAGACCGGATGGGATACGAAAGGACCGGCGTTCGCGTTCAAGATCCGTGGCGGTCTCGATTCGAGCGGGAATCTCATCGCATTGGACTATGAAGCTCGAGCGGCCGACTTCTATCACCTTGGCTACAACGAGGCCGACACGGTGCTCATCGCTCAGCTCATGGGCATGCGGCGCGCAAAGCCTGCTGCGGGCAACGCGAGCGCACCGTCGGACATGTACGCCATCCCGAACCGTCGCACCGCCGGTCACGTCGTCAGCCTGCCGTTGGTGTGGGAGACGCCTGTGCGCACGGGAAACCTGCGCGATCCGAACGGTCCACAAATCACGTTTGCCGCGGAGTCGTTCATCGACGAGCTCGCGGCGGCTGCCAAGGCCGATCCGGTCGAGTTCCGCATGCGGCTGCTCACCGCCGGCACGAGCGACGACAGCGGGTTCAAGCGAGCGCGTTCAATCGCGTGCGTGAAGGCGGCCGCCGAGGCGTACGGCTGGGAGCCGCGACCTTCACCCAAGTCAGGTGGCACCGGAACCGTCCTCACCGGGCGTGGGATCGCGTACTCCTTCCGCAGTCAGACGGTCGTCGCGCAGATCGCGGAAGTCGAGGTGAATCGCCAGACTGGTCGCGTGTGGGTGAAGCGGCTCGTCTGTGCGCACGACTGCGGTCTCGTCATCAACCCCGAGGGGCTGCGCCGCACCATCGAGTGCGGCATGCTGCATTCGTTGAGCCGCGCGCTCCACGAGGAAGTGCAGTTCGACACCGAGAAGACCACGGGCGTAGATTGGATTACACATCCGACGCTCAGGCACGCCGACACGCCAGAGAAGATCGACGTCGTGATTGTGAACGGCGATCCGAATCCCAACCGGCCCGATCTTCCTCACTACGGCGCCGGCGAGACGGTCTGTAAACCGCTGCTTGCCGCGGTTGCCAACGCCATCTTCGACGCCACGGGTGTGCGGTTACGCCGGGTGCCGTTCAGGCCGGCTCGCGTACTGGAAGCCTTGAAGGTGGCTCGAGTTTAGGTGCGTTGGGTGCGTTGCGGGGTGCGATAGGTGCGATAGGTGCGAGGGGTTCGCTGGGTGCGATGGGTTCGATAGAGTCACTCATGCCAAGGCTTTACGTGATTGTGGCCGCCGCGGTTCTCCTCTTATTTCAGTCCAGCATCGCCCTTCGCGCTCAAAGCGGCGCTAATAGCGAGTTTGTCGCCGTCGAGCTTTCCACGGTTGGTCTCGACGGCAGGACGGGCACGCCTATTGTGCTGCTTCGCGAGCCAGAGTCTGGAACCGTGCTGCCGATTTGGGTCGGCCCCGCAGAAGCGCAGGCGATTGCGCTTTCATTGCACGGAGTCGTCCCGCCGCGCCCCATGACGCACGATTTGATGGCCAGCCTGATCGACGCGCTCCGCGCGGAAGTCGAAGAGGTTGTCGTCACCGAGCTGCGGGCCAACACCTACTTCGGGCTCGTGCGCCTTCGCGTGGCCGGCGAGAAGAAGACTCGCGACGTCGACAGCCGGCCGAGCGACGCGCTGGCGCTGGCCCTTCGGACCGGCGCGCCGATTCGCGTGGCGCGCAAGGTGTTTGCGGCTGTTCCCGACTTCGAGTTCATTGCACCTGAAGGACCGAATCAGGTGGTCCAGGCGCTCGGCATGACGGTGGTCGTGGCCACGCCGTCGCTGCGCAAGGAATTCCGGCTCGGCGATCGGCGCGGCGTCGTCGTCACGAGCGTGTACGGCGCCGCGAGAGACAAAGGCATGCGGCGAGGCGATCTCGTCGTCGACGTGAACGGCAAGCCGATCGAGGAGCCCTCAGCCTTCCTTGAAGCCGTTCGCGCCACAAAGCGGCCGGCGCTCGTGCGAGTCACGTACTGGCGGGATGGCAACACACACACGATCGAGCTTCCGGTTGACGTGCCTTCGTCTCGGCCGGGCAGAAGCGGGCGGGTGACGGCCTGACGCACCATTGGTAGATTGGCAGATTGGCAGATTGGCCGATGCGCGTCCGAATTCGCGCCCTACATTCGGCCTGATTCTCGAGAACTCCTATTTCTTTCTCCTTGACCACACGGTCGCACCGAAAGTATGTTCCGTGCCGGTCACCAAAAAATGATTCACACGGTGGGCGATATCCGTTTGGCTTCGACCAAACGAGGATCGGCCCACGTCCGTTTGCCGTCTCTCCATGTTCCGATCGCAGGAGTAACACATGGACTCTGAACGTTCTGAGCGGCTTCGATACTTCGGGTTTGCGGGGTTCGTCGGGATCCTGCTGCTACTCAACCTCACCGGCTACTTCAGGACAGTCTTCGGAGTCGATACCGCCGCCATCATCACCGTGCTCGCCGGGTATCGAATTTTCTTCAACTCGATCTCGGCGCTGCTCGACAAGAAGATTTCGGCGGATCTCGCCATTTGCATCGCGGTGATCGCTGCGCTGACGGTAGGCGAGTATCTGGCCGCCGCCGAAGCGATGTTCATCATGTTGATAGGCGAAGGGCTGGAGGGCTACGCTGCCGGTCGCACGTCAGCCGCCATCCACAAATTCGTCGAGCAGATGCCGCGGCTTGCACGCCTCGTGAAGGACGGCGAAGAGCGCGAGGTGGACGCTGGTTCGCTCGTCGAAGGCGACGTCATTCTGGTACGTGCCGGCGAGCGCATACCGGCTGATGGTGTTGTCCTTGCCGGCGTATCGAGTGTGGATGAGAGCACGATTACCGGAGAACCCCTGCCGCGCGAAAAGGAATCCGGTCACGAGGTCTACTCCGGGACTCTGAATGGAGTCGGCCTGCTCCGAATCGGTGTCACGCGCGCGGGCTCGGAAACGACCTTATCGCGCGTGATCGCGTTGGTCGAAGAGGCCAGAGAACAACGCGCACCTGTGGAACGCCTGGCGGATCGTTACGCACAGGTACTTCCTGCCCGCTCTGTTGATCGTTGCAGCATTGACGTTTTATTTCACCGGCGACTGGCTGCGGACTGTGGCGGTCCTCCTCGTGGCCTGCCCGTGCGCTCTGATCCTTGCCACTCCCACCGCCATGGTCGCGGCAATCGGCGGCCTGGCCCGTCGCGGAATACTGGTGCGAGGTGGAGTAGCCCTCCAGCAAGCGGCGAAAGTCGATACGTTGGTTTTCGACAAAACCGGCACGGTGACCAGCGGGCAATTCGAAATTCTGGAAGTCCTGCCGATCGGGCGCACGGAAGCCGACCTCATCGCGCTGGCCGCCGCCGCCGAGAGCGGGTCGGAGCACACGCTTGCGCGGGTGATCGCCGACGAAGCGGGACGCCGTAAATTGACGCTGCCGCGGGTGGAGCACGGCCAGATCAGGCCCGGTCGCGGCGCCGAATGCATCCTCGGTGGACGCACGATCCGCGCAGGGAGTGCAGCGTTTCTCGCGGAGCATGGAATTCATGGCACAGAGCGACTGATTGAGCAGGCCGATCGCGCGGGTGCGACTGCTGTGCTCGTGGCCGACGGCGAGATGCTCGCCGGTGCCATCCTGCTTCGTGATCGCATCCGTGCGGGCGCACAGGAGGCCGTGGCCGAGCTCAAGCAGTTGGGCATCAACTATCAATTGATGCTGACTGGTGATCGCCGGCACGCCGCCGAGGCGATCGGCCGCGCCGTGGGGATCCCCACGATCGAAGCGGAGCTGCTTCCCGCGCAGAAACTCGATCGAATCCGGCAATTGGTTTCCCAGGGGCGGTTCGTCGCCATGGCGGGCGACGGCGTCAATGACGCACCAGCCCTCGCTGCGGCGCATGTTGGCATTGCTGTGTCTGGAGCCAGCGACATCACTGCCGAGGCCGCTGACGTCGTCTACCTCGGACGCTCGCTCGAGAAGCTCCCTAAGTTGTTCGAGGTGAGCCGCCGCGCCGTGAGGACGGCCTGGCAGAACATCATCGTTTTTGCCGGTTTGGTGAATGTCGCCGCGGTGGGATTGGCCGCTGCGGGCATCCTCAGTCCGATCGGTGCGGCGTTTACGCATCAGCTTTCTTCGTTCTTCGTGATGCTCAACTCGCTGCGCTTGTTGCGAGTCGAGCGAGCCGGAGTGGGACGGTTCGGGACGCGCTGGTTCAACTGGTTGGGTAGGACGCCCATTCCAGGTGTCTGGGACCGGCTGCTGAGCTTCGCACGTGACGTTGACGTTCGGGACGCCTTTGCGGTCGTGGTGGAACGTCGGCGCGAATATGCCCGCCCTGCGCTCGTCGCCGCGTTCGGTCTGCTCGTCCTTTCGGGTTTTTACACCATTCGACCCGAGGAGGTTGGCATCATCGAGCGTTTTGGACGGAGACTCCTCCCGTATGAAGAACCGGGTCTGCACTACAGGTTCCCGTGGCCAATCGACCGGCTCAATCGCGTCGGGGCTCTCAAGGTCCGCACCATCGAGATCGGATATCAGTCGACCGCGGCGCGTCCGGACGCTCAGCCCATCACTTCCGAGTGGAACTCACAACACCGATCCGGGCGCTTCCAGAGCAGGCGGGAAGAGGCTCTGATGCTGGCGGGCGATCAGAACATGATGGAAGTGAACGCCGTGGTGCACTACCGCCTCGCCAAGCCGGACCAATTCCTGCTGGGCCAGATAGATGGCGAGGCCACCGTGCGCGCGGTTGCCGAGAGTGCTTTGACCGCAGTGGTCACGACGACCTCGCTTGATCACATCCTCACAACTGGTCGCCGACACATTGAGGAGCGGGTGAAAGCTGAGAGTCAATCACTCCTCGACCGGTATGCGGCCGGCGTCGAAGTCCTGCAGGTACAGCTGCTCGATGTACATCCGTCGCTCGAGGTCGTCGACGCCTTCCGCAAAGTTTCGGACGCGTATGAAGAGAAGAGTCGGCTTGTCAACGAAGCCGAGGGGTACCGCAACGAACAGATCGCGCTCTCGCGCGGGAACGCGCAAGCTCGCATCGTGGGAGCGCAGGGCTATTCGACCGGCAAGCAGAATCGGGCGCTTGGCGATGCCAAACGTTTCAACTTGCAGGAAGAGAGTTATCACATCAACCCGGCAGTAACCGACCTTCGCCTGCGACTGGAGGCCGTGGAGCAGGTGCTCCCTGGCCGGAAGAAGGTCATCATCGATTCGAGCTCGGGCCGGCGCCACTTGCTGTTCCTCGAGGACGGCCTGGCCATCGCGCCGCCCGGTGCCACACTCCTGGCGCCGCCACCCCGAAATCCAAACGAGTAGAGGGCACATCCAATGGAGACTTATCGCAAATACTTGCCCGCCGCCTGCGCTGTGGTGCTGCTCATCCTTGCGTGGCTGACTTTCTTCACGGTTCGAGAGACCGAGGTGGCCTTCATCACGCAGTTCGGGAAGCCTCTCTATACGGTCACGGACGCCGGGCTGCACCTGAAGTGGCCGTTTCAGACCGCGAATTACTTCGACCGTCGGTTGCGCATCTACAATCCTGGCTCCTCTGAGTTTCTGACGCGCGACAAGAAGAACCTGGTCATCGAAAGCTACGTCGCTTGGAAAATCCAGGATCCGAAGCGGTTCGTCGAAACGGTGGGCGATCCCTTTGGGGCGGAGAATCGCCTCCACGACATTGTCTGGTCCGGACTCTCCGCGGCGCTCGGTACCCACGATCTCGAATCGATGGTGTCGACCAGTCCTCAGACTGTCGAAACGGGAGAAATGCTCATTGAGCTGTCAGCGCGCACCGCTCGCGCCGCGCTCGTCCAGTACGGCATCGAGGTGGTCGATGTGCGCATCAAGCGACTGAATCTGCCTGAGCAGAACAAGCAGAGCGTCTACGCCCGGATGCGTGCCGAGCGCGAACGCATCGCCAAGCAGTACCGCGCGGAAGGCGAAGAGCAGGCGTTGAGCATTCGCGCCGACGCCGATCGCCAAAAGGAAGAGATCCTGTCCGTTGCCTACAAAGAAGCCGAGCATGTGAGGGGCGAGGGTGATGGCGCAGCGATGCGAACATACAGCCAGGCGTATTCGAAGGATCCCCGTTTTTACAACCTGCTCCGTACCTTGGAGGCCTACAAGAAGACGTTCGACGATCAAACCACGGTCATCCTGAGTACAGATTCCGCGCTGATGAGGATCTTCATGCAGGGTGAAGCAGGGGGGAAGTAACGTGCGCGTCTTCTCGACACCAACCCTTCTTGATGTCCCGGAACCCTCGACGGCGACGAGCCGCGAACTCTCGGAACCGCGGGTCGTCGACCTTCCGCCGCGCAATCACTACCGGATCGCGAGCGGTTTGCTTGTTCTGTGGATTCTCACAGGTGTCTACATCGTTCGGGCAGATCAACAAGCCGTCGTCACGCGATTTGGTCGGATTGTGAACCCTCGGGTCATGCCAGGAATCCATCTGGCACTGCCCTGGCCCGTCGACCGTGTCAGCAAGCTCAAGGTGCAGCAGTTGCAGCGGCTCGTGATTGGTGGAGAGTTGGCGGATACAGTTGTGGGCCGCACTCAGCCGCTGCAGTCCCAGTTCCTGACAGGCGACCAGAACGTCATCAGCATGAGGGTCGTGGTGCAATATTCGATCGGCGTTCCGGCCGATTACCTGTTTCGCAACCAGGACGTGACGCGGAGTGTCAGCGCGGCGCTGGAGACCGCACTCACGCACCGTATCGCCTCGCACAATGTCGACGCCGTGCTGACGACGGAACGCCAGAGTATTCAGGACGCCGTGCGCGTGGCTGCACAGGCATTGATCGACGAGAATCAGACGGGTGTCGTGCTGTCGACGGTGAACATCGAAAGCGCGGTGCCACCGCCAGAAGCCGCCGAGGCCTTCCGGGATGTCGCGAGCGCTCGCGCCGATTCGTCGCGCATCGTGAGCGAAGCTCAAGGCTATGCCAACGGCGTGATCCCGAACGCACGCGGGCAGGCCCGGCAGATGGTCGAATCAGCTCAAGGCTATAAAGAGAAGAGAATCAACGAGGCGCACGGCGATGCGTCGCGATTCACGCAGGTCGCCGCCGAGTACGCCAAGGCCTCCCAGAGCAACGGGCGGCGGCTCTATCTCGAGATGATGGAACAGGTCTTACCCAGGATCCGGAAAGTCATTGTGGATTCAAACGGCAACCTGGATCTCACGATCATCCGCAGCGGCAACGCCAGCAAGCCGCAATGAGACCATGAGCAAGGAGCGTCAGGCCCAGATTCTCACGGTACTGATCCTTGCGGCAGTGGTTGGGGTCGCCCTCCTTCGGAAGACGAATGTGGGTGCATCATTCGCTACGCTCGTCGAGCGATCTGAGCCGACACCGCAGGATGCCGTCTACGACATGCTCGACGCTGGTAAAGAGGGCGATGTCGAAAAGTACATTGCCAGTCATACCGGCGAGATGCGGGAGACTCTCCGACGAACCATCGCCGAGTCTACCGACTTCGCGCAGTATCTGCGGAACTCGAACGCCGCCATCAAGGGAATCGCCGTGACCGAGCCTCAGTGGCTTTCAGATACGCACGTGAACGTGCGTGTTGAATACGTGTTCGCGGACAGGGACGAGGTTCAGTCCCTGCTTATCCAGAAAACGCCGGCCGGCTGGAAAATTGCACGTGCCGATTCAGCCAGGCGCCAGGAAATACTGACGCCGTACGGCGCCAAGGTTGTCGAATAGAGCGTTCCGACGCAGAGGCGCAGGGCCGCAGAGGCTGAGTGTTGAGGCGGTTTTTTCTCTGCGTCTTTGCGTCTCTGCGTCAAGCTACCGCGATCTGAAATCTGCTAGAAGGTCAGCTTAGTGATGAATGTCACAAACCGCATCACCGTGCCGGAAGCCGACGTGACCGTTCCGAACTGGGTCGATGTGGGATTCACGTTCGGGTTGTTGTAGTGCATTCGGTTCAGTGCGTTCAGCATGTCCACCCGGAGCTGCAGAGTTTTGCTCCCTGGTAGATCGATGGATCGCAGGAAGCCGATGTTCAATAGCTTGAGGTCGGGCCCACGCACGCCGTCCACGCGGAAGGGGAACGTGCGTTTCTGGAAGTTGGCCGGAACCTTGGCTGGATCCCTTTCGAAGCCCGCGTCGACGTTGAACCAACGGCCGAGCGTCGGGTCACTGGACGCGATGTCGTCGAGGTTGCCGTAGAAAAAGACGTTGGGGAACACAAGCAACTCGCCCGGCTGATACTCGAAGTTGCCAGTCGTCTGCCAGCCGCCGACGATCGCGCCGAGCACGCCGCCGTTGCTCAGGAACTTTCTGGACCTCCCGAACGGAAGCTCGACATTGAACTGCGCCGTCAACCGGTGCGGTCGGGCCAGGTTGCTGGTTTGCCAGAACCACGGCTCGCGGTCGTACTCTTCGACCGTGGTCAGCTCCTCGAATTTCGAACCGGTGTAGACGAAGTTCGCTGAGAAGCCGTTGGCGAAGCGCCGGTCGAGGGAGATCTCAATCGAGGACGCGCGATTCTTCCCGAGCGGCAGATTGCCCCAGAAGGAACCGTTCGCACTCGACATATGGGGAAAGTCGCGCAGCAGGCGATGTCGCGGCACCGTGGGACTCGTGAAAAACGAGTTTCCCGCCATTTGACTGTAGAGCGCCGGATTACTGGTCGCGAGCGACGCGAAGTTGCCGATGAAGAACGGGTTCGTCACGTTGGCGTTCAGCAGGTTTTGCTGGGTCAGATCGCGCACGTTGCTGCCGTTGTACCACTCCTCGGGCAGGTAGTCCTGCCGAATCGTCGCGTCAAGGTGATCTCCATAGCTGCCGTTGTAGGCGACTTCGACGGCGATGTTGCGTGTGATCTCACGCTGCAGGCTCACGCGCCACCGTTGCACGCGGGCATGCTCGCGGCTGCGATTTGGAGCTGTGGCGTTGGCAATGTTGGGGAACGGCACGCCCACGACGCTATCGATCCCGAGCGAGTTGCCGCGAACCGGCTGAAAACGCTGACCGTTGGACTGCACGGGGAACGGATCGAGCATCGGGGAGATGCCCCTCTTCGGATCGCCGAGCAGGAAGGTCTGGCCGAAATCGACGCTCAACGTGCTCGTCGTGTTCTGTGAGAATCCGGTCTGCAGCGGAGTAAACGCCGTCGCATTGAGCGTGTCATAGTACATGCCGTAGCCGGCCTTCAATACTGTCTTGTCCGTCAGGCTGTAGGCGCCGGACACACGCGGCATCCACATCGACTGGCCGCTCCAGCTCTTTCCGGAGCCGGCGGCGTAGAGCGGGCCTCCACGCACTTTGAAGGTGCTCGGCGCACGCTGCGGAATCGGCGCGGCCGCGTAAGCCGCCTCTGCCAGCTGCGTAATGCTCAGTGTGGCATTCGGGTCGAAGCCCACCAGCATCTCGTCGTTCGCCTCCGCGATGCCGTCCTCGTATTCGTACCGCAAGCCGGCGGTCAAGGTCAGCTTGGTCGAGACGCGCCACGTGTCCTGGATGAACGTTCCCACCCAAGGGGACGTCGCATGAAATTGCGAGGTGAGTTGGTCCGTGACGGTCGTCGGCATACCCAGCATGAAGGCCGCCCAGCTGAGACCGAAATTCCCTGCCGGAAACACCGTCGTGTCGTCGGCTCTGCGCGTGTAGGTGTTGTCGAAGAGGAAATTGCCGGACACGTTTCCTGGGTCGTTTCGAACGCGATCGTGCAGGCGAACGTCCGTGCCAGCCTTCAGTGTGTGCGAGCCGAGCACGTGCGAAACATTGAGCTGGCCCTGGTAGTTCTTGACCTGATCGTATGTGCCGGACGCGTTCGAGATCGAACTGTAACCGGTAATGGTCATCAGGGGCAGCGAGCAGGACGGCGTGCCTCCGAAGTCGCCACGCGCCTGGCAGAAGGCGTCCATGTAGCCGGGAAGCCCGACGCTACTTGGCGGGTACTGCTTCAATCCAAGCCGCCGGTTGTGCTGGAGGTACCGATTGTAGGCGAGCTGACCGTCGATGACCGTCTGACCGAGCACCCGCGTCCACGTCCCGGTGTTCGAGGTCGTCGTGCGGATCCGGTCGAGTGCGTGCAGACCAGGGCTGCTTAAATACGTCCAGTCATCGATCCGTGAGGTGAAGTAGCTGCCGCCATTGCGAAAGAAGAACCGGTTGTTTGCGGAGTGGTTGAAGTCCACGCGCCCGCCCCACACATGGGCCCGGAGCGGAACGGGCTGGCCCGCGGGGTAGTAGTTGTTCAGCGGCTCCTGCGTGGGTGACGTCGGATTGTTGTTTGGCTTTGGTAAGAAACTGACGTACTGCTTGTAGAGCGGGTTTGTGATCCGATCCGCCGGGATGATGTTTCCAGGGAACGGATCGCGGATGACATGTCCCGGCCGCGCGGGATCGGGCTTCGTCGTCAGCGGATCGTAGATCTGATACTGCGAACCCGCCGGCAGAAGGAGGAGGTCAGAGAAGTCGCCGGCCAGTTGCCTGTCACTGGCTGGAACCGTTCTCAGGGGAGCATCCCTGCCGTTGATGTTGTCGTTGCTGTACCAGTAGTTCAGGAAGACGAACAGCTTGTTCCTGCGAATCGGTCCGCCGATCGTCCCGGTTGAGTT
Source organism: Vicinamibacterales bacterium (assembly GCA_963761975.1). Taxonomy (GTDB): domain Bacteria; phylum Acidobacteriota; class Vicinamibacteria; order Vicinamibacterales; family JAMQPK01; genus JAMQPK01. Next base: position 2,159,124 of record CAVXIR010000002.1, read on the forward strand.
GTGGGAATAACCCTGCTCGTACACAGTCTTTGCGAGCGGATTTACGTCAAACGCCTGCTTTTGGAACGTCGTCGGCGGATTGAATTTATTTGTCCAGTACCTGGAAGTTCCCGGTGCCGTGCCACGTATTCGTTCCGGCCTTTGTCATCATGGCGATTCCGATGCCGGTGCCGTGACCCACGTTGGCGGAGAAGCTGGTCGATTCGATGCGCATCTCCTGGACCATGTCAGTGTTCGGCGAGGTCGCGAAATCGCGGTCCGAGCCGTTGTTGGTGGCCCCATCGATCGACCATTCATTGCCCCCGACGCCACCGAGCGGGGCTGCCGTTTCTGAGGGGACATCGATGGCGCCCTGACCAGCCATGCTGACCACCTGCGCCGCCGCAACGCCCGGCGCGAAACGCGCCAGCATGACCGCCATGTTCGACATCGTCGGCAGGTTCTGGATCTGGCGCTCGGTGAAGTTGGTGCCTATCCTGGTCGTGGTGACTTCGAGCAAGGGGGCGTCGCCGGTGACCGTCACCGTCTCTTCGATTGTCCCGATCTCGAGCGCCAATTGAAGCGAGATGTGCTGACCGCCCGCCAGCGTGAGGCCGGTACGACTCAACGTCTTGAAGCCGGCCATCGTGACAGTGAGCTGATACTCCCCGGCGATCAACAACGGGGCTTCAAAATATCCGCTGGTGTTGGTGACCACCTGCTGCTCGACGTTCGTCGCCACGTTGGTGATCTTGACCGCAGCGCCGGGGATGACCCCCTGCGCATCCTGGACGGTTCCTGAAATGGTGCCTCTGGTTTCCTGAGCGACAGCCGGGATGCCAACCAGCAACAAGCCGATGATCAGCCACGTCCGCATAGGCCTCCTTCCGAGCTTCGAGGGCCTCCGGGGAACCGAGCCGCGAACAACCAGCGAGGGATGGTGAAACTATTTCCTGATTGGGATAAGGCCTGAACTGTAGCACAAAGGAACGCGAACTCAACGAACTCAACCTTTACACATCCCGTTCGTGGCGCTATAGTCCAGCCGCCGCCACATGTTTATCGCTTCCTCGGCGCTCGTCTTGGGTCTTTTGCACGGACTGGGCGCCGACCACTTGATGGCCATCACCGCGCTCTCCGTTGGATCACCAACGACCTTCACACGCAGGCGGACATTCCGGGTCGCGCTCGGCTTCGCCTTCGGTCATGCGATGTTGCTCGCCGCCGGGACGACGCTCGTCGTCATCGCTGGATGGACGATTCCGATCCTCGTCGAACGGACTGGCGAAGTGGCAGGTGGGTGCATCCTCATCGCACTCGGTCTGGCCGGATTGTGGGTGGCGATGACGCGACCGCTGCATGGCAATACACATCCGCCGCACGGCTCGCATCGACATTCGCACGTGCCCACGATGCTGGGCGCTGTGTTCGCGATTTCTGGTCTTCGGACGGTGACATTGCTGACGCCACTTGGGGGCCACGACGGATCCATCATGGCGGTGCTTGGACTCATTCTGATCTTCTCACTCGGCATCCTGCTGTCGATGTCGCTGTTTGGGATCGTGCTCGCCGGTACGCTCGGCGCCCCGCGCGTTTCGGCATGGGCCACGCAGGCCGGAGCCGTTGTCACTGCCGTTGGATCAGTAGGGCTGGGCGCGTTCTGGGTGTTCTGGCGAACGTAGCGATCTTTCCACGAGCGGAGGTTCTGAGATGACTCGATCACGTGCGGTTCTTGCGTTGATCGTGGCGGCGCTCGGCGCTCTCATTCTGGTCAATGCAGCACCGCAACAGAATGCTCCCGCGGTTGCCGCGACCGCTGACCGCACGTTCTTGCTGACACTGGGGGAACGGGCTTCTACCGATGAGGACTGGGCCGGGTCCATACAAAGCGCTACTGGCGCAATCACCTCGATTACGGGCTGGCACCTTTCAGGCACGGACAGAATAACCGGGCCAACAGAATGGACGGTCCGAACTCGGCGCGACGAAGTGCTCCCGTTCTCCGATCCCGACTATACCGAGATCGGCGGAACCGAGAAGCCGGCGATCTTGTTCCATCCGGTCGGGCTCATCGTCTCGGTGGGCGGTCAGGAAGACTCGCGGATCAGCGTAAAAACGGCGCAGGGTAGCTTCGACTTCAGCCTGTCGAGTCTGCATCTCGAACCGACCGAATTCCTCGACGGGCGTGCAACGGTGCGCGAGGTTGCCTCCACACAGAGACTTACCACTCCGCAATATCAAGACGACGAGCCGTCGGTCGCGGCGTTGCCGGATGGGAGCATCGTTTCCGCGTGGGTTGCGTACGAGAATCTGGCCGACCGGATGATGGTCCGAACGCTGCGCAATGGCATGTGGTCTCAGCCGGAGGAAGTGACACCGAAGCCGGCCGATGTGTTCCGCTGTTCTGTTGTGGCCGGACCTGACGGCAACCTGTGGGCGTTCTGGAGCCAGCGCGAGAACGATCGGTGGCAGATTTGGGGCCGCGAACAGCGCGCGGGCGCCTGGCAAGCGCCCGAGCTCGTTGCGCAGACAGGTTCCAATACGTTTCATCGCGCCGCGGCATCGCCGTCTGGACAAATCGCGGTCGTGTGGCAGAGCTATCGCGACGCACAGAGTGATATCTACCTCAAGGTCCGTAGCAGTCAAGGCGCCTGGTCGCCAGAAGTGCGACTGAGCGATTCGCCCGCCAACGAGTGGGAACCATCTGTGGCAGTGAGTGCCGATGGGGCTGTCTTTGCGGCGTGGGATACGTACGCGCGCGGCAATTACGACGTACAGTTTCGGGCTTGGCGAAATGGGGTTCTTTCAAACATCGAGAATGTGACCAGCAGCGCAAAGTTCCAGGCGCACACGTCGGTAGCGGTCGATCCTGAGAACCGCGCATGGGTGGCCTGGAACGAGGGGGGCGTCAACTGGGGTAAAGATCAGGCTTTCTTAATCCCGACACCCCTAAGTGTTCCCCTTCACCACGAGCGCGCGATTCGCGTGGCGATGTGGGATGGAAAGAATTGGCAAACTCCCGCAGCAGCCTTCCCATCCTGGATGGAACGCGACAGTGAGCATCCACAGCTCGCGTTCGATCCGAGTGGGGCGCTGTACGTGGCCTTCCGGCATTCGACGCGTCAAAACAGCCGCACAATCGGAAGCCCAACCGTGTGGGAAAACTTCTTGACCGTTTTCGACGGAGAGAAATGGACCACGCCCTCGCCGATTCCCAACAGCGGTGGCTCAATCGAAAAGCACCCAGCCTTGACCCGCAATGCTCAGGGTGTCATTTACGCAGCCTGGATGAGTGACAATCGGCCCTTCAGCAGGGGGGGCGGCGCGGGGAGAGGTGCGGCCGCTGGCGTGGGGGCCGGCGGCAGAGGACCCATACCCGTACCCGCCGTGCTGATCAATGCGGATGTCTATTTCGCGCGCCTGACGCCGTCTCAGGCACAAGCGGCTAAACCAGCGGCGAAGTTGGTGCCGTTCGTCGACCCGTTCGCCGAAGCGATTCCTGTTCATGCCCGTGAGTCTGAAGACATCAGGACGATTCGGAATTACACAATTTCGTCTGGCGGCAAACAGTACAAGATTTATCGCGGCGACATGCACCGGCATACCGACATGTCGACTGATTTCAAATACGATGGGTCATTAATCGAGGTCTATCGATATGGCATCGACGTGGCGGGAATGGATTACATTGCCGCAACGGATCACGGAGCCGGTAATGATCAAGAGTATCCCTGGTGGCAGGGTCAGCAATTAGTCGATGTGTTCAAAATCCCGGGAGGTTTTACTCCGCTTTTCGCGTACGAGCGCAGCCTCAACTTCCCAAACGGTCACCGCAACGTCGTCTGGGCCAAGCGCGGGTTCCGAACGCTTCCCATTCCCCCCGAGGAACAGATGGGCAAGGAAGGCGCGGCCAGGTTATATGCCGAACTGAAACGGACGGACGGCATCTCGATGCCCCACTCATCCGCGACGAATCAGGGCACCGATTGGCGCGATAACAACCCTGACGTCGAGCCGCTCATCGAAATTTATCAGGGCTATCGAACGAGTTATGAGTACGAGGGCGCCCCTCGCGCGGCCACGACGTTGAACAAGCGTGCGCAAAAGAGTGGCTTTCAACCGCAGGGCTTCTGGTGGAACGCGCTCGACAAAGGCTACAAGCTGGGTGTCCAGGCGAGCAGCGACCACTGGTCGACCCACGTCTCGTATGCGTGCATCCTGGCTGAATCGTGGACACGGGAAGGTTTGCTCGACGCCATGCGCAAGCGTCACGCGTATGCAGCGACTGACAACATCGTTCTCAATTTTCAGGCGGTGACGGGCAACACGACGTCTTTGATGGGCGACATTGTGCCGGCCGCGGCGAACGTTGATCCGAGGTTGATGGTGCGAGTGATCGGCACTGGTACGATCAAACAGATCGATGTGATCAGGAATCATGCGTTCATTTACACCACGCGGCCTGGGACTCGCCAAGCCAACTTCGACTACGTCGACCGACAGTCACCGGCAGGGGAGAGCTGGTACTACGTCCGAGTGATGCAGGAGGACGGGCAGATGGCGTGGAGCTCGCCTATTTGGATTCAAAAGCCGACTTCTCAAACCGGGAAGTAGCGATCGAAGCTGTTTCCAGCGTGCTCGATCTCCTCATTGTCGGCGCTGGCCCCGCCGGTCTAGCGGCTGCGATCGCCGCCAAGCGGGCCGGGTTCACGTACCAGGTCATCGAAAAGGGTACGGTCGTGAACTCAATCCTCAAATTCCCCCGCTACATGGTGTTCTTCACGACGTCCGAACTCCTTGAGATCGGCGGTCTGCCGTTCACTACGCCCTATGGCAAGCCGACGCGGCTGGAAGCGTTGCGTTACTACCGTCGGGTCGTCGAGACGCATCAGCTTGGGATTTCGCTGAACGAGGCGGTCGTTTGCATTCGACCTGAGGCGATGGTCGGAGCCGACGAGACGGTATTCGCAGTAGTGACCCGCGCGGGGAGCGGTGTCAACCAATCTCGTCGTGCGCGCGCCGTTATTCTTGCGACTGGCTACTATGATCATCCGAATCTGCTGCACGTGCCGGGCGAGGACCTGCCGCACGTATCGCACTACTACGAGGAACCGCACGAGTATTTCCGCCGACCGGTCGTGGTCGTGGGCGGTCGCAATTCGGCGGCTGAAACCGCTCTCGATTTGTACAGGGCCGGTGCGCTCGTTACGCTCGTGCACCGGGGTCCCTCGCTGGCCGGAATCAAGCAGTGGGTCAAGCCGGATATTGAAAACCGCATCAAAGAGGGTTCGATTCCCGCGCGCTTCAACACACACGTCGTCCGCATTCTGCCCTCATCGGTCATCGTCGAGCGAAACGGCCAATCAGAAGAGCTGCCGGCCGACGGAGTCTTGCTCATGACCGGATACAGGCCGGACCTCGATCTCTTGCGCGTCGCGGGCGTGCTCGTTGACCAGAAGGGCATGCCGCGTTACGACCCCGACACGTTTGAAACGAACGTGCCTGGGCTGTTTCTCGCTGGCGGCGTCATTTCGGGGAAGGACACGAATCCGGTCTTCATTGAGAACGGCAGGTTTCACGGCGAAACAATCGTGCGGCTGCTGGCGACGCGAAAGGCAGTTCTCAGAACGGGAACGTAGAGACCAACTCTCGCGACCGTTACGAACTCACGACCACCATCAGTATCGCCGCCATCAACAGGACGGCTCCCACGAACCGCCACGCGAGCACGCACGCGCCGAGATGCTGTTCGCGGTTGGCGAACCAGTGGCCGACCGCCCACACGCCGACCACGCTCCAGAGGCCGCGGGAACTGTAGAGAACATTCGCGCTCGTCACCTGCCTGTAGATGGATACCGTCGAGACGAACATCAATCCCTGGAGCGCGAGACACGTGGCGCCGGCGGCAAGCCACGGGGTATAAGCCGGGTCCGAAGGACCCGGCCTACGTACCGAAGGACCCGGCCTACGTACGGTCCGAGCAGCCGACACGTCGCCCGAACCCTCAAAGCGACGAAGTGCGAGTGAATACGCGGCCGCGCAGGTCATCACGATCGGCAGAAACCGCCCCGTTCCCCACGCCAGGGACCACTTCTGGACCAGCACGTCGAAGAACGCGTAAGAGGTTGCGCCCAACGCCGAAAGCGTGATCGTGATGCCGATGCGCCGGTGTGATTGGCCCGGGCTGATGTTGAGGAGCGCGATGGCGACCGTGCTCAACGCCGCCGCGGTCCAGAGCCGCGCACCGATGGGATCGCCAATGAGTACGGCGGCCAGCACAGCAACCAGGAGAATCTTCAGCCCGAGCACAGGCGTCGCGATGGAAACATCGCCGATGTTCAGGGACAGCAGCGTCAGGATTTGACCAGCAAAATAGAGCATGGCGGCGACTGGCGGATGCCACCAGACTGCAAATGATGGAATCGTTCCGCCGAGCGGCAGCAGCAGCGTTGCCGCTGCTGCTGAGATGTAGTTGGTGATTCGTGCCGTGCGCCACACGTCGGCCCCGAGATCGGATGCGCGTTTGAGCAGGAGCGCGCCAACGACGTAGCCGATGGCGCTGATGAGGGGCAGCAGCAGAGACAATTATTCAGCGGTCAGCATGTACACCGAACCGACAGGGCTCTTGGTCTTGCGCATTATATTTGCAACGAAAGGGAAGAAGGGTAGGAGACCCTCTATGCCACCTTCATCAGCTGAACAGCCCATCGATCGGCGTTCGTTCGGACGTCATCCAGACCTCGTCTCCATCATCGGCCTGGGTGGGTATCACTTGGGCAAGCCGAAGACCGCGGCGGAGTCTGTCCGCATCATCCATGCCGCAATTGACGCGGGCGTCAATTTTCTAGACAACGCCTGGGAATACCACGAGGGCGAGAGCGAAAAGCGGATGGGTCGCGCGATCGAAGACCGGCGCGACAAGGTGTTCGTGATGACGAAGGTGTGCACGCACGGACGCAACGCGACCGTCGCGATGCGGCAGCTGGAGCAATCGCTGCGGCGGCTGCGCACCGATCATCTCGACCTCTGGCAGATTCACGAATGCGTGTACTACAACGATCCCGAGCGCCACTTTGCCCGCGGAGGGGTCGTCCAGGCGCTCGATCGGGCCAAGCAGCAGGGCAAGGTGCGGTATGTGGGATTCACCGGGCACAAGGATCCGGAGATCCTTCTGCGAATGCTTTCCTTCGACTATCCGTTCGACGCGTGCCAGCTTGCGCTGAACGGCTTCGACGCGCACTTCCGCAGTTTTCAGAAACGGGTGTTGCCGGAGCTGGTACGCCGCCAGATCGCCGCGATCGGCATGAAAAGCCTTGGCGGAGATGGGCGGGTGATCAAGAAGAAGAAGGCTCGAGTGGACGCCGCCCTGCGGTATGCGATGAGCCTGCCTGTCTGCACGACCGTATCGGGGATCGATTCACTGAAGGTGCTGCGACAGAATCTCCGAATCGCGCGCGCGTTTTCGCCGATGACCGAACGGGCGCGGCTCGCCTATGAGCGCAGCCTCGAGGAAGACGCGCGTGACGGACGATTCGAGCTGTACAAGACGACCGCTGAACACGATGGAGAGGAAGGACGGGCTCAACACGGCTATCCCTTGCAGGACGAGCTTGGGGGATAGCTTGGGCGATCCCAGCATTGGTAGATTGGGAGATTGGTAGATTGGGAGATTGATTGGCAGATTGATAGATTGGTGGATTTGTAGATTAGAACTCCGCGCCGCTCGTTGCCTGAGTGACGATTAGGCGGTGTACGCTTCGACCCTCGCCTGGCCCGTAGTGAATCGACCGACCCTGACCCCAGCCCGTGACGATCTTCCACTTGCGCCCTACGAACCGGCTAGCGAATTGCAAAGGAGGCATTCTCACCGAGGGAAAAGTGATGTTGATTTAGACAACGGCGAATTGTGAATGGAGGGATCCATGTCATCGATCGGACGGCCAGCATCCGTTACGGTGGTCCAAACCCTCGTCTTTGCGCTTCTGTCTTTCGGGCTCGCCTTCGGACAGTCATTCACCGCCAGCGTCGTCGGCAGAGTCGAGGATGCCGCCGGCTACATCGTGCCTCGGGCAACGGTCACGATCTCAGATATTGATCGCGGGACGAGCCAGACGACCCTGGCGGACGAAGCCGGTCGATTCAGCATCACCGCCTTGCCTCCGGGTCAGTACGTGCTGACCGTCGAAGCCCCCGGCTTCAAGAAGTTCTCGAGCGGCAGCTTTACCCTCACCGTCCAGCAACAGGCGACCGTCAATTCTCGACTCGAGGTGGGTGAGTTGAGTGAAACCGTCGAGGTCAGCGCCGCTGCCGCGATGGTGAATACCACCATTGCCAACCTCGGACAGGTCATCGACAACCTTACTCTTGTCTCGCTGCCAAACCTCGGCCGGAACCCGATGGCATTTACCTATCTCACGCCGGGTGTCGTTGGCTCCGGAGGGCGGCCTGGCGACTCCAATACCAACTTCGTCGCCAACGGCTCGCGCAATTCTACGTCCGACGTTCTTCTGGACGGCGTGACGGTCGTGACCGTCGAGCAGAACTCCGGCATCACCGACCTGAAGTACTCGCCCGCCGTCGATGCGGTGCAGGAATTCAAGGTCCAGACGAACTTCTTTTCTGCCGAATTCGGTCAGACGGGTGGCGCCGTCGTGAACATGGTGACCAAATCAGGCACCAACAACTTCGATGGGACCGCGTATTACTTCCTGAGGCATTCGTCGCTCAACGCCAACAACTGGTTCTCGAACAGAGCGGGGCAGACACTGCCCTATTCGCGCCGCGATCAAATCGGCGGCGTGCTCGGCGGACCGCTCGTCAAGAACAAGACGTTCTTCTTCGTGACCTATGAATACACTGGGGCGAAGAGCCCATTGACGTCTCTCCGCACGGTGCCGACTCTGCTGCAGCGCCAGGGCGATTTCTCGCAAACGAGGAACGCCGCCGGACAGCTGATGACGATTTACAACCCGTTCGACACCTTTATTAATGCGCAAGGAAACGTCGAGCGCCGGCCGTTTCCTGGCAACGTCATCCCCGCTAGCATGATGGACCCGATCGCGCTGCGGGCGCTGGCCTACTTCCCGCTGCCAAACCAGCCTGGGGCACCGAACACGGAGACGAACAATTGGTTTGCGCAGGGGATTACTGAAAGCATCAATCGCCAGATGAACGTCAAGGTCGATCAGAACTTCTCGACGCTGAGTCGCTTGAGCACCCGCTACAGTTATGCTCCGGCCAATTCGACGCCGCCGAATCTGTTCGGCGATCTGGCACCTGCATTTCCGCTCAACAACGGCCCTTCCACCACCAACACCCACGCGGTCGTCACCGAATTCACGAGAACGCAGAGCTCAACGGCGTTGTGGAACGTGCGCTACGGCCTGACGTACTCGGGATACGTCCGCGACCCGCTGGAGTACTTCAGGCTCACGGATCTCGGTCTTCCTCAATACATGTTGGACCAAGCCGAGTACACCGTGTTCCCGAGGTTCAACCCCGAAGGGTACGGCCCGATCGGCACCGAGGGCTGGCTGAAGATGGATCGACAGGAAGGCGTTCATCACTTCTCGGGCTCGTATACAAAGATGCTGGGTGGACACAGCCTCAAGGCGGGCACTGAATATCGGTTCAACTTTCTCGACTACGCGCAGCCCGGCTACCCTGCGGGCGGCTTCAACTTCGGCAAGGGAGTCACGTGCCGAGATCGTTTCTCTTGTCCGGGTAACGAAGGCAACGGCCTCGCGGCGATGCTGATGGGCTGGCCAAATGCAATCGGCACTGGTGGCACCGGTGATTTCCACATCGATCCGAAGGTCTTTACACGGTCGGCGTATTGGGGCTTCTATGCGCACGATGACTGGAGGGTGACGCAGAAGCTGACGTTGAACCTCGGACTCCGCTATGACTTCGATGTGCCGCGGTGGGAGACCCAGAATCGCATGAGCTACTGGGACCTGGACGCGCAATCGCCGATCGTGGTGGCGGGCTACGACACGCACGGCGTGTTCAGATTCGTGGACGACGAGAGACGCTCGCCGTTCGACGCCGACATGAACAACGTGCAACCGCGCTTCGGTTTTGCGTATGCCGTGAATCCGCAGACATCCGTCCGTGGGGGTTACGGGCTCTTCTACACGCTCAGCCGCGCCACTGTCTTCGGCCACACCGGCGGTGGGTTCAACGTCAACGCCACACCCACGTTCACGCTCGATTCGAATGCGACGCGCTATGCCACGCTCGCGAATCCGTATCCCAACGGCATGCTGCTGCCACCCGGCAGCTCGCAAGGCGACAGCACGTATCTCGGTCTGGGCGCGGGCACGATCTTGTCCAGTAACAACCGCAACCCCGAGTACCACTCGTGGAACCTGTCGGTCCAGCGGGAGATCGGTTGGAGCTCGATGTTCGAGGCCAACTACACCGGCAGCCGCGGCACGCACCTGTTTGTCTCGATCACCACGTTGACTCCACTGGATCAGCAGTACTGGTCGATGGGGCGCACGGCGCTGACAGCCGCCGTGCCGAATCCGTTCTATGGGCTGATCACCGATCCAAAAGCGACCAATCTGAACGGGCCTACCGTGCAGCAGTACCGGCTGTTGCGGGCGATGCCGCATTTCGACGGGGCCAACGTCGGCACAGCGGAGCCCGCGATCGGTGATTCTTCGTACAATGCGCTCCAGCTCAAGTGGGACAAACGCTTCTCGGACGGACTGAGCCTGCTGGCGCACTATACCTGGGCGAAGATGATCGATAACGCCTCACACGCGTCGGGCAACGTCAGTTGGCTGGGTGGGTCGAGCAGCATTCAGAACATCTTCGACCTGGACAGCGAGCGGTCTCTCTCGACGCACGACGTCGCGCATCGTTTCGTTCTCACAGGCGTATGGCAGTTGCCATTCGGCCGCGATCGCAAATGGGGTTCCGCTTTGAATCGTGTAGCCGACGGGCTCCTTGGTGGATGGGACGTCAGCGGCCTGTTCTCTCGTCAGAGCGGCATGCCACTCTCCGTTACCCTGTCCGGGGGTACGATCTGGAATGGCACGCAGCGGCCGAACCTCATCGGCGACCCAGGCACCTCAGGACCGATCACCGGCCGGCTCAACAACTACTTCAATGCCGATGCCTTCTCGAGGCCGGCAGCCGACGTCCCGGGCACGGCCCCGCGGACGCTCGATTACCGCGGGCCGGCGATTCAGATCTTTGACGCGGCGGTGATGAAGAACGTCGCGGTTGGCGGCGGGCGGCGTGTAGAGATTCGCATCGAGGCGCAGAACGTCCTGAACTATCCGATTTTCAGCGATCCGACCGGGTCGGGCTTGGAATTCGGATCAACGGCGTTCGGCCAGATCACGACGACGAAGGTTGGGCCGCGGCAAATGATGCTGGGATTCAAGTACCACTTCTGACGGCCCGAGCGTGGTCGGGGGGCGAGACGCCGAGCCGCCAAGAAATTCCTTGAAGAAGGAATACCTGGCGTCCGGCGTCTTGCGTGGAGATACAACGTTCTGTCGCTCAGCCCTGTCTACTGTTTCTCGTACAGCGATACGGCATCAACGGGCTGTCCTTTGAGGTCCGTGCCTTTGGTAGTAGTCGTCCGCGTTTTCCCATCGGCGGCAACAACGATGGTTGACGTCGTCATGACTTTGCCATCTTGTTTGCTGACAATTCGGATCGTCCTCGCGTCTACCCGCGTGAGAGCCGCGGAATTGCCCCATGGACTCTTGCCCGCGACGGGAACATCCTTGCCGTCATAGTTGCCGGTGAACGACCAATGACTCGCCGCGCCGTCCGGAAGCACAAGATCAACCGTAAACTTGACGCCCTGGCCTGCCGCCTCGATGGTGGAGCTGCCGCTCTTCGCGCCCTTCGATTTCGCGACGTTCAGCTTCCAAGTCCCAATCAAGGGATCAGTGGACTGCGCGAGAGCCGTCCCGCCAACGAGTGCAATCACGAGGGCCACAGAACATAGAAGTTTCGTAGTCACAATGCGCCTTTCTCTCTCTCCGAGGTTGCCCGTAGTCGTGTGAACACCGGAGTCTGTGTCAGTAACGTACGGAACGCAACAGTTTTCCCGAGTCAGGACCCATGCGATCGTCGTCGGTGTGCTGCGCGGCGGCAAGCCGGGCGAGGGTGTTGCGCTACGCGCCGGCATGGATGGTCTGCCTGTCACCGAACAGGTGAACCTGCCGTTTGCGTCGAAGGTGAAGCGCGGATTCGCTGATTTGTAATTGATTGGCGGATACGCAGCTTCGAATTGGTCGGCGTCGTCCATGCGGCGAGACGATCTGTCGGCCAGCCGGCCGTGTTCGTGCAGCGGCCCGCTGCGCCGAAGGCGGCTGGGTTCCGGCCGGCAGGACGACAGATCGTTTCGACGCGTTGGAGACGCCGATGAGAGCCGAGGGCCACCACGCCGGCTGCATCGCGGCGTCCTTGACTTCCCAACACGCAGTGATATAACTCGCCCAAAACTGCTGGAGCGTAAATCTTATGAATCGCCCAACGGCCTGGTGGAAGTTCGTTGCCGTTCTCGGTCTCGTCTGCGCACTTGGTCCGTTGCCCAGTCGAACGGCTGCGCAGAGTCCGGCTGGTGAGCTCCCTGATACTATTCCCGTCTCCCCAGGACCGAAGACGAACTTGTACAAGCACGTCGTGAAGAAGGCTGAAATCCTGGCAGCCCTGGCACAGGTGAAGGATTCGTGGGATCTCGTCGTGAAATCGAATGCCGCCATCACGTTGCGAGCCAGGAGCAATACGACGAAGCTCCCCTGGAAGAACCACGTCGAGGCGGACGAGCTGTGGTTTGTCTATCGAGGCTCGGCCAAGGTCAGCCTGGCGCCGTTCTCGTTGATGGTCGGCGTGACGCCTCCTGGCGAGACGTTCGACGTGAGCGAAGGCGCTGTGGTGAATGTCCCACGTCATCTCGCGTATCAGATCATGCCCACTGGCGGACGGTTCGAATACGTCGCCGTCCGCAGATTTGCGATACAGACGCCGAATCCCGGAACAACGGGGCGCGGTGGCGGGCCACCAGCACAACTGCCGACCGTGACGACCAAAGCACAGCTCGACAAATTTTTCAGCACGGCGACGGCGAGCTCGTCGATGGGTGGCAACATCAATCGAATCGTCTACAACGGGAAGCCCGGCCCGGCAGAAAACCACGAGTTAGACGAGCATGTTTACTTCGTGATGCAAGGAACCGCCAGAGCGACGCTGGATGGCTATGTGACGAATCCGTACTGGGATGTACGAGGACTGATGGGCTCGGGCGTTGTCGGTGGTACTGGTACACGATTGGCCCTGGCGATATGGTGTTCGTCTTTCGCAATACGGTCCACTATATTGAGCCCCAACCATCCTCGTCGAAAGTAGGTTATCTGCTCGTGGACTTGCCGGAAAGCGAAGCGTTCTGGCCGAAGTCGATCGTTCCGAACGGCGCCGGCGCGTATTAGCCAGCGTTCAAAGGACTGGATTCATGAACCTCTCACGGCTCGCTGGAACAGTCAGTGCGATATTGGTCATCTCGCTCGGCGTGGCCGTACTGAGCCCGAGCGGCGTCGGTGCGCAGGCTCCGGAAGGGCTTCAGAAAAATCTCTTCTTTCACGTGATGAAGAGCGCTGAGGTCGATGCCGCGTTATCGAAGATTCAGGATGCCTGGGATGTATTTGTGAAGACGAACCACGCCGTCACATTCCGGGTGAAGACGAAGAAGAGCGCTCTCACGAATCATCAGGAATCCGACGAGTACTGGTTTGTGCGGCGCGGCTCGGCCAAGCTCGCATTCGTTCGAGCGGGGACAGCGAAGGATGTGCACGATGTGAGCGCTGGAGATGTCGTCTATGTCCCGCGCGAGATCGCCTATGAGATCGACCCGGCTGCCGGCCGTTTCGAGTAATGTAGCGCTTCGCGTGTTCGTCCCGCGCCCCGCTCCTGGCGGTGGCGCAGGGCGCGGAGGCACCGCTGGTGCGGTACCAGCGCCGGAACCAACGTCGTACGTAGCGACCAAAGCGCAGATCGATCGAACGTTTGCGACCGAGCTCACAACGGTGCAGCTCCGGTTTCCTGGCGGCGGCAGTCTGAATCAAATCATTTACAACGGCGCCATCGGTCCGTACAGAATCGCACGAAACGGCCGATCAGATCTATCTCGTTCGGCACGGCACTGCGAAGGCTGCCTTTGATGGCCGTTTGATCGACCCGAAGGTCACGGCACCGGGTCAGATTCGCGGGACTGGCTACGCCGATGCGAGCGAGTACACGATCGGCCCAGGCGATTTCGTGTGGATCCCGCGAAATCAGATGCACTTCGTCGACCCGGGCGTCGGCAAAGTCGGCTACCTGCTCGCCGGTATTCCGACCTCGCAATCTGCGCTCACGCCGCCTCCGTCGAGAGGGCGAGGGGCCCCCTGAGCTCGTCGAAGCGCGGCGTTGACACCCCTCTTCAAAATGCCTGCTCCACGAGCAGCTTTTGACGCTGAAATGGCGTCAGCTCTTTCTCATGCGCCTTCAGCCACTTCAGGTATTCCTGCCTGATGATCTCATCCCATTTGACGCCGTAGTAATTCTTTCCCTTCAGTATGTTTTCTTTCGTGAACTCATCTCTCATGCGGGTCAGTTCTGATTCCTCAACCACTTCCTGTGCGAGATGAGCCGGAATGAAGACGACGCCCTGGTCGCGACCGAGAACCACGTCACCAGGCAGCACGACGGCACCGCCGATCATGATTGGCGCGTTCGTACTCACTACCATGATGTCGGCCGAATGCGTCGGATGCCACTGGCGGGCGAAGACGGGAAAGTAGGGAATCTGCCGGTAGCCTTCGATATCGATGATGTTGCCGTCGACGACAAACCCCGTTCCCGTTTTCGCGAAGATCTGCGAGCCGAGGTTGTCGCCGACGTATGTCCCTTTTTCGCCTTTGCCGAACACATCGACAACCGGCACGTTGTACTTGTTGAGGAACGGGAACAGATTGGTTTTGTTGGTCCCGATCTTGTCGCCGTTTTTCTTCGCAAGCGCTCTGTTGCCAGTGTCAACATCCGGTCGCAGCGGCATGAACTGAACGGTCGTCGCTCGTCCGACGAGCACCTTGTCCTCGTTGATGCGAATCCAATTGCCATCGAACTGGTATTTGTATCCCTTCTCCAGCAGAACGCTTACGGCCTCGTTGAGATTCACGAGCTTCATGCGCTCGAGAATGTCGTCGGGCACCTTCGGCCGGCCGTCCTCGAATCGTTCTCCCTTCCATGGCGCTGTCAGCTCGATCAAATCCTCTTTCGAGAACGACCCTACTTGACCATAGGCAGTACCGGCGGACGCAAGGGTCGTCATCAGCGTGCCCACAATCACAATCAGAGTCACGCACCGTTTCATGTCCGTCCTCCTATGAAGCTTTGTTTTGACGGAAGTCTAGCACCGGCTGCCGCGGCGGGCGCTTCCAAGATTCGTCGATTGACTGACGGATTCGCAGATTTCGAATGGTCGGCGCCTACCATGCGGCGAGACGATCTGTCGGCCAGCCGGACGTGTTCGTGCAGCGGCCCGCTGCGCCGAAGGCGGCTGGGTTCCGGCCGGCAGGACGACAGATCGTTTCGACGCGTTGGAGACGCCGACGCGGCGTAATGACGTAGACTGTCCGCGTGAAACGTCGGGATTTTCTTACGACTTCGGCTTTAGCCCTCGTCGCCACAGCTACGCGTGATGTCGCAGCTCGGCAGCAGGTGGCAGACGAACCGATCATCGATATCCACCAGCATCTCGGCTACAGCGGACGTCCAGACGAAGTTTTGCTCGTGCACCAGAGGGCTATTGGTGCGACGGAGACGATTCTGCTGCCGGCGGGTCGCTCCACGACAGGTCCCTCCACGCATGACGGCGTTGCGAACGGTCTGCAGGCGCAGGCACTCGGTAACGAGGAGTGCTATCAGTTCTCTCGGTCTCATAACGCATTCTTGTTTGGTGCGAACGACGTACCCGATCTCGCGGACGCGACACTCGAGATCGAGCGGTACTTGAAGCGCGGCGCGAAAGTGATTGCCGAACAGAAGTTCGGCGTCGAGTGCGATTCGTCGGAAATGCAGAGGATCTACGCCCTTGCAGGCGAGTACAACGTGCCGGTGCTGATGCATTGGCAATTCAGAATGTACAACTACGGTTTCGAGCGCTTCCACACGATGCTCGAAAAGTTTCCGCGCGTGAAGTTTCTCGGACACGCACAGTTGTGGTGGGGTAACGTCGACCGCAACTACACCGACCAGACGGTATCGTATCCAAAAGGTCCCGTCACGCTTGGCGGCCTCACCGATCGTTACCTGACCGACTATCCCAACATGTACGGAGACCTCTCCGCGACGTCAGGACTGACTGCGCTGACCCGCGACGAGGACTTCACGCGAGATTTCCTGCGGCGGCATCGCGACAAGCTGGTGTTTGGCAGCGACTGCAGCTGCCGTGAGGGCGGCGGGCCGAAATGTCTGGGCGCTCAGATCATCGCTGCGATCCGCCGCCTCGCGGCCGACCGGCAGACAGAGCGGAAGCTGCTGTACGAAAACGCGAAATCGGTGTTTCGGTTGTAAAGCAGTGGCTTCCGTTATCCTTCCCGCGTGGTCAAAGCGGGACTTACCGTGGCGGCGCGCCACGCGGGAAACCAGCACCCAAAAAGACCGGCGGCAGGAAGAAGCAGTAACGCCACCGCGTAACTCACAGGATCGTAGGCGGAGACTCCATAGAGGAGAGTGCTGAGCCACTGCGCGACAGCCCACGTGGTTCCTAGCCCGATGGCCATCCCGGTGACCACAAGGATGAGACTTTCCCCTCCGACGAGGCGAATCACATCGCGTCTGGTGGCGCCGAGGGCCATCCGGATGCCGAGCTCCGGCAGGCGGCGAGACACCTGATAGTTCAGCACGCCGTAAATCCCCGTGGCGGCCAGCAAGAGTGCCAAATTGCCGAAAATGGTCGCAAGCATCGCTGTGAAACGAGCCGGCTCACGCTGTCGTGCCACATAGACCGTCATGGGCGCTACCTTCGCCATCGCAAGGTGAGGTGCGCTCTGCTGCAGTACCTTGCGTATCGTCGGCACCAGCGACATCGGATCGGCGCTCGAGCGCACCACGAATGTCAGGGGACTGCGCGTGCTCTGTTCCCACGGCACATAGACTTGCGCGCGTCCTTCGCTTGTCAGCGAGTGGTTCCGAACGTGTTCGACGACGCCCACGACTTCGCTCGAGCCGGTCACGAGTTCCCCATTCCGCACGTGTCCCATTTCGAGCTTCCTGCCAATCGCTGACTGTCCAGGCCACGCCGATCGTGCGAGCAGTTCGTCCACGACCACGACGGAGCGGGCATCGGCGCGATCGCGCTGGTCGAGGTAGCGGCCTTCCAGCAGCCGCACACCCATCGCCGCGAGATAGCCAGGCGTCACGGAGCGATGGTCGGCAACCAGGGTCGAGTCCTCCGCTGCGCTTGCCCCTTCCGGCCGGTACCGCCAGGACCAGTTCGGGAAGTCGTCCAACGGCAAATGAGTCGTGGCACCGACGCGCTCGACGCCAGGGAGTGCGGCGAGGTCGGTTTCCCAAACGGATACGGTATTGAGTGGGACGTCGGGATTCAGACGCCAGCCGAATGAAAGTTGAAACGTCAGCAGCCGACGCGCCTCAAATCCCGGACGCACGGCGTCGATACGGGCCAATGTGCGTGCTGTCAAGGCGGCGCCAGTGACGAGCACGAAGCCGAGGGCGATCTCCACTATCACCAGAACGCGCCCAAGACGGACGTGAGGACGGCCGAACCAACGGCGCCCGCTGTCGAGCGCGCTGGCCGGGTTGATCGCGAGACCGCGAAAGGCAGGTGGCATCCCGACGAGCGCG
Source organism: Vicinamibacterales bacterium (assembly GCA_963761975.1). GTDB lineage: Bacteria > Acidobacteriota > Vicinamibacteria > Vicinamibacterales > JAMQPK01 > JAMQPK01. The sequence continues at coordinate 2,176,977 of CAVXIR010000002.1, forward strand.
GCAGCCGTCAGTGAAGCGGCACTCGCGAACACCACTATCGGCCAGATGATCCGCCCTGGACTTTCTGGAAGCACGCCCGCTAGGCGGTCGGGGCCTGCAGCAAGTAATCCCTGGAATCCCACCCAGCCGACCGCCGCGCCGAGTGCCCCGCCGAGTAGACACAGGACGAGGGACTCGACCATTAGTTGTCCCAGAATGCGATTGCGTGAGGCACCAAGTGCCAGCCGAAGCGCGATCTCGCTGCGCCGATCAGTGGCCCGTGCCAGAAAGAGACTCGTGATGTTGAGGCAACAAATGAGCAGGACGAGGGCAGACCCACCGAAGAGCGCCGTTAGAGCCGGCTGAATGTCTCGGAACGCATCCGCCTGCATTGAGGTCAGTGTCAGCTGGAAACTCGCCGCAGCGAACTCGGGGTACTCGGCCCGGATCTCAGCGGCGACCCGGTCCAGATCCCTCTGAGCCGCCAGTATCGAGATGCCCGGCTTCAGGCGTGTCACCGTCCGGAGGTAGTGAATGCTCGGGGACCACGTATAAACGTCGTAGTTGAACGGCACGAAGACTTGCACGTCCGCAGGAATATTGGCATCCGGTGCAAAGTGCAACCAGAAGTCGTCCGGTAGCACGCCAACCAGCCGAGGCGTCCAACCCAACAAGCGCAAGTCTCGCCCGAGAGCCTCGGTGCTGCCGCCATACCGCCGTTTGAAAAAGCCGTGCGAGACGAGAGCGGGACCGGCGGGATCCTCGCCCTTGCTGAATGTGCGGCCGAACGCGGCGCGAACACCAAGGACCTCGAAGAAGTTCTCGGTGACCGTCGCGATCCTCACTTGCTCGGGCTCCGTTCCAGAAACGGTGTCCGTGCCCGTCGTGAGGCCCGCAACGCTCGCAAGTGTCTGGCTGCGACTCTCAACTTCGCGCAAGAGTTGTCCAGACAGCGCCCGCCGGTCAGTACCGCTCGTCCGATAGTTGCTCCAAATCATGCCGAGTTCTTCTGGGTTGCGGTATGGCAAGGGGCGCATGAGGACGGCATAAAAGACGCTGAATACGGCTGTGTTGAGACCGATGCCGAATGCGAGCGTCACGAGGGATACCACCATGAACGATCGACGCCGGCGCAAAGTGCGCCATGCGTACCGAACATCACTAAACACCGTCGGGAGGGTTTCCAGCCGGGGCCGTCGAAGAAGTGAGTCGAAGAGGCGACCAAGGCGACGCAACATGCGTGTTGGCTACCAGATTGATGCGGTTTCGTGTGGACTGGCGGCGGCGACGATACCACAAAACAGAGAGGTTTTTCGTGCAGTTCGCGTGGGTGTGCGGTCGCTCAAAGGTAGAAGTCGACCCTTAAGAGGCGTAAGATGGGCCACCTTCAGGAGGTTTATATGCGACCGATCCTGGTGTCTGGGTTTGTGGTGGTCGTTTCTCTCCTGGTTGCGCCTTCTGTCGCCTTCGCTCAAAGCCAATTTACCGGACAGGTTCGTGATGAATCGGGTGGCGTGCTCCCCGGCGTCACCGTCGAAGCGGCGAGCCCGGTCCTCATCGAAAAGCAGAAAAGCGCGGTCACCGACGAGCAAGGACGATACACCATCGTCGATCTGCGTCCTGGTACATATCGGATCACATTTACTCTGACCGGATTCGCGACGGTCGTCCGCGAAGGCGTCGATCTGCCGTCGAACTTCGTTGCGACCATCAACTCTGACATGAAGGTCGGAACCCTTGAAGAAACGATCAACGTCACTGGTGAGACGCCACTGGTGGACGTCACGCAAGCTGCCAGAACCGCCGTGGTCACGCGCGACATGCTCGATACGCTTCCTACGACGCGACACATCTTTTCGGTCAGCAACATGTTGCCGGGCATCAGGTTCGTCACACCGGACATCGGCGGATCGCGTCAGATGGAACAGACAAACCCGCGCGGTCATGGCGTCAACGGCGCGCAGGCCCAGGAGGCCATCGACGGGATGAGCACGAGCAGCCAGGAATCGAATATCGTCTGGACCTACGTCAACGACTCGCTTGTACAGGAAGTCACGGTGACGACGGCGGCGCATCCGGCCGAGGTCCAGGGCGCTGCGATGCGGATGAATATCATCCCGAAAGACGGCGGCAACCAATTCAGCGGATCGGTGTTCCTCGGTGGAAGCGATGGCAACTGGCAGGCCAGCAACATCGACGACTATCTGAGAAGCCAGAATATTACGCGTGGCAATGGCATCGCGCACGTGCAGACCTTCAACGCTGCGCTGGGCGGGCCTATCAAACGCGAACGGCTGTGGTTTTTCGCGACGACACGGCACGCCTCAACCGACGAGGTGGTCGCCAACGTGGGCGAGACGATCGTGACGCCTCAGGGTGAGCAGCTCAAGAGCACCATCGATCAGTACATTCGCGATGCGCTCGGCCGCGTGACCTGGCAAATCAACCAGAAGAACAAGTTCGCGGCGTTTTTCAACAGAACATGGAAGCGGAAGGGCAAGGATTTCGGCGCCGGCAGCGATCCGCGCGCGGGCTCGTACCGCGATCCGCGCACCGGCAAATACGCGGTCGGACAGGCGAAATATACCAATACGTTGACCAGCCGCTGGCTGCTCGAAGCGGGTTATTCGTCGCCGATCAATCACATTACGATCGACAACGAGCCCGGCATCAGCCTGCCGCGGTATTTGCCGGACGGTCAATTCAATCCGGCCTGGCTGGCCAATGCGCGACGACAGGACACGGCCAACAACATCAACCCGCGGTGTGCACTCGCGATCGGCTGCAGGGCCTGGGTCTCGAACGGTCAGGACCAACGCACGATCGCCACCGGCCATCGGACAGTTGCCTCGGCCTCCTGGGTGACCGGGACCCACAACGTCAAGTTCGGCATCGACCGATCGTTCGGCTGGGCGCGCGTCTACACCGAGCGGCAAGCGGATCTCGTTCAGAACTATCAGAACACCCGGCCGGCGAGCGTCACGGTCTTTTCAACGCCGGGCGCGCGCGATGTGTTCGTGAACTACGACCTCGGGTATTACGCGCAGGATTCGTGGACGATCAAGAGACTGACGGCGAACGTCGGAATACGGGTCGACAACTTCCGGTCGATGTACGAAGAGTCCGCGAACCCGGCGGGCCGTTTCGTGCCCGCACGGTTCTTTCCAGAGCGACGAAATCTGCCAAATTGGAATAACGACATCGCGCCGAGGCTGAGCGCCGCCTATGACGTGTTCGGCAACGGCAGAACGGCAATCAAAGCGAGCTGGAGCAAATATTACGAACGGCTCACCGGAGGATTTGCCAATACCTACGCGCCCGGAGTTCAGAATGAAACCCGCAACTGGTTCGATTGCGCGCTGAACGCAGCGGGAACCGCCTGTTCCGGGGTCGTTCTGCCGACCAACGGGGACGATATTGCGCAGGATCACGAAATAGGTCCCAGCGGCACAACGAACTTCGGGTTGACGGGTGCCGATCGCGACGTCGATCCGAACATCCAGCGAATGGGCAACCGCGAAATCACGGCAACCATCTCGCATCAGCTGGCGCCGCGGGTTTCAGTGACGGCGGGCTGGTATCACCGTACCTACCAGGATATTCAGCAGATGGATCGCACGTTGATCTCGCTCTCCGACTACACATCGTTCCCGACGCCGATGCCTGACGTGTCGCGCGACGCCACGCTCGTCGGTGTCATCGATCCAGCGGAAGTGCTGACTGTCTACAACCTCGTGTCCACCAAACGCTCCGTCTTCAACTCCGCCATCGTCGATGGCAACGTTGACGACCGGTCGATCTACGACGGAATCGATGTGACCTTCAACGTGCGGCCGGGCGCTGGCAGCACGTTGTTCGGCAGCTGGACGACCGAACGCAACGTGTCGGTCTTCTGCACGATCGACGACAATCCGAATGGACCGCCGATTGCGGATCTTTACACTGGCGTGTCGGTCGCCAACGGGGGTCGCTTCTGCGACCAGCGGCAATTCGCCATGCCGTTCGTTCACGAATTCAAGATCGCAGGCAGCTACCACGTTCCTTACATCGGCACCGATGTCAGCGCCGTCGTGCAGAGTTACGCCGGCCTGGCGCGCACGATTACATACCAACCCGCGGCAAATCTTTTCCCAGGCGGGCGCACCAACACCGAGACGGTCGTGCTGAACGAGCCCGGCACGCTCTATCACCCCCGGTACAATCAGGTCGATCTGACGTTCAAGAAGAATTTCCGGCACGCGGCAAAGACGTTCAGCGGGCAAATTGATTTCTTCAATGTGCTGAACGGGAACGCGATTTTCGCGAGGCAGGACACGGTAGGAAATTCACTCGGCGACGTGACGACGATTCTCCAGGGAAGGCTCATGCGGCTCGCGTTTCAAATGAAGTTTTAGACGCCCTCGCAGATTGATTCGCGGATGCAGATTTCGAGTGGGTCGGCGCCACCATGCGGCGAGACGATCTGTCGGCCAGCCGGCCGTGTTCGTGCAGCGGCCCGCTGCGCCGAAGGCGGCTGGGTTCCGGCCGGCAGGACGACAGATCGTTTCGACGCGTTGGAGGTGCCGACGAGAGTCAGCGGATTGCGAATTACACCGGCTGCATTGCGGCGTCCACACCCCGCCACAGATTGGTCGTTCCGAGGTGCTCCTGGCCGCACGATTTGAGATACAGGAACAACTGCGTGCGATAGGCGGCATGTCCACCGAGCACCATGCTCACGATGAAAGAGCCGCGCGAGACTTTGCTGCCGTCGAAGGCAGTCATCTCGGCGCGGAAGTCCGCGTCAGACATATCGGCTAGCAACCGTTCGTACACGTCAGGCATTCTCTCGAGCACTGTCATTGTCGCGTCGAAATTGCGTTGATCCGATGCTTCCAGCTCGGCTTTCCACGCTGCGCCGTCGAATCCGTTGTTCTTGGCCATCAAGATCAGCGCCGGCCCCATGACGGTGAGATAGCGCAGCAGTTCGATGGCGCTGCGCTGCTTGGCCGTCGGCCGGTAGTCAAGCTGCATGATGTCGAGCTTGCCGGCGAGATGAAGCAGAATCTGAACTTCTTTCCTGAGTGCGGCAACGAGCTCTGGCTTAGTAAGAACCATAAAGTCCCTCCGTTTGTGGCGTTAATCCTAACCTGAAGGGCTCTTGTAGACCTCGCCGAACTTCGCCGAATCAAAGACGCCTCGCCATGCGGCGAGACGATCTGTCGGCCAGCCGGACGTGTTCGTGCAGCGGCCCGCTGCGCCGCAAAGGCGCAAGCATGAAGGCGGCTGGGTTCCGGCCGGCAGGACGACAGATCGTTTCGACGCGTTGGCGGCGTTCAGACCAGCCTTCAACGGCCTGCGAGAATGAGGATGCCCGCGACCAACGCGAGTACTGGCATCACGACGGGTGGCAAGCCCAGCCCAATCAGGCCTGCCAGACCGGCGAGAATCAGGTACACACCGAGGACGGTCATGCCAACGTTTCGATTGAGCTTGAACGCCATCAAACCTCCACCTGCGCCCTACTTAGTGGGCGTAGCCGCGACGATGCGGCGGATCATGCCGTCGCTCTTGCTGTAGACATACATTTCGCCCGCCTGATCGACCGCCAACCGGACGTCCGCACGGTGACTGCCGGACACGCGTCCTCGGCCGTTCATGTTCTCCGACTTCGACCCGCGATGGAGAAATGTCTTTTGAACGATCGGGAACATCGTGTCGTACAGCTGCCTGCCCGCATCGGGTGTGTCGTGGGGATCGTTCCACGAAATCTTCACTTCGTACATCTTCGCCATCGTCTTCGGATTCCCATCGTCGGCGGCGAGCATGTCGGAGTACTCGGAATACCAGATGCGGCCTGTCGTGATGTCGTTGTAGACGAATTTTCCGCGGAGCGCCGTTACCGAGCCGCTGTAAAGGTAACCGCTGCCCGCGCAGTCGCCGCCACGCATGTCGTGACCCCAGATGATGACGGGGTAGATCGGCGCGACCATGCCGGCAGTCTGCGTCGCGTTGACCATCACCGGAATTCTGTCGTTCGCAGGCAACGCCGTGGTGCCGTTATCCGGCGTCACCGCCTCGTTGCCCTCGCGGAGGGGGAAGCCGTAGTTCGCCCCCTTGTGGATGATCGAAATCATTTCCCATGTGTTGAGGCCGCAGATGCTGGCCACAAGACGATTGTTTTTCGGATTCGACGGATCGATCGTGAACGCCAGCCGGTGCGGATTGCGCAGGCCGTACGCCCAGATTTCCTTCCGCGCGCCCGCCGTGTTGACGAACGGATTGTCATTTGGAATGCGATAGCGGCCGTTTTCGCTGACGGTGCTCGTTTTCGTGTGTTCGTTGAGATCGGGAATGATGCGGACGACCTTTCCGACCATCGTGTCGAGCCGCTGCGGGTTCGACCGAATCTCCACGATCCTCGATTCGCCGGAGCCGCCATCGCCGACGTCGATGTACGCCACGCGCCAATCGGGATCGCCTCGGCGCGCCGTGGGATTGAACACAATCTCGCCGAGCTGATGGTTACGTGTGTTGAGCCACACGCGGAAGAGCTCGCGAGCCGTGCCTTCGAAGGTGTTGTTCGACGGGTTCGCATCGGTCCACTCGATCAACACACCCTGATGCATCACTGGTCCCGGCGTCACGAGGGGTGCCGTGGTCGTGTAGCTCGCCACATCCAGACTCGGAAACAGTGTGTTCTGCGGACCTCCAGGCGCCTCGATGCTGGGATCCTCCATGTGCGTCGTGTAGAACTTGCCGTTGGTCGCGTAATCGGGATCAAGGTTGAAGCCGTTCAAGCCGTTGCCGTAACCGGACAAGGTGTAGAACTTCTTGAACAGGCCGCGATTGTCGGCGTGGCCGTTGAAGTCGAGATAGGTCGTGAACGCTTTGGTCTTCTTGTCGTAAACGAGGACGAGGCCGGAAACGACGGGGAGAAAGAAACGATGAGCGCCACCTCTTTCTTCCCGGATTGCGTTGACCCTGGCGATGGCCGACTCGTTGGCGGTCTCTGCGCCCTCGAGCTTCCCGAGGACGGGCATCGTGATGGAATCCTCGAGCTCGAGTGTCAGCCCTGGAAGGGCCTGCGGTGTCCAATACTGCGCATCATTCGACTGCGCTCGCGGCAGGGCCACGCCTATGCCCCACAGAGCCCAAACTGTCGTCAACAGGATCATTGACCGGCGAAAGATATTCACAAAATTCATTTGCGCGATAGTACTACGAACCTGGTAGTCCCAGACCCCAGCTGGAGCGCAATGGACTAAGCTAGCTCCCATGGCTTCAACCGTTCCGATGCGATCGGGCAACCCGGCGCTTCACGCCGATACGTTTTCACGCGCCGCTGCTGCGGCGCCCGGGGCCGAAAGGATGACCCTCGGCGGCACCGTCAACAAGACGGCCATGTCGCTGGTCATCCTGCTGATTGCCGCCAGCTATATCTGGAACCGCGGTGCCAACGATCCGGCCTTGGGGATGTGGGTCCTGGGCTCGGTGATCGGCGGCATGATCGTCGCCATCGCGACCGTTTTCAAGAAAACATGGGCGCCTATCACGACACCGCTCTACGCCGCGCTGGAAGGCCTCGCGCTCGGCGGCATCTCCGTCATCTTCGAAGCTCAATATCCGGGGATCGTCAGCCAGGCAGTGTTCCTCACATTCGGAACACTCGGTGCGCTGTTGCTCGCGTATCGCAGCGGGGTGATCAAAGCGACCGAGAACTTCAAGCTCGGCGTCGTCGCGGCGACCGGTGGTATCGCATTGCTGTATTTCGTGAGCTTTATTCTCGGCTTCTTCGGCATCAGCGTGCCGCTGATTCACTCCAGCGGAACGTGGGGCATCCTGTTCAGCCTGTTCGTCGTAGTGATCGCGGCACTAAACCTCGTCCTCGATTTCGATTTCGTCGAGACCGGCGTGGCTCGTGGGGCGCCGAAGTATATGGAATGGTACGGCGCGTTCGGACTTCTGGTGACGCTGGTGTGGTTGTACCTGGAGATCCTTCGCCTTCTCTCGAAGTTGCAAAGCCGACGGAACTAAGATTCCAAGGAGGCAGCTCATGCGAATCGACATGCGCACCGTACTGTTCGTCGCGGCGTGTCTCGCGCCAGTCGCGATCCCATTCGCGGTGCTTGGCCAGTCGGGATCCTCGAAGCCCGCGACTTACATCACCAAAGAAGAAATCGACATCGTCAATAAGCAGCCCGGCGGCGATCGCCAGATCAAGGTCGTCGACATCGGAAACGAGAACTTCGCGGTGGGCATCGTTCATCGCGGCGCGACGGGCGCAGCGAGAGGTGCAGGTGGCGGTGGCGGCGGAGCAGCGCGCGCAAATACGCCGCCGGCCGAGCCGTGCGGCGAGAAAAGCGCCACGCCGCCTCCTGAGAACGCACCGAACGGTTTGACGCACGACAGTCAGACCGAGGGCTATTACATCGTGTCCGGCGGCGGCACGATGGTGACCGGAGGGCGCATCGTCAATGGCCGGCGCTCGGCTGCGGACTCGGCAGTGACGCGGGAACTGAACGGCCCGTCATGCAGCGGACCTGTTGTCGGTCAGGACATGGTGATTCGCGACGTGAAGGTGGGCGACATCATCATCATTCCGCCCAACACGGTGCATGGGTGGGTGAACATTCCAGATCATGTCGACTACCTGAGCTTCCGGCCGTCGCCGGGAATCTTGAGTGCTGGGTACATCCACCCGTCGATAAAAAAATAGGTGGGTCGCTCATCTCAACGCAGAGACGCAAAGGCGCAAAGAAAATGCATCAAAAAGACACTTCGCGTCTTGGCGTCTTTGCATTGAGGTTGTGATCTGAACCCGTCTGGTCCGGCTGAAGCCGGACACTACTTTTTGCTCGGGTTCTCGTACCAGACGACGCCGAGGCCGGCTTTGCCGTCGCGTGCGTTGTCGTTCTCTTCGCTGTTGATCACGTCGAGGTCGCCGTCAGCGTCCACGTCCAGAAGAAGGTTCAGATCGAACTTGATGCCATCGGGACCACTCACGTCGAACACATCCCACTCGCCCTGAAACGGGGAATCGCGGAAGCGCAGCCACAGGACTCCGCGCTTGCCGTCGGACGCCTGTTCGCAGGAGAGAACGAGATCGCGCCTGCCGTCAAGGTCGATGTCGCCAATCGCCACCGCTTTCGGCCGGCCGGCAAGCGCCGGATACCGAATCGCGTGCTCGACCCAGGCATCCGCGGAATTCGCGTTCGACCTTTTCAGAATGCTGAGCCGAAAGTCGTCCTTCAGGTAGTGCGGCACGACGATTTCGTCGACGCCGTCGCCGTCGAGATCCGCCACATCGATCAACATCGGCGCGCGCTCGCGGAGGCCGATCCAGTGATTCGTCCACGGTCCGTTCACAGCCGCGGACTTCGGACCTGGATTCTCGAGCCAGCGTACGCCGGCCATCGCGCCGAAACGGTCGCTCAACAAGACGTCGGGAAGGCCATCGCGATTCATGTCCTTGACGATGAGCGACATGATCCAACCGGCGTCAGACAAACGGTGGAATTTCCAGTCACCGGCACGCCGCGGGTCGGCCGGCGATTCGAGCCACCCGATCGAGGCACGCTCGTTCTTGCCGCCGACGATGAGATCGGAGCCGCGCCGGCGATCGACGTCCATGGGAACGGCGAACATCCATTGGGATCCGTCCGAGTAGAGCGTTTCCGTGCGCCATTCATGTTCGCGCGCGTAGCTCGCGACGGGCGGCGCCCAGTGGATCAGGATCCTGCGCGAGCTGCCTTCGGCGGAGCTGATGATGTCGAGGTCGCCGTCGCCATCGGCGTCGAAGAAGACGGCGTCTTCAGCGTCGGGGGACTTGCCGACCGTAATAGTTTTCCACGCCGCGCCGCCTGAACTGGAACGTTCGGCCAGATAGACGCGCGTGAGTCCACCCTGTTCCCAGCTGGTGACGAGATCCAACTTGCCGTCACCATTGGCATCGGCCGCACGTACGCCATCCGCGCCAAGTGATGACGAATCGATCGTGTGCCGCTTCCATGGCTCGGAGCGCTGAGCGATTGGCGATCCGGCCAAACAGATACAGATTCCAATTCCACTGAGCACCAAGCGCACGGCGCTGCTACTGGTCATGTTCTCGACGTATTCTACGCGGCAGCGTGCCATGAATCACTTCGCTTGCGAGCGCCGGCGGAGAGGCGGACTGTAATTTCATAGCCGCCAACGCAGGAGCCGCGTTAGTGCTCAGCTCGGCGATCGCCGGCCAACGCGGGAGGCGGACGCGTCTGCCGGCACGCCACCCCAACGCGGGTGCCGCGTTGGGGGCCCCGGCAGCCGGGGCCCAGTCGCCTTCTCCGCTGTAGGCGCCGAGGACCGCTGCACGAACACGGCTGCCTTGCAGACGGATCCGCCTCCCGCATGGCGAGGCTCGCTGTCACGCCTGTCAGGATTGAGCCGGCAAGGCTGCTGAAGCGAACCACGCGAGCGAGGGCGACCTCCTGCGTGACCGGAAAATGCCTCTGCAGCGCGTACGAAGCGTTGGGAGCTCAGGAGTCCCCGGCTCCCATCGCGTAATCGGGATGGGCCGCGAAGATGCACATTTGGCGGAGCCTGCCACGCCGGAGCGCAACTGCGCGAAGGCGGGTCGAGCTGGTTCGTGGCAGCAGGCTGGTTGCCCCGCCGCCGACGGACGATGGCGGTGCGCGCAGACGAAGTGCGAAGCGGAGCCTGCTACGCCGGAGCGCGATTGCGCGAAGGCGGGTCGAGCTGGTGCGCGGACGCAGGCTTGTGGCGGCTCAGTGCGCGCTCAGCGCACTCTTCTCAGCGGACTGTATACTACGCCGCGTCACATTGGAGGTTAAGAACATGAAGTATCTGCTTGCGATGGCGGCAGCCTTTACCCTCGGCGTGCTCGTGACCGCTGCAGGCGTGCCGATGAAGGTCCATTACGTCGGCCACGATCAGGTCTCGTCCACGATGGTCAAAGGCGGGCAGATCATCGGCGACAACGGTCTGATCGTTCTCGCCAACCGTGCCGTGCAGCGCGGTGCCGAGATGCACGACAAGACCAACCACATCTTCATCATCGTCGATGGCGAAGCGACGTTCGTCACCGGCGGCAAGCTGATCAACGCCAAAGAGATCTCGCCCGGCCAGACGCGAGCCGATGGCATCGAGGGCGGGCAGTCGCATCACCTGAGCAAAGGCGATGTGCTCGCGATCCCGGCAAACACGCCGCACTGGTGGAAGGACACGTCGAAGACCGGGTCGGTTGGATACTACGCGGTAAACATCGAGCAGTGAACGTCCGCACAAGTCGAGAAGGGTCACGCATCACAGCTCGTGGCGTGGCGCTCGGGTTGACGTTACCGCAGCGCGAATCCGGGGCTACGGCGCCGGGCCGCCCTGCGATGCCGTATGCGGACCGCTAGACGCGAGGTCCATGACCTCGCTCGATTCCCTCAGGCTTCTCGGGCGGCCGGTATCTTGAGGTCGACACCTCCGCACGGCTTCGCGCCGCAGTAACGTCAACCCGACCGCCGCGGACCGACCCATGTACGTCAGTAGGCCGGCAGCGGCGATGTTCTGCGGCGCGGCGAGTGGATACTCGAGGACACGCGAGCCGCAAGCAAGCAGAACGTCGCCACTGCCGGGCTCATACTGACCATCTCGGCGGTCCGCTGATTCTTGTGGCGGATATGTAATCATGCTAACCCCCGGGAGCCGGACACTGCGTAACCTTTTCGTCACCATGCGGAAGGCGGATCCGTCTGCAAGGCAGCCGTGTTCGTGCAGCGGCCCGCGGTGAGTAATCGAGAAACGTGTAGGCGACTGGGCTCCGGCTGCCGGCAGACGGGTCCGCCTTCCGCGTTGGCGGCATCACGGCAGTGCAGGTCCGGCTGAAGCCGGACACTACGTACTGAAGACTTCACGACGTACGGGAGATCTTCACGCGGAGGCGCGCTTCTCCTAGCACGATTTCGTCGCCAGACTGCAGCCGGATCCCGCGCGATGCTGCCGGCACGCCGATTGTCTTGCCGTTGCGCAAAATGCTGGTCCCATGGGCGCTGTGATCGTCGGAGATACGGTACTCAGCGGAGCCGTCTGTGTAATCGATGTGAGCGTGGCGGCGAGACACCGTGTCGTTCGTCGCGCCATTGACATCGGTGAAGGCGAGATGGTTGGTTCGGATGAGACGATTGCGGCTGTCGCGAACTTCGGCGCACCGACCGATGTTGATGCGCGGAACAGAGAATGTGTAAGCCGGCTTTTCCGCCGATCCATGGGTGACGGTGATTCGCAGGTCCGTGGCCGATGCATCGTGCGCACTCGCCCGTTCCGCAGCGGTGACACGATCGAACGCGACGTAAAACTCGGGTCTCGGCCAATCTGCTCCGGAACGCGCCACATACGAGACGCTTACCTGTAGATCAGCCGGCTCACAGCGCGCGTCACAAAGCTTCTTGACGATCCGTTCCTGCAGCTGTCGATCACTTTCGAGCACGGCTGCGAAACGTGCACGACTATCACGCGATTCAGCCAAAATCGATACTTTGATTCTGTTGAACGGGAATACGTGTTGTCCCCGTCCAGCCGGCTCAAGCCGCGCCTCCACCGCATCGACGATGGCGTGAAGCGTTTCCAACGGCTCGAGTGGAGCCGATTTCGTCCATTGTTGTAAAGCACGGTCGAACTTCCGTGCGAGCGTTGATTCCATCTTTCGTGCCTTGCTCAGAATATCCATGGCGTCTCGTTCACCGAATCAGCCCACTGGCCGCCGCTGCGCTGACGATCTCACCTGCGGCGGGGGCCGCCGCAAGACCTCCATATCCAGCGTTTTCAATGATCACCGCAAAGGCGATTCGTTTCTCAGCCGGACCGTACGGCGCAAAGCCTGTGAACCATGCGTGCGACTTGGATCCGCTGATTTCTGCGGTGCCGGTCTTCCCGGCGATCTTCCACTCGTGGCCCCGGAGACTCCGGCCAGTCCCGGTGAGCACCGCATCGCGAAGGTATTGTCCCAAGAGCGCTGCCGCGTCGGGTGTCAACAAGCGTTGATGCTGCGCCGGTTCGGGCACGCCAGTCTCCAGTTGCGTATCGCGAAGGATTCCTTCACTGACGATAGCGCCGGCAACCCGCGCCATCCGAAGGGGTGTGGCCACGACGTCGCCCTGACCGTAACCGGCCTGCGGCAGAGTCTTTCCCAGGCGAGATGCGGAGTTGTCGCGCGCGACGGATATCCCTAGCAGCGTCGCGGTGTCGAGCATCTGTTTCGGGCCAACGCGCACCGCAAGTTGAGCAAAATACGCATTGCATGAACGCACAAGGCCGTCGTGCATGCTGATCGTCCCGTGCGGATGCGTATCCAACACGTCGTCTCGGACGATACCCCAGCCGGGTATTCTCGTCCCCACGCGTCCATCCGGCTGCCGCGTGCACATGAATGTCGCGCGGCTCGACTCTGCATCGCGGCGGAGTGCCGCCACAGCAGTGACGAGCTTGAATGTCGACCCGGGGGGATACAAGCCATATCGCGCGCGATCGAGCATCATCTCTGGATCGCTGCCGACCTCGCCATGGTGATCGCCATCTGAGCCTGGAAACGGGTAGCTGCCGATTGCCAGTAGTTGACCGTTGTCTGGATTCAGCACGATCGCTGCCGCGCGTCCAGTCGCCGATCGAGCCGCATACTTCGACAGGATCTGTGCGACCCGCGCTTGAAGCGGCGCGTCAATCGTGACGGTGATATCGCGTCTGCGATCCAGAAATGCCTTCACCTCGGGATGGTCGGCCGTGTAGCGATGCCGGAGAAGCGGAATCAGTTCTCCATAATCGCGACGAATTGTCAGCAGCGATCGGCCAGAGCGGTCCGTCGTTTTGACCGCGGTCGCGTGGTCGTCAAACCCGCGAAGACGGTCTTGCGCGTCCCGCTCGACGTACAGACGTGTTGGTGGCGGTCCAGTTTCGTCGGCTCGAAGCGTCGCCCAGAAGATGGAATGTCGCGCCTTCGAGCGGGTAGCATCGCTCCTCGGCAGCGGCTGCACAACCGGGAACGTCGACGCCGCGCTTTCGATACTCGTCGCGCGCGCGGCGCGCCACGGCCTGATCTCCGGTTGCGAGCGGCAGACCCCTTCGATCGTAAACGGTGCCCCGAGGAATCAGCGCAGCCACATCGAGCACACGCTGGTTGTATTGAAAGCGGCGAACCTCGTCAGCCTGGACACCGAGGTGAGGCTTGACAACATGACCGTCGGCGTGCAGAACCTGGATGTTGAAGAGCACTGCCATCACACCGATCGTCCAGATACCAAGCAGGGCGATAACAGACTTCGTGGCCGTACGGAACGGACTTGCCGCGGGACTGAATTGTGAATTCGATCCGATGGCCGTGAGCACACCGAGTGCCGCGAAGTTGGCGACCATTGCCGAGCCCCCGTAGCTCAAGAACGGCGTCACGACGCCCGTCAGCGGCACAAGGCCGAGCATACCGGCCGTCACAACCAGAACCGGAAGCGCGAGAAACAACGTGACGGCGGTTGCGAGAAAGAATCCGTAATCGTTGCCTGCGCGTAGGCCGGCAGTGAAACCACGCGCCGCGATGATGACGAAGACGCACGCCACACAGAGCAGGCCGACAAAGCCAAGTTCTTCGCCGACGGCCGCGAGCACCAGGTCGGTGTGGCCCGCGGGCAAATAGCGTGCATCGCCGAGACCCAGCCCCGTACCGAACAGTCCGCCTGTCGAGACGGCCCAAATTGCCTGGGCGATCTGATCTCCACCCCTCACGCCGTTATCCCAAGGTGACTGCCAGATTTGCACGCGCGCGGCGAGCGTCGTGGAGATGTTCAGTTTGTATCCGACGTAGAAACCGGCAACCAACACGCTGAATCCGAAAATCGCCATGCCCACCCGGTTTCTCGCAATGGCGTACATCGCCAGAAACACACAGGAAATAAAGAGCGCCGGGCCGAGATCTTTCTGAAGAAAAAAGAAGACGAGGGCGGCGGCCACACCTGCTATGACCGGCAGGACGTAATCCAGCTTGGGGAGATCGAGCCAGCCAGGAATTCGAAGGTCACGGATGTTTCGTGCGCGGACTTGTCTCAGCAGCTCCCAGCGCCGCGCAAAGTAGCCGGCCAGGAACAGCGCGAGCAGCAGCCGAATCGCCTCGATTGGCTGCACCGGACCGAAGTTGACCTTTGCGTTGCTGCCTCCCGGCCCTTCGCCGAAGACGATCAGCATGAAGGACAGGAAGAGCGCCGCGACCAATGGCGCATAACTCAGCGTCAGGAAGGCGGCCTTGCGGAAATCCAGGACCGACAGACCGGCAAATGCCACAAGGCCGATGCTGACGCCTTGCGTGTAGCGAATGAACAAGAGCGTGTCTCGCAGTGGATCCTGCCGGCTCAGGAGTGCCGCAAACCCGAGGGCTGTCAGAAGATGTGTCGCAGAGAGGAGCAGATAATCTCCACGAAAGCCGCGGGCCCACCAAAATACTGGGACGGCCCAGACGAACGCCAGGTAGACCGCTCCCCACAACAACGTGAGCCGAGCGAGCGTCGCATTGGTCCTGACGACAACCGATGGCTTCAGCAGCGCCAGCTCGGCTGACGTGAGCACAGGGAGAGAAACCGGAGGCGGACCGCCAGTTGCCGTGGCCTTCTCGAGCGCCTGTCGCAACCGCTCTTTGTACTCCACGACTCTTGCGCGTTCTATTGCGACCGGTGAAGTTGTCGCTCTGAGAATGGCGCCGACATTGGGCAGGCTGTCGCCGGCGCTGCGAACTGAGAGGATGAACTCGAGCAGACGTTCTGCGGCGAATCGACGATCGAGCGCATTGGTGAAGATGGGTTCGAACAGCGGCTCGAGCTCCTTCGAATCGGTGACGGCGTTCAGGTTAGTCGGCGATACGGCTCGTTGAGACGATTCGGCATACCGCTGTGCCGCGACACGACCGCTATATGCCAACCCGATAACGAGCGCCGCCAAAATGGACGTGATGACCAGCACGAGGTGACGTGCACCGAGACGCCGGCCGTTATCCGCGATCGCGCCGAGCGTCGCGGACGGTGGCAGCAACGTAGGTTACGCCCATGAAGCGACACCCGCGTATCGCACCGAGCTCGACGGTGCCTGTCCTGCAGTGGACGATTTCTCAGGTACCACGGGTTCAGTTTTGGGTCGGGACAGTTCGTCAAGCTTTGCTTGAACGTCGCTGAGGGCACGCTGCGCCAGGCGAATATTCGCCGGCACGTTCGCGAAATTGCTCGCCTTCGAATAGAGGGCGAGCGCTTCGCGATAGGCCTCTGCCGCTCTCGTCAGAAAGTCGATCTCTTGCGGCATGCCTGAAAGTTGCCGGGCACTGCGAACAAGGCTATTGCCACGCAAACGATATCCGTCGGCCAGCTGGACCGTTTCGCGATCGGTTGGCGTGTAGCCGTGACGCTGCGCTTCTTTAAGGGCATCGGCGCCACGGTCGAGATCCTCGAGGCCGTACACAAAGGTGCGAGCCAGGCCAAGAAACGGATCGGGCCAACCCGGGCGAAGCTCGGCTGCCTCGCGGAACGCGGCAACGGCGGCGGTCAGGTCGCGCTGCGCGGCCACAACTTCGCGCCGCCGCATTTTTGCCTCGCCGTTAATCCTGTGCAGGTGGCCCTCGCAATAACGGAGCGCGGCCCGACGATGCTGGTCGTATCCGCCGACGGCGAGCGCGCGCACCAGCGAGTCGCGCGCCATCTGCCACTGCTTCTCTCTCACCATCGGCAATGGTCCCCGATAGTTTGAGATGACCCTGTCGGCGAGCGTGGTGGTTCGCCGGGTCAGCGAGCGTTCAAGTGCCATTGTGCCGAATCCGAGATAGCTGCGACGCGACAGGTTGTCGTAGCTCGCCCATGCATCGCCAAGCTGTTCCAGTTCTCGCGTCGAGACATCCTCCGCAACACGAGCAGCCGCGACGGACACCCTTACCTCGTTCATAAGGATGCCGAGAACAACCAGGATGAGCGCTGCGCGAAGGAGGCGGCGTGACTTCGTTGCGGCGCGCCGCGCGCGTGGTGCCACTGCGGCGTTCTTCTCTGCGGTGCCTGAGCTCTGCGACGGATGGGTAGATGCAGTCTTTGTTTCGTCAGGCGCGATTCGCGTGCGCCGAGTCGCCTCCTCGTCGCCGCCTGCAGGCGTGTGTGTCCGACGGGTTGGCTCGTCCGCATGGATTCTCGGCCAGCCTTCCTGTTCGGCTTGCGTTTGCTCACCAGACTTGAAACGCTCCAAATCGACGCGAACGTCCTGGGCGCTGTCATAGCGTCCAGCGGGAGTAGGAGCAAGAAGCTTCGCCACGATCGCCTGTAGACCGGCGGGACACGCTTCGCCTAGCGGCGGTGGAGGACAGCGCGACAGAATGAGCTGTTCCAGCCGGCGCGTATCTTCTGCGCAGAACGGAGCAGTCCCACGAACCATTTCGTAGAGCATGACGCCGACGGCCCAGAGGTCTGCGAGCTCGTTCACATCGCCGGTATCGAGCCGCTCCGGCGAAAGGTACGGCATCGTGCCGAAATCATTCCTCGTGACTTTTCGGCTGAGCGACAGGGCCTTGGCGATGCCAAAGTCGAGCACCTTGACCTGGCCGGCCGACGTGATTCGCACATTGCGCGGCTTCAGATCGCCATGGACAAGCGATCGCAACTTCCGATCGCTGATCGTGGCCTCGAAGCGGTGTGCACACTCCAGAAACAGACACAGCTCGGTGGCGATATTCACCGCTTGATCGGGTTGGAGCGCGCCACGCGTGATCACCTCAGACAGGTTTTCGCCATCGAGGTATTCCATCGAGACGAAAAAGTACCCGGATTCATCGAGTCGATGTTCATGAACTGCCGGTACATGCCTGCTGATGTCGCTGAATTGTTTTTGCAGCTCGGCGCCCCACTGCTCGGCCTCGAGAATCTCGCGGGCCTCGCGGTCGGTACCGTGAGGCACCACCTTGAGGGCCACCTCCTGGCTCGTTCTCGTGTCCCTGGCCAGAAACACGATCGCCATGCCGCCACGGCCAATCTCGCGGACGATCTCGTAAGGGCCGAGCCGATTGAAGATGGTCGTCATGGCCTCAGGAACCAGTTCTCGCTCTTCAATTTCGCGCGCGCGAGCTCGTCGAATGCCGTGAAGACATCGGGACCAACGCCGACAAAGACATTTCTTTGAAAGAGCGGCGCGGCGCCCTTCTCGACGGCGAACGTTCCGGAGGTGTGCTGGGACATGCCGTTGCGGCGGAACACATTCTGCGTGATGACGGGTGACGCCCCCGCACCAATCGCAAGCGCCGTGCCTGGATTGTCGTGGATTTCACTTCCGGCCAGACGTGCCTTCGTCTGGCCCGCGAAAGAAACGGCGGCAGCGGTTGCTCCCGACACTTCGACATCGACGAGCGATACGCCCGAATCAGTGACGAGGATGCCGATTCCGAGCGGGGTCTTCGCATCGCCAACGATCCTGAAACCGGAGAATTCTGCGCTCGAGAGCCCCGCCGCGATCACCGCTGGTTCGGGTTGCGCATCAGACGCCGTCGCCGGCAGTCGAATCGTCGCACCCCGAGGCACACGGCTCACCACGCGGACGTTTTCCCTGAGAGTGATACGCTCACGGTACTCTCCCGGTTCCACCACGATCTCGGAACCAGGCTCTGCACGGCTCAGCGCGGCGCTGATGGATTCCGTCCCTTGAACCGTCTGAGTGTATGGTCTCAGGGCCGGCTCAACGATTGTCAGTGGATCGAAGGGCCGCAGACGCACGCCGGCGCGATACAGACTGAAGCCAATGATGACGATCAACAACACGAGGATCGCACCGCGCACGACGTAAGTCCGTGCCGGACCGGTCTCGGAACGAGGGACATCGTGAACCTCTTCTGCCTCACTAGCGCCGCCCAGATCACTGGACGCGGCGAATCGCTCGCCTTCCACATAGACGGCGGTCACGTTGTCTTTGCCGCCTGCTGCAAGCGCTAACTCGACGAGAGCACGCACAACACCTTCCGGATGGCCGGCAAGACGCCTTACGGTCCGTGAAATAGACGAGGAATCAACCAAATCACTCAGGCCGTCGCTGCACAACAGCAGCGCGGCATCGGGCTCGAACGGGATCTCCTGCACATCGACGAATTCGGCATCGCCGGGTGAGTGAGGCTCGGACCCGACGTCTCGATATACTTCGTTTCGGCGCGGGTGACGCATCGCCTCGAATTCGGAGAGCTCGTTCGCGTCCTCCCGTTCGCCGATTGGTGAATGATCCCGGGTAATCTTCTCGATGCGGCCGGCGCGGACTTTGTACAGACGAGTGTCGCCGACATGACCGATCGTCGCCGTCCCGTCTTTGACAACCGCGGCGGTGAGCACACAGGCCATGCCGTCCCATTCCGGGCGAATCGAGCTGAGCCTGTAAATCTCGTTGTTGGCGATCGCGATGGACTCGCGAACGCGCTCGCGGACCGGGCCGGTTTCGCGCTCAAGACGTTCGCGAATCATCGCGAGGGCCACGTCCGCGGCCTTGCCGCCGGCGGCCTGGCCACCGATGCCGTCGATCACGATAAAGAGACCACGTGCCTCATCGACGTGATATCGATCTTCGTTCACCTCCCGCAGGAGGCCGGCATCCGTTCCGCCAGCGGCCGTCAACGCGTTCAATGTCCGCATCTGAACTCTAGTGACGCCCCGTCACTGTCAGCCACACGTAGCATGCAACCAGCGTCAGCAATCCCGCGAGAACGATGTAGCGAGAGACGAGGAGCAGCGTCATTTCAGCGCACCCCCACAAACTGGAGATACACGGTATCCGCAAGACCAATGCGCGCCTGATCGGGAAGCGGGGTTTCGGTGCCATTCTCCCGCTTGGTGCCGTCCACCTCGTCGTAGCCTCGAGGGACATGACGGCCGTTGAGGGTGGTTCCCAGGGAGCTGAGATCGATCAGAAAGAATCGGCCGGTCTTTGGATCGCGGCGAATTCTCGCGTGCTCGCGTGATACATCCACCGATGACACAATCTTGATATCCACGGGGTAGGTGATGCCGCCGCGTCCAATGGTGATTGAGTCTTTGACGACGTCGAAAGAATGACGCCCCGCGTTATCGTCGTATTCGATGCGGGCGTAGACGCGAGACGGTGATGGCGGGTGCTCGTCGGTTACTGTCCGCTCTCTCGTGGTTGTACGCCGGCTCGAGTGGATGGTCGTGATTCGTCGCGTGCGTTCGCCCGCACCCAGGTCGGGGCTGATGGGCAGCGCGAGCTCTGAAACGATCAATATGTCGCCTTCGGCGACGTCGCCATCAGGGTCGGGGAAGAACTCGACGTGCCAGTCTCCTGCTGCGCTCTGGACAGGGACATCGCGCTGGCCGAGGATTCGGTCGGCGTACTTCCGGACAAACGACGGTCTGTTCAACGTATCGAGTTCTTCTGCCAGCGCTCGAATCGTTTGTTCCTGCAAAATGGGAATGAGTCCTTCGAGGCGACTGTATTCGTCTGGATGGAGGTAGACGAGGTACCTGCTGGGCGCGATGGTCGAGTACCTCAACGGTTCGAGATTTCGCCGCATGTTCTCGAGCACCGCCAGGATCAGATCGCGGGCCGGTCGGCGTTTCTCTTCGACGGGCGGGTTACTTTGTCTCGGGACCACGGTGCTCTTGAGTCCTCTTAACAGGAGATCAGGAGATCTGCTGGATAAAAGGATTGCATAGTCGTAGAGGTAAGTCCTAGGGAATGGCTTAGGATGTTCGAAGGTTTTCGAGCGGCCGTGAGAACGGGATTTGGCCCATTCGTTCTGGATTCGGAGACGAGGCAGCTTCTGCGTCGTGGTGAGGAGATTCATCTCTCACCAAAGGCGTTCGACCTGTTGTGCACGCTCGTGGCCAGACGGCCGAACATGGTTTCGAAGGCCGACCTGATCGGTCAGATTTGGCCCGACACCTTCGTCGTCGACGGGAATCTGCACGTGCTCGTCGGCGAAATTCGACGGGCGATCTCCGAGGACGCTCAGACTCCCCAGTTCATCCGAACGGCACACGGTGTGGGTTATGCGTTTTGCGGAGAAGCGACAGACCTCAGCAGCGCTGGACCCGCCCGTGCGCAGCCAAAGGCACGTTGCTGGCTCGTGTGGAAAAATCGCACCTTTCTTCTTGCAGCAGGCGACAACGTCATTGGTCGAGACCCGGGATGCAACGTGTGGCTCGATCACGACGGCGTCTCCCGGCGTCATGCCCGAATTCGGATTGCCGACGAAATGCAAGGCGCCGTCCTGGATGACCTGAAGAGCACTAACGGCACCTTCGTCGGTCGCAAGCAAGTCACCGCGCAGACGGCGCTTGCCGACGGAGATGTCATCAAGCTTGGTTCGTTGCAGTTGAAGTTTCGATCGTTGTCGGACAAACCGTCACCGACCAAGCGCATTCGAAGCAGACTACCGTGACACTCGGACCACGCCGCATATATGCAGGGGCTCAGTGGCTGCAGGGATTCGCCGGCTTCCACCACCCAGCTCGACGATGCGGGAGAGGCTCCGCTTCGCACTTCGCGCGTGCAGGACGAACCGGCCGCTTTGCGGCGGAGCAACCAGCCTGCCGCCGCAAACCAGCTCGACGAGGCGGGAAAATGCCTCTTCGCGGCCCATTCCGATTACGCGATGGGAGCACACTTCGCAGGCTCCCAACGCTTCGTACGCGCTGCAGAGGCATTTTCCGGTCACGGAGCGCGTCGCCTCGCTCGCGATGGTTTGCAGCAACAGGCTGGTTGCCCCGCCGTCGATGCCAGTGGTTCGTCTGACGAGCGCGAAGTGCGCATGGCAGCGCCACAGTGTGGCGTTGCCCGCGGAGGACGCATCTTGCCGCCCCGCGACCCGCCTACGCGCATTCGCGCTACGGCGTGGCAGGCCGCGTACGTGATGCGAGATTCGCTCGCGATGGTTCGCCGAATCCGTGTTCGCTCAGCACGCACGATACCCGGCGACGAAGCCGCGGCTGTAGAGCCGCCACAGAGGCTTGAGCTTGTGTCGGGTCACATCCTCGACGGAATTGACAACCAGCCTCGCCATGCGGGAGGCGGATCCGTCTGCAAGGCAGCCGTGTTCGTGCAGCGGTCCTCGGCGCCTACAGCGAAGAAGGCGACTGGGTTCCGGCTGCCGGCAGACGGGTCCGGCTCCCGCGTTGGCGGCTGTCCGACGTTCAGATGAGATAATCGCCTCCACGATGCTCACTTACAGAAAAACGCAAATCGCATTGGTTGCGACGGTGCTTTGGTGCCTCAGTTGGTCGGCTGGCTTATCGCAGTCGCAACTTGGTTACGAAGTCCGCCAACTGACCACTGGCCCTGCTCATCATTTTTATGGCTACATCGGGCACGTCGGGAATTCACCTTACAGTGCGGATGGGCGATACCTGGTCGCATTGCGGACGACGTTTCAGGATCGCATGCCGGGGCCGCAGGACGCGGCCGACATCGTCCTGCTGGATGGGCAGAAGAACTACGCCGAGACGAAGGTGGACGAGACGCGCGGCTGGAATCCGCAGCAAGGGGCGATGATCTACTGGAATCCCGAGCAGCCGTCCAGGCAGTTTTTCTTCAACGATCGCGATCCGAAATCGGGAAAGGTCTTCACCGCCCTTTATGACATCGTCGATCGGAAACGAGTAAGGGAGTTCCGCTTCGACCAGACGCCGGCAGCGAACGGCGGCGTGAAGCAGGACGGTGGGGCATTCGCCGCCATCAACTACGCGCGCATGGCACGGCTGCGGCCCGTCACCGGCTATCCCGACACCTGGGACTGGACTCAGGGCGTGAATCATCCGCAGGACGACGGGCTGTTCGTCGTCGATGTGAAGTCGGGCGCGCGGAAGCTCATCGTCTCGTTCCGCCAGATGCGGGATGCGCTCATCAAGAAGTACCCGCATCTCGATGATCGCGCGCTGTTTCTGAACCACACACTCTGGAATCGCGAAGGGGATCGCATCTTTTTCTTCGTGCGCGCCGATTTCAACGATCCGAAGCGTCGGGTGAACATCCCGATGACAGTGAAGCCGGATGGGTCGGAGCTGGTCGAGCAGCGCATCTTCATCGGCGGGCACCCCGAGTGGGACTTCAAGTCGCGGATGCTGGGAAGAGTTGAAGACAAACTGGTCGTCTACGACACGCTGAAGCAGGAGCTCGTCGACACGATCGGCGGACCCGAGATGTTCCGCGATCCAGAGGGGGATACAGCGCTATCACGCGACGGAAGGTTGATTGTGAACGGCGCGACAACTGGTGCGACGATGCACTACACGATCGTACGGCGCGCGGACCGCGCGTTCATCAAAACGGAAAATTTCAACCGAACCGGCTATGAGGGTGGCGACCTGCGCATCGATCCGGCGCCGTGCTGGAACCGGGCAGGAGATCGGTTCGCGTTCCCGGCGCTGGCGAAAGATGGCACGAGGCAGATGTTCGAAGTGCGGGTGACCGAGAAGAAGTAAATTCGTCAACAATTTGCTTCACACGGCGCGTCATCGGTTGTATAAGAGTGCCTCTTCACCCAAATCCCACGAATCACAAAAGGAGGCAGGTTATGCTCGATGTGTCAGGCTCTTTCTCGGGCGTCATCCGGACGCAAAGCGTCATCTCGCTCAACGATCAGGCCAATCATTCGCTGAGCGTTGCCGAAATCTCCGGCACGCAGAAGTCCAGCGACCCCAAGTGGAACAACTCCACGATCACGTATTGGGGAACCACCGACATGCAGGGCACTCAGGGTACTCAGCGTGGATATTTCGTGAACGACCACGGCTCGGCTGGCCAAGACCGTGGCACGTTTGAAGGCCAGGTTTCCGTCGTCGGTGGCAAGGTCATCGCGGAGGGCAAGTGGCAATACACGGGCGGCGCGGGCGATTTCGCTGGCATCAAAGGTGGTGGAACATTCAAGACCATGCTCACGTCCCCGACCACTGTCGAAGCTGACTGGCAGGGCACATACCAACTCGCCGGAGCGGCAGTCGTTTAGACCGTTTTTCACAACGCTGTATTGCAAGGCGTTGTGAAAAACCTCACTGGTTCCACGGGTTCCTGTTCCACGTTCCCCGTTCGCGGTGGCGCCACGATGACCGTGCGCGCTTTTTTAAAAAAAGGACGGCGTACTGAATCCGCCGCCCACCTCGAACGCGGAACCCCTGGAAACGGAATGCGGAACCAGCGGACTACAGCGTTCTGAAAACCGCGATAGCCTCGAGCGAGACCGCTCAGCGCAATAATCCGCTCGTCCGGGCCGCAGCCAAACCGATCGTCCAGCGGGCAAAGGCCGGGTAGCCGTTACGCCGCCCGGCCGTTGCTGTGCTCTGACACTATTTCTTCAGCGGCCGAATCTTGATGTTCCGGAACTTGATGACACCCGACCCTGTCGGTCCACCAGCTTGAAGACCCAACGCACCGTCTTTCAGCTTTTCATCACTCACATCCGTCAATGTCTCTCCATTGACCTTCACCACGAGATGCGGTCCATCGGCCAGCACGTCGAAGCGGCTCCACTTGCCGGCGGCTTTGATGTGATAGGGCAGAGTCGAGTGGACGCCGACGATGCTGCCGGTCGGGGAGGTTGCGTGCGGGTCGCTGATGTTGATCTCGTAGCAGCCTCCGAGGCTGTTTGGATTCGTCGGCTCCTGGCAGCGGATGAACAAACCGCTGTTGCTGTCTTCCTCGCTCCAGAATTCAGCGGTCAGCTCGAAGTCGGCGAACGTTTCCTTGGTGCGGAGGAAGCCGGTAGCCCACGTGATGGGTTTCCCAGCAGGGTTGTTGGCAGGTGGCGGTAGAGGCTTCGCGGCCGGCTGCGACACGGCATCGCCCACCATCGCGCCGTCGACGACCGTCCACTTGAGCTCGCCAAGGTTGGTCCAGCCGTTTAGTGTCTTTCCATCAAAGAGCGATCGCCATCCGGCAGCTTTCTCCGCGGCGCTGACGCCGTTCATGGGCGATGTTCCCTGACCGCCCGCAAGCAGTATCAGGGGAGAAGCCAATGCGAGCGACAGTGCCGCACCGGCGATATGAAGGCGGATTGAAGTCATGCGGCCCTCTCCTTTTGTATGAATGCCACAGGGTGCGCTTACTAAAGCTTGTTGCTCAACTAAAGTTGAGCCCTACGAGTAAAGTTGAGCTTGACGGATTATGTCGCGCTTGCAGGCTGGCAGTATTCCACAACTTCGGATTGAAGCGCCGGAAGAGTTGGCGGGGGCCCGCGCGAGGCTCGCGTCGTTCGACACGGCGCGGCTTGCCGGCGTGATGCGGCTCGTCGGGCTCGACGAGGGGGGCGATCCCATCCGCGTCGTGCTTCTGCCCGAGGGTTACCCACTGGCACAGCGGACGCCGCCGCCGACCGCCGGATACGCCGTCCCCGACGAAAACCTCATCGTGCTGTTTCCGGCTCGCTCGCCGAGGTATCCACACGACACGCTTGAAGATGTCCTGCACCATGAGGTGGCTCACGTGCTGATTGCACGCGCCGCACGCGGGGGAGGGTTGCCGCAGTGGTTCCACGAAGGGCTGGCCGTGCTCGCGGAGCGAACGTGGGGGCTCGAAGATCAGGCGCGCCTGATGCGCGAGCTGGTGCTCGTGTCGCGCACGCCGCTCGATCAGGTCGATGCGATGTTCGCGGCCGATGAAGGCTCGAGGGCACGCGCCTATACCCTCTCAGCTGCCTTTATCCGCGACTTGATTAGGCGCCACGGCGCCGACGCGCCCGCCCACATCCTTCGAGGAATGAGCCGCGGCGAAACATTCGAACGCGCGTTTGCCATGGTGACCGGTGAATCTGTATCGGAGGCGGAGGTCGTGTTCTGGAACGGTCACCGCTTGTGGACGAGCATCGTCTCGTTCTTAACGACAGAGACCGCGCTGTGGATGATTGTGACGCTGGTGGCGGTGGTTGCGATTATCAGACGCCGGCAGCAACGCGCTGCGCAAAGAAAAGCATGGGAAGAGACGGAGGCGGAGGAGTCCGGGGAGTCGGAAGAGTCGGAAGAGTCGGAGGAGTCGGAAGAGTCGGAGGAGTCGAAAGAGTCGGAAGAGTCATAAGAGTCGGAAGAGTCTCGGGAGTCGAAGAGTCGTGGAGTGGGCGTGCACTACGCGTGTCGCTCGAAGTGATTGTCGTAATACGGATGGCGCCCGCGGGCAAGCTCATACAAACCGGCGGCGAAGTACACCGGTACGAAAAGCGGTCCCCATAATTCGTACTGCCGCACGTGCACGCGCTCATGCGCGCGCGTTGTCTCCAGCGCCCGCGCGTCTCTCCCGATTACCACATGCCCCAGCGTGATCGCGTGAGCGCCGCCAGCGAGCGGCGTCAGCCAGTAGAGCGCCCGACCGAGGAGCGGGCTGTGCGCCTCGATGACGCCGTCGACTAACGTCGCTCGACCGCGTCTGAGGAGGGCGAGTGCCACGACGAGACCAACGAGTGTCGTCGGGCTGGCCCACAGGTACCGCACAAATTTCATAGACCTATATTGTGACGCAGTGTTGGCAGGGCTAATCACCTTCGCCAAGCCTACGATGGTCTGCTGTAGCGTTGCGCGACGTCCTGCACGGCTTGGGGCAGCCGCCAAGGCGTGTCGAATTTCAACTCTGGCTTCCTCATGTCCCACTTCTGCACAATTTTGTGCTCGGGCCGCCGAAGCTGATCCACAAATGGCCCTGCGTGCAGCACTTAGCACGACAGCTGAGCGCACCTCGAAGCGGTCTGGCACTTGCACTAAGGGTGCGGTCGCCATCGTAAACAACGGAGATCACCCTCAATGGAACAAAGCGCGAAAGTGCTTGTTGTGGATGACTACGCACCCAATGCCATGGGGATGCGCGATCTTCTGATCGCATCAGGCCATACGGTACGCGTAGCCCACAACGGTGCCGACGCTCTTCGGTTTGCGTCGGAGGAGCCGCCGGATCTGATTGTGCTCGATGTGGTGATGCCCGGAATGAATGGCGTGGAAGTGTGCCGTGAACTGAAATCACAGAGTCTCACGCGGTTGATTCCTGTTGTGCTTGTGACCGGCAGTCAGGACCATGCGTACCGTCTCGATGGCCTCGATGCCGGCGCCGATGATTTCATCAACAAGCCGCTCGATGTGCAGGAGTTTCGGACGCGAGTGCGGTCGCTTTTGCGCATGAAGCGTCTGACCGATGAGCTGGAATCCACCGAGGCGATCGTGACGATGCTCGGACAGATCGTCGAGGCGCGCGACCCATACACAGAAGGGCATTGTGAGCGTCTTGCCGACTACGCGACCGCGCTTGGCGTAGCGTTGGGATTGTCCGAATTTGATCTTGATACTCTGGGTCGAGGTGCAGCTCTACACGACGTCGGCAAGATCGGCGTTCCCGATGCGGTGCTCCTGAAGCCAGGCCGGCTGGATTCGGAAGAGATGGCGTTGATGCGACAGCATCCGGTTATCGGCGACGGTCTCTGTCGCACCGTGAAATCGCTCGAGCGTGTGCGGCCCATCGTTCGCTCACACCATGAACGAGAGGATGGCCGCGGGTATCCCGATGGTTTATCGGGTGGACAGATTCCGCTCCTCGCACAAATCGTGGGGGTCGTCGATGTGTTCGACGCGCTCACGACGTGTCGGCCCTACCGGAAGGCGATGACCATTGAGACCGCGTACAAAATCATGCTCGCAGATGCCTCATCTGGTTGGTGTCAGGTGGAGCTGGTCGTCATGTTCATCGACCTTCACCGCAATGCCAAGGGCTCTGGCCTGGTGAAATCCGCAGTGCAAACCGCATCGGTCCCCGTCCGGTACGCCAGTCTTCGCTGAAATCGGGGTCGGCTTCCTTTGTCGCGTTAGCAGGCGACTGCTGCTCAGAAAATAGACTGCGGTCGACACGATCGCATCCACGCTTCGCACGTAGCAGCGTGCGTGCGACGCCGTCTGTGTAACCTCCCGGCTGAACCACGCCTGCTTCCGCGAACCAGGTTCGACGACGAGGGCAGAGGCTCCGCTTCGCACGTAGCGCACTATTTGCCGTCCCTTTCCGTCGGTGAGACACGCCTGCTGGCACGAACCAGCTCGACGAGGCGGGAAAGCGCATCTTCGCGGCCTGATCCGATTACGCGATGGGAGGGGTTCGAGACTCCCAACGCTTCGTACGCGCCGCCGATGCGCTTTCCGGCCCCGGAGTACGTCGCCTCGCTCGCGGATGGTTCGTGTCAGCAGGTGCGCCACGACGGCGCAAAGAGGAGGTTGAGATGTAAGCGCAACCACTTCAATGCAGCCTTGCTGCGCAAGAGATGGGGGTCGGCCCCTCGGACTCGGACTGCAGGGTCAGGGTCCAAACCACCGGAAGCGGCGTCGGCATAGGAACCGGGGTCGTGAGCGTTTCGGGAAAAGGCAGGCGTAAACGTGTCAGGTATGTGCTGGGAAGACGAACGCAAGTGAACCGTTGACGACGTGTCGAAAACGAATAGATGTCATCAGAACCGGACTCGCTGCTGAGGTCCGGGATGAATGCGAGCGGGGCCTGCTGACGGCTCGCGTGATGACCGGCATGAAGACGGCGTGAGCCCAGTGCAGGCTCTTGTGTGGAACGTGGGAACCTGGCGCCTCGATGCGAAGGGAGAAGTCCAAGTGGAAGACCCACAAGGAGGAGCGTACTGATGCGAGGCGCAGGGACGGATGGGCCCGTAGTAGCGCTGACGCCCGGTAACCCGGGTCGAGCGAAGGGGCCCAACGCTCCAGTCTTAGGCGGTGGTCAACCCGTAAGGGGAGGAGCCAGTGACTAAGGCAAAGTCGTGTGAGATTCCGAAGCAACTCGTTTGGGAAGCGTATCAGCGGGTCAAGGCGAACCGAGGCGCGGCGGGTGTGGATGGTGAATCACTGGCGGCGTTCGAGAAGGACCTGAAGAACAATCTCTTCAAAGTCTGGAATCGGATGTCGTCGGGGTCGTACTTTCCACCGCCGGTGCGACTCGTCGAGATCGACAAGGCCGATGGCGGCACGCGCCCTCTTGGAATCCCAACGGTGGCCGATCGGGTCGCACAAACTGTCGTGAAGATGGTCCTCGAACCGAAGGTGGAATCCGTTTTTCCACCCGGACTCGTTTGGCTATCGCCGCGGCAAGTCGGCCCTCGACGCCGTCGGGACCACCAGGAAGCGCTGCTGGGACGCCGACTGGGTCATCGATTTGGATATCAAAGCCTTCTTTGACTCCATTCCGCATGATTTGGTCGAGCGGGCCGTGGCACATCACACGAGCATCTCCTGGGTCCGGCTGTACATTGCCCGGTGGCTTCGCGCGCCGGTGCAACGACCAGACGGGACTCTCGAGGAACGGAGGAAGGGCACACCGCAGGGTGGGGTCATCAGTCCGTTATTGGCGAATCTCTTTCTGCACTATGTGTTCGATCGCTGGATGCAACGGACGTTTCCGGGTGTCCTATTCGAGCGCTATGCGGACGATGCCATCGTCCACTGCAGAAGTGACGCGCAGGCACGTGTGGTGCTGTACGCCATTCGAGGCAGATTTGAGCAGTGCGGTCTGGTGCTTCATCCGACGAAGACTCGGATTGTCTACTGCAAGGATCGGAGTCGGCCGAGAAAGCACGAACACATCGCGTTCGACTTTCTGGGTTATACCTTTCGACCGCGACGAGTGAAGACCAGGTGGGGAACCTACTCGATGAGTTTCCTGCCCGCAATCAGCACCAAGGCTGCCAAGGCGATTCGGCGAACCATCCGCGCGTGGCGGATGGCGGCCACCAGAAATCATCTTCGTCTGGAGGACCTCGCCGATCTCGTGAACCCGGTGGTGCGAGGATGGCTGAATTACTACGGGCGGTATTACCGCTCGTGGTGTCTTCAGGTGCTCCATCACCTCAATGAGGCCCTCGCACAGTGGGTGCAACGGAAGTATCGACGGTTCCACCGCCGCTCGCGAGCGTCGATGCACTGGCTCGGCCGGATCGCGCAGCGAGAGCCACAGCTTTTCGTCCTATGGCAAACGGGGGTGAAACCGGCGACTGGAGTGTAGGAGCCGGATGACGCGAGAGTGTCACGTCCGGTTCTGTGAGGGCGGAGGGGTGAAATTCCCCTCCGCTACTTGACGCGTGTCCCCCCGGCTCGAACCAGACTTGGATTGGCGCTAAGTGCGCATGAAAACGCCACCGCGTGGCGTTTCCCGCGGAGGACGCATCTTGCCGCCGTCAAGACAAGCGCCGCTGGGGAGTCGTTGGGGCTTCGTGCTCGGGTCTGTTGTGCTGATCTCGCCAGTGGCTCGTCGACTGCGGTCGCATGGTTGGAACGCCCTCATGATCCCCGACACAGCGGTTGCGGCGATGTGGGTGCTGCGCCTGCTGAGCGAACCATGTGAGCGACGCGCATCAGTGCGAAGCCGGCAACTGCATCGCTAGCCTGGGGGCGGCGCGACCGGGGCGCAGCGTGTCGCATTGCGTACGCGGTCGCGGGGCGATAGATGCAGTTGCCCGCGTCGTCGAACCTGGTTCGCGGAAGCAGGCGTGGTTCATCCGGGAAGGGTTACACAGGCGGCGTCGCAGGCACGCTGCTACGTGTGAAGCGAAGCCTATGCCCACCTCGTCGAGCTGGTTCGCGGCAGCATTTGAGGCAGCCACGTCGTTCCGAACGCGTTCTCGGATGGATGGTTTTCTGTGATCTCTGTGCGCTCTGTGGTTGTCGTTTTCGGTAATGGAGTGGTTAAAACAGCGTACGCTCGCGAAAGGTGCGTTCGAGCGCCGCGTTGACGCGGTCGCGCGAAAATTCGCGCTGATCGCAGAGAAATTCGACGATGCCGGCGAGGTCCGGCTCGGCTGGGCTGATGTCGAAGTCATCGGTGACGTCAGGGTGGAAAAAGATGCGGCGAATCTCGTCGATCGTCCCAATATCGCCGATCCCGTTTCGGATTTCGTCCGGCATGTTCTCGATGCGACCGTATTGCTGCACCAGCTTCAATGCCTTCTTCGGCCCGATGCCCTTGATGCCGTCGTTGAAATCGGTGCCGACGAGGATTGCCAAATCGATAAGCGCTTCGCGCGTGATACCCCACTCGTCGAGGAGTGAATCGAGCAGTATCGTCTCGGGCACGATCGGGCGGAATGTTCCCTGGCTCGGCAAGAACTCTTTGCCGGAAATCGTCAGGAAGCGCACGAGTCTGGGCGCGCCGAAGAGAAGCGAGTCATAGTCTTTGCTCGCGGCCGCCCAGATGTCCGGTGACGTGGCGGCCATGTGTGCGGCCTGCGCTTCACCTTCGGACGGTGCCTGCACGGTTGGCACACCCATAAGGCGCAACAGCTCGCGCGCCTCTGCGACCATGTCTCTCGTCAACCGCGACGTCATCGTGGCTTTCGAGTAAGCCTCGGCCAGGTCGCCGCGCGCCAGCGCACGGGCGCGCTCCTCGTCGTATTTCTGCTTGATCGTCCGGCGCTTCGCGATCTCCTGGGATTTGAGCCGCGGCGGCGCGCCATCGAACACGAACACAAGCCTCAGCGCGTGTTCGGCCATGAGTCGCGTCGTGCGATAGAAGAGACCCGACAGATGGGACGTCGTTCTGCCCTTCGAATCCTGCAGTGGCGTCCCGTC
This sequence comes from Vicinamibacterales bacterium, assembly GCA_963761975.1. Taxonomy (GTDB): domain Bacteria; phylum Acidobacteriota; class Vicinamibacteria; order Vicinamibacterales; family JAMQPK01; genus JAMQPK01. The sequence continues at coordinate 2,208,488 of CAVXIR010000002.1, forward strand.
GCGAAGCCGGATCAGAGCAAGGAATTGATACAGCTCGCCATTGCCGTCCACCGCCAGTGTCCGCCCTCGCAGGTTGGCGAGCGCAATCGTCTCTTTCTCGATGATTGGCGTGAGAACAACGCCCACGCCACAATTCTGACAGGTTAGGGCAAGGGCGCGCGGCAGGGTCCGGCAAAAGCGGGGAGGGTCCGGTGCTTAAGCCGGGTATTCCGTGCGCTCCCATTGAGGATCGCTCAGCAACGCCTCATATTCGTGCGGAAAAATTCTTTGTTTGGGATACTTACAGGCAAGCACAAACCGTTGCTTCTCCTCATGCCAGTCGGCCCGGGAGATTATGCATTCGAATGCCATTTCCGAACCGATGCTGAGCGCAATCTTTGAGCCCGGCTGTGGGAACGCTGGCACCTGAATGATCTTTCGAAATCTCACAAGAGAGTTGTCGACCCTCTTGACAGACTCATCTTCTGTTTTTGTCGTGAACGTCGGGATCCGGAGCTCGATTTCAACATCCATCATCGTGTGATCGCCTGCCTCCAATTTGACATCCTAAGTATAGAGCCTCGCCGTATTAAGCTATGGACGATCTATGAGATTCCTCCACAAAACCGCGACAATTCTGTTCCTGCTCAAATTTGCCGCGGTCGTCGCGGCTCAGTCGGACGCCGTGTATGTCAACCGTGACAAGGTGACTGCGGCCTTGGCAAAGGGAGGCGAGCTGGTTGACCGGCCGCAGGTTCGCGTGGCCGGCGGACATCGAGACAAACCGGGTGCACTGGACACACAGAAGGCGACGACGATCCTCTTCGTGACCGACGGCGGCGGCGTGTTCGTTACCGGTACACAATCGCAGACGCTCGCCAAGGGCGACCTCATCGTCATCCCCGCCGGTACGACGCAGTCATTTAAAAGCGTCTCGCCGTCGATCAGTTATTACCTCGTGAGCGTTCCGGTGCTTGCCAAAGATGCGAAGGCAGAAATCGTCCATGTCGGCCACGACAAGGTGGCGCCGACGTTGAAGAAAGCTGCGCCGCTTGCGGACGGGCCGAATCTCCGCGTGTCGGGCGGCTTTCGGAATGGTCCCTACGTCCCTGCAGACAATCGGCCTCCCGTTGAGGTTCATACGAACGAAGGAGACCTCTTCTACGTCATCGAGGGGCGCTCGACCCAGGTGCTCGGAGGCACCGTCATCGGTGGAAAGGAAACGGCGCCTGGGCAGATTCGCGGATCGAGCATTGAAGGCGGGCAGAGGTATCAACTGGGGAAAGGCGACGTCATGTGGGTGCCCGCCGGCATGCCGCACTGGTTTCCGGAAATTCCCGAAGCGCTCGGTTATCTGCTCGTAAAGGTCTTTTACTGAAAGGCAGGGCAGAAGCCCTGCGCTACCGGAGATTGTTTTGGCTGAAGCCCTGGTGGGAACGGATTGCTCGCCGGTGAAGGGCAGATAGGTGTCAGGTCAGATGGCAGATGGCAGATGGCAACTGAGTGAAGAAACGTTGCCTTCACACTTGTTCGGCTCAAGTGATAATCTGACATGATGGTGGGCCATCGTGAGCTTCTGTGATCATTGTCAGGGACAGCGTTTCGACCGCGCGCAGGTGCTGCGCGCTCTTCGCGCCGCTCGTAAGCGATTGCGCGGCACCAAAGGATCGAGCGATGCGGATATCATCCTCGCATCGGTCATCGAGACGGTGCGGACGCTCGAGATTCCGCATTTCGATCCCCTCGACGACGAAGTGGTCGATGGGGAAGTGATTCACTAGACTATTTCACCACCTCACACTGCCCGTAGTATTGCTCCGGCCTCGAGGTCCAGCCGCTGAGCCTCACCTGGGTGAATTCGTGTCGAGTGTGCACCGCCTTGAATGCCGAGCCGGCGCGGCTTTCCCTGTCGGCGAACACGGTCGTCAAATAGACCGCTCCCGACACGTTCATCGCCAGAAAGTGCAGGTTCTCGCCAAGCACGCGCACGGTGATGTGCGGCGCGCCGGCTGACGCCGCCGACACGTCGATGACGTTCGCGGTGCCATCCTGCGTGTCGATGGCGTCGAACTGCATCGAGAGGCTCGCCTTCGTCACTTCTGCGCTCGGGACGTTCTTCTCCCAGGTGCCGACGGCCATCAGCGTGAACGAGCACTTCAGCCGCTGGACATCGGCCAGCGCGATCGGCCCGGGCGCCTGCGCGAGAACCGTCTGCAGGCTCAGCGTGAAAAAGAGTGCAGCCAGCCATCTGCGTTGTTTGTGAATCATCGCGTCGATGCTCCCGCCAGCATGATAATCGGTAATCTGCCCGACAGATTTCGTCGCCTCACTATCTCATCGACTCGACATCCTCCCGTCAAAACAGGAGACCTCCGTTGGTATCGTGTTTGCCTCGCAACACACGGCCAATCTCCATGCATATCCCTGCACATCAGCGCTATCCACTCATCCTCGTGATTTCGGCCATGGTTTCTGCCTGCGCAGGCAGCGATGTGCCGAGCGACAGCGGATGCCGGAACCTCGTTTACAAAGAGCAGGGGTTGTCGCGGCCAGAGTACCTGCCTTGCGCCAGCGAGATCGTCGGGGCACTCGAAGAAGTGGCTCGGCTCAGCGACCTGGCGTCGCGCGGCGATCGGCAGGCGCGCTCCGATGGACAAGACGCGCTTTCTCGCGTGAACGCGCTGATGAAGGCGGCCGGGGGACGCAATCTGCTCGAGCGATGGGAAGACCGTGGACTGAACGACCTGAACCTCAAAATCAGCAATGCCGTCAGTCACTACGAGGCTTTCTACATGGTGCGCGTGCTGGAGGAACCCAACCAGTTCGCGGCGAAGACGCGCGAGGCCGCACAATCCGAACTGCGTGCTGCCACGCGCCGATCCAACGAGGCGATCCGTTCCTTTCGTCAACTCCAGTAGAGACATGCGGACAGCCGCGCTTGTTGGACTCGCCGGGCTCCTCCTGTCGGCCTGCGAAAGCGCGACGCCGGTGCTGATCGGCGAGACTATCGAAATGGGATCCTACGCTTTTTCGGTGATTTCTGCGACGCAAGGCAAGCAGTGGGAATCGGCCGAAGGTACCTATCGCGAGATCGTCGTCCGCGTTCGCATCCTGCGCGACGGCACGCAGCCATATACGGAGAGCTTCTCTTCCTCGTTCATCGACAGCATGCGAATCGTCGACGGCGCAGGAAATTCGATCGGCACGTCGCCGACACCGATTTCTCCGGTCCAAAGAGCCGGTCGCTACCGTTCCGAGGTACTACACGTGCCTGTTCCGATACAGCCGCTCGTCGGAGGGCGTGCGCGATTTCGACAAAATCGGCACGCGCCCGCAGGATTTCAAGCTGTTGATTCGGAATCCCGCGCACGAAGGCAGCCAGCCGCGTCGGGTTTCCATTCAGTTGGGGTAGCTCCCGTTGTTGGATGAGGGCGGATGCATGATAATCGCATCCGAAATCCGATGCGGAGTCTTGGTGCCGTCGTGATGCTGGTGGCCGGCGTGATGACGGTGGGATATACCCAGTCGGCGGTCGATCCGAAACTTCAGGGACAGTTGAAGCAGCTGTTCCCGGCCGCCACCTTTTCGCAGAAACTCCCCGAGCCTCCGCACTTCAAAGCCTTCGCGCCAACTCCGGCGACCCCGCAGACACTCGCCGGGCTGGCGTTCTGGACCACGGAGCTCGAACCGCTGGAGCGCGGATACGACGGCCCGATCAAAATCCTGGTCGGCATGGACCCCAGAGGCTTCCTCACCGGCGTCGTCGTGGCCGGCCACAACGAGCCGTACGGCGATTTTTCGGTGGATACGCCGGAGTTTGCGGCGCAGTTCAAAGGAAAAAACATTCGCGATCCGTTCAGAGTGGGCGGCGACGTCGCTGCGGTATCGCGAGCGACCATCACAGTCACGAGCGCGGCACGAGCGATTAGAATCAGCGCGCGGCGGGTTGCGACACAGCTTCTGGCGCCTCCAAAATGAAACGGGGCGCGCTCATCGTGGCGTTGTTCACGACCTACGTTCAATTCGCGCACGTTCGTGCGCAGTCCGACAATCCGTGGGGATTCGAGGAAGAGGTCGCGCGGGTGGAGACGTGGCAACAGCTTGTCACGGATCAGGCGGTCGATCTCGGACTGTTCACCGCGTTTGCGGCGCTGGCGCTTGTGAGTTTTTTCAGGAAGAGCGAGAAGCTCAAATACGTCACGCTCGTGGTGGCGGTCGCCTACCTCGGCATCTACAAAAGCCAACTGCTCTCGATCGTCAACGTGTTCGGCGTGATGGGCGGAAGCCTGCCGATCTTCAAATACAACCTGGGCTGGTATCTGTTCGCTATCTTTTCAGTGGTGTCCACCGTCTTGTGGGGCAGGCTGTATTGCGGCCGTATCTGTGCGTACGGTGCGCTCACGCAGTTGCTCGATCCGATTGTGCCGGCGAAATATCGCTACGACATTCCATTCCGCATCGAGCGGCACGCAAACAAGATTAAATACGGACTCCTCGCCGGCGTGCTGCTTTACTTCCTGGCGACGCGCGACATGACGATTTATCGCTACGTTGAGCCGTTCTGGCTGTTCGGCGGCCAGGCATCGACCGGCTTGTGGATCGCGCTTGGCGTGATGCTGGTCGCAACGGTCTTCGTCAGAAATCTCTACTGCAGATTCCTGTGCCCGCTCGGCGCCGCGCTTGGGCTGCTGTCGAAGTTTACGATCTTCGGCATCAAGCGATGGTCGGAGTGCAACACGTGCAAGATCTGTGAAAAAACGTGTCAATGGGGCGCCATCGATGGGCCGAAGATCATCATGACCGAGTGCGTCCGGTGCGACGACTGCGAGCGTCTTTACATGGATCAGCAGAAGTGTCCGCATTGGATAATCATTCGACGCAAGAACGAGAGGGACTATGGTCACCAGCGTGTCCCGACGGCCCCGAGAGAAACGTAAAGCCAAGACCAAGCCTCAGGCATCGAGTGCCGTAGCGCACGTGTCCTCGAGTACTGCCGAGGAATCTCAGCCCTCAGCCCTTAGCTCTCAGCCCTCGGCAATGCCCTCAGCCCTTAGCCCTGAGCCCTTCGCCACCACCCCCAATTCCCCCTCGACTCTGACTGATTCCAAGTACACGGTCGCTATTCGCTATCGCACGCAAGACGGCGTTCAGTCGCTCCCGCTGACGACCGACGATCGCTCCTTTTTTCCCTACACTCAGCGGTGGCGCTACGTCGTCGCAAACCGAAGGCGCATTACGCCGACGACGCGCGGCTCGCTCGTGACCGACATCACGCAGTGGTTGTCGGATGTGTCGGGCCTTCCAGCGCAGCAGCTTGAAGCGCGCGTCAAGGCGATCGCGCGCTCGGATGTGGTTGAAGTCAAGATTCCGTACTCCGAAGAACGTGTCGGCTGGTCCGCGCGTGTGTTCCCCTGGGAAAACGCGCTGGGGCTTTTGACGCGCGATTATCGCGACGAAACGGCCCCGTTCACCATCGTCAGGCATCTCGCCACCGAAGAGGCTGCTCCTGCCGCCCGACGACCGGCATCGCTCCTCGTCGTTCGCAGCGGACCCGGTGAAATCGGCAAGCGGTGGGACCTGGATCGTGAGTGTCAACTCGTCGTTGACACGTTGCGGCAGGCGCTGTCAACGGGGGCCGATCACGTACTTCGCGACCCCGATCGCAACGCATTGGTTGCCGAAATCAAAACTGCCGCTCCGGACATTATTCATGTGTCCGGAGTCGACCCGGTCGCACTCGAGGCGCAGGGGCTTTTTCGGGCCAACCCCGAGAACACAGATGGGTTCGTTCTGCGAAACGCGGAGAGTGGGTTCTACGTAGTGAACGCCGGCGATTTCGCGGACATTGTCACCGGTGCCGCCACCAAGCCATTGCTCGTGGCGGTGACCTCCTGCTACAGCGCATCGCGCATTGCGGCGCTATCTGTAGCCAACGGGGCATCTCACTCGATTGGCTTCATCGACACGTTGACCGATGCCGATGCCCTTCTCTTCTTCGGGTTCTTCTATCGGGCGTGGATGAGGAACTGGGACACGCTTTCGGCCTTCGCCGAGGCCCGCAGGGAATGGAACGCTCAAGCATCGGCACAAAGTACGGGCGTCGTGCTGTGGAGTCGCGATTCACTTCTCGAGGCGGGCGCCGCGGTCGCCGCCATTGAGCCGGGAGCGGCTGGCGCGGCTCCTGTCGAACGCGTGCATGTCCCCCAGGGGACGGTTGCCGACCTGAAGTTATACGTGGCGCTCGTCCACGATCGCGGACCCGCCGGTACCTCCGGGAACAGCACCAGCTTGAATTACTCGCTGCTGCACAACGACCGGACGCCGTTCAAGTCGTTCCTCATCGAGAAACCGCTTGCCGGTCGTCTGCCACCGCTTCAAATCGACGTCGCACTCGAAGTTGGCGACGAGCTGTGCCGCTGTCGCTTTTCGGAGGAGCTTCCCGAGACCGCGGCGACGCTGGAGCTTGCGCGGCGCATCAGGCTGCCGCTTGTTGCCGGCTTGCTGCGCCAGTGCACGGAAAGCCTGCGGACCAACCTGTATATCAAGGTAGTGTGCGGCGACCGTCTCCTGCGCGAATCGAGCGAGCGCGTCACCGTGCTGCCGGCGGACGAATGGCGCGATGACGGCGAAGACCATCGCTGGCTGCCGAGCTTCGTTCTGCCGCGCGATCCGGCGGTGCTGAAGGTGATCGACGCGGCGCAGCGTTATCTGCGAACGCTGCTCGACGATTTTTCGGCAGGATTCGATGGCTATCAGCAGCTCTTTCAGGACGATTCGAATGCGTCCGACGTCGTCGACCCGCAGGTGCAATCGATCTGGGCCGCGCTGCAGCATGACCTGCCGATCAATTACATCAACCCGCCGCCGTCCTATACGAGCCAGTCGCAGCGTCTTCGCAGCCCCAGCGAGATCTTTCGCGGGCATGCGGCGACGTGCATCGACCTGGCGCTGTTGTTTGCGTCGTGCCTCGAGTTCATCGGGATATACCCGGTCATCTTCCTGATATCCGGGCACGCCTTCCCAGGCTACTGGCGCAGCGATAAAGGATGGTGGCGCATGAAGCAATTCCGGTTCAGTGATGCGGCCCAACCGAACGAGTCACTGCCTATTCAGAGTCCCGTCACCACGACAGGTGGGCAGTCTGAGAGCTGGATGTTCGAAGGCGTCGACAACCTGGTCGAGTTGCTTCGTTATGTACAGGAGGGCTCGCTCGTCCCGTTCGAGGAGTACTTTCGTTGCCCGGCAGCGCGGGTTTGTGCAGTCACTCGAAGAGGGCTCGGGGAGACTCCATCCCGATACGTTCGACGCGATGATCGATATTCAGTCGGCTCGCGCGGCGGGTGTGACGCCTCTGCCACTGTTCGATAAGTTCTCATGAGCACATCATCATGACTGCACCAGCTGCAACCCAGAACAATCTCGTCGGCTGGCTTGATTCATTGCCATCGATCGAAGGCATTCGTCCCGTCGACCGCCTGCCTGTCCGTCCGGTCATGCCGCTCCACAAGCCGGCGTATCGACGTCAAGCTGCGCCCGGCGATCCGATTGCCGCGGCGCCGCAGCAGGAAATCGTCTCTCTGGTTCGTGAAGCCGGTGTGCTGCGCTGGCGACCGGGCGCGACGTCGACGCTGGGAGGCCAGCGTCGTGCGGCTGGACGTGCGGCGCTTCCGAGCGGCGAAATCGTCAAGCAGTACGCGTTCGAACGTCTCGATACTTCTCAGGTGTACACGGCGCTCGTGACCCTCGATAAGACTCTCACTCCGGGCGCCGCTTACGCCGGACCGCCGGACACTGGTCTACGGCGGCTTCGCAACGGTCAACTCGAGCCCTTCAGGAATACCAGCACGGTCGCGGGGAAGGACATTCTGCTCCTGATTCACGGCACCTTCAGCAACTCGGAGGCGCTCATCATCAACGGATTCCAGAAGTCGGCGGTTGGCGCAAAACTGCTCGCAGACGCGGAGAAGAAATACGACTTCGTTCTGGTGTTCGACCATCCAACGCTCAGCGTGAGCCCGATGCTCAACGCCTTCGATCTTGCGGCCCTGCTGCGGCCCAGCCCCAGGAGCGTCGACATCGTGTGCCACAGTCGTGGTGGTCTCGTGGCGCGGTGGTTCTGCGAAGCGTACGCCGATCCCGCGCTGAAACGGCGGGTCGTGTTCGTCGGCTCTCCGCTGGCGGGGACGAGTCTCGCCGCCGCTCCGCGACTGAAGAGCTCATTGGACCTGCTGACGAACATCGCCGAGGTTCTGCGCACGGCCAGCGATTTTGCGTCGGCGAATCCGCTCTTTCTGGCGGCGAGCAGTCTGTTACGCATCGTGGTCGGTGTGACGGGAGTCGCCGCAAAGGCACCTATCCTCGACGCCGCGATTGCATTGATACCGGGCCTGGATGGTCAGTCACGCACGGGCAACAACCAGGAGTTGTTGCGTCTTCGCGCGAACACCGGCAACAATCCGTTTGCCGACGGCCAGATTCGCTACTTCGCGGTGCTCTCGAATTTCGAGCCCAAAGATATGGGATGGAACTTCCTGCGTCTGTTCTCCAAGCCTCTCCAACGCATTGGCGACTGGGGTGCCGACATCATCTTTCAGGGTCAGAACGACCTCATCGTCGATACGCGATCGATGTCTGAGGTCTCCGACGACCGTCTTGTCACCATTGCGCACGACTTCGGCACAACAGACAGCGTCCATCACACGAACTACTTTGTTCAGACACAGACGGCGAAAGCGGTGCGAAGTTCGTTCTCGATACCACAATAGCGCGCACCTCGGCGACCTGTATCACGCTGCCCAATGAACATCTTCGACATAAGCGGAAGAATCGCGGTCGTCACTGGCGGCGCAAAAGGTATAGGCGCTGCGGCGGCACGCATGCTCGAGCGGGCGGGAGCACGAGTCGTGGTGTTTGACGTCGAGGACACGGATGGTCTCCTGGTCGACATCACCAGCGAGCCAGCCGTGAAAGAGGCCTTCGGGCGCGTGGCGGAGCAATTGGGTGGCGTCGACATTCTCGTCAACAACGCCGGACGTGTGGCACGGAAGCCCGCGATCGAGTTGTCAGTGGAGGAATGGCAGAACGTGCTCGATGTGAATCTGACTGCGACCTTCGCCTGTTCGCGAACCGCGCATCCCCATATGAAAGCGCGCGGTGGCGGCTCCATCGTCAACTTGGCGTCGATTATGGGGCTTTCCGGCGGCCTTTTTCCGAATGCGTCCTACCAGGCTTCGAAGGGCGGCGTCGTCAATCTGACCCGCGCGCTCGCGCTCGAGTGGGCGGCAGACAACATCCGCGTCAACGCGGTCGCGCCGACGTATGTGAGCACGGACATGACGTCGCAGATTTTCTCGGACCCAGACAAGCTGAATACGGTGATGCAGCACACCCCGCTCGGCCGCCTTCCTGAAGTGGACGACGTCGCGGCCGCGATCCTGTATCTGTGCAGTGATGCAGCCCGTTGCGTGACCGGCATCGTGCTGCCCGTGGACTCGGGTTTCCTGGCGCGCTGAACCGACGCTTGTCAGGGCAGATGGCAGATGGCAAATCGCAGATGCAACTTCTGCCATCTGCCATCCGCCATCTGCCCTGACTGAGATCTAGAGTTAGAACACGTACTTCAACCCAATCTGAACCTGCCGCGAGTCCAATCGGGTGCTCGTGATGACGCCATAGTTCGGCGTGCCGAGCTGCGAACCGGGCTGACCCCAGATCGCCGCGTTGGGCAGATTGAACACCTCGATACGGAATTCGAGGTTATCGTCGGAGATCCGGAAGTTCTTGTTGAACGACATGTCGAAGCTCTTGATGCCGGGGCCAACCACCGAGTTGCGCTTCACGGTGCCATAGCGGAACCCTGTTCCGAACTCCGGGTTGCGGTCGACGAATGCGGCCGTATTGAAAAACCGTTCCCGGGTTGGATTGTCTAGCTTCCAATCCGGGCTGCCGGGTGCGGGGTCGGGGTAACATCCGCCGCCGCCGTTCTGCACGGTGCCTGTGCTGCACCCCAGTGTGAACGGGAACCCATCCTGGAACGTCAGGATGCCGCCGATTTGCCAGCCGCCGAGCACGTAGTCGAGGACATTGTTGGTATTCATGTAGCGCCGGTCGCGGCCGAACGGCAGTTCATAAATCCACGACGACGTCCAGCGCTTGCGGAAATCGAACGCCGACGGACCCGTCTCGAGCTCGAGATCGTAGTTGTTCGAGGGCGTCAGCGGGTCGCCAACGCTCGGTACGGACGCCGCTGCCGTTGTCGACCGATTTTCCATAGGAGAACGAGCTCAGGAAACTGAGGCCGTGCGAGAACCGCTTCTGCGCCTTGAGGTAGAGCGCGTGGTAATTCGAATGACTCGGCGCGTTCATGACCTGCATGCCGCCCAGATCGGGGAACGGCCGGGAGAGATTGGTGTTCGCCAGCGTACTCGGCTCGGTATTGTTGTACGTCTGGAGGCGGCGCAGGTGCACGCCTGCCGATCCGAAGTAGGTGACTTCGCCTGTGATCAAACCGGGCAGCTCTCGCTGGAATCCCAGCGACCATTGACCGACGTACGACGATGGCACGTCATATTCCGCCGCGAGGATGAACGTCGGCGATCCCGTGCGCGCGAAGGGCTGCTCGAAGCTGAGATTCGGCCGGAAGGTCTCGGCCGGTTCGTTGCGGCGGATGGTGAACGGCGCGTTGCGCACGGTGTCGAACACCGCGTTCCCGATGTCGCGCACGTAGTAGATGCCGCCGCCCGCTCGAACAACGGTCTTGGGGTCCACCGACCAGGCCAGGCCGAGCCGCGGGGCGAAATCGTTGTAATCGGGTTTGTAGGCGCCTCGGCCGAAACGGCCATCGCGCACATATGGAACGCTCCCGAGATTGAACGGCGGGTTGCCTTCATAGGGATCGCCGGTGCCCGTCCGTACGAAGACCGGTGCGCGGCTGTTGTCCCAGACGTAGTCGATATTGACGATCTTGTCGTCGACGTCGGTGAACGGCTGGTCGTATTCCCACCGCAGGCCGAAGTCGAGCGTGACGTTCGGCGTCAGTTTCCAGTTGTCCTGGATATAGAGGGCGTAGTAATTCGACCGGAAGTCCGCGATGGGGGCGCCGACCTGCGACTCTGAGTTGTTCATGCTTCCCAGCAGGAAGTCCGCGAACGCCGCTCCGCCCCGCTGCGCCGCCGGCAGCAGCGGCTGCCGCGTATAGCGGCCGTCGAAATTGAACCGTCCGCGCGTGACCACGCCGCCGATCTGATCGTACAGGACGCGCCGCAGCTCGCCGCCGAACTTCACCGAATGGTTGCCGAGAATCCACGAGAAGTTGTCAACGAACTGAATCGTCTTGTCGTCGTTGATGAACGGCGCGTCGCTCTCCTCGCCGAGGCCGGAGAGGCCGGTGACGCCGATGTTCGGCACGCCCCAGTACAGCGGGTTGTCGCTCGGGATGTTGATGCCGAGTTCCTTGACGACGTTCTCCACGTTCGCGCGGGGCGAGATGTGGGCGTTCTTCAACTGCCCGTATCCGAATCGAAAATCGTTGAGCTTGTTCGCGCCAATCGTCTGGGTGTTGCCGAGCACCATCTGATACACGTCGGTGTCGGTGTTGCTCCCCATGTCGGGAATGGCGAAGGGATCGTACCCGAGCTCGTGAGAGATGCTGTGGCGGAAGAACCAGTTCATCGTCGCGCTCTGGCTGTAGTCGATGCGATAGGTGTACTGGTCCGAGTTGACTTCCCGCGCCTCGTTGTTCACGAAGTTGGCGCCGGTCCGTTCCTGATCGGGCGTCGGGTAGTACCTGAGCAGCTTCTGTGAGGCCGGGTGGATGCGGTTCGCAGGAATCTTGTTGTCGGGGAACGCGGTCGGCGCCCGGACGACGTTTCCGGCTGCATCGAACACGGCTGTCGCGGGATCGTAGATGACCATCAGGTTTCCGCTCGCGTCGCGCAGGTTGGAGAAATCGCCGGCCTTCCAGGCGGTCAGCGGAAGTGACGCGTTCGACGTGAGCGACTTGTTTTCGCGCAGCCCTTCAAAGTTGAACATGAAGAACAGCTTGTTGCTGAGGACGGGACCGCCGATTGTCCCCCCGTACTGGTTCCGCTTGAAGGGCGGAATGGGCTTGTCTTGCGGGTCGAAGAAGTTCTTCGAGTCCATCTTGGCGTTGCGCACGAACTCGAACACGGTTCCATGGAACGCGTTCGTGCCCGATTTCGTGCTTGCATTGATCTGCGCGACCGCGCGGCCGAACTCGGCGCCGAAGATGCCCGACTCGACCTTGAATTCCTCGAGCGCATCGACCGAGGGCAGCAGCATGTAGCTGTTGAAGTTGAGGTCGGTGTTCTCGACGCCGTCGAGCGAGTAATGGTTGTAGTGGATGCGCTGGCCGGCGACGTTCAGCGAAAAGCTGTTCCGCTGGCCGCCCATGCGCTGCTGTCCCTGTGCCGACGCCGGACCGTTCGTCGTGGCGCCGGGTATCAGCGACGCGAGCTGCAGGTAATTGCGTCCGTTCAGGGGCAGCTCGACGATGCTGCGGTTCTCGATGACGGTGCCGATCGACGCGTTTTCCGTCTGGATTACCGGCGTGTCGGCGACAACCGAGACGACGTCGCTGAGCTGGCCGATTTCGAGCGTGAACGGAAATCGGTAGGCGCCTCCGACCTGCACTTGGATGCCAGAACGCTCAATCGACTGGAAGCCGTCGAGCTCGCCCTTCAACGTGTACGTCCCGGGAGGAATCGCGGGAAAGACGTAGACGCCCGATTCGTTGGTTTGGGTTAAACGGACGGCGTTTGTGGCCACATTGGTCAGCGTGACGCGGACCCCTGGCAGCACCGATCCGCTCGGGTCGGTGGCCAGTCCGCTGATTTCACCGGACGGAGTTTGGGCCCATGTCAGCGCCGTACAGCTGAGCAGGACGATGAACACAGACAGGGCGCGACGAAGCATACTCACACCTCCAAAGCGGGGGTTTACAGATCACTCGGTATTACGACTATCGATCATGGATGTCAAACGAAAAAACTCCTATCTGCTCCGGAATTTTGGATAATGACGCGGTCGGAGGTTCCCAATGAATCGCATGGCCGTGCTCCTCTGCGCCGTTTTACTTGCCGGAACGTGGCCGGTAGCCAGGGCACACACACAGGGACGCGGCTATCTCGCGTACGACGTCAAGCGTCCCCAGGGTTGGGCGGTGCGCGAGTACCTCGCATCGATCAACGCAAAGCTTCCCCTGTGGAACTCGGCCAAGCAGAAGCTTGTCGACGGCAAACAGATTTTCAGTCATACGATCAACGGCCTCGACGTCGAGGGCTACTGCGCAGCGGCCCCGCATTACGACTATATCTTCTTCGAGATGCAGCACAGCACGATGACGTGGGGCGACATCGAGAAGATGATCGCCGCCTGTCCGCGCGCGGGCATGCCGATGGTTCGCTTGCCGAATGAGTTCGAAGACACCGTGCAGAAGGCGACCGACATCGGCGCCATCGGCCTGCTGGCGCCAACGGTCGACACGGTCGAGAAGGCGCAATCCGTCGTGCGCTATGCGCAGTTTCCTCCACTGGGCCGCCGCAGTCAGGGCCGGAACCAGGCGGCGACGATCTGGGGCGTCAACGGCATCAACTATCGTCAGTCGGTCGATGCCAACATGTTGATCGTGATGATGATCGAAACGCCGACTGGTGTGGCCAACGCGTACGACATCGCGCGCATTCCTGGTGTTGATGCGTTGCTCGTCGCCAACGGCGATCTCGGCAGCTTCTCGGGGTTCGCGCCCGGATCGCCTCCCTACGAACAACTCGTCACAGAGATTCACGACTCGGCGCTCGCGGCCGGCAAGTTCGTCGGGGCGGTCACAACCGCCTATGCGCAGAAAGGTGGAATCGCGGGACGAACCGACTGGGCCGACTATCGAATGAACTGGAACGGGCCGTCCGTCGACGGCTGGACGCCGAAAACCCGCGAGGCGCCTTAGCCCATGCGATTCGCAACGCTTCCGCTTGCAACCGGACCGCAGCTGCATTACGCAGAGCTGGGCAACGCGGCCGGCGATGCGATCGTCTTCTTGCACGGTTGGCCCGACTCGTGGTTTTCATTCAGCCGCGTCGCAGAGTTGCTGCCCGCGAAATATCGCCTTTGTCTCATCGACCAGCGAGGCTTTGGCGACTCGGATCGGCCAGCCAGCGGCTACTCGATCCACGACTTCGCTGCAGACGTCGTCGCCTTCCTCGACGCCGCGTCGATCGAGCGCGCCACTATCGTCGGGCACTCGTTCGGCACTTTCGTCGCGCGAGCGGTTGCGATTGCTCATCCGGAGCGAGTGAATCGTCTGGTGCTCGTCGGCACAGGGTGGTTGGGATCGAACCCGGTCGTGCGCGAAGTGTACGCATCGCTGCAAGACTTGAAGGATCCGGTGCCTGCGGAATTTGCGCGCGAGTTCCAGGCCAGCACGGCATATGCGCCACTGCCTGAAACGTTCTTCGACGAGATCGTTGCCGAGAGTGTGAAACTGCCCGCCAGACTCTGGCGCGAAGTACTCCAGTCCGTGATCAAGTACGACGATGTGACAGATCTAGCGGGGATCAAGATGCCGACCCTGGTGTTGTGGGGCGATCGCGATGGCCTGTTTCCGCGGGAAGATCAGGATCGCGTCGCATCGGCCATCCCTCATGCCCAGCTCGAAATCTATCCGGAGATCGGCCACTGCCCGAACTGGGAGTGCCCCGACAAAGTCGCTGCCGATCTCATGGCGTTCATGGATCAGTAGCGGCGCAGAAATTTCACATCGCGGACGCCAGTCGCGATCAAAGTCTGCGTACCCATTTCGAGCGCTTGTTTTTGGCCCAGTGACGATGCTAGCGTCGTCGCGGCGCACTTTTCGCATGGCTGCCCGACATGCCAGAAAAGTCTTTAGAAGAGCGGGTATCGGCAATCGAGGCTGGATTGGGCGGCAAGACGATTCAAGAACACTTTCGCGAACAGGCCGAGCTCATCGATAGGCTCTTCGTCTATCGTTTCGAAGAATTCGACAAGAAATGGGACGCCAGGCTCGACGCCTACGGGCGCAAGCTAGAAGCAGCGCTCGAGAGCAAACTGGAGGCGACGCTCGAGAGCAAGCTGGAGGCAAAGCTCGAGGCCAAGCTGGAAGCTAAATTCGAGTCGAAGCTCGATGCCAAACTCGAGGCCAAGCTAGAACCTCTTCGACGCGATATAGCCGTCGTGAAGGATGCAGTCACGGTCATTCTCGGACGCCTGACCTAACCACCGCCCGGCTCTAGTACCAAGTCGGCTTTACGGCGCGTCGGTTGGGGGAGCCACGATCCTGACCTTGGCTCTGAGGCCGGACGAGATCAGCACTTCGTTCTTGCCCGACACGATCACCCCTTCGACATCGGGGAGCTTCTCGATGAGCAGCAGGCCCGCGTCCGGTCCCAGGATGAAAACGCCGGTTGACAGGCCGTCGGCGATGACCGCGCGGTTGGTCACGATGGTGACGCTGCGAGCGCTCGGTGCGGGCTCGCCCGTGCCAGGATCCAGGATGTGATGATAGCGGTGACCATCCTTGATAAATGACCGCTCGTAGTCGCCCGATGTACTAAAGGTGCCGTCGGACAAATCCAGCTCGGCGAAGATGCGATTTGCAAGGCCTCGGGGATCCTGGATGCCGAGGCGCCACGGACGTCCTCCCTTGAGCCCGGCGACGTAGATGTCGCCGCCGCTTTGAATCATGAAATCGCGCAGCCCACGTTGTCGAAGAATGTCAGCGCCGCGATCGACGGCGTACCCTTTCCCGATGCCGCCGAGATGAATCGACATGCCTTTGCGCGCCAGAAAGACGGTGCCCGCCGCCTCGTCTATCTGAATCGCGCGGTAGTCGACGAGCGTCAGCCGGCGGCGGACTTCGCGCATGTCAGGGATGACGTTGTCCTGGTCGTGGTCGAATTTCCAAAGACCCGACAATGCGCCGAAGGTGACGTCGAACTTTCCGTTGGTCCACTCGCTCACCTGCCGCGCCGTGTTCAGCACGTCGCGAACTTCGGCACTGACCGGCACCGGGCGCAGGCCCGCCGACTGATTGACACGCACGACGTCGCTCTCAGGGATCCATGTGCTCATCAGCTTCTCGAGTCGCGTGAATTCCGCAAACACGTCGTCGAACGCTGATTTCGCGACGGCTTCGTCGCTTGTCCAGGCCTCCACGTGAAGGGTAGATCCCATGGAAAGCCGGGAGCTCTCGACAAGACCGGGCGGATTCGCGGGTGGAGCCAAGTGGGAGGACGAGGGCGAGCATCCGACGAAAGCGGCGGTCGCGAAACCTGCGGTGACACGACAAAAGAATCGAAACTTCAAGGTCGTTTTCCAAGCGATTTTCACACACGTCGCCGCTATACTTGCCGATTCGGTCGACTGCCGCGCCGGCGTCCGCCGGCGCCGCATCTCTTATCGTTCCGTCCAGATGACGGATTTCCAGCTTCGAGAGGAGTGACACGATGACGACGCAAACCTCCGCCGAACATTCCACCTCCACCGTCACCATGAAAGACGGCACACGGATCTACTACAAAGATTGGGGCAGTGGACAACCCGTTGTGTTCAGCCACGGGTGGCCTTTGAACTCCGACAGCTGGGAGGCGCAGATGTTGTTCCTGGCTTCGAAAGGATGCCGCTGCATTGCGCACGATCGCCGCGGTCATGGCCGGTCGACTCAGCCGTGGAACGGCAACGACATGGACACCTACGCCGACGATCTCGCGACGCTCGTCGACACGCTGGAATTGCGGAGTGCCGTGCTGGTCGGCTTTTCCACCGGTGGTGCCGAGGTCGCGCGCTATATCGGCCGACACGGCACCAAGCGGGTGGCCAAGGCCGCGCTCGTCGCCGCCGTACCGCCGCTCATGTTGAAGACGGCGTCGAATCCGGGCGGCCTGCCCATGGATGTGTTCGACGGTTTGCGTGCGGCTTCTATCGCCGATCGCTCGAAGCTCTACCGCGATCTTGCCAGCGGGCCGTTCTTCGGCTTCAACAGGCCCGGTGCCAAAGTTTCGCAGGGCATGATCGATGCCTTCTGGCTCCAGGGGATGCAGGCCGGCCACAAGAACACGTATGACTGCATCAAGGCGTTTTCCGAGACCGATTGCACCGAGGATTTGAAGAAGTTCGACGTGCCCACGTTGGTGATCCACGGCGACGACGATCAGATCGTGCCGATCGATGCCTCGGGACGCGCGTCGGCAAAAATCGTGAAGAACGCAACGCTGAAGGTTTATTCCGGTGCTCCGCACGGCCTGGCCGACACTCATAAGGAACAGCTCAACGCCGATCTGCTCGCCTTCATCACGGAGTAACGCGAAGGTTCTGGGTTCTGGGTTCTAAGTTCTGGGTTCTGGTTCCGGGTTCTAGGTTCTGGGTTCGGTTAGTGGCGCATCACGCACAGGAGATCGGCTTGAACTTTGATCTCCTGTGCGCACGGGGCCTGGAACTCCGCTTGCACCCATTTGCATCGGAGGAGTCCGATGACCGAAATCGAGAAGTTGTATGAGCAAATCGAAGACATTGAGATTGCGATGCTGACCACCAGGCGGCCCGATGGGCACCTGTGCGCACGGCCGATGGCGACGCAGAAGCACGCCGCGGGGGCTGACCTGTGGTTTGTCGCCGAGGAGGGAACGGGCAAGCTCCGCGAGATCGAATTCGATCCCCACGTGAATCTGAACTACTACAGAGATCGCACGAGCGAATGGGTGTCGGTGTCCGGCATTGCGACCATCACACGCGATCGCGCAAAGATCCGCGAGCTTTACGCAGCCGATTGGAAGGTGTGGTTCCCCGAGGAGGGTGATCCCCGGCACGGCACGCCCGAGGATCCAAGGATGGTGCTCATCGGCGTGGACGTGCATGGGGCGGTGTTTCTCGAAGTGAACAAGCCGCAGCCGGTCGTGCTTTACGAGGTCGTGAAAGGCTGGCTAACGGGGACGGATCCGAAAATCGGCGAGATGCATTACGTCGACAAATCGCGCTGATACACGCACAGGAGATCAACCTGAACTCTGATCTCCTGTGCGCACCAGGTCCGGAGCCAGGAAGGCGCGGAACCCAGAACCCAGAACCTAACGCCGAGAACCCAGAACCCAGCACCCAGAAACCCAGAACCGCTATTGCTTATTGCTGTTGCGCGACGTCCGTCTGCTTCTTCATCTCTTGGACGATGTAGTAGGTAGCGGCAAGGCTCGTGGCCGTGCCGACCAGCGTCCAGACCACCATGCTCACGCCGCCCCCGCCGCCTCCACCCTGCCGTGCTCGTGCGGCTGGCCGGGAAACGGGAGTGGGGGAGGAGACATAAGCGCGTGATGCCGTCACCGATTGCGCCGCCGCTCGCTCGATGGCCGCGCGAAGGTCAACGGATGCCGGCTGGGTGACTTCCTCGTCCGCCCAGGTGGTCTTCGGCAGCGCCGCGATAAGCTTCAACGCGATCAACGCGATAGACACACTTCGAACAATGGTCATGTTGGTCTCCTTTGATGGGGAATTTCGGGTCCTACTCATAACGCGCGGGACGGGCCGGAAGGGGACCATGGGGGTGGTCGGTGGTTGGTGGCTGAGCGGCCGGTGACCTAGGTTAGGGATTGGGGATTAGGGGCCACTGGCTACCGGCTACCGGCTACGAACCAGAATCGCCGTGAATTGACCGGAATAACCAGGCGCGGCCGGTGGCCCACTCGCGTTTGACGGTTGTGGGAGAGATGCCGAGCACGCTGGCCGTCTCTTCTACTGACAACCCGCCGAAAAATCGCAGCTCGATAATCCTGGCCTGGCGCGCATCGAGCGCGGCCAGCTCCTTGAGGGCCTCATCCAGGGCCAGCAACCGCTTGTCGGGCAGCGTAATGGTGAGCACGCTGGAGACCTCGTCGATGTCGACGAACGCATCTCCATCGCCGCGCTTGGCGGCATGTCGCTTGCGGGCGTGATCGACGAGAATCCGCCGCATCGCCTGGGCAGCGATCGCGAAAAACTGCTCGCGGTTCTGCCACCCCGATTCGTTCTGCTTCATCAGCCGAAGCCAGGCCTCGTGAACGAGCGCAGTCGGCTGAAGCGTGTGCCCGCCGCGCTCGGCTCGCATCTTCGCGGCTGCAATCCTCTTCAACTCGGCGTACACGAGCGGCACGAGCTCCTCGGCAGCGCCGGAATCGCCGCTTTGCCACGCCTCGAGCAGCCGGGTCAGTTGTGGATCGGAGGAGTTCACCGGATGCCTGCCTGTGCAGGAGGACGTGGCTCGGCGCGATCGAGCCTCAGCAGCGCCTTCTGACACGCGCGCTCGCCGAACGTCATCCCGGCCTTCGCGAGCGTCACGCGAAGCGCCGTCAGTCGCTGCCTCGCTTGGTCACGGTGCCCTCGAGCGGTGTCGAGCTCGGCTTCGGCCATCGTCAAGCTTCGCCGAACCTCGATGCGTTCTGTCGATGCCGACAGCCGCCGCGCCGCCGTCAATGCGAGATCCGCACCGCGCTCGTCGCCGATCGCAAGACGCGATCGCGCGATCAGAATGTGAATCTCCGCCTGCAAGGCGCCTTGTGGCTCGGCGCCAAGCTCGCTCAGCAGCTCTCGCGCCTGTCGCTCGGCCTCGCCCGCGCGGCCTTCGTCGAGCGCCAGACCCGCGACCGCCAGCCGGCTCTCGAAGATGGTGCGCGTTTCTGAGATATTGCGGCGAATCCACAGCGCTTCCTCGTGATGCTTCCGCGCCTGAATGAGATCGCCGGCGGCCCGGGCGATTTCACCCAGCTGAAACAGTGCCTGGGCTTCGCCGGGTTTCAGGCCGATCTCTCGAGCCAGTCGCACGGCTTCGTCTTCCGTCTTGCGCGAAAGCTCGAGCTCACCTTGCGCCAGCAACACCATGCCGAGCTCGACGCGTCCCATCACGCCGCCCCGTTTGTCGCCGAGTTCCGCCCGTACGGGAATCGAGGCTTCATACCCCGACCGTGCGGACGCGAGGTTGCCCAGTTCCCGATCGACGATGGCGAGGTTGTGAAGTGCGCGCACCTCGCTGCGCCGATCTTTCAGCTCCCGGCTCAGGAGCAGCGATTCCTTGTAGTACTTGGCCGCTTCGCCGAAACGGTCCTGCTCGAACAGCACGACGCCGATGTTGTTGAGCGAGGCACTGATCCCGTTTCGATCGGCAATTTCACGGCGCACCGCGAGCGCGCGCTCGTGGGCCTGCCGAGCCTCGTCGAAACGCCTTTGGTCCTTCAGCACGATTGCAAGATTGTTGAGCGTTGCAGACATCCCGCGCCGGTCGCCAATCTCCTCGCTCGCCGCAAGCGCCTGTTGATGTAAGCCGACAGAGCGTTGAATGTCGTGAAGATCGGACGTCACGCTCCCGAGGTTGTTCAGCGCAGACGCCTCACCTACGCGATCGCCAATGTCGACGAACGTCTGTCGCGCGATCTCGAGAGATGTTTCTGCCGCACGCAATTGTCCCTGGTGTAAGTAGGCGCGTCCTTCGAGCAGCCGTGCGCGTGCCACGAGATGACGGGAGCCTCCGATCTCTGCGCGCCGGAGCGCCTGTTGAGCGGCGGCAAGCTCGTGTTGAAAATTCCCGAGCGCGCCCGATGCCTGCGCCTGCTCGAGATCGATGCGCGGATCTTCGTTCTGTGGCGCGCGCAATTGGCGCATGGCTTCGATGGTCTTCAGCGTATCGGCTGCCTGGCCCGAGGCTGTCTGTGCCGCGGCGAGCTGCAGTCCGTATTCGATGTTGTCAGAGAAAAACCCCCAGAGCGTGCGGTACACCTCCACGGTGTTCGGCCATTTTTTCTGAGCGCCATACAAGCGGCCCTCGACGTTGAGTCTCTGTTCGCGGCCCAGGTCGCCTGACGAATCGAACGCCTTCTGGGCGGCGCTGGCCGCACGCGCGTCGTAGCCCAACGCCGTCCATGCGCCCGCCAGTGCCGTGTGAATCATCGGATTGGTCGGCTCTCGCGACGCGGCCTGCTCGAGCAGGTCTTTTGCGCCAACCGCGTCGAGCACTCGAAGGCGCGCCGCCCCTTCGGCGTAAAGCTTCGTGGCCTCGGTGGTCTGCGGTAGTGCGGCGCGGACGGTTCGGGTGGCGTCGGGCGTACTCTCCCTGAGGCCCAGGTGCGTACGCAGATCACGGCCGACGTTCGCGATCAGGGAGAACAGTGCTCCCTGATCGCCCGTGCTCGAGACCGAGACCGGATCGCCGCCCGCGCGCTGTGCGCGCACGTCGATTCGGACCGTGCGCGGCGCGGCGCCCTCATTGACGATGAACGTGCCGAAGATCAGAACGTCGGTCGCCAGGGTGTTGCGAAGCCGCTCGGCGGCTTCCTGAGACAACGTGGCCGCCGCATGGTGGCTAAGATCGACACTTGCACGAGCGACGCGCTCGGCCGGCACCACGCGCATCTGACCGTCACCGGCCAGCTCCGTCGTCAGCATTTCGGCCAACGCCACCGAGAGCCATTCGTCGGCCGGCCGCCCTGACAGATTGCGGAACCCGATGACGGCTGCCGACGGCCGCGGTGCGATCGGTGTCGCCGCAGGGCGGCTCGCGTTTGCCGAAGGGCTCGCGGACTCGCGCGACGGCCGGCCCGTCAACACCGCGGTGATCGCAATCGCCAGAATTAGAAGGGCCGCCATGGCGATCGGTATTCGATAGCGCAGCAGCAGCCGTCTTGCGTGATAACGGCGCCGGTCCCACGAGACGGACACGGGCTGCTCGGCGACATACCGCCGCAGGTCCTCGGCGAAGGCCGCCACGGATGCGTACCGTTGATTTGGTTCCTTGCGGAGGGCCTTCAACAGGATGTCGTCAAGCGGGCCGCTCAACCGCCGACGAAGCAGGTCGATTGTTCCGTCGCGGGTCGCACTGACGGACGCAGGCGTGACGGTTGTCCTCGTGCCATCTTCCTGCGTCGATGTTTCGATCTGCGCAATGACCGTGCTTGGACGCTCGGGATCCTGGTCGCATACTACTCGTGCGATCTCTTCGGGAGTACGCGTCACGAGCCGGTACGGAGGATGACCGGTGACGAGCTCGTACACCAGCAGTCCCAATGCGTACACATCGGTTGCGGGAGAGATGGCTTCGCCACGAATCTGTTCGGGGCTTGCGTAGTCTGGCGTCATCGGACGTCCGAGAGAAGTGACCGTGGACGGACCCTCGGCGGTGGGGTTGAGAATCGTGGCGATGCCGAAGTCGAGCAGCTTCGGATGCCCGTTGGCCGATACCATCACGTTGGTCGGCTTGATGTCGCGATGCACCACGTGGCGATCGTGGGCGTGTTGAACGGCGTCGAGAATGGGCAGACACAGCCGAACACGATCGATCGTGCCGAGCCGATGCTCGTCGGCATAGCAATCGATGCGCGTCCCCGATACGTGCTCCATCACAAAATAGGGCAGGCCGTCGGGCGTCGTGCCGCCATCGAACAGCGACGCGATGTTCGGATGCTCCAGCGAGGCGAGAATCTGACGTTCGTGACGGAACCTGCGGACGACCAGTTCCGAATCCATGCCGCGCCGAATCATCTTGATGGCGACATGGCGCTCGAATGTCTGGTCGGCGCGCCGCGCACGATACACGGTTCCCATACCGCCGAGACCAATGCATTCTTCGATCACGTACGGCCCAATCGTGAGGCCGAGATTCGGTTCTGAGGGTTCGGACGATTCGAGGCCGTCGAGGAGTGGTTTTTCGAGGAATGTGTCTGCGCCGGCTTCGGCGCGCAGGAGCGATTCGACTTCGTCGCGCAACGCCGCGTCGCCGGCGCAGAGCTTGTCGAGCAATGTCATCCGTTGACCGGGATGTTCTTCCAAGACTGCGGCAAGCACCTCTTTCACCCGCAGCCATGGATCGCTCGGCATTTTTCTGGATGGCGATCATAGCTTGCATCTGTTTTCGGATCGCAGCATATTGAATGTTTGAGCGCGCGCGATGGCGTCGTGTTCTTGTACACAATGAAACGGAGGTTCTCATGGCGAAGGCATCTAAACCTGTTCCCGAAGGTTTTCACACGGTTACACCGCAACTGACACTGGACAACGCTGCGCAGACGATTGAGTGGTACAAGAAAGCACTCGGCGCGCAGGAGGTGGGCCGCCACAACGGTCCCGACGGCAAGATCATGCATGCAGATCTCAAGATCGGCGACTCGCACATCTATGTGAACGATGTGATGCCGGGTGCGCGCGGGCCAAAGGCGTTGGGCGGGTCGCCTGCGTCGCTGTGGGTCTACGTGGAGAACTCGGACACGCTCTTCAACCGTGCGGTCAGCGCCGGCGGGACGGTGCAGATGCCGATGGCCGATCAGTTCTGGGGCGACCGCGCCGGTGCGATCGCTGATCCGGAGGGTTATACGTGGTGGATCGCGACGCGCAAGGAAGATCTCACGGAGACTGAACTAGAGCAGCGCTCCGCCGACTTCTTCAAGCAGATGCAACACGCCCACTAGAAGGGCTTCACGTGTACGTAGTGTCCGCCTTCCCGCCTTCGCCAAGGCTATGGCGGGTCCGCCATAGCTCGGACAAGTTCATCGAGCGACGGCGGACAGGCGGACCTCGTTAGTCCGGATTAAAGCCGGACACTACGTACTGCGGGAAGCGTCTCTTCCCATCAAAGGCAGATGATCTACCTCGATTCGGTCATCTTGGATCTGGTCGAACGCGCGTGTCGCCGCTTTCAGCGTCTGACCGGTCGAACCAACGTGTGGCTGGCCCTGCAGCTCACCAATCTGAGCATCGTCGTGTACTTCGTCTGGGCTGGCGCGTATTTCTGGAGCGCGAACGTGGCGCTGCGGATCTTTATCGGAGTCGTCTGCAGTGGGGTGCTGTATGTGCTCATTCAGACGCTGTTCAAAGAACCGATCGAGACATTTGAAAACAATGCCTACCGGCGCGTGTTGAAGGGCCTGGGGAATCCGAGGCGGGTCCGGGACGCGCTGCTTCGTATCTCGTTTCTGCTGATGTCGGTCGCGCTGGTGTATCCCGTGCTTCTCGTCTACATCGACGTTCATGCTCAAGTCCCGCTGCTGACCTATTCGCTCGTCGTTCTCACGACGGCCGTGTTGTATCTGTTGGCTTGCGATCCCCTTCCGCCGAGCGCGGTGAAGCTGAAAGAACGTTCGCGCGAACCGGTGCCCGCACGCGCGTCCGCTCACGAATCGTAATAGTGTCGGGTTGGGTTGACTTCGCGAAGGGCACCGACTCGCGGCTCAGTGCGAGCAGTGCCCTTCGCCTTACACGACAGGGTTGGCGACTCTTCCGACCCACGATATTAACGCCATTTCGCGCGGCGGGAGTGTGACGAAAAATGTCAGTTTTCGTTCTGGTTTAGGTCACGAGCCCTGCCCGCGGGGGCGTTTGATGGCGCGTCGGCGTCACTGTAAAACCACCTCGATGATGACGGCGTTCGGTCCCCCCAAAAGCCGGCGTTTCTGGCCAGATTCTTCCGTGATGGCAGGACAAAACGCGACAAAGCGCGACAAGAAATCGGGCGAAATATAGGGGTCGCCGTAGTAGTATTTAGTTACAAAAGAGGACACAAAATATGCGGTCCAGAGCCCTCTTCGTTCTGCCGCTCGCGGGGGTGTTTACCCTGACGAGTTTTAGTGTGTTTGCACAGGCACCCCCGAGTCCAGCGACAACGGGCGAAAGTGCCGCAACGAACGCACCGCCTACGGGTGTGGTTCCCGCGGTCAAACGAGATGCGCCGCTCGCCGACGCCGCCAAGCGAGGCGACAAGCAGTCAGTGCAGGCGTTGCTGAAAAAGAAAGCAGACGTCAATGCGCCGCAGAGTGATGGTGCCACCGCGCTGCACTGGACCACGTACCTGAGCGACGCCGAGACAAGCGCGTTGCTGATTCGCGCCGGCGCGAACGTGAATGCCAGGAACAGCTACGGTGTGACGCCGCTTGCGCTCGCGGCTGAACAAGGCAATGCCACCATCATCGACCAGATGATGAAGGCCGGAGCCGATCCGAACGATCCCATTCATTTCGTCAACTCCGCGGAGACACCGCTGATGCACGCCGCTCGGGCCGGGAGCGCCGACGCGGTGAAGTTGTTTGTTCTGGCCGGCGCCAAGATCAACGCACGGGAAACCTGGAATGGACAATCTGCGCTGATGTGGGCCGCGGCCGAAGGACACGCGCCCGTTGTGCAGGCGCTCATCGATGGTGGTGCCGACCTCTACGCCCGGTCGAACGGCGGGACGACGCCGTTCATTTTTGCCGTGCGCAAGGGCGATATGGCGACGGTCAAGACCCTGCTGAACGCGGGCGTCGACGTCAACGAAAAACGAATTGATTCAGCTACCCCCTTGCTCGTGGCCGTCATCAACGGACACGAGGATCTCGTCGACCTGCTGCTCGAGAAGGGCGCTGACCCGAATGCTGAAGGCGGGTCAACCGCCTTGAGTGTGCAGGGGATGAAGGCCCGGCCGCAGCGCATCACGCTCAAGACCCCTTCGTATCGCGAGCAGCTTCGCGATGTCGGCACCGAAGGCGGGAACGGTGCCAATAACAGCTGGGGAAGGCCGCTTCAGGCAGCCGTCCATGTGGCGAACTGGCATATCAGTGATGAATTCATTTCGGTCAACATCGATCGGCTGCGCGTGATCAAGTCGCTGCTGAAGCACGGCGCCGACGTCAACGGCCGCAACAGCGACATGGAGCCGCGCTGGTCGGGCGCGAGGTACCGCCGGCGCCAGGTTGGATCAACCGCCTTCCTGTTTGCTGCCAAGTCGAACGACATCGAGGCCATGAAGCTGCTCCTCGAGAACGGGGCGGATCCGAAGATCAACACCGGCTTGAACATCAACGCGTTGATGCTGTCTGCCGGCATCGCGTGGGCCTCGAATCAGGATCGTGCAGGCGAGGAGCAGGTGCTCGAAGTCGTCAAGTTCCTGGTCGAAGACCTGAAGTTTGACGTCAATTTCGTCGCCGACACCGGCGAGACTGCGCTGCACGCGGCCGCGTATCGTGGCGCCGACAGCGTCGTGCAATACCTGTTCGACAAAGGCGCGAAGCTCGACGTGCCGGATCTAGCGGGACGAACACCGCTTCAGGTGGCTGATGGCGTCGAGTACGGAAATTCATTTGCCGCGAACCCGACGACTGCGGCACTGCTGCGCAAGCTCGGCGCAAAGGAAATTCCCTGTCCGGGGCTGTGTCCGAATCTCATCCCCGAAGACAAATTGCCGCCCGAGGAGGCTGTGCGATGAAACACGTGATGCTGGTTGCGGCGACATGTCTGGTTGTTGCCGTTGCCGTTAATGCACAGAACGCGCCCGCCTCCGCGCGGGCTTCGCAGAACGCTCCGGCGAGGCAGGCTGCGACTCCTGCACCCGCAGCAGCGGAGAGCGTGTCGGCGAATCAGGCAGTCGTCCAGAAATACTGCGTCAGCTGCCACAACGAGAAGCTGAAGTCGGGTGGACTCGCGCTCACCGCTCTGGACATGGCGAGCGTGGCGAAGAATATCGAGCCGTGGGAGCACGTCATCCGCAAGGTACGAACCGGAGCGATGCCGCCCGTCGGCCGGCCCCGGCCTGAAAAGGCTATGGCCCTGAGCCTTGTCACGTATCTCGAGACCGAGCTCGACAAGGTTGCGGTCGCCAATCCGAACCCGGGCCGTCCAACGCTGCAGCGGATGAACCGCTCGGAATATCGCAATGCGATTCGCGACCTGCTGGCCATCGAAATCGATGCGTCGACGCTGCTGCCGGCCGACGTCGCCGGCCACGGGTTCGACAACAACGCCGACGCCCTGACGCTGTCGCCCGCACTGACAGAGCGATATTTGGGAGCCGCGGCGAAGATCAGCCAGTTGGCGCTGGCGCGGCCGCGCGGCATGCCGTTGCCCGAGACCTTCTTCGTGCCGACCGATCGCAACCAGGGAACGCGTGTCAACGACGATCTGCCGTTCGGATCGCGCGGCGGGCTCGTCATCAGCTACTTCTTCCCGGCCGACGGTGAGTATCTGTTCGAGATGCGGCCGCAGGAAGGTGGAGCGGGCGGCGGATTCCAGGGTGTCACCGCAGAACCCCATCAAATCGACGTGGCCATCGACAACTCGCGCATCTGGACCGGAATGCTTGGTGGTCCGAAGTTCGGCCGTGGACGCGGAGGCGACCCGGATGCGGCCGGCGACTACCCGCGAGAGGATCGCAACAAGATGATCCTCGACGCGCTCCGGTTCAAGGCGACGGTGAAGGGTGGCTCGCATCAGGTTCAGGCGTACTTCGCCGCAAAGACGTCGGCGTATCTCGAAGACCTCTTCGACCAGTCGCTGCGTCGCGATCCTTACAGAGCGGGCGGCGGCGAGCCCAAGATCTCCAGTCTCACGATTACGGGGCCCCTGCCCGAGGGCGGGGTGTCAGGCGAATCGGCGAGCCGCAAGCGCGTGCTCATCTGCTCGCCCAAGCTTCGCGCCTCCAATGCTGCCGTGCGGCGGGCTGAAGACGAGGAAGCGGCGTGCGCGAGGAACATCATTTCAACGCTGGCGCGCCGTGCGTATCGCCGTCCCGTGACGGAGGTGGATCTTCAGGTGCCGCTGAACTCGTATCGCGACGGCGCGAGCAAAGGCGGGTTCGAGGCGGGCATCGAGCTCGCGCTTCGCAGCATTCTCGTCAGTCCGAAGTTCATTTTCCGGTTCGAGGCCCAGCCTCCGACGGCTGCGCCGAATACGCCGTATCGCGTCAGCGACATCGAGTTGGCGTCGCGGCTGTCCTTCTTCCTGTGGAGCAGCATTCCAGACGAAGCCCTCCTGGACGTGGCGGCGAAAAACACGCTGCACAGGCCAGAGGTGCTGCAGCAGCAGGTGCGGCGCATGCTCGCCGACCCGAAGTCGCAGGCGCTCGTCGAGAATTTCGCGGGACAGTGGCTGCACCTTCGCAACGTGCAGGTGCACCAGCCGAGCCCGGAATTGCTTTTCCATTTTGACGACAACCTGCGCAAGGCGTTCGAGCAGGAAACCGAGCTGTTCTTCGAGAGCATCATCCGCGAGGACCGCAGCGTCGTCGATCTGCTCGATGCCAACTACACGTTCCTGAATGAACGCCTCGCCAAGCACTACGGCATCGAAGGCGTCTACGGCGAACGGTTCAGACGTGTGTCGTTGGCAGCCGACAGCCCACGCGGCGGGTTGCTGGGACAAGGGTCGATTCTGATGGCGACCTCGTATCCGAATCGAACCTCGCCGGTGATCCGAGGGAAATGGATTCTGGAGAATGTGTTCGGCGCGCCGCCGCCACCACCTCCACCGAACGTGCCCGAGCTGAAAGACAGCCGTGACCCGCGCAAGGTGCTGCCGATGCGCGAACAGCTGGCGGCGCACCGCGCGAATCCCGCGTGCGCAGGCTGCCACGCGCAGATGGATCAGCTGGGGTTTGCGCTGGAAAACTTCGATGGGATTGGCGAGTGGAGAGACATTTACGCCTCGGGCGCGCGGGTCGACGCATCGGCGCAGCTGCCCGACGGCACGAAGTTCAACGGGCCAGCAGACCTCCGAAAGGTTCTGCGGACGCACTCGGACGAGTTCACGACGACTGTTACCGAGAAATTGTTGACCTATGCCCTCGGACGGGGGCTCGAGGCGAGCGACGCACCGGCGGTCCGCAAGATTAAGCGGGATGCCGATCGCGAAAACTACCGGTTTGCGGCACTAATTCAGGCGATTGTAACCAGTACACCGTTTACAATGAGAATGGCAGTAGAGGACGCGAACTAGGAGCAGTACGTAGTGTCCGGCTTTAGCCGGACCACTCAGGAGGCTTTCGAATGGTGATCACAAAGTTAGTGCTGCCACGGCGCACGTTTATCCGCGGCATCGGTGCAACCGTCGCGCTGCCGTTCCTCGACGCGATGGTGCCAGCGATGAGGGCGCAGGCGAAGGCCGCGCCACGATTCACGGCCATCTACTGCGGAAATGGCGCCAACATGGGCGAATGGACGCCATCCACAGACGGCGTCGGGTTCGCGATGTCTTCGAGCCTGAAGCCGATCGAGGCCTTCCGCGATCGCCTCGTGGTCGTTACCGGCCTCGATAACTACCAGGCGACGGATCAGGGCGACGTCGGCGGTCAGCATCCTCGCGCCGCACCGGCGTTCATGAGCTGCGCACACCCGAAGCAGACCGAGGGCGCAGACGTCGTCGCAGGCACGACGATCGATCAGTTGATTGCCCAGCAGATCTGTCGCGACAGCAAGCTGCCGTCGCTGGAAGTCTCGGTCGACCGCAACGACGTCGTTGGCGCGTGCGACCACGGCTATGCTTGCGCCTACATGAACTCGATGTCGTGGAGTTCGCCGACGAGCCCGCTGCCGTCGGAAACGAATCCACGATTTGTCTTCGAGCGGATGTTCGGAGTGGGCACCACCGCCGAAGAGCGGCTGGCTCGAGTCAAAGAGGATCGGAGCATCCTCGACGGGCTTACGCAGGAAATCTCGCAGCTTCGGCGCAAGCTCGGCTCAACCGACCGCAACAAGCTCGGTCAGTATTTCGATGCGGTTCGCGACGTCGAGCAGCGCATCATGAGGGCCGAGTCGACCAACAGCAACTTCGAGGTGCCCGAGCAGCCCGTTGGCGTGCCGGAGACCTTCAAGGAATACATCGAGCTGATGTTCGACCTCCAGGTGCTCGCATTCCAGGCCGACATCACGCGCGTCAGTTCTTTGATGATGGCGCGCGAAAACGTCAATCGTTCGTATCCCGAGATTGGGCTGCCGGAGGCACATCACTCGATATCGCACCACGGCAACAATCCGGAGAAGATGAAGAACTACGCGAAGCTGAACGCCTATCACGTCGAAACGCTGGGCTACTACCTGAAGAAGCTGGAATCGATCAAGGATGGCGAAGGGACCCTCCTCGATCACACCGCTGTGCTCTTCGGCAGCGGCATGAGCGAAGGCAACACCCACAACAATTACAACGTTCCCGTGATTGTCGTGGGCGGACGTTCGCAGGGGATTAAGGCCAATCGTCACCTCCGGTATCCGAAGGGGACGCCGCTGGCCAATCTCATGCTGGGTCTTTCGGACCGGTACGGCGTGAAGGTGGACAAATTCGGCGACAGCACCTCGGCAATCGATTTGCTGACAGTCTGAGGTAGTACGTAGTGTCCGGCTTTAGCCTGGCTTTAGCCGGACCGTTAGACAGTACGTAGTGTCCGGCTTCAGCCGGACCGTTCTCAAGGACGTTGTGGCACCAATGGCGCCATAACGTCCTTTTTTTGTGGTTACAATCGGCGTCATGCACACCCGCCGAGTCCTGACGGCCGTTCTGGTGCTCTTGATCACCTGCGGCCCGTTATCCGCGCAAACATCCACGCTGACAGGACGCATCGTCGATCCGCTCGGCGGCCACGTGGCGAATGCCGATATCACACTCGTCACGAACACCTCGCAGAGAGTGAATGCGACGCGTTCGAGAGCCGACGGGGCGTTTGCGTTCGATGCCGTCGCGCCAGGCGAGTACGTACTTGAAGTCCACGCTCCAGGGTTCGCCGCATTAGCGCAACCGGTCACCGTTGGGAACGCGTCTGCCGCTGTGACGGTGACGCTCAAGATCGCGGGTATTGCGGAAGATGTGACCGTGCAGGGGGCGATGACGGGCACCGCGGCAACAGGTAAGACGAACCTGCCGGTCCGCGAACTGCCGCTGACAATCCAGAGCGTCGCCAGCGATGTCATCCGCGAGCAGGGAGCGAACGATCTCGTGGCCGCGCTGCAGAACGTGCCGGGGGTCTATGCGTTCACGAACTATGGCGTGTACGAGGGCTACACGTTTCGCGGGTTCGTGGATCTGTTTCCTTCGCTGGCCAATCAGCTGGTCGACGGCGTTCGGCACGAAGGTAATCGCATCAATACCCAGCTGACGAACGTCGAGCGGGTGGAAGTGCTGAAGGGACCCTCGTCGGCGCTCTACGGAGGTGGGGCCATTGGCGCGACCGTCAATCTGATTCGGAAGAAACCATCGGCCCAGCCCGCGTACGATTTCTCGGTGGCAGCCGGAAGCTGGAGCTTGACGCGTGGAACGGCCGGTGCCACGGGACGTCTGATGTCCGACACAGTTCTCTACCGGCTCGACGTGGGTCTCGAAAGCAATGATGGTTACCGGCACAACAACGCGACACGCCTCCAGATGTCGCCATCAGTGGCCTGGCGGATCGGGACCAATGATCAAGTCAACGTCTACTACACGTTCAATCGCGATCGTTTCGACGGCGATGCCGGCATTCCGCTCCTGAATACAGACTTCGGATCTCCACTGCCGGAAAGCGCCTTCCCGGATGTGCCTCGCGATCGAAACTACCGGACCCCATTCGATGTCGCGGAGAGCTACGATCACAATCTGCAGATGACGTACGCCCGCCAGTTGAGCCGCTCGTGGGGTTTTCGCAACACGTTCTCGTACCGCCCCGTCAACGACGACTACTTTCTCGCCGAGTTCCTGGTCGTCGAATCGCCGAGTGCTGTCTACCGTGAATATCTGCAGTTCAAACACTTTCGGAGGCCCATCACAGACCTTGCCGAATTCACGACACAACTTTCCGGCCGCGTCGAGCACAACATCATCCTGGGCTGGGAAGGACAGCATTACACGAGCCGGACGAACACGATTCCGGACGGCGGCGTCGCGCAGGCGGAATATATCGATCTGTTCAACCCGATCGAGACGCAACAGCCGATTCCACAGCCGCTCGCTCGTGTCGCTTATTTCACGCACAACACGAACGCGTTCTACGCCCAGGATCACCTGACGCTGGGCCCTCGGCTCAAGGCGATGGTCGGCGGCCGAGTCGATGTCTTCCGGCGTACAAGCCACAACAATCCGGTGACGGGCGGGACGGAGACTGAGGGTCCTCTGCTGCGGCGCGAAGCTGAGTCGCTGACTGGCCGCCTGGGCCTCGTGTATCAGCCGCTCGCCACCCTGGACCTTTATGGCTCGTTTGCCAATTCGTTTCGACCACTGACGCAGGCGCAGCCGGACGGCACGACGCTCGAGCCGGAAAAGGGCAGACAGCTGGAATTCGGGCAGCGTTTCCACTGGCTGCGCGATCGACTGCAGCTCAACACCGTGCTCTTTCACATCGTTCGCGAGAACGTGGCATTTTCCCGCCCCGGCGGCTTCTTCGATCAGGCGAGCGAGGTGCGATCGCGCGGATTTGAAGCGGATGTGACGACCGCGCCCGTATCGAACTGGCGCATCAATGGCGGCTATGCGTTTACGAACGCCGAGTTCGGCGACTATCTGGTCGATGCCGAGACGAATCTGAGAGGCAACGCCTCTATCATGGCGCCACGGCACATGTTCAACCTGTGGACCGCGTATGACTGGCGGAGTGGGTTTGGTCTCAACATCGGTCTGCGGTCCCAGAGCCGCATGTTCATCGATCGCAACAATGATTTCACGATCGACGGCTACGGCCTGCTCAATCTCGGCGCACGATACCGGCGAGGTCGAGTCGAATACGCGGTGAACATCAACAATGTCACAGACACGGAGTACTTCGCCTCGGTGCTGTACGACAGCCAGTTGTATCCAGGTGAGCCGACGAACGTGCTCGCCACCGTTCGTGTTCGCCTGAGATAGACGCCGTTGGAAACCCGCCGGTGGCTGAAGCGGTTGATTGTCATCCATCGCTGGCTCGGCGTCGGGCTGTGCGTTTTCTTCTTTGTATGGTTCCTCTCTGGAATCGGCATGATGTATTGGGAGTTTCCCAGCGTCAGTGCCGCCGACCGCCTCGACCATTCCTCAGCACTGGATCCTGATTTCGTACGACTGACCCCGGCGGAGGCGTTCGCGAAATCGGGGTTATCGCAACCTGCGACGGCCGTGTATCTCTCCGTGTTCGATGGCCGTCCGGTCTACCGCTTTCGATCGGGGCGTCAGGAGACCTTGGCGTATGCGGACAGCGGCGAAACACGAGGCGAAGTCACGAGCGAGATGATGCTGCGCATTGCGACCGCCTGGATGGGCCAGGGAGGTGCGCCCGCAACCATCGAACCCATTGACGATGTGGATCAATGGACCATTCAGCTGCGCGGGTTCAAGCCGCTTTGGAAGTATGCGTGGCCCAGCGGGGAACACGTGTACGTTTCCCAGGCCTCCGGCGAGGTCGTACAATACACGACAACTGCCGCGCGACTCGGCGCGTATGCCGGCGCGATTCCGCACTGGCTGTACTTCACTCCGCTTCGAAAACATGGGCCGCAATGGAGCAGGCTGGTCATCTGGCTGTCCGCTCTCGGAACCGCTACCGCCATGGTCGGCCTCATCGTCGGACTCTCGGTCCGCATTCCGTATCGTGGACCAAAGCGGTGGCACATCGTCTTCGGGCTGATTTTCGGGCTTGGCGCAGTCACGTGGGCCTTCAGCGGCATGCTTTCAATGGATCCATTTCCCTTGCAACCGAACGAGGGCAGGCCTGGTGCCGAGGGGCTCTCGCGCGGGCTTCGCGGAAATGTGCGGCTTGGAAGCTTTGATACAAAGTCGCCGCGGGAAGTCCTCATGCAGCTGGCAGGCATGCAGGTACGAGAGCTCGAATTGGTTGAAGTGGCGGGACGGCCTTTCTACATCGCGTCACTGAGTGGTCGCGATACGCGCATTGTTCCGCTCGACGGACCCGTAACATCTGAGTTCGAGCGACAGTTTCTCGAGGAGGCAGTGATTCAGGCGCAGGCTGAACGTCCGGCTATCGACATAATCCATCAGTACGATCGGTACTACCTCGACAGACGGCGCGAACTCCCGCTGCCCGTACTTCGCGTGCGCCTGAACGATCGTGGGGCCACGCGCTACTACATCGATCCAAAGACCGCTCGAGTGGTCGGAAGCTATA
Organism: Vicinamibacterales bacterium; assembly: GCA_963761975.1. Classification (GTDB taxonomy): domain Bacteria; phylum Acidobacteriota; class Vicinamibacteria; order Vicinamibacterales; family JAMQPK01; genus JAMQPK01. The sequence continues at coordinate 2,242,302 of CAVXIR010000002.1, forward strand.
ACTCCAGAAATTGGATGACGCGCTGGGCTTACCACGGACTTCATTCGCTCAACTTCCCATGGCTGTACAACTACCGTCCCCTCTGGGACATCGTGGTTATTACTTTCATGGTCGGTGGAGCGGCGTTGAGTGTGACATCGCTGATCCTGGCGTGGGGAGTCGTCCGACGCCGACTTGGCGTCCACGGTGATTGATCATCAATCGTCGGTTTCGGTGCTAGATTTGGGTGCAATGCCGCCATGTCCGAATTGCGCGGCTGAGCTGAACGGCCCGTATTGCTCACAGTGCGGTCAGGCTCGGATAGGGCCCAACGACCTCTCGGCTCGGCGCTTCTTCCATGACCTGGCCGATGAGACCGGAGGGTTGCGATTCAAGTTCAAAACGCTCAGAAGTCTGCGCGCTCTCCTGACGCCTGGGCTGCTGACCCGCGAGGTACGTCACCGGGCGCAGACAGCCCTATCTGACGCCTCTCCAGCTCTATCTTGTTGGCGCGGCCTTGTTCTTTCTGGCGGCACCCTTCGCCGGCTTCACACTGACAGCGATGATGGCCAGTGACGAATCAGGAGAACTTGCAAGCCTCGTCGTCGCTCGTGCTGCCGACCGTGGGCTGAATCCTGCCGTGCTGGCTCAGCGGTTCGATGTGCAAGTGAAATCGGTTTACACGCTTGCGTTGGGTGCGGGCGTCATTGCAGTGGCTGGCACGCTCCAATTCCTATTTCGCAACGTTCGATTCGGTGCACACCTCGTTTTCGCGTTGCACTTCTACTGCTTTCTTTATCTCGCGACCGCCACCGCCGGAATATTCCGGCGAGCCGGCGCGTTGGAACAGGTGGCCGCGGCGCTCGCCCTCTGCTTCATCGGCGTTTACCTGTTCTTCGCTCTTCGTCTCAATTATGCCGGCCCGACGGCCTTGACGCTGCTGAAGTGGGCCGCTGTACTTATTGTCGTCCTCGCGTTCAACTACGTCGCCGACACCACGGCGGTCCAGCTGACGCTGGCGCTCCTCTGAGCCGCGGTGGATGGCGTGATACGATTTCGCGATCGAAGTCGATGCTGTGCTCGGTGCCTCCGTGTTGAAGATCTGCAACCCCGGGAGCCGGAGCCAGTAAACCAGTGCGCCCACTTGTGTTTCCCGATCCGGGGATGGTAACTTCGTCTCACCTCGAAACTTCGGCAGGGAGTGGGTTGTCTATGAAAAGCCGCGCTCTCATCCTGATACTCATCGCTGGCAGCCTGGCAATCGGCCGGGCGCAGACGATTTCTACCCCGGCCGCTGGAGCCGGACCAGACGCCTGGGCCAACGATCTCTCCCCAATATCAGCAACTGACTGGACGCACGATCGCGCGGCGCACCTTATTGAGCGTGCCGGATTTGGCGAAACTCCTGAGCAAATCGCGCGGCTGGCTGCGATGAAGCCGAGCGAAGTGGTCGATCGACTGGTGAACTACGAGCAGATCGACAATCGTGATCTTCGGCCGTTCGACGAATCCGGCATCTGGGATCCAGGCATGGATCCGTTTCCGCCGAGCCGAGCCGAGACTGCGCGCATCGCGTACGAACGCGGCGAGGCGCTGGGCATCAAAGTGCTCCCGCCCGGTACCTCCCGGCGGCTCCAGCCGATCATCGACAAGTTCTTCTACTCGCTCATCGCGAACGGCATCGAGACGCAACGCCTCGGACTCTGGTGGGCGAATCGTATGCTCAGCACGCGGCGTCCTCTCGAGGAGAAGCTCGCGCTGTTCTGGCACGGGCACTTCGCGACGGGGAATAACAAGGTGCGCGACTACCGGATGATGCTCCGGCAGAACGAGATGTTCCGCGTGCGTGCATCAGGCAACTTTCGCGATCTGCTCGTCGGGCTTCTGAAAGATCCGGCGATGCTCGTGTATTTAGACAACGGTGAGAACGTCAAGAAGCACCCGAACGAGAACTTCGGCCGGGAGTTGCTCGAGTTGTTCACGATGGGGGTAGGCAACTACACGGAGCGCGACGTTCGCGAGTCCGCGCGCGCGTTCACGGGATGGTCCAACGACGTCCTCGTCTTCAAATTCAACGCCGATCTCCATGACGAGGGCGACAAGACGTTCCTCGGACGGACGGGACGCTTCAACGGCGAAGAGATTATCGACATCATCCTGCAGCAGCCCGTCACCGCGGAGTTCATTGCCGCGAAGCTCTACCGGTACTTCGTCCGCGAGGACATTTCGGATCCCGTGAAGAAAGAGCTGGGTCGCTCGTTCCGGGAGAGCGGCTACCAACTGAAGCCGCTGCTGACTCGGATCTTTCTTTCAAAGGACTTTTACAGCCCACCGTCCTTTGCCACTCAGATCAAGAGCCCGGTGCATCTGGTGGTATCTACATATAAGAAGATGGGTCTTGCCGAGGTGCCGACGATTCCCGACTTTGGAAGGATGACGAGCGGCCTGGGCCAGTCGTTGTTCGATCCTCCGAACGTGGCCGGCTGGGCCGGCGGGCGCACGTGGATAACACCGGCGACGCTCCTTCAGCGCGGGAATCTGTTCCGCGACGTGTTGTTTCCAGACGTCAAGGGGTTCAGACCACCAGACCGTTCCATGTCGGCGACCGATGCGAGGGTCGGTGAGCGGTTGGCGAAAGGCATGAACATCACGGAGGCCACCAGGGAAGGCGATGCCGAGTCGAACATGATGGTCGACCGCGAAGAGGACTACAACACACGCTACGGTGGATACAAAGGCGCGGTCGACGCCTTCGCACGAACGAAATTGATCCCGCGGCAGCCCGCGCCCATTGAGCTGACCCCTATGGTGAAGGCGGCACGCGCAGACACAGTCGACAAAGTTGTGGATCACTTCAACCAGCGCTTCCTTCGGGTCAGGCTCGCAGAGAAGGAGCGCGCGGTGCTGGTCGCCTTTCTGCGCGGCAAATTAGGGACCGATGACGTGCGACCGAGCGCGACGCTCGAGATTGCCTTGAGGGAACTTTTGTATCTAGTTCTCAGTACCCGGAATACCAACTGCAGTAGGTGCAAAATGCATGATCCATGTGGGTGCTCGCGCCGCGATTTCCTCCTCAGGGGCCTCTACGGCATCGGCATCGGCGCGACGTTGCCCTTCGTGCTGAACCGGACGTCTGCGGCGCTCGCCGCGCAGGCGCTCGAAGGCACCAGCGTCGAAAAACACCGCGAACGGATTCTGGTCGTCGTCGAGCTCTCAGGCGGCAACGATGGCTTGAACACGGTCGTTCCGTTCGGCGATGCCGCTTACTATCGCGCTCGGCCGAACCTGGCGATTGCCGAGCAGCAGGCGATCAAGATTGCCGATGGTTTCGGGTTGCACCCATCGATGGTCGGTTTCGAGCGGCTTTACAAGGACGGCGTGATGGCGGTCGTGCACGGGTGCGGGTACGAACATCCGAGCTTGTCGCACTTCTCGTCGATGGGGTTCTGGCATACAGGCGTTCCGAACGGGGGCGAGCCGCTTGGCTGGTTGGGCCGGCTGGCCGACGCCGGCTACGATCCAGCGACGCAGAACACGATCGTCAATCTCGGAAACTCGCAGTCCCTCGCCGTCCGAAGCCGCCGGCATTCGCCTCTGGTCTTTGACGATCCCGCACGTTTCCGCCGCGAAGGCACGGACGTCGAGAAACAGGCCCTGGTCGAGTTGAGCAGGGATCGTGCGACGCGCAACGCGACGCTGGAGTTTCTCGCGTCGACCGCCCAGAACGCCACCGAGAGCTCGGACTTCGTGCGTCAGGCGTCTGCGTCGTATCGCACGCCGGTGGATTATGGGATCGGCGGCGGGCTGGGCGGCAACCTGCAACGGGTTGCTGCGCTCATCGCGGCAGGCATGCGCACACGTCTGTATTACGTCACGTATGCCGGCAATTCGTTCGACACGCACGTGCAGCAGGCGGACCTCCATAGCCGGTTGCTGATGTACTCCGCGGACGGGGTCCGCGGGTTCATGGAAGACATGAAGCGCATCGGCCGCGCAGACGATGTCGCGTTGATGATCTTCACGGAATTTGGGCGGCGCGTCGAAGAGAACGGCAGCCTCGGCACCGATCACGGTACGGCCACACCGATGTTCCTGTTCGGCCGGGGACTCAAAGGCGGCATGTACGGCCAGCACCCGAGCCTCACCAACCTGGACGATGGGAATATGAAGATGACGACCGACTTCAGACGCGTGTATGCGACCGTCATCAAAGAGTGGCTCGGCTATGACGACACGCAGGCCGTGCTGAAACAGCGGTTCGACACGCTCGGCGTGTTTGCATGATCGTCCATCGTCCATCGTCGATCGTCCATCGTCTGGACGCGGGTCTTGGACTGCAAGACCCGCCCTACGTACAGGCATGTCGGGCGGGTCTTATGAGACCCGCCTTCGAGAAGGTAAAAAGGATGCGCTGCATGAAAATGAGCTTCGTTGCCTCGATCGGGTTGCTTGCCGTGTTGTTTGCTTCTGAGTCGGAGGTCTTAGCCCAAATGGTTCGACGTATCCAACCCGAGAAAGCCGCCATCGCCACCGCGGTCTGGCACGGCGACACGCTCTACGTCAGCGGCCAGGTGCCCGATGCCATAAAGCCGGCCGCCCAGGGAGTGCCGGCTGAATACGCGGCCGACACGCGCACGCAGTCGGAAAACGTATTCAACAAGATCCAGGCCATTCTGAAAGATCAGGGACTCGCCATGGGTGACGTCGTCATGATGCACGTTTACCTGGTGGGCGATCCCAAAATGGGCGGTAAGATGGACTTTCCGGGGATGATGGCCGCCTATACGCAGTTCTTCGGCAGCGCCACGCAGCCTAACAAGCCGGCTCGCAGCACGGTGCAGGTGGCCTCGCTCGTCGCGCCAGGCGCGCTCGTCGAGATCGAGGTGATTGCTGTTCGATCGAAGTAACCTGGTTTACGACGCGCAGCCGTCGACATCTCACCACAGAGGCCACAGAGCACACAGAGAAGATGTTTCTCTGTGCTCTCTGTGATCTCTGTGGTTAACCAAGTCCTACCGCACCGAAGTAATGCGGGTCACAGTGGCCTGCGGCATCCACGCAGGCGTGGCATCCTCCCACTGGTTGTCGGTCAGTTGTCGCAGTCCCGTCCCATCAGGCCGGATCATAAACAGCTCGCCGTAAGGCTGCGGAATCGTTTCAGACAGCGCACGTTCGTCTTTGAATCCCATGCGGGCGCTGCTGAAGACGACCCATTGGCCGTCAGGCGACCAGATTGAGTGCGCGTCGCCCGGCGCGTCGGTCAGCTTGCGCAGTCCGGTGCCGTCGGGCCTGATGAGGTAAAGGCGGAAGTCTTCCGCCCCGTCCCGGTCGCTGGTGAAGGCGATCCAATCGCCCTTCGGGGACCATTGCGGGAAGTTGTCGTGCTGCGGTCCTGGCTGCGTGAGATTGGTGATTTGACCAGTGGCCAGCGTCAGGATGGCGAGATGATTGTCCTTCTTGTAAGCGATGCGCCGTCCGTCCGGCGACCAGCTCGGGAATCCGTTGTGCGACTCGTCAGTTGTCAGCGATCGAAATCCCGTGCCGTCGGGATTGATGAGTCCGACCTCCGCCTTGGGTCTGCCGGCTGGCCTGAAGTACAACCCCAGCGAGAATGCGATCTGCGTTCCGTCTGGCGACCATGCGGGCGAGAACGCGCTGGCCCCTTGACGATGAAACAGTTGCCGGCGATTGGTACCGTCCGCGTTGACCATTTCCAATATGCGGTCGGGACCGTTGATGCCAAGTGCAATCCGATCGCCTGCCGGTGAAAAGACGGGGAAGTTGCCGCCACTGATTTTCGTGAGTTCGAACTCCGGATCCCGGCTGAAAGCCGGGGTCATCGCGAACTGCCCAGGCATCACCTTGTAATAGACGACCTCGCGGCCATCCGAAGACCAGAATGGATTCCGCACCTGTCCTCTAGGCCCTTCGCTCGGCTGGCTGCCGGGACGCACGACTCTCAGGTTCGCCGCGCCACCTGAATATTTGACGAGATACGCGAGCCCTCCGTCAGCGAGCGGCTGGGGCCAGAGTCGAATACCCTCTCCCGACGTCTGCTGCTTGTGGGCGCCAGACGCCACGTCCACCGAGACGATGTGCGTCGATTCGGTTGAGGCATTGCCGCGCTGCGCGTCCCAGGCGCCAAGCTCCGTTGTTTCGTAAAAGAAAATCTGTTTTCCATCGGTAGACCAGCGCGGGGTGCCGACTACGCCCCGTCCGCGTGTTAGTGGTCGTAGACCAGACCCGTCCTTTCGCACGATATACAGCCGCGTGGACTGGAGGTGCTCCCATTGCCCCGGGTACTCGGCCGGGCTGTGTATTGCGATCGGAACTGAATGCGATCCACTGACCGTCCGGGGACCAGGACGGGCGGAAGTCGTTGCCTGTGCCGGGTGTGATGTTCCGCGCCTGTTTCGTCTTCAGATCCAGCGTCCAGATGTTCGTTCGTCCGTTTGCGCGTGAGGACACGAATGCGATTGTCTGCCCGTCGGGTGAAGGCGCGGCTTGATCGTCATACGCCGGATCACTGGTGAGCCGTTCGATGCCGGTCCCGTCTCGCCGGACACGATAGAGATCCGCTGAGCCATCACGCTCGGACGTGAAGACGACCCACTGGCCGTCGGCGGTCAGCGCTGCGGAATAGTCGAGGCCTGCTGGAAGCAGCGCGCGCTCGCTCGTGCCGTCGCCATTGGCGATGAACAGCTGCGTCTGGGCGGGCCCGATCCGGGAGAATACCAGCCGGTGCCGGTCTGCTGCCTGGATATCGGCGAACGCAACCAAGGCCACTGCGACCAGACAGATGCGCTTCATCGACGGCTCCTTCTGATGTGGGATCGATACGGGCGAGGATGTCAGATTCTACTCCGGGCTGTCGCCGGCAGGAAGGCCATAGCGAGACTCGACGCAGAGGCACAGAGCCACATCTATGAAAGGCAAAAGAACTTTACACGATGGCACGACGACTCGACGGGTGAGCGAATCGTAGTGCCTCTGTGGGGTGCGTCAGTCGGCTCCGGCGAATGCATCGACTTCGTGGGCCGCGGACGCGCCGGAAGCGCGAAGTCGATGCGGTGCTCTGTGGCTCCGTGTTGGAAATCAGCAAGGGCGTTATTTGCCCTCTCCAGCGGTCTTCTCCTGCACGCGTGCGCCGCTGAGGAGATTCACCATTCCGTAATTGCCCTCATGGCACGCGTATTCGTAGATGAGCTCGTCGGTACTTGCCATCGGAATCACGGCGGTCCACTTTTTCGTGAACGTCGCCGGGTCGTCGATCGTAAATTCGTACTTCACCGTGCCATTGTCCATGCGCGTGAATCGCTCGATCAGACGAAGCTTTTCAGTGGATCCTCTGTAGCTCCATTTGTCCGAGAAGTTGGTCGTCTCGACGACGAGCGTCGCCCCTTCCCAGCGGCCGCGCGAATCACCGAACCATTGGCGAACGTTCTGTCCGACATGCGGGCGCCCGTCGAGCGGGATGATGCGGGCGTCGTGAATCATTTCATGGAGAATCACGACGTATCCCGGGGTCTGCAGAATCTGATAGTTGTTGTTGTAAGGGCCAGGCACCATCGGCAGTCCGCGCGTGATGCAGCGCTCCCACAGACTCCGATCCTCCCATGAGTCGTAGCCGCGCGCCGACCGGGCGGTGGCCCGGGTCTGTCCGTCCGGCGTCAACGGCGGAACACGGCCATCGGGCGGGTCGACCACGAGCGATGTCTGCCTCGTGGAGACGACTTTCGTGCCCCGATCCCACCAGAAGTCGTTGTAGGCGCGGGCGAGATCAGCATCAGTTCCCGCGCCGTCGCGCCGATCCTGATTGTTCGTTGTCAGGTTCGTTTTCTCGAGCTCGGCCGCTTCCTGTTCGGTCAGGTACTTCCTTGCCGGCCAGTGCGGCAGGCCGCTCGAAAGGCGTAATCGTAGCGATTGACCAGATTCCCTGCAGATCCGGATCGCCCCATGGCGTGCGGGGCAGCCGGCGGTCGTGCGAGTTGCCGGCCTGGCCTGCGACCGTGACGGTCGCCAGCGTGACGATGGCGGTGGCGAGAAGAACCCTATTTCGTCTTTTTTCGAAGATGGCCATACATCAACTCTTCCACAAATTCGACGCATTTATATTCGAGCAACTGCGCGTTCTTCTCGACGCGGCGATACAGCGGCATGCTCATCTTCCAGGGACGCGTGAACACTTTGGGATCTTCGATCGTCACGTCGTACTGCAGCACATCGCGGCTGACCGGCGTATAGCGCTCGACGACGTGCAGCGCCTCGCTGTGAAAATTACCGGCCCGATCGAACCATGTTTCGCCGTTGAACGCGTTCACATCGACGACCAGCGTGTCGCCCTCCCATCGGCCGCGCGACCACCCCATCCACGTATCGGCGGGGCTTTCGTCTTTGCTGTTCATGTAGATGGTGCGGCTTGCGCTGGCGTATTCATACGCCATCAGGACATGCGTTGGCGTCTGCACGATCTGGAACGGGTAGGGCATGTAGGTGGCTCGCGGCACGCCCGGCATGTAGCACTTGACCTCGGGATCGAGCTTCAGCCAGTTCGCGCCATTCTCCTTTTTCTTCGCGGCCGCCCACGGCTGATAGGGAATCTCATCGCCTTCCACGACGCCGAGTCCGGCTGGCACACTGAAGGCGGCGCCGAGCTCGAGCACCGGTCCCTGACGCGCGGCGTGACCCTGAATGTCCCAGTTGGCGGTGTTGTTGGCCTGCCAAATCCCGTTGAGATCGGGCTTGCCATCTTTGAATGCCGAGCGCGGTGCCTTATAGCCGGCTGGAGCTTGAGCCGCAGGCGCAACGGCGAACGAAAGGGCCGCAAGCCCGACGGCTGCACTCGCCGCAACTATCGCGCGTCTGATCCGGGTTTGCATCGAGAGGTTCTCCTGATCACGGTCCGGCTAAAGCCGGACACTACGTACAGCCCTTAGCCCTCAGCCCTTAGATTAGCCTTCAGTCTTTAGCTCTTAGCCTTGCCATCTGCCATCTGCCATCCGCCCTGACAGGCATCACTATTTAGGCGGTGGCTGCTGTGGATCGCCTGGAGCGCCGGTGCCGGTCGAGCCGATGAACAGTTTGCGCCCGTCCGGGAAGGTGATGTCCCTGCCGTTCCCCTTCAGGGTGCCGTCCTTCGCCTGGTATCCATCGACGACAATCACGGTCCCGGCCGGCAGCGAGTTCTTGTTCACACCGCGCCGGAAGAGCGTGTTCGGTGTGCCCCCTTCGATCATCCACTTGTCGACCATTCCGTCCGATCGCTTGACGTCGATATGAATCCAGGCGTGCGGATTAATCCACTCGACCCTCGTGACCGTGCCTTCAAGCTTGATCGGCTTCTTCGCATCGAACTCGGCGGCAAACGCGTGATGCGCCCGCACAGGCAGGGCAGCGGACAGAAGACTTATTACGGCAAGCGCAGACATCAGTGCTCTCATGAATCCTCCGGTTTTATTTCTCCTCGGCCCGCGCACCACTCAGCAGGTTTGTCATGCCGTAATTCCCCTCGTGACACGCGTACTCGAATATCGGCCCTTTAGTCTTCATCATCGGCACTGCGGCTGTCCACGAACGAGTAAACGACGTCGGATCGTCGACCGTGAACTGGTAGTCGAGGGTGTCGGCGTCAATACGCGAGAATCGCTCGACGAGCCGCATCTCGGGGCCTGCTCCGCGGAAGTTCGTCTTGCCCGTGAAATTCGTCGTCGTCACGACGAGTGTGTTGCCGTCCCAGCGGCCGCGCGAGTCTCCCATCCACTGACGGACGCTCTGCGGCACATGAGGGCGGCCGTCGAGCGGAATGATACGCACATCGTGGATCATCTCGATGAGAATCACCACGTAGCCAGGTGCCTGCAGTATCTGATAGTTGTTGTTGTACCCGCCTGGAATCATTGGCGGTCCCGCGACCGGCCACAGGATGCAGCGCTCGGCGAGGCTTCGATCTTCCGGGCCGTCGGCAGGGCTGCGCTTGCGCGCCGCGGCACGCGCATCAGCTCGCTGCTGCGCGTCCGGGGTCAGCGGCGGCACTCGTCCGTCGGGCGGGTCCACGACGAGGGACGTGCGCCTGGTGCCGACCACCTTTGTTCCGCGATCGTACCAGAACTGGTTGTAAGCGCGCCCGAGGTCGGCATCGGTGCCGCCGCCGCGATTATCTGCATCGCGGGCCTCGAGCGTCTGCTTTTCAAATTCAGCGGCTTCCTGTTCGGTCAGGACCGGCTTGCCTCCGAGGTTCGCGGGCCGTTCGAATGGTGTGATGGTGGCGTTTGTCCACAGTCCCTGCAAATCCGGATCGCCCCAGGGAGTGCGGGGGTGGCTGTGCCGTGCCGGCGCCTGAGCGACGAGCGTCGCAACAGCCAGCGACACTCCGGCCACGGTCATCGTCAGGTAGGCACCAAAGGGGTGACGCATCTTCAGTGTCTCCCGTCAGGGCAGATGGCAGAGGGCAAATGGCAGAGGGCAGATGGCAGATGGCATGACACCATTCGAGCCGAAGATAGACCCTTCAAATCAAGGTGTCAATTGATTCGGTAGGGTTTAGACTTCAGTCCGCCCTTCGGTAAACTCAGGGCGTTCCGAGCGGAGTCGAGGGACGGAGGGACCCCACATATGAAGCTCGTTGGCGGCGCTGCAACCACGTTTGCCCTGTTCATGAGCGTCGCGCTGACCGCACAGACGGGCAGCCAGAACCGCCCGCCGCCCGCCGAACAGGTCTTCAAGAACATCCAGGTGCTCAAAGGCATTCCCGTGGACGATTTCCTGGACACGATGGGCATCATGTCGGCGGCCCTGGGCTTTGATTGCGTGGAATGTCACGTGGGTGCAGGCACCGATACTGTGAATTGGGAATTCGACACCGCGAAAAAACGAACGGCGCGGCGGATGACGCTGATGGTCGCCGCCATCAACCGCAGCAATTTCGCTGGGCGTCAGGTCGTCACCTGCTGGACGTGTCACCGCGGCCGCGATATTCCAGTGACGATGCCAGCGATCGATGCCGTGTACGGCGAGCCGGTTCTCGAGCCCGACCTCATCGTCACCGAGTCGGCGGCGGGGGAGCCATCTGCCGAGGCGATTCTCGACAAATATCTGCAAGCCCTCGGGGGCGCCGAGCGTCTGGCAAAGGTGACCAGCTTCATTGCGACCGCCACGAGCGAGGGTTTTCGCGGATTTGGCGGTGGCGGCCAGGTGCAAATTTTCGCGAAGGCGCCGGATCAGCGCGCAACGATCATCAAATTTGCGGAGAACATCGGCCGGCAGGATGCCATCCGCGTGTTTGACGGCAAAAGTGGTTGGGTGTCGGCACCGCTCTCCGTCGTGCCGGAATATGCGTTAGGTGGAAGCGAACTGGATGGCGCCCGCCTCGACGCCCAGTTGTCATTCCCGTCACAGATCAAAAAAACTCTCACTCAGCTGCGCGTTGGTCCGCCCGACAACATCGGCGGCCGCGACGTTCACGTGGTGCAAGGGAACGGCGGGCGGGGGCTCGTCGCGACGTTGTATTTCGACAGGGAGTCGGGCTTGCTCGTGCGGATGGTCCGCTTTGGCACCTCACCGATCGGACGCGCGCCGACGCAGGTCGATTTCGCCGACTATCGCGATGTGCCGGGAGCCGGCATCAAGATGCCGTTCCGCTGGACGTTCGGCTGGCTCAACGGTCGGGACAGTTTCGAGTTGAAGGAAGTCCGCGTCAACGCGCCGATCGATGCGGCGGTCTTTGCGCCTCCCAAGAGCAGAAAGTAAGACGAAATTTACGGTAGTGAGACGACATTTACGGTAGCGCAGGGCTTCTGCCCTGCCGTCAGTGAAAGCGAAGTGGCTCGTGCCAAGCAAAACATTACTCGCCGCAATCGTCGCGCTGACGATAGTGCTCTTCCCAATCTCCGTCGCGAGCCAGGCGACCAAGTGGACGCCTCCGCTCACGCCAGACGGGAAGCCCGAATTGCAGGGTGTATGGCTGAACCAGAGCGCCACGCCGCTGGAACGGCCTAAGGAACTCGCCGGGCGGGAGTTTCTGACGGATGACGAAGTCGCCGAGCTCAAGAAGCGAGCCGCGCGCCTCTTCGACGTCAGCGCCGACAGCGACTTCCCCGGCGGAGATAACTTCTTTCTCGCCCTGCTGGCCAACCCCCCCGATCGCTACATCAGCCCGACGGCGACCGGCAGTGCCACGGTGATGATCGAACGCACGATCGAGAATCGCACATCGCTCATCTCCGATCCGGCCGACGGAAAAATTCCGCAGATGACACCGGACGGGCAGGCGAGATTCGCCAGAACGCCGCCGCCGACCGCAGCCGGAGGGCGGCCGGCATCCGGACCGGAAGATCTCAGCAATGCGCTGCGCTGCATCACCTACGGCATACCGCGCATTGGCATGCAGAACATCAACTCTGCGGGCCCGATGGGCTTTTACCAGATTCTGCAGACTCCCGGTTACCTGGCGATTACCCTCGAGGCCATCCATGAAACCCGCATCATTCCCTTGGATGGCCGTGCACATCTTCCGCAGAATCTGAGGCTGTGGAGCGGAGATTCGCGAGGCCGGTGGGAGGGAGACACGCTGGTTGTCGACACCACCAACTTTTCGCCGAAGAGCAACTTCATGGGATCCGCCGAGACCCTGCACGTCGTCGAGCGGTTTAAGCGCGTGGCCGACGATACGCTTCAATACGAAGTCACCGTGGACGATCTGAAGACGTGGACCAAGCCCTGGACGGTCGTCATTCGCATGAAGCGATCGCAGGACAAGCTCTACGAGTACGCGTGCCATGAAGGCAACTACGTGACGATGGAAGGTATTCTGGGCGCCGCTCGCGCGGACGAGCGAGCCGCCGACGACACCGAGCGTGAACCAAAATAGTCAGTAGCCGAAGTCCGCAACGCTCGTCGAACCAGCCGTCACGCGAACCTGTTGCGTGACCAGTCCGAACCGCTCGTGCCATGCCTGGATCGTATGGGTTCCCTCCGGCACATTCTCTATGGCGTAAGTGCCGGCGGCGCTGCTGGTGGCGTAATAGGGGTGGCTGACGACGCCGACGAATGCGGTCATCCAGCGATGCACGTCGCACGAGACGCGCAACATGACCTCTGGGTTGTTCAACTGAAGCTGCTGGACGAGGCCGGCTGTCGGTTGGCCGAAGTTGAAGTCATTTGCGTGTGCTGAGACTCCGTGGACGTTATGAAGAAGTGCGTCGCTGTTCCGCACTTGTACAGTTTGTCCGACACGCGCGCCGACGACTCGTGGAACGTACACGCACGCACGCTGATCGATGACCACGGGCTCGGTGGGCACCGGTGACGCCGGGAACGATCCCTGCAGGCTGACGAAGACATTGGCCAGACTGCCGTCAGCCGTGGCGGTCACGACTTCCTGCACCGGGCGTTTGTCCGCGTTCAGCTTCGCGCACATCGGATCCATTCCCATCCTGATGACGGGATTGCCTGGCGGCTTGCCCTTCACCCGAATGTGGCCTTTGATGATGCCGCCCTTTGAAGGCGGCGTGCTGGTGCCTCCGGCCGCCGTCTCAGGAGCGGCTTCCGTGGCCAGCTTCCACGCCGACGCGCCCTCAGGTGGATACCAATAGTGCTGGTGGCATGCTTCGCAGGCGTTCTCGATCTTTTCGCCTGCATCGAATAAACCCTTGGCATTTCTCGCGTTGACCGCGGTCAGCGCGGGAACTGCCGCATCGTGCAGCCGATCGACCAGCGCGGTCCAGGTTGCCGGGTCGTCGGCAATCAGCTTCTGGATGGTTTCGGGATGAAGCTCGATGCGGGGGTTTTCCGATTTTTCCCCAGGCTTGGCAACGAGGCGGCCTGGAACGCGAAGCAGATTGGTCGCTTCCACCAATTGAACGGCACTGCGCTGAACCGCGGTCCATTCCTCATCGGTTCGCGGCTCCCGCTCTTCGGTGCCCGAAATACTGACGATCGTCGCCACCGCATTCCACAGGACATCGGCCTCCGGATCGATGATCGAGAGCATGATGTCTTTGACCGTCGCCGTCGGCCTGAACTGCGGTTGCGGCTGCGGCGTCTCTCGAGAGCAGCCGCCGCCCGATGCTGCCGCGACACCCAGCGCGATGACGAACAAGAAGCGTCGCATGTCGTTTCAGTGGAGTCTCTGCCGCACGAGGAGAGGATGTCAAGCGCCGCGCTGGTTGAGCACTACCCTGGGGCCGCCTGCGGGGGCGAGAAAGAATCCGCGGCGCACCATTGCAGCATTTGGGTTTTCAATGCGCAACCGGGCTTGCGAGAGAATGGTGGCCAGAATGCTCTTCATCTCGAATAGCGCAAACGCATATCCGAGGCATCGCCGGACGCCGCCGCCGAAGGGTGTCCATTCATATGGATCGATCACCCGCTTGCCCAGGAAGCGTTCGGGCTTGAAATCGTCGGGTTCAGGATAGAGCTCTCGCCTGCGATGCAGGAGGTACATCGCGTTGACGACGATAGCGCCGGGAGGAATCACATGGCCGCCGATTTCGAACGCCCGCTTGACGAGCCGCGCGCCGCCGACGGGCATGATCGGACGGATTCTCAGCGATTCTTTGACCACCGCATCGAGATAGTTCATCTGTGACAGGTGCGCCGCAGTCATGGCGCCGTTCCCGACCAGCGCGTTCAGCTCGTCGCGAATTCGCCGTTCGACGTCGGGCAGCGAGAGGATGCGCTCGAACGCCCACGACAGCGCCGTGCCCGTGGTTTCGTGTCCAGCCATCAGCATCACGACGAGTTCGTCGCGCACTTGTTCGTCGGTCAGCAGTGATCCGTCTTCATAGTGGACCTGAAGCAGAAGCGACAGGATGTCCTCGCGACCTTCCGCGTCGCGCGCGAGCCGTCGAGTCTGGATTTCACGATGGAGGGCGGCATCGTTGCGTCGCTTGAGCCGGAGGATGCGCCCCCATGGGCTCCACGGTCCCCAGTCGTGCTGCAATGGTCGCGCAAGGAGCAGCGGAGACGCCACGGCGTGATTGGCGAAATCGGTCAGCGCCGCGACGAGCTCCGAGTTTTGTCCGTTGTTCGTGTCGACGCCGAACACGGCGCGAATAATCGCCTGAAGCGTCATCTTCTGCGTTTCCCGGTTCATGGCGAACGGGGCACCCGGGCGCCATCGCGCGACGGCGTCGGACGCGATCCGATGGATCAGATCAAAATACACGCGCATACGATCGCCGTGAAACTGCGGCAACAGCAGGCGTCGGCGATCGAGATGCGCCGATTCGTCCATGATGAAGACCGACGCGTCTCCGGCGAGCGGCCCGAACACGCTTGCGTTCGCTTCGCCTGCATGGACGTCTTCGGACGGCGCCGTGAACAGCGTCTTGAGAAGAGGCGGCGACCAGACGAACACCCAGGGGTATGTCCCCATCAGCCGCAGCGTGAAGATGTCGCCAAACTGCCGAGCACACTCGTCGAGGAACGGCAGCGGATTGCGGACGTACCGATACGTTTGAACGACCGTGGGTAGCGAAGGGCCTGGCGGTAGCGCCACAACCCGATGATAACTCCGGGTGCGATGGGTGCGATGGGTGCGATGGGTGCGATGGGTGCGATGGGTGCGATGGGTGCGTTGGGTGCGAGGGGTGCGAGGGGTGCGATAGGTGCGATAGGTGCGGTGAGCCTGCCTCGCCGAAGCGATCTGGGAACTCAGCGCGAAGGCGGGAGTGAAAACTGCCTTAAATTACGCGTTAACGATTATGCTGGGCTCATCGTAACGTGACGATCAATCCCGAGCAGTGGGCGCGGGTCAAAGAAGTGTTTCATGCGGCGCTCGAGCGGGATCAGACCGAGCGGTTGCCGTTCGTACGGGCGACGTGCGCCGATGACGTCCTCGTGTGCACCGAGATCGAGCGCCTCCTGGCGGCGCATGTCAAGGCGGATGGGTTTATCGAGCCGCCGGTGAATGCGTTTGGGGGCCGCATCGGTAAATATGAAGTCGGCCGTCTCGTCGGCGCCGGCGGCATGGGTGAGGTGTACGCTGCCCGCGACGTCGAGCTCGGGCGCGAGGTGGCGCTCAAACTGGCGACCGGGACCGACGCCGAAGCGCATGCCAGACTACGGCGCGAGGCGCAGCACGCCTCGCAATTGAACCATCCGCATATCTGCACGATTTATGAAGTTGGCAATCATGATGGCCGGCCGTTCATTGCGATGGAGTACGTGGAGGGGCGGCCGCTCTCCGATGCCATCCCATCGGGTGGTCTGCCCGCCGAGGTTCTCGTTCGTTACGGCAGCCAAATCGCAGAGGCGCTTGCGTACGCCCATCGCAATGGCGTTATCCACCGCGATCTGAAAACGCCGAACATCGTCGTCAAGCCGGATGGCCGGACGAAGATTCTCGACTTCGGCCTGGCGCGCCGGCTGTCACAGCAGCAATTGAGCGAGGCGACTGAGCGGCGGTCGCCAATCTCCACCGAGGGCGTCATTGCCGGTACGCTTCCCTGCATTCCGCCCGAGGTGCTGCGCGGTGCGACGGCGGATGAGCGCAGCGACATCTGGGCACTCGGTGTCCTTCTCTACGAGACCGCGACGGGACGACGTCCGTTCGTCGGTGCGACCGGATTTGAGCTCTGTGGCGCGATTCTTCGCGATGTGCCGCCGCCGTTGCCGGATCGCACACCGATACAGTTGAAATCGATCATCGAGCGATGTCTGGCCAAGAATCCTCAGAACCGTTTTCAAAAAGCTGAGGATGTAGGGCTGGCGCTCGAGCGGGTCGCCACGCCTTTCCAGCGAGCGGCAACGACGCGAAGAGCCGCGATCGTCGTTGCGGTTCTCTTACTTGCCGTCGGGCTGGGCGCCGCGGCGATCTGGCGCCACTGGTTCACGGAACCGCGCGCGGCGACCGTCGCCGCGGGTCCGTCGGGACATCCAGCGATTGCCGTCATGTCGTTTGATGTCGCTGGGGCATCCGACGCCGACAGTGCATGGCTTGCGAAAGGCGTGCCGAGAATGCTCCTCACCGGGCTGGCGCAAACGCGCGGGCTCGACATCGTCAGCACGCGGCGGCTGCTCGAAACGGCGCGGCAGATTCGCGCGGGTGATCTCGACACATTGGACCGCACTCAGGCGGCCGCGGTTGCGCGGCGTGCGGGCGCAGGCGCGATGGTTGTTGGCAGCATTTTCCGATCGGGCTCCGAGATTCGAATCGACGCGCAAGTGGAGGATCTCGGCTCGGGCCGCGTGCTGGTGGCGGAAAGCGCGCGAGGCACCGACGTGTTCAGCATCGTCGATCAGTTGGCGACTCAGATCCGGTCCGGCATCGGACTGAAAAACACCGGCGAGGTCCGCAAGGTCGCCGACGTTTCGACGTCATCGCTTGGTGCATACCGACTGTTTGTGCAGGGCGTGGACGCCTCCGAGCACTTCCGGACGATGGATGCGCAACGTCTGCTGACCGAAGCGGTTCGGGTCGATCCATCATTTGCCAGCGCGTACCTCTACCTCGGCTCCGTCAGTTATTTCGAGGGACGCATGGCCGACCGGAAGATGTACTTTGCCAAGGCCCGGGAACATATCGGGCGACTCAACGAACGAGAGCGCCTGCTGCTTCAGGCCAACATCGCGCATGCGGCCGGTGACGCGGACGAAGCCGCACGCGTGATCGATCAGCTCATTGCGCAATTTCCGGATACCGAAGACGCGTATGCGACGCTGTTACAGCTGTACAGCACCGGTGAACGGGCTTCTGTACGACCCTGAGAAAGAGATAGCCACACTGAGGCAGGGCATCGAGATGGCACCGGCGTCAGGCATGTTGCGCAACTTGTACGGCTATGCGCTGCTCGACGCCGGAGAGATCGATCGCAGCCTGGCAGAGCTCGAGCAGTATGCCCGGCTCTCTCCTGGTGAGCCGAACCCCTACGACAGTCTTGGCGAGGCGAACCTTGCCGCCATGAGGCCGGAAAAAGCGCTCGAGTATTACGCACGCGCGAACGCGATCCAACCGGATTTCTCTGCGGCCGGACTGGCCCTCGCGTTGGCCATGCTCGGGCGATTCGACGAAATTGTCGCGCAACCGACGCAGGACTCCTCCATCCAGCACTACACCACACAAGCGGTGATTCTTTCGAGAACTGGACGCTACAGGGAAGCGGAACTGATCCTGGCCACTGGCAGGAAAAGACCGGAGGAAAACAAGCACCACGTGGGTCACGCAGCGTCACTACCTCGTATCCTCGACGCTGGCGACGGAGCGGGGGCAGTATGCACGAGCCCGCGCCGATGCCGACACCGCGCGAACGATTCTCGGCTCTCTTTCCGCGCAGGAATCGCGGGCGTGGATGGCTCTTGCCGATCTGTTGTCAGGTACCGCTCTGGCGCGCGAGAGGAACGTAAGGGCGGCTCAGACGGCCCTCGAGTCGTTTGACCACCACTACAACTCCAGAGTGCCATTCGAACGGCAGTGGCATGACGCGCTCTCCGGCGAGATTGCCCTGGCTTCGGGGGATCTGGATGACGCCGCGGCAGCTTTTGCGGCAACCATCCCGGATAAGCGGTACTGGTGGTCGATGAATCCGTATACGTCATCCGTTCTCATCAATAGTCCGCAATGGAGAGATGGAGCCGCGCGTGTCGCGAAAGCGCGTGGTGATTGGACCGGTGCGATCGAGGCATACCGCCGCTTGAACGCCATCTCACCGAACCGCAAGTGGGCGTCTATGTTCGAGCCGCGATACGTGCTGGAAGTCGCACGGCTGCTCGAAAAGAGCGGCGACGCTGCCGGCGCGCTAGCTGAGTACAGAAGTTTCTCCAGCTATGGCACAAAGCGGACAGCGATCTCCCGGAACTCGCCGAAGCCCGCCGCGCTCTAGCCCGCCTCGGACGAGTGCGTTAGGTGCGCACCCAACGCACCTAGCAGCCGCACCTAACGCACCCAACGCACCTATCGCACCCAACGCACCTAGAAGGTTACTCTGGCGCCGATCTGCAGATCGCGCGGCTTCATGACCGTGCTCGAGTCGATGTTGTTCAGCTTCATAAACGACGCGTTGTTCGGCGTGAGCACCATGTTGCCGACGCCGAAGAGCGTGTAGTTGGTGGCGTTCAGTGCTTCGACGCGCACTTGCACACGGACTCGGTTGCCGACGGTGAAGTTCTTCGTCACCCCGAGATCGAGCAGGTGGTGCTGCATGAACCGCACGTTCGGGAGCGTCGTCGGGAACTGGCGGGTGTTCGCCTGCCCGAGCTGAATTTCAGCTGCCGTGAACGTCACCGGCTGGCCCGCGGCGTTGCGGAACGGCTGGCCGTTCGTCGTGTAGAAGCAGCTGATGTCGATAATCGGCACGTCGACTCCGGCAAGCTGACTTCCGGAGCTGGCCCAGTTGGACTTGAGGTCCCGGGGATCGCCGCAGGAGGGATCAAAGTATGTGTTCTGATTGAACACAAGCGGCGAGCCGCTCTGCCATTCGTACTTTGTGCTGACCTGCCACCCGCCCAGGATTCCGTCCATCACCGCATTCCAGCCATCGCCAAACCGCCGTCCGCGGCCGAAGGGTAGCTCCGCCACGCTGGCAAGCGTGATGCGATGCGGCCGATCCGTTGCGCCGGTGCGCTCCTCGAGATCATCCCACGGGTTGAGCGGGGCAACCTTTTCCGTCAGGTGAGACCAGGTGTAAGACGTCATCAGCATTAAGCCGCCCGTGAACCGTTTGTCGAGCCGGAAGATCGCGCCGTGATACATGTTCGATCCACGAGCGGTCTCCATGCAGAAGGTCGTCGAGGTGCCTGTTGCGCACGGCGCACCCGATGTTTCGTATTGCGGGTAGGCATAGAGCAGGCGGCGGCGCGCAATGGTCGCGCCGTTGCTTCCCGGGGTGTCGGGCGTCAGCCCCTGAAATGGGTTCGCCACGTTCTGTGTCAGGAATGTCTCCGCGTCGTTGTCGCGGATGAGGCTCCGAGTACGGTACTGCTGAGGCACATAATTCAGCGGTTCGAGGATCGCCTGATTCGATCCGTGCTGGCCAATGTAGGAAATCTCGAACAGCATCTCCCACGGGAGCTGCCGTTCGACGCCGATGCTGAATCGCCAGAATTCTGGGTTGACGCGATCCGCCGCCCAGATATTACCCGGCGCATTCCCGAGGTTGGTCGTCAGTCCTTGCGCCGAGCCGACCGGCTGCACGAGCTGACCGCTCGGCACCGGGTTGCTGAGATTGGCCTGGAACGTCAACCCGTTGTCGGCGGTCACCGGCACCGGTGTATTGCGCGAGTATCCGATCTGATTGATCGCGGTGATGAGGCCCGGAACGCCCTGCAGCTGGAACGGTGCGACGAACTTCCCGCCGCCGCCTCGCAGCACCGTTCGATCGTCGATCCTGTAGGTGACACCCAATCGCGGCTGGAAGTTATTGAGGTCCGCGTTCCATGCCCGAGACTGGTCGCCCGACAGATAGGTGTAGCCGCCAAGAACACGGAACTGGCTCGCCGACAGGGGGACGCCGGCCGGCGGACTCGCTGCGAAGCGCGCCTGTGCCGCGGCCTCGATGGGGTTCGGTGTGGTGAGATCGAAAGGCCCGATGTTACGGCTGTCGGCTTCGGTCATGCCGAGCTCGAGGTCATAGCGGAGACCGAGATTCAGCGTAAGCCGATCGGATACGCGCCAGTCGTCGTGCGCGAAGAAGCCGTGGCTGATCACCTCCATGTCATACTCGGGACGGAGCTCGATGACCGAATTGTTCGTTGGCAGACCGAGAAGGAATGACGCGATCCCCTGGCCGTACTGGCCGGTGGCCGTCTGGCTGGCGCGGGTGTACGAGCTGTCGAACGCATATACGCCGCCGCGCCAGCCCAGATTGGTTTCTTTCTGGCGGAGGCTTCGCCAGTCGTATCCGAACTTCATCGTATGCCCGCCGGTCGTCTTCGTAAGGGTGGCGGCAAACTGCACGTTGTAGAACGGCTGCGTGCGGCCGTTGTTGAAGCCGCTCTGCTGCGCTCCGAGGGTGGCGACACGACCGGCCGTCGTCGGCGTGCCCGATTCGATGCTGAAGCGTGGGAGCTGCTCGAAGCCGCCCAGCAGCGCCAGCGTCGAGGGCGAGTAACCAATGCTGGCGAGATCTAAATTGTAGAGTGGGAAGAGATCGTCGTTGAATCGCAACCAGCTGGCTTTCAGGTCGAGCACCATGCTCGGCGAAATCACGGCCGTGTGGCCGCCCGCCCAGTTGTAGTTGAACCGGTCGGTCGAGCCCCGAGTGATCTCTGTGCCGTTCACTTGACCCGCGAAGTTGAAGCGCTCTTCGCGGCGGAAGTTGCGCAGGAAGCGTCCGTACGTGCGATGTGATGGCGTCCACTCGTGATCGATGCGCGTCATCGCGAAGTTATACGCGTAGGTCCACGGCTGTTCGATGAAATAGTTCAGCGACAGGTCGGCGGCGCTGGCGATGTTTGGTTCAGGAAAGAAGCCGAGCACGTTGCGTGCGATCGGATTGATGCGGCCACCCGGAATGATGTTGCCCGCGAACGGATCGCGCACGACCACGCCGTTGACGAGTCGTGCAGTCGCGGGATCGTAAATCTGCACGCCGAGCGGGAGCAGTTCGGAAAAATCTCCGCTGCGCATGCGTGCGGTGGGTACCGAGGTGGTCAGCGCTTCGACCGTGTCGTCCTGAAGCTTCTCATACGAAAACATGAAGAACGTCTTGTTCCGCAGGATCGGCCCGGAGACGGTGCCGCTGAATCGGTTGTAGTCGCGCGGCTGCTTGCTCGTGCCCAGCCGATTGGACGCGAACAGGCTTGCCGACCGGGAGTCATCGCGGTTGTAGAACGACAAGGCGCCGTGCAGCGCGTTCGTGCCGCTCTTGAGCGCCAGGTTCACACCGCCTGCGCCAGTGTGACCAATCTGGGCATCGTAGGCAGCGGTCTCGACCTTGAATTCTTCGATGGCATCGGCGGGCGGCTGAATGCCGACGCGAGCCTGCGAGACGATGTTGCTGGATCCATCGATGGTGAACTCGCTGTTCAACGTGCCGGTGACCGCCGCGCCACGCAGGTTGTCGTTGTCCATGGGGCGTTGCAGGGCGTAAGACCGCTCGAACGTGGCACCGGCCACCAGACGCGTCAGGCCGTACGCCGTGCCATCACCGAGCGGGATCTCGCTGATGAGCTTGCTCGTGATGACCTGCCCGAGCGAGGCCGTGCTCGTCTCGAGCTGGGGCGCTTCGGCAACGACCTGCACCTGTTCGGTGACGCCGGCTGGCTGCAGCGTGATGTCGAGTTGCATGCGTTCGCCCACGCGAACCTGCACGGTGGGATGGTCCGTCGACTGGAACCCGCTGAGCTCGGCCGTCACACGGTACGTGCCGGGCAGCAGAAAGAGTGCGGCGTACTGGCCGGTGTCGTTCGTCACGAGCGACGTGGTGCTGTTCGTCCCATTGTTGACGACGGTGACGGTGACACCAGGCAGGGCGCCACCAGATGAGTCCACGATCAGACCCGCGATCGATCCGCGCGATTCCTGTGCGTGTGTCGTTGAAGAGAGGAGCGCCACCGCACAGATAACGCCGACAATTCCCAGCCGCTGGATTGTTCCTGTCATGTTCGTACCTCGCTTTGTGTCACGATCCTTCGTGTCTTCGTGTCTTCGTGCCTTCGTGGTCACTCGATCGCGCGAATCAGCACGCTCATATTGCGGATGAACGCGTCGACGGAAATCCCCATGAGTGCCGGGTCCGGATACGGCGACGTGTCGAACTCGTCGCCGACGTGCGTCGTTCGATAGTTCCCCGGAGCGACGGTTTTGGGACCGTCGCCCTTGTAGGGATGGGTGTTGTATCCGAGAGGGGCCAGCCAGTACCCCTCTTTATTGAGCGCGCTGACCGCCGCCCCGGCTGTGAGCCCGGCCGCCGGCACGACCGCGAAGTATTTCGGGAGCGGCACGGGCCCACGACCGGAAACCAGAGGTGATCCTTTTGTCGCCTGCTCGGGCGTCATCGCCTTCGCTTCGGCGTAGAGCTTTCTGAGTGCGGCGATATTGACGTTTCTGAACGAGCTGTAGTGGCCAAGGGTGTCTTTCGGATCGCTATCCCAGTAGTAGCGGCCGTTGACGACATTCGACCCTTCACGATGGATGTAGAGAGGTTTGTTCGTACCGACTTCGATGAAGGTGGCGTGCGTGCGGCCGGCAGGAGCGACACCCGGCGGCAGCTTGATCGATTCGAGCCAGTCGATGGCCTCAGGAATGCGTGCGAGGAACTTCGTCTCTCCGGTCAGCCGGAAAAACTGCACGAGCAGCTCGAGATTGCGCGCGGTCGTATGGGTAGCCAGCGATCGGGGCTCGTAGGTTCGCGCCTGCACCGGTTTGAGATCCAACGTGTACTGCAGCGACCAGCCGGGCTGTGGCGCCCCCTGCTGCGTCACGAGAAAGGCATTCATTCCCCGCACGATTGGATCGAGCAGCCGTCCATCCCCGAGTGCCTGGTAACACATGACGAGGAAATCGATGTTTTCGCCGGCCACGTCGTCGTTGAATGTCGGATACGATGTGTAGTCCGGAAGCCCGTGCGTGGGGTGTTCGGCCACGCGCGGATAGCGCTGCGGCCACGCGCCAATCGGATACTGACTGTCGATGACGAACTGAATGGCCTTGTCGAGCGCGGGACGGTATTTCGGATCGCGCTTTTCGACATACAGCCGCAGAAGGAATTTCGCGGATTCAGCAGTCCCGGCGTCGTCGAAGGTCGCATTGCCCCAATAGTGTTGAAACTCCTCGAGGCGCCAGCCATTTTTTCCGACCGTGGCGTACCACTCTTGCAGCGATCGATCGCCCGCGAAGTCCACGACGTAGTTCCATCCGCCAGATGGGTGTTGACCCCAGACGAGCGCTCCAGCGACCTGCTCTGCGGCTTGATAGTAAAAGTTGTCGCCCGTCGCGTGGTACGCGTCGAGATAGAGATGCCCCATCGTCGCTGTGCCCGGAGGCTGCACCCAGATCATCGTTTCGCGCGCTTCCATTTCTCCCCAGCGGCGCGAGAGATCGGGCAGGTAGTTCCACACGTAACCGCCCTTGTAGGCGACGGTGTCGGTCATGAATGTCGTGGCGCGCTTCATGACCGCGAGCACCTCGTCGCGTGAGGGCTCGCGCGACGTTTGAGCAGGGGCGCCGGCTGTTGTGAGCGCAACGAGTGCGACGAGCGTTGCCAGGTATCGCATCACGTCTTCCTTTAAGCGACGCCGCGGACGGCGTACGCAGGTGCGACGACCAGTGCGGCCGCTCCACGCAAGCGCGGATACTCGGTCGCCGGCACCGGACGAACATCTGTTGCCGCCGCGGCTGCCGTCAGCGCCCGCTCGGCCATCGCCGCGCGCACCGTCGGCTCGATCAAATCCCACGCCCGCGTAATTTCACCGCCGATGTACACACTTGCCGGATCGAATGTGTTGACGACAGCGGCCAGGCCGATGCCGAGATATCGCGCTGTGGATTCAATGGCGGCGACGGCTTTCGCATCCCTCCCGCGTGCACGCGCAATCAAATCCTCGATCGTGAATTGAGGGCTGTCGCCCGGTGCGAGCGCATCGTGGTTGAGCGGCTGACCGAAGTAGCGCGCAAGTGTGGCGCGATTCGAGATATAGGCTTCCCAGCACCCGTTCGATCCGCACGAGCAGCGAGGACCGTCGAGCGAGAGCGGGACATGGCCGAACTCGCCGGCGACATTGTTGCGGCCGCGGAGCAACTCGCCGTGAATCATGACGCCGACACCCACACCCTCGGACACGGAGACGAACACCACATCGAGCAACGTGCCGGCAGCTTCGCGCACGGCCCACGCCTGGGCCAGCGCGCACGCGCGGCCCGAGTTCTCGATCTGCACGGGCAGGCCAGTGGCGGCGGCGAGTGGTCCATGCAAATCCACGTCTTTCCAACCCAGGGTCGGCGCGTGGAGGACTTTCATCGTCGAGTGCTCGACCATGCCGGGCACGACGACGCCGACGCCGTCGCACGCGTCTACCTCGCGGTTCTCAACGAGCATCCGCCGAATCCGCTCGGCCATCGCCGGGGCCAGCTCGCGTGGGTCGCGCAAGGTCGGCATGCGGATGACGCCGGTCGTCGGATTTCCGCGCAGGTCCGCGAGCATCAGGAAGGTTTCGCTGGCCCGAATATCGGCCGCGACGACAGCGCGGCGGCGCGAGTCGATGTAAAGAAAGGTCGGCTTGCGGCCGCGCACCGCCTGACCCGTTGCTCCTTCGAAAATGACTCTCTCTGCAATCAGGTTGTTGACGATGCGCGAGATCGCGCCGCGGCGCACATTCATCATGCGAGCGAGGTCGGCGCGAGAAATGGGTTGGTTGGCGCGCACCAGATTCAGCACGATGCTGCGATTGATTTCCCGGGAGGTGCCCCGGGTGGCAACGCGAAAGTGTTGAGCGCCCTTCATTGAACCATTAAGAGACTAAATAACGATCCAACGCGCTGGATCTCAGGTTACGCGCTGGCACGTTCACTCAGCCATCTTTGTCTGATTTGTCTCAGTTCAAGACTATATACGCCCGCTCGCGGGATGTGTCAAGTGAACTCGCCGGTACGGTCGCTCGGCAATTGTCCTGGGTCCGTGGGCTCTGGTCGGTCATGGTCCATGGTCGCGCGTCAAGGCCCGGGACCATTGACCACGACAGACCAGTGCCTGCTGCCCGAAGACCATCGCCCATTGACCAGGGCGCGGCACGATAGAATCGCGCTAGGCATGTCATCCAATCCCTTCGACACCGACGATCCTTCCCTGTTCGAAGTCTCAACCCGCGCGCGCGGGCCTGCGGGCGTGCTGCCGCTGACGCCGGAAATGCTGCGCGAGCGGCCCTCGGGCGATCTCTTCGGGTGGACGCAGAACGCTGGTATGGGTTGGAATCCCGCGGCGCTCGGCGGCAACGAGTTCCTGATGCTATCGACGCACGGCGGCATCAGGGCGGCTGATGGTACGCCGATCGCGCTCGGATATCACACAGGACATTGGGAAGTCGGTTTACTCCTCGAGGCCGCGGCTGCGGTCTTCAAGAGCGCTGGCGCTATCCCGTTTGCCGCGGCGTGCACCGATCCCTGCGATGGACGATCGCAGGGCACGACGGCGATGTTCGACAGCCTGCCGTTTCGCAACGACGCGGCGACGGTGTTTCGCCGTCTCATCCGATCGCTTCCGACCCGCCGCGGTGTGCTGGGTGTCGCCACGTGCGATAAGGGGCTGCCGGCGATGATGATGGCGCTCGCCGCCACGCACGACCTTCCAGCCGTGCTTGTGCCGGGGGGCGTGACGTTACTCCCCGAACAAGGCGAGGACGCCGGCAAAGTTCAGACTCTCGGCGTGCGCTTCGTGCACGGCAGCGTCACGCTCGAAGAAGCGGCGGATCTCGGATGCCGTGCGTGTGCGTCGCCCGGTGGCGGCTGCCAGTTTCTCGGAACGGCGGCCACGTCGCAAGTGGTTGGAGAGGCGCTCGGCCTCTCGCTGGGACACTCAGCACTTGCGCCGTCCGGTCACCCGATCTGGCTCGACATGGCGCGGCGTTCCGCCACCGCGCTGATGTCGCTCGAAGCGGCGACGATCACCACCTCCGATATCCTGACCGACGCTTCGATACGCAATGCGATGGTCGTGTTTGCGGCCTTTGGCGGATCAACGAATCTCCTCCTGCATCTGCCCGCCATTGCGCACGCGGCCGGACTCTCGCGGCCGACCGCCAGCGATTGGGCCGAGGTGAACCGGCAGGTGCCGCGCATTGTGGATGCGCTACCCAATGGGCCGCGCAATCACCCGACGGTGCAGGTGTTCATGGCGGGCGGTGTGCCGGAGGTGATGCTGCACCTGCGGCGACTCGGCCTGCTCGATACGAGCGTGACGACTGTCGCCGGCTCGTCGCTCGATGTGCAACTCGACGCATGGCAAGCGTCGACGCGACGAACACAGCTGCGTGAGCGGCTGAAAAAGGAAGGTGTGGATCCAGACGATGTGATCGTGTCACCTGAACACGCACGCGAGCGCGGTTTGACGTCGACCGTCTGCTTTCCGAAGGGGAACATCGCGCCTGAAGGGGCGGTCATCAAAAGCACGGCGATCGATTCGTCCGTCGTCGACGCTGACGGCGTCTATCGGATGACAGGTCCCGCGAAAGTGTTTTTGTCAGAGCGGGCGGCGATGGAGTCGATCAAAGCGAAGCGGGTGAAGGCAGGAGACGTGCTCGTCTTGATGTGTCGCGGCCCGATGGGCGCCGGTATGGAGGAGACGTATCAGATTACGAGCGCGCTGCGCCATCTGGCGTTCGGCAAGTACATCGCCGTCATTACGGATGCGCGCTTCAGCGGCGTCTCGACCGGCGCCTGCATCGGCCATATCTCGCCAGAGGCCCTGGCGGGCGGTCCCATCGGAAAGCTGCGCGACGGCGACGTAATTGAGATCGTGATCGACCGCTCGACGCTTGAAGGCACTGTGAATTTCGTGGGCGAGAACTTCGTCGAGCAGGGCGTCGAGGCTGGTTCGCAGATCCTCGAGGAGCGCCCGTCGCGGCCCGACCTGGCTGCCGACCCTGCACTGCCGGACGACACGCGCATCTGGGCGGCATTGCAGGACGTCAGCGGGGGAACGTGGGGCGGCGCCGTCTACGACACCGACTCGATACTGCGCACGCTCGCTGCAGGCAGGAAAGCCCTCAGCCGTGACCCGGATTAGGGGTTAGGGATCAGGGATTGGTGCCCGCGGCCGCGCGTTCGCGTCAGGCGGTCGACCTTCGTTGCGAGCCCTCGCACTTCGGTCAGCACGACTTTCTGCACCTTTTCGACGCCGCCGACGTGCGCATCGACACCCGCGACGCGGGATTCTACGGCAAGCACATGCACATCGAGCAGATCCTGTCGCGCTTCGAGTCCTGCGGAGCGGAGCCCTTCGGCCACAGTGTCGAAGTGCTTGCGCGTCTTCTCGCCCTCACTGAGGATCAATTGTTGTAACTCGAGGAATCGCGCCTCGAGCGTGTCGGAACGGCTGTTCTCGTTGTCTTCCATAAATCGTTAGAGAGCAGCCGTCGTGCCAGAACGGATGAACGCAAAAATCGAGCAAGTGAGCCCAGACGCCGGGTCACGAGGCATTTTCTGCCTGAATCGCCGGTCCTTTCGATGGAGTTTTCTGCGTCGTGTTGCACCGAGAACCTACCAAAGTCTCACCCCGACGAGCACCGTGAACGTCTGCTTCTTGATGTCGACAACGTCGCTGAAGAGGTTGTTGATGCGCCGCAGGCCTTTGTCGTAGCGCCCTTCCAGGACGATGCGGGCCACCTCGAAACCGCCGCCGAAGATCATGGTCACATCGAAGCCCTCGAACCCATTGTCGATGGTCACGCCGTCGATTTCGTCTCCCATCTTGATGTCTGCCGCTGGGCCGACAATGCCGTAAATAATGGGTCCGCTCGACGAACGGCTGCCGATGTTCAGTCGCAGGAGCACCGGCACCTGCAGGTAGTCGATCCTGATTTCCTGCCCGCCCAAATTTGATGCGCTCCGCTTGCGAATCCAGTTCAGCTCCGACTGGAGGCCCAGCAGGCCGTCGCGATTGCCGCCGAAGAACAGACCGGCGTGAATACCGGTGCGGTTCCTGTAGTCGAGCGCGTCGCCGTTGAATTCGGTAAACGTCGGCCCGAATTTGATGCCGCCGCCCTGGGCGGATGCGGATGACGCCGAGCCGATTATCACGAGCAACGCGACACCAAGCGCGCGAGCGAGTAGTGTGAGGTTCATTGCAAGGACTCCCACGGTGGACAGGGAGATGGGGGACTGGAAAAACCGACAGTCCCATAGTACCGCAATCGACCGGCTGGATCTAGGCGGGGACTTCCAACTCGGGCATCGGCTTTCCGATGAACAACCGTCGGCACGGCTTCGCGAGCAGCCTCGCCATGCGCTCGGATCGCGCGTGGCGTGCGCTATCGGTGGCGATGCCCGTGTTGGCATACATCTGCCGATAGAGCTTCGAGCACAGCACGAAACCGAGGCGATTCTTCAACGATTTCACCGCCCGCGATCGTCGCCACACGTGTGGCAGGCTGTAAAACTCGTCCCAGACCCACTGCGTGCGTTCGCGAATGTCCTCTGGCGACAGCGTCGGATGCGGCGTGTACACCTTCGGCCGGCGTGCCTGCGGGATCAGCCAGTGGCGCGTGATCGGAATGCCATCCACCGCTTCCGCATCCTTCTTCTTGGTGTGTCCCAGCTCCCATTTTGCAAAATCCACGGTGCCGGGGAACGGTGTCAACATGACGAACTGCGCGAAGGTAACATCCGCTTTCAGCGCGAGCGCCACGGTGGCGCTGAACGTATCGGCGCGATCGCTGGGCAGCCCAAAAATAAAAGACCCGAGCACGTGAACGCCGTGCCGCTTGAACTGTTGCAGCCTCGCGACGAGGGCGTCGCCGTAAAGGTTGAATCCCTTGTAGACATCCTTCAGGCCCTCAGCCGTCACCGATTCGACGCCGACCAGGGCACCTTTGATGCGCGCGTGACGCATCGCATCGAGAAATTCGGAGTCCTCGGCGGCCTCCATCGTGATCTGCGTGAAGAAATTCATGTCGCTCGGCAGTTTCGCAAGCCGCGACATCAGCTCGAATCGCTCCGCGCGAAGTCTCTTGAGCTCGTTGAGTCGTTGATGATCGGCACGCCGCGAGGCCTGCTCGAGATCTTCGAGCGTGACGGGATAGAAGTTGTCGTCCGCGAGCGCGATGAAACGGAATCCGAGGCGCCGGAGCTCGACGATTTCCTCGAGCACGGCGTCGACCGTGCGCTGGCGCGGCTCCTGCCCGTCGGTTCGCCACACAGAGCAGAATGAACAATGCTTCGGACAGCCGCGCACGGTCTGCACCGACGCCCACATGTAGCGATCGGGCGGTAGAAGATCCCATCGGGCCTTGAGAAAATGACCCGCATCAATCTTTCCGCCTTCATACACGTGGGTACAACCACCGTTCAAACAGCCGTCGATCGCCTGGCCCCATGCGACGTCGCCGTCGCCTTTCACGACCGCGTGAGCGCCGCCGAGCGCTATCGCCTCGTCCGGGTACAGCGTGGCGTGGATACCGCCGTAGACGATCCAGGCCCCTCGTGCCAGCGCGAGTTGCCCCACCTCATAGCCGCGCAGGGCGTTGCCTGTGTGAATGCCAATTCCGACGACGTCGCCCGCCTCGACCGTGGTCGCATCGAACGCCTCCAGTGTTTCGTCAGTGATGAGGGGGTCTCCATATTTGGCCGGAGTGGCTGCCGCTAACACATAGAGCCAGCGTGGGGTTATTACCGCAACGCCGAACGAGACGTGGCTCGGATTAACCAGGTGAATGCGCATGTTGTATCAACTAATTAATTAAGTATATGCCTGATTGTACGATTTCTACAGATATTTCGACGCTGGGGGTTCAGAACTCCAGTGACATGCCGGCAGAAGGAATAATCGGGAACATCGAATCGAACAGCCCGAACACGCGTAGCGTGTTGGCATTGATGCCAGGCAGGCCGGCGCGTACGTTGTCACGGTTGTAGATGTTCAGCACCTCCGCGAAGAGCGTCAGCCGTGTGGCTCGCAAAGTGAACGTGCGGTTGGCGCGAACATCGAGCCGCGTGTAAATGGGCACGCGGACGTCGTTGCGAGTGTCGCTGAGGAAATACAGTTCAGGACCACGTGTTTCGTAGTAACCAGGTGCAGGGAAATTGCTGCCGGCGCGGAAGCGTGTACTGAAGCTCATGCGATCGCTGAATCGGTAGACGCCGTACATGTTCACCGTATGCCGCTGGTCGTAGTCGGCAGAGAAAGCCTCGCCGGTGATCGTGTTCCGGTAATCGGTGAGGGCCAGGTTGTACGCGATCCATCCTGAGAGACCGTTGGGGGTGCGGCGCTGCAGCACGAGCTCGACGCCGCGAGACTGGCCCTCGAGCGAATTCTCATATCGCGAGGTGAATGAGGGCAGAGCGAGGCGTCCATTGACGGCGCGGAACTCCGCATTCGGCAGCCAGGGATAGTCGTAGTCCTGCCGGTTGTACGCGGAGAGCTGCCACGTCATCGAACGGCCGAGCGGTCCTTCCACGCCTGCGTCGAAATGATACGAGCGGAACTCCTTCAACTCCGCACCCCTGCGTCCCTTCACTTCAGCAAAGTCCGGTTCCTGGCGGTAAATGCCGCCCGCGGCGCGTGCGATCAACGACGCCGGGAGCGGCCAGCGCGTTTCAATCCAGGGAGACGCAGACGTGTGGCCGGTGAGCGTGGAATGATCGACGCGCACGCCTGGCGCGAGCGAGCCGCGCCCCTGCGAAATCCGCGCGAGCACGTAAGAGGATGTGGCCGTCGTTGAAGCCGTGAAGTCCTCGCGCACCTCAAATTGCGGCCTGACAAGGCCGCGCGCTTGCGCAAACTGCGATGCGCGGGATCGCCGAATCTCTCCTCCGGCCTCGAGCGTCAGGCGCGAGGATCGCTGAAAGGTCAAGTCGGCGCGGTACATCACGCCGGTTTGCCGTCCGCTGTGGAGCTCCAGCCCTTCGAGGTTGTCGTTCCGGAATCGGTTGCCTGCAGCAGCCAGTCTCTGCGTGACGATGACGCGCGGCGACGCGAGGAAACGCCATGTGACGACGGCCACACCCACATCGTTCACGCCCTCCTGCACGTCATCGATCTCGATGCGAGTGGCATCCTGCTCGAGGCGCGATCGGCCGGCGGTGATCGCAAACTGAACCTGGTGCCTGGCGCTCAGGTCGCGCACGAGCTTCAACTGCATGTCGTGGAACCCGAAGCCGAATGTGTTTTCGGGATCGATCCTCCGGATGACCGATCCCAGATAGCTCTTTCGTGCTGAGAGCAGCCACGAGCCGCTCCTCGACGATCCGAGCGGACCTTCAAAGACGAGGGACGTGTCGGTGACGCTCGGGCGGACCTGGCCCCTGAACCGATCGCGCGAACCTTCGCGTACGAAAAAGTTCAGCTCGGCGCCAGTGTGGTTTCCGTGGCGCTGCGGATACGATCCCGCGGCCAACGCGATCTCTTCGAGCACATCGCCGTTGATCATCGCAATCGATCCGCCATCCTGCACGCCCTGCACCGTGTGCACGAGCAGTGGCGTCGAAACGCCTTCGAAGGTGAAGTTCATGTTGCGAACGGGAAGGCCGCGCACGCTGAACTCGCTCCGAAGGTCGTCGCCCGTAGCGACGCCGGGCAGCACGTGAATGGCTCGCATGGGATCGTTCGTGATGACGCCGCGAAGCTGCTGAAGCTCGTAGCTTCGGAGCACTTCCTCGCCGCCTGCCGTGCGAGAGTCCTGGCCGGCGGCGGAGGTCACGTTGATTGTCTCGGTATATGTGCCGGTGCCGGCCGTGATCGGAATCGTAATGTCCAGCACATCACCAGCGGGAATCTCGATGCTGCGCCTGATGAGGACGAAGTCGACGGCCGACACGTACAGCTCGCGACGGCCTGACGGGACACTGTCGAGCTGAAAGCGGCCGTCGCTGGCTGTGATAGTGGTCAAACTGCTGTCCGCAATCCGAACCGCGACTTTTTCGAGCGGAGTACCGTCCCGCGCGTCCACCACGACGCCCCTGAGCGTTCCCGTCGCCTGAGTTTGCGCGCAGACGGGAAGCGCAAACGCGAGGCAGAACGCCAACACGGCGGTGAGTGTTCTATGGATCATGGTTGCTGATCATCGACGATGGACGATGGACGATGGACGATGGACGATCGCGCCCCGGACCGCGCAGGGTATGTGCCAGCCGGAATATGAATGATTCCGTGATGTTCGCGCCGAGATCGACGGCAAGCGACCAAACTATTGGACAGACATCCACTCCGTAGCAGGGCGATGATCCACTCGGTAGCGCAGGGCTTCAGCCCTGCCTAATGAGTTCGGTATTCGATCATCAGGGCGGGCTGTTCGCCCTGCGGGAGATGAGTGACGAACAAGCCGAGACCGCGCAGCTGATCGAGCAGCACGTCCTGATTGATGGGCTTGGTCATGAACAGGAGTGCGCGCAGCGACGACGCGCGCATGTGATGGACCTCGTCGGTCGAGATACTCATCATGATGACTGGCACGCTGCCGAGCGGTGGCACCTGCTCGCGCAGCCAGTTCAGAAAGTCGATGCCAGTCTCGCGGCCCGCGAGGTAGATGTCGGAAATGATCAGCGCCGGTAAATCGCGTTTGACGTAGCTTTTCGCCGCGTCAGCGCTCGAGGCCGTCACAACATCGTTGACGAGGTTGAGTTGCGAGAGCGTCTCGCGCACCAGCATCGCATCGTTCGCGTCGTCTTCGATGAGCAAAATCGGCCGCATGTCGCGCATTGTAGCGCGGCAGGCTACCGGGGCAAACTTTCACGGGTTTTCCTAGCCGCTCCCTCAAGGGCTTCTGCCAGCGACGCGTCGAACGAGGGACCCTCGGACATCCCGGCGGATGAACCAGCCGCCATCGCGTCCATCATGTACATCGCCGCACCCGCCGTCCGATCGAACGTCCGGCCGGTCCCCATCACACCAGCGCCTTGCATCTGCATCAGCATCGGGTTGCCGATCATGCCCATGCCGCCCATATTCATCATCTGCATCGTGTTCATCGCCGCCAGTGGACTCGCGTACCTGAGATACAGGATCGCCGCGGCTCGTGCCAGACGAAGTCCTGTCTTGAAACCGACGCCGCCGTCGTTCCCTTCGGTGGTGGTCGACAGACGAGGCTTTGCGCCGCCAACCGGCAGGAGCTGAAGGCTCAGCTTCGCTTCGGTCACATCCTTGTCGGTCGACTCGCCGGCAGTTTTCTTGACCAGCCGTCCAATTCGTCCGGGCTTCGACGCCTTCAGTTCGGTGATCTGCGCGACGAGCAAATAGTCGCAGCCCAGCTCTTTTGCGTGCTCGTTCAGCTCGGATTGCGATGCGGCTGCGAGTGGTACCGCTTCCATTTTCTGCTCTATGAGCTCGTTGATGAGCTGCGTCCGCAGCGCGCGGGTATCCACCTCCTGTGTGGTCTTGTTTGTGAGGTCAGGCACCGCCACGCGAATCACGCCAGGCTTTTTCGGCGGCGCGGATGCCGCCGCCGGCGCGCTTGCCAGTTTGACTTCGTTTGCGTCGCTGACCGCTTTCGCGAGATCGCGCCCGTTGGGCGACTCAGTCATCCCTGAGGGAATCTCGAATAGCGCGGCGTCGAGATTGACCACCTCGTACTCGGTGACTTCCATCTGCATC
This sequence comes from Vicinamibacterales bacterium, assembly GCA_963761975.1. Taxonomy (GTDB): domain Bacteria; phylum Acidobacteriota; class Vicinamibacteria; order Vicinamibacterales; family JAMQPK01; genus JAMQPK01. The sequence continues at coordinate 2,276,453 of CAVXIR010000002.1, forward strand.
ACCACTGGTTTCCCGTCCGCGCCCGGCATCGTGGTCGAGTAGCTGATGGGGAACCCAATCAGATTGGCGTCGCCGGTCTGGTTCACTTTGAGTTCGTCGCGGCACGCGGCGGCGCTCGTCTGCGGCGGAGGCGGCGCCTGTGCGGCGACTGCCTTCGGCGCGTCGATGTACCACGCATCCGTTTCGATGCGTGATTTCACCTGATCGCACGCGCCGGCCTGAGGCTGCCGGTCGAGCACGGTCATGACACGGCGCGCCTGTTGTCCGAATGCGGTCTTGCGCTCACCGACGTCGGCGATCGAGCTCTCGACGACCACAACGCCCGAACCCGTCGGCGCAGATGTGGACTGGGGGTCTGGAGTAATCAGGTACGTATTGGCAGCTTTGCTGATCTGCACCGAGCGCTTCATGTCGTGCTGTCGCAGCAAGATCATGTCGCCGATCTCATATCGTTCGCGAGTACCGCGGATGTAGGTGACGCTTTCGGTCACCTGATCGCCGGTGGTGTATTTCGATTTGAATCGGATGTCAGACGGCGGCGGCGGCGGCTCTGGCTTGGGTGGTGGCGCCGGTTTGGTCGCCGGTGCGGTCGGCTTCCGCGTTGGGGGCGCTGGCTTCTTTCCGGCTTGAGCAAACACCAAGGTCGATGTGAACAGGAGCGCGAAAAGCGTGAGCGTCGCAGTCTTTCGCATCGCAGCAACCTCGGGGTTAAGGGTGGTGTCCGGCAGCACGCATGGGACGAGACTCTACTTCATTACGCGCAGGCTGACCTCGATCGGGACCATTCGGTTCTCAACCGCTAGAATGAGCGTAGTGCCGCAGGACCTTCGCCTGATGTGCGTTTTGGCTCACCCGGATGACGAGTCGCTGGGGACGGGCGGCGTGCTGGCGAAATATTCTGGCGAAGGTATTGGTACGTATGTAGTTACGGCGACGCGAGGACAGCGGGGCCGCTTCGACGACAAAGGCACCAAGCCGGGGTTGGATGTTGTTGGACGCACCCGCGAAGCCGAGCTGCATGCGGCTGCACGCGAGCTCGGCGTCCGCGAAGTGACCCTGCTGGATTACATGGACGGCGAGCTCGACGCCGTCGATCCGAACGAGGCCGCCGCGAAGATTGCCGGCCACATCGAGCGCGTCAAACCGCAGGTCGTCGTCACATTCGATCCGTTCGGCGCCTACGGCCATCCCGACCACATTGCGATTTCGCAGTTCACCACTGCGGCTGTGAAGCGGGCTGCCGGCGCGCATCAGGTGTCGAAGTTCTACTATTTCGTCAACGGCGAGCGGAAGTGGGCCGCTTATCAGGCAGCCTTCAAGACGCTGACGTCGAATGTTGACGGCACTGTCCGAGTGGCGACGGCCTGGCCCGACTGGTCGATTACCACCAAGGTCGACGCACGGGCCATGTGGCAGACAGTGTGGCGCGCCGTTCAGTGTCACAAGACGCAGATGAGCATCTACAAGAACATCGGCAACCTGACCGAGGACGATCAGAAAGTAATGTGGGGAGCGGGCGAGCTCTATCGTGTCTTCAGCCTGGTGAATGGCGGACGGAAGACCGAAACGGATCTGTTTGAGGGGATACGGTAGGAACGAGAAATCTGAAAACTAAGATCTAAAATCTAAAATCTACGTATGCGCCGCCACGCTCCGTTACAGATGACACCCGACGAGTTCCGCGCGGCGGGTCATCGTCTTGTCGATCAGATAGCCGAGCGTCTCGCCCGGATACCTGATGGACCGGTGAAACCCGTCGAATCGGTGCAGGCTCTTCGCGCCGCTTTGCGCGTCGAGCGTCCGCTGCCCGAGAACGGAAGCGACCCGCAGACGCTCGTCAGCGAGGCCGCCGAATTCCTGTTCGATCACTCGACTTTGAATGGACATCCGCGGTTCTTCGGCTATATCACCTCGAGCCCGGCGCCCGTGGGCATGCTCGGCGATCTGCTCGCGGCTGCTGTGAATGCGAATTGCGGCGGATGGACGATTGCGCCGGCTGCCAGCGAGATCGAAGTCCAGACGGTGAGGTGGATCGCCGAGTTCATGGGGTATCCCACCGACGCCGGCGGCCTGCTTGTGAGCGGCGGCAACATGGCGAACTTCGTGTGCTTCCTCGCCGCGCGCACTGCAAAGGCCGGAATCGACGTGCGCAAGGCCGGTCTCGCGGGCGACCGACACGCCAGTCAACGGCGGCTCGTCTTGTACGTCTCCGCCGAAGGGCACACATGGATTCAGAAAGCCACCGACCTGTTCGGCCTTGGCACCGACGCAATCCGGTGGATTCCTGTTGACGACGAGCAGCGGATGAAGACGTCGGAGCTGCGACGCCACATCGAGGACGACCGCGCGCGCGGCAATCAGCCATTTCTCGTCGTCGGCACGGCTGGGTCGGTCAGCACCGGCGCGGTAGACCCGCTCTTTGAGATCGCGTCGATTTGCCGCGAGCTCGACTTGTGGTTTCACGTCGACGGCGCGTACGGCGCGCTGGCGGCAGCCGTTCCCGGCGCGCCGCCGGATCTGCGCGCGCTCGCCGAGGCCGATTCGGTCGCGGTCGATCCGCACAAGTGGCTCTACGCTCCCCTCGAGGCCGGTTGCGCGCTCGTGCGGCGGCCATCGGATTTGCGCAATGCCTTTTCGTATCATCCGCTGTATTACCAGTTCAAAGAAGACGATGTGGTGAACTTCGTCGACTACGGGTTGCAGAATTCCCGCGGCTTCCGCGCGTTGAAGGTGTGGCTGGCACTGCAGCAGGTTGGCCGCGCGGGCTACGTGGCGTCGATCGCCGAAGACATGCGGCTGTCGCGCCGCCTTGCCACCAGGCTACAGGAGCATGGCGATTTCGAGGTACTGACGCAGAGCCTCAGCATCACGTCGTTCCGCTACGTGCCGCGTGAGCTGCGCGCGCCGGACGAGAGCGCGGCCAACGAGCGGCTGAACCGCCTGAATCAGGATCTGCTGGCGCGCGTGGTGGCCAGCGGCGACGCGTTTCTGTCGAACGCGGTTGTCGATGGCAGGTTCGCGCTGCGCGCGTGCATCGTGAACTTCAATACGGCTGAGGACGATGTCGATGCGCTGCCCGCACTCATCGCGCGCCACGCGGCCCCAGAAAAAATTCAAACAGGAGATTAGGAGTTCAGGAGAAGACTTTCTTTCTGATCGTCCTGGCAGAGCTGAAGCCCTGCGCTACCGGGGCGCCGTTTCACTGACAAACGGGTTCTAAACAGCAGACCAGAGCAGAGGGCAAATGGCAGATGCATAAGACGTCGTCTGCCATCAGCCATCAGCCATCTGCCCTGACCAGGAGGAAAGTCTCACCGGTTGCTGCGGTTAGCGGCGGCAGCTCGGATGACATCAATCTCACCGGCCGCGAACGCCCAGTCAGCTTCCGCGTTCTCGCGCAACTCCACGTGCGACCAGCCGGCACGCATCAGCCCGTTACTGGCGTGGCGATTGGTGTCGAGCAGGAGGTGGCCGATCTCGTGGGCGATGGCGCGGCCGAGCAGCAGACGGTAGTCGAGATGCGCGTCGCGCGCGACTGATCGGACGAGATCGGCGAAGACGGTGGCCAGAAACGGCACCCCTTCGGAGGTGTTCACCAGCGCAAACCCCATCGACACGAAACGGCGTCCCGGCAGAGGATTGGCGGCCTGGAGCCTCAGAATCACGTCGTTGGCTTTGAGCGGCTGGTGGCACTGTGCCGCGGCTTCTGCCACTTCTTTGTCCCGATACCAGCAGTCGACCCAGGAGACATCAACCCCGGCATCCTTAAACACCGCTTCCACATGCGGCCGGGCCGCCGCGAGATCTTCGGCTGAAACTCCGTAGTTGTTGTAGGTTCGAGTGGTGACCGTCTGTGCCATCCCGATCGAGGGCGCCACCGAGAGAATCGCCGCCAGTGCCCCAACCGCTTTCCAAGCCATTTTCCGCCTCCTGTTCACTCACGCGGGAACAGGGGGCGGATTCACTCAACTCCCTTCGCTCGTTGAACTTGGGAGGAGCCGTGAGTGAAAACGCAGACGGATTACGCGTTACATAAGGATGGGCGTATTCTTTCGGGCAGTGATGGAGTCTTCTTCACGTTCCGAGGTCACCCGGCTGTTGAAGGACTGGAGCGACGGCCGGCAGGACGCGCTCGACAAGCTGTTGCCGCAGATTTACGCCGAACTGCGCCGGCTGGCGTCGAGCTACCTGCGTCGCGAGCGTCCGGACCACACGCTGCAGGCGACGGCGCTCGTGCACGAAGCCTTTATCAAGCTCGTCGACCAGCGGGCAGTCCGCTGGCAGAACCGTGCCCACTTTTTCGGGATTGCCGCGCAGGCGATGCGGCGGATTCTGGTTGATCACGCGCGGGCGCACGCAGCCGACAAGCGCGGGTCAGGCGAGCGGCCAGTCTCGCTCGACCAGGCGCTGGTTCTGGTTGGTGCGCCTGATTTTGACCTTCTCGCCCTTGACGAGGTGCTGACCAGGCTGGCGGCGATCGACGCTCAACAGAGCCGCGTCGTCGAATTGCGCTTTTTCGGCGGCTTGACGATGGAGGAGACGGCTGAGGTGATGAACATCTCTCCGGCGACGGTGGGGAGAGAGTGGACGCTGGCCAAGGCCTGGCTGTACGCCGAGTTGTCGCGGACGTCGTAGTGTCGATGGGCGATGGTCTTCGGGCGATGGGCTATGGTCTGTCATGGTCGACGCTGCCAACCATCGACCATTGACCATGACAGACCATTGACCATGGCCCCGAGACCATTGCCCATGGACCAACCGGCATGAATGACTGGCTTCGTATCAAGGAGCTTTTTCACGACGCGCTCGAGCTCGAGCCGGCCGAGCGTGCGGCGTTTCTGAACACGTCGTGCGGCGATGAGCCGGCCGTTCGCGCCGAAGTGGAGCGTCTGCTTGCCGCGCATGGGGATGCCGGCGAGTTCATCGAGCAGTCGCCGGTGGCGATGGCCGGCCGGGTGATTGGACACTATCAAATCGATCGCGTCGTGGCCGCCGGCGGCATGGGCGAGGTTTATGTCGCGCACGACCTCGAGCTCGGCCGGACGGTGGCTGTCAAAATCGCGCTTGGCGGCGATGCCGACGCACATGCGCGCCTCAAGCGCGAAGCCCAGCACGCCTCGCAGCTGAATCATCCGAACATCTGCACGATCCACGAGATTGGCGCGTTCGACGGGCAACCGTTCATCGCGATGGAGTATGTCGAAGGGCAGCAGCTGGCCGATGTGATTCCGCCAGACGGTCTGTCGATCGAACAGGTGGCGCGTTATGGAAGTCAGATTGCGAGTGCTCTCGCGCACGCGCATCGGCACGGCGTGATTCATCGCGATCTCAAGAGTCCCAACGTAATGGTGACGTCTGACGCGCGCATCAAAGTGCTGGACTTCGGCCTCGCACGTCGTCATTCGGTGGAGGACCTGAAAGATCTGTCGGAGTCGCGGGCATCGCTGACGGCGCAGGAGCCGCTTGCCGGCACGCTTTCGTGCATGCCACCCGAGTTGCTGCGCGGCGGTAACGCCGACGCGCGCAGCGATATCTGGGCGCTCGGTGTGCTCCTCTACGAGATGGGGACCGGCAAGCGACCGTTTGAGGGCGCAACGGGATTCGAGTTAAGCGGCGCGATCCTTCACGAGCCGCCCGCCGCGCTACCCGATCGCCTACCTGTGTCGCTGAAGAAAATTATTCTCCGCTGTCTGGCTAAAGACCCCGACAAGCGATACCAGCAGGCCGAGCACGCCGCTGCGGACCTCGAATCGGTCGTGCGACGGAAACGGCCGGAAGTTTCCTGGCGGGCCATTGCAGCAGCGGCGGTCGTGCTCGTCGCGGTGGCGGTCGCGACCGTTGCGCTCGTGCGACGTGGTGCCGTGGCGACGGCGCCAGCGCCACCGTCGACTGCAGGTGCTCCCGCGATTGCCGTCATGAACTTCGAAAACGTCGCTGGCGCTCAGGACACGGCGTGGTTGTCGAAAGGCGTACCGCGCATGCTGGTCACCGGCCTGGCTCAGACCAGCGGCCTTCACATCGTGGGCAGTCAGTATCTCGAAGAGGCTGCAGGAAAAATGGGCGGCATGACGATTGACGTGCTCAGCAGCGCAGAGTTTGCCGAGCTGGCACGCCGGTCGGGCGCAAGTGCGGTCGTGAGCGGAACCATCATGAAGGCCGGCGATGAGATTAGAGTCGACGTTCAGCTGCACGATTTATCGAGCGGCCGAGTGCTGGCGGCCGAGAGCGGTCGCGGCGCCGATGTGTTTGCGATTGCCGATCACCTGACAACTCGCATCCGCGCAGCCGCCGGATTTTCCGATTCCCCTGGCGTGCGGCGCGTTGCTGACGTCTCTTCCTCGTCGCTCGAAGCTTACCGATTGTATTCAGAAGGGGTCGACGCATGCCTGAACATACGGTGGGTGGACGCGCAAAGGCTGCTCGAGTCGGCCCTTGCCATTGATCCGGGCTTTGCCGAAGCGTATTTGCAACTGGCAGTCGTTGCGGCCTCTCGTGGGTCGCGGAATGCACAACAGGAGTATCTGCGAAACGCGGCGCAATATGCCGGCCGGTTGAGTGAACAACAGCGTCGGTTCCTGGACCTGCAGCTGGCACGCCTCACCGGTCAACCGGCCAAGGTCATCCGTCTGCTCGATGAGTTTCTCAGGGACTATCCAACGGTGGAAGAAGCGTATGGTGTGGCTAACAGCGTCTACAACCCCGTTTACAGTGGGGTCTTCGACCCTGAGAAGGGGGTTTCGATTGGTGAACTGGGCGTCAGGGCGCTCCCAGCGTCTGGCCCGATTCGCAATACGTATGGCTATGCCTTGTTGAGCGCCGGGAGGTACGAAGACGGACTTCACGAATTCGAAACGTACGCACGTCTCGTTCCGCGCGAGCCCAATCCTTACGACAGTATGGGTGAGGCATACCTGCTCCTCGGAATGCCCGACAAGGCCGTCGAGAGCTACGCGCGCGCGCTTTCCATCGATCGCACCTTCAGCAGTGCAGGTAACGGGCAGGCGCTGGGTCTGGCGATGCTCGGCCGGTACGAGCAGGCGATTGCCATCGACCCTGAGCTGCCGGCTGAAAAGGCGATTCTGCTGTCGCGCGTCGGACGCTACCGGGAAGCGGCGCAGACGATCGCGGTGGCGGAGCGACGATTTGCCGATCTCAAACTCGATCCGTTTGGCGTGCCAGCGTTGCGCCTGCTCGCTGCCATTCTCTCGCTTGAACGGAACGACCCCGCGCGGGCCGCGCGAGAAACCGCGGCGGCCGAACGCGTGTTTGCCTCGACCGAACATCCACGCCGGGCGACCTACATGGTGCTCACGCATCTGCTTGCGGGAGTGGCCTCCATCCAGACCGGGAACATTGCTGACGCGCGCGCGCGTCTCGAAAAGCAGAAACAGTTCTCTAACCGGAAATACGGCCTGGACCTCTGGTTGCACAAGGCTCTTGAAGGAGAGATTGCCCTGAGAGCCGGCGATGCACGGCTCGCAGCGATTACGTTCAAGGAGGGAGAACCCAGGCGGAGAGGTTTTCACTTCGACGTGCTTGGCGTCGTCTTGATCGCCAACCACGTGACGTCGCGAGACGGTCTGGCACGCGCGGCCAAGGCGCGCGGCGACCTTGCGGGCGCGATTGCGGCGTATCGACAGCTGCTTTCCCACGGCGCCGACGCGAAGTTCGTCAGCGGACTCGAGCCGAGGTACGTGCTCGAGCTTGCACGGTTGCTGGAAAAAACGGGCGACGCGCGAAATGCGCTGAAAGAGTACGATCGCTTTCTAGAACTATGGAAGCGCGCCGACCCGGAATTGCCGGAGCTCGGTGAAGCGCGCCGCGCGGTCGCGCGGCTTCGGACGACGGGTTAACACGTCGACCAGACAGACCATCGACCGTTGCCGATAGACCATGGCCCATCGACCAACCGACGACTGGCCTCGTGTAAAGGAGCTCTTCCACGACGCGCTGGAGCGCGAACCGGCGGAGCGCGCGGCCTTTCTAAACGCATCGTGCGGCGACGAGGCAGCCGTCCGTGCGGAAGTGGAGCGTCTGCTTGCCGCGCACGAACATGCCGGCAGATTCATCGAGCAATCGCCCGTCTCGATGGCGGGCCGCGTAATTGGGCACTGCCAAATCGAGCGTCTCATCGGTGCCGGTGGGATGGGCGAGGTCTACCTCGCGCGCGATCTCGAGCTGGGGCGAACCGTTGCCGTCAAGATTGCGCTCGGCAGCGATACCGACTTGCAGGCGCGGCTCAGGAGCGAAGCGCAGCACGCCTCGCAGCTGAATCATCCAAACATCTGCACCATCCACGAAGTGGGGGCGTCCGACGGATACCCATTCATCGTCATGGAGTTCGTGGAGGGAAAACGTCTCGCCGATGTCATTCCACAAGGTGGGTTGACGGTCGATCAGGTGGTGCGTTACGGCGAACAGATGGCGGCAGCGCTGGAGCACGCGCATCAGAACGGGGTCATCCACCGCGACCTGAAAAGCGCCAACGTCATGGTGACGTCGGACGGGCGCATCAAGGTGCTCGACTTCGGGCTCGCCCGGCGTCACTCGGCCGAACGGCTCAAGGATCTTTTCCGAGTCGCGCGAGTCGCTGACTCCATGTGGCGCTGTCGCGGGGACACTTTCGAGCATGGCGCCGGAGTTGCTGCGCGGTGGCGTGGCCGATGCGCGCAGCGACATGTGGGCGCTCGGCGTGCTCCTGTATGAACTGGCAGCGGGCAAGCTGCCGTTCGCCTGCGCGACGGATTCGAGTTGTGCGGTGCGATTCTCCACGAGCCGCCGGCGCCTCTGCCTGACTCGATCCCGGAATCCATTCGGAACATCATCAGGCGCTGTCTTGAGAAAAATCCGTCAACACGCTATCAAGATGCCGGCGACGTTCGATCGGCGCTCCAAGGCGCAGCAGCCAGGGCGCCGTTCGACCTCGCGAAGCCATCGAGAGTCGCCGCAGCGAACCCATCGTTTTTCATGCGCGGCTGGCAGCACCGCATCGCCTGGACGGTCGCCATCGTGCTTGCGATTCTCGTTTTCGTCTCGTATCGCGTTCTACGACGGGACGATGCGCCCGTCGCCGTGGGTGCATCGGGGCGGCCGGCGATTGCCGTCTTGCACTTCGAGAATGCCGGCGGTCAGGACGTTCCAATGGCTGTCGCAAGGCATCCCGAGCATGCTCCTGACCGGCCTCGCCCAGATGCGCGGGCTCGATATCGTCAGCATGCAGCGGCTTCGTGATGCCGCGAAGCAGCACGGTACGCCGGATCTCGCGTCGCTCGATCAAAGTCTGGTCGCTGAAATTGCGAAGCGGGCCGGAGCCGGCGCGATCGTCACCGGCAGCATCTACAAGGCGGGTGCCGAGATTCGGATCGACGCTCGTGTGGAAGATCTCACGTCGGGCCGCGTGCTTGCCGCCGACACGGTTCAAGGAACCAACGTGTTTGCGATGGTCGATCGGTTGACAGCCAGTATTCGCGCCGGCATCGGCATCGAAGAAGTGCCCTCTGTCCGAGGAGTCGCCGAGGTCTCCGCGACATCGCTTGAAGCCTACCGCGCATTCGCCGAAGGCGTCGAAGCGCGGAACAACTATCGATTCGAAGATGCACAGAAGTCTCTCGATCGCGCTGTGTCCATCGATCCTCGGTTTGCGGAAGCGCACTTGGAGCTCGTGTTGGTGGCTCAGGGCCTTGGCCTTCGGGATCTCCGTGTCGAGCACTTGCGCAAGGCGGCCGAGCATCGCGACCGTCTCAGCGAACGGGAACGGCTGCTTTTGGACGTTGAAGCGGCTCGCGTGAGCGGGAATTTCGTCGCGGCGGCGCGCGCGCTCGACGATCTGACAGCGAAATTTCCCGACGTCGACGCTGCCTACGACATCGCGGTGCAGTTGTACCATCCGGTGTTCGGTGCGTTGCCGAGTGTGGAAAAAACTCTTGCGTTCGGCAAAGCCGGAGTGACGGCGCTTCCGTCTTCATCGGTTGCACGCCAGACCTACGCGTTTGCCCTGTTTTCGACCGGCCGCTACGTCGAAGCACTGCGCGAGTTCGAGACCTACGCCCGGATTGCGCCGCGCGAGCTTGAACCCCACATCGGGATGGCGTACACGTATCAAGTGATGGGTCTGCTCGAGAAAGCGATCGAGTCGTTCGACAGGGCGCTGAAGATGCAACCGGACCTTGTGTCGGCGCGCGACCATCGCGCATTTACGTTTGCCATGATGGGTCGCTATGACGAAGCGCTGGCCGACGACCCGCCGACGCTGGCTCCAAAAGCCCGGTATCTCTCGCGTATGGGTCGGTATCGCGAGGCAGAGCAGCTGCTGGCAAGTGCCACGACAGAGCAACTCAACAGCGTTATCACGCCTGAGCTCACGCACATCGTCGGTGCGCTGTTGGCCACCGAGCGGAAAGACTATGCACGGGCGCTACGCGAATGTGATGTGGCAGACAGGATCATCCCTGAGCGGTTGCCAGCCGATTGGCGTCACTGGAGACTATTGAGCGTGGCCACAATACGCGGCGTTGTCGAAGCCAGAAATGGAAGAATCGCCCAGGCGATATCACAGCTCGGCGTTGTCAGGCGTTTGCATGAACCGACGAGGCCGATCGACAACTATTTTTATCGCGTGCTCGACGGCGAGATCGCTCTGGCAGGCGGCGATCTGGGCAAAGCCGCGGAGGCATTCACATCGGCTGAGCCGGGGCCACGAGCTCAGTTCGGTCCGGGTTACGCCAGTCCGCCGTTCCGCGATGGCCTGGCTCGTGTTGCCGTCGCGAGAAACGATCGGAAAGCGGCCATCGAGATCTACCGTCGTCTGCTGGCGCCCGGAGCTGAGCAGAAATTCCTCGCCGTATTCGAGCCTTTGTATGTGCTCGAGATTGCCCGATTACTGGATCGACTTGGTGACAACGCGGCAGCGCTGAAGGAATACGAACGATTTCTGGGATTGTGGAAGCGCGCCGATCCGGATTTGCCCGAGTTCGACGAAGCACGGCGCGCGGTCGCGCGGCTGTCAGGTCTGACTAAGGCCGGTCTGTCACGGTCCGGCTGAAGCCGGACACAGTCCTCGTGATCTCCTATCACGGTTTTCAGAATGCTGTAGTCCGCTGGTTCCGCGTTCCTGTTCCAGCGGTTCCACGTTCGCGGTGGGCGGCGGATTCAGCCCGCCATCTTTTTCTAGGTAAAGCGCGCATGGTCATCGTGGCGCCACCGCGAACGGGGAACGTGGAACAGGAACCCGTGGAACCAGTGAGGTTTTTCACAACGCCCTTGTGTAATACAGCGTTGTGAAAAACCGTCTAATCTCCTGTTACCTGTCCTTCTTGAGATGTATCATCGGAATAGGGAACGATGCGGTTGACCTGGCTCTTCGTGATACTCGCGCTGGCGGTGCCGGCGACAACATTCGCACAGAAGGCTGACCCCCCTCCGCGATGGACGATCAGCCCCCGCAGTGGACCTGCGTCTGAAGGCTGGCCGCGCGATCCGGTGCCCAGATTTACGATTCCGCCGCGCGGACGTGTCGGACTGCCGCTCCCGCAGATCGGCCTGTCATTGCCGCAGCAGGGCTTGCCGCCAGACGGATGGCATCAGCCTCGGGTTGATCTCCGGGGCCAGGGTCGTCACCATCGGCGTGACGTGTTCACGCCGTGGCCGGCGGTGGTGTATGTCGTGCCGCCATACTATGCGCCGCTTCCCGAGCCAGAACCGATTCGGGTGCCGGCCGTCGAACAGCCACCACCGACGGGGCGGCTCATCCTCGATCCACAGCCAGAAAGTGCGCAGGTCTTCGTCGACGGGTACTACGCCGGCATTCCCGAAGACTTCGGCGCCGCGCAGGGAGGCGGCGTCCTCGAAGCAGGGCAGCATCGAATCGACGTGAGTGCGCCTGGCTATGAATCGCTGAGCATCGACGTGAGGATCGCTCCCACTCAATCGGTCACCTACCGCGGCACGCTGAAGCGAATCCCACCGCCCGCGGCGAAAAGCGCACCGATGACGTTCTACCTGATTCCAGGTTGCTACATGGGGAATGTTCCTCCCAAGGACGCACGGTTACCGGCGACCTGCGATTTGAGCCGCGTCGTCGAGTTTAAGTATTAAAATCTCACCATCATCAGAAAAGCCCTGTTCCCGGTGCTCGTTGGCGTCGTGGCGATCAGGTTGTCAGTATCGGTCTACCCTCAACAGCAAGTCGCTGCTCCAGAATCACCGGCATCTCAGCAGGCTGTCGTCACGCGCTACTGCATCACGTGTCATAACGAACGATCCAGGATTGGCGAGTTGTCGCTGGAGAAGGCCGACATCGCGAACGTTGGCGCGAATGCCGAGCTCTGGGAGAAAGTCGTCCAGAAGCTGCACGGCAATCTGATGCCGCCACCCGGCCGTCCCCGCCCCGACGAGGCGTCCTTCACAAGTTTGGTTGCCTATCTTGAGTCCTCACTCGATCGGGCTGCCGAACTCAATCCCAATCCGGGACGCACTGAAGCACTCCATCGATTGAATCGCGCGGAGTATCGCAACACCGTTCGCGATCTCCTGTCGCTCGACATCGATGTCGGCTCGATGCTACCGGCCGACGATGTGAGTTACGGGTTCGACAACATTGCCGGCGTGCAGCGGATGTCGCCGACGCTGATGGAGCGCTACCTTGCCGCCGCGCAGAAAATCAGCGCGGTAGCGGTCGGTGCCTCGTCGCGCACGGCGACCACTGAGACGTTCCTTGTACCGTCCGATCTGCGGCAAGACGATCGCCTCGAGGGGCTCCCGTTCGGGTCGCGCGGCGGCACGGTGATCAACCACAACTTTCCGCGCGACGGCGTTTACAGCGTGCGCGTCCAGTTGACGCGGTACCTCGGCGCCAGCTTCGATGAGATTCCGTCGTTCGACCAGCCCCAGCGGCTCGAGCTGAGCCTCGACGGGACGCCTGTTCACGTCTTCGAGCTCAAAACTCCGACGAAGGAAGGCGGCGGGTACTCAGGTCCGAACCGGCGCGGGCTCGACGCCGAATGGCAGGTCCGGTTCCCCGCCAAAGCCGGACCGCGTGACGTCGCACTGACGTTCCTGAACCGGACACCCGCGCTGCTCGAGAATCTGCTCGAGCCGTTTGAAAAACCGACGCCGGGTGGTCCGAACGGGTACTACACGACACAGAAGGGCGCGTACCTGCGCAGTATCGAGATCAGTGGACCGTACGAAGCAAGTGGGTCCGGCGACACTCCCAGTCGCCGGCAAATTTTCGTGTGCCGGCCAAAGAGCGCCGATTCCAAGGAACAGATGGGCTGCGCGAAGAAGATTCTCCTGACGCTCGCCCGTCGCGCATTCAGACGGCCGGTCACCGATGCGGATATCGGCACCGTGCTGGCTCTGTACGAGGAGGGGCGAGCGGCCCGCGATTTCGAGCTCGGCATCGAGCGGGCAGTTGAAGGATTGCTGGTCAGCCCCGAGTTCCTCTATCGCGTCGAACGCGAGCCCGGGGATGCCGGGTCTAAAGCAGGACCCGGCCTACATGAGCCGGCAAGCCCCAGCCTATCGCATCACCGATCTCGAGTTGGCTTCTCGCCTGTCGTTCTTTCTCTGGAGCAGTATTCCTGATGACGCGCTGCTCGACGCGGCCTCGTCTGGCAAATTGCGGAACCCTGCGGTGCTCGAGCAGCAGGTTCGACGCATGTTGGCTGATCCCAGGGCCGATGCGCTCGTGACGAATTTCGTGGGGCAGTGGCTGTTCCTGAGAAACCTTCCAACCCTGCTGCCCGATCCGAAGCGCGAGCTCGACTTCGACGAAGATCTGCGCCAGGGTTTCAGGCGCGAAACAGAGCTCTTCGCCGGCAGCATCCTTAGAGAAGATCGCAGCGCGCTGGAGCTGCTGACGGCGAACTACACGTTCGTGAACGAACGGCTCGCGAAGCACTATGGCATTCCGCACATTCGCGGCGCGCACTTCCGGCGCGTCGAGCGTGACGACGAGAGACGCCGCGGCATCCTCGGCCACGGCAGCGTCCTCGCGGTGACGTCCTACCCGCATCGCACGTCGCCGGTCGTGCGCGGCAAGTGGATTCTGGAGAATCTTCTCGGTACGCCGGTGCCGCCTCCGCCGCCGGAAACGCCGGCGCTGGTAGAGAAGCCAAACCCGGCCGATGAGGCGGCTTCGATGCGTGAGCGTATCGCTCGGCATCGCGCCAATCCGGCATGCGCAGGCTGCCACGCGATGATGGATCCGCTCGGGTTGTCGCTCGAGAACTTCGACATGGTGGGGCGTTGGCGCGACGTAGACGAGGCGCTCGTCCCGATTGACTCGTCCGGAGCGCTGCCCGACGGCACGACGTTCGAAGGACCGGCTGGACTGCGGGCGATCCTGCTGAACCATCCCGATCGGTTCGTCAGGACCCTCACCGAGAAAATGCTGATCTATGCACTTGGGCGCGGCCTGGAGCATTACGACATGCCTGCAGTACGCGCAATTACGCGCGAGGCCGCCAGGCAGAACTACCGGGCCTCGTCTCTCGTCGTAGGAATCGTCAAGAGTCGTGCATTTCAGATGCGGAGGCGGCAGTCATGATCATCACGAAAATGGCACTACCGCGGCGGACGTTTCTTCGCGGCATCGGCGCCACGTTTGCTCTGCCGCTTCTCGATGCGATGGTGCCCGCGTTTTCGGCAACCGTCAAAAGCGCCGCGAAACCAGTGTGCCGGATCGGGTTCATCTATGTGCCGAACGGCGTGGCGATGAACGACAGCCTCAACTACTGGACGCCGAAGGGCTCGGGCTCGGGGTTCGAGTTCTCGCCGATTCTCGCGCCACTGGCTCCGTACCGCGATCGTCTGACCATCGTCAGCGGGCTTGCGCAGAAGCAAGGCGAGTCGTTGGGCGACGGCAACGGCGAGCACACACGCGCCTGCGCCACGTGGCTGGCCGGGGTGCATCCGAAAAAGACGGAGGGAGCGGACATCAGATTGACGACGACCGCCGATCAGATTGCGGCGGTTCAGCTCGGCAAAGAGACGGTGCTGCCGTCAATGGAGATGATCGCTTCTGAGATCGATCTGGTGCTCGGCGGCCAGTGCGAGGCTGGCTACAGTTGCGCCTACATGAACACGGTGTCGTGGCAGTCGCCAACGACGCCGCTGCCCGTCGAGAACAATCCGAGCGTCGTGTTCGATCGGCTGTTCGGTGAAGGCGGTAATCCGGAAGAGCGGCTCGATCGGATGAAACGGAAGCGCAGTCTGCTCGATCGCGTCAACAGCGATCTCGCGCGGCTTCAAACGTCCCTGGGCCCTGGCGATCGGCTGAGGATCGCCGAATATCTTGATGCGGTTCGCGAAGTCGAGCGGCGCATTCAAATGGCGGAAGCGCAGAACAGCAACTCGACGCTGCCGGTCCCCAATCGTCCAATCGGTATCCCTGCACAATACAACGATCATTTGAAGCTTCTGTACGACCTGCAATGGCTGGCCTATCAAGGCGACCTGACTCGCGTCTTCTCGCTCATGTACGGTCGCGAGCTCAACAGCAGGAACTATCCCGAGATTGGCATCTCTGAACCGCATCACGGGCTGTCCCATCACGGCGACAGGCCGGAGCAGATCGAAAAGTTCTCGCGGCTCAACACGTATCAGGTGGAGCTGTTCGGATACTTCCTCAATAAGCTCCGCTCAACCCCCGATGGCGATGGCAACCTGCTGGACCACACCATCCTTCTCTACGGCGGCGCCATGAGCAATCCGAATGTTCATCTGCACGTGAATCTGCCGCTGGTCGTCGCGGGCGGAGGAGCCGGACGCCTGAAGGGCGGCCGCCATCTGATGTTCGATCCCGCGAACAACGTCCCGATGACGAACCTCCTGGTCAGTTTGCTCGACAAGGCGGAAGTGCCAGTGGAGAAACTCGGCGACAGCACTGGAAGAATCGATCTCGACGGGCTGAGCGGCATCTGATGACGAGGCGTAAGAGTTGGCGAGTCGAGATGATGCTCATGTCAGCGACGATGCTGGCCATGTCGGCGCTCGTCTCGGGCGCCGGGGCGTCGCCGGTTGTCGACGCCGTCAAGGACGGAAAGATCGAGACCGTCCGCACGCTGCTTGCAAAACGCGCGGATCCGAATGCGGCCGAAGCCGACGGCACGACGGCGCTGCATTGGGCGGCTCACTTCGACAATCTCGTTGCCGCCGATTTGTTGATCAAATCGGGTGCGAACGCCGGCGCAGCGAACCGCTATGGGGCAACGCCCTTATGGCTCGCCTGCATCAACGGAAGCGCGGCGATGATCGAACGGCTACTGAGCGCGGGTGCCGATCCGAACACGACGATGCCCGAGGGCGACACGGCGCTGATGACAGCGGCCCGTACCGGGAACGCGGCAGCGGTGCGCGCGCTGCTCGTGCGCGGAGCGCGAGTCGACGCGAGAGAAAACTGGAAGGGACAGACCGCGCTCATGTGGGCGGCCGCTGGTGACAACGCGGCCGCTGTCGAAGCGCTCGTCGAGGCCGGTGCAGATGTGCGTGCGCGCACCAAATATCAAAAGGGACAGCTGTTCCAGACGGGCGGATTCGGGCGCCGCGCCGAACGCAACTCTGACGTCACGAAACAGTCAGGTTTTACCGCGCTGCACTTTGCGGTACGCGCCGGAGCACTGGATGCGATCAAGGTGCTGCTGAAATCGGGCGCAACGCTGCACGACACGACGTCAGATGGCGCCGGGGTGCTCGTGATGGCTATTGCCAGCACGCACTTCGAGCTCGCGGATTGGCTGCTCGAGCAGGGGGCCGACCCGAACGCGGCGGACCAGGGTTGGACGCCACTCCATCAGATCGCGTACACACGCAGGCCAAACACGGGCGTCAACAATCCTGGTCTCGTCCCGAGAGACAGGCTCGACAGCCTCACCCTTGCACGCAAACTGATCGCGCGCGGCGCCGATCCGAGCAAAGCGGCCACCAAAAACCCTGATGTCACGAGCGTCGGGCGCAAAAGGTTGACCGAAGAAGGTGCGACGCCGTTCTGGGTGGCGGCGCAGACGCTCGATCTGCCCTATATGCGTCTGCTCGCGGAACATGGCGCCGACCTGCTGCGCGCCAATGCGACGGGTGATACGCCGCTGCTCGCGGCCTCGGGCCTCGTGATCGAAAAGCCGGGCGAGAGTCCCGGCACTCCTGAAGAAGTCGCTGCGGCCATCAAGTTCTGCCTGGATCGTGGCGCCGACGCGACCACGGTCGATCACGATGGCAACACGGCGCTTCACGGCGTTGCCGTGTGGGGCGCCAACGAGGCCGTCGAGATGCTGGTCGCTTCTGGCGCGCGGCTCGACGTGAAAAACAAGAAAGGACAGACGCCCTGGCGCATCGCCGAGGGCGCCGTGTTCGAAGACGCCGTTCTTGCCCAGCCACAGACTGCCGCACTGCTGCGCAAGCTGATGGAGGCGCGAGGGCTTACAGTCGAATAACCTGCATCCGCAGATTGGCAGATTGGCAGATTGAATCTACCAATCTCGCAATCTACCAATCTACCCATTCTGCCAGCCCTTGCACTTCGACAGGACAATCGGATAGGCTCCTGTAGAAGCAGAAGGAAAAACATGGGCAGTCGCATCGACCTTCCGCAGGGCACGCTCGAAATTCTGATTCTGAAAACTCTCGCACTCGAACCTCAGCACGGCTGGGCGGTGTGCGAGCGAATCAAGCAGATTTCCAATGACGTCGTCATGGTGCAGCAGGGCTCTTTGTATCCTGCCCTGCATCGTCTCGAGCGTAAAGGCTGGATCAAGGCGCGTTGGGGTGTGTCGGACAACAACCGGCGCGCAAAGTACTACGAGCTGACGCGCAGCGGACGAAAGCAGCTGGAGCAGGACGCGGCTGCCTGGCGCAAGCTGTCGTTCGCCGTCGGGCAGATTCTCGACATGGGGTAGCGGACATGTTCAGCGATCTTTTCATCCGCCTGCGCTCGCTTGTCCGCCTGCGCTCTGCCGAGGCCGACCTGGACGCCGAGCTGAGCTTTCACCTTTCACACCTCACTGAAAAACACATTCGCGCCGGACTTTCGCCGGATGAGGCGAGGCGGCGCGCGAGTCTCGAGCTGGGTGGCATGGAGCAGACCAGGGAAGCCTGCCGGCAGGCACGCGGGGTGTCTTTTGTCGAGCATGTGGTCCAGGACGCCATTTACGCGCTGCGCACGTTCATCAGGAGCCCGGGTTTCACGACAGCCGTCGTGCTGTCGCTCGCGCTTGGCATCGGCGCCAACACGGCGGTGTTCAGCCTGGTCGATGCCGTGATGTGGCGCAACGCTCGCGTCAACGATCCGGAGTCGCTGCTCTTCGTCGGTTACGGCAATCTTTCTTACACGTTTACGTATCAGCAATTCCGGACGCTCCGGCGTCACAACACTGTGATGACGGATCTGGCCGCGTATTCGCCCGTCAGGCTCAACGTCAGCATCAATGGCATCGTTCAGCCCACGGCCGAGGGGCAACTGGTATCGGCAGGGTATTTTTCGATGCTCGGCATCCGTCCGGTCATCGGGCGTGCCATCGGCGCGGAAGACAACGTTGCGGTAAACGCACACCCGGTTGCGATGATCAGCCACGCCTTTTGGAAGAGCCATTTCAACCTCGATCAGTCCGTTCTTGGCAGGACGATCACGCTTTCCGGTACAGCGTTCACGGTCATCGGCGTCACGCCGCCGGAATTCGTCGGCCTCGAGGTCGGCGTTTCCCCGGACATTTTCGCGCCGGTGATGATGCAGCCGACGCTCGTTCCAGCCCAGGAGAACCTTCTCGCGGATCAGCCAAATCTCTACCATACATGGCTCCGTGTATTCGGCCGCCTCAAGCCAGGCGTCACCGTGGCGCAGGCCGCTGCCGTTCTTCATCCGTTGTTTCAGCAAGAGATCCCGGAAGGCATCAAGTTCGACAGCATCCGTCGCCAGAAAGTAGGGCTGTATTCGGCGGCGACCGGGTTTTCGGATTTGCGCGAGCCTTTCTCTGAGTCGCTATTCATCCTGATGGGCGTGGTGGCGGCAGTGCTGCTGATTGCGTGCGCGAACATTGCGAACCTGCTGTTGGCGCGGGCGGCGGCCAGACAACCCGAGTTTGCGATGCGCCTTGCGCTTGGAGCCGGACGCAGCCGACTGATGGGGCAGTTGCTCGTCGAAAGCGTGCTTCTCGCTCTCGTCGGTGGTGCGTGTGGTTTGGTGGTCGCCCACTGGTCAGGGCGATTCCTTCTAAGCTTCATGTCGGCAGGGCGTACACCAATTGCTCTGAGCCTGACACCAGACACGCGCGTGCTCCTCTTCACGGCGGTTGCGTCAATCGTCACAGGCCTCCTGTTCGGCCTTGCCCCTGCTATGCGTGCCTCGCGGGCCGATCTTGCACCGGCGCTGAGCAGTGGCGGCAGGGGATCGACGGGCAGCCGCAGCCGCCTGCGGGCCGACAGACTACTTGTCGTCGTGCAGGTTGCCCTGTCGCTGACGCTCCTGGTGAGCGCCGGACTGTTCGTGCGCAGCCTTTATCAGTTGAATGCACGGGCCGCATCGGCGTCGCGGGACAGTGTGCTCGTCGTGCGCGTCGAGCCGAAGGGCAGCGATCAGCGCAACACGCCCAGCGTGTCGGCTCGCCTGGATCGCGCGTACCGGCAACTCATCACCGAAGCCGAATCGATTCGAGGCGTGGAATTCGCGAGCATGGCGCAGTTCACGCCGATGATGATTCGCGCGCTGACATCACGGATCGCGCTTGGCGATGAGAGAGAGGTGCAGGCGCTGACGCCGATGATCTATCCGAACTACTTCGCCACCATGGACATTGCGCTGCTGGCTGGCCGCGATTTCAACGAGACAGACCTGGCAGAAAGCGCACCGAGGGTCACGATCGTCAACGAGACGTTCGTCCGGCAGGTGTTTCAGGGCGAGAACCCCGTGGGCCGGCGTCTCAGAATGAACGGGGTAGAACGGGAGATCGTCGGTGTGGTGAAGGATTCACCGTACATCAACTTCCGCCGCGAGATTCCGGCCATGGCGTATCAGACATTTCTGCAGACGAACACCGGGCGCGGGCAGATGGTGTTATATGCGCGGGTTCGCGGCGACGTGGCAAGGATCGCGCCACAGATCCGCGAAGTGATCAGCCGCCTCGATCCCACGCTGCCGCTGTTCGAGATCCGGACGTTGAGCGAGGAACTGGATGCCGTGCTCGTGCGCGAACGGCTGATTGCAACCCTGACGAGCACGTTCGGTGCGCTTGCGCTGGCTCTGGCCGGTGTCGGGCTCTATGGTTTGCTCGCGTTTACGATTGCGCAGCGGACCGCCGAGATGGGGGTCCGCATAGCGCTCGGCGCAAAGCGTGGCGACGTTGTGCTGATGGTGATGCGCGAAGCGCTGACGCTCGTCCTTGCGGGGACGCTGATTGGCCTGGTTGGTGCCGTGGCAACCGCTCGGCTTGCCTCGAACCAGCTTTCAGTATTGCTGTTCCGACTGAGCGCCACCGATCCGGTCACGATCGTCGCAGCGACGGCCATGCTGCTCGCAGTCGCCGCTCTCGCGAGTTACTTGCCGGCGCGCCGCGCATCGCGTGTCGAGCCAATGGCGGCGCTGCGAAGCCAATAGGCGGTGGACACCGTTCACTTAATAAAGGTGCCCGCCCTCAGCTCCGAGTAAGCCTGCTGCAATTCCCAGTTCGTATTCATCACAATCGGTCCGCGCCAGGCAACCGGCTCTTCGAGCGGCTTGCCCGACACGAGCAGGAACCGGATCCCCTGATCGCCCGCCTGGACGGTGATCTCGTCACCGCGATCGAACATCACGAGCGAGCGGTTACCCACCAGATCGAATTCACCGTCGCGAGCGCCGCCAATTTGCTCCGTAGCGACGGCCTGTGGATCCGACGCGTCACGGAAGGTGCCCGATCCGGCAAAGACGTACGCGAATGCGTTGTTCGCGCGATCGACCGCGATCCTCTTTTTCTTTCCGGGCGACACCGACACGTCCAGGTAGCGCGGGTCTGCCGCGACACCTTCAACCGGTCCTGTCTTGCCCCAGAAGTTGCCGATGATGATGCGCACGCGCGTGCCGTCATCGTCGGTGACTTCCGGAATGTCCGCCGACGAGATGTCCTGGTAACGCGGCTTCGTCATTTTCAAAGACGAAGGCAGGTTCGACCACAGCTGGAAGCCGTGCATGCGCCCCTGCTCGTCGCCTTTCGGCATCTCCTGGTGCAGGATACCGCTACCCGCCGTCATCCACTGCACATCGCCCGAGCCCATGCGTCCACGATTGCCGAGGCTGTCGCCGTGCTCAACCGTGCCGGCGAGCACGTACGTGATCGTCTCGATGCCGCGATGCGGATGCCAGGGGAACCCTGCCAGGTAGGCCTCGGGATTGTCGTTGCGAAAATCGTCAAGGAGCAGGAACGGATCGAAATCGCTGGTGTTGCCGAAGCCGAATGCACGGCGCAGCGAGACCCCGGCGCCTTCCATGGTTGCCACCGATTGACGAACGTCTTTGACCGGGCGAAGGGACATGGGAACCTCCTACTTTCTACTGGCCTTTTGACGCACGGGAGGACGCGCCGGGTTCAGATGCGGCTGTTGGACACCTCGTCCTATTTGCGTTTCGAGCCTGCCGCAAGATTGATGGCGCGGCGAGCCCAGGCGGTAAGATCCTGGGGGTTTTCAAGCACTGCCACCGGCACTTGGTAGTACCGCAGCGTCCTTGGGCGGTTGGCGAAGGGCTTGAACGGCTTCAGCCCGCGCGCTCGTACGCCGCGCGCGTTTCGTGGTTGACCTTCAAATAAAGAACGTCGTTGAAGATGATGCCGAAGAACACCGATCCGCAGTAGAGACCGGTTCCTCCGAACATTGCGCGCGCACTCACATCGTCGATGCTGCTCAGCTCGTCGAGGACGAAGTCCACGAACGGCGTCGTATCAGACACGACCAATCCACTGCGCGATCGTGTCCTGCACCTCGGCATAGACCGCGGCCTGTCGTGCCTTTGCATCGCGTCCGGCGATCTTGAACGAATGATCGCCGCCTTCCACAGTGTGCAATGTGGGAAGCGGCGACAGGCTGGCGAGAACCGGCTTCAGCTCTGAAGGTGTGCCGAACGTATCGCGGCTGCCTTGCACGAACAGCATGGGACGCCGCACGCCGGGCAAATGTGCATCGCGCGGCTGATCGGCGCGCCCCGGCGGATGCAATGGGTAACCGAGCAACACGACGCCGCCGATGGGAAGATTGGCATCTTCGGCCGCCACGTGTGTGGCCGCGCGGCCGCCCATCGACTTGCCTCCGATGAAGAGGCGCTCGCGGGCGCTTGCAATGCGCGTGCGCGCGACCTCGATTGCGGCGCGATAACACGTCACGAGGTGCGGCATCCGATCGGGCACCTTGCGCCGCTGCTCCATGTAAAGGAAATCGAACGTCATCACGTCGACCCCGCGCTCACTCAACGCTCGGGCGAAGCTGACGATGAACGGATGGAGTTGCGGCGCCCCGGCGCCATGGGCAAGGATGAGGGTGGCGGGCCTGCCGGCCGGCGCCTGCGCGGAATAGACGAGCCCGGTGGTATGTTGGCCGTCCTTCAGCTCGACGGACTCCGGTTGGGGCTCCACGTTGCGATTCTATCGCTCGTCAGTTGTTCGAACGATCGGAATCAGTCGCGTCTATGTGGAACTCGTATTGCAATCATCTGACTGCTGAACCTCGCAATCAGGAGGTGTGTGTCATATGCGATCACAGGATTTCGCCAACACGTCTGCAGGTTCGTGGGCGGGGTTCCTGGCGGGCGCAGGGGTCGGTGTAGCGTGCATGTACTTGATCGACCCAAACAGCGGCGCTCGTCGACGGGCACTCCTTCGCGACAGTGCGCGCGCTCGCCCCTTGGTTGCAGGGGCTGCTGCCATTCTGCGGTCGGCGACCAATGGCGAAGGGAAGACGTCTGCGTCTGCAGCCCGCTCGTGCGGCGTCGACGTAGCCAAGACGATTCACGTCGGCGCGCCGATCGGTGAAGTGTTCGATTTCTACAGGAACATCAAGAACGCACCGCTTTTGATGCGAAACGTGGTCGACGTTCGATCTTCCAATAGCGATGGGTTGTACCACTGCAGCATCTCGGGTCCCGGGCACGTGCCGATCGAGTTCGACGCCCGCGTTACCCGATTCGAACCGAACCGCCTTCTCGCCTGGAAAACCGTCGAAGGATCGGCCGTCGCGCACGCCGGGGTGATTTATTTTGAGCCGGACAAGGCCGATGGCACTTGGGTGCACATTCAGTTCTCATACAAACCGCCGGCAGGTGCGATGGGTCAAGCGGTCGCTGTCGTGTTCGGCAGCGACCCGAGGGTGCAGCGTCAGCTGCTGTGATCGCGGCCGGTCAGCCGATCGAGGAAGTTCACGATTATCGAAAAACCTTCGGGTTTGAAAAATACGAAGCCGCGTTGCTTCGTGATCGCCAGCTTTTCCGCTTCGGTCAGAATGCTGCCCGTCACGATCAGAACAGGAATTTCCCGAAATTCCGGAACCCGCCGCAAATCGGTCAGCACGTCGAGGCCGGTCCGTCCATCTGGCAGACGCATGTCGAGCATGGCCGCGATAACCGGAGTCGTGCGCAGCAGTTCGATCGCGGCGTCTACGGTTTCCGCCTCGACACACGCATACCCCGAACCCTTGAGAAAACGGCGTGCCGCGTGCCGGACGAACGGCTCATCGTCCAGGACGAGAACGGTTGGGGATTGAGATGCCGGATTCGAATCTGATGAGTGCACGGACCTGCACACCTACGGTAACACCACACGAGAAGACGAATTCGTAACGCGAAGACCTAAATTGCGGTTCTCGAGTCCGGTTACTGAGATAGTAGCAGATGCCCCCATTCGATAGCAGACGACAAGTGTTTCCCTAGCATGAAGTTATGTGTGGTGATCGAATCGCGTGAGGTCGGCCTCACCCTTGCTGGCTCAGAGCCAGCTACCCCTCGGAGGCAAAAGATGATCCTGTGGGTTCTCGTCGGGATTATGGCGGTCGTGGGCGGTTTCTGGGTGAAGACCAGAAGGCAGCGCAAAGCCAAGGCACTGACCTATGCCGGCAACGATTAGGTCGACGCGTCTAGTCGGTCGCGCGCGCTGGAACGAGTTCCGGCGCGCGCGTCCGACCCACACCGTTCCCGCGTGGACGCTGCTCTCGGCAGCGCTCTCGCACGAAAATCGGATACAGGCCGGACGACCGGATGTTGATATGGCAGTTCAACTTGCCGCCGAAATAGCGCTCTCGAAACACGACAAGTTCCGGTACAATCGCGGCTAGCTTCGGCGCCCCCGACTCCTCAACATGCGCAGGATTGTTGCCGCTACGGCAGCCGTGTTGTTCTTCGCCAGCGTGCCTGCACGCGGGCAGGACTTCGTCTATGAGGTTTTCGGCGCCTATCTGGAATCGCTTCGCGATCAGGCGGGCATCCCCGCCCTTGCTGCGGCCATCGTCGATCGCAACGGTATCGTTTGGGAGCGCGCGTATGGACGGCAGGATATCGGGCGATCGATTGCGACCCGGTCTGACACGCCGTTTCCGGCCAACGGGCTCACACAAATCATCACGGCGGCGATGGCGCTCCGTTGTGCCGACGAGCGGAGGTTGGATCTCGATGCGCCGCTCGAATCCTTTGGTGTCGACACCGTCGAACCGGGCGCGACGATCCGGCAATTGCTGACGCATACGTCAGGGCCATCGGGAAGTCTGACTTACACCTACCGTCCCGAGCGGCTTGCACCGCTGTGGCCGATTGTTCGCACGTGCACGCTCGATTCCTATCGCGAGAGTGTTGTGAATCTGCTCTCGCGGTTTGCGATGGTCGACTCGGTTCCCGGTCCTAACATCGTCACCATCGTGCCGCCGGCTGAAGGTGTGCCCGACCCCGGCGATCTCGAGCGCTATCTCGCCGTGCTGCAGCGGCAGGCAATGCCCTATGCGGTCGACGGCCGCGGCCGGGCCACGCAGTCGTCCTATCCAGAGTCGGCCGCGTCGCTGACGCCGTCGAACGGTCTGGTCACGACGGTGCTCGATCTGGCGAAGCTGGATCTGGCGTTGCGTCAGGGATTTCTGGTGGCGCCCGAGACCCTCGCCCAGGCCTGGAGTGCGCCAGGCGGCGCGAACGGCGTTGCGCTGCCGCACGGCATGGGCTGGTTCGTGCAGAACCATAACGGCGAGAAGGTGGTCTGGCAGTTCGGCATGGCGGAGAATGCTTCGTCGTCGCTGATGATCACGCTGCCGGCTCGCGGGATCACGCTCATCATGATGGCGAACAGCGATGGTCTGGTGAGGTTGTATTCGCCGACAAACGGCGACGTGTCCCTGTCGCCGTTTGCACGGTTATTTTTGAACTTGTTCATCCGATAGATGAAGACAGTCTGTCTGATCGTTACGCTGTTGGTTTTGGCGCCGGCGTCGGCGCGGGCGGAATGGCAGGTTCGACCGTTCTTTGGAATCACCTTCGGCAGTGCGACGACGTTCGTTGATCCAGAGAATGCGATAGACAACGAAAACGTGACGATCGGCGTGTCAGGTGGCTGGCTCGGTGAGATTTTCGGGGTGGAAGCCGATTTCGGTCGTGCGCCGGGGTTTTTTCAGACCGAGGAAGCTCCCGACCTGCGGGATCCGCTGGTGATCCAGAGCGCTGTGACGACGCTGACGGGTAACGTGGTGATCGCGATGCCACGGCGGATGGCCGGTTACGGATTGCGGCCGTATTTTTCGGGGGGCTTTGGCCTGATGCATGTGGACCTGCTCGGGCAGATTGGTGGCACGCGCCACAATCGGACGCTTCCGACCTTGAGCCTCGGTGGTGGCGTGACGGGATTTCTCAGCAACCGTGTCGGAATGAATTGGGACGTTCGCCGGTTGAGTACATTACCGGGGCGAGGGTCAAACCCTCGGCAACAGTCTGGGCGAAGAGCAGCTTTCATTGTGGCGCGCGACGATGTCGGTAGCGTTGAGGTATTAGCGTGATAACACGAATCTGGAACCTAAAAGCTCGAAACTGGAATCTGAGATCCAGGTGCTCGGTGCTGATGTTCGCACTGGTCGTGACGATGGCGGGTGCGGTTGCCTACGCGGAAGGAACGCTGCGAATCGTGCCGCTCGTGCGCGAGGATCAGGTGATCGTGTCGATCGACCTGGACAACGGGTACACCGAGGAGGTGCGGCAGGTCATCAGCGGCGGCGTGAGAACCACGTTTACCTACAGCGTCGATTTGAAAATGATCGTGCCGGCGTGGGTCGATCGGACGATTGCGTCGGTCGTGGTCACGAGCGTCGATCAGTACGACACGCTGACGCGCACACACCATCTGTCTCGCACCGTGGATGGACGCGTCATCGATGCGCTCACGACCGAGAGCGAATCGGTGGCGAAAGCGTGGCTGACCTCGCTAGACAAGCTTGCGCTGTGCCGCACGTCACGGCTGGATCCACACCGTGAATACTACGTGCGCATCAGTGCGCACGTCCGTCCGCCAGGCGCCACGCTGCTCGGTTGGGCGAACGGTGTGACGAACCTCGCGAAATTCACGTTTGTGCCCTGAGGTTGCTCCAACGCAAAGACGCCAAGTTCTCTGGTTTTCTTGAAGAAAGATCTTTGCGGCTTAGCGCCTTCGCGTTGAGACGAACTGCCTACTGGACATCGAGCAATTCCATCTCAAATAACAGCGTTGCATTTGGCGGAATGATGCCGCCGCCGGCGCCCTCCACGCCATAGGCGAGATCGGGCGGAATAATCAGCCGCCGCCGGCCGCCGACCTTCATGCCGACGAATCCCTGATCCCATCCCGGGATCACCTGTCCTGCGCCGAGCACGAAATCGAACGGTCCGCGGTCTTTTGAGGCGTCGAACATGCGGCCCTTCATACCGGGTTGGCTCGGATCGTAAAGCCAGCCCGCATAGTGCACTTGCAGTCGCGCGCCCTTCTGAGCCTCTCGGCCGGTGCCCGGTTGCAGATCCGTTCTCGTAAATGCCGGGCGCTCGGGTGCAGCGGGCTTTGAGGGGGCCGGCTTCGGCGCCGGGGCCACTGGCGCCGGCGGAGGAGTGCCTGCCGGGCCGACCGTATTTGGAGGTGCTGCAGGCATCTCTGCGGGCTTCACGGCGTCGGTAGCCGGCGCGGGGGCCGACGGCTGGGGTGCTGGTGCCGCTGTCTGTGGGGCGGGTGCGGGCTGTTCCGCGGGCTGATTGCTTCCGCCACAATTGGTGACAAAGGGCAGGATTGCGATAAGCGCGAGGAGTGCATTCTTTGGCATGTGCGGTTAGTGGTTAGTGGTTGGTGGTTAGTGGGCCGTCATTGCTGCACCAAGCTCAGCATATCGACCTCGAACACGAGAGCGGCGTTCTGCGGTATACCGCTGCCATTGGGAGGCTGTGGCCCATAGGCGAGATTCGATGGAATGTACATTCGACGCTTGCCACCCACTCTCATGCCGAGGAGCCCCTGCTCGAATCCGGGAAGGGTTGCCAGGCGTCCAATCAGGACCACGAGAGGAACACCGCCCGGCCGCACGTTCGTATCGAACTGCGTGCCTTTACTCTCGGGATTTCCCCCGTTATACAGCCAGCCTGTGTAGTTGACCGTCGCGGTATTGCCGGCGACGGCTTGATTGCCCGTGCCGACGACGAGATCGGTCGTGGTGAACTCGATGTTCACCTGTGACGGGTCGTTCGGATTGCTGTTGTCGCTATTGTTGCAGCCGGCTGCAAGCACGGCCAGCGCGATCATGAGAAGAGCTGGACTTTTGTAGTTTGTCATTACTGTCAAAGGAACCTTCCTCACGAACCGCTTCCCGAGTTTAGGGCCTTCTGCACCATGCCGCGAATTTTCGTAATGTTGCTTTCGCGGACCGGACAGGTCATATCGGTGGCGACGCATTGCGCGAGCGTCATTCCGCATCCGCAGGTGCAGCGATCGGCATTGGCTTCGACGAGCGCCGATCGTTTCTGACTGCTATTCAGGGAGCTGAAATCGATGGCGACGAGCTGCCGCTCGCCGTACGCGATGCCGGATGTATTGGCGAGTCCATAGAAAATGCCGCCGATGACCGCAAGCACGCCCAGCCAGATCGCTGCGGCCTTGAGGCGCCCGGCCATCCTGGATCGCGCGCCATGTCTAGGTCTCGGTTTGGGCTTGGCCAACCGAACCATTGTAGTTCGAAGTGGAGCGGCGATGCCTTGAATAGGCGATGATTAGCAACCGCCCAAATGTTGCAGCGAAGACTTCTTTACGTATACGCGCACCCCGACGATGAGAGCTTTGGGGTTGCGGGGATCTCTCGGATGTACGCAGACATCGGTGCCGACATCGCCATCGTGACGGCCACGCGCGGCGATGCGGGTCGTGCCGGCGAACCTGTGCTGTGCAGCCGGGACGATCTGCCGGAGCGGCGCGAGGCCGAGCTGCGCGAAGCGGCGCGCATTCTCGGCATCGCACATGTGACCCTTCTGGACTATCGCGACAAGCACCTCGCCGAGGCGCCGCCCGACAAGATTCGACGTGAGCTTGTTGAGGCGGTTCGGGCGCATCGCCCTCAGGTGGTGGTGACATTCGACCCGAACGGCGCGAACCTGCATCCCGATCACGTCGCGATCTCGCGGTTTGCCAGCGATGCGATTGCTGCGGCGGCAGACCCACGCTGGTACCCGGAAACGGGACGTCCACATCGCGTGCAGCGCCTGCTGTGGGTGCCGCCCGTCATGCCATGGGACGCGCCCAAGTCACCGGATCTTGCCCGAGAGCCAGGCATCGATTTTCTAATCGACACGTCGAAGTACCGCGACGTGAAAGCGGCGGCGCTGCGCGCCCATCGCACGCAGCACGTCTCAATCAATCGTCATTTCCTCGACCTGCCGGACGTCGATCGCATCCTTGGCGTCGAGGCGTTTCGACAGGCGTTTGGACCGTGGTTGTCGAATATCCCGAGCTCAGACATTTTCGAGTCCATCGTCGATGGTCTTTAGCCCATTGCCCATCGACCGCGACCAACGTCATACTCAAGTGATGCGAAAACTGGGAGTCCTGTTACTCAGCGTCGTGCTCGTCGTCGCCGGCCTGGCAGCCGCCGGCTTTCGGCTGCAGCGCGGCGGAAGTGGCTGGCCGCGCTTTGTCTCGCGATCGAACGAGGCCGCGCTTGAGGCCGACCGGGAGCACCAGCGTGAGATTGGCACGACGGCAACGACGTCGATCGCGCAGGCGAGCGCACAAGGCGCACCTAACGCACCCGGCGCACCCAACGCACCCAACGCACCTAACGCACCTACCGCACCTAACGCACCTACCGCACCCAACGCACCCAACGCACCCGCCTTCGCTCAGTCGAATCCAGACGATTTACGGCGTGACAAGCCCAACGCATCTAGTGAAAGTTGGACCGATTTCCGAGGACCGAACCGTGACGGTCGGTACACGGCGACGCCGATTCGTACGACCTGGCCGCGCGAAGGGCTGCGCCAGGTGTGGAAGCAACCGGTTGGCGGCGGGTACGCCTCGTTTGTCGTCGCGGAAGGCCGAGCCTTCACGATCGAGCAGCGCCGCAACCAGGAAGTCGTCGCCGCGTATGACATGCAAACTGGACGCGAACTGTGGACCAATGCGTGGACGGCCAATTTTCAGGAATCGATGGGCGGCGACGGCCCGCGCGCGACGCCCACCTATCACCAGGGTCGAATCTACGCGCTTGGCGCCGAAGGTGAACTGCGCGTGCTGGACGCGGCAAAAGGCACCCTCCTGTGGCGTCGCAACATCCTGGCCGATAACAACGCCTCGAACTTGAGCTGGGGCATGTCTGCGTCGCCTCTCATCGTTGACGACAAGGTCATCGTCTTGCCAGGTGGCAGACGCGGCAATTCGGTCGTGGCTTACAACAAAATGAGCGGCGATCCCATCTGGAAGGCGCTGAGCGACGAAGCTTCGTACACGTCGCCCATGCTCGCCACGATCGGCGGCGTTCGGCAGATTCTCGTGGTCTCGGCCGAGCGTGTGATGGGGTTGACGGTGGAAGACGGCAAGCTCCTGTGGCATTACCCGTGGAGCACATTCAGCGGCATCAATGTCTCGCAACCGATCCCGTTTACGCACAACGGGCGCAATCTGATTTTCATTTCCGCCGGATACGGCCATGGCGCCGCAGTGTTCGAGCTGGTGCCGGACGGCGGAGGCGTCCAGGCGAAAACGATTTGGGAAAACCAGCGGATGAACAACAAGTTCACGAGCTCTGTTTTGCACAACGGGCACATCTACGGGCTCGATGAATCCATTCTCGCCAGCGTGAACGCCGTCACAGGCGAGCAGAACTGGAAGGGCGGCCGTTATGGCTTCGGCCAGATCGTGCTCGCAGGCGATCACCTGATCGTTCTGACCGAGGACGGCGACGTCGTGCTCGTGAGCGCCACGCCCGCCCGTCATGAAGAGCTCGCGCGCTTCTCGGCCATAGAAGGGAAGACGTGGAATCACCCGGTGATCGCCGAAGGCAAGCTTCTAGTGCGAAATCTTCAGGAAATGGCGGCTTTTGAGATTCGCTAGCGCGAATTAGCATTGCCATATTTACAATTGGCGATTGCCGAATTTGTTGAGCAATTGTCAATCAATGGGCGATTGCCAATCGTAAATGTGGCAATGCTATTTGGGCGTGGCCACGAACTTATACCCGACGCCACGGATGGTGAGCAGATGCTGCGGCCGTGACGGTTCACGTTCGATGTATTTACGCAGGCGCGCGATGAAGTGGTCGATGGCGCGCGTATCGGTGTCCTCGCGAAGATTCCACACATCCTCGAGCATGTTCTTGCGCGACACCGCCTTCCCTTCGTGCTGCACCAGGTAGCGCAGCAGATTCGCTTCCATCAACGTCAGCGGGTAGTTCCGTCCGGCGGCCTGCAGCTCCTGCGCGTCGAAGTCGACGAGTTTGCCCGCGAACCTGAACACATCCCGAGTTGTGACGGGCGACGGGGGTGCCGCATGATTAATCCCCCGCACGGCCGCATGCCACGCATGCCGGCGGAGCAGTGCGTTGATGCGCGCAATCAGAATCGCCAATTCGAACGGCTTCGGCAGGTAATCATCGGCCCCCGCTTCGAACCCGCGAAGCACGTCTTCGGCACGGCCGCGCGCGGTGAGCATCAGAATCGGCGTCTGCCAGCCCTTCGCGCGCATGCGCGATGCCACAGTAAAGCCATCGATGCCGGGCAGCATCACGTCGAGCACCACGAGGTCGACACGCGACGGGTCGGACTCGATCGCTTCGAGCGCCGCTTCGCCGTTGTCTCGAAGCGTCACCTCGTGGCCGTCAGCCTCGAGGTTGAAGCACAGGCCTGATGCGATGTGAGCTTCGTCTTCGACAATCAGGAGCCTGGACATCGTCAGAAAGGAAACGAGCGCACGGTGGGCGCCGACGGCAGCTCGAGGGTGAATGTCGCACCGCGGCCGACGCCTTCACTCTGCGCAAATGCGCGGCCGCCGTGCCGCTTCGCGGTCTGCGCGACGATGAACAGACCGAGGCCTGTGCCCTTGACCCGCTGCGTCAATGCCCACGGCGTGCGGTAGAAGCGTCCAAAAATCCGCTTGGTTTCGTTCGGTGGGATGCCAATGCCCTGATCGCGCACGCGGACGACGGCAACATCCTGCTCGCCCTTGGCGACCTCAACCTCGATGCGGACGTTCTCGCGCGAGTACTTCACGGCGTTGTCCAGCAGGTTGAGGATTGCGCCGCGCAGATGATCGGGATCGCCGAACACTTCGATGGGATCCTGCGGTGAGGCGATCAACTGAAGTGCGTTCGCCGGCAGGTGCCGCTGCGACTTCGTTTCCTTAATGCACTCATCGGCGAGCGCTCGCAAATCGATGCGCACCTGCTGAAACGACACGCGGCCCTTCTGGCTGGCCGAAAGGACCTGCTCAATCAGATGCATCAGGCGATCGCTGTCCTGCAGCATCACGTCGTAGAACTCGTGGCGCTTGGCCTCGTCCACCACCGTTCCGCGCGATTTGAGCGTCTCGAGGTGGAGGCGGATGGAGGTGACCGGGGTCTTCAGCTCGTGAGTGACGGCGTTCACGAAAGCGTCGTGTTGCTCGTTGAGCCGGATTTCGCGGACGAGAAACGTCGTGTTGAGGATGAGGCCGGTGATGATGGCGGCAAATACGAGGCTGCCGAGGAGCAACGGCACGATCTCGCGCAGCGTCAGGACGACCCACCCGACGTTGAGCGCGACGGCCAGCGCGACCAGGCAGACGCAGAAGGTGACGAAAAAGGCGATGACGCCCTGGCGCCCGGGGGCGACGGACATGGGCGGTACTATATCGAAGATCTAAAGATCTTCAGATCATAGATCTTTAGATCTTAGATCTTTAGATCCGTAGATCTTACGCCGCTGCTTCGAGATCGGAATCGATCGACGCTCGTCGAACTTGCGACGCCAGCCCGAGTGCTTCGAGCGCTCGAATGTGCCAGTAGGTGATGTCGAGCTCGTACCACGCCAGGCCATGAGCGGCCGACGTCGGATGCGCGTGATGGTTGTTGTGCCAGCCTTCGCCGAAGCTCAGCGCCGCCACCCACCAGCTGTTGCGCGAGTCGTCACGCGTGTTGAAGCGGCGCGATCCCCACATATGCGTCGCCGAGTTCACGAGCCACGTGACGTGCAGTCCAACAGTGGTGCGCAGGAAGATGCCCCACAGCACCCAGTTCCACCCGCCAATGGCGAGCATAAGGAAGCCGAGCGCGGTCAGAGGAATCCAGTGATATTTGCTGATCCAGACGTGGAAAGGATCTTTGCCGAGGTCGGGCGCGTACTTCGCGGTGATGGTGTTGTCGTTGTGCATCGCATCGCCAAACAGGATCCAGCCCATATGGGCCCACCACCCGCCGT
Organism: Vicinamibacterales bacterium; assembly: GCA_963761975.1. Classification (GTDB taxonomy): domain Bacteria; phylum Acidobacteriota; class Vicinamibacteria; order Vicinamibacterales; family JAMQPK01; genus JAMQPK01. The sequence continues at coordinate 2,309,316 of CAVXIR010000002.1, forward strand.
GCAGCGGCGTGTGGGGATCGTGATCGGTGTCAGAGTGCTGATGGTGCTTGCGATGAGTGGCCACCCAGAAGAGCGGTCCGCCTTCGAGGGCGAGCGTGGCACAAAGCGTCAGGAAGTATTCGATCGATTTCGGTGTTTTGTATGACCGGTGAGTGAGCAGCCGGTGATACGCCATCCCGATGCCGAGCGAGAGCGAAATGTAGTAGGTGACGAAAAAAACCGCGAGCCCGGCCCAGGTGAAATCAATGAGTGCCCATACCGCCCCGATATGGAAGAGCGTCATGAAGAAGGCGGTCGACCACGACAATTTGCTGTAGCGCCCAGGCTGGGCTGCGACGGTTGACAAGTTTTTCAGCTCCTGATGTTTGTCGGAAGAATGGCACCAAGACGATAGCAAGGCGGGCCTGCGACGTTTGTAATACTTCTGTAAGCGCCCTAAGTCATTACGTATCAATAGGATCTAGAGCGGAACGACTGCGGGTTACTCGTGGCGCTGTGTGACGGCCGCGTCAGTTTATCGGTGTCGACTGGAGGTACCCGCGCGCCTGCAGCTCAAAGAGCTTGGCGTAGACGCCGTGCTGGGCGACGAGCTCCGCATGCGAGCCGGACTCGACGACCTTGCCGTCGTGCAGCACGATGATTCGTTCGGCCATCCGAACGGTCGAGAAGCGATGCGAAATCAGAAGAGTGATGCGATTGGCCCCGTGCTCGCGCAGGCGATCGATCATCGCGGCCTCCGCGATGGCGTCGAGCGCCGCTGTAGGCTCGTCGAAAATCTGAACCGATGCCGGGCGGAAGTACAGGCGCCCGAGTGCGAGCCTCTGCCATTGTCCTCCCGACAGCTGACGCCCGCCGGGAAACAACCGCCCGAGCATCGTCTCGTAACCCTCAGGAAGATCGTGCACCACCGCCACCGCTCCCGATTGTTCTCCCGCGTGCTGAATCGCGGAATCCTCGTGCATCTTGTCGGTGCGGCTGAGACCGATGTTCTCTCGGGCCGTCATCTGATACTGGCCGTAGTCCTGAAAGATGATGCTCATCTCGCGCTGCACGCTGCGCGGGCTGAAGCGCGAGGCGTCGATGCCGTTGAGAAGAATGCGGCCGGCGCTTGGCTCGAACAGGCGGGTGACGAGCTTGACGACCGTCGTTTTGCCGGCGCCATTTTCGCCGACGAGTGCGAGCGCCTGCCCCTTGCCGATCGTGAATGACACGTCTGAGAGCACCTCGCGGTCGCTCAGCGGGTATCGGAAGCTGACGCCCTCGAATTCGATGGAATCGATCGGCCCGCGCCACTCCTCGCCTTCGTCGAGATTCCGAGACGGCAGCTCGAGAAACTCGAAGAGGTTCCGCATGTACAGCAGGCTCTCGTAGATGCCGGTCACGCTGTTGAGCAGTGTCGTGAACTGACTTTGAATTTGCACGATCCCACCGATGAAGAGCGAGAAGTCGCCGACCGTGATCGTTCCGTTCGCCGCCCGGCGCAGCACGGAGAGAGTGGCGCCCGCGATTAAGAGCAACGAACCGAGCGTGGCGGCGAGGCCCCATGCGCTGCGCCTGCGGAGCAGGCTGACAAACTGGGCCCGGAACTTCCGGTAGTAATCCTGCCAGCCTTCGAGCAGGTATCGCTCGAACCCGAACAGCCGAACTTCTTTGACGAGCGTGTCCGACGTGAGGATTGAGCCGAGATAGTTCTGGTGACGCGCATCGGTCGCGCGGCGCCGCATCACTCGATATCCCTCGGCGCCAAATCGGCTCGACACAATGACGCCGGGAATGCTGGCGACGAGCACGAGCGGCAGGACCTGCCATCCAAGGCGTGCCATCAGGCCGCCAATCGACGTCAGAGTAATCAGCGATTGGCCGATCCCGATGACCTGGAACATCACGCCGAGAGGCCGCGAGCCGACCTCGTTGTAGGCATTGCGGAGCGCGTCGTAGGTCTCGGCGTTCTCGAAGCTTTCCACGTCGAGCGCCGCCGCCTTACGCAGAATCCGGAGGCTGATGCGGTTCTGTAGTGTGTCGCCCAAGAGTTCCCGCGACGTGTTGTAGATCGTCTGCAGGAGTGACGAAGCGATCGCGATGCCGACCTGCAAGGCCAGGAGCATCACGAGCCGGCCGTAAGCCGCGTCGGCGTTTTGCAGTTGGCCGGCGATGGCCCTGGCAACTTCGTCGACGAGCAGCTTGCCTACCCACAATGTTGCCGCTGGTACGAGCGCGAGCAGAATGCTGAGACAGAGAATCAGCGAGAAGAGGCCCGGACTGGCGGACCAGACGAGCTGGGCGGTCGACGCGAGATCCGCGAGCATCTGGCGCGTGCGCATCCGCAACGGAATGCCAGCATCGGGTCCTGGTGGACGTGCGGCGGCGTGGTTTCTAGGAGGCACTTCCGCACAATCGGTACTAGACCGTCCCAAACTGGGAACAGTGAGCGGCGAAATCGCTTGATTTTGCTCGGGAATTCACATGGCTGTTGCGGCATGCGGGTTGCTGTGGCGAAGGTCAGACCCTTTTTGGGAGGACCAATGTTACTGCGCGCCCGGTCCAAGACGGCGCTGTGCCTGAGCGTTGTTTCGTTTCTCTTCACACCGGCAATCGCAAAACATCAAAAGGAACCCGAGGTTGCGCTCACTTGCGATCGTCGCGCGATCGATGCGCAGAGCTACGAGATGGCGACAATCGGCCAGGCGCGCACGCTGCTGACCGACCGGGCTGATTTCTGGGATGCGTTTCGCATCAACCAACATATCAGCACACTCCGCTACCTGAATCTGGATGTGCAAGAGCTGGCCGAGCGCGCCCTCGAACGGGATCCGCGCAACATGATGGCGCACAGCATCCTCGCGCGGCAGTACGCGATCCTCGGCCGTGAGCGCGAGGCGATCGACGCATGGACACGCGTTGCAGCGGAGGGCGGCGTCGTCGTGTGGACCGCGACCCTCTACGATGTCGACTACAAGAGCTACTTTCTGATGGCGTTCGGCCGCGATGCCCTGCGGATCTACCGGATGGGGCAGTTTACCGGACCAATTGACAGGCGGCTCGGATATGCGCAGTTCCCGCAACCGACAGAGCTTGCGTTTTACGATGCGACTGCCGGATGCCCGGGCTCATCGGTCTCGCCAATGCTGACGATTCCGTGGAGCAGCGTGAACGAACTGCGGTCTGGAAACTGGGTGCTCTGGTTCAAGCTCGCGAATCCGGTCACGCTGACGTCAGATCGCGGCAAGAAGAAAACCCTGCGCGACATCAAAGTGAACCTGCACGGCGAAACAGGCGAAGTGAAAATTCTCGCAGAGCGCAATCCGGACTTTGAACCTGGCTGGGACGAAGAAGGCGAAGCGTTCAGAAACGTCCGCGGCATCGGGCTCGGGCCCTGGGACTACAACCGGCGCCTGCGAGACATGATTTTGCGCTTCGCAGAGCCGGCCGGACACATCAAGCGCACGTCCGCCGGAAGAGGTGCGGGCTGGTAACGGCGTCTCTAGCCTTTGCTTTTACCCCATCTCAAAGCCATACCGGCAGCAATCGCGCCCGCCGCAAGCAACGGAAGCGTGCGGCCGACCGTTGACGTCGAAGGGCGTGTGTAGGCGTTGGTCCCCATCGTGTGCGGCGACGTTGGGCCGAGCTTTCGGCCGTCGCGCTGAGCGACATAGAGAGCGTCGACACCGTCGTGACGGGCGCGGCGCTTCTGTTGCCTGAAGCCTCTCGCCTTGAGGTATCTATCCGTCGCGCGAGGCGCCATCGTGCCCATGCGACCGAACTCCTTCGCAGAACCGCCGACCAGCAGATCACGCATCGGATGCTCGGCGCACTTCAGGATCGCGCGGGCGACCGCTTCGGGTGGGTAGACCGGCGGAATGAACTCCGGTCCCGCGTCCATCTCCGAGCGCTCGCGCTTGGTGAACTGCCTGTAAAAGTAGGCAGGCTTCACGAGCGAAACGGAAATCGGAAGGCCGTCGTGTTCGAGCTCCATGCGGAGCGCATCTGTGTAGCCTTTTACGGCATGTTTCGCAGCGGAGTAGATGCCGAGCATCGGTGCTGCTCGATCGGACGCCACCGAGCCGACGTTGACGATGGCGCCTCCGCCTGTTCGAAGGTGACGAACGGCCGTGCGGCACCCATGAACGACTCCCCAGAAAGCAACCTCGAACAGGCGTCGCTTATCGGCGAGCGGGGTCTCCGTCAGCTTTCCATACATGCCCATGCCGGCATTGTTGACCCACGTGTCGATGCGGCCGTACTGCTCCATGGCGAAGTTGGCGATCGAGTCAACCGCGTCGGGATTCGCGACATCCGCGACGACGTGCGATGCTCGGCCACCTTTGGAGCGAATGCGATTGACCGCCTCGAGCAGCTCCTGCTCATTTCGCGATGTCAGGATGACGCGAGCCCCTGCCGCTGCAGCCATTTCGGCCGCTGTAAGGCCGAAGCCGCTGGACGCACCGGTGATGACGATGACCTGCTCTGAAAGACGTTTGAGGTGGAGTTTCATGTGCGGACCGCGAGCAACTCCGATGCCGGGGTAGATTCGGAACACAGCGGTTCGGGGTTTCTGGGTTCTGCGGTTCTAGGTTCCGGTGCTCGGTGCGAGGTTCGTACCTTCTGGAACCCCGAACCCAGAACCGCTAACCCTGAACCCGAACCCGAACCCAGAACCCAGCACCCAGAACGTTGAACCGCTATTTTTGCCCTGCCCCACGACCGCGCATGCCGCGCTCGGTCGATGGCGGAACCATGCCCTTTGTACGCATGTAAACCGTGAGAATGCCGTACTCCTCGTTACCATGAACGATAAGGTTCGTGAGAACGCCTCCGCGGGAGGCCTCGTTCTGGCCCTGCTTCACCAGCTCCACCGCACTTTGATCCGTGAGGTTGGCAAACGCGGGATCGCAAAACGCAAACGAATCGGCGAGAGCCTTGACGATCTCTTCGCGGGTCTTCTTCGTCTGCTCGAGGTTTTGGCCCTGGTTCGGATTGGCCTCACCTCTGGCCGCGGCACAGGCGTTGAACTGCGAGTTGGCGACATGCGCCAGCTGCGCGCCAAACACGCGAATGTCTTTAGAGGGAGTGTAGTTGTAGTCGGCTTCGCCAAACTTCTCCGCAGTTTCGGTGAGATTCATCTTCAGGGTGTTGTACGACCGCCTGAGCCCTTCGCTGAGCGGAATCTTCTGCCCACCCCCACCTGGGGCGGCCGGCGCCTGCGCCTGAGCTGTCGCCGTCGAGAGCACGCACGCGAACATCAGACAAACCACTGCTTTCATAAACGCTCCTTCTACGATTGGCGGAAGCAGTCACTCTACTGAATCTGGCATCTAAAATCTAGAAACTAAAATCTGGAAACTAAAATCTGAAATCTGCCACCTATAATGTGCACACCGGGAGGCAAGATGAATACTGAAGGCGCAGTTTCCCGTCGCGAGCTCCTGAAACGGATGGGCATAGCGGGGGCCGCGGTGCTGGCTCTTCCCGAACTCAGCCGCGTGTTGTCGTTCACCCAGGAAGCTCGAATCGCCGGGTTTCGGTCCGGCCAGGTTCTTGCGCAATCCCCGACCCTGACGGCAGCCGAAACGGCCACCTTGGCCGCGGTCTGCGCTCGACTCATACCTACCGATGAAAACGGCCCTGGGGCCGCCGAAGCGCGGGCGTCGGTGTACATCGATCGCGCGCTTGGTGGATGGCTGGCGGGAACGCGCGAAGCTTACAAGGCGGGTCTCGCCGAGATCGACGAGGCCGCACGAGCCAGAAACGGGCGACGCTTCGTCGACCTTGCGGCGGCCGACCAGGACAGCGTGCTTGCCGCAATCGAGCAGACGCCGTTTTTCGCCCTCGTGCGCACGCACACAATCCAGGGCACGTTCTGCGATCCGGCGTACGGAGGAAACACAAACTTTGTCGGATGGGATCTGCTCGGATATCCGGGCGTGCGTCTCAACGTGACCGCTGCCGACCAGCGCATGGCGGAGTATGCGAAGCCAATCCGGCGGTCGGCATACGAGTACGCGATGTTCGCGAGCACGATGGGGGCGGCCAATGCCCACTAACCTGAAACCAACAGACGTCGTCGTTGTTGGCATGGGCGCCGCCGGTGGCGTCGCCGCACTCCCGCTGGCACAGGCAGGTGTCAGCGTCATTGGCCTTGAAGCCGGCACATGGCTCACACCTAAGGACTTCGCGCCCGACGAGCTGCGCAACAACTATCGTGCGTGGCCACACTCCGTGCAGAAGGCCAATCGCGAGGTGCCGACCCACCGGCCGAACGCGTCGGCGACATATTCGGCTCGACCGGCATTCCACCCGATGATGAACGGCGTCGGCGGTACTTCCCTCCACTACTGGGCGCAGAGCTGGCGGCTCAGTCCATGGGACTTCAAGGTAGTGAGTGAGACGACCAGACGATATGGCGCGTCGCGGATTCCCGCCGGCTCCACAGTTGAGGACTGGCCGTTCGGTGCTGACGAGCTGGAGCGGTACTACGACATCGTCGAACACGAGCTCGGCGTGTCGGGAAAGGCCGGCAACATCAACGGCAAGATCGATCGGCGTGGGAACATCTTCGAAGCTCCCCGGCGTCGCGAGTATCCGATGCCGCCACTGCGATGGACCGACTGGCACGAGAAGATGGCGAGCGCGGCGCGCGGACTCGGGTGGAATCCGTTTCCCGGGCCTGCCGCCATCAATACTCGAAGCTATGAGGGTCGCTCCGGCTGCGCATATCACGGCTTCTGTGCGCGCGGCGGATGTCACGTCAACGCCAAGGGATCGACGGCCGTCACGACGATTCCGAAGGCTCAGAAGACCGGGCGGCTCGAGATCGTGACCGAAGCACACGTGACTGAAGTGAACGTCGATGGCAACGGACGCGTCACGGGTGTCACGTATGTGAAGGGCACCGAGGTGTTCGTTCAGCCCGCGCGCGTGGTGCTGCTCGCGATGTACACCTACGAAAACGTGCGGACGCTGCTGCTGTCGAAGTCGAAGGCATTTCCAAACGGCCTGGCGAACAATCACGGGCAGGTCGGGAAACATTACATCACGCACGCGACCGGTGGCAGCGTGCAGGCGTTGTTTCCGATGAATCTGAACAACTGGTACGGCCTGCCGGCTCAGGGTGTCGCCGTTGATGATTTCGCCGATGACAATTTCGATCACTCGACGCTCGATTTCATTGGTGGAGGCAACCTTTTCGTCTATTCCGATCGGCGTCCTATCGGCGCCGCAAGCATGAACATGTTCGGGAAGGCGCCGTCGTGGGGATCGAAGTGGAAGGCGTTCATCAAGCAGAACGCCGATCGGTGGCATGGCGCCTACATCCAGAAGACGACGCTTCCATATGAGGACAACTATCTCGATCTGGATCCCACAGTAAAAGATCCGCTGGGTCTGCCGGTGTGCCGCATCACCGCCGATTTCAAAGACAACGAGCGGAAGGCGACGACGTTCGTGGGCGACAAGATGGAGCAGTGGTATCGGGCGGCCGGCGCCACCGACGTCATCCGAAATCCACTGGGCACGATGGGTCCGTCAACGCACGCGTATGGCGGCACCCGTATGGGAGACAACGCCGAAACGAATGTCGTCAATCGGTGGGGCTTTGCACATGAAACGCCGAATCTCGGTATTCTGGGCGCATCGCTGATGGGTACGAGTGGCGCACACAATCCGACGCTCACCGCACAGGCCCTGGCGTGGAGGACAGCGGAGTATTTGATGAAGAACTGGAAGGCGGTGGCGGAATAGCGAATCTTGGTATCTAGTCCTGCGGTGGAATCTCCCCTCCAAACACATCTGGCTCAGGGCCCGAGTCTGTCTTGCCGGGCAGGTCCACTTTCGACTTGAAGTCGTCCACGCCGGCCTTGTGTTCCCGTTCGGGCTCCTCGACGTTGACATTTTCGCGCGGCCCTTCAGCCGGCTTTTTACCCGACGTCGTGTTCGGTTCGTCTCGTCTCATTCCGTTACTCCTTCCGCACAGCTTGATGTGCAACTGCGGTACCAACTGACCGTCAGCGACAGTCGATGGTCTATAGTCGTCTGATGCGCGTCGCTATCGTTGCGTGTCTCATGATCGCTATCGCCGGCCCGGCCGCGGCACAGATATCGATCCCGTACACGGTTGTGTTCGATCAATACATGACGCCCGAAGCTGGTGCGCAGAATTTGGTGACGCTTCAGAATGCTCTCGCGACCACCGAAGACCGATGGCTGCCTCGCAAGCTCGGAGCAGAGCGCACTCGACCAAAGCTCGCGCTTGGAATTCTTTATCGGGCAGGAAAATTCCTGGCCCTCGACGTGCCGCAGGATCACATGCTGATGGTGGTCGCTCACGAGGTCTTCGGGCATGGCGCGCGATTTCGAGAGCTGGGCGATGGCCGTATCGGCTACGGTTTCGACCCGCCAATTCCGTATGGCTCTGGTGATGCCTTCACGAGGTTTACCGGCCGGTTTCCCATTTCTCCCCTCGCGCATCTGACTGCGTCCTCGTCTGGCATCGAAGCACAGCACTCGCTGGCCGATGCCATCACCGACCACGCCGTCGCCCGCGGCCGCATTCATTATCGGGAGGCGTGGTTGTACTTCGAGTCGCGCGTCACGGGCATGACCTACATCCTGACGGCGTCGCCCAACTCTTCTGAGGGTCACGACGTTGCGGACTTTCTCGAATTATTCGAGGACGCGTGTCGCGCACCGTGCTCCCCCCTGACGCGGCGCTACGTGCAACAGCGCGCCCTGCTCGCGCTGGCCGATCCGCTTCTGTACTACGCACTCTATGGTGTTACCGCGTCATACATCGGTGATGGAAACACGACTGGTCCGATGCCGCTGATTCCATTGGGACGCATGGTTCGTGTGCTGCCGTCGCTGGGCTATGCGCTCGCACCTTACGGGGCGGAATGGAGCGTTCGCACGTCATTTCAGACAACTGCAAGGGCACAGCGCAGACAGCGAAGGCTGACGAACGTCGTGTTCCGGGTCGGAAACACCGGCGCAACCACGACCTGGGGCGTGAAGGCGCAGGTGGCCGATGTGCTGCGCATCAAGGCGCTTCGTATCGGCGCAAGCATCGATGTTTGGCGTCAGCCAGACCTCCTGGCCGACGAGACCTCGGATCCGTTGCACACGGGCGCAAGCGCGACGGCCACTGTCGCTCTACCGCTGCCGGCGTTTCTACGATCGCCATGGTCCGATCTCATTCACATAACGGCTGGCTACAAGGCCCAGGGCTACGTGCCGGGTGAGCAGCTCTCCGGCGGAGGGGTTCTACGCGCGGGCCTCACTTTACGGTGACATAGAATGTCGGCGCGATGAGCCAACCCGTCCTCGAGTTGATGAATGCCAGTGTCAAGAAAGGTGATGCAACAGTTCTTCATCAGCTGACGCTGAAAATCGGCGTCGGCGAGCACACAGCCATCCTGGGGCCGAACGGCGCGGGTAAGTCGGTGCTGGTCCGTCTGCTCACGCACGAGGAGCGTGCGCTTCCTCTACCTGAGGATGCCTCGCCCGTCCGCGTGTTTGGCGACGACAATTGGAATGTGTTCGAGCTGCGCCCCCAGTTGGGCATTGTGTCGGCAGATCTGCATCACCGATTCGTCAGCGGCAACAGCGAAGGGCGCATTACCGGCCTCGCGGCTGTGCTTTCAGGGTTCGTTGCCACACAGGGCATCCTGCGCTACAGCGCCGTGTCCGATGACATGCGCCGCCGAGCCGTCGAGGCGCTCGAGAGGATGGCGGCGGGACATCTCGCACGGCGGCTGATGAACGAGATGTCGAGCGGCGAAGCTCGACGCGTGCTGCTGGCGAGAGCACTGGTGACTGAGCCGCGCGCCCTTGTCCTCGACGAGCCGACCACCGGGCTCGACGTCGTGGGCCGCCATCGTTTCATGGAGCGGGTCAGAAACATCGCGCGGGAGGGCACGACATTGATTCTGATCACGCATCACGTGGAGGAAATCATCCCCGAAATCGACCGGGTCATCTTGTTGAGGAACGGCCGGATTGCCGGTGACGGCTTCAAGCGCGACATGCTTACAGAAAGGCGCCTGAGCGAGACCTTCGACGGCCAGATGAAAGTGGAGGAGAGCGCGGGATATTTTTTTGCTCGAGGCGAATAGGTGGGAAGAGTCGAGGAAGTCCCGGGGGAGTCGAGGAGTCGAGGAGTCGGAGAGTCGAAGGAGTCGGAGAGTCGAAGGAGTCGGAGAGTCGGAGAGTCGGGGAGTCGGAGAGTCGCGGAGTCGGCGATGCGATGTACTCCGTCAACGGACATCGGCCGTCAACAGACAATCTCAAGTAAGTGCGCCTTAGTTTTTCCGGTCCAAGCGCTTCTAGTACAATGAGGGGTGCGGAGGAATCATGCTTAAGCACTCATTATTGCCCCTGGCCGTCGCCGCGTTTTTCGCGTGTGCTAATCCGGTCGCCGCTCAGGGCTTTCCCGACGGCCCGGGCAAAGAGATTCTCGAAAAAAAGTGCAGCACCTGTCACGCGCCTGAACAGGTGACAACGTTTGGACGCAGTGCAGAAGAGTGGCACGAAGTCGTCGTCAACATGATCGACCTGGGGGCTGAGGTCAACGAGGAAGAAGCGAAGGTGCTCGTCGAGTACCTCGCGAAGAACTGGCCGTTGAAGGGTCCGGCAGCGCCCGGAGATAAGCCGGCGGAGAAACCGGCGGAAAAACCGGTTGAAAAAGCCGTACCGCAGACAGCGCCGGTGTCGATGGCGTCAGTGCCCTCACACCCGCGTCGATAGCGCTTTTTGGAGGCGGGCCGGCACAATCCGGCCCTCTTCCGGCCCCTTACCTCTCGCCCGTCCTCCCTTTTTTTGTTACAGTTAGCGCATGCCCGCTCCCGTCAAGAAAAGCCCATCAGAGCTGCAAAACCAGGAAAATGAAGTGTACAAAGCACTTAGGGCCTGGTACATGATTCCTGGCATTCAACGGGAACTCCGACACAAAGAGAACGAGGCCGTACAGACCGTTCTCGAGGTCTTCGAAAGTCGTAAGCGGAATCGGAAGGCGAACGAAGCCTAACTGACCTCGTCGTCGTCCAGAATCTGGTCGTCCCGTGGAGGTTGGGGGCCAGGGACGATGCCAGCGATGTCGGGATCCTCACCGGGTGGACGAGGACCTGAAGTAGCGCGATTGACTTTGGCTTCCTGCCGGCGCTCGAACTTCATTTTCTGCTTTTCCTGCCGAGCGCGTTCTTTATGACGTTTTTGCTGGGAGGGTCGCGATCGATTCGCCATGAATCCACCTAAAGTCTCACATTTTAGTCCGAATTCCTAGTGCCCTGTCCTCGGAGAATCATGCGGGACGTTGGAGCACGGCGCCCGGCAGGCCCATCTTGACGGCCCTTTTACGACTATGCTACCTTGTTATAAAAAGGTAGCTTGATGGGCACAAGCCAGATCCACGAGAAGTTCGCCTCGATTCGAAAAGGCTTGCTCGAGTTTCTCATTCTCAGGATTGTCGCGAGCGACAAACTCTACGTGGCCGACATGCTGCAGCGGCTCAGCACGACCGAGTTCGCGACGCAAGAGGGGACGCTCTACCCGCTGTTGAGCAAGATGCGGCGCGAAGGTACCGTCGATTACGACTGGCAGGAATCCGACGCAGGCCCGCCGCGGAAGTATTACAAGCTGACCGCCAAAGGAAAATCGCAGCTCGAGGAGCTGAGTGAATATTGGAAGTACATCAACGAGACGCTCGACAACCTCGGACGAGGCTTAACATGCACAAAGTGATCACGATCAACCTGAACGGCCAGGTGTATCAACTCGACGAGCGCGGATACGAGGTCCTTCGCGCCTATCTCGAGCTGGCAGAGGCGCAGCTGGGAAGCAACCCCGACAAGTGCGAGATCATTCGCGACCTGGAGCAATCGGTTGCGGAAAAGTTCGCCAGGCATGTCGATTCCGGCCGAACGGTGGTGGCCACGGCCGGCGTCGAACAGGTGCTGCTGGAGATTGGGCCCGTTGATGGTGGCGCCCCGAACGTGGGTGAGGCGAGCACGCTGGGCGGCGCCACGAACGCTCAGACTGCGAGGCGGCTCTACCAGATTCGTGAGGGGGCGATGCTCAGCGGCTTGTGCAATGGCATCGCTGCGTACTTCAGCCTCGATCCGACGTTCGTAAGGATCGCGTTCGTCGCCGCAGCGATCGTCGAAATCGCCGTGTTCGACCGTCCGCCCGCCATGGTGGTCGGTCTCTACGCCATTCTCGTCTTCATGGTGCCTTACGCGAAGACTTCGTCTGAGCGCGCGGCGGCGTACGGAGCGTCCGAGTCGATACCTGGCAAAGTGCAGCACAGCGTGGAGCGCGTGAAGGCGATGTTCGGAGTGCGCCGCAACGCGCACTAAACGCAACGGGCACCGAATGTGCCCGGTTGACTTGTTTTGAGTCACTCAGGTCTGGCGAGGAGCGGGACGGACGCCAACCTCTCTTCTTGCAGGCTCGGATCGCATCAACTAGTCTGATGCAGTGTCCGATCATCTCGATGGAATTGCCCGCCGGCTCGCCGCGATTATCGAGTCTTCAGACGATGCGATTGTCAGCAAGGACTTGAACGGCATCGTTCAGTCGTGGAACGCCGCGGCAGAGCGGATGTTCGGTTTCACCGCTGCCGAGATGATCGGCCGTTCGATTCGGCAAATCATTCCCGACGATCGCCAATCCGAGGAAGACGCCGTGCTCGCATCGATTCGCGCCGGCCGCCGCGTCGATCATTTCGAAACAGTGAGGAAAAGCCGCGATGGGCGGCTCATCCCGATTTCGCTGACCGTTTCGCCAGTGCTCGGTGCGAACGGCACGGTGATCGGTGCATCGAAAATCGCACGTGATATTTCGGAGCGGAAGCAGGCCGAGGCGCTTGCCGACAGAATTGCTCGCCGCGACGCGTTTCTCGCGCAGGTCACACTCGCGCTCACGCAATCGCTCGACTACGAACAGACGCTGAGAACGCTCGCGGCGGCGGCTACGCCTGCCATCGCCGATTACTGCGCGATCGACCTGGTGAACGAGGAAGGCGAGCTCGCACACCTGGTGCTTGTCCATCTTGATCCGGCCCGGGCGAAGCTTGCGCAAGAGGTGAGAGGGGAGTATGAGGATCCGCAAACGCCGTCAAGTGCGCACACAGTGGCTCGCACGAGGGTCCCGTCGTTTATCCCTGAGCTGACTGATGACATGATCGTGGCTGCGGCACAAGGCGATCATAAACGTTTCGAGAAAATGCGCTCGCTCGGCCTGGTGTCGTATATGTCGGTGCCGATGATCGTTCACGATCGCGTTCTGGGTGTATTCACGCTCGCAAACGCCGAGTCAGGCCGCAGATTCTCCAACGACGAACTGCGGCTCGCCCAGGACGTGGCGGCGCGCGCCGCGCTTGCCATCGACAACTCGCAGTCCTACCTGCAGCTCCAGAACGCGAACCGGCTGAAGGACGAATTTCTGGCGACGCTTTCGCACGAGCTGCGGACACCGTTGAACGCGGTGCTCGGCTACGCCCGCATGCTTCAGTCAGGCGCGGTCTCACCGGAGAAAGTCGGCCAGGCGCTGGAGGTGATCGATCGCAACGCGGCGTCGCTGGCGCAGATCGTCGAGGATGTGCTCGATGTCTCGCGCATCATCCTCGGAAAAGCCCGTTTGAGAGTGCAACCGACTGATCTTGCGTCGGTCGTGGAAGACGCGGTGGCGACGGTGGCGCCGGCCATCGATGCAAAACGCCTGCAACTGAAGTGCAAGATCCCGTTGCACTTGTCGGAAGTGGAGGCCGATCCCAGCCGGCTGCAACAAGTGGTGTGGAATCTCTTGTCGAATGCGGCGAAGTTCACGCCGCCGGGTGGGCGCATCGAACTGCGCGTGGTCCAAAGGGATACCGAGATCGATATCATCGTCAGCGACACCGGCATCGGCTTTCCGCCAACCTTCAAGCCCCACGTGTTCGAGCGCTTCCGCCAGGCTGAGAGCGGAACGACTCGCCTGCACGGCGGTCTTGGACTGGGCCTCGCAATCGCGCGTCATATCGTCGAGATGCACGGCGGTACGATTGATGGTGAGAGCGAAGGCGAGGGCAAAGGGGCGACGTTCCGAGTGTCCCTGCCCCTGAAGGCGGTGTCCGAGCCGGTGCCGTCGATGGACGCGCGGTCGAGTTTGAATCTTCAGGATGAGTAGATGTGAGACAATAAATCACGTCACGCCTCTGGGGGCGTTCCGGTTTCGACGGAGGTATGGACTCAGGGAATGCATGCCGAGCACCATTAACTCGTTAATCTGATGGAACATCCGTTAACTGCGGACAATCAGTACGCTCTCGCTGCTTAATTAACTAAGCAACGACGTTCGCCCCGGCCTCGCCTGGTGGCTGGGGGCCGAACGACATTAAACAGGCTGGCTTCTGAACGGCGGCTCGGCGTTCAGAGGCGAGATTTACCGAGTCTGGTATCTGGCGGTTTTGGCCGCTTCCTCACGCTGGATACGAGAACCTGGAAGCGGATACGCATGTAGATTTCTTTGATGATGTGCTTTCGGACGCGGGTTCGACTCCCGCCGCCTCCACCATTTTTCTTAGGAAATCGGCGATTTCAGGGCTGATTTCCCGCCGCCTCCCGTATTTCTCCACCCGATGCGCCTGCAGTCGGAAGATCCAGTAACCGTATTGCCGCATCAAGCGCCGCCGGGCTCAGGTGCATGTACCTCTGGGTGGTAGCCAGGTCTTGATGGCCTGCCAGTTCTTGAATGGCTCTGGCCGGCGCACCACGCATCGCCAGATGCGAACAGAACGTGTGCCGCAGGATGTGGACGCCGGGCTTGACGTTTGCTCGCTGGGCGACCCGCCGCATCATGACCTGAATGACCTTCTGCGTTAATGGTCGACCCTGTTTATCGCAGACGACGCGCCCGACGCGTAGATGTCGCGATTGGCGGAGTGCTCCGGTGAGACGCTTCGTGAGTGGCACGTATCGGATGCGGCCACCCTTTGTTACGGTCACCTGGCCCTTCCATTCCGATCGGGCCACGCACAACTGCCGCTTGGCCAAATCGAGGTCCTTCCATTCCAGTGCCATGATCTCTCCACACCGCAGCCCAGCGTCACCACCGAGCAATGCCACGAGATGTGCGTTTACATCAGAATGCGATGTTTCCACGACCCGTTCGTACTCATCGAAGTCGTAAAATGCGGCAGTCCCCTTCGCCGTCTTCAGCAGTTTGATCACGCACGGGACACGATCTATTACACCCCACTCGACGGCCGTTCTAAGCATCACGCTGAGTACCGTTAGTACATTGTTGACCGTCTTCGCCGCTCGATGGCACAGAGCGGCCTTCAGCCGTTGCACGTCCTCCGTCGTGATCTCGTCGATCCGTTTCTCGCCGAGTAGCGTAATCAGATGCACGCTGACCACCGTCTTCTTCGCGGCAATACCGCTCGGTTTCAGACGGTTCGCCTTGGCATACCCGTCCACCCAACGCGGCGCAAACTCCTTGAGGGTCGGTTTCTGCTGCACCTCCTGGCTTCTAATCGGTTTGGGCTTTCCTTGGACGAGCAACACACGTTCGCGCGCCTCTGCCCACCGCAGCGCCGCACTCTTGCTCGCGGTGGGTGTCTTCTTACGCTCTCGAATCGCGGTACCGTCCGGCAGCAGGAGGCGGATGTCCGCCTCCCACCCTCCGTTCACGTATGGTCGAATTCTCACGCTCATCACCTTACCTCCATGGCGATGGCGCGGACTTCTGGCCCAAGAAGTGTAGCAGTTCGTCGCGTGGGATGAGCAGACGCGGCCGCAGGCCTTCGACGCGAGGGAGACGGCCTCTCGCGACGAGCGCGTACACCGCTTTCTTCGTGGTGCGCAGGACGACGGCCACTTCGTCGACCGTGAGCAGAACCGGCCACGTCGCCGGGTGCGCATCCCACGTTGGGTCCATGCCGGATGAACTCGTTGACATATCAGTAATGTCCGAATCTCCGGTACCGTCGAAGCAGCCGCTTGTCCAGCTGTCGACTACGGTCGATCAGCCTGGTTGTGAGGCGGTCGAGCTTCCCGTCCCATCGCAGCCGAACGACGCGGTGCTTCATATAACAGTACCCCGCGTTCGTACACCGTTCTCGCATTAGTGCGAGCGCCTCGATGGCATTGGAGCAGAGCAGTACTGACGGTCGTTCGCAGCCTTGCACGACCGCGAAGGGTCCACCATCGTGGATATCATCGACCGACGCTTTCTTCCACCGAGTGCGGGCAAGTTCACGCCATGACGGCTGCCCCGGGGTCTTGTTATCGTCCACGGCGGCCCTCCGTGATCCAGGCGATCGTGGTGTAGCGACGCTTGCCCCGGTACTTCCACGGGATTTGCTGCCTCTTCATTGCTGCTCTCAGAACGGATCGATCGATCTTCATGACGGCGGCTGCTTTGGTGATGCTGAGCGGTGTGAACTTATCCACGTGTGACCTCCTCTGTTGTCATGTGGTTGTTGTGGCCGGTGATCCGAAGCCTGGCGTACCGCCAGGGTCTTTCACCTGTCGTTTCGCGTTGTCGATCAACGTTGGGAAATGCCTTGCGCAGCTCCTTGCCGAACTGTGTGTCGTCGAGTACCTTGAAACCTCGATCCCGACACCATTCCTCGTACCTGGCGTAGAGCGCAGTGCATGATACGGACTGGCCGGCGTCGGCCGGATCGCACGTTTCCATGAGGAATTGGTGTGTGTAGTTGCTCTGCGCCTTCAGCTCTGTCCAGACGTGCTGAGAGATCGCGGGGACAGTGAACGATCCCTGATGCCGAAGGGCTCGCAGTCCTTCGATGCTCCAGTTGAAGATGCCCGGCAGTTCGGCCTTCAGCTTCTCGACGAGCTTCTTGTCCTGGCGCTCCGTTGGTATGCCAACGCGGAACGGGATAAGGATCATCCGGCGCCAAATGCCCTTCGAGCGATCGGCGAAGCGTGGTTCATGGTTGGTTGCCAGGATCAGCCGCGCCGTTGGGCGTGCCATGACACCGGGAACGCCCTTGCGATCGAAGTACATGCGATCGCCAGCGGTGAACTCTTTAATGGTGGCTTCGGCTGATTCATCGATCTCGCCGGTGTCGTACGAGACGTTGGCCAGCTTTCCCAACGTCATCGTGAGCTGGAACCGTTGGGCGAACAGTTCGGCCCGCACGTGGCTGACGTTATCGGGGCCGAGCAGGTTTGTTAGTGTGTCGAGCGTCGTCGACTTGCCGACCGCGCCATCGCCGACTGCGACAATGAACCGTTGCTGCGTCGTGTCTGGCACCAGGCAGTACCCGAACCACTGTTGGCTCAGGGCGATCCGCTCGGTGTCACCCTCGAGTACCTCATCGAGAAACGAGGTCCATCGCGGGCACTGGGCTGCGGCGTCGTAGGCGAACGGGAACGCCGTCTGGCTGAACCAGCTCGAGCAATGGGGCTGCAGGCCGGTCGATTGCCCGCCGATAAGTTCGCCGATGGAGTGCAGGCCGTTTAGGAAGGCGAAGAACGGGCCGGCCGTCTGTTTCCGGAGCCAGACAGGCTGTTCTGTTTGACTCGGGACCAGGAGGTCACCGGCCATCGCCTGCATGACGTTGCTGACGATGCCGCGAGTGACCTGGAGCAGGGTCCCGTTACGGTTAACGGCGCGACGGGCCCGAAATTCGTTCCTGATGAAAGTGCTGATCTCGGCACGTAGCTCGGAGTCGGTGACCTTCACGTACCGACCGTCGCGATACCGCCAGAACTCGTCGCGCCAGTAGCGAATCGCGGCGTGGCCATGGGAGTCGCGCCCGTGGACCTTCACATAGCGGCCAGCCAGCCGGTGCGGATCGGTTTCGGCGTACGGGAGTCCGGTTGAAACCGGCTGCCGTGATTTCGTTTTTGTAATCATTGCGCCGTCCTAAATGTCCCAGCGTTTCTGATCTGAATCTGTATTCGTTCGAATTTTGAATACGGATCGGATAGGAAAGTCTGGGACGCTTGGGACGTCCGGCCGGTCGTCGTGTGAACTGAAGTTGCCCATTCGGTTGCCCCCTCCTTAGTTGGGGCGGGTTGATTGGTTGCGCCCCTGTTTGGTGGGCGTCATTAGCTAACTATGTGCGAACCGGCTAGAAATAGCCGTAACCCCAACGAGCGGAATCTCGACCGTGGAGTTACCTCAACCTTGATGGAAGGAGCAGATGATGACGAATGTGATCGACGTGCGCCGGCTGATCGACGAGCTCGGCACGGCTGCCGCCGAGCGGCAGGCTTTGTGGCTGGAAGATTTCCACCGCGATCTGTCGAGACTCAACACCGATCCCGATCGCGTTGACGGACACTTGACCGACCTGTTCAAGGCCGGGTGCGATCAAAGCGTTCTCGTTCAGCTACTGATGGCATTCGACGGCGTGATGGGGGCGCCGATCTCGAAGCACGAATTCGAGAAACACCTCAAGATCCTGCATGAGACACAGCGTGTCATCCTCGAACTCCAGCTCAGCACCGTATCGGTGTGGCTATTTCACGGGTTTCCCTCATTCGCCGGTCTGATGTACGCTGACGACGCGCATGCAACATTTGCGGTCGGACCGGTTGGTGGGCCGAGGCAGACACCTCAATCGCGACCTGGTCCTGGCTGCCATTATCGGCTACGTAAAATCGCGCACCGGGCAACACTGCGACGTGAAGTTGTCCGAGATCCTCGGCACCATCCAACGGAGAGACCCGACCGATGCCTTCCGGGAAGCCGAAGCCGCCCCACAGCGGCCGACCAAGTCGAAGTCGACTGTCAAGCCGAAGCGTCGTGGTGTGGTTCAGGAGTTCGATCCGGACGCTCTGAAGATGTGGCGAACCCGTAACAAGAAACTTGTCGACCGGTGGGCGGGGATCTTCGCGTTGCGGTTCATCCCGACAGGACTGAGAGCAGCCACTGCGCTCACTATCGATGACACGCTTCAGGGGCTGCTCGTGCCAGTTGTCTCCTGATGATTGCCTCTATGTGGTGAGACATGAGTGAGCTTTTTGGAGCCCTGACCCAAACAAAATGTCTCAG
This sequence comes from Vicinamibacterales bacterium, assembly GCA_963761975.1. Taxonomy (GTDB): domain Bacteria; phylum Acidobacteriota; class Vicinamibacteria; order Vicinamibacterales; family JAMQPK01; genus JAMQPK01. The sequence continues at coordinate 2,328,312 of CAVXIR010000002.1, forward strand.
CGTTGCCTGATGCGTCTCGAATTTTGGCGACCTACCGGGTAGCTACAACCTCGCGTGTCGGAGCGGTGATTCCTCCCCCGCGAGACCTGCCAAGTGCGGCCCCAACGCGCATCAGAAAACGACCGTTAGTTCGAGCGGCCGTCCACACTCGCTGAACGGCTGATTTCGGCCAGTTTCGAGGCTCGATTTCCAGCCGATTGTTGGAGCGCTCGTCTCCTGGCCTTGATCAGGGTGCCCTGCGCGACGCCCAGTGCCCGGGCGGCCGTCCTGACCGGCAGCTCGGCAACCTTCCGCAGGTCATCAGCACCGAGCCGTACCGGCGGCCTGCCCAGACGTTTGCCCTCGGCCCTGGCACGCGCTAAGCCGGCGAGCGTGCGCTCCCGCAGCCGGCTACGCTCGAACTCCGCCAGCGCCGCGATCACCGCCGTCTGAAACCGTCCGGCGGCCGTGCTCAGGTCCAGCCCATCGCGCAGGCTGACGAGCGTCACGCCCGCGTGTTGCAGCTCGTCGAGCACGATCACCAGGTGCTTCAGGGAGCGCCCGACACGATCAAGCGACCAGACCAGGAGTACATCAAATCGACGTCGACGGGCGTCTTTCATCAGGGCATCGAATCCGGGTCGCGATTCCTTGGCACCCGACACGCCTGTGTCGACGAACTCGTGCGCGATCATCCAGCCGCGCAGCGCCGCGTACTGGCGCAGCTCGTCGAGTTGATTCTGACAGGTCTGATCCGCGGTGCTGACGCGTGCGTACACAACGACGCGCCGAGGAGTGCCGATCATGCCGGCACCCCCGCCTTCAGAATTTGATCCGCCACCCGCAGCACGCGCTGTGCCGATCGCTCCGGGATCGGATTCCCTGTGCCCCACCATGACTGGATATAGCCGCGCGCATACTCAACACCCGGCACCTCCAGCGCCGCGCAGCAGAGCAGCGCCACGGCCTCGCATTCGCGCAAACTGCGCGGGGTGACCTCGCCATCGTGCTGCGCACCTTCCGCCGTGTGGCCGAGCAGCACATGAGCAAGCTCATGGAATCTGGTCTTGTGGGGCATCGGATTCACCGGGTTGATCGCGATCGAGCGATCGCGCGCATACCCAAGCGTATTGCCGTCCATCGCGTCGAACGGGATCTCCGCGATCTGCAGCGTGGTCAGCGCGCGATCGGCGTCCCACGTCGGCATCGGCAACGATGCGGGCGCGATGGGCTCACCATCGGTCTGCGCCAGGACGAACCAGTGCGGTTTGTAGACAAACCGCGTGAACACGTCTGGGTCATCGGCCTCCGCCCGCTCGCGCTTGACCGTCACCGGCATACACAGCGTGATTGCCTTCTCGCCTTTGCGCACGTGGCGGCCTAGTTCCTTCCAGCGCGGATACGTCGCCATCGGCCCAGGCTGCAGGCCGCGCTCGACGCACTGCACCCAGGCCAAGAGCTGGTTGCCGAACGAGTAGTTGTGGAACTGGCGGTACGCATTTGAGATCAGACCGGGTTCTGTGACGGCGGATTCGAGGAGTTGTGAGAACGATGCGGACATGGTGGCCTCCGTGCCGCTGTGCGGCAGAAGGGCCGAACGGTCTGCAATAATGGCGGCAGGCCGTCAGCCACTGATGATGGTTGACGCGCTCAGGGGCGTTCGCGTGTTCAAGCACGCGGGCGTCCCGTTCTTGCCGCGATTGTCGTACAACTCACATGGAAGGTACAGACTTGATCTGCATCACGCGGTCTGTAATGCGCTAAGTCGCTGGACATACGTACTTTGCGCGAGATATGTGCGGCACGTTCCATTGAGCAGTCAAAGTGCGTGCGCTGCGTTGAGACACGGGGCAGTGTCGGCGAGCATGGCCCCCTACCTCCTTGCCGGCCCCCACCCGCCCGCCTTGGTCAACAATAAAGAAGAAAATAAATTTTACCGACACTTCGTTCTAGTCTGAGGGGAACCGGGAACGAGAGCTATAACGGTGGTACAGCTCGGGCATGTCGCGCGACCGGTCACCGAGCCGGATGCAGCCTAAAAAAATCGGCGAGAGCGCTGCATTAGCGAAGGCGATCAGCATTCCGGCCATGTTGATGGCGGTCTGCCCCACGAATTGCACGTAGCTCATCCCATCGACGCTACCTTGCTGGACAGGGCTGACGACCCAGGCCCATGATAATTGCGCGGGGGAGGTTAGGGATTCTCCAATCGTCGCGTGAGCTGCCAAAAGTTTGGTTGTTCATCAAGCTGATGTTGCAACTATAATCCGAACTAGCCGCTCTTGAAGGAACCGCATTCACGCATTACTCAGGACTAAACAGACAAATCATGGCGAAAATCGCACGACCGTCGGAAACTGGTCGACATGATCAAGGATGGCGATCTGCGTTTGCCAGAGATGCAGCGACGTACGTCTGGCCAGCTACGCGCGTGCGCGACCTGCTGGACTCTCTTTATCGTGGCTATCCGTCGGGACGATTCTCGTGTGGGAAACCGACCGCGAGATGCCGAGCCGTGATCTGGACATCGAACAGCAGAAGGGCGCCTTCGGAGGACACCGCTTTGCTCTTGGAGGGTCAACAGCGGCTCACGTCATTGTCAGCGGTCGTTAGGGGCAATCCCGTCGAGATGCGGCCTAAGAAGCCGAGAGACATCCTGTTCAACCTCGATCATCCCGACGGACCACCCATCGAAGTACTGGAGGTGGAAGACGAGGCCCCTGAGGACCCGAACGACACAGACCTCGATGCCACCGAGAACGAGGACGAGCACGGTCCGTCGCTACAAGAGCGCCTCAGGCTGCGGACCTTCGTTGTGGCGAGCAAGACGTTGTCCGCCGATCCTCGATGGGTGAAAGTATCGCAGGTGTTTGACCCGGACAGGACAGACGCGCAGCTCCTGAAAGGCCTCGTTAAGTCGTTCGATGACCCGATGTTCGACAAATATTCGAAGCGCATTCAGGCCGTCCGAAAGATCAGGGACTACCCGTATGTAATGCACGTCCTGGATAAGAACCTGAGCTACGAAGAGGTGGCAAAGATTTCGTACGCGTTAATTCGCTAGGGACGAAGCTCAGAGGTTCAGACCTGGCGACAGCCCAAATTACTTCGCGATGGCGGAACTCCCTTGCGCTGTTCGAGCAGTTCCAGGAGGAATGCGAGGAAAAGCGGTTCACCCTCTATCTCGGGCTGATCTTACGCGCCTTGGTGGTGTTTACTACCGGTCAAAGCCGTTTCAAGACGGCCGGCACGATCCCTGTTGACGCCTGGAGGAAGGGTGGGGGCGGGCGAAACCTGGACTTAGGTTCTCTATCAATTTCATGCGCGCGAATGCGGGAGTGGAGGACGAGAGCCTCCTTTCATCCCCCCTGTTCTTAATCTCGATCGCGTATCTAACGCAAGCGCTCAATTATCGCTTCTAACCATCCGAAGACCGTGCGCTCCGCCGCTGGTTCTACATCGCGAACGCGCGGGGCACTACAGCGGGTCGAGCGAAACAACTCTGGACACCGACCTGACTGCATCGATGTCGGCGGTTCAGCCCCACGATTTCTCGAATCCCTACGGCAGCAGATCGGCCGATTCGATTCAACCCGCCGACGTTGCCGGAAGAGGACAGCGCAGCGCCCTGTTTTCATCCGCCGACCTCGCCCTCAAGGCCCGCGGCGCGAAGGATTGGCGGACGCGCCTGGCACTGTCCCTGACGCATTCAGGTCGGTTCCACTTCATCGAATACCACCATATCTTTCCGAAAGCTACGCTCAAGGGACGCTACGAGAAGTCTGAGATCAACGAGATGGCAAACATGGCGTTCGTTAGCGGCGCCAGAATCGGCGAATGGGAAGCACACCGGCCGAGCGGACCCTGGCGAAGTTAGAGAGGAACAAGGCGACCGGCGCTTGTTGACCACTGCGTTCCGCTGGACCAGGCGCTCTGGAAAACCGAAAACTATCGAGCCTTTTTGGAGTACCGTCGCGACGCGTTGGCAAGGGCCATAAACGAATTTATCGGTGGCGAGATGGATCAGACAGTCAGCGTCGACATCGAGGGACTACTGGCCCAAGGGGAAAGAGACATCGTCGAGTTCAAGTCGTCAGCGCGCTGGGACTATCGAGAGCAGAAAGTCAACAAGACGCTGGAACAAGTGATCGTCAAGACGCTGGCGTCGTTCCTTAACGCAAAGGGAGGCATCCTGTCATAGGCGTAGACGACGACGGCAAAATCCTTGGTCTCGAGTCGGACTACGCGACACTCGGCAAACGGCCGGATCCTGACTGTACGAGCAGTTCCTCGTGCAGCTCGTCTCGGGCAGCCTTGGAAAGAATGTGTGTGCGGACCTCTCGATTTCGTTTTATCCGATTCAGGGGAAGGAGATCTGCGTGGTGCGGGCGTCGGCGTCAGCCGCGCCTGTCTATCTCAATGATCAAGGTCAGAGAAATTGTTCGTCCGTCTAGGAAACACAAGTCAGGAGCTCACCGGCCGGCACGCGTAGGGCATGGAACCCGACGGCAGAAACGTTAGCCATCACGTACCGGTTACGGTTTTGCCCGGCGATGGTCTTTGAGGAACAAGGTCAACGGGTCAATAGGCACTCTGTGTTAGCGCCGGGCCATGTACACGATCAGATCGACAAATCGGGCTTCACAACCAATACTTGAACTCTCTGACAATCTGGGCATATCGGCACATCGTCGCCAGGCGGCATACGCTACAAGGGCCGTAGCCACGTGCAATCGCTTCCTTCAAGGTGATGGCGATTCTGCTTCGCGACGGGGCTCGAACGCGATAACGGAGTCATCATGGGATATCAAAGGCACACTGCGTTCAATGAACGCGGCCAGCCGTCGCGCCCAGCAAGCGTCGGGGAGGCGGGCGAGGACGCTTTCAAACCAACGGGGGGAACCGCCCACCACCACGCTCTCGAAACTTGCGACCGAGGTGCAGAAGGAAATCGACCGCATCGAGCGATACGAGGAGAAGATATGTGATGGCCCGGTCAAGACCTTAGAACTGTCACATGAACCCGGTGTCGGCTGGACAACCGCTCCCTTCAAAGAGCAGACAGGACAGCTCACATACACGGTGTCCTTATAAGCTGCTATCGCAGGATGTGTCGTTCGACCCGCAACAACTCGATCTGGACAGCATCGTGCTCACGCCGTGCTTCGTAGGTGTATCGCATGACTTCACGGCGATCGCTTTTGAGGCAGCGACCGCTGCTCAAGAGGGCGGGAGGATTCTGAAGCTCACGTTCCCGAACAAGCCTGAATCGAGCCGCATCGCCTTGGCGTCACCTGACGGTGAAATCTTCAATCCCCTGGATACCAGCGTGGACGGCCGACTGTTTGCGGGCACGAAACGGCGCGGCGTTGTGATGTTTGAGCCGTTGACAAAGGTTTGGACATTTCGCCATCCTCTTCGAAGCGAAACCCAATAGCAAAGGTGCCGATCCGGAGACTCTGCGCATAGGCGCCACGTCGCCCACCATGAAGGAGGAGATGGCGACATATTTCAGTCAGCGAGCATTTTAGAACAGATGACGACGCAGTTCAGGGAGATTAAACGAAGGACAAAAGATGGACATCACAACCGAAGGCCGATGAGGTCAAGAAGAAGGCTTCGTCAGGAGCTTGGTAGTTGTCGTACCGCTGGCTTACGGCCGCGTCCGCAAGGATCGTCTTGCCGCGACGAGTTTCCATAATTCACAGTTAATCAAACACGACCCAGCCGGCGATGAGTTCAACGAGCTTTCTCGGTGCCATGCCACCGCTGCCACGCCACCGCTCTGGGGGTGGTGGCAGGTAGCAGCACTCGGGGCTGGCCGGCCGACGCGTCGTGATGGCCTCGCGTAGCAGTGGCACGAACCGCACCGCTATGACTTGAGATCACGTTGTAAGTGCGGCATCGCTGGCTGCTGACCGACGAAAGAAAGCGAGCAAAGCAAAGTGGGTTACGGCGATCGCGGCTACCGGGTTGAAACTACCGCGAGACAAGCGGCGTCGGACGGGAACGTCGTCGTCGCTCGCCGGTTCGTCGGTCATTGGCCTCGGGCGAGGTGGTTTCGACCTGCCACTCACAGTTGCACCGGCCGCAATAGTACGCACGGCTCACACGCCGGCCTGAGATGACCTGTTCGTGGCGGACATAGAGATTGTCCTGACACTGTGGGCACGGTGGGAGAAGCGTGGCCATGGGTCGAGCGCCTTCCTCGGCGTCGGCCGGTTGCGAGCTGGCGGGGGAATCGGGATTATAGGCAGGCCGATCCGATCGGTCAACCTCAGATGCCGCCGCTTCGCCATGACGCCGGAGCGCGGAATCCCCGCTGAAACGGCTGTCGGTTGCCATTACGCGTTCCCTTCTTTCGGTCTGTCAGATTTGTACCTATATACTCGGCCGATGGGCCTGTTCAAACCCATGCCATTGGTGCGCCTGCCGGAGCCGTTCAGCCATCCCGACTGGCTGTTCGAGCTGAAGCACGACGGGTTTCGGGCGCTCGCCTCAGTCAAGGGGCACCTCTGCACGTTGACCTCGCGCAACGGGAACACATTCAAACACTGGCCCTACCTGGCCGAAGAGATCGCGCACAGCGTCCGCGCGACCGACGCCCTGCTGGATGGCGAGATCGTTTGCCTTGATGCTGACGCGCGCAGCAACTTTTACAAGCTGCTCAGGCGCCGCGATTGGCCGTTCTTCTTGGCCTTCGACCTGCTGTGGCTTGAGGGGACGGACCTACGGGATCAGCCGCTGATTGAGCGGAAGCGGCTGTTGAAATCGATCATGCCGCGTGTCGACAGCCGGCTGCAACGTCGACGCGATTGAGGAGCGCGGGGAGGATTTCTTTCGCGTGGTGTGCGGGCGCGATCTGGAGGGCATCGTCGCCAAGCCGAAGCATGGGGTCTACTACAGCACCGGCCTGCAAACGAACTGGTTCAAGATCAAGAACCCGTCCTACTCGCAGATGGACGGACGCGCCGATCTCTTCGACGCTGGCCAAGGTCGCTCACGACGACGCGCCCCAGAGTTTGTCTTGCCAGTCCAGAAAGAACCTACGCTGTAACGGATGTCAGCCACCGCTGCCATGCCACCCCTAAAGGGGTGGTGGCAGTGGCAGCACTCAGGGATGGCCACAGTGCCGTGGCACTGCGATGGCACTCGCGTGGCAGTGGCACTTGATTACATGGTCTCGAAGAGTCGCACACGCCACGGACCGTGACGCCGCTCCTCAGCCAACGTCCAACCGCCTCACGTGCGAGCGGTATCAGCTCCTGCTCGGTAAGCATCCACAAGTCGATCCAGTCGTCGATCTGGCCATCATGCCTCACGCGCATTCTGATCAAGCCGGTGGAAGGCCCCGCTCGCGGTTTCTCTGCTGACATGAGAGATGAGACTCGGCGGTGGTGTCGAGTGGGTCAATCATTGTGAAGAGTAGCCGACCTCCAAGGGCGACCGCACTGCGCAAGTGGCGCAGCAATGTTGAAATTGTCTCTGGTGTCTGGGGCGCCCCAAGAGTGTTGCCCATGACGATGATGCTACGGAAAGCGGCTGGCTCAAGTCGAAGGGCGCGAAGATCCATCCTGACCACGATTTGGCATCCGCGTGCTCGGCATACCTCTAAGGCGCCAGGAGAGAAGTTTCTGCATGGATGTGCGCGACCAGCATACGAATGCGGGGAATAAAGAGGATCATTGGGGGGGCCTAACCGGAATTTTGCCAATGCGGTGTTCTGTTTTGAACAGCCTTCCGCCGTGACCTTCACATAGCGTAATAGTCGTTTCCCACCCGGCTCCCCCAACTGGTCGATTTCACGACGCAACCGGCGACCCCCCACAAGGAGCAGCAGTATGACGGTCGGATCACCACAATATAGGTGATACGGCGCAACTACGGTGGAAGCGTATGAAAGCGGCCGTTCTCGGTGACCTTGAGTGTGACGTCGGTGCGGTAGTGCTTGCGACTCCGATCAAGCTACCGCTTCACGTTTTCCAGCAGATTATAGAGGAGCACCGGCGGGAAGAAAAGCAGAATCTAGAATCAGACAGCGTGAGACTCACAGATGGAAGGTCGTGCCGAACTCTTTGACGTTGGCCAGCGTCGCGGAAGACGGCGCGCTCCAGAATTTGTCCTGCCAAAGCAGAAAGAACACCGCGAGCACACGCATTGCTGAAGAGATAGGCAGCAACCGCTGCCATGCCACCACCTGGGGGTGTGACAATGGCAGCAGTCAGGAATGGCACTCTGATGCAGAGTGTGGCAGTGGTACTTTGACGTCCGTAACAACGCTCACATCTGAATAACCCACATGAGTTGTGGGATGAGGCCGGTCGCGCGGGCCAGCAGAATAGCGAAAGCCAGGATGCCAAGTGCGGTGCGCACCGCGTGGAGGCGGCTCCACCGAATCAACAGGCGCCGCGCCTCTTCACTGTTCGCCCTCAGCATCAGATCGTAATCGCTTATTTGTCGGAAAGATCACGATCAACGTGAATGGCACGACGCTGCCGAGAATGAAGGCGCCCACGGTCGCTGCCACATCTCCGAGCTGCCAAGCTGCGATCAACCCAGCCAGAGTGCCGACGATTGCCAGCACCGCCTGCATGATCGCGGCTCTTTGATAGCTCGGCGCGAACTCGCGCAGGGCCAGTTCCGTGCCGCACTGCATGCGAGCGGGGTGCTCCACGAGATTGATGTAGACGGCCGCCCCGGCAAAGATGCCCGTCGCGAACGTGCGACAAAGAAGAGCATGCGGTGGCCTCCATCGACGCGGCAGTTTCGGCGCCAGTATAAGTTGTACGCGTGCGAGACCTCGGTGGGACCAGCGCGCAATCTTCAAGGCGTAATCCATGAAAGCCGTCGCTTAGCGTGCCAGCCACTGCTGCCATTCCTCCCTCTAAAGAGGGAGGGTGGTGGCAGCACTCAGAATGGCCACGGTGCCGTGGCAGCGCGATGGCGCTCGGTTGGCAGTGGCAGTGAAAAGAGACCCTCCTCAGCTAATACACCCGCCGAAGACGAGGGCGTGATGACGTACGTGTTCCTGCAGCAGCAGAGCAATCCTCGGGAGTACGTCCTGTATGAGCAGTGCCATGACACAGCCGCGCTGAACGCGCACCTGGCGCATTTGCGAAAAGTATATGGACCCGCGCGCGAAGGTGGAAGTATCCCCGCAGCGATCCTCGACCTCTTCGACACCAGCCGAGCCGTCAGGTATCGTGTCGTCGGATAGCCAAATGAGTTCATACGGCTCTGGTCTGCGTGCATACCGCGATCTCGCGTGGCTCGTGTGTATAGTTCTCGCATGGCTAAGAAACGTGCCGCAGGCAAACGCGACCTCGTGAAGTCCCGTGCCGGAAAGTTCTACGCCAAGCGCACCGCGAAGGGCCGGTTCAAAGAGATGGACAGGTGGGCCGGTCGCTGGCCGCTGATCGCAGGAAGAAAGCCAAGCGGAAAGCGAAGTCAGGCCACGGCGACACTGGTGATCGGTAACCTCAGGTAATAAGCGTCGGGTAGCGGCTGGGGCTTGGGACCCTTCTGCCGGCGTTTCCTAATGTTGGAGAAGTCCGCCGACGAGTTGCAGGGTTGCGCCGATAGCCAACCAGACGAACCCTGCCTTTGCGGTAGGGCGCTTGACGAGCATCCACGTCGCGATTGCGCTGCAGAGATACCCCATTAGGATGAAACGGTGTGCCACGCGCACGCGGTAATGGCCGTGTGCTGAACTCGCCATGAACGCCCTGTTCAGCGTGCATTCAAAATCATTCGATTTGTCATCCCAGCCGGTCTCAACGAACGACGTTCGGGTACTTTCCTATACTGGAGACATGCCCTCGTTCGTTCCCATGCCACTGCTCCGCCTCCCTGAGCCGTTCAGCCATCCCGATTGGACCTTTGAGGTGAAGCACGACGGATTCCGCGCGCTCGCGACCATCCGTGGGCACCGGTGTGTCCTGGAATCACGCAACGGCAACACCTTCAGACAGTGGCCCATGCTGTGCGAAGAGCTGGCTCACGCGATTCGGGCCACCGACGCGATTGTCGACGGGGAAGTAGCCTGCATGGAACCGGATGGCCGCGCCAACTTTCGCACGCTGCTGTATTGGCGCGACTCGCCGTATTTCCTGGCGTTCGATCTGCTCAGGCTCGGCGGACGCAATCTGCGACCGGCGCCGCTGGTCAAGCGCAAGCGCCTGCTGCGCTCCATCATGCCGCGCGTGCAGAGTCGCGTGCAACTGGTGGACGGCATGGACGAGCGTGGCGAGGACTTCTTTCGCGTCGTGTGCGAGCGCGACCTCGAAGGCATTGTGGCGAAACCAAAGTATGGCGCGGACTACAGCGACGGCCAGCGGACTAACTGGTTCAAGATCAAGAACCCGAACTACAGCCAGATGGTCGGCCGCGAAGAGATGTTCGCGCCCGCTGATCCCTGGCGACGGAGCAAGCGCACGGCGCTGCAACTCATGCTGCCGGTCACGGTCGATCGCCAACGTCGCGCCTGATGGTGGTTTGGGTGGCTTGCTAAACAGGCGAGCCAGTCCTCAGCCATCGCCGAACCGGTTAAGGTTCGGTCTGGGCGCGTTCGCCCCACCTCCCGTATAATTCTGCCGTTCCGTCAACAATAATGAGTCTTCGCCCGGCACCCGTCTCGGCGCTTACGAAATCACGGCACCGCTCGGTGCTGGGGGGATGGGCGAGGTCTATCGGGCGCGTGACACGCGCCTGAACCGCGATGTTGCCATCAAGGTGCTGCCTGACGCGTTTGCAAGCGACCCCGAACGCCTTGCGCGATTCAAACGCGAAGCGCACGTCTCGCCGCGCTCAATCATCCACATATTGCGGCTATTTACGGCCTCGAAGAAACCGCAACCGCAAGCGCCCTGATTCTGGAACTGGTGGAAGGGCCAACACTCGCCGATCGCATCGCACAAGGGCCGATTCCCCTCGACGAGGCCTTACCGATCGGAAAGCAAATCTGCGAGGCCCTCGAAGCCGCCCACGAACGCGGCATAGTTCACCGCGATCTCAAACCGGCAAACATCAAGCTGACCAAAGACGCGACTGTGAAGGTGTTGGACTTTGGTTTAGCCAAACCGACAGGCGGACCTACCAATCCAACGACCTCGTTGTCACCGACCGTCACGTCACCGGCGATGACGACGGCTGGCGCGCCGCTGGCAGTGCCGCATACATGAATCCCGAACAGGCTAAGGGGAAGACAGTCGATAAGCGCACTGGCATCTCGGCGCTCGGCTGCGTCCTGTCGAGATGCTCGGTGGCCAGCGTGTGTTCTCAGGCGAAGGTGTGACCGATGTGTGGCTGCAATCGTTCGTGATGAGCCGAACTGGAGCGAGCTGCCTGCGGCGACGCCGTCAGGAAGAGAACGTGTATTACGCCGGTGCCTTTGCAAGGATGTGCGCCATCGATTTGCCGATATTGCCGATGTGTGGATTGACATCAGGATGCTGAGCGGAGTGTTGTTGCCGACAAACCGCGACCGAAGAGCGTCGTATCATCCCGTCGCGACGACATGATGTTAGCAGCGGCGATCGTCAGTGGAATCTATGGACGTTGGCTCCGAAAGGCGCAACAGAGAGTGGTCCTATTACTCGGTTTAGCGTGAGCTTGCCGGTCGCTGGTGCTTCGTCCGAAAGCGATCGCAGAGGATGGTCGTCAGCTTGTTTACAGCAACGGCGGTCAGCTTCTCTTCGGTCGTTTGACAACGTCGATGCTGTCCTGGTTTCGGGCGCTGAAGAGGCGATCGCTAGTCTGTTTTTCTCACCAGACGGTCACTGGGTCGGATACAACGACCTGAAGACCGGAACAGTGCAAGAAGATTCCGCCTGCAGGTGGGGCGCCCACAACAATCACTGCATCGAGAAGCCGTCCAGTGCGTGGAACAAGCTGGGGTCTAACGGGCTCATTGTATTCAACGTAGCCGCGTTTGCGGGCCTATGAAGGTGTCTGATAGCGCGGAAGTCTAGAGCGCATCACAAGGCCGACGTCGGAGACACGGGTCGCCTGATTTCGTCGCGAATGGTCGAGCGGTGTCGTTCCATACACTGGAAACGGAGAAGCCGGACAGATCGCGATACTCTCGTTCGATACTGGCGAATACAAGACGCTGCTCGACGGTCTTGTCCCAGTACGTAAACACTGGACACTTGGTCTTCTATCGCGACTGTGTGTTGTGGGCGGTCGATTCGATGGGTCACGTCTAGACGTGATAGGTACGCCCGTGCGCCTAATGGACCTTCCCAATGACGGTTTCCGTGTTTCGACAAACGGTACGCTGACCTATAGCCGTGGCATTGGCGGGCCATGGAACGAACGTTGGTCTGGGTCGATCGATCGGGCCGTGAGGAGGCGTTGTCGGTGCCAACCCGCGGATATGCGTATCCAAGTTTGTCGCCGAACGTCAGCCGCGTAGCGATTGATGTGCGGGGCGAGAATGAAGGCGATATCTGGCCGTGGGAGTTTGCAGGTCAAACACTGTCGAAGCTAACGTTCAATCCGCGTCTGGACACCTACCCAATCTGGTCGCGGGATGGCCGGTACCTGCTATTTGCCTAGGTACGCGACAACGAGACGAGTCTGCGAAACATTATCGAATGCTGGCGGCTGATGGAGCGGAAGGTCAGAACGGCTGACACAAAGCGCCAACGTCAAGAGCTCTGGGCTTCGCACCGATGGCAGCATGAGATTCCGAGAAGTCAATCCGAGAACTGGCCCTGATCTGATGAGCCGCTCGGTCGATGGACGCGTGAAGGCATGGTCGCGACCGAATCTCCCGAGCGAAACGCTGCGGTGTCACCTAACGGTCGCTGGCTCGCATACGAGTCCAACGACACGGGTGAGTACAAGATCTATGTTCGTCCGTTTCCTGACGTTACCAGCGGAAAATGGCTAGTGTCGAGGAATGGTGGCACTAGGCCGGCGTGGACACGTAATGGGCGGGAACGAGTGACATGACTGCCGATCTAGTTGGTCCCGTTAGCTTCATCGCGGTTCCAGTTGACGACAGCGCCACGTTTCGCGCGGGGACACCAAGTGTCCTGTTCCGCGGAGATTACAACCCGCCTGCCGCCGGTAATATTGGCAGGCACTTTGACGTCTCTCCCGACGGCAACCGGTTCTTACTCACGAAAAATACCGCCCGCCAATTCGGATCACCCAATGGCGAAATTGTCGTCGTGTTGAGTTGGGTCGAAGAACTGGACGAGGGCCTGTGCCAGTGAAGTAGCAAGTGGCGCTCAATCCAGGCACTCGTCTCGGTGCGTACAAGATCGTCAGCGCGATTGGCGCTGGCGGAATGGGCGAAGTATATCGCGGGCGTGATACCAAGCTCGACCGCGACGTTGCGATAAAAGTCCTCCCAGACACGTTTGCAGCCGACCCGGAGCGCATCGCCCGCTTCCAGCGCGAGGCGAAAACGCTCGCGTCATTGAACCATCCGCACATAGGCGCGATCTATGGCGTCGAGGAAACCAATGGCATTAAAGCGTTGGTCCTTGAGCTGGTTGAGGGACCCACTCTTGCTGATCGAATCGCGCAAGGACCGATTCCGCTGGACGTTGCGCTGCCGATTGCTAAGCAAATCGCGGAAGCACTTGAAGTCGCCCATGAGCAAGGCATCGTCCATCGTGATCTCAAACCGGCAAATATCAAGATCACCCCGACCGGCACGGTGAAGGTGCTCGACTTTGGACTGGCCAAAGCGATAGGTCCTGCTGAAGCCGGTGCCCCCAATGCCGTGGACCTTTCTCGCTCGCCGACGATCACGGTAGGCGAAACACGGGACGGCGTCATCCTCGGGACCGCCGCCTATATGAGCCCCGAACAAGCGCGCGGGAAGGTCGTCGACAAGCGCACCGATATCTGGGCATTTGGCTGTGTCGTGTATGAAATGCTCACCGGTCGTCCCGCGTTCCAGCGCGATACCGTGTCCGACACGGTTGCGGCGATCATCGAGCGGGAGCCGGATTGGGGGATGCTGCCAGACGACGTGCGGACGCCACTCGTAACGCTACTTCGAAGCTGCCTGGAGAAGGAGCGGCGGAGTCGCATTGCCGATATATGTGTGGCGTCGTTCGTGCTCAATCATGCCACGCAGCTCGTCGAACGCCTGGAAGTGCCTGGCGCCGCCCTTCGGCTGGAGGCGGTGCCCCAGCTGCCGTTGTGGGGTCGCGCGACGCGGATCGCCGCCGCGCTAGGCATTGGTGCGCTGCTTGCGGGTGCTGGCATCTGGCTGCTGCCCCACCGCGTCCCGCCTTCAGTAGTCCGCACGACAGTCACCACGTCCGGGCCGACTGCGTTAGCGCTGCATGGCGTCGATCGTGACATCGCCATCACGCCCGACGGTTCGCGGATCGTCTATCGCGGCAACAACCAGCTGCTGGTGCGTGCGCTCGACCAACTCGAGCCGACGGTGCTGAGCGGTCTTGGGGCGCCACGAGGCATATTCGTCTCTCCTGACGGACAGTGGGTTGGATTTTTCGACGGACAGCCACGATGAAGAAAGTGGCGATCACGGGCGGGCCGCCAGTGACAGTGTGCGCCATCGAAGGAGTTGCCCGCGGTGCCACTTGGAGCGACGGACGGAACCATCATCTTCGCGACGAGCTCGCCGGCGACAGGCCTGCAGCGCGTATCCGCTGCCGGAGGCGAGCCCACCGCGCTCACGAAACCCGATCGCGAGCGCGGGGAAGGCGATCACCTCTGGCCCGAGTTCCTGCCTGGAGGCAAGGCGGTCCTCTTCACGATCACCGCGGCCGGCGGCAGCATCGAGAACGCGCAGATTGCAGTGCTGGATCTGCAGACCGGTACGTCGAAGGTGCTCATCCGTGGCGGCAGCCACGCGCACTACGTGCCGACGGGGCATCTGGTCTACGGCGTCGCGGGGACGTTGCGCGCCGTGGCCTTCGACCTCGGACGGCTGGAGGTGATCGGGACGCCTGCGCCGGTGCTCGAAGGCGTGGTGACGACGGCCCAAGGAGCCGCTGATGTCGCGGTGGCCGACCAACGGCTCGCTCGTATACGTCCCAGGCAAGTGACGGTGGCAGGCGCAGACCGTCGTGTCGGTGGATCGCCAGGGACGTGCCTCACCGCTGCCCGGCCTCTCACCAGACGCGTACCGCGATGTCCGGGTGTCGCCCGACGGCACACAGCTCGCCCTGGCCAACCAGACCGATGTGTGGACGTACGATTTCGTGCGTGCCACGCTGAGCCGACTGACGACCGACCCGGCGCCGGACACGCGCCCACTCTGGACGCCCGACGGGCAGCGCATCGTCTTCACGTCCACACGAGCGGGCTACTTCGAGATGTTCTGGCGGCGGGCGGATGGCTCCGGAAGCGACGAACGGCTTCTCGCGCGTGCGAAGGATCTGGCCGATCTCCGTGGAAGTGGGTGGTCGTCAGACGGCAAGCAGCTTCTGTTTACCGAGATGCTACCGAGCATTCAGTGCGCCATCGGGCAGATGGCTATCGAGCAGCCGTCTAACGTGAAGGTGCTGCTGAAAGGTGAGTTCTGCTCGCGACTGGGCGGCCGTCTCCCCAAACGGACCCTGGATGGCGTACAGCTCGAACGTCTCCGGTCGCTACGAGATCTACCTCGAGCGGTATCCGGATCTTGGAAATCGTCAACAGATTTCGACGGCCGGCGGCACTCGCCCGCTCTGGTCGCGTGACGGCCGGGAACTATTCTTCGCCAGCTTGGACGGTCAGCAGATGTTTGCGGTTCCGGTGCAGACCGGGAGGACGCTCGTCGTCGGGCGTTCCGCAGGTGCTGTTCGAATTCGCCATGCTGGCGCCTGGCGGTAGTATCCGGCCCTACGACATCGCACCCAACGGACGGTTCCTCATCATCCGTAGGGGCCAGACGGACGCTGGTGGAAACACGGCGTCTAACATGATCGTGGTCCTGAACTGGTTCGAAGAACTGAAACGGTTGGTTCCAGTCAACTAACGCCTCAGAACGCCGTGATGTCCAATGCGTCCCAGGCATCCTAGCAGTTTCTATCTCTTATACAACTTAGAAAACTCTCCAGCTCAGTACCGGTATAAATCACTGTGACATCTAGGACGGCCAGGACGGCGAGGCCTTGGGTCGAATTTGCAACCAATGCTGCCTCACCCCGTATTACATGGGGAAGGGCCGGCGCCAGCGGCGGGCTTACGCCGACTTGTACCAGTATTCGACCCCCGCGAAATACGTGGAGGCTCAGATGACATTCACCAGAAACGCGGTTGGCGTGATTGGTTGCACGAGGGTTCGTCAGGCAGGGATTGTTCCACCACCCACATGCTGAAAGCGAGCCGCGAGCAGCGCCACGGCAAAGAAGGACATGACGTGTCTCAATCTGGACTCAGATTCCAAACCGAGTGATTTAAGGGCATGACATTCCATCCCAAGGCACTGTTCGCGACGGCCGTCTTCCTGGCCGTGGTGTGGCTGGGCGTGTGCGCGCGCTCCGGCCACATCCACCCGGGATGGGCGATCGTCGGCGCCGTGGCCTACGTCATTGTCGAAGCGGTGATGTTTTTCGGCATCAGTTCCATGAAGGGGACCAGCTCGAAGTAGCTACTCAATCGGCTCGTCGATAAACGACACCCTCTGTGACCGAAAGCCGGCCGCCAAAAACAAACAGACAGGTATCTTCGGTTTCAGGAACGAAGCGCCCTTTTGATGGCAAGAATATGTTCGAAAATCGCAAGGGTCGCGATAAACAGGGCGAGCAGCGCGACGGAATGGAATTGTTGCTGGTTGAAAGGTGTCGGGTGCGGTCTTGGACTCTTCCCGAAATAGTGGTGCAGGTTGCCACGCATTCTGAACAAAAACTTTTGTAGGCCGAATCTGTCCGCCTGGCATCCCTCGGCTTCGAAGAATCGCCGCAGGGCCGATTCGTGTTCATCCCCTTTTCCGAAGAACCTCGGCAGCGTGGAGACGCAGATTCGGCAAAACTCTTCGGACTCACTGAACGCCTTCAATACTGGCCTTTCTCCGGTCTTACCATCAGCGTACAGATCCTCGATTACGAAGAAGTAGCTATAGAACGCCTGGACATAATTCTTGTCGTCCATCTGATTGCCCCCTTCACGCCAAAACGCAATCGGCACCGTCAGGCTGTCAAAGAACGGTGCATGACGTACCAGCATGTTGAAGGCTCGCTCCCTCACCACGAAATCAGGATGCGGCGCCGTCCCGCTGATAGTTACGTTCCACACGTGTACGGGTCTCCTCGTCGGAAGTTTCGGGGATCAAGCTCATCTCGGCATCCTCCCAGCAAATCCGTTTCAACGGACGGCCTTCCCAGTTGGACGCTAAGACTGACTCGATGTTTTGAAGTTGTCGAATGAGCTGATCGTGTAGATCCTTGTCCGCATGGAAATCCAGTTGGGAATCGGTTGCGCCACCCGGAGTCAGCGTGATCGTTGCGCGGTACACGCTCGCGCGTTCAGGCGGCACGGGACCACAGACCGAAATCGCAATCACTCTCCGCCGCTCGTCGCTCTCTAACTCGAAGGTGAGGTCCTCGCGTTTCGCGGTGATCTTAGCGTTGGGCTTTTCCAACAGAAACGTCCCGTCAACTTTTGCTCGGAGTTTGTATCGCATGGGATCAAATCATGGCACTAAGGTGACTCTTGCGACGAAGTCGATGGGAACTGCTGGCGTGACTCAAAGGTATAATCTCCGCGCCTGTCTCTCCGACCGGCTGAATTATTAGAACCCGAGTTTCGACTGACGACGCGCTGGGGAGAAGTGCGCTATTTAATGGGGCTGCTTTGAGCGATAGCGTCACTAGCTGGATCGCCAACTTCATTTGGGGCATCGCCGACGATGTTCTCCGCGACCTCTACGTACATGGCAAGTACCGAGACGTCATCCTGCCGATGACGGTGCTGCGGCGGCTTGACTCGTTGTTAGAAGCCAGCAAGTCCGCGGTGCTCGAAATGAAAGCGTCGTTGGACAAGGCCCGCATCGTCCATCAGGACAAGGCACTGCGTCAGGCGGCCGGGCAGTCGTTCTACAACACGTCGACATTCAGCCTGCGCGATCTAAGGTCTCGGTCGAACCAGCAACAGCTCAAGGCTGACTTTGAAGCATACCTGGACGGGTTCTCGCCAAACGTGCAAGACATCCTGGAGAAATTCGAGTTTCGCAATCAGATTCCGCGCCTATCCAAGGCCGACGCGCTCGGTACCCTTGATCGAGAAGTTCCTCTCGCCGGACATCAATCTCAGTCCCAACCCGGTCCTGAACGGCGATGGCTCCGTTAAGCACGCCGGCCTCGACAATCACACGATGGGGACGATTTTCGAAGAGCTGGTGCGCCGGTTCAACGAAGAGAACAACGAAGAGGCCGGTGAGCACTGGACACCGCGCGATGCGGTGAAGCTGATGGCACGGCTGATCTTTCAGCCCGTTGCCGACCAGATCGAGTCGGGGACCTACCTTCTCTATGACGGTGCGTGCGGCACGGGCGGAATGTTAACCGTCGCCGAGGAAACCCTCCAACAGCTGGCGCAGGCCCACGGCAAGCAGGTCGCCACACACCTCTACGGCCAGGAGATTAACTCGGAGACATACGCCATCTGTAAGGCTGACCTGCTGTTGAAGGGCGAGGGCGATGCCGCCGACAACATCGTGGGTGGGCCGGAATACTCGACGCTGTCGAACGATGCGTTTCCGTCACGTGAGTTCGACTTTATGCTGAGCAATCCGCCCTACGGTAAAAGCTGGAAGAGCGACCTGGAACGAATGGGCGGCAAGGACGGCATCAAGGACCCGCGCTTCCTCATCGAGCACGCGGGCGATGCCGAGTACTCGCTCCTGACCCGGTCGAGCGACGGGCAGATGCTGTTCCTGGCCAACATGCTCTCCAAGATGAAGCACGGCACGGCCCTGGGGAGCCGTATTGCAGAAGTCCACAATGGCAGCTCGCTTTTCACGGGCGATGCCGGTCAGGGGGAAAGCAACATCCGCCGCTGGATCATCGAGAAGGACTGGTTGGAAGCGATCGTCGCTCTCCCGCTGAACATGTTCTACAACACCGGCATTGCGACCTACATCTGGGTGCTCACGAACCGGAAGCCCGAACACCGGCGCGGCAAGGTGCAGCTCATCGACGCCACCGAATGGTTCAAGCCGCTGCGCAAAAACCTCGGAAAGAAGAACTGCGAATTGTCCGAGGAGGACATCCACCGTATCTGCGATACGTTCGTGGCCTTCAAGGAGACCGAGCAGTCCAAGATTTTCCCGAACGCCGCGTTCGGTTACCGGAAAGTCACGGTAGAGCGCCCGCTCCGCCTGAAGGCCATCGACGCCGAACGGGCTTACACGCCCAAGGAGATCAAGGTCCTGCGCGAGAGTGCCGAGCGCGACGACGCTGCGTCACCGGTCATCAAGAAGATCCACAAGAAGGGCGTACAGGCCGATCCGTTGCATGGTCTGTTCGCGGTCACGATCGCCGGTAAACCATGCGTGGTTGAGTACGAGCCTGACACCGACTTCCGCGACACCGAGCAGGTGCCGCTGCTGGAGGAAGGCGGCATCGACGCGTTCCTGCAACGCGAGGTGTTGCCGCACGTCTCGGATGCCTGGTACGACCCAGAGAACATACGAGTTGGCTACGAGGTCAGCTTCACTCGCTACTTCTACAAACCGCAGCCGCTCCGCACCCTCGAAGAGATCCGCGCGGACATCCTGGCCCTGGAGAAAGAGACCGAGGGACTGCTCAAAGAGATTGTCGGCGTCGTCGAGGGAGCTAAGGCATGAGCGAACCGGCCAAAATCTATCTCACTCGCGCGGGTAAGACGGGTGAGGATGAAGAGTTCGCCCTGGAACACGGCCTTGCGATCATCGGTTTCCAGGAAGTGCCATCCCTGGAGGGCGTCGCGGACTACGAGGGGGTTTTCAAGATTGTCGAGGACAGCCTGCCCGGGAGAAAGCCACGTGCGCTCGGGAATATTGCGAGTCAGCTATGGGCGTTCGCCGTGGCCATCAACAAGGATGACATCGTCGTCCTACCGCGAAAGTTCACGTCGCAGATGGCGATCGGCCGCGTGAAAGGACCTTACCGGTACCAGAAGGTCGGCGACGAAGTCCGCCACACCCGGCCGGTGGAGTGGGTTCGGCCCGACGTACCGCGGACGGCATTCGAGCAGGACCTGCTGCACTCGTTCGGCGCCTTCATGACGGTGTGCAACATCTCGCGCCACGATGCCGAGCGACGCGTCGCGGCGGTGCTGGCCGGGAAGGAGGACCCGGGTCCCGCTGTGGCGCGCGACAAACCCAAGAAGCCCGGCGGTGCCCCACCCACCGTGGAACCCGAGGAGGTGCCCGATCTCGGGCAACTTGCCCACGACCAGATTGTCTCGCACATCCAGGCCCGCTTTGCCGGCCACGCCCTCGCCACGCTGGTGGATGCCGTGCTCCGCGCAGACGGGTGGGTGACGAAGCTGTCGCCGCCGGGCGCTGACGGGGGTGTAGACATTCTAGGGGGACGTGGCCCGCTCGGCCTCGACGATCCTCGTCTGTGCGTGCAGGTGAAGTCGCAGAACGCTCCCGCGGATGTGACGGTCTATCGCACGCTGCAGGGGACTATGCAGACGTACAAGGCCGAACAGGGTCTGCTCGTATGTTGGGGTGGGGATTCAACAAGGTTGTCCTCGCCGAGGCTAGACAGGGGCATTTCACCGTACGCCTGTGGGAAAGCCGCGATGTTGTCGAGGCAATCTATCGAACCTACGAGCACTTGCCAGCCGAGATCCAGGCGGACCTACCGTTGAAGCGCGTCTGGATGCTGGTGCCCGAAGACACCGACGAATGACTGGCGGCGTCTCACCCTATCCGGCTATGCGGGACTGCGGCGTGCCTTGGCTGGGGACGATCCCGACCCACTGGGAGCGAAAACGACTCAAGTCTCTGTTACGGCCACTTGACCGGAGATCCTCGACTGGAACCGAGACATTGCTATCCCTACGACGCGACCACGGAATCGTCGTTTACAGCGAGCATTTCTCTCGCCCCGCACAAGGTGCTACGACAGTTGGTTACAAGATCGTCAACAAAGGACAACTGGTCCTGAATCGCTTGCAGGCCAACAATGGGCTCGTGTTTGACTCCTCCTTGAATGGCCTTGTCAGTCCGGACTATTCCGTCTTTGAGCCCCGGGAGCAGATTGTAATGCGGTACCTCAGCCTGTTGCTGAGGACCGCAACGTATCGGGATCACTTTCGACGCGAGTCGACCGGACTCGGAACCGGTAGTGCCGGGTTCTTAAGGCTGTATGACGACCGTTTTCTGGAGACACCAGTTGTCCTTCCGTCCATACGCGAGCAAACCGCGATTCTGCGTTTTCTCGACCACGCCGACCGACGCATCCGGCGTTACATCCGCGCCAAGCAGAAGCTGATCAACCTGCTGGAGGAGCAGAAGCGGGCGATCATCCATCGCGCCGTCACGCGCGGTCTCAACCCGAGCGTTCGCCTCAAGCCCTCTGGTGTGGCGTGGCTGGGGGACGTGCCGGAGGATTGGGAGGTGTTAAAACTTCGACGCGTCATCACTCAGGCCGTCGATGGGCCGCACCACTCACCGAGTTACGTTGACATTGGTATTCCGTTCCTTTCGGCTCGAAACATCAAAGCCGATCGCTGGAGCCTGGACGACGCGAAGTACATTTCGGAAGAGGATTACGCCGAGTTTAGCAAGCGTATAGTGCCCGAACTCGGTGACGTACTGTCCACGAAGGGTGGCACAACCGGAGTTGCACGTGCTGTTGATTTGGGCTTTCGCTTCCAAGTGTGGGTGCACGTCGCTGTACTCAAGGTAAAGAGGGACAAGGTCTTCCCGAGCTACCTCGCACTAGTTCTGAACTCGCCTCGTTGCTACGAACAGGCGCAGTTGTTTACCAGAGGCGCAACCAATCAAGACTTGGGGCTCGGACGCATGAAGGGAATCGTGTTCGCACTTCCGCCACTGTCCAGGCAAGAACTGATTCTCAGAGCCGTCGATAGTGAAACCCGAGATCTCATGCAGGGTGTCCAGCAAGCCCGACGTGAGATAGATCTGCTTCGCGAGTACCGCACGCGCCTGATCGCCGACGTGGTCACAGGCAAGCTCGACGTGCGCGAGGCGGCGGGCCAGTTGTCGGACCAGCCAGCGCCCGAGGAGGACACAGAAGATATATCGATCGAAGACGTCGTCGAATCCGACGTCGACGAAGTTGAGTCAGAGACGATCGCATGAGCGAAGTCGTGACCTTTCGACGGCGCGAGTTCAAGGGCAGTCGCCTACGTTGTCTGATGGCCACGAGTCTCGCCGATCGAGACGTGGCAGAGTTCCTCAACCAGCTGGTCCAACCGCACGCCGAGGTGAGCCTATCGGATACGTGGCAACCGCGTGGGTTTCTCGAAGGAGAAGAGGCACGGCTAGGAGAGGCAGATTTTCTCAGCGCGGATCAGCGCGAGGCTCTTACCGCCTGGTGGCTGACGGTACGCGAGAGAGCCAATACGCCAAATTGGGACATCGTCAGTACATGTCAGGTTGAGGGTGGCCAGGGACTCGTGCTGATCGAAGCCAAGGCTCACGCTGGAGAGCTGCATCTCGCCGGCAAAACCCCAGGCAACTCGGAAAACGACACGCGCATTTCAGCAGCCGTCGCAGAAGCGAACGATGCCCTGGGAGGTGCGGCGGCTAGCTGGAGCCTGTGCGCAAACACGCACTATCAACTCTGCAATCGCTTCGCCTGGGCATGGAAGATCGCCTCACTGGGCGTCCCTGTAGTCCTTGTCTACCTCGGCTTCCTGGACGCCGACGAAATGGGCGACGGCGCATTCCGCACACCCGAAGCATGGCGTTCGTGTCTGCACGCGCACGCGGATGGTGTCGTTCCGCTCGCAGCGTGGGAACAGCGCGTCCCGGCGGGCAAGTCCTGGTTCGTGCCCATCGTGCGTGCGGGTCGGATCTCGGCTGTCTCAGTGGAGGTGATCACTGCATGAAGAGCGACACCAGCGAGCGCGGCTTTGAGCGGTTGATCTGCGTTGCCCTAACTGGTGATCCGTGCGATCCCCGCCCTGCTGACGAGAAAGCTGAGCGCGACAACGTCCCTGCCACAGGCTCCGATAGCTGGATTGGTGGCAACCCGAACGACTACGACCGCGAATACACTGTCGACCTCGGGCAGCTGCTGGCGTTCATCGCGGAGACGCAGCCGGATGCCTTCGAAGGTCTGAACATCGCCGAGGATGGACCGTCGCGGCGAAAATTCCTGGCGCGGCTGCAGGGCGAGATTAGCAAGCGCGGCGTCATCGACGTCCTGCGCAGCGGCGTCAAGGACGGACCCCATCATGTCGAGCTGTTCTACGGGTCGCCGTCAGCGGGGAACACCACCGCTGCCGAGCGCTACTGGCAGAACCGGTTCTCCGTCACCCGGCAGCTGCGCTATAGCCGGGACGAGACGCAGCGTGCCCTCGACCTGGCGCTTTTCATCAATGGCCTGCCGATCGCGACGTTTGAGCTGAAGAACAGCATGACCAAGCAGACAGTCGACGATGCCGTCGAGCAGTACAAGCGCGACCGTGATCCGCGCGAGAAGCTCTTCGAGTTCGGTCGGTGCATGGTCCATTTTGCCGTCGACGATCAGGAGGTCCGCTTTTGTACGCATCTCAAGGGCAAGTCTTCATGGTTTCTGCCGTTCGACAAGGGATGGAACGACGGTGCGGGCAATCCGCCGAACCCCGATGGCCTGAAGACAGACTACCTTTGGAAGCAGTTTCTGACCAGCGATGGGCTGACGAACATTATCGAGAACTACGCCCAGATCATCGAGATCAAGAACGAGAAGACTGGCAAGAAGAGCGCGGTGCAGATTTGGCCCCGCTACCATCAGCTCGACGTGGTGCGTCGGCTGTTAGCGGATGCGGGTGAGCAGGGAGCCGGCCAGCGGTACCTCGTTCAGCACTCCGCCGGCAGCGGTAAGTCGAACTCGATTGCTTGGCTGGCGCACCAGCTCATCACGCTGCAGCACGATGGGGGTTCCGCTTTCGAGTCGATCATCGTGGTCACTGACCGCCGAATCCTCGACAAACAGATCCGCGACACGATCAAGCAGTTTGCGCAGGTCGGGGCGACGGTCGGGCACGCCGAGCACTCAGGAGACCTGCGTAAGTTCATCGAGGACGGTAAGAAGATCATTATCTCGACCGTGCAGAAGTTCCCGTTCATCTTGGACGAGATCGGCAACGAGCAGCGGGGTCGGCGTTTCGCGATCATCATCGACGAGGCGCACTCCAGCCAGGGTGGACAGACCTCGGCTGCGATCAGCAGGGCCTTGTCGACAGCCGGTGCCGAAGACGAAGACGAGACGACAGAGGACCGCATCAACCGGGTCATGGAGGCGCGGAAGCTGTTGCCGAACGCCAGCTACTTTGCGTTCACGGCTACCCCGAAGAACAAGACGCTGGAGATTTTCGGCCGTCCGCTGCCGTCCGTTGACGGCAAGGTCCGGCACGTGCCGTTTCATAGCTACACCATGAAACAGGCGATCCAGGAGGGCTTCATTCTGGATGTCTTGAGGTTTTATACGCCCGTCGCGAGCCATTACCGGCTGGTGAAGACGGTCGAGAGCGATCCCGAATTCGATACGAAACGCGCGCCGAAGAAGCTCCGGCGCTATGTGGAAAGCCATGATCATGCGATCAGGCTGAAGGCCGAGATCATGGTCGACCATTTTCACGAGCAGGTACTCGCCTTGAACAAGATTGGCGGGCAAGCCCGCGCCATGGTCGTGACGAGCGGCATCGAGCGCGCCATCCAGTACCTACCATGCGATTCGTGAGTACCTCGCAGACCGGAAGAGCGCGTGTCGCGCCATCGTGGCTTTCTCAGGGGAACATGAGTATGGCGGTGCGAAGGTCACCGAGGCCACGCTCAACGGGTTTCCGGCGAGTCAAATCACCGACAAGATTCGCGAAGACCCGTACCGGTTCCTGATCTGCGCCGACAAGTTCCAGACCGGCTACGACGAGCCTCTGCTGCACACCATGTACGTCGACAAGGTGTTGTCAGGAGTCAAAGCGGTCCAAACGCTGTCGCGCCTGAACCGTGCGCACCCCCAGAAGCATGACGTGTTCGTACTGGACTTCATGAACGACGTCGACACGATCCAGGAGGCGTTTGCGGACTACTACCGCACGACGATCCTGAGTGAGGAGACCGACCCGAACAAGCTCCACGATTTGAAAGCGGCGCTCGACGCCAGTCAGGTGTACACGGCAGCCCACGTGGATGAACTCGTGGCGCTGTACCTCGGCGGAGCTGACCGCGACAGGCTGGACCCGATTCTCGATGCCTGCGTGGCCGAGTACAAGACGCAGCTGGATGAAAACGGGCAGGTGGACTTTAAGGGGAAGGCGAAAGCCTTCGTGCGCACGTACGGGTTTCTGGCCTCGATCCTGCCTTACACCAACGCCGAATGGGAGAAGCTCTCAGTCTTCTTGAATTTCTTGATCCCGAAGCTGCCGGCTCCGGTCGAGGACGACCTATCGAAAGGCATCCTCGATGCGATTGACATGGACAGCTACCGTGCCGAGAAGCAGGCCGTCCAGAGGATTCAGCTCCCAGACCAGGATGCGAACATCGAGCCAGTCCCAACCAGCGGCGGCGGCTGGAAGCAGGAACCTGAGCTTGATCGGTTGTCCAACATCATCACGGCTTTTAACGACCAGTTCGGAAACATCACCTGGACGGACGCCGACCGGGTGCATAACCTGATCACGGTCGAGATACCGGGGCGGGTCGCTGCCGACCGGGCCTACCAGAACGCGATGAAGCACTCTGACAAGCAAAACGCCAAGATCGAGCACGACAAGGCGTTGGCCCGTGTCATGACGGCAGTGCTGAAGGATGACACGGAGCTGTTCAAGCAGTTCATGGATAACGAGTCGTTTAAGCGATGGCTGACCGATTCGGTGTTCGCGATCACGTACGATGCGCCGTGTCGGTGAGCCGTCGTTCCCGCCGCCTCCACTATTTCTCCACGATTGGGGTCGATTTGCGTGGACTGGAGAAGACTCCAGTGCAGAGGACGGAATAGCGGAAGCGACGGATAATCAAGTACTTAGGCCAGAAGTCCCACGCCATCAACAAGTTCATCAACCCGTGCTGATCGAGTTCGACTCCCGCCGCCTCCACCAACCTTCGCTCGCCTGCATTCGTGAGCGAGCTTCGGTTGGCAAGCCAACCTTCGGAAGTGTCTCAAGCGAAGGTTCGCCCAAATACGCGAGCTCACGTCGCTCTCAGGCGAAGGTTGTCCACCGTAGCGGCAAGGCCGCGAAGGTGGACTGTCCTCACTTCATTCGCTCGCTCATGGTAGGCCCCGCATCGAGGTCTACAATCATCTCGTGTTCTTCGTGTACATGGTCCGCTGTGCCGATGGGACGCTGTACACAGGGTTTGCCCGCGACCCGCATGCCAGGGTCGCTGTCCACAACACGGGTAAGGGCGCGAAGTACACGCGATCGCGTCTCCCTGTCACATTGGTGTACTCCGAAAAGTGCGAGTCGCTCAGTGCTGCTCTGAAACGAGAGCATCAACTGAAGCCGTGGAGTCGTGCACAAAAGGAAGCGTTGATTGCCGGCGACGTGACACCGTAAAGGACGTCGCTGCGTCGACTACTACTTTTCGGACGCTCTGCCGTCGGACGGGATCACCTGCACGTCGTAGAGCATGTCCTCGATGCCGTCGTACACGCGAGCGGTGATCTGATCTCCAGGTTTGACCTTGGTGTACAGGTCATCTTTGTCCGCCTTGTACATCATCGTCATGCGGGCCATCCACCCTTCGACGTGCTCGTTGGTCACTGTCAGCGTTTTGGCGGCCGGATCAACGGCCTCGACTTTGCCCTGGAATACGAACTCTTTCCTGCCTGCCGGCGTGAGGGGGGCGATGGTCTCTGCTTTGGACGGTGAAGGCTCCGGGGCGCACGCCGCACCGGCGGCCGCGATGAACGCCACGAGCATAAGCCACGCATAACCTCGCACGAGGTACTTTACCTTCGCGAGAAGTACCGACCGGTCCGAAAATATCGAGGCGTCAGTTACGCGACTTTTGTCATGCAGCCAGGAAAAAGTCTGATCCGCGAGTGACTGCACGTTTCCGGCGATCGGCATCGTCCAGAGCGTTTTCAGGTCCTCCAGGCGCGATGAAATGATGGTTCACGCACGCATTTCGTGCTTTCGGCCTCCAGCTGTCGTCATTCGCTCGAGCGATCACAGTCTCGAGGACACAACCTGCCTGTGGCCTTTCAATTGCTCACACAACCGCCGGCATGACCTATCCGGTTTTGGTCGGACCGCCCGGAACGACGAGGGGACGCCCACGCATCGGACTCGCTCTGGGTGGGGGGTTCGCGCGTGGCATCGCGCACGCCGGGGTGTTGAGGGTCTTCGAGCGCCACGGGATTCCGATTGATTGCATCACTGGAGTGAGCGCGGGCTCGATCGCTGCGGCCGCGTATGCCAGCGGCGCGCCGCCCGACCAGATCGCCCAGGCCGGGTGCGCCATGCGATTCAGCGACGTGGCGCGGTGGAGACTCAACCGGATGGGATTCGTCGTGAGCGAGCGCATGAAGCCGTTCCTGCAGGGGCTGCTCAAGTGTTATCGCTTCGAAGACATGAAGATTCCGCTCGGCGTGGTAGCCACCGATCTCTGCACTGGTGAACCCGTCTATTTTCGCGATGACGGCGACGTCTTTCTTCCGATTCGAGCGAGCTGCTCCTACCCGGGTCTCTTTCAGCCGGTCCGCCTGAACGGCCGTGTCCTGGTCGATGGCGCAATGAGCGTCGAAGTGCCTGCCCGGCTGGCGCGTGAACTGGGGGCCACTCACGTGATTTCGGTGCACCTGCCGGCAGGTGCGTGTGTGCGGCCTCCCACCGACATTTTCAAAGTCGTTCGCCGCTGCTTCCAGATCATGCAAGAGCGCAACGAGGATGGCTGGCGGCAGGCGACCGATCTAGTTATCGCTCCCGATCTCCGCAATATCGAATGGGATGGATTCGACTCCGGGGCGGCGCTCGTGAAAGCCGGCGAGGCCGCCGCGCTGGCGGCGTTACCGTCGATTCAGTCCTGGTTCTCAGGCTACGAGATCGGGGCTTAACCTTCCGTAAAAAGTTCCATGTGCGGGGCGCGACTTCACGATAGAGTCACCCCATGCGCCTCGCCGCCGGCAGTCGACTCAGCACCTACGAGATTGTTGCTCCACTCGGCGCGGGCGGAATGGGCGAGGTGTACCGGGCCAAAGACGTGCGCCTCGGCCGCCACGTCGCGCTCAAGGTGTTGCCTGAAACTCTGGCGCAAGACGCCGATCATCTTGCCCGCTTCGAGCGCGAAGCCCGCACCGTGGCTGCGCTCAACCATCCGAACATCGTCACGCTCTTCTTCGGTCGAGGATGAGAACCACATCCGGTTTCTCACCATGGAGCTCGTCGAGGGCCAGAATCTCGCCGACCTCATCACGCCGGAAGGGCTACCGACCGCGCGCGTGCTCGACCTGGGCGTTGCGATCGCCGACGCGCTCGCCGCTGCGCACGAGCGAGGCGTGGTGCATCGCGACCTGAAACCCGCAAACGTGATGGTGAACCGCGAGGGGCGGGTGAAGGTGCTGGACTTCGGCCTCGCCAAGCCCGCCCTCGGGAGAGACCAGAATCTTGACGCAGGCGCCGACGCTCGACGGACGGGCATTCGCGAGCGGAATGTCTGGCACGGCGCCATACATGGCGCCCGAGCAGATCAGGGCAGAAGCGGTGGACGCCCGGACCGATTTGTTTGCGCTCGGTATCGTGCTCTATGAGCTCGTCGCCGGGCGCCGGCCCTTCGCGGGGCCGACGGACCTGGCCGTGAGCGCGGCGATTCTGCACGACGCGCCGGAGTCGCTGGCTCGATTGCGAACCGACCTCCCGAACGAGCTGGAGCGCGTTATCAGCCGTGCCTCGAGAAGGATCCGCGGAAGCGCGCAGGGACGGCGGTCGAGGTGGGCAACGAGCTGCGCCGGCTCCGGCGCGCGCTCGAGCGCGACGAGGCTTCTTCCGAGAAGATCGCGTCCATCGCGGTGCTGCCCTTCGTGAACCGCAGCCGCGACGAAGCGGACGAGTACTTCTCCGACGGCCTCGCCGACGAACTGCTCAACGTGCTGGCCAAATTCGCCGGTTGCGCGTGGCCGCGCGCACGTCGTCGTTCCACTTCAAGGGCAAGGACACGACCATCGCCGAGGTCGGACGAGCGCTGCAGGTCGCGACGGTGCTCGAGGGCAGCGTCCGCAAGTCCGGGACTCGCGTGCGCATTTCGGTGCAGCTCGTGAAGGTCGAGGATGGCTACCACCTGTGGTCCGAGACCTACGACCGGACGCTGGACGACGTTTTTGCGGTCCAGGATGACATCGCGCAGGCCGTGGTGAAAGAACTGCGTGTGACGCTGCTCGGCGAGGCGGCCGATTCCGACGCGAGCCGCGAGGCGAAGGCGGAAGTGGCCCGCGCGGCGCAGGGACGCGCCACAGCCCCAGAGGCTCACAGGCTCTTCCTCCTCGCCCGGCATCTCCACGATCGAGGCAGCCGAGAGGATCACTTCAAAGCGGTCGAGTATCTGAACGCGGCGCTGGCGATCGATCGGCAGTTCGCTCTCGCGTGGGCACATCTCGCTCAGGCTTACTCGAGAATGGCAGACATGGGCTGGACGTCGGTGGCAGAAGGCTATGCGCTAGCGCGGGAAGCGGCCGTGCGAAGTCTCACCCTCGAGCCGAATCTCGCCGAGGGGCATGCGCAACTCGGGTGGATTCGATTCGCTCACGACTGGGACTGGCGGGGCGCGGAGTCCGCATACGCCCGCGCGCTGCAGTTGGCGCCGGGAGACTCGGCGATCCTTCGGAGAACCGGCGTGCTCGCGTCGACGATGGGGCGTCTCGAGGAGGCGATTGAGCTGACCCGCAGAGCCATGGAGCAGGACCCACTGAGTGCGAGTGCTTACACCGCTCACGGGCGAATTCTAGTGCAAGCCGGAAGATACGCGGAGGCGGAAGGGACCTATCGCAAGACACTGGAGCTCGCTCCCTGGAAGTCCAACGTGCCCGCATTTCTGGCACTCGCGACGTCGTGGCAGCGACGCCACGAGGGGGCCATTGCCGAAGCCATGCGCGAGCCGCACGACCTTTGGCGGCTTTGGGCCCTGGCGATCGTGTATCAGGTCGCTGGTCATACCAAGGAATCGGAAACCGCCCTCCAGGAGCTGAGCGACAAATACGCCGAGGGTGGCGCGTATCAGATTTCGGAGGCTTATGCGATGCGCGAGGAGGTGGACGCGGCGTTCGCGTGGCTCGAGCGCGCGCATGTGCAGCGGGACGGCGGGCTGATCGAGGTGAAAGTCAGCCCGTATCTCCGATCCCTGCACAGCGATGGGCGGTGGGCGGAGTTTCTGGAGAAATGGGACTCCGCTGATTCACTTGGCCGCGAAGCAGTAGATCAGGCCAGCCCCACCGGTCGCTACCAGATTCTCCTGCGAGCAGCCCTTGGACGGGTGGGCCGAGTTCCAGGGCGATCCAGGTTTGCCGAACGTGAGTCGATCGTGATGCCCCACCAACGCGTTGTGCTCGCCCGCGTTGCTCGTCCAATTCTGGCAGGTCGTGGTGGTGGCCTGGCCCTCCACCGTCGAACCGGTCAGGATGTCGTGCCGGTTGGGCGCGCCCTGCGCGTTGATCGGGCGCCCCTGCTCGTCGAGCGCGGTGTCGTTGTTAATGTTGGCCTTGTCGGAGTGAAGCTCCGCGACATTTGATGCGATGAGCACCCCCTTGGCGTTGTGCCAAGGCCCTGCACCAACCCGATCGCGGGCATGAACGTCGGGATTGCTGGTGCTGAGATACGCGCGCCACGTGCGGTTCGCCGCGCCAGCCTTCGCGGCGAGCGACTGACAGAGCTTGTCAGCCCCGTCCACTCCTCCGAGGTTCCCGCCATTTCCCGATCCGGTGCTGCTCACGAAGAAGCTCATGGGTTGATTTTGCGCGAACATCGGCGCGGTGACCGCCGCACCGAGCGCCAGCACGAAAAGCATCAGCGTCTTTCGCATTGATTCGTCCTCCATCCTTCGATGGACCTATTCTAGCGGGACTTTCATCGTCCATCGTCTGGAACGCAATCAACCATTGACGATGGACGATCGACGATGGACGATGGACGACTCCGCGTCCTCTTGCTTACCGAGGGGAAGTCGGATATCCTTCCACTCGGAAACCGAGATGAAGCCATGAGCCGCCCTGTCGATCTGGTGCAAGGCACGCTGGACCTGCTGATCCTCAAGATTCTCGCCCTCGAATCACTTCACGGGTGGGCCGTCAGTCAACGGTTGAAACAAATCTCCGGCGACGTCCTTCAAGTGAGCGACGGCTCGCTCTATCCCGCGCTGCACAAGCTCGAGCAGGAAGGCTGGATTGCCGCCGAGTGGCGACCGAGCGAGAACAATCGCCGCGCCAAGTTTTATTCACTGACGCGCGTCGGCCGAAGGCAGCTGCAGAAGGAGAGCGCATCCTGGCAGCGCCTTTCCGGGGCGATCTCTCTCGTTGTGGCGCTTCCGGAGACGTGAGATGAACTTCGGCAACTGGCGCCACGTACTGCGGCTCCGTCTTCGATCGTTGTTTCGGTCGAACACGGTCGATCGCGAGCTCGATGAGGAGCTGCGGTACCACATCGATCGCCAGATCGAGCTCAACGTCGCCCGCGGCATGCATCCTCGTGAAGCACGTGACGCAGCATTGCGCGCCATGGGCGGCGTCGAACAGCACAAGGAGGTCTGCCGCGACGAGCGTCGTGTGGGTTTTGCCCACCACATGATCCGCGACATGCGGTATGGGTTGCGGCTTCTCGGACGAAGCCCGATCTTCACAACCGTCGCGATCCTGTCGCTCGCGCTTGGCATCGGTGCGAACGCCGCCATCTTTCAGCTGGTCGACGCGATACGGCTGCGAAGCCTTGCGATCGTCAATCCTCACGAGCTGGTCGAAGTGCGCCCCGACGGCCCGCAGGCGTTCGGTAGCTACGACGGCATCAACTCGAAAGCCACCTACGCGCTGTGGGAGCTGATTCGCGCCCATCAGGGCGCGTTTTCGGCGACGCTTGCGTGGGGAGATGCCCAGTTCCTCGTCGGTCGCGGCGCCGAGGCACGAAGAGTACGCGGGCTCTGGGTGAGCGGCGACTTTTTCCCGGCGCTCGGCATCTCACCCGGACGTGGACGCCTGCTCGGACCCGCCGACGATCGCCCAGGATGCGGCGCCGGATCCGTCGTGATCAGCCACGCGTTCTGGCGGACGTACATGGGCGGTCGCGAGTCTGCCATCGGAAGTACGCTGACGCTCCTCGATCAACCGTTCACCGTTGTCGGCGTCGCACCGGCTTCGTTCACGGGATTGGAAGTTGGGCAAGCGTTCGACGTGGCGCTGCCTGTCTGCTCTGCCGCGCTCCTGGACTCCCGTCTCGAGCGACGGGATCGCTGGTGGCTGACCATCATGGGCCGACTTAAGTCGGATTGGACGATCGCCCGCGCCGACGCACATCTGGCGGCGTTGAGCCCGGGCGTCCTCGACGCCACGATTCCGCCTGGATACGACGCCGGGCTGATCGAGGGATATCGCCGCCTCCGGTTCGGTGTGTTTCCCGCGGGTCGCGGCGTAAGCCGGCTTCGCGACATGCATGGAACGTCGCTTTCGCTGCTCCTGGGTCTCACCGGACTGGTGCTTCTCATGACCTGCGGGAATCTCGCCACGCTCATGCTCGCGCGTGCGAGCGCCCGCGAGCGCGAGATCGCTGTGCGCGTCGCCATGGGCGCGTCGCGAGCGCGCCTCATGTCTCAGATGCTGATCGAAAGCCTCCTGGTGGCTGCAGGCGGAGCAGCCCTCGCCGTTCCGGTTGCGCTGCTCTCGGGACGAGCGCTGGTGGCATTCCTCGAGACGTCGACAAACGCGATCACGTTGAATCTGACGATCGACTGGAGGCTGGTCACGTTCGTTGGCGCAATTGCCACAGTGGCAGCAGTCCTGTTTGGACTGGTCCCGGCGCTCCGAGTGTCGGTGGTGAACCCCCTCGCCGCCATGCGCCAGGCATCACGCGGCTTGACCGTCGATCGCCATCGCGCCCGATTTCAGCGTGGACTCGTGGTCGTGCAGGTCGCGGTGTCGCTGGTACTGGTCTTCTCAGCGTTGCTCTTCTTCCGAACGTTCCGAAACCTGGCCTCGGTCGACACTGGCTTCGAAGCGGACCGCACGTTTGCGGTCGCGTTCGCAGATCGCGCATCCCAGGGCCTCCCCGTCGAACACAAAGTTGCGTTTCAGGAGCAGCTGACGAGCGAGATCCGCTCACTGCCAGGCGTGGCTGGAGCCGCCTCGTCCACCCACGTTCCATTGAGCGGAGATATGTGGTCTCATTTCTTTCGCGTGACGGGTGTCGCGGGTAACAAACGCAAGGCGTCGCGATTCGCGTACGTCAGCCCAGGGTACTTCGACACGCTGAAAATCCCTGTACGATCGGGCCGTGACTTCGACAATCTGGACAATGCGCGCTCCCGACGCGTCATGCTGGTCAACGAAAGCTTCGTTCGCAGTCATCTCGACGGACTGAATCCAATCGGCACGACGCTTCGCACCGTGGCAGAAGCGGGTTTCCCAGAGACGACCTACGAAGTCATCGGCGTGGTTGGCGACACCAGGTACGCGGATCTCCGAGAAGAGGATTGCTGGTGTGATAGGGCTGGAGGGTCGATGGCACCGATTGCGTACGTGCCGATCGCGCAGAATCCCAGTCCGTATGCGTGGGCTCCGGTGATCGTCCGCTCCAGTACGTCATCGGCCGGAATCACCTCCTCGATCGGGCAGCGGGTCCAACGCCTCAATCCAGCGATCGCGATCCAGTTTGTCGAGTTGAAGACTCGAATTCGCGAGCGCCTCGTCGGCGAACAGATGATCGCGTGGCTCGCGGGGGCCTTTGGCATTCTCGCAACGGCGCTCGTCGCGGTCGGCTTGTACGGCATCATCGCCTATCTCGCCGCAAGTCGCAGACACGAGATCGGCATACGCCTGTCGCTCGGCTCGACGCGCATGCAGATCGTGGGGCTGGTACTTCGCGACAATCTGTGGCTGTTGGGCGCCGGACTCGTGATGGGTTTGCCCCTCGCTGTCGCCGCAATGCGCGGTGCGGGCGCGCTGTTGTTCGGCCTTACGCCAACGGATGTTCCAACCGTGCTGGGAGCCACGTGTTTGCTCGCGTCAGCGGGCGTGCTTGCCGGCGCTTTTCCTGCCTGGCGCGCGGCGCGGATCCGTCCCGACGTCGCGCTTCGCTGCGACTGAGTGGAAACTGAAGCATCCGATCGCGGATCGTCCAGTGTTATATTCAGCTACGGTGCGGATGACGTGGGTGCGACGATGTGGCGTCGTCGTGTTCTGGCTCGGGATTCTGGCGTGCGATCATCAACTGACGTCGCCGCGAAGCGCGCGTACTCTCGAGGCGTTCGAACCCCATCTTACCCGGCAGTTGACGCCCGCCGGTGCCCTCAGACAATTCGGCGCGCCCGATGAAGAAACGGGGAGCGGGCTTCGCATCTACGTCTACCGTCTCGATGGGAACCGCGAGCTCTGGCTCGGGTTTCCGGGAGATTTCCCCATTACGTATGCGAAGGTGAAAGCCGCCGACGGGACGATCACCGATCTGGAGCTTCGGCCCTGAAGACGCGCCGCTGCCTCAGTCGTTCGTCGGCTTGCTGTTACGCTCCGACTTAGGCCGATTTGTCCGCGACTTGACGCGCTGAACCGCTGCATGTTCCTTGCAGATCGCTGCGAAGAGCCCGATATCTCGTACCACCGCAACCATGTGCTCGGCGACATTGGAGCAGCCGGGACAGTCGCAAAGGTATGGGACGAGCGTTTGCGCCCGCCCATTTGAAGCTCGCCCGCCCGATTTGATCGTCACCTGCGGCATGCTCACACCTCACACAGTTGCACGGGTCAGCCGGTCTCGGTCACAGGGCAAAGAGCGTCAATATGCCACCAAAACGGAAGAAGTACAAGAGTTCGTTGTTTAGGTGTGGTTGATGCGGAAAAACCTACTGGTTCCACGGGTTCCTGTTACACGTTCCCGTTCGCGGTGGCGCCACGATGACCGTGCGCGCTTTTTAAGAAAAAGATGGCGTACTGAATCCGCCGCCCACCACGAACGCGGAACCCCTGGAACAGGAACGCGGAACCAGCGGACTACAGCATTCTGAAAACCGCGATTTCGATCGTCCATCGATCGACGATCGACGATGGACGATCGACGATGAGCGACGGTCAAACGAAACGACAGGACGACGGTGACCGATCGCGCATCGATCAGAGTGGTCGGCGGACCGGTGGAGCCAAGCTAACTACCCGGTTTACCTTGACTTACGTCGATCGTGTCCCGATAATCGATGACGTGAGGGACTCCCCCCTCAGGGGCTTGCTCATCGGGGTCGGCATCGTCGGCATGCTGGTTCTGACCGATCCAGAGTTGCCGCGTGCCGATCGTCCGCCCGACAGCGTTCCGGGCTCGCCGGCACCGACGATTCATCCTCCCGTGGCGCGCGAGGCGTTCCGGTTGTGGATGGCGCCGTCGGCATCCGATCGGACGAGGGCTGCCGCGAATCCGGCGCTCATTCATCTGCAGGCGGCGCTCCGCCTCTACGCCGACGAAAAATACGAACAGGCGCTCAGTCGCTTTTCCGCCGCTGCAGTGCCCAACTCGCCTCTGCGCGCGCACGCGTCTTACTATGCCGGTGTCTCGGAGCTGCGCCTCCGCCGCTTCGAGGCTGCGCGGCGCCGATTCGCAGATCTGAAGGGCACCGAAGGGTTCGTCGGCGAAGCGGCTGCGCTTGGAGAAGCGGAAGCCGCTCAGGAACTGGGCGAGTTTGGAGACGCGGCGAAGATCTACGAAGACATTCTCGAGGGCAAGGCAGTTGACGCGCCGGCGATCTGGCTCAGCCTTGCCAATGCTGCTTTGAGCGCCGGCGATCGAACGCGCGCGGCCGAGGCATTCCTTCGTTTGTACTATGAATTTCCTCTCAGCGAGCACGCTGTCCAGGCCGAAGAAGCGCTGCAAACCCTGCCGGAGGCGCAGCCGATCGCTGCAAGGAACTCCCGCTATAAGCTCGAAATGGGCCGTGGTGAACGCCTGTTTGGTTCACGTCGATATCCCGAGGCGCGCAACAGCTTCCTCCGGCTCAAGCCCCATGCGACTGATGGCGACGACGCGGAGCTCGTGACGCTTCGCCTCGCCGAGATCGAGTACTTTCAGGGCCGCCACAGTAACGCGCGCGAGTCTCTTCGCGAGTTCCTGACGAGCGGTTCCAGACAGGCCGAGGCGCGGTTCTTCTATTTGATGTCGCAGCAGGCCTTGCGAAACTACGAGACATTCGAGCAACTCGTTCGCGCGCTCGAGAAGGACTTCGCGGAGAGTACCTGGGCTGAAGAAGCGCTCAACAACCTCGCCACGTTCTACATTCAGCAGGATCGCGACGACGACGCCGATGCCGTCCTGCGACAGATGTACGAGCGGTTTCCGCGCGGCCGCTACGCCGAACGCGCAGCGTGGAAAACCGGCTGGGCGGCGTATCGCAGGGGCGACATGAGCGATGCCGTCCGATCTTTCGAAACCGCTGCGACGAGCTTTCCGCGTTCGGACTATCGCCCCGCATGGCTGTACCTGGTCCGGCCGGGCGCGCGCGGCCATGGGTGACGGTCCGGGTGCGACAGCGCGCTATCAGTTGACGATTGCCGACTATCACAATTCGTACTATGGCCGGCTCGCCGAAAAGATTCTGGAGAAACAGGGGGCCTCGCGTGGCGCCAGCAACCTCGTGTTTGCCCAGCAACCGGCCCAACTGGCCGGCGAGGACGACTATTTCCCTCCGACCGAAGAAACGATTCGAACGTTGCTGGCGCTGGGCTTGTACGAGCCCGCCGTAAAGGAACTGGAGTTTGCCCGCGCCAAGTGGGGAGACACGCCGGGAATCACTGCCACGATGGCCTGGGCCAACAAGCAACTGGCGACATCGGTGTCGGGCACGGAGCAGTTCGCGCTCGCGCGAGGGTCGATTACGCTGATGAAGCGAGCGTATCCGCAGTTCATGGCGAGCGGCGGCGACCAGTTGCCGAGGGAAATCCTGACGACTATTTTCCCGATGAGCTATTGGGATCTGATCAAGAAGTACTCCGCACAGAACGAACTCGATCCGTTTCTCGTGGCCGCGTTGATGGCGCAGGAATCGACCTTCGTGCCCGACATCAAATCGCATGCAGGGGCGTACGGGCTGATGCAGGTGATGCCGACGACGGGACGGCAGTACGCGCGAAAGTTGAAGCTGCCGTACTCGCTGCGCCTGCTGACGACGCCGGAGCCGAACATTCGGATGGGCACGATGTACTTCGCCGACAAGATTCGTCAGTTCGGGAGCGTGCACCTCGCGCTGGCGAGCTACAACGCGGGCGAAACACCGGTCCGCCGATGGATGAGCGAGTTTCCCGATCTTCCGCAGGACGAGTTCATCGACAATATTCCCTATCCGGAGACGCAGCAGTATGTGAAGCGTCTGCTAGGCACCGCTGAGGACTACCGCCGGTTATACGGCCAGTGAGCCGCGTCCTGCCGACTCGGATTACTTCGCAGAGCGGACTCTGATATTCCGAAACTGAATCGGTCCTGGTCCGTTCGGTCCGCCTGCCTGGAGCGCGATCGACCCGGTTGCAAATTTCTCGTCCTTCACGTCCAGCATCGTCTTGCCGTCGACCTTTACGACAATGTGCGGGCCGTGGGCACCGATTTCGAGCGTGCTCCATTTGCCCGCTGTGGCGGCGCGCGTCGGGAGTGTTGAGTGCATACCGACAATGCTGCCGGTCGGGTGGGTGGCGTGATTGTCGCTGATATTCACCTCGTAGCAGTTCGTCTGCGAGGGGGTCTGCCCCGCGGTGCAGCGGATGAAAATGCCGCTGTTGGTGTTTTTCTCGCTGTGAAATTCGGCCGTCAAATCGAAGTTGGCATACGGCGCGTCGCTGCGTAGAAATCCCACGGCGTGCGTGGGTTTGCCGTCTGCTCCGGTAATGGGGGCTTGCGCGGAAGGGTTGGCGACCAAGGCGCCCTCTGCCACAGTCCATTGAGCCGTTCCGACCGGGGACCATCCGTTCATCGTCTTTCCGTCGAACAGAGCGACCCAGCCGGCCTGGGCCATGAACAGCGCAAACAACAATAGAGTCTTCAACTTAGGCCTCCATTCCACCGGGAAGTATAATCTCGGGACGATGAAACCACGAGGTTCGAAAAAGGCCACGCAATTTACCGAGTCCGTCATCCGCGAGATGACCCGGCTTGCGCAGGAGCATGACGCAGTCAACCTGTCTCAAGGGTTCCCGGACTTTGCGGCGCATCAGTCCATCAAGGACGCCGCCTGTTCGGCCATTCAGCGCGACATCAATCAGTACCCGATCACGTGGGGTGCGGAGAATCTTCGCGAGGCGATTGCGGCCGATTTCTCGCGGCGCTACGGGGTTGACGTCGGCCCGGCGCAGGTGACGGTGTGCTGCGGCTCGACCGAAGCGATGTTGTCGACGCTGCTGGCGGTGCTCGATCCCGGCGACGAGGTGATCATTTTCGAGCCGTACTATGAGAACTATGGACCCGACAGCATCATCTCGGGTGCCGTGCCGCGCTTCGTACGGCTACGCGAGCCTGACTGGACGTTCGACGAGGAGGAACTGACCGCGGCGTTCAACGATCGCACGCGCGCCATCATCATCAACACGCCGAACAATCCGACGGGCAAGGTGTTCACGAGCGCCGAGCTTCAGTTTATCGCCAGGCTCTGCCAGAAGTGGGACGTGCTCGCGATTACCGATGAAATTTACGAGCACATCATCTACGACGGCCACAAGCATGTGCCGATCGCGTCAATCGACGGGATGGCCGATCGCACCGTTACGATTAACGGCCTTTCGAAGACCTTCAGCGTTACCGGATGGCGTGTGGGCTGGGCGATTGCACCAGCCGATCTCGCGGGGCCGATTCGCAAAATGCACGACTTCCTGACCGTCGGAGCGCCGGCGCCTCTGCAGGAGGCCGGCGTGACGGCCTTATCGATGCCGGAGAGCTACTACATCGAGATGGCCGCCGGCTACGCGCGACGCCGCAAGGTGATGTGCGACATCCTCGAGCGCCATGGCTTCAAGTTCAAGCCGCCGCAAGGGGCGTACTACGTGATGACCGACATCGCGCACTTCGGATTCGACAACGATATCGAATTTGCCCGGTACCTGGTGACCGATGTCGGGGTGGCGGTCGTGCCTGGCAGCAGCTTCTTCAACGATCGGAAGGCGGGTCGAACGAAGGTACGGTTTGTGTACAGTAAGAAAGACGAGACACTGCAGGAAGCCGACAAGCGATTGGCAAAGCTGCGCGCGCGCGCGACACGGTAGTCTCAACGCCAAGACGCGAAGACGCCAAGGTATTTCTTATGAAGAAATTCTTTGCGCCTTCGCGCCTTCGCGTTGGGATACGAATTCAGTAACGCACGACTCCGCCGAAATAGATTCCTTTGGCCTCGAAGTCGCCGTGGTCTTTCTCGAAGATGTAGCCGAGATCGAGCCGCCGGTAGCCAATCTGTGCGCCGACGTAGTTGTTGAAGTTCACGGTTCCGTACAGGTCAAAGTCGAAATAGTGTGCCTGGTACTGGTCGTCGATGTTCGGAACCTTGAAGAAGGCCATTTCGCCGGTCACCGAGATATTGGGTGCGACGTAGACGCGCCCAATCCCGCCGAAGTTCGGGATCGGCGCCTGCGCACGGGCGAACTCGGTGCCGATGGGCGCCTGCAGGTTCACCTGGATGTCTGTGGCCTTGACTTGCGCGACGAAGCCGATGAAATACCGATCTCTTGAGATGAAGTCGTATTCATACCCCAAGAGCCACGTCTTCCACGACAGCTCGGTCGTCACCGGCAGGTTCACGCCGTATTTGATCCCGTTGAACACGAACTCGCGCGGTACCCTCGAAGCGGCGCTGTAAGTCATCGGCAGGTAGTTCACGCGGAACTTGTGCTTGCGGCCCGGCCGTACGACGAAGCGCAGCTCACCGATTCGGTGCTGGGTGATGCCGAGATCGGTCACCGCGTTGATGCGCGATCCGAGTACCCCCAGCGACTCGCTGGCGATCTCAAATAGCGGAGGCGGGTTCCACCACGCTGCCGCTGCTTCGATGTGAAACTGCTCGCCGGTGGCCGGATCTGAGAATGGCGTGGCAGTAAACTGCGCCCGAGCATCTGCCGGCATCAGCAGTACAACGTACGTGAGAAACAGGCCGATTGCTATCGTACGAATCGACTTCATCGTCAAACCTTCTTTTGAGTCCCCGGGGTGAATCCGGGCGTGAACGGAGCATCGCCCTCGACGTATGAGCAGCGTGCAGAGGCCTGCTGGGAGGAGGCTCCTAAAGAATAGCACGCTATACTCGAATGTACAAGTGATTCCGGTCCGCCGTCTCTTCCCATACATCCAACGCTATCGCCAGGAATATCTGCTCGGTTTTGCATCTCTGGTGATGTGCTCGTCGATGTTTGCCGTCTCGCCCAGAGTCCTTCAGTATGCCGTCGACGACCTATCGACCGGCGTGACGCGGACCAAGCTCGCGCTTTACGCGGGCATCCTGCTGTTGATTGCTGGCCTTGCCGGGTACTTCCGCTATCAGATGCGCCGCATCATCATCAGTGCCTCCCGCGGCGTTGAGTACGATCTTCGCAACGACTTCTTCGCGCATCTCGAGCGGCTGCCTGTATCGTTCTATCAGGAGAACCGCACGGGCGATCTGATGTCGCGCGCGACCAACGACCTCAGCTCGGTCCGCATGATGGTGGGCCCGGCGGTGATGTACCTGGCCAATACGTTGATCACGGCCGTCGTGAGCCTCTTCCTGATGTTCTCGCTCGACGTCAGGCTGACGCTCATCGTGCTGTTGCCGCTGCCGATTGTCTCGATTACCGTCCGAATGTTCGGCACGGCGATTCACAAGACGTTCGAAGAAGTTCAGGAAAGACTGTCCGACATGAGCGCGGTCGTCCAGGAATCGCTCACCGGCGTGCGCGTCGTGCGCGGGTATCGTCAGGAACAGCCGGAAATTGCCCGATTCCGAGAATCGAACCTCAACTACCTGCGGCACAACCGCCGGCTCAGCCGGTTGCAGGGCGCATTTTTCCCGACGATGTCGCTGTTTCTCGGGACGAGCGCACTGCTGGCATTGTGGCTGGGCAGCCGCGACGTGATGAGCGGCCGCATCACGGTCGGTGGGCTTGTCGCGTTCAATGCATACCTCGCGCAGCTGGCATGGCCGATGATCGCGTTCGGCTGGGTCACCAATCTGCTGGAGCGCGGCATGGCTTCCTGGAAACGGATGCTCACGGTTCTGGATACGGAGCCGTCCATACGTGATGAAAACCAGGGATTAGAGATCAGGGATTCGGAGATTAGGGCAGTCACGCGCGTCACAGGAATCACAAGAGTCACACCTGCGCGGTGAAATTGAGTTCAGGAATCTCACTTTTCGCTACGGCGATCGCGAAGTGCTCTCCGATGTGTCCTTCACCGTGAATGCTGGCGAAACGGTTGCGATCGTTGGTGCGACCGGTGCGGGGAAATCAACGTTGGTGAACCTGCTCGCGCGGCTGCAGAACCCGCCGCGTGGCACTGTGTTCGTCGGTGGACGGGATGTGCGCGATATTCCGCTCGCCGAACTGCGCGGCGCGATAGGGTTCGTGCCGCAGGAGCCATTCCTGTTTTCCGATACGCTCGCCGACAACGTCGCGTTCGGCGTGCCCGCGCTCAGGGAACAGCATCCAGAACGGATCGAAGCGGCCGCCACCATCGCGCGGCTGGATAAAGACGTGCGGGATTTTCCGCAAGGCTACGCCACGATGGTCGGCGAGCGCGGTATCACGCTTTCTGGGGGCCAGAAGCAGCGCACAGCTATTGCGCGCGCCATCGTGATCGATCCGCGAATCCTCATCCTGGACGACGCCCTGTCGGCCGTCGATACGTACACGGAAGAAGAGATTCTGTCGCGGTTGCGCGCCGTGATGAAGGCGCGGACGTCAATCATCATCTCGCATCGCATCTCGACTGTGCGTGATGCCGACCAGATTGTGGTGCTCGATGAAGGGCGCGTGGTGGAGAAGGGGAGGCACGGCGAGCTGATCCAGCTTGGCGGCCACTATGCGGACTTGTACAAGAAGCAGCTGCTCGAGGAGGAGTTAGCGGCATCGTGAGGGCGGGTCCCGAAGAGCAGGACCCGCCCTACGTACCGATGTAGGCCGGGTCTTGCTCTTCAGACCCGGCAACTGTCATGTCCTTTCACGAAGAAGAAGTCCTCGGCAAAGCCTACGACGCGCGACTGATGCGCCGTCTGCTGGGCTATCTGCGCCCGCACAAGTGGTACGTCGTGAGCGCCGTTACAGCACTCATCGGCGACGCCGTGGTGCAGCTGGTGCCGCCATATCTCGTGAAGATGGCCATCGACGAGTACATCGCGCAGGGCGACCTGGCCGGAGTCAATCAGATCGCGTTCATTTACCTGGCCGTGCTCGTCGCGTCGTTCTTGCTCGAATACACCCAGACCTATTTGATGCAGATGATCGGGCAGCGCATCATGTTCGACATGCGCATGCAGATTTACGGACATCTGCAGCGCCTCGACCTGTCGTTCTACGACCGGAATCCGGTGGGGCGGCTGATGACG
The DNA here is from genome assembly GCA_963761975.1 of Vicinamibacterales bacterium. Classification (GTDB taxonomy): domain Bacteria; phylum Acidobacteriota; class Vicinamibacteria; order Vicinamibacterales; family JAMQPK01; genus JAMQPK01. The sequence continues at coordinate 2,371,090 of CAVXIR010000002.1, forward strand.
CGCGTCACCACGGACGTGGACGTCATCAACGATCTGTTCACGTCCGGAGTCGTCGCGGCGTTCGGCGACTTGTTCATGCTGACCGGGATTATGGTCACGCTCATCTGGATGGACTGGCGCCTTGCCGCGATCGCCTTCTCTGTGCTGCCGCTCATCTTCTTCGTCGCTCAGTGGTTCCGGCGTCACGTGCGCGAGTCGTATCGGAAGGTCCGGCTCCGTATCGCGCGCATCAACGCGTTCCTGAACGAGCACATCAACGGTATGTCGACCGTGCAGTTGTTCAGGCGCGAGGAGGTGAATTACGGCCGGTTCGAATTCATCAATCGTGAGCACCGCGACGCGAACGTCGAGCAGATCTTCTTTTACGCGGTGTTTCTGCCGGGAGTGGAATTCGTTGCCGCGATCGCGACGGCGCTGATCCTCTGGTTCGGCGGCGGGTTTGTGATGAACGGCACGCTGACGCTCGGCTCGCTCGTCGCCTTCATTCTCTACGCCGGTCGCTTCTTCCGCCCGATCAGCGACATGTCGGAAAAGTTCAACACGCTGCAGGCCGCCATGGCATCTTCGGAGCGGATTTTCCAGCTCCTCGATACGCAGGTTCAGGTGCGCAGCGGGCCGAGGCCGAGAGGCGGAAGCCCGAAGCCGGAAACCCGGGGCCACATCGCCTTCGACGACGTCTCGTTCGCATACAACCCGCCTCCGTCTGTCGCGCGAAACCCGGCGACAAGCTCCGGCGAGGATCAACTCGAGTACGTGCTCAGAAATGTCTCGTTCGAAGTGAACCCGGGCGAACGAGTCGGGATCGTCGGTGCGACCGGGGCAGGGAAGTCGACGCTCATCAGCCTGCTGCTGCGCTTCTACGACGTCACCGGAGGACGTATCCTGATCGATGGCGTCGACATACGCGAAATGGATCTCGGCGACCTGCGGAAGATGTTCGGGCTGGTGCTGCAGGACGTCCACCTCTTCTCCGGAACAATCGCGGGCAACATCCGCCTCGGTGACGACACGATCAGCGAGGCGCGAGTACGTGAGGCGGCTCGAGCGGTGCACGCACATCGCTTCATCGAGGTGCTTCCTGGGGGATACGAAGCCCGCGTGGCTGAACGAGGCGCCACGCTCTCGGTCGGACAGAAACAGCTTCTCTCGTTTGCGCGTGCGCTGGCCTACAATCCCTCGGTCCTGGTCCTTGACGAAGCGACCTCGAGCGTGGATACCGAGACCGAGCTGTTGATTCGAGATGCGCTTCACGTCCTGATGTCCGGTCGCACCACGCTCGCCATCGCCCACCGTCTTTCGACGATTCAGGACATGGACAAGATTCTGGTGTTTCACAAAGGCAGGCTGCGCGAGGCGGGCAGCCACCAGCGCTTGCTCGCCATGCGCGGCATTTATTACAAGCTTTTTCAACTGCAGTACAAGCGCGAACCGTCGTCGCTGGTGGCAGACGAAATGGGGTCGGAAGGGGTTGTCGGAAGGAGCTAGCCGAAAACCCCTCCCGCTCCCTTGTTACTGTTCGCGTGCCGCCTTGGCCGCTTGCTCGGTGATGGGATCCAGTACCGGTTCGGGTTTTTCGAACGTGGGATTCGGAATCGGCGCAACGCTGCCGTCAGGTATCCGCTCCGGCCTCGGACTGCGCGGTAACAGCGGCGCCTGCCTCTCGTCTTCGTCGTCTTGCCTGGCATACGGAATCCGCCGATGGAAAAGCGTTTCCATCAGCGGCGTCGTGTTTCTCGGATTCCATCCCAGCCGCAGCACGACGAGATGCACATCCTGTCTGCCGAAACGCAGGGCGTCGAAGCAGCTCCACATATACACATCGAGCTCGTTGCCTTGCACTTCCGGACCGGTGTCCATGATCGTGTAAACGCCGTCGGTACTGGTTCGACTCGAAATCGGCCTGGATGACCGATCCAACGGGAAGAATTTCGGCATCGGCGGCCGCAACGCCGCTTCGCACGGCAACACCCGAGGCCGTCGTGTGACCTTTGCAGTAAGCCGTGGCTTTGAATTGCAACCGGGTTCCGGGAATCGGCCGCAGGTTGCCTTTGAGCAGCTCCGCCTGTCTGGACCCGTAGCGCGAGTCCGATACCGTGGCCTCGTACAGCAACACGAAGGCTGCGACCAGCATGAAGCTGGGAAAGGCACGCCGCCAGACGAATCTTCGCATCAGGCTTGATCCAGGGGCCTCAACCTCCTGGTAGCGCCTCCGCGTCGCGGGGTCCCATTCGCCCCACTCGCTCCGGCGCTAAAAGTGTTCGAACCCTGTCGGCAACTGTTCTGTGCTGCCGCTGCGGCTCAAAAGCATCGCGCGATCCGACGTCAGGCGCCCGATGCGCGTGACGGCCAGGCCTTTCACCAGTCGCTGCGCGTGCTTCAGGCGCGAGCGCATTCTGGGCGATACCGCAAACAGGAGTTCGTAATCTTCGCCTCCACCGAGGGCGTCGCCAACCGTCGACCCTTCCTCGATGGGCAGCGCATCGGCGTCGATAATCGCGCCGAGCCCGCTGGCCTCGGCGAGTTGCCGTACGCCATCAGCGAGACCGTCGCTGAGATCGATGCATGCGGTCGCCGCGCGATTGCGGCCGAGCGCCATGCCAAAGCGCGTGCGCGGCTCGGGCCGCCGATACCGCTCGACCGCAGCGCCGTCGCTCGACTGATCCGCACGCAGCCTGCGCAGGCCAAGCGCGGCGCCGCCGAGCGTGCCGGTCACGTAAAGTTCGTTGCCTGCACGCGCGCCGCTTCGTGTGAGTACACGGCGGCGGTGCACCGATCCGGTCACAGTAACGTCGACGATCAGCGGCCCGGGGGAGCGGGCGATATTGCCGCCGACGATGGAAATGCGGGCCCGTGCCGCCAGCGCAGCCATCCCCTCGACGAGCGCATCGACGCTCGCCACAGGGAGTGCCGGCGGCAGCACAAGCGATAAAAGCGCGACCCTCGGCGCCGCGCCCATGGCCGCGAGGTCGCTCAAATTCACCGCGAGCGCCTTGTGGCCGATGTCTGCCGCGCCGACAAACGTCCGATCGAAGTGTACGCCTTCGACCTGGCAATCGGTAGTCAGAACTTCGAGCGTGTTCCGTTCTGGTGCAACGACAGCCGCATCGTCGCCAATGCCCACAATGACAAATCCGGGTGGCGGAGGGATGCGCGCACGGATTCGCTCAATTAACGCACGTTCTCCTATATCGGCAATCAGGGGGTCAGACCCTCTTTTTTCGTTTTTCGTAACGCCGCTCTGAGTCACGCGCAATATGTTACGAAAAACGAAAAAAGAGGGTCTGACCCCCTACTTTGCGTACTCGACCGCGCGCGTTTCGCGGATGACCGTGACCTTGATATGCCCGGGATATTCGAGCTCGTTTTCGATCCGTTTGGCGATGTCCTTCGACAACCACACGGCTTCTTCGTCTGAGATCCGTTCGCTTTCGACCATGATGCGGATCTCGCGGCCCGCCTGCAAGGCAAAAGCCTTGGACACGCCTTTAAAGGAATCGGCGATCTCCTCGAGTTTCTCGAGCCGCTTCACGTACGACTCGAGTATGTCGCGACGCGCTCCTGGCCGTGCGGCTGAAATCGCGTCGGCCGCCTGCACGATCATGGCCTCGAGCGACGGCCAGTCGATATCCATGTGATGGGCGGCCATGGCCATGACAACGGCCTCACTTTCGCCGTATTTGCGCAGCAGGTCGATGCCAATCTGCAGGTGCGTTCCCTGGAGTTCGCGATCGATCGCCTTGCCGCAGTCGTGGAGGAACGCGCCGCGAACGCATACGTGGGCATCGATGCCGATTTCCTTCGCCATGAGGCCGGCAAGGTAGGCGACCTCTTTTGAATGGTTCAGCACGTTCTGCCCGTAGCTCGTGCGGTACTTGAGCCGCCCCATCAGTTTCTGCAGTTCCGGATGAAGGTCGTGCATGCCGAGCTCGAACGCGGCAGCTTCGCCGTCTTTGCGCACGGATTCTTCCATCTCGGTCTTCACCTTTTCGACGACTTCTTCGATGCGCGCCGGGTGAATGCGTCCGTCCGCAATCAAACGCTCGATGGCCTGCTTCGCGATCTCCCGGCGATACGGGTCGAAGCCCGACAGAATGATGGCACCGGGCGTGTCATCGACGATGAGGTCAACGCCTGTGGCCTGTTCGAGCGCCCGGATGTTACGGCCTTCGCGCCCGATGATGCGACCCTTTAAATCGTCGCTTGGCAGGTCGACGACCGACACCGTGGTTTCGATGGTGTGCTCGGCGGCGCTACGCTGAATGGCTTCGGTAATGTATTGCCGGGCTTTCGCGGCGGCCTGTTCGCGCGCCTCGGCATCGAGGCGCTTGACGAGATTGGCGGCATCGCGTCGCGCGTCGGCCTCGATGTGCTTCAGCAGCAGATCCTTGGCCTCTTCGGTCGTTAGACCCGACAGCCGTTCCAGCTCATGCTGCTGCGCCGCGACCAGCTGCTCGTATTTCGCGGCATTAGCCGTGGTGGTTTTCTCGCGCTCGGTAATCGCCTGCGTCTGTGCCTGCAGCTCTTTTTCCTTGCGCTCGACGCCGGAGAGCTTGTCGCTGAGCGAGCCTTCGCGGCGCTTGAGCTGCTGTTCGGTGTCGGACAACTTCTGCGACTTCTCGTGAGCGGCCCGCTCGGCTTCGGTGCGCAGCTCATGCGCCTTTTCTTTCGCCTCGAGCAGGGCCTCTTTCTTGCGGGTCTCGGCGTCGCGCTCCGCATCACGCACGATGCGCTGCGCCTGCTCCTCGGCTCGTCCTATTGTCTCTGCGGCAATCCGCTTGCGGTTGGCGATCCAGTACGCCAGGACAGCGCCCGCTGCCACTGCGCTGACGGCGAACGTGACAACGTAAACCAGATACAGGCCCATAACGGGTCCTTAAAACGGTTCGCGGTGCTGGGTGCTGGGTTCTGCGGTTCTGGTTCTGGAATTCTCGGTTCGGGTTCGAACTATAGGTCGGGAACCCGAACCTAGAACTGGGAACCTTGAACCGGAACCTAGAACCTAGAACGAAGAACCCGGAACCGCGGATCGTGAAGTGAAGTATAGAAAGGCCCCGCTTTGCCGTGTGGGGAGGTCGATGGACCTGCGTAAGCAGGTGGAACCGCTCGTGAGCCACGCTTTAGGCTTCCTCGCACCGAGGCATGCGCACCACGCGGCGTTGCGGTTCTCTTAGGTTAAACGTTGGCCCAAACGAGCCTCCGAACCATCACGCGCAAAGCAGGGAGCTTAGTTTCCGAGAAGGATCTTAGTCCTGTGTCCATTGGATGTGCAACAGAAAGGCAGAGGCCGTAGGGAAATCGCAGGGGCCCCCGAGCAATGCGGGCTACGCCTCAAGCGCCGCATCTACCAGACGTTCCAGCGCTTCGTAGCGTTCCGAGAGGGCGCCGCGGCGGACTTGTTGCGCATCCTGGCACCGGAAGAGCTCGTCGGCGATGTTCAGGGCCGCCAGTACCGCTAGCCGGAGCGAGTCACCCGAAGGGGTCGATTCGGACGCGGCACGCATTTTCTCGTCGACGTAGACCGCCAGCCCAGTGACATACTGCGAGTCGAGCGAGCTGCGAATGGGATAACGCTGTCCGCGGATCTCTACCGTAACGATGTGGGTATCATGCATCGGTCGACTCGCTCTCTGAGTTCGCCAGATTCGCCAGGTCCGCCAGGTTCGTGGGTTCGTGGGTTCGTCGAGTTCTCAAACGGCCAACTTTACGAACCGACGAATTTACGAACCTACGAATCTGACGAATGTGACGAACCGAACTGCCGAATTTTGCCAACCGCCCTAAAGGCTTATTCCTTCCAGCTGTTGCAGCATGTCCGACACCCGCTCGCGGATTGACTCGCGCTCCATGCGCAACGCATCGACCTCGGCGAGCCCCGCCTCAGAATCCGCAATCCTGGAGCGCGCGGCCTCGAGCTCGCGCGAGAGCCGGGCGATCTCCTCACCGGCGCGGGTCTGATCGGCCTTGAGCCTGCTGATCATCGAGACCAGCATCTTGATTTTTTCCTCGAGGCGATCGATCGGTTCAACATCGACTGAGCGGGCAGTGGCGGCACGCGACATGGGGGACCTCCTACCGTTGAACTGCATCATGCGCGCTCTTCAGCGCGTCTAGAATCTTTTTCATGGTTGCCTCGACTTCGGCATCGGTTAACGTCCGCTCCGAAGAACGGAAAGTGAGCCGAAGCGAGAGGCTGACGCGCCCATCGGGCACGCCCTTGCCTTGATAGCGATCGAACTCGCGTATGGAAACGAGCGTCGCCGGAGCAACCGCACGGATAGTGCCACGAACCGTCGCGGCGGGCAAGGTGTCATCGACGACAATCGAAATGTCGCGAGCGATCGACGGATACCGTGGCAGCGGCTTCACCGTGAGCGGCGACGCCGATCGTACGCCATCGAGCAGATCGAGATTGACCTCTGCGACATACACTGTCTCGTTCGACGACAAACCGGCCGACGACACGGGCGCGGGCGTCAGCATTCCAATGTGCCCGACTACTCGGCCGCCGGCAGACACGGCCGCAGCGCGCCCGCGTACCAGATAGGAGGGCAGAGCTGCGGCATCGAACGTCACCTCCGTTCGCAGCGCGTCGGCGATGCCTTCGACGATGCCTTTCACGTCGAAAAAATCAACCGGATGCTGGCCCCCACTCCAGTGAGGCCCGCCGGCAGCACCTGTCAGTGCCACAGCCACGTGTCGCGACTCGCCGGCGCGCGTCATGGCTGCGCCCACCTCGAACAACTGCACGTCGGTTCTTTCCCGATGCCGATTATGGGCGACAGACACGAGTAGTCCCGGCAGTAACGACGGCCGAAGCACGGAGAACTGCGCAGACAACGGGTTGCCGATCGGCACGATTGCCGTTTCATCGGCAAATTGTGCGGCGAGCGCCGTGTCGATGAAGGAAAACGTCAGAGCTTCGGAGCAGCCAGCGGCCAGCAATACCCGGCGAACAAGCCGATCGCGCTCAATCCTCGGATCCGACGGAGGTGTCGGTGCCTTCAGGGCAGGGAAGGTCGACGGAAGACGGTCGTAGCCGAAGTGACGTCCAACTTCTTCAATCAGATCGACCTCACGCATGACGTCGACGCGGAACGTCGGAACGGAGACATCCCAGCCTCCGTCGGTGCGCCGAATATCAAAGCCAAGTCCCTTGAGAATGCGCTCGATGTCTGGATCGGCAATCTCCAGACCGAGCATCCGCTGCACTCGCGCCCGCCGGAGTTCTATTTTTCTCGGCTGTGCCGGCGTTGGATACGCGTCGATGACGCCGCCGCGTCCCTTGCCGGCGCCGATTTCCTCGAGCAGCGCGATGGCACGCTCGAGTCCCTTGCCGGCTGCATTGACGTCGGCGCCACGTTCGAACCGCGCCGAGGCTTCTGTTTTCAAGCCGAGTTTCTTACTGGTCAGACGCACGCTCCTGGGACTGAAGAACGCGCTTTCGAGCACAATCGTCTTTGTCGCGTCGCCGACCTCGGAGAGGCCGCCCCCCATCACCCCGGCAACCGCCTGCGCCCGATCTGCGTCGGCAATGACGAGCATCTCGGTATCGAGCGTGCGATCGATGCCATCCAGCGTCTTGATGCGCTCGCCGGGAGCTGCGCGGCGAATCCGAATTGCGCGCCCCGCAAGTTTTTCCAAATCAAACGCGTGCATGGGCTGGCCCAGCTCGAGCAGCACGTAGTTGGTCACGTCGACAACGTTGTTGATCGGACGTACGCCACACGCCTCAAGTCGTGATGCGAGCCACGCGGGAGATGGGCCGACAGTGACATCTGCGACCGCGGCAGCATAGCGAGGGCAGAGATCCGGCGCTTCCAGCTTGACGGCCACGTCCGTGGAGGGTGTCTGCGGCAACGGCTTGGGTACCAGCGGCTTCACCGGCACGGAGTACGCGGTACCCACTTCGCGCGCGAATCCGATGATGCTGAGCGCGTCGGGCCGGTTCGCCGTCACCTCGAAATCGAGGATCGCATCGTCCATCGTCGATCGTCCATCGTCCATTGTCGATCCTCCAGACGATCGACGATCGACGATGGACGATCGACGATCGATGGACGAGAGCTCGAAGCCGCGCATATTCAAGGACTGGCCGAGCTCCTCCGGCGAGGCCGTGACGTCCACGAAGTCGCGCAGCCATGAAGCGAGGACTTTCATTGTTTAGTTGCGCGGGGGCCCCACCCCCCGCGCCTGTGCCTTCGCCGCTCTCGCGGCTCGGCGTTGGTTGCATCAACGGGTTGCTTAGTGCTCACGCGCAATGCCCCACTCCGCGCCTGTGCCCTGCGCCGCTCTCGCGGCTCGGCGTTGGTTGCATCAACGGGTTGCTTAGTGCTCACGCGCAATGCCCCACTCCGCGCCTGTGCCCTGCGCGCTCTCGCGGCTCGGCGTTGGTTGCGTCAACGGGTTGCTTAGTGCTCACGCGCAATTGCCCCACTCCGCGCCTGAGCCTGCGCCGCTCTCGCGGCTCGGCGTTGGTTGCGTCAACGGGTTGCTTCGTGCTCACGCGCAATGCCCCACTCCGCGCCTGTGCCCTGCGCCGCTCTCGCGGCTCGGCGTTGGTTGCATCAACGGGTTGCTTAGTGCTCACGCGCAATGCCCCACTCCGCGCCTGTGCCTGCGCCGCTCTCGCGGCTCGGCGGTGGTTGCGTCAACGGGTTGCTCAGTGCTCACGCGCAATTGCCCCACTCCGCGCCTGTGCCTGCGCCGCTCTCGCGGCTCACCGCTGGTTGCCACAACCGGCTGTTCAGTGCTCACCATGGAAACTGCTCTAAGAAGCGCAGATCGTTCTCGTAGAACAGACGAATGTCGTCGACGCCGTATTTGAGGATCGCGATTCGCTCGATGCCCATGCCGAACGCGAAGCCGGTATAACGTTCGGAGTCGTATCCGACCGATTCGAACACCGCCGGGTGCACCATGCCGCTGCCGCCAATCTCGAGCCAGCCCGTGCGTTTGCAGATGGGGCAGCCGCCGCCGTGGCAGAACACGCAGCCGATGAATACTTCGGCGCTGGGCTCGGTGTATGGAAAGAAACTCGGTCGAATCTGCACCTTCGTGTCGGGTTCGAACAGCTCCCGCGCAAACGCGCTGAGCGTTCCCTTGAGGTCGGCCATCGTGATGTCTTCGCCGACGACGAGGCCCTCGACCTGCTGGAACATCGGTGTGTGCGTCAGGTCGAGATCGTCGCGGCGATACACCTTGCCCGGCACGATGATCCGTACGGGAGGCTGATGGGCTTCCATGTAGCGGATCTGCATCGGCGAGGTATGCGTGCGAAGCAGCGTCGCCGGACGTCCTTCGCCTTGTACCTGGCCCGACAGATACAGCGTGTCCTGCATATCCCGCGCAGGATGTTCGGCCGGCATGTTGAGCGCTTCGAAGTTGTGATAGTCGTCTTCGATTTCGGGCCCCTCGAGCACCTGGTACCCGAGGCGCGTGAAGATGGCTTCGATCTCTTCGCGGACGATTGTCAACGGATGCCGGCGGCCGAGTTGAGGCGTCCGGCCGGGCAGAGAGATGTCGACCGCTCCCACCGGGGCTTTCGTCGCCTCGAGCACGGTCTTACGCTGAGCGAGCTGCTGTTCGATTTCCAGTTTCAGCTCATTGGCGTGTTTGCCGAGGACAGGCTTGAGATCGGGCGGTGCGGTGGCCACCGACTTCATCAGCGCGGTGACGGCGCCGCTTTTTCGTCCGAGGTATTTGTCGCGGAGGAGCTGGAGATCCGGCTCCGACGACACGCGCGCGAGCTCCTGCTGGAACTCGCCACGCAGTCGCGCAATGTCGGAGTCCGTCACCGTTTAAGCCGAGGCTTGCGCCGCTCGGACTTTCTTGCCAGTCGGGACCGGCTTTGCGGCCTGGGCCTGCCTGGCGAGCGCGCCGAAGGCGGCGGAATCGTTGACGGCGATGTCGGCCAGCATCTTCCGATCGAGCGTCACGCCGGCCGCTTTCAAGCCGCTGATGAGTTGCCCGTAGGTGAGGCCGTGCTCGCGCGCGGCCGCGTTGATGCGAACGATCCACAGCGTCCTGAAGTCACGCTTTTTCCGCCGGCGTCCGACGAAGGCATATTTCAGAGCAGTATCGACCGACTCTTTTGCTGCGCGATACAGTTTGCTCTTGTTCGCGTAATAGCCCTTGGCACGCGAGAGCAGCTTCTTCCGCTTCGCCCGGCGTACTGTTCCTCTCTTAACCCTCGGCATCTTTCACTCCCTCGCTACCAGTTTTCAGTCATCGGGTTTCAGTTCTCAGTGGTTTTCCGAACTGAAAACTGACGACTGCGAACTGTCGACTATTTATACGGCATCATCTTCGCAAGCTTCGCGGCGTCGGCCTTGCTGACGACTGTCGTCCCGCGCATCCGGCGCTTCCGCTTGGACGATTTGCTCGTGAGAATGTGCTGCTTGAACGCTTTGCTGCGCAGGATTTTTCCTCCCGCGGTTTTCTTGAAGCGTTTGGCTGCGCCTCTGTGAGTTTTCAATTTGGGCATATTTGATTCTTAGCCTTCAGCTCGTCAGCTACTCCTCTGTCTTGACCGCCGCCTGGCGCGTGGGCGCTCGTCCACCTGGCGGCTTCCGGGCCAGAATCGTGTGCATCTGATTGCCTTCCTGACGCGGCATCGTCTCGGCAATCGCGACATCGGCCAGCTCGTCACAGAGCCGCTCGAGGATGCGCCGCCCGATTTCGGGATGCGCCATCTCGCGGCCGCGGAAGAAAATCGTGGCCTTCACTTTATCGCCCTCAGCCAGGAAGCGCTCGATGTGCTTCTTCTTGAACTGATAGTCGTGTTCGTCGACCTTGGGCCTGAACTTGATTTCCTTGACGTCGATGACCTTCTGGTGCTTCTTCGCCTCGCGCGCCCGCTTCTGTTCCTGGTACTGGTATTTCCCGAAATCCATGATCCGGCAGACCGGGGGGACGGCCGTGGGAGAGATCTCCACCAGGTCCAACCCCTTCTGCTTGGCGATGGCGAGGGCCTGCGGCGGCGGCATGATGCCCAGCTGCTTCCCGTCATCATCGATGACCCGAATTTCCCTTACGCGGATGCGCTCATTGACGCGAACACGGTCGTCACGCCGCGGTCCCGATCGATCGAAAGCGATAGAGCCTCCTGATGGCGCAACCGAAGTTGCGCGCTACATTACCGGCCTTTGTCGTGAACTTCCTTCCGAGCCGTTGCGATAAAGGTATCGAGCGGCTGCGATCCCAGATCGCCCGCCGACCGGCTTCGCACAGCGACCGCGCCATCCGCCACTTCGCGATCGCCTACGACCAGCATGTAGGGGACCTTCTGAAGCTGCGCCTCACGGATCTTATATCCAATCTTCTCCTGGCGCTCATCGACGTGCGGCCGGAAACCTTCGCCGGCCAGCCGCTGCCTGACCTCGTTCGCGTGAGCGACATGTCTGTCGGCAATCGGCAGCACGATCGCCTGCACCGGGGCAAGCCAGAGCGGGAACGCGCCCGCATAGTGCTCGATGAGAATCGCAATGAAGCGCTCGAAGCTGCCGAAGATGGCGCGATGAATCACGACCGGCCTGTGCTCGGTATTGTCGGCGCCCGTGTACTTTAAATCGAAGTTCTCCGGCTGCATGTAATCGAGCTGGATCGTGGCGCATTGCCACTTCCGGCCAATCGCATCGGTGACGTCAAAATCGATTTTCGGGCCGTAGAAGGCGCCATCTTTCTCATTGATCGTGTAGCTCATGCCGGCACGCTCGAGCGCGGCTTTCAGCTGCGCCTCGGCATGCCGCCATGTGGCCTCGTCGCCCATGTGATCGTCGGGCATCGTCGACAGCTTGGCGGCGTAGGGCAAGGCGAAATCGCCGTACACCCGCTGCACCAGGCGGATGAGCCGTTCGACCTCGTCCCCAATCTGCTCGGGCGTGACAAAGCAATGGGCATCGTCCTGCGAGAACTGGCGCACCCGCGTCAAACCGGACAGCACTCCTGAAGCTTCGTTGCGGTGCAGCGGCGTCTGCTCGTGAAAGCGCAGCGGCAAATCGCGATAACTGTGCACCTGGCTCGCGTAGGTCAGGAAATGGCCGGGGCAATTCATCGGCTTCACACTCATCGTCTCGCCTTCCGATTCGATGAGAAACATGTTCACCTGGTAGTGCTTCCAATGGCCCGAACGTTCCCACAAGGCCTTGTTGTAGACGAGCGGCGTCTTCACCTCGACATAGCCCGCCGGGAACAGCACCTCACGCATGTAGTTCGCCAGGAGGTTGTACAGCGTCGTGCCTTTGTCGAGCCAGAATGCGGCGCCGGGAGCCCACTGGTGAAACGTGAACAGCCCGAGCTCGCGCCCCAGCTTGCGGTGGTCGCGCTTCTTCGCTTCTTCAATCTGCGTGAGATACGCCTGCAGATCCTTGTCGGCGAAGAATGCCGTGCCGTAGATGCGCTGCATCGGCTGGTTGCGCGCATCGCCTTTCCAGTAGGCATTCGATGTGGTCAACAGCTTGAACGCCTTCAACCTGCCGCTTGTCGGCACGTGAGGCCCGACGCAGAAATCGACGAAGAGATCGCGATCCCTGATCGTATAGACCGATACGTCTTTCTGGCCTTCTGTCTTCTCCTCAATCAGCTGCACCTTCAGCGGTTCGCCGCGATCCCCGAAGAAGCGAATCGCCTCGTCGCGCGGCCACATCTGACGCTCGTAAATGTAATCGCCCGCGGCGATTTCCTTCATCCGCTGCTCGATGGCGGCAAGATCTTCGGGCACGAACGGCCGCTCGACGACAAAGTCGTAGAAGAAACCTTCGTCGGTTGGGGGACCGATCCCGCACTGCACGTTCGGGAAGAGCTGCGTCACCGCGGCGGCAAGGAGGTGGGCGGTGCTGTGGCGGTACACCGTCAGCGCCTCGGGATCTTTCGCCGTGATCACCCGAACCTTCGCGTCTTCCTGGAGCGGATACGTGAGATCGACAAGGCGGTCGTTTACCATGCCCGCGTACGCAGCCTGCGCGAGGCGAGGCGATATCGACGCGGCGATGTCGCCGACAGTCGTTCCGCCGGAGACCGACTTTGTCGACCCGTCGGGGAGGGTGATGGTGAGTTGGGACAAAGGGTGGTGAGTCTGGAATCTACAATCTGAAATCTAAAATCTAGAACGACAATCTGAGACTGAAAACGAAAAAGTGGTAGGCGCGGGTGGAATCGAACCACTGACCTCCTGCGTGTCAAGCAGGCGCTCTAACCGCTGAGCTACGCGCCTATGCCACCCCCGCGGTGGGGGACCCGGCGTCTCACCACATAGGCAACATCAGAACGAAAAATTATAGCAGGTTGGCTCAAGCGGCTTTCTTCGAGCTCAATCTTTCGATCGCCCGCTGCAATATCAGATCGGCGGGCGGCGGTGCGCCGAACTCCCCTTCGGGCTGATCGACGACGACCTCCGGTTCGAGGCCTTTGGCCTGAATCTGGGCGCCAGCGGGCGTGAGATAGCGCGTCGAGGTGATCCACAGTGCAGTGCCATCCGGGAGCTTTACGATTTCCTGCACGCCCGTTCGCCCCACCGTACGCTCCCCGATGAGCTCTGCACGCTTGTTGCCGGCAAGCGCCGCGGCGAAGACTTCGGCGGGACCCGAGGTGCCCGAGTCGACCAGCAGTGTGACCGGAAGCGCGACGGTGCCGTCGCCTTTTTCGGCCGCAATCTTTACCTGACCACCGGCTCGCGACTCGCGAACGGAGAGCGTGCCCGAACCCACAAACAGCCGGGCGGCGTTGATGCCTTCGGTGAGCTCGCCGGCCGCCGTGTTGCGCACGTCGACAATCAGTCGCGTCGCGCCCCCCTTGGCCAACGACGCAACCTGCGACCGCAGCTGCTCGGCCACGCGCCGGCCGAACGATGCGACGCGCAGGTAGCCAATCCCATCGCCCTGGACGCGGCTTCGCACTTCAACGGTGGGAGGGGCCTCGCGCGTCAACTCGAGGACGTGGGGCTCGGCCGTGCCGCCCCCGCGAATGACCGTCAGCTTCACCTTGGAGCCGGGCGCGCCGGACAGCAACCGCATTCCCTCAAACGCCGACATGTCGCGTGTCGGCCGCGAATCGACCAGGCGCACGAAGTCGCCCGGGCGGACTCCCGCCTTTGCGGCAGGGGAGTCGTCGCGCGCGGCAACGACGCGAAGGTAATACTGGTGTGTCAGCGTGATCCCGACATCGGCGGGACCGGTCTGATCGGCGCTTTCCAGCTGACGAACCTGCGGCTGGGTGAGATAGGCGCTGTCGGAGTCGAGCCCTTCGGCCAGGCCGCGCATCGCGCCGCGCATGACGCTGTCCATGTTGGGCTGCTCAACATAGTTGCTCATGATGAGCGACACGACATCGTGAAACACCCGTAACGTAGCGAAGGTTTCGTCGGTGCGCGCCATCGCGTGTCCGAGAAGCCCCCCGATGACGGTGAAGGCGATCACCGGAGCCGAAACGAGAATCGTGATGAGGCGGGTGCGTGAGGTCATTTTTTTGTTACGGGCCGCTCCGCCGTTCGCTTGCGTCCCTCGACGTTGCTCGGGACGCTCCGAGCTTTTGTCGAGGGGCGGGGGCCCTATGCCCCGCGCCGCTCGCGGCTAACGTTTCTTGAGCCATTCTAACGGATCGACCGGCTTGCCGTCGACGCGCATCTCGAAGTACAGGCCGGGGATTCCGGCGAGCACGCGGCCTGCCGTGCCGACCTGGTCACCCCGTTCCACCTTGGCGTCGCGTTCGGCCTGGACCGCCCCGAGCTGGCCGTACAACGAAAAAGTCTGTGCGCCGTGATCGATGATGACAAGCGTGCCGTACCCCGTGAATGGGCCGGTATAAATGATTGTACCGTCGTGAACCACGCGAACGGGGGCGCCTTCCTGCGCGCTGAACTGTACGCCGTTCTGGGCCGGGGCGGCAGCGATGCCTGATCCGCGGCGTCCGAACGATGTGAGCATGCGGCCGGTCACCGGCCAGTCGAGATCGCCGCGAAACGGGCGAATCGGGAGCGCAGAGCCGTCGACGGCGGGCCGCGGCGTGCCCGTGTTCAACGCGTTGAGGGTCTGCTGCAGCTTGAGCTGCGCAGCCTGAAGTTCTGCGGCGAACTCGGCCGTGAGATCGCGGCGTGAATCGATTTGCACGATGAGCTGTGCGTGTGACGCGGCCGCCCGCTCGGCGGCTCCGCGCGCCGCTGCGGCAGCTTGCTGCAGTTTCGACATCTCGGCGCGCCGTTTCTCGAGCGTGCCGTTGGCCGCGCGCAGCCGCGAGAGATTCTGTTTGTGCTGTTCTGCTCGATGGCGATCGATCGACGCGACCGCCGCCACCATTCGATAGGCGCGTCCGAATTCCTTCAAATCGGATGCATTGAACAGCAGACGCACGTAGCCGGCACTGCCCAGCTTGTAGAGCTCGACCATGCGCGTTTCGAGAACCGGTCCCGACGCCGCGGTCTGCTCCTCGAGGGCATCGATTTGATTGCCGATGCTTCCGAGTTCGAGCGCAACCTTGTGGGCATCGGCCTGGATCTGCTTCAGCTGCTCGGTCTTGAGATCGCGTTCGACTTCGAGTCGTCGGAGGTCGACGAGGAGCGAGCGCTGCTGTTTTGCGAGCGCATCGGCTTCGCGCTGGAGCGCGACGAGGCGGGCATTTGCGCGGCGCGCCTGGCTCTCCGTCCGCGCGCGATCGCTGGTTTGCGCGCCGACGATCGCGATGGCGCACACGATGACGAGAACGCAGATGGTCGATGGTCGGTGGGCCAAGGGCAATCGGCCACGGTCTGTCATGGTCACTGGTCGTCCGCCTTCGCACCTGCGGCACTTCGGCCAGACAAGTCGATCGTTGCCAAAGTGTGAATTGATTTGAGGCAGGCGATAATTTTATCACCCGACTCCGCGCACGGCTACCGAGGGTCGCGCGTCGGCGTGACACGTGTGCGATCTGTTTATCGGACCAACGACCATGACCGACCATCGACCCGCCTTCGCGCAAAGCGCTTCGGCGCGGCAGGCTCCGCCCTTGCGTAGACCGCTTCGGCGAGGCAGGCTGGTGCTACTCTCGTAATGATGCGCATCGTCGGCATCGACCTTGGCGAGCGGCGGATCGGCATTGCAGTGAGCGACACCACCGCGACGCTGGCGCGGCCGCTGAAGACGATCGAACGCGGAATGTCTGACGCTGTGGCCGTTGAGCATCTGCGATTGACGATTACGGCGCTCGCTGCCGAGGAGGAGGTTGGTTCGGTGGTGGTCGGACTTCCGAAGCATCTGGACGGTTCGCCAAATCTCCAAACGTCACGCGTGGAAAAGATGGTGGCCATGCTGACGTCGCAACTCACCATTCCCGTTCTGACCCAGGACGAGCGGCTGTCGAGTCACGAGGCAGACGAGCGCCTGAAGCTCCGCGAGAAGGACTGGCGCCGGCGAAAAGCGAAGCTCGATGCCGCCGCCGCGGCGGTGATTCTCCAGGACTATCTTGACGCGCGAAGGAGATAAGTCGTGAGGAGTAAGGGGCATAACTTGAAAGCCGCGGGCGACTAAAAATGAAGCGAGCGTTCTTGTTTCTTATCGCCCTTGTTGTTATCGCCGCCGCCGGCGTTGCCGGCACGCTGTACAGGCGCACGAGCGAGCCGTTCAAGGGGTATGAGGCGAACGAGCAGTTCGTCACGATCGAGCCGGGCAGCAGCACGCGCGCCATCACACAACGGCTCATTGCGGCCGGCGTGGTGAGAGACGATGCGACGTTCCGCGCCGCGCTGTGGCGCACGGGGCGCGCACGGAGTCTGCAGGCCGGAGAGTTTCGCTTCGAAAGACCGATGACGCCGACCGAGGTCGTCGAAAAAATCGCCAGGGGTGAGGTCTATAACCGGCGTGTCACGTTCCCCGAAGGCCTGACGATTCAGGAGATGGCGCGCATCTACGAACAACAGGGATTTGGCAAGGCATCGGCCTTTGTCAGCGCCGCCCGCGACACGACCGCGATTCGCGATATCGATCCGGCAGCCGCCGACCTCGAAGGTTATCTCTTTCCCGAAACGTATGCGCTGACGCGTGATACGGACGCCGCGAAACTCGTGGCGTTGATGGTCGGGCGGTTCAGAGAGCTGTTCACGACAGAGATGCAGCAGAGGGCGCAGGCGCTCGACTTCACGCCCCGGCAGGCCGTCACGCTGGCATCGCTCGTCGAGAAGGAAACGGCACGTCCATCCGAGCGCCCGATGGTCGCCGCTGTTTATTTGAACAGGCTGAAGGTCGGAATGGGGATGCAGGCCGATCCGACCGTGATCTACGCGCTGCAGCGTGCCGGGCGGTACGACGGCAACCTGCGGCGGGACGATCTGCAGTTCGATTCACCCTACAACACATATCGGTACGCGGGGCTGCCTCCTGGACCAATCGCATCGCCTGGGTTGGCATCACTGCAGGCTGCAGTCGCTCCGGCAACGGTCGACTATATCTATTTTGTCAGCCGCAACGACGGCTCACACGTCTTCGCACGCACGCTGGCCGAGCATAACGAGAACGTGCATCAGTTTCAGGTGCAGTATTTTCGAGATCAGCGCGCCGCCGAGCGCGCGGGCGCGAAGAAATAGTAAACGGTCTCTATTGGCGAGGCGGGTATTTGTCGGTCTTGCGAGTTCGCAGATGACGGGGAGGGCGAGGTGGAGTGGTGCGATCGGGGCGCACCCAGCCGTCGAGCTTCAGCCAGTGTTCGAGCGCGCGTCGCCGCCGAATCAATTCGGACGGGTCATCAGACGTTTCCACGTGAAGGCGTCCATCGTTCGAAGTCCAGACGAGCTCGTACTCACGCCCCGAAGCCGCCTGCCGAATCTCACACTGAAGGCGTTCACCAGGACGCTCGAAGAACCAAATCATCCGTCACGATATCGGTGGGTGTGTGGTTGTCCTGCAGGGTTACAGATACTTTCCGATGAAGCGTTCAGTCAGATTGGCGGTGATGATGCCGGCGCCGAGCACCCACACCATCCACACACGAACTTCGACGAGTCCGAGTGCACTTCCGGCCAGCAGCGTCGCCGCCAGCAGGTAGACCGGCGCTGAGACCACTGAGTGAGTGCGGCGCGACCGCACGGCGTTGGCGGTGAAGAAGCAGGTCCACATCAGCAGGACTATGCTGCCTAACCACGCGCGCGCGTGCGGAAAGGTGGCAAATGGCACCGCCGCGCACAACGTGATCGCGATGGTCAGCCAGAACAGTTGTGTTCCGACCAAATCTGCCCGCCTTCGCGCCTCCTGCATCGATCGCTTCGGCGTGGCAGGCCCGCTGAATGAGCCCGACACTCTCCGCTCCGTCAGTGCGGATATCCGGCGGCGTCGAGAGCCGCCTTGAGGTCGCGTGTCGCTATGTGGACAGGTTCGGTAAAACCCGTACCGGGGTTTAACACCATGTGGAGCAGCGTATAGGCGGCGAAGCGAAGCCCTTCGGCATGAAATTGCTTGATGGCGAGCTCCAAGCGATCGCATTGGTCCAACGCCCGTGCCACTTCGGGCGTCTTCGGGTCGCTTTTCAGCGCTGAGCGAACGGAATCAAGCGCCAGGAGCACCGCAGCTTTGTTGGCGTCGTTCTTGTTAGTGATTGTCATGAGAAAAGCGGCGGAATCCTAACATGAATCGACATGTTCGATTCCTGGTCAGGGGTCAAATGGGCATAAGGGAGCGTCAAAGCAGAGAACGAGACACGGTGAGGCGGAAGATCCTCAACGCGGCACGTACGCTGTTCCTCAACGAGGGATACGCGAACGTCTCCATGCGTAAGATTGCTGAACAGATTGAATACAGCCCGGGCGCAATCTACAGCTATTTCACCAGCAAGGAAGACATCTTCTTCGCGCTGGCCGAAGAGGGATTGCAGTTTGTCCGCACGCATTGCTCGGCCGGGCTCCACGCAAACTCGCCGCTCGATCGCGTCCGCGACGCCCTGTGGCGTTTTTACACGTTCAGCAAGGAGCAGCCGGAATATTTTTCCCTGATCTTCGTCGACGGGGCAGTCCCTCGCATCAGCCGCGATTGGGAACGCTTCAGCTCGATGCGGGAGTTGCGGTCCGACATCGAACACGAGATCCAGCGGTGTATTGATCAGGATCTGTTTCCGGGTGTGGAATCGCCTGGCGCGATCTTCAGGATTCTCTGGACTGCGGCTTATGGAGCCGCCGTATTCCGCTTGAGCCACCGGCTGGCTCCGGGTGAAGACAGCGATGCGCTGGCGCACGACCTGCTCGACGCCGCGCTGGCCGGCCTGCGGCATGGTGTCGAATTACACTTTACCGCGGCATCGGACCCCCGCGAGCCGCTCGAAACGAGCGACCCAGGCGTCGGCGCGACAGTCTGACGCGCCGACCCCAACTGGTCGTCACAGGCCGGTACCGGGCACCACCGGGCGACGGGCGGGTGCGAGCGCCTCGGTCACCGCCCGCGCAATTTCCTCTGCCACCTCCGTTTGCAGTGTCAGCGTATCGGTCATGACGCGGTCGAAGGTCTGCGCCCAGAGATGCGTCTCTTCCTGCGATTCGATCAGCTGCGCGGTAATCCGCAGGCGATCGCCTTCGCGCCGAACGTTGCCTTCCACGAGGTAATCGGCGCTGAGGGCGCGGCCGATTTCCGCCGCGCCGCCGCCTTCCCGATGCGCACGCTCAACCGACGTGCGTGCGATGACGCCGATGTTGCGCGGGCATGCCTGTGCGAGTTGCGTAATGGCTTCTTCGGTGAGGCCGTCGGTGAACCCGTCGAACGGGCCGAACGGCAATACGGCAAGCCTCGCACGCTTGCGCACGATATGGACGATGGTGGCCGGCGATGTCGGGCGGACATGTGCTCCGCGCGGGAAGACCTCGTTCATCGCGATGAAGCGGTATCCGCGCTTGTGCACGGTCTCGATGAAGCGGGGCACTTCCGCTTCGTCGCCGAGGGTGGTTCGCAATCGCCGCACGGCCGCATTCAGGCTGTGCTCGAAATCGACAAACGTCCCTTGCGGCCACAGGCGCTTGCACAAGTCTTCTCGGCCGACGATGTCGCCCGGCCGTTCGAGCAGGGCAGACAGGATGCGGAGGGGCTGTTCCTGGAGCGCGATTCGGATGCCGCGCTTGCGGAGCTCGCCCGTTCGAAGATTGACTTCGAAGGTGCCGAAGCTGACGATCTCCGATGCCGGCGCGGGTAATGTCTCCATCCTTTACACAATTGAATGGATTGTAACTTGACATTGTACGCAGTCAAGTGACATATTGCATGCATGACAATCAAGCTTCCGCCCCGGGGACAGCGCAGTGGACCGATTTACCAGGCCATTGCCGACGCAATCGGACGGGAGATTGAAGCCGGGCGGTTGAAACCAGGCAGCCGGCTTCCCACACAGCGCGTGCTGGCGCGGCAACTCGGCGTGACGCTCACGACAGTGACACGAGCGTATGTAGAAGCACAGCGACGCGGTTTATTGAACGGCGAAGTCGGACGAGGGACGTTCGTGCGACCAAGCGCGCTGGAGATTGAAAGTCCGGAACATGGCGTGCTCGATCTCGCCGTCAACTCGCTGATGCCGCTTCCCTACGTCGAGGAGCTGGCGGATCGATTGGCGGCTGCGGTTCCGCGGTCGGCGGGCGCGCGCATTTTCGGGTATCAGCATCATGCAGGTGCGCGGCATAACCGCGCCGCCGGCTCGGCATGGATTGGGTCGACTGGCCTGGCCGCGCCGCTCGAGCGCATCGTCGTTACCTGCGGCGGCCAGCACGCGATCTTGCTGTCGCTGATGGCGCTCGCCAAACCAGGGGACGAAATTCTCGTCGAAGAATTCACCTATCCGGGCATTACCGATCTCGCTGGACATCTGCACCTGCGTCTGAGGCCCGTGGCGCTCGATCGCGAAGGCATCATTCCAGAGTCGCTGGACGAAGCGTGCCGCGCGGGGAAGCCGACGGCGCTGTACTGCATTTCATCGTTCCAGAATCCCACGACCGCGATGATGTCGGAGAAGCGCCGCCAGGACATCGCCATGGTGGCGCTCGATCATCAGCTGACCGTCATCGAAGATGACGTGTTCGGGTTCCTTGCGCCCGAGGTGAAGCCGCTCGCGACCTTCCTTCCTGAAGATCAGTTCTTCTACATCACCAGCACGGGAAAGAGCATCGCGCCGGGCATCCGCATCGGCTATCTCCTGGCGCCTTCAGCGATGATCGAGCGCCTCTCCGTGGCCGTCCTCCGGACGATGGTGAATGCACCGCCTGCGATGGCCGAGCTGTCGACGAGTCTCATCACAGACGGCGTCGCGGGGCGCATCGTCGAGTGGAAGCGCAAGGAGATTGCGGCCCGTCAGGACATTGCCGCGCGAGTGCTGCGCGGGCTCGATGTGCAGACCCAGGTTAACAGTCCGCATCTGTGGGTACGTCTGCCGGAGCCCTGGCGCACGGACGCCTTTGTCGCGCGCGCCCGGCATCGTGGCATTCTGCTCAACAGTGCCGAGTCGTTTGCCG
Organism: Vicinamibacterales bacterium; assembly: GCA_963761975.1. Lineage (GTDB taxonomy): Bacteria > Acidobacteriota > Vicinamibacteria > Vicinamibacterales > JAMQPK01 > JAMQPK01. The sequence continues at coordinate 2,392,526 of CAVXIR010000002.1, forward strand.
TGGGACACGAAACCGACGTGCAAGCGGTGCGCATTACCCTGGGTCCACCTGCCACGCGCTCGGCGTTGGAGGAAGGGCTCAACGAAATCGTCCGCATGGTGAACCGCGTTCCCGAAGCGTACGAGCTGGTGGTCTGAACTATCATACGGTTCTGGGTTCCGGGTTCTGCGGTTCTGGGTTCTGGTTCTAGGTTCGGGTCGATTCGGGTTTGGTTCTTCTGCGAACCTAGAACCCGGAACCCGGAACCACGAACGAGAACCCAGAACCTAGCACCCAGCACCCAGAACCGTAGAATCTATGGACATCCAACACGATTGGACCACCGAACGCGTAGAAGCGCTTTATCACCTTCCGCTTACGGAACTCCTCTTCCGCGCGCAGACGATTCACCGCGAGTATCACGATCCCGCATCGGTTCAGCGTTGCACGCTGCTGAGCATCAAAACCGGTGGCTGTCCCGAAGACTGCGCGTACTGCTCGCAGAGTGCGCATTACGAGACCAGTGTCGCCCGCGACGGGTTGATGAATCGGGATGCGGTGCTCTCGGCCGCGCAGATTGCCAAAGACAATGGATCGACGCGCTTCTGCATGGGAGCCGCGTGGCGTGAAGTGCACGACGGCGCGGCGTTCGAATCGGTTTTGAATATGGTCCAGGATGTCGCGGCGCTCGGGATGGAAGTCTGTACGACGCTCGGCATGCTGACGGCCGATCAGGCGCAGCGGCTGAAGAGTGCCGGGCTCACGGCGTACAACCACAATCTGGATACCTCGCCGGAGTTCTATCCAAAGATCATTACGACGCGCACGTATCAAGAGCGCCTCGACACGCTGCGCCACGTGCAGGATGCCGGGCTCAGCGTGTGCTGCGGCGGCATCATCGGCATGGGGGAGTCGCCGCGCGATCGGTGTGCGCTGCTTGCGCAACTCGGCCGGCTCGATCCGCACCCAGAGAGCCTGCCGGTCAATGTCCTCGTGCGTACGCCCGGCACACCGCTGGCAGATGCGGAAGCTGTCGATCCGATCGCGCTCGTGCGAACCATCGCGTGCGCACGACTCGTCGTGCCGAAAGCGCGAGTGCGTCTGTCCGCCGGACGGCTCGGGTTGTCGAACGAAACACAGGCGTTGTGCTTTGTCGCCGGCGCCAACTCCATCTTTTCCGGTGAGAAGCTGCTGACCTCACCCAATCCGACCGTTGACGAAGATCAGCAGCTGATGGACAAGCTGGGTCTGCGATTCCTGGCATGACCGTACGGCAGGAGTTTGAGGACCGGTTTGCAGCGATTTTGTCAGAGCTGCAGAACGCGGGCCTTTTCCGGCAGATGCGCCTGTCGAACGGCATCGATCTGGTGTCGAACGACTATCTTGGCCTTGCCGTGCACCCGGAGATTTCTGATGCGATGCGGGCCGCGCTCGCCGACCTTCCGGCTGGCTCGGGCGGCTCGCGGCTCTTGCGCGGTCATCACGAAATTTTCGAGCGTGTCGAATCACAGCTCGCGCAATTTTCGGGCACACCATCCGCACTGCTGTTCGGTTCGGGTTACGCGGCGAATATCGGCCTGCTCCAGGCTCTCGTCACATCGGACGATTGCATCGTTTCAGACGAACGTAATCACGCGAGCCTGATCGACGGGATTCGCCTGACGAAGGCTGAGACCCGCATTTACCCGCATCAGGATCTGAGCGCGCTCGACAGCGCGCTGCAGAGATCGCGGAAAGGCCGCGCGATTGTCGTGACTGAGAGTGTGTTCAGCATGGACGGCGATCTGACGCCGCTCGAAGAGGTGTGCGACATCGCCGAACGCCGCGGCGCGGCCGTCGTGGTGGACGAAGCGCATGCGACGGGGATGTACGGCGCGCGCGGATCGGGCCGAGTTGAAGAGCTCGGTTTGCGCGAGCGGGTGCTGGCCACGATACATACCGGGGGCAAGGCGCTTGGATCGGGTGGGGCCTGGGTGGCGGGATCACGAGCCCTCTGCGACGTCATGGTGAACCGCGCGCGGTCGTTCATATTTTCAACGGCGCCAATGCCGGTGCTTTGCGCGGCGCTGAACGCCGGTCTTCAGCTGGTCGCCGGTGAGCCGGAGCGACGGACGGACGTGCATCGCAAGTCGAGGCTGTTGCGGCGGGCGCTTGCGGCATCGGGTGTGAGCGCAGGCGGCGAGTCGCCGATTGTTCCGATTATCGTGGGCTCGAACGACGCGGCGCTCTCCATACAGTCGGGACTGATGGCCGCCGGCTTCGATGTGCGGGCGATTCGTCCGCCTTCTGTTGCCCCCGGCACTGCGCGTCTGCGCGTGACGGTGCGCTATCCGGTGGCTGATGAGGATCTTCTGAGCTTTGCCCGCCAGGTGTCGCACCTACTGGGGTCTGACCCCAATACAGTACTGGGGTCAGACCCCGCGGAAGCACTTTCGCGAATTCGCTAATGAAATCCAACGCGCCTGCCAAATGGGGTCAGAGCCCAAGCGCTGACGATGTCCGACGGTGGGATGCTGACCACGTCTGGCATCCATTCACGCAGATGCAGGAATACCTCGCGACGGAACCGCTCGTGGTGGTTCGCGCCGAAGGCAACTATCTCATCGACGATCGTGGCCGCCGGTTCTTCGACGGCACATCCGCGCTGTGGTGCAATCTGCTCGGGTATCGAGTACCTGAAATCGATGCCGCCGTTGCCGAACAGCTTGGACGCTTCGCGCACACGACGCTCCTCGGTACGACACATCCCGGCGTGGCGGAACTTGCACGACGGCTCGTGGAGATGGCGCCTGTCGGCCTGAACCACGTGTTTTTCTCAGACAACGGGGCCACAGCCGTCGAGGCGTCGCTCAAGATCGCGTTCCAGTATCGGCTGCTCACGCAGGGCAAATCGGCGGCCGCAGAGGCTGTCTATCTCAGCCTGGACAATGCGTACCACGGCGACACGCTCGGTGCCGCTGCCGTCGGTGGCGTGAAATTGTTTCACGAGGCGTTCAAGCCGATCCTGCTTCCCGCGCTGAAGACGCCGTCGCCGTACTGCTATCGCTGTCCCATCGGCAAGCAGCCGGGTGAGTGCTCGATTGACTGCGCCGACGAACTGGAGCACACGCTCGCGGGCGCCGGCGGTCGCGTCTGCGCAGTGATTCTCGAGCCGGGCGTCCAGGCCTCAGCCGGCATGTTGACGCTCCCCGAAGGGTTTCTCACACGCGCGGCTGCGGCGTGCCGCGTGCACGGTGCACTTCTGATCCTCGACGAAGTGGCGACTGGTTTCGGCCGTACAGGAACGATGTTCGCGTGCGAGCGTGAAGGCGTCAGCCCCGACCTCTTGTGCGTAGCGAAAGGATTGACGGGCGGGTACCTCCCTGTAGCGGCGACGCTCGCTACCGATCGCATCTACAACGCGTTTCTTGGTCGGTACGATGAGTACCGCCATTTTTTTCACGGTCACACATATACCGGTAACGCCCTCGGTTGTGCGGCTGCGCTTGCGACCATCAAGTTGTTGTCGGACGGCACCATCGTCCGCGAGGTCGAGCGGAAGGCGCAGGTGCTTCACGAGGCGCTCGCGCCGCTCTTGGCGCATCGGCATGTCGGCGACATCCGGCAGGCGGGTCTCATGTGCGGCATCGAGATCGTCGCAGACCGCGCGACAAAGGCCATCTTTCCTCCGGGTGATCGCACCGGCTATCACATCGGTCTGTCGCTTCGCGATCGCGGCATCTTTCTCAGGCCGCTTGGCGACGTCATCGTGCTGATGCCTCCCCTGTCATCGACAGACGCCGAGCTGCGGCACCTTGCCGATTCGGTTCGCGCGGCCATCGTGGAGCGACTGGGTGCGTGATTTGCTCATCACCGGCACCGATACCGGCGTGGGAAAAACGGTCGTAGCCGCGGCTCTGGTCACCGCACTTCGCGCGCGCGGCGTGCGAGCCATCGGCTTCAAGCCCGTTGAGACGGGTATCGAAGTGGGACAGGATACGGACTCTGAGGTGTTGGCGCGCGCATCCGGTGAGCGCACCACGCTTGCCTCACCGTTGCTGCAGCTGTCGGAGCCACTCGCGCCCTCGGTGGCGGCGGAGCGCGCGGGAGCTCGGCTGAACCCCGACGAGGTCGAGTCGCGCATTACGCAACTGAGAAGCGCTGGGTACACGGTCGTCGTCGAAGGCGCCGGCGGTGTGATGGTGCCTCTGGCTTGGGGTTACACCGCACTCGACCTGGCTTGTGCATGCGGTCTTGATGCGATCGTCGTGGCGCGCCCGGGACTCGGAACGCTGAATCATGTGGCCATGACCGTCATGATGCTGCATGCACACGAAATCGCCGTTCGGGGCGTCGTTTTGAACGGCCGTTCGGCAAAGCCCGATCTGGCCGAGTCGACCAACCCTGCCGCGCTCGCTCGAATGTTGCCCGACATTCGCGTCATCGAAACGCCGCATCAGGAAGTGAACCCCGTTGTCGCCCTAGCGGCGATCGTCGATCGGCTCCTCTAACTACAGCATCTAAAGAAGATGCGTGCGCGCATGTCGCGCCGTGCAAAACGGAACGGAATGGCTCGGAAATGGCACACGAGCCGTTATTCAAGAATTCCTAGCAAAACTGGCCCGATTCGCGTCCGCGCGTCCTTCTCGTGTCTCATTGTGGCGTTCAGCTCCGCGTTAATGTCAGTTAAGAGTCCAAAGAGTCCTAAATAAGTTATTCACATAAACATCTATAAATAAACGACTTAGCCGCGAATTGTATTATCCATGGTCATTCTGGCAGTTCGCTTGCTGTTATGACCGGCGATGGTCACCCTACTCGCACGAGTCAAACAGACAGCAACGGCCCTCGCCGTCGCTGCGTTATTGGTTCCCGCGACATCCTTCGCCCAGACGCCCACGGATGCGAAGCTCGACGAATCGCTTCGCGAGGCGCTCGAGCGAGGATGCGTCGGAACCCAGTCGGTCATTGTCAGAACGAAACCCGGTTATCGTCAGGGGCTTCGCGACTCTCTCTCGTCGCACGGCGACGTGGTCACGGGCGAATTTCCGGCGCTCGACGCGGTTGCCGCCGAAGTGCACTGCGACGACTTGTCGGCACTTGCCAGCTTCGACGCGACCAAGTCCGTTTCTCTGGACGGACCCGTTTCGGTGCAGTCGCTCAGCGCCGCCGCCTTCGCCGAGGCACAGGCTGCGGTAGCGGCTGCGCGCGCGGCATTGGTCCAAGCCAAGGCGAACGCTGCCGAAGCGCAGAAAGCCGTGCGTGCCGCTGAGAATGCGCTGGCCGCTGCCAACGCGAAGGTCACGGCTGCGAGAAAGGCGCTCGTCCTCGCCAACCGGCTCAAGGGCACCGCAAAGATGACGGCGGTTGCCGCGGCCGAAGCCGCGGCTGCCCAGGCTGAAGCTGCAGCCGACGCCGCTGAGGGTGCTCTCGAAGCGGCTCGTGTGACGGCCGTGACGGCGCAGGCGGCGGCGCTCAACGCGCAGCGCGCGCTACTCGACGCGCAGCAGGCACTGAGCCAGGCGAAGGCCGCCGCTGCCAGTCGTGAGCGGGAAGGGAAGGCCGCGAAAGATCTGAAAAAGAAGTTCTTCGCGACGATGCCCGTTCGCGCGTCGAACATTTACGCCGACCAGGATTTCGATTCCGAAGTGGTCGACTACGGCACGCTCGAGACCGCCACGAACACTAGCGGGGGCGCGGGCGTCGGCGTGGCGGTCATCGACTCGGGCATCGAGCCGGGCACCGACTTCGACGATCGCATCACGGCGTTTTACGACTTCACCCACGGCGACATCCGCGCGGTCGCGCCAGTCGATCCGTATGGGCACGGGACGCACGTCGCGGGGCTGATTGCCAGCGAGTTCGTCGGCGTTGCGCCGAATGCGCGGTTGATCGGCCTGCGGGTCCTCAACGAACTTGGACAGGGCACGACGGCCGACGTCGTGCGCGCCATCGAGTTTGCGATCGCCAACAAAGACCTTCTTGACATCAACATCCTCAATCTCTCGCTGGGTCATCCGATTTACGAGCCTGCTGCGACCGACCCGCTCGTGCAGGCCGTCGAGCACGCGGTTCGCGAAGGACTGGTCGTGGTCGTCTCGGCCGGCAACTTCGGCATCAACAAGAAGACCGGATTAGCTGGATACGCCGGCATCGCGTCGCCGGGCAACGCGCCGTCAGCGTTGACGGCGGGCGCCGCGCGGACGTTCAACACCGTTACGCGACTGGACGATCGCATCGCGCCGTACAGCTCGCGTGGTCCGTCGTGGTACGACGGCTTCGCGAAGCCGGACGTCGTTGCGCCGGGCGACAACCTCTTGTCGGTCGCCGCGGCTGGCAGCGTCCTGAGGCTCGCCCAGGAGAGGCGTGGGAACACAGGCAATTACATGCGGCTCTCGGGCACGAGTATGGCGGCCGGCGTGACGAGCGGCGTGGTTGCGCTCGTGCTGCAGGCCAATGGGGGCCTCACGCCGAACACGGTAAAGGCCGTACTCGAGTATTCGGCAATTCCCGTGCTCGACGATGACGGCGAGCCGTACGACGCGTTGACGCAGGGCGCGGGCCAAATCGAAACGGCCGGCTCGGTCGCGCTCGCACGCGCGATCAACCCGCAGGCGCCTATGGGATCGCCGTGGCTGTCCACGACAGTGGCGCCATCGACCGCGATCGGCACCCGCGTCTACTCGTGGTCGCAGTCAATCATTTACGGCAACCGCCGCGTCGCCGGCACAACGCTGCTGAGCGAGCAGCGTCCCGCCTGGGCGCTCAACATCGTCTGGGGCGAAGGACTCGGCGGCGAGGACGACAACATCGTCTGGGGAAATAACTTCGGCGACGATGACAACATCGTCTGGGGCAACAGTTTCGACGACGACGACAACATCGTCTGGGGCAACAACATCGTCTGGGGCAACTCCAACGACGACGACAACATTGTGTGGGGCAATCTCTTCACCGTGTTGGGCAATCTCTTCGATGACGACAACATCGTCTGGGGAAACATCTTCGGCGACGACGACAACATCGTCTGGGGCAACAACATCGTGTGGGGCAGCGGGCTCATCGGTATGAGCCTTGACGACGACAACATCGTCTGGGGCAACCTCGACGACGACAACATCGTCTGGGGCAACCTCGACGACGACAACATCGTGTGGGGCAACCTCTACGATGACAACATCGTCTGGGGCAACAACGACGATGACAACATCGTGTGGGGCAACCTCGACGACGACAACATCGTGTGGGGCAACAGCTCGCAACTTGGCAGCGTTTTTCGCTGGAGCGGGGGGTTCGTCTCAGGCAAGGCGTCGAACGCGCGCGCGCGGCGGACTCACCTCCGCAGGGAAGGAGTGCTGTAATGGCAACTCACATCCCGACCACCGCGACACAAACGATTCCCGCGGCCGCGATCGTCAGCACCCCGTCGGCCGTCTCGGCAACATGGAAAGAGGCGCTTCCCGTGCTGAAGGCGAAGGGCATCACGCTTCGCGAGCTTCGAATCAGTGACGCGGCGTCGCTCCTGACGCTGCTCACCGAGCAAGAAGTGACGCGCTTCATCTCGCCTCCGCCAACGACGCTCGAAGGCTTCGAGCGATTCATTCAGTGGGCGCGGCGCGAGCGTCAGGTGGGCCGTTACATTTGCTTTGCCATTGTCCCCGAGGGATACGACACCGCCGTGGGACTGTTCCAGGTTCGTCAGCTCGATCCGATGTTCGGCACCGCGGAGTGGGGTTTTGCGATCGGTTCGGCGTTCTGGGGATCGGGTCTCTTCGTCTCAGGCGCGGAACTGGTGATCGATTTCGCATTCGACGTGATTGGCGTGCATCGGCTGGAAGCACGGGCAGCCATCGAAAATGGGCGAGGCAATGCCGCGCTGCGCAAGCTCGGCGCGGTTCAGGAGGGCATCTTGAGAAAATCATTCCTTCGCAACGGGCGATATCTCGATCAAGCGCTTTGGGCGATTCTGCCGGAAGATCGGTATCGCTCGAAGGCCGTGTGGGGTTCCAAGGCTAGCTAAGCTAGAAAAGAGGGTTCGGGAGGGGTTTTCGCGCAGGCTTCGAAAACCCCTCCGACCCTCTCCGCTCCCCCAAACAGATCGGGTCGGCACAGGGACAACCGACCCGATCTGTGTTCTTTCCTGATCTCTCTTGATCCCAAAAATCTCGGCAAATTATTGATTCTGAAGGCCGTGTTCACAGGAACGTCCGCGCGCCGCTTTGGAACACGGCGTGAGATCCCTCATTTTCCTAACAATTTTGCGCATATCGCAGTTTTTGCCACGTTTGCGGGCGCTTTCGTTTTGCAAATTTGCACACACGAACGTATTTCCGCGGTTCGAAATCCCCGCCAAGAAAAACTCTAAGTGAAAGAAAAGATGTGGCTTAGGCGTGGCCTGACGCGAATGGCCGTTGCCTTGCTCAAGTGTCCGCCGATGATTCCCTGTCTCTCTCGCATCACGGGCGCAGCGCTGGTTACATCGGCGCTGCTTTCTCGTACTGCCGGCGCGCAGACAGTGGCGTCAGCAAAACTCGACGAATCGCTTCGCCAGTCGGTCGACCGCGGCTGTTACGGTGGCAGGCAGTCGGTCATCATCACCGTTGAACCCGGTTATCGCGAAGCGTTGCGGCAGGCGCTCGCCGCTCACGGCGATGTCGTCATCGGCGAGTTCCCGTCAATCAATGCGATCGCAGCAGATATTCACTGCGACGACCTGGCAACGCTGGCGAGTTTCGGTTCGATTCGCGCCGTTTCGATCAACGCCATCGTTGGTGTGAGCGCCGCGAAAGCCAAAGACCCGAAGCCGGTCGCAAAGGTCGTAGAAAAGGTTCAGAAGGTGCTCGCTCGCACGCTCGAGGGGGTCGCTGCGAAAGCACTCAAGAAGAACGCGTTTGCAACGCTGGGCGCGACAAAGATTCGGGATATCAAACCGAACAGCGTGATGCTCGTGCCGTCGGATTCCAGTCTGACGAATAATGTCACGGGCGCTAGCCAGACCAGCTTCAAGCACTCGACGTTTTCGGGCAACGGCATTGGCATCGCGGTCATCGATTCTGGCATTGAACCAGGCGTCGACTTCGAGGATCGCATCACCGCGTTCTACGATTTCACCAGGGGCGGCATTAAATCTGTAACAGCCCACGACGACTACGGTCACGGCACGCACGTCGCGGGGCTGATTGGCAGCCAATATGTCGGCGTCGCGCCGTACGCGCGCCTCATCGGGCTCAAGGTTCTCGACGCCAAGGGCCAGGGCACGACCGATAACGTGGTCCGGGCCATCGAGTTCGCGATCACGAACCGCTATCTGCTCGGCATCAACGTTTTGAATCTGTCGCTCGGCCATCCGATTTATGAACCGGCCGCAACCGATCCGCTGGTACAAGCCGTTGAACACGCCGTGCGCGCAGGGTTGACGGTTGTGGTCGCGGCGGGCAATTTCGGCGTGAATCCGAAGACTGGCGAAGTGGGTTATGCCGGTATCGTTTCGCCCGCCAACGCGCCGTCTGGCGTCAGCGTCGGAGCGGTCAATACGTTCGACACGGTGACGCGCGATGACGATCGCGTCGCTCCTTACAGCTCTCGCGGACCGTCGTGGTACGACGGATTTGCGAAGCCAGACGTCGTCGCGCCGGGGCACAACATGCTGTCGGTTGCGGCGGTCGGCAGTACGCTTCGGCAGATCCAGGAGAAGCGCGGCAACAAAGGCAACTACATGAAGTTGTCCGGCACGAGCATGGCAGCCGGCGTGACGACTGGCGTGGTGGCTCTCGTGCTGCAGGCGAACCATCGCCTTACGCCGAACACGTTGAAGGCGGTTCTCGAGTACACGGCCATTCCGATGTTCGACGCAGACGGCAGTCGTTACGACCCGCTCACGCAGGGCACAGGACAGATTCAAACGGAAGGTGCTGTCGCTCTGGCGGGCGCCATCAATCCGTCTGCGACGATGGGCCAGGGCTGGCTGAATACATCCGTTACGCAATCGACTGTCATCGGCGAGCAGGTTTACGCCTGGTCGAGATCGATCATCTGGGGCAATCGCCGCGTTGCGGGCGACGCGCTTCTCAGCGAGCGGCGGCCGGCATGGGCGAGCAATATCGTGTGGGGCGAAGGCCTGGGCGACGAAGACGACAACATCGTCTGGGGCAACAACTTCGACGACGACGACAACATTGTCTGGGGTAACAGCTTCGACGATGACGACAACATCGTGTGGGGGAACAACATCGTCTGGGGAAACTCGAACGACGACGACAACATCGTCTGGGGCAACCTCGCTGACGACGACGACAACATCGTGTGGGGGAACCTGTTCGACGACGACAACATTGTGTGGGGCAACAACATCGTCTGGGGCAACGGCCTGATCGGCATGAGCCTCGACGACGACAACATTGTGTGGGGCAACCTCGATGACGACAACATCGTCTGGGGCAACTTAGACGACGACAACATCGTCTGGGGCAATCTCTACGACGACAACATCGTCTGGGGTAATAGTGGCGACGACGACGACAACATCGTTTGGGGCAACAACGACGACGACAACATCGTGTGGGGCAATACGGCCTATCTTGGCAGCATCGTGAAGTGGAGCGGCGGCGTCGTCCGCGGCAGCGCCTCTTATGCGCGTGCACGTCGCACCATGAGGGACCGGTGAGGTTAATGTCGGCGAACCTCACGACTTACGTCGCCTCCGCTTCTGGGACGGTCGCCTCCGACTGGAGGGACGGCCTGCCGGTTCTTCGAGGAACGGGCGTCACGCTTCGCGAGCTTCGCGTCAGCGACGCGGCATCGCTGCTGGCGCTGCTCACGTCCGAAGAAGTGACGCGCTTCATTTCGCCTCCGCCGACGACTGTCGAAGGGTTCGGGCGCTTCATTCAGTGGGCGCAGCGAGAACGCGAGGCGGGACGCTATGCCTGCTTTGCAGTCGTGCCGGATGGCTACGACACGGCTGTCGGCTTATTCCAGGTTCGGCAGCTCGATCCGACATTCGACACCGCGGAGTGGGGGTTCGCGATTGCATCGGAATTCTGGGGTTCGGGTTTGTTCGTCGCCGGCGCGGAGCTGGTGATCGAGTTCTCGTTCGATGTCGTGGGCGTTCATCGACTGGAAGCGCGTGCGGCTGTGCGGAACGGCCGGGGCAACGGCGCGCTCAGGAAGATCGGTGCCATTCAGGAGGGTATCTTGAGAAAATCGTTCCTTCGCGGCGGCAAGTACCTCGATCAGTCGTTGTGGGCCATTCTCGATGAAGACTGGTATCGTTCGAAGGCCGTTTGGGGAGCGAAGGCGAGCTAGCAGATAATCTTGGACGCGTGTCGCGTCCTCTGCTCGTCATCTTCCTCACGGTCTTTGTCAATCTCGTCGGCTTCGGCATCATCATCCCGCTGCTGCCGTTCTACGCGGAGACGTTCGGGGCGTCTCCCGTCGTTATCGGCCTTCTCTTCGCAGCGTTCTCGCTCGCGCAACTCATCGCTGCGCCTATCCTCGGCGTACTGTCCGATCGGTTCGGCAGGCGCCCCGTACTCATTTTCAGCCTCATCGGCACCGCCATCAGCTTCGTCATGCTGGCGGTTGCCCAGAGCCTCGCGATGCTGTTCGCCGCGCGGATCATCGACGGCCTTTCGGGTGGAAACATCACTATCGCCCGCGCCTACATCGCGGATGTGACCGAGCCGAGCCAGCGTCCGAGAGCGTTCGGTTTTCTCGGAGCCGCTTTCGGTCTTGGCTTCATCGTCGGGCCGGGGCTCGCGGGGTTGTTCTCGCACATCAGTTACACCGCGCCGATCTGGGCGGCGGTCGTGGTGACGCTCATCGCGACCGCGATGGCGGCGCTATGGCTGCCGGAGACCGTGCATCGAGGTAGTGCTGTCGCCGTTTCTCCGTGGCGGGCGTTGCCGGACGTGCTGCGCCGCCGACATTTGCGCCCGCTCTTGATCGCTGACTTTGTCTACTGGTCGTCGTTCGCGTTGTGCACGACGACGTTCGCGCTCTTTGCGTTGCGGCGATTCGGGTTCGACGTCACGCACACGGGGTACGTGCTCGCAGGCTTTGGGGGTCTCGGCGTCATCGTCCAGGCGGGCATTGTCGGCGTGGCGGCGCGCGCGCTCGGCGTTGTGCGCACGTTGCAGCTCGGCCTCCTCATCGCAGCGGCAGGCTGGACGCTTGTCGCCGTGTCGACAAGCGTGCCGATGTTTCTCCTTTCGCTCATCCCGGCCGGTGTGGGCGTTGGATTGTGCAACGCGTCCATCGTCACGCTGGTCAGTCACAGCGGGTCGAGAGAAGAGCAGGGAACGATACAGGGTGCCGCAGGTGCGCTCGAGAGCCTTGGGCGTGCTGTCGGCCCGGTGTGGGGGCACGGAGCGCTTCAGCGCTTCGGCGAGGGGAGCGCGTACGCGACCGCCGCCCTCGCGTTTCTTGCTACGACGGTGGTCATGCTGAGCTATCAGCTGCCTGCCGAGAGCCCTGACGACCTTCCTTAGGTCGAGGCTCGACGGGGCTAGCGTGCCATCCCAAAGATGAACCCGATCGACCGCTCGATCGGATTGAAAGGGGTCCCGAAGGACGGCGACGCAAGGTTCGTCTGGATGTCGCGTGATGCGGCGCTGCCGAAGATGTTGTAGACCCTGATGCCGGCACGGATGCGGTGCCCTTTGAAGCGCCACGGACGCACGATCGAGAAGTCAAGGTTACGGACAGTGGGCAGGCGTCCCGCGCGGTTGCGTGGCCCCACGAAATCCTGAAACTCGTTGACTGCCGACCAGGGAAATCCCGATCGCACCTCCAACACAGGCGAGAAGTCCCACTGGCGCGGGAGGCCGATGGTGCCGCGCAGCAGCACACGATGGCGCACATCGATTGGCGTCAGGTTGTGCTCGTTGGCCCGCACGATGGGATTGCGCAGGTTCCCATAAAACTGATCGTAGTCATTGAGATCCGCGGTCCCTCTTGCCAAGACGTATGACAGCGTCAGGTCGCGCCGTTCACCGCCAAGATACCGCACGGTCGCTTCCGTTTCGGTGTATCTCGACGTCCCTCCACTGGACAGTCGCAGTGCGCCGGCGGCCGCATCCGGTGACAGGATGTATTCGTGAGAGCCCCTGCGCCCCAGAAACGCGAGCTTGAGAAGGAGCCTGCGGCTGAATCGTTGATCCCATTCGACGTTGCCCACGTGGGCCTCAGGGGTCCTGAGATCGTCATCGAGCCGGTTCGCAAACGCCACGCGGCTGCCGAGGGTCAGTCCATCGGCCGCGAACCGCGAGATGACGCGGGGCTCGTATGATGGAAACGCGCCCACGTTCAGTGGTGTGCGCTGCACGAACTTGCCGAAACCGCCGCGAATGATGCCGCGCCCGTCCCGCAGCACGGTGAGCGCCATACCAGCGCGCGGCGACCAGTTGACTCGATCCACCACGGCGTCCTTATCGAACCGCAATCCGAGCTCAAACGTCAGCCGTGAATTCAGCCGCCACCGATCCTGTGCGAATACCGCGAACTCAGTGCCGTCGATCTTCTGCGTCGATTGTGGGCCGAAGTCCGTACGCTCCGCGAGCGTGCCGTCCAGCCGACGAATCTCGACAGGCCTGCTGATGCTCGAGCCATCGTAGTGGGATCGCTGAAGATCGGTGCCGAACTTGAAAACATGCTCACCGTGCCGCCAGTTTCGAACGAGAGAAAGCGCTTCCACCCACTGCACACTGACGACGTCCCGTGTCTGATCGTTGAAGTAGCCGCCGCTCTGCGTCTCGGGCGCATAGACCATCGGGACCTGGTTGGTGGTGTTTACGTCGATCTCGAACTGTCGCAGCGATACGGTTGTTTCGAGGATCAGATCGGGCCAGATTGCAAACCGGTCGACGATCCCGCCTGCCCAGCCACTCTGATTGAAGTCCGGCGTCACCTCCTTCGGACGAAACGTGTTCATCGTCACGTTCCGGAGCTCGCGCGGAAACAGGATCAGCCCGCCACCAAACGTGTGGCGGCTCGACAACACGGTATCCAGACGCGTGAACGAATCGAAGCTCGTGACATTCGTCTCGGGTTCGCCGGGCAGGCTTTTGACCGGACTTGCGACATAGCGAAACTGCACATCCTGCGCAATAAAGATGCGGTCTTTCTTCACCGGCCCTCGGATTGAGAACCGTGGCTCGAACGCGCGGATCCCGGTGAAGAATTTACGGAATCGCGGCGTCAGGCTTCCCGGCGAGACGTCCCACTCGTTGGTGCCACGCCTGGTCCGAATCTGGGTGACGCTGGTGGTAAAACGTCCGTACTCGGCTGCAAACGGGTTTGCCAGCACCTCCACCGATTCGACGCTCCGCCCGGGCAGGTCGACATCGAATTCGCCCGATGAGGGATCGATCAGGCTGGCGCTGCTGATCTGCAGCGCACCCTGTGTCGGCTGACCGCCCTTGATGTGCAGGCGTCCGTCCGCATCTCTGACCACACCCGGGAGCAACGGGAGAAGACTCTGAAAGTCGTCGCCCTCGAGAGGTGAGCTCTCGAGAATCGACCCCGACAGCATGTCGCTAGTGGACACAGGTTGAACGCTGTCGAAAGGCGAGAGCGCTTCGCCTTCTACCTGCACGTCGGGCGGCACGAACGTGAGGCGGACGTCCAGGAGCACTTGAGTGGTAACGCCCCCCCTGACGGTGAACCCCGCGGAATCGCGCGGCACGAATCCCGAGTGCGTAGCCGTGATGACGTACTGGCCAGGCGGCACGTCTGGAAACGCGACCTGGCCGGCACCGTCGGTCAGGCTCCTGGCAATGACCAGGCCTCCGGGTACGCGGAGCTCCACCTCCACGCCGGGCATGTGGACAGTCCCCTCGAGCGCGGTGATAGTGACGGCGACACGTCCCTCATCGGCAGACTGGACCTGCGCGGGCGATTGTGCGGCGTCAATGACGGGTGCGCCAGGAAACGAGCAGAGAACGAACGCGAGGACGATCTGGGTGCCGTTGATGCGTATTCGGCGCGCCGGGCTCAGGGGCGCGCTCCGTCGGGAAGCCGCTCGAACCCAACCAGCTTCCAGCCCGTCCCGGTGCGCTGAAAGTAAGCCTGTACGGGAGTGGTCCACGACGGATGCGGCGGATTGACGGCCTTGATATCCACGCGTACGAATGAGCCGGCGCCCGTTGGCACACCTGTCGGCGCGCTTGCTTGTTCGCCCGTCGAAGGTACCGGCGAACCGAGCGGCGTTGCCGTGCCGGTCGTGTTGTCGAACGCAAACCACGCCACTTCGTACGAGGCCGGAGGCTTCGCCACACCGGCAACAACCGCCGCATTCCGGAAGCGGAGCGTTCCCGAAACGTCGAGTGTCGGATCAACGATGGGATTGACGGCCATCAGCCACGCGCGACCGATGGCATCACGGCGCGCGATGAGCGCGTCGGCGATGTGCTTTTCCGCCGCCGCATCCGAGTACTGTCCCGTCTTGACGGCGGCACGAATCATCTCGTCGGTGAAGGCCATGACCCGTCGCGCGCCCCAGAACGTGTCGTCTGGCCTTGCCCGGCGAAATGCCGCGTTCGGGACACGGGGTTTCCAGTCCGGTGGGTCGAAACGGTCAGCTGAGAAATGGCCGACCGATTCAAAATCCGGGTAGTCGATGAGGTGAAACGATGGGATGTAGAACCCGAAGGTCGCCATGCCTGCTATCGTCGGTTTGGCGTCGATGATGTACTGATGGCCCTCATCGTAATCGCGCGGTTTAAGCGAAGCGCTGCCCAACGTCGATCCGAAGTCGATCAGGTAATGCCGTACGGCAGTACGGCCGTTCTGGGTGACGAGCGTATCCAGCGAGTTGATGGACTTGGAGTCGACATGATTGGTCCAGGCCGCAAAGACGCGCATCGCCCGCAACTCGCGACGGTGCTCGTGCGCGACGATGTCGTTCGGATCGTCGGGCCGCGTGCCTGCATACAGGAATGGACCGATGGGTTTGCCGGCGACGGCCTTGCTGGCAATCACGCGATAGGAACCGTCGGACTCCTGCGCCGCCATTTTCAATAGTCTGTCGATGTCCTTGTTGGTCAGGCGACGTTCGCCGCCGTCAGCGGCCATGATCGTGGACCGATCGTCGACGACGAGGTTCGCCCGCGTCAGGATGGCGACATGGTTTTCGGGAACGTAGTAACCGAGCGCGTGAAACAGTTTCGTGACGACCACTTCCGCGCCGCTGGCCATCTCGCGCCATTTTGGCGGATCGAACTTGATGAACCAGCGGTCCCCGGCCGTATCCCGAATCGTAAAGCCCGGAGTAACACCGTCACTCTTGCCCGAAGTAAGCGTCCACGGACCGGAAGCAGGTCCATTACCTGTATTGGGTCCTCTGGCGACATCCGCGACGCTCATCGGAGCGCCGCCCATGATGCGATTGGTAAACCAGTTCGAGTCCGGCACTTCGTCGACTGTGTTGATGCTCATGGCCCGGCGATTCATATTCGGATCGCCGGGATCGCCGAACAGATTGCTGGCTTCGTCGTAGATCAGGCTCACCGATTTCGAGCGCGCGCTCGACGCATCGCGCGTATCCTCGACGCGCGCGATCGGGTCGTCGTTGTAAAACTTCTGACGTTGCCCGCTCACGGTGAGGGAGACCAGCGCCGCCATAGCCACTGTGCATAGCAGTCTGATCGCTGGCATCGTCGTCGACACTGAAGTGGTGCGCATAGGTCCTCAAAGCCTAGAAAGTCATGCTTCCGGTAATGTGAAGTCGAATGCCCTCGTCCCCACGCGCGACGTCGAGACGTAAGGGCACAAATGTCGGTCCGTGGAACCGCATGCCAATCCCATAGGTCGTCTTGAGATTGTCGAGGTCGAGATCGCGGCGCTCGGCAGCCACCTTGCCTGCGTCGACGAAAATGGCCATGTCGACGATGCGGGAAGGCAACCACCGGTACTCCGCGCCCACGACCAGCATGTGCTTGTCCTGGAACCTGAAGTCAGAGTATCCACGAAGCGTGTTCGCGCCTCCGAGCGAAGGCAGAAGGTAAAACGGGATCACCTGGCCGTCTTCGACGGCGGTAATCTGGGCCTGCCCGCGAAATACGAGCACCCAGTGTTCGTTCAGTAGGGGGAGGTACTGTCGGAAGTCGGCGTCGAGGCGACGGAAGCTGAAGGTGTCTCCGCGATCGCGAAAGTCGTTCAGGGCAACCGAGTACCACCCACCGCTGCGGGTATAGCCGGGAGACTCGCGCCAATCGAGAGCCGTAAAGACGGTCGCCTCTGTATATCGCGGGTCCGAAAAGAGTCCAGGCGCCGTCGCCGGTGTGTAGACGGTCTCGATCGATGGGAATCGCCCGACCCCCTCGCGCTCTTCAATACGCCGTGAGGCGATGCCGGCGCCGATGCTGTACCAGGACACAGGCCTGAACGTGACGTTGCCGCCCCCTTCCAGGTAGCGTAGCCCGTAGTTCACGCGATCATCCTTGCTCGAACTGCCACCGAAGCCGTAGAAGGGGACCTGTGTTGCGTCGACCCAGCGCGCTCGTGTCTCTACGTCGAGCTTGTTGCCGGCTAGAAACGGGAAACGCAGGGAAGCGTGGGCGAGTTTATAACTCCGAATCGAGTACGCGCCGCCCACGTTCAGCCGCGCATGGCCGAACGCCCGGCGGACGGCGACACCCGGAGCAAACCCCCCTGTCGGGTAGACGCTGCCAAATGTCAGGTACGCCGTGTTCGGGTCGGTGAAGTGATCCTCGAACCAGTCGAGGGCGCGCTCGGCACCACTTGGTGTGTTCGGGGTAACTTGCTTGCTCTTCTCGGCCTGTGCCTGTGCGATTTCCTCCGCCCGCGATTGCTGGCCGAACGCGACCGATGAGCAGAGACCGAGCAAGCCGGTCAGCAGTAGAATCCTTGCGCGCTGTGGGTCTAAGAACGACATGGCGAACCCCAGGATTTCAAAGAGTACGTGAACCTCGACCCTCTCTCAAGTCCTTGAGCGTGAGAAGACCGGATGCTACTTCAATAACGATACAAGGTCCATTTCGAACGCGAGGCGGCGTGACAGGCCACTAGCCTAGGAGGCGTGAGGTGCGCTGTCGAGTGCCATGCTCGGCTTATGCTCCTGCAACAGGGCGCTGAATACCCCCTGCAGCAGGTCGATATGGTCGCCCAGCACCTCGAACAGCTGGTCATGATCGAGGCGCAGCGCCAGCCCGTCGCGAGTCACGACTGCACGGCGGCCCAAAGACACCCCTGCGAGCGTTTCCGAGATGCCAATGGTGCTTCCAGCGGTTGCGATGGCCACGCTTGCGCCGTCGCCATCCAGCCGAATTTCGCCATTGAGCACGTAATAGAGCGCGGGGGGATCAGTCTCGTTGAAGAGCACGCTGCCAGAAGCCAACGCCACTTCGCGCGTAACCGCCGCCAGTTCGAGCAGCTGGCTCACCGTTGCGCGCTCGAGCAGGGGATTTTCACGAAGCACCAGCACTTTCTCGAGCGGCTGCAAGGGGAGGCTTCGGTAAGTGAGTGGCTCGGAGTCGGGCTTCGGACCATACACGGTGCGCCAGTGTTGCGTTTTCGGCGTGTTCAGGAGCATGCGGAACAACCCCTGTGCCATGACGATGTTGTCCGACAGCATCGTCAGGAATTCGTCGCCGCGCAAGGCCAGGCAGACCGTCCGATCGACCGCGCGAATCCTGAGGCGGAGCGGACTGCCCTCGAGCATGTTCTCGAACGCGAGCATCGCCGGAGCTTCGAGCTCGTGCGCAGCGTCATCGTCAGCTGACACGTGCACCGATCCGTCGAGCAAAAACTGAACTTCGTCGGGCAGGGCGCCTTCGTGGTAGAGCTCGCGCCCTCCCTCGTGGCGCACTTGTCGTCCGGCGCCTGCGATTCGGAAGAGCTCGTCAACCGACACGAACTTGAAAAGCGGCATGGTGCGCAGCCGGTCTGCCAGCTCGACCGCGGGCAGCGGCTCAGTCCAGAGATCCCTCCGCTTCTCCGACAGCGTATGAGCCGCAAGCGCCCACGAAGCTGCTTCGAAGACGTACCAGTCATGCGCTGAGCGGTGCTCTAACGTATGTTCCAGATCGGTGCAGAGCGACCAAAGGCGCCGCTGTTCGACGAGATGGATGGCCGCAGCCGCGATCACTTGATCGGCGTCGTGCACGAGCTGCGACACAGTCTGCTCCAGCCCGCCCGGACGGGTTTTGACGATGAGGTGGGCGCGCCTCACCTTCTCCTCCATCGGACAGTCTTCAATAATCGGCATGACGTTCTTGCGAATCGCCCCGCCGACCAGGTTGTCGATGTACTCGACCGCGGCCGCACGCTTGCGGCCATCCCCGTGCTCGATCGTGTAGCGCGCGGCGACGATGTCCTTCCACGGATAGATCAGGCCGAGCAGGCGGTAGATACGATCGACCGTCCGGTCGAGCTTGTCATCGAGCGCCCGAGCGAGAAGTGATTTCTGAGCGTCGGGACTGTTCTGGACGAGGCTGAACCGCAGCGTGAGATACGAGTAATACCGTGCCGTCTCTTTCAGCACGAGCGCCTCGATTGGTTCGCGCTCGAGGATGAGATCGGAGTGCTCGCGCCGAAGTTTCTCGATCGCGACCACTGCCTTGTAGCGTAAAAACCCGTCAGGATCGTCGAGCGTGGCAACCAGCACATTCATCGACCGCTGCGTCGGCAGCCATGCGAGTACCGATGGAATGTGGCGGCGCACCCAGACGTGCTCGCCGGGATCCCTCACAAAATAGGCGAGTGCGTCGAGCACCTGTTCGCCGTAGCTGACGAGCGTGTCGCGCGCGGCAGGCTTCAGAACGCGGTGGCCCAGCAGCGAGACAAGCGCCGGCACGAACACGCGTATCGACGGGTTCCATCGCTCGCGCACTTCGAATCGCCTCGCGCGCGACGTCGACATCCGGGTCGTTCAAGAGCGGCACCAGGAGCGCATGAAAGCGGGGGTGCCGTATCTGTGAGAGCGCCGCCGCCGCTTCCTTGCGGGCACCCGCTGCCGCGTCGCGCGTGTCGTCGATGAGCCGCCTCAAGGCGTCTTCGGCCGCAGACGCATCCGCTTCGCGACCCGAGTCGGCCATCACCACCGCGGCTGTCGTGGCCACCCGCGGCTCCGGGTCATGCAGGTACGTTCTCATCAACGTCGCCGCTTCTTCCTTGCGCAGTGCGGCGAGCGTGTGGACGGCCGCGGCGCGCACGTCGGCATCCTCATCCTTCAACATGCGCTCGACCACCTGGATCCAGCGACCGGCGACCGACTCGCGAGCCGACTGCAGGGCAAGCAGGGCGCGAGACCGCACCTTGGGCGACTCGTGGTGGAGCAGCAGGGGCGTGATCAGGTTGCGTCTGATTGAGCGTCTCGAGCATGTCGATGGCGTAGAGCACGCGCGATTCGTCGGGGTCAGACAACTCCTCGACCAAGGTCTCGATGGTCGCCGCATCGGCGACGTCGAGGCGCACGCTGGCCGGAGCGATGGCGCCGGTCTCAATGCTGTGGCGGAACGTTTGCAGATATTCGCGCCGCGCTCGGATCGCCATGACAATCCACAGCCCGGTCACCGCAAGGCTCGCGTAACTCAGGCGCTGCCAGTCAAGGTTTAATCCCCATGGCTTGATGAGCACCAGAAGCAGCAGCGCGCCGAGCGCTTTCGCGAAGCGGTCCATCGTGACGTCGACGAACGGCTTGGCGCGGTACTTCAAATCCGCTGGCAGCGGCAGAAACAGCACTTCGCGCGTCGTCTTGTCGATGCTGTAGCGCAGCGACGTGTCGAGCACGCGCGCCGCCGCCGGCGCCCAAAGTGCACCGTTCAGCAAGATGATGGCGCCGGTTGTGCCCAGGCTCACTGGGAGGATGAGCAGCGCGAATGCCAGGCCGAGCGAGCGGTGAATTCGGCTCGTCAGGCCGACTTGAATGAGAAACCCGACCATCGAGAGATAAAACGTCACCTGCGCGAGGAACGCCGTGATGGCGTCGGTTCCGTCCGATCCCTTCAACGCCGCGGCAGCCATGTTGAGCTGCTGCTCGATGATCGCCGCGCCAATCGCGGCAAAGCCGATTACCAGCGCAATCACCTGCAAGTGTGGCGACGCGCGCAGCAGGCGAAACGCTTCGCCGCCGCCGACACCGCGTTCCTGGCCGGCCGAGGCAAAGTCGCTCTCGACCGTTTCGCGGCGTTCGATGGCCACCACCAACGCGACGCACACCGCCAGGATCGCGGCGCTGACCAACAGCAGGTTGTTCGTGCCGACCTTCTCCACGGCGAGGGAGGTGAGCGCCGCACCCATCGCCCCCCCGAGGCTCGCGCCACCGCCGATGAAGCCGAATAGCCGCTTCGCCTGCCGCGGGTTATAGATATCGTTGGCGAGCGTCCAGAACTGGCTGATCAGCAGAATACCGAGGATGAGCCCGACCACGTAGAACGCCACCGAAGCCCAGTCCGCGCCGTTCTGGAAGAGAAACCAGAACAGCACCAGCAGCGCTGCTGCACAGCCCTGCGTGACCGGAATGACCGAGCGGCGGGGCAGTCGCGCGATCCCCCCGCTGTAGAGCTGCATGAGCAAGCCAATCAGCACGCCTGCGGCGAGCTGCACGTACGGCAGATTATCGGCGCCGAGATCGCTGATGAACTTCGACCGGGTGATCGGCTTGACGATGTTGTACGCAGTCATCGCCAGAAACGAGTAGGCGAACATCAGCAGTGCGGTGGCGGCTTCGCCTTCCCACACCGTGACGAACTTGCCGACGAGCCGGTTGAGGCGCGACGTCATGTGGCGTCTTCGAGTCGGAGACCGGGCCATCTTAGGCGCAGGCATGCCTCAGTGGCTATATAATTCAGATGAATTGCATATGAGCGGAATCCGCTTCGCACTCTCGCGGCATTGGATGCTCGCGATTCTGCTTGTCAGCGCTCTGGCGGCACCGTCAACCGCTCAACGCGCCCCGTCGCCGCGGGTGGTGGCCATCGGCGACATCCACGGCAATCTCGACGGCTTTGTCACCATCCTTCGGCAGGCCGGCATCACCGACGCGAACAGTCGCTGGATCGCGGGGAATACCATCCTCGTTCAAACCGGCGACTATACCGACCGGGGACCCAACGTTCGGGCCGTGATGGATCTCCTAATGGACCTCGAGCGGCAGGCGACCGCCGCTGGAGGCCGGATGGTCGTTCTCCTCGGCAATCACGAGGTGATGAACATGGTGGGGCAGCACCAGGACGTGACCCCTGCCATTTACGCCACCTTTGCCGACGCCGGATCCGACCAGCGGCGCGAGTCGGCGTACCAGGCGTACCTCAAGTTCTGCGCCGCCCGCGCTGCGCTGTTTCCGCGGTCGCCACCCCGTTTCTATCAGCCCGTGAGCAAGAGCGAGTGGATGCAGGCCCACCCGTTAGGTTACGTCGAATACCGCGACGCCTTCGGCCCGCAGGGCCGTTACGGCAAGTGGCTGCGTACCAAACAGGTCGTGCTGCAGTTGGACGACGTCGTGTTCATGCACGCGGGCATCAACCCCGAGCAGGCGCCGCGTAGATTGGACGACATCAACAAGCAGGTGACGACCGAGATCAGACGGTTCGATGACAATCGCAGCCGGCTGCTCGATCGCAGATTGATTCTGCCCTACTTCGCACTGCCTGAAATATTGACGGCTGCACAGATCGAAGTCCAAATCGCCGAAGCGCTCAGCAAAACCGCTGGAGCGGCGTCGCAGGATCCCCTCGATAGCCTTCCGAACCCCGATTCGCGCGGGTTCGCACAGTTGCTTCAGATCGACAACTGGTCGCTGTTTGCCCCCGAAGGGCCGCTCTGGTTCAGGGGCTTCGCGACATGGCCGTCGGACGCGGGCGCGATTCAGATCAACAACATGCAGCAGCGCTATAACGTGGCCCACTTCGTCGTCGGGCATACCGTGCTCGAAGACCGGCGCATCACGCCGCGGTTCTCTGGAGGGGTATTTCTGATCGACACAGGGATGGTGTTTCCGGGCGGGGCCGCCTCGGCGCTGGAGATTCGAGACCGGCGGTTCACCGCGATATACACGGACGAGCGCGCGACCGTCTTCGAGGCAGCCGATCGGGTCGCGCCTGTCGCCCGCTAGATCTTCTCAACGCTCCAGGTCGTAGAGAATCGCGCGCTCGTTCTTAGCCGCTATCTTTTCCTCGAACAGCTTGACGATCAGGTCGCGTCGCGCGATGACAGCCTCGATTTCGTTCTTCTGGAGGCTCGTGCCAACGGCGGCAGTCAGGTTCTCGACAGTGAGCTTGCGCAACCCGTCGAACAGGGTGCGGTCGCACCTCTCGAGCAGGCGAGGCGTCCGGAGCGCCGGCTGAAGCCTGAACGCGCGCGTGTGATCAATCAACCATAGCTTGCCGTCCGAGCTCCACAACTGGTTTCCTATATTCCTGTCGGTGTTGGCGATCAGCTCGTCGAACACTCGCATGACGTGAATGTAGCCGGCCGTTTTATTCGAGCGCCAATGTGCGGGCACGGTGTTCTGTTTCACGCGCTTCAGCCGCTCCCCCTCGTCCATCATCACATCATCAATCCACCATGTCATGGCCACCTGCGTGCGTTCGACGCGCCGCTCCACGGACACCGGCACGTTATGGAGGCCCAGCAACCGGGCAAGCCGGTAACCGGCGACGTTGTACCGGTACGTATCCTTGAAATTGAGTTCGGTGGCGCCTCTTTGCGGCGTAAAGACCGTCTGCGCGATATCCACCTTCTGGATTTGCGCGTCGTGCGTCAGCTGCCCATCGGACAGCGTGGCGCGCTGGGACCCCGTGATGCCTTTATTGATCTCCCTGGTCTTGAGGATCTTGGCGTTCAGCAGAAAGTCCTCCATCTGCTCGAGCGTAAGAACGGGCTGAGTGAGGACGGCTGCATCCTGTGCCGGCAGAGGAGCTGCTGAAAGGATCCCGCCGATCGCGAAGAGGGCCAGTAACACTGCGCGCTGAGCTGCCTTCATAGTTCCTCCTTAGCGGAGTCGGGCGGGTCGCGAACGTGCGGAGGGGCGATTCTCGCAGAGAGAGCGTTGTGTACCCATGGGTGCTCAGGGTTCCTTGAACGCGTAGAGAACGGCACGCAGGCCGCGGTCCTTGATCTTGGCGTCGAACAATTTGACGATTTCGTTCCGGCGCTGCAGGAGTGCCTCGATTTCGGTCTTCCACAACGACTTGCCAACCGCGGCGGTCACTGTCTCGAGCGTCAGCCCTCGCAACGTCTCGAGGAGCGTTTCTTCGCAACGTTCGAGAATCTTGGGGTTAATCAGATTCGGCGTCAGTCGGAAGGACCGCGTGTGATCGATCATCCACATCTTGCCGTCCGTGGTCCATAAAAGGTTGCCGGCATTCCGATCCCGATTCGCGATCAGCTGGTCGAAGACGCGCAGGATGTGGACCTGGCTCGACGTCCTGCTCACGCTCCACTCTTTGGGCGCGCCTTTTTTTGTTCTCGCGCCCTCGTCCATCAGCACGTCGTCGACCCACCATGTGACGGCAGCGTCCGTGCCCTCGACCTTTCGTTCCACTGACATCGGAACGTGGTTGAGGCCCAGTAAGGTCGCGAGCCGATATCCCGCAATGTTGTAGCGATAGCTGTCTTTGAAGTTGACCTCAGAGTTCCCCCTGTCGGACACAAACAAAGCTTTCGCGACGTCCACGGTCTGTATGTGGGCGTCGTGAGTAATCTGTCCATCGCTGAGAGTTGCGCGGCGAGAGTTGGTGATGCCCGTGTTCACACCTCGCGTTCGGACGATCTTGGCGTTCAGCAGAAACGTCTCCATCTCCGCTGGCGAGAGGACCGGCCGTACGACGGCAGCTGCTTCTTGAGCCGCTAAGGGGAAATGGGGAGTGACAATCCAGGAGAAGGCCAAGAGGCCCACTAACGTCGCGCGTTGAAAGGCTCTCATGTGACCTCCGCTGACGGACGGTTTAAGCGGCGAGTGCTAGGGCGGGAAGGAGCGTTATGCTATCTCAATAACGAACACGGAGTCCATTCCGAACTCTGCAGTCAGCACGGTTGCCGACGCAAACGTCAACGGACGTGTGGCGCGAGCGGTTGCACACCGCTGCCGCTTTTCGCGTTTCTGATGCCGGCCGTGATCGATGAGCAGCCGCCGCATGGCCTGTGCGCCGAGCGCGAGCCCGTGAGTGCGGCCTTCCCACTCGCGGCCCCTCTCGTTTTGAAGCCGCAACCAGGCCTCGTGCACCAGGGCCGTCGGCTGCAACGTGTGATTCCGGCGCTCGCGACCGAGATAGCGGGCGGCAACGTGACGAAGCTCGCCGTAAATCACGGAAAGAGTGCATCAGGAGACGCGGAATCCCTGTCAGCCATGATGTCTATTCCTGCAGGCGGGCGTATTCGGCGCGCGCCTGTTCGAGCGGCTGCAGCGTCGAATCCGTCTTATTCCAGAAAGCCAGCATGCGCCCGTACGCGTCGCGTGCAGCAGTCGCGTTGTTCATGAGGACCTTCGATCGGGCCAGCCCGAGGTGGGCGAGAGGGTACAGCATCGAGGCCGGGACTTCGCCCTGATGGTCCACGATGGATGAAAACTCGTCCGCCGCCGCCGGGCCGTTCTTCAATCGAAGATACGCCTGACCACGAAGGTAGAGTGGCCAGAATTCCCCGGAGGGCGCGTGATCGTACGGCCTGACCGGCTCGAGCAACTCGATGGCACGCACCGTTTCTCCTTGCTGAAGCGCCGCAGCCGCTGCGATGACTGGTATCGACAGATGAGTGGTGAATGTTGCCTCCGGAAACCGTTTTGCCAATTCGCTGGAGAGCTTCAACGCCTCGGCGCGATCACCGCAGAGTGCGAGAACCAGGCCGGCGCGTTCGAGCGTCGTATTGTCTCTGGCCTGGCGCAGCGCCTCTGGGACTTCGCGCAGCGCGTCGGTGCATTGCCCCACAGCCGCATGCATTTCGGCATCTTCGGTGATCAAGTGCGCCGCAACCTCGGCGAATCCGCCGTTGAGCGACATCTGAACACCGCGACGATATTGATCGTGCGCCGCCTTTACGCGGCCTCCCGCGGATGACACATCTGCCTGCCAGCCGAAGGCCGAGTTCGTCTGATTCACGCCAGTTGAGGCCTCCAACTCCCGCGCCATTGTCTCGGCATCTCCCTGAACGAACGCCACGAGATACGACAGCCGGCTGGCACCAATGAAATTGAGCTTTCGATCCGCGGCCTGCTTCAGCGTCGCTCTTGCCTCGTCAAGACGGTCGATCGCCATCAGCGATGCGGCGAGATTGCCGTAGGGCGGGACAAATTGAGGATCGAGATCGATGGACGTGCGCAACGGTTCCACGGATTGCGCGAACTGACCGAGCCGAATCAGCGTGACGCCAAGCGCATTAAACGCAAATGCATCTCTCGGATAGGTCGCCGTCCACGATCGCGTCAGCTCCAGCGCCTTGTCCCAGGCCTGGATCGCATCGCGGTAGTACCGCCATGAAATAGAGAACCGCTCCCGGTCGCTCACACGGTCGCGCAGGTCGAACGCCTTTTTCGAAAATTCCGGTGCCAGCGCCGATTGTCCCGTGTTCGCGTACACCGCCGACAGCTGGGCATGTGCCATGGCAAATGTGGGATCCAGGTCGATGGCGCGCTTCAGGTGAGGGATGGCTTCGAGCCGTGGAACCTCGCGCCCCTGGTAGAGCGCCAGCGAATAGGCGTGCAACGCGTCGAGCGAAGCCGTCGTCGCGCGTGGCAGTGGGACGTCGAACTTCTGAACGGACGCGAGCGATTCGCCCAGTTTCTGACGCAGCCTCGAGATTGCCCCGCCGAGCGAGCTCAGCACCTGTTCCATCGTGGCCGCCTCGGCTTGTTCGCGCGCCATGACGTCGCCGGTCTGCGCGTTGATGGCCTCCAGCGTAATCACGTAGTTCACTCCCAGCCGGACGATCGAGCCGGCCAGTAACGCCTTGAGCTGCTCGCGTTGTGCAATCTCGCGTGCCACCGATCGCGTAATCGCTTCGCCGGGCGAACGCTGCATGAGGCGCAGCGTCTCCCGTGCGCGTTCGTCCGGAAACACTTTGATGAACGGCGACTGTTCCAGCGCCACGGCAAGCGCGACCTTTAGGGTGCCGTCGAACACGCGGTCGCCGGTGCCGTTCTCGAAGTCGGCCAGCACGATCGTGTCTCGTTCGTTCAACGTGCCAGCGCTGGGAGAAACGAGAAACGACGAGGACGCGATGACGAGAAGCGCGATGGCGGCCGCGAGTGCCAATCCTGCCGCCCATGAAGAGGTTCTCCAGCCCGCTCCAGCGCTCGCACGACCGAAGTTGCCTTGAATGGGACGTCGATCGGGATTTCCGATGGTGGACAGCATCGACGCCATCTCGATCACCGACGGCGGGCGGTCGTTCGGATCTTCCGAGAGGGCCGCCATGATGAGCGCGTCGAGTTGCGGGTCGACGTTGGTCAAGAGCGCCGAGGGACGTGGTAACGGCGCCGCTTCCATCGACCGATGCCGCACGTGCACGCCCACGAGCAGGTCATACAAGACGAGGCCGAGGGCGTAGACATCGGTCCGCTCGGACACCGCCGTGCCCGGCATGCGCTGTTCGGGCGCCATATACGCCGGCGTTCCCGTGAAAGAGTGGCGCCGTGCCCGTGCCTCGCTAATCGGAATCGCGATACCGAAATCGCTGATGCGCACGAACCCGTCGTCATCGATGAGCACATTTGCGGGCTTCAGATCGCGATGGAGAACACCTTGGGCATGGGCCGCGGCAAGGCCGGCGCACAGTTGCCTACCGATCTCGATGACTTTTTCCTGCGGCAGCCGGCCCACGCGGCGAAGCAACGCCGCGAGGTCTTCGCCGCGGATGAGCTCCATCGAGAAGAAAATCACACCGCCAGACTCGCCCACGTCGAACACGCGACAGACTGACGGGTGGGTAATCCGGCGTGCGAGACGAACCTCGCGGACGATGCGCTCGCGTGCCTCAGCCGTGGCCGATTCGATCACTTTCAGCGCGACCGGAGTGTCGAGCACGAGATCGTCTGCGCGCCACACGTCTCCCATGCCACCGCTGCCGATTCGCTCGACCATGCGATAGCGTTTCGCGAATACCTCTCCCGGCGCGAACACGGGATGACCGTCATCGCTGACGCGGTCGTCGCCGGCGGTTTGAGGGGCGTCGTGAAACAGCAGCAGAGACTCCACTTCCTTGCGCAGCACGGCATCGTCACCGCACGGGCGCTGCGTTGCTCGACTATCTGTTCAAGGCGAAGGCGGTAGAAGCCATCGGAGCCGGCGATCAGCTCCTGCGCTTCTTCGCCCTCTATTATGCGGCAATCAGTCTCGTCAGGTTCATTCTTCAAGTCGTGTCGAGCCGCGTCGCGCTGGAAGCTTGTACTGGCCACTGGCTACCGTCCGGACTATTGACTACTGACTGCTGACTGCTGACTGCTGCACCACCACGTCGTCTCCACGTTGCCGCTATCGTGGGCTTCTGACACCCGAGCGCGCAAACGATCTGCCGTAGAATGGCCGCATGGGGCAGCGATTGCTCGCGGTATTTCTGCTCTGCGCGATCTCGGGCGCCGGCGTGCACTACACAGCCGATGCGCAGTCGCCTGCGACGATCACGATCCTTCATATCAACGATGTGCATTCGACCGACGTGATCGACCAGGGACGTTCTGGCGGGCTTGGCCGCGCGTCCACATTGTTGCAGCAACTCAAGCGTTCTCAGGCACCTGTGCTGATGACGCTGGGCGGCGATTACCTTTCGCCTTCGGCAATCGGAACGGCCATCGTGGATGGCGAGCCGCTTGACGGGCGACAGATGGTGGCCGTCCTCAATGCCGTCGGTCTCGACTGGGCCGTGTTCGGGAATCACGAGTTCGACGTCTCGGAATCGGCGTTTCGGGCGCGGATGGCCGAAACCCGTTTTCATGTCGTCTCGAGCAATGTGTCCGATGTGAACGGGCAGCCCTTTCCAGGAACCGTGCGCTCCGCCGTGGTTCCGGTCGAGGCGGAAGGCCGCACCATCCGGCTAGGGCTCATCGGCCTGACCACCGACCTCAATCGACGCCCATGGGTGCGATATGCGCCGCCGGTCGATTCCGCCCGCGAGCAGATTGCGCAACTGAAGGGCAAGGTCGATGCCGTCATCGCACTGACGCACCTGCCGCTTCCAGACGATCAGGAACTGGTCACCCAGGCGCAGGGCATCGATCTCGTTCTTGGCGGCCACGAACACGAGAACATGCAGGTCAGACGCGGGCGCGCATTCACGCCAATCGTGAAGGCTGATCCAAATGTCCGCACCGCTGTGGTCGTGACGCTCACGTTCGGGACGGCCGGCGCCCGCCCGGCTGTTTCCGCCCGGCTTCAGGTGATCGATGAAAGCATCCAGCACGATCCGAAGGTTGAAGGCGTCGTCCGGAAGTGGACCGCCTTGGCGTTCAATGCGTTTCGAAAAAGCGGATTCGAGCCCGAGCGCACCGTTGCCGTTATCAATGAAGCCCTCGACGGTCGTGATTCGATCGTACGAAGTCAGCCAGGCCGGTTGACGGATCTCATTGCCGCAGGGTTCGATCGCGAAGCGGGCGGAGTGGACGTCGCCATCGTCAACGGCGGCTCGATACGCATCAACGACATCATTCAGCCGGGCCCGGTGACCGAGTACGACGTGATTCGCGTTCTGCCGTTTGGCGGCCGCGTGACTCGCGCCTCGTTTGACGGCGCGCTGCTCGCATCGGTGCTGGACATCGGCGTGAAAAATCGGGGGAGTGGCGGTTTTCTGCACGCCCGAGGCGTGACCTATGAAGGAAGCCGATGGCTGGTGAAGGGCAAGCCGCTCGATCCGGCCGCGCGGTATACCGTCGCCGCCACCGACTTCTTGCTGAGCGGCGGCGAAACGAACCTGGGATTCCTCACGGGCACCAACCCCGGGGTGCACGACGTTCAGGATTTGCGCGACGTTCGGATTGCGCTGATAACCGAGCTTCGTACGCTTTATTCCACCAAATGAGCGCGGGATTGTCTCGTTAGGAGTCGCGTGAGCGTCTGCCGGACACCAGTCGGGCGATCCGCGTCCGTTCGTGACGCGGCAGATCGCGCAGGTAACACTCCACCGACTCGACGATGAGACGCCACTGGGGCTGTTGCCGTACCTGGCTGAGCGCGACGAGCGTGTCGCGTGCGGACTTTGGCAGCCGAAAACTGACCTGCGGATAGTCCTTGACGCGTTCTCCGCGATCGCCCGCCGGTGGTCGTCCGACTCTTCCCGCCGTGGTTCCACGCTTCGCCCGGTTAGGCATACGCATTTAACGTTTGTGCTAGCAACAACAACGGCTAGAATGGAAACGAGATGCCGACGCGGACCGCACGACGCCCGCTCAACCGCCCACGCGCTCGCCGCGGCCGGCCGCGTACGCACCGCGAAGCCTGGACCAAGGTGTCGGTCGTCATGTTCGAGCGGCAGGTCGTCGAACTCGATCGTCTGACGACAGCGATCCGAAGCAAGACAGGCGCAAACCTGACTCGTGCCGAAGTCATCCGCGCTCTACTGGATGCGTTGACCGAAAGCCGCCTCGATGTGACCTCTGTCGTGTCGGGCGCCCACCTCAAGCGCATTGTCGCGCAAAAGCTGTCGGCCTGACCACGGCGGCAATTCAGCATATAAGTATCTCATAAATCATCGCGCGGTATACTACCGGCCGTCCGGAGGCTTCATGAAAAATGCATCATGCGCGGCGCTCGTCGTCGGCGTTATCGCGTCTGGTCTGTTCACACGCGTGGGTGCGCAGTTGTTTCCGCCGGACGACGCCGTGATGACGATGGGCCACGTGCTGTTGAATGTCAGCGATGTGGCTGCCCATCGCGAGTTCTGGGTCAGCCAGTTCGATGCAAAAGCCGTGAAGGTCGGAAAGCTCGACGGGATCACGGTTCCCGGCGTGATCGTGCTCTTCAGGGTTCAGCCGCGGACCGGACCAGGCGAGGGGACGACCATCAATCATATGGGATTGAAGCTGAACAAGCTTTCGGATTACACGGCGCGTTTCGACAAAGGCGGCTTCAAGTACGATCCACCGCGCATCGGCAGGGAAGACACCCCTCAGACATACGTGACGGGTCCCGACACGTTTCGCATGGAGCTCGTCGAAGACTCGAAGCTGCCCGCGCCGGTTGTGAGCCATCATCTGCATTACTGGCTGGAACGCCCGGCCGACGTCAAGAAATGGTACGTGCAGAAACTGATGCTGAAACCCACCATGCGCGGACCATATGAGTCGGGCGATGTACCTGGCATGAATCTCACCATGGCGCCTCTCGGCAGTCAAAAAGTGCCCGGCGTGCCGACCAAAGGGCGGCTCATGGACAGCATCGGGTTCGATGTCAGGAATCTGCAGGCGTACGTCGAGAAGATCAAAGCCAACGGCGTGACGTTCGAGGTTCCTTATGGACGCGATCCGGAACTCGGCGTGATGTCAGCGACGTTGACCGATCCGTGGGGTGTCACGATCAGGCTGACGGAAGGACTCAATAAAATTGCCGGTGTGACGTCGTATTCCTACGTGGATGGATACGTCGTCGTGCGGCCGATCGATTAAACACACGCGATGCGCGGCCCGATATTAGGGCGCGTCGTTCAGCGCGACACTCTCCGCACGTTCACGCCCCCGCGAGATGAATTGGCTTTCTTCTCGACCTTCTGCATCTTCGTTTTGACCGGCGGCACAGCCTTCGCGTCGGCGCCTTTCCAGATGCTGTTGGGCAGCACCAGCAGGATGGCGACGAGACCCGCACACGTGACCTTACCCGGCCTGATGGGAAAACGCATCAGCGCTCCTTAACGACTTAATTGTAAAGAGAGGGGAGTCGGGCGCGGCGCGCCGTAGCGCGTCGCGCAACGGCCAGCCTGCTAAAATTACCGACCAAGTATAGCATCCAGCGACGATTTCTTGACTAGAAACGCGTGCGGCGGTAGAGTCCCCGCATCCCAACAGTCTCCCGTGCGAACCTCGACGTTTGATCAAGGAGGGCGGCATGCGGTTCTGCTTACTCGTCGCGCTGACCTTACTGGCGGGCGGCTGTTCCGGCCAAGGCGCTGCCAACCAGGATGCGAACTCGCCGGTCAAGATCGCCATCTCGCAGATGTACGTCACTATCCGTAACGAAAGTGGGCTCGCGTTGAACGATGTCTCGGTTGCCATTGTGCCGATGGGTCGGACGACTATCTACAACAAGTTCCTGGGCCGCCTCGAGAACGCCCAGTCACGAAACGTGATGCTCGGTGAGTTTATCGGCCGGGATGGTACGCCGTTTAGTCTCCGAGTCGTCAAACCGCGCTCCGTGGAAGTTAAGGGCAAAGATGTGAACGGGAAGGATTACAGCGTTGAAATTGAATGGCGGTAATCCGGCGAAAGTCCCCCCCACGTCCGCGTCGGCCTGCGTGAAGGCAGGATGATATGATGCTGCGTCCCTGATGGAAACCAGCACGCTACTGTACCGGTCGTTGGATTGTCGGC
Organism: Vicinamibacterales bacterium; assembly: GCA_963761975.1. Taxonomy (GTDB): domain Bacteria; phylum Acidobacteriota; class Vicinamibacteria; order Vicinamibacterales; family JAMQPK01; genus JAMQPK01. Next base: position 2,424,945 of record CAVXIR010000002.1, read on the forward strand.
GGCGCCGTCTTCATCGTGGCCGCAACGATTCTCTTCGAGGCCGCCGGGCAATCGTCGCCGCGCCCGATCGGCCGAGGTCCCCAACTCGGCAGTCGAGTGGGCGTCGCCGGTGTGCGCCCGAACGTCTATCGCGCCGTTCCGACCGACGACCGCGAGGTGAAAACCGCTCTCAACTTTGCGCTCGCCGATCAGAAGAAGAAGAACCGCAGCGACAGCGCCATCAGCCTCAAGAACGTACTGTCTGCCGAGCGCCAGGAGTCGAAGGGAGACAACTTCCGCCTGTGTTTATCCCTCGATCGCCGCGGCCGCCCCGACACGGCCCGCACCGTCGTCCATCGCAATCAGAAGCAGCAATGGGCGGTTGCGCTCTGGGCGTGGGGGGCCTGCGGCAAGCCTTAGGGACGACGGGACGAAAAACCGAAATCTGTCAGGGAAGATGGCAGATGCCGGTGCTTCAGCGACTTGCCATCCGCCATTTGCCTTCTGCCATGATCGTCCGCCTCAGGCCATGTCCCTTTCCCCCGTCCTGATGTTGTAGGCCTGCTCCACGGGGCAGATGAAGACACGGCCATCCCCGATCTCTCCAGTGTGCGCGGCGTCACGAATCGCCTGAAGCGCAGGTTCCACAAGTGTGTCAGGCACGACCGTTTCGATCTGCATCTTCGGCAGCAGCGTCACTTCGTACTCTCTGCCGCGGTACACCGCCGTATGCCCTTTCTGGCGCCCGTGGCCACGCACCTCGGTGACGGTCATGCCGGCAATCTGAATCTTGGCAAACGCTTCCTTGAGATCGTCGACCTTGTTCGGGCGAATGATGGCTTTGATGAGTTTCATGCGAGCTCCGATCGCAGAGCCGGCTTGGGTTTGGGCGCGTCGACAGGACGGCCGAGAATGGCGTGGGGCTCGCCGTGGACGTAGGCCTCTTCGCCGTGATTGCTGAGGTCGAGTCCCACTGACTTCATCGTCGGATGATGCGCGGAGCGGAATCACCAGGCCGATCACCTTAAGCAGAATGAAACTGATGATGCCGCTGTAGACGATCGTCACGGCGACGGCTGTCGCCTGAATGCCAATCTGGGCCGGGTTGCCGAACAGAGCGCCATCGGCGACTCCGTTCAATGCCTTCTGCGCGAAGACCCCGGTCAGCAGCGCGCCGACGGTGCCGCCGACGCCATGCGCGGCGACGACATCCAGCGAATCATCGAGCGTCGTCTTGGCGCGCCAGATGAGGCCGAAGTAGCTGGGCACGGCGGCGATCGCGCCGAGCGCGATCGCGCTCATCGGTCCGACAAAGCCCGCTGCGGGCGTGATGGCGACCAGGCCGACGACGATGGCCGTGGCGGCGCCGACGGCCGTCGGCTTGCCCGAGCGCGCGTAGTCGAGCAGGGTCCAGACAGCGAGCGTACCCATGGGCGCGAGGAACGTCGTGACGAACGCGAGGCCCGCAATCGGGCTTGCCGCCAGCGCGCTGCCGGCATTGAAGCCGAACCATCCGAACCACAGCAAGCCGGCGCCGAGCAGCGTGAACGGCACGTTATGCGGCAGCAGCGAGGAACTGGGGTAGTCGATGCGTTTGCCGACGACGATGGCCGCAACCAGCGCCGCGACGCCGGCGTTGACGTGCACGACCGTGCCGCCGGCGAAGTCGAGCGCGCCCATGTCGGCAAGCCAACCGCCTCCCCAGACCCAGTGCGCAACCGGCGAGTAGACCACCAGCGCCCACAGCACGATGAACAGGAGATACGCGGAGAAGCGCATCCGCTCGACGATCGCGCCTGAAATCAGCGCGGCCGTGATGATGCAGAACGTTCCCTGGTAGGCCATGAAGAGGTAGTGCGGGATGCGTGCCCTGTGCCTCGAGCCCGACGCCCCGCAGGAACAGTCGCGAAAGGTCGCCGAGGTAGTTGTTGCCGGCGGAGAACGCCAGCGAGTACCCGACGACCGCCCAGAGAATCGCCGACGAATCCGAGCGAGATGAAGCTCATCATCATCGTGTTGAGCGCGTTCTTCGACCGGACGAGCCCTCCGTAGAAGAACGCGAGCGCCGGCGTCATCAGCAGAACCAACGCGGTTGAAACCAACATCCACGCAGTGTCGGCTTGATTCATCACACACCTTCGTCTTGAGAGTTTGGATAAAAGCGGTTGCTGAGGGCCGTGCAATCAAGATCGACGCCAACGGCGGCACGCGGTTGGCGGCCCGAGCGAAACGCGTTGTTTGTTCGAAAAACGAAACGAAATCAGCGACCCACGCGGGCGCACGCCCGGTAACTCGAATCACACGACAGTGTTGCTTCGACGTGAATTCCCAACAAGAATGTTGCTTTCGACGAGCCCCGCTGGCCGACCGGCGTGCGTCTATCGCGACCCCGATCGCGGTGCATCCTACAACGTTGTTCGTTTGCCAAAAACGTCGACAAAGTTGTTAGGGCCGGTTTGGGAGCATAATGATCGGCCATGCGCGGCGTCAACGGACTGCATCACATCACCGCAATCGCCGGGCCCGCTCAGGAGAACCTCGATTTTTATGCCGGCGTTCTCGGCATGCGGCTCGTCAAGCGCAGCGTCAATCAGGACGACCCCGGGACCTACCATCTGTTCTACGCCGACGCCGACGGCAGTCCTGGATCGGATCTCACCTTCTTTCCATGGGCGCATCTGGCGCCACCGCGAGCGGGTCACGGCCTGGCGATGGAAGTCGATCTCGAGGTGCCGCAAGGCAGCCTCGGTTACTGGGCCGATCGGCTCAAGCGCTACGGCACGACCATCGGACCACCGGAAACCCGCTTTGGGCAGAAGGTTCTTGCCTTCACCGATCCCCACGGTCTGGGCGTGGCACTCGTCGAGGCGTCGCCCGGCCGGCCGTTTACGCCATGGGCGGAGAGCCCGGTCCCGGGTGAGCGGCAGATTCGCGGGTTGTTCGGCGCCCAGGTCTGGGAGCGACGAATCGGCAGCAACCGCGCAGTTCCTGACCGGGGTGCTCGGCTTTCACCAGATCGCCGCTGAGAACGGATGGACGCGGTACGGGTGCCACGGAGGCGCCGGGTGTCATCGACGTGCGCGACGCACCGGAGGCGCGTCGCGGCGCGTGGGGCGTTGGTGCCGTCCATCACCTGGCATGGCGCGTCGATGACGAAGAGCATCAGCTCGACGTGCGGACGCGCGTGGAGGGCGCGGGCGCGCATCCGACGCCGGTGATCGATCGGTTCTGGTTCAAGTCGGTGTACTTCAAGGAACCCGGCGGCGTGCTGTTCGAGCTCGCGACCGAGGGCCCGGGCTTCGCGCGTGGACGAAGACGTGGCGCATCTCGGCGAACGGCTGGTGTTGCCGCCATGGCTTGAGGCTCACCGGATGGCGATTGAGCAGGCGCTTCCACCGCTTTCATTCGAGGGCGCGGCACACAGAACCTGAAGGGGTTCCAAGGTTCCGTAGGTTCCGGTTCCGATTGGTTCCGGTTCGAAGTTCTGGTTGAGCCTGAACCCATTGAACCGGAGCCGGAGCCCTCCGCACCCGAACTTTCGGAACTTGAACCCTCGGAACCAGAACCCTGGAACCGGAACCTCGGAACCTGGAACCCTTATGTTGTCATTCACCCACTTCTACCACCCACCTTCTACACGCGACATGCCGACCTTGCTCGTGCTGCACGGCACTGGCGGCAACGAGCACGACCTGGTGCCACTGGCGTCAGAACTGATGCCCGACGCCGGCGTTCTGAGCCCGCGAGGTAAAGTGCTCGAGCACGGCATGCCGCGCTTTTTCCGCCGTTTCGCCGAAGGTGTGTTCGATCTCGAAGACCTGCGTCAGCGCACGCTCGAACTGGCGGATTTTGTTGGCGAAGCCAGCGCGCACTACAAATTCGATCCGTCGCGCGTCATCGCCGTCGGGTTTTCCAATGGCGCGAACATCGCCGGCTCGACGCTGTTGCTCGCCCCAGGAGTCCTTGCCGGCGCCGCGCTGCTTCGTGCGATGGTGCCCATCGTTCCGGATCCGCTCCCTGCCATTCCTGGTACGCCCGTGTTGATTTCCAACGGTCGCGTCGATCCTCTGGTACCGGCTGACGATACAGAGCGTCTTGCCGCGCTGTTGCGATCTGCAGGCGCAGGCGTGACCGTCCACTGGCATCAGGCCGGACATCAGTTGGTGCGCGCTGACATCACCCAGACGCGCGACTGGCTGGACACGGTTTCAAACAAGAGAAACGCCTGACCTCTTGTTTCATCTCGGACCGAGACCAATTCTCAGGTTTCAGTTCTCCGAAACCACCATGCTACCGTCGCAGAGCAATGGCGGTCGTCGGCGCTATTCTCGCGCTCGTTCTGCTGGACGTTCCCCTCCAGGCCCAGTCAGCGAATCGTGCAGGGCTCACCGGTCAGCAGTTGTACGAGGCCGCGTGCGCCGCGTGTCACGGCAGCGACGGCCGCGGCCAGTCCTTGACGGTGCGAGGCTTCAACATCGAGCCGCCGGACTTTACCGACTGCAGTCTGACAACTCCCGAGGCGGACCTCGACTGGTACTCCGTGATTCATCAGGGCGGTCCTGCGCGTGGCTTCGATCGAATGATGCCCGCGTTCGGCGACGAACTGACAGACGAAGAAATCGTGCGGGTCATCGAACATATCCGTGGATTCTGCACCGAGCGCGGATGGCCGCACGGCGATCTCAACATGCCGCGTGCGCTGGTCACCGAGAAGGCGTACCCCGAAAACGAGGCGGTCGTCACGACAACGTTTGTGCGAGGCGACACGCGCCCGCGGACCGAATTTCTCTACGAGCGCCGGGTGGGGCGCCGTGGGCAATACGAAATTTTTGCCCAGGACGTAAATGCAATCGGCGGCGCGTACAAACATGTACTGTTCGACAACTGGCGTCGCGGGTCGATCCTCGCCGGCGGCGGTGAGATCGAGTTCGACGAGACTGGCGCGGTGTTCGAGGCCTTCGGCGCCTTCAGCCAGGCGTTGCCATATGTCACCGATGGATTCCTCCATGCCCATGCTGGCGTTGAGGTTCCGACCGGGACGAGCGCGCCGAACGAGCTGTTCTGGCGCGCGGCCGTCGGCAAGAGCTTCCTGGGCCGCGGCTGGGGCCGCGCGTGGTCGCCCATCGTCGAGCTCCTCGCGGCCCGAGAAATCCAGACGCGTGCGGAGAGCGAGTATGACGCACTGCCGCAGATTCAGGTGAGTCTCAGCACGCGGCAGCACGTCCTGTTGAATATCGGAGTTCGCGTGCCGTTGACCGATCGGTCGACTCGTCGGACGAGCGTGATGGCGTATCTCCTTTGGGATTGGTTCGACGGTGGATTTCTGTCAGGGTGGTGATGCAACGACTGGTCCGGGCTTTCCTTCTGGTATCTGTGGCGGCCTGCCCCGAGTTCCGTCGAGGGGGCGTGATCGACGGCGCTCAAGATCCGCATCGCGGCGAGGTGTTCAAAACGTCCGACCAGTGTATGGCCTGTCACAACGGCCTGCGTGCGCCCTCCGGCGAGGACGTCTCGATTGGCGCCAGCTGGCGCGCATCGATGATGGCCAACTCGTCTCGTGACCCGTATTGGCGGGCGGGCGTTCGCCGGGAAGTGATCGACCATCCGTCGGCGGCCCGCGCGATTCAGGACGAGTGTGCGACGTGTCACATGCCGATGTCGCGCACCGAAGCGCGGATGAGCGGCACCGAGGGCGTCGTATTCGAACACCTGGCTGCCGGACGAGACAACGATCGTTCCGACCGTCTCGCGCACGATGGGGTGGCGTGCTCGCTCTGCCATCAAATCACCGAGCAGAACTTCGGGACGGCGTCGAGTTTTACGGGCGGTTACGTCGTTGGGCCGCCAGGTGCTCGCGCTCCGCGCCCGATGTTTGGCCCCTTTCGCATCGAACGCGGCATCTCGACGATCATGCGCTCGGCGACCGGGTTTGAGCCGACCGAATCGCTGCACGTCCGACAGTCCGAACTGTGCGCGACGTGCCACACCCTGGTGACCAGGGCACGCGGCCCGAACGGCGAGGTCGTCGGTGAGCTACCCGAACAGATGCCGTTTCTCGAGTGGAAGCACAGCGCGCTGGCCGCCGAACAGCGCAGCTGCCAGTCTTGCCACATGCCTGTCGTGGAAGACGAGACACCGATTGCATCGGTGCTCGGCGCTCCGCGAAAAGGATTTGCGCGACACACATTCGTGGGCGGGAACTTCTTCATGCAGCGCATGCTCAATCGCTTTCGAAACGAGTTGAGCGTCGAGGCGCCGGCGGCTGACTTGATTGCCGCCGTGGAGACGACGCTTTCGAATCTCCGATCCGGACCGCAACGGTCTCTGTCCAGCTCGCAGATGCTCGCGAAAACCTGCTCGCCGCCGACATCACGGTGGAAAACCTGACGGGACACAAGCTGCCGACGGGATACCCATCGCGTCGTGTGTGGCTTCACGTGACCGTTCGCGATACTTCGGCGCGAATCATTTTCGAGTCGGGCGGGATCGAGCCGAATGGTGCGATTGCCGGAAACGACAACGACATCGATGCACAGCGAGTGGAGCCTCACTATCGCGAAGTCCGCGAGTCCGGGCAGGTGCAGATTTACGAGTCGGTCATGCGGGACCTGACTGGCCAGCCAACCACCGGCCTGTTGCGCGCAACCGGCTTCGTCAAAGACAACCGGTTGTTGCCTCGAGGATTCGACAAATCCACGGCGGACGCTTGGATCGCGGTAGTGGGCGCGGCGGCACAGGACGTCGACTTCGCTGCGCCCGGCGACCGCGTGCGCTACGTGATCGACACCGGTAAGGCACAAGGCCCGTTCCAGATCGACGCGGAGCTTCGCTTTCAGGTGATCGCGTTCCGGTGGGCAGAAAATCTTCGGCCCTACGCAAGTGACGAGACCAGGAGATTCGTCACGTATTACGAATCGATGGCCTCCGCGTCTTCCGAAGTGCTGGCCAGCGCCAGCGCCGTCGCGCGATGATTTAACGCGGAGCCGATGGGTTAGCCGGCGCTGGCTGAGACGGCTTCGCCGGGGCTGGGGCTGATGGTTTTGCTGTCGAAGGCTTGTCCTGGGGCGGAACAGGATTTACCGGAGGCGCTGCGGGCTGTGATGGTGCCGCCTGGGTGTCGACCTTCCGCCGCGTGACGATACCCGAGTCGACGGTCTTTCCCTGATCGCTCACGACCTGGAAATGCATCTGGTCACCGTCGATCTCGAAGATCATGAAGTGAAATCCCTGATCGAACGATTTTTCCGTGAACTCGCCGCCCACATCCCCTCGCCGCAGCTTGCCCGCTCCGCCGGAAATGAAGTAATGGATACCCTTCTGAGGTTTCAGACGTTCGTAGAAGTGCTCGTGGCCCGCCAGCACCACGTCGACGCCATATTTGAGGAACAGCGGCTCGAGCTGATCGCGCAAAGCGGTGTCCGATCCGTGACGTCCGCCCGATGAGTAAATCGGATGGTGGAAGTACATGATCTTCCAGTCGGATCCGCTGGCCGTAAGCTCTTTCTCGAGCCATTGCAGCTGCGTGCGGTCCATGTAGTTGCTGTCGAGCGCGAAGAAGCGGATACCGTCTTTCGGCTTGAACGAGTAAAACCGCTCGCCATTCATGTTGAAATGCTTGTACATCCGCTGATTCGGTACTATCGTGGTTCCCCAACGACGCATAGAATTTGATGCCTTTGTCGAGCACTGGCTTGTAGGGAACCTCGAACTTGCGCTGGAAGTCGCGCGCGCTCTCGCCGCCGTACATGTTGTCGCCCATCATCACGACGAACTCGTACGGAAACCGCTGGTGCATATCCGTGAACACCTTTGCCAGCCGATACTGATTGTTATCTCCGGTCCCGCTGTCGCCGATCGCGGCAAACTTCAACGTCCCGCTTGGTTTGTTCGGGACGGTGAGATCCTGCGCGACGACTCCGCCGGCAAGAACGGCGATGAGCGTGACGGCGGTCAAAAGTGATCTGTGCATCCGCATGAGTATTCCTCGTGAGCGCTACGGCATTGCGTTCAGCATGAAGTCGATGATCAAGTTCGCCTTTGCGTCGTACAAAAGCAAATGCTTGCCGGCGAACCGGTATTGCACGTCCTCGGGCAGTGGCGGCAAGGCGAGCAGCACGTCCGGGGGCACCGTCGAGAGCGGCGCCACCTTAGGATAATCACCGTTCACCTTGAAGGGTATCTCTTTCGGCATCGGCGCGTCGTCTTTAATGATCGCCTTATTGTCGGCGGCATCGGCGCCCTTGGTCAGGGGAGAGCGGAGGAGCCGGCGGAACATGGCTTCTGTTGCCGGAGTCAGGATATCTCCCCGTTTTGCCGTCGCGCGCGTCTCGCGCACTCTCTGCGCCATCGTCGTCTCGGCAGTCGCAATTTCCCCGGGCTTGTCCGTCCGTTTCAAATCGGGTGCGTTGCCTTCTGCGTCCTTTCGCAACTTGACATACGCATCGACCCGCTTCTTGAAGTCGGCTACCACACCGGCGTCGGGATTCGCGTTGCTGCCCTTGGGAATCTGCTGCGACTCGGCTGGGGGAGTTGATGACGCAGGCGCCGGAGTGGCCGTGGGTGCGGAGCCCCGTGCGGGCTGTTGAGCCGACGGCGTGGATGCCGCCAGCACACAGCCCAGAACGATATAGGCATTCAGCGAGTGCGTCATGCCTGTAACCGAAAGCAGGTTCCGTACCGCGGTAGTCGGGCCACATAGGCGCGGGGCTTGTAGCGAATCCTTACAATTGGGTGTTCGCCCAATCCCCTTATTTGAACGATCGGGCGAAGAGATCGGCGATCGCCTTCTTCGCCGGTTCCTGCAGCGTGCGTGTGCCCGTCCCGGTAAAATGTGGGTGCATGATGCGTGGACCGCCCTTGCCGTCGGGCGTCTGCCAATCGTCGCCGTTCCACCAGAACCAGCCCTTTTTCTCCTGGTCGAACACGTGTAGCTTTTTGTTGCAAAGCTTGGCGAATTCGGCCCCCCAGCCGGTCCCCCCGCGAACAGTCTTGTCTTTGAGGATTGTCCCGACGACCCAGATTTCCTGGCCGCTGTTGACCTGATACCACATGGTCTGAAGGACCTTCCGGATGGTCGGGGCGTCGGCGTAGCGGCGGTGCATCAGGCGGCTGACGTATTGGAGGCTCACGTCGCCATTCTGCAGCTCCTCGTGGTTGAGCACGCGGACACCCCGCTGACGAACGATTTTGTGCCCGCCGAAAGTAAAATTGACTTCCTCGACACCGTGCCGTTCGGCGCATGCGCCAAACTCGGCTTCCGCCCCCGGTGCGCCGCCGCTGAAGAGAATGCAGTCTGATGCGTTCATAGTGATAGCATCGCGTAAAATCAGGGCATGCTCAAGGGCTCACGCCAGGCCATCCTCAAACGAATCCAGCGCATCAGCATTCACGGCCAGGCTTCGTGGGAGATTGTCTTCACACATGTCGACGATTCGACCGAACAGCTCAACGCGGCGCGCGTTGGCCCTGAGGCGATCCGGGGCGATTCGTTCGAGGCCGGCGACCGCATCGAGGTCGAGTATCTGTTCAATCAGGTTGTGAAGGTGACGCGGATTCCAATCTAGTGGCCTAGCCTCGCTACTTCCTCCACAGCCAGCGCAACGCGTCGGGCAGAATGGCGCGAATGTGATTGTTGTTGTGGAATCCCTGGCCTTGTTCGAACCGGTAGTCATAGCCTGCGTAGGCAAATGAACGCGCGAGCGTCTGGTTCGCCAGCCACCAGCTTCCGTTGATGTTGTCGAGATCGTTGGCGCCGTCCTGCATGAAGATGCGAATCGGTTTGCGCGGCACTCGCCGTATCAGCGCCGCGTAGTTGTGGCCGCCTTCACGCAGGCTCTTGCCCGCCTGGATATTCGTGAAGCTGCCGATTCCCGAGAGCACTTTGCTGAACTCGTTCGGCCGCTCCCACGCGACGGTGAATGCCGCAATGGCGCCGCTGCTCTGGCCCGCGATGCCGCGGCTCGACGCGTCGCGCCGCAGCCTGACTGTCTTCTCGACTTCTGGAAAGATTTCCTCGACGAGGAAGCGCGCATATTGATCGGATAGCGTGTCGTATTCGAAGCTGCGATTGTCGCGTGCCGCTTTGACGCCGCCGGGTTCGATAAAGATGCCGACCATCACCGGGATGTCGCCTTTGGCGATGAGGTTGTCGAATACCGGGACGACGTACTGTCGTGCTGTGTTCCCATCCTGAAAGACCATGACCGAGGCCGGGTTCGACGCGTCGTATTGCGCTGGAACGTACACCCACCAGTCGCGTGTCGTGCCGGGGAAGATCTTGCTGTGCCATGGCGGCATCTGCGTCAGCTTGCCCTTCGGCACGCCGGCGCGCTCGCGCGCGTCCGGATGTATCTCGTACACCTCCAGCTGGCCGCCGCCCAGACGCGCGCCACCCGCTTCGTAGTGCCATGTGAACGCGGCGCCGTGCGTGAGGTTCGCGACGCCTGCGTACAGGCTGCCCGTGCCGATTCTCGTGAGCGGCAGATTGAACATGCCGTGATCGGCGACAGCGCGAGGCGCTGGCGCATTCGCCGGCAGATTGGGTGCTTCGAGCGCGAAGGCGACGGTCAACTCATCGACCTGTGCCGGAGCGCCGCGCATCAGGATGTCGCGGCCACCGAACAGCACACGCACTCGCTCGGCGAGGCGGTCGGCTTCGGCACCCTCAACCTTTGCGGACAGAGCGGCTGAGATCGACTTCGGTCCGAAGGCGGTTTCCTCCTGGGCGACGCCAAGGGACGTCGACACGGACAGCAAGATTCCGCTGACGAACGCAGCACATTTCATGTGGTCTGTCCTCTTGTGGTGGCCTGCGTAAAGTTACACCACCGGCGATGTGCTAGGACCTTGCGAGCCGCAGATGTTATATTGAATTCCAACGGAACCACAGTATTTTCGCTCGTAAAGAGGCCCCATGACAGCGTTGCGGCACCTCCTCGTCGGCGTGTCTTTCATGGTCGTGGCTGCAAGTTCCGCCGCCGCGCAGCAGACGGTTTCCAACGAATTTTTCGAATCCCGAATCCGGCCGGTGCTCGCGGCCAAATGTTACGCCTGTCACAACAGCAAGCTGAAAGAGCCCAAGGGTTATCTGGTGCTCGACAGCCGGGCGGGCGTGATGAAGGGTGGCACGCTCGGCCCGGCGATTGTCCCCGGCAATCCCGCTGACAGCAAACTCATTCACGCGCTGAAGTATTCCGATCCGCATCTGCAGATGCCGCCGAGTGGCAAGCTCGGGGACGAGATTATCGCGGACTTCGAAATGTGGATCGCGGGAGGCGCTCCCGATCCGCGGGTCGAAAGCACCGGTGCCGCTGCAGCGAAGCGACGGATCGTGGACGAGGCGGAACTGGCAAAGGGCCGACAGTGGTGGGCCTTTCAGGCGGTCACGGTGCTGCCGCAGCCCGTGTCGTCGCATGCGTCTACAGCACAGACGAAGCTCGACCACTTTGTGTTTGCCAAGCTTGCGGAGAAGGGGCTCACGCCGTCGCCGCAGGCCGACGCTCGCACGCTGATTCGCCGCGCGTACCTCGACCTCATCGGCTTGAAGCCGACCTACGAAGAGGTCGAGGCCTATGCGAGCGATCCGGCGCCGAACAAATACGAGAAGCTCGTCGACAGGCTGCTCGCGATGCCGCAATACGGCGAACGCTGGGCGCGACATTGGCTCGACGTGGTGCGGTACGGCGAAGACAATCCCGGCAACATCACGAACCCGCCCTATCCGCATGCATGGCGGTACCGCGACTGGACGATTGAAGCATTGAATAAGGATGTGCCGTACGACCGCTTCGTCAAACTGCAGTTGGCCGCCGATCTCATGCCCGGCACCTCGCGGCCCGACATGCGCGCGCTTGGCGTCATCGCGCTGGGATCGCAGGACCACAAGGACGTGCGCCTGTCGGTCGATGTTGTCGGCACCATTCAGCTGAACGACTGGGACGAGCGTCTCGACACGGTCACCAGGGGGCTGCTCGGACTGACGGTGGCCTGCGCCCGCTGCCACGATCACAAGTTCGATCCGATTCGGCAGATGGACTACGCGCGGTTGTCGAGCGTGTTCGCCTCGACATCGCGTGCGCTGCGTCCGTTTTTCGAAATCGACCCGAAGACGGAGACCCGTTTCATGTGGGTCTACCAGCGGATGTTCGACCTGCACTATACGGCAAACCTGCTCGAGAGCGATCCGGGGTCGAAACCCGAACAGGCGGTGCGTCAGGTGAAGAAGTTCCGCGCCGAGCTCAGCGAGCTGCAGGCCGAGATCGACGCGATGTCAAAGGAGTACCCGCAGATCGCAGCCTACATCAACACCGTGCCGTATCCGGGCGAGCGGCCGCCGGAAGATCGGAATCCAGACGGCACACTCAAGAAGCGCCCGCCTGTGCCCGACGAGCAGCGCGTGCGCCCGGCCGATCAAATCCCGAATCCCGAGCGCGCCCAGCAGGCGCAGGGTGGTGGTGGCGGACCGCGGAAAAGAATCGACCAGCTGGCGCCGTTCCTGAACTCCGTCTACGACGCCGGCGTCGTGTTCAATTCGTCGGAGCCGGATCTCACGTTCTTCGATGCCACGCCAGGGGTGCCACGCGATCTCCCGCTTTATCGTGGAGGCAATCTCGGAACGCCGGGCGAGCCGGCGCCCCGCGGGTTCCCAATCGTGCTGGCCAAGTCGGACGCAGACTTCAAAGTCGGATCCGGCCGTCTGGAGCTCGGTGAAAAAATCTTTACCGATGCGGCGCCGCTTAGCGCGCGCGTCATGGTCAATCGCGTGTGGGGATGGCATTTCGACAAACATCTCGTGGGCACGCCGAGCGACTTCGGCATCCAGGGGTTGGCGCCCTCGCATGCTGAACTGCTCGAGGATCTGTCGGCCCGCTTCATTGCCAGCGGCTGGTCGCTGAAGTGGCTGCACCGGGAAATCATGCTGTCGGCGACCTATCGCCAGTCGAGTCATCCGCGCGCCAACGCGATGGAGGTCGATCCGACCAATACGTATCTCTGGCGGATGAACCCCAGGCGCATGGACATCGAGGCGTATCGCGACTCGTTGCTGCAGGCCGCGGGCAAGCTCGACCTCGAGCTGTATGGTCCGTCGGAGAGCATCGATGAGGTGACGCGTCGCACGGTGTATTCATCGATCAGCCGCGGACGCAGCACGGCCGACGTCATGAAGCTGTACGACGTGCCGGCGCCCATGGCCCATATTGCGATGCGGCAGCCGACGCTGAGCCCGTTGCAGGCGCTGTTCGTCATGAACAGTCCGTTCGTGCAGGAATTGGCGAAGGTCCTGGCCGAGCAGGTCGCGAACGAAACGACCGCCGAGGCGAAGATTCAGACGCTGTATCGAAAAGTGTTTTCGAGAAACGCCACCGGCCAGGAGGTTGCGCTCGGCGTGCAGTACCCTCATGACAGCCGACACAGCGCGTTACGCTCAAGCGCTGCTTTCCACCAACGAGGTAATCTTTTGGCCATAGAGAAATTCTCTCGCCGGAAAGCGCTGAAGTGTTTGTGCGGCGGTGTCGGCATGTTGGGGCTGGCCGATCTGCTCGCGGACGACGCGTTGGGCGCAGCGATCCACACCGTCGGACCTCATTTCACGCCGAAGGCCAAACACGTCATTCTGCTGTTCATGACCGGCGGGCCTTCACAAGTCGATCTGTGGGATCCCAAGCCGGCCCTGATGAAATACGCGGGACAGCGACCAGCGACGGCGGACCTCCGGACCGAGCGCACGACGGCCGGACTGATGCCGAGCAAGTTCACGTTCGCGAGGCACGGCAAGGGCGGCATCGAGATGAGCGAGCTGCTGCCGAACCTCGCGACGGTTGCCGACGAGCTGTGCGTCATCCGCTCGATGTTTACGACGAATCCGAACCACGAGCAGGCGCGCAGCATGTTCCATCAGGGCAGCATGATTTTGTCGCGTCCCTCGATGGGATCGTGGATCTCCTACGGGCTCGGCACCGAGAACAAGAACCTGCCGGCGTTCATGGTGCTCGCGCCCGATGGCGGCGGCTTCACCACCGCCGGATTTCTGCCTGCGGAGTACCAAGGGTCGTCGTTCAACACCTTCGAGACCGCGCCGGACAAGATGATCCGTTTCCTGCGCAATGCCGAGCTGACCACCGAGGCGCAGCGCGCGCAGCTGGATCTCACGCAGGCGCTCAACGACCAGCATCACGACACCTTCGGCCAGGACGCATTCCTCGAGGGCCGCATCGCGTCGATGGAAGCGGCGTTCAAAATGCAGTTCGCCGCCATGGATACGCTCGACGTCATGCAAGAGCCGGCGTCGATTCGAGAGGAATACGGCTCGACTCCCTTCGCGCAGGGTTGTCTCATGGCGCGGCGCCTCGTCGAAAGCGGGGTGCGCTTTGTCGTGGTGCACTATGGTCCGGGACAGCCGTGGGACGATCACAAGGAGATCGACAGGAACCTGCGCGAGCGGTGCCCGAACATGGATAAGGCGTCGGCGGCGTTGATTCGCGATCTCAAGCGGCGCGGGCTGCTCGACGAGACGCTCGTCGTCTGGGGCGGAGAGTTCGGACGCACGCCCGTCTCGGAAAGCGGCGACGGCCGCGATCACAATCCGTACGGCTTCTCGATGTTCATGGCCGGAGGCGGCGTCAAGGGGGGCATGACATACGGCGCGTCAGATGAGTTCGGATTCCGCGCCGTCGAGAACCGCGTGGCCATTCACGACCTCCACGCCACGATCCTTCACCAGCTAGGAATCGATCATGAGAAGCTGACATATCGCTATGCCGGCCGCGACTTCCGGTTGACGGATGTCTTCGGGAATGTCGTGAAGGATATCTTGGTGTAACAGTCAGGGCAGATGGGTGATGGCGGACGGCAGAGAGTACCGGTACCGGTGCCGGTGCCATTTGCCATCTGCCCTGACACGTTTCGCGATCGCGTCGTTACTTCTGAGCCGGCTTGGCGCCCGCGGGTGGTGAAGTCGCGTACCCCGCACCCTCGCCGCCCTTGCTCACCGGGTTGCCCTTCTCATCTTCTTCCACCTGCACCGTCGTCACAGGCCCGTATCCCATAATCTGGACGATGGTTTCGCCGCCGTCCTGATTTCCGTCGTAATGGATGAAGTACGCGGGATGGAACATGACGCTGCCGGCCGGCATCGGCTTCATTTCCTTCGGCCGGAAGACCTTGCCAGTGCCGCCCCACCACGTGCCCTTGATGACCGTGACCCATCGATCCATGGTGTGGTAGTGCGGGCGGCTCGTGTTGTTGTTGCGGAAGATGTTGCGGGTCATGTAGAACCCCGGCTGGTTTGCTGATCCAAACACACGGTTGTTGTTCACCTTGATGTGCTCGTCCGGCAACATGATCAGGTTCCCTGCGTGTAGCAGCGGTGGAGGCTGCTGCGCCTGTGCCTGTGCGCCCGGCTTCTCTGTTCCTTGTGCGGGAGCCTGTCCTTCACCGACCGCGAGCCCTGCGAGGACGAATCCCGCGAGTGCGCACGCGAAAACCGTTAGACGCGTAAGCCTCATAACTCCTCCTGTCCCTACGTGGTATCTGTTTTTAGACGGCCCTGGGTGGACAGAGAGTAGCGCCGCTAGAGCATTGGACGCAAGTAGGGCCAGATGGCGTCGGCAATAATCCGATGACCGGCGGCGTTGGGGTGCAGCGTATCATTGAGATTCAGTTCGTCATTGCCGACAATGCCGATGAGGAAGAACGGCACGAGGGTCACCTTGTAGCGGTCGGTCAACCTCGTGAACAGCCGGTGGAAGTCGATCGTGTAATTGAGGCCGCGGACGGGTGGGGCCTCCATCGCGCACAGGAGCACGCGGATGCCGCGTGTTTGTGCCCGCTCGATCATCGTCGAAATGTTCCGTTCGACGATCGCGACCGGCATCCCGCGGAGGCCGTCGTTGATGCCGATTGCCAGAATGACGATCTGAGTCCCTGGCACGAGCGCCGCGTCGTAGCGGACGAGCGCTTCGGTCGAGGTATCGCCAGTCACACCCGCATTGACTACACTGTATCTATGGCCTGCCTCCGAAATACGCTTTTGCAGCAGGGCAGGATAGGTGTCGTCGCGTCTCAGGCCTGGACCCGAGGTCAAGCTGTCTCCGAACGCCACGATGGCGGGAGTGATGGCGGCAGTCTGGCCGTCGGGCGCAGACGGCGACGCCTCACCGTTACAGGCGAGTGCGGCCACCGCGAGGACCAGTCCGGCTAGAAGGCGCATACTGATCATGTCGCAAAGAGGATGCCCGGTTACGCGATCTGCACTAAGGGTGGACATGAAATTGAGACGTGTATTGCTCTCAATCGGCCTGTTGATAGTTTGTCCAGGTGTGACGGCCGCCCAGATTGCCGCCAATCCAGTCCCGGGCGAACCCGACTTCACTGTGATCGTCCAGGGCACGTTCGACGCCGAGACGCTCGCCGAGTTCAACAAGCGTGTGCAGGACTATGCAGCGCTGCGCAGCAAGCTCGAAGAGGGGCTGCCGCCGCTCGTCGTGACAGACAACGCCGACGAAATCGAGCGCTTTGAGCGCCGTCTCGCAGAGCGCATTCGTGCCGCGCGCAGTACGCGACGTGGACAACTCTTTGCTCCTGTCATGGAGCGCCAGGTGAAGCAGATGCTTGATCGTCGAGCCGACGCGGCGACGATCGCTGCCATCATGGACGACAGCCCTTCGGCGTTCGACGTGGACGTCAACGACAACTATTCGAAGCAGCGGGCGCTCGCGACGATGCCGCCGAACATTCTGCTGGTTCTGCCCGATCTGCCGCCAGACCTGGAGTACCGGTTCGTGGGGCGGCGTCTCATTGTTCGCGACGTGCGCGCAAACATGATCGTCGACGAGGTTCCCCGCGCGCTTCCGTGCAGGGAGTGCCCGCCGCGAGACGAGCGCGACGCTACGCGACCTGTAGAAGACAACCAGAAAGACACACCGCGTTGAGCCTCGCGCCGGCCGGTAAGCCAGTCACGTGGTATCCTCCGCTGCCGGCTACCAGCTTCCCGCTACCGCTATTGGAAGGAGTATCGCCATGGAACGAATGAAGGCGTCCGATTTTCCCCAGGAGCTTCTCGATCTCTTCCACTTGTACGTGCACGGCGACATCGACCGCCGCGCGTTCTTCGAGGGCGCCGGTCGGTTTGCGGTCGGTGGGCTCACAGTGGCGGGCCTCTTCGAGGCGCTGAGACCGAACTATGCGTGGGCCCAGCAGGTGGCCAAAGACGACGCGCGTATTCGCACCGAGTACGCGACAGTGCAGTCCCCCCAGGGGAATGGATCCATTCGGGGCTATCTTGCGCGTCCGGCTACAGCAGGGAAGTACCCCGCTGTGCTCGTAGTCCACGAAAACCGTGGCTTGAACCCGTACGTCGAGGATGTGGCCCGCCGGCTGGGCACCGCCAATTTCTTAGCGTTTGCCCCGGACGGGTTGACGTCTGTCGGCGGTTACCCGGGGGATGACGAGCGCGGCGGACAACTCTTTCAGAAGGTCGATCGCGAGAAGATGACACAGGATTTCATCGCGGCGATGAACTGGCTGAAGGCGCGTCCCGAGAGCACTGGGCGCTTCGGCGTGGTCGGATTCTGCTTCGGTGGAGGCATCTCTAACACTCTTGCGGTGAGAATGCCCGACCTTGGTGCGGCTGTTCCGTTTTATGGCGGCGCTCCTGCCGCTGAGGATGTCCCGAAGATTAAGGCGGCCGTCCTGGTTCACCATGGTGAGATGGACACGCGTCTGGTTCAGGCGTGGCCGGCGTATGAAGCCGCATTAAAAGCGAACAAGATTCGGTATGAGGGTTACGTCTATCCGAAGGCGAACCATGGATTCCACAACGACACGACACCGCGGTATGACGAGGCGGCTGCCAAGCAGGCTTGGCAGCGTACGGTCGATTGGTTCAACAAGCACCTGCGTACGTAGCACCTTCGCAAGTCGTGTCCGGCTTTAGCGGACCTTAGGACGGACTTTGGCTCGGAGAGATCTTCGGCTCGTGAGGATTGGAGCTAGAAATAGACTCGCGCGACGGGGGCCGGGCGCCGGGTGAGTCGTCGCTCGACGCGGGGACCGTCCAAAACAGCACAGCAACTTACAATTTCGTTAAGCACCTGGCATTCGAGGACACGCCCGTCCTCGAGTGTCAGGTGAAACACGTCGCCGGGCGCCGCGTCCGGCATGGGATCGAACCGCACGATCGTCGCCGATCCGCCAGATTTTTCGAGGCTATAGCCCACACATCCAAGGTTCCGATAACCTCGGTGAAGGCGCCCGACGCCAGAGCGCGTCTGGCCTTGGGTCAATTGCCACATATCAGGAAAAATGTGATGCAAAGAATGCTCCGGACAAGCACATTCTGGATGGCTGGGATGATAGCGGTCCTCTTCACTGCGCTGGCCTCGGCCCAGTTTCGACAGGGGCCGGCGACGCTCGACGACGTCGTCACAGAATTGCGCGGGATTAGAGCGGATCTCGCTGAGACGTCGAGCGCCTCGGTCAGGGCCCAGCTTCTGCTGGCGAGATTGCAGCTACAGGAGCAGCGTATCAATGGACTTATGCGACAGATTGGCGAGGTCCAGAGTCAGATCGCGGGAGCGCGGCAGGAGGCGCGGGGGCCGGAAATGGCGCGGATGCAGCAGCTCATCCAGGAGCTTGGGAATCGAGAGGCGGAACTCTCGCACCAGTTGTCGATGGAGCAGTCGCGATGGTCGGAGTTCAGCGACCGGCTCGATACGCTGGAACGCGCACTACCGAGATAGTTATTGCGATCCCTATCGTTCTCGATGCCGCGCACGTTGGTATTGATCGAACGAAAATATCCAAATCAGGGGGACGCTCAGATCGGACGGCACAGACGCTCGAGCCGAGCGGCGGCCTGCATACTTGACGAAGGCCGGCTTTTCGCGCTGTACCAGCGCCCGATCGAGACGCGAAAATACGCCTGGCCTGTTCTGGAGCACGTACCATTTGAACGGTTCTTTGTTCGGTTGTACTTGTTTCGGCCGCAATCCGCGCCAGTCGCGCAGGAATCCGATGTTCGAGGCCGGCGAAAACGCGATGGCTTCGCTCGGGTCGGTGTGCTCGTTGAGCCACCGTAGCACGTCGGTGTCGAGAGCGTCCCACCAATAGGCCGGCTCCATGCCTTTGTCGGCTGCACCGCGAAGGCCGCCGGCGATTAAGCTGTAGTGCGACAGAGTTTGCGGATAGTAACGAGCGAGATTGACGGCGTTCGCCAATAAAGCCGCTGAGAGCGCCAGCCGTAGTGCGACCCTCCCCCTGATCGCAGGAATCGCCCTGATGGCATCGAACGCACGCTGTGCCCCGATTCCCGCAAACACGCACCAGAATCCAAACGCCGGCAGGAACAGGCGAATGCCGTCATGGGGTGGCGCACCGGGCAGCGCGCGGACGATCATCAGCGTGATCCAATGAAGAATCAGCGTGAGGGAAAGCGCCGTGCGGGTGCGCAGGCAGGACACAAGCCCCACAACGCCGAGTGCAAGTGTTGGTAACGGCGTGGTGAAGGCGAGCCACACAACCGTGTTGTACCAGGGAAGCGGTCGTTCAACGCTATAACTCTGACCCAGGAACTGCGTGGTGATGTTCAGCGTCTCCGCGCGATTGAGACTGCGATGGAAGTGCTCTCTGAATCCATCCAGCGGGTCGTACCACATCGGCGGATTGACGACGTAGAAGATCAGGATAGCGAGAGGAAGCACGATCGAAAGGCGACGGAGCGCGGCGACACGACTGTGGAGGATCTCTGAAATCACAGTCGGGGGCCACGCTAACCATCCCGTGAACTTCGTCGCCGTCGTGAATCCCAAGATGAGACCCAAACCCATCGCGCCGCGCCACTCTGGCGCAAATGACGATTGAACCGCCCATAGGAGAAGCCACCACGCGGTGAGCTGTCCATCCTGCGTCGCGAAATGCGCCTCGGAGAAAATTCTTGGGAACGTCAATAGTGCCACGGGCGTAACGATGGCCGCCGCTGTGCCGTACGTCCGCTTCAGGTGTACGGCGAGTGCGGCGCATGCGCCGCTGAACAACGTGATCGGGCCCAGACGCGACGCCAGAAGTGGATCGATGAACGGCGACCCAAGCCACTGACCGAGCGCAATCGGCAACGCGAAACCCGCTGGATGGCCTTCGGCGTAATGGATGAAGAGCCACTGCCTCCGGATGAGTTCCGTCGACAAGGCCCGAGGCAACAGTTCAAACCATTGAATGATGAACTTCGATCGAACGAAATACTCGCCCTCATCCCACACGATGGGAATACCCGGCGAGGTGAGCGCGAGGACCACCCAGCAGCACACGAACGTCGACACGAACAACGTCCGATGTTCGTGTATCCCTCCCAGCATGACCTGAGCATAACGGAATATCCGTGAGTTCAACGCCGGTCATAATATGAGAGAGTGGATGTTCGGCCTGCATGTGAAGAGGTCTGCGCATGATTCGGTCTTGGATGTATGGAATCGCGGGCGCGTGTTGTACCGGAATGATTGCCATCGCCGCGGCGCAGCAGCCCGTGTTCCGCGGCGCGGGGGATGCTGTCCGGGTGTTCGTGACAGTGACCGACCGGGACGGTAAGATTGTCACAACTCTCGCCCGGGAAGACTTCGAGCTGCGCGACGAAGGGAAACCGCAGCCCATCACCTTGTTCGACAACTCTCCCCAACCCATTCGGCTCGTTGTCATGCTCGACGTGTCGGGCAGCATGGAGGGCAACCTTCCGCTGTTGCGCGCGGCCTCCGAACAGCTGTTCGCGCGCCTCAGGCCGGATGATCTGGCGCGCGTCGGGACATTTGGGAACGAGGTCACCATCAGTCCTTCGTTCACGCACGACATCAACGAGCTGCGAAAGGGGCTGCCCGAGAGGATTTCGCCCGAGGCGCCCACGCCGCTCTGGCGCGCAATAGACCAGGGGATGGAGGCATTCGCTGACGACGAGGGCGCGCGCAAAGTGATCCTTGTCCTGAGCGACGGGAAGGACAGCGGTGTGATGGCCTTCAATCAGCCGGTGGCGAGCCAGGCGGGCGTCATCGATCGCGCGCGTGCCGAAGACGTGATGATTTACGCAGTCGGCATGCGGAGCCGGGGCACGCGTCCGATGCCCCCGGGCGTGGGCCGTGGTGGCCTCCAAGCCATGTTGTTGGCCGATCTGCCCGATCCCGGTCTCGCTCGCGTCGCGCAGGAGACAGGCGGCGGGTACACCGAAATCCGTTTTGGCGAAGATCTCGCGGCTGCTTTTGCCCGCGTGGCCGACGAGCTCCATAGCCAGTATCTGCTCGGGTTCGCTCCGCCGAAACGCGACGGCAAGGTGCACGACATCGACGTCCGGGTCGTTCCACGTGGGCTGGCGGTGCGGGCCCGAAAGAGTTACGTGGCGCCTAATTAGTCGACAATGATTCATGGTGCTAACCTGGCTCGATTACGCAGTGATCGCAGGATACCTCATCGCGATCACGCAGTTCGGGTCGTACTTCGCGCGTTTTCAGAAGACACCTCGCGATTACTTTCTCACCGGGCGATCGGTGCCCTGGTGGGCGATCTGTTTCACGGTCGTCGCGACCGAAACGAGCACGCTGACCTTCATCAGCGTACCGGCCATGGCCTATACCGGCGACATGACGTTCCTGCAGCTCGTCTTCGGATACGTCATCGGTCGCGTGATCATCAGCGTCGTTTTCATTCCCGCCTACTTCCGGGGGGATCTCTTCACCTCGTACGAACTGCTCCAGCGGCGCTTCGGCGATCGCGTGAAGAATCTCTCAGCGGTCATTTTCCTGATCACGCGGTCGCTTGCAGACGGCATCCGCCTTTTTGCGACGGCGCTTGTCGTCTCGGTCGTCACCCAGGTGCCGGTGACGATTGCGGTCGTCGTGCTCGGCGCTGCGATGATTGTCTACACGGTGCGAGGTGGTTCGGCGGCGGTGATTTGGACCGACGTGGTGCAGCTGTTCGTGTATATCGCGGGTGCACTCGTTGTGTTCGTGTCGCTCCTGGCGTTGATTCCTGGAGGATGGGCCGAAGTCGTCCGGGTCGGCTCGGCGTCGGGCAAGTTTCGTGTGCTCGACTTGTCGTGGACGTTTGCGCGGCCTTACACGCTGTGGGCAGGGATTCTGGGAGGGGCGGCGCTCACGTTGTCGACGCACGGCACCGATCAGTTTCTCGTCCAGCGCCTGCTCTCGGCACGATCGGCGCGCGAGGCGGCCCGCGGTCTCGTGCTCAGCGGGTTTCTGGTTCTTGCGCAGTTCGTGCTGTTTCTTGTCATCGGTGTGATGCTGTTCACCTACTACCAGCATGTGCCGCTGCCCCGTGCGTTGGCGCGGAGCGACGAGCTCCTGCCCGGATTCATCGTGACCGCGCTGTCCCACGGTGCGGCCGGCTTCATCGTCGCCGCGATTGTTGCAGCGGCGCTCTCTCCATCGATCAATGCCATGGCCGCGACGACGGTGAACGACTTCTATGCGAAGTACGTGAAACCGGACGCAGACGATGCGACGCTGATGCGTGTGTCCCGGACGTGGACAATCGTCTGGGGCATCGTCCAGATTGGCGTGGCGATTGCCGCGCAGTGGATGCAACGATCCGTGTTGGATGCCGGCCTCGCCGTGCTGTCGTGGGCGTCGGGGCCCGTTCTGGGCGCGTTTCTACTCGGTACACTCGCGCCGGCGATCACCGGTCGACAAGCGTTCGCAGGGATGGTGAGCGGCCTGGTCGCGATGATGATCGTATGGGGATGGCCGCTGCCGATCGCGTTCAGCTGGTATGTGTTCATCGGCGCGGCCACGACCGTGAGCGTGGCGATGGTGATGAGTTGGGCGCTTACTTCTTCGCAGGCTCAGGCGCGCCTTCCTCCTCGGTGACAAAGATTTCCGCGATGATGCTCACATGTGCCGCCCACCAATGGCCCCCCTTCACAGAGCCATCAGACAGCGCGACTGTGCCGTGACCGTGAACGTTCGATCGTCCCTGGCTGTCGACAGAGATGCTGCCCATCAGTGAAACGATTTCTGCTTCCTGGCTGAGCTCGATCTTTTTCTGACCCAACCCGCTTTCCACATCGGTCCAACCGAAGAGACCTTTGTTGATAGCCCCGAGTGCCGTGAAATGGGCGTTTTTGATCTTGTACTTCTCGGCAAAATCGGTCAGGCCAGACATGATTTCGTCCCCCTTGGCCATCCTGACCCGATAGGTTCTTGCACTTTTGCCCAGGTCCGTCACTGTCATTCCGGGGGCGAGTCCTTTCCCTGGACGCGTCCCTCTTGGGACGTACCCCTCGGGAGTCGTGGGTTGGGGTGCCGTCGACTGCTGGGCACTCAGCGCCCGTTCGGCGGCGACTGTCAGTCCGACGATCGTCAGGAGTGAAAGGACGCGGGCGATCTTTGTCAGCCAAAACATTTGTGTACCTCGGTTGCAAGACTATCGTCGGACTCCGCCGGGGCGTCAAGGTGCGGGTTGTGGAATTTCCGCCGCTGAAACGCGGGGTGCTAAGATTTCGGCTTTCTTCGACGAAGGAGCGCGCCCATGTCCGTAGACACAGCCACGTTAGCGCAGCTGGCTCCCGGGTTCACCGGCCGATTGCTCCAGCCTACCGACGCGGAATACGAGGACGCGCGGCGCGTTCACAATGGACTCGTCGACAAGCGTCCCGCGTTGATTGCGCGCTGCCGTGGTGTTGCTGACATATCCGATGCCGTCAAACTGGCCCGAGCGTGCAATCTCGAGGTGGCGGTCCGTGGCGGCGGGCACAACGTCGCAGGTCATGCCACCATCGACGGCGGGTTGATGATCGACCTGGCGTTGATGAAGGGAATCCACGTCGACCCGCGCGCCCGCGTGACGCGCGCCCAGGGTGGTGTCCTTTGGAGTGAGTTCAATCGCGAGACGCAGGTCCACGGTTTGGCGACGACCGGGGGCGTCGTCGGAAGCACGGGCATCGCGGGGCTCACGCTCGGTGGGGGTCTTGGTTGGTTGATGCCGAAGTACGGTCTGGCCCTCGATAACCTGCGATCGGCCGAGATGGTCATGGCGGACGGCAGCGTCAAGCGGGCGAGCGCCGACGAGAACGCGGATCTGTTCTGGGCGATTCGCGGTGGCGGCGGCAACTTCGGGATTGCGGCGTCGCTCGAGTACGTTGTCCATCCTGTCGGTCCGATCATCGCGGGCGGGCTCGTTGCGCATCCGCACGCGAACGCGATGGATGTCTTGAAGTTCTTCCGCGAGCAGTGCGCGTCAGCACCAGACGAGCTGATGCTGGTCGCAGGACTCATCAGCGCGCCCGACGGATCGGGCGCGAAGCTCGTGGCTATTGTGGCCGCGCATTGTGGGGCCCTTCCCGACGGCGAGGCAGCGCTCCGGCCGTTCAAGGCGTTCGGGCGGCCGGTCATGGATGCGATGGGCCCGATTCCCTACTGCGCGCAGAATGCTCTCTTCGACGCGGCCTTACCCAAGGGCGCGCTCAACTACTGGAAGTCCCAGTTTCTCACCGACCTCAGTGACGAGGCGGTTCGAGTCCTGGTGGAACGCTTCGAGTCGTGTGAATCGCCGATGAGTCAGATCATCATTGAGCATTTTCATGGCGCGGCGAGCAGGGTCCCCGTGTCGGCAACGGCGTGCGCGATGCGCGTGAGCAGCTACAACGTCGGCATCATCTCGCAGTGGATGGATCCGCGTGAGAATGACCGTTGCATCGCCTGGTGCCGCGGGACGTTCGACGCATTGAAACCATTTCTTGCTGAGACCCGCTATGTGAACTATCTCGATCACGATGAGGCGGGCGATCCGGCGGCGGCCGCTTACGGGGTCAATTACACCAGGCTTCGAGAGCTCAAGGCCAAATACGATCCCGAGAACTTCTTCCACGCGAACGTCAACATCCGCCGTTAACCGTGCACCTTTCACATCGGCGTTCAGTGTGACGGGAGCCAAAGCAGGAATTGTGCCTTTACGGGTACAGCAGATACTTCGCCCTCTGCCGCCTCCACCTGGCTTCGCCGGCAGCCCACGACGCAGCAATGGCCTGAGGATCCTCGCCCGCACGAATGCGTGATAGGCCGTCCTTCGATCCGAACAGACGCGCGGCAGACTCGAGCTCGAACGTCGCACCGTACAACCTGTGCAGCATCGCGGCGATTTCCACGCCAAGACGGACCGGTCGAAGCGCGAGCCGATCGGTCACGATCATGAACACACCCTGACATTCCTCTCCGGCGTACTTACTCGCCGTCGGCGTAAATCGGACGGAGTAGAAGCTGACGCCGGGAATGCTGCGCGCGTTGAGCGCATCGGCGAGTTGCACGCCGTCGATCCACGGAGCGCCAAGTTGTTCGAACGGTGTGTCTGTCCCACGACCAACCGATAGATTCGTTCCTTCAATCGCGCCGACGCCCGGATATAGCGTCGCTTGAAGCAGATTCCGCATGTTCGGCGATGGGTTCGTCCAGGGCAGCCCGGTGTGGTCGAACCATCCATCACGTCGCCAGTTCTTCATCGCGACAACCGTCAGGTCGGCACCGATGCGATTTTCGCCGTTGAACAGGGCGGCGAGCTCTCCCAGAGTCATCCCGTGACGAATCGGCATCGAAGGAAAATACCCTGTGAACCCCAGCTCCGACTTGTCCAACGCAGGGCCTTCGATGTGGTAACCGTCAATCGGATTCGGACGATCCAGCACGATCACGGGCATCTTCCTCTTTGCGGCTTCTTCGAGCACGTACGCCATCGTCGTCATGTAGGTGTAGAAACGCGTGCCGATGTCCTGCAGGTCGATGACGAGCGAGTCGATGTCGTTCAGCATCACCCCGGTGGGCCTGCGTGTCTCGCCGTAGAGTGAATAGATAGGCAGTCCGGTTTTCTCGTCCTTCGTAGACGGTACGTTCGCCTCGAGCACACCGCGGATGCCATGTTCGGGGCTGAACAATGCCACCAGCGTGTATCCCTGCGATGTCGATGAACGGTGCAGAAGGTCGATGGTCGACGAGCCGTCACGGGCGCGTCCCGTGTGGTTCGTCACCAGCCCGACGCGTTTCCCCTTCAGCGGCGCAAAACCGTCGGCGCGAAGGACGTCGATGCCGGTCAAGGTTGGTTCTGGCGCGGATGGAGTCAGCGTCGATGCCGGTGGTCCGAAGTCGGTACCCGTGAACGATTCCCGCACAGCCAATGGCCGGGAAGTGAGAGCTGACGCGGCCACAGTGGCGACCCGGCTCCGCAACGACGTGACGTCCCCCTTGCCGTCTGGATGCACGCGATTGGACAGGAAGATGACGAACACGCCACTGGCTGGATCGAGCCAGAGCGATGTGCCCGTGAATCCGGTATGGCCGAACGATCCGATCGGCAAGAGCTCACCGCGATTCGACGAAAACGAGGAATCGATGTCCCATCCCAGACCGCGAACGTTTCGTTCGTCGGCCGGCGTTGCGCGCGACGTCATTCTCGCCACCGTCAGTGGCGAAAGGATCCGAGTGCCGCGGTATGCGCCGTCAGCGAGCAGCATCCTGCAGAAGGTCGCAAGATCGGTCGCCGAGCTGAAGAGTCCGGCGTGACCGGCTACACCTCCCATGCGCCTCGCGGTCGGATCGTGGACGACGCCCCGCAGCAGCTTCATGCCCGGGCCCTGACAGGGCCAGGCGAACGGTACGCAGCTTTCAGTGGGGGCGATCCGGCCGTGTGATGACGGTTGAGGCGTGAACGCGGTATCTGACATGCCGAGTGGGGCGAAAATTCTGTCGTGCGCAAATCGATCGAGCGGGACGCCGCTTGCGCGGCGCACGATGTCGCCCAGCAGGAAGAAATTGATGTCGCTGTAAATCACGCGTGTGCCAGGCGGCGCGACCGGTACTTCTTCAATGGCCAGCGCGATAGCGGTATCCGTTCCGGTCCACAGCTCCGCCAGATCGAGATCCGGACGCAGGCCCGAGACGTGCGTCAGCAGATGCCGGATCGTGATGTTGCTTTTGCCGTAGCGCTCAAAACCGGGAATGAAGTTCGAAACCCGATCGTTCAGTGCGATCTTGCCTTCCTCGATGAGGATCATCACGCTCGTCGTTGTGGCGACCACTTTGGTCAGCGAAGCGAGATCGAAGATGGTGTCGAGCGTCATCGGCTCTGCCGCAGGGACAACGGAGCGCTGGCCGATGGCCCTGTGATAGAGCGTGCGATCGCCCTGGCCGACCAACACGACTGCGCCGGGCAACCGCCTTTCGCCGATCGCGGCCAGGATTAGAGGCTCAATTGCATCGAGCTTTGACGTATCGATCGATCCAGTCTGAGCGGCGAGCTGAATCACCATGCACGCCGCGAGCGTCAAGGCAACGATCAGGGATCTGGACACGTCGCGGAATTATACCGGCTGCATCGTCGATCGTCGATCGTCCATCGTCGATCGTCTGGAGTCCATCGTCGATCGTCTGGAGCTCAAGACGATGGACGATGGACGATGGACAGCCTACCGGATGCGTGCGACCAACGCAGCGGCTCGCGTGATGACTTCAGTCTGATGAGGTTGAAGCTCCTGGTAGGGCCATGCTGCGAACCGATCCAGCGACGGATCCCGGAACGCCGTGGAAATTCCGGAGAGTTCCTCGACGATCGCGAGCGCACACCACGGCACATACACAGACGAATAGCCGCCCTCGTGACAGAGCGCGAGCCGACCGCTGCAGAGTTCGCTCGCGGCACTCTTCAACATCCGCGTCATCTGCCGGTACGTCTCGCTGTAGCACATCATCCGCGCCAGTGGATCCATCGTGCTCGCGTCAAGTCCACTGGCCACCACGATGAGCTCGGGACGATAGGCGTGCAGCGCCGGTATGACGACCCGCGTCATCGTTTCCAGATAGGCACCGTGACCGCTGCCCGGCGGGAGCGGCACGTTGATGTTGTAGCCCTCGCCAGGTCCTTCGCCGATGTCCTCAATCCCGCCCGAGGCAGGCGGGTAGTTGCCGGCCTGGTGGATTGAAATCGTCAGCACATTCGGGTCGCGGAAAAACGCTTCCTGAGTTCCATTGCCATGATGGACGTCCCAATCGAGTACCGCTACGCGCCGCACCTTCGACGCGGCCTGTGCCCGCAGGATGGCGATTGGAATATTCGAGAAGATGCAGAAACCGCGTCCAAAATCGCGCGTGGCGTGATGTCCTGCCGGCCGGCAGAGCACGTAGATGTTGTCGACCGTGCCGTCGAGCACCGCATCGATTCCGACTGCACATGCACCGGTCGACAATCTGACGAGGTCATATGAATTCGGCCCGATCCACGCCCCTTCGCCAACGTCGCCGCCGCCGCGCTCGCTGATGGCGCGCACCTTGGCGACGTATTCGGGGGTGTGATGACGCAGGACGTCGTGTTCGTCAATCGGCGTTGCCGCGAGCGCCACGAGCTTATCCGCCAGGCCGGTCACGACCAGCAGCTCGCGAATCCGTTCCTTTGTTTCCCGTGTGTCGAGTGCCGGCACCGGCTGGTAAAGCGGCGACGGCCTCCGATCGAGGCCGGAGTGAAACCACGCGAAACGCTCGTCCCAGATGAAACCCGTCCTCATCGAACGTGTAGGGTATCATCGCCGGTGGCAAAGCCCTGTTGACCGAGGCGTCGCGAACCGGCAGAATGTGGAAGGTCCGTCACCCCACGTCTTCGCACGGAGGAGCCCGCAATGATCGACGCGACGTTCCACACTTCGACGTGGCGCCACATGGCGGGCATTGGCACCTTGA
This sequence comes from Vicinamibacterales bacterium, assembly GCA_963761975.1. Classification (GTDB taxonomy): domain Bacteria; phylum Acidobacteriota; class Vicinamibacteria; order Vicinamibacterales; family JAMQPK01; genus JAMQPK01. Next base: position 2,453,627 of record CAVXIR010000002.1, read on the forward strand.
TGCTCGGCGCCATCCTGACGTCCCCGTCGGCGGCCCGTGCACAGCAATCCGTGGTCACGCCCGTATTCACAAAGGACGTGGCCCCGATCCTTCAGGACAAGTGCCAGGCGTGTCATCGGTCTGGATACATGGCACCCATGTCGCTGACGACCTACGAGGAGACGCGTCCGTGGGCGCGGTCCATCAAGACGCGTGTGGCCGCCCGACAGATGCCACCGTGGCACATTGATAGAACCGTCGGGATCCAGCACTTCAAGAACGATCGCTCGCTAACAGACCAGCAGATTGACACGATTGTGCGTTGGGTGGACGCGGGAGCCCCGAAGGGTGACCTGAAGGACATGCCGCCACCCAAGCAGTTTGCCAACGAAGCCGTGTGGGGATTCGCCGAGCTGTTCGGCGGTCCGCCGGACATGATTATCAAATCCCCGCCATACACCACGCCTGCCGTGGCGCTCGACGCCTGGTATAAGCCTGTTGTGGAGACGGGCCTCACCGAACCACGCTGGGTACGGGCTGTCGAGATACGGCCCTCGACGGTGTTAGGTCGAAAAGTCACTCACCACGCGCTGGCGAGACTTCAGCAGGACGATCCAGATGCCCAACCTTCTGCTGATGGCGTCGGCGCTGGCCTGTTCATGGAGTGGGCGGTAGGAAAACAGGGCGAGCTCATGCGCCCGAACAGCGGCAAGCTGATGCTGCCCGGGTCGAAGGTCATTTTCGAAGTCCACTATCATGCCGTGGGTGAGGAGATCAGCGACTCGGTCGAGCTTGGCATCTACTTTTATCCAAAAGGCCAGGAGCCAAAATATCGACAGGTCCTGGCCGCCCTGACGAGCGTCGCCGGTGGCGCCCAGAATATCGACATTCCGCCACATGGCACGTTCGTCAGCCAGAACTTCCATGTGATGCGGCAGGCAGGCCGGATCGAGAACTTCCAGCCGCACATGCACCTGCGCGGCAGGGCGATGTCGATGGAAGCGATTCTGCCGACTGGCACAACGCAGATGTTGAGCCACGTGAACAATTTCAATTTCAACTGGCACAACAACTACGTCTATGCAGACGAAGTGGCGCCGCTTCTGCCGAAGGGTACGATTTTGCGGATTACGTCGTGGTACGACAACACGAAGGCGAACAAGAACAATCCCGATCCCGATCAGTGGGTTGGCTTCGGCGATCGCACGGTCGACGAGATGGGCCACGCCTGGGTGAACATCACTTATATGAGTGACGAGGACTACCAGGCGGAGCTCGCCAAGAAGAACACCCAGGCTCGGGCCACGCAATAGTCGTTCATCGTCGATCGTCGATCGTCCATCGTCCATCGTCGATCGTCCAGCGTCGATTGGCATTGCGACGCAGGACGATATTATTCGACGGAGCTGCGGCATGAGAGCGCATCGGTCAGCCGCGATCGTGGCCGCGGTCGCATACGTCGTGCTTGCCGGCGCCGAACAGGCACCCGGTCAACTGCCACTCGAACCGCCGCGAGAATCCGGGCAGAGCGTGACAGGCGCTTTTGAGGGCTGGTACCGCAACCCCGACGGTACGATCAAGCTGCTCGTCGGCTATTTCAACCGAAACACGAAGCAGGCCCTCGACATTCCGGTCGGCACGAGCAACCGGATTGAACCCGGTGGGCCCGATCAGGGTCAGCCGACGCACTTCCTGCCACGACGGCAATGGGGCGTCTTCACGATTACCGTCCCGGCAGACTTCGGGAACAAGCGACTCATCTGGACGCTCGTCGCCAACGGCCAGACGACTTCCATCCCGATGCATCTCGATCCCCTCTGGGTAGTGGAACCCTTCAAGGACGCCGCACTGGGAAACACCCCGCCCATTTTGAAGTTCGAGCCGGGAGGCGTGGCCTACCAGGGACCACCCAGCGGAATCAGCCGCTCGTTCACGACGCCGCTGTCCGTTCCGCTGCCCTTGCCCGTGTCGGTAACCGATGATCGCATTCGTGCGCCGGAAGCGTTGGCCCGGCAAGGTGGCGCAGGCGGTCGCGGTGGCCCACCACCTCCGCCGGTCACCATCACTTGGAGCAAGTTTCGTGGCGCTGGCACCGTCACCTTCGACAAGGAAAGGCCGCTGGTGGACGAGGCGGACGGAAAAGCTGAGACGATGGCGACGTTTGCCGAGCCGGGCGAATACATTCTTCGCGCACAGGTCAATGACACAACCGGTGAGGGTGGACGCGGGTTTCAGTGCTGCTGGACGAATGCGCTCGTCAAGGTCACTGTCACGAGATGACAAGCCGTGGCCTTTCTACCGAGTGAGGGTCCTCGATCAATCAAGGACGGCGTCTCTACGATCGTGCAGGCCCGAGGCCGGTCCGCGGCGGGCGTGAGAATCGTGCTGCCGTGAGGGTCGAGCGCTTGGGGAAGGATCGGACCCTGCAATGCCACGACGCAAAGTCGCAAAGACGCGGAGCTCCTAAAGGTCACCGACTTCGCGCCGAAGGCGCGTAAGCGGAAGAAAGCAGGCGAATACTCATCGTTTTCATCGAACCTCGGATACACCTTTCTCTTGTGACCTGCCCGCTCGGAGGCTATTCTTCGCCCGATGAAATCTCCTCTCGATCTCGCGATTGGCCTGGTCGCGATATGCTTGGTCGGCCTGATGACGCAAACGGCAGGTTCCCAGAGCGGGCAGCAATCGGGCGCCAAGAGTCGCCCGAGCATGGTGATAAAGCCGACCGTCGACTTCGAGGTCACCGGTACGGGCGACCACGCCAGTTGGCGCGACATCGAGTGGACATCATTGAGTCGCCACGAGCCCGACGGTCACCCGTACGATTCGCGAGTCAAAGTGCGCTACTCGTCGACCGGTTTGTACTTCCTGATGGATGCGACAGACCGAATCCTCACGGCCACCATGAACGAAGACTTCATGGACCTCTGGAATGAGGATGTGTTCGAGGTGTTTCTCTGGACCGACGAGCGCTTCCCGGTCTACTTCGAGTACGAGATCTCACCGCTCAATCGCGAACTGCCGATTCTCATCCCCAATTTCGGAGGGCAGTTTCTTGGTTGGCGCCCGTGGCATTACGAGAAAGGCCGCCTTACACGCAAGGCCACAAGTGTCGTCGGAGGACCCAAGCAATCGAATGCGTCAATTCAGGGGTGGCGTGCGGAGTTCTTCCTTCCGTACTCGCTGCTGCGACCCCTGCAGAACGTCCCGCCCAAGGCCGGCACACGCTGGCGCGCGAACTTTTATCGGATGGACTATGACGCCGGGCGACGGACGCGGTGGGCGTGGGCGCACGTCGACGAGAGCTTCCACGAATACCAAAAATTCGGCGATCTGCAGTTCGCCGATCGCTGACCCCTCAGGCGTGCGCTGGCAGGCGCCTACTACCGCGTAGCCGTCCGCACAGGATCGACGGCGGCAGCAATTGCCAGAGTGGCATAGGCCGCACCGGCCGCCGAGATCCACTGGTCGCGGCCGTAGGGATATCCGCTTTCGAAGTACGGTTGGAAGACGAGCGAGCGACTCTTGACATGCCAGGTGCCGTCGGCGGCCTGCGTCGACACGAGGGTACTTCAATCCAGCCTGGTAAGGTGGCTGCGTCACGGCCATGCCGGCTTCGTGCAACGCAAACAGGGCGATGCCTGTCGCATAGGCATCAGACGGTAACGTCGGAAGCTGCGACCATCCCCCATCCTTGTTCTGCAGTGTTTCAAGCGCGCGCGCCGCGGCATCGATCGCCCGTCGCTCGGCGTTCGACCATTTCAACCCGAGCAGCTTGAATGCCCGCTCCTGAGTGCGCTCTGCCTTCGTCGCAAGCAGCCACGATCGCGCCCGGTCGATCCTGGCCCTGGTATCGGCCACCTCGGTCGACGGCGCATATACGCTCAACGCGCGGACCATATACGCGGTTGGGGTGAAGTCGTCGTACACCAGCGGCGGGCGGCCCGATGCCGCGCGGCTTCCGCCCTGCTGACTTCCACCGAACAAGCCGCCGCCTCCGCCGCGCCAATGTCCTTGCGGCTGCTGCTGGCCTTTCACGAAATGAATCTGCGCAACGATGCGTGCGTCGGCGGGCGTTCCGACAAGCGATTGGGCGAAAAATTCGAACCCGAGTGCCGCTATACCCGCGCCGCCGCCGACGGAATACTCGACATAGCGTTCGGTCGTTGTCTCAGACACCTCGCTGGGGAGTTGAGCGATTCGCTCGCCCATCGCGATGCCCTTGCTCTGCGCGACGGCTTGAGCGGCGGCCGGAAGCGTTTGATGGTGGCAAGAGTTGCAGCCGCCTTTTGTGATGAACGTCGGGCTTGTCTTGACGAGGAGATCGAGCCCTTTCTCGGCGGCGTTCCTCAGCGTCTGCTGCGGCACCGGACTGTCGGCCGCGCGAACGATCGAGATGAGAAGCATCGACGCCACGACGAAAGCAGTTGTACGCATGAGCTGTCCTCAATACGGCCGCACGCCGGTTGAGCGCGACGCTGGCACCAACGCGCGCAACAGTTTCGTCACCTCAGTTTCGCCGCGCTTTGACGCCAGGCTCAGAGCGGTCTCGCCTTCGGCCGCCGCACTCACGTCGGCCCCATGAGCGAGGAGCAGTCGCACCAGCTCCGGCGAGTCGCCGTCATACTGGGCCGCCAGCAGAAGCGCCGTATACCCGCGATGGTCGGTGGCGTTCACCTCTGCACCCTTGTCGAGAAGAAGCTTCGCGCCTGCCACGTCGCCCCGGATTGCCGCTTCCATGAGCGCCGTTTCTCCGGTCTTTGTCCGCACCCGCGCATCGGCGCCGCGGGCAAGCAGCAACCCGATAACGTCGGCGCCGCTCGTCATCAGAAGGGGAGTTGCGCCCGTTTTCGCGCGGGCATTTGGGTTCGCGCCGTGGTCGAGCAGCAGCTTCGTGATTTCGGCGCTTGTGGTGGCAGCGGGAAAGAGCGCTGTGGCGCCGAGGAGCGTCTGTGCCTCGACGTCGCTGCCGACCTCGAGCAACATCCTGACCGACGGAGCACCAGACGGGAGCATCGCAGCGACATACAACGGTGTGCGACCCTCAACGGTCTTTGCGCCGGCGCGTCCGCCCTTCTGGAGAAGAAGCTTCACCTTCTTCGGATCGGACACCGCCCAGTGAAGCGCAGTCGCCTGCCGCGCGTTTGCCGCGAGCACGTCGGCGCCGGCATCGAGCAGGGCTTCCATAATCTCGAGCGTGCCGGCGTACGCGGCGTGCATCAAGGCTGTCGAGCCGGAGCCGTCCGCCGCGCGCGCGAGCGCTTTATCGGCGGCAATCGATCGGCGAACCGCGATCAAATCATGCCGGGCGATGGCGTCCAAGAACGTCTGGACGGCTGGATCGGTCGGCGGTCTGACGGCCGCTCCGTCGAAGGCGTTGCCCGGCATTTCCGCTCCCTCATCGATCCACGCGCGAAGGGTGTCGATTTCGTGGCCAGGCAATTCGCCGGTCGGCGGCATTTGCAGTCCCGCCGACGAACCGATGAGCCGCTGGATCAACTTGCTGTCGGCCGCACGGCCCGGCACGATGACGACGCCATAGTCGCCCCCGCGCAGCGCGTTCTGTCGCAGGTCCAGGCGAAGACCCGACTGCACCTGCTTCGGACCATGGCATCCGAAGCACCTGGACGCGAGGATCGGTCGTACGTCTGTCTCGTAATTGACAGCTGCTGCAGAACGTTGCTCCGTCTGGGACGAGGCCCCGGCATTCTGAGCGTGCACCGGTACAACCAGTGTGCAGAACAGCGCCGCAAGGACGGCTCTTGCCATGCGGTCTACAATGAACCCCAACTTTTCAGCTGTCAACCGGCTAATCCGAGCAGGCGGGCATCATTGGTCCCATCTTCGGAGGTGACAAATGTGGAACCGGAGGCATTTTCTCGAGATCGTTTCCGCCTTGCCGCTTGTGGGAGGCATCATCGGCTCGAGCACGGTAGGTGTTATGGCGGCTCAAACAGGCAAAGGGAAGCGCGACTATTTCCGTGAGCTGGGCGTCCGCCCGTTCATCAACGCGGCCGGCACATACACGGCGATGACCTCGTCGCTGATGCTTCCTGAAGTCGTGGAGGCCATCAACTACGCGTCGCAACACTACGTGATGCTCGACGAGCTCCACGACCGCGTGGGAGAGCGCATCGCCGCGATCGTCGGCTGCGAGGCGGCGATGGTGACGTCGGGAGCCGCGTCGGCGCTGACGCTGGGAACGGCGGCCGTGCTCACGGGCACCGACCGGCAGAAGATCGTCAACCTTCCGAATCTCGCCGGGATGAAGAGCGAAGTCATCGTCCAGAAATCGCACCGCTTCGGCTACGACCATGCCGTTCGCAACTGCGGTGTGCAGCTCGTCGAAGTGGAGACGCGGGACGATCTCGAGCGCGCGATCAACGACAAGACCGCGATGATGCTGTTCTACAACGCCAATAACTTCGTGGGGCGGATTCAGGACGAAGAATTCGTGCAGCTCGGAAAGAAGCACTCGATTCCCACGCTCAACGATGCCGCTGCCGATGTGCCTCCGCTGGACAGGCTGTCCAAGTACAGCAAGATGGGCTTCGACCTTGTGGCGTTCTCCGGCGGAAAGGGTATCCGCGGACCTCAGAGCGCCGGTCTATTGCTTGGCAGAAAGGATCTCATCGTGGCGGCACGCCTGAATGGACCTCCGAACTCCGACACCGTCGGCCGGGGCATGAAGGTGAACAAAGAAGAGATGCTGGGCATGATGGTGGCGGTCGACCTCTACGTCAAGAAGGACCATGACCAGGAGCGGGGTGAGTTCGAGAAACGGGCTGAGACGATTCAAAAGGCGGCGGTGGAAGTACCGGGCGTCAAGGCGGAGATCTTCGTGCCCGAAGTGGCCAACCACGTTCCACACATACGAATCTCATGGGATGTGTCGGCGAAGAAAATCACCGCAGCCGATGCCGTGAAGGCGTTGCGTGACGGAGACCCCTCGATCGGCACTCGCGCCGAAAACGGCGCGCTCGTCATTGGCGTCTGGATGATGCGACCGGGCGAGGACAAGATCGTGGCCCGACGGCTTCGCCAGGTACTCGGCAACGGCTAAGGCAGTTTTCAGTTCTCAGTCTTCAGTTTTCAGACAATGAAGGCACTGACATGATTCGCCTTTTCCTCTGTCTGCTGGCCGCCGCGGCCACGGCAGCCGTCGCGCTGAGCGCTCAGCAACCGGAGTTCGATCTTCTCATCAGAAACGGGACCGTCATCGATCCGCAGAACGGGATCAACGCAGTCATGGACGTGGCGATCGCCGGCAGCAAGATTGCCTCGGTCGGCAGCAACATCGCACCCGCGCGAGCCAGACAAATTGTCGATGCCAAGGGGCTCTACGTCACGCCGGGCCTCATCGACATCCACGCGCACGTGTTCTGGGGACATGACGAGGAGTCGCAGTACAGCGACGGCTACAGTGCCGTTCAACCCGACAGTCACTCGTTCCGCTGCCGGGCAGACCACGCTCGTCGACGTCGGCGGCGCCGGATGGAGAAGCTTCCCGAAGTTCAAAGAGCAGGTGATCGATCGCTCGCAGACGCGCGTGCTCGCTTTCCTCAACATCGTCGGTTCGGGCATGAGAGGTGGGCCCGTCGAGCAGAATCTCGCCGACATGGACGCCAGGCTCACGGCGATGCGAGTTCGCCAGCATCCAGGCCTCATCGTTGGAGTCAAGGTCGCGCATTACAGCGGGCCGGAATGGGATCCGGTGACACGCGCGGTGGCAGCCGGCCGCGAGGCGAACGTGCCAGTGATGGTCGATTTCGGCGGCTACACACCGCCGCTTTCGCTCGAAGACCTGCTTGATGAAGCACCTCCGTCCCGGCGACATCCTGACCCACACCTACGCGCATGTGAGCGGCCGAATTCCGATCGTCGACGAGAACGGAAAAGTGCGGCCGTACGTCTGGGCGGCGCGGAAGAGGGGAGTGATTTTCGACGCGGGACATGGCGGCGGCAGTTTTCTCTTCCGGCAGGCTGTGCCGGCGATGCAGCAGGGATTTCATCCGGATGTGATCAGCACCGATCTGCACATCGGCAGCCAGAACAGCGGCATGAAGGACATCCTGAACACGATGTCGAAGTTCGTGAACATGGGCATGCCGCTCGCCGAGGTCATCAAGGCCAACACCGCAAGGGCGGCGCAGGTGATCAAACGCACGGACCTCGGTCATCTGGGTGTCGGCGGCGAAGCCGACATCGCCGTGCTCGGCGTGCGGCGCGGCACCTTCGGGTTCGTCGACAGTCGCGGCGGGAAGATGATGGGCGATCAGAAGCTGGAGTGTGAGCTGACGATCAAGGCCGGCCGGGTGGTCTGGGATCTCAATGGAATCTCGCGCCCGTTGTGGATGGAAAAGGAGGGGTCACGATGAACTCGACCGTGAGTTATTCTCCGCCCACGGCATACAGGGAACGGGAGGTGTGTCCAGCAGGGTCGGTCGCAAAGATTCATCATCCACGTCGCACAGCCTTGCCTCGCCGCGTCCGGGCGGGTATTCTCTCCGCGATGCGTAAATGGAGGCTCCCATAAAGGTCATAGACAACGACACGGGACGCCGCTCGGTTGAAATCGACTGCATCGCGGTGGTGTGAACATGGCAGCCCAAGGGGCATCCTCGAGGCCCGGCAAGCAACGGGTGGGCGGTCCCATCCGCTCGGGGAATCTCGCGTTCGTCGGCGGCATCGGGGGCTGGTATCCCGAACGGCGTCCCGAAGGGCCGGGCGACGCGCGGCAGCAGTTCGGCGATGCGCTGGAGATGATGAAGGAAAGCCTGGAAAAAGCCGGTACGTCAATGGCCAACGTACCTCAGGATCAAGGTGTCTCTCGTGGACCCTGCGAAGAACTGGGACGCCGTGTACGAGGTCTTCCAGGAGCGCTTTCCCGAGCCGAGACCCGTCTGCTCCTGTTTCGGTGCCACCGGCTTCCGCCGGGGCCCCGGCCAGTTGCTCCAGGTGGAGTGCATTGCCTACATCGATTGAGGGCCGCGCCGTCGGCATCATCGTCCTTCTGGCGCTGCTCGCCGGTCTTCCGCTCACCGCCCAGCAGGATTCGTACGACCTGCTCCTGACCGGCGGTCACGTCATCGATCCTGCCAACGAGATCGACGGCGTTCGGGATGTGGCCATCCGCAATGGACGGATCGCGCGCGTGGCCGCGAGCATCCCCGCCGGATCCGCCAAACGGAGGGTGGACCTGAAGGGACTCTACGTGGTCCCTGGGCTCGTGGACATTCACAGCCACCACTACGGGTACAGCGGCGCCCTCTTCCCCGACGACGTGGCGCTGCCCGCGGGCACGACGACGGTGGTGGATGCGGGCGGCCCCGGCTGGCGCAACTTCGAGGACTACCGCGAGAAGATCCTTCGCCGATCCAAGACTCGCGTGCTCACGTTCATCAACATCGTCGGCCTTGGGATGGGCGGGAACGAGAGCGACGTCGAGGACATGGATCCGCAGGCGACGGCGCGCAAGATTCTCGAGTATCCCGATCTGATCGTCGGCATCAAGAACGCGCATTTCGGCGGCAAGGGATTCGTCTCCGTCGAGCGCGCCGTGGAGGCCGGCCGTCTTTCGAATCGTCCGGTCATCCTGGACAACAACATCCTGAGCTGGACGGGCGCGATACGCGCACCAAGGTGCTCGAGAAGATGCGGCCCGGCGATCTGCACACCCACTTCTACAACGACCGTCACGTGGAGATCCTCGACCGTCAGAACGGGCAAGATCCAGCCGTTCATGTACGAGGCCCGCAAGCGGGGCGTGCTCTTCGACCTCGGGCACGGCGGCGGGAGCTTCCTGTGGACCGTGGCGGATCGCGCGATGCGCCAGGGATTTCCTCCCGACATCATCAGCACCGACATCCACGGCTCGAGCATCATGACCACGCAGTCGGACATGCCCAACTGCATGTCGAAGATGCTGACGCTCGGCATGGAGCTGAAGGAGATCATCTACCGCTCCACCGTCACCCCGGCGCGCGCTATCAGCCGTTTTCCCGAGATCGGCACGCTCGGCGAGGGCAAGGAGGCCGACGTCGCCGTCCTGGAGATCGAGGAAGGCGTATTCGCCTATCACGACGCCTGGGAGATGAAGCGCCTGGGGACGCGCCGCATCGTGAACGCTGCTCACGGTCCGGGCCGGCGAGATCGTCTACGACCGCGACGGCCGCGCGTTTGCCGACTGGGGCAATACCCGCGGCACCGCAAGCATTCCTCCGCTCGAACCGACAAAGGAGCCGACAGGACCGTCAGGCGTGGTCGCGCCAGCGGACCCGATCTACGACCTGCTGCTCAAGAACGGCATCGTGATCGATCCGTCGAGCGGCCGGCACGGGCGCTTCGACGTTGCGATCGTGGGAGAGCGCATCGCGCGCATCGCGGCCAACCTGCCGGCGCACCGGGCCAGAACCACCGTGGACGCCAGCGCCTACTACGTCACACCGGGCCTGATCGACCTTCATGCGTACGTCAATGCCCAGGCCGTCTTCCGCCAGGGAGATCCCCGCACCGGCTGGCGCAACGTCAACCCCGATCACAACACCCTCCGCCATGGCGTGACGACCGTCGTGGACGCCGGCAGCACCGGCTGGAAGAACTTCGAGTCGTTCAAGCAACTGGTGATCGACCGTTCGCAGGTTCGCGTGCTGGCCTTCCTCAACATCGTGGGCAGCGGCATGCTGGAAGGAGAAGCGGCAGCGGATCTCTCCGATCTCGAGGTGGAGAAGGCCGTCGACACGGCTCGCAAGCATCCCGAGACGATCGTGGGAATCCGGAGTCCGCACCTGCGGGGAGCCGGTCCCGACGCTGTGGAGCGCAGCATCCGCGCCGCCGCATCGATGGGCGGGCGTGGCGCTGGTGGAGTACCTGGAGAAGGAGGGATTGGACTATCGACAGTTGGTGCTCGAGCGACTGCGCGCCGGCGATCTGATCACGCACACCTTCGGACTCACCACGCCCCTGCTCGATTCGAACGGCAATCTGACCAACACCGCTGACCGCGGCGCGGAAGCGTGGGGTTCTTTTCGATCTTGGACACGGCACCCAGGGCTTCTGGTTCCGCAACGCCATCCCCGCCGCGCGGATGGGATTTCTTCCCGACGTCCTCTCGACGGCCATGGACAAAACCAGCCTCCTGCTGCCTCGTGCCGACATGATGACGACGCTTTCCAAGTTCCTGAACATGGGCGTCCCGGTCGAGCAGTTGGTGGAGCGCGTCACAGTGCGCGCGGCCCGTGCGATCAAGCGCCCGGAGCTGGCCACCTTCCGCGAAGGCGGGCTCGCCGACATCGCCGTCATCGAGCTGCAGACAGGACGCTTTGGCTTCCTGGACGCCGGTCACGGCCGGCTGCAGGGCGACCGCCGCCTCCGCGCGGTGCTCACCATCCGGGAAGGCGAAGTCGTGTGGGACAGCGAGGGCCTGAGCCACACCGACTGGTCGAAGGCCGGACCGTATACGAACTACCGATAGGAGCAGCGGCCGTTCTCTCCACGCAGCACACCGCATCTCGATTCGCGCGCTTAGATTCTAGAGGAAGAGATGATGACGACTGCAAAGGTGTTTGGCGCCGTCCTGATCGCACTTGTTGTCGTCGGCGTGCCGCCGGCCTCGGCCCAACAGGGAAAATTCGACCTGCTCATTCGCGGCGGACACGTCATCGATCCCAGGAACGCGATCGATGCGGTGATGGACGTGGCGATCGCCGGCGGCAAGATTGCCGAGGTGTCCGTCAAGATTGACCCGTCCCGCGCCAATCGCGTGGCCGACGCAACCGGCTTGTATGTCGTTCCCGGGCTGATCGACATCCACACGCACGTGTTTTACGGTACGGAGGATACGTACCTGAGCAACGGGCACGTCGCCGTCCAGCCCGACGCACACGGTCCGCACGCCGGCGTGACGACGGTTGTGGACGTCGGGGGCGCGGGCTGGCGCAACTTCGATCAGTTCAAGAGGAACATCATCGATCGATCCCTCACGCGCGTCCTCTCCTTCATCAACATCGTCGGGTCCGGTATGAAGGGAGGGCCCTTCGAACAGGATCTCTCCGACATGAATGCGAGCCTGACGGCCATGCGGATCCGCGAGCATCCAGGCGTGATCGTCGGCGTCAAGACCGCCCATTACCGGGGCCCGGAGTGGGATCCGGTGGACCGCGCCGTCGAGGCGGGCAAGCTCGCGCAGGTGCCAGTGATGGTTGACTTCGGAGCCTTCCTGGCGGAGCGGCCGTACGAGGATCTGGTACTGAAGCACCTGAGGCCTGGCGACATCTCGACGCATACCTATCTGGGAGCGGCACCGATGCTCGACGACAACGGAAAAATCCGCCCATATCTGTTCGAGGCGCAGAAGCGCGGTATCATTTTCGACGTCGGTCATGGCAGCGGCAGCTTCTGGTACAGCAAGGCGGAGCCGCTCACGGCGCAGGGATTCTGGCCCGACACGATCAGCACCGACCTGCACGCCGAAAGTATGATTCGCGGCATGAAGGACATGGCGAACGTCATGTCGAAGTTCCTCAACCTCGGTATGTCCCTGCAGGACGCGATCGCCAAATCCACGTGGAAGCCCGCCCAGGTGATCAAGAGGACCGACCTCGGGCACCTGAGCGTGGGCGCGCCCGCCGATGTCACGGTTCTGAGACTGCACCGCGGCACCTTCGGGTTCATCGACGTGCGCGGAGGCCGCAAGACCGGTACTCAGAAACTGGAGGCGGAACTGACGGTCCGCGACGGCCGCGTCGTGTGGGATCTGAACGGGATGTCGAGTGTGAACTGGCCGGATCTCCCCAGCGGTCCGACCCGGTAATGCGGCCGGTCAGAGCCTTCGAGCATCGTTGTAAACGGGAGGACATTCAATGAGTGTTTCGCGCCGTTCGTTGTTGAAGGGGATCAGCCTCAGCTCGCTCCTGAGCGCGCTGCCCTCGTTCGTGTACGCGGCGCCGAAGCGCAGCCCGGGCCCGTACGAGCGGCTCGGCATCCGCCCGGTCATCAACTTCCTGGGCACGATGACCACCCTCGGCGCCTCGAAGATGTGGGAAGACCTGCACGAAGCGGCGGGCCAGGCGTCCCGCGAATACGTCGTGCTCGAGGAGCTGAAGAACGAGGTCGGCAAGCGGATCTCCGCGCTCATCGGGTGCGAGGACGCCCTGGTCACCTCCGGCGCTGCCGGCGCGATCTGCCTGGGCACCTGCGCGTCGCTGACGGGAAGCGACACGCAGAAGGTGCGGCAGCTCCCGGACCTCACGGGCATGAAGAAAGAGGTCATCATCCAGAAGGTGCATCGCAACGGGTACGACCACGCGGTACGCAACACCGGCGTCCGCATCGTGGAGGTCGAGTCGGAGCAGGCGCTGATCGATGCGATCGGCGAGCAGACCGCGATGATGTACTTCCTCGGCGGGACGAGCGGCGACTGGAGATGGGAAACGCCCTGTCTCGCTGGAGCGGTGCCGCGAGATCACCGGCCGCGCGGGCGTCCCGCTGATGGTCGACGCCGCCAACATGCTGCCTCCGTGGGACAACCTCCGCCGGCTGGCGAGTCTCGGCGTGGATCTCATCTGCATCAGCGGCGGCAAGCACATGCGCGGCCCGCAGTGCTCAGGGATCCTGGCGGGGCGCCGGGATCTGATTCAGTCCGCTTGGTTGAATTCGAGTCCTCACTCCGATTCGCTGGGACGGCCGATGAAGGTGGGGCGGGAAGAGATGGTGACGGCCTGGTTGACGGCGGAAAAGTACTCGCGGCTGGACTTCGATGCCATCGATCGCCAGTGCGTCAGACAGGCCGAGTACCTGGAACGGCAGCTCTCGGCAGTGCCCGGTCTGAAGCTGGAGCGCACGCCGGTGGACCGGACACGCAAGATCCGCCGCGTGAGGGTGCATTGGGACGAACAGGCCTTGGGGATCACGGCGAGAGATGTGGAACGTCTGCTGATGGAGGGAGAGCCGCGCATTGCCATCGGACGAGCCCAGCCCCAGGGTATCGAGCTGACCGTGTTCATGAACGAAGCGGGAGACGAAAAGGTGGCCGTCAAGCGGCTCAGAGAGATTTTCAAGGCTTGATTCAATCGATCAGGCCTGCCGCCCTTCGGGGCGGCGGGCCGTCCAGCGGGCCTTGCCGTACTCGCCGAGGTCCACCTCGCCTTCGATCGTCTGGCCCTGGACTCGTCCGTCAAACCGATAACTCAGCTGTGTGCCCTCGTGGGGCAGGCTGCTGCGCAGCTGCACGCGATCGCCGTCCACGGTCCCGCTCACGGCGCCTTGGAGTCGTCTGCCGAGATGACTGCCTTCCACGCGGTTTCCGCTCGTGACGAGGAGCAGCTTGTGGCGAGCCGTTCCCAGGCTGTACTGCACGTCGACCTCCCAGCGTCCCGCGATATCCGCGGCCGGCGTCGCGAGGGGCTTCTTCGGCACGCCCTTCGACGCCTGTCGCAGCACCTCGGCGATGCGGCGCCCGGCCAGCACCTGATCTCCGGGCCGAATCGCCGGCGGACGAACGCGGAACGAGTAGCCGTCGCCGGTTGCGTGCGACATGATCCGCGGCTCACCCGCCAAGAGCTGGTCGTAGATCTCGCCCGCCGTGATCCCGATCTGCTGCGGATCCCACTCGATGTTCATAGTGGGATAGGGGCTGGCGCCAGCCGGCTCCTGCATCGTCGTGCGAACGCCGGGCACCTGGCTCACGATGTCGCTGATCTCCTGCAGCCAGGACTTCCACTTACGGAAATCCTCGTCGATCCCGCGGCTCATGAGCACTTCGACAGCCGCCAGCATGCCCGATGATCTCTTCCTTCCCCACCTTCATCATCCGGCCGACCGCATGATGAGGAGCGCCGTTCATGAAGGCGGCCCACACGAGATCCTTGCGCCCGAGCAGAAGGCCGGCGCACTGAGGCCCGCGCATCGCCTTCCCACCGCTGTAGGCAACCAGGTCGGCTCCTCGCGTCAGGTACGGATCCGGTCGGCGAGGAAGTTCCGCGGCAGCATCGACGATGACGGGCACACCCGCCTTGTGAGCCGCCGCGACGATCGCCTCCAGCCGCACCGCTCCTCGCGCTTCGCCGGTTCCAAGCACGGCCACCATCGCCGTGCGCGGTCCGAGCGCTGCGTGAAACGCCTCCACGCTATCGACGTCGATCACCCGCACGCCCCAGCTCCGAAACGCGTGGTCGTACACGTTGCGGGATTCCCTGGGCATGATCACTTCGTCCCTGAGTCCTGTCAGATCGGGCAGCTGCTGCATCAGCTCCGGGTCGGTGCCCGCCAGGCATGCGGCCGTCGCCTGGCTCAGGGCAGCCGCGGCACCCGACGTCACAATCGCGGCCTCGCAGCCTATGAGCTCGGCAATCCGCGCCCCGACCTTTTCCATCAACTCGTCGATGTCGACCGCGTGGTCGGCGGCCTGGTGAGAAGCCTCACGCACCTCGGGAAGCGTCAATGCGCCGCCGTTGATGGTGAGCGTGCCGGTCAGGTTGATGAACGGACGCACGCCGATCCGCGTGTAGACCTGCGGTCCCTCTTCGCGGACGCGGGAAGCTGTGACGCCGGGGCCTGTGGCGCCGGCGCGGCGTCGGTCACGGCGATGCCGCCCATCACTCCCGCCGCGGTGGCCATGCTGCCGACGCGAAAGACCTCTCTGCGGCTCCAGGTGCCCCGGTTGTCTTTTGTCGCCCTTCATGCGTCTCTCCTTCCTACTAGCCTTCGGCAATCATCTGGCGCAGCACGTCGGCCGTCCAGGTGACCGCAATGGAAATCATCGCCTCGCCCTTGGCGGTGGCTGGCCAGCTTCGCATCGCGGTGCAAACTGCTTCGTCGTCAGCTGCGCGGACTTCGGATCCTGGATGTTCAGGCGTCCTTTGACCTTCTCGTAATCCACGCCTTCCCAGCGCACTCGCTGCGGGAAGGCAGCCATCGCGAACGAGGTCTCGAACTCCCCCGCGTGGCCGGGCGCCGTCCGCTGGCCATGTATTTCTTCACAATCTCGGGGCTGTAGGCATCCCAGTAGGAGTGCGCCCGAAGATTGATCCCCAGCTTCTTGCGGAAGTCGGCCACGCTCTCCTGCAGAGGCGCGACGTTGCCGCCGTGGCCGTTGAGAATCAGGATGCGCGTGATCCCGTGCGTCTTCAGACTCTCGCAGATCTCATACACCACGGCCAGGAACGTTTCTCGCCGAAGCGTGAGCGTCCCCTTCCGATCCATCCAGTGCGGGGAAATGCCGACCGGGACCGGGGTGGCCACCATGACCTGCGGGAAGAGCGAGAGCGCGGCCTGCTGCGCCACCAGCGTGGCGCTGGCGGTGTCCTGGATCATCGCCAGGTGCTCGTTGTGTTGTTCGGTGCTGCCCGTCGGAAGGATCATCGCCTTGAGGGTGTTCGCCTCGACGGCCTCCCGGAACTCCTTCCGGGTGCTCTCCCACAGAAGGACCTTGCGGGCGGTGATATACGTGCTCCCGGCAAGTGCGACCGACTGGGCCTCGTGGGCTGCGGCGGCCCGTCCTGCCGCCACGACACCGATCGACGCTGCGGCCGTGCTTCGCAAAAACCGGCGGCGCGACGGCGGCGTTTCTCTCATGCGTGTCTGCCGAGTATACCGAATACGAATTGCAGCTTCTTGAAGAAAAGATGCGCCTCTTGCAATACAATCTGCGCGATTCCCCGCACGATTCAGGAGAGGGCGATGGCAGCAGAGAAGCGGTCGAGGCGCGAGATGGTGCAACTGGCCGGCGCGGGAGTGCTTGGCCTCAGGGCGCTGCAGGGCGGGTCGCCGCCCCGCAAACAGGTCTTCAAGGACCCTACCGGCACGTCCGGCACGCTCGCCGCGATCCGGTCCGGGCACCTGCTTTTCGTCAGCGGCATCGGGGGCTATTACCCATCGAGGCGGCCCGGCGGCCCCGGTGACATCAAGCAGCAGACGGCCGATGCCCTGGATCTCATGAAGGCCCTGCTCGAGCAGGCGGGCTCGTCGATGGCGGATCTTCTTCAGGTCCAAGTTGCGCTCGTCGATTCGGCGAACAACTGGGAGCCAATGAACGAGGTGTACAACACCCGCGTTCCCGAGCCTCGTCCGGTGCGATCGTATTTCGGCAGCACAGGATTCCCCCACCCGGGCCAGTTGCTGCAAATCGACGCGATCGCCTACGTCGACTGAGCTGACGCTGACGCAGCGCCGATCGTTGCATTTCGATCAACAACCGGTTTCCTGGAGAGACTCTGATGAAATCGCTTCGACTTGTCACGCTCCTGCTGCTTCCCCTGCTGGCTCCGGCCTTCATGGCGGAGCAGCCCTCGTCGGTCTCCTACGCGCAGGCGCGGGGCCCGGTGCGCTTCCCGTCCGCCGTGGCGCCGCGCAACGACATCCAGATGCAGAACCGGGTGCCCGTCCGCATGCGCGATGGTGTCACCCTGTATGCCGATGTCTACCGGCCCCTGAAAGAGGGTCGTTACCCGGTCATCGTCTCGAGAACGCCGTACAGCACCGAACGTGCGCCCTCCGCTTACGACGCGGCGGTGTACTTCGCCCAGCGCGGCTACGTCTTCGTCTTCCAGGACATTCGGGGCCGGCACGAGTCCGATGGCGAGTGGGATCCGTTCCGCTATGACGAGCGGGACGGCCACGATACCGTCGAATGGGCCGCCAAGCAGCCGTGGTCGAACGGGAAGGTGGGCATGCAGGGCGGGTCCTATCTCGGGCAGAACCAGTGGCGGGCCGCGCAGGCCGCGCCGCGGAGCCTGATCACCATTTTTCCCATGGTCGCTTCGACGAGCATCTATCACGACTGGATCACGCTGAACGGCGGCTGGCGGCTCTCGTTCAACTTCGGCTGGGGGCCCGTCCGGCAGGAATCGCGAATCATGCAGAACCCAGGGCACCACACGCTCAAGGACGTGGACGCCCTCCACTACGACAATCTTCAGCGGCACCTGCCCTTGTCGACGATGCAGCAGCTCGCGGGACGCAATGCGAAGTTCTACGACGACTGGCTGGCCAACCCGGATTACAACGGCTATTGGAAGCCGCTGAACGTCGAGGAGATGTTCGAGAAGATCACGGTTCCCGTCCACACGTTCGGCGGCTGGTTCGACATCTTCAGCCAGGGCACCCTGCGCGGCTACGTTGGCATGAGTCAGAAGGGCGGAACGGAGCAGGCACGCAAGGGGAGCCATATCGTCATCGGACCGTGGGGGCACGGGGCGTCCCGCGAGTTCGGCGACATCGACTTCGGGCCCACGGCCAACGTGGAAGCGCTGGACCTCCAGGTCCGCTGGTACGACTACTGGCTGCAGGGGATCGACAACGGCCTGGCCAAGGAGCCGCCGGTGAAGCTGTTCGTCATGGGACGGAACGAATGGGTGTTCGAGCAGGAGTACCCACTGGCCCGGACGGATTACCGGTCTTTCTATTTCACCAGCGACGGCCGCGCCAACAGCGACACGGGCAACGGCGGGCTGAGCTGGACGAAGCCGGCGGCGAAGTCTGCGCCGGACCGCTTCACGTATGATCCAGCCAAGCCCGTTCCCAGTCTCGGGGGCAATAACTGTTGCGGGACGCCGACGCCTACCGGCCCGCGAGATCAGCGTCCGATCGAAGGCCGCCAGGACATTCTGGTTTACACGTCCGACGCCCTGCAAGAGGAGCTCGAGGTGACCGGTCCGGTCAAGGTCGTGCTCTACGCCTCCTCGGACGCGGTGGATACCGATTTCGTGGCCAAACTGGTTGACGTGCACCCCGACGGCAAGAGCTACAACATGGCCGAGGGGATCGTCCGCGCGCGCTATCGCGACAGCCTCAGTGCTCCGAGCCTGATGAAGCCAGGGGAGGTGTACCGATTCGAGATTGACATGGTGGGCACGTCCATCGCCTTCCAGACGGGGCATCGGGTCCGGGTCCACGTGACCAGCAGCCATTTCCCGCAATTCGACCGCAACCCGAACACGGGCGCGAAGTTCGGCACGAGCGCCGAGATGAAGGTGGCGCAGCAGACGATCTACCACGATGCCGAGCGCCCGTCGCACATCGTGCTGCCGGTGATCCCGTCGCGCGGAGCCCGCAGTCCCAGCAGTGAGGTGCGTCTGTCAGCGGATGATGGCCGATGAGGCTCTACAATATCGCCGTCATCGGTCCCTGGAATAGTTGAAAGGAGCCACGAAAAATGAAACCTTGCGCGTTGGCTTTTTTAGTTTGTCTCACTGGCAGTATCGGTCTTCGCGCCGGTCGCTTCGGCGCAGCTGGCCTCCCAGACGGCGCTGGTCGGCACCGTAACCGACAGCGGCGGCGGCGTGCTTCCGGGTGCGACGGTGGTGGCGGTGAATACTGGCACGAAGGACACCTATGAGGCCACCACCAACGCCCAAGGTCAGTACAACATCCAGTTCGTCCGCCCCGGCCGGTACGAGATCACCGTGAGCATGCAGGGCTTTCAGGCCTCCAGAACGACCGGCATCGAGCTCACGACCAACCAGGTCGTGCGCACGAATGCCGTCCTGCAGGTCGGCGCCGTAACCGAAGAAGTGCTAGTCGAGGCCCGGGCGGCCGTCCTCGCCACCGACCAAGCCACTGTGTCGGACACCATCGATGCGCAGCAGCTCACCGAGCTGCCGTCTCGCGGGCGCAACGTGTGGCAGATGGCGGAAATCACGCCGGGCGTGCAGAGAGGCACACGGGAGGGCACCTGGATTGGCGCGGGGCAGCGCGACATTCAGAACAGCCTGACGCTCGACGGCATCAACTCGGCGGCCAACCTGATGCCGTCGACCTCGATGCAGCCGATCGCCGACGCGGTCGAGGAGGTCGTGGTTCAGACCGGCAGCACCTCGGCCGAGTTCGGGTCGTATCTCGGCGTCCACGTGAACGTCGTCACCAAGAGTGGCACCAACCGCCCGCACGGCAGCCTCTCGTACTTCTTCCAGGGCGACGAGCTCGACGCCCGGGGGTTCTTCGAGGATCGGACCGCCCCCGCGAATCCGCGGAGCTATAACCAGTTCGCCGCGCAGGCGGACGGGCCCCTCGTCATCCCCGGACTGTTTGACGGCCGCAACCGGACCTTCTTCATGATGGCCTACGAGGCCATCCGGCAGGATAGCCAGTTGGCCGCCATCGGCACGGTCCCGACGGCGCTGATGCGGCAGGGCAATTTCTCGGAGGTGAGCGCCCAGCTCAGGAATCCACGGACCGGCCTCCCGTATCCCGGTAACATCATTCCTGCGTCTGATCTGGATCCGATCGCGCGCCGGGTCCTGCAGGAGTACTTCCCGGCGCCGAACCGGCCGGGCCTGGCCGCCAACCTGGTAGGCAGCAGGCTTGTGAACGTCAACCAGGATCAGATCCTGGCCCGGGTGGATCAGAACATCGGGAACCGTGCCCGGGTGTACTTCCGCTACAACTGGCAGGACGAGTTCGTCGACAACGTCGAGATCATTCCGGTTGTGGGCATCAAGCGTCCCCGCAAGAACACGAACTACCTGGGCGCGTATACGCACACGATTTCGCCGAACCTGCTGAACGATTTCCGGATCGGGTACCACTCCGTGCCCGAGGACACGCTGAATTTCTTCCAGGTGAACGGCCTGGCGTCTGCCGGCGCCGATCTCGGCATTCCCGGCTTCAACGGCGACGTGCGGTTCAACAATCCGGGCGTCCCGGACTTCACCATCACCGGGTTCGACAGCGTCGTGCTGGGCGGCACGAACTGGCTGCAGTTCGACCGGACGTTCCAGCTCTCGAACATCATCGCCTACAACCGGGGCGCGCATAACGTCCGCGCCGGGTTCGATGCGCGGCGCGTGGAGACCGGCCGGCAGGCGGCGAACAACCCCCGCGGTAACTTCTCGTTCGACGGCCTGATGACCGGCCACGCCATGGCCGACTTCCTCGTTGGGCTGCCGCGCTCGGTGCGGACGCCGGTGGACCAGCTGCAGGGCCACGTCGGGCATTGGCGCAACGGCCTCTTCATCAACGACACGTGGCAGGCCACGCGCGACCTGACACTGAGCCTCGGTCTGCGTTACGAGCTGCATACGCCAGCGGAGACGTATGAAGGCTTCGCGTCGATGCTGAACGCGGACTTCACGGGTCTCATTCCCGCGAGCCACCCGGCGGTCGGGTTCGAGTTTCACGAGCCGAACAACAACCTGTGGGCCCCGCGCCTGGGCGCGACCTACCGGCTGACCGAGAAGACGGTCCTCCGCGGGGGCTGGGGGATCTACTACAACCCGAACCAGATGAACACGTTCACGTTCCTGACGAACAATCCGCCGCTCGCTGCCGAGTTCACCTTCTTCTCGGATCCGGCGAACCCCACGCTGTCCTTCACCAGCCCGATCGGCGTGGTCGGCCCTGGCGCGCCGCCGGACGTAGTTTCGCCCAACCGGGATCTGCCCCCGGCCCAGAAGAACCAGTGGAGCTTTGACATCCAGCAGGAGCTCTTCCTGAATACCGCCGTCGACCTTCAGTACATCGGGTCGCGGACGAAGAACCTGGATCGCAGCTTCTTCGTCAACACGCCGAGGCCCGGTGCCGGGCCGATCCAGGCTCGGCGGCCCAACCCGGCCTTCGGGAACCTGCGCATCATCCAGAACGACCAGGTCGCCGACTACGACGCGTTCACCGTCCACCTGCGACGTCGCATGAGCCAGGGGCTGCAGGCGAGCGTGCACTATACCTTCTCCCGCAACGACGACATGGGCACCAACTCGAACGCGGGCGGCCGGACGATGGATGACTTCGACATCCGGCGGGATTACGCCCCGTCGAACTGGAGCCTTCCGCACCGGTTCGTCGCCAGCTATCTCTACGAGATACCCGTCTTCCGGGACTCGCAGCAGGCGGTCCTGCGGCACGTCCTGGGCGGCTGGCAGATCGGCGGCGTGACCACGATCCAGAGCGGCATACCGATCAATGTCACGATAGGCACGGACCGTGCGAATACCGGCAGTCCGAGCCAGAGGCCTGATCTGGTCGGCACTCCGTCGGCGAACTGCGGCGCTGGTCACCTCGTCAACTGCATCGACGCCACGGCTTATGCGCTGCCGGCCCAGTTCACTTTCGGCAATGCGCCGCGCAACCATCTGCGGGGCCCCCGGAGAGTGATCACCGACCTGTCGCTGGCCAAGAACTTCGGGCTCGGCGGGGCGAGGCAGCTGCAGTTCCGCGCGGAAGTCTTCAACGTGTTCAACACCGCCAACTTCGACAACCCGAATGCGACGTTTGGCACGGCTAATTTCGGGCGGATCACTTCCGCGCAGCCGATGCGCCAGATCCAGTTGGGGGCCCGGGTGACGTTCTGACCCTCTGAACTACCTCCTAACCACCGGATCCGGGATTCCGGATCCGGTGGTTAGGAGGCCTTAATGCTTTGGCCGACTATGGGCCTGCGAACTGGGACATCCCGCGCCGCTTCGTCGCGAGCGACATCTACGACCTGCGGTCTTCACGACATCGTCACGGCCACTCCTCAGGTACGTCGTGGCTGGATGGCAGATCGCGGGCGTGACGACGATCCAGAGCGGGTCGACCATCAACGTGACGATCGCCGCCGATCGCGCAAACATCGGCATTGCGTGCCTCCAACGTCCGAATCTCATCGGTCCTGTCCTCAGCCTCAATTGTCAGGAGAACCCGGGGAACCGACTTGATCAATTGCTTCGATCCTGCGGCGTCTGCGATGCCGGCGCAGTTCACCTTCGGCAACGACCCGCGCAATCTGCTGAGAGGTCCAAAATCGGTGACCACCGACCTGTCGATGGCCAAGGACGTCCCAGTTGGTGGCAATGTGCGGCTGCAGGTCCGCGTGGAGCTGTTCAACGCGTTCAACAACGTCAACAACGGCAACCCTGGCGCGTCGTTCGGAGCAGCGACGTTCGCGTATCAGCTCGGCCGGAAACATGCGGCAGATGCAGCTGAGGTTCAAGTTGATCTTTTGATCGAGGTGTCAGGATGAGACAACGCGATGTCATGCTGTCGGCTCTGTTGATGATGGCGACGCTCGCGAGCGACGCTTTGGCGCAGGGCTCGATGCGGGCGGAAGAACGGCTCAAAGAGCGGAAGATCACGCTGCCGCCGGCGCCGGCCCCTGTGGCCAATTACGTCAGAGCCGTCCGTGTCGGCAACCTCCTCTTTGTCTCCGGCACGACGTCGCGGGATCTCAAGCCGTTCGGGAAAGTCGGGAAGGATCTCACCGTGGATCAGGGTTATCAGGCAGCCCGACATGCGGGCTTGCTCTTTCTGGCAAATGTGCGCGCAGAGCTCGGCTCACTCGATCGTGTGAAACGCGTCGTCAAGGTCCTCGGGATGGTGAACTCCGTCGACGGATTTGGTGAGCAGCCCGCAGTGATCAACGGATTCTCCGACCTTATGGTAGAGGTGTTCGGCGAGGCGATTGGTAAACATGCACGCTCCGCCGTGGGCATGGCCGCGCTGCCCGGCAATGCCCCGGTCGAAGTCGAGGCCATCCTCGAGATCGAATGAGCTGGCAATGAATTGCGAAAGCGCAAAGCGCTAAGGAGGGGACCATGCATCGCATATTTGTGACCCTGATTGCCTGTGCCCTCGTAACGGCGCACGTATGGTCGCAGGCCCAACCGTCCGCACCGGCCGCTCAGGCGCCGCAAATCGAAACCAGAAAGGTCGAGGGCACCGACAACGTCTATACGTTCCGCAACCAGAACAGCCAGTCGATGTTCATCGTCACGAACGCCGGTGTGATCGTGACCGATCCGGTCGGATATGGCCGGCCAGAGGGCGGTGCGCAATATCTGGCTGAGATCAAAAAGATCACGAACCAGCCGATCAGATATCTGATCTACAGCCACCATCACTTCGATCACATTGCCGGTGGTCGCGCTTTCAAAGAGGCGGGTGCTCGCGTGGTCGCACACAGGAGAGTCATGGAGCGCCTAAAGCCGCTGAGCGATCCGAACACGGTGCTGCCTGACGAGATGGTCGATCAAAACAGAACAATTACGCTCGGCGGCACGGCACTGGAGCTCACCTATCTCGGGCCGAACCATTCCGACAGCGCGTTGCTGATGCGATTGCCGAAAGAGGGCATCGTGTTCGTCGTCGATCTGCTTCCTGTCGGCGCCATGCCTGGCCGCGGCTTGATCGACTTCTACCCGATGGAAGCCGAAGCCTCCATCAAACGGATCCTGGCGATGGATTGGGAGCGCCTTATTCCGGGACATCCGGCGCCAGACGGACGGTTGGGCACCAAGAAGGACGCGCAAGATCAGCTCACGTTCCTGCAGGATGTCTCAGCTGCAGTGAAAGCCGAGGCGCAGCAAGGACGTTGCTGGGAACCCGTCGAGAGTCAGCTGAAGCTGCCGAAGTACGCGAGCTGGCCCGGCTACGAGGCCAACCTGATATTTTCGCTGCGGCGCTACTGCGCGTTGTGGGGTCGCGGAACCTAAGAGCGTTTTTCGATTGGACGTAGTTTGGCCGGCGTGGGGCTTGGACGAGCTTTATCGGTGTTCCGACGCTGAGGCGCGGAGCCGCAGAGGCTGCGTTCTCATGAGAGAGACTTCCTGCGTCTGTGCGCTTCTGAAGATTTCTTCCGGTGGAGTGCGTAAGAACGCTCTGGGGACAGCGGTCGATTTCGCGCCGCAGGCGCGCCGCGAAGACAAAAGGCACACACAAGACCCTGAACACCCGATGGTCTTGATGTGTGCCTCTTGTCTTCTCGGCGATGGCCGCCGCAGCGGCCATCGAAATCGACGCGACAACCCGCTCCGTGTTGAGGCGGTGTTTTTCTCTGCGTCGCTGCGTCTCTGCGTCAAACGACAGCGTTCTGAAATCCGCGATAGCCTGGCCGCAGCACGCGCTAAGCCTTAGCGCGGCCCTTCGCTTCCTGATGACACTCTGAACGCGAACCGGAAGGCAGGAATGCGATTGCCCGGATGATCGTCGGCATAGGTGAGCTGGGGCAGGCGATACAGCTGTTGACTCCCCTCGGGCCCCTGGTAGATTCCCGGATAGAAGTCGATGAGATGCACACCTGGCGAGCCTGCCGCTTTGAAATTGACGACAACATCTCCCTGGCTGTTGAACCCGCACGCATACCCCATGTAGGCGTTGTCGTAGGTCACGACGTAGATGTTGTCGTAATCGGTCCAGCCGACGCCTTTGAGGTGAATGGTTACTGGTGTCCCGACTGGCCCAGACGTGGGCGAGATAGAGACCACGCTGGTCTCGATGACGAAGTGTGTCCGTGCGAGGATGGTCTCGCCGCTGCGGATTGACACGCCGTGAAGCCCGCCGAGATCGTCGGGCACAACGAGCGGCACGTCAATTCGTCCATCGTTTCCGACGGTCAGCTTCGTGATTTCGTTGTCCTTGGGAGCAAACCCACCCCCTGAGACGCGGTTACCTTGCTGTGTCTCCCACACGAGCGACACACGCGAGCCTGGGGGAAGGTCGCTTCCCTTGAGTTGCGTGCGCGTCAACACGGGACCCTGGGTGGGGGAGATACTCAGCTTTGCGGTGCCGTTCCCTACAGTTGCCTCTGGTACCGGCTGTTTCTGATAAGGCTCCGCGATCATCGGAGCAGGAGCGTTGCCTGGCGTGATTCGAAACACGAAGTCGGGTCTCGGCAAGTACGAGTTGGGCGCCTGCTCGTGATTCAAATAGCCCTGACCCATATATCCGGTATAGACCTTGACTTGATGCTCTCCGATGGCGCCGGAGGCGCGGAACCGCGCAACCGCAGAGCCGCGCGTGTCGGTCGCCGAGACCCACCCAATCTCCTGGTTGTCCCAGTTCACGACCCACGTGCTCTCCATGGTCCGCCATCCGAGCCCCTTGACTCGAAGTTCGATCGGCGTGCCAACGGGACCTTCCGTCGGGTGCATCTCGAACGTCTGACCGATGTCGACGCCGCCCTGAGCGATCGGCACGCCGTTGTGAGAAGAAACACTTCGTGGACGCCGCCATAGTCCTCCGGCACGTTGAACCGGACCGTTACACGACCGTCGGCACCCACGTTTGCCTGGGCCAGGGGTCTGTTTGTGTTGGTGAACTTCTTCCCGCGGAATCGGAAGTAGTCTTCGACGACCCAACCTCCGTTCACCGTTCCCCAGATCAAATCGACTGGTTGATTCGGCGGCAACCCTTGGGCGCTTGCGACGACCTCAGCGCCCGCAACGAGCTTCTTGTTGGCGGAATAGGTGAGCGTGAGCTTTTTCGGCGGTGCGACCGCCGTGCTCGTTGAAGCTGGAGTGCCGGCGGCCTCGGAAGAATTGACGTCTCGTCCACACCCGACCGCGCTCACCAGCGCCAGGAGGGTGATGAGAGAATAGCAGGCAGAGCCGAAACGGAGGGACCGTCGAGACGTGGCTTACTCCACGATTGTGACTTGGGAATCTTCAACCGCGAACGGCTTGAATTCTCCCGTGCGGCCGTACTTGTCCTTCGCCGTCACTGTGTAACGGACGATGCCCGTCGGTGCAGTGGCTGGGACGATCCACTTGGCAACCCAGAACTCGCGTTCGGGCTGCTTCACCGTTCCTCGGTATCGCATGGAAAGATCCTCGGTCATGCCGCCATATGTAATATGGACGACAAACTGAGCCGACGGCTCCATCTTGCCAGTCTCAGAGTCGAAGGCCGTCATCCGGAATCCGACTGGGTCGCCGCGCTTGAAGCGACTCTGCAACGCGCAGTTACCGGGCGCCCCGGGCTTGCCGAGGAACAGCGCCACGTCGCCAAAGACAATCAGCCTGCCCGGGCGGTCAGCCGCCGCCTGCGAAGGCGCACCTTGAAACGCAGCCACTGAAGGCTTTTCAAAACCGATGAGCACAATCGCCAGAATTACCAGTAGCGCTCTTATTACGCGGTGCACACGCAAAGTGTAGCCGATTTGCTCACCGCCGCGCTCGCGAGACTTTCTGTCGGGGAATTTCAATGATACTGGCATCAACCAATACCAGAGGAGGAGGCATGACGACGATTACGGTTGGGGTGAATGGTCCTTACGTCGTCGAGGGAACCAACGTGACGCTCGTCGACTGGAACGGCCAGGAATACCGTCCGGTTAATCGTGCGCGATTTGCACTCTGCCGATGCGGCGCGTCGACAAGCAAGCCATTTTGCGACGGCACGCACTCCCGAGTCAGCTTCAAAGCGGCCGAAGCGGCTGTACCGGGCAGCCAAGGCAAACCGGATAGGTGAGCCACTCGCTCACGTCAACGTGGAGCTCACGACGTTGATTCTGAGGACGCCTGCAACGTGTAGCACCAGGCTTCTCCCTCGAGCACAATGTCACCCGTCTGTCTCACGACTCGAACCCGAAGCTGGGTCACCGGCTTGGTTGCGTGAACGCTCACGACCTCAGCCTCTGCCGTAATCGTGTCTCCAATGTAAACCGGGGCTGTGAACTTCCAATTCTGACTGAGGAACACGCTGCCAGGGCCAGGGAGATCCATCGCCACGAGCGCGTGCAGGAGCCCGGTCGTCAACCCGCCCTGGACAACCAAGCCTTGAAACTTGGTGCGGCCCGCAAAATCCGCATCGAAGTGGAGTGGATTGTAGTCGCCCGTGAGCGCCGCAAACGTCTGAACGTGGTCGCTGGTAAGCGCGAGGCTCCGCCTCGCGCTCTGACCGACTGTCACTGGCATGCTCGATCTCCCATCAGCTGGGTCCGAGGCCCGCTCGTGCTGCCCAAGGATCTTCAGGTGAGCGCGAGTACCGTGAGGCCGCCGATGACTAACAGAGTACCGAGCGGTGCGCTGAGTCGACGGCCCCACGAGACGTTTTTTTCCACGGCCATCACGACACCCAGCAGCAGCATCCAGCCGAGGTTGCCGACCCCGACGGCGAACATAACCAACATGAGCGCCCAACAGCATCCCACACAAAACAGCCCGTGGTGAGCGCCCAACCACAACGCATTGCGGCGATCATGTTCACCTTGCCAGTGGCCGAGCACGAAACTTAGCGGTGATCGGCACTTATCGAGGCATCGGTATTTGAGCGGCGAAAACTGATAGGCCCCCGCCACAAGGAGGAGTCCGGCACTGGTGACGGAGGCATGTGTTTGAAGCCACGTATTCGCAAACGCGGCGCGCTGCGCGATCGCGCCTACGCCGTAGACAACCACGCCGACCAGCATCCACGTGACAAGGTAGCCGACGACGACGAGCGCGACCAAGAGAAGGCGATCACGTCGGTCGCCGGCGATCGTGTCGAACGTCGCGATGAGCGGCACACTTGTGGGCAGCATCATCGCGACCGTCATAACGGTCCATGCACCCACAAACATCAGGGCAATCGAGGAGTCCGTCACGGCGTGGTGGTGGTGAACCGAGCCGTGCAAGGTCACTCCAAACTGCCAGAGCGCCAGCCACGCGGCGACCGAGATCAGTCCCACCGATCCGATCAGCAGCCTGCGATGCCAGGTATGAACCTGGGGATCTCGCGTCATGCCACGAAGCGGAACGTACCCGACACGGCGTTGTGGCCCTGGAGATTAATGTCGAAGCCAGGCGCGTTCGCCGTGTAGCTGGACGCCTTGCCGACATAGGCGGGCGACCCGGGAATAGTGGTGAAAATCGTGTCGTGCATGGCAGTCGCCTGCCCGGTCGCGCCTTGGAACGGCGCCAGGGTCGCGCTGATTGCCTGACCAATCTTGAGCGTACCGTTAACGCCTTGTACGTCAAACGTGATCGGCACCTGCTCGACGGCGGCGACTTCGCCAACGAGCTTGGCAAGATCGGCAATCGGGCCTCCCGCTTTGCCGGTCCACACTTTGAGGAGGGCATCCTTCTGTTCGGCGGTGGCCTTATCGTCGATGTAGACGCGGACCTTCCAGTTGCCCTTCAGAATGTTGCCGGGGATATGGGCCAGGATCACAAACGTGTGCCCCGCAACATCGACGCCGTCAATCGTGCCCTTATCGAAGTGCCACGCGAGGACGCCGTCGCAAGTCCCGAAATCGGGGTCTTCACCGACCCAACACGGACACAGGATTTTGCAGGTGCAGACTTCCAACAAACGCCCTTCCAGGTTGTACGCCATCGGATGCCGTCCTTTCGCGCTCTGTTGAGCTGACTGGTGATCTTCAACTTGTCGAGGATCGCAGGTGCCGGAAAGCGCGGATTATAGGCATTAAGACTCCGCCGAAACAAGGACAGTGTCATTGTTCGTCTCGCAATCCGACCGATCATGCCGGTGAGCGCGCCTTCAGGTCTACAATGAGCCCGTCGTCCACCTCACAGGAGCATGATGTCAGAACGCAATCCGCCTTCGGCTGCACGCTCGTCGTACGCGTCGGCCCTGTGGGTCATTGCCGGTCTGGTCGCTGGCATTTCTCTCGGAATCCTCGCGTCGGTCTCCGCATCCCCGTGGTTGCTCGCGTTCGTGCGCGTCATCGAGCCGGTCGGCACCATTTTCGTCAATGCCATTCGCATGGCGGTCGTCCCGCTGGTGGTCGCCAGCCTGATCGGCGGCATCGTCTCGATAGGCGATGAAGGCTCGCTCACGCGCCTTGGCGTGCGCAGCTTGATTGTGTTTGCCGCGCTGGCGATCTCAGCGGCCGTGTTCACGACGGTGATTGCGGCACCTGTCCTCGCGGGCCTGGACATCGACCCCTCGGTCGCCGAAAGCCTGCGAGCACCAGCGACGGCTGGGACCGGCGCACCGCCGGCCGCGCCGGGACTTGCGCAGTGGTTCATCGATCTCGTGCCTGCGAATCCGGTGAGAGCGGCAGCAGATGGGGCGATGCTGCCGCTGATCGTCTTTACGCTCGCATTTGGCGTGGCGCTCACGAAGGTTGCCGGAGAGCGTCGGATGGCGGTCGTTCAGTTCTTCAATGGGCTGGCTGACGCCATGATCGTGCTGGTCGGATGGGTCATCGCGCTCGCGCCGATCGGCGTGTTCGCGCTGGCCGCGCCGCTCGCGGCCCGCCTGGGATTGAGTGCGGCTGGTGCATTGCTGTCATATATCCTGCTCGCCGCTACCCTTACGCTGATTGTGCTTGCCGTTCTTGTGTATCCGGCAACGGTTTTGGCCGGCGGAATCCCCTTGGGACGCCTCGTCCGCGGCTGCGCACCCGCACAGGCCGTGGCCCTGTCTTCGAGATCGACGATGGCGTCGCTCCCCGCTATGATCGACGCCGCGAGGAGGCTTGGCGTGGCGGAGCGGGTCACGGTGTTCGTCGTACCACTTGCTGCATCGATGCTGCGCGTGGGCTCGGCGGTGGGGCAGACGGTCGCGGTCCTCTTCGCTGCGCGGCTGTTCAACGTGAGTATCGCGCCGTTGCACCTGGTTGCAATTCTGATTGTTACCGTCCTGACGACGTTTACCGTGCCCGGCATTCCCGGCGGCAGCATCGTCGTCATGGTCCCGATACTTCTGGCGGCGAACGTGCCTGCCGACGCGGTGGGCGTCCTGCTCGGCGCCGATGCGATTCCGGACATGTTCAGGACGATGGCGAATGTGACGGGCGGCATCGCCGCGACGGCAATTGTGGATCGGTCAATGCGTGGGACGGGTGTAAGCAAGGAGGACTTGTGAGCAGAAAAATGATCGGCTATGCGATCTGTGTGACTGTGGCGCTGGGCGCGTTTGTTCGAGCGCAGAGCGGAATCACGGCACCGGCGGCGCATTTCGGATTCGAGCTGACCGCCGATGGCAAGTTCGCGATGTGGGACGAGGAGGTCGGCTACTACGAGAAGCTGGCCAAGGAATCCGATCGCATCGACCTGCAGGTGCTTGGGAAGAGCACTCTGGGGCGGCCCTTCATCATGCTGACGATTTCTTCGCCGCAGAATCTGGCGAAGCTCGACCGCTACAAGGAAATTTCCAGACAGATGGCCGACCCGCGCGGGTTGACGCCACAGCAGATCGATGTGCTGTCGGCCGAAGGCCGGGCGGTCGTCCTGGTCACGCTCGGCCAGCATTCCACCGAAGTGTCCTCGTCGCAAATGGGCCCACGTCTGGCGCACCGGATGGCGACGAGCAACGAGGATCAGGTTCGGACGATCCTCGACAACACCATCTTCCTGCTCATCCCCAGCTTCAATCCCGACGGCCACGACATCGTCGGTGACTGGCTCAAGAAATCGGCTGGCACGCCGTACGAGGGAGCGGGTCCTCCGGAGTTGTACGGCGCCTACATCGGACATGACAACAACCGTGATGGCTACATGCTCTCCCAGGTCGAGTCGCAGCACTGGGCAAAGGTGGTCTATCAGGATTGGTTTCCGCAGGTTTACAAGGATACGCACCAGATGGGCAGCTATGGGTCGCGATTAGCCATCCCGCCGAAGTACGACCCTATCAACCCGCACGTGGATCCGCTCGTCTGGCGCACTTCGCAGTTGCTTGGCGGCGCGATGGGAACCAAGCTCGAAGCGGAGGGCGTGACTGGTGTCGAATCTCAGGTTCACTACGACGCGTGGTTCATGGCGTCGTTTCACGGCGTGGCGAACCTGTCGAACATGACGAGCTTCCACACCGAGAGCGCCAGCGCGCGACTGATCTGGCCGCTCTACATCCACCCGCAGCAGATCGGTCCCGGCTCGCGGGGCCGTCCTGAGAACAAGGCGCAGATGACGTTCCCTCATCCGTGGCCAGGTGGCTGGTGGCGCATGTCGGACATCGCCCGCCAGCAGGAAATCGAGACGCTCGCGCTGGTCGAAACGATGGGCCGCTACCGGCAGAATTTTCTGAAGAACCGGGCAATCGCCGCGTCGCGACAGGTTCAGCGAGGCTCCAGCGAGGCGCCCTACGGCCATGTGATCCCGATGAACCAGCACGATCCCGGGACGGCGGTGAAGTTCGCTTCGACATTGATGATGGACGGCATCGAAGTGCACCGGGCGATCGAACGGTTCACCTCGGGTTCGCGCGTCGTCGAGCCAGGTGACCTGGTGGTCCGCCTCGATCAGCCGTCACGAGCGCTCATCAAGACGATGATCGAACCGATGGTGTATCCAGACAACGAATGGACTCGGAACCGAGAGGGCTCGCCGCTGCCACCGTACGACATGGCGTCGTTCACGCTTGCCGATCACATGGGTGTCGATTCGTTCCCGCTCGGGGAGAAGATCACGGCGAAGCTCGAGAAGCTAACGGCTCTGCCGAAGCCGGCCGGGAAAATCAGCGGTAGTGGTTCCGCCGGCTGGCTCTTGACGCCGACGTGGAATTACAGCTTCCGTGCGGTCAATCGCGTTCTGAAGAACGGCGGTGCGGTGTACCGGCTGCCGAACCCGCCACAACCGTGGGCGCCCGGCACGTTCTGGATCCCGGCGACCGGACCGATCAACAGCGCGGCCGTGCAGGCGCTCGCAACGGAGTTTGGCCTGCCTTTCACCGCCGTACCAGCTGCGCCGACCGGTGCGATGTCTCAGCTGAAGCCGCTGCGCGTGGCCCTCTACCGTCGCTACGCGGGCGGAAACATGGATGAAGGGTGGACGCGGTTCCTCTTCGATCAATGGGAATTCCCGTACAGCCGCGTCGATGCCGACGAGATCAAGAAAGGCGGCCTCGCCGGGAAGTACGACGCGGTGTTGATTGCCGACGACACCGTGCGGGCGATCGTCGGAGGATCCGGATCAGAAGCGGCGGCAACCCCATTTGCTCCTGCCGGGCTTCCGCCCGAATATGCGAAGACGCTTGGAACCGCGGGGGTGGATGCGCTGAAGGAGTTCGTCCGCGGCGGTGGCTCCTTGATACTTCTGGATAATTCGACGGCGCTGGCAACTGAGCGATTCGGCGTTCCCGTCAGAAACCCGATTGCCGGAGTATCAGACAAGGAATTCTTCGCGCCAGGCTCGAGTCTGCGCGTTCATGTGGATCCGACGCAGCCGCTCGCCTACGGCATGCCCCGAGAAACCACGGTGGTGTTCTTCGAGAGCGTGGCCTTCGACATCAACAACTCGATCGCCAACGATCAGATCTCGGTCGTCGCGCGCTATCACGATCGCGATCTGCTTCGAGGCGGCTGGCTCGACGGCGAGAAATACCTCGTAGGGATGCCGGCGCTTCTTGATGTGAGTTACGGCAAGGGACGCATCGCCATGGTCGGCTTCAGGGCACAGAACCGCGCGCAGGCCTACGGAACGTTCAAAGTGCTGTTCAATGCACTCTATCAGGCAGGCGCGGTCACTGTGCCGGGGGGGGCGGTGACAAGTAGATAGGATCGTCGATCGTCGATCGTCGATCGTCCATCGTCGATCGTCCATCGTCGATCGTCCATCGTCGATCGTCCATCGTCGATCGTCCATCGTCGATCGTCCGGACGATGGACGATCGCCGATCGGCCCTTAAGTCGATCCAACCAGTGCTTCCGTAGGAAGCTCTTCTCCGGCGCCAATCTCTGATGACGCATGATCATGGGAGAACAGCTCTCTTGAAACCCTATGGCATTCGCACGAACGTTGTTCCAATTCACCCTGATCGTCGATGCGCACCAGACCTCGATGGGTCGATATGATTCCGTGGTCGTGAAGCCGGCGAAGAATCTGAGTGACTGTCGAGCGCCGCAGCCCGAGGAGATCGGAGAGCAGTTCGTGGGTCACCGCCACCTCGTAACGTCCCATGCGGAAGGTGGCTTCCAGGAGCCAGCGGCAACAGCGCTGTTCGGCCGAGTGCGACGCGTTGCAAGCCACCCATCGGGCCAGTGAGACCATGAGCGCACCGGTGTATTGCCGGGCGACGGAATAGAGCGCGCCATGCCGGTTCATCTCG
Source organism: Vicinamibacterales bacterium (assembly GCA_963761975.1). GTDB lineage: Bacteria > Acidobacteriota > Vicinamibacteria > Vicinamibacterales > JAMQPK01 > JAMQPK01. The sequence goes on from CAVXIR010000002.1 coordinate 2,487,284, forward strand.
CGATGAAATGCATCGATGGTCATGACGTGGCCCAGGTGCTCGTCCGTCGAGTGGATAACGGCATCGCACATCGCCACGCGCGATCCAAACATCGCCTCCACACCGACCATCCCTTCGCGGCCTACCATCGCCACCTGGGTGTTCGATCCGTCCTCGGTCGGACAAATCAACCCCGAGAGCGATGAGTCGGGAAAATAGACGAGGTGAAGTGGCTCATCCCGTTGCTGCAGAATGTAGCCTTTAGGGAATGGCTGCTCTGTCAGATGAGGAGCGAGTCTGTCGAAATCCTCATCAGGAAGTGCTGCGAGGAGATGATTGCCGTGTCGCGTGTGTTTAATGGGCATAGGTGCTTGGTTCGAAGTGCGACTCTGCAGAAACTATGCCCATATTCTTAACCATCGACAGGAGGAACAGTTAATCCGAGTGTTCCATCTTGTGACGTGGACCGTTCTCTGATTGGTTCTTGTTCAATGGCGGGATCGAGGTGAATTGAGATTGGACACCTCGCACCTATGCCGGGGGCCTTTGCCTAACGTGGCTGAGCGGCGGCGGCAACGGCCGCGGCCTCGAATTCCTGTTCGGTGGGGAATCGATTCAACGTGCGTTCGACCGGTTTTCCGCGGAGATGCTTGTCGAAAAAATCCATCAGCGCTGTCCAATCCTCAGCGGTGAAGGCGTGGCCGGGTGGCTATAGTTCACGCCAATCCGATCGACCGCACCAAAAAGCGCATACGCCGGGCGCGCGCCCAGAATCGACTGACGCACTGCTTCGGGCAGCGAGATGGTGTCGGTATCGCCTTCGAGGGCGATAAACGGTCGCGGGGCCGCGAGGGCGAGGAACCAGTGCTGGTCGAACGGCAGCTTCTCTCTCTGTCCCCGGAACTCACGCAGGTTCGGGGAGAACCAGTTTGGATATTTCAGCTGCATGATGTCGAGCGTCTCGCTTCGCCGTGGTCCAGCGAAGCGGTACGCGCCGACGCCGCCTCCGCCCGTTACCACCGGAGCGCCCATCAGGCGATCGTCGAACGCGGCGGCGATCATGGAGGACTTTCCGTTGCGCGAGGCTCCCGTGATGATGAGTTTGCTCGCGTCGATCGACGTGTCCTGCTCGAGATAATCTGCGATGCGCGAGGCGCCCCATGCCCAGCCAGCCAGAATGCCCCAGTCGTAGCCCGGATAGGCGGGATAGAAACGGGTGTTGCGAAACGCCCAGCTGCCGTCGAGGTTCCGAAGCGTCGTGTCTTCGGCGCAGTCGTTCGGATTGAACAGCACCAGTGCGTATCCACGCCGCAACACGTCCGCACGCTGAGAGGCGACCGACGCGGCCGTCTGCGGCGCTCCCGAACCGCGGCCCCCACGTCCCGCCATCTTTGCCGTTTCGGCTTGCGTCGCAGCGGCGGGCGGCACAGGTCCGACATACAGCAGGACATTCTCGCCGCGTCCTTGATTGGGTCCTTGCGGCAGTCGAGGCAGCACGGTTCCGCCGGGCGGTGTGCCTCCCTGAAGGATGATGGCCGGAAACGGAGCGCCTTGGATTGGGGTGAACACGCCAATGTCGAGGGACAGGCTTTCGGCGGGCCCAAATGTCAGCCGAATGAGGCGGTATCTCACAGTTCCATCGAGTACCAGGTCGGTCTGAATTTCACGTCCTTTCACATTCCCCGGCGCCGGGGGCATCTGTCCCACGGCATAGTACGAGAGGATGCGCCTCATCTCGTCCTTGCGCGTCTGCCACTGACGCTGGGCCGTGACTCTTGTCCCGCCGTTCATCGTCATGACGTCGGGCATCGCCACACGCACCGGCAATTCATGAACACCGGGCAACGAGCCCATTGCCGTAGCGATACGGGGCACCGGAATCTCTCGGGAATCGGCGCCGGTCGTCCCTTCGGCACTCTGACCAGTGGGAATAGCGGAGAATCCCGCAACTCCAATAACCACGATGCCGATCACGTAACGGAATGGTGTTGGGACGCGCGTCATCGTTTCCCTCTGGTGACGTGGCGAGTATGGCATGGAGTTGCGACGTGCGCACGGTCACCCTGGCGATTGAACTATGGTTGCCATTCGCACAGTGTGCGAACTTAGGGCTACTGCCATAACCCTATATTGATATTCAGCTTGCGATCCGAAAGAGCAATGTAGAGGGAAGAAAGAGGTATGAAGTCGGGCGACCATTCCACGGGCGATTCCATTCTGCGCCGCCATGGGGAGCTTCCAGCGGGTTCTCAATTTGACTCGGGATTGCATTCCGCCGCTCATCCCGACCGACCGTTAGAGGCCGACCCACCGCGTCAACCCCACTCGCAAGACATCCTGCCGCGGTTGCCTACGTGCCCGCATTGCCAGGACAACCTGTTTGTTCGTCTCGAGCAGGTGCTCTCGGGCCGACGAGTGAGCAGCGCGTACTACTGCGGCCGGTGTAACCACGAGTGGCAAGTGGAGGCGACCTCCCCACCGGTAGAGGTCGTCGAACGCCGGGTGGAGGAACGGCGCCGGCGCCCCCGTCCGATCGACACCTGACGATCAGGCTGTCGGGCCATCTCCACCGCGCGATTACCGCACGCGAGCTTGAACGGTAATCAACATTCGTGTCTGGAGCGGCGGACTGATTCGTGCGCGGAAGGACGGCGCCGGTAACGGGATCCGTTCGGAACTCGACGCGTCCGCTCGGACTGAGCGATGGTTGAACGATCTTTACGGTCTCACCAGGTTGAACCGTGAAGTTCTTCTGGCCGGAGCCACCCGCAGGGCTCAACCGCTTCCAAGCCCTTGAGAACCCGCACGAATACCTCTTGCATCAGTTCTTCAGCGGCCTCGCGCGAGCCGATGGTACGGAGGAGATACCGGTAGATAGCCAGGTGATATCGCTCGAACAAATCAGCGGGGGTTGTTGCCAGGCGGACTCCTCTTATCTACTTATAACGACAGAGAAGCAGGATCGTCTCAATAACCCTCGCCATCCGATGGTTCTTCGCGAACGGTGTGAAGCCGATAGCGAAAGGCGGCGATCAAGTGGAAAGCGATGAGGGCAGAAACAAAGAGAGTGAGACGATGCTGCACCCAGGGTATGCGAGACGTGCGATAACTCAGGTGGCCGCGGCCCAGCCGTGCTACCTCCATCAGGACGGACCACACCTCGCCGAGCATCATGCCGGCCCATGCCAGCCCGAGAGACACCGTAGCAACGGCCAGGGCGGTTTGTAGCCGCTCGGATTGGAAGCGTCGAACAATCCGACCGGCCACAAAATAGGAAACGCCCACATACAGCAACCCGAAGGTCCCGATGACCGCTGCATCAGCGAGCCAGTTACGCCGCAGGCGGTACTCTGCCACGACATCGGCGCCGATACCGTGGCGAGCCGAGATCCGGGAAAAGAGCGACGCCATACACGTGTCTCTGCGATGGTTGTAGCCTTCGGGAAGCGCAGCGGACTTTCTTCCCACATTGCTGTCTGCATGCCCAATGGCAAGATCCTCGGCAACAATCGCGTCATTGCGAAGATGTCGGCGGTCGGCGGCGTTTCGCAAGTCCAGGGTCCGATCGTCCTGTTCGGCCCAGTCGCAATTCATCTCGCCAGGGCGGGACATGCTTCGGGTGCAACCGGCGAGCCCGATGATGAGCACGGCCAGCACGGCGCACAACGGTGGGCTGAGGATTGACAAGGCGCTGAGGTGTGTCGCGATCGGCCAATTTTACTGCGCCTTGTGGGAGCCCCTTTGGCGCTCGCGTGGTTGTCTTGGCGCGCCCGATTTGCGTGAACTACGAAAGGCGAGTGTCACTCGCGCAGCGTGATGTGACCGGTCTCAACGCGCACCGTGAGATCGTGGGCGCCGCCCCCGGTCCAGTCGAAGTTCAGGACGTCGGGCTGATGCTCCCGGAAACCGGGCCTTGTGACGGCACCCTTTTTCACGGATGCCGAAATCTGCCGATATTGATTGCGATCGCCGAGCTCGATTTCAATCTCGCCGGCTTTTCCAGAAATGTCCTTGCTGCCCGCTATGCCGCGCAGGTGCAGGGTACCGGCTGTTAGTGTGACGACCATGTTGACTCGCTGAGGCAACTCGATGTCCGCGTCGAACCCATCTTCTGGTCCTGTAACTTTCACGTCCGCGCTCCGGCCCAATGTGCCCACATTGAGACGTACGCTCACGCGCTCTGTTTTCGTGCGGGGCAGAACGCGAATCCGACCGTCATGGGAGCCGGTTATCCAATACGCGCCGGCGGACAGTTCCAGATGGACACTGTCGCCTCCAAATGACCGTTGCACCTGAGCTGAAATGGGTGCCGCCACCACCGAAAGAGTAAGGAAGGTGCTTGAGGCAGCCGCAAGAATGTGGCGCATGTGTACTCTTACGCATTTTCGGGCTAAGGGTTAACGGGGAGCTCCATGTTCAGACGCTGCCGCGTGTTACGCTTCCGAGCACTCCGCGTCATTGCACGAGCGACCTGTTGGCCGATCAGGAGATGTTATGAAATCGCTGATTCGTTGGATTGTCATCGTTGGTGCGTTGTCGGGAGGTGCAGCGCACGCCCAAGACATCAGCGGTACCTGGCAGGGCACCCTGAACGCCGGAAAGGAACTGCGCATTGTCGTCACGATCGCGAGCGCGGCTGGAGGCGGCCTGACTGCAATGATGTACAGCATCGATCAGGGCCAGCAAGGTATCTCCGCGAACCCTGTCACGCTTCAGGGTACGACATTCCGAATGGCGGTGAGCGCAATCGGCGGGACCTTCGAGGGCCAGTTGAGCGCGAAGGGGAACTCGATCGCGGGGAGCTGGTCGCAAGGAGGGGGTAGCTTCCCACTGACACTCACGCGCGCCACGCCGGAAACCGCATGGGCCATTCCGGCGCCTCCGAAGCAGATGGCTCCCGATGCTCCAGCGGCGTTCGAAGTCGCGACCATCAAGCCGAGCAATCCTGACGTTCCAGGCAAGGTGTTTACGGTTCGCGGCCGGCAGGTCATGACGATCAATACGACAGTAAGCGATCTCATCAGCTTTGCGTACCGCGTGCACGCGGCGCAGGTTGCTGGTGCGCCGGAGTGGGTCGCATCCATCAAGTACGACGTCACCGGTCAGCCAGGGACAGGGACAGCCCAACGAGCGTCAGTTGCGGGCAATGGTCCAGAAGCTGCTGGAAGAGCGGTTCAAATTGACCATCCATCGCGACACGAAGGAACTGGCGGTCTACGCGATGATCGTGGGGAAAAGGTGGACCAAAACTCACGCGGAACGACACCAATCCGAACGGTCTGCCGAGCCTGCTTTTCAAGGGACTTGGTGTGTTGCCGGCGATGAACGCGAGCATGGGCGATCTGACGAACGTGTTTACAAGCGGCGGTCTTGGATAGGCCTGTCGTCGACAGGACCGAACTTGCTGGCCGATTCGACTTCACACTCTCGTGGACGCCAGACGATTCGCAATTCCGCGGCCTCGGTGTGAGAGTTCCGGCGCCATCGAACGATCCGAATGCCCCTCCGGGTTTGTTCACTGCTATCCAGGAGCAGCTCGGACTGAGGCTCGAAAGCACGAAGGCCTCCGTTGAGGTGCTCGTGATCGACCGCGTAGAGCAGCCGTCGGACAACTGAGGTGGCATCATGAGGTGCTTGTAACGCTGACGCCAGTCTCAAAGATCCGCAGCAATCGTCTTGCGCAGCTCGGCCTCTCGATAGGCCCGTCGAAGCGCCGGAAATGAGCCACCAAACGCCACGGCGAACACGATGCCCAAGATGGTTAGAGCCCTGACAACGTGGGCTGGTTGACCCACAAAAACGGCAACCCCGGCAGCGCCGAGCAGCACCGCGGCGACCACGATCGCCGCGATCCAGATCCCAGTGATGGCCGCTTTGAACCGCCCCTGCTCAACAAAGATGGCCAGCAACGAGAGCATCGACAGCAGGGCAAGCCAGCGAGGGACCTCCGAGAACCATGCGTCACTCATTTTCGGTCTCCTTTTCTTACACTCTTGTGGAGCTGCAGTAACTCTTTCGCCAGCCGCGCAGACATTTCGCCTTCGGTTACGAGCAAGCGGATGCGGGCCTGAAAGGCATCGGCAGGCTCGTGTTCCTCGAGCGTGCGGATTCTCTCAATCAGTCGGTCGAGACGGAGCCGGATCGTCGGGTACGACACGCCATATTGATCTGCCAGCTCCTTCAGCGACCCCGAAGCGGTGACGAACCGTTTAATAAACTGATAATCCTCTTCCTCGAGATGCTGGAGCCATCCAGGCACGTCCGACATTCATCTGGGAGGATACGGATGAATAAAATGAAAGTCAATATGAATATTATTGAAGGGCCATCAGGGGTGCGAGCTGACCTCATCGCATCACGGAACCCGCCGAAGCGAGTGAAAGGTGTATCGTGAGTGGCAGCGGATCTGAAATGAAAGCGCTGAGACGATTTCTGGTTCGGTTGGTCGCTTTGCCTTTTCTGGAAGATCTGCTTCACGACACACGCTACGCGGTTCGAACGCTGCGAAAGAACCCCGGCTTCACAGCAGTTGCCGTGCTCACGCTTGCGCTTGGCATCGGTGCGAATGCCGCTATTTTCAGTGTAATCAGGGCGGTGCTCCTCAAGCCGCCGCCCTACGCGAACGCCAATCGTCTCGTTCTCCTCGGCGAGACGCGGCCGAGCACCCCCGGCTATAGCGGCGCGATCTCCGCGCCAAACTATCTCGATTGGGCACAACAGCACCAGGTCTTCGAACAGATGGCCGCCGTCACCGGGGGTAGCGCCACCCTCAGCCGAGGTACCGCGAACCCTGTATTCGTTGACGGACGAATCGTCTCGGCATTGGTACTTTGACGTGTTCGGGTTGCGCGCCGCGCTTGGCCGAACGTTTGCCCCGGACGAGGATCATCCAGACAAGAGGCACGTTGTCGTGCTCAGTCATCGCCTATGGACCTCGCAGTTCGGCTCGGATCCGGCGGTGATCGGCGAGGCGATCCAACTCGACAGCGAACTATACACAGTGATCGGCGTGATGCCCGCGGGGACAGGTGTCGATCTGCTTGACCCGGAACTGTGGAGGCCGCGCGATCTGGGCCACGAAGGCGGCGGTTTGACACTGGACGGACCCGCCGCGCGCGACCGACACGATTTGAACCTCGCCGTGGCCAAGCTGAAGCACGGCGTGACCCTCGAGCAAGCGCGTACGCAGATGGAGATGCTCGCAGCGCGTTTGGCTCGAGCGTATCCAGAGTCGAATCAAGGCTGGGGCGTGCGAGTGCAACCCTGGCCAAGGCCCGTCGGCCAGAACTTCGAGCGCTCGCTATACCTACTTCTTGTCGCGGTGGGGATGGTGCTGCTAATCGGGTGCGTCAACGTGGCGAACCTCGCGATTGCCCGAGGGGCCGTGAGATCGCATGAAGTGGCCATCCGCGTCGCGCTCGGCGCATGCCGAGGACGGCTCATCCGGCAGTTCTTAACAGAAAGTCTGGCGATCGCGATAACAGGCGGCCTGTGCGGGTTAGCTGTCGGCTACGCTGCGCTCACCATGATCACTGAGGTCATTCCGTCCGATGGCATATTCAAGGTCGTTCCGGCTGAAACGAAAGTCGCAATGGATGCGTCTGTGTGGCTTGTCGCTCTGGGGCTTTCTCTATTCACGGCGATCCTGTTTGGATTTTTACCTGCGCTCAGGGCCACCCGCCTGGGAGTGGTCCGTGCCAGCCGCACGGACCATCGGTTTGGTCACGGACTGGTTATTGCCGAGTTGGCGCTCGCGTTCATTCTCCTGACAAGCGCCGGATTACTCGTTCAGAGTGTATTTGCGCTACAGCGCCAGGTCGACTCGGGGTTCGACTCGAAGAATGTCTTGACGGCAGGACTGCCGATTCCGACCAAGCGCTTCGACAATCCCGAAATCCTCAATGTGTATCTGGATGAGATTGCCGCTCGCATCCAGTCGGTTCCGGGAGTCCGTGACGTCGCGTTCACTGAAGGGTTGCCAACGCAGGGTGCGCCGTTCGTTCAGTCTTTCCAAGTCGCGGATCAACCGCACGTTCAACGTGCGCGGCGGCCGGTCGCGACACTCAAGATCGTGAGCCCGTCTGTACTTCCGTGCGGTTCAACTCCGAATCCTCAATGGCCGTGCGCTCAGCGACGGCGATCGAGCAGGTACGCCCTTCGTTGTCGTCGTCAACGAAACATTCGCACGAACTTACTTTTCCGGTGTGAATCCTATCGGCAAGCGACTCCTCATGGGAGTGCGGCGAACGGGCCCGGTAAGGACATCGGGTGACGACTTGTGGGAGGTGGTCGGCGTTGTGGCGGACGAAAGCCTGTCTCCGTGGACGAGGGCACGAGAAGCGGTTGCCTATGGGACGCGTGAGCAGACGCCGTCAGACGACCTGGCGCTGGTCGTGCGAGGCACGCTCGATCCCGCCACGTTTCATGAATCGATCCGCAGGGCGGTGTCGAGATTTGACAACGGCCAGGCCTTGACAAACATCCGGTCCCTCGATCGACTGAGGACCGATTTCGCCATGTCCGATCGGCTCCGGTCAAAGCTGCTGGTTGCGTTTGCGGTGATCGCGATCGCCCTCGCGGCGATGGGACTGTATGGGGTCCTGTCTTATGCCGTGGTTCAGCGGACGCGTGAGATTGGCATTCGGGCGGCGTTGGGTGCAACCGCCCCGAATCTCGTGACGATGGTCATCCGTCAGGGAATGCGGATGAGCGCCTGGGGCATCGCTCTGGGTGTGGGCGGCGCGCTCGTCGTGAGCCGCTTCCTGGCGACTCTCGTGGTCGGTATCGCGTCGTTCGATCCAACTACGTCAGCGGCGGCCGCCGTTATACTCGCTGCGGTAGCGCTGATGGCGTGCTACATCCCGGCCCGCCGTGCCGCACGCGTCGATCCGCTCGTGGCGTTGAGGTGCGAATAGCCAACTTCTGACGCCTCGCGGCCATGGTAGGACGTGCTCAATCGTTAATCCGCGCGCAAGACTTTTACCGGGTCGAGCCGTAAGGCGCGCAACGTGGGCACGACGGTGGCCATCAGCGCAACAAGCCCCAGCGTTGCCCCCACGCCAGCAAGCGTCAGCGGATCTGATGCACTCACGACAAAGACGAGCGTTACCATGACCTTCGCCGACGCGAGCGCGGCGATCGTTCCGACCGCGATGCCGACGAGCACTGGCGAAATGCCCTCGACCCCGTGTCGGAGAGCGCAGGCGACGGTGCGTGAGGGTCCTCAATCGCCGCGCGCCTCGTTTGCGTTGATCACCATCCAGCGCCGCAGACCTGTTGCTTACCCAAATGAACTGTGTCAATATCCTGTTGGAAACCAACATGGCTAAGAAAGACGTTCAGCGGAGGACGTGCAATGAAGGGGCTGAGACGGTTCTTTGTACGCGTGGCAGGATCGATCACGCGCCGCCGCGATGAGAGACGACTGAGAGAAGAGGTCGAGGACCATCTTGCGTTGCAGACGGCGGAGAACATCAGAGCGGGCATGTCACCGGACGAAGCACGCCGCCAGGCCATCCTCAAGTTCGGCGCTGTAGAAGCAGTCAAGGAGGCTTACCGAGATCAGCGAAGCCTACCGCTTCTCGAAAACCTTCTTCACGACGTCCGCTACGCGCTGCGAGGACTGCGCAAGAATCCCGGATTCACGGCCGTGGCCGTCGTGACTTTGGCGCTCGGCATTGGAGCGACCACCGCCATTTTCACGGTGGTGAATGCCGTGCTGCTCCGACCCTTGCCGTACGCCGAGCCCGATCGACTCGTGATGATCCGAACGGAAGGCGTCGGTCGAGCAGCCGAGCCGTTACTCAACGGAGCAGAAATCCAGGATATTCGAGCGGCATCGCACGTATTCGATCAGGTCGCTGCCGTCGTCGCGGTGGTTGGAAGCCTGACGGGCGAATCGGAGATGGAGCGAGTGACTACCGCCAACGTCACCGACAATTTCCTCCCGATGCTCGGCATTCCTCCCGCGCTTGGGCGTTCGCTTGATGAACGTATTGACACGTCTGCGGATGCCATCCGGTCGATTGTCATCAGTCACGAGTTGTGGGAGCGTCGATACAGTCGCGATCCCGGCATTATCGGCCGGCACACTGAGATGAACAACCTCCCGGTCACCATCGTCGGTGTGATGCCACGCGGCTTCAAGCTGTTTCTTCGTGAAGATACGAACGTCCCTGCTCTGATCGATGTGTGGCTCGCAACCGGCCTTGAAACGGCTCGTCGCCAGCGGAGCCGCACGGTGATTGGCCGGCTGGCAAGAAACGTGACGCTTGATCAGGCGCGTGCAGAGCTGGGCGTACTAGGCACGCGTCTTACAGCCGAACATCAGAGCAGCTATGGCCGCACACCTTTGCGGCTGTACGTTGAGCCGCTGCACGGCGACACCGTCGCTGGCGTAAGGCCAGCGCTGGTTGCACTATTGGGCGCCGTCGGTCTCGTTCTACTCATCGCGTGCGCAAATGTCGCCAACCTCATGATTGCTCGGCTTGCCGGCCGATTGAATGAAATCGCCGTGCGAACGGCGGTCGGCGCCGGACGCGGCCGGCTGCTGCGCCAATTCGTGACGGAGGGTCTCGTCCTCGGAACGATCGGTGGACTCACAGGTGTCGTCATCGCCCATTGGACTGGCCGCATTCTGATCTGGTTGCGTCCATCGACGTTGCCGCCAGTGAACGTGACCGTTGATGCTCGCACCCTGATGTTCGCCCTCGCCATCACGCTCACAGCGGTCCTGATCTTCAGCCTCGGCCCGGCTTTGTATGCCGCACGGCTCAATGGGGCGCACGTGCTCAATCGTGGGCGCACCGTCCACGCACCGACACGGCGGCTCAGCGCCGCACTCGTCATCGGTGAGATCGGCTTGTCGGTTGTGCTGCTCGTTGGAGCCGGTCTAATGATCAAAACCATCGTGCTTTTACACGGGGTGAACATCGGTTTTGAAGTCGAACACATTCTCACGATGCAGGCACAAGTGAGTCCTCGAACTTTGCCGCAATCTGACCAGAGATGGCAGTTCTACAAGGCAGCGATTGACCGGCTGTCGTCGTTGCCAGGCATGCAGTCTGTGAGCGCCGTTCGCCCGCTACCGCTGGAGGGAACGTCGTTCGCTGACCGATTCGTGACAGCAGGATCGCGTGATGAGTTGATGGCGGCATGGCACACCACGTTGCCCGGATACTTCCGTACCATGGGTATCCGTCTCAGCTCCGGCCGGGATTTCGAAGCGACAGACATCGACCAGCGGAGATCGGTGGTCATCGTCGATGAACAGTTTGCCGAGCAGGCGTGGCCGGGGGATTACGCTGTGGGCAAGCAGCTGTGGCGGGTTGTACCGAAAGCTATTCCGATGGAGGTCATCGGCGTCGTCGTTCACGTTCACGCCGAGACTTTACGCGAGCAAGGACGCCCGCAGATCTACTTTCCCTACAATCGTCAGGGTTTGGGTGATCTCGCAATCGTCATGAGGGTCGCCGGTGAACCGATGCAGTTGGCCGGCGCTGCACGGACGACGTTCGAGGCGCTCGGTGGCAAGCGCCCCGTGTACGACGTGCGGCCGATGGCTGGATACGTCGAAGATGCAACACGTGAAACGCGATTCATCCTTGTGCTGCTGTCGATATTCGCCGGTCTGGCCATGGTGCTGTCGGCGATCGGCATCTACGGTGTGATCGCGCACACAGTAGCCCAATCTACGCGCGAGATCGGGGTTCGACTGGCGCTCGGCGCCGAGAAATCGGAGGTACTGAGGATGATCTTGGGGCGCGCCGGTGTGCTGGCGGCGATCGGAATCGTGCTCGGGCTTGCCGCCGCGATTGGGGTGACGCGCCAACTGCAATCGATGCTCTTTGGTCTGACGCCGTTCGATCCGCCGACATACGTTGTCGTCGCCGTCGTCTTTGCCAGTGTCGCGGTGCTGGGTGCCTACCTTCCAGCTCGCCGTGCCGCCCGCGTCGATCCGCTCGTGGCGTTGAGACATGACTGAACGCGTCCGGGACATAGTTCTCTTGACGGAAGGGACGATCAAACTGCGATGTGGCTACTGTCTGTGGCAATCTGGGGACTCGCGGTTTTGGCCGTGCGCGGAAATCGCTCGGCTTACTTCTCGTACGTTGTGCTCGGGTTGGCGTACTTTCCCATCAGCGTCGGCTTCCAGTTGAATCCTCGGCCTTGTCAACTCGCCCTCGATCTCCCGCTTGCTCTTCACTCGATGACGAACTACGCGCACATCGTGCTATTTGCAGTGTTCTTTGTGATCACCAGCGGGCAACTTCGGATGGACACGCGCTCTGCTTACGTTCGCGCGGGAGCGGCGACGGTCGTGATGGGGGCTTTGGTCGAGGGTGCGCAAGCGGTAACGGGATCAGGGAATTGTCGAGTGCGTGATTTGGTCCCAGACTTGGCGGGTGCCCTCTTGGGAGCGGCGTTTGTGTTCCTCTGGTCTCACGCTCGCATGCGGCTGCGCTCCGGAGCGGTGGGCGGCGGCGTGGGTCTTATCAGATAATGGCCGCACACGGTGCCAATTAAAGCAGTCCTGTTTGATCTCGACGATACCCTCTACGACCGAGAGGCTCTGGTTCGCAGGGTTGTCACCGACCAATACGATGCCTTCCAGCACGAGCTGCGATCCGTGCAGAAGGCGGACTTCATACGACGCGTCCTCCAGCTTGATGATTGCGGATATGCCAACAAGCGCGCGTTGTACACGACGGTTGTTGGCGAGTACCTACTTGCGCCTGAGCTGATCGAGCGTTTGATGGAGAACTTTTGGACCTCATATGACGACAAGTGCGAGTTGTCACAGGATACGCGTCTCACGCTACAAACGCTGCGGCGGAACCACATCAAACTCGGCGTGATCACGAACGGCGGCACGGAACGCCAGCAACGGAAGCTCGATTCGCTCGGTGTCTCCTCATGGTTCGACGTGATCCTGATTTCAGAAACGGAAGGCGTGCGAAAGCCTGACGCTGAAATATTTCATCGCGCCTTGGCTCGATGTAAAGTGCAGGCGTCCGAGGCGATCTTCGTGGGCGATCATCCTGACACTGATATTGGCGGTGCCTTGGGGGCTGGACTGCACGCGGTTTGGAAGGTCACGCCTTATTGGCCCTGCACCCATCAGGTACCCTTCATTCATCATCTCAGCGAGATCCTTTCGATGTGTAACGACGAAGCGTAGAACGTTGCACCTCCGTGCTCAGATAGCAGCTTGCTCGGCCGGACAGGATCGCTACTCGTATCTGACCGCTGCGATCGGATCGATTCGCGATGCACGCCACTGCGGCAGCGCCGCCAGCGGAAGCGAGGAATGGCCAGGAAATCGTGCGTCAGTTTCAGCTCATCGCTTCCCACGCGATCGCGTGTCATCAGCAGCCAGCGGCAACATCGCTGCTCGGCGGGGTGCAGTGCGTTGCACGCGCTCGTCTGTTGGATTTGAAGGGCGAGAGCCTGACTATAACGAATCACCTTACTAAAAAATGCCCCCTGCAGTTGCATCTCGGTCATGAAAGCCGCGACCGGCATCTTGTATGGGTCACTAGTTCCCTCGACCTGCACAATGGCCTCGGTAGGCGATCCCTTCGTTCCCAATGGTTCCCACTTCAGCGGCGCCGCCGTCTTCCATTGTTTTAATAAGGGAGACCATGCGCCGCTGCAGGAAAATACACATGGTCAATCGTGGCATCCTGTCTTATAGAACACGTGTTTGAACGGCGCAGGAACCGTCGTGAGATACGACGAAATGCGCTCGCGATCCGCCACCGGCAATGTGGCGAGCAATTTGTTCGCGGTAGGAATGGGCAACATGCCGAGCCTCCCGAAGGCTTCCGAGTAAAGGCACACTTTCGGAGGCTGAGGCTTGGCCAGGACTCTCGCAGCAGGCGAGGCGGCTGCAGGCTCTAAAAGAGAGGAAGATCGAGCGTGTAGCGAACGGATGCATCACCTCCTCAAGGCCGAGAGAGCGAGCGCAGATGCACGCGGAGTAAAATGACCGGAGAGTGTGGAAGAAGAAACCGGGCGTGAAACGCTTTGAGGAACAACGGCGAGGCCCTCGTGGTCCCCGAGGGGCTACCGGTCCCGCAGGCCCTGAAGGACCACGGGGTAAAACGGGAGCGAAGGGGCGAGCCGCGAATATCGAATCACTTGAAGCGGTGGACGCGCACATCCAGAACATGGAGAAGGAGCTGCGCACGCAACTTCAGCGGATGGCGCAGATGCAACAGGACCTCGATGAAGTTCGCGGCGTCGTGCAACGGTTGATGGACCGTGCGAATCGTGGAGAGTTGCCTTCACCTGCGCCACCAGCACAGCCGAAGGCACGCAAACACTAACCGACATTCAACGTGGAACGTCCGCCTATGAGCACAAAGGTCGCCTTCTCCTGGCGGTGTCCGAAAGGCCACAATGTTGACGAATCCTTCTCTAAGGTCGAACTAAAAAATCAGCTGGCGGCAGGCAGACTGACTGCGCGGTGCCCTCATTGTGGCGGACAGGAGTACGCGATTCCAGCTGAACAGCGGGAACGGATTCTCAAACAACTTTCGCCACACGTTGGGGGACAGTGAAAGCTTGCCAACGATGCATGGATTCATGCAGGACGTGCGTTACGCCATACGAACGCTGGCCAAAAGTCCTGGCTTTTCTTTCACCGCCATAATCGTGCTGGCTCTCGCCATTGGCGCGAATACCGCCGTCTTCGGCGTGGTCGACAAGGTGCTTGTGCGGCCGTTGCCGATTGCCGACCCGGATCGTGTGGTCGTGATCTGGCCGCGCGAACGCGCGAATCCCACCACCATAGGTGAAGTCTCACATTGGACATTCAGATCCTGGCAGAAAAGCGCGCACAGTTTCGAATCGCTGGCCGCGATCGGCTCCGTGAACTGGAGCTTGCTCCTGCGCCAAGGCGATGAGTTGACGACGCTTCCTGTCGCAGCAGTGTCCGGGTCTTTCTTCCAGGTGATGCGCACTGGCGCAGCGTTGGGTAGAACATTGCTGCAAGACGATGATCGGACGGGCTCCGCGGATGTTGCCGTCATGAGTCATCGGTCGTGGGTCAGTCGGTTTGGGAGCGACCCGGAGATCGTCGGGCGGCGGCTGATCCTCGGAGGGAAACCATATACCGTCTTTGGCGTGATGCCGGACAGTTTTGACTACCCGCGTGGTGTCGAACTATGGGTTCCCGTTGTCCCTCAGCTCGCACAGGCGAGCGCGGAATGGCGGATCGATGCGCTGGAAACACCTTGGTTTGGCGTTCTCTTCGTCGTTGGGCGACTCAAGGCAGACGTCACACTCGAAAGCGCGCATACAGAAGTTTCGGCGCTCATTGGCCGGAACGCTGGCGATGCATTCGCGCCTGGCATGGATGCCGTTCTCACGCCGATCCGCGAGCATATCTTTGGCAAGACGCGGGCAGCCCTCGTCGCGCTCTCGGTCACTGTCGGACTCGTCTTGCTCATCGCGTCCGCGAACGTCGCCACACTACTTTTGATCCGCGCGTCCGGCCGAAAACAGGAAATTGCGACACGGATAGCCATGGGAGCCAGCCGACCGCGTCTGATACGGCAGTCGTTCGCCGAAGCATTCGTCCTCTCGACCGTGGCTGGTCTGCTGGGAATATTCATCGCGCAACTCACATCGGACGGCCTCCTCAGACTCGCACCGACCGACGTGCCACGCCTCGACACTGTTCGCTTCGACGTCCGTACTGTGATGTTCGCATGGGTTGCTTGCTTCATGGCGGCGACGCTGGCCGGGCTGGCTCCTGGGCTCCATACGTCACGTTGGAATATTGCTGACGTACTCAAAACCGGCGGCTCCAGGATGACGCGATCGCTACGGCTGAGGCGAGCTTTCGTCGTTGCGCAAATCGCGATTGCCATGATGCTGCTGGTTGCGGCGGGCTTGGTCGGCCGCAGCTTCGTGAAGCTCACGCGGCTGGATTTCGGGTTCAATCCAACCAACGTGCTCACGATCGATATTACGGTGCCAGATGCGTCTGCAGAGCGGCGCAACATCTTCTACACAGCGCTGCTGGAGCGGGTTCGCGGCTTGCCGGATGTGGAGGCGGCAGGCGCGATCTTTCTGCGTCCACTGGAGCACGCAGGTATCGGTACAGACGCCAGCATTCTCCTC
Organism: Vicinamibacterales bacterium; assembly: GCA_963761975.1. Lineage (GTDB taxonomy): Bacteria > Acidobacteriota > Vicinamibacteria > Vicinamibacterales > JAMQPK01 > JAMQPK01. The sequence continues at coordinate 2,503,394 of CAVXIR010000002.1, forward strand.
GAAGGACAACGAGTAGAGGATCTCAAGCGCAATCCAGCGACGAATTATGAAGCGATTACCCCCGGCTACATTGAGGCAATGCGCATGCATGTGCGGCGGGGCCGCACCTTTACTGACGCAGATGACACTCGCGGAGAGCAGGTTGTCATTGTCAGCGATGGTCTGGCACGACGCCTGTGGCCAGGACAGGAGGCTGTAGGGAAACGGCTCCTGGCGCCCGGTGCCCCAAAGGACGTGAATGGAAAGCCGATGTGGTCCACCGTCGTTGGCGTCGTTGACGACGCACGGTACCGAGGAATCACCGATGTTCGATTTGACTTGTACGTACCCTACCTTCAGCGTCCCAACGAGCCGGTAAAGCACTTCATGGTGCGGACCAGGAATGACCCGCTGCCGCTCTCGCGCGTTATTCGAGCTGAAGCGCTTCGATTGGAGCCGATGGCGCTTGTGGAAGGCGCGACGACGATGGAAGCCATCGTCGGTAACGCCGTTGCACCTTGGCGGTTCAGTGCATCGACAATAGGATTCTTGAGCGTTCTCGCAATTGTCATTGCGACCATCGGGATCTATGGGATTGTGCAGCAGTCATCGTTAGAGCGAACGCGGGAGATTGCCGTACGCGTTGCGGTCGGAGCGTCGTCCCGTTCAATCGCAGCCCTAGTGCTTTACGAAGCACTCCTCGTGGTACTGGCTGGAATTACAGTAGGACTTCTCGCTGCTGGGGCCGCCAGCCGCGTGCTGGTCAGTCTGTTGTTCGATGTGCAGCCCTTGGATCCCGTCACGTTTTCCGTGATGGCGGTGCTCCTGGGCATAGTCGCCTTGGCGGCGACCTATATTCCCGCCCGCCGCGCGGCCCGCGTCGAGCCGCTCGTGGCGTTGAGATATGAGTAGCTGGGTGTGGCATACCCAAAAGGTCTAATACTTCGCAGCAGTTCCGTCGAATCGGTTGGGATCGTATACTTCGATCGAACTCACAACTAACCCGTGATAACCATGGACCTGCTTCGCTCACTCGTCCTGCGCCCGGTTCTGAAGCTGGCGCTCGTTGCTGCCCTTGCCGCAACCGTCTCCGGTTGTTCGCGATCCGATAGGGCCGAGGCCGTAGCGGGCGACGGCCAGCCAAAGAAGGTCAACGTCGTGCCCGTGCAGCGCGAGTCGGTTCGCAGGGCCGTTGACGTGGTCGGTACCCTCACCGCGGTCGATCAGGTGACGGTCTCGTCGGAAGCTGACGGCACGGTGCGCGCCATCCTGGCCGATCTGGGCGATCGGGTGCAGGCCGGCCAGGTGCTCGTGCGGCTCGACAACGAGAGGCAGCAGTATGCCTACCAGCAGCAGCAGGCGGTGCTCGCGCGCACGCTCGCGCAGTACGGCGCGTCGGACCCCCGGAATCTGCCGGAACCAGAGAACACACCGGACGTGCGGAGAGCCAGTGCCGAGCTTGTGCAAGCGCGCAGCGCGTTCGACCGTGCTAAGGAGCTGTTGAAGCGCGAGCTCATTGCGCAGCAGGCCTTCGACGACGCGCAGGCAGAGTTACAGACCAAACAGGCGGGTTACGAAGTGGCGCTGCAGAACGCCAGGAATTTGAGCGCCAGCATCACGGCCTCCGAGGCGCAAACGAAGCTCTCGGAACGGCAGCTTCGCGACACCGAGATCCGCGCGCCCTTCGACGGATACGTCGAGCGGCGCTTGATCAATCTGGGGGAGCTCGTGAAGGCGCAGATGCCCGTGTTGGCCATCGTGCGGCTCGATCCCCTCAAGGTGATCGCTGAAATTCCCGAGAGGATGGCGCCCTGGATCGACAACGGTCGCCCGGTGGACCTGCAGGTGGATGCCTACCCGAACCGTCCCTTCCAAGGAAAGGTCACCCGCATCAGCCCGGCGGTCAACACGGGCACGCGCGCGTTTCCGTTCGAAGCCATCGTGCCCAACGCGGACGGAGCGCTGAAGCCGGGGACGTTCGCGCGCGTCCATGTGGAGAGCGGGAAGGTCGACGAGGTGTTGACCCTGCCGTTCGCGGCGCTGCAGTACCGGTATGGCGTGAACCGGGTGTTCGTGGTCAGCGGAAATCGACTGGAGATGCGCGAGCTGCAGGTGGGCGAGCGGCTCGGCGACAGGATCGAAGTGACCAATGGCGTCAAGGCCGGCGAGGTAGTCGTCGCGTCGGACGTTGAGACGTTGAACGGCGGCGAGCTCGTCGCCGTGACCAGCTAGGGAGATTCCGATGTTATCCGAATTCTGCGTCCGTCGGCCGGTGTCGGCGACGATGCTGGTGATGTCGCTCGTCGTGCTCGGAACGTTTTCGTTCCGCGGGCTCGGGGTGGACTTGTTCCCGAGAGCGGACCCGGCGACTGTCAGCGTCTCTCTGTCGCTGCCAGGCGCCAGTCCCGACGAGATGTCCACGTCGGTCGTCGAACCGATGGAGCAGGCGATCAGCGGTGTATCCGGTATCGACGAGATTCAGGCCCGTATTTCCGAAGGGCAGGCGCGAATCACCGTCCGCTTCGTGCTCGAGCGCGATCTCAACGACGCCGTCAACGACGTCCGCGAGAAAGTGGCGGGCGCCATCAGGACGGCGCCGCCGAATCTGCTGCCCCCTGTCATCACGAAGATCGATCCGGACGCCGATCCGGTGATGTCGCTCATCGTTTCGTCGAAATCGATGAGCCTGCGGACGCTCACCGAGCTGGCTGAGAAGCAGATTGCCCGCGGCATCCAGACGGTCAACGGCGTCGGCGAGGTGAGCGTCACAGGTGGGCGGGCGCGGGAAATCCACATCGTCGTCGACATCGAGAAGCTCAATTCGTACGGGTTGTCGATCAGCCAGGTGCGCGACGCGGTCGTCGCAGAGAACGTCGAGATTCCCGGCGGCACGATCGAGCAGGGCAAAGGGCAGCTGCTGCTGCGGACGCTGGGACGTGTCGACGCCTCGGAAGACTTCAACAACATCGTCATCGCGACCAAGGAGGGAACGCCGATCCGCATCGCCGACATCGGCCGCGCCGAAGACACGTCGCAGCGGCCCACCAGCGCCGTATGGCTGGGAGACACGCCGGCCGTGATGATCGACATCCGCCGGGCGATGGGAGAGAACACGGTTGCCGTCGTAGAAGGCGTGCGTACGGCGCTCGATCGCGTCGAACGCGCGCTGCCGCCGGGCGTGGAGGTGACCCTCATCCGGGACGACTCGCGCTTCATCTACGCGTCTGTCGCGTCGCTCGAAGAGCACCTCGTCTTCGGCGCGCTGTTCGCCGCCCTCGTCGTCATGTTCTTCATCCGCAACCTGCGTGCGGTCATCATCTCGGCGCTCGCCATTCCCGCCTCGATCATCGCCACCTTCACGCTGATGCGGATCATGGGGTTCACGCTGAACAACATGACGCTGCTGGCGATTACCCTGGCTGTCGGCATCGTCATCGACGACGCGATCGTCGTGCTCGAGAACATCTTCCGCTACATCGAGGAAAAGCATTGCTCTCCATTCGAAGCGGCGATTCAAGGGACGCGCGAGGTCGCGCTCCCCGTGATGGCCACCACGCTGTCGCTCGTCGTCATCTTCCTGCCGATCGCCTTCATGGAGGGCTATGCCGAGCGGTTCATCAGCCCGTTCGGCTGGACGATGGCGTTCGCCATTATGGTGTCGATGCTCGTGAGCTTCACGCTGACCCCGATGCTCAGCTCGCGCTTCCTGAAGCCGGCCGACGGCGTGGCCGACCATAAATCGAAGGAAGCGGGCTTCTTTCACTGGATCGACCAGCGCTACACGAGCGCACTCAACTGGTCGCTCGATCATCCGCGCGCGATTATCGGCATCTCGGCGGTCACGGTGCTCATGATGTTCCCGTTGAACAGCATGGTCGGCCGTGAATTCGTGCCCGACGAAGACATGGGTGAGTGGATCGTGCACCTCGACGCGCCTGAGGGAACATCCCTCGAGGGCTCGACCGAGGTGGCGTTCAAGCTGCTCAAGGCCGTCAGCGGCATCGAAGGGGTCGCCCATATCGAGCCGTCGATCGGCGTGTCCGGGGGTTCCGGCGCGGCGACGCACATCCACCTGATCTGTCAGGCAGAGCCGATCGAGGACCGTGAGAACACGCAAGCTGAGATGATCGACGAGATGCGGCGCCGGCTCGCCGCGTTTCCCGGCTACCGGCCGAGCGTCACGTCGCGTAATGCGCTCGGCAGCGGTGAAGGCACCGGCGGATTTGCCATCTCCGCCAATATCCTCGGGCCCGACCTCGCGCAGATCGCGGAGTACTCGACGCGTGCGCTGGCGGCGGCGCAGAAGCTGCCCAGCCTCACGGACGTGAAGATCGGTCTCAGCCTGTCGAATCCCGAGGTTCACGTCGCCGTCGATCGCAAGCGCGCGGCGGATCTCGGCGTGCGGATGGCGACGGTCGGCAACACGCTGCGGCTGGCGGTGTCGGGCGACGATCAGATCTCGTTCTACAAGGAGTCGGCCGAGCAGTATCCGGTGAAGATCCGCGTGCGCGAGGAACAGCGGCGCGATATCGAGGAAATCGGCAGGCTCACTGTGCCGTCAGCCTCGGGGCCGGTGCGCATCGACAACATCGCGACGCTCCAGCGCGGCCTCGGACCGACCACGCTCTCGCGCTCGAACCGCCAGTTCACGGTCAATCTCATCGCCGACGTGGCAGAGGGATATGCGCTCGATCAGGCAGCCGCGGACGTGCGCCGGACGCTGGCGGGGCTGAACATGCCGGGCACGATGTCGTACCGTCTCCAGGGGCAGTCCAGGATTCTCGACGAGACGACGGCCAACTTGATCATGGCGATTTGCCTTGCGATGATCTTCGTGTACATGGTGCTCGCGTCGCAGTTCGAGAGCTTCCTCCAGCCGATCGTCATCATGATGGCGCTGCCGATTGCCGTGCCGTTCGCGCTGTTCACGCTGTGGGCCACGGGCCGGACGTTGAACCTGTGGAGCGCACTCGGCATGCTCCTGCTGCTCGGGATTGTGAAGAAGAACTCCATCCTGCAGGTGGATTACGCCAACGTGCTGCGCGCGCGCGGGCTGCCGATTCGCGATGCAATTGTCGAGTCGTGCCGGACGCGGCTGCGGCCGATTCTGATGACGACGGCGGCGATCATCGCGGGGCTTATCCCCACATCGCTCGGGATCGGCATCGGCGGCACTGGACGGGCGGCGATTGCGGTGACGATCATCGGCGGGCAGTCGCTGTGCCTGTTGCTGACACTACTGCTCGTTCCTGTTGCATATGTAAAGTTCGACGCGCTCGAGCGCGTGCTCGTCAGCGACGCGGCGAAGGCGTGGCTGGCCAGGATTTCCGCCGCGACGGTCGGGCGCTTCCGTACTGCGCAGATGTAAGTCGTCCGGAGAGAGAGAGTCTTCTCTGTCGTTGTCCTTCTTGGACAGAGCGTAACACTTCATTCCGGGCGCATAGGTGACACTTCTCCCCCTCGAGAGGACGGGGCACGCTGTCACGTGGTGGATGAACGGCTGCGGTTTATCGCCCGCCTGCTTGACGGCGAGAAGATGGCCGGCCTGTGCGCCCGAGCTTTGGATGAATTTGCGAAGGAATTCCTCTGTCGATGTCCACTGACTTTCGCCGACGTCTATTCCTTGGTGGGTCAGATTGTGCGCATGCCGACGAGTGTTGAAGAACCTATTCCCTAGACTACCGCGTTGGCAAGGAGAACGTCTCGTCGCGAGTCGAGCCCGGTCACCGCTGGGTGTGTCGGCCTCGCTCTGCGTCTCGGTCGCTGCGCCCGTCCACACTCAAACCGTCGATCCACAAAAGCTCTTGACCGAAGGACGGCCGCTGTCAGCTTTGCCGGATCGAGGTCGCTGACGGTGAATCCCTCGAGCCAGGCGTCCTGACACAGGGCGAAGCGGGAGGTCGCAAGAATCCGGCGTAGCACCGCTACGACCTCAATAGAGGGCGTGCTTCTCGCGTGCTGCACCAGCGAACTCAGCGCGGACATTGTGATAGCCGGTCATCATGGCTCAATGGCGTCGTCACGGAAGGCGTTTCTGAATGCCGTTAGCGCTTCGACGTTTATCGTTTCAACAGGGCCCACGAAATGGCAGCGTAATCTTGCCGGATCAAGTCGTGACGGCGGAGTTCGACGCGCGTGGCGATTTATTCCGAACGGATTTGAACGATGCGACTGCGGACAGAATCCAAAAAAAATCGGTCCGGATAACGATGGGCAAGCTGGCGGATGCCACAACGTGCGTGTGATGATTTCCGGAACGCAGTTCTTCGAGTTTGGACATTCTGTCGATATGGTGCCCCTATCCAACCCACTCGCAGATTTCTCAGGGGCGGCCGAGCACGGACGGTATATCTCCGACTGCGACAGGAAAGGTCACAGCAACCCGCTTAGAACTTAGTTCTCGGGAAGCAGCTCTCGGAGCGGTGTTCACGATGTCGAGTATCACGGTGGCATTGCAGGGCCGCGATGCCGACACGGTCAGCAGCACGCCCAACACATCGCTTCCAACGAGTTCCAGATCGTGTCCAGGCGCAGGCTCTACATAACTCACCATCAGCAGTCCAACGTTCAAATCCGTGCGTTCGAGCTACCGGGGCCGAGTTCGCAGCCGCGAGCCAACGACTTCTCTGTGCGAAATGTGACCGCCAGCCTGCCGGTAAGAATTACCACTCCTGTTCACGAGCAATCACGATCTCTCTGAATCGCAACGGATGTGTCGAGCGCCATTACGGTTGGCGCAATCGTTGCACCGAGAAGTTGGCGTCTCAGATGAATCACAGGAGCAAAGAATGGTCAACAAACACGTCGCTTCCTCGCTTGCCGCCATTGTCTGCTCGGGCGTGTTGATTTCGGCACAGGCGCCATCGCCGTCAAGCTCGCCGCAGACACGCCCGGCCCTGCCGAGCACCGGGGCGACCACTCAACGGGCGAACACCACAATCGTCGGCTGCGTTTTCCAGGAGAAAGATGTTCCCGGGCGCTCGCCGAACATCGCCGAGAAGGCAGGCATCCTCGAGGACTATATTCTCGCGGAAATCAAGCAAGCGCCGCCTGCTTCTACACCGGGAGCCGCCGGCACGTCGGGAACCGCACAGTTCGGAGCGATGTACAAACTCGAGCACGCAGACGACTCTAAATTGAAGGCAGTTGTTGGAAAACGGGTCGAGGTGACCGGACAACTCGATAGAGAAGCCGGAGACTCCACTGCTCGACCGGCCGACACTCCTGCACCTAGTCAGGCTGATAAGGTGATCGGCAAAGACCGCGTCGATCTCGCGGAGTTCGAAGTCGTGTCGCTTAAAGAAGTGCCAGGCGCGTGCCCTGTCAGTCCGAAAGCGCCCTGACCTGAAACAACCTGATGACACGGCGAACCGAGCTCTCGCCGTGTCTTCGCGCGTCTGCTGCAAGGTGCCTTGGTTCTCGTTATGGTGGTAGGAGCGATTGCTGAAGCGTTCGTCGCGTGCTCCGCCCAGCCACTGGGCCATAAATTTATTCCGCTGAGGTGCAACCATGGGCGCCGATCGCTGGCGTAACGCAGCTCCCGAAGGACCGAATATTCCCGACGCACCACCGAATCCGAATCCTCCGAATACCCCTCCGCCCGGCGTGCCCAAACCTCCGTCTGCTCCTCCCACACCCACGGACGAGCCTCCGCCCAAACCCATTGACGATCCGCCGCCGGAGAGCGAGCCGAAGCCGCCATATACGGTCGGCGAGCGCGAAGTCCCAGGTCGCCAGCCGAATGTGGGGAGCACGATGCCGAGATCGTTGGATGATGGAGAGGTGTTTGCAGGGAGATCGAAATGAAGAAGATCTTAACGGCCGTTTTCCTGGCCGGCTTTGTCGGCGCAGTGCCGGCGCAAGCGGGACAGCAGAACATGCCGCCGGTCAAGGACCAAAAGCCAGCGACCAGCACGGACAGCATGAAGCCGTCGACGATTACCGGGTGCGTGGCTCAATCTGACGCCCGGTACCGACTCGACCACGCCATTGTCGCCACTGATCCAGATGTGGACACACAGAACAGGCCCGGCACCGAGGCGAGCGCAACTCCGAAGATGATGTCTTACGCTCTCGTCGGAGCCGACTTCAAGGCGCATCTCGGTCACAAAGTGGAGTTGACCGGCACGATATCGAGCGACAAGACGTCGAAAGATATCGCAGGGGTCCCAGGGATGAAAATCGTCGGGACTCTGAACGTGAAGTCCGTAAAGGTGGTCTCAAACACCTGCCCGTAGCCCGCCACCATCGGTCAGATTGGTGTCACCTAGCGAGCCAGCTTATCCTCGCGCACAGTAACGAACGCCGGCTCAGCGCGCGTTCGACACGAAAACGCCGCTTTCTACTGAGTGCGAGCACGAATCACTCGTCCCTTCACCCGCGCGCATGTCAGGCTGCAATCGTGGCATCAACCGTGTTGTGTCTGCCTGGACTGCGAGCAATCGACCCAACTTCCCCGCCTCTATATTGGGGAGATGCGCTGCATTCCCATGCCGCTGGTGCGCGTGCCAGAGGCATTCAGCCACCCCGACTGGCTGTTCGAGTTGAAACACGCGACCGACGCGCTAATGGATGGCGAGATCGTCTGCATCGACTCAGACGCGCGCAGCAATTTCCGGAAGCGTCCCGCCCTTCGAGCCGCAGCAAATCGAAGGCGAGAAAAAACGGCCACTCGCGGCGATATCGGGGCGACTCCGGAAGCGAAAGCGGCTTGAGCTTATGCTGCCCGTCGTCATTCCGTCCAGCGCCGCGGGGTTACTGATCTGCTGAAGACGCATCGGGTTTGATCGTCCATTCGTGCCCACACGACGGGAGCACGAATGAAGAACTGCATTGCGCTTTATCTGCGGCACCAAACGTTTTTTCAAAAGCGAGTCGGCACTCATCTCGATCAATTCGAAATCGAGGACGCGTCTAGCTATTGACGAAAATACCAAGGAGCGGTGGAGAAACGCTCGAGTTCACCGAGTCGTATCATCGGCACCGATTCGTCGTCGGACTGCCGGCACTGCTCGACCACTGGAGTACGAACCAATCTTCGCGATTGTCATTTCTCGGCTCGGCATACATATGTTGCGAGGCATAATTCGTGGCTGTTCCGGGGCTGAAGGACTTACTGGAGCGGTTCAAGATGGTCAGGCGGATCCCGGTAGTCGTGATACCAGGTCTGACCGCCAGTCAGGACTTCTCTGGCCACGCGCTTCGCGTCTTCCAGATTCGCGATCTCGTCCTGAATAAGAAGGGGCTCGGTAATGTCACCAGTAATCTGTGACACCCGATAGTTGCCATCCTCTTTCTTGAAGATGACTGGCTCTCCTGACTGCGGCGTGGGCTTCGGTGTCTCAGTCATTGCGTCGGGTTAGTCGAGCTTAACCTTCTTCCTGGTCAGGGCATTCGGGATCGTTCCATCAAGTGTCTCACAAGAACCTTGATCGGTATCTCGATGAGTTTGACTTCCGCTAAACAATGGTTTTTTGGAGCAGACCGCTCTGACTTCGTCGCAGCTAACGGCCGCTGCATCCCCGGCGATCCCAACGCACAACCCCAACTGCCCCAACCACCTTCCGTTCGATGTCGTCATCGCGGACTTCGGGCTCAGGCCCTCCGGTCTGGAGCCTAAGCCCCTCACCTGCGCCACGTGATCTTGACGTATGCGCTCCGCTCGATTTCCACGTTCACGCCAGACCCGCCTGGCCACTCGACATGGTGAGCTTGATTCAGATCCTGGCCGACCGCAGCGATGTCGAGTTGAGGCGTGATCTGCCACCCAACACGCACGTTCGACGTCCAGTAGCTTGGGATTGGTGTGAACGGCAGCTCTGAGATGTAACGCACGAATGCGTCGAACGACCATCGAGGACCGATGTCGATCGAAGACTGTATCTGCACCTGATGGCGCGGGCTGAGCCCCTCGTTGCGTCGCTCCTGCGATCCGTCGAGACTGCCTGGTTGTTTCGAGAGCTGAATCCGGAGGTAGGAGTAGTTCGCTGTCCAGCGCCACCAGGGTAACGGCCTGACGTCCGACGTGATCCCTGTGCCGTAGCTGCGCCGGTCGAGGCCGTTGCCGAACGTCACCGGAACGATTAAACGGACTGGATTTGTCGCCGGTTCCGGAAGAGGCGCAAACACTTCCGTGCTGAGGACATCATCGTGCACGTTGTAGTAGTTCGAGAACGTGAGGTAGACAGACTCAGCAGGTCGAACGCGGATGCCGGTTTCGTATGCGACGAGTTCTTCGGAAGTGAACTCAGGATTCGGCTCCAGTCGCACGAAAAGCGGTACGGCGGGGTTCAGCAGACCCACCGTCGTATAGTCGGTCTCCACACGAGACGGCGTCCGGACGGCCCGTGTGACCGACCCCCAGACAGTGTGGGCAGAGTTGGGCGTCCACGCGAGTCTGGCGCTGGGTTGCAGCTCGATGCCGGTGTAGTTGTTGTGCTCGACCTTTGATCCAATAGTTGCGCGGAGCCGGTTGGGGACGACCGCAATGTCGTCCTGCACGAAACCGCTGTACAGATTGTCTGTCCGGTTGGCCGGGAAGAACTGCGTGGGCTCGAGTGCGGCGATACGTCCCGACGACACACGGTAACCAAGTCCCCAGACGAGCTGGTGTCGCTGCCAATGGCGCAGCGTTTGCTGAAAGTCCACGTCGAAGGTGTCGCGATTTTCCTTTACGGGAATCTCGTCACGGTTGGTTCTCGTGTAGAACGTCTGCAATTGGAAACTGGAGCCTGCGTGAAGCGACCCACTCCAACGAGCAAGCACGTTGCCGCCGGAGAGCGGCGCGTCAATGTTCACGGTCTGTGAAAATGGCGCCGTGTATGTCGTCGTTGTCGAGCGCTGACCCAGCCGCGCCGCATAGATGTCTCCTTGTATCGTGAGCGTTCTGGCACCCGACGGCGTCCAGTCTGCGCGAAATCCTCCTTGTGCCATTCTGAACCGGTCGTAATTCTGATTGTCTGAGTGGAATTGCGCGGCCCGGTCGAACCCTTTGCCGTATACCCGATAGTTCCATGCGTCCCCTGCCCGGGCTCCGTAACGAAATCCCACTACGCCGCGATCTGATGAGCCGCTTTCGACCGTCGCGACGATCCCCGTCGTGTCCGATGCGGTCTTGGTAACAATGTTGATGATGCCGGTCACGGCGTTGGCACCCCACAGCGTGCCGCCGGGCCCTCGAATCACTTCGATCCGTTCGATGTCTTCGAGCAACGTGTCCTGGACTTCCCAGTAGGTGCCGGCGAACAACGGTGAATACACCGCGCGGCCATCAATCAGCACCAGCATCGAACGAGCAAGTCGATCCGCAAACCCGCGCATGCCAATAGACCACGTACCGGCGTTGATGCGCGCGACTTGGATTCCGGGGGCGAGGCGCAGCGCTTCGGGGATCGATGCTGCGCCGGACCGGCGAATATCGTCCTCGAGTACGCGCTGTTCAAGTTTTCGCAGCGCTGTTCAAGGGTGTCGTTCCGTGCCTCGAGTGCCTGGATGCGAGCCTTCCCAACAATCACGATCCCGCCGGGAGGGGCAGGCGTGCCCAGCGTGTAGTTGTGTCGGAATAAGACTCGCTGCTTCGATTCGGCGCATTTCGGAAATCGTCCAAATGTGTAAGTGCTTGAACCGACTTGACTCCGCGCTGGCGACTGGATTGCTCTACTGAATCGCCGGGAGGACAGACATCATGCAGACCGATTTTGAACGCCGTCAGGCAATAACAGAATTACTTGCGCAATCCGATCCCCCTGAGCTCCCGCGACGCAGCCATCACGTACGCCTGGCTGGCAAGCCCGAGCGATACGCCTTGCTGCCGTGGCTGTCAGCGTTGTTTGTTCAGGAGCGGTTGCTCGCTCTTGAAAAGAAACGCGAAGCGCATCTGGAGAGAGTCCGTCAAAACATCCAATGGCGTCGTTCCCCCGTATTCCGCACGTCATCGGCGCCGGCCTTTCCGGAGTCCGCCAGCCGCTAGCTCGGCCGCGGCAGGTTCAAGACTGCCGGGCGGACGGGGCAGGTTGCGCCACGGATCGTCGACGTCTCGTGGTCACGCCTCTACGGTTGCTGCGTGAGCTCGGCGATGTCGCCACTGCCAGACACAAGGCGTCGCAGTAGGGGAGCTTCCATCAGTCAGACGCGCGTTCCTAATTACGCGGTACGCTGCGAGTGGCGACAGGCAGGAGATCGCGTGAGCCTCTTGGCCGTGGAGCAGTCGGCGCGTGATAGCGGGTATTTCGACCGCGGGGAGAGCGGTGGCGCTCACGCCTCTGAGCGGGGAGTCCCCTCATAAACCAATGGGGGCCATGAAAACGATGGCCCGGAAAACACCGATATAAGCGTTGGATTCCGCTTAACATGAACTGCGGGCTCAACGGCGGATCTCCATGCGGCAATCCCATAACATATCCGACAGAATATGACTCCACGCAAGGCGTTTGAACGTTATCGCGATTACATCCCTCGTTATCCATAATGGTCGGTGTTTTCTCCCGGCCGTCAGCGAGTCATTGCGCTTTCACTCTTGGCACTCGCTATCGGTCTTTTGAGTGAACCATGTTTCGCTCAAGGCTGGACGCAAGGTGGGCCGTTCGTGTCGTGGCAGACGTCGCCATTGGCGGGCATTGGTTGTGCTTCTTGTCCCGATGATGGCATCGGTGGAACAACGATAGGCGTGCTCATAGCGGCTGGGCGCGACAATACAGACCGGACGAAGTACGTGGGATTTCGTGCCGAGTTCGAATGGACAAAGGCCTTTCATTATCAGCAGCGGTTCAGGGATGGCTTCATAAGTCATGGAATGTATCAGGACTGGAGTATTTCCGGCCTACTTTCACTGCATCCGATTCACCGCGCGAAAATAAAGCCCGGGCTCCTGATCGGGTTGAGTGTTCTTAATCAGAAGCTGACAGGAAGAGGTGCGTTTGAGGAACAGCCGATGCCGCGATTCACCGCAGGCCTTACATTTGGTATCGACTTACCGTTTCAGGCGCGTTCACGATGGGCGATCGTTCCGTATGCCCGTGGTCACGCGATTAATAGAAACGTAAGTTTCAGTTATCCGAATCTTGGATTAGGCTCCTTTCAGCTGCGGACTGGCGTCGCGGCCCGCGTAGTGTTCCGGTAGAACGCTGACTCCTGCCGCGAGATTCGCAATCGCAACCGTATTTCTCTTCGGAAAACACTATCCCCTACGACGCGTTCCAGATTCCTCGGTGCGATACGGTTTATCACGCCCGATGGCGACGGTGACGCGGTGGGCGCGATGATGTGGAGGCTTTGGCTGGCGTCGGGCGCTCGGACTTCACCGTCCATTGGTGCTGACATGATCGACAGATCCAGACCGTCACGACGGCGCCGCGCTCGCGCCGAATGTCGTGCAGGCCGACCCAGACACCGGCAGTGCCACACGAGAAACAGGGACCTTTCACGTTTCGATCTTAATCCGGTAGTGGGTGCTGATTGTGCACAATCTTTTTCGAGTTTCGGTGAGATCGGGACACGGCCATTGTGATTTTGCGATTCATTTGACAGGGGCGGGCAAGATGCGACGGCAGCAGCTGCGTGGTGTTGTTCGACGTTGCGTGGACTGCTGACACGGCCATGTTCCAGGGCCAACGACTGCAACACTACGGCACAACAATGGAAACACCCTGCGCGCGAGCTTCGTCAAAGCAAAGCGCAATTATCCGAGGACATGTCAGGCCGTTCGTCAGTCAATTCCGATTCGATACCATTGACCCGAGTAGCAAGCATAGAGTCCCCCGGCGCCGCTGCTTCCTGTGGTGTCTATGATTGGGTCAGGTACTTTCACTCCAGCCGGGCCGTATCTAACCTTGGGATTGGATGAGCTGACCAGCCACCACTGGCTGAGGTCCGTGAGGCGTGCGTACCGTGGTGCCGCGTTGACAACTGCTAGACCATAGGGAAACCACGGCACAGATCGTTGGTGCCAGGAATCAACGACAGCGTCGCAGCCTCGCCATGGGTTGTTCTCGCCCCTCACGACTACAACTAGCCTCGAAGTGAGCGTATCTGCCGCGGCCTGGCAGTAAAACGCGAAGTCGGCATCTCGGCCCGTGAAGGGTTTCAACGACACCCACCACCGACCTCGGTTTTGTAGCACTTCTGCATCGTCAGCGATGTGCAAGCACCCATACTCAGCGAGCACCTCCGAGAGCGGCGCGGGAACGGCGCCATTAGCGTGCAGACTCGAAGAAGCCAGGACGCCAATCGCAACGATGAGGCTCACTCCCAGTCTCGTCACAACGAATTATCGGCTGAATCGTCGTCTGACGACAAAAGCGGAAAGTTGCCGTGCGTTGGCGACGCAGGCGCGCAAATCGATCACAGATCCGTGACAAACCGAATGCCAGCGAGTCGCGTCTAAACTCCACGCCTTCACTCGTCAGTGGCACAGACATCGCTGAAGGGTATTGATGCACGCACAGAGAGAGACCAAAACAATGGCAGTAACACATTCCGTACGTTTTGGTGTCGTCGTTATGCTGTTCGTCACAGGCAGTCTCGTGTTTGCACAATTCGAGCAGATTATCGTTGAAGATGTTCGCCCCATCTACAAGGCTGTCGGATTAGTTGAGGATCGGTGCCATTGTGTCATCACGTATGAGGACCCTCGGTATAAGGAGAAGCAGGTTGTAGATAAAACACCTAAGGTGCTACCTGATGGCACGCCGCCTCGCCGAAGATCCTTGTTTCCGCCTCGGGCCTTTTTTAGTTTTCAGTACGACCTGGCAGCTGCGTCGCAGGGGCGAGAAGCCGTAGCTCGCAATCTCGATTTTGCTTTGACCCTGTTTAATAACTCCCGTAAGGATGGCGTCGCGTTTCGCCTTATGCAGTCGCCAACGCTGTTTCATGTCGTTCCTGCGACTGGATCCCTTCTCAGCACTCCAGTCACGCTCACCATGACACAGGGCTCAGGGACCGAGAACATACGCGCGATCGTCGATAGCGTTTCCAAAGTAACTGGCGAGAGGATCTACACGAATGGGAGGGAGCGCTTGCTGCAGTACACAGTAGTTACCTTGAGCACAAATTCAGCGCCGGCTAGTGACTTACTCGGTCAGGTACTAGCTGGAACACCCGAACGACGACTGTCATGGAAATTGCTCTTTCAACTGGAATATGGGTACGTCTTGAACATATCCAATCTCGCCGTACCGGCCGAGCAGAGACAATGATTCGCAACAGTCGTTCGGGAAAGCGTTTCTCACCGGCGAAAAAACCCGCGAGGAGGCACGTCTGTGGCGGGAACCAACGACACGCATCGCCAAGAACGCCATCCTGAGCCTTGCATCCTCTCCACCACTGTTACCCGCGGATCCGCAATGCTCCGTCCGACCTGGTCGCCGGAGTTGGTGACTAAGCCCTGAAGCCAGCGATCAGAAGCCCGTCGCGACCCCGAACCGGAACGCGCGTGACGGCCGAAGCGGACGGTCGGTCGAACCTGTTAGTGGCACAAACACTTCGCCGATCGCGTTGATCTTCAATTTTCGGTCGATCCACAAGGGCGCGGTGACTCCAAATGTTGCGTCCCACTCCAACCTGTGGGTACTGGGATGTGTTACGGACCTGCTGGCGGCGCGCAGCATGGCGCGCGTGGCGCCTTGTGACAGGAATAATGGAAGCGGATCGCCTCGTCGCCCGAAGAGACCAGCTGACAAGGCGAAGCCGCCGGAAGTGTGGAACGTGACTGTGTGGCCAATCGCCGATCGTGGGATCTCGCTGCCGCTCGCAGGGGGTTCCCACCAACTTGAACTCTTAATCGACTCGATCGATCGGCCGCTGGATTCAGGCACAGTTTCCTTGAAGAGTCGAAGTGGGGGTGGAGGGGCAGGCAGCGGAGCTGACGCAATGTCGGTCTGTGCGCTGGCCATCCCAGGCGCGGCAAGACACGTCACAAGGAGCAGCCTGAGCGATCTATGCACCGCGACTTTAGACGCCCCACATAGACTCCTGGCCGTCTGTGGGGTCGGATGTCTCTGGTGACCGCTGCCAGGCCCGTGTGAGGGGCCCCAAAAGAGAGTTCCAGGGCGGTGGTCGTCCGATAAGTTTTAGGGGCGCTGGAGGAAAAAAGCGCCTTCTGAGACCGAGGCACCATGGCCAGAATCAACGTCTTCGGAGGCAGGACCATCGGAAGGCCTCTGGGTCAATGCAACGGGTTCGCCGGTCCGCAAAGGTTAACCTGTGACATGAAACCAAGGCTGTCGATTGCATTCTGCGTCTTATGCGCCGTCTTGGTCGCGTGTGACGCGACGGCACCTTCCCGCACGACGTCGAATCTCTCGGGTCAATGGACGGGTATACGGGGCAGGGGACACCTATTCAGTTCAGTGTCTCGCAAGAGCAGCGTGTCACGGCTACTACTATCGAATACGCCTTTAACGGCTGTACCGGATCCAAGGGTTTTTCTGATTTGCATCTGGAGATCGTTCCGGGAGCTTCCGGTCGATCACCGCTCCACGGTTGTCACTACGAATCCAGCGCGTCAGGTACCACAAGATCGCACGGAGATTGGTGGCTATTTCAGGTACTCCCACGTCAGCACACGGTTCAGTCTTTTTTTTGGGCTTTTCGAGCTGCGGAGTTGGTGGTGGTGCATGGGTGGCTACCAAACGTTAATTGCCCGGCTGGTCGCCGTCGGCTAGAACTCGTTGCCACCTCGGGACGCTGTGATGCTGAAAGTCAAAAGAGTTTTGACAAGGAATCGCCCTTCTGCTCGTCCCACTCAGATCCGAGCGGCAGATTTCCATTAAAGCCAAGCCATCAGGACCACATCGGCGCCATCGTCGCGCCTAAACGCTGGGCTGTGTTCACACCGTTTCGCGGGATTGCACACAAGCGTGACGCAGCTATGGTGTCTTGCACGCAACATCTTGACTACCGCCCGAACGAGATTTAGAAGGGAAGAACCGCTCGACTCTCGCACAGGGATGCTGCTCGCGCCCTTCGAGAGTAAAGGCCGGCGTTGACTTGATTCCACACAAACTCAACGCCGGCCGGAGCCCTTTACAGTTTACAAAGAGCCGCGCGTTGTCGAACCATACTGAGCCGATGCTGCGGATCATGCCGATGCGCCTGGCCCGCCTTCCCGAAGCCTTCAGTCATCCGGACGAGACCTTCGAGTTGAAGCATGACGGCTTTCGCGCGCTCGCCGAGGTGCGCGGCACCGCTGCACGCTGACATCGCGCAACGGCAAGACCTTTGAAATGCATCGTGAAGCGTTCCTGCTTCAGCCGGGGTGGTTTCTCCATATGATTGATGATGAATCCGCTAATGTGTCCCATCAGACACGAGGCGGATCCGTTTCTCTCGCAAAATGCCGATGCTTCGCCATTGCCATGATGAAGTCTCCGCTAGCGCTCGCATCTGAGGCGACGATCAGGCCAGGATCCGGCTGTCCGTCGGGCAATGCCGTGTCGATACCGCACGCCTTGAGTAGCTGCCGGCCTGCACCGAACGCCAGAATCGGTTTGCAATGCCGATACTGGTCCTTGATGAATTCCAACACCCGGCCGTCGCTGAGAAGTGCGTCGATGGCCTCGGAGCCGTCGGGTAACACCAAGGCGTCATGCAGAACGGCCGGCGCCGCTTCAAGACTCACATCAACCTCGATGTGATCGCCGGCGGTCGGCTGCACCGAGCCGAGCGTCGTGGATACGAAGCGCGAAAC
Organism: Vicinamibacterales bacterium; assembly: GCA_963761975.1. Classification (GTDB taxonomy): domain Bacteria; phylum Acidobacteriota; class Vicinamibacteria; order Vicinamibacterales; family JAMQPK01; genus JAMQPK01. The sequence goes on from CAVXIR010000002.1 coordinate 2,521,056, forward strand.
CGCACCTTCGTTGGTCAGTTGATCGGCGAGTGCCACGAGTGCGGTACCTTCACACCCGTCCGCCACGAGTATCGCCACTCGCCGCGTGCGAATACTGCCGTCGCCAGGTCTTGCAAACAATGAGAGCGCAGGCGAAACGGACACCTCTGGTTTGACGTCGCGTGTCAGGACCTTCGGCATCGGCGCAGGCATCTCGCGCATGCCGAGCCCCTCCGCCACGCCTCGGGCGAGTTCTGCGGCGACATTCATCAAGCCAGACACCATGCGCTCACGAACCGCTGACGTTTGCACGCGAGAGAGCTCGAAACGGAAAGCATTGATGATGTGTTGCTTCTCGACGTCTGTCTGACTCTTCCAGAACAACGTCGCCTGCGTGTAGTGATCTGCGAACCGCTCAGCCTTTCCGCGGACCTTGTGATCGCCATCCTCGCAAGGTTCCGGAAACGAGACGAAGCCGGCCGCGCCGGCCTGGAACGGACATCCACCTCCCAGCGAGTTGGGTTCGTACCAGCACACGGCCGCGGTGAATCGCCTGACGGTGCATGCCCTCGCGCTGATTGTTGTGAACTTGCGCGATCGGCGCGTTGATCGGAATTTCATGGAAGTTGGGACCGCCGAGCCGTGAGATCTGCGTGTCGACATACGAGTGAATGCGACCCGCCAGTAGCGGATCGTTCGTAAAGTCGATCCCTGGAACAACATGGGCGACGCAGAACGCCACTTGTTCCGTTTCGGCGAAGAAGTTATCGGGATTTCTGTTGAGCACGAGTTTGCCTACGGGCACGATCGGGACGAGCTCTTCCGGGACGATCTTCGTAGCGTCGAGCACATCGAACGTGAAATCTTCTGCCTGCTCCTCGGTAAAGATCTGTAAGCCCAGTTCGTACTCCGGATACGCGCCGGCTTCGATGGCTTCCCAGAGATCGCGGCGGTGAAAGTCGGGGTCGGCTCCCGAAATCTTCACGGCTTCGTCCCAGACGAGCGAGTGCGTGCCCGCTCGGGGCGACCAATGGAACTTGACGAAGCTCGACTTGCCTTGGGCGTTGACCAGGCGATACGTGTGCACGCCAAACCCTTGCATAGTGCGATAGCTGCGCGGGATGGCGCGATCGGACATCGCCCACATCAGCATGTGAGTAATCTCGGGCATCAGCGACGCGAAGTCCCAGAACGTGTCGTGCGCCGTGCCGGCCTGGGGCATGGCGAAATGAGGCTCCGGCTTCGCCGCGTGCACCAGATCAGGAAACTTCATCGCGTCCTGGATGAAGAACACTGGAATGTTGTTCCCGACCAGATCCCAGTTGCCTTCGTCTGTGTAGAACTTGACGGCAAATCCGCGCACGTCGCGCGCCGTGTCCGTCGATCCACGTTCACCGACCACCGTCGAGAAACGTACGAACACCGGCGTCTGCTTCCCGACTTCCTCGAACAGTGAGGCGCGCGTATGTTCCTTGAGTGACTTCGTGCATTCGAAAAAGCCGTGCGCGGCCGAGCCACGTGCGTGAACGATACGTTCGGGGATGCGCTCGTGATCGAAATGGGTGATCTTCTCGCGGAGGATGAAGTCCTCAAGCAGCGTGGGACCGCGCAAGCCCGTCTTGAGCGAGTGTTGATTGTCAGCTACCGGCACGCCCTGATTGGTGGTCAGGGCCCGGTCGGTGGAGTCCACGCGCACCCGATCCAACGGACCTACGGTGGGATTCTTGCCTATGTTCGGCCCGCCGCTCCCGACTTTGTCAGACGCGTTCAATTCGGTGACGGTGCTAGCACCGACGATGGGATCAGTGGGCTTCACGGACGGTCCCTCAGGCGGGGCGAGCGCGGCGTCGGGATCGTATTCGGCACCCTTGTTCGGATTGAACGGGAAGGCAGACGCTAAATCCTGCGTACCGGCAACCTTCTCCGCCAACACGTCGCCAGCTCCAGAGGAGTCAGGGGCAGCGGGACCGCTAACGGTGGCGCGGCTATTACGCGCGGTGCTCTTCTTTTTCGGAGTCGTCTTTGGACGCGTGGACTTGGCCATAAAGAATCTCGTGCTAGACAGAGGGCCTATTAATAGGCGTGACTTGCCGCGGTGTCGGATCGCAAGGTCGCATCACTACCTTGATGAACTGGTCTTGTTTCTCACGAAACGTGCGGTGCACCAGCGGCGCAAAGTCGAGCGTCACACGATGCGTGATGATGAACGAGGGATCGATCTCGCCGCGTTCCACGCGCGCGAGAAGGCCAGGCAGATACGATCCGTGTCTAAAACGGCGTCGTCCTGGCACCGTCGTACCACGCATCGAGCAAGGCGCGCAAGGATCTCACCACGCGACCATTCCGCAGCTGCGAAGAAGCAACACTAGTATCAACGTCGCGAGGATTGAGACGACAATCGATCCAAAACACCCTAACCGACTCGAGTAGAAGCCGAACATTTTGCCTGTGCGAGACTCCTGTCGTCGCGCGTCATTTGAGGCCAGACCACGACGTTCAAACCGTTGGAACGTGGAGAACCGACACCCACCCTGATGCGGCTCGGTTCTCCCGTTTGTGAAACCGCTTAACGCAGTACGTTGCGCCCGCCGTACCCGGTGAATTCGCGCTCCAGCTCACTGGCGTGCGCTTGGTCTTTCGCGCGCGTGCCAAGGACGATGCCGCCCGCTTTGAGACCGCGCTCGTACTCCGCGGCGCGATCCTCTGGGATGCCCGCGCCGATGAGCGCCCCGACGAGCGTTCCGGTCGCGCCGCCGGCACCCGCGCCGGCGATAGCCCCCGCGAGCGGGCCCGCGACGATGAGGCCGATGCCGGGAACGGCAATCGCTGTGGCCGTCGCCACCAGTGCACCGACCGCGGCGCCGACTCCAAGGCCGATCCCGCCGCCGATGCCTGCGCCTTCGGCCGCCTGGGAACCTTCCTTGAATTCCTGCCCGGGCTTCACGTCGCCAAAATGGCGCTTTCGCGTGGCATCCGACATCATCACGCTGATGTCGTCCGCCTTGTATCCGTGGCGTGTCGTCAAGTTCTGATACGCCTCGCCGGCGGCGTCGGGGGTGTCGTATAGCCCCGTGACCAGATTCTTGTTCGACCAGCCGGCGTCAGAGGTGCGCGATCCGGGGCTTCCTATCGCGTCATTCTGTGCCTGGCGTTTGCGCCCCTCGGCATTCTCGCGTTCACCTTCGCGCTCGAGAGACCTATTCCCTGTGGTCGCCCCGACGCCATCTTTCACGGCGCCCTTCACTCGTTGTCCAAACGCTGACACTTCTTCTGCAACTGAACCGTCAGGACGCGTCTTTTCGTTATCCATGATCACCCTCTTCAATCTGTTCTACACACGCGTGGCCAGGATGGCGCAACGCGCCGTACCCGTTTACCGAACACGAAACACGCTGACGCCCTGTCCCGCTGGCGACTCGCGCTCACTGCTTCCTGGCGCGCCCGGTTTGTGAGCTGGACTGATGGGCCGCCAGATCCTCTTCATTGCCCGCGTTCATCAGCGCGTCGCGGTTGACCCTTGACTTGGCTATTTGCGTCAGTTTGTCGTTTGCGGCCTTTTCCTCGTCGAGTGTCTGTCCGAGCAGGTCTTTCGCATCACGCTCGCCCAGAAGCTCCGCGAAGTACGCCAGTGTTCCGTACGAAGCAATCTCGTAGTGTTCAACCTTTTGCGCGCCACCGATCAGGGCGGCATCCAGGATCGCGCCCTCCAGCTCTTCCATCGCCTTTTTCCCCTCCTCGACGATGCCTTGGATCCCCTCGCATTTCTTGCCGCGAGCCGTCTCGCCAAGACTCAGAAACACTTTTTCAAGCCGAGTGACTTGCTTTTCCGTCTCCTGAAGGTGGCCGGTGAAAGCCTCTTGTAGTTCTGGAGCGCTGGCCTCTTTTGCCATCTTCGCGAGCGCGCGCGTCAGTTGCTTTTCGCCGTCATACATGTCGCGTAGTTCTTCCACGAATAGTTCTCGTAAGGATTGGGCTGCCATTGACACCTCCTAAAACACTCGCTCAAACGCGGCACGCGAATTGGTCACACACCATTCGCCGCGTTACCGTCTGCCGAAACAACGTGCGTGTGATGGCTGCAGATGGCCTCGCGGCTAGCATCCTTGACAAAGTGGCCCATCGCATATCCACACAAAAGAGAAAAGGCCTGAGTCTGGGCCAACTGATTCCAGAGCATTTCAAGATGGATTGCCGCGTCTTGCTTGCCAGTGCTCCAGAGGACGTCGACCATCTGACCAAATATGCGAACAGTGCAGTCTTCGCGACCGCGACAAGCCCTCGCGATTACTTCGCACATGCTGTCATTGAACTTTCGCGCATCGGGCTCCCCGTTCACCATGAACGCGGACAGTGTGTCCTTGGCATCGAGCAACAGAAGATCATTCGAACGCTGCAGTTGCACGACATCCAATGATCGCGCTATGAGTTCACGCACGAGGGCTCCGCGGAAGACGGGCGTCGCAACAACGATTCCCGGGCTCCCGCTCATGAATCCGTCGCTGAGGAATGTTGCGACGATCCGGGCGAGAGATCTCTCGTTTTCGTAGAAGCGCACCGCGTGATACTGAGGAGTTGAAGCCGAGCGAGAAGTCTGTTTCATTCGGACACCCGAGACTGCTGCGCTTGGAAGAAACTCATTTGACCGTCCCCCAAAGTAGAACGCAGCGCCGTTCTGTGCAATTGGGAGAAAGAGCAGGCGGTACGGGTTTCCCCTAAGCTACTGGCGCGAGCGGTAGCGGAATCTGTGAGCCTGCGCGTCCGACGGTCACGAGGTACCTTGCCCGCAGAGTAGGACAGCGTCAAACATCCGTTGTGAAGTCAGAGAGATGGTGTGGAGAGCCGGAGCATTCGCGCGTACGGCATCAACTCCAATGAATGGAGCATCTTACAGGGCAAAAGCGAAAGGTTCTGGAGCCAAGGCTCTCAGTGAGCCGGGCTCGGCCGGACGCCAGCCTTTCGCATTGTCGGGTTTCGTATTGACCCCACAGGGCTTTGCGCTTGACCATAACATGCCATGTCGCGTCGGAGCGGTCCGATCCTCCTCGTTGAAGATAACCCCGACACCCGGAATGCTGTCGTGGCCTTCTTCGAACTGGAGGGTTTGACGGTCGTCACCGCGACCGACGGAGCAGAGGCGATTGGTCAGCTCGAAGCTGGCTTGCGGCCAAGCGTGATGCTGGTTGACCTCATGCTGCCGGAGGTCACTGGCTGGGACCTGCTGCAACACCTGCGGGAAGAACCTGAACTGCGCGAGATTCCGACAGTGGTCATAACCGCTTTCCCCCGGGAGACTCTCCGAGTCGTAGCAGATGCCGTCTTGCATAAGCCCTTCGACTATGATCGATTGCTGGATACGGTTCTCGGTCTGATCGAGCCTGGCTCTCGTCGCAGTTCCCACGGGGAGCATATGCAGCTCAAATCGAGCAAATGGAAGCCAACAACTCCGCACTAACGCTGCCGGATTCCACCGAGAGTGAGCTTCGCGGCCGGCTCGCGGCCATCGTCGATTCCTCCGACGACGCCATCGTGAGCAAATCGCTGGATGGCATCATCACCTCATGGAATCGAGGCGCCGAGCGGATTTTTGGCTACACATCCGCCGAGGCGGTTGGGCAGCGTATTCTCCTGATCATTCCGGAAGAGCGCTGGGCGGAAGAGGATTACGTGCTCGCTCGTCTCCGTCGGGGCGAGAGAATCGATCATTTCGAGACTATTCGCAAAACCAAAGATGGTCGGCGAATCCCGATTTCTCTGACCGTGTCGCCGATCAGGGATGCCCAAGGACACATAATCGGCGCGTCGAAGGTGGCACGCGACATTACTGAGCGCACCGTTGCGCAGCAGGCACTCCAACGCGCGCACGAAGAGTTAGAGGAACGTATCCGTGAGCGAACTGCCGAGCTGTCAAAGTCAAACGAGACCCTTCGAAGTGAGATAGCGGAGCGGCAGCGCGTCGAGCAGGAGCGCAATCGACTGCTGACCCGCTTCGTCCTTGCGCAGGAGGACGAGCGCCACCGGATCGCACGCGAGTTGCATGATCAACTCGGACAACAACTGACCGCGCTCAGATTGACTCTGGAGACGCTCAGATCGTCGGCCGTCGAAAGAACCGAATTTCGCGCACAGGTCGAAACACTACAAGAACTTGCGCGACAGCTCGATCACGACATCGCCTTCCGAGTCTGGGAGCTGAGGCCTATCCCGCTTGAGGATGTCGGCCTGCGAGCGGCATTGACGAATTTCGTGCACAACTGGTCTAAACACAGCGGCATTCGCGTCCAAGTGCACACAGGTCAGTCGACCGACGAGCGCTTGCCTTCGGAGGTCGAGACGATGATCTATCGACTCGCACAGGAAGCTCTGAACAATGTCGCCAAGCACGCTCGAGCGGACCGTGTCGATATCGCGCTCGAGCGAAACGCCGCGCAGTTGTCGCTGATCATCGAGGATAACGGTGTTGGTTTTGATCCATCTGACACGGACACCCTCGGCGATGGCATCGGACTCACGGGGATGCGCGAGCGCGCCGCGCTGGTTCGTGCTGACTTCCAGATTGAATCGACACCGAGTCGGGGTACAACGCTTATCGTGCGAGTTCCGATCGCCGCTCCCAACATCCAAGGTGCGTGACATGGCAGTCCCGCTCCGCGTCCTCCTGGCGGATGATCACGCGATTGTGCGCCAGGGGTTAAAGTTTCTGATCGATAGTCAACCCGATATGGGAGTCGTCGGCGAAACCGCTGACGGGACTGGCGTCGTTGACCAGGCAAACGCTCTGAGGCCCGACATCGTCGTAATGGATATCTCGATGCCTGGTATGAACGGTTTAGTCGCAACACGGACATTGAAACGCGTGCAGCCCCACGTCGCGATTGTTGCTTTAACCCGACATGACGACGATACGTATCTAGAGGAGCTGTTTCGAGCAGGGGCGTCGGGCTACGTACTGAAGCAAAGCGCCCCGTTAGAACTGCTTCAGGCTATTCGAGCCGTCGCTGCCGGAGGCGTATATCTAGACCCGGCGATGTCCTCGCGCGTTGCCGATGGATTGTTCTCGGGAAAGACAGAGACCCCGAATCAGCCCTACGCGGCGATCAGCGATAGAGAATCGGAGGTACTGCGGCTGACAGCTGTCGGGCACAGCAACAAGGAGATCGCAGCCCAGCTGAAGATCAGTGTCAAGACTGTGGAAGTCCACAAAGCGAATGCCATGCGGAAGCTCGGACTGACTGGCCGCGTCGACATAATCCGATACGGTGTCCTGCAAGGCTGGCTTTACGACACCTAGTTGTAGACTGCCCGCCGCGACAAAGGGCTCTGCCTCCTCGGCTTCCCAACCGAGTTGCACTCGGCATTACCACGCACAGCGCTCAACGCGTCCGTGAGTGCGGACCTTTGACAGCGGTATCAACAGCGTAATCTCTGACCCACATAGACAGGGCGCCGCGCTATTACTCGGACGCGATCATCGCTCCTCTCCAGCCCAAGGCCCCGCGTCGGCTCACTTATTGCTCTGAAGATCGCAGATGATAGGGAGCGCGAATGGATCACCCGAAACGAGAGCTAAAGTACGTAGATGCCAGGGCATTAAATGGTTTCGCAGCGAGGCTAGACGGGGCGGAGTGTACGGGGCCGATGGAGAGAAATTAGGTGTCGTCGAAGGCTTCATCATGGACGTCCAGCAGGGGCGTCCGCGACATGTGGTCGTCGCCGCCGGCTGGTTTATACACAAACACTTTCTCCTACCGATCGGCCACGTAAGGCTGAGCCCAGACGGCACAACGCTATCGGCGGACATTGTCAAGGAACGCGTGAAGAGCTTTCCAGGATTCAACAAGGGAGAGTTTGAAAAGCTGGAAGGAAACGACTTTTACAAGCTCGATCACATGATGGCCACTCTTACCACGGGCGTGGCCGTGACAGAACTGAACGACCACTACACGCTTCCAGCTGGGTGGGATGGGCAGCCTTGAATGTCGAAGTGAGTCCGGAATTCCTATCTTGACGGGGGCGTGCGGTGCCATATCCAGACTCAGAAGCGCGATCCCGAGACGCGCCGGACTCCAAGTAACTTAGATCGTCATGAACCTCGTCTGTGGCGCGACGTACACTCGAGAGCATCCCGATCGCGTCCTTGGGTACGGTCCTTCCTGACGGCCGACCCTGGAACTCACCGTTGTTCGTCGCATTCGACGAAAATTTCACCTTCTACTGGTCTTCACATAGCGATGCGCTCCACTCCACGAATATTGCTGCGAGGCCGGATGTAGTCCTCGTCGTATTCGATTCGACCGCATCGGATCAAACTGGACATGCGGTGTATTTGCGTGGCCAGGCAACGGACAAGGACTCGATTGAAACGGCTCTCGTCCACCTCGCGAGGCGCAAGCAGGAAATGCCGAAGCCGCTCGAGGATTTCTTGGGTGCAAATCCGCCTCGGTGGACACCCAAATCCGGCCATTGATGGACACCTGAAAACCGGCCACCACACCACGTAGCGACCGAGACGTTGACGCCGGCGAGGACCGTATGGTCCCTCGTGGCATGAGCAACGTCTTGGATCACGAGAAGCAGCAGCAAATTCTGGCGCTCGGGCGACTGGGCTGGACGCTCCGACGCATCGAACAGGCCACCGGCATCCGTCGCGAGACGGTCAGCGGCTATCTGCGCGCCGCCGGCGTCGCCGTCCGGGGTCGGGGCGGTCAGCCGAAGGAGTGGCCGCCAAAACCGGCCATCACGCGGGAGGTGTCCACCGACTCCGACCCCTCAAAACCGGCCATCACCGGGACGGTGTCCACCGACCCTGGGCCCCTCTCTCCACCGGGGCGTGCGCCGAGTGCGAGTGCCTGCGAGCCGTATCGTGAGCTGATTGCCGAGGCGCTCGCCCGTGGCCGCAACGCGATGGCCATCTGGCAAGACCTCGTGGACGATCACGGCTTCACCGCGCGCTACGCCAGTGTCCGACGGTTTGTGCGGACGCTGCGCGGCGGCACGCCGGCCGACGCGCGCGTGGTGATCACGACCGGCCCAGGAGAAGAAGGCCAAACCGACTATGGCGAGGGGCCCATGGTCCGCGACCCGCACACCGGGAAGTACCGCCGCGTGCGCCTCTTCGTGTTCATCCTGGGCTACTTGCGCAAGGCCGTGCGGTTGCTCACGTGGCGATCGAGTGCGCAGATGTGGGCCGAGCTCCATGAGCGGGCGTTTCGTCGATTGGGTGGGACCGTCAAGGTCATCGTGCTCGACAACTTGGGCGAAGGCGTGCTCACGCCGGACATCTACGATCCGGCGCTGAATCCGCTCTATCGCGACGTCCTCGCGCACTACGGTGTCGTCGCCTTGCCGTGCCGCGTGGGCGATCCCGATCGCAAAGGGAAAGTCGAAGCGGGCGTTGGCCACGCGCAGAAGACGCCGTTGAAGGGCCTGCGTTTCGAGACGCTCGAGGCGGCACAGGCGTACTTGGACCGCTGGGAGACGCACTGGGCCGATACACGCATCCACGGCACGACGAAGCGCCAGGTCGCCGTGATGTTTGCCGAGGAACGCCCGGCGCTCGGGCCGCTCCCCGTGGAACCATTTCGGTATTACCACTTCGGCGACCGCACCGTCCATCTCAATGGCTGCGTCGAAGTCGACGGCGCGTATTACGGCGCGCCGCCTGGATGGCTCGGACAGCGCGTGCAGGTGCAGTGGAATGACGTGCACGTGCGGCTGATCGCGCCGCAGACCGGCCAGCTCCTTCGAGAGCATCTGCGCACGCGCCGCGGCTGGTACCACATCCACGACGAAGACCGCCCCGCACGTACACCGCCCTCTACGCTGGCGCTGCTCGCGCGCGCCACGTCGGCCGGCCCGCATATCGGCACCGTATGCACGCACATCCACCAGCACGACGGCGTGCCGGGGGGCCGCCGCATCTTGGGCGTCCTCGCGCTCGCCAAAAAACACGGCCCTGCCGTCGTCGACGACGCGGCCAAAGCTGCGCTCGAGATCGGCGTGCCGACCTATCGCTTCCTGCGGAAGTACGTCGAACGCCGTCCACCCGTGCCGCTGACGCTGCGCCAAGTCGACCCGCTCATCCGTCAGCTCACCCTCTATCGCGATCTCATCGATCGCAAAACAGGAGACCCGCTATGAATCTCGTCGAGCTTGATCGCGCGCTCCGCCAACTCCGCCTGTCCGGCATGGCGGCCGTCCTGGAAACCCGACTCCGCCAAGCCCAGACGGAGAAAGTGACCCCCATCGATCTCGTGTCGATGCTCGTCTCCGACGAGCTGCTGCGGCGGCAAGACCGCCTGCTCGAACGCCGGCATAAACTGGCGCGCTTTCGCGATCCCGATCGCTCGCTCGATACCTTCGATTTCGATTTCAACAAGAAGATGAACCGGGCGCTGATCCACGAGCTGGCGACCGGCCGCTTCATCGCGCAACGGGAAGACGCGCTCTTTCTCGGCCCACCAGGGACGGGGAAAAGTCATCTGGCCCAGGCCATCGGCCGCGCCGTGATCCAGCAAGGCTATCGCGTCATCTATCGCGAAGCGCACACGCTCCTCGAGGAACTCGCTGACGCGACGCTCGACGGCACGCGCAAGATCTATCTCGCCGATCTCGCGGCCGTGCCACTCCTGATCATCGATGATCTGGGGATGCGGAAGCTGCCGCACACGGCGGCGGAAGATCTCCTCGAAATCATCATGCGCCGCTACGAGCGGGCGTCCACACTCTTGACGTCAAACCGACCGGTGGACGACTGGGGGAAGCTGCTCGGCGACACCGCCGCCGTCACCGCGCTCCTCGATCGGCTGCTCCATCACGCGCACGTCCTCAAATGCGGACCTCGGAGCTGGCGTACGAAGGTCCAGACCGACTTGCGCACCGAGGAGGTCACGAAGTAAAACCATGTCTCTCGCGCGTCAACGTGGAAGTGGGACGGACGCTGACCCGGCGAACCGATCAGCGGATTCAACACGACCGCGTCGGAGCCTCGAGGAACGACGATCGGTAAGCCGGCAAAGGGGCAGCATCCCCCACGATCAGCGCGATCGTGGACGATGCCGAAGATGGCGATGCCAATGACAGCCCCATGGAAACCACAAACCGGTTTCCACAGGGCTTTGGAAATCTCGCAACGAGCGCGAGATTCCCACATTCGCACAACCAAAACTCGTTGTGGTGAAAGAGAGAACAACAGAAGACCAGAGGACCACGACTCAATCAACCACTGACGGTCTCGGTCGCCACGCCCGTGGTGGCCGGTTTTGACCTGTCGATCGATGGCCGGTTTTCAGGTGTCCACCGAGGCGTCCACCTCGCGAGGCGCAAGCAGGAAATGCCGAAGCCGCTCGAGGATTTCTTGGGTGCAAATCCGCGACGCGTCTACCAAGCGGTGATCGAGACGGCTTGGACAAATGTCGTGAAGGAAGCACTTCGATGAGCGTGTGGTCGTTCACCTACAGAGCACCTCGGCCTGAGGACAAGTCGAGCCACAGCTTTGTTCGCTACTTAATCGCCATTCATTGCTCCGGGAGAACCCAATAGTGTTCACACTCTATGCACACGCAGCCCGCTCGATGCCACGATTGCAGCCTCACATACGTTGTATTGTGCGAGCCACATCGCGGGCACGACGGGCATCTCTGCGGGGGGCTTTGACTCATACCGAAGGTACAAACAAACCACGTACCCAACCGCGCATCTTGTTTTCGATGATTTGTGACACTGGGGCTACGTCCTTGGCTTACGGTCTTAAAGCGGACGCTCCGTTGCGCTTCTCAGCGTCTATAGTTCTTGTATAGCTTTTCCTGAGTCCCTGCCCGCACGGTCGTCGGAGACGGCCCACCATCCTCGTAAAGACGAGAGCCCGTGTAAATGTAAGGATAAATTGATGTGAAATCCCAAGACAGGGTTGACACTCCTGGCTCTCTTCTGTTTGGGTTGAGGGCTTTTTCGAACAGAGGATGAGCGCTGTTGACGTTGTGGAAACTGTTGTGTAGTTCCAAGGCCCTTGGGACGCGTTCTGTGCGTCCACAGGGACGGCAGCGTCAACAGCGTCTTCGTTGGTCGAGATTGTCGACACGGAGACGCAATTACGAAGGCAGAGCAAACGCGGTTGTGGACCTGGCGGTTCAAAGTGTTGCAACGGGCGGGCGATTCCGCGCGCAATGTGGGCGAACCTGTCGGCATTTCGGCATCTCCCGGCAGGCCCTTTATAAGTGGAAACGGCGCTTTGACGAATTGGCGGCGGGCTGGATGCCGTGGATGACGATCGTCCCGGAGCCAGGCGCAGACCCGCTAGCCGTCGACTTCGCCGCTCACGAATTCACATGCGGTGTGAACGTCAAGCTGCGCAGAATCCTTTGGAGCACGGTCCGTCCCATCGTCGTCGACGAGCGCAGGAGCCGTCTCCACTCCGCCAGCCGGCTCATTCCTTATGGGCAGGAGATGTATCAAACCCCGCCGCGGTTTCCGCCCTGCTGCTTAGGAGTCGTCTCCACACTGTCGCCGGAATCTGGCTCAGTCGGCGTTTCGCCAGATTCCGGAAAAGCATGTTCAACCTCTGCGAGGCGGTTGCTGATGCCTTGTTCCCCGATGCTGTTATATTTCGGTGTCTGGTCCGGATCGGATGGGCCTATAAATTCTCGACCTTCTTCGTCCTGCCGGGCGCTTTGCTAGGCTCACCTGTATCTACGAATGATGAGCTGCCGCCATATTTTCTGGTACGTTCCTGATTGTTCTTTTTTTGTTCCATAACACTCCTGCTGACTAAAGAGCAACGGGCGTGCCAGGAGGGAACGATTCTGGAAACCAGCAGAATGCTATGAAAGCCACGAGCAGGGGTTGCCCCGTCCGCTGTTGAAATTCAGCGGCGGCTCGAGTGACATTCTACGCGACGTTCTCCACTGAAACAGCGATGCCGAGTTGCTGGTCGCGAGCGCGAAGCGCGGTGACAAGCCTCGGCATGTCCTTATGACCCTTCAGTCGACGAAATCCCTTCACGGCTTCGAGGATGGCCGCAGCGGTCCATCGCAGCACCATCTGGCCCCCGCGCCACCGTTTGACGTTCCGCTTCACGTGGCGGGTGCGGCTGATCAAACTCTCGATGGCGTTCGTCGTGGCGAGCGACTGACGGAGACGATCGGAGAGGCCGAGTGTGAGCACCGTGAGCGTCTCCTCGAGCCCTTCACGCACACTGGCCGCCGCACTCGGGTAGCGATCGTCGAGCCGCCGCGCCAGATCCTGCAGGAGCCGACGGGCTGTCGCGACCTCGGTTTGCTTATACGCGCGCACGACGATGGCGCGGACCCACGGGCGCTGGCCCTCGGGGAGATGCTCCAGGATGTTCCGGAGTTTGTGCACGTGACAGCGGTGAATCAGGGCGGCGGCGCCAAACGTCTGCGTCACCGCTTTGTGCAGCGCCTTCGAGCCATCGAGAATCACCAACAGGCTGCGATCGGTCCGCAGGCCGCGGCTCTGCAGATCGGCCAGGAGGCTCTGACACACCGCGGTATTCTCCGTCGACCCGTCCCAGAAGCCGAGCGCGTGTTTCCGACCGGTGTGATCGATGCCGAGGGCGACGACGATGCAGTGCTCGGCAATGTGGACGCCGTCGATCAACAACGCCACGAGATCGAGCGGGTCCAGAGCAGTGGACCGCCAGGCGTCGAGCTGCGCCGCGGTCTTCGCGACAAATCGGCGGCTCACGGCGCTCTTGCTGACTCCGCGCGTGGAGATCGGCGCCGGCAATGGCTCGAGACTGCGCGCATACTGACGCGTGGCCACGCCCACGAGCATCTGCTCAACGACCCGACGATTCAGGGGATCCTCGCTGGCCATGAGCTGAAACGTTGGCAACGAGACCTCCGCGCCGTTCGCGCGAACCCGCGGCCGGCGTATCCCAACCTTCCGACCACCGAGGACCACCTCGCTCGGCACCGTGCCCGCCCGCGACGCGTGACGCTCGGCCTGATGCTGATAGCGAGGACCGCAGATCGCCGTCCGATCCTCTTCGATCATGGTGGTGAGGACCTTCAGGCCCGAGGCCACCGCCAGCTCCATCAGCTCCGCCCGTGTATCCACGAGCAGATCCACCAGCGGGAGATGGCGTGCGGCGGGCGACTCGACTTGGTGAGACCGATCGATTGTGTGAGACTCTCTCTTCATGGCGGCTCCTTGTTGGCGGGCTTTCGCCCGCGGCTAGTCACCACTCGTTTACCACGAGCAGTGAGGAGCCGCCGCTCTCAAATTTCAACAGTCAGTGGGACATCCCCCACGAGCATGCGGGAGTCCGCAATTCTATTCTTTGGTCCATTTCTTTGTTCCTGGACCATCACCGCCCGGTTTGCTCGACCCGATGGATGTCCGTCTTCGTCCCGCATATTGATTGGTCGTGCCTTTGCGGGACGTTCCGACGTGTCGCTTCTTCTGATCCTTCTTGCTGCCAGCCTTCTTTGCCATTGAATTACCCCCAGAAAGTACCGTATTTTGGCTTCACCCGCGAATCCTTAGCATCACTGATTCAGCCGCCCCAGCGCTTCATTGTTTTCACGGAGCTGCTAACTCTACTTTGCAGGATGTTGGTTCCGGGTTGCGAGCTGGATCAATATGTCGTCCAGGATGAGCACCTGCTCACTGACGTCGTATAGGAGTTTGTTGTGTTCAGCAGACAACCCCCCTCAGTTCTTCACCGGCGAATCGCGCGAGATTCCTCGCCCCGAGAACGGCTTCGAACATGAGGAGAAGTGAATCAAGTTCTCAAAGAACCTAGTGAATCGCAGTTGCAGTCACGTTATTGTTTTTCGGCTCATCTATCAATACGGAGATGTCATGAAACAAATCCTTTGCGTCGTTTTCTATGCGGCGACAATGCTCGGCTCGAACGCGGTACAGGGCACGGTCAATTTCTGCGAGCTTTCGGCAAGGGGAGCGACTGCCCCGAACTTTTCAACTTGAGAAACACCACAAGGGCAGGTTGGCCACTGCGCAGCAGGTCGCAGACATGAATGACAAGCTTCGCTCCGTCCAGTGCTTCAGCACTACCTCGAAGCGGGTGGCTGATACGAAGAACGACGGCACCTTCACCGTTGAGGAATACAGAATCTATCGCGCGATCACAAGCGCGCCCATGTCAGTGTCGGAGACTCAGTCGATGCGAGATGCAGTGAAGAGGTACGCCAGCTCACAAGCCCGATGGTCCTCCGTCAGCATTCAGAATCGCCGAACCGGACATGCCGCCCGTCGTATGCGCGTCGTAGAGGTAGGGGGCGGTCGTAGTTTCGTGAAGGCGCTCTGATCCTCGGCCCGCAGCACCGAATGTACGTGATGCTGCGGACAGGATGAATCCGAACGTATTAACATTCCATGGGACGACGTTTTGCTCAGGGATAGATTGCTCGCTCGCCTCACGCCGGGCCAGGCGCCCGATTATCAACGGCTTGCCTGCGAAGTACTTGGCATTCGCGGAGCGGCGCCCGCTCTCGCACGGACGCTCGTCGAACAGGCCCTCGTCTTCGAAGATCGGCGCGAGAATTGGCGTCGCGTGGGTGAACGCGCACGGCGCGAGGCACCGGCCGCGCCCGGAGTGTACGTGTTCCGCGACTGGGCAGGAGCCGCGCTCTACGTCGGCAAGGCGGCAAATCTCCGTCGCCGCCTGAGCGCGCATTTCGCCGATCGACGATGGCGCGTGCTGCCCCCAGCGTTAGCGGGCGTCGCCGCGATCGAGTGGCAACAAGTCGGATCAGAGATCGAGGCGCTTCTGCGCGAGGCACTGCTTATCCGCGATCTGCAACCAGTCGTGAACGTCCAGACGGCCGCGCCGACGTTGGCCACGAGGGCAATTCCACGCTCGCTTGTCCAGGACGTCGTGCTGCTGTTGCCGTCGATCGATCCCCACGCAGCCGAACTGGTGGCCGCGCGAGACGACGGCGCAACGATGTTGCATCGAAGCCCGCGGAACGGCGCCGAACTCGCTCGGCACTCCCGGGAACTGTGGAGGTTCTTCACCCGGCGCTCAGACGCCGCGGGAGATAGGTTGGCGCCTCTTGTGTTTTCGTGGCTTGCGGGGCGCGGTCTGCACACGACCCGCCTGAACCCGCGCGACTTCGCATCGGCCAGGCACCTTCGCGTTCTGTTGGGTCACTTGCTCGCAGACAGGGGCTTATTTTCCGAGCGACTGATCGCGGTCCCGCCGGACGTCAAGGAAGACCGGTAAAGTGGGGTGACTCTGTGGCCATTCGACTGCTGGTGAATTTTGTTATGGCAGAAGCCGAGCGAAATTCGCCTTCATGGTTTCATAACATTCGCATCACAACTTTTCTAAACCGATGCGATCCAAGACCGTCAGGGTCCTTTGTCGATGGTGGACGAGGCCCATTTAATCAGCCGCGCGAACGCGCCGTGACGCCCCATCTCACGCGTGAACGCATCAACCGACATGACCTGCGCTGTTGGATCTGGGAACTGCGCAATCACATCACCAGTGGAAATATGATCGCCAAAGAAGACCGACGCATCAATCACCCCTTCGCTGCCGACCGTGGCGATTTCTGCCGTGCTGCCGTCGGCCATCGACTTCGTGAGGGAGTTGGCCCGGCGCTGGGCAGATATACGGCACGGATTTCCGCGCCTTGCTTGTGAAGAACTTGTTTCGATTTGATCGGAACCGGGTAAAGTTGTTGGCTGATGGTGCGTATTCGTCACCCGGCAGCGTTTGAAGCAGTCGATTTGATGACGCATTATGTGAGAATGGCGCAGCAGCACGGAATGGCCGGTTCCATCTGGTGATGGAGCGTCATGGCTTCACACTGTCCCTGAGGGTTCACCTGGAAACAATTCACTTTGGGGAGGCTGGAAGCTTGGCCAGGTCTCTCGGCACGCCGCACGGGGCGGCAAACACAATCGAGTCTCGATGAACGATATTCCGCCGACACATGCAGAGTCGTACATTGCCGCGATTGTCGAGTCCTCGGAGGATGCGATCCTTTCGAAGGATCTTGACGGCGTCATCAGAACCTGCAACCCAGCGACGGAGCGCCTGTTCGGCTATACCCGTGCCGAACTTGTTGGGCAATCCATCAGAATCCTGATCCCTCCCGAACGCCAGGCCGAAGAGGACGACATCCTGGCCCGTCTTCGTCGGGGCGAGCGCGTCGATCATTTTGAGACGGTACGGCTGACCAAGGACGGTCGGCGCGTAGAGGTTTCATTGACGGTGTCGCCCGTGCACGATGCCTCCGGCACTGTCATCGGGGCGTCGAAGATCGTTCGCGACATCAGCGAGCAGAAGCGCGCCAGGGCCGCTCAGGCTTATTTAGCAGCCATCGTCGAATCCTCAGAAGACGCCATCCTCGCCAAGGATCTGAACGGAATCATTCAGTCGTGCAATGCCGCCGCGCAGCGGCTATTCGGCTACGCGGCATCCGAACTCGTTGGACAATCGATCCGGATCGTGATCCCGCCAGAGCGACAAACCGAAGAGGACGACATCCTTGACCGCGTTCGCGCTGGCAAGCGTCTGGATCATTTCGAAACCGTTCGTGTCGCCAAGGATGGACGCCGTATCGATATCTCCTTATCCGCGTCACCGATACGCGACGAGTCTGGCGCGATTATCGGTGTGTCAAAGGTTGTGCGTGACATCACGGAACAGAAGCGGCTTGCACGCGAACTCGCGGCGCAGCAGGAATGGTTTCGAGTGACGCTCGGAAGTATCGGCGATGCGGTCATCGCATCAGGTCCGGACGGTCAGGTGACGTACATGAATGCTCCGGCGCAGACCTTGACCGGGTGGACCGCCGAGGAAGCGGTCGGGCGTGCCCTCGCGGACGTCTTCCGTATCGTGAACGAGAAAACTCGACTCGCGGTAGACAATCCAGCGGCTCTCGTCATGCGATCGGGCCACATTGTGGGCCTTGCCAACCACACCGTCCTCATCGACAGAAACGGCATTGAGCGTCCAATTGCGGATAGCGCGGCACCGATTCGTGATCCCGAGGATCGCATCATCGGCGTCATCCTGGTATTCCGCGACGTGACGGAAGAACGACGTGCGGAGGAAGCCATCGCCGAGCAACGCGAGTGGTTCGAGACGACGCTGGAAAGCATCGGCGACGCGGTGATTGCGACAGACGTTCAGGGACGCATCGAATTCATGAATCCGATCGCCGAGCACCTGACAGGATGGCAGCTGAGCGACGCGTCTGACCGGAAGTGCGAGGACGTGTTCCGGATCGTCAACGAAAATACGCGCCGCAGGGTCGACAACCCAGTAACACGGGTCCTTGCCGAAGGCACAATCGTCGGTCTCGCGAACCATACTATCCTCGTTTCAGCCGACGGGACTGAACGTCCGATCGACGACAGCGGAGCGCCAATCAGAAGCCGCGATGGCCGCATTATTGGCGTCGTCTTGGTCTTTCGTGACGTCAGCGATCGACGCCGTTCGGAAGTGGAGCGACGAGACGCTGCCTCGGAACGCGAACGGCTACTCGAAGCCGAGCGCGCTGCACGCACCGCGGCCGAGCGGGCAAGCCGCGTGAAGGACGAGTTCGTTGCAATGGTGTCCCACGAGCTCCGCACGCCACTGAACGCGATCCTCGGATGGACGCAGTTGATGACCATGCCGGACGCAGATCAAGCATTGATCAAACGTGGCGTCGACGTGATCGCACGTAATTCGCGTGTCCAGGCCCAGTTAATCTCCGATCTCCTCGACATCAGTCGAATCGTAGCTGGCAAGCTCCGCCTTGCTATCCATCATGTCGATCTGGAGACCGTGGTCGCTGATGCCATTGAGACAGTCCAAAATGACGCTGACGCGAAGGGTGTGGTGATTGAACGTGAACTCGAGAAAACGGTGGGCTCCATCGCGGGCGATCCTGCACGCCTTCAGCAAATGGTGTGGAACCTCCTCTCCAATGCGATCAAATTCACGCCGAAAGGTGGCACCGTCACGGTGGGACTGCGTCGAGCCGGTCCAGATGCTCAGATCACCATCGTCGATACGGGTGTCGGAATCAAGCCGGATTTCCTTCCGCACATCTTCGATCGGTTTCAGCAAGCCGACCAATCGATCACTCGACGATTCGGCGGGCTCGGACTTGGCCTATCGATTGTCAAGCACCTGGTCGAGCTGCACGGGGGAAGGATCCGAGCAGAAAGCCCTGGTGACGACCACGGCTCGATGTTCACCATCCTTCTTCCGTCGAGTACCCGCTCAGAAACGTCCGACGTCCAGCCGCCGGATGCGAAAACGCGTGACGCGGAACCGGCAGCGTCGCTGGAAGGGATTCGTGTCTTCATCGTCGAGGATGAGCCTGACACGCGCGAGTTTCTCGAGCGCTTCCTGACGACCTACGGAGCGGCCGTCATAGCCGTGAGTACCGCCACGGAAGCCCTTACCATGCTGCCAACTTGCGAAGCTGACATCCTCGTGAGCGACATCGGATTACCAGACATGGACGGCTATGACCTGATGCAGCAGGTGCGACGGATGGATCCAAAGAACTGCGGGGCGATTCCCGCCATTGCCCTTACGGCCTACGCAAGAACTGAAGATCGCACACGCGCCTTTCGCGCCGGATACCAAGCACACTTGGCGAAGCCAGTTGAACCGGCCGAACTGGTTGCGACGATGACCAGTTTCGCAGGACTCATCAACCCGCAACGGCGCAATCGCTAGGCTCTTGCGATCACCTCGTCAACGCGAATTGGTTCGCGGCAGAGCTAGCGAGACAGTATTTCCTTCGAGGCGCGTTTGACTAGAGGGTTCGGGTCGGACGACGGCTATGGGGCGCTGTCCGCTGCATTGACGCCGTGCTGACGAGAAAAGACACTGGCACGAACCGACCCTATCGTACATGAATATCGAGCAGTTGATCGCGCGGACCACTGCAGTGCTGCGGCAGTTGTTAGCTATGCGCGACGCCGAAAACGTGCCTCCACCCAACTCTGTCGACGGCGTCATGGTGCTCGACACCGCCGGCCTCGCTGGCAAGTCGTCTGCGGCCGCACCCGCACCATCAATGTGTTCTTACGGCTGCAGGTTTTGACACGTCACGAATGATTCGTGCTTGGTAGTTGCTTCGCTCTGCGCCGGTTCTACGATGATTGAGAAACCGTCGTCGGATGATCATCGGCCGAAGCGAAATTTTCCGGTCCTGCGGAATAGTTCGCAGTATTCGAGGGCCGCGCGTGCGCGATCCTGCCTGATCTGAGAAGTTTCTTTGCGCCGCCCTTGGCACTCACATTGCTAAAACAGTCCGTGAAACCGTAAGAAGGTTCAATAGGCAATAGATGACTGGAGAGCACGATGGGTATTTTGCTTATCAAGGATCACACGGCGAGACCGGCGCACGTTCAGACGCTCCGCGCCGGACCAACGAGCAGCACGCCTGACACCATTCGGCTCGATTCATGTTCACGGTGGGAAATGATCGTTGTGAACACTCACTCGAGTGTTTACGAATTGATTGTTCTGCAGGGGAAGTGCGGCGATGTGCTGGCGCGCGGCGGCAAGCATCTGCCGGACTTTCGACGTGTGACCCTCGTCGGCGCGACCGCAGGCGGCAGCGCGCTGAAGCTAAACGTGATCGATGTGGGTTTTCGCATGGAACTACACGTCGATCAGAAGATCCTCTTCACCTCACCGGTCCGGGCAATTAACCGCGGTTCGGCTGCGGCCGACGTATCAGAGGCGGCCGCGGCGGCGCTGCTGGCTGTTGTGACACAGTAGCCTAGAGGCTCATTCACGGGCAGATTACGAGGCGCGTGGCTCTTTACGATGAGCATGCGAAACACGGATGAACCTGACGACAAGGTACGTTGGACTCTCGTTGAAGAACCCATTCATGCCAGGTGCATCGCCTTTGGCCGACAAGCTCGACACCGTGCTCGAGCTCGAAGATGCGGGGGCATCAGCGATCGTCATGCGATCGCTCTTCGAGGAACAGGTGCTGAGCCGCCGGTTCGGTTCAACCCACTACGCCCGACTGGCGAGCGAGGCCGATGCGAAGGCGGCTGCCTACTACCCAACGGTCGACGAGTTCGCTCTCGCTCCGGATACACATTTGGAGCAGGTCAGGCGCATCAAGGCGCGCGTCTCCGTGCCCGTTATTCCTTCAATCAACGGAACGACCACTGACAAGTGGCTGGAATACTCACGTTTACTGCAAAAAGCGGGAGCGGATGCCCTCGAACTGAACTTCTACCATGTGGCGACCGGCTTTCTCGAAGACGGCGCAGCGGTCGAGCGCCGGCTGCTCGATGTCGTTGCCGTGCTGAAAGAGACACTCAGTATTCCGATAGCCGTGAAGCTCTCGCCCTTCTACTCCTCGCTGCCGAATTTGGCGATAAAGCTCGAGACCATGGGCGTTGGAGGGCTTGTGCTGTTCAACCGCTTCTACCAGCCCGACATCGACCCGGAGGAGCTGGAGGCCACACCAAGAGTGGCGCTGTCCTCATCGGCTGATTTGCTCCTTCGGCTGCGCTGGCTGGCGATTCTTGCGCCGAACCTTGAGGCGTCGCTCGCGGTTTCGGGCGGTGTTCATCGCCCAGTCGATGCGGTGAAGGCGGTGATGGCCGGTGCCGATGTCGTCCAGCTCGTGTCAGCCCTGTTGCAGCATGGGCCGCAATACTTGAAGTACATGCTTTTTGCGTTTGAGCGATGGGGCACCGAGCACGGCTACGCAACAATCGATGACATGCGCGACAAGATGAGCCTGGCGCAGTGCCCCGACCCGGAGGCGTTCGAGCGCGGCAGCTACATGCGCATTCTGCAGTCATGGGGAGCGGCACGTTGACGATGGGTTTTGCAGATTTCTATAGCAAAATGAGGACTGGTCGTCAGGTTCACGATTTATCGTCGATGTGTGCGAACAGCCCACCGACAAAGAGGGCGGCGCCAATGAGGCCGATGACGAGACCTGCTGGCAGCATGATCATCGTCACGCCGAGGCCCAGCCCAACGATCATCATGACCAATCCGATGACGACTGCGGCAATGTGGGCCAGGACGGCTTCGGTGGTTCTCCACCAGCCGGCGTCCCACGAAAGTCTTGCATTTGCCATGGGTCACCTCCGCCGTACCTTGCAGCAAGCTACTTACCTTTCGTTTGCGAAAACTGTGTTCTGCCTGGATGCGCTCGCGCGAGCGAGCGTTGTGCTCATGCACCGGGAAAAATTCTGATAAGTGGGTAACTTTTCGAGCGCGGGGCGCCAGTGGAGGGCAATGGCGGCGGCGGCGGTCATTGCGGCGAGCGTCCCTCCAACGATCGCTCTGAACCGATGACTGCCGAGGGCTACCGCGATACCCAGCTTGAGGATCGAGTTTGCCAACACGCCGACGCAATCGCCAACGCCGCAGTCTCGCGTGACGCTGTCTGAGCAATCCCTCTCGCCATCGAGACCGTCAGAGCATCCACGTCTGTCAGGCCAAGGACGGCGCAGACGTCAGGACACCGGACTTTCCCCACAAACGTGCGTCGAGAAATTCCGCACTGCTACAGGATTTTCACAACCACAACCCAAGACCAGGTATCGAAACCGTGATGTTGAGGGCGATCCTCCGAGAAAGGCTCGGCACAGGGATTGCCTTTGAGCACGGTATGTTGTGCCTCTCTCGACTCATCACATCGACAATTGTTCTGATCGTCACAAGTGCGTGCTCGCCTCTGCCGCCGGTAGCACTTTACGCCGAACCGGGAGATCTCGAGATGCTCGCTGGGGAGTGGACAGGAGAGTACGAGAGCGCCGCGCTCGGCCGTCGAGGCAGCATCGAGTTCAAGCTGAAGGCCGGCACGAATGAAGCCCGCGGTGACGTGCTCATGGTTCCGCGCGGCAGCGGGACGCCGTACCAGTCTCGCCCGTCCCACGATCCACTGCCTCCCCCCACCACGCCCTCATTCGAGTTGCTGACGATTAGATTCATCCGCGCGTCCAACGGATCGATCGGCGGCAGGCTGGATCGCTATTGGGATCCGGACCGCAATTGCTTTGCGAACACCGCATTCAACGGATATGTGGGCCTGGGCATTGTGGAAGGCACATTCAAGACCACGTTCGAGTGCGGAGCCGGCGAGGCCACGGGAACGTGGAATGCCAGCAAGAAGCCTGCGAAGCCAGGCGAGGCAAGGAGATAGTTATGTCTGAAACACTCGATTACAAGGTAGATCTTCACTTTGTGCGCGGATACGAATTCGTGGCGACGTTCCCAGATGCGGAGGGCCTGCCGCCGATAGTCTTCGATGAGCCGGCGCCGCTTGGAGAGGGTTCCGGCCCCAACGCTGCGGCGGTGCTCGCTGCAGCGATCGGTAACTGTCTGGCCGCCAGTTTCGCGTTCTGCCTGCGCAAAGCCAGGGTCGAGCCGCTAGACCTGACGGCCGCCGTCGTCGCGCGCGTTGCACGCAACGAACACGGCCGCTTCCGGATCAGTGGCATCAAAGTCGAACTGGCGCCCGAAGTGCTCGAGAGCGATCGGCCGCGGCTCGAACGATGCGAGCGCCTGTTCGAGGATTTCTGCATCGTCACCGAAAGCGTGCGCCGCGGCATCCCGGTTGACGTCAAAATCGTCCAGCCGGCCGTACACGGAAAGGAGCAATCATGACGACGATGAGGGCCGTGGTGTTTCGTGGCAAGGGGCAGATCGGTGTGGAAGAGGTGGCTAAACCGGTACCGCGGGCGGGCGAGGCCGTCATCAAGATCACTGCGACGACGATTTGCGGCACTGACGGACACATCGTGCGCGGCGAATATCCCGTCAAGCCCGGCCTCGTGCTCGGCCACGAGCCGGTCGGCGTGATAGAGGAGCTCGGGGCGGGTCTGGACACTCATTACCGGGTCGGAGAGCGCGTCATCGTCGGCGCGATCACACCCTGCGGCCAATGCTTCTACTGCTTGAACGGCTCTCACTCGCAATGCGGTGGGCCGCTTGGCGGCTGGCGTTTCGGCAACACGATCAACGGCGCGTGGGCCGAGTACCTCCTCGTGCCCGATGCCCGCGCAAACCTTGCGACTATTCCCGAAGATCTCGCCGATGAATCTGTGCTGATGTGTCCCGATATCTTTTCCACCGGGTTGTCTGGTGCTGAGAGCGGCAACATCAGGGTCGGCGACGCGGTCGCGATTTTTGCGCAGGGCCCGATCGGCTTGTGCGCCACGGTTGGCGCGAAACTGCGGGGCGCCGCACTCATCATTGCTGTGGATGCGGTCGAGTCAAGGCTGGACACGGCGCGCCGATTCGGTGCGAATGTCGTTCTGAATCCCGAACACGGCGACATGGTCGAGGCGATCAAGCGCCTCACCGAGGGCCGCGGCGTCGATGTCGCGATCGAAGCCCTCGGCAAGCAGGAGACATTCGAGAACGCACTGCGGTCCACGCGCGCGGGCGGCACCCTGTCGAGCCTCGGGGTGTATTCGGGCAAGATCGTCGCTCCGTACGAGGCGTTTTACGCAGGGCTGGGTGATCAGAAAATCGTGACGACCCTCTGTCCGGGCGGCAAGGAGCGCATGCGCCGCCTGATGCAGATGATTGCCAAGCGCCGCGTCGACCTGTCCTCGCTCGTCACTCACCGGTTCGCCCTGGACAACATCGCGGACGCCTTTGAGTTGTTCAGCAATCAACGCGATGGGGTGTTGAAAGTCGCCCTCTATCCGGAGGTGGCGGCGCTTCGGCGCGCGGAAGCCTCAGCGCGCGTCGCCCAACCAGCATGATGCGCTTTGTTCTCACGGCTCTTCTCATCGCGCACGGCGTAGCCCACCTGGTGGGCTTCGTCGTGCCGTGGAAATTAGTTTCGACGGCGGAGGTGCCGTATCGGACGACGATTCTCGGAGGCGTAACTGATCTTGGCGATGCGGGCGCGCGTGCGCTCGGTGTTGTCTGGCTCGTGGCCGCGCTTGCTTTCGTTTTGCTTGCCGCAGCCGTGCTCGCAGGATGGAACGTGCGGATGTGGACGTTCACGATGCTATCGCTATCGATTGTATTGTGCGTCGTCGGATGGCCGGAGGCGCGCATCGGACTCGTCGTAAATGCCGTTTTCCTGGCCGTGCTGCTCGCGATGCCAGATCTCGCCGCGCGCTGATCTACTGACTACGCACCCGTCAGTTCGGATTGCCATTTACACGTGCCCTCACGTCCACTATCTGGCAGCCGTGACCGGAGGGCATTGCCATGACGGGGTTAAACTCGAGCTCGGCGAGCTCTGGAATCTGCGCCCCTAGACACGACACCTTCAAGAGGACGTCGCGGAGGGACCGGAGGTCGGCTGGTGGCTTGTTCCGGTAGCCCTGCAATAGTGGGAATCCACGAACGCCGTGGATCATTTCATCTGCGTCACGCTCGGTGAGCGGCGCGATACGAAATCCCACATCGCGGAAGAGCTCGACCTGAGTGCCGCCCAGTCCGAATGCGACGAGCGGCCCAAACATCGGATCCTGTGCGAGGCCAATCAGCGTTTCGGTTCCGTTTGTCACCATCGGCTGGATGAGAATGCCCTCGAGCGATCCGCCGAGCGAATTGGACGCGGTCGCGCAGAGTTCCGCGTACGCCGTGCGCACGGCATGTTCGTTCCCGAGGTGAAGTCGCACGCCGCCGACCTCGGTCTTGTGCACAGCGTTCGCCGATGCGAGCTTGGCGACGACCGGATACCCGAAGACGCGCGCCAGGTCCGCCGCCTCGTCTGCAGAGTGGGCGAGGACGGATGGTGCCAGCCGAAGGTCGGCCGCATGCAGGAGCTGCTGCAGCTCCTGCGTCGTAAGCCATGACTCGCCTCGAGCGCGCGCAATGTCGCGGCATAGAGTGCGGGCTTCGCGCAGCCGCATATCGGGGAACGACACGGACGTCCCAGGCGGCGTCGCCCTCCATGCCGCATATGCTGCGGCCTTTGCGAGCGCCCGTGCCGCCTGTTCGGGGAACTCGTAGACCGGCAGGGATTCGGCGCCCGCATGGAGCGGCGCTGTGTTTGCGGCGGCCATGGTGCAAACGACGACGGGCTTTTGAGTGATGCCCCGGCGCCGTGCTTCGGTCACCCCGTTGATAATCCCCGTGAGCATCTCGTCGGTTCGGGCGCTGTCGATCGTGGTGTAGATCGCCATCACTGAGTCCACGTCGCCTGCTTCCAGCAGCTTGAGGATTGTGTCGCAGTACGCGGCGCCGTCAGTCGACGCAATCAAGTCGACAGGATTCGTGAGGCCCCCCGTTGTGGGCTGCACATCGAGCCCTCCGGCAACGCATGCGTCTGCGGCCAGAATACCCGGTCCCCCGGCGTTTGTGACGATGGCCACGCGCCGTCCCGGTGGCACCGGCTGCAGATCAAGGCACACCGCGAGATCGAACATCTCGTCAATCGTGTCTGCGCGGATGACGCCGGCCTGCTGGAACAGCCCGTCGACCGCCAGCTCGCTGGCGGCAAGCCCCGCCGTGTGGCTTGCGGCTGCGCGCAGCCCGGCCACGGTACGACCCGACTTCACCACGACGATAGGCTTGGTGCGCGACACGCGGCGCGCGATCTGCCCGAACCGGCGCGGATTGCCGAACGACTCAAGATAGAGCAGCACGACGGATGTCCCCGCATCGTGTTCCGCGTACTGGAGGATGTCATTGCCCGAGATGTCCGCCTTGTTGCCGAGGCTCACGAACGTGGACAGCCCGATCTCTCGTGAGGCTGCGAGGTTGAGCACCGCGAGACCGAGACCGCCGCTCTGCGATGCGAGCGCAATTCTACCGGGCGGCGGTAGATGCTCCGCGAACGACGCGTTGAGGCCGATCGACGGGTCGGTGTTGATGACCCCCATGCAGTTCGGCCCCACCATGCGCATGCCGTAACCGCGTACGCGTTCGACGAGCTCCGTCTGCCGATCGCGCCCGCGCTCATCGGTCTCGGCGAACCCCGCCGAGATGACTACCACGCCGTTGATGCCGGCGGCGGCGCAGTCGTCGATGGCGGTCAGAACAGACTCGCGGGGAACGGCGATGACGGCGAGATCGACGCCAGGCGGCAGATCGCGCGCCGAAGGATAGCAGCGGACACCGCCGAGATCGGCGGTAGCCGGGTTGACCGGGTAAATCAGTCCCTTGAATCCCGAGCGGGTCAGCGCCTCGAGAACACGGCGGCCGAGGTTCGACTCACGGCGTGACGCGCCGAGCACAGCCACCCCTCGAGGTTTCACAATCGAGCGGAGCGATGCGATTGTCGCCTGGTGCTCTCGCTCGTCCGCCGCAGCGATGCTTGCCGGAGAAGACTGCAGCGACAAGCGCACTTCGACAACCCCGGCCTCCGTTGTGGAGTGGACCTCGAATCCGGAATCGCGAAACACATCGAGCATCTCGGCGTTTTCCGGGAGCACGCTGGCGGAGAAGTATTCGAAGTTCTGGTCCTTGCCATACACGGCGAGACGCTCGAGGAGCGCGGTCGCAATTCCACGTCCATGGAACCGATCGTCGACGGCGAAAGCCACTTCTGCGCTTGTCTCCGACTCGGCGAAGTAGGAGCCGACGCCAATAATGTGCATGTTCTCCTGACCCTGACGGCAGACGATCAGCGTGAGAGTTTTCTGCGGCTCGCCGTTATCACAAAATCGATCCAGCAACTCTTCCGATGCCGTGGTTGCCCCAAGGAAGCGAAGCCGCCGCGAGACGGGCGAGAGTTCGTCAAAAAACCGATGCATGGCGTCGCGATCGGACACGGTGGCCGGCCGGACGCCGGCAGTCGAGCCATCGCGCAGCACGAGACGCGAAGTGGGAGCAGGTATGGTCGGCATCTCGTGCAGCGTCAGGGCTTCACTGTGCCGGTCGCCACGAGCGCGTCCGGTTGGATGAACTCGTGTTCGGGATGGTGCACCGTGAGTACGGGGCATGCCGCGATGCGCACCACCTTCTCGGCGACATTGCCCATCAGAAGATGGCCCATCATCCCTCGCCCATGGGTTCCCATCAAGATGAGGTCGATCCCTTCCGCCTTGGCATAGGCGGCGATTTCGAACGCAGGCGAGTTACCGGTGCGCACGGCAGTCACCGCTTTCAGCTGCGCGCGGTCCTCAGCGGTGACGATCCGATCCAGCGTCTCTCGCGCGCCAGCGGCAAGCTCTGGCTGCAGTTGCACGAAGTCGATGCCGGCGGCCTCGGGCCCCGCCCACATGAGAGCGTTCTCAACCACATGCAGGACGTGCAGCGTGGCGCCGAACGTTCGCGCGAACTCCCGCCCGTAATTGAGTGCCGATGCAGACGTATCGCTGAAATCAGTTGCGACGAGGACGCTTGTTGATTTTGATCATATAGGCACCTTCACTTGCTGTTAGGCACACGACGTGCCAAGCGGATCAGGTGCGATACGGTGTTGCTTTCCGGCCAAAGTCGTTGATTTTCCGCAGGCCCGCGGGATTTTTCACATCCCTCAACATCGTCCCGCAATGTCCGCGCATTCTTCGGCTGTTTTCGCAAAGTGCGCAAGGCACGAACTGTGCGTTCGCTGCAGGCGTGAATAGATTGAGTCGATGGTGCAGAACGTGGGGAGCGACCGATGACGAGCTCCACGCACCATGCCCGGCGATCGACAGGTGACGCTGCCGAGCTATGAAACGACACTCGGCGTCACCATCGACGCCGCGCCGGCAGCCATCTGGCCGTGGCTGGTGCAGATGGGCTACCGGCGTGGCGGTCTCTACAGTTATGACTGGCTCGATCGTCTCTTCGGATACCTCGACGCGCCGAGCGCCGAGCGCATTCTGCCCGAGTGGCAGCTACTTGCGGTCGGCGACGAAATTCCTATCGGCCGCGGCGGAGGGTTTCCGGTCAAGGCGATCGAGCCGTTCCGTTCGTTGGTGCTGGGCGGGCACGCGCCGGGCGCCGAATGGAGCTGGGAGCTCGCGTTGGTTCCATCGGCCATCGGGCGTACGCGATTGGTTTCGCGCAATCGCGTCTGGATGGCCGGCAGCATTCGCTCGCGGTTGACAATGCTCGTCATCGAGCCTGCGGCATTTGTGATGACGCGGAAAATGTTGTTGGGCATCAAGCGGCGCGCCGAGACGCTAACGCGCATGGAAAGGTGGGCGGCATGAAACACCGGCACAGCGTTCGGGCAACTCGGCGCGAGCATCTGCTCGCGCTTCCCGGCGACGAGATGATTCGCCAGGCCGCCGATAGCCTGACGCACGCCATCACTGTGTACTGCAGTCGGCGAGAGTTGTGGCCCTGGCTCATTCAGATGGGCGCCGATCGCGCCGGATGGTACAGCTACGACATGTTGGACAACGGAGGGCGCCACAGCGCCGAAAAGATTCTGCCCGGATTCCAGCATCCGTCTGTCGGCGCCGTCTTTCCGGCGCTGCCGCGGCGCCGCGATGGGTTTGTTTTGCTGGAGGCCGAGCCGGCACACTGGATGGTGCTTGGCTGGCCGACGCCGGACGGCGAGCTCATGGTCACGTGGGCATTCATGCTTCATGAGATTGACGAAAATACGACAAGGCTGATCGTGCGGGCGCGCGCCAGCAACGACTATCGGTTCCATGGCCTGCCGAAAGCGATGGGATTGCTGCTGGCGAGAATGGTGCACTTCATCATGGAGCGGAAGCAGCTGCTCGAGATTGCGCGACGTGCTGAGGCACCTGCTGAGCAGAGGGCCTTATGAGCCACACGGGCGCGCGCAGGGCGGGGGCTGGCATTGCGTCATTGGCTGGTCTCGCGGCAGTGTCGTACGCTGTCTATGCCGGCGTTGCCTGGATGCGCTACGGCCATCCTGCTCATGCGACACCCGAAGACGCTGATGCGTTTCTCGATCGGTTCATGCCCGAATACGACGTCGTGGAACGCCATCACATCAACGTCGCGGCACCCGCCGATGTGACATTCGCCGCGTTGATGGAGATGGATCTGGAAGACTCCCGTGTCATTCGCGCGATCTTCAAAGGCCGCGAGCTCTTACTCGGCGCCGACGCTGACAGGACACCGCACGCGCGCGGTCTGGTCGCCATGACAAAGGCACTCGGATGGGGAGTGCTCGCCGAAGTCCCTGGGCACGAAATTGTGATGGGAGCCGTCACGCAGCCGTGGAAGGCGAACGTGGTTTTCCGTAGCCTGCCGCCAGCCGAGTTTGCGGCTTTCAACGAGCCGAACTACGTGAAGATCGTGTGGACGCTGCGGGCCGACTCCGTGAGCGACGACAGCTCGGTCGCGCGAACGGAGACACGCGTCGTCGCGACCGACGCAGAGGCCAGGAAGAAGTTCCGGTGGTACTGGGCCCGCTTCTCGCCAGGAATCGTGCTGATTCGCGCGATATCACTGCGGCTCGTCAAGAAAGAGGCGGAGCGGCGTGCGTCACTGCCCGGCAGCGTCGCCACGGCTGGAGCAAACATCAAACCGGCAGCGGCAGATCCACAGAAATAGTGGTGCCCCCCTCGGGCGGCACGTCGATGTGAATCG
Source organism: Vicinamibacterales bacterium (assembly GCA_963761975.1). Lineage (GTDB taxonomy): Bacteria > Acidobacteriota > Vicinamibacteria > Vicinamibacterales > JAMQPK01 > JAMQPK01. Next base: position 2,551,438 of record CAVXIR010000002.1, read on the forward strand.
TGCCGCCGTGGGCGTCGACCACGCGCTTCGCGATCGGAAGCCCCAGACCCGTGCCGCGATGCTTCGTCGTGAAGAAGGCGTCGAATGCTCTCTCGCGAACGTCTGCGGGCATCCCAGGTCCTCGATCGGCCATCGCGATGCGGCAGCGTCCGTTGGCGCCGGCGATCGTGACGTCGATCCGTCCCTGGCCGTCCATCGCCTGCGCGGCGTTCATCAGAATGTTCTGAAACACAATCTGCAGCAGTCTCGCGATCGCCGACGATCTCGCACGCGCCGCTGACGCCGATCTCGAGGTTGCAGCATGCTCGGATCGCGTTCGATGAGCGACGCGGTCTCGCGCAGCAGCGGTCCAAGCGAAATCGGCTCCTGGCGTAGCGCGCGCGGGCGTGCAAACATCAGCATGTCCTGCACGATCCTGTCGAGTCCGTCTAGCCGCGTGATGATGTCGACCAGAATCGCGCGATCGCGCTGCTCAGAGGGCATCCTCGAGGTGATCACCTGCAGCGCGCCGCGGATCCCGGCGATGGGGTTCTTCACCTCGTGCGCAACCACCGCGGCCATTTCGCCGAGCTTCGCGAGTGATTTTTGTTCCGCCAGCCGCTGCTCGAGCAGGACGCGGTCGCTCAGGTCGTGAAGAATGCCCGTGAAGCTGCGTGTGCCGTCGTGCGACTTCATCTCTCCGACCGACAGATGGACCGGAAAGGTCGTGCCGTCCTTGCGGCGGGCGGTGACTTCGCGGCCGATGCCGATGATCTTCTGCTCGCCCGTCGTGAGGTAATGGTGAAGGTAGCCGTCGTGGCGCTCGTGGTCGGGACTCGGCATCAGCATGTTCACGTTGCGCCCGAGCACTTCGCTGATGCGATAGCCGAAGAGCCGCTCCGCCGACGGGTTGAATGCCTGAATCGCCCCGCGATCGTCGATGACGATAATGGCGTCGACCGCTGATTCGACGATCGACCGCACACGCTCCTCGCTCTTGCGGAGCGCTTCCTCAATCGCGACACGCCGGCTCAGATCGTGAAGGATGCCGGTAAACGCGGGCTGGCCGTCGAGCTCCATCTGCCCGACCGACAGGTGAAGCGGAAACGTGCTGCCGTCCTTTCGGCGCCCGCGAACTTCGCGGCCGGTACCGATGATTCGCGGGACACCGGTTTCCCGATAGTTGGTCAGGTAACGGTCGTGCTGCTCGAAGTCGGGGCTGGGCATCAGGACTTTGACGTTCTGGTCGAGCACCTCCCTGGCGGAATACCCGAACAGCCGCTCGGCGGCTGGGTTGAACGCCTTGATGAGCCCCTTGGCATCAATAACGATAATGCCGTCGACGGCGGCAGTCGAAGATCGACTGAAGAATGGGTTCCATCTGGCCTAGAAATTGAAATGGTAAGCGCCCAGAGACCCGAGATGTTAACGTATTCCCAGCAAATTCAGCATTTCTCAGGCGAAACGAAGCCAGAAATGGGAAATATTCCCCTTATGACGAAAAAATCCGCACGCTCGGTACTCGTTGTCGACGATGAGGCCTTGATTCGCTGGTCGCTGGCCGAAATGCTCGGCGAGCGTGGATACGTGGTCACTGAGGCCGGCGACGGGCGCACGGCGGTGGCTGCGATTGAAAGTTCAGAGGAGCCGTTTGATATCGTGCTGCTCGACTATAGGCTGCCGGACTCGGCCGATTTGCGGTTGCTCGAAAAAGTGCGGCGTTTGGCGCCCACATCGCAGGTCATCATGATTACGGCGCACAATAGTCCCGAGCTGGCGCAGGGCGCGGCAGCGCTCGGTGCATACCGCGTCGTCAGCAAACCGTTCGAGGTAGAAAGCCTCGCGGCGCTCGTCAACCAGGCGTGGTCGGATCGACCGTAGTCGGCGAATGTCAACCTCTCATTCAGAAGCTGAGACCTGAGATGGCTAAACCGACCGATTCTCGTCGTAGACGACGAGCAACTCATTCGCTGGTCGCTGAGCGATCGGCTCACCCAGGAAGGGTATCGCGTGGTCGAGGCGCAGACCGCAGCCGAGGCAGCTCGAGAAGCACCGCGAAGGGGTCGATCTCGTGCTGCTCGACTACCGGCTCCCCGATGGGGACGGCCTGACGGTGCTGAAGAAGATCAAGGAACACGACGCCGATACGTTGGTGATCCTGCTCACCGCCTTTTCGAGCGTGGACATGGCGGTCGAGGCGATGAAGGCGGGTGCGTACCACTACGCGAACAAGCCGTTCAACCTCGACGAAATCGCGCTGCTGGTCGAAAAAGCGCTCGAGACAACGCGGCTCCGCAGAGAAGTGCGCACGCTTCGCGCCAAGCAGGCGCAGCCCTACAGCCTCGACCGCATCGTCGGCGACAGTCCGCCGATTGTGCAGTTGAAGACGCTGCTGAAAAAGATTGCGGCGAGTCCGGCATCGACGGTGCTGTTAACCGGCGAGAGCGGCACCGGCAAAGACCTCGCGGCGAAGGTGTTGCACTACGCGAGCGACCGCGCGTCGAAGCCATTCATGAACATCACCTGCTCGGCGCTTCCGGAAGCGCTGCTCGAGAGCGAGCTCTTCGGCCACGAGCGTGGAGCATTCACCGACGCGCGCCAGCAGAAGCGCGGGTTGTTCGAGATGGCCGACGGCGGCACCGTGTTCCTCGACGAGATCGGCGAGATGGTACCCGGGCTGCAAGCCAAGCTGCTACGGTTCCTCGAGGAAAAGACCTTCAAGCGCGTAGGGGGTGCCGCCGACATCCGCGTTGACGTCCGCGTCGTCGCGGCGACGAACCGAAACCTCGAAGACCAGGTGAAGCACGGCAAGTTCCGCGAGGATTTGTACTATCGGCTGAACGTGCTGCCGATTGCGCTGCCGCCACTCCGGGCGCGCGCCGACGACATCCCGCGCCTCGTGCATTACTTCGTCGATACCTTCAACGACGAGTTTCGCAAGCGCGTGCGCCGCGTCGCACCGGAGACGATGAAGCGGCTTCAGTCATACGGCTGGCCGGGCAACATCCGCGAGCTCCGCAATGCCATCGAGCGCGCGATGCTGCTGACCGATCGCGACGAGCTGACCGATAGCGATTTTCCGCTTGCGACCGGTGCTGCGCCCCGTCTAACCGAGGGCGTTGAACTGCCGGCGCACGGCATCGACCTCGAGCAGCTCGAGCGCTCGCTCGTCGTGCAGGCGCTCGAGCGGAGCGGATGGAATCAGACGCGCGCCGCTGCACTGCTCGGTGTGAATCGCGATCAAATCCGCTATCGCATCGAGAAGTTCAAGCTCGAGCGCGTGCCGTCGAACTAGGAAAATTTCCCATTCCTGAGGCTTTTTCCGCGAGGATCCATCGCGCCTGTGCCGGGATTGCAGGCACTTGAGCCTGTTTGCCGTGAGCAAGACAATTGCACTGACGTCGGATCGTGCCGTTCACTGCGAACGAATTCCTCGACGTGTTTGCCGCGTACAACCAGGCTGTGTGGCCATTCGCGGCGATTCTGTGGCTGCTCACAGTCCTGGTGTGCGGCGCGCTGGTCTTAGGCGCGTCGATACCGGCGCCGCTGCCCAGACTTCTGCTTGCCGGGCACTGGTTGTGGGCCGGCCTCGTGTATCACGCGTGGTTCTTCACCGCCATCAATCCTGCCGCCTGGTTGTTCGCTGCGTTGTTCGTTGCGCAGGGTGTCCTGTTCATCGCGTTCAGATCGTCGGCTCGCCAAGCCGTTGACGGCGCCGGTTCGACCCGCCGCGTCGTCTCGTCACTGCTGATCGTCTACAGCCTCATTTATCCGGTTGTCGTGTGGGCGGATGGCTTTGCGTATCCGCGAATGCCGACGTTCGGTGTGCCGTGTCCGACCGTCCTTCTCACGATCGGAGTTCTTCTCGCCGCGTCCCGACCGTCAGTTCTTCTGTCGGTCATTCCCGTGGGATGGTCGGTGATAGCCGGAACCGCCGCCTGGCTATTCGGCGTGCACGCCGACTTCGTCCTGCCTGCGGCCGGGGGGGTGCTCGTAGTCGATCTCATTCTCAGAAGGAGTCATGTCATGAAAAAGCTGTCTTTCGCCAGTGTGTTTATCGTTCTCGTCGCGATGCTCGTGTTTGTGCCCGCCTCTCCGGCTCTCGCCCAAGCGGCTCAGCACGACCATGAGCAGCAGGCCCAGAAGGGCGGCATGAAGATGGACGGGATGAAGATGGGCGAGATGAAGATGGATCCCAAGATGATGGAGGAGATGGCGGCCAAGAAGAAAGCCAACACCGAGCGCATCACAGCATTGATGACCCAAGTCAAAAGTGCCAGCGGCGATGCGAAGGTTGCGGCGATGGCCGACGTCATCGGGGTGCTCCTCGAAGAGCGCACCGCCATGCAGGAACACTGCGCGGCGATGATGAAGATGATGAACAAGTGACAGGAGGCAGGCCATGGAAACGCTTACGATTCCACCGGAACAGTGGACCTTTCGGCTCAACAAGCTGAGCGAGGCGTTCGAGGGCTGGCCCGTATCGCTCGACGTGATTGCGCGGGCGGATGGCCAGCCGCGGGAATTCAGTCAGATTCCGCTGCTGGGCATCACGGCAGAGCCAAATGGCCCGATCGTGATTTCAGTGGCTGGGGCAACGGGCGAACACGTCACGCACATCATTCAATCGCCGACGCGCGTGCTGCTCGACAAGACCGACAGGGGAGCGAACGCCGCGCTCGAGATCGAGTCGGCCGACGGTGACAAGGCCGGTGCTGCGATTCAGATCGACAGAGGTGGACTATTAAACCCTGCGGCTGCGTAATGCGGCACAAGCGGAAGACGCATTGTGCTGACGGGCGGGCCGGGCGCCGGCAAGACCGCGGTGCTCGAGCTCGTCCGCCAGCAGTTCTGCGCTCACGTGCAGGTGCTGCCGGAGGCGGCGGGCATCGTCTTCGGCGGAGGATTTCCACGGACCGGATCGCTCGAATGGCGGCGCGGCGCGCAGCGCGCGATCTTCTTCGTGCAGCGTGAACTGGAAAGCACCGGCCAGGCAGAGAACGCGGCTATCGTGCTGTGCGACCGTGGTACCGTCGATGGGGCCGCGTACTGGCCGGGACCCGAAAGCTTCTGGGACTCGGTCGGCACGACGCTCGAACGCGAACTGAGCCGCTACGACGCGGTGATCCATCTGCGCACGCCGCCGATTGATGGCGGCTACAACCACACAAATCCACTACGTTTGGAATCGGCTATGGCCGCGGCCGAGATCGACGCGCAGCTGCTGAAGATCTGGGACGGACATCCACGGCGCTTCGTCGTGCCTCCGTCGCCTGATTTTCTCGAGAAGGCCGTGCGCACGGTTGAGATTCTCAAGGCGGAAATGCCGGATTGCTGCAAGGGCAAGGAGAAGCATTATGCGAGTGCTGTTGGCGGTTGACGGGTCGGCGTGTTCGGACATGGCTGTTCAGACCGTCATCGATCGATTTCGTCCCGACGAGACCCAGGTGAAAGTCCTTCACGCGGTGGAATGGATGCGTGAGATGCCGTTGTGCTTTCAATATGCGTCGGGGCCGACGGCCGGAGACGATGTGGTGGAGTCCCGCAACAAGAGCTTCGAGCGTGCGCGGGAGCTGGTCGAGCGGGTTGCCGCGCAGCTCGAGTTCAAGGGATTCCATCCGAGCGTGTCGACGCCCGACGCGGATCCGCGTCACGGCATCGTCGAGGCCGCGCGCGAGTGGCCCGCCGATCTCATCGTGATGGGATCGCACGGGCGGCGAGGGCTCGATCGGCTGCTGATCGGCAGTGTCGCCGAGGCGGTGGTGCGCCACGCACCATGCTCGGTCGACATCGTCCGGATGCCGGTGGCTGCCGCAGACCGCGAAGCACTACAATCGCGGCATGCCGCTCATCGTTAACGGGTGCCGCACACACTGGGCCCTGCTGGCGCAGGATCGGATTCCCGCTCATCGCAGGTGAAAGTCGATCACCAGCCTTACCATTACGGCGACCGGCGTCTCGCCGAGCCGTCCGGGATTGAATCGCCACTCCTTCGCGGCGCGAATGGCCTCTTCATCCAGTCCGCCAGCATCGAGCGATCGCACCACGCGGAGGTTGTAGGGCACTCCGTCGGATCCCACGATCAACTCGAGCACGACGGTGCCTTGAATCTTCCGCTGCATCGCTTCCGACGTGTAGTTCGGTCTCACCTGTGAACGCAGCGTCGGTGCTGTCACGCCATTCCCCGGCTGATACACGCCGCCGCCAAATCCGCCGCCGGATCCAGGACCGACGCCCGGGCCGATCCCGGAACCGATCCCGGTGCCGGATCCATCACCAACTCCGCCGCCTGTGCCCGGACCCTGCGAGAACCCGAGTGACGGCGCCGCAGACGGCGTGCCCATCCGATAGGCGACGCCGGATGCGAGCGGAATCGCATCCAGCGCGACGCTTTGAGATGGCATGGCGTCCGCGGGATCGGCTCGCAACTCGTACCGGGGGCGCGACGGGCAGCGTGATGGGATCGCGCCCGACGTTTTCCGCGCGCGATGGCGGAGAAGGATTGCGATTGCCCCCGCCCCCGCCCCCGCCGCCTGGGCCCGGCACCTGCAGGAACACGATGCGTGGAACCTGCACGGCCTCGGGCGCGGCGCCCTTCGTCTCGGGCCGGCGGCCGGCCGCACTCCGGGCACCAGCGTGAGCGTGATGAGCACAGCAGCCGCCAACGCGTGCAATCGCCGCTGCGACAGCCACGCTCTCGCGCGCGTGTCGATGCGGGCAGTCTCGGCGCCGGAATGACGAGGTCGAGGAGCGATGCGTCGCTCATGCGATCGTGCAGAGCAACAACACTGCGCATGTCGGAAGTACGATCGGCACGTAGGGAATGGCGCAGTGTCGCACAGGCAACTCCGAATTCCGTTCACAGAATTATGTTGGCGAACGTCAGGGCAGATAGTTCGCCGGACGTCAGTGGAAGCGGAGGAGGCCATGAGACGCGAGCTAGCTGTGAGCGCCTGTGTCGGTATTGGACGGTAACGCTGACGAGCGAACTCGTCGGGATGCGCCGTTGAAGCATACGCGTCGCAGATCGTCGAGCGCACGCGTTACCGTGCATTGGTATTCTCGGGAATATAGGTCTGCATCCGTTTACCGTGGGTCCACAAGAGACGCGACGACCGAGCCGCTCGCAAAAGCGACGGCAGCGACGATGGCGCCTAGAGCGAACATTTCGAGTCCTGCCCGCCACCACCTGGCATTGCTGATCATTGACCGCAACGCACCGACCGTAAAGAGCGAGAGCATCGTCAGAAGGATCGAGGACGCGAAGCGGTCGAGCGGCAGCGGCGGAATCGTATAGGGGACGAGCGGGACGAAACCTGCTGCGACGAAGGCAACAAACGTGGCCGCTCCGTGCCGGAACGGCTGCGCTTCCTGCACGGGCAGCGCCTGCGATTCGAGCACGCTTTCGTGCGCGCGAATCGCAAGATAGCTGCCCACTCCCATGGACAACCCGTCAGCCAGCAGGTTGGCGGCCCCGATGATCAGTACGGCGGACAGCGGCAGGCCACCGCCCGCAACGCCTGCGACGACCGCAAACGTGGTGATGATGCCGTCGTTTGCTCCGTAAACGAGCTCACGAATGTAGTGGCGCGCCGTGTCGAGCGCGCCGACCGGTTCGACATGGCTCGAGGCGCGCGCCGCGGTGCCGTTCTCATCACCGGACCGCATTCCGCAGAATGTCTACCACGAGATCCGCGTGCGTATCGACGAGCACCAGATCACGCCCGACGAACCGGTATTGCAGCTCGTGCGGCAGCCGGGGCAGTGCGTCGAGTACGCACGGCCACATGGCGGCCCCTCGTCTCCACGGAAAGCGGCCGTTCACGACCGGAAGGGCAGCATCTGTCATCCGCTTCTTCGAGCGTTGCGGCGACCATTTCTTCCGGTAAGAAGCCGCGCGCGGCGAGCGCGTCGGACACGCGTGTACGGAGAAGCGCGGCCACCTCGCGCGTGAAGATGTCGCCTTCGCGCGCATCGGCGCGCGCCGTTTGCAGCGCCGCCGCCATCGCATTCGACGACTCGATGACGTCCTGCGCATCGCTGTGTGCGCGGAACGGCGGCAACTGCTGCTCGATTCGGCGATGGAGCTGCGCGTACTGATGAATCGAGGCCTTGAATTGCAGAAGCGGATACTAGCTGCCGGCGTCTGGCGCCGCCTGTCCGACGACGGCGAACGCCAGGAGAAATCCGATGGCGGTTGAAACGAGTGATCGTCCAGTCATGATGACCCCCTGGCGTGATACCCACTGGTGGGAGTGCAAGAACGGCGCTAGCCCAGGAAGGAAGAGAATCGCAGTGATCATTGAACGAGCGGAGGCAGGACGTGCGGATTTTCTCGGATACGTGCAGGAGATATTCCCCGCGCTGTTGTCGGAGGCGGGGTTGTCGTCGACGAGCACGCGGAACAGCGCGGCGCCGAGTGTCAGTTCGCGAGAATCGGGCCGACTGGGCGCCCGAGGGCAACGGTCTGCGGAAGGGAGGCGAGCGCGCCGCACGCCAGCACCGCGAATCCGCGCAGGGAGAGTCGACGAACTCGCCTCCCTATGCCTTGAGCGTTTTGCTACTTCTTGATTTCCCACTCGACCGACGTGCCGCTGTGGCCGTCGAGGCCGCGAATCAGCTTCGACAGCTTCGTTGATCTTCTCCCGCAGGGGCACCGTGACTTCGTAGTGAAGCTCACCGGGCGACGAGCCGCGCAGTTCGTAGGTCACCCCTTGTAGTCGAGCGCGTGCTCGATCTGCGGACGCATCTTCGCAGCGTTTCTCGCAACGATCTTGAGATCGAAGCGCGAGCGCGCTTCTGGTTCCAGCGATTCCAGCACCCAGAGCACGCCGATGACAAACACAGTCGACACCGCTGCGAAGAGAAACAGACCGCTGCCGGTCGTGAGCCCGACCGCGAGCGCGACGAGCATGACGCCCGCGTCTTTGGGATCCTTGATCTTGGCGCGATAGCGGACGAGCCCGGCGGCGCCGACAATGGCGAACGCCGCGCGAGGCTTTCGGCGACGACGACGATGATCATCGCGCCGACGATCGCGAGCAGAATCTGGGCGTGAATGACGTGCGCCGAACGCGGAACAATCTCGGTGCGCACGGGCCGCACAATGCCGAGCGCGGCCCAAGTGCCGCGGCGAGAAACAGGATGAGGACGTTATGGGCGATGCCGCCGGTCTGCGGTGTCAGCGCCGTGGCGAGATCGAAGGGGTTCATGTCCTAGTCTCCGCTTGGACGCGCGGTAGCTGCTGCGCCGCGCGGACTGGGTAGTAGCTGTTGTGCCGCGTCAGATGTGCTTCTGTACAGCGATTTCTCGCGACGCCAGTGAACCTATGCCCTGTGTGCGCGGAAGGTCGTAACTGAACGTCGCACGCGGTCTCCTGTGGGAAGCGAATCTGTCGGTCGCATGGGTCGTCATAATGCCGGGAGGGGCATCAACCATGCCACGCGAATGCGCGGCAACGTGGCGCAATCAGTGCGCGAGTGTCCGCCGTCAGATCGGAATTGTCTCTCAGCGACTCCGAAAAATTCCGTAGTCGATCCGCGCTGATAAGTGGATTCGTTGCGTCACTTGCCGCGCAAGCTTCTTGCAGTCGTTGCGCGTGAAGGGTTCGAATTGACCATGCGCATGTTTCTCGCCGTCACCTGTTTTCCGCTCGCGCTGTCGCTGACGGCGGGCGACTACACGAGGCTCGAATGCCGGAGAGGCGCTCGTCGAGCTGCTGCCTGCCGAATCGAAGGAAGTGGCCGTTCGCGCGGCCACGAGGGTCGAACGCGCACCCGGCCCGCCTGATTCAGTGGACACGGCGCGTCGAGGAGTTGAACAAGGGGCGTTATGTGGTCGCCATCGGAAGGTTCTCGGAGCCGCCGCGGATCGAGGATCTCGAGGCGTTGTCGCTCGATGATGAGGATCTCACCGACCTGCGCGCTGCCGTCCGGGCAAGTGCGGCGTCAAGCTGAGCGACGCGGAAATCGCGCAGGTGCGCGAAACGATCGCGGCGGCGGGTAGCGATTGGAAGACGGCGGCTCAGCAGACATTCCGCGCCATCGTGCTCGCGAGGGCCGAACGGTATCTGGCCGAAGGACACACGCGCGTCGGCGTCGTATCACGATGCGCGAAAGCCGGTGCTGCTCGACAGCGAATTCGCCGCAGTCGCCTCCGAGGTTGCGCTCACACACCCCCGGCTATTTCCGCTGACGAACTATCTGTCGCTGTATCCGAAGGGTGAGATGGCCGACGTCGAGTCGTTCCTCTATTGGTCGAAGGAATCGCTGGGCGCGAAGCCGATCGTGAGCATCACGCACGTCGCGATGATCGAAAGCCGCGACGAGCGCATGCAGGGAGGCGATCGTCGCGAAAAAGCAGGTGTATGCGAGCCATTACATCCTGGCGTCGCTGTCGTTCACGGCTATCAGCGCGTCGCCAGACGGCACGCATCGGTACCTCGTCTACCTGAACCGATCACGATCGGATGTGTTCGACGGCCTGTTCGGTGGGTTCATCCGCCGCACAATCGCGCGCCGGCTGCGCGCGGAAGCGCCAGAGGCGTTGAGAGCGCTGCGGGAGCGCCTGGAAAGCGGTGATCCTTAGCTCAGGGACTTGAGGTGCCACGAGACGCCGTGTGTGACGTATGGAGGCGTGTGAGTTAGAGTCGTGCGCGTTGTGGACGTATTAGACATTCCATCGGCTCGTGCGCCGATGCCTTCGAACTTCCGGCCATCGCCTTTGAGAATGTGTCGCTCGCGTTCGATGAAAACGTCGTGCTGCGCGACGTGAGCTTTTCGGTGCGCCCGGGAAGCACGTTGTTCCTGCTGGGGGCGAGCGGATCTGGAAAATCGCGTCGTAGTTGAAACTGATCCTCGGGCTGCTGAAACCGGATGCTGGCGTCATCCGCGTGAGAGGCGAGCGCGTCGACAACATGTCCGAGCAGGAGCTGCTGAAGGTGCGCGGCGACATTGGCATGCTTTTCCAGGAGACGGCGCTGTTCGACTCGCTGACCGTCGCCGACAACGTCGGGTACCGTCTGCTCGAGGAAATGGGGATGCCGTTCGAGGAGGCGCGCCGCCGCAGCCAGGAGGTGCTGGGCTTCATCGGCCTGGCGGAGTACATGGATCGGATGCCGTCGGAGTTGTCCGGCGGCCAGCGGCGTCGCGTTGCCATCGCGCGCGCCTTTGCGTCGAGGCCGCGGCATCTGCTGATCGACGATCCGACGTCGGGGCTCGATCCGATCACGTCGAAGACGGTCGACAACGAAATCATCAAGTTGAGAGACCTGGAACATGTCACATCCATTGTGGTGACGCATCAGCTCCCGGATGCATTCTATATCGCGTCCCATGTGGCCGTAACCGACAATGAGCAGGTCCGTAGCATTGGGCCGCGGAGCCGGGTAAAGCGGACGAAGCGGAATTCATCGTGCTGGCCGCACGTCCACGATTTACTTCGATGGCAATCTTAGCCGACTTGCGCAACGTCAGCCGACCCGTACCTGGAAGACATTTCTTTCGTGACGAGCACGTGCGAAATCTGACGTCGAGGCCGCCGAGGATGATTCAGATAGCGTCGGACTGTTGCGACTGCCTCGACGCCTCCGAGGGTGGCGACGAATATTCAGATCTGACGCTAGGAACCACTAGAGGAGTCATTTCGTATCGTGCACGAACGGCCTGCGAGATGTCGTTGACGAGATCGCGCGCGCGATCGGTGGCGGCGCGGTTCTCGATCGCCTTCACGTGCGTGGCGAGCGGACAGTCGCGGAAGACGTGCTCGAGCCAGCGCGAGAAATCGTGGCGCAGCAGGTACGGCGCGAGATCGGTGTCCGCCAGCTGCGCCAGCTGATCGACGAACTCTTTCAACGATCGGGCGCGCGGGCCCGGACGGCCGTCGTGCGTGAACACGAACGCCTGCGGTTCCGCGATCGGCATATCGAGGTATTCGTGCGGTGCCGGACGTGCGAGGTTAGCCGTGGGCCGATCTGAAATCGCCGCACGGTGCCGTGGGATTCCTCCGCGCCGGGAAGCAGCGCCGCCTCGCTGAGGCTGAGATCCTCAAACACATTTCGGGCACGGCGCCGACCGTGCCTTCGCACATGCCGCGGAGCGCGGCCTGCTCGTGCGCGTCTGTTTCGCGCGTCACGATCACGACGGTGTCGCCCGCGGCACAGACATGCGGATCGATGCCGGAACGCGGAAGGTGACAAGGATGTACCCGGCGAGCTCAGCATCGACAAGATGCCGCCCGTGCGGCTCGCCGAGATAAGTAATGAGCTTCGTCGATCAGAATCTTGTGCGGCAGACCCGTTTGACGCCGCAGCGCGGCGAGCAGCGGCAGCAACTCACGCAGATATTCTTCCTTATCCTCGATGCGACAGCTTCGAGAGATCAATCACGACGCTGGTGTCGGGATAGCGCAGCGCCTGCGTCAGCTCGCGCGCGCGGGGCGGCGGATCGTCGCCGCCCATGACGACGACGCCAGGCAGCGCTTCGAGCGAGCGGTAGTCTCCCTCCGGATCGATAATGCACAGACAGTAGCCTTGCAGGATCAGCTGCTCGCAGAGCAGGCCGGCCAGCCACGACTTGCCCGAACCAGGCTCGCCGGCGATGAGCACTGTGCGGCCGCGAATCGCGAGGTGAAGGGGCTGGCCATCGTGCTGATGGCCGAGCAGCAATCGGCGCCGTCCCATTTGCTTTGACGAGAGCCGCATTTGTTGGGTCAGGCCCCGGAGATATGGCGCAACGGCGGGCGGCCCGGTGCCGGCAATCACTTCGTCAGCAACGGTGCGCAGCGCCGGGCTGCCCCATTCGACGGCGACGCCCACCTCGCAGGCGTCGAGCAAGTCGTGGTCGTTTTCCGCGTCGCCGATGCCGATCGTGTTATGGATCGACAGCCGCAGCGTCGAGAGCACGCGCGCGAGGCCGATCGATTTGGCGATGCCGGGCGGCAGCACCATGAGACGGCCGCGGTTGAACGCGAGAATCTGCGGCTGCTCGAGCGCGCGAATCACGTCGAGGACGGAGGTGGCCCGGCTCAGCGTCGGTCTCGATGACCGAATCTCCGACCGACGATGTCGATGCCGCGCCGGAGAAGCGCGTCGATAAACGTGGGCTCGGCGCGTGACCGATGACGGCGTGACGGCCGCTTTCCGGAAAATACAGCACCGCACCGTTCTCCGCGACGATGGCGCTGAAGCATCCGATGTTGCCTGCCACCCTTTTGAGCTCGTCAAGCCGGCGTCCGGTCACGAGGATGACAGCGAGGCCGTGCAGGCGAAGTTGGGCGATGGCGTCGCGCGCGCCCGGATCGAACACGCCGTTGACGGCGATGGTGCCGTCGTAGTCGATCGCGACTGGCCGCAAGCTTCATGACAGCTCCGTCGGAGCAACACGAGTGCCAGCAGGATCCCGTGCCATTGCGCGAATTCTCTGGTGCGCCGGTGGAAAATTCCCCAATTCGCTTGCGGCAATCGCGCGTTTATCCCCGCAGGCGGCGTCACGACCCATGGCACAACGCTTGCCCCCACAGTCGATGTGGGCGCTTCTCTACGCGCGGCTGATTGTGCTCGGAGGTGTCCTGTTGCTGGCGTTGCCTGGCACCGCACAGCGGCGAGAGACCGACGTCGAGCGCGATCTCCGCAGGTTCTACGAGTCTGCCGGCAATCGCGGCGTCTGGATCGATGCGCGCGGCCGGCCGACGCTCGATGCGCAGAGAGTGCTGGCCCGATTGCGCGACGTTGCGGAGGACGGTCTCGAGCCCGGTGAATACCGGGTCGATGAGCTCGGCAGGCAGGCAGTAGGCCTGGACGCCGGCGAACCGTTCTCCGCCGTCGACGCGGCGGCGTTCGACGTTGGACTGACGGCGAGCGTCCTGAGGTACTTTCGGCATTTACATCTGGGCCGCGTAAGCCCGCGCGCGCTTGGATTCCATCTCGATCACGCGATCGAGCCGCACGATTTTCCCGAGCGTCTGCAGTCGGCGCTCTCGAGTCATTCCTACGACCGTGTCGTCGCGGAATTACGACCGCCCTTTGCGCAATATCGCGGCTTGCGCAACGCGCTTGCAGAGTATCGCGACCGCGATCCCGCGCGGGCGCGCCAGATCGAGCTTGCGTTGGAACGGCTACGATGGCTTCCGGACGTCACGGGAGAGCGGCTCCTTGTGGTGAACATCCCGATGTTCTACCTCTGGGGGTGGGATGCGGAGCGTGCCGACGGCATTCCGTCGATCGCCATGGCGGCGATCACCGGACGGGCTCGTGCGACAAGAACGCCCGTGTTTGCGTCCACGATCACGTCGGTGGTGTTCAATCCCGATTGGACGGTGCCCGCGTCGATCCTTAGAAACGAAATTCTCCCCGCGATCGCCGCGAATCCCGACTACCTCGTGCAGCATCACATGGAGAGGACCGGCAGCGGCGGCGTGCGCCAGCTGCCCGGCCCGTGGAATGCGCTCGGCCCGATCAAATTCTTCCTGCCGAATATTCACGGCGTGTATCTGCATGGCACTCCGGTGCCGGCGCTGTTCAAGGAGGAACGCCGTGACTTCAGTCACGGCTGTGTGCGGGTGGCCGATCCGTTCGCGCTGGCGGAGTGGGTGTTGAAGGATGAACCTGGCTGGCCTCCCGATCGGATTCGAGCGACGGTTGCTGACGGCATGACACGTAGCATCAAGGTCGGCCGGCCGACCCGCATCGTGCTGTTCTATATGACCGCGGCATTCGTGCCCGAGGATGGCACCGTGCAATTTGCCGAAGACGTCTACGGTCACGACGGACGGCTCGATGCGTGGCTTCTGGCACTCAGTGAGGGAGGCGAGCGATGAGATCCCTGCGCGTCTTCATCGTGGCGATGCTGCTGGGCTTCCCGCCTACATCGGCGCTTGCGCAGACCGAAGAGTCCCGCCCCTTCGCATGGGACGTAGTGCGCGCCGCCTTAATCGATCCGACTACGTATGCGCCGTCGCTGATTTCATACAAAGCGATTCAGCAGGATTGGAAGACGTCGCAGGTCCTGTTTGCGAACGGGTGGGTCGAACAGAACCCTAGGTTCACTGTCAGCGGCAGGCCGAACGACGTGCCGGTCAGTTATGACGCAGGCACGAGGCGCATACGCCGCGCGGCGCTGACCGTCCTTCAGTACTCCGCCGCCAACAACGTCGGCACCCTCGTCGTTGAGCGCCTTCTCATTGCGCGGTATCCGCATCGCAGAACGCTGATTCGCACCCTGTCGTGGGTCGAGCGGATCGCGTTCGCCTCTGCGCTCACTTATCGCAACTCCGCCGACCATTTCCGGCAGGTTTCTAAGAACCGCCGTCTCGCACGCGAGTACGGTTACACCCGTCCGTAAGGAGAGGCACATGAAATACCAGGATCGCATAGACGCCGGGCGCAACCTTGCAGCATGGCTTAGGACCTACATCGGACAACCGAAGGTAATCGTGCTGGCCCTGCCGCGGGGCGGTGTGCCGGTGGCGTACGAGATTGCGCACGGGCTCCATTTGCCGCTCGACGTGTTCCTCGTCAGGAAAGTCGGTGTCCCGCTTCATCCCGAGCTAGCCATGGGCGCCATCGCAGAGGGAGGCGTTCCCGTGCTGAACCAGCACATCATCGACCAGGCGCGGATTCTCCCAAGCACCGTCGGCCAGGTCATCGCGCGGCAGCGGATGGAACTGAAGCGTGATGAAAGGCGGTACCGCAGAGGGCGCGCGTTGAGGCCGCTAAAGGGATGGACCGTCATCCTGGTCGACGATGGACTGGCGACCGGCGCGACGATGGAAGCCGCGGTGCGCGCGCTGCGCGAACTGACCGACGGACGGATTATCGTGGCCGCGCCAGTCGGCGCTCCCGATACGTGCCAACGCCTGCGCCGCATTGCCGACGACGTCGTGTGCCCGTTCATTCCGGACGTGTTCTCGGCTGTTGGCCTGTGGTACAGGCATTTCGATCAAACGAGCGACGAGGAGGTGCGGCGCCTGCTCGACTTGGCGGCGGACCCGCTCGCGACTTGCCACACTCCATTCGCCTCGGCTCCACACACGCATCGAGCTAGGCATCAGAAAGCGATCGCCCAGACGGTGCGGCAATTTCCCCAATCACCGCGAAATATTCCCGCTGGGCATTAGGCCGGGCGCGGGTGATGTTCGCGATATTCGCCAGTTCGCCATAGGGGTGTGTGGTACAGCGCTTGCCTTGTGTCCGCTCGAGGAGATTTTTATGCAACAGTCGGCCGTGGAAAAGTTCTGTGACTGGGTTCGCCTCATTCAATCGGAATACGTCGAGATGCCCGGGCTGCATCTGTCGAAACGGCAGGCGCAGCGGTTATGGAACCTCGATGCGCGAAGCACCGACATGATCTTTGATGCGCTCGAAGCGTCCAACTTTCTGAGACGCATGCCGAACGACATGTACATCAGGGCCGACATCAGTTGTTGATTACAGGGGAAACCATGAAGACGGGTGTCCGAGCGACTATCTGCGCCGCTTTGCTCGCCTTGCTGGCAGTCTCGGTAGACAGCGCTGGCCAGAAGACCGGCCCTGTGACGCCGCCTCTTGTCATCGATTCCATGTACGGCCCTGATCTCTATCGCTCCTATTGTGCGACGTGCCACGGCCGCGATGGCAAGGGCAACGGGCCGGTGGCTGCGGCCTTGAAAGTGCCGCCGACTGATCTCACCGTGCTCGCCCGCCATCAGAACGGCCTCTTTCCGACACGCGAGGTCGAGATGACCATTCGCGGCGGCAGGACCGTCACGGGGCACGGACCTGACGACATGCCGGTGTGGGGTCCGATCTTTTACGCACTCGACCCGTCGGACGCGCGCGTGAAAGCGCGGATTGCGGCCCTCGTAGCCCACATCGCTTCGATCCAGCAGAAGTAGGCTACTTCTTCAGTGAGCGGCGGAGTGTCCGCAGGCGGCGCTTGTATCCAGGCGCGTCGCCGTAGGCGGCGAAATCCTCGTAGTACGGGTGTGCGTCGCGGGTGCGTTTGCCGTGCTTGATAGGACACCAGTACGTCTCGGTGCGGCCGGTGATCTCGCGTGCATAGGCAAACACGCCGTTTGCGTAGCCGCAATAGATGCAGTTCAGCTTCTCGATGCCGTTGAGGTAGGTCAGCTTGTGGCGGTCGACGACGATGTAGTCCCGGCGTTGCACTCTGCGGATGCCGAAGAGCGGAAAGCAGATCCACTGGTAGAGCGACATCCACACGTCGAGCAGCGCAATGGGCACGATCATGGAATAGATGAGGGGTGCCGCAAGCACATTGAGCGGGCGGCTTTCGAGCAAATACGAAGGAATGCTTTGCTTGAGGCGCCTCTGCGCGCGTCGGAGATCGCGCTCGACCGCGCGCTCGATGTCCCCGAACTTGTCGAACAGCCGGTCCGCCTGCAGCGCCATGCGGCCTCTTACTTCGCGACGCGGCGCCGGGTCATATCGAGATGGCACCGCACGCAGCTTGCGGTCAGCGCAATATGCGCATTGCCGGCCGCTTCAAGATCCCGCTTCGCACTGGCCTCAATGAGATCCTGCAGCGCGCGCTGAAACGCATCGCTCTGGCGAAGGTATTCGGGCTCGATCAGTGCCGTTCCCCATGCCGGATCGCGCACGACCAGCGCCAACGCACGGCTCTCTCGATCGAGCACGGCCCAGTTGCTGGTGACGACGGCCCCAAGAATCGCCTGCGAGCGCTCCAGCTTCGCTCGCATGACGCGGCTGAGTTGGGGGCCCTGATCGGCGGACGCGCCGAGACTCAACGCGCCGATCGCGCACATGCCGATGAATACGCGGAAGGTTCTCATTTGCGCCTCCTGACGACGCGCCGCATCCACGCGGTGTCGCTGGGCAGTGCGAGGATCGGAGTATTGGCTTGCACAGCACCTGGTAGCTGATCGAGCCTTGCCTCGGCCCCCACAGTCCCTGTCCGCGCCGCCGCGTCATGACCACCAGGCCCACGTGCTTACTCGAGGCGACCTTCGCGATTTCATCTGCAGGTTTGCCGGATTCGACGCGTACGGCGATGGCCACATCTTTCAGCTCGTCCTGGAGCCGTGTGAGCCGGGCGGTGGCCAGCCGCTGTTGTTGAAGGTCCCGACGGTCCGCGTCGACTTCCAGCCACGGCGGATTCGAGATTGGCTCTAACACGTGAACGAGCTCGAGCTGGGTGCCCAGTTCGCGTGCCACGACGGCGGCGGCAAGCGCGTCTGCGCGAGCGCGGACGCCCAGGTCGACAGGCGCAATCACCATCTTCCCGGGCCAGTCTTTCGCCGGGCCGCGGGCGCGCCCCACGACTGGCGGCGTTGCGAGAACGGGCAGGTGAGAGCGCCGGAGTATGCGATGTGTCGTCGAGCCCAGCATCAGTTTGTTCGTGCCAGTCCGTCCATGCGCACCCATTACGATGACATCGCACTTCAGGCGTTCGGCCGTCCACGCGATCTCCTCGTGTGGCCGGCCAACCGCCACGTCGAGCGTGACGTTCTCGATGCGGAGTCCGTACGGAGCGATGGTCTTCTCGACCACGCGTCGAAGCTCTTTGCGTCCCTTATCGATGAGTGCTTTCTCGTCGTAGGCGACGGCGGCCGCGGCCACGAGCATGGGATCTTCGACGAAGATCACGACCAGGTGCCCCTTGCTGCGCGAGGCCAGCAGTGCGGCGTAGGCGAGCGCCTGACGTGAGTGGTCGGAAAAGTCGAGGGGGCAGAGAACCGTTTTGAAGAGAGTGGTGTCAGCCATAGCTGCTCTTGCGTAGTGCAAGCCGCACGCCGCCGAAAAGGTCGGCAATTCGCGGGAAACGCATAAGAATGGTCGAGGCCGGCTGCGAATTTTTCGTGAGCGCGGGAAATTTTCCCCATGATTCAATGGCATAGCTCTTCTGTTGGCGACGTGCTGCAACATTTATCGACCAGTCGTGCCGGTTTGGAGGACGCAGCCGCCCAGCGCGTGCTCGAGCGCGTTGGTCCCAATCGGCTCGAACCGCCGCGGTCGACCTCGGCCCTTCGCATCCTCGCCGATCAATTCAAGAGCGTCGTCGTGTACCTGTTGATCGCGGCGGTCGGCATCTCGTTCATGCTTGGCGATCGAATCGAGTCGATCGCGATTGCGGCCGTACTGGCCATCAACACGATCATCGGTTTCGCGACCGAGCTACGAGCCCGGCGCGCGATGGACGCGCTCCTTCAATTCGACGTCTCGAAAGCGACGGTCATTCGGTCGGGCCAGCTCCGGACTGTCGATGCGGCGACGATCGTGCCAGGCGACATCCTCCAGCTCGACCTCGGGCGTCGCAT
>CAVXIR010000003.1:0-475952 GCA_963761975.1 Vicinamibacterales bacterium
GGAATTGCTGCGCAATTCACCGCCACAAAAGGCCGTGCCGATCGCCTCGAACGCTTGTGAATCGCGCGAAGCCATGCAGTCCTTACCCGTTCCCGTTTCACCGATGATGAGCACAGTGGAATCTGTGGGTGCCACCCGGGCGACCTCTTGCACGACTGTTTTGATCGCCTTTGATAGCCCTACAATCTCTTCGAACATGGAGGCGCTGCTGATTTAGAGACGCAGCGCCTGGTTTTCGCTCCTCATCTGCTCTTCGGCCCGCTTGCGGTCGTCGATATCGGTAAACGCGTCGTGTACCATCGCGTCACGTTCCCCTCATCGTCCAGAAGCGGGTTATAGCGAATCCGAGACCAGCGGTACTGGCCGTCCGCACGCAGAATTCTCAGCTCGTTCTCGAATGGGGCACCCAGCGCCAGCCCCTTCGTCCTTTCATCATCGAACTTCTCGATGTCATCCGGGTGGTAGATGCGTTCGCGCCACCCGGCGTTTCGGGAATCGTCGACCGACAGGCCGCTATATTCGAGCGAGAATCGATTGGCGTAGAGAAGACGGCCGTCTGCACTGAAGACGATGATGGCGTCCGGACTGTAGTCGGCGATCTGCCGCAACTCTGCCTCGTCCTGGCGCAGCTTCACTTGCGCGCGTTTCAGATCGTCGACGTCCGTGAACAGGCTCTCCTATCGCATGACGCGCCCTTCCGGGTCGCGGAGTGGGTGGCCGCGCGACTGAAACCACCGATGAGTGCCGTCTCTCCGCCGGAGACGATGCTCGAAAACGAATGGCGTGCCGGTTTCCATCGACCGATTCCATGCCGCGACCGTTTCCGGGCGGTATCCGGATGGACGGCGTCGCTCTAATCCACTTCTTCAACTCCTCGAACGTCATTCCGAAGTAGTCCAGGACGCGATAATTGACGAGCTCGAGCGTGCCGTCGGCGGAATGGACCGTAACGAGGCCGGGGATGCTGTCAACGATCAGCCGAAGACCCTCGGAGCTGAGGCGCAGAGCGTCTTCGGCGGGTGCGCGATCTTCAAGAAACATCGTCCCGCGCAGGTCGCCATTCGTCGGCCGCGATCGTGTCGATAAGCAGTCGATTCCCTGAAGGGCCGCCAGCCGCATTTCGTCCGCCGATGCCGCGCTCACGCTACGATCCCCGGGAGCGATCATGGGATTCGCATCGAGCACGGCTCCGAACATGGCATTTGCTCTCAAGCACATCGAAGGACATGGTGCTGCTCCCTTTGAAATCACGGATCGACGGCGCTCACCGCGAGTCGGCACGGGGCAGAAGATATCAAGCCGAGTTGTCTGCGGATGGGTCCTGACTGCCACGCGGCCACGGTTTTCTGGCTCTGCGCGCCAGGGGATGCCCAGGAGTGTTCAGGTCAGACTGAACGGCCGGCGAGAGTCAGTGTTGGCCCCCTCGAGGACCTAATCAGCGGCTGTCGCTGACGGTGCGATCAATTTGCCGGGAGCGCGCAAGGGCGCATCTGCAGCGGCGTCTGGCCGGTGCGACTGCGCAGGGCCTTCACGAAGTGGGACGCGTCCGAGAATCCGGCGCGTCGACCGATCCCGCCGTGGTCGAGCGATCGAACAGCGGCGATTGAAGCATGCGCACAGCGAGATCGACGCGAGCTTGGATAAGCATTGCTCCGAACGTGTCGCCCAGGTCCCTAGCGCCCGATGCAGGGTTCGCGTGGATACGTTGAGCGAACTCGCAATGTCGGCCGCGTGGAGGGATGTATCAGCGCAGCGCTGTCGGATGTGATCTACACGTGGTCGCGCACCGAGCGTTCGGCTGGCGTTGATGCGGCGAGCCCCCGCTACGCTCGCTCGCGGTCAAGGCCAATAACGCTCCGAGTTGATCAGCAGTACCGCGTGGGGTAGCGGAGCGTGCACGAAAAACTCAGGCGACAACGGGCGAAATACTTCGCTAAGACAGGGTCCCCACTGGGAATCACCAAGATGTCCTTCCAGCACGAGAAGGATTGCGCACCCATCTGCGCACGAATTGTTCCGGCAGCCGCACAAAAATACTTTTCCAGTTGGTCAGATAGTCGTAGTCGAACGGGTGGCGCGAATCGGTAAAGTGGGAGGTCGCCAGGCGCCCAAGCGGTAGCGCGTCCCATGCGTGGCGCGCCGTGAACCGCTGAATACGAGTTCCAGGCCGAAGGTTCGCTCAACAGTGCGACGGGTCCGAATCGGCGAACGGAACGTTGTGGTGAGCCGCTCATTTCAACGATGGTGACCGCTGGCAGCTCCAACAAGTCGCTTCCACCTCGAATGCGGACGGATCGGTGGCGGACACCTCAGTCGTTGCGCCGCCGTCGGCCACGCTCATCATCCAATTTGCGTGGTTCAGACGATCCGTCGGGCAATGTCACGCGTTGACAGCCGCACGATTGGTGAGGACTCGCTTTGCACGACGTAGTGCTCCTCTCGCTGGCAATCGGTAGCCTACTTCCGATTCGTGGTGCTGCAACCGACTCATTGGCCAGGCCACTTGCCGCGCACAAAATCCACAGCAGCAAGGATCACCTCCGCCGTCTCCTTCGGCTTCGAGAGAAACGGTAGATGACCGGCGCGTAGGAATTGGACGCGCGCACCGATCCGGGCGGCGATCTCGCGCTGCAGGGCGGAAGGGATAATGCGGTCCTCTTCGGTGACGGTGTACCAAGAGGGCTTGGTACGCCACGCGGCGTCTTTCACTCGATCGAGAAGAGCGCTGACACGAATGGGTGGCTGCGCGGCGGCGAGGACCCTGGCCTCAGCTTCTGTCAAGTCGTGCGCGAGGAACTCCAGGCACGGCCGACAACGGCAGAAACAGGAACCCAGCGGCGTCCACTTCGAATCTACTGACGAGAGGCGGCGAATGACCGTCCTTCTCCAGATCGTCGTCGACTCATTGGAGTCTGGGGCGCACGCTGCCACGTAGACGAGCGCGGCAACGCTTGAGTGATTTCCGGCCTGCGTGATGACAGTTCCTCCGTATCCATGACCGACGAGCACGACCGGACCTGGCTGACGGTTGATCGCGCGTGTCACGGCATCGACATCGTCCGCGAGTGCGCTGAGGGGGTTTTGTTACTGCGATGACGCTCAAGCCCTTGACGTGCAACAGCGCAATCACTTCGCGCCAGCTCGTCGCATCAGCCCAAGCGCCGTGGACGATCACCACTGTTGGAGCCGGGTCACGTGGCATGGCTGCACGACGATAGCAAGCGGCGTTGCGTACGGATGGTTGCTGAGTGCCAGGTGCTCGGCGGTTCCTTGTCTCTGGGTGCCAGCGGGTCCCGGCGTCCTCAGGTCAGACTCGACCGACGAAAGGTCACGATCTAGTGCGGCCAACCACACGAGTGCTCGCCAATGCCGAAGCCACACGGATCAGGGATCGGTTTGAAGTACCTAATCAGCGGACGTTGACGGTGCACGAACGGTGTGCTGTAGCTGGCTCGGCACATCTGCACCGGCGGGGGCGAGCTGATCGGGCCCGGACGCCGAGGGTGACGGTCGTCGCGAAGTTGATGGCGCAGCCGGGCGCCAAAAATGGCGTCACAGCGTCCTTAGCGGGACGATTGGACGTAAAATGTCGGCTTTTCGCGCCATTCCCAGCGCTGACGCTGCCCACTATCCTCGCGGTCTCCGAGGCGTAAGGCCCGGCTAGGGAATGTTCGAACCCGCGCACAGTACCAACAAAAGACGCCTTGGACGATGCGGAGCGCTGACGGTATGACACAGGTCGTTCGGATGGCCCTGGGCATGTTCGCCGGCGTCGTCCTGACGTCACAATTCGCCGGAGCTCAATCAACAACCGCAGCCATCGCCGGTGTGGCCCGAGATGCAACCGGTGCGGTGCTTCCGGGTGTGACTGTCGAGGCCTCAAGCCCTGCCCTCATCGAAAAAGTGCGCACGGTAGTTACTGACGGCCAGGGGCAGTACAAGGTCGTGGACCTCCGCCCGGGCACGTATACGGTTACGTTCGCCCTGCAGAGATTCAACGCGTTCCGCAGAGAAGGCATCGAGCTCAGCGCGGGGTTCACGGCGGCCGTGAACGCCGAGATGAAAATTGGATCGGTGTCGGACACAGTCGTCGTGACTGGGGCGAGCCCTGTGGTCGACGTTCAGAACTCGCGCACGCAACAGGTGATGAAGACGGAGATCCTTGATGCGCTTCCCACCGGCACGAAGAGCGTGATGCAGTTTGCGTCGCTCACGCTCGGCGCTGTCCCGGCCCAGTCCGGACGGAATGACGTCGGCGGGGACCAAGGGGAACTGAACACCGGAATCGTGCTCCATGGGGGACGCGGCGACGATGGCCGTATGAACTGGGATGGCATGAACGCGAATTCGCCGGATGGCAACGGCGGCGGTCAGTACCGCTCCTATTTCTTCAACACGGTTGGCGTGCTGGAAGTGTCAGTTGATACCGGCGGGAATTCAGCCGAGAGCGAGACGGGGGGCGCCAACATCAACATGGTGCCGAAGGAAGGCGGGAATTCCTTCAAGTTCTACGGCGCTGCGAGCTACACGTCGAGCAAGTTCTCGACAAAGAGCTTGTCGGATGACCTCGTTGCGCGCGGTGTAGTCCCACAGGCGTCAGTCAAGCAAATCTACGACTACGGTGTAGGTGCCGGCGGTCCAATCAAGAGAGGCCGGCTGTGGTTCTACACCGCGCACCGTTGGTGGGGCTCACAGAGTTTCGCGGCTGACAACTGGTTCAACAAGTCAACGAATCCATTCGTGTATGACCCGGATCTCGACCGGCCGGCCTATACGGATGTGTTCTTCGTCGACAACGGTGTCCGTTTGACGTGGCAGGTGAACGCCAAGCACAAGATCAGCCAAGAACTTCACAGGCAGGCCGGCTGCACTTGCTGGTTCCTGGTGCCCAACCTGTTCGCTCCGGAAGCGGCGTTCTCCGTTCCCTATGGACCGCAGCTGCTGTCCCAGACCACGTGGAGTTACCCGGCCACCAACCGACTGCTCATTCAGGGCGGGGCCCTGTTCCTCCGGCAGGTGAATAGCTTCTTAACCCACTACGCGGAAACCGCGAGTCGCTTCACGGGAGGCGGTGCCAAGAAGCCACCCGGTCCAAACGAGTTTGCGGTCACCGACATCGGCACCGGCCGTACATACAACGGGATTCCGGCAAGCACGATCATCCCGGCAGTGGATGACAAGACTCACAACTCCAACCAGCAACTCTCGGTGACGTACGTCACGGGATCGCACGCCTTCAAAGCAGGAATGCAACTGCTGCAAGGGGACGTCGAGTTTCCGGGTCTTGTAGCTCCGATCCCGAACGTCCATTACATCCTCTTCAATGGCACGCCGGTGTCGGTCATTCAGTGGGCAGGGCCGTTCGAGATGGCCGCGAAACTCAATACCACCGGCTTGTTCGCGCAGGATCAGTGGACGATCAAGAGGTTGACCCTCAATCTAGGCGTGCGGCTCGATCAGATCCGGGGCCGAACGCTTGCGGTGTCTGAGGCGGCAGGTCCATTTGTGCCGGCCCGGGAGGTGCCCGCTCAGGATGACTTCCCGAATTTCAAGGACATCAACCCCCGCGTTGGAGCGGCGTACGACCTCTTTGGTAATGGCAAGACAGCGTCAAGGCATCGTTCGGTCGCTACGTCTTCAGCCAGGGTATTGCTCTAGCCCAGAATTTCGCGCCGTCGTACCAAGTCGTGACTAACGTCTCGAGGACGTGGAACGACAGCGATCGCGATTTCGTGACGGATTGCCAGCTGACGGATCCTTCCGAGAACGGCGAATGCGGACCGATCAGCGATGCCGCGTTCGGGCAGCCCGTGAAGACGCTGACTATTGCCGACGATGCCAGGGTGGGGTGGAACAAGCGCGAGTTCAACTATCAGACGTCGCTGCAGGTGCAGCACCAACTGGGCCGGGTACGGCTCTCGCCGTCGGCTACTTTCATACAACTTGGGGGAACCTTACGGTTCAGCAGAACACCTCGGTGACGGCGGCTGATTTCGATCGGTACTGCGTGACGGCGCCCACGGATGTCCGGCTTGGCGATTCAAGCGGCTCGCAGATCTGTGGATTGTACGACATCAAGCCCCAGAAGTTCGGGCAGGTGACGCCTCTCATCACGCGGGCCAAGCACTTCGGCAAGCCGTCGGAGTTGTTCCACGGCGTCGACATCGCGTTCAACTCACGATGGCGTAACGGGGCGTTTCTGCAGGGCGGCGTCTCGCTCGGACGTGAAACGATCGACTACTGTTATGCCAACGAACGTCCCGAGCTGCTCCCGGAGTATTTTCCGAACGCCAACTATCCAAGGAACGAGCAGTTCTGCCGGGTGACGTCTTCATGGTGGAACGGCATCGGATCGCAAGCGAAAATTCTGGCGGTCTACCCGTTGCCGTGGGGCATTCAGGTGAGCGGTACCTTCAAGACCCTTCCTGGAATCATTCAGACCGCGAACCTGGTTCTTACGAACGCGCAGGTCGCGTCATCGCTCGGACGGAACCTGTCGTCCTGTCCGGCCGAGGACGCGTGTTCGGCAACGGTTACCGTGCCGCTCGTGCCGAGTGGCCAAACCACCAGCGCCACCGTGTCGGGAGCGCTGTTTGACCAGCGATTGAACCAGACCGACCTGCGATTCATGAAAACGTTCCGGGTACTCGCGCGGGCGCATCCAAGGCATGCTGGATGTCTACAACGCCTTCAACAATCGCGCGCCCCAGACTATTAACTCCGCCTACGGATCCGAGTGGTTGACTCCGACGACCCTCCTGGGAGGGCGGCTCATTAAGTTTGGTGCGCAGATCGATTTTTGAACAGAACCTTCCCTCTCATGGCGGAACGCAGCGGTTCAGGAGACCGCTGTACACGACTCATCGACATCCGCGTAGCAGTGCGTACCGATGCACATCGGCTGCTATTTCGATAACCGGAAACGCGTACTGTGTCAGAACTGTGTCACATACCCCCGAAACCCTGGGCAAACACCGTCGTTTACGGGGGCACTCTGAAGCAGATCTGATTTATTTTCAGCGGTTTGTGGACGCGCCGAAATCGAGAGGCGCAGGATTGTGTCAGACCTCTTAATCTTGCTCGATCACTTACGGCGATTTTGTCGAGTCGGGTCCGGTCGCAGTGGGCCGGTTAGGCCAGATCGCCGGTCGGCGTATCGCTTGGCGGCCGCCAGGTCTTTGCGCAATTCCTCCGCCGTCCGACGTGGACCATAGCCCGGCGTATCGCGCTGAATGCGCCATCCTTCCTTCAGTGGCCCGGCATCCACCGCGTCGAAACCGAAGTCGTCGAGCAGATTCGTGACCACGACCTTCGCGGCAGCATCGTCGCCGGCAATCACGAGCGCGCGGCGGTTCTTCGATCCCGCCGGTTGCCCATCGGTGGTCAGTTGCGCTGCGTAGATATGGTTGAACGCCTTGACGACCTTCGAGGTCGGGAGATGGGCCTGCAGAAGCTCGGCGGTCGTCGTTGACTCGTTATCGAGCTCGGGAATGTGGCCATCACGCTGGGGGTAATAGTTGTTGGTGTCGATCACGATCTTGCCCGCGAGCGGTGCCACCGGCACCTCGCGGTAGTTCTTGAGCGGCACGGTGACCACGACAATGTCGCCGGCCTTGGCGGCATCCACGGCGGTCGCTGCCCGTGCACTCGGTCCAAGTTCGCCAACGAGCGCGGCCAGCGTTTCGGGCCCACGTGAGTTGCTCATCACCACGGCATACCCGTGTGAAATCGCCAGTCTCGCCACCTGGCTTCCGATATGTCCAGCACCAATGAATCCGATAGTCGGCTTTGCCATACGAAATCCTTCTTTGCGGACTTGACCGTCGTCGGACCACGCCGACATCTCTCCGCCCTGCCGCGACTCCTTGTGTGAGAGCGCGGTCGTCAGCCGCGGATTGTTGCAGAG
This sequence comes from Vicinamibacterales bacterium, assembly GCA_963761975.1. Taxonomy (GTDB): domain Bacteria; phylum Acidobacteriota; class Vicinamibacteria; order Vicinamibacterales; family JAMQPK01; genus JAMQPK01. The sequence continues at coordinate 7,907 of CAVXIR010000003.1, forward strand.
GCAACGGGCGGGCGACCGTTCTGGTCGCTCTTTTCCGCGCATCAAATCGGTCGCGCGCGCTCCGGATCACCGGCCAGTTCGACTGCAGCCAGGAGACAAGACCGAGCACAGGTTCGGTCAACCCTCTGCCAAGCGGCGTGAGCTCGTACTCAACGCGGGGCGGCACCTCTGCGTAGACGTGACGCGTGAGCATGCCATCACGCTCCAGGTTCCGCACGGTGGCGGTGAGCATCCGCTGGGATATCCCCGGAATGCTGCGCTTCAGATCCGAGAACCGCGCTCGAAACGCAGGCCTGCCTTTGAGAATGAAGATCACCAACAGACTCCACTTGTCCCCCACCCGGCTCAGCATGTCTCGAAAGTCGCAGTCGTGGTGGCTGTTTTCTTCTGCGATCTTCTTCGCTCGCTGCGCCATCGCGTGGTCCTTCCGTCATGTCTGAGGCGGCCCATCGGGTTGCGCCGCCGCGTCGGTATCCGACGCATACACAGTATACGTTCGTAACCAGACGACGCGCCATTGAATTCTGGACCGCTCGGTTCCCTCGATGTAACCAACGCAGGTAAAAGTGCCGTCTTGTGCGCCCGCCATTGGTATCGGATCCTATCTGAGTATTGGATCGTAACCATCAAACAAGGAGCCGAATCATGACCACCCTCTCTTCGACATCCATCACCGCCAGTCAGACGCCCGCAATCCCGCGCGGGCGGGTCGCTCTCGTGGCGCTGTGGCTCACGCAGATTGCCCTCGCAGCGATGTTCGTGTTCGCCGGCGGACTGAAGCTGACCGGCGCGCCCGACATGGTGGGGTTGTTCGATGCGGTCGGCATCGGGCAATGGTTCCGCTACGTGACCGGCTCGATCGAGGTCGTCTCGGCCGTGGCACTCCTTGTGCCGTCCTGGGCGGCGTTCGGTGCGCTCCTGCTCATTCCCACGATGGCCGGCGCCGTCTTCACCCATCTGTTCATCGTCGGCGGGTCTGCGGTGCCCGCAACCGTGCTGCTCACCGGATCCCTCGCGATCGCGTGGGCACGTCGTGACCAACTGGCGAGCGTGTTGTCGAGGCGGAGCTGAGCGTCTTCCCTTCGTTCGGATTGGATGGTCCTTTCTCTGAGGTACACCGATGCAAGTGGGTATTGACAGTTTTGCGGCGGCGTTCGACGAGAACAGTCGCGCGCTGAATCCAGCGGATCGTCTGCGACAACTGGTCGAGCAGATCGAACATGCCGACGCGGTCGGCCTGGACGCGTTTGGCATTGGTGAACACCACCGTCGCGAGTTCCTGGATTCGGCTCCGGCCGTCATCCTCGGCGCCGCCGCGGCACGGACGCAACGTATTCGTCTGACCAGCGCGGTCACCGTGCTGAGCGCCGAGGACCCGGTGCGCGCCTTTCAGAACTTCGCCACCCTCGATCTGCTCTCGCGCGGACGTGCGGAGATGATCGTTGGTCGTGGGTCGTCCATCGAGGCGTTTCCGCTCTTCGGATTCCGGCTGGAGGACTACGACGCGCTGTTCGAGGAGAAGCTCGAGCTGCTGCTGACGATCCGCGAGCACGAGCATGTGCAGTGGACCGGAAAGTACCGCGCTCCATTGACGGGGCAAGGGGTCTACCCGCGGCCGATGCAGAAGTCTCTACCGATCTGGCTTGGCGTCGGCGGCACGCCGAAATCGTTCGCGCGCGCCGGCGCGCTCGGACTGCCGTTGATGGTGGCGATCATCGGCGGCGAGCCGCGCCGATTTCGGCCGCTGATCGATCTCTACCGAGAAACCGGCAGGCAACACGGGCATTCCGCGGATCAACTCAAGGTCGGCGTCCATATGCAGGGCTATGTCGGCGCAAACCACGCAGGAGGCTGCCGACACCTTCTTCCCCGGGTACGCGAAGGCGATGACAGATATCGGCAAGGAGCGCGGCTGGCCGCCCATGACGCGTGCGAGCTTCGACGCGCAGCGAGGTCCTGACGGCGCGCTGCTGATTGGCAGCCCGACGAAGTGGTCGACAAGATCCTCCGCCACAGTGCCGCACTCGGCGGCGTCTCGCGAATCTCCTTCCAGATGAACGCCGCTTCGTTGCCACAGGTCAAGATGATGCGCGCGATTGACGCGATTGGTGCCGCGTGTCGCCCGCTTTACATCAGGCGGACGCCGATCTGGAACGACGCGAGCGTCAGCGCGCAGCGCGCGTCGGAATGGCGGAGAATGGCGCTGTGCAGGACGAACTCACACTCCGCCAGATCGTCGACGGCATTTCCGCGCTGGTCGCGGTCCTGACACCTGATGGAGCGGTCGAGATCGTCAACCGCCAGGTTCTGGACTACTTCGGCAAGACCCTCGAAGAGATGAGAGAGTGGTCGAGCTCAGACGCCGTTCACCCAGACGATCTCCCTGGCGTCATTGCCGTGTGGACGCGGTCAATCGAGAGCGGTCAGCCCTACGACGTCGAGCTCCGCCAACGGGGCGCGGATGGCGTCTACCGATGGTTCCATGCGCAAGGTCTCCCTGTGCGGGATGCGGAAGGCTGCATCCTCCGTTGGTTCGTTCTCCAAACGGATGTCGATGAGCGCAAGCGCAACGAGGCGGCGCTCACGAGTGCGTTCGAAGAGCTTGCGAAATCCGAAGCTGAACTTCGAACCATCATCGATGCCATCCCTCAGCTCATCGTCTCGCTCCGGGCTGACGGCACATTTCTGTCCGCGAATCAGGCAGTACTGGACTACACGGGCCTGACGAAAGAGGAAGTGAGGACGGAAAGCTTCGGCGACGTATTTCACCCGGAGGATACCGAGCGATTGCGCGACCAACGCGATCTGGCGATCTCGCGAGGGGTCCCATTCGAGTACGAACGACGAGTGCGCCGCAAGGACGGTCAGTATCGGTGGTTCTTAATCCAGTACAACCCGCTGCGAGACCAACGAGGAGAAGTCATCCGATGGTATGCAGCGGGAACTGACATCGACGATCGGAAGCGGGCTGAGGATGCCCTGCGGTCGAATGAGCAGAGCCTGCGTCTGACCATCGACAGCATTCCTGGCTTTGTCTCTACCGCGAATGCGGCAGGCGAGGTCGAATTTCTCAGCCGCCAGGTCTTGGAGTATTTCGGCAAGACCACTGAGGAATTGAAGAATTGGGCCATCAGCGACGCTCACCATCCCGATGATCTTCCTCGTGTGATCGACGCGTATAGGCGCGCGATCGAAACCGGGGAGCCGCTTGATGTTGAAACTCGGAACCGTCGAGCCGATGGCGTGTACCGCTGGTTCCACGTGCGAGGTCGTCCGCAGCGTGATGCCGAAGGTCGCATCGTCCGTTGGTATAACTTGGTGACGGATATCGATGAGCGAAAGCGCGCGGAGGAAGCGCTCCGTGAAAGCGAACGTGAGCTTCGCCAGCTGGTCGACAGTGTTCCGGGCATGATTGCGGTCGCCAACGCACAGGGTCAGAGCGAATACCTCAACAAACGCGCGATCGACTATCTGGACACCACGCCTGAGGAATTCAGTGAGCGGCCCATGGCCACCGTGTACCCGGAAGACCAAGAGTTGTTGAGGAACGAGTGGCTGCGGTGTAACGCACTCGGACAACCGATGGACCTTGTTCATCGCGTGAGGCGCTTCGATGGCGTCTACCGATGGGTCCACGTCCGGGGCGAGCCCCTCCGCGACGATCGAGGCCAGATTGTCCGATGGTATTACGTGTTTACGGACATCGATGATCAACGGAGGGCGGAAGAAGCACTTCGAGAGAGTGAACAACACCTCCGACTGCTCGTGGAGACGATCCCTGCCCTCGTCGGGCGCACGACAGCCGAAGGCACGCTGGACTATGTGAACCGGCGCGTCGTCGACTATATCGGTCTGGAGTTGGGACAGATCGGGGCTCGGCACGTCTTCCATCCGGACGATCGAGACGCTCACTGGCGGAAGTGGCGTCATGCCCTGAAAACGCGGAGAACCCTGGGAAGACACGTATCGACTCCGGCGCGCCGACGGAGAGTATCGGTGGTTCCACCAGAGATCCGAGCCGTTACTCGATCGAGACGGTCGTGTGGTGTGCTGGTATTCGGTGAGCGTTGACGTCAACGACAGCAGGGAGATGGAGGAAGCACTGCGCAGCACGCGGCGAAAGCTGTCCGCTGCCATGCAGATCGCAACCGTCGCCGAGATGTCCGCGTCCATTGCTCATGAAATCAACCAGCCATTGGCGTCCGTCGTGACCAATGCGCATGCGTGCCAAACGTGGCTGTCGCACGATCCGCCGAATCTCGAGCGGGCGCAGGCGACCCTCGAGCGGATCATCAGGGACGGGCATTCCGCGGCCGAAGTGGTGCGGAGAATTCGTGCCCTCTTCAAGGAGGCAGCACCGGTCAAAGCACCCCTGGATATCAACCAGATTGTCGCTGAGGTGCTCCGCGTGCTCTCGGACGAACTTCGTGACAACAGCATCGTCGTTGAAACGGAACTGGCGGTCGATCTCCCGAGGATTGCGGGGGACCACGTCCAAATTCAGCAGACACTCATCAACCTTGTCCATAACGCGACGGAGGCGATGGCTGGGCTGACGGCTCGTCCGAAGTCGCTCGTGGCTCAGGTCACGGCGCGAGGGAGAAGATCTCCTGATTGAGGTCCGCGACTTCGGTGTGGGCATCAAGGACCCGACGCTGGTCTTCGAGCCATTCTTCACCACGAAAGAGTCAGGGATGGGCATGGGCCTATCGATCTCTCGCTCGATCGTCGAGGCGCATGGCGGACGGATTTGGGCGACAGCGAACGAGGACGCCGGGACGACAATCAGTTTTACCCTGCCGCTGGCTTCGGAGCGCTCAGCGTGAGCCACGCCGTCGAGCAGATGCGGCCCATCATGCCTCTCCCTTTGGACGGGCGCTCCCCAGCGCTGCACGAATGGCCGCCAGCAGTTGCCGACCGTCAAACGGTTTTTCAAAGTACCGATCGCGTTCGATGTTGGAGGAGTCCTGCGCTCGGAGCTCGGGGCGTCCAGTAATCAGGATGACCGGCAACTCTGGCCGCTCCGACAGCGCCAATCGCCGCAGTTCAAATCCATCCATCTCGGGCATGCCGATGTCGGAGATTAAACAGTCGATGTCAGAGAGTCCGCCACGCGTCCAGACCACCTTGGCAGACGTGTACAGACGAACATCGTAGCCAGCCGCCTCGAGCAAATCGGCAAGGGACTCGAGTGTCCGATGGTCGTCGTCAACGACGGCCACCACGAAGCGGGTGGATTCGGCCATGTCATTGCTGCTTCCGGCGCTCAAGCGCGATGTTCAACTGCCCGGCCATTCGAACGAGATCGGCGAACGAGTCCGCCGCCATCTTCTGCATGATCCGGCTTCGATGGATCTGGAGCGTGACCTCGCTGATACCGAGCTCCGCCGCCGCCTGTTTGTTCAGAAGTCCGCTGACGATCAATGGGAGCACCTGGCTTTCGCGCGGCGTGAGCGAAGAGTAGCGCTGCTGCAGTCGAGCACGTTCGGCTCTCTCCAGCCGTGCGTGTCGGTCGCGCGTGATGGCCGCGTCCACCGCCGCCATGAGGTCCGGCTGGCTGAATGGTTTCGCCAGAAAGTCGACGGCGCCGGCTTTGATCGCGCGAACCGACGATGGAATGTCGCCGTGTCCGGTGATGAACACGATTGGCGGGTGGTACGCGTCGCCAAGCTGTTGCTGGAAATCCAGGCCGCTGATGTCCGGCAGTTCCACGTCCAGGATGAGGCAGGCCGGCAGATCGGGCTTCTGGTACGCGATGTACTCGGCGACCGATCCGAAGGTGACGGACGTCACGCCGAGTGAGGTGAACAGCTCACGCAACGCTTCACACATGCGAACGTCATCGTCTACGACGTAAACGGTGTGGTCTTCTGAGCCCATTGGGATCCCTGGGCGGACGGATCGGGACATTGTCGCACGCACCGGAGACACCTCGCTTCCGATCGGCCTCACCCTGAACGGCTGTCCTCGAGCTCTGGGGTCCACACGCACAGGCTAAGGCCTGCGCGCTCCGCGCGTCCATCATGGAAACACGTGATATCGCCAGAGGCCGAAATTCCTTACGCTGACTTCGTGATCGAGTCCTGGATCGCAAACGACCCCGCGAGCGGAGGACGCTCCGACGCGGCAATCCCGACTGTCCGTCCGGCGGGTGAACGGCTATGAAACGTTTCGAGAATCGGACAGTGATCGTCACGGGTGGCGCCCGTGGAATGGGCGCCAGCCATGCGCGCGGCTTCATCGCCGAGGGCGCGAATGTCGTGATCGCGGACGTCGTCGATCAAGAAGGACAGAGCCTGGCCGATGAACTCGGTGACCGCGCCATCTTCTCGCGCCTCGACGTCACGAGCGAAGCGGACTGGGCCGCCACGGTGACCGCCGCCGAAAACGCCTTCGGCCCGGTGTCCGTGCTGGTCAACAACGCGGGCATCGTGCACTTTGCACGGATCGCGGACACCAGCCGGCGGACTGGAGTCGAGTGATCGACATCAACCTGACCGGGACCTATCTGGGCATACGCGCACTCGCGTCCTCGATGCGCAAAGCCGGTGGTGGCGCGATCGTCAACATCTCCTCGGGCGCCGGGATGAGTGGTGCTTTTGGACTGGGGGCGTACGTGGCCAGCAAATGGGGTGTGCGCGGGCTCACCAAGACCGCGGCGCTGGAACTCGCGCGCGACCAGATCCGCGTCAACTCCATCCACCCTGGTGCGACCCGCACGACGATGGCGGCACAGCCGGACGTCGAGGCGGTGATGGCTGCGTCAGTTAAGGGGCCTGGCGATTCCGCGCATCGCCGAGCCTGAAGAGCTCACGCGGCTGGTGCTGTTCGTCGCGTCCGACGAGGCCAGCTTCTCGACCGGTTCCGAGTTCATCGCTGACGGCGGTGCACTGCTCGGCCCGGTGCCGGACGCCAACTAATAAGGAGCAAAGATGAAGGACAAGAACACACAGGCAAACAATCCGAACGAACTGACCACCGAGAACTCGGTTCTCGTGCTCATCGATCACCAGCCCTGGATTGGCTTATTGGTTCACTCGATCGATCCAGGCCTGATGATCAACAACGTCGCGGGCCTCGCCCAGGCAGCCAAAAACCTCGGCGTTCCTACGATCCTCACGACGATCGGCGCGAAGGGCAGCATCCTCGTCGACCCGCTGTTCAAGGAGCTGACCGAGATATTCCCGGACGTCACGCCGATCGACCGCACCTCGACCCATGCCTGGTCGCACCCGGAGGTCCGGGCCGCGATCGATGCGACGGGCCGCAAGAAGTTGATCATGGCCGGCCTCGTGACCGAGGTCTGCCTGGCACAATCAGTGCTCGCCGCCCAGAAGGACGGATACGAGGTCTATTTCGTCCCCAACTGTTCGGGCGGCGCCACGGTCGAGGCCCATGAGGACGCCAAGGCGCGCATGGTGCAGGCCGGCGCCAGGCCGATCGACTGGCTGGCTGTCATCTCCGAGTGGGCCCCCGACTACACATCGCCGGAACGCGCCGTGCTTGGCGATGTCTGGTCGCGCCGAGGCGGCATCATAAACCTGGCGGGCGACTATGTGCTGGCGCAGGTCACCGCCGGCCTTGTGCCGATGCCGAGCTGGTCTGCGCCCGGCCAGGCCCCGACCGCCGACAGGCAGACGGACACCGACGCGATCAACCGCCTCGCGGAGGAGATGCTGTCCGCCTTCGAGACCAAGGATTCCGCAAAGGTGAACACCTATTACGCGCCGGGCGCGGTGATTGCCACGCCCGGCCGTCCGGCGGCGAAGGACGCGCGGGCCTTGACCAAGGCCATCAAGGACGATCTTGCGGATCCCAACCTAAAGATCACTGTCTCGAACGAGAAGACCGAGGTCTCCGGCTCGGGTGACATGGCCTACCGCCGCGGCTCGTTCAAAATCACGACGACGAATCCGCAGACCAAACAGGCGGAGCAGAGCGAGGGCACCTACTTGGCCGTCTTCAGGAAGCAGGCGGACGGCAGCTGGAAGATCGCAGAGGATTTCGGAGTCTAGCGCGGCCATGAACACGAACAAAACCCTCAAGACGACCAATCCCATCCGAACCGGCGACCGGACGCGGTGCTCGCACGCCCGGCGCACGGCGGCAGGCGGTGTCAAGGCCATCCGCAACGATATGGCGGACAACTTCAAGCTCAGTGTCTCAGACGGGAAGACCGAGTCGCCGCCTCGGTGACCTGGCCTACCGCCGAGTCTCGCTCAAAGTCACGTATACGAACCCGCAGACCAAACAGGTGGAGACCGCCGCGGCCACTGCCTTGACCGTCTTCAGGAAGCAGGCGGACGGAAGCTGGAAGGTGGTGGAAGACTTCGAGGTGAGGGCGGGCTAGACCTATGAGGACAACAAAATGATTCACAACAAGAATTCAAGACTAGTTTTGCCGGTATTGGTTTTAGCGCTGACCGTACCGGGACTCGCCATTCTCGTCGGCAGTCAAAAGACGCAAACGTTAACCGCCGCGGAAACGGTCGGAACGTATGCAATCGATCCGTGGCACACCAACATCGGCTTTCGTGTGCGGCACATGGGTTTGGCGATCGTCCTGGGCGAGTTCACGGATTACACCGGGACTATCTCTTACTTCCCGAACGACATTACGAAATCTTCGGTGCAATTCACGGCAAAGGTGGCGAGCCTCGACACGGGCGTCAAACAGCGCGACGATCATCTGCGCAGTGCCGATTTTTTCGAGGTGGAGAAATACCCGGAAATCACGTTTCGATCGACGCGACTCGAACGCAAGAGCGAGAAGACATTCATCGCGTACGGAGACCTCACGATCAAGAACGTGACCAAGCAGATTGCTCTTCCAGTGGAATTTTACGGCGTTGTCAGAGATTCCGTAGGTGACACCAGATTAGGCGGTTCGGCCACGCTCAACATCAACCGGCTGGATTACGGCATACGGTGGAGTCAGGTGTTGGATAACGGCTCGTTAGTGGTCGATAACAACGTTCAGATCGAGCTGCAGTTTGAAGCACTCAGACAGGGACCAAAGAAAGGCGCGGCAGAATGACTTGATGCTGAAGTGAAACACGGGCTCGGAGCGATGAGACTCGCGTCAGCTCTACTGATCGCTTCGTGCGGCCTTCACGCATCAATCGCCACGTTGATGGGGCAAGGGACCACGCCGGAGCCGGTGGTCGTGGCCCAGCGGCCGAAGATCCTGCCCAACCGATGGCAGGAAAACTGGTCGGCGCTCGCCGACCCGCGGATCAAGCGAGAACGCTTCGACAACCTCAAATACATTCCGCTCTCGAACGATGATCCGGGAACGTATCTGTCGCTGGGGCTCAACGCGCGGGGACGCTTAGAGACCAACCACGGCGAGTTTTTCGGCATCCCGCCATCGTACGAGGGAGAGTGGCTGCTCAGCCGACTGGAAGCGCACGCCGACCTTCGGCTCGGGAATCACTTCCAGGTCTTCACGCAAATTCAAAGCGCATATGCGTTGGGCAAGGCCGTGCGCGCGCCGATTGATCAGGACCGGCTCGATGTGGAGCAAGCCTTCGTCGGGATCACTCACGCGCTCGGTGGTGGCACGTTCACGCTGCGCGCGGGGCGCCAGCTCATTGACGTCGATCTGCAACGGTTCTTGTCGATGCGCGACGGACCCAATTTGCGTCAGCCTTACGATGCAGCCTTGGTGGAATACCGACGCGGTGGTTGGCGGCTGGGCGGACTCTACAGTCAGCCAGTCCAAATCCGCGACCGCCGACCATTCGATGACTTCAGTGATCGCCGGTTGACCGCTTCCGGCATCCTGATACGGCGGCCCGTCATGGGGTCCTCGGAGGTGTCCGTCTACTACCTTCACTATCGTCGGGGGGCCGCACATTTCACGAGCGCCAGCGGCGACGAACGCCGGGAGAGTGTCGACGTCCGGCTCAAAGGTGCGGCGAACGGCTTCGACTGGGATATCGAGGCGATGAACCAGACGGGCCGAATCGACAGCCAGACCATCGACGCATGGGCGTTCGGTTCGGTCGTCGGCTATACCCTTGCCAATACCAGCTGGACGCCGCATCTCGGTCTGGGCGTCGACGCGGCGTCCGGGGATCGCAACCCGCACGACGATCGACTCGAGACCTTTAATCCGTTGTTTCCCGAAGGCTATTTCCTCGCCGGCTATACCGGCTACGTGAATTTCGTTCACGTCAAGCCCGCGCTGACGCTGCGGCCGGTGACGGCGTTGAATCTGATGGTGGCCCTGGCCACACAGTGGCGTGCGACCACGGCCGACGCGGTCTACGCCTTCCCCAGCTTTCCTGTCGCGGGCACGGCCGGACGACCGGGGCGCTACACCGGAACGTACGTCGAGTTTCGGGCGGAGTGGAGGCTCACTGCCAATTACGCGATCGGCGTGGGAGCCGTGCACTACGCGATCGGCACCGCGGTTCGCCAGGCGGGAGGCCACGACGCCAACTACGTTGGCGTCGAACTCAGATATGCGTGGTGAGGCTCGCCGGGTGGCCCCACAACTTGCTCTCGCCGCGTCCGGAGACCGCACATGATTCCAGAGCGATTCGCCCCACACCTACGCGATCATGCGGATCGTGTTCGGCACGATGTTCATGACCCAGGGCGACCGCGCGTCCGAACGCGATTGAGCCCGCCCTTTGGTGAAGACCACGCCGGCGCCCGCGATCAGACTCACGCCGGCGCAGCCCACTGACCTCAGCCTTCTTCGAGCTCTGGTCCCAGGCACCATAGGCTTAGGCTAAGGCCTGCGCGCTCCCCGCGTCCATCATGGAAATACGTGATATCGCACGGGCATGAAACCTCCTACTCTCATTTGTGGCGGACGCGTTGACGACACGCCACCACGTGAGCAAGGAGGAATCGGTCATGTCCGAGAACAGCAGGTCAAGCGGTGTCTGGGACTCCAAAGAATGCGCATTGCTCTTGATCGACTATCAACCCGGCGTCATGAGCTTCATCCAGTCACACGATCGCAAGCTTGTCGAACTCAACGCGCGCTATCTCACCAAGGCGGCGTTGGCATTCGATATCCCCATCATCCTGAGCACGGTCGGTGTCCAGATGGGGGTCAACCAGCCGACCATTGCATCGCTTCGGAGTGAAGTCCCGAACGTGCCGGAAATCGACCGGACCTCGATGGACTCCTGGGCTGACCGGGCGTTTGTCGAGGCGGTCAAGAAGACCGGGCGCAAGCGGTTGGTCATGTCCGGGATTGTGACGGAGGTGTGCCTCGCCTATCCCGTGGTGGCCGCGCTAAAGGACGGCTACGAAGTCAGCATCGTCACCGATGCCGCCGGCGGTCTGACAAGGGAATCGCACGATGTCGCTGTTTTGCGGATGATCCAGGCCGGCGCCGTGCCAAATACGACCCAAGCGATGATCACGGAGTGGTTTCGCGATTGGGCAGGGCCGCTTGCTCCCGCCGCGCGAGAGGTCATCGTGCCTTTCCTCAAGGAAACAGCCATCCTGCAGAACATTTATCCCCCCTCGGAGATGGCCAAAGCTGCGGACGCCACAGCGGCTGAATCCCGAGCCGCCCAGCCGACGCCCGCAGCCGCTACGCGTTGAGACGAGGCGACAACGATAGACGGCAGCACAGGCGTCGTTGATGAGATCAAGTCGGAGGGGGATCCGCGGTGGCCAAGAAATTCGACGTCAGCGAGGAGACCACGATGGCTTCAAACGAAGAGATTATCCGCAACCTGTACGCGGTCGCAGAGAAGGAACCCAAGAGGTTTCGGTCACTGTTCACGGAGAACGGTTACTGGTGGGACGTGCCCGCCGGCGTCAAATACCGCGGCGACGAAGTCGCTCGTGCGGCCGACATCTACTCGGCTGCATTTCCGGACATGCACCGCGAACTCTCCCACCTCTACTTCGACGGTGACGTCGTCGTCGTTCAGCTGTCGCTGAACGGAACCCACCAAGGTGACCTTCCCATGGGCCTGGGAACGCTCCCCGCTACCGGTAAGGAATTCCACGTCCCCTGCATCGATGTCTTCCATGTTCAAGATGGGAAGGTGAGCGCCTTCGACTGCCACTACGCCGGAACCATCATGCTCGCCCAGCTCGGTGTGTTGGGCAATCTGGAGGCCTCTCTCAAGAAGGAAAGGCGACCTCCGCCGCCGGGCCAGGCCTCTGCGCGATAGCGATCGGCATTGAGGAAGATCCGGTCGAGGAAGCTGATCATGAAGCAGGTACTCGGCGAACGCGAGGCACGCCGAGCACAACAAGATCCAACGGAGACCATCATCATGACTCAGAACACACCACGCGGCGTGTGGAAAGCCGCCGATTGCGCCCTGGTCCTTAGCGATTACCAGGAACACATACTCGATACCGTGTGGCAGCAAGATCGCAGGGTCATCGAATTGAATGTATGCACTCTCGCGAAAATGGCGGTTGCCTTCAAGATTCCAGTGGTCTTGAGCACCGTGGGTGTCGAAATGGGTTCCAACGGACCGACAATCGCTTCGCTACGCGCTGCGGTTCCTGGCGTGAGAGACATCGACCGGAGTTCAATGAATGCGTGGGACGACCCCAAGTTCGTGGCTGCGGTGAAGGCAACCGGGCGCAAGAAGCTGGTGATGGGCGCGATCGCAACATCGGTGTGCCTGGCTTTTCCTTCGATCGACGCCATGGCGAACGGTTATGAAGTGGCGTTCCCAGTTGATGCTGTGGGCGACCATTATTTAGAACAGCACGATGCCGCGATTCTTCGGCTTGGCCTCAGCGGAGCGGTCCCAACCTCCACTGTGGCGATGATCGCCGAGTGGTTCGCCGACTGGGCATCGCCGATGGCAGCTGAGTGGAAACAGGTATTGATTCCGTACTATGACCAAATGGCTGAACTGAAGAACTCTCCCAAAATACAAAAGCCAAACGGCATGACGGCGCTTATTGCCGGCTGGCAGGCGAAGAACACCGCACCGCACGCGTGAGCCGGTTCCCGTCCTCAGGCGTCGCTTCGGACTCGTACGAACGAACATTGCGGCGTACGAGATAAGTGCCGCATGAAACTGTGTAGAAACTGTGTAAGGTGGGGTCGAAAGCAGCGAAGAATACCGACGTTTACGGAGTCACACCGAGGAGCATCTTGCGGGGGGTAAGTCATTGAACAGATTGTGCGACGAAGTGTTTTGATGTCACTCCGTGAGCCTCGCCGAAATCGCTTTCCAAGCGTGCTCAATCGACCGCTCTGACATCTCTCCGTTTAGAATCAATAACTTACAGTCTCGCGACGATCAGGATTCCGGCAATTGTGATAAGTCCTCCAATGTGCGCGATCACTTACGGCCTTTTCAAGTATAGCCGTCGACGTCACATGAGTGATCGACACTACGAGAGGACGAGAGATCGAGTGTGCTCTAAGGTCCGAAAGTGAAGGCGAACGCTCGCACGCCGGGGTCGCTCGTCACCAGGGTCAGCACGTGCCGCCGTCGCGCTGCACCGACGACCAGGCGGATCATGCCGGATCGATCGAAGCGCGCTACTCCATCTGCGCCGACGTCTGCACCGCGGGCGTCGCCGATTGGCTTCCCATCCAGCAGCACGGTAACCGCTGCACTGCCCGAGGGTCCAGGTTGCATGACCAGGTTCACTTCGCCGGCAGTGAACGGGAGGACAATCTTCCCCGTACCTTTCCGGAGCTCGACGTACTGACGTTCGCTTCGCCAGTCGCCTCCAGAGTGACAGTCCCTGGCTGGCGTCGATCAGCCCCCATGTAGGTCTCGTTGGTGATCCCGGCGTAAGACGGCTGGTCGGTCCTCGCGAACACCGTTGCCTCGTGACTGACAGCGGGCAGCTGACCGCGAGGATTGGTAGCTGCCAGCAGCCGACGGATCTCGGATTCGATCTCGTCATAGCGCCCCTCGCCCACCCAGCGCTTGACTAGCTTTCCCTCGCCGTCGAAGAGGTATTTCGCTGGCCAGGCGTCGTTGCCCAACGCCCGCCAGACCGCGAACTCATTGTCGATCGCGATCGGATACGTCAGCTCGTGGTCGCGAATCCCACGGTCGATGTTCTCGGCGCGCTTCCCGAACTCAAACTCCGGCGCGTGCACCCCGATCACGACCAGGCCGAGCGAGGCGTAGTCGCGATTCCACGCCTGGACATAGGGCAAGGTACGAATCCAGTTGATGCAGGTGTACTCCCAGACATCGACCAGTACCACCTTGCCACGCAGCCCCGCGGCGGTGAGTGGCGCCGAGTTCACCCAGCGCTCCACTTTGAAGGCCGGCAGCGTGCCGGCCGCGCCGACGATGCACGAACCGGCAACCACAGCAAAGAACAACAGCGGCAGAATGGTTTTCATCGATGAACCTCTGATAGCTAACAGAAATCCACTTTGACCGCGCCCTCGAGTCACCGGCCGAGGAGTCGCTCTATAGAGAAGGTGCTCGGACAGCAAGCACCAGTGGTGGCAACGCTTCGCGGCTCGACGCGATGGCCCGAACCACGGCAAGCGCAATCCACCAGCCGACCTGAGGCTCTGGCTGGCGCCGCGGCGCCGGGTCATGTCCGGAGCTGAGGCAGCGGTTCTGCCTCAGGCACGAACTTCAGCGCTACGCCGTTGTTGCACCAGCGCTGTCCAGTGGGTGGCGGCCCGTCTTCGAACACGTGCCCCTGGTGCCCACCGCAGCGTATGCAGTGATACTCGGTTCTTGCGACGAGGATCCAGTAGTCGCGCTTTGTGGCCAAACGCCCCTTGAGCGATTCGTAGAAGCTTGGCCAGCCCGTTCCGCTGTCAAACTTCGCTTTCGAGCTGAAGAGCGGGAGATAGCACGCCGCGCACACATACGTGCCTTGCCGCTTTTCCTTGTCAAGTGGGCTCGTGAACGGCGCTTCCGTTCGCTCCTCGAAAAGAACTGCGTAAGCTTCTCGCGGCAGCAGCTTTCGCCACTCCGCCTTGGGTTTCTCGAGCTTCGAGATCGTTCGGTCGGCTCGAGTCGATTGCTCGTGAGAGTTCATGGTGGCCATCACCCGCAACGGAAGTGACGCTGCGGCCGCCGTGAACATCCGCTTCAGCCACTCACGTCGTTGCATGCGAACTCCATTCATTTTCAACCCGCCTGTTCACCGCTTCCCGTACTCCGTAAAAACGTAGTCTCTCGTCTTCGCTCTCGTGTGGCACGCGAACCCGCACTTGGCGTCGTTCCCTTGCGGCGGCGTGCCAGCTGTCGTACCGGGCGTGAACGTGTCGGACGCGGCGTTGTAATCGAACACGGCATATCCCCATCCACCGCTGTCCGCGAACCTCTTGCTGTCTTTCACCATGAAGTCCACGTTCAGCAGGTTGCCCGGCACCGTCGCATCCGGGAAGAACTCGTTCGGTTTCGGTATCCAGTGGACCTTGGCCATCTTGGCCCCGTCGGGAACAGCCTTCCCGTTGCCGGGAATGCCGGCCTGGTAGGCGTCGATCATCGCGGCATTGCCGAGGATCACGGCGACCACCCTCTCGTTCCGACTGATGGAGATCGATTGCCATGCTTCGTATCCTCTGAACTCAGAGAACGCGAGCCCGCCCGGGTACTTGCACGGTGTACTTGTCCTGCGCGGAAATGGCCAAGCCGCCTAAGACCGAGAGCCATATCATCGCGATTCCAATCATCAACATGCTCTTGCGTCTCATCGCAGCACCTCGTGTAAGTGTTAGGGATGACGCCAATTAAACGATGTCTGCGTCGTCGCGGAGGCGCTCACGCCACCGACGTGATGTCGCCATCCGCGACGAAGCATTGCTTGACGGCGTCAACTACGTGCGCAGCGATCTGAGGCCCGCCCGAACTTCTTCTGAAAACAGCTGCGGCTGTTCCCAGGCCGCAAAGTGCCCGCCTTTGGGGAGCTCGTTGAAGTGGATGAGATTGCGGTAGGCGCGCTCCGTCCAACTCCGCGGAGCTTGGTAGACCTCCTCAGGGAAGACGCTGACGGCAGCCGGAACGGAGATGTTGTAGTCGTTGAAGAAGGCGCCCTTGTATTCCACATAGAGCCGAGCGCTGGACACGCCCGTGTTCGTCAACCAGGTAAGGGTAATGTTGTCGAGGATGTCGTCCCGGGTTAGGTCGCCGTAGGGCTCCCCATCGAGAAAGAGTTTCATGATGTGCCCGTAGCTGGCCACGTCGTGGTCGATTAGCCAGGCGGCAAGGGCGACGGGTGAGTCCGCCAACCCGTAAAGGGTCTGCGGGTGTGCGGCCATCATCAGTTGCGTAGGGACGTGCCGGTAAAGGAACGCCATCTGGTCGTATGCCCGCTGCTCCTCAGCCGACAGACCGGCCGGCGCCGGCTTGCCGGACGCAAGCGCAACGGCAATGTCAGGGGGCGCGGCACCGGAGAAGTTCAGATGGATGCCGATCAACTCCGGGGGTGCCTGTTGCGCCATCAAGTTCGTGACGAACCCACCCCAATCACCACCTTGCGCCGCAAATCGGTTGTACCCGAGGCGCTTCATCAGCTCCACCCACGCCCGCGCCATGCGAGCGGGGTCCCAACCCGACGTCGTGGGCTTGCCTGAAAACCCGTAGCCGGCCATCGACGGGATCACCACGTGGAAGGCGTCCGACGCGCTGGCGCCGTGAGCCGTGGGGTTGGTCAGTGGATCGATGATCTTCAGCTGCTCGATCGGCGAGCCGGGCCAGCCGTGGGTGACGATGAGCGGCATCGCATTCTCATGCTTTGAACGAATGTGCATGAAATGAATGTCGAGGCCGTCGATCTCGGTGAGGCAATTGGGGTACGAGTTCAGTTTCGCCTCGACCTTACGCCAGTCGTAATCGGTCGCCCAATACCGCGCG
This sequence comes from Vicinamibacterales bacterium, assembly GCA_963761975.1. Taxonomy (GTDB): domain Bacteria; phylum Acidobacteriota; class Vicinamibacteria; order Vicinamibacterales; family JAMQPK01; genus JAMQPK01. The sequence goes on from CAVXIR010000003.1 coordinate 24,700, forward strand.
AGCGCTTGCATGAAGGCGAGTTGCACGCCCTGCGAAAAGTCCGCGACGGTTTCCTTCTCCGGGAATCGTGTCGCCGCGATGCGCCTGCGCATTTCCTCGAGTTCCGCTTCTGGAGCCTCGAAACGAAACGGACGAATCGCGGTCTTGTCAGTTGCCTGCTCGCTGGGTCGTTCGGTCACAGTGGCTGGTGTCATGCTGACCTCCTTCTCGAGCACATGAAACCAGACACGCGACTTCCGATCTATCAGACGAAGGTATCGACGATACCTTCGTATCACTCCGCAGCCACGCTCACACTTGGCGAGTCGGATTCGTCAGAAGTCGCACGCGGTTTTGCAACGGCGCGATGCGCTCGAATTGAAAGCCGTCATGCCCCTCCGCGATACGCGACAAACCGACATCAAGGTCTTGTGTACGTTGCGCTTAGCACGCATCTTCGCCACATGGTCATTGCAAGTCGACGGAACGATCCGAGCCCTCGGCCCCATCGGGATGAGCTACCCTGTGCGGACACGCGTGACGCTGCGAGAAGGCATTGGAGGCAGGGACCATGACGAACGACGCGGCACGGAATTCCTCGGCTGGTTCTACGCTCCGCCACACGGGCACGACAGAGGTGTGACGTGGACGCGCCACGCGAATACTTCTCCGACGACATCACGCGGCTGGGGATCGGCCTGAACGATCTCGGCAGCATCCTCGCTCTGCCTGCCGTGTGGGCAGGCGCCGAGCCGTCTCAGATCGTCAGTACGCTGGTCGACACACTGCTCGAGATCCTCCATCTATCGTTCGTGTTTGTCCGATTGAGCGCGCTCGATGGAACGCCTTCCATCGAGATCATGCGAATTGCAGACTCACTAGCAGGAACGGACGGAGCGCGAGAGATTCGTGACGCGATCGACGCATCGCTGGGCGATGCGTCACCGAAGCCGCTTTCACGTTCAACGACGCCCGTCGGCGAGGTCGATCTGTCGGTCGCGTCCGCGCGTCTCGGGCTCGATGGTGAGATCGGTATCATTGTCGCCGGATCTCACAGGCCCGACTTTCCAGCGCAAACCGAGCGACTGTTCTTGGACATCGCCGCGAACCAGGCGACCATCGGTCTGCAGCAGGCATACCTCGCCGAGCAAAGGCGAGTCGCCGAAGTACTGCACGAACGTGTTGCGCGGCACACACGCGAGCTCGCCATTGCCAATGAAGCACTGCGTGAAAGCGAGCACACTTCGCGCTTGCTCGTGCACACCATTCCAGGTCTGGTCGCCATCCTGACGCCGGCCGGTGAGGTCGATGTCGTCAACCGCGAACTCGTCGAATACTGCGGGCAGCCGCTGGAGGCGATGAAGCAGTGGGGCACCAACGGCACGATTCATCCTGACGATCTCCCGCGCGTCGTCCAGGTCTTTACACAGGCGATCTCGTCAAGCGATTCATACGATTTTGAAGCGCGCATACGGCGCTTCGATGGCGTCTACCATTGGTGTCAGGTGCGCGGGCTCCCTTTCCGCGATCCAAGCGGACGAATTCTTCGCTGGTACGTCCTGCTCTCAGATATTGATGATCGGAAGCGCGCCGAGAACGCGCTTCGTGAAAGCGAACGCGAGTCGCGCCTCATTGTGGACAGCATTCCAGGGTTCATCGCAGCCTTTACGCCCGACGGTGAGCTCGAATTCGTCAACCGTCCGATCTTCGAGTACTTCGGCAAGACGTTGGGGGAGCTAAAGCACTGGGGAAGCGGCGGCATGGTCCATCCTGAGGACCTTCCGCGTGTCGTCGAGGTCTTCACCCAGTCGATTGCATCGGGTGATATCTTCGAGATCGAATTACGCGGTCGACGTTTCGATGGCGTCTACCGCTGGTTTCAGTCTCGCGGACTTCCTCTTCGGGATACGAGCGAACACATTGTCCGCTGGTACAACCTGCTCATCGACATCGACGACCGGAAGCGTGCCGAGGAAGCTCTGCGCGAGAGCGAGCGCAAGTTTCGTCTCCTTGTCGAGACGATCCCGGCATTCGTGTGGCGCGGGACTTCTGAGGGCGAGCTGGACTACTTGAATGAGAGGGCTGTCGAATATCTCGGCCGCACCGCGCAGAGCTTAGCAGGCGGAGGGTGGATCGAACTCGTTCATCCCGATCACCGCGACGCGACCGTACGACGGTGGCTGCATTCGTCCACAACCGGATCCTCATACGACGATCTCTACAAGATCAGGCGCGCGGACGGACAGTATCGATGGATTCAGTCCATTGGAGAGCCTTTCTACGCCGCCGAGGGCCAGATCGCTCATTGGTACGGAGTAATCATCGACATCGATGACCGAAAGCGCGCCGAGCAGGAACTGCGACTCAGCGAGGCGCGCAAGGCCGCCATTCTAGACTCGGCGATCGACTGCATCGTGACGATCGATCACGAAGGTTGTATCACCGAATTCAATCCCGCTGCCGAGCGCACGTTTGGTTACCGTCGGGATGAGGTCTTGGGCCAGCAGCTGGCCAACGTCATCATCCCGCTGGCGCTTCGAGAGAGGCACCGGCAAGGGTTCGTCCGCTACCTGGCCACAGGAGAGGCCCGGGTGCTCGGCAGGCGCATCGAAATGACGGCAGTGCGTGCGGATGGGAGCGAATTCCCCACCGAACTTGCGATCACACGCATTCCGCTGGATGGGCCGCCGTCGTTCACTGGTTACCTGCGCGACATCACGGAACGCAAACGTGCGGAGGAGAGGTTGCGGCGTAGCGAGGCATTCCTTGCAGAAGGCCAACAGCTCAGCCGCGTCGGCAGCTTTTCCTGGGAAGTAGCGACGGACGACATCATGTGGTCAGAGCAGTTGTATCGCATCTTCGAGATTGACCGCGGTGTGCCAGTGACGTTTGAGGTGATCGGTACTCGAGTCCACCCAGAGGACTTGTCGACGTTCAAGGAACAGATTGAGCGATCTCGCCAAGACGGCAGCGAGGTGCAACTCGAGATCCGGCTGCAGATGCCGGACCGTACGATCAAGTACGTACACGTCGTCGCCCACTGCCGGAGCCATGGCAATCAACTTGAGTACATAGGCGCAGTTCAGGACGTGACACAGCGCCGACTGTCAGAAGAGGCACTCGCGAAGGTCCGATCGGAACTCGCACACGTAGCCAGGGCAACGAGTCTTGGAGTGTTGACGGCATCGATCGCGCACGAAGTCAACCAGCCACTTGCTGGCATCATCACGAACGCGGGTACCTGTTTGCGAATGCTAGGCGCCGATCCTCCAGACGTCGACGGTGCGCGCGAAACCGCAAGACGGACAATTCGTGATGGCAACCGCGCCTCGGATGTGATGACCCGGTTACGAGCCCTGTTCAGCAAGAGGGAATTCTCGTTGGAGTCGGTCGATCTGAACGAGGCTACGCAAGAGGTCCTCGCGCTTTCGTTGAGCGACCTTCAGAGACACCGGGTGATTCTTCAGTCGGAACTTGCCGACGATCTTCCAACCGTCACCGGCGATCGTATTCAGCTCCAGCAGGTCATTCTGAACCTGGTTCGCAACGCCTCGGAAGCGATGGTCGAAGTGCACAAGCGACCGCGACTGTTGCTGATCAAGACCGAACGGGAGGACGTCAACCGCGTGCGTATGACGGTTCGGGATTCGGGCATCGGCCTCCCGCCGGAGAGCCTCGACTCGCTGTTCGATGCCTTCCACACCACGAAGAGCGGCGGCATGGGAATCGGGTTGTTTGTCAGCCGCTCGATCGTCGAGAGACATCAGGGTCGTCTTTGGGCCGAGCCGAATGATGGCCGCCCAGGTGCCACCTTCTCGTTTTCCATTCCGTTTCAGAGGGGATGACCGATGCGGCGCCTGGTGCGTTCGCCAGTCGCCAGACCTGCTGCGTGAATTCGGCTTTGCCAGTGGACACGAGTTCTGGCCCACGAGCGGGTTGTCGCGAGCCCGGCTACGAGTCGGGGGCAATACCAAAGTCTAATAGACCGTCGCCGGCAAAGTGGCGCATCCTCTGCCGGAGGGAAGGCGCAGATGGACCGCGCTCAGAGTCCATGACAGGCGCGGCACACGCGATGAGGGACGCGAATGAGCAAGCGCTCACTGGTATCGGTCGTCGACGACGACGAGTCCGTCCGCGAGTCGCTCCCAGACTTGCTGCGGCAGTTCGGCTTTGCCGCCCAAACCTTCACATCGGCGGAAGCGTTCCTCGCCTCGGAGGTTGTCACCGAGACGAGCTGCCTGATCCTCGACATCGCAATGCCTGGCATGTCAGGCCCCGATCTTCAGCAGGAATTGATGCGTCGCCGGCAGGAGATCCCGATTGTCTTCATCACCGCTAACGGAGACAGGACGGTCCGTTCGCGTCTGCTCGCGCAGGGCGCAGTTGAGTGCCTGTTCAAGCCGTTTAGCGAGACGGCCCTGCTCGACGCACTCAACGTCGCGCTCCGACTGAGGTAAGCATGACAACGATAAGCACGGGAACCGTTACACGTGTGCCGTATACTGTGGCGTCGGCGATCGCCTCTCGTTCCATCGGGGTGCTCACCATGCCGGACGTACCACCGATTGTGTTCGTCGTCGATGACGACGTTTCCGTGCGCGAATCGTTGGAGCTGCTGATCAAGAGCGCAGGCTGGCAGCCGGAAACGTTCGTGTCGGCACAGGAATTTCTTTCCCGCCCGCACCCGCTAGTTCCGTGTTGCCTGGTGCTCGACGTGACACTTCCGGGGCTCAACGGCCTGGAGCTGCAGCAGAAGCTCGCCGGCCGCACGGACATGCCGATCATCTTCATCACCGGCCACGGCGACGTGCCCATGACCGTGCAAGCGATGAAAGCGGGAGCCGTCGAGTTCCTGACGAAGCCGTTCAAGGACGACGTGCTGCTGGACGCCATCCGCGGCGCCATCGAGCGGAGTCGTGCCGCACTCCGTCAGGATTCGGAGACGCGGGTCTTGCGCGACTGCTACGCGTCACTCACTCCTCGCGAACGCGAGGTTATGTCATGGGTCGTGTCCGGGCTGTTGAACAAACAGGTCGGTGGCGAACTCGGCATCAGCGAGATCACCGTGAAGGCCCACAGAGGTCAAGTCATGCGCAAGATGAAGGCTGAATCCCTCCCTGACCTGGTGACGATGGCCGCCCATCTGGGCCTTCGGCCTGCGCCGAAACACTGACCAGTCGGCCGACCGTCGCCTTTCATCGCCCGGACTGTCGTCCGCTCCCTGCGACTCAGGTGGCCGCACCAGCGCGCCGGGGCAGTTTCCAGCCAGGCCGCGGGAAGTGGCAGGTATAGCCGACCGGGTAGCGCTCGAGATAGTCCTGGTGCTCGGGCTCGGCCTCCCAGAATTCGCGGGCGGGCGAGACTTTCGTCACAACACGGCCTGGCCACAGGCCGGAGGCCTTGACATCGTCGATTGTCCGGAGTGCCTCGTAACGCTGCGCCTCGGAGACATAGAAGATTTCCGAGCGATACGAAGTTCCGACATCGTTGCCTTGGCGATTCAACGTGGTCGGATCGTGGATCTGGAAGAAGAACTCCAGAAGATCGCGATAGCTGATCCGTGTCGGGTCAAACTCGATCTCGATGGCCTCGGCGTGAGATCCATGGTTACGATAGGTCGCGTTCGGCACATCGCCGCCTGTGCATCCGACACGTGTGTTGACTACGCCGTGCAGCTTCCGGATCAGGTCCTGCATGCCCCAGAAGCAACCGCCGGCAAGCACTGCTCGTTCAAGCTTGGTTGTGGTCATAAGTCCTCTCTTTCCCCCACGTGGACGTTGACGTCGTCGAGAATACCGTGTTGGCGCTTCAGGGCCACAGCACTCCTCCAGCCCGAAGGTGCGCTGAGGGGCTCTGGAATTGTCGGCAGCGATCGATGTCACCGTAGTCGGCGATCTGCTGGACCAGCCTGTTCACCGTGCCCCACTTCCTCAGTTCAAACAAACTGATTGAGGCAAGGATGTCGGTCCTCGTTGTCTTCGAAGACAGGAAAGTCTGGTGTGCCGCCACGTCGGTGATCGTGTACCCGCGAGAGCAACGTCCGTTGGCGCCGTCCGCCTCGCGTGAATTGCCATTCACAAGTTGATTACACCCGAGGCATAGGCCCCGGTCCATCGGACGATGGTATGGGTCCACCAGGAACCCCTCATGCATATGTGGTCGCTCGCGTCGACCGACACCATCGTCCAATAGATCTGCATTCACACGAATGCTTCAATGAGCGTGTTCGAATGATGCGGATTTCAAACGGGAACAGATCAGGAGGACGAAAAATGAGCTCTTACATCGGCGCGCTACGCATCGGTCTCGCCGCCCTGGCGCTGCTGGGAGCGCTCACTGGTGTCATCCGTGCCTCGGCGCAGAATGTCACGTCAGAAGAGACAGTCCGCTCGGTGCGGCGCATGCTGGAGCGCCTCCCATACTACGGCGTATTCGATTACATCGTCTTCCGCGTCGATCGCGGCACTGTCTACCTCGCCGGCTACAGTTTCGAGGGACGTCTGAAAAAGGACGCAGAAACCGCCACGAAACGGGCGAGCGGCGTCAGCGAAGTGGCCAACAAGATTGAAGTGCTGCCCGCATCGCAGAACGATGACCGAATCCGTTGGGAGACGTTCTACCGGATCTACACCGATGACTTCCTATCGCGGTACGCACCCGGGGGCGAGCTGGGAGTGTTGCAAGAGCTGAGGGATGAACGGCACTTCCCGGGCATGCAGCCGGTCGGCATCTACCCCATCCACATTGTCGTGAAGAACGGTCGAACGATGCTGCTCGGCGTCGTCGACAGCGCCGCGGACCGCCAGATTGCTGAAGTGCGCGCGCGCGAGGTGACTGGCGTCTTCGAGGTGGAGAACGGTCTGACCATGGCTCGATAGATGAGCCCCGTGACCGAACGTGCGGACGAACACCGAGGAGTACAGAGAAGACGCGCTAAGTAGCGAGTCGATTGTGATAGGACTGTGATACGTCAGGCCCAAAACCTCGAGGAACATCGAGGTTTACGGACGCACACTGAGCGATGGTTTTAGGGGGTTAAGCGACTGATCACGTGTGCGTTGACGCGCTTCAGTGTGGGTCGGTGTCGGTCGAGGACTTCGCTTTCCAAGCGTGCTCGATCGACCACTCCGACATCTCTCCGTTTAGAATCAAGCACTTGCGGACGGCCAGGAACAGTGTCACGCAAAACCCTCCTTCAATTCCCAGCGTTCTTCCATCAGGCTTGGAATCAGCAGCTTACAAGACACACATCAACAGTTGATCGCGCGAATCGTGTAAGACCCGGTTTCCGCCGCCAATGAGGCCGGAGAGGGTTACAAGGCCGGCATCGGGACGACTGCGATCGGCGGGAAGTTCGACTTCTATGGCGACGAGCGCCGCGGCATTTCCGTCGCGGTGTATCCACAGCTCGAATTCGCGCCGGCGCACGGGGCCGAGAAGGGACTCTCGGAGGCCGGCCAGACCATCGTGCTGCCGCTCCTCGTCGCGCGCGAGTTTCACGCGTTCACGTTCGTGTTCAACGGCGAGCTCGAAAAACCGTTGCACGATCCATCGCGGGAGCTCGCATCCGGATTCGGCTTCGCGTTCGGCCGGTCGTTCACGCGGAAGGTCGCCGCGATGATCGAGCTGCGCACCGAATCGAGCATCGACTTCCAGCGAGATCGGCTCGTGCTGGTGAACGCCGGCATCATCGACGGCGTGCGCAACGTCGTCGTGTACGCGAACATCGGCCATTCGGTGTTCTCCGACGACGGAGGGCATTTCTACGCCGGCGGCGGCTTCAAGGTCGTGATCGGCCGGTAGCCGGGCGTGCTACCCTCGACAGCCGTGGGCCGCGACATCAGGCTCGCGCTCAGGCGGCTCGGCGCGACGCCTCTCTTCACAACCTTCGCGATTCTCTCGCTCGCGGTCGGCGTCGCGATCACGACAGCCGTGTATTCGATCGTCGATGCGGTGTTCCTGCGCGGCCTCGGCATCCACGAGCCCGATCGCGTCGCCGTCATCGTCACCCCGTACAGCGGACGGCTGCTGACCGGCACGGTGTCGGAGCCGGACTTCCGCGATGTGCAGACCGCCCAGACGTCGTTCTCCCACGTCGCCGCGTCCGCCACGTTCGTTCGCCGCCTTGCCCTGCCGTCCGTGACGGAGATGGTCATCGGCGAGTCGGTGAGCGGATCGTACTTCGCCACGCTCGGCGTGGGCGCCAAGCTCGGACGCACGATTCAGCCGAGCGACGATGCCGGCGGCGGACGTGTGGTGATGCTGAGCGATACGCTGTGGCGACGGCGGTTCGCGTCCGATCCGCGGATCGTCGGCGCCACCGTGGCGATCTCCGGAGAACCCTTCGAGATTATCGGCGTGGCGCCGGCCTCGTTCAGCGGTCCTCGCGGATGGCTGGTGGGCACGCAGTTCTGGATTCCACTCGGTACCGAGTCACGGTTGAAGGAGTCCCCCCGGACGGCGGCGCCGCGCGCCACAGCACGAGACGATCGACGGCTCACCGTCTTTGGCCGCCTCGCAACGGAGGTGACGATCGCCGCGGCATCGGCGGAAATGCAGACCATCGCCGAGCGGCTCGACGAGTTTTTTCCGCCGCGATTCCGTGGCAAGGGCGTCGGCGCCACGGATCGCCCGTGGCGCGCAAAGACCATGGCGGCGATCTCCGACGACGAGGACTCCGCCGTGCGCCGGTTCGGGATGACGCTCGTGGCGCTCGTCGGGTTGGTGCTGGTCGTCGCCTGCACGAACCTCGGCAACCTCGTGCTCGCCCGCGGAAGTACACGGCTGCGCGAGCTCGCCGTGCGGCGCGCCCTCGGCGCATCGAGGTGGCGGCTCGTGCGCGAACAGTGTCTCGAGAGCGTGATGCTGGCGGCCGGCGGCGCATTCGCGTCCTACGTCATGTTCGAGCTGTTGCGCGTCGTGATGGACACCGAGTTCAGCCTCGCCATGCCTTTCGGCGGCCGTACCACGCTGTCGTTTCATCCCGCGCTGAACGTGCCGGCGCTGACGATCGCGGTCTCGTCGCTCCTCATCGCGCTCGTCGTCTTCGGCCTCGAGCCGGCGATTCAGCTGACGCGCACGCTCGACGTTCGCGGCGCGCTCGCCGGCGGATCGGCCGCCGGACCGCAGCGCGGCCGGCGCCAGCGGCTTCTCCTGCGGTGGCAGGTCGCCATCGCGGCCGGGTTCTTCATCATCGCCACCATGTTCGTGAAGTACTCGATCGCGGAGGCGCGCCATGATTCCGGCATCGACCTGGATCGAATCGGCGTCGCCGTTCTCAATTTCGACACGCCGGAGTGGAACGAGCCTCGCGCACGGCGCATCTTCGACCGGGTACTCGACGAGCTGCGGCGCCATCCGTCGGTCGAGGCGGCCTCACTGTCGAGTGGATTGCCCTTCGGCGTGCCGAGTACGCTGCGTCTGTCCATCTCACCACTGGAACAGACGAGCGCCGCGCGAATGGACCCGCAGGTGGTGACGACGATCGCCGGGGCCCCCTCGATGTTCCGAACGCTGGGGGTGGAGATCCTTCGTGGACGCGGTTTCGACGATCGCGACGGGCCGGCCGCGCCACGCGTCGTGGTCCTGAGCGAATTCACGGCACGGCAGATGTTCGGTACCGCCGACGTCGTCGGGCGGGAGATGGCGGTCGGCCAGACGCGGTCCCCGACGGCCACGATCGTCGGCGTTGCCGCCGATACGGACGTGGGCAGTATCTTCGCGGATCCGCGGCCACTGGCCTACGTGCCGCTGACGCAGCACTACCAGCCGCTCATCACGGTCGTCGCGCGGGCATCCGGATCGGTGACGAATGCGGTGGGCGCGATGCGCGAGGCCATCCGGCGTGCCGATCCGGACGTGGCGGTCGACACCATCGGGACGGGACGATCGGTGCTCGCCGGACCGTTTCAGGTCCTGCGCGGGCTCGGCATGACGGCGGTCGGCCTCGGCGCGATCACGCTGCTTCTCGCCATGGCGGGCCTCTACGGCATCCAGTCGCATATCATTGCAAACCGCACGCGGGAGATCGGCGTGCGGATGTCGTTGGGGGCCACCGCCGGACAGATCAAGCGCATGGTGCTCGTGGACGGCTATCGTCCTGTCCTCGACGGGCTCATCTTCGGGTTGTCGATTGGCCTCGTCGGCCGGGCGATCGCGCGCGCGTATCTCGAGCTGGACGTCGCCATCGTCGATCCGTGGATGCTGGTGGTGACGCCGATTCCGTTGATCTGTGCCGCGTTCTTTGCCTGCTACTTGCCGGCCCGCAGGGCCGCGGCGGTCGATCCCAACGTAGCGCTCCGCAGCGAATAGCCACGCCGGTAGTTTTCTGCCGTTCGTTTCCTATGAAAACTTACAGCAGACACGACTTTACCCGAGAGGAACGCGCGGCGAGAGCCAAGGTTGCGATCAGCGCGGCGTTTGAGAGCAAAGAGCAAGCCTTTCTCGACTTCGTGCTCTCTCACTACGTCCGTGTTGGCGTGCAGGAACTCGACCAAGAGAAACTGACCCCATTGTTGCGGTTGAAATACAACAACTCAATTGCCGACGCGGTGGCTCACCTGGGCAAGCCTGAGGACATTGGACGAGTCTTCATCGGCTTCCAGAAATATCTGTATCAGCAAGAAGCGCGTTCGGCCGGAACACCGTTGAACGATAGTTCGATTAGTCGTCGCCGTCTGGGCCGAACGCTCGTTGCCCATGGCAGATCTCAAAGGAGGGCCGAAAACGACCTAGCCCCGCTTTTTGTCGCGCGCGGATAGGCGCTGGAGGGCGACGGTGGGCGAGATCACCGTGTCGGTCGTCGGGTCCAAAAATCCAAACTGGTTCGACACGCATCAGATCCCCCAAGAACGCCGCATACGCGATTCCCGACGAGGCTGCCACCCGGCTAATGACGGCTTCTCTGGACGTAACCGACCCAACTGCCGCGACGAGAGTCGTCTCTGACGCTGTCGATCACTTTGGTCGAATCGATGTCCTCGTCAACAACGCGGGCTACGGTCTCATCACTGCGTTTGAGGAAATGTCGCCTGAACAAATCCACCAGCAATTCGCAACCAACGTATACGGCGTGATGAACGTCACTCGCGCCGTGTTGCCAGTCATGCGACGCCAGCGCAGCGGGCACTTGTTCACGATCGCTTCGATGGGTGGCTACCTCGGTGGATCGCGCGGGACAGCGTACGCCGCTTCCAAGTTTGCGGTGGCCGGCTTCACAGAGTCGCTCGCCTCGAACTCGAGGAGTTCGGCATCACCGCGACAATTGTCGGACCCGGATACTTCCGCACCGATTTTCTAGACAAGTCCTCGGCGATTCTCGAACCGCCGACGCTCATCGAGGACTATCGCGCGTCAAATGCTGCGTTTCGCGCCGCCACGGAGACCGCCAACCATGCTCAACAAGGCGATCCGAACGCTCTCGGCCGCCTGCTTGTTGAAATCGCAGCGGAGAGAAAACCGCCACTTCACCTGCCGGTCGGCGCCGACGCCGTCCAGCTTGTCGAGCAGCATCACAACTCCGTGCTGAACGATATCAAGGCCTGGCGCGCCAAGAGCAGCAACACGGCTTTCAACGCCGGTTAGTGTTCGTGCGTAGGCTTTACCACGTGCAGGACCGGTGGAGAACACCGGGACCTGCCACGACGGTCTGAAGCAACTGAAACTGAAAACTGTGTAGAAACTGTGTAAGGTGAGGGCAAGACTGGCGAGAAATACCGACGTTTACGGAGTCACATCGGGGCGCATTTCGCGAAGCTAAATCGTTGCTCCGTCTACGACAAGAGGTGTTTCAATATCGCTTGGCGAGAGTCACCACAATCGTTTTCCAAGCGTGCTCCTTCAACCACTCGGACATCTCTCCCCTCGACTCGCTACGCTCGCTCGGGGCAGGCCGTCTTTAGAATCAACAGTTTGCGAGCAGTCTGAAACAGATTATCGCACACGCCGCCAAAATCCTAACCGGTTATGCATCTTGTTTGGGCTTCAGTGGTTTGACTCGGGACACAGCGGACGTTTACTGGAATTGTGTCAGACCTCCGAATGTGGCGCGATCCTTACGGCGAGCTTGTTGAGTCCGGCGCCACAGACAGCTTCGGTCCGTCCGCAGCGGCTTGATGGCCGGCTGCAGGTGGAGGGACGCAAGTTTCGTTGGGGTGTGCAGACGGGAGGCGCCTCCAAATGCCTCGCCATTGTTGGGATCGCGCGGCTGCGCATTCGGGCGTCGCATGAGGCGAGTCCGCGGCGGTACGAACGGCCGCGAATCTGAACGGACCTGCGCGAGGAGGGCGAACACGTCGGCCAGAAGCGCTCCGCAAGGCTGATGCGTGACAAGGGACTTCGCGCCCGCGCGCGCAAGCCGATAGTTAGTGCTCACCCATCCTGGTCTGGCCAGTCACCTCGCGGCTCCGAATGGATTGATTTCGCTTGATGTGGAGGCGGAAGCGGAAGACGAGGCACGCCGTAGAAGAATTCCGATACTACTTCGCCACGAGCCAGCGCGCTTGTGATCGATCGCAGAACGTCTATGGACACCGCAATGCCGAGCGTCGTTGTCACTCCGGCGAATTGAGTGTCAGCTTGCTCAACAATGTACCCATAGCAACGATGAATCCCATCGGCGCCGAGATGCATCAAGGGCGCCCCGGACAGCCCTCGCGGTGATGGAAACGAGAGTTCATACCCAAACGGGTGGCCCGGCACGCGGTAGATCCGACGCGAACCGACAATGTGACCAGCGAACCCGCGGTAGTCTGCGATCAGATGCTCGGGGTCGACACTAAACGGATAGCCCAGTGCGCTGACCTCGTCAAAGACCTCCAAATGGCTTTCAAGATCAACTGGAACAGGTGGAAAGCTAGCGAGCATGGGGCATCGCACAATTGCAAGATCGAGATCGTCCCAGAGTTCGGCGTGGTCGACGAAGTAAGCCGGAATGCCGCCGTCGTGCGTGGCGAAGCGTCCGACTACGACGTGTCCTGCGGCGGCTGCACTCTTGTAGACATGGGCCGCAGTGATGAAGACGCCACCGTACCAAATGGGAAACGCGGTGCCGTATATATACGCGAGCGGCGTACCCAGCTTCGAGGTTGACCGGCGTCGGGAGGCAGGCCGGCCGACAAATCGCGACCGGCGAGCGGCGCCGTCTGCATGCGCCTCGTCCTGTCGCAGGTCGGAAACCCTGTCGCCTTTGACGATGGTAACTATTATGTTACCATCGTCCCGGTGTCCGTTCTCGAGTATCTCGACCGAGCAGGATCGAGTCCGTTTGCGGCCTGGTATCAGAGCCTCGATGCCGCAGCAGCGGCGAAAGTGACGACGGCGCTACGCCGGTTGGGGCTGGGAAACTTCTCGAACGTAAAAGGCGTCGGGGCTGGTGTGTTCGAGTACCGTATCGATTTCGGACCTGGGTATCGCGTGTACTTTGGCAAAGACGGGGATGCTGTCGTCATCCTTCTTTGCGGCGGGACAAAGAAACGGCAGGACCGCGACATCGCGATGGCTCGTGATCGATGGGTCGACTACAAAAAGCGCAAGGCCGAGGAGAAGTGACATGCCGCTGACGCGGGAATTCAAGGAAACAGTACAAGCGCGCCTCCAGTCGGACCGAAAGTACCGGAGGGAGCTTCTGCGGGAGGGCGTCGAGTGCCTGCTGGCTGGGGATCTCGACACCGGAAAGGCGATCCTTCGCGACTATATCAACGCCACAATCGGGTTCGACGAGTTGAGCCGCCGGACCAAACGGCCTGCAAAGAGCCTGATGCGCATGCTGGGTCCGAGCGGCAATCCGCAGGCTCGCAATCTTCTAGAGGTGATCAATCATCTCCAGAAAGCAGAGGGGCTCCACTTCGAGGTGTCGCTCCGCGCCGCCAGCTAGCGACATTCGCTCGTTTTCGCCGCTGCATTCGTGGCAGTGTGACGTGCCCCGCGGAACGCCCATCGCGAGCAAAACAAGCCGCCGCCGGCCAACGCCGGCGGACGAAGAAGGCGACTGCTCGTCCAGGGTCGAAGCACGCGGGCGGGAAGGCAAGCCACACGACTGGTCGCACGCAGCCACTTCGGCAGCGCGCAAGGGTTCGAAGATCGCACGTCCCCAGAGCAGTGTGCAACGCGCGGCGCTCCATGGTCCTGAAGCGTTCACGATCTTCTCGACGATCACTCAATTGGCGCAGCGGGCGATTGCCGAACCGTCCTTGATTGACGCCGAACTGTCGTGGTTAGTCACCGCGGCGGCAAAGAATGCGTTTCGCTTCGGGCACGAACTCGGCTCTTTGGACACCAGCCATGACCTACTGCCGAGGCTGATGGCCGCGCAGAAGACGCACTAAAGCCGAGAATGCCTTTTTTCTCAGCAGATACCCCATACGCCCGCTGGCAGCGGCAAGATGATGCCGAGACTGCGCGCCTAGTCATTAACGCGATCGAACGACGCTCTAACTGAAGAAACGATTGTGATAGAAATGTGATACGTGCCCCGTTGATTCCTCAGCACTCGCGTCTGCGGTGAAGGCACTCCTGGCCATTGGGAAAAGCCACCGCGCCGACGCACTGATCGCACCCCCGCTCGCCTTTTGCGGCGCTTTCAACGGTAGTTGTCAATGACGCTGAGGTTTCCGCGATCGAAGTCCCTTGTGTACACGATCCATCGGCTGTCCGGGGACCACGCGCCGCCGTGAACGTGCCACACTCCCTTGCCAAGCGTGACGGGCCGAGGGGCGCCTTTCGCGTGAGGCAATTCCTTGGCACTGGTCGGGCGGCCAAGCGTCAGCACGTAGCGATTCATGCTGAAGTGTCCGTCCGCGCTGTTGTAAGCGAGCGAACTCCCGTCCGGGGCGACACTCAGCTCTGTGGCGTTCGCCTTCAAGAGTAACCTCTCCTCGCCTGTATCGAGGTGGGTCGCGATGATCTCGATTCGCCCATCCGCCCCGTTGCGCGTATAGATCGCCCGGCGACTGTCCAAATACCAGTCGAAGCGCAGGACACCTGACACTTGAGTCGGGCGTGCATGACGGCCATCGGGATTGATGAGCCATAAGGTCGAGCCTCGTTCGCCCGGGGCTAGGTAGGCAATCGCCTGGCCATCGGACGACCACCTCGGTGCGACTCGTGCATTCACCCACCAATCACCATCCATGGGGATCGTCTGCTCGGAAAGGCGATGCGTCGCCCGGCCGTCCACGTCCGTGACCCATAGTTGAAAGGCACCGTCGCGATTCGAGAGAAAGACCACCTGCGTCCCATCGGGCGACCAGTCCGGCGTTCTGTCCTCCCGTCCGGCCGGTGGATAAGTGAGCTGGCGCTCCTTACCTGTCGCCATGTCGTGGAGCCACAGCATCGACCGCCCGGCGCGGCTGGATTGAAACACAATCTGCCGGCCGTCTGGTGAGAAACGCTGACCGAAGTTGCTGCCCCCGCTGAGTGAGATCTGCTCGTGCTCCCCCGCCTGGTTTGCAACGGGCATCCTGAAGAAGAACGTCTCATGGCTCCAGCGCGAGAAGACGATGCGCCCTGTGGACGAGAGGATCGGGCTACTGACTGTGGCCCCGACCGTCACCGGTCTAATCCTCCCTGTTCCGATGTCGACCTCCGAGACGTCTCCACCCCACGCTCCGTCGGGAACGAACAGAAGGTGGTGGTCGTCGACCGACCAGGTTGCAGCAGAGCGGCCGACCGTCTTGTCCGGGAGCACCGCGCGTGGTTCCCCGCCCGACGCCGGCACGAGATACAGAATAGATGGCGAGTCGGTCGACCGACGATTAAACGCGATCCACTTGCCGTCGTGCGACCACGCACCCCGCCAGTCACTCGCGCCGGCCGGCGGAGCCGTCAGCCGTGCTTCTTGGCCGCTCTCGATATCGACCGTCCACAATGCCACGCTATTGGTGGGCTCCAGCCGTGAGAACACAAGACGCCGTCCATCCGGAGACCACGGTTGCGAGCCGACGGCACCGATCGACGTGAATCGGTCCAGATACGGAAGGTGGGTCTGCGCTATCCTCCGGCGCGGCCCACCCGTGGGCGGCACCCAATAGACATTCATGCCAGTGCCGTCATCAGACAGGAAGGCGATCCGAGAACCATCTGGCGACCAGCGAGGCATAAGCTCATCGTTGGGACCGCCCGCGACGAGACGAGGTTCTCCACCCCCTAGTGACATGACGGCAACATCCATCGACCCGTTCAAGGTGTAGTCGTAGGCAAGCTGGGTACCGTCGGGAGACCAACTACCAGACAATGAGAGGCCACCGTATCCGTCAGCGGGCTAATCGACAGTGCCGGCGCGCTCGTCCCAGCCGGTGCCGGGCCGACGTAGCTCCTCGCCAACCACGCCATGGCGCCGAGCGCGACGGCACCGAGGGCGACCGTACCGCTCATCTTCAGGGCACTCCATCGTGCTGCGCCCCCCAGGGACACTTCTCTCTGCTGGTGGGCTGAGTCGGTGGCGCGCCGCATCCGTTTCAGGTCGGCGTGGAGCTCCGAGGCGTGCTGATAGCGGAGACCCGCGTCTTTTTCCAACAGCTTGTTGACGACACCTTCCAGTTCCGGTGAGACCGTAGGATTCAGCTGCACGGGCGATGTCGGTGCTCGATTGAGGATCTGGTCGAAAATCGCGGCCGACGTGGCACCCATGAAAGCCGGCTTGCCCGTCAAGGCTTCATAAATGACGACACCCAGAGAAAACAAGTCGGTCCGTGGATCCAACTCTTTGCCCAGCGCCTGCTCGGGCGACATGTACGCCACCGTGCCCAAGGTGGCTCCATGGCCGGTCAGCTGCCCGACGTCGTACGAGACTGTCAGGGCTTTCTCATCATTGAGTCGATTGGTCTTGGCCAAGCCAAAATCCAGGATCTTCGCCTGTCCGCGATCCGCGATGAAGATGTTCGCTGGCTTGATGTCTCGATGGACAATCCCGGCGGTATGCGCGACATCCAAGGCATCGGCGAGTTGCGTGCTCAGTTCCAGAACTTCGTCGCTTTCGAGGCGCCCCTGTTTCAAAAGTCTTGCCTCGAGTGTTTGTCCCTTGATCAGTTCCATCACGATGAAGGGCTGACCTTCGTGCTCGCCGACTTCGTGAATCGCACAGATGTTGGGATGATTGAGAGTGGCGGCGGCGCGGGCCTCTCGTTCGAATCGCGCAACCCGGACCGGATCTTGGCCGAATGCGTCTGGGAGAACCTTAATCGCAACCTCGCGCCCCAGCTTCTGGTCCTTCGCCCGATACACCTCTCCCATGCCACCTTTTCCCAGGGCAGAGAGGACTTCATAGTGTCCGAGCGCTGTGCCAGGCTGAATCACCGGTTAGATAGAACTACGGATGTGACGTGCGGTCAATCTGAAAGCCGTTCTGGCCGCCGAACGGTAAACGGTTAACGGTAAACGAGCGCAAATCAATGATTGGCGTCATCGTGATGGTTGCGCCCTTACGGCAACCGGGCGAATTCGGCTCGCGCTGTCTCGACCATGGGGATCTTGGGGTCGGCGTTCTTCCACAGCGTCAAGAGATCGTGATAGGCGCTTTTCGCCTTCACGGTGTCGCCCGAGAGCGCGAGCGCTCGGGCCAGCTGCAGGCGCGCCATGGCGCCCATGGGATCGACGAGCACGATGCTGCGATGATCGAGAATCCGCTGGAATTCGGCGGCGGCCTCGGCGGGCTGACGCGCCGCGAGGTACGCCTGGCCGCGCACGTAGATGGGATAGAGTCTACCGAAGTACGTGATGGCCCCGATGACGCCCACGCCGAGGTCGAAGCGAGTGGCGGTCTGTAGCGATTGAATGGCGCCGCCCGCATCGTGCGCGTTCAGTGACAACAGGCCTCGAAGCACTGGCAGATACAGGTATTGCACCGACGTATCCTCGGGAAAGTTCTTCGCCAGGTCGTCGGCAAGAGCCCGCGATCGACCCACGTCGTCTGAGAGGACGAGCGCGAAGGCGGCCGCATAGTCGACGTCGCGGCCCCTGGCAAGGGCGAGCGCCGTGGTCACCTTCTGTCTGGCTGCCGCCGCGTTCCCGAAAAACGCTTCCCATACCGCCGTTGCCGCGTCGAACAAGGCTGCGCGTTCGTGCTGACCAGCCTTCTGCGCGATGTCGACAGCCAGGGCGGACGTCCGTCTCGCCTCCTGCAATCGGCCGGAGCGAGCCAGCACGAGCGCTTCCACGTGAGAAATCATGTCTTCCGTGGCACGCCTGCCCCTGGCCAGCGCCGCCTTCCGTCTCACGTCCTCGTCATCGCCGTTCAAAAAGGCGATGAAGTACCGGTTGAGAACAAAATTGTCGAATTCAAGCTTGCGCTCTGTCGCTAGACGAATAGTGGTTTCAGCATCAGCCAGCCGGTTCAGGGCGAGTTGGCTGATGGCTTTGCTGTTATATGTGGGCGCTCGGTCGGACTCAAGCGCGAGTGCCTTGTCGGCTGCGGCAATAGCCACGTCGTATCTGCCGATGCTGTTCGTCGCGAGGCCCGCCAGCAATCCGAAAGGAACCGGATCGCGCGGATATGTCCGCGCCCACGCCTCCATGGTTTGCTGCTGCCGTTCCAGATTGCCGGTCACCTGACGGTCGTAAAACGTCTCGATCAAGAACCGCTCGGCCTCGCTGGCCCGATCGCGCAACCGGTACGCCTTCAGCGTGCTCTCCCGCGCCAGCGTCGTTTCTCCGACGTTGCTGTAGTGGATGCCGAGCCGTGCATGCGCGAGTGCAAAGTCCGGGTCGATCGCCACGGCACGCCGGAACAGCGGCAAGGCCGCGGCGGCGCCGCTTGAATAGTAGGCTCTCGACGCGGTGCTGAAGGCTTTCCAGGCTTCGAGCGACGGCGTGGTGGCTTCCTCGAGCGGCATCGAGTGTTTCTCGATGGTGGCGATCGATTCACCCAGGCGCTCGCGGACCTGGGTGGCCATCCGGCTCAGCGCGGCGAGCACCTCTTCTTTTCGTGACGCCTGCGCCTGCTCGTCGGCGAGAATGTCGCCGGTGGTGCAGTTCTTCCCGCGCAAACCGAGGACGTACTGGCTGCCGAGACTCGCGATCGATCCTTCCAGCACGGCGGCGCTCGCAGTCCGCACGCACAGACCCAGTGCGATGTCGGGCGTCAGCCGCGCCTCCGGCGGCTGTTGCATCAGCCCTAGCTCCTTCCGGATGCGCTCTTCCGAAACCAGGCTGAGGAACGGTGATTGCTGGAGCTGTACAGCCAGTCCTTGTCGGAGCGTTTCGTCGAACACCGCATCGCCGGTCGTGTTGGTGAACTCGGCTAGCACGATCGTGTCCTTGTCGGTCAGCGTCGCGGGACGACGGCTGTAGATCGCGCCTGCGACGGCGGCTGCGACAACGACGGCTGCAGCGGCCGACAACCAGCGCGTGCGGCGGTGCCCGAACGCAGGACGCCCTTCAGTCATGGTGCGAGCCACAGGACGGCCCGAATCGCGATCGCGTTTCAGCCGTTGGAGGTCCGCGCGAATCTCCGAGGCGTGCTGGTAGCGCAGCTCGCGATCCTTCTCCAGGCACTTGTGGATGACGCGTTCCAATTCCTGCGGCAGGCCGGGATTCAGGGGCACCATCGGCGCAGGTGCGCGATTCAGAATGCCGTCGAAAATCAGTCCCGTGGTCTCACCGTGAAACGGTCTCGTGCCGGTCGCCATTTCGTACAACACCACGCCGAACGAGAACAGGTCGGTGCGCGCATCCACGTCCTGCCCCCGCACCTGCTCGGGCGACATGTACGCGATCGTCCCCACCGCACTCCCCGGACTTGTCAGAGCGGTCAGTGCGGTCACCGTTATCGCCGCCTCGCCGCCGATCGGACGGATCTGTGGCCAGCCCGAAATCGAGAATCTTCGCGTGGCTGTGGCTGGTGACGAATAGATTCGCCGGCTTGATGTCACGGTGGACGATGCCGGCGGCGTGTGCCGCCTCGAGCGCGTCGGCGATCTCGATCGCGAGCGTCAGCAGCCGATCGATCTCGAGCGGGCGCCCGTCGATCTGATGCTTCAAGGTCGTTCCGTCGAGGAACTCCATGACGAGGAACGCGCGGCCATCCTGCTCGCCGATATCGTGGACGGTGCAGATGTTGGCGTGATTCAGCGCCGATGCGGCCCGCGCCTCGCGGCGGAATCGGGTCAGCGCGTCGGGATCGCCGGCAAGGTCGGGCGTGAGGAACTTCAGCGCGACAAAGCGCTGCAGGCGCGTGTCCTTGGCTTTGTACACGACGCCCATGCCGCCACCGCCCAGCTTCTCGAGGATGTGGTAGTGCGAGAGCGTTTGACCGATCAGGGGATCGTGGCTGGCCTGGCGGTCATCCCCGCCCCGTTCTCCGGCGAGCTGGCGTGCAGCCAGATCGATCGCCGGAGCGGCGAGAAAGTTGTCAGCACGGTCGTGTGCGGCGAGCAGCGAACGGACTGCCAGCTCCAGCTGTTCGTCGCCGCTGCAGGCGCGTCGCAGAAAGACCTCGCGCTCTGCCGGGGGGCGATCGAGCGTGGACTGCAACAACTTATCGACGTGATTCCAGCGTTCGGCGTCCATTCCCACTCCGGCCGGTCAGCTCGCGATAACAGCCTGCCAGCCCCGCCAGGATATTCAGAGCATCCTTGCTCCGTCTTGATGCATTGTGCTGATTGCTGAAGTATAAGACCGAGTTCTCTCAACCAGCTCGATGAGATGGGACAGCCTGCGGACCGCTACCGACGAATGCCGCCAGGTGCTCGCCGGTCAGCGTCGACCTCGCCGCCACCAGGTCGGCCGGGGTGCCTTCGAACACGATCCGCCCGCCGTCGTGGCCCGCGCCCGGCCCGAGGTCGATGATCCAGTCGGCGTGCGCCATCACCGTCTGGTGGTGCTCGATCACGATGACCGACTTGCCGGAGTCGACCAGCCGGTCGAGCAGCCCGAGCAGTTGCTCGAGGTCGGCCAGGTGCAGCCCGGTGGTCAGCTCGTCGAGCACGTAGACGCCGCCTTCTTCACCCATGTGCGTCGCGAGCTTGAGCCGCTGCCGCTCGCCACCCGACAGCGTGGTGAGCGGTTGGCCGAGCCGCAGGTAGCCGAGCCCTACGTCGGCCATGCGCTGCAGGATCGCGTGCGCGGCCGGCGTATGCGCCTTGCCGGCGCCGAAGAAGCCGACCGCGTCTTCGACCGACAGGTCGAGCACCTCGGCGATGTTGAGGCCGCCGAGCCGGTAGTCCAGCACCGACGCCTGGAACCGCCGGCCCTCGCACTCCTCGCAGACCGTGGTGACGCCGGCCATCATCGCGAGGTCGGTGTAGATCACGCCGGCGCCATTGCAGGTCGGACAGGCGCCCTCGGAGTTGGCGCTGAACAGCGCGGGCTTCACGCCGTTGGCCTTCGCGAACGCCTTGCGAATCGGATCGAGCAGGCCGGTGTACGTCGCCGGGTTGCTCCGCCGCGAGCCACGGATCGGAGTCTGGTCGATCGACACCACCTCGTCTCGGCCACTCACCGAGCCATGGATCAGAGAGCTCTTGCCCGACCCCGCCACGCCGGTCACCACCACCAGCACGCCAAGCGGGATGTCGACGTTGACGTTCTTCAGGTTGTGCGTGCGCGCGCCGCGCACCTTCATCACACCCGACGGCGTCCGCACCGACGGCTTGAGTGCGGCCCGGTCGGAGAGATGTCGCCCGCTGAGCGTGCCGCTCTTCCGCAGCCCATCAACGGTGCCCTCGAAGACCACCTCGCCGCCGGCGATACCAGCGCCGGGGCCGAGGTCGACCACGTGGTCGGCGATCGCGATCACCTCCGGCTTGTGCTCGACGACAAGGACGGTGTTGCCCTTGTCGCGCAATCGCAGCAGCAGGTTGTTCATCCGCTGGATGTCGTGAGGGTGCAGCCCGATCGTCGGCTCGTCGAAGACGTAGGTCACGTCGGTGAGCGACGACCCGAGGTGGCAGATCATCTTCGTGCGCTGCGCCTCGCCGCCCGACAGCGTGCCGGACGGCCGGTCGAGACTGAGGTACCCGAGCCCGATCTCCACGAACGAGTCGAGCGTCTGCCGCAGCTTCCGCAAGCAGAGGCGCGACGGACGGTTCGTTCAGATCGCGCACCCACTGGGCCAGGTCGTTGATCTGCATCGCGCACGCGTCGGCGATGTTCATCTTGTTGATCTTCGACGACCGGGCCGCCTCGTTGAGCCGGGTGCCGTTGCAGTCGGGACAGGTCGTGAACGTCACCGCGCGCTCGACGAACGCGCGGATGCTCGTGTTCATCGCATCGACGTCCTTGGACAGGAATGACTTCTGATCCGCGGGATCAGCCCTTCGTAGGTGAGGTTCAACTTTTCGACCTTCACCTTGGTGGGCTCCTGGTAGAGGAAGTAGATGGAGCTCCTTCTTCGTGTACTTGCGGATCGGCTTGTCGGTGTCGATGACCGAGGCCCTCGAAGGTGCGCATGTACCAGCCTTCGGCCGTGTAGCCAGGTATCGTAAGCGCACCCTGCTTGAGTGACTTGCTGTCGTCGTACAGCTGCTTCAGATCGATGTCGTTGATCTGGCCCATGCCCTCGCACCGCGGGCACATGCCGCCCTGGTAGACGACGTCGCGCACGACGAACCGTTCGCCTTTGCCTTTGTCCGCGGTCATCGCGCCGCTGGCCTTGCGCGTCGGGACGTTGAAGGAGAAGGCGGTGGCCGGTCCGATCCGCGGCTTCCCGATGCGACTCCACAGCACCCGCAACATCGCGTGGGCGTCCGTCACGGTGCCGACCGTCGAGCGCGCGTTGGCGCCCATTCGCTCCTGGTCGACGATGATCGCGGTCGTCAGCCCGTCCAATACATCCACGTCGGGCCGGGCCATCGTCGGCATGAATCCCTGCACGAATGCGCTGTAGGTCTCGTTGATCAGCCGCTGCGACTCCGCTGCGATGGTGCTGAACACCAGCGACGACTTGCCCGATCCCGAGACTCCGGTGAACACCGTCAGCCGCCGCTTGGGGATCTCGACGCTGATGTCCTTCAGGTTGTTCTCCCGGGCGCCCTGGACGCGGATGAGGTCGTGGCTGTCTGCGGGGTGCCCGCCTTCGCCAAGGCTACGGTGGGCAGGCTGACGGGAGGAGGCCATATTCGCGATCATGTCATCGAGTAGGGATGATTGTGAAGCGATCCCGTCAGGCCGATCGGGGCACTACGTTCGGCGACGCCGATCCTCCGTCACGGACGAATGGACAGGGCGTGATGGAACACGTTGCGCGGATCCCAGCGCCTCTTGACCCTTTGAAGCGCCGGGTAGTTGCTCTTGAAGTAGAGCGTGTGCCAGGGAACGCCGGACGTATTCCACTCCGGATCAGCGAGGTCGACGTCGGGGTGGTTGATCATCGCGCCGTCGCAGATGTCACCCGGTACTGGAACGCCGCCCGTGTCGGCGAACAGGTCCCGATAGAACGCGCGGACCCACGCGATCGTTCTGGATTCGTCATTCGGGTTGCCCCAGCCAGCGGCGCATGATGTCGTCAGGATCGAGTCTCGCTGCGCCGACGCCGTTGCGTCCGATGCCACAGTATTGACCTGTCCGCCATACGTGGCGAGGCCAAGCATCCCACCGGCGACATCGTAATCAGTCCGAGTCAGGTACTGGTGCGCAATTTCGATCTGGCGATCGGTAAAGCGCTTGCGGAGGAATGCGTCCTTGCCCTTGAAGAGCGCACCACTCCCAACTGGCGCGAACAGCTCGGGGAACGGATTCAGCGCGAAATTCGACCAGGACGTTCTCTCGAGACTCAGTGTGTGAGGCGCCCCGATGCCACGTGTAATCGCGGCGATGTGTTCATCGACGAGGCGATTGGCATCTACTTCGGCAGTAGAGAGCCCTTTCAGTTCGAGTTTGCCGAGTTGTCGGCGCCATAGGAAAAGCGTGCTGAACAGCCGAGCGAATGGCGAGCTCGCGTCGCTGTTGCTCTCGCACCAGTCTCCGAAATTGGTTGCGAGCCGCGCGAAAGACGTGGCATCCATGTCGTCCCAGCTCCACGCGAGACGGAACACCAGTATTGACTCTGGTGCTTTCGGCAACAGCAATCCGGGATCATTCCCGGTGACGCCCGGGGATCGGAACCAGCAGCGGGTCACGATACCGAAGTTCCCTCCACCCGCGCCGGTGTGTGCCCACCAGAGATCGCGGTTGGGATCTGAGGGGTTGCGAGTTGCCACCACGCTTCGCGCCGTGCCGTCGGCGTCCACGACGACGACTTCGAGGCCGTACAGATGATCGGCCGCCAGGCCGTGTTGCCGACACAAGAAGCCGAACGCCCCGCCTGAAACGTGGGCGCCGAGTCCGAGATAGGGGCTTTCGCCGGCGGGAAGAGTCACGCCCCAGTCGAAAAAGAGCCTCCGGTATACCTCGCCCAGCGTGGTGCCCGAATCGATCACGAACCCGCGCATCTCCGAGTCGTGGCGGACGCCCGTCATCAGCGACGTGTCGATGATCACTCGGACATCCGGGTCGTCGACAAAGCCTTCGAGGCAGTGACCGCCGCCGCGTGCGACAACCCGACGGCCCTCCCGCACGGCGTCCTGAACAGCGTCGATCACCTCGTCGGTGCTGTGCACGAGGCGCACATAGTCCGGCTTACCCGCGAATCGTTTGTTGAATCCCCTGCCGACGAGAGCCGCGTACCGCGGATCATCTGGTCCAATCCTGTCCGGAACCACTCGCGCCCGTTGATCTTCGGCCTGCATCGAGTGACACCTCCACCCTTCATCGGGATCTTAATCCCCACTTGGGGGGCACGGTCAGCCGTCCACCCTCAATGCCGTCGCCGGATCGATCCTGAGCGCGCGTTTCAATGGCACGGCGCACGCCGCAAGTCCGACGACCAGCATGACGGCGTCCGCGGCAACGAGCAGTAGCACCTGGCGCGCGGATTCGAGGCCCACGAGCGCAGCCAGTCCACTGCCGGCGAGCATGCCCGCACCGATCTGCAGGAACGCGCGCGAGAAGATGCCGGCCACAATGCGTCCCGGGGACGCGCCGAGGGCGGCTCGAATACCGATCTCGCGCGTTCGGCGCGCGACGGTGAACGACATCAGTGAATGGATGCCAGTCGACGAGAGGAGCAACACGATGAACGAGATCAACCAGGCCACGCCGGTCAGCGTCCAGCTGAGCCTGGCCCCACCCACATCCGCGAGCCCCTGAACGTTGGTCAGCCGGATCGTTGGGTCGACGGCGGCGGCCACCGTACGCAGGCGCGCAGCGAATGCTTCCGGATCGCGCACGCGCACGGCGAGCTGACCCGCACGCCCTAGCAGCGGCAGGCTCGGGCGATACATGGCGGACTGCTCGTGCGGCAAGGGCGACTGCCAGCCGAAGTCCTTGACCATGCCGACGATCTCGTACCACTCCTTGCCGATAACGCTCTCGATGTCGAGAACTTCCTCGGCCGGGCCGCTCACGAGGCGGATGCGTTGACCGATCGGGTTCCGGCCGCCAAACACATGACGCGTAAACGATTCGTTGACGATCAGGACGCGGCCGGTTTCGAAGTCGAGTGGTTCGAAGCCGCGACCGGCAATTACCGAAGTGCCAAAGGCGGCAAAGAAGCCGCGCGACACGTGTACGAGCGTGCTCGCGCGTGTGTCAGTCGTCGGGGCGCCGGTCATGCTATCGAGCTCGACCCGATACGTGAGCTGGTCCGTCACCGGCAGACGGTCGGCAAACGCGACCTGCTCGACACCGGGCTCCGCTCGGAGCCGCCGTTCGAGTTCGGCGATGCTCGCGCGCGCACGGGCATCGAACGCGGCCGAATCAGCCGCGTGATCTTCGCGGTCCATGCCCACGCTCGCCATGATGTATCGCTCTGCGCCGATGGCATCCGCCCGCTGCGCGAACCGGTTGGACTCAAAGGCACCCCCGGCGGCGAGCGGGAGGAATGCCACGGTGATCGCGACCTGTACGACGATCACCGTGGTCCAGAAACCGCCGAAGCGGAGTTCGGCGCCTGCTGCCTTCTCGCTGCGCAGCGATTCCTGCACGTTGATCTTCGTGATCCGGAGCGCTGGAAGAACACCGACAATCGCAGCGCCGAACAGTGTGAGCAGCGCCGCGTACAGCATGGTCGTCCACGACAGATTGTCGTTGACCCAGAACGGCATCTCATTGCCGGCCAGCAGGCTCAGCCCCCAGCGCACCGCGATCTTCGCGACGATCAGCCCGAATACCGCTGCAAGGCTGGCGAGCACCAGCGCCTCGAGGAACAGCTGCGTGACGATGCGGCCTCGGCTGGCGCCGAGGGCGTTTCGCATCACGATCTCCCACCCACGGGTGGCCGTTCGCGCGAACACGAGCGTAGCAACGTTCGTGCAGATGACGGCAAGCAGCATCAGGAAAATGCCGTTCACTAAGGTCAGGAGCCTCCCGAAAAATCCTCCCTCGCCGCCCTCGAGGATGGGCTTGCCGTAGGGAATAACTCGCGGCCTCAGGTGCTCGTGCGTCTTCGGATAGCTGGCGGCCGAGCGTGCCCCGATTACGTCGACCTCGGCCTGCGCCTTCTCGATCGACGCGCCAGGTGCCAGGCGGCCGAAGACCGAAACGTTCGGACCAGTGCGCGGCGCGAGCGTGGATCCGTTCACGCGCAGTGGCATCCAGATACCCTGGCTTTCCGGGAAGCCGAAGCCTTCCGGCATCACCCCAACGATCGTTGCAGTAAGGGTGCCCAGCTTCACCGTTCGGCCCAACACCGCCGGATGGTTCGCGAAGCGCGTTTCCCACAGCGTGTGTCCGATGACGACCACCGCCGGTTCAGCCGGTCGCTCATCCTGTTCCGTCAGCGCGCGACCCAGCAGCGGCGCCGTCCCCATCAGCCTGAATGCGCTGGCCGTGATTTCCGCGCCCCGCACCGCCTCAATTCGCCCGTCCTCGGTGGCCAGGTTGCGCACGAAGGCGATTGCTGCGCCCATGTGGTCCACCGTTTTGAGCTGCCCGCGCCAGACCGCGAAGTCGTGCAGAGATCGCGAGTCCGGCTCAAATTCGTTCGCCTTCCAGTTGAGAATGGAAACCACACGGTCGGCATCCCGTATTGGTAGGCGCGGATTCTTAAACTTGTTGACCGCCTCGAAGTAGGCCGAGCCCAATGCGATCGCCACCGCCATCGATACCGTGCCGACCAGTGTCAGCCCCGGGTACCGGACCAGCATGCGGAGCCCGACCTTGAAGTCGAGCCAGGAGAAAGAAGGATGGGTCATGGTGCGGTCCCGCCTTCGCCGACGGCTTCGGCGCGGCAGGTTTTCTGGATTCCTCCGTATCGCCGGTCACGGTTTACTGCCGCTCCGGGCATTTCCGATCCGGCCCGACCATCGCGCGCAGCCGCGCCTCGTGCTCGCGCACTAAGTCACTCGCCCGCCACGCCGACCAGTTCCATCTGCGGATCGACCTCTCACCGTCGGGCGGCCACCGGCGCAACAGGTGTCGCGCGAGCGGACACTGCACATCATTGGGTAGCGGGGGCATCGCGGTCAGCGCATCGATCAAAACGGGCACCGCGTCCGCGCTGAGCGATGTCGCATACGCGACGTCGAACCGGACCGACACATCCGCCGACGCCATCCGCGCCACATTCGTGCGCGCCACGATTGCGTCTGGGTTGATGACGAACAACAGCACGATCGTGGAGAGGCCGGACGCCAGCGCGCCGAACGCGAAGATGTCGCGGCGGCCGCGCAACACGGTCGCGGCGAGCCACAGAAGCATCACGCCGATCCAGACGAGCAGCACCATCGCGTAGAACCGCGATTCGGTGAGCCCGTAGCTCGCGTGGTAGAGACGCAGCCGGTAGAGCGCGGACGCGGTGATCGCCAGTACCAGTCCGATCTGTATCCGGCGAGGGCGCGAAATACGAGCTCATCGCGTAACTGCCGGCGCGCGAGCAGCCAGTCCGCGGCAAGCAGGACCGGCACGACCAAAAAGACCGCGACGACCAGCTCGAAGAAGCCGCGCCGCGCGTACTCGGCATACGTCAGGTTGGGTGTCACCTGTACGAGCGTGTCGCCGCCGAACAGGTAACGGAACTGCACGAGGACGAAGAGCAGGAACAGCAGATCGAGCGCCGCTACCGCCGTCGCGACTTCCGTTATCCCGAGCGTTGGGCGTGGCGGCGCAGGGCCGAGCAGCGCATCCTCCCACAAGCCTCCGAACGGCGTCAGCTCGGTGCCACTCAGGAATCCGCGCAGGTAGCCGGTCGCGAGCCACGCGGACACTGAGAAAAAGAACAGGTGGGTTGCGATCATCTCGACGTCGATGCGCACGACGTTCAGCACGAGGTCGGCGAACACGGCATCCGCCGACATGAACAAGGCGCCGAACACCACGACGAGCGGCGTCACGATCACGATGCCGCGTGCCACGGCGGCCGCACGACTCCAGCGAATGCTGCTGGTGTCAGGACGCGGTACCGATCGAACCGCGTACATGAGTACGAAAGCCGCCGCGGTCCATGCGTGGAGCGCAGTGGTTCCCCACGCCCAGGCGTAGGTGGAGACACCCGCGCGACGCGCCCACGCCGCAGCGACTCGGTACGCCGCCAGCGCGAAACACAACGTCGTACAGCCAAGCGCGAGCGGCTTCAACAGCGTCGAGTCGCGCCATGCGAGCCCGGCCGCGAACAGGACGGTAATGGCCAGCCAGGCGACTCGCTCGCGGTCCATGTCGAGGCCAGCACGACGCTGAAGCACGTAGGCGGAAAGCGCGATTGCGGCGACCCACAACGACATGTTCAATCCGGGCGGCCCGCCAACGCGCAGCAGCGCGTCGCCGGTAACACCCAGCAGCAGGGCGGCGACGAGCAGAGGCCCTACCGAAACGGCTGGCGCACTGCCAAATGGTCGGACGCCGGTGGATTCGCCTGCGGCTCGTCCGCGGCCGATGCCTTCGCCGGCTGCTTGCGCACTCACTGTCCGACCGCTACCGGCTTGCGCGAACACCGCTTCGTCTCTCATACGCCTCGCTCCGAATAGACTTTACTATACAAAGTTCTTTGTGTAAAATCTCTTTTAGTGGCACGTATGCGTATCCTTCGAGCCGCCCACCTCGGCATGTGTTTCGGCGTTCGAGATGCCATCGCGCTCGCGCTCGAGCACGCGGACGCCGGCCCCCTGACGATCCTCGGTGACCTCGTCCATAACCCCACCGTCCTCGGCGTCCTCGAGGCCAAGGGCATCGCGGTCGCTCAGGACGTCGCACACGTCAAGACGCCGACCCTGATGGTGACGGCCCACGGCACGTCCGAACGGACCCTCGCGCGGACTCGAGCCCTGGGGCTGACCGTGGTCGAAGCCACGTGCCCACTCGTACAGGTCGCGCACCGCGCCGTCGCGGCCCTCGCGCGCGAGGGCTACCACGTCGTCATCGTCGGGCAACGCGACCACGTGGAGGTGCGCGGCCTCACCGGCGATCTCGATCGATTCGACGTTGTGCTCGATGAGGCTGACGTCCTGGCGCTCGAGGAGCATCCACGGCTCGGCGTAGCCGCCCAGACGACGCAGGCGGTTCAGAAAGTGCGGCACATGGTCGATCTGATCCGACGGCGATTCCCGCAATC
The DNA here is from genome assembly GCA_963761975.1 of Vicinamibacterales bacterium. Classification (GTDB taxonomy): domain Bacteria; phylum Acidobacteriota; class Vicinamibacteria; order Vicinamibacterales; family JAMQPK01; genus JAMQPK01. The sequence goes on from CAVXIR010000003.1 coordinate 54,194, forward strand.
GGAAGTGCGCTTGGTCGACACGGTCTGTAAGCCCACGAAGGAACGGCAGTCCGCGGCGATCGAGATGGCACGCCAGGCTGACGTCGTCATCGTGGTCGGCGGCCGGTCGAGCAACAACACCCGCGAGTTGGTAAAGACCTGCGCGCGCTACTGCGCCAGCGTGCATCACGTGCAGACTGACGCAGACGTCCGGCCCGAATGGTTCGATGGCGCGAACGTCGTGGGATTGACGGCCGGCACCTCGACGCCAGACGAGGTCATCGATCGCGTCGAGGCACGGATCCAGCAGATAGAGGCGCGAACGGAAGGAGTTGCAAATGCTTGCCAGCCGTAGTTGCGAGCGCAGCGAGCGCTTAGCGAAGGCTGGTCACCTCTCGGAGCGCACGCGCTGGACGATCGTCATGGCCTTCGCGATCGCGATGGCCTGGGTCGAGGCCGCAAGCGTGTTCTACATCCGCGCGCTCGTCGATCGGATCGAGCCGTACCAGTCAGACCCGCTGCCGATGCACGGAGCGCTGGGCAACGTCGAACTGTGGCGCGAGGCGGCCACGCTTGTCATGATCGCCACGCTGGGGGTACTCGCGGGGCGCACCTGGCGCCGTCGCGCCGGTTACGCGGCCCTTGCGTTCGGCGCCTGGGACATCTTTTATTACGTCTTCCTCCGCCTTATCTCGGGCTGGCCGAGGACGCTGCTGGACTGGGACATCCTGTTTCTGTTGCCGCTTCCATGGTGGGGGCCTGTGCTCGCGCCCGTCAGTATCGCGCTGGTGATGATCCTGTGGGGCACGCTCGCGACGCAGTCGGGTGATGGTGCGACCGAAGCCCGCTGGACATGGGCGCTTGGCTGGGTCGGTATCGCCCTGGCGCTCGCGGTGTTCATGATCGACGCATGGCGTGCGTTGCCGTACGGTCGTGAGGCAGTTCTGCGAGTGCTGCCGGACGACTTCAACTGGCCGCTGTTCTGGGTGGCCTTGCTGCTGATGGCGTCACCGGCACTGCATCAGGTTCGAAGGCTCTGACACTTCACGCTCGACCGTCGGCACCCTATTTCTTCCGAGTGGCTTTGATCAGCGCGTCCATGTGGTCGAGATACTTTTCGAACGCCCGGCGCCCCGCCGCGCTCAGCCGGTATTCCGTCCGCGGGGTGCGGCCGGCAAAGGTCTTCTCGCATAGCACGTAGCCGGCGTCTTCGAGCCGACGCGCGTGCACGCTCAGGTTCCCGTCGGTGGTGCCCGTAATGCCTTTCAGATCGATGAACGACAGCGGGTCGCTGGCCGCAAGCGCCGCCAGGATTGCCAGCCGCGTGCGGTCGTGAATGACCCGATCGAGCCGCTGCGGCCATGGCTGCGCCTGCCGCTCGCGCGAGACATAACTCGATTCCTTCGTAGCCGTGACGTTCATCGCCACCGCACTCTTACGCCTAGCCCCCATATCTAGCCCCCATGTCTCCTCGCGATGTACAACCCGAATGCGATCTGCAGCCCACCGAAACCCATCCCGAGCCAGATATTGCCCCAAGCCGGTGGCGTGACCAGCGCCGCCACGCCCAGCGCCATGAACGCCAGGCCAAGTAGTCGCACGGCCGCGACGCTGAAGACGCCGCCGGCCAGCACGCCGGTGCCGTAGAGCAGAAGCCAGACGGGAGGCATCAAGGGCCAATCGTCGTGCGTCCAGACGCCCCAGGTCAGCGCCGCCCCGGCGACAAGCGGCGCGGCCAGGCTCATCGCGAAGCGGCGTCCAACGGTGCCGGCCAGCGGCGCACCGAGGCGGGCGGCCTTGCGCCACATACTGGTGACGCCGATGGCCAGGGCGACGGCCGCCGCCAGGAGCCAGACGAGAAGCGATCGTTCGGCGGAGCGTTGGTTGGCCGCGAGGACGGCGGCGGCCAGACCAACGGCGCCCATACCGGCGCCGCCCAGGCCGGGCACGGCCGTGAATGTCGAGCTGCGCTCCATCGTCCGGCGGATGAACTGGAGGTTTTCTTCAGCATGCTGGCCGAAAGAGGTTACGGCCGCTGGATCGCCCGCCGGACGCGACATATTACCGAAGGATACCGCGCATCAGGATAGCCGTCAAAGAACTTTGTACGACAAAGAATCAGCCCCGCGACGCTTACAGCGCACGTAACATCGTTCGCAGCGCGTAAACGCAGCGCCATCTTTCTGGCCAAACTCAAGGATTTGACCGCGTTCGCCGCGGCACGCCGTTTGCCACCGCTGCCGCCCGCGCGCGGCCTTCAATCGACTTGCCCGTCGACAACGCCGCACAAGGGAGCGTCCACCATGAGAAAGATCGCCCTGCTGACCACGACTGCGCTCGTGCTGATTGGGAGTACGACCGTCGTCATAACCGACAACAACTTCTCGCGGCGCTTCAGGGAGTTCCTGAGCGGCCGCGAGGAGGTCCCCCTCGTGCTGACAAACGGTCGAGGGAGCCTGACGGCCTCCATCAACGAGGAAGGCACGGAAATCGCTTATAGGCTGCAATACTCCGGCCTCGAAACGGACGCGACCCAGGCACACATCCACGTCGGCCAGCCGCGGATCAACGGCGGCATCTCCGTCTACCTGTGCTTGAACAGCCCGCCCATTACCCCCAATCCAAACCCCCTGCCGAGAACCCCTCCGCCCTGCCCGCTGCGTGAAGGTGAAGTCGAGGGTGTGCTCTCAGCAGTGGACGTGATCGGGCAGGCGAATCAGGGCATCCTGCCGGGGGACATCGGTCGCCTGATCCACGCGATCCGCACCGGAAATACTTACGTGAATGTCCACACTACGAGGTCGCCGGGCGGCGAAATCCGCAGCCAGATCGATCACGACCACGACCACGACGATCACGACCGCGACAGATAAGGAGCCGGGCTCTCATTGTTCCGGCCTGCGCGCGGGAGTCGCGCGCAGGCCTTTCCTTCAGCTATTCAATACGCAACGCCCTCATCGGCGAGATGTCGGCCGCGCGCGCAGCGGGAACGACCGACGCGATGAAGGCGGCGGTCGCAAGCGAGAGTGCGGCGACGGCAAGCGCTGCCGGATCCCAGAACGTCACGCCATAGAGCTGTGCCGAGAGCAGGTAACCGGCGCCCACCGCGAGCGGGAGCCCAAGCACAAGACCGGCGACGACACGCCGGAATGCGCTGCGCAGCACAATCCCGATCACCTTGCTGCGGTCGGCGCCCAGCGCCATGCGGATGCCAATCTCGTTGGTGCGTCGTGCGACCGAGTAGGCCGTGACACCGTAAAGTCCGATGGCGGCAAGGGCCAGAGCAACGATGCCGAAGAGCCCGGCGAGGCGTGCCACCGCTCGTTGCTGGTTGAATGAGCGGTCCACTTGCTCGCGCAACGTTCTGACGCTGGTGACGGTCAAGTTCGGATCGGCCTCTGCCAGCACGCGTTTCAGCTGCGGCTCAAGCACACCCGTCGGCGTGGTTGTCACCAGCAGGAGGCCGCGCACGAAGTGCGACTGGAATTCGACGCGCCGCATCAGCTCGTTCTTGTAGTCGACTCTCTGCGCGAGCGGCACGTAGAACATCGGTCGCGCCGGCTGGTTGAGCGCAAACCCGGCGAACTTCGCGTCACGAACGAGGCCGACGATGCGGAAGGAGTTGACGTGCTCCGGCATGTTGAGGCCGAAATAGCGATCGATCGGATCCTCGGTCTCGGTGAAAAACCGCCGGACGAACGCTTCGTTGACGATCGCGACGTTCTGCGAGTGCTCGTTGTCTGCCTCCGTGAAGTATCGCCCGCGAACGAGATCCACATTCAGGCTCTGGAGGTAGTGTGCACTCACGCGATCCCACGACGATCCGGTCGGCGTTCCCGGCGCGGGTGCCGGCTTGCCAGCCACGAGGACGCCCTCCCCCCAGTTGTCTGTCAGCGGGTTGTAGAGCGCGAGCCCTGCGCCCTGCACTCCGGGCAACCGATTCAGACGCTCCTCGACATTGCGATACACCGCGGCGAGGCGTTCTTGCGTGTAGGTCGCGGGCAGCCGGTTCAGATCGACGAGGACTCGCCCGTCGACCGTGTAACCGAAATCCTGGTTCTCGAGATTGTCGAGGCTGCGGGCGAGCATCGTCGATCCGGCGACGAGCACGACGGATAGCGTGGCCTGCACGACGAGCAGCGTCGTGCGCGCGACCGATGCATGGTCGCCTGTCGTGCGACCGGCGCCGCGCAGCGTCTCGATCGGATCGGTTCGCGTGGCAAACCACGCCGGCGCGGCGCCGAACAAGATGCCGGTGACGAGTGCGAGCCCGGACGCGAACGCCAGCACGGTCGGTGACGGCATGGTGTCGATCGGCAGATAACTCGCGCCGGCAAATGCGAGCGACAGCAGCAGACGTGCGGCGCCAACGGCAATCACGAGCCCCGCGATCGCCCCAGCGACGGCCAACAGGACACTTTCGACGAGCGCGTCGGTCACGATCCGCCGGCGCGACGCGCCCATCGCCAGCCGGACGGCTGTTTGTCCGCGCCGCGCTGCCGCGCGCGCAAGCAGGAGGTTGGCGACGTTGGCACAGGCAATCAGGAGCACGAGCGCGCAGACGCCGAGGAGGATACGAAGGCTCCGGCCGTATTGCTCTCTCATGATGCCGACGCCGGCGCCGGCCGGCACAACCGAGATGACCTGTTGCGGCAGCGACCGAATGATCCCCGGCATCCAGTTCGACGGATACCCGGAATCGTGTTGTATCCATTGATGAAGAAGCCCGGTAAGCCGCGCGCTCATGCCTTCCGTCGTGGCGCCGGGACGCAGCCGGCCGATCACACGCAACCACGCCGACACGGGTTGCCGCAGCAGCGAGCTTCCGCCCGCGATCATCGGCTCGTGCTGCAGCGGGATCCACAAGTCGGGCGGATCGGCGCGCAGTGTCTCGCCGAAAAATCCGGGCGGTGTGACACCCGCGACTGAGAAGGCCTGCCCCTCGATCGCGAGCGTTGATCCAAGGACCGCTGGATCGCCACCGTATGTGCCTTGCCACACGTGATGACTCAGCACGACGACGGGCGGTGCGGCGGCATGATCGTCCGTCACGGTGAAGACACGGCCTGTGAACGCGTTCACGCCGAGCGTGGAGAAATACGTGCCCGAGACATACTCTGTGCGCAGTGGCCGTGCGGTGGTATCCACACCCTGTCGCCGGACGCTCATGCGCCCGCCGCCCGCTTGAAACGCCGTGATCTCCTCGAACTCCGGCGTCTCCGCTTTCAATCGCTCGAAGAGCGGGTACGAAAACATGCCCCATCGATCCTGCGGCCCGCCCTGAACGCAGCAGTTGTCACCGTCGCCGATGCGATAGAGACGAGAGGGGTCGACCACAGGCAGCGAACGCAGCATCACGGCATGGATGAGCGTGAAAATCGCCGTTGTGCCGCCGATGCCGAGCGCGAGCGTCAACACCGCCGTGGCGGTGAAGACGCGCGCTGCCCACAACTGTCGAAGGGTGTATCGAACGTCGCGGATGAGCGCCATGGGGCGTTAGACGGAAATGGCGGGACGGGAGTTGCACCGCTAACATCGCTGAACATCTTCAGTGACGATTCTCGCGTGGTGGCGAGCCTGATCTGTGTCGATCTTTGACATGAGACCCGTTCTTCGCGAAGATCTGACGCTCACGTGGTGTACGCCTTCAGACGCCTGGGCCTCGGTATTCTGCTGATCGCACTGGCGTCAGCCATCCTGCTCGTCGCCGATCGCGAACGTCGCGCGCCCGCCGAGAGTCGGGCGCTGAAGCTGGCCATCTTCCAGCACGCCGATTCCGCAATCATGGAAGACGGCGTGCGCGGCATGATCGACGGCCTCGCCGCGCGCGGATATCGCGCGGGAGAGGGCGGCGTCACGATCGATCGGTTCAGCGCGCAAAACGACATGCCGACCGGCATCACGATCGCGCGCCAGCTGACGAGCGCCGACTACGACCTCATCATCACCTCGAGCACGCCGTCGATGCAGGCCGTTGCGAACAACAACAAGGAGCGCAAGGTCCGCCATGTCTTCGGGCTCGTGGCCGATCCGTTCGCTTCGGGCGTCGGCCTCGATCGCTCGACCCCGCTGATCCATCCGCCGTACATGGTCGGCCACGGATCCTTCCCGCCTGTCGAAACGACCTTCGAGTATGCACGCCGGATGCTTCCGGGTCTCGCGCGAATCGGCGTCGCCTGGAATCCGGCCGAATCCAATTCGCTGGCGTTTGTCCAGAAGGGGCGCGCCGCCGCCGCCAAGTTGGGATTCACACTTCTCGAAGCCAACGCAGACTCGAGCTCGTCGGTCTCCGACGCAGTGAACTCGCTCATCGCCAGAAACGCCCAGGCGATTTGGGTTGGCGGCGACAATACTGTGGCCGCGGCCATCGACTCAGTGATCGCCATCGGCGCGCGCACGCGTGTCCCTGTTTTCACCGTGCTGCCAGGCAAGCCCGATCGCGGCACCCTCTTTGATGCCGGCTTTGATTTCCACGAGGTTGGTCGTCAGGCCGGCCTCCTCGCGGCAGATGTGCTCGAGGGCGCCGACCTCACCAAAATCCCCATCCGCGACGTGCTCGAGCTGGTGCCGCCGTTTCTTTCGATCAACACGACAGTACTCGAGGGGCTGCGCGAGCGCTGGGTGGTACCGGATGACCTTCTGGCCCTTGCCAACGTCGTCGTCGATGCCAAAGGCGTGCACCGCCGCAGCGCTGCGCCGACGGCGCCGGAGAAAACGGCTTCTCGACCGTTGTCGAAACGGTGGCGCCTGCAGCTCGTCCAGTTGAACGAGACGCCGGACGTCGAGGAGGCCGAACGGGGCGTGCTCAAGGGTCTCGAGGACGCGGGTCTCGTCGAAGGTCGTGATTACGAGAGTATGGTCCGCAACGCGCAGGGCGACATGGCGACCGTCAGCAGCCTCATCGATGCGGCGGTCACCGATCGGGCCGACCTGCTCATCACGTTTTCGACGCCGACGCTGCAAGCGGCGCTGCAGCGGGCGAAGTCGGTACCCGTGGTGTTCAACTACGTCGCTGATGCGGTCGCTGCCGGCGCCGGAACCAGCGACACCTCGCACTTACCGAACGTCACGGGTGTGTACCTCATCGGCGCGTACGCCGAGATGCTGCCGCTCATCAAGGCGTTCGTTCCCCGTGCCCGTGTCCTCGGCACGATCTACGTCCCCGCCGAGATCAACATGGTGACCCAGCTCGAACAATTCAAACGGATCGCCACGGCGGCCGGCATGGAAGTCAGAGCGGTGGCCGCCAACTCGACGGCCGAAGTTGCGGACGCCACGCTCGCGCTCATTGCCAATGGCATCGACGTGATTTGTCAGATTCCTGGCAACCTCACGGCATCGGCGTTTCCGAGCATTGCGCAGGCGGCGCGCCAGTCGCGCACACCTGTGTTCGTGTTCCAGAGCAGCCAGGTGCGCGGCGGCGCGATGCTCGGCGTCTCGCGCGACTACTACGACAGCGGCCACAAGGCCGCCGCCCTGGCGGCGCGCATCATGCGCGGGGAATCGCCGGCGAAGATCCCGTTCGAGGGGTTCGCCGGCACGAAGCTCCTCGTGAACCTCGATGCGGCGAAGGCCGTCGGCCTGACGCTCCCGCGCGACATCGTGGCCAAAGCAGACGAAGTCATCGGGCGATAGCGCCGCGAGACCGAGCATGGACATCACGCAGACACAAAGCGGCGATCTGATGCACGTGGCTGTTGCCGGCCGGCTCGACAGCTACTGGGCCGACCATCTGAGCGACACGCTCGGCAAAGTGGTGCGTCAGGGCCACCATCGCATCCGGCTCGATTGCTCGAAGGTCAACTTCTTGAGCTCGTCGGGCATTCGCGTGCTCTTGCAGTTCCACAAGCAACTGCAGCGCATCAGCGGTTCGTTTTGCGTGGTGAACCCTTCGCCGCCGGTGATCGAGGTCCTGCAACTGAGCCGCCTGGTCGAGATGCTCGTCGAGGGAGCGGCGCCAGTGGAAGCGCCCGCAGAATCGGGGCCGAAGATTCGCCGCGACGAACGTGATGGGATGGCGTTTGACGTCTTCCAGCTCCACGCTGACGCCAAGTTGACGTGCCGGACAATCGGGAACCCACAGCCGCTGAGGAGCGCGACCTTCACGGCCGGCGAGTGCTCGAGTCTCGGGTCGTTGACACCGGCAGTAGGGGTCGGCGTGGGCGCATTCGGCAGCGGATTCGACGACTGCCGGGGGCGTTTCGGCGAACTGCTGTCGGTTGCGGGCACTTCGGTGTACCAGCCCGCCGATGGCACAAACGTGGCGGACTATCTGCTCGGGACAGGCCCCTCGACTTCGCTCGGGACAGGCTCACGAGGGGCAGAGGTGCAGGTCCTCTACTGTCTGGCCTGCGAAGGACGATTCGCGACGCTCATGCGCTTCGAGTCTCTCCAACCTGACATCACGATCGGCCTCACTCGTGTGCTCGATGCCTGCCTCGACGAGGCCGGCGCCACGTCGATGGGCGTCGTGATGGCCGTGGAGGCGTCTGGGCTCATCGGTGCCGCCCTTCGCCGATCGCCGGCGGGTCCGACGAACGGCGACCTCTTCGCGTTTCCCGAAATCCGGAGTCGGCTCTCGTTCACCGCCGAACGGGCATTTCCGCACAGCGTCGCGCTCATCGGCGGCGTCGTCACACGCGCCCCAGCGGGTGCACGCCACCCGCTCCTTCGATCTGTCGGTGGCAGCCTCTACGGGCATCTGCACGCCGCGGCGTTCCGATTCCATCCCGTCAGAAAGGGTTTCATCGAGCTCGCACCGACGGTGACCGATCTCTTTGACGCCGACCGGCTTCTCGGCGTGCTCCACCTGCTCCACGACGATCGGGGCCCTGTCGGCGCCGGCGAAAGCGAGGTCATCCGCGGCGCCTGCTGGGTCGGGCCGATCGCGTCAGATTGGCTTGATGGAGTCTGAAATCTCGAATCTGGACATCTGGAATCTGAAAAATGCTGCTCCTCATCGGCGCGTTTACGATCGGGCTCATCCTGTCACTTCTGGCATTCGGCGTCTTCATCAGCTTTCGCATCTTCAGTTTTCCTGACATCACCACTGAAGGCTCGATTACGTTGGGTGGGGCTGTCACCGGAGTGCTGATCGTTGGCGGCATGAATCCCGTGCTGGCGACCGGCGTCGCATTCGTGGCGGGCGCCGTCGCGGGCGCGACAACGGGGGTGCTGCACACGAGGTTTCGCATCAACGGGCTCCTCGCGGGGATTCTGGTGATGACCGCGCTTTACTCGATCAACCTTCACGTCATGGGCAAGAGCAACTTGCCGCTGCTATCCGAGCGCACGCTCGCCTCGATGGCGGAGTCGGCCGGGCTTTCTGTGTTCGGAGCCGCGACGGTGTCATGGTTCGGCTGGGACGTGGCCACGCGCGACGTCGCTGTCCTCGTCCTTGCATTCGTCGCCGCGGCAACGGTAGGTACCGTTCTCTACATCTTCCTCAAGACCAACCTCGGAACCGCTATGCAGGCCGCCGGCGACAACGCCCAGATGATTCGAGCGCTCGGCGTCAACGTGGACACGATGATTGTGCTCGGGTTGGCTCTTGCGAATGGATTGGTTGCAACAGCCGGGGCGATTATGACTCAGTATCAGGGATTCGCCGACGTGCAGATGGGCATCGGCATGGTGGTCTGGGGTCTGGCCAGCCTGATCATCGGCGAGGCTCTCGTTGGCGTGCGCGATCTGGGTTTCGTCATCGTCGGAGCCATCATGGGCTCGGTGTTGTTCCGCCTTATTGTTGCGCTCGCGCTCCGCGGCGGACTCAATCCCAACGATCTGAAACTCATCACAGCCCTGTTCGTATTCCTGGCGCTTGTGCTCCCAGGCTTTCTCCGGCGGCTCAGGCAGCGGCTGCAAGTGGTGCAGGCGTGACGCGCGGTCCCAACGGCACACGCGCCATGTTGACGATCCAAGGGGCCCGCAAGACGTTCAACGCGGGCACGCCCAACGAGGTGCGAGCGCTGCAAGGTGTCGATCTGACCGTAGACGAGGGATCGTTCGTCATCGTCATCGGTACGAACGGCTCGGGGAAGTCCACGCTCCTGAACGCCGTGGCAGGGGGTTTCCTGCTCGATACCGGCACCATCACGCTCGACGGCGCGAACATCACCTCGTGGCCCGAGCACCGGCGGGCGCGGCTGATTGGCCGCGTGTTCCAGAACCCGTTCAGTGGAACGGCGCCGTCAATGTCGATTGCCGAAAACCTGGCGCTGGCGGCGCGTCGCGGCGCACCGCGTGGGCTCGGGTGGGCGCTCACGGGATCGATGCGGAACGAGCTCGGCGATCGGATCCGTCAGCTCAACATGCGACTCGAAGATCGATTGGACAATCCTATCGGCAGCTTGTCAGGTGGACAGCGTCAGGCGCTCACTCTCTTGATGGCGTCGTGGATCAAACCCCGGCTCTTGTTGCTCGACGAGCACACAGCGGCTCTCGATCCCCGTACAGCTGACCAGGTCATCCAATTGAGCACGGAGATCGTCGCCCGCGATCGCCTGACGACGCTGATGGTGACGCATTCGATGCAGCAGGCGGTGGGCCTGGGCGATCGCCTCGTGATGATGCACCGTGGCGAGGTGCTGCACGACTTCCGCGGTACGGAAAAGGCGCGGTTGCGCGCCGACGATCTGCTGGCGCGGTTCGAGGACGTGCGTCGCTCGGAGCAACTGGACGAGTCCGCGGCCGCAATGCTCGAGCGCTTGTACGTCTAGGCCGCGTTTTTCACACAGCCTTGGACGGAGTGTCCGGAGCGTTTCCTTGTAGCAAACCGAGCCTTCCGTCGAACACGCGCCGGTCCGGTGCCGCGGCGGTCAGCCCCACCGCGTCTGTCGCCGACCCGTGGCGCAGGGCAACGTCATCCCTGATAGTGTCATGCGCACGTCACGCCAGAATACAGACAGCCACGCTGAGAGGAGTGTTCGCCCTGGTGCCGCGGCCAGTCGTCGCGGCAGGGCACGCCGCCGGCGGTCACGAACCAGCTCGACGAGGCGGGAAAATGCATCTTCGCGGCCCACTCCGAGTCCGCGATGGGAGCGCCCTTCGCTCAGCTCCCAACGCTTCGTACGCGCTGCAGATGCATTTTCCGGTCACGGGAGTACGTCGCCTCGCTCGCGATGGTTCGCGACCGCCGCCTGCGTGCCCCGCCGCAGCGCAGTGGTGGTCGCCCACCGGCGCGACGTTGCCCAGAGCCGAGCGGCTACAGGCCAGACGAAGGGGTAGCCGTCCGTCGCGGGTGGGTGATGGCTGGCGGTCGATAGGTCACAGCCCGACGGCGTCAGTCCAAAAAACAACGGCGGCGGCCACCTCCGCGGACGACCAACCTTGGTCCGCCGCGCCATGGCAGAGAGCGATATCGCCGCCGCGTTGTTTTTCCGGGCTCTCGACCGCGACCGCCAGCTATCACCCACGCGCGATGGACGACTCGCCGTCGCTACGCAGATACCGAAAACGCTCTAGCCGGACCCCTCCCAGTGTTGATACGCTCAAGCGAACCGAGAATCATGCGGGGCATCCGAGGGTCATATCCGCTTGACCAGCACGAGCCGATTCTGGTTGTCGCGGCGCTCGTACGTCATCTTGTCGGACACCGACAGCAGGAGATGAATGCCGAGGCCGCCGATTGGCCGCTCTTCCAAAGGCAGTTTCAGATCAGGTGGGGGTATCGTCAACGGATTGAATTCCCGCCCGTCATCGACCACCGTGACAATGAGGTGTCCATCTGCGATTTGCAGTTCAACGTCGATGACGTGTTCGCGCGAATCCGAGTAGGCGTACTTGACGCAGTTGGTGACGAGCTCGTCGACGGCGAGGTTGACGAACCAGACGTCGGTAGCGGACCCTTGTCTTGCCATCAGCCAGTCGGTTGCCGCGTCCATGGCCGGCGCAATGGCGTCGATCGAATTCTTGATGTGCAGACTGATGCGCTCGGACATCTCTCCGAAGGCATGAGTCTAATTCCTAGTCGGTGCGGAATGAAAGTTGCCGGTCAGCGATCCTGGTGTTCGCGATGCTCCTGAAGCCATCGCACACTGATGCTGCCAAGATCTTTCCCACGAAAGGGCCTACGGCGGTACATCCAGATCGTCAAGGCAACGGCGGCGACAGGCACCCAAAGAAGTTCCATCATCACAGTCTCCCGTGGCCGCTCTCGGTGAGTGACATGCGAAGTGCGTTTCTTTCTCGGTAGGCTAGCTTGTCAACAGCTCGTTGCTGACCGTCGTCCTGCGCGACTGATCCGGCTCGCCACTCGCGACATCCGTTTTCTTTCGAAGCCTGGCCACCAGCAACCGAACGCGCTGCCGATACAGCAGCTTGCGCTTTCGGTTCTTCTGGAATCGAGCCCGGTCGCCATTCAGTTGTGACATTTATTCTCCGCTCGCTTCCGCATCCGGCCGCGCCAGTTCAGATGCGGCTCCGTGTCGCCGCCGGCGATGCTCGAGGAAGTCGGCGTAGGGCACGACCTCCGATGGAGCGACAGGCATCGGCGTCTGTTCAGTTTCGACCGACGGCATCATCGGTATCGCCGCCCTCACACCGCTGTCGTCTTCAAAATCGTCGACTACTCTTGCCGGGCTTGGAACTGCCGTCGGATTGAAAGGCCCTGTCACGTGCGGCAGCTTCATGACCGCCCATCCTTTGTCGTGGTGGAATGAAGGACCTCTGTCACCGTCGGTGATGGCGCACCAGCTCGCATGAACATGATGACGACCAGTGGTGCTACACCGAGCGCCAGCAGGAACGCGCTCGTGGAGCGGTCGGCGTCCATGCCAACGCTGGACACGACGATGATAGCGAGCGCTGCGAGCCAGCCGTAAATCCACGTTGAAGAAATGTTATTGAACATGATGCCGTCCCTCCTTCGGGTCGGTCCTGAATGAGTGGTGATGGAGCTTTCGTGTGCGCTCCGATCAATGGCCGAAGTGGGCCTGTCGGCGCGCACCCATAGGAGGGGGCACTGCTCGAACGCTGGCGGGCTCAGTGCGGTCTAACGAATTCAGTATACACGATTCGACGGTAAGGCGTTGGGGGGCGGCCAGTAGGCGTATACTTGATCATCGTTCCGCTTTCCTGAGCTCTGCGGCCATTTCGGCCTTAGCCCTCACCAAAGCACATTCCCGAGGGCTTGTGAAAGACTCCCTTACCCGCTCCAAGTTTGGTGTCGCATCCGGCTCATCTGCGGTGTACAGCGCACCCGGGTCCTGTCCGATCTGTCAATCGGCATCGATCGTCACGACGGCGAAGATTCCGGATGCCGAGAGCTATTGGCGCTGCACGGCCTGCGGCGAGGTCTGGAATGATGCGCGGCGCCCGTCGCAGCAAAGCCGAGCGCGGCCGTGGCGATGATCAGCCCGCTGACTTCATGAGCTTCCGTACGGGTTGGTTGAGTCCGGCGCCAACCGAGAAGCCACTTCGAGACGAACTTCTCAGCATCGAACGACTCGAAGAGCGTGCCCTGACGCTCGCCGCCAGCTTCACGGTCAATCCGAGCCGACGCCGAGCGCGCAACATCTTCCCCCGGTTCGAGGACAACGCCCGCGTTCTGCGCGACGCCTATCGCACCCTGGCGGACGACGTCAGAACCGGCCAGTTCGTGGCGTCGGCCGGAGAATGGCTCCTCGACAATTTCTACCTCGTCACGGCCGAGATCACCGACATCCGCCGCGACCTGCCGCGCACCTTCTTTCATGAGCTGCCGTCGCTGGCTTCGCGCGAGCACCCTGGGCAGGCCCGCATCTACGCCGTCGCGCTCGAGATTCTGCGACATAGCGACAGCCGATTGGACCGGCAGCAACTGACGAGGTTCCTCAACAGTTATCAGCGCGTATCGCCCCTAACCCTTGGAGAGCTCTGGGCGTGGCCCAGCATGCTGAAGCTCGCGCTCCTCGAAAATCTGCGTCGCTTGACCGACGAGGTTCTGGCGGCACGCGGCCAGCGGCGCGCCGCCGATCAATACGTCTCACAAATCGAGCAACGATTTGACCAGGGCGCGGTCCAGCTCCCTGCGCTCGCCGACCCGACATTCGTCGTTCAACTGCTCCATCGTGTTCGCGAGTACGGAGTGCGTCTCTCACCGATTCGAACGGCCGTCGACGAACATCTGGCGTCGCGGCAGACCACCGCCGAGGACGTGATTCGCGGCGAGCACCAGCGACAGGGTGTGGCGCAGGCCTCGGTGGCGAACGTGATCACGAGTCTCCGCACCTGTGCCGGGCTCGACTGGCAGGAATACGTCGAGTCGGTAAGCCTCGTTGAACAGGTGCTCCGCCGCGATCCGGCCGATGCGTACGGACGGATGGACTTTCTCAGCCGCGACCGGCAGCGGCAGGCGGTCGAGGGCCTGGCTGAACCGAGCGGCGAAGCGCAGGTACGTGTCGCCTTGAGGGCCGTCGAAAGCGCGCGCCAGGCGTCAGCCGCCGGCACGACGACTGATCGAGCCGCGCATGTTGGTTATCACCTGATCGATCGAGGACGCCGCGACCTCGAGTCGGACGTGGCCTACGTGCCCGGTGCCCTCAACCGGACGCTCGGGTTCCTCTCGACGCACGCCTCTGGTGTTTATCTCGGCACGATCGCGATCTCCACTGTCGCTCTACTCTCTCTCGGGGTTGAATACGGTCGGCAGGCTGGAGCTTCGTCGATCGTCCAGGTCGGAATTGCGCTGTTGCTGCTCCTCCCCGCGAGCGAAGTAGCGATCTCGTGCATCCAGCGACTGATCGCCCGTCTGATTCCGCCGCAACGACTGCCGCGCCTGGATTTCTCTGCAGGTGTGCCGGAGAGCGCCCGGACGATGGTCATCGTGCCGACGATGCTGACGAGCGCCACCGGCGTCGATACGCTGCTGACACACGTCGAGGTTCTTGCGCTGGGCAACCTCGATCCGTGCGTCCATTTCGCGATTCTGACGGATTTTGCCGATGCCGGCACACGGGCCACGCCCGGCGACGCGGCGATCCTCGAACGCGCACGTACGGGCGTCGAGATCCTCAATCTCAAGCTTGGTGCGGATCATGCCGATCGGTTCTTCCTGTTCCACCGCGGGCGGCAGTGGAACGTGAAGGAGCGAGTGTGGATGGGATGGGAACGGAAGCGAGGCAAGATCGAGGAGTTCAATCGCCTGCTGCGTGGCGCCACCGACACGAGCTTTTCGACGCAAGTCGGGAATCTGGACGTGCTCCCTTCGGTGCGGTATTGCATCACGCTCGACTCCGACACGCTGCTGCCGCGGGACGCCGCCAGACAGCTCATCGGCATCATCGAGCACCCGCTGAATCGTCCTCGCTTCGACGCCGCAGTCGGACGAGTGACGGAGGGGTACGGCATCCTGCAACCTCGCGTCAGCGTCACCATGTCCAGCGCGGCGGGATCGCTCTTCGCGCGGACCTACGCTGGTCACACAGGCGTCGATCCCTATACGACCGCGGTCTCGGATATCTATCAGGATCTTTTTCACGAAGGCATCTTCACAGGCAAGGGCCTGTACGACGTCGACGCATTCATCGCGTCGCTCGAGCACCGTGTGCCGGTGAACGCGTTGCTCTCGCACGATCTGTTCGAGGGACTCTACGCGCGCACGGCGCTCGCCACCGACGTCGAGCTGGTTGATGACTACCCGTCGAGCGTCCTCGCTCACGCACGTCGCCAGCATCGCTGGGTGCGCGGCGACTGGCAGATCCTGTGGTGGCTGTTACCGTTCGTGCCGTCTCGCTCTGGCCTGAAGCGCAACCGCCTGCCGCTTCTGGCCCGCTGGAAGATTCTCGACAACCTGCGACGGAGTTTATTGCCACCGGCAGCCGTCGCCCTGCTCCTGCTCGGCTGGAGTGTGCTCCCGGGGAACCCGATCGTGTGGACTGTCGCCGGCCTGGCGAGTCTGGCATTGCCGATCGTGTTTACAGCGTTCGCGCTCCTCGCGGCTCCGCGCCCGAACCAGTCGTGGTTCGTCCACCTGCGCGTGGTGAGTGACGATGTCGCGACGGCTGCGGCGCGTTCGGGCCTTCAGCTTGCCGTTCTGGCAAGCGACGCGTACGAGAGGCTGCACGCCATCGGCATTACGCTCGTTCGCCTCGGCATCACGCAACACCGGTTGCTGGAGTGGGAAACCGCAGCCGCGAGTGCCGCTCGGAGCGGGGCGCCGCAATTCGGAGCATTCGTCAAGGCGATGCTGGCCAGCCCAGTGCTCGCAACGGGAGCGTTCGTGCTTGTCGCGGTCGCGCGTCCGGAGGCGTTGCCGGTTGCGCTTCCGATTCTCGTTGCGTGGGCCGTCGCACCGGTCATCGCGTTCACCTTGAGCCGCCCGCCACCTCGCCGGCGCACCGCGCTGACTCCTGACGACTGTGAGTTCCTGCGGACGATCGCCCAGAAGACGTGGCGGTACTTCGAGGCATTCAACACGGCAGACGATCACGGTCTTCCGCCAGACAACGTGCAGCTGGGTTCTGACCTCCGAGTTGCACACCGAACCTCGCCGACCAACATCGGCCTGAGTCTCCTGGCCACACTTGCCGCTCACGATCTCGGGTTCATCGATACAGAAGAGTTGCTTCGACGGACGGACGATGCGCTGACGAGCATCGAACGATTGGAGCGGTACAACGGACACCTGCTGAATTGGTACGACACCCGAACGCTCCAACCCTTGCTGCCCAAATACGTTTCGACTGTGGACAGCGGCAACTTCGCGGGCGCCCTGCTCATCTTGTCGAACGGATTACAGACAGTGGCACCGCACCTCGCTGCACGCGCCCGCGCGATCTTCGAGACCATCGACTTCACGTTCCTGTACGAGTCCAAGCGGCATCTCTTCACGATCGGTTACCGGCTCGCCGATGCCGAAGGCGCGGGCAGCTTCGATCCCTGGTACTATGACCTTCTCGCGTCCGAAGCCCGCCTCGCGAGCTTTGTGGCCATCGCCAAGGGCGACGTACCCCAGACGCACTGGTTTCGCCTTGGACGATCGGTGACCAGTGTTCGTGGCGCGCCTGTCCTGCTCTCGTGGAGCGCCACGTTGTTCGAGTACCTGATGCCGATGCTGATGATGCGGAGCTATCCGGATACGCTGCTCGACCAGTCCTGTCGACTGGCTGTTCGCCGGCAGATAGAGGTACGCAGCTCATCGCGGGGTTCCCTGGGGCATCTCCGAGTCGGCATACAACGTGGTCGACCGTCACGGCAACTACCAGTACAAAGCATTCGGGATACCGGGATTGGGCCTCAAGCGCGGCCTTGGGGACGAGGTGGTCGTCGCGCCGTACGCGACCGCCCTGGCGGTGTTGGTCGATCCGGCTGCGAGCGCTGCCAACATGCGCCGTCTTGCTGCCATGGGGCTGGAAGGGGAGTACGGGTTCTTCGACGCTATCGATTACACCAACCGGGAACGTGAATCAGGAACGCTCGAATACACCTCGAACGGCGTCATCGTTCAGACCTACCTGGCGCATCACGCGGGCATGACTCTGGTGGCGCTGACCAATGCGCTGCTAGGCAACCTGATGGTCGACCGATTTCATGCGGAACCCGCGGTGCAGGCCACGGAGCTCTTGCTCCAGGAGCGTGTGCCGCGCGCGACCGCGACGATCGAACCGCGGCCGCTCGACGAGATGCGCGTCGCCGCCTTGCCAGCCGTCGTGCCGGTTCGCCGCTACCGTTCGGCGCATACGCTCTTTCCGCATACGCAATTCCTCTCGAACGGCAACTACGTCACGTCTGTGACGAACGCCGGCGGCGGAAGCAGCCTGTGGCGGGGACTGGCGGTGACAAGATGGCGTCGCGATGCCACGCGTGATGCGGACGGCCAGTTCGTGTACATCCGTGATGTTCGCAGCGGGGAAGTCTGGTCCCCGACATACCAGCCCTCGCGACGCGAGCCAGACGACTACGCGGTGACATTTTCGGTTGATCGGGCGAGCTTCAAGCGGCGTGACGGCGAGCTCTCGACCCAGCTAGACATCGCCGTCTCAACCGAAGACGACGTGGAAGTACGACGAGTGATCATTCGGAACCACGGCCAGCGCGACCGCGAACTCGAGGTGACCAGCTATGCCGAAGTCGTCCTCAGCTCGCCGGCAAGCGACTTCGCCCATCCGGCGTTCGGCAAACTGTTCGTCGAGACGGAATACCTGCCACACAGTACCGCCCTGCTATGCCACCGGCGGCTGCGCGATCCTCATGAGGCGGCGGCGTGGGCATTTCATGCACTAAGTCAGGAGAGCCGGGCACAAGGCCCGGTCGAATGGGAAACGGATCGCGCGCGCTTTCTCGGCCGTGGACGCAGCCGTGGCAAGCCGCTGGCGCTGGACGGCCGCTCACTGTCGGGCACAACCGGTGTCGTGCTGGATCCGATCGTCAGCCTGCGGCAAAGGATCCGGCTGCCTGCGGCCGGCTCCGTGCGACTGTGTTTTGCAACTGGCGCGGCGTCGGATCGCGCGACAGCCGAAGCGCTGGCTCAGAAGTACCACAACCCGAACGCAACGGCCCGGACCTTTGCATTGGCGCTCACGCACGCTCAAAGTGCGTGTCGTCACTTGGGAATTTCCCCAGACGAGGCGCTGCTGTTCGAGCGTCTTGCGTCGCGGGTGCTGGCCACAGATGGCTCGCTTCGAGCAAGCGCGGCGACGATCGCATCGAACGGGCTCGGTCAGCCCGCCCTCTGGCGCCACAGCATTTCGGGCGATCTGCCCATCCTGCTCGTCCGCGTCGCGAACGACAACGACGTCGCGCTGGTGCGACAGGTACTGCAAGCACAGGAATACTGGCGGCTGAAGGGCTTGCACGCGGATGTCGTGATCCTCAATGAGCACGCGGTCAGCTACCTGGACGACATGCAGGCGTTGCTGACGGCCGTGCTGACCGACGGCCCGTGGAATACGTGGCAGCACCGGCCTGGCGGCGCCTACCTGCTAAGGGCCGATCGGCTGGGCCAACAGGAGCGCGTCCTGCTCGAAGCCGTTGCGGGCGCGACGTTGCGAGGCGATCGAGGTGAGCTTCGGACTCAGCTCGATCGTCCATATGCGATCCCGCCACAGGCGACGCCTCTCCTTCCAGCAGCAACAGATCGGGACGACAGCGCGCAGACGACAAGTGGAGTGCGTCCGATCGAGTCGCATACAGAAGTCCACGTGCCCCCCATGGCGATGGCCAACGGCCTGGGCGGCTTTACCGATGAGGGGCGAGCCTACACGATCGCGCTCGACGCCGCCGTGGAGACACCGATGCCATGGACGAACGTCATCGCCAACCCTCGATTCGGGACGATCATCACCGCGTCGGGCTCGTCGCACACATGGTCGATGAACAGCCGCGAGAATCGCTTGACGCGGTTCGCGAACGATCCAGTGGGAGACCCGACCGCCGAGGCGCTCTTCATTCGCGATGACGAATCGGGCGAGTACTGGTCGCCAACGCCAAGGCCGGTGGCGTCCGACCCCGCCGCCGGGCAGTGCCTCGTTCGTCACGCCGCCGGCGTAACACGCTTTTCACGCGTCACGCACGACATCGCCCACGTGCTGGATGTGTACGTGCATGTCGACGATCCGGTGAAATTCTCGCTGCTCTCGATCCGCAACCTCAGTTCCTCGGTGCGAACGCTCAGCGTCTTCGCCTACAGCGAGTGGGCGTTGGGGGCGCCGCGCGATGGGCAGCACTTGCAGGTTGTCACGGAGCTCGATCGGGTGACAGGCGCCGTCTTTGCGACCAATGCGTACAACCAGGAGTTCGGCAGCCGCGTGGCATTCGCCTCTGCAAGCGAGACGCTGCATTCCATGACCGGCGATCGGCGGTCATTCCTGGGCCGAAACGGCGTCTTGTCGCGGCCGGAGGCGATGGGCGGTAAGGCCCTCTCCGGCGATGTTGGCGCCGCCATGGACCCATGTGCCGTCCTCCATGTCCGCATGGTGCTCGAGCCCGGTGAACGACGGAGGATCGTGTTCCTGCTCGGCGAAGGAGACGATCGCTGCCATGCGCGGCAGCTCATCGAACGTCATCGGCACGTGGACTCAGCGGGGACAGCGCTCGCAGAGGTGAAACGAGAATGGGATCGCACGCTCGGCGCGATTCAGGTGCGTACGCCTGACGATTCGTTCGACACATTGATGAATCGGTGGCTTCTGTACCAGGACGTGAGCTGCCGGCTGTGGACGCGCGCCGGCTATTACCAGACGAGCGGCGCCTTCGGCTTCCGCGATCAGTTGCAGGACGTCATGGCCTTGACGTTCGCCAGGCCGGATCTCGTGCGCGAGCATCTTCTGCGCGCAGCAGGACGGCAGTTCCTCGAAGGCGACGTGCAGCACTGGTGGCACGAGCCGACCGGCCGCGGCCTTCGCACACGATGCTCGGACGATCTGCTCTGGCTGCCCCACGTGGTCGCCCACTACGTGCGCACGACGGGTGACGACGACGTCCTCAACGAACGGATCCCGTTCCTGCAGGCGCCGCTTCTCGAAGCCGATCAACAGGAGGCGTATGAAACGCCGAGTGTGTCACGTGAAGAGGGCACGCTCTTCGAGCATTGCGTCCGCGCGATCGAGCGGGGCCTCACGATCGGCCCGCATGGGCTGCCGCTCTTCGGCACCGGTGACTGGAACGACGGCATGAACCGCGTAGGACTCGCGAAGCGGGGCGAAAGCACCTGGCTTGGTTTCTTTCTTCACGTCGTGCTGAGCGAATTCGCCGTGCTGTGCGAAGACCGCGGCGAGAACCACCGCGCCAGACGCTACGGCGCCGAGGCCCGCCGCCTTGCCTCGCAGCTGGAGCTGACGTGGGATGGAGAGTGGTATCGCCGTGGGTACTGACGACGACGGGACGCCCTTGGGATCGGCACAAAACGACGAGTGCAAGATCGATTCGATCGCGCAATCATGGGCGGTCTTATCTGGAGCCGTGCCGCGTCGATTTGCCGAACGGGCGATGGATGCCGTCCGCTCGACGCTCATCTCGCGCGGTTCCCAGGTGATGCCTCTTCTCGATCCGCCTTTCGATCAGTCGGCGCAGGATCCCGGGTACATCAAGGCCTACCCACCGGGTATTCGTGAGAACGGGGGACAGTACACACACGCGGCCGTGTGGACCGTCATGGCGCTCGCGCGCCTTGGATGCGGGGACGAAGCGGCCGAGTTGTTTCATATGCTGAATCCCATCAACCACACGCGAACGGCCGCAGACGCCTTCCGCTACAAGACGGAACCGTATGCAGTCGCCGGTGACGTGTACGCGCGCGAGCCACACGCCGGTCGGGGTGGGTGGAGCTGGTACACAGGATCGGCGGCATGGATGTATCGAGCCGGCCTCGAAAGCCTGCTCGGACTTCGACGCCGCGGTGACGTGTTCAGTGTCAATCCCTGCATCCCGTCGTCGTGGTCGA
Source organism: Vicinamibacterales bacterium (assembly GCA_963761975.1). Taxonomy (GTDB): domain Bacteria; phylum Acidobacteriota; class Vicinamibacteria; order Vicinamibacterales; family JAMQPK01; genus JAMQPK01. Next base: position 75,531 of record CAVXIR010000003.1, read on the forward strand.
AGTACCAGATCGTCTGGCGCTTTCTGAGTACCCAATACGAGATCACCGTCACCAATCCCCAACGGCGGTGTCAGGGCGTCGTCCGAGCCGAACTGGACGGATTGTCGGTCGATCTGGAAGGGATTCCCCTTGTCGACGACGGCGGAACGCATCACGTAAGCATCTTGATGGGTCAGGTGGACAATGACGCTGCCAACGCGCGCGCCGAACGGCGAAGCACCCTCGGCGTGATGACGGAGTGACCCCTGTGTCCGTGAGCATCGTCGCGTGCGAAGCCGGAGGGGGACCGGACCGTGATCACCCCCCCAACGACGTCGACTCCATTGCCGCCGGCGCCGCCGACTCCATCGCCGCCACCGCTACCAGCCAGCACGGTAACCGATAGGGTGTTCGAGTATGCGGCGACAGGCGATGCCGGACCGGTGCCGAATCTGCGGTTGCGTGTGCGAACTGGAAGCTCTCGAAGTGGGGCTGTGGGGGGCGTCGAGCTGCCCGAGGTCGTCACGGATAAGAACGGCCGCTATGAGATCCCCGGGGTCACGGGCACCCTGCTTTTCTTCACGACCGCACCGGGATCCGACCATCGATTCCTGTGCGACTACTACCCGCTGGGTGTGACTCAGCCGGGGCGGCCGGAATATTTTAGCGATCTTCTTGTCTTCCGTGGGGATTCCTGGTCGGCCGACCGCTGCCGCCAGGTATGGGTCCCGGCACTGGTGCATACGGCACTGTTTCGGAACGCGTCAACGGGGCACTTCGGCCTCTCATGGGCGCGACGGTGACGCTCGAGAGCGGGATTCAGGATCCACCGGCCACGACGAGCGCGACCGGCTTCTACATGGTCTGCTCAATAGTGGGCACGGACCAGTTCCGCACGGTCACCGCTCGCAAAGACGGCTACAACATGGCAACTCGCCAGTTCTTTGGCGCGTGGGAGTTCCGCGTCGATTTGGAACTTACGCGCGACTGACTCTTGCATCATCTCAAATTGGAACCGCGGGAACGGGCGAGCAATATGGTGCAAACGCGCACTTACGGCGCGAGCTCCAGCGTGGGCCTCTACTGCAGCGCTCTCACCCGATCTATGCTTGAGCGATGGATTTTGCCCTCAACGAGCATCAGAAAGAGGTTCAGGAGCGCGCGCGCGAATTTGCCGCGTTCACGCTCGCGCCGATTGCGGCCGATCTCGATCGGAAAGGCGTCATCCCGCCAGAGATCATCCGCAGCGTCGCAGACCAGGGACTGCTCGGCTGCGAGCATGATTTTGTCGCCTACGTCGCCGCGCTCATCGAGATCTCGAAGGAATGGGCGTCGCTCGCTGCGGTCGTTTCCGTCCACAATTCGCTCGTCTGCTATCCCATCGCGCGATTCGGCGATGAAGAGCAAAAGAAGAAGTACCTCTCGATGCTTACCGATCGGAAGCAGCTTGGTTGCTATGCCTTTGCCGAGCCGCTGGCCGGATCGGATGCCGGAGCGATACGCACGACAGCCGTGGCAGACGGCGCGCACTTCGTGCTGAACGGACACAAACGGTTTGTGACCAGCGGTCGGCAGGCACGTGTCGCCATCATCTACGCCCTCACCGATCCCTCGAAGGGACGCGACGGCCTGTCGGCGTTCATCGTCGACACATACACACCAGGGTTTTCCGTTGGCGAGACCAACGAGATGCTGGGGCTTCGCGCAAGCGAAGCGGTCGACGTCATCCTCAACGATTGCCGTGTGCCGGCCGAGAATCTGCTCGGAGGACTGAACCAGGGATTTGCCATCGCACGCGCAGTCGTGGAGGGCGGCCGCATCGACATCGCGGCGCAGGCGATCGGCATTGCGCGAGCGTGTCTGGAGCAGAGCATTGCCAAGGCGAAAGACCGAAAGCAGTTCGGCCGGCCGATCGCCGAGTTCGAAGCCATCCAGTGGATGGTGGCCGACATGTCGACCGAAATCGACGCAGCCAGCCTCTTGACGTGGCGCGCTGCGGCAATCAGGGCGAGGAATCCAGACGATGGCGGGGTGACGATGGCCGCCGCGATGGCGAAGCTGTTTGCGTCGGAAGCGGCGAACCGCGCGGCATACAACGCGCTGCAGATTTTCGGCGGTCATGGGTATCTGACGGAATATCCGGTCGAGCGGTACTACCGCGACGCGCGGGCCATGACGCTGTATGAAGAGACATCGGAGATTCAGCGATTGGTTATCGAACGGGAGCTGGCCAAATAGTAGCTAACAAAATATGCATCTCGAGCTGACCGAAGAACAGCGGGTGTTGAAACAGGCGATGCGCGAGTTTGCCGTCGGCGAAATTGCGCCCGGTGCCGGCGAGCGCGACGAGCATGCCCGCTTTCCATCCGAGCTGATTCCGAAGCTGGCCGAGCAGGGGCTTCTCGGCATCATGACGCCGGAAGAGTACGGCGGAGCCGGCTACGATGCGCTCAGCACTGCGATCATTGTCGAAGAGATCGCGCGCGTCGATGCGGCCGTGGCGCTGCTCGTGGGATCGCACAACTCACTGTGCTCGGGCCACATCCTGCTGGCGGGCAGTGAAGACCAGAAGCGAAAGTACCTGCCGCCGCTCGCGCGAGGTCAGAAGCTCGGGGCGTGGGCGCTGACCGAGCCAGGGTCCGGCTCGGATGCCGGCGCGATGCGAACGCGAGCGGTGCTCGAGGGCGACCACTGGGTGATCCGCGGCGACAAACAGTTCATTACCCAGGGCTCGACGGCCGGCACCTACGTCATCATGGCGTCGACCGATCCGAATCAAGGCACCAAAGGCATCTCCGCGTTCATCGTCGAGCGCGACACGCCGGGTCTCGTAGTCGGCAAGCTCGAGAAGAAGCTTGGCGTGCGCGCGTCCGATACCGCAGCGCTGCACTTCGACGACATGCGCGTGCCGAAGGGCAATCTCCTGGGGAAGAAGCACGAAGGCTTCAGAGATGTCCTCGCCGTTCTGACTGGCGCGCGCATCGGCATGGCCGCGCTCGCCGTCGGCATCGCACAGGGCGCATTGGACGAAGCGCTGAACTACGCCAAGCGGCGTCGCCAGTTCGGCAAGCCGATCCGTGAGTACGAAGCCATCCAGTGGATGCTCGCGGATATGGCCACGGAAAGCGAAGCGGCGCGATTGATGGCCTGGCATGCCGCGGCACTGCGCGACGAAGGCAAGCCGTACCTGCGCATTGCGTCGCAGGCCAAGCTGTACTCGTCCGAAGTTGCGGTGCGCTCGACGTCGAAGGCCATCCAGATTCATGGCGGGTATGGGTACTTGAAAGATTCTCCCGTCGAGCGTTTTTACAGAGACGCCAAGCTGTGTGAAATTGGCGAAGGAACTTCAGAGGTGCAGCGGATGGTGATTGCGCGAGAATTGTTCAGGTGAAACGGACGATTATCGCCAATTGCGGCGGGTTCTGGGGTGACGATCCCAACGCGCCGCGCCGGCAGGTCGAGGGTGGGCCCATCGATTATCTGGTCATGGACTACCTGGCTGAAGTCACCATGGCCATCCTGCAGAAGCAGCATGCCCGCAAGCCCGGAGCAGGGTACCCGGCCGACTTCCTCGCGCACCTCCGCGACGTCCTGCCCGCATGCGTCGAGCGTGGCATCAGAATCATCACCAATGCTGGCGGTGTGAACCCGCTCGGGTGCCGCGCGGCCGTTCGCACGCTTGCGAGCGAGCTCGGGTTGTCCGAGCGTGTGAAGGTGGCGATCGTGTCGGGCGACGATCTCTATCCGCGCCTGGACGATCTGCTTGCGTCAGGTGAGCCGCTGATCAATATGGATACCGGCCAGGCGCTCTCGGAAGTACGCGCGCGTGTGCTGTCGGCGAACGCCTACATCGGCGCGAAAGGCATCGTGCGTGCGCTCGAGCACGGCGCCAACGTCGTCATTACCGGTCGTGTGGCGGACGCGGCGGTCACGCTCGCGCCCATGATGTTCGAGTTCGGATGGTCGCCGGACGATTGGGACCGCGTGGCGGCCGGCATCATCGCCGGCCACATCATCGAGTGCGGCGCGCAGTGCACCGGCGGCAACTTCACCGATTGGTGGCTGGTGAAGAGCTATAAACGTATGGGGTTTCCGATTGTCGAGGCCCACGAGGACGGCAGCTTCGTCGTGACGAAGCATCCGAACACGGGGGGCCTCGTCAGCGTCCACACGGTGGCCGAGCAGATCGTCTACGAAATCGGGCCACCGGCGTACAAGACGCCCGACGTCGTCGCGCGTTTCGACTCGGTGCACCTCGAGAAGGATGGCGCCGATCGGGTACGTGTGACCGGGGCGCGTGGAGAACCCGCGCCTGAAAAGCTGAAAGTGTCGCTCAGCTATCATGCGGGATGGCGTGCGTTCGGGCGGCTGGCTGTCGCAGGACCTGAGGCGCTCGCCAAGGCGAACAAGGTTGCCGAAGCCTTCTGGGACGCGGCCGGCGGCCGGTCGTTGTACGAACAGGCCCTTCACCAGTTCGTCGGGTGGAATGCCTGTCACGCACCGTTGGCCTCGTGCGAGCCCGGCGAAGTGCTGGTGCAGTTCGCCGTGCGCGACCAGGACGAGCGCAAAATCAACTCGCGCTTTGGGCCGCAGATCGTTCCTCGCGTGCTGGGAACGGTTCCGGGCATCACATACATCGCCGATCAGGGGCGAACTCGCGCGTCAGAGGTCGTGGCGTTCTGGCCGGCGCTCGTATCCCGCCAGGCCGTCAAAGAGCGGCTCATCGTAGGAGATGAAGAAATTGTCGTCTGATCGAACCGTCCGTGTGCCGCTCGTGCGGCTGTGCCTTGCACGCTCCGGCGACAAAGGAGACACGGCCAACATCGGCGTGATCGCCCGGTCTGAGGAGATCTACGCGTGGATACTCGAACATCTGACGCCGGCCTTCGTGAAGCGCTACTTCGACGATGTGTGTCAGGGAGAGGTCGAGCGATTTGAGCTGCCGAACCTGCTCGCGGTGAATTTTCTCCTTCACCGCAGCCTCGGGGGCGGTGGCACCTTGTCGCTGTTGCTCGATGCTCAAGGCAAGACGTACGCGCAGTATCTGCTTGCCGCCGAGGTCGAAGTTCCCGAGAGTCTGTTGCATGCGCAAAATCGAATCGCTCGTCAGCAAGAGCAGCCCCACGTTTAAAGCGAATTACGATCGCATGCGGCAGCTCGTCGCTGAGCTGCGCGCGCGCACCGCCGAAGCACGTGAAGGCGGCGGAGCGAAGTACGTGCAGCGGCATCGCGAGCAGGGCAAGATGCCCGTGCGCGACCGCATTGCCCGCCTGCTCGATCAGGGTTCGCCGTTTCTCGAGTTGTCGCCTCTTGCCGGCTACAACGTGTATGAGGACGACACGCCGGGCGCCGGCCTGGTCACCGGCATCGGACGCGTGTCAGGCCGCGACGTCATCGTCATTGCCAACGATGCGACCGTGAAGGGTGGGACGTACTATCCAGTGACGGTCAGGAAGCACCTGCGCGCTCAGCAAATTGCGCTCGAGAACCGCCTGCCCTGTCTGTATCTCGTCGACTCGGGAGGGGCGTTTCTGCCTCTGCAAGCCGAGGTGTTTCCCGATCGAGAGCACTTCGGGCGGATATTCTTCAACCAGGCAAAGCTGTCGGCCGAACGCATCGCACAGATTGCGGCTGTGATGGGGTCGTGCACGGCGGGCGGTGCCTACGTGCCAGCGATGTCCGATGAGACGATCATCGTCAAGGGGACGGGAACGATTTTTCTCGGCGGTCCGCCGCTGGTGAAAGCGGCGACCGGTGAGGAGGTGAGCGCCCAGGAGCTTGGCGGCGCGGAAGTTCATACGCAGATGTCGGGCGTAGCGGACTACCTGGCCGATAACGACGACCACGCACTCCAGCAACTGCGCACGATTGTCTCTACGTTGAACGTGAGCAAGACCCTTCCTGCAGATCGTCTGTCACCGGAAACGCCGGCATACGATCCAGAAGAGCTGTACGGCATTGTCAGCGCCGATGTGCGGAGGCCAATCGATGTGCGCGAGGTGATCGCGCGCATTGTGGACGGCTCGCGGTTCGACGAGTTCAAGGCGCGATACGGGACCACGCTCGTCACCGGATTTGCGCGCCTCGATGGGTTTCTGGTCGGCATCATCGCCAACAACGGCGTGTTGTTCTCGGAGTCTGCGCTCAAAGCCACGCACTTCATCGAGCTTTGCAACTTCCGCAGTATCCCGCTGATTTTTCTGCAGAACGTCACGGGGTTCATGGTGGGCCGCCAGGTCGAGCGGGGCGGCATCGCAAAGGACGGCGCCAAGATGGTGAGCGCCGTCGCCAATTCCGTCGTGCCGAAATTTACGGTCATGACCGGCGGATCGTTTGGCGCTGGCAACTACGCGATGAGCGGACGTGCCTACGACCCGCGCTTTCTCTGGATGTGGCCGAACGCGCGGATTTCCGTGATGGGCGCCGAGACGGCGGCAACGGTCTTGAGCACCGTCAAGCGCGAGCAGATGGCTCGCGAGGGCAAGTCGCTCGACGCTGCCGGCGAGCAGGCGATTCGCCAGCCAATCGTTGACAAATACGAGTCGGAAGGTTCACCGTACTACTCGACCGCACGACTCTGGGACGACGGCATTCTCGATCCGGTCGAGACGAGGCCCACACTCGCGCACGCCTTGTCGATTGCGTTCAATGCGCCGATGCCCGCGCCGAAATTTGGCGTGTTCAGGATGTAGATGAGTGTCGTGAGCACACCTTTGCCGCTGACGATTCACGTGTCGCGGCTCGTGAACGTCGACTACGTGACGCTGAATCGGCCCGAAGTGCGCAATGCGTTCGACGAGCGGCTGATTGCCGAATTGACGGCATGGGCCGAGCGCGCTGCGACCGACGCCGAGCTGCGTGCCGTCGTGATTCTCGGCGAGGGGCCGGTGTTTTGTGCGGGTGCCGATCTCGCCTGGATGGCGAAGATGGCGGGCTATACGCGCGAGGAGAATCTTCGCGACGCGCGCGCGGCCGCCGCGATGTTTGCGGCCATCGACAAACTGCCTGTTCCCGTCATCGCTCAGGTTCATGGTGCCGCACTTGGCGGTGGCGCCGGTCTCGCTGCCGTCGCCGATATCGTCGTGGCATCAGAAGAAGCGGTGTTTGGGTTTACCGAGGTGAAGCTCGGCCTCATTCCAGCGGTGATTGCGCCGTATGTCGTCGCGAAAATCGGCCAGTCCGCGGCTCGAGAGTTGTTCATCGTCGGCTGGCGCTTCGATGCGGCCCATGCTAAAGAGATTGGACTGGTGCACGCTGTCGTGCAGCCGGGCAACCTGACTCAGACCGTGAACAAGTACTTGAACGAGCTCGCCAAGAATGGTCCGGAGGCGATGGCCGCCGCAAAGGCGCTGCTTCGACAAATCGCGAACCGCCCGATTGCCGAAGTCGCGGCCATCACCGCAGAAGCCATCGCGGAACGACGGGTTTCTGCGAGGCGCAGAAGTTGATGACGGCGTTTTTGAAGAAGTAGTCGGCGGCGAGCAGTCAGCAGTCTGGAGTCGGCAGTCGTTGGTTAGCCACGGTGTTTTCTGTCGCTCGTCCGCAGGTACTTGATGAGTCCCGTGAGCATCTTGGAAATTTCTTCGTACTTATCCGAGAAGTTCTCAGCTTCCGAAGGTGTAAGGTACCTCCTGCCCTGTGCGACGGCGAGGTGCGCGACGATTTCCTTACAGGAACCTCGAGCGAAGCAGAGATATTTCACGAATTGGCGATCAGTCTGTTGTCCAAACCCTTCCGCGATGTTTGCGGGGATGGATCCTGCTGCAGAAGTGAGCTGCTTCCGTAGTTCGTAATCTCTGCTCAGATTCGGCTGTTCCACCAGTGCAGAAATTTCATTGCATGCACTGAGAGCCTTTTTGTAGACGACCAGTTCGTCAAGACTTCTCGCAATCATGCCGCCATTGGTGGCACAACGTGTGCCGACTCCAGACTGCTGACTGCCGACTCCCGACTGCTGACTGCCGACTGCTGACTACCGACTGTCGACTATAATTTCCTCGTGCAAGGCATCGCCGTTCTCGACGCAGGCGGACAGTATTGCCATCTGCTCGCGCGCCGGGTACGCGAGGTTGGCGTGCAAAGTCACGTCCTGCCCATAGACACCACCGCCGGCCAGCTCGCCGGTGTAAGCGGCATCATCATTTCAGGTGGTCCACGCAGCGTGACCGAATCGGGCTCGCCGCGCATCGATGCGTCGATCCTGTCCATGGGTGTGCCGATGCTCGGCATCTGCTATGGCCACCAGCTTCTCGCGGCCACGATGCCGGGCGGTGTGGTCAAGCCGAGCTATTCGAGAGAATACGGATTGGCGACGTTGCGCCTTGTATCGGTAGCGCAGGGCTTTAGCCCTGCCACTGCCGCGCTTTTCGACGGCGTCCCCGAAGAGACCCACGTCTGGGTCAGCCACGGCGATTCGGTCGAAACGCTGCCGACGGGCTTCGAGGTGCTGTGGGTCAACCGAAGACTGCGCCGTGGCCGCGATGGCGAACGTCGCGAAGCAAATGTACGGCGTGCAGTTTCATCCCGAGGTCACGCACACCCAGTTCGGGCAGCGCATCCTGGAGAATTTCGTCCGCCGTGTTTGCCGCTGCAGCTCGGACTGGAAGCCCTCGTCTGCAGAAACGATTGAAGCCATCAAGGCGGATATTCGCACGCGGGTTGGTCCGGCGAAGAACGTGCTGTTCTTTGTCAGCGGCGGCGTCGATTCCTCTGTCGCGTACAAGCTGTGCGCCGATGCGCTCGGGCAGAGCCGCGTGCACGGCGTCTATGTCGATACCGGCTTCATGCGGAAGGACGAGTCGGCGGACGTGATGGGGGCCTACGAGAAGGCGGGATTCGAGAATGTGCGCCTGCGGGATGCCTCTGTGGAATTTCTGGCAGCAGTAGGCAGTGAGACGAACCCCGAGGTCAAACGCAAGCGAATCGGCGGGGCCTTTCTTGGCGTCGAAAACGACGTCCTCGAGCATCTGCCGACTGGCGAATGGCTGCTGGGACAGGGCACGATCTACCCGGACACCATCGAATCGGGCGGCACCCGAGAGTCTGCGCTCATCAAGACGCACCATAACCGAGTGCCCGAACTGCTGCGCCGGATCGAGGCCGGCGAGATCGTCGAGCCGCTCGCTCAGTTCTATAAAGATGAGGTGCGCGAGATCGGGCGGGCACTGGGACTGCCGTTGCGTCTCATCGAGAAGCAGCCATTCCCGGGCCCCGGTCTCGCCGTGCGTTTTCTCTGCACCGACGAACCGGCGGCCTGGTCGGAGAACTCGAAGCTCAGTGAGGTGGCATCAGGGTTCAATTTGAAAGCGCGTGTGCTTCCGGTGCGCGGCGTTGGCGTCCAGGGCGACGAGCGCACCTACGCGCACACGGCGCTGCTGACCGGCGAATACGACGAGCGCCGCATCGCCGAGCTCTCTCCGGCGATTACCAACTCCCTTCGCGATGTGAACCGTGTCGTGTTCTGGGCCGGCGCGAAGGGATCGATCGACGAATTCCACGTCGAGCCGACCACGACGTCGCGCGAAGGCCTCGACGTGCTGCGCGAAGCGGACGCGCGCGTGCGCCACATCCTTGCGGAGTACGACACGCAAAAGCGCATCTGGCAGTGTCCTGTCGTCATGCTCCCGCTGAAACGGCGCGGTGAATCAACCATTGCGATCAGGCCCGTCGAATCGCACGACGGCATGACCGCACAGGTACTCACGCCTGCCCTGGCCCGTCATCGAACGCATCACGAGCGCCGTGTTGCAGGTCCCGGGCGTCGGAGCCCTCCTGTACGACGTCACCAACAAACCGCCCGCGACAATTGAATGGGAATGACCTTCGGAGTCCTGGAGTCTTGGAGTCTCGGAGTCTGGGAGTCTTTGGAGTCGGGGAGTCGGGGAGTCGAAAGTCGGAAGTCTGAAGTCGTTTGAAGTCCAAGAATCTGCGAGTCTGACGAGTTGAGGCTCGCTGTCTAAGTGTCTGTTGATGTGAGGCTTAGTGACTGCCCCACGGGTCACTCAAGCGTACCCGGGCACAATCCGATATTTAGGAGGATGACTTGGTTATATACGAAAGGTAACGAGCGGATGTCGTGCGAGGTGCGCGAGGCGATGCTCTGGTATGAGCTCATCGTGACGATGCCCGATGGCGTCGTCCGAGTCGAGCGTTACACCGAGCGCGCGGGGATGTTGCGGCGCCAGCACGAACTGATCTGCGCGTGGAAGGCGCAAGGCTGGCGCGAAGTGCAGGTTGAGTCGGCCAGAGTCCGCCGCGAAAAGTCGGCCTGATCTTTTCAGGACCTGTCCAATGCCGCGCGAACGCGTCGCAGCAGGTCGGCCGACGTGAACGGCTTCTCGAGCAGATCGAGGCCGGGCTCCCTGTTTTCGCTGTAGCCCGACATATAGAGCACCTTCACATCCGGCTGACTCTCGCGATCGATCCGCTTCACCATTTCCTTCCCGTTCATGACAGGCATCGTGATGTCGGTCAGAATCAACCCCACCGGCTCGGGTGCCTGATGAAGTGCGGTGAGCGCTTCGATCGGCCCTGCCGCCTCGAGCACGCGATAGCCGAAGCGCCGTAGCACCGTACAACAGAACGACCGGACCGACGTCTCATCCTCGACGACCAGCACGACATCTCCGGGTGTTGTGGCTGCTGCCGCCGCTGGATGCATGTTGCCTACTTATCGGTTTCGGCGGTTTGCTCCATCACGGATGAACCCCACGCGCGTGAAAAGACATATATTCTTTGTGAACTTCAAGCCGTGCTGAATCTATCCGCCATCCTCGAGCAGCATACGCGGCGCAGGCCCGACGCCGAGGCCCTCGTCTGTGCCGACAAGCGACTGACGTATGCGCAGCTGAACGGGTGGGCCAATCAGGTTGCGAACGCACTGGCGGCGTCCGGAATCCGCCGTGGCGACCATGTCGCATTGCTGTGTCCGAATCTGCCGTACTTTCCCGCGATCTATTTCGGGATTCTCAAAACAGGCGCGACGGTCGTGCCGCTCAACCTGCTGCTGAAGCCGCGCGAGATCGCATATCACCTGCGCGACAGTGACGCCAAAGCCTTCTTCTGTTTCCAGGGAACGCCAGAGCTCCCGATGGCCGAGGCCGCTAAAGCGGCCGTCGCGGTCGTGCCGTCATGTCAAAAACTGATTGTTCTTCCGAGTCCGCTATTGCCTCCTGATACGGATTCAGACGTCATCCCGTTTCAGCAGTTCATCGCTGGCCAATCAGCACTGTGCGAGACATGTGATACGGGACCGGATGACACGGCGGTGATTCTCTACACATCTGGCACGACAGGTCAGGCGAAGGGTGCCGAGCTGACGCATCTCAACATGGTCGTCAACGGAATGGTGTCGGCAGAGCTGTGCGCAGGATCGGCCGACGAGAGCGGCCGTCACGTGACGGCCATCACGCTGCCGCTGTTTCATGCGACAGCGCAGACGGCTCAGATGCTGGCGTACCTTCATCTGGGCGGCACGCTCGTGCTGCTGCCGCGCTTCGATCCAGCGGCGCTCGTCGCTGCCGTGACCGCAGAGCGCGTGACGCATTGGGTCGGCGTGCCGACGATGTATTGGACGGTGTTGAAGCATGTGAGAGAGCAGAATATCGACGTCTCGCGCATCGCCGCTACCCTGCGGCTGGCCGTATCGGGCGGTGCACCAATGCCGGTCGAGTTGATGGCCGACTTCGAGAAGACGTTCGGCGTTCGCATCATCGAAGGCTACGGCTTGTCTGAGACAGCCCCGGTCGCGAGCTTCAACCACCTCGATCGTCCATCGAAGCCGGGCACGGTCGGACAGCCGTTGTTCGCCGTCGAGATCATGGTTGTCGACGACAAGGACGAGCCCGTCGAGACAGGCCAACCGGGCGAGGTCGTCATTCGCGGCCACAACGTCATGAAGGGCTACTACAAGCAGCCCGAAGCCACGGCCGCCGCGATGCGCAACGGCTGGTTCCACACAGGCGACATCGGTGTGCTCGATGCCGACGGGTATTTGAGCATCGTCGATCGGAAAAAGGACATGATTCTTCGTAGCGGCTTCAATGTGTATCCACGCGAGCTCGAAGAGGTGATGCTGACGCACCCGGCCGTATCGCTCGTCGCTGTCGTCGGCGTGCCAGACGAGCGCCTGGGCGAAGAGGTCAAAGCGTTCGTCGTGAAGAAGCCAGGTGCCGAGCTCACCGAAGACGCGCTCCGCGACTGGTGCAAGGATCAGTTTGCGGCGTACAAATACCCGCGCCTGATCGAGTTCCGCACCGAGCTTCCGACGAGCGCCACCGGAAAAATCCTCAAACGAGAGTTGCGCGGCTAAACCACGCCCTCGGTCTGTGAAACCTGATTCGCCCCGCACGCGTCCAACTCGGTAGGCGCAGCTTCGCCGGGCTACCAACATGATGGACTCTCTCGAAACCGACCTTTTCGACGCCTATTCCAACGCCGTCATCCGCGCCGTCGAGCTCGTAGGCCCCTCGGTTGTGACCGTTGAGATTGGCCGCGACGGTGAGCGTCGCGGACTGGGTGGTCAGGGTTCGGGGTTTGTCGTCGCGCCAGACGGTTTGATTCTCACCAACAGCCATGTCGTTCACGGCGCGCGAAACATCCATGTCTCGCTGCCGGACGGGCGCAGGCTGCCTGCCGAGCTCATTGGCGAGGACCCCGACACCGATCTTGCCGTCGTCAGAGCCATAGAATCTGGACTGGCATCACTGAAGCTCGGCGACTCGCAGGCCATCAAAGTTGGCCAACTTGTCATCGCCATCGGCAATCCCCTCGGATTTTCCGCGACCGTGACCGCCGGCGTCGTCAGCGCGCTTGGCCGCTCGCTGCGCTCGCGCTCGGGCAGGCTGATGGACGACATCATCCAGACGGACGCGGCGCTCAACCCGGGAAACTCCGGCGGTCCGCTCGTCAACTCGCGTGGCGAAGTCATCGGCGTCAATACGGCAGTCATTTCTGGCGCACAAGGGTTGTGCTTCGCCATCGCGGCAAACACGGCACAGTTTGTCGTCGGCCGATTAATTCGCGACGGCCGCATTCGCCGCTCGTATGTGGGAGTGGCCGGTCAGAACACGCCGATCGCGCGCCAGATCGTCCGGTTTTACGGCCTCGCGGTGCCGAGCGGGATCCTGGTTGTCACGATTGAGCCTGACAGCCCGGCCGCGAAGAGCCAGTTGCGCGAGGGAGACATCATCATCGCCCTCGATGGCCATAACGTCGCCGGCATCGACCAGCTTCATCGACGACTGACTGAGGAACGCATCGGCAAGGAGACTCCTCTAACCGTCATCAGGCGAACAGAGAAGCTCGATATTGCCATCACTCCCGCCGAATCGCCGCGCCACCAGCGCTAGAGCGTTTTCGACTTGTCGTGGTCATGTGATCGTGTGTGCCTCACCACGCTACCCACGGCGTCGATGCCTCCCCACAGAGAGTCCCCTACGCCACCCCGCAGAGAGGCTGTCCGCTGCGTGGTGCCCGTCGTGGCGTCGGCTTCTTCCTTGGTTTCCTCTCGGCGGCTCGGCGGCCGGCGGCTTGCGTCGAAACGCACGCGTTCGAGCGGTTTGACTACCGTTTTCGACAATCCGCCAATCGAATCTACCAATCCGCCAATCTCCCAATCTGCGAATATAGGTATCGTGAAACCTGTCCGTCTGGGACTCGTTGCAGATGATGTTACGGGCGCAGGTGATGCGTCGGTCCAGTTTGCGAACCGTGGATGGGACACGTTTGTGTGTTTGGGGTCTGACCCCCGGACTGGCAAATGGGGTCTGCCCCCCGTAACCGCGCGTGCGTCAGCCCCGAGTGTCATCGCTCTCACCACCGATTCGCGTGCGCTGGTCAGCCACGCGGCCGAGACACTCACCTTTGAAGCGTTGACCAATCTGATCGACGCGGGTATCGATCGGGTTTTTGTGAAAATCGATTCGACGATGCGCGGTTCTGTGCCGGGACAGATTGCCGGGGCAATCGCTGCGTGGCGGCACCGCTATTCCGATGCAAGGGCAATTGTCTGCCCGGCGTATCCGAGGATGGGACGGACCGTTCAGGCGAGTCGACTGCGCGTCCATGGCGAACCGGTGGAGAAGACCGCGATAGGCCGCGATCCCGTCACGCCGGTGAAGACGAGTCTCATGCATGAGCTTATTCCGGCTTCATCGTCAATCACGCTAGCCGATGCGGCGACCGATGACGATCTGATGGCGCTCGCCACTTCGATCGCCGAGGCGGGCCCATCTGTGATCGCAGTTGGCTCGGGCGGTCTGGCTGAAGCGCTGGCAGATGCATGGACGCCGGAGGCGGCGCAGTTGGCGCAACAGGCGAAGTGGGCGACCGATACGACTGCGACGGATGCCATGACGAATCCGCGTATGCTGTTGCTCGTCACCTCGCTCAATCCGGTCTCGCATGTGCAGGTCGCAAAGCTTATCGAGGCATTCCCTGACGTCAATGTCGTTCTCGCGCCGACAGAGCGTGTGGGTAGTCCATCTGTGGCCGAAACCTTGGCGACTGAGTTCTCGGCACAGATCGACCGCGAGAAGTGGGACCTGGTCGGACTGATCGGCGGAGACGGAGCACGAGCGGCTCTCAACCGCCTGGGCGCGTCCGGCATCCGCATCGTCGGCAGCGTGCTCGAAGGCATTCCGATTGGCGTCATCGTCGGTGGAAAAGCCGACGGACTACCGGTGTTCACGAAGGCGGGTGGATTCGGCGCCGACGATGCGCTCGTCAGGGCCGTGGAACGTATCCGCGAGCGCCGTGGGGCGGAGGTTCTCCGCGACAAAACATGACCAAACCCGTACTGGCGGTCACGCTCGGCGATGTTGCCGGCATTGGACCTGAGATCACCGCAAAAGCGCTGCTGCGCCATCCAGATCTTCGCAGCGAATGTGTGCCCGTCGTGATTGGCGATGCCGACGCGATGCGACTTGGTGTCGAAGCGATGGGTGGCGATCCGGACGCCGTCAAGATCGTCGAGGATCCTAGCCACTCGGTGAACGATCCCAACCGCATCGATCTCATGCAAGTCGGGCCTTCGCTGAAGGAGGTACGACCGGGCGAGCAGAGCGGTTTGGCTGGAGACGGCGCCTATCGCTTTGTCGTCGAGGCGTGCCGGTTGGCGAAAGCCGGCACGGTCAACGGCATCGTGACCGCGCCGCTCAACAAGGCCGCGATGTACGAGGCCGGGCACAACTGGCCGGGTCATACGGAGCTGCTCGCGCACGAGTTCGGCGTGAAGAATTTTTCACTCGTTCTTTCGGCCGGGGATCTCTATTTTTTTCATCTCACCACGCACGTGTCGCTGCAGAAAGCTATCGCGAACGTCACGCCAGAGCGCACCGACGCCATGCTCGATCTCGCCGATGCGTTCGGCCGGGCGCTGGGATGGGTGAACGAACCGATCGGAGTCGCGGGACTGAATCCGCATGCCGGTGAGGGCGGCCTGTTTGGATTGGAAGATGCCGAAGTGCTCGCACCTGCGATCGCCCGCGCGAAACGGCGCGGCATCAACGCAGTTGGCCCGCTGCCGGCCGATGCGCTGATTCCGGCTGCGGTGAGAGGAAAGTGGAGGCTGGTGGTGATTTGCTATCACGATCAGGGACACGCACCATTTAAATCCGTGTACGGCGACAACGGGGTCAACATCACCGTGGGTCTGCCCGTCGTGCGAGTATCGGTCGATCATGGAACGGCGTTCGATATCGCCGGCAAAGGCGTTGCGCGGGAAGACAGTCTCGTGCTTTCGTGTCGGCGTGCAGCGCAACTTGCGCCCGGTTGGCGCTTGATTGCCGGTGAGCGCACGGACTAGACTGATCGTTCGGCAACTCGGGTTTCTTAGTGGCCCGGAACCTGTGCAATCTCAGTCTATGAACCGCGTCAGGGCCGGAAGGCAGCAGCGCTAAGTAGTCCCTGAGCTGTGCCGCAGGCCCTCCGGGCCTCTAAGGAACCCGAGGGTTCTGGGTTCTAGGTGCTCGGTTCTGGGTTCCGGTTCTTGTTTCTGGGTTGCTCAGATGAACCCATGGAATCCTGAAACAGATACATAGAACCTAGAACCTAGAACCTAGAACCTTGAACCTTGAACCAGCACCCAGAACCCCAGAACCCAGAACCCTGAACCGTAGTTTCAGATGGCCTACCAAGTCCTCGCCCGCAAGTGGCGTCCGCAGCAATTCGACGACGTCGTCGGTCAGCCGGCGGTGACGCGCACGCTTGCCAACGCCATCAAGAGCGGGCGTATCGCGCAGTCGTTCGTGTTTGCCGGCCCTCGCGGCGTCGGCAAGACGACGACCGCCCGCATCCTTGCGCGCGCGTTGAGTTGCGAGCGGGGGCCGACGGCGGTGCCTTGCGGAAAATGCGACGCCTGCCGCGAGATTGCCGAGGGCCGCGACATCGACGTCCTCGAAATCGACGCCGCCACACACACGCAGGTCGACAACGTTCGCGAAGTCATCATCGCCGGCCTCTCGATTGTGCCGGTCAGAAACCGATACAAAGTTTTCATCATCGATGAGGTCCATCAGCTTTCGAACCACTCGTTCAACGCGCTCCTGAAATCGATTGAAGAGCCGCCACCGCACGTCATTTTCATGATGGCGACGACCGAGGTGTCGAAGATTCCAGAGACGGTGCTCTCGCGTTCGCAGGTGTTCGAGTTCAAGACGATTTCGAGCCGGCAGATTGCCGATCAGCTGCGGAAGATCGTCGATGCAGAGAAGGTGGCCGCCGACGATTCCGCGCTGCTGTTGATCGCGCGCGCGGCAGAAGGCAGCATGCGCGATGCGCAAAGTGCGCTCGATCAGGTCATCGCGTTCGCCGACGAGAAAGTCACGGCCGACGATGTGACGACCGTGCTCGGGCTCGTGGGCCGCGATCTGGTGCTCGACATTGTCACAGCCGTTGCCGACGAAACACCGGCGGCCGCATTCGAATTGTCCGGGCGCGCCGTCGAGCTGGGCTACGACCTGCGATCGGTCGTGCGCGAGCTCTCACGTGTCGTGCGCGATTTGCTCGTGCTGTCAGTCGATCCGTCACGCATCGCCGATCCGGAAATTGCATCGGAATCAGAGCGCGAGCGCATGCAGGCGCTCGTCGCGCGCTTCTCGCGAGAGGACCTGCTTCGCGCGTTCGACGTGCTCACGAAGGCGGATGCCGACATACGCGCGGCGGTTCAGCCTCGGTATCAACTTGAAATGGCGCTGCTGCGCTGGATTCATCTGCGTAAGTTGGTGCCGCTGCAGGAACTGCTGGGAGGCTTGGGAAGCGCGCGTAGGCCGGGTCCTGTGGACCCGGCATCCGGCGGGTCCAACCACCTTCGCCAAGGCTACGGTGGTCCGCCGAAGTTCGATGCGAAGGCGGAAGGGCAGGACCCGCCCTACGCATCGGCGGTTCGCAAGACGGGTCCTGTGGACACTGCGCCTGCTGCTCCTCAACACGTTCTGCAGGGCTTCGGTGCTCAGCCGAGGCCGGCTGCGCCGGTTGTCCCGCCTGTCGAACGGCGATCGGCCGTCGCCACTGGCGAAGGTGCCAGGGACGCGTTTCTCATGGAGATCCGCAAAGCAAAGGTCATGTTCTACAACACGGTCGTCGCGCAGGCTCAGAAGATTGAGTTCGGGCCCGATCGCGTCACGTTTTCGTTTCTGCCCGCGCATCGCATGCTGCGCGAGCAGGTCGAGCAGAACCGGCCGTGGCTCGAGCAGATCGCCGCCGGAGTGGCAGGCAGGAAAATGATGGTGGGGGCCGCACAGACAGAGGCCGTTGTTGACGCGGCATCGGCCGTCGGAGGAGCAACGGCGCCGGTTCAGCCGAAGCCCGCCGATCTGAAAACGACGGCGATGGCCGACAGCGCCGTTCAGGCGATGCTCGACGTGTTCCCCGCAGAAATCGAAAACGTCGAAGAGATCGAATAATGAACATCAACCAGATGATGAAGCAGGCGCAGCAGATGCAGGAGCGCCTGCAGAAGCAGATGTCGGAAATGCGTATCGAAGCGACTGCCGGCGGCGGCATGGTGACGGTGGTCGTCAACGGCAACAAACAGATACAGAGCCTGAAGCTCGATCCCGAAGTCGTCTCCAAGGATGATGTCGAGATGCTTCAGGATCTGATTCTCGCTGCCATCAACGACGCCAACAGGAAGGCCGAAGAGCATCTGAGCCGGCAGATGAGCGGCTTGATGGGAGGCATGAAGATACCTGGTTTCTAAATGCCCGATTTGTGATTGACGATTGCCGCATTGATTGTCAATTCCCAATACATCGCCAATCGCCAATCGCCAATCGCCAATCGCCAATCAAAAATTGTCACTGCATGAGTTACCCAGAGCCCCTCACTCGACTTGTCGATCAACTGAAGCGGCTTCCTGGCATCGGCGCAAAGAGCGCGCAGCGGCTCGCCTTTCATATCCTTCGCACGCCACGCGACGAGACCGATCGGCTCGTCGAGGCGATTCGCGACGTGAAAGACCGCGTGACCTACTGCTCGGTGTGCAGCAATACGACCGACGTCGATCCGTGCATGTATTGCAGCTCGGACGCGCGCAATCGCAGCATCATCTGCGTCGTCGAGGAGCCGCAGAATGTGACGGCCATCGAGAAGACCCGCGACTACAAAGGCGTGTACCACGTGCTGATGGGCGCGCTGTCGCCGCTGCAGGGGATCGGCCCTGACGAGCTGAAGATCAAAAGCCTGCTCGCGCGTGTGGGCCAGGGGCACGTCGAGGAGATTATTCTCGCCACGAACCCGAACGTCGAAGGTGAAGCAACGGCGCTTTACCTGGCGCGACTGATCAAGCCGCTGGGCGTGCGAGTGACGCGGATTGCGATGGGAGTGCCGGTCGGCAGCGATCTGGAGTATGCCGACGAAGTGACGATGCACAAGGCGCTCGAAGGTCGACGCGAAGTATAGTGTGCCGACGACCTTGATACCGACGTCAATCCACTTTCCTGTACTGATCCTGATTATCGTCGGCGGTCTCATCGCGTGGGCTGCCGGGTACAGGCTGTTCCGATTCGTCCTCACGCTATTCGGGTTTTACATCGGCGCGCTTGCGGCAACGGCCGTGCTTGGACCAGGAGATCGGACGCTGCTCTTTTTTGCCGGGCTGGGTGGTGGAGCAGTGGGCGCGTTGATCATGTTCTTCGGATACTTCGTCGGCGTCGCGCTCGTCGGCGCGGGCATCGGCGCGCTGGGCGTTCACTTGATCTGGAGCCGTGTCGGCGGCGATCCTCACGCCTTCGTCGTCATTCTCGCGGCGGTCGCCGGCGCGGCGACGGCGATGGCGCTGCAGCGCTATGTCATCATCGTCGCCACGGCATTTGCCGGCGGGTGGACGATCGTGTGGGGCGTCATGCAGTGGATCGATTCGCGTGCCAGCGCGGGACGGCGGCCAGCTGTGTGGATGGTGTACCCGTTCGATTTCTCGCACGGCCTGTGGGTGCTCGGGGCATGGATGGCGATGGCATTGCTTGGCGTCTTTATTCAGCTTCGCTTCACGGGCCGCATGACTGCGCTGGCTCGCGCGAAACCGGCTAAGAAACTGTAACAGACAGTACGTAGTGTCCGGCTTTAGCCGGACCGTGATCAGGAGGCAAACATGGCAACGTTCGAACGCAGCGCAACTACTGACTGGGAAGGCGGACTGATGGACGGCAAAGGTGTGACGAAGGCAAAAACCGGCGCGTTCTCGCTGCCCGTCACATTTCCGGTTCGTATCGGCGAACCCGAAGGCAAGACGAGTCCGGAAGAGCTGATGGCCGCCGCGCATGCCGCGTGCTTCGCCATGGCCATGAACGCGGCGCTCGGCAAACGCGGCGGCAAAGCCGCAAAAACCCAAGTGACCGCAACCGTTACTGCCGACAAGAGCGATGCCGGCATCAAGATCGTCTCGTCGAAGCTAAATGTGGTCGTCGAAGGTCTCGAAGGCATGAGCCCGTCCGATTTCGCATCATTTCTCAAGGAAGCCGACAAGGGCTGTCCTGTGTCGAACGCCTATCGAGGCACGATGCAGATTGATGTGCAAGGATCCGCGCGATAAAGTCGCAGGTCGCAAGTCGAAAGTCGAAAGTCGAAAGTCGTAAGGCGAAAGTCGAAAGAGTCGAAAGTCGTAAGTCACAAGTCGAAAAGTGGGTGCGCTCGGCGGTTCTTTCGCGTGAGCGCGCCCACCGGTAATTCTCCGGCTCTCTCGAGCCGAAAATAGGGGTATGCAAAAACATGCTCCTGCGATTCTCCTGCTTGTTGCGGCGGTAGCCTGCGGACCGACCGAACAGCCACCCGCACAAACACCAAGTGCTCCGGCGAATGAGACGCCAGGCGGGAGCGGCACGAGTGCGCCACCTGCCGGCAACAAGAGCGAGCCGGCCAGTACGCCTGGTGTTGAGCTGCGCGCGGCTACGCCGAGCAGCACGCCCGGCGCCGACATGCGCGGGGCGGCGCCGAGCGGATCGGCACCTGCGGCGACCGCAGCGCCGGAGCCAACCTTCGTCGTGATGGATGTGCCGTCGGGCACTGAGCTGATTCTCACGCTCGCGACTACGGTCTCGTCCGAGACGGCGCAGCCGGAACAAACGGTTCGCGCCACGGTAGCCAAGCCCGTTCTCGTCGACGGCGTCGTGGCCATTCCGGCAGGTGCGGCTGTCGTTGGAACAGTCGTTGCGGCTCAACGAGCGGGACGCGTGAAGGGTGTGGCGTCCCTTGCGCTTCGCTTCAATGAGTTGACGGTTGCAAAGACGCCGTACGCGATCAACACCGCGCGCATCGCGCGCGAAGCCGAGGCGACGAAGGGCGAGGACGCCACGAAGATCGGGATCGGTGCGGGCGTCGGGACAGCCATCGGTGCGATTGCGGGCGGCAAGAAAGGTGCGGCGATCGGTGCAGGCATCGGCGGCGGAGCCGGCGCCGGGGCAGTGCTTGCGACGCGAGGCAAAGAAGTCACGATTTCCGCCGGCACGACCTTGCGGACGAGGATACAGGAACCGGTGAAGATCACGACGCCGGCGAAAGGTTCGAAGAGTTCGTAAAGTTCGTAAGGTTCGTAAGGTTCGTGGAGTTCGTGGAGTTCGTGAGGTTCGTGGAGTTCGTGAGGTTCGTGGGGTTCGTGGGTTCGTGGGTTCGTGGGTTCGTGGGTTCGTGGGTTCGAGGGTTCGAGGGTTCGCGGAATTGCAGATATAGTGATGCTATGTCACAACCTGCAATTCCGCTGAAAGAGTTCGACATCGAAATGGCGTCCACGCGCAAGCTGCTCGAGCGTGTGCCGAGCGACAAGGGCGCGTGGAAGCCGCATCAGAAATCCTTTTCGCTCGGCCACCTCGCGCAGCTCGTGTCATGGATGCCCGGCTGGATCGGGTCGTCCTTGCGCGAGCCTGACATCGATCTCGCGAAGGCCAGCGGCTATTCCCTCGAAACAACTGATTCGCTGCTGAACGTGTTTGATGCCAACGTGCGCGAGGCGCGCACCGCGCTCGAGTCGGTGACGGGCACAGCGCTGGACGAGCCCTGGTCGCTCAAGCACGGCGATCGGATTCTCATGACATTGCCGCGCGGTGAAGTGGTGCGACAGCACCTAAACCACCTCGTCCATCACCGCGGTCAACTCACCGTCTATCTGCGTCTCGTCGACGTGCCGCTGCCATCGGTGTACGGGCCAACCGCAGACGAACGATGGTAGGGGGCAGAAGGGTTCGCGGGGTTCGTGGAGTTCGTAGGTTCGTGGGGTTCGTGGAGTTCGTGGGGTTCGTGGGGTTCGTAGGTTCGTGAGGTTCGTGAGGTTCGTGGGTTCGTCGGGTTCGTCGGGTTCGTGGGTAAACCGAAAGCAGTAAGAGAGCGAACGCCATGACGAGCCGGAACGATAACAGCACGATGCCGGGCTCTCCATCAATTCGATGGACCGTCGGATCGGCGGCGAGATGACGAACCCGGACCTGAGCGCCCTGTTGTAGTGCGTCCGCTGCGCCATGGGTGACAAAGTGGCTGGACAAGACTCTCGAGGAACGCGCGGGGCCGTTCAACGAGCTGAATGCTGATCCGATGTTCGACGCGCTGCGCGCCGATCCCCGCTTTGCGTCCTTACTTCGCCATATGGGTTTGCCTGGTTGATTCGTTTGCGCCGGTCCACATAGAATAAGTGGTTCCGGCGGCCGTCCCCGGTCGCCTTGTTGTCCCGTGTTCCTCAGTAGCTCAACGGCAGAGCATCCGGCTGTTAACCGGAGGGTTGCTGGTTCGAATCCAGCCTGAGGAGCCAATCCTTTCAGGGTATATACCGGTCACATGGGTGACAGATTATTCCGAGCACATAGGTAACACTTTCGGGCCGAAGGGATTCGCGATCGGCTCCAGCCTGCCCACTTCGTCGTCAAAATAGCCCAAATCGTACTGCATGAAGGTGACGAGCCAGATGCGCTCGCCGACCTGCGTGACGCCGACGTTCTGTCCCGCAAACACGTGACTGAGATTGATCTTCCGGCCGTGGAAGCAGATGCGGCCGCAATGGGTCACGGTAAACGTCGCGTCGGCGAACGGATAGCTCAGGTCCTCTAGGCCGCGGTAGACGCGCGCCGAGCGCGTATAGAGTGCGGCCGGCACTTTCATGCCGAGCGCCTGATGCGGCCGGTCGTGGTTGTAGCGGGTGACGAAGGTGTCGAAGCGCGCTTGCTGTTGCAGGACGTTGGGCGCGGCCGGCTTGGTGGCCTCCGCCTTCAGCGTGCGGTGCATGCGCTCGTGCCGGCCGTTTTGCTGCGGGTGCCCCGGGGCGATGCGCTCGATCCGAATGCCGAGGCGGAGCCACCACACGGCGAGCTTACTGAGCCGATACAACGCGGTCGGCCCTGCGAACGGGACGCCATTGTCGGTGCGAATCGCCTGCGGCAGGCCAAACTCCTTGAACGCGCGGTCGAAGGCCGTGAACGCAAAGCGCTCCTGCGTCGTCGAGAGGGCCTCACACGTCAGCAGGTAGCGGCTGGCGAAGTCGGTGATCGTCAGCGGGTAGCAGTAGCGCCGATTGCCCAGCATGAACTCGCCCTTGTAGTCGGCGCACCACAAGGCATTCGGGTCCGTCGGTCGCGTGAGCACCGTCGCGGCGGGCGCGTCGCCGCGCCGGCGCCGCCGGCGCTTCACCAGGTGATAGCGATCGAGTACCGCATGCACGGTACTGATCGCCGGCAGCTGCACGCCCGTGACCCGCTGCCGCAGTTTCTCGCGGATCTTGGGCGCGCCCCACCCCGGGTACTCTCGTTTCAAGCGGACGATCGTGGCCTCGATCGGTGCCGGCAGGCGATTCGCCTGCCGATACGGCCGTCGGCTGCGATCGTTAAATGCGGTGACGCCGTTGTCTTTGTACCGGTCGAAGATCTTGTAGCCGGTTTTGCGGGAGATCCCGAACTCGGCGCACAGCGGCGCCATCTTCTCCCCCTCGAGCAGGCGGGCCACAAAGCGGAGCCGCTCGTCCATGACGTGACACTCCTTCCAAGGCATGCCCCCTCCTCTGAAGGGGCAAAAGTGTCACCCATGTGTCCGGAATACCGTGTTACCTATCTCTCAGGAAGGACAAGTTTTGCTTCCACTCGCCAGTACGTCGAACGGCTTAATGTAGGTCGGCGAAAGACTTCCGCGATCGAACGTCGAGTTCGATACAAGCGTTTTCACGAGACGCGCCTGTTCTCGCGGATTTTTCGCAACATACGAGGAATACGCGGTTTGCGCGAGTTCTAGAATCTGGAGCCCTGCGGCCTCGTACGCCTCGCTCGCGACTTCATGACGCTCCATCTCGGTTCGAACCCGCCGAAGTTCCTCCTGCAGCTCGGCGGACTTGGCTGTCCAGAGTTCATCAGGAATTGCGTCGCTCAACCGGTCCTCGTAGACCCGGTCAAGCTTCGACCGGAGCAGCATCTGCTGCTGTTGCAGCCGCAGCATCGATGTCCGGACGAACTTCTCCTTGTCGGATTGGCTCTCCCGGAGCACTGTCGCCAGCTTGCCGGCGAGTTCGGCAGGGATTCGAACGTCCTTAAGGATCTCGCCGAACTGGCGGATGAGTTCCTCTTCACGAACGTACGTGTTGCCGCACGGTCCCTTGTGGCCCGTGCAGTGGTAGTACACGTACTGGCCCTTCTTGGTCTCTGCCGTGAACGCGCAACCGCACCGACCGCACGTGACCAGTCCGGCGAACGCGTGCCGCCGCTTCGTGTGCTTCGAATGATTGGCTGCCGCAAATACGTCTTGGACGCGGGCGAAGAGGTCGCGCGAGATGATCGGTTTGTGAAGGCCCTGATGCAATTGTCCTAGCCAGTAGAACTCGCCGTGGTAAATCGGATTTTGAAGGAGCTGGTGGATCTTGGCCTTCACCAGTGGCGTACCGCCAGTTCGGTTCGTGAGCCCGACGGCTGCGGCTTTCCGTGTCAGCGCTTTCAGCGAGTACTCGCCCGACGCGTACCACTCGAAAAGCTTGGCGATGATGGGAGCGCGCCCTGGATCCGGCTCAATCCGATGCGTCGCGAGATTGTTTTGGTATCCGACCGGCGCGACAGTTGGCCAATGGCCTTGCCGGGCCTTCTCATCATCCCCTTGCGAACCTCTTCGCCGAGGTTGTCGATGTAGTTCTTGGCCATCAACACCTTGATGCCGTGCATGAACTTTTCCGACGACCGTGAGTCTTCCGACAGAACGACGTTCTCTTTGACGAAATGAACCTCGATGCTGAGTTCGTCGATGGTCACCCAGTCCTTGATGTTGCGGTACAGACGATCCGTCTTCTCAACCAGGAGGATTCGGCATGACGAGGACTTCTCGCGCAAGAACGCAACCATCTCGCCAAACGACGGGCGGCCGGCGCGTTTGGCGGTCTCGACATCTTCGAATTCCTGAACGACGTGAATGCCTTCACGCTGCGCGTATTCGTGGAGCAGTTGTCTTTGCGCCGGAATCGAGAATCCCTGTTCCTGCTCTTTGGATGAAACGCGGACGTACATCACCGCAGTACGGCCCGGTGAAGGCTTTGCGGCAGGCTGCTGGCGGGCACGGCTCTTCATGGCTGTTCGGATTTCGGAACGGTGCCAGTGCCGTCGGAAGGGCGTTCCAAGGACCATTCTTGCAGGATCGCTAGGTATCGGGCAACTGGCTCGAGGAACTTCCGCTCAACTTCGTCAACCGTTTCTGCAGGCTCGTTCGCGTCGGACACGAGTCGCCTGTTGGCCGCTGCCTTCCGGCGGCCTTCCTCGAGAACGCGAGGTTTGGCGATTCTTGGCATGACGTTCCCCGGGTGAATCGAGCCCAGGTGCAGCCTTGAAGGCTGCGCCTGGATTCGTCGGCCTACGACGCGGCCTCCGCCGCCTGTTCATGCTCGAAGGCGGCATAGGCTTGAAGCACAAGATCCCGCACGCTCTCTTGTGCCACTGCATCGGCGATCGGGCGCAGCAGTGCGTAGCTGCGCCGCTCACCGTTGACCGAATACTGCCGCGCGGGGAACGTGACGTTGCGGCCACTGCCGCTGCGGCGCTCCCACACGGCAAACCCGATCAGCTTCAAGCCGTCGAGCACGCCGTCGGTGAAATGCAGCTCGGCATCCGCGAGTTTGCCGGGCGGCTGGGCTTTTTCGTTCGGAACGATCTTGACGACCATGATGTGACCTCCTGAGAAGCTCGCCTCCTCGGCGAGCGGTTAACGCCGACGAGTGAGTTGAGCGAGTCATGCTGCGACCTGGTTGGTCACTGGGGCTTGAAGCCGTTGCCAGAGCCAGTGCTGCAGCGTGTTGAGGCCGACGAGCACGGGATCCGCAGGCAACAGCAGATGCTGGTGGCCGCGGCACTGTGCGCGTTGCCAGGCGAGCTCCATCGCATCGACGAGCACTAAACGCGCCGGTGTCCGGGCACGGGTGTTGTCGAGCGTGATGGGTTCAGCGGCGAAACCAGCCACGTCGGCGAACGCCGCCGAGTGCAGCGTGACGGTCGCCGGCGAGTCGAGCTCCGTTGGTGCGGTGGTGACAAACGCGAAGTAGATCCGCGTGTGGTGGCCGATCGTCACCGTGATGTTGGGTGTGAGCGACCGTTCAGTCATGGGTGTTCTCCTTTCTTCGTTCTTCGAGATCCCCCGCCGCTTCGATAAATGCCTCCGTGTGAAGTGCGGAGGTCCGAGTCAAGGCCGCGCCAGCGGCGAGCGCAGCGAGCGAAGCCTTGGTGTGCTCGGCATGCACACAGAACAACGAGGTGAGACATGTAGTGGTCAAGTCCTCTTGGGGTCCTGACGGAGGAAACCCACCATCAACGAGACAAGGGCGTTCGCAACATCGCAAGTCCCGCGAGGGGGCGTCCGGTAGAAGTCCAACGATGCAGTACCGAACCGAGCGAAAGCGAAGCGCTGTGAGAGGCGTCCGGACCTGGGGTGAGCTGGCCAACGGCAGTGAAGCCCATATCCGTCGGACAGGCGGGCGTATAGGCGACGGCGTCGGTACGAAGTTCTGTGTGCTTACCCGAGGAGACCTCTCGGCTTCCGCGTGAAGCGCGGTAGTCATCGAGGAACCAACGACGAGATGACGATGAGACGAGAGGAGTCGGATGGTCGCGTAGTACCGGAAGGCCGTCGAAAGGCGGTCCCACCCGCGCGCAACCCGCGGGGAGGGAAGGCGACCACGGCCAGCGAACAGGCAGGCCAACGAGATTTGTTTCCCGAGACAGCCGACAGCCCGCAAGGGGCCGTTCCCGGCACAGAGACGGGCCAACCCGCACCCTCTGTCCGGTCTGCGGTGCCGAAGTCGAGAGACACGCTCGAAGTACCCCTGCCGGCGATGACGATGGAGGCGGTGGCGAACGATGGAAACCTGATATGTGCGTTCGAGGAGGTGGCACAGAACCGCGGGGCGCCCGGCCCGGACGGACGGAGCATCGACGAAGTGCGCAAGCACCTCGGCGAGCTTCTTCCGGCGCTTCGTCGTGCTTTGCTCGACGGAACCTATCGCCCGGGGATGATTCGCCGGGTGTGGATTCCGAAGGCAGGGGGCGGCGAGCGTGGCCTTGGCATTCCCGATGTGGTCGACCGGTGGGTCCAGCAGGCCGTGTACCGCGTGCTCAGCCCGCACTGGGAGCCGACCTTTCACCCATCGAGCCATGGCTTCCGACCGGGACGCAGCTGTCACACGGCCATCGCCGAGGCAAAGAGGTATCTGGAGAACGGGTACGAGTGGGTCGTCGATCTCGACCTCGAGAAATTCTTCGACCGAGTCCACCATCAACGCTTGATGGCGCGGCTGGAGACGAGGGTCACAGACCGGCGGCTGCTCGTGCTCATCCACCGGATGCTGAAGGCCAAGGTGGTGATGCCCGACGGCGTGGTGGTGAGCACGGAGGAAGGCGTGCCGCAAGGGGGGCCGCTGTCGCCGCTGCTCAGTAACATCGTGCTGGACGAACTCGACCGCGAGTTTGCCCGGCGC
Source organism: Vicinamibacterales bacterium (assembly GCA_963761975.1). GTDB lineage: Bacteria > Acidobacteriota > Vicinamibacteria > Vicinamibacterales > JAMQPK01 > JAMQPK01. The sequence continues at coordinate 102,913 of CAVXIR010000003.1, forward strand.
GGCTACCACTTCGTGCGCTACGCTGACGACGCGAACATCTACGTCCGAAGCGAACGCGCGGGGCACCGGGTGATGGCCAGTGTGGTCCGGTTCATCGAACGGCGGTTGCGCCTCAAGGTGAACCAGGCCAAGAGTGCGGTGGCGCGACCCGAAGAACGGCACTTCGTCGGCTTCAGCCTCCGGCGCAAGCCGGAGGACGGCACGGTCGAAGTCTTCCTGTCGAAGCGGTCGAAAGCCCGCATCGACGCAAGAATCCGCGAGCTGACGCCGCGAGCGTGGGGCCAGTCCCTCAAGGGCTGCATTGCCACGCTCAACACGTACCTCCGCGGATGGCTGAATTTCTTCGGAGCGAGCTGCACCGATGCCGTGGTGCGCACCCTCCACACCCTCGATGCGCATATCAGGCGGCGCCTGCGCGCTCTGCTGCTGCGGCAGTGGAAGCGCCGGCGCTTCATCGTTCGTCGTCTCATCCGGATGGGAGCGCGGCCCAGCACCGCATGGCGCGTCGTCTACGAGGGTCAGCAAGGCTCTGTGGGCGCTCAGTCACTGCGGCCCGGTGGATTACGCTCTCGACAAGCGATATTTCGCGGACCAAGGGCTCTTCTCGCTTGAGCACCGATATCGCGAGATGCATCGCGTCATCGCTCCTGCGCAGTTGACACTTGCGCTGGAATAGCTGCGGGCCGAAAGGCCGACGTCGGAATACGTGCGTGAGTGCGCCGACTCCGACGTCCCGAAGAGCCGGATGTGAGGCCCACAAGTCCGGTTCTGTGGGAGCTGGGGGAGGGTAACTTCCCCCGGCTACCCGACACGCGGCCGAGCACTTCCACAGAATTCGCAGTTCGAAGCGGCGGCATGTCTGCCATCACCGGCTTGCGGGAGTGGCTCCCATCGCACCGGCCTCGCGGAAGCTGAAGTACCGGTGCTCGTCACCGACGATGAGGTGATCGAGCAGTGGCAGGTCGAGCACGTCGGCTGCGGCGCACAGTCGCAGCGTCAGTCGCGCATCGTCCGGGCTGGGTGTGGGATCGCCGCTCGGGTGGTTGTGGACCACCATCACGCCGGTCGTGCCGGGTGTAAGACACGCGGGCACGAACACGTCCGGCATCGACACGGGTGTGCTGGCTCGCGTCCCGCGCGAGAGCACATGCCAGGCCAGCAGACGATGTTTGGTGGAGAGACACGCAACGGCGAAGACCTCGACGAGCTGAACAGCGATCAGCGGTGCGAGGACCGCCGCCGCGGTCCGAGGGTCCTTCAACACCACGGTCGGGACGTCGACCACGCGCCCGTCGTTGTCACGTAACGACCGGTAGGCGCAGACGAGCTCCCGCACGCGGTGACTGCGTGTGGGTGCGGATGGCGCGAACGATTCGTTCAACATGTGATCTCCTTTCAGCGGGTACGCGGCTCTGCGAGCGGCGTACGCGCCGCTGCGCGACGGCGGTGGCCGCCGTCGCGAGGTGTTGTTCGAGATGCCGAGGAGGAGTGGGTCTGGCGCGACAGTCCAAGTCGTCTGGCCGTTCGCGCGAGGTCCTGCGGACACCAGCTGTGTCTCAGGAGCAGCGCGATGGCGAGCAGCCGTGGGTACTGGCTGGCGGGCTGGCGGGACACACGGCCGACGAGCGCGTCGAAGTCGTCGCTGATGTGGAGTTCTTCGAGCAGCGCATGCAGCAGCCCCCGCGAAAGGACAAGGCCGCCGGCGACTTCGGCTAATGCCCGAAGGTCATCGAGGCGGCCTTGTTGTCGCCAGTCGTCAACCTGCGCGCGCTCAGGCGCCCAGGTCGTCTTCTGTGGGCTCGTGCTTCGTCGGTGTTTAGATCCGTCGCGCATGACAGACACCTCCGGCAGAGCGCCCGGCTCTGGGAGCGAAGGCGGCCACCTGCGCGACGGATGTCGCGAGGGGCGGGTGAAGGACGTGGCGTTTGCCGACGCCCGTTGTGCGTGGAAGAGCCGCGGGGCTGTGCCCGAGCGGCGAATGACCGGGTCTAATGGACCGTGGTCAGGAGGCGGCTGGCCGCGCGATCGAGGGTGAATCGGCCATCCTGCCAAGGTGTGCGCTGGCTCAAACGCGTGAGCCCTTGCACGTAGCCCCAGACCGAACGGGGATTCGTCTCGAACGTTTCCGCCAGCGTGTACGCCTCCGCGGCCTGCTTCTGCGACAGCTCGAGTCGCTGAACAGCCGCGTCAACAACCGCGTCACGCGTCGGCCCGAGTTCCTGGGACGTGGCCCGCAGGAGAACGAGGCGATCGTGCGCGGGGTCTGCGTCGAGCGCGGTCCGGACGCTGTCGAGCGATGCCGTCCAGGCCTCTTGAATCGACGCTCCGACGTGTCGGCGCCGGAAGCCGACGACGTGTTGGAAACCCCAGATGATGTGATTGCCGCAGACGGCGCGGAACAGGAACACATCCAGGGTCAGGGCGGCGGCACCGACGTCGCTGTTCCGGAGAATGAATCCGCGGAACAAACCAGCATGCGACGAATCGGTCGGGTCGTCGAGATCGCGGTTGCCGTCCACGAGGAACAGAAACATGTCTCGGTCTCCCAGGTAGGCGCCGGACGGAACCCGTTCAGCGCCGAAGACGCCGTCCTTGTAGCCGAGCGGCAGGGACCAGGCCGGGTGCTGGGTCATGAGATCGAGCACCCGGCCGGCCAGCTCGTCGTGATGGACCCTCGCGTACCTCGGAGAGGTGACCGCGTGGACGGTCCACGGTTCGTCGCGGTCCACGAGGAGCTGGTGCTGCTCGCGACGTTGACGACGAAACCCGTAGTTGATCGCATCGGAGGCGATCGCCGCGGGTAACGTCCGGAGGTATTTCGGCGGCGCGGCGGCTATGCCGGCGAGCTGCTCGAAGCTCCAGTTCGTGAGAGCGGCCTGGCGATCTGGTCAAGTCTGAACAGCCGAAGAAGGTCGGCGGCCTTACGCCGGACCAGATGGCTCGCATGGAACGCGAGATGGAGACCGTCCAGCAGGACCTGAAGATGGTTGAAGCGAGGTACGGCGACGATGTTCTACATTTGGTGATTGCGTCGGGGTATCTGTCGAAGTTGCTGAACAATAAGGATATAAGGCGGTATCTGTCCCAGCATCACCCCGAGCTTCTTGCGGAATTCATCGCGATCGTGTCTGCGACATCGCTGGACCAGTCCGGGAGCACGGCCTAGGGGGCTCGCCGCGAGTCGAGGAGTGGAGAGCGCGTCCCAACATCACTGTGCGCACCAGCGGCTGGCGGGCTGAGTGTCGTCGTCAGAATCGACGGGCCTCGCGAACCAACGCTCCTGATCGGCGGAGGGACGATTAGAGGATGTAAACAATGGACCGCTACGAAAGCTTCGATGAACTCTGCAAGCATGCCGTTGAAGGACGCGACTTTCGGATCCGCACTCTCAATCGGCCGGGACAGGTCGCAGTTGTTGCGCCGCACGGCGGCGGAATCGAGCCCAAAACGTCGGAGCTTGCCGAGGCGATAGCTGGGACCACCTTCTCATTCTATGCATTCGAGGGGACACGGCCGAACAACAACAGGGACCTTCACATCACAAGCACCCGATTTCGGGAAGCAAGGTGCGACGCTTTGGTAGCTGCTTCGCCGCTCGTGATCACAATCCACGGTGAGGACAGCGACGACGAAGCTGTATTCATCGGCGGGCTTGCCGGCGAAGCGCGGAGGGTCGTTGGGGAGTCTCTAGAAGCAGCCGGGTTCAGCGTTGAAAGGCACGGCACCCCCGCGCTCCAGGGCGAAAGTCGAGACAATATTTGCAACGGAGGCTCCCGACGGGAGGGCGTTCAGCTGGAGCTGAGTTCGGCGCTCAGATCGACACTGTTCGAAGAATTGACACGCCGGGGACGGCGAAAAACGACTGACCGCTTTGCCGCGTTTGTTGAAGCCGTGAGAAACGGATTGCCACGGGCCTAGGCTCGCAGCCATGCGGTCACCGCAAATCGCTACGTCGAGCTGCCGGCGGTCTGATCCTGCGCATCCAGTTCTTTGGCGAGCCACCGCACCAATGCAACCGAAGCGTCGCACATCAAGTCGAGTTGCTCCTGGCTGACGACTACTTCGGCATCCCAGCCTTCTCCAGTTACGAAGTGTGGATAAGCCTTTGAAAATCCGGTGTCGAGCGTAGGCACCTGGCCCTGTCTCAGGCTTTCAAGTGTGGCGTCATTCCAAGTGTTGGCCTCGGCGCCTTCGTGAACGACCTGGTTCCGGACTCTGACCATCGGTTCGACAAAAGCAATCTTGTCGGCGTGTGCCTTGAAATCGACCGAGAAACGGGCACTGTATTCCGCCCACAGGCGCAGGAACTCGCTCTTGCCCTTGTAGTCGTGCGTGCTTGGGCAGAAGTGCTCCGCCAAGCGAGCCATCTTCTTGAGGGTGTGCAGGAGACGTGACGCGAGCGCGACCAGGGCCATGCTCCTTAGGAAACGCGCCTGAGAGAGACCCATGGCAAGGACGTCAACGTGTGCGTCGACGAGGTGTTGCTGGACTTCGTCGTCGGTTGCCTTGTCGAGTGCCTTCTTGATATCTGCCAGCTCCGCATCAGCCGTGCCTGACAGATGCGCCAGGGCGGCATGAAGCGTGTTGCGGATTAGCAGATTGACGTCGGTCTCAAAGCTGGCGGCTTCATCGGAATAGAGATCGATGTGCTGCATTCACGGCAATTCTGGCACGCCCTGACCGTAGCCGGCGCGTCGTCAAGAGTCTGCCAGATTCTTCTTCGCGTCGGCGACAATCTGATCGTAAATCCCGAGTTCCTTCGTCCGCGCGATCATCGCCTTGTCGTGACTGGCTCGATCGAGTAGGGTCTCGCGGCAGTACCCGACGATGGCGTTGTCCAGAACCTTGGCAGGGCTCGTGTTCCAGCCGGCCCCCACGAATCGACTCGGATGGGTCTTGTGCGCAATTTCGCGGAAGACGACGAAGGCGGACTTGAATGCGCGCTCCTCTTTCACCTGCCAGTCGTACGGGCTCCAGCCGAAAAAAGCCCCTGTGAACTGCCGGTCCATGGGTACAACCAGATTCGGCAACAGGTGATGAAGGGCGTTCGTACAGGCCACGAGTCGAACGCCGGTTGCACTGATGCGCAACTTCTCAATAACGACTGGACGTAGTCGCCAAACCGCGCGATGAGGTTGCGGGTTCGGCCTTCGAGGGAGAGCGGCACAGACCGGAGTATACGCTGCGTCTGAATCGGCCTATGCGCCGGTGGCGCGGCGATTCCAGCACCGCATTACTCATTGGATATTTCATAATGCCCTGCTAGATTGACCGTTCAGTGTCCGCAAAACAGATCAGTCTGCCGGCGCTCGAGCACCGCGAGAAGCGTTCGATCGGAGAAATCGCGCTTGTCCTGCGGCCCCAAGAGACACAAGTCATCAAGTAGACCGACAGCGTCGCGATTTCACCGAGACGCTCTGCCGACATGTTTACGCTGGAGAACGGCGCCAAGATTGTCGTCGTTCCTTCGAAGATCGCGGCCCCTCCTGCAGGCGCCGACGGTGTCCTGATCCACAATCCGACGCACACGCGTTGGCAGTGGCACGCGGAGATTGAAGACGTCAAAGCCTTCATCGCGAAGAAGGGCTGGCAGGCGGCGCGCGCGCGAAGTGCCGAGAGCTGGAAAGACGCCTTCCGGTTTCGCGCCGAGCAGATCAAGGGCGGCCACATCATCAATGGCCTGAGATCCGCGCAGCTGGGCGCTCTTCATGCCATTGGCTCCTACTGGAGCCTCCACAGGCAACCCGCGACCGTCGTGATGCCAACCGGTACCGGCAAGACCGAGGCGATGATCGCCGCCTGCGTCGCGTACGGCGCGGAGCCGCTGCTCATCGGCGTGCCGTCCCGCGTACTGCGCGATCAGACGGCCGCCAAGTTCGAAACGCTCGGCCTTTTGCGAATGTTGGAGGTATTGGGTGGGGAGGCGAGAAATCCCGTAGTTGGCATGATTACTTCGCGCCCCAAAACGATTGCCGACCTCGCCTTGTTCAAGGAATGCAACGTCATCGTGTCGACGATGAGTTCCATCGGGCAGGGGACAGCCGCCGATCTTGTGCCGCAGATCGCCGATCGGATCGACACGCTGTTCGTCGACGAGGCACACCATGTTCCCGCCGACTCCTGGGACGCCTTTCGCGCCAAGTTCGACAACCGTCGCGTCGTGCAGTTCACGGCGACACCCTTCAGGCGCGATGGGCGGCTTGTTGATGGGACCGTCATTTTCGATTACCCGCTGAAGACCGCCCAACAGGATGGCTACTTCAAGCCGATCACCTTCGAGCCTGTATTTGAAATCGACGACGAGGACGGCGACAAGGCGATCGCCAAAGCAGCCGTAGAACGGCTGAAGAAGGATCTCAAGACGGGCCTAAATCACCTCGTCATGGCGCGCTGTTCCGACATCGCGTGCGCGAAGGCAATTCACGGCCTGTACAAGAAGACCGCCGCTGAATTCTCGCCCGAGCTCGTTCACTCGGAGGAAACAGACTCTGGGCCGGCCTTGAAGCGCCTGCGCGAGGGAAAGAGCCGCGTGGTCGTCTGCGTCGACATGCTCGGCGAGGGCTTCGACCTGCCGCAGCTCAAGATTGCGGCCATTCACGGCACGCACAAGAGCCTTGCGGTTCTCCTGCAGTTCACCGGACGGTTCACCCGGTCGGCCGCAAAGAGCATCGGCGATGCGACCGTGATCGCGAATATCGCCAACGTGTCGGTTTCATCGGCGCTGAACCGGCTCTACAGCGAAGATGCGGACTGGAACCATCTGCTCCAGGAATTCAGCTCGGACGCGATCAAACAGCACATGGCGCTGCTCGAGTTCCTGCGCAGGTCGAAGCCCATCGAGGACGACGAATCCAACGAGGAGTCGCGCGAGATTTCACAGCATCTCCTGCGCCCGAAGTTTAGCAGCGTCGTCTTCCAGGTCGAACGCTTCGCGCCGAAGAAATTTTTCAAGGCCATGCCCGACACCATAGCCGTTCAACGCGCGTGGCTCCACGAGGACAACAACACGTTGTTCTTCGTCACGCGGGCGCAACCGCGATTACAGTGGACGCGCTCACAGGACCTTCACGACACGCACTGGGACCTGTTTGTCCTTCACTATGAACCGCAACAAAAGCTGCTGTACATTTATTCGAGCGACAAGAGCAGCACCTGGGAAAATCTTGCCAAGGCGGTCTCAGGTGCATCAGCCACACTGGTGGTGGGGGATGCCGTCTTCCGCACGCTCGGAAAGATCAACCGGCTACAGTTTCAAAGCGTCGGCCTGCGCAAACACGGGCGTAAGAATCTGAGCTACGCCCTTTACACCGGCGCCGACGTCGCGACTGCACTCGGGATTTCTGAAACCACCGGTTCGCAAAAGGCGAATCTCTCCGGCGGCGGCTGGGAGGGCGGCGGGCCGGTTACGATCGGCTGCTCGCTCAAGGGGCGCGTCTGGTCTCGCGAGCAGGGCACGGTTCCAGAGTTCCTCGCCTGGTCGAAGAAGATTGGCGCCAAGCTGCTCGACGACAAGATCGTCACGAGCGACATCCTCAAGAACGTCCTCATCCCGAAATTAGTCGACAGCGTTCCGGATGTCCTGGTCCTTTCGATCGACTGGCCGATAGAAATGAACAATCAGCCCGAAGAGCGCATCGTCCTCTCCGCCGATGGGCACGAACTGCCAGTCTCGATGTTCTCCATCGAGCATAGCGACGTCGACGCTGACAAGAAGGGCTTTACGTTCAGGGTAGCTGCCGATGAAGTGGCCGAGGAACTGCGGCTCACGCTTGCGTCGGATTCGAAGTTCGCGGTTACCCACGCCGCTGGCAAGAAACTCAAACTCAGGCTCGGCCGCTTCGAAGGCGCGCTCGCTGATTACTTCTCTGCCTATCCGCCCATCGTCCGCTTCGTCGACATGTCTGAGCTGGACGGCAACTTGCTTGTATCTCCAAACGAGCAGGTCGCTCCTCTGCTACCGCCGGAGCGTTTCGAAGTATGGGACTGGGCCGGAACCGACCTGACGAAGGAATCCACGTGGGACGGCGCCACCGAAAGAAAGGATTCGATTCAAAGTCGCGCCGCCGGGCACTATCAGAAAGGCGGCTTCGAGGTCGTGTTCGACGACGACTCAGCAGGCGAAGCCGCGGACCTGATCTGCATGAAGGAGGAGGCCGACCGCATTCGACTCGCGCTCGTGCACTGCAAGTTCACGTCACCGAAGCCTGGCCGCAGGGTCAAGGACGTAGTCGAAGTCTGCTCGCAGGCCGTGCGGTCCTCAAAATGGAAGTGGCGCTTCAGGGAGCTATGTCGCCATATTTCACAGCGGGATAGGCGCCTGAAAAAGGATTTTCGTCCGACGCGATTTCTCTCCGGCAGCGTGAAGCAGGTGAACGGGATTCTTTCCATGAACCGCTTCAAGCCGCTCCATGCCGAGATTGTCATCGTCCAGCCTGGGCTCAAGAGGGATGCCGTGACGCCCGATCAGAGCGCCGTGCTCGCCGCCACCTACAGCTTTCTGAACAAGACGATCAACGCGGCGTTCGACGTCGGCTGCAGCGAGTAGTCGACCGACGGTACGCGATGCTGACGATTCGGGAACTGTCGAGCCTGAGGCGCCTCACGGAATAGTTGATCGAGCGTCTCAACTGTCGTGGGCATGCGGCGGGACGGTGGGCATCAGCGGCCCGCAGACTGCTTGAGTCGGCAAAGCTGCGTCGCTCTTCGAGACTCACGTCGCGAAACCCTGGCGAACCTGTCAATAACAGGCCATTTACGCTGCTTCTGGGATCAACCAGTTGCGGAAATCGTCCAGTGCGGCAAGCCAGCCCCTAAATGGCTCCCAGTCAACAGGTTACAACATGGGCCGATCTGCGCTATCGAACTTCCACAGGCTATCTGCTTGATTCTACGGTCGCCTTAACACACAACGGTCTGCTGAACCGCAACACTTACGTCACGTAGGTTCACGTGCTTGGAAACGTTCGCAACGAACAGACACGTACGTTGCGGAATGGTGAGGAAGTTCCCACGCTCTCTAGCGCTCTTCCTAAAGGTCGCCTTCCTAGCTCGTCAGTGGCCCCAGCGCGCAGTCCACCATCTCGAAACGCCCATTCTAAAGAACTTGGATCTCAGAGCGGAGTCGCCGCATCGAACGCGGAACGAGGGCATCCTTACAACCATTGAAAGACGTCACGGAGATGGTCTACACTGGGAAACCTCGTCAGAAGTCGCAATGCCGAACAGCCACCGCATCCTGATCGTTGAGGACGACCCCGATACTCGCGCGAGCTTGTATCAAGTCCTCACGCAGGAAGGGTTTTCGGTGCTGACCGCGGACAACGGCCAGCAAGCGCTCGACCTGCTCGACCGTGGAATTCGACCGAATCTGATCATGGTCGATCTGATGCTGCCGCGCGTCAGCGGGTTCGACCTGATCACGCATCTTCGTACTGAACCGGAGTTGCGCGTGATTCCTACCATCGTAATCACGGCGCTACCGAAAGACGAGGTGCGAGTGATCGCCGACGTCGTCTTCCACAAGCCCCTCACATTCGATCCCGTCATCGCGAGCGTTCGGAATCTACTCCGCGCGCAATGAGGCGATCGCCGCCTGGCCAAGACTGAGTCCGCCGTCGCCAGCGGGCACCGCACGATTTACGCAGACGGTCAAACCGCCCACTGTGAGCCACTCGTTGACGTTCGACAGCAGCAACTGGTTCTGAAAGACGCCGCCGCTGAGAACGACGGTTCGTACTCCGTGTTCACGGCACAGCGTCGTTACGGCTTGCGACACCCCTTTGGCCAATCCGATGTGGAACCCGCGAGCGATGGCGCGGACGTTCTGACCGTCAAGCCGGGCCTCGATCACGGCGCGAAGCGCGGGCCGCCAATCCAGTTGTCCGTCTGCGTACTCGAACGGCACAGGCACTACTTCTGCAGCAGTTATCGCCTGATATTCCAACCACAGCGCCGACTGGGCCTCGAAGGTGACCTGCTCGGTAAAGCCGAGCAATGCCGCGACGGCGTCGAACAGTCGTCCGGCAGACGTGGTCGTGAAGGTGCGCAAATTGCTGTTCACCAGTCGTCGCGCCTGGTCGTAGCGCATCGGCAATCCGAGTGTCTGCGCGACTTCGGGTACGCCGTCGAGTTGCCCTACGAATCCCGCCGCTGATTGAACGGGCCAAACGGCCGCGGCGTCTCCGCCGGGGAGCGGCGCGGGTCTCAGGCTGGCGACCCGTTCGAACCCGCCACGGACGCTTCCGACAAAGAATTCGCCCCCCCAAATTGCGCCGTCGTCCCCGAACCCAGTTCCGTCGAACGCCACCCCAAGCACGCGGGTTGCCAGCGACTCTCGTTCGGCGAGGACGCTTGCCAGGTGCGCGCGGTGGTGCTGTACCGCCACGTGGAGTCGAGCCGGAAGCGACAGGGCGAATTGTGTCGAGGCGTACTGCGGGTGCCGATCGTGGGCGACGACCAGTTCGGCTGGATCGATGTCGTAGAGCTGAAGGAAATCATCGATCGTTTTCTCGAATGCGGCGCGCGCGTCGTGATGCTCGAGGTCGCCGATGTGCTGGCTGACCATCACGTCGCCGTCGATGCAAAGCACAATCGTGTTTTTCAAGTCAGCGCCAACTGCAAGAATTGGATCGGTCGTCGGCAGCCGAGCCACAACGGCGGGCGCATATCCTCGAGATCGACGCGCGATGGTTACGCCGAGCGCGCCGGTCTGCACGACTGAATCGTCAACCCGACGCGCGATCGGGCGGCCGCCGACGAGAAAGGCATCTGCGATCCCTGCTAATCGCCGTCGGGCCTCTTCGTCATCAAAGGCGATCGGTTCACTCGAACGATTCCCGCTGGTCATGACGAGTGCATTCGGGGCGCCTGCGGCGAACAGCAGGTAATGCAGCGGCGTGTACGGCAGCATGATGCCGAGATTTGGGTGCGCCGGCGCTACGCCGGCGAGCTCTCGCTGCGCAGGCGCAAGCACAATTGGCCGTCCGCGCGATTGCAACTCGGCTTCCGCGAGCGCAGTCAGTTCAACGAGAGTGGACGCCGTCGAAACGTCAGGCACCATCACGGCAAACGCTTGCGACTTTCGATACTTGCGGTTTCGAAGCGTTTCGACCACAGCGACATTCCGCGCATCGCACGCAAGGTGATACCCGCCGATTCCCTTGATAGCGACGATGGCGCCTTGCCAAATGAGATGCGCCGCCGTTGCGATGGCGTCAAAACCGGCTCGCTGCTGTACGCCACCGTCAACAAGACTGTAGTCGGGACCGCATCCTGGACACGCAATCGGTTGCGCATGGAAGCGCCGGTCGGACGGGTCGTTGAACTCGCGCTCGCACTCGTGGCACATCCGCCACGGCGCCATAGTCGTCGTCCGGCGATCGTACGGTAGGGCCGTCGTCAGCGAAAAACGCGGCCCGCAATTGGTGCAGTTGATGTACGGGTAATGGAAGCGTCGATCGGCGGTGTCGAACAACTCCCGGAGGCACTCATCGCACACTGGCAGATCCGGTGAAATGCCGGTTGACGCCTTGCCGCCCCCAACACTTTCGCCAATGCAGAATCCGCGGACGCCAGACGCCTCGACGGTCTCGGTCCGGACATTCACGACGACCGCCGCAACCGGGGCACATGAATGCAGCGCGGCCACGAACGTCTCGATGTCCGTTGGCGATCCCTCGATGAGAATGTCGACGCCGTCGGCGGAGTTAACGACCGAACCGGCCAGGGCATGCTCTCGTGCGAGACGGTACACGAACGGTCGAAACCCGACGCCCTGGACGACGCCCCGCACGCGCACGCGGCATGCGCTCAGAGTCGTCATGATTTGTATGGCCGCTGCAATGGCAGCCCACTGATAGAGCACGAACGCCCCTGCCACCCTACGGTCGTGACCATCCCGTTCTCGACCAGGACCGGAACAGGAACGGCCATCGATTCAGGGAGCAGATCTTGCAGCCGTCGTAACGCTTCGGAGTCGGTCTCGACGTCGTACTCGACGAAGGACTCGTGACACCACTCGAGATGCTCGCGCAGGTCTGTCGTGTGCGGGCATGAGCGGCTGCCATAGAGTTCAAGTCGCCGAGCAGTCATGCCGCTGCCTGCCCGGCGATCAGATCGCTCATGACGTGATATACCGACGCATGAACTTCCTGAATGCGCGGGATGTAGTCGCTCGCTACGACAATGCAGAAGTCCGCCAGTTTTTGCCGCGCGATTTCACCGCCGTCGTACCCGGCTAAGGCGATCGTCAACAATCCTCGCCGACGACCCTCTACAAGCGCCGCGATCACGTTGGTCGAGGCGCCGCTGGTCGTTATCGTGACGAGAACATCTGCCGGCTGGGCATGGGCGATGATCTGCCGCACGAACACGGCATCGACTCCGATGTCGTTGGCCAACGCGCTGACAACGGAAGGATTCGCGGCGAGCGATATCGCTGGAACTGACGGATAACCCTTCGGCGAATCGATACAGTCGAGCGCCCAATCGGTCGCGTCAGTTGCGGAACCTCCATTGCCCAGCATCATCAGCTTGCCCCCGCGTTCGAGGCGTTTCCGGATTGCCGTCACCGCGGCGCCAATTGTCGGACACTGACCTTCAGCTACTTCGTCCCGCAGCCGTTCATCATCGCGAGCCTTTGATCGTATCGAGGTCGAGACTTCGTCGATTAAGCCGTCGGTTGCCGATTCGACGGTTGCGAGAAAGGGATATAGGAAACCTGCGGGTCCGGCGTCATGCAGTGTGGTCTTACGCTCCAAGAACACGTGCACCGTTTCCCAGAGGACGTGGTACAGAATCTCAACGATCTCTTGGTGAATGAAGGGGTCGGGATGGACAACGCTGATCCCATAGTCAGCGTCGCGACCAGCCAAGGCAAATGTCTGCGCACCGCGTGCATGCACCGCGGCGAGCAACCGTGCGACGTCTGGATCTTCTCCAGACGGATCAAACGCCATGACGATATCATCTGGTTCCGCCAGCGCTAACACTGATGGACAGTATCGGGAAGAAACGTCCCACGCTGGCAGTGCACGTTTACCGACGATGACCGGATGGACGAATTCGACGGCGACGTGCTGGGCATCCGTGGCGGCGTGCCGTAAGCCACAGGCCAGCAACTTGCCACCGCGCGAAAATCTCGTCGCCATCTCGCCACACGCGTGGGCCAGCCGCGTTCCTTCAGCGTCGAAGAACAACCGCGAGACGCGATTGCGCTCGCGTAGGCTCTCCGCGATCCGGTCGTAAAGCGCCACCATCGACGGAGTTTAGCCCCCGCGCACTGTCGCGATCAGTCGGGCGGCCGTCTGCACGAGGACCTTTACATCAAACGGCTTTCCGACATGTTCTTGAAACCCCGCAGCCAATGCGCGCGTCCGATCTTCATCGCGGGCGTAAGCCGTCAACGCGATGGCAGGCGTGCTGGCGTGTGGTTCGCCCATTAACCGCAGTTGACGAACCATTTCGAACCCATCGGCGTACGGCATCCCGAGATCGCAGATGATGAGATCGGGCGCCCGCTCGTACACGGCACGAAGGCCTTCAGCGACGTTCGAGGCGGAAACAACCTTCGCTCCTGTAGGGGCGAGAATGTTCACGATCAGATCGCGCGAGTCCTCTTCGTCATCGATTACAACGATGTAAGCGTCCTGGAGGCCGTCAATGATGGTCGGTCGTTGATCGTCGGATGGATTGGGCTGCAGTTGACCAATTTGCACGCTCAAAGGCAATTCGACGGTGAACGTGGCGCCGAGCCCGACTCCTGGACTCTCCGCGGAGACGGCGCCGCCATGCATTTCGACAAGGTGTCGCACAATTGCCAAGCCGAGACCCAGGCCACCATGGACGCGTGCCGTGGAGCTGTCTCGCTGCCAGAATCGATCGAAGACATGCGTCAGGAATTCCGGCTCGATGCCCTGGCCGCTGTCTGCAATCCGCACTTGCACTCGACCTTGCTGTACTGCAACGCTGACATCAATTCGGCCGCCAGCTGGGGTGAATTTCACGGCATTGGTCAGCAGGTTCGTGACGACTTGCCGCAGCCGATCCGCATCGCCCGCCACCGGGGAGGGCACGTCGGCGAGCTGCTTCGTCAGAGTCAGCGGTTTGGCCGACACCGGGAGCTGAATGGCCTCGAGCGCCGCCTCGACAACCGACACGATATCGACCGGCCCGATATTCAGCGCGAGTTTACCGGTGACGATGCGCGAGACGTCCAGCAGGTCATCAATGATTTGTGCCTGCGCTCGAGCGTTGCGCTCGATGGTCGCTAACGCGCGGTCGCGATTGCTCGCGGTGCCGGCGCCAGACCGCAGAATCTGAATCCATCCCAATACCGCGTTCAGAGGTGTACGCAGCTCGTGTGACATCGTGGCGAGGAATTCGTCTTTCGCCCGATTCGCCGCCTCCGCGATCTGCTTCGCGTTCTCGGCTGACTGCCTCGCGTTCTCGGCGGCGCTATACAGTCGCGCGTTGTCGATCGCCAGCGCCGTCCACCCGGCAATACCGGCTGCGAGATCTTGATGCTCCTGCGTGAACCTTCCGACGTTTTCGTGACCAAAGAACATCCCACCGAGAACTTCCCCGGAACGAGAAGTAACCGGCACCGCGAGGTAGCTACGCACCGGCAAATGTCCTTTCGGCATGCCGTAGTGTGGAGCGTTCTTGCCGTACCGAGGATCTTTGGTCACGTCGTCCAGGCGCACAATCGCTGTTCCATTGAATGTGGGACCGAAGATCGCGGTATTTCGAGGCATCGGAAACTTTGCAAACGCCTCGCGCGGCACCCCAGACAGCGCATAAAGCGTATAGGCTTCTCCCTGCTCGTTGAAGACGTTATAGAAGAAGGCGCCGAACTGCGCGCCCGTGAGAGCGGTGGCTTCGTCGGTGGCCAACTGAACGACACGCTCGAGCGTCAACTCGCTGGCTAGCTCGGAGCCGATTCGGTGTAGCGTTCGGCCAATCCGCGTCTCTGTTTCGAGTCGCGCGGCATTCAGGCGCAGGATTTCTTCGGCTTGTTTACGGGCACTGATATCGAAGATCGTCCCAATCAGGCGGGGCTCGCCGGCGGGTGGCTGATAGACGTATGCCTTTTCATGAAGCCAGAGTATTTCCCCTTTCGCGGTGATCGCTCGGAACTCGAATTCGGCAGTGCCGCCAGTACGACTGCGCGCGTGTGTCCATGCTTCGAGCACGCCGGCTCTATCGTCGGGATGTACGCGGCTCAACCAGAAATCTGGCTCCGCGATCCAGCGGTCTGACGAAAATCCGAGGATCTGCTCTGCGCCCCGGCTGACAAAGGTGAACCCCGGTTTATCGATCTCCGCCTCCCAGAAAATCGCGCCCAACTGCTCGACGAGGTTCCTGTACCGCTGCTCGGTCGTGCTGACCGCTTCCCGGAGGAGGACGGCCTCGGCCCGCTTGCTGTCCGTGATGTCGAAGGCGACGCCCTGCAGAAATAGCGGACGACCCAGTTCGTCCTTGATGAGCCGCGCTTCGCCCCGGACCCACACGATGCGGCCGTCGCGCGCGATGAGACGGCACTCGGCGTGGAACGGTCCCCCCGTTCGGCAGCCGCGCGCGAATTCCTCGTAGAGCAGTGGTTGATCGTCCTGGTACAGCTGCGTAAACCACAGAAACGGGTTTTCGAGCCACTCCTTTTGCGTGAATCCGAGTAGCGCTTCAATATGAGGGCTGACATAGATTTCGTTTTGACCTTCTCCCAAAACCGCCATGAAAGTGACCGCCGGAATCTGCTCGATGAGCGTGCGATACCGCAGTTCCGCTGCACGAAGTCTTTCTGACGTGCGCTGTTCGGCTGTGGCTCCGGCGCCGAGCGCGATCGGCGGATCAATCTGGCCGGTACCATTGCCTTCCCAGCTGACCTGATGCAGTGTGCCAAACCCGTTCGGGAAGATCGCGGCGGCTAGAGTGGCGAGCGTCGACTCCGCGCTGCCACCCGCCAGCGATTCCATCTGCTCCAACAGCTGTTGATAGCTATCCTGCCGCGCCATGGGTCTTCTCGCTAAACGACACCGGGACCGCGGCCGGGCTCTGACCATCCCGCGGCATGGTTGCGATCCGGCTCTTTCTCCAAGGAGAGCTTCGTAAAATTTCGCAGGGCTCGCACCGTGCGACCGTACATCAGGACAGCTGACGTGGACATCCGCGCGCCGGGCGGTTCATCCATGAAGGGCATGAATTTGTCGGGAAAGCCTGGCATCGTGCAACCGATACAGATGCCGCCCACGTTCGGACAGCCCCCGACGCCGTTCATCCACCCGCGCTTGGGCACATTGCAAACCACTACCGGACCCCAGCAGCCGATCTTGACGATGCACCGAGGCGACCCGTACTCGGCGGCAAAATCGGCCTGCTCGTAGTAGCCGCCTCGGTCGCATCCTTCGTGGACCGTCTGAGGAAATAGAAACGTGGGCCGCAGCGCCTCGTCGAGCTGGATCATCGGCGCCTTCCCGGCCGCTTGCTGAAGCAGATAGAGCAGCGTCTGGGTGCAGTTGTCCGGCTGCACTGGACATCCCGGAATACACACAATCGGGACATCGGCTCGGGATTTCCACTGCCATCCCAGGTAGTCGGGAAGACCCATGCAGCCCGTCGGATTGCCGACGAGCGCATGCACGCCGCCGTACGTCGCGCATGTGCCCATCGCGACGACCGCCCACGCGTGCGGCGCCAGGCGGTCGATCCAATCGCACGTCAGGATCGGCTGCCCAAATGGGCCAGTGGTACCGAATCCCGCCCAGTATCCCTCTGCCTTGTTGCGCTCGTTCGGAATCGATCCTTCGATGACGAGAATGAACTGTTCGAGTTGACCCGCGGCGGCGAGGCGAAATCTTTCCATGAACTCATCCCCGTTCTCGCGTGAGAGCACGGGGTTGTGAAGGCGGAGCCGTGGTATGCCGGGAAACGCGCCGCGCACCAGTTCCTCGATGCTGGGTTGCGTCGCGGCCGTCATCGCGATCGTGTCACCATCGCAGCCAAGCCCGGCAGTGATCCACAGCACGTCCAGTTCGTCCGAAGCCATCAACAAATCCTCGGCAGCGGATCGCCCACCAGCATGTCGACGACCCGGCTCCCCCCAAAAGGCGAGAACCCGATGACGGTGCGCGCGGGCGTCTCTCGAATTTCGCCAACGACCGCCGCATCCTGTCCTCCGGACACCGCACGTATCGCACTGAGTGCGCGCTCGGTATCCGCAGGTGCAACGACGGCGAGAAATTGCCCTTCGTTTGCGATATGAAGCACGTCCAAGCCGAGGAGCTCGCACGCGCCCCGCACTTCGTCCCGGACCGGAAGGCGCTCCTCAAACAACGCGACTCCCAGCCCACAGTCTCTGGCCAGCTCGTTCAGGGCGGTTGCGACGCCACCTCTAGTCGGATCACGCATCCACCGAAGACCGTGGGCGGCGTCCTCGATCAGCGCTGCGACCAAGGGCGCCACGGATCGGGTGTCGGATTGCAATTCCGCGTCGAGATCGACATCGCCACGGGCGAGCAGAACCGTGATCCCGTGATCACCGATCGGACCCGACACGATGATCTGGTCTCCAGGTCGCACGCTGGCCGCGCCGCACCGCACGCGCCGATCGGGGGCTCCCAGTCCGGTCGTCGTGATGTACATCCCGTCGGCCTTGCCGTGCTCGACCACCTTCGTGTCACCGCCCACGATGCGGACGCCGGACCGCCTGGCTGCGTCAGCCATCGCGCGCGCCTCGCGTTCGAGGATGTCACCGCGCAAGCCCGCCTCGAGGACGAACGTCGCCACGAGCGCGCAGGGCGAAGCGCCGGCTACGACCAAGTCGTTCACGGTACCGTGCACGGCCAGGGTACCGATCGAGCCGCCCCGGAATTGCAGCGGTCGGACCACGAAGGCATCGGTCGTAATCACCACGTCGATGCCGGCGACCGCGATGGTGGCGGCGTCGGTTAACGGGTTGCCGAGACTGCCAAATAAGGGTGCGAACAGTCCTTCGACGAGTCGGCGGCTTGCTTTCCCGCCGGCGCCGTGCGCCATCTCGATCTGCGCATCGCGGAATCGGACGCTTTCAACTGGTTGCAGCGGCTCGGCAATGGACATGGTTGTAATAGGCTGCGCAGGATCCTTCCGACGACACCATCAGAGCGCCGACCGGCCACTCCGGTGTGCATTCGCGGCCGAACAGCTTGCACTGATGCGGCTTGAGGACACCCTTTAGAACCTCTCCACACTGCGCGGCTTTGGGATCGGCCACAGACACACCGGCGACCGCGAAGCGGCGTTCGGCGTCCCATTCGGCGTACGCGTCACGAAGGCGCAGCGCGGACTGGGACAAAAAGCCGAGACCCCGCCATTCAAAGTATGGACGCAGTTCAAACACGTCGGCGATCGCGGTCAGCGCCGCGCTGTTCCCGTCCCACGGCACGACGCGCGCGTATTGATTCTCGACCTCCGCGCGGGATTCGCGAATCTGCCTGAGGATCATGGCAATCGACTGAAGAAGATCCAGCGGCTCGAAGCCGCATACGACAGTCGGCTTCTTGTGGCGCTGCACCATAAAGGTGTACGGACGGCAACCGATGACGGTAGACACGTGCCCGGGTCCGATAAACGCGTCTAGTCGCATATCGGGTGACTCGAGAATCGCTCGAATGGCAGGGACGATGGTCACGTGATTGCAAAAGACGGAAAAGTTCGCAACACCCAGTTGCCTTGCGCGGCGGATCGTGACGGCCGTCGAGGGCGCAGTCGTTTCGAAGCCGATCGCAAAAAAGACCACGTGACGGTCCGGATGCTGCTGAGCCAGCTGCAGGGCATCAAGCGGCGAATACACAATCCGCACGTCAACGCCACGCGCCTGCTGCGCCAGGGGACTACCGTTGCGCCCGGGCACGCGCATCACGTCGCCGAACGCCGTGAAGATCGCTCCATGTTCGACGGCTAACCGCAGGCCGTCATCGATGCGGCCCATTGGCAACACGCAGACCGGACAGCCGGGACCATGAATCAGTTCGACGTTGGGCGGTAGGAGCTGCTCGAGGCCGAAGCGATAAATCGCGTGCGTATGGCCGCCGCACACTTCCATGATGCGAAACTGGCGTGGAACATCCGCCAGTCGCGCAATCTCCGCGACCGCAGTTTGAATGAGCGCCGGTTCCCGGAATTCGTCCACGTACTTCATTCGAACCGGTACCCTTCGAGTTCTTCCATCGCCTGGATGTCTTCGCCCAGCATTCTCAGAAGTCGCAGCTGTTCGTCCGCCTGCTCCCCGCTGATTCGGCTCATGGCGAACCCTACGTGGATCAGCACCCAGTCGCCGACCGACAGGGGTTCGTCACTCAGCAAATCGATGTTGACCTTGCGGCGTACCGCCGAGACCTCCACGGTGGCCAGGTGAGGCTCCGAACCCAACTCGACGACCTGGCCGGGAATGGCGAGGCACATGGCTAGGTCCTGACGGCCATGAGAGGTACTACGGCCGACGCCAACCTCGTGACTAACGCCACCGCGTCGTCGACAGCGGCCGCCACCCGTGGGCTCAGTCCGGCATCGGGGCCGGTTCGAAACGGTTCACAGCCCACGAGGATCATCCTGGGTAAGTGACCGCCCAGCTGTCGAACGAGTGCAAAGATCTCATGTGGGTGAATCGCGTGCCCGTCCGTGACGCGATCATTGAGAGTGTCTTCGTCATCGTCCGGCTCGAGTACGTACCAGCGTCCCAGCTTCACCGCCTTTCGAGACGACGTCGATCAGAATCACCGTGTCATATGTCCGCTCACCCAATTCGTAGGCAAGATGCACACTGCGAATGCCGACGTCGATCACGCGGACATCGTCCGGCAGTCCCAGCACGGACAATCGCCTGACGACCTCCACGCCGAAGGCGTCGTCGCCCAGAAAGATGTTTCCCAGGCCAGCAACGAGCACACGCTGCGGGCGGACCGTCACCGTAACTCACCTGCCAAGGGCTGTACTTCCTCTGGGAAGAAATAGAAAAACCGGCCATACGCGCCGTGCAAATCAGCGCCGGGATCGCCGTCGATCGTCACAGCGAGATAGATGCGGTTCTCGAGATCTCGATGTACCGCCGCAACGGTGGCGATGCGGCCGCGAAGAAACATATCCATCGAATCAGAGCGCTTTTGCGGCTGCAGGTACACTTTGGAGCCTGACGTCACGCGCGTGCAATCTATTTCAACGAACCGAGGGCCGTCTGCCGACATCGGCGTATTCAGCAGTTCTTCGAACGATCGAACGGCACCGTGCAGAGTGGCGTCCCCTGCATCGCCGATGCGATCGACAATCCGGCCGGCGTGCGCATCCGTCGCGGCGGCTTCGCGCTTCTCCTCATCCGTCATCGTCTGTACACGTAGCGCGAGCATCTCGTCGATCTCGGTGGCGTCGAAGAAACGATCACGGCTCTCGGGTGCGACCACCGGGTGGTCGTACAGGATGATCGGCGCCGACAGCACCAGGTCATGTGTACCGGCTGGACCACCTAGCACCGGCCAGGTGTATTCGTTTACACATGACTTCGCGATCGCTGCCAAATCCTTCGGTGGATCGATCACCGAGACGAATCGTCCATCTTGAACGTGAAGCATGGTGTGACACCCGAGAAGGCTCTGGCGAAGAGCAGCGTCTCGGCCCTCACCCGCGAACACCGGCTCCGTCGTGTTATCTATTCGGATACGGATCTTCACCAGCTCGGCGCGGACGCGCTCCGAGGCCATCCTGGCCGACCCCGAAATTCGCCAACGGTCGCGCGTCACGCGAGCCGCGGGCGTGCCGTCCGCACGGCACACAACTTCGCACTGTGTTGCCGCCGCGAACTCGAACGGGAGCGAGTACGCCTGTCCCGCAAGCGCGACCAGGTGAAGCGGAGGGGACATGACGGTTTCGATCGTCGCCTCGTCCCACGCCACCAACTCGGCTCCATCAATCGACACGCGCTCGCAAGCACGCCATTCCTTCGAAGCGTCGATCCACTTTTCGATGCTCCGCCTCTGCAAGTGAAGACATCTCACCTTGAAAGATACGGCTGCCTCCGTCCCGCACTCGACCAGACACTCTGTCTGGGCGTGCGACGGCTCACCGCTCGAGTCGGCGGAGATCCGCGGGACCAGAACTCCGAATTGCCACCTGAAACGGTTCTTCATCGCGGAGGCGCGATAGGGATACAACACGTACCCCTCGAACATGACCGCATCCGCGATGTCCTCGATGAGATCGAATCCGGCGACGCTCATCGCTGACTTCCAACGAAGTCGGCAGCGCCCGCGGCGCGCGCAGCCAGGGCATCAAAAAATCGCTCGATTTCGTCTCTGACGGCGTCTCCTCCGTCAAAACCGCTCCATCGGACGCGGATGCGACCGACGAGGTCGTAGCACGCATCGATCGGTACGATGAAGGCGTCGGACCGTTCGCTGCCGTCGGCATGTCGGCGTACGAGAATCGCCTCGACGTCGGGAGCCGCGGTGCGCACCCATGGATTCGATTGTTCGACATCGCGCCATGCCCCCAGCGACAACGCCGATTCTGTGGCGCCGGCAGGACTTGGATAGAACGCGATCATTCGTCCGATCGTACTGTTGAACATGAAGAACATCGTGGCGACCGGGACTTGGAGCGCGTCCCATTGCGCACCGTTCAGCCGAAGTCGTGGCCCGGCCAAGTATCGATCCGGCACTGCCCGTAGTGAATCGCGCGTCTCCGAACCCGACAATAGCCAGCACGCGCGACACGCACACGAGAGTCGTCGACTGACGATATCCACGAAGTGATGATGCGACTCGCTGATGTCCGTGCCGCACCGCTCGCACTGCGATGCTCCCCTGGGGTGTGACACGATCGGCACTGACGGGGCCACCGGCGGGTCAGGTTTACGGGTGATCTGCAGTAGAGCAGGAGCCGCGTCGTGAAGCTCCAGCTCGTGCAACGCGAGCATCGCGAGGATCAGGGGATCGCGTGTGATCCGCTGACGAAGGCCCAGCGGCGCGTCTCCGAGCATGTCCAGGAGCCGCCGCAACGCCCTGCCGTGGAACTCAAGCACAAGGCTCAACAACTGGCGCGCCGACGCTCGTGCGGCTGCATCGGATGACGCTTCTAGCTCGCGCGTCAGTGCCTCGATCCGATCGTCAAATGCTGCGGAATCGTCGGTTGGTTGCATCACGTTAGGGTATGAGATTGAGCATCGTCGGCGCGTGCCGTTGTTCGACCACTCGCGTCTTTCCGACGTACATGTGTACGCCGCACGGGAGGCACGGATCGAAGCTCCGAACCGTGCGCATGATATCGATGCCCTTGAAGTTCTCCAGGCTGCTCTCTTCGAAGATCGGCTGGCCGCGAATCGCGTCCTCGTATGGCCCGGGAGTTCCGTAGCTGTCCCGCGGGCTCGCGTTCCAAGGCGTTGGCGGATAGGGATGGTAGTTCGCGATCTTTCCGCCGCGTATCACCATATGATGCGACAGCGCGCCTCGAACGGCCTCGGTGAATCCGCACCCGATGCCCTCCTCTGGCACGGTGAATGGCTCCCATGTCTTCGTTTGGCCGCGGTGTACGCAATCGAGTGCCCGTTCCACGAAATACAGTGCGCACGCGGCCGCATAGGCCTGAAAGTAGCTGCGCGCGCGATTGCGTTCGAGCGTATTGCTCCATTGTGGAATCTTCCACTCGAAGGTCGTTTCCGCCCGTGTTCCGGTCCTCGGCAAGGTGATCACGACGCTCGTGCCCGTGGCTTTCACGTAGCCGATATCCACGAGGCCGGCCAACGCCGTCGCCCACAACCGGGCCAGCGGCCCGCCACCGGAATCGAGCGCGAGGAAATTCTTTCCGTCGAACCACCGGGGCGCCATCACCCAGGTGTACTTGTCGTCAAAATTACGCTTCTGCGGCCGCGGATTGGTGTGTTGGTTCCAGGGGTGGCGCCGGTCCACTGCATTCCCCAACGGGTCGTGAGTGACGAAGATCTCCTGGCTGTCCCAATCATCGTAGAACGAACAGCCCAGTAGGATTCGGATGCCAAGGTTGATCTCGACCAAGTCCGTCGTGATCAGTTGTCCGTCGACGACGATGCCAGGCGTGACGAACATCTTACGGCCCCACGCTGTCATGTCCTTGTACTGGAAATTGCAGGCAACGGGATCCTGGAATCCTCCCCAGCACGCGAGCAGAATGCGACGCCGGCCGACCGCTTCGTAGCCCGGCAACGCCTCATAGAAGAAATCGAACAGGTCGTCGTGCATCGGGACGACGCGCTTCATGAAGTCGACGTACTTGAGCAAGCGCGTCATGTAGTCGGTGAAGAGGGACACCGAAGGCACCGTGCCGACTCCGCCCGGGTAGAGCGTGGAGGGATGCACATGCCTCCCCTCCATCAGACAGAACATTTCACGCGCGAGTCGACTCATCTGAAGGGCCTCGAGGTAGAACTCGCCCTCGAACGGGTTCAACGAACGCATGATGTCGGCGATCGTGCGAAACCCGTGCACCTCGGCATGTGGCGCTTCGGCGCTTTGTGCTTTCTCCCACACGCCCGGATTGGTTTCACGAACCATCTTTTCGCAGAAGTCGACGCCGACCAGATTGTCTTGAAACAGGTTGTGGTCGAACATGAACTCGGCGGCCTCACCAAGATTGATGATCCAGTCTGCGAGGACAGGTGGGTTGACGCCAAAGGCCATGTTCTGCGTGTAACAGGCACACGTCGCGTGGTTGTCGCCGCAGATGCCGCAGATGCGACTGCTGATGAAATGCGCGTCGCGCGGATCCTTTCCTTTCATGAACACGCTATAGCCGCGGAAGATTGACGAAGTGCTGTAGCAATCGACGACTTCGCGCTTCTCGAAGTCGATTCTCGTGTGGATGCCGAGGCTGCCGACGATCCGCGTGACCGGGTCCCACGACATCTCAACGAGGCGCGATGACGGTTGAGACATCGGGCGACTGTAGCACGGCAGCTGAGCCTCACAGCCGAACGATTCGCGTGTACACCTAGCTCGACCGTGCGTATGTCGCGATCATGGACATGCAGCAGTTCTGAACATTCCGCGAGCGCGGACTCCGTAGTATCGTGCGCGATGGCATGCACGAGCTATCGATCGCCATCAGCCTCGTGAACCTCGCGTGCGAGGAGAAGCAGCGTCGCATTCTTCCAGAGGTGTACGCCGTGCGGCTTCGGCTCGGCGCGCGATCCGGTGTCGTCAAGGACGCGCTCGCGTTCTCGTTTGATCTCGCCGCCGCGGGAACGTGCATCGAAGGCGCTGCGCTAAGAATCGAGGAAACCCCAGGGCACGAGCTCGAGCTGTTTGCGTTGGAGGTAGCGGATTGAGCGCTCGAATCGTGGAAGTCCGACAGAACGTCTTGCGCAAGAACGACGAACTCGCGCGCTCGTTGCGCATGCGGTTTCACGCGTCTGGGGTGTTCGTTGTGAGTCTCGTCTCCAGCCCCGGAGCCGGCAAGACCGAGCTGTTGCAGCGCACATTAGCGGAAATGCGTGTCACGAGACGGGTTGCCGCACTCGTTGGTGATTTGGCGACTGATCGGGATGCCCAGCGACTCGCGCAGAGTGGTGTGCCCGTTCGCCAGATCACGACAGGGACGGTGTGTCATCTGGACGCACAGATGGTCGAGAGCGCACTCCAGGAGTGGAATCTCGACGCGATCGACGTGCTGTTCATCGAGAATGTCGGAAACCTGGTCTGCCCCGCAAGCTATGACCTCGGCGAGCATGCGCGTGTGGTCTTGATGTCCGTCACCGAAGGGGAGGACAAGCCTCGCAAGTACCCGACCATCTTCGACACCGCTGATGTCGCGCTCATCACAAAAATCGACCTCGCGAAGGCGGTCCAATTCAACCGTGACGAAGCGGTCGCCAGCATTCGAAGTATCCAGCCAAAGGTGCCCGTCATCGAGGTGTCCTGCCGAATCCCGTCGGGTATCTCGAACTGGTTGAATTGGCTCGACACCAGAATGCTCCAGGAGTCCCGCGGTGCCCAGTTCGTTTGAGCCGATGAGTCTCGTCGCGGCAGGACGAATTCTGCTTTGTTTGGCTCAGGAGGACAGGTGAGCGAGGGTCTTACCGAGCGCGCTACCATCGGACAGTCGCCGAATCGAACCCTCTCCGCTCCCAATGAGATCCCGGAACCAATGCCGTCGCTGGACGCGCAGGAGCGAGGCAGTGGCACGACGCGTGTGCTCGTCGGGCTCGCCGTCGCGATTGCGTATGTCGGCGCCGCGCAACTGGGATTCCGGTTAGCGTACGTTGCTGAGCAGATCACGACCGTCTGGGCTCCCACTGGAATCGCTCTCGCGGCGTTGCTGATGTTTGGCATTCGGCTGTGGCCTGCGATCTGGCTCGGCGCCTTCGTCGCGAATGCTGGTAGCGAAGCCCCTCTGTGGACCGCGCTCCTCATCGCCTCTGGCAATACGCTCGAAGCCGTCGCCGGAACCTGGGCGCTCCAACACGTTCGCGATTTTTCGCTGACGTTCCAGCGGGTTCGCGATGTTCTGGCCTTTGTGATCGTTGCCGCCGTCGTTTGTACCGCGATCAGCGCCAGCGTGGGGGTCATGACCCTATGCGCCGCCGGCGTTCAAGCATGGGACCGGTTCGCGGTCCTCTGGTTCGATTGGTGGCTCGGCGACGCGCTCGGTGCACTCATCGTTGCCCCGGCGATTCTCACGACCATCGGACAGACGTCATCCCGACGAGATTGGATTCGCGCGGCGGCGTTTGTCGCAGCCGCAGCGCTCGTGACGCACTTGGTCTTTGGTCAGCTGCTCGGCCTCAGCTCACATCCATTGGAATTCGTTCTGTTCCCGGTTGTCATTGCTGCGGCCCTGAAGGGCGGACCGTCTGTGACATCGTGGGTCGTGCTCAGCGTATCGGCCCTGTCAATCTGGCACACGGCGCGGGGGGCCGGACCGTTTGCCGGTCCCGAAGTGCATCAGAGCTTGATTCTGTTGCAGGCGTTCATGGGCGTCCTGGCCGGCACGGCTTTGATGCTCGCCGCGGCGATCGCCGAACGCGGGACGGGCGAGCAGCGCGAACGTGATGCGGCAAACGTCCTTCGCCAACGCGAGGAGATGCTGATGCTCGCGCAGCGGGCAGGAGGCGTGGCCACGTTCGAATGGGATTTCCGCAATCAAGTGGCACACTGCTCGGCAGAGTTCTTCCGCATCTTCGGGCTGCCGGCCGGAGATGGTGTGATCGCCTCGGCCGAGTGGGGCAACTTCGTTCATCCAGATGATCGCCAACGCATGGCGGCCCACTTGGCAGCTGCACTCGAAGGAACGGAGGCGCCCGCAGCCGATTACCGAATCAACGCTGCGGATGGGAGTACTCGTTGGCTGAGCTACGCCGGCCGAATAGAGAAGACCGCAGCCGGTCATCGCATGCTGGGCACCGTCGTCGACATCAGCGATCGAAAGCGCCTCGAGGCCGAACTGCGGCATCACGCGGCGGAAGTCGAACGGATTCTCGAGAGCATTGGTGAAGGATTCGTCGCACTGGATCGGGAATTCCGCTACGTATACGTAAACCGAGCCGCCGAGCAGATGCTGGGCCATCCGCGAACCAAGTTGATCGGCCGAATTCCGTGGGAAGTGTTCCCGGCAGAGAGCATTCGGGCATCCAGGCAGCACCTTGAAGCGGCCATCGCTGCCGCGGAGACGAAACGTTTCGAGGTTCATGTTGCCGATTGGAATCGGTGGTACGAGAATCGGGTGTACCCATCGGCTGCTGGCGTCTCGATCTTCTTCGCTGATGTGACGGCGCGCGTAGACAGTGAGGCGGCACTTCGCGAAAGCCGGGACGTGTTGTCACTGGCGATGCGCGGTGGGTCAATGGGTGCTTGGTCTCGAAATCTGACGACCAATGAGGTGTGGTGGAGTCGTGAGCTGGAAGAGCTCTTCGGGCTTGAACCAGGCGGGTTGAATCGCACTGAAGGTGGCTATTTCGAATTCGTCCACGAGGATGATCGCAGCGCCGTTCGCCGCGCGGTCGATGACGCGATTGAGCACGGCTCCGATTACGTTATCGAGTTTCGATTCAAGAATGCCGACGGCGCGTGGCGTTGGATGGAGGGTCGTGGACGCGCGGTTTACGCGGAGGACGGCACGCCACGCATGTTGTATGGAATTGGCATCGATGTGACTGCGCGGAAGCACACCGAAATGGCGTTGCGTGAAGCAAAGACGGCGGCCGAAGCTGCGAATCAATTGAAGGACCACTTCCTCGCCACACTTTCTCATGAGCTTCGAACGCCGCTGAACGCGATTCTTGGCTACGCTCAAATGCTGCAGAGTGACTCGATCGCGCGCGACAAGCGCCAAAGGGCCATCGAGGTCATTCAGCGAAACGCCGTCGCTCAGAATCAGCTTGTCGACGATCTCTTGGATATGTCGCGCATTACGACCGGCAAGCTTCGTCTCGATCCAGAGCCGATGCTGGTCGCCCCAGTGCTTCAGGAGGCGGTGGAAGCAGTGAGACCTGCCGCCGATGCCAAGGGTATTGTTTTGGAACTCGATGTCGACCCATTTGCCGGCACCGTCACAGCGGATTCGACGCGGTTGCAGCAGGTGTTCTGGAACCTGCTCAGCAATGCAGTCAAGTTCACGAACCAACATGGGCATGTCGTGGCCTCACTTCGGCGCGACGGCGAGCATATCGAGACCACGATCAGCGACACGGGCGTCGGCATTACGCCCGAATTCCTTCCATTCGTGTTCGAACCGTTCCGCCAAGCAGATGCGCGGTTCGATCGCGCACATGGTGGTTTAGGCCTCGGCCTTGCGATCTCCAAACAGCTCGTCGAACTACACGGTGGGACTGTTTACGTGTCCAGTGGAGGACCGGGCAAAGGGGCGACGTTCACGGTTCGCTTGCCACGGGCCAGCGGAACGGCCGCGTCGGTCGGCCGCGCATCGACGCAACGAGTTCATGCGCGCACACAGAAACAGAATGCGTCCGACTCAGACCCGTCGCTTGCGGGTCTCAACATCCTCCTGGTGGACGATGAAGCGGACACGCTGACGATGTTTCGCGATGCACTGGAAGCCGCAGGTGCACAGGTCAAGGCTCTGGCGAGTGGCGCTGAGGCAGTTCGCGAGATGGACCGGTGGCGTCCGGACCTTGTGGTGACGGACCTCGGGCTGCCCGGCATGGACGGGTACGCGCTACTTAAGGCGATTCGAGAGATGGCGGCTCATCGAAATGTCCCTGCGGTCGCTGTGAGCGCGTATGCGCGACCCGAAGATCGGTCCCGGGCGCTCGGAGCAGGATTTCAGGCGCACCTCGCAAAGCCGATCGACCCTGCTACGTTGGTCCGGGCTCTGGCAGCGGCGGTCTCTGCCGCTGAGTGAGCCGCCGCGGACGTCGCCGGACCGGTCGGGTCAGATCAATCGCCTCAACTGTCGTGAGCACGGCGGGAGGTGGGCGTAGGGGCCGCAGACTGCCCGAGCGTAAAGGCTCCGTGCGTCTTATCGCCTCGCGAAACCCTGGCGAATCTACCAATAACAGGCCATTTACGCTGCTTCTCGGATCAACCAGTTGCGCCCTGACTTCGAGTTTCTAGAAACGAACCTGCGAGTCACCGTTGATGGTCCGGCTTCGAGAGGTGCGCACGCGTGCTCGGCGATTTCAGGGGCGACGTCTGGCTGATGGACCTGGAACCGGATAAGCAAGTCGGCTGCGACAGTGAGTGAACCAATTTTCGATCCGCGTCGAGGCATTGTCCGCAATCGGAACGACGGATCTCGCCTCCAAAGACACTGCGCTAGACTGGACCGTCCCGTGACCGGTTGCACCATTGCAAAGGAGCTACTTCATGATCGTCATCCGAAACGTCTTCCAGTTGAAGTTTGGAAAAGCACGAGAAGCCATCGCTCTCATGAAGGAAGGGCTAGCGATC
Source organism: Vicinamibacterales bacterium (assembly GCA_963761975.1). GTDB lineage: Bacteria > Acidobacteriota > Vicinamibacteria > Vicinamibacterales > JAMQPK01 > JAMQPK01. The sequence continues at coordinate 131,814 of CAVXIR010000003.1, forward strand.
CAAAAACCGAGCGGTCACAGGTGTGGATTTTTCCACTCGTATGTTGACGGATGTTACGGGGCCGTTCTACACGCTGATCCTGGAATTGACGGTGTCGAATATGTCCACCTTTGAAAGTTACGCACCGAAACTCTTTGGAGATAAGGATTGGCAGGCGTACTACCAAAAGCTCGCGCCGTTGGTAGACTCTGGGCACCGCGAGATTTTCACAATCATCGAGTGAACAGCCGACAAGCTTAGCAAACCGCCACATCAAGCAGCGTCACGGAAGCAAGTTGCGGAAATCGTAGTGACCCGGCACATGTATTCCACATTTGCCAGTTAAGGAGACTTCCACGATGTCGACAGACGACAACAAGGCCATCGTCCGTCGCTTTTTGGAGGCACTCGACAAGAAAAACTTCGAGGCACTCAAGGAGCATCCGGGACTCTATCAAACGATCGAGCGGCAACCATTGATACGCGCCGCATTTCCTGATCTACAGACTACGATCGAGCACCAGATCGCGGAGGGCGACACCGTTGCTACCCGCGCAACACTGCGTGGCACGCATCTCGGGTCCTTCATGGGAGTGGCGCCGACGAACAAGCAGCTGACATGGGGAGTTCTGCTGATGGACCGGATCGAAGACGGGAAGATCGTGCTGCATCATGCAAATGCTGACTGGCTGGGCGTGCTGGTAAAGCTCGGCGTTGTTCCGGCGCCACCCACTCCCACCAACCCACAGCCTTGAGTAGATCAAAAGACGCTAGCCAACAGCCGCCGAATCGCCGCCCGTCGAAACTATTAGAACTGTTGGATTTGCTACGAAAATCGAGTGGTCGAGAAGCGCTCTAACGAGTAGCAAGTTAGTCCATCGGGCTGACGTCGGCGGCCGCAGACGGCTTGAGACGCCGAAGGCTGCGTCGCTCTTCGAGACTCACCTCGCGAACCTTGGCGAACCTGTCAATAACACGCGATTTACGCTGCATCTCGGATCAACCAGTAGCGGAAATCGTCCAGCTGGCGAGCCAGCTCCTAAACCAGTGCGAATTAGCGAATTGAATGACGGCCAAATGCAGTATCGAACTTCCACGGCCCGGGACCTTAATCTGAAGAGTCGTCGACGCAACACGCTGACCGTTACTTGTCGGCCGCAATAATGATCATTGAACATCCGCGGAATTCTAGGGACACGCTTGGAAATCAACTCTTCACGCGCAGTAAGACATACCAAACCCAACGTCGCTGTAACCGCGCCGCACGCCTGAACCCGCGCGGCCTATCCCCAACGCGGCTGTTCATCAGGGTTGATGCCAAGCGCCATCTTGCCGATCAGCTCGTGCGAGAGCGACGAATTCGCCGGATGGAAGCGGCCGCAGCGCGCGTCCCGGAATAGGCGCTCCATCTCGCTCTTCTTGAACATCCCAAAGCCGCCCGACACCTCGAGCGCTGTGTCGGCAATCCGCCAGGCTCCTTCTACCGCCCGGTATTTCATCGCGACCAGCTTGATCGGCCAGGCACCGCCGTGATCGACCCCGTTCGCCCAGTCGCTGGTCACCGATTCGATCTGCGCGCCCATGGCTTCGAGCTCCATCACGATGTCCGCGACGCCGCGCTGCACGTCGGGGTGATACGCCTTCGATCGCGTCAGCTCCAGCGACACCTGGCCTTTGACGTGGGTGGTGGCGAGCTCCAGCATCCGCTGCGCCAGCCCGTAGTACACGTTCGAGAAACCGCCCAGCGCCCACGCGAAGATCGAGAGCACGAAGAAATCGGCGCCAGCCATGCCCGGCGGGCAGACGCGCACCACGTGCGAATCGGGCACGAACACGTGGTCGAGGATCGTGTCGTCGCTGCGCGTCGCGCGCATGCCCATCACGTCCCACGTGTCTTTCGTCGATATGCCTTTCGTGGAGCGTTCCACGAACCCATGGATGATTCTGGGGTTTGCCGGGTCGCTGGTGTCCATCCCGTGGAGGCCGAGGCGGGTCCACACCGGCGTCAAGCTGCCAAACGATTTGCGTCCGGTCATCGTGTAACCGCCGTCTACGCGCTCGGCCTTGGTGGTCGACGAGAACAGCGACGTTTCGTTGCCGCTCTCGGCGTGGCCGGCCGCGAAGACTTCGCCGGCCGCCGCGTCCTGGAGCATCCACTCCACCGACTTGTCGCCGGTGCGCCACGTGTCCGCTGCCGTGCCGACCCAGTAATGGTGCATGTTGATGCAGAGGGCGGTGGCTGGCGCGTAGGTGGCCAGCCGGCGCGTTTCGCGGCCCGCTTCGGCCAGCGTCAAGCCGTACCCGCCGAATTCCTTCGGCAAGGCCATCTTCAGATAGCCGGCGGCCTTCAGTTCGTCGAAGTCTTCCTGGCAGAATCGGTTGTCACGGTCGTAGCCGGCGGCACGTCCGCGGCAGCCTTCGAGCAGGAGGTCAGCGAGGAGTGATGTGGATACGGGAGGCATCGGTTTCTCATCCTTTTGGCAAGCCGGATCAGATGGCGTGATGTGGGCATCCGGAGCAACCCTCGCGCATTGTACACAGCGGGTGGCCCATTCAAAAATCCATCGACATCATCCGAACACGGTTCGGATGTGTCAGACGTGTCGACGAGGCGGAAGTGCGGTGCGAGTCGGCGGCGCTCCTAGGTTCGATGTGTCCCGCCACCCGATGCATCCGATCGGCGACGTGCGCCCGTGCGCGTCGGCAAGCATCAAATCGTGAGGCACTGTTCCGCGTTGCAGTGGTGGATGATGTGCGAGAGCAGATAGATATCCCCCCGGTAGACTGGACAAGAACGCGCTCTAGGGTTTTGGTCATCATCGTTTTTTCGTCACGCGCGAACTGACTCATCTGCACGTAGCGGCCTGACGACGTCACTGCCTCGCCAGAGATCAAGACTCGGCGAAATCGGTCCAGTGCGAACGATGTCCGCAACAGCTCTTTTACCCGTCAGCGAGAAAACGACGAGAGTCGCATCGGCCGCAGCCGCCGTCGCATAATTCACCCTCCTACTGGATGGTCGACCTCACGCCCTCAGCGATCAGCAGTCCCGCGTATAGACTGCCGATGCCGCCCGCGAGTTGAAGGGCGATATTGAACGTTGCCTGACCGGAAGCACCGGCCCGAACAAGCGTGACGGTTTCAAAGCCAAACGTGGAGAACGTGGTGAAGCCGCCGATCACACCGACGAAGACGAACTCTCGCCAATACACCGACATGGGCAGCCGTCCCGACGCTATAGCGCCGGCGAGCAGACCGAAAAAACAGCAACCCAGGATATTGACGACGACGGTCGCCAGAGGGAAACGAAGAAGTGGCCAGTGATGATGTACGAGCCCATTGACGCCGTGACGCGCCATCGCTCCAACGGCCCCGCCAAGTCCAACCACTATCCAGACGAGCATGCCAACCTCCGTAGCGACCGGACCATCTGAGGCGGCGTGGCAGGGTGGGTCCTACGGCATCGCCCGTAGGAGTCATTGGCCGTCCGGTCGGAGCGGCGGTTAAGGGTGGACTCCACCACCAACGGCGGAAGAAGTCGATTGTAACTCAGGCGGCTCGCCCCCTCAGAAGGCGTGATGCGAGGAGCGCGAGGGGCGCCGCACTGAAGCTGAGAAGCGCTCCCATCTTCGTTTCGGCCAGGGCTGTGCCCGCCGGAAACGCGGCGGTCGCGAAGAAGAGGGAGACCGTAAAGCCGATCGCCGCAGTGATGCCGATGACGACCAGGTCCGCGAGATGGAGTCCCGCGGGCAGACTCGCGCCTGCGAGTCGAGCGGCGCCGGAGAACAGCAGGATGCCGATCGGCTTGCCGAGCAACAGGCCGGCCAGCACGAAGTAGGTGCCCGGTCCGACTTGCTCGAACGGGACGCCGGCGTTCACCAGACCAAAAAGGAGCAGCACGAACTGCACAGGCGTCGCCCACCAGTGTTCGAACTGGTTGAGCGTGTCGACTTGGAGATCCTCTCTGGGATCGAATAGCCCAAGATCACGTCCGCTGTGCGGCATGAATGGGACGACCGGGACCAGCGCCAACGCGGGATGAAAGCCACCAAAGTACAGCGCTGTCCATGAGAGCGATCCGGGGCCGATCACGTAAGGCCAAAAGCTGCGAACACCGCGCCGCTTCAACCAGAGTGCTGCCAGCACGGCCGCCGGCATCAGTATCGCCAGCGCAGCGACGGAGAGAGGCCCTGAGGGGTAGAAGACGGCCAGGATCATCAAACCGAGTGCATCGTCGGCAATCGCTAGGAGTAACAAGAACGGAATGGCGGGATGCCCGCTCGGAAAGATGACGCGGGCGATCATCGCGGAGAACGCGATGTCGGTCGCGCACGGAATCGCCCAGCCGCGGCTCAACTCCGCGGGGCCGACGGTGGACGTGAGGATGACGTAAATGAGGGCAGGCGCGACCATGCCGCCCACCGCCGCCGCAAGTGGCGCCATCGCCTGACGCGGAGATGCGAGCGGTCCGCCCGGCAACGTCGCCTCGAAGACCTCCTTCGCCGCCAGTGCGAAGAAGAACACCATGCCGACGTCATTCACCCAGAAGTGCAGCGGATGCGTCAGCCGGTCGTAGCTGCCGAGATCGAGATTGGCCCACACGACGGCCGCGACGGTCCCAGCAAGAAGCAGCAGCGAGTTGTCAAAGATGATGCGAGTGAGCTTGGAACGCGTGTGGGCCATCAATCCTCAATCGGCGCGCTCCCAGCGATCAACCGGCTGGTAGAGAGCAATCGAAGGCTTGCACGGGGTGAGAGGGGATCCGCGCGAGTGATCGTGGCGGCATCTGCCGGCGCGTTCGATCGCAGTGCCGGTACGACGAACACGCGACGTGCGGAGAGTCCACTACCCGAGTCGGCCAAATCGATTCCTCCTGGTCTCGCGACCACGAGGATGGCGGCCCGACCATCCATCTTCCTGCAGCGACGGCCGCTGCACCCTTGGCGAAGTGGCTTCCAGTATTCCAGTATAGGCGCAGCGACAGGCTTTCCTGACCTGGCGGCTATCGAAGGCGCGGAGTCGGCTTACGCCTCCTGGCCTTTCGCCGCGTTCGGGATACGCTTGCTGAGAGGTGTCGCGACCTCGCCAGTCGACTGGACTCGACGACTCCTCGCCGCTGACGCCGGGTCTCGTACGTCGGAGACTGGCTTCACAATGTGATGGCAGAATGGGAATCGACGCCTGGGACGACTTCTCCTTCCGGAGGGTGACTGATGGATCGCAAGCAGCACTGGAACCACGTATTCGAGACGAAGGCCGAACAGGATGTGAGTTGGTTCGAGGCGCTTCCCGATACGTCTCTCCAACTGCTCGAGGCGGCCGGCTTGGATGCAGATACGTGCGTGCTCGACGTCGGGGGCGGCGATTCCCGACTAATCGATCATCTGGCTGCGCGTGGGATGGACTGTTTGGCCGTCCTGGACGTGTCCGGTGCCGCATTGGCCCGAGCGCGTGCGCGCCTTGGACTTCGGGCCGCGATCCCGACCTGGCTCGAAGCCGACGTGACCGGAGCGTGGACGCTCAAGCCGATGGACATCTGGCACGATCGAGCAGTGTTCCACTTTCTGACCTCCCTCGATGACCGTCAGCGATATCGGCTGCACCTGCTCCAGATACTCAAACCAGGTGGCTCGGCAATTGTTGCGACGTTCTCGCTCGACGGGCCCGGACGGTGCAGTGGCCTGCCCGTGCAGCGCTACTCGCCCGACACCCTCTCTGCCGAACTCGGGCCGGAACTCGAGATGCTCGAACCTCTCCCGCATGTTCACACCACGCCGTGGGGCAGCCGTCAGTCCTTCGTCTATTGTCGATTCAGGCGCGTGCACTGATCCAGGGTGACCCGATCGCGAAACCCTGGCGAATCAGCAGAAAGAAGGCCGGTTTACGCAGCTTCTCGGATGAGCCAGGGTCGAAAATCGCTCGCTATCATGCGGGGCTACCCGATGGAGCCGAAAGCAGTTCGACGTGATAGCCGAGACTTCGCAATTCCCGGATCATCTTGCGCGCCCTCACCTTCTTTGCTTCTTCGCTGACGGCTGGCCCGCGTTCCTCGTACCGAATGGCTTCGTGGAGGATCTTCCAAATCAGACGACACAGCCGGTGGGCGATTGCGCCGATCGCTTGAGCGTGTCCGAGTCGGGGAACGAGCCGGCGATACACGATGGCGAAGATCGTACCCTTGGCCTTCACGGCGGCGTTGGCGGCCTGATTGAGGACCCGCCGCATCTGTCGATTGCCCTTGGGGCAGCGATGACTGTAATTCGTGCCCGCACTCTCCTCGCTCCCAGGGCAGGCGCCCATCCACGACGCGAGATGCTTCGATGAAGGAAACGTCGCGGCGGTGGCGCCGACTTCCGCAATGATCTGCTGCGCGGAATCGACGCCGAGTCCAGGGACTTCCGCAAGGCGCCGCACCGTCTCGTGATGCTCGGCGAGGAGGTCCGCCATCTGTTGATCGAGCTGGCCGAGGTGATCCTCGATCAAATGCAATTCTTCCAGGGTCAGCTTCAGCAGCCGGCGATACACGGGATTGAGGATCGCGCACGCCCGGAGGGCGTCGGACAATTGAGCCGCCGTCGCGCGTAAGCGCTGGTCCGCCAGCGCCGCGGGATCCGTTTCGCCGTCGGCCAGGGCCTGCAGCATACGTCGTGCGCTGGTGCCCAGCAGATCCGAGACGAGGCTGGACAGCTTGATGTGCGCTTCTTCTAGCAGCGATTCCAATCGATTGTGCAGCTGCACGCGGTTGCGCGTGATCTGGTACTTGCGGCGCATCACCGTGCGCCAGAGCCGCTGTTCGGCGTCGGGCACAAAGCTCAAGGTGAGCTCTTGGGCCACCAGACGCTTCACCAATCGTTCGGCATCCGGAAAGTCCCGTTTGCGCCCGCCGGCGCCACGATTGGATTGGGCCTGCGCAAGGTGAAGGGTCCCGGACATGGGGCTCGCTCCTGCGCGCGTCCGGCGCACCGACCTCCAGTACTGCTCCAATGCCTCCCACACGGGTCGCCAGTACTGCGCGGTCGATTCCATCACGACTTCCTCGACCTCACGCTCAACCAGCCAGTCGGCCAGCGCGCGCAATTGGGCGGGGCTGGTCCCGACCTTCAGCCGTTCAAAGTGGTAGTCACCGTCGACCTCGACGTCGGCCACCACAACGGCCAACATCTTCTTGTGCACGTCAATCCCCGCGATCTGGTACGGCATCGGTTTCTCCTCGTGGGAGCGGAGAGCGTGCCTTCTCACATCACTCAGGGTCGCGAGCTATCGCCGGCGCTTAGGCAAGCGCGACGACGCTCAATTATTCGGTCAATCACGCACGCTCCGGATCAAACAGTTGCTCGGCCTCGATTGCTCCATGGCTAATCTCGATCTCGCCGCTCCCAGCACCGACATTCTGCCCAATCCCACGATTTTCATTCCCTTTCGCGGGCCTGCAGGCCCAGCCGCAACCAGTTGCGAAAGTTGTCCAGACTGGTGAGCAACCTCCACACAGCGTCCCTCCAGCGATCCTGCTCAGCGCTTCGCGAGAAGCCGGAGGACGTATTGAACGTTCACGTCCACCAGGGCCACAGCCTCGCTCGTGAACCCCTTGCCGGAGTGAGCTGCGACTTCTGTGCGCAGTGCACCCAGGATGTTCCCAGACGCGTCCACTTGACTCCGTGCGATCGCCGTGCGCGCCGCTTGCAGCTTGTCGGTCACGTTGCGCGTCATCGCGTCGTTCGAGATCCACCGCAGCGTGCGTGCCTGGGCCACTTGGCTGGCGAGGTTCGCAAGCAAGGCATCGGGCGTCATGGCCTTTAGAGCTGAAGGCGCCAGCGTGAGGCCTGTCACACTTTGTGATTCAACGTACTGGTCGAACTCCTGCTCGAATCGCTCTGCTTCCAAGGCATCGGGCTGCGGAAGCTCGACTGGCGCGAGTTGAGGATCGATGTAGGGAGCGACGGTGAATCGCCTGAGCGACGGCGGTCCATGACTCGCAAGCGAAAAGCCGGCGAGCCTTTGCTTCGGGGAGATGAGAGCTGCGTCGTTGACCGCGATCCAACGGGCTGTCGCATCCGTGCCCAGTGTTGTCCTCCATCCCGGCTGTGGCGCCGACAAGCCGACGGCAATAGCTTGGCCTGTCGTCAGGGTTCTTCCTGGCACGGACGACTCGGCGACGAAATAGCCCGGCCCGTTCGCGACCCCGAAAGCCGACGGCCTGGAAGCGCCCGCCGGCAGCGAAATGTCGATGGTCATTCTCCAGATGGCAGCAGTACTCGCGGCGCCATTTTCAAGAGCGTACCGGTAGATGAAGACGTCGCGGGGGTCGATCTCTACCGAAGCCTGAAGGCGTGGAGCCGACAACGACGGAGATTGGGCCCGCCCGAGGCCCGGGCCGGTCGGCAGGGTGACGGCCATCATCATGATCGCGATTGTCGCGAGTCGTCTCATTCCTGTCTCCTCATCGCCGGCCGTTACGGGATCACCCTGGCTGATGTCACGAAAAGTTTATAACCGGCGAATGTCTGGCTGGCCTTCCTGACTCGAGGCCGCCGCGGGCCACGGTGACGGTCTCGATCGATTCCGGCAGACAACACCGTGCTCGTCGTAGCGCCCGTTTCCATTTGTAGCAGGTCTTCGGCGAAATCCCAACATAGCGGATCGGGACCGCTGGTAGGTTGATCGGGTTATGGGCCGACGAAATCGGGCGAGTCATCTGGTCGCAAGTCAGCCGTCAGCCACGCGTGTCCAATCGCGCGTCCTCGCGCGTCATTAAGCTGCCGGCAATCTGGCCGGCGCATTCGTGGGAGATCCGATGTCCAAGAAATATTTGTTCCTCCAACGCAGCCAGCCTGGGAACCGTCAGCAGCCGTCGCCAGCGCAGATGCAGGACATGTACGCTGCCTTCAATGCGTGGAAGGAGAAGTTCAAGGACAATATCCTCGATATGGGCGGAAAGCTCATGCCTGCCGGCAAAGTCGTAATACCACGCCGAGGCCGCCATCGCCGCAGAGCATTGTTTTGCGCCTTCGTTCGAACAGACGCGCTGGCAGGAAATCGCGGATCTCTATGCGATGTTGGAACAAATCGATGCATCGCCGCTCCATACGATGAACCGCGCGGTGGCCGTCGCGGAATGGAAGGGCCCGACGCCGGTCTCGCGGTGCTGAAAGCCCTATAGCCGCCTGCGCGGCTGGCTGGATCGTATTTGTGGGATGCTGTCGTGGGGGATCTGCATCGGCGCGCAGGCAACGAGGAGATCGCCCAACGACATCACGACAGCGCGCTCGCCTCCGCGCCAAGTGAGCTGTGCGCGACTTCTCCGTCGCCGGTGGTAATGCGCCATGGCCTTCAGTCACCACGACCTGTGGGATGCGGTTCACGTCAGCCTGCAGTTGTCGACCCGTTCTCTTTCAGAGTTGAGGGTCTTCCTCTATTTCCTGGCCATTACCGCATTCGATTGGTTGCAGTTCACCGCCATGCGGCTGGGACCTCCTCCGGTCGGTGATCCTGAGCGGGCCGGCGCCTGGCTTGCGCTGGCGATCACACTGGCCGGCGTCATCTTCCTGTTCTTCCGCAACGGAGGACCTAAGGGCCGAGACTTTCTATACCGGTACTTCCCGCTCTCAGTGGTGGTCGGCTGGAAGTTTGTCGTCGTGGTGACAGCGGTGCTAGTCCTGGGTCGACTGGAGGGCTGGAGCGCGGTCGCCGTCATGGTGGTGGGCAATACATTCATGTTCGCACGTATCGGCCACCACCTTCGAGCCTTAGCCGCAGCCTCGTAAACCGCATCGTCGGCCGTGACGACCCGCCGCACCACGTCAGCCCTCGGCGCTGTGGCGCGCTCGCCATTGCAACCCAGCTAGCTAAGCTAGTCTCGATAGGCTGCCGATGCTGCGTCGAGGCGCCCAATGGTCCTGGATAGCTTGAGTTCCCTCTTCGATCGTGACGCCGAGTGTCAGTAACAACATACCGGCTGATCGGGCCGCTCCCTTTGTACTGGCTTCCGGTGAAGCGCCGACGGTGGATCGCTAGTCTGTCTCGGCAGCGTAGGCGGAGTAGGCAGGTAGGGGCGGCTCTTGCATCTATGCGCGGTCCGTACACAGCCAGCGAATCGTGGTCACGCGAACGGATCGACTAGAGGTGCCACCAGCGCCGAAGCTTTGTCGTGACAGCGAGCTGCATCTCCTCGATCGCGTCGCCGACGCGCTCGGCCGCCGAACGATCCGCACCCACGTTCATAAGCAGTTGCCCGATATCACCCCGGAGGTCATCGATCTGTCGCTTGCTCAGCTCCCTGGCGGTTCGCGCAACGAAGAGCTGCGTGGCGAGCTTTCGAGCCAAATCCTCAGATAGCTTCTTGTCTGCCAGCGCAGTCTCGAGCCGCTGCGCCACCTTGTCCATGAGCGGCGCCGGCATGTTCAGCTCGTCGAGGTTCGACAGGTTGGCCCTGAGATTCTCCACAGCGCCGCGCGACCTGGACGCGACGTTAAGGAGGTCACGGCTGACGTTGCGCGTCTTGTTGACCTCGTCTTCGGTGGCCGGCTGCGGCACCGGCCCGTCGGGTTGACGACACCCGCCGAGCGCCACGATGAGAGCGAGCGGGAGAAACAGGCGAACGAGCATCGTCGATGAAGTCACGTCGATTATCTAACCATGAACACGCTATCCATTATTCGTTCACCAACCTGATTTGGGTTTATGAGATAGGTTTTTGTCTATTCTGGGCGGATGGGCAGTATTTTATTGCGAGCGGATCGGTAACATTTGCGATCGTGGTCATCACCTAGCGTATCGCGCGCTCCCGCAAATCGAATGCGCGCTCGCACGCCTTTCGCACCTCCTTGTCGTGGAACCGCGAGACTTTCTCGACAACTTCTTTTCTCAAGTGTTCGCGGCGCTGACGACAACGTTCGGCCAGCCGGCCGAGGGTGAGTAGAACGCCCGCGGGTCCCCCGGCTGAGCAGAAGGCCTGGCCACAGTCGACGAGGAGAGTCTCCTGAACGTGCACATCGTTGAAGTCTCCGAGCGCGCGCTGCAGTTTCTTGAGAGCAGCGAGAATACACTTGACATCGACCGGGCAATAACCAACTGATGCGGCGTCGATGAGATAGCGAAGCTTCTTCGCATCGATGCGGATCTCGTGGATTTGCTCGGCCGCTGTTCTCTCGTTGATGGCCTTGGCGTTTCTGGTAATCCGTTTGCTCAGCCTCCGCGCGCGCCGCGCCACTACCATGGCAAGCGGGTCATGCGCGCACTCGGCCTGAGGGGCGGATGGAATCGGCGACTCAAGGAAGGCCTTCCAGTCTGCAAGCAGCCGCTGGTATCGAGTGCTGTCCAATGCCTCGACCAGGCGTTCGTATTCTCCCTGCTGCGTTTCACCGAGGAACGCGATGAGCGAATTCATGTCATTTGCATCAAATTCTGCGAGCTGTCCTCTGAGGGCTAGCACCAACACGTCCCTGTCGCGCGCAGGTCCGGTCAGACGACCGATCCACGAGAACTCGCTGGCGAAGTGTTCGACGATTTCAGACGGAAAGACGCCGCGAATTTGCCCCAGCAACGAACGTGCGCGCCTGACCACGACGCGGAAGTCGTGGAGAAATTCACTGTCTACGTTCCCGCGGACGCCGGGTTCGTTGGCTGCGAGGGTCTCGAGCAAAGCGAGGTGGATCTGCCGTGACCCGACGTCGGCGCGCACTGCCGGCTCCAGCGCGAGCGTGGGTAACGAAAGATCGCGGAGCTCCGAGGCGCCGACCTGGCGAAGGATCGCCGCGACAGGGCCCTCTGGACATAGCTGAATCCCCGGGCGGCTCGCGATCAACGGCACCAGCCGCTCGTATTCGTCGCCGAATCCGCGCAGCGCGGTTAAAGTCAGCATGGCAGGCCATGGGCGCCAATCGCTGTCGGCAGTTGGAAGTCGGACCTGCCCGCTTGCGATTCGAAGGCAGGCCATTGCCTTTCCGCGATCGTCAAGCATCTCAAGGACGGAACCCCGCTCCTTTGCCTCTGCCTGGGCCAGCAACCGCCGTGGCCCAACGACGGGGGCAACTTCCTCCTTCAGCGGGCCTTCGGGCAAATCCCACGCAAAGCTTAAGGGGCGGCTTGTCTGGATCGCGAAACGATCGCTTCCCGCAAGTGTCTGCCATTTCACAGTCGACACGTCGTTCACGTCAACCCGCGTGAGATAAGCGGCAGCCCGACGCACGCGCCCATCAAACGTGTCCAGCACAGTAAATCGGCGGTCAGTGAATGGACGGTGGCGTGCCGGCAGCAGCGTCAGCAGACTCTTGGTTATGGCCTCGGTCGTGAACTCGCCGGGCACAACGTATGCCGATTCCCTCAATTTCCTCTACCTTGCCAGACGTTGGACAAGCGATTGCAGTTCTTCCCGCAGGTGATCGGCGGCATCTTCGACCGGCAGCCACCGAAACGTCGCGGCCGTGGCGCCGACTTCCGCAATGATCTGCTGCGCGGAATCGACACCCAAGCCAGGGACCTCGGCAAGTCGGTGGACCGCGTCGTGATGATGACCGAGTAGGTCCGCCATCTGTTGATCGAGTTGCGCAAGGTGGTCTTCGATCACGCGCAATTCTTCGAGCGTGAGCTTCACGAGCCGCCGATATACCGCGTGGAGATCGGCGCACGCGCCAAGGCGTCGCGCAATTGGTCGGGCGTCGCTCGCAAGCGCTGGTCCGCCAATGCGGCCAGCGCCGCGGGATCCGTTTCGCCCTCGGCTAACGCGTGCAGCATGCGGCGTGCGCTGATGCCCAGCAGATCGGACACCACACTGGATACCTTGATGTGGGCTTCTCGAGGAGCGACTCCAGTCGGTTGTGCAGTTGGACGCGGCTGCGCGAGATCTGGTACTTGCGGCGCATCACGGTCCGCCACAGCCGCTGCTTGGCGTCCGGGACAAAGCTCAAGGTGAGCTCCTGCGCGACCAGGCGCTTCACCAGACGTTCCGCGTCCGGAAAATCCTTCTTGCGGCCGCCGGCTCCGCGATTCGACTGCGCTTGTGCGAGATGGAGCGTGCCGGAGATCGGGCTCGCGCCTTCCCGCGTCCGGCGCTTCGGTCTCCAGTGCAGTTCCAGCGTCTCCCACACCGGTCGCCAGTACTGCGCGGTCGATTCCATGACGACTTCCTCGACCTCGCGCTCGACGAGCCACTCGGCAAGCGCACGCAGTTCGCCCGGGCTGGTCCCCACCTTGTGGCGGTCGAATCGGTAGTCGCCTTCGACCTTCGACATCGGCCACCACGACGGCCAACATCTTCTTGTGTACGTCGATTCCTGCGATCCGGTACGGCATCGGCTTCTCCTGGGGGAGCGGAGAGCGTGCCTCGTCGCATCAGTCAGGGTCGCAGGCTATCGTCGGCCTCACTCCGAGGCTCGGCTGGTTGCAGCGATCTGGTTGAAGGAGCACGCTTGGAAATAGATTCCAGATACAAAGAAAAAGGGCGCGTGAGCCTTTCGGCCACGCGTCCCTGAATCCGTCCAAGAACCCGGAACCCGGAACCCATATCGAAACTAGCCGCCGAAGCCGCGTTCGTATTTCTTGTAGGTCACCTTGGTGATGTCCGGGGCTCCCCCGTTGCGCCCGGGCGCCGATGTTTCGATGACGAGATAACCGCCGTCCATCGAGAACGTGCGCTTCTCTTCACCGGCGCCGGTCGTGGTGGTCACGACGATGTTGTTGCCAGCCCACATCGCTTTGGAGACCTGCTCGGTCGGCGCGCCGCCGCCGCGGCCGGCCAGCATGTTCGTGCTCGCCGAGCCATCGAGGTTGTAGGTGAGCTTCCCCGGCGCTGGCAGCTGGCCGCCACGCATGTATTCAACAGTCATCGCCGTCGCGCCCTGCGTGATGATCAGGTCCACCCCGGGCTCGCCCTGACCGCCGCCCAGCGCCACCATCTTCCACTCGCCAGCGAAGCTGGGCTTGGCCTGCGCGACCAAACCGGCCGCCATCAGGACAACCGCCGCCACGCTCAGAATTGCTGTAACACGTCGCATACGTTGGCACTCCCTTATAAAATCGGGACAGCTCGACGCCGCCCCGACGCGCTTTGACCGCGCGCTGCTCGAATCGCAGCACTTCGATCGGATCCAATCCCGCCGCTTTTCTTTCTTAGGTCCCTTCCGGTGACGGCTATTCGGCGCGCAGCGCGGCCCACGGGTCGATCCGTGTCGCGCGGCGCGCGGGCAGCCATGCCGCCATCAGTCCCACCGCCAACAGCAGCAGCGTGACCATCGTGAATACGATTGGATCGGTCGACGTCACCCCGAACAGGAACCTCTGCAGCACGCGCGTCACGCCGACGGCTCCGGCGAGGCCAACGATCAGGCCGGCGACGACGATGCGGAGCGCGCGCGTGAGCACGAGGCGGAGCACGTCGCCGCGGTCGGCGCCGAGCGCCATGCGCACGCCGATCTCGCGGCGGCGCTGCGTCACGGCGTACGCCATCAATCCATAGAGGCCGCACGTCGCGATCAGCATCGCGGTCATCGCGAACAGCCCCACCAGCAGCGTCCGGAAACGCGGCTGCGCCACCGACGCCGCCACCGCTTCGTCCATCGTCACCGTGCTTTGGATCGGCAAATCGGGCGCGGCGCGGCGAATTTCCGCTCGGATGCCTTCGAGCACGCTGCCGGGTGTGGGCGTACGCGCGACGAACGCCACGAACCGCAGCAGGAACGGATCGTCGCGTTCCTGCTGGAAGGGCACGTAGATCATCGGCGTCACTGGCTGATCGAGTCCCCTCTGACGGATGTCCGCGACCACGCCCACCACCGTCAGCCACTCGCCGTGATCGCCCAGGCGTACCCGTCGGCCGAGCGATTCGTGCGGACCACCGGGAAAGTATTCGCGCACGATGCGCTCGCTGATGATCGCCACTTTCAGCGCTGCCGCCGTGTCCTGTGAGGTGAACTCGCGTCCCGCCAGCAGCGGAATCCTCATGGTCTTGAAATAGCCCGACTCGATCTTCGGCCTGCCGGCATTGAGCGTCGACGTCGGCTGACCCTCGATCTCGAAGTTGTCCTGAATGAACATCCTCCCGAACGGCATCGAGTTGATCAGGCTCGCGGACGTCACGCCCGGCAGGTACTGGATGCGATCGAGCACGCCGCGCGCGAACGCACGCATGCGTTCGGGCTCGTCGGCGTAGCGTTGGGGCAGCGTCACTCTCACGGTCTGCACGACGCCGTCGCGCCCGCTCGATTCGAAGCCGGTCGACACCGACGTGAGACGCACGAAGCTGTGAATCAGCAGGCCAGCGCCGATCAGGAGGACGAGCGTCATCGCGATCTGCCCGGCGACCAGCAGCGTCCGCAGCCGCTCGCCCTGACGGTCGCCCGTCGTGCGCGCTCCGCCGGCATGCAGCGCCAGGCCTTCGCCAAACGCGGCCCCGCTGACGCGCAGCGCCGGCACGAGCCCGATCAGCAGCGTCGAGACGAGCGACAAGCCGAGGCAGAACGCAATCACGCGAGCGTCGATCACGATGCCGCCAAGGCGTGGGAGCATGGATTGCGGCACGAGCGGCAGCGTCAGGTGGGTCGCGAGCCACGCGAGCATCACGCCCAGCAACGCGCCCAGCAGCGACAACACGACCGCTTCGGTCAGCAGCTGGCGCACGATCCGCCGGCGTCCGGCGCCGAGGGCCATGCGGACGGACAGTTCGCCGCGGCGCGCGGTGAGGCGCGCCATCTGCAGGTTCGCGACGTTGACGCAGGCGATCAGGAGCACGAACGAGACGGCCCCGAGCAGGATCAGCAGCAGCGGACGCACCGACGCCGTGCCTTGCTCCTGCAAGCTGACCCCGCGCGCGAGCGTGCGGACGTTCGGCGCGAATGCACCGGCAGTCGTGAGTGCGCCGGCGGGCGCGATCGACGGCTCGTTCACCAGCGCCGTCAATTCCGCGTCCGCGCGTTCCTGCGTCACGCCTGACTTCATGCGGCCCAGCAGGAAGAGAAGCGCGTTCCCGCCGGTGTCGCCGGTCCGGCGATTGGGCAGAAAGATGTCCGCGTCCGGCAGCGCGCCGAGCCGGGCGATCACCGGCCTGAAGGTGAAGTTCGGCGGTAGCACGCCGACAACGGTACGGGGCAGGCCGTCGATGGTGATGGACTGTCCGACGATCGCCGGATCGGCCTTGAACGACGTGCGCCACAGCCGATCGCTGAGGATGGCGGCGCGATCGTCGTCTGGCGCTGCGGCGCCGGTGAGGAACGCGCGGCCGCGCGCCGGATTGACGCCCAGCGTGGCGAAGAAATTCGGACTCACGCCGAGCGCGGGCAGCTGCAGCGGCTCGCCGCGTCCGGTGAGCTGCGCGTCGATGGAGGTATAGGCCGCGAGATGATCGAGCGTGGTGACGCGCGGGCGCAGCCCCTCGTAGGTCACGGTCGGCCAGGTCGAGAACGTCTTGACGCCCATCTCGCTTTGCTGCGCTGACGAGACGATGATGAGGCGATCGGGATTGGGATACGGCAGCGGACGCCAGAGTACGCCGTAGGCTACGGAGAAAATCGCGGTGTTGAGGCCGATGCCGAGCGCGAGCGTGGCAAGAGCGGTAAAGGTGAGCGCCGGCTCGCGCCGGATCAATCGCAGCGCGTGACGCACGTCCTGTGCGGTCGCGCCGAACATCTGGAAGAATCGCGAAGAGAGGCTGCCGGTTACCTGGGCTGGAGTCGTTCGGCTGGTCATTGCTGCATCCTTGGATCGTGCCTGGGGTCGGCATACATGGACGGGCAACCGTCATCGATGGCTTCGCGGCGCAGTTCGTAGTGCCAGGGCTCGTTCCTGTAGATCCGGCATAGCCCGTACTCAGCGCCGTGTCTGGAAAACCACGCCGTGGCGCGGGAGGGCCCGATGTCGACCGCGCGTCCCGACACATGAGGAGACGTGTCCGCGGTGGCCACCCATCGCGCAGCTTTCTCTTCCGAGCCGTACTTCGAGACCGCCTGACGAAGTAGTCGTTCCTGGTACTTCGGGGAGCGCCAGCCACTGTTCACAACGATCTCGATCCCGTCTTTTGCCGCGTCGATTGCGGCTTCGCGGAGGGCACGGAGCAGACCTGGATCGAGGTTGGCCACGGCCGGAATGTCGTCATCGAAGACCCTCACGCCCTCAGGGACGGTGCCATCTGTCTCGCCAAGTGCCGTTGGAGGTGACGAAGTCGTCGTGCTGACGACGACAAGGGCCGTGAGGATGGCCGATCGGATACGACGAGCTGCGATTCGTGCTGGCTCACTGTGGGACATACCGTTAGTCTGGACAGCGTGGTGTTGTCAGCACGTATGCGGTTTTCGATATACGGACGATATGTCCCGGCTCGTAGCATCGAGGGTGTATGCGTGTGTTGATCGTCGAGGACGAGCCGTATCTGGCAGAAGGCATCCGTGATGGCCTGCGCCTGGAAGCGATCGCCGCCGACATCGCCGGTGACGGTGACACCGCTCTGGAACTGCTGAGCCTCAACGTCTACGACATCGCCGTCCTCGACCGTGATATCCCAGGCCCTTCCGGCGACGAGATCGCCAAACGCATCGTCGCCTCCGGCAGCGGCATGCCGATCCTCATGCTCACCGCCGCCGACCGGCTCGACGACAAGGCCTCCGGGTTCGAACTCGGCGCCGACGACTACCTCACCAAGCCCTTCGCACTTCAGGAACTCGTGCTCAGGCTCAGAGCACTCAACCGCAGGCGCGCCCACAACAGACCACCCGTGCGAGAGATCGCAGGCCTGCGTCTGGATCCGTTCCGCCGGGAAGTCTACCGCGACGGCCGTTACGTCGCGCTCACCCGGAAACAGTTCGCCGTGCTCGAGGTCCTCGTCGCTGCCGAAGGCGGTGTCGTGAGTGCCGAAGAGCTCCTGGCACGGGCCTGGGATGAGAACGCAGACCCGTTCACCAACGCCGTGCGCATCACGGTTTCGGCCCTGCGCAAACGGCTTGGCGAACCCGGGATCATCGCCACCGTGCCCGGCGTCGGCTACCGCATCGACACAGCACCCGGTCCTGGACGTGGGCGAGGGGATCGTGGCTAGGCAACCTGGGCTGAGCGTTCGCCTCAAACTCACCCTGAGCTACGCCGGGTTCCTCATGCTGACAGGTTTCCTGATGCTCGCGGCCGCGTGGTTCGCAGGCCAGCCAGGGCGATCGTTCGACCTGCTGCAATACGTACCCGACGATGTGATCAGCATCCTCGGCGGCTTGGTGCCCGGGAACCGCTCGTTCCTGCTGCGCGCTTACGCTCCGGCCGCGGCCATCGTTCTCGCGTTCCTCCTGGTGTTCGGTCTCTTAGGGGGATGGATTCTCGCTGGCCGCATGCTCGGCCCGCTGACTCGCATCGCAGACGCCACACGCCTGGCCACGAATGGATCACTCGCCCACCGAATCCAGTTGCCTGGTCGCAGAGAT
Source organism: Vicinamibacterales bacterium (assembly GCA_963761975.1). GTDB lineage: Bacteria > Acidobacteriota > Vicinamibacteria > Vicinamibacterales > JAMQPK01 > JAMQPK01. The sequence continues at coordinate 150,182 of CAVXIR010000003.1, forward strand.
GAGTTCCGCGAACTCGCCGACGCCTTCGACACCATGCTGGAACGGATCGAAGCCCATGTCGGCGAACAGCGGAGATTCGCCGCCAATGCCTCTCACGAACTGCGCACCCCGCTGACGATCACTCAGACACTGCTCGACGTGGCCCGCAACGATCCGAACCGCGACACCGGCGAGCTTGTCGACCGTCTCCACGTCATCAACACTCGAGCGATCGATCTCACGGAAGCCTTGCTCTTGCTCAGCCGCGCCGACCAGCGGTCCTTCACCCGAGAACGCGTCGACCTGTCCCTCATTGCGGAAGAGGCCACAGAAACGCTTCTCCCCCTCGCCGAAAAACGCGGCCTCAGCATCGAGACCTCCGGCGACGTGACCCACACCGTCGGCTCGCATGCGCTCCTGCTGCAGATGACGACGAACCTCGTGCACAACGCGATCGTCCACAACCTGCCTGAACGGGGCGCCGTGTGGGTCACGACCAGTGTCCGCCCCAAGGCTGCGGTGCTCACGGTCGAGAACACCGGTGAGACACTCGCCCCAGAATTGGTGTCCACGCTCGTCGAGCCGTTTCGGCGGGGCACCGAACGCATACGCACCGACCACGCAGGCGTCGGCCTCGGCCTGGCGATCGTCAAAAGCATCACCCAAGCTCACGATGGAACCCTCACTCTCACCCCCCGCCCCGCTGGCGGGCTCCGCGTCACGGTGCAACTACCCGCCGCACCACACACGGACAGATGACGATCAGGGGAAGATCGACCGCGAATACGAGGACAGGCTGGCGGGTCGTGTCTCCGACGACTTGTGGAGCCGAAGACGAAGCAGTGGAAGCCGGAACTGATCGACATCCGGCGCGAAGCGACTCTGCACGAGCCACGATTACGCGACCAAAGGCTCGAAGATTCTAGAACGAGCGCAAACCGCGTCGGCTCGATCAGTGAGGGTTTCTGGTCATCTTCTCACCTCGAGCAGTTGCCTGAGTAGCTCGCGCTGACAGATGCGGTTCTGGCAGTGAAACAAGTCCATCCGGCGAGTCGCGAGATTAAGCAGGAACGTAGGCCAACCTGATCACATCCTCGCCAATCCGATCATTAGATATAAGGTGAAGCGGCGGCCGGGGCCCGGCGAAATATGGCTTGCCGTGACCAAGCACGACGGGGTGCAGGTAGATTCGATACTCATCGATCAGGCCAAGTTCGGTCAGGCTTTGCGCCAACTCCGGGCCGGCCACTTCGATCTCCCCGTCGCGCTCGGCCTTCAGCTCGCGGATCGCGCCCTCAAGATCATTCTCAACAAGTCTGGCGTTGGGGCCGACCGACTTCAACGAGCGCGAGACGACCCATTTCGGCTGGTTCCGCCACGCCGCCGCGAAGGCGCGTTCCTCTGCATCCCATTCAGGATGATCGTCGTCCCAGTAACGCATGACCTCATACATTTGGCGACCGTAGACACTGCCCGCCTGCCCCTGCGCCTCCTCGATGAAGTGGCGGAAGAGCGTGGGGCTTGGCGCAAACGCCATATGGTCGACGTAGCCGTCCAGGGACTGGTTCATTCCGAACACGAGCCTGGCCATACCACTTCCTTTCCTTACGGGGCACATCCGCGCGGTTATTGCGTTAGGGCAGCGGACCCAGGCCGCGGACGTGAACGTCACCACAGCGCTGTACTATGCCTTGTCCAGCGAAACTCTGTCGAACCTGTCGGAAATCAGGACATATTACGCATGCTTCCCGGCAATTGCGAGTTCTGAGCGTACCTCGATTCATTCGCGACCGAGCCTCCTTCCAGCCTTAGAGGGTTCCCGAATTGCCGACACGTGCGGGCCTTTTTTCCAGGAAAGTGCTACCAGACGCCCACAGTAAAGAAAGTCTTGTCAAAACAGTAAAGGAACTCTTGTCAGAAAGGTGTAACTCTGGCAAAGTTGAGCCCAAATCCTAGGAGTAAATATGGCTGATATGAAACTCGTCGGGGCGAACTATTCAACGCCGGAGCTGCGCGCAAAAGTGACAGGCCGCTCGAAATACGCGGAAGACTTTCGCGCCGAAGGGATGCTGTTTGCGCGGCTGCTGTTGAGCCCGTACGCGCACGCACGAATCATTAGCATTGACGCCAGCGCGGCGCTGGCCATGCCCGGCGTGAAAGCCATTCTGACGGGCGACGATGTGCCCGGGCCCAAAGATCAGATCAACGACAACGGTACGATAATCAGGGCCAATCCTCGCAGCGAGACAGCGCTCGCCGCCAAAGAAGCGCTGTATCAGGGTCAGCCGGTGCTCGCCGTGTGCGCCGAGAGTGAGTTCATCGCTGCCGAGGCGATCGAACGCATCAAGATTCGGTGGCAGCCGCTGCCGTTCAACGTCGATCCTGTCGCGTCGCTGGTGCCGGGCGCGCAGAATCCGCGGGTTGAAGGCAACGTCTGGAAACGCCCCGCGCCGCCCGCCCAGGGGCAACCGCCGGGCATTCCCGAGCCCATCGACGTGAAGTGGAACGAGGCTGAGGTTGCGGAATACAGGCAAGGCCGGTTGCCGGTTACTACGTTCACCGATCCCGAATGGAAGCTCGGCGACGTCGAAGAAGGTTTCAAAAAGGCGGCGCTGATCCTCGACGAAACATTCGTGAGCGCGAACGTCAGCCATCAGTGTCTCGAGTCGCGGACGGCGATGGCGTTCTGGCAGAACGGCAAGCTGCATATCCACACCTCCACGCAGGGTGTGGCGCAGGCCGTCTTTTCGTTCGTGCGCTGGCTCGAACTGAAGCCGGAAGACATCGTCCTGGTGAACGCCTACACTGGCGGCGGCTACGGCTCGAAGGGCGGCGGATCGATCACCGACATCATTCCCGCGCTCCTGTCCAAGAAACTCAACGGCGCGCCGGTGATGATGCGCATCAGCCGTGAAGAGGAGCATGCGATCGGCCGCGCCCGCCCGGCGATGCACAGCCGCGTGAAGGTGGGTTTCACGAAGGAAGGCCGCGTGACCGCGGTGGATATGTTTACCGTGACCGAAGGCGGCCCGTTCGGTCCCGGCGGCGACGGCAACACGGCGAGCGGGTACGCGTCGTTGATGTATCAGCCCGAAACGTTCCGTTACCGCGGCATCACCGCGATCACGAACACGCCGCCGCGCGGCGCGCTCACCCAGCCGGGCGGCTTTCAAGGTTGCCAGATCATGGATGAGATCGTCAACAAAGCGGCACGCAAGCTGGGCATCGATCAGGTAGCGATCCGCAAGCTGAACGCGCCGGAGGGCAAGGCGAAGTTCGGGCCGGCCAACGCTCGAGGCGAGCGCGGCTACGTGACAAGCTGTTTCATCAAGGAAGCGCTGGACAAGGGTGCGGCGCGGTTCAGCTGGAACGAGCGGGTTGCTCGTGGCCCGCAGCGCAACGGCTCGAAGGTGCGCGGCATCGGCGTTGGCATCAGCTCCTACAGCGGCGGCTCCGTGGGCTTCGACGGTCTCTTCGTCATCAAGCCGGACGGCACGATGACCGTCCATACTGGAATCGGCAATCTCGGCACCGAATCGTTCTCCGACTGCCAGCGCGTGGCGGCGGAAATGGTCGGCGTGCCGTGGGAGAAAGTGGAGATCGTCTGGGGCGATACGTCGTTGCACCTCCCGTGGAGCTGCAACTCGGGCGGCAGCCAGACGATACACGCGCATACGCGCACGGCGCACGCGGCCGCGACAGACGCGATTACCAAGCTGCAACAGATCGCCGCCAAGGATCTCGGCGGGAGACCCGAGGACTACGTCGTGGCCGCCGAGCGCGTCTCTCGCAAGGGCGGTGGTCGCGGGATGACGCTTGCGCAGGCGGCCAAGCGCGCCATCGAGCTCGGAGGTGTGTACGACGGCCACGAGCTGCCCAAAGACATCAATGCGATGACAACGCGCTCCGCGACGGCTCTGGCCGGGCAGGGTCTCATGGGCGTGGCGAAGGACAACTACAAGCGCGACGGGACGACGCGGTCCTTCTCCGCCGCGTTTGCCGAGGTCGAAGTCGACACCGAAACCGGGAAATACACCGTCACGGATTTTCTCTCCGTGGGCGACGTCGGCACCGTGATTCACCCGGCCGCGCTCGGTGGCCAGATACTGGGCCGTTCGATCCTCGGCATCGCTCACGCGATTGGTCACCGTTGGATCTACGACCAGCGGTACGGAGTCGGACTCGCAAGGCGGTTCTACAACAACAGCCCCCCGACGATTCTCGATGTGCCGATCAACAACATCGCCTGGGACGCCGTCGGAATACCCGATCCCGAAACGCCGATCGGCGCGCGCGGCATCGGCGAGCCCCCGGTGGCGTCCGCCTGCGATGCGGTGCTGAACGCGATCTCAGACGCGATCGGCGACGAGGTGTTCGTCCGCTCGCCGGTTCTGGTGGATCACATCGTCAAGGCGCTCGACACCAAGAAGCCGGGGCAGTTCCCGCTCACGGCCAACGTGTAGGACGCTCCGCGTCAGTTAGGTGGCAAAAGGGATGAGGTATGAGGTCAAAAGACTTCTCCTCATCCCTTTTGTTTCATCCGTCATAGCTGTCGTACTTCTCTTTCCCTCCTGTTCGCAGCCACCACCCAAACCAGCTGAAAAGACGATGATTTGGGAGCGCGCCGGGTCTTGGTCCGGCCGCGGAGATCTGGAAACCAACTCGTTCCCATCCTCGAGCGGATACCTCCGATTTACGTGGGAGACGACGAACGAGACGAAGCCGGGTGAAGGCAGGTTCAAGCTCATCCTGGGCAGCTCGATCAGCGGCCGCGCGATTCTGACGGTGGTCGACAGCAAAGGCGCCGGTCGCGACGTCGCGTACGTCAGCGAGGAGGCGCGTACCTTTTACATCAAGATCGAGTCGGCAAACGAAGACTGGAAGGTCACCGTGGACGAAGGTTTCGCGGCCACGATCGAACCCAAGCACTAAGCACCAGGCTTAAACAATTCATCTACTTTCCATCCGCGTACTCCGCAAATTTAATCCCACTCGTTCGACATCGCGAAAAGTGCGTGCTTCAGGAAGGACACTCACCCCAACAGAAGAGCCGGAGTGTCAATCCTCACTGGGATGTCGGATGTGGTGTTGACACCCGCAGGCTGTGCCAACACCACCATCGACATCGACACCAGACCTCTCATCGACAGTCACCTGGGCACGACCCAGTCACCCGACCTTCGATGATCCCGTGGTTCTCGATAATCCCGCGTGTGTTCGACAGGAGCCCAGACTGGCCTCGATTGAGGAGCTGTGCGCGTGGGCCGTTGTACAGGAAGCCGACGTTGATAATCCGGCTGAGGTTGAAGATGGTGCCGAAGTTGTTCAGGATGCCTCCGCTACCCAGGTTGGCGTTGTACAGATTCGAGATGGTGTTGGCATTGACGAACTGCACGAAGTAGTTGCTCAGCCCCGACGATCCTCCTCCAGCAGGATGCGGCGGCATCACGTAAATGTAGCCGTAGTTCGCACCCGCACCTGCGATCCTTCTGCCGTCGCCCAGGATCAGTTCGCCACCACCCGGTCGGGAATCGTTCAGATCTCCCAACTGGATGAAGCCGGAGTTGACGAAATGGACGGGCACGATGAGCCTGGCTCCGCGCCGGATCACCAGCTGTTCGCCCGGGCGCAGAGAGAAACCGCGCACGGTGCAGGTCGGCACCGGTGTGCGAGTCCAGAGTCCGCCCAGCGTCCCGCAATGGCCTCCGTTCGGCGGTTGAATCACCATCGGTGCGGTAGCCTGTTGAGCGGACTCCTGGGGCGCTGCGTTAGCGAGCCCGAGCTGCGCCCGCGCATCGCGCGCCGACAGCATGACCACGAGAAGCACCATGGGCACATAAAGGGCGAAAGCAATCGGCGTGCGGCGTTTCGGTGCCGAATCGGGGCTCGTGTCGAACATCATGATGGCCTCCTCTTCAGGTTGGGACGCGGTTGACGACTCCCGTCGTTTGTTGAGTTGATACGTCAAACGTTCCCGAGACCCGACACGTCGAGAGAGATCCGGTCTCGTTCGGTTTTGTCTCGCTCGACGTTAACCTTGTCATGAGGGAAAACCTGACGACGCGTGGCGATGAAAGGGCCGCTCCGAGAAAGCTGGGACGATTCATGTTGCGCCTCTGCCGGCTTTTGCCCTCTAATACGCGGAATAACAGCTCCACCACAACCGGTGCCGCGGGTACGATCTCCTCGATCGCGTCCCAGTTGGGTGCCTGCCGCGAGGTTCATCGCTGTGCCGGGAACCAAAGCCATCACGTCCATGCTCGTGGCACACCGGCAGGGAGAACCCGGAGCGTTCGACCAGCTGGTGGGACTCGTGTATCCGGAGCTGCGCCGCATCGCGCGCGGCCAGCTCGGTCGATGGCGTCCCGGGCAATCGCTCGACACGGGAGCCCTGGTTCACGAGGCGTACCTAAAGCTGATCGACCAGAGGAGAGTGGACTGGCAGGATCGCAACCACTTCTTTGCGATTGCAGCGCGGGGCATGCGTCAGTTGATCATCGACTACGCGCGCAAACGGCAGGCGCAGAAGCGCGGCGGTGGCGAGGTCGTGGGACTCGGCGACCGCGAAGTGGCGATTCAAGCACAAGCCGAACAGCTCCTGGTTTTGAACGAGCTGCTCGATGGTCTCGAGGCAGAAGATCCGCGCCTGTTGCAGGTTGTGGAGTGCCGGTTTTTCGCTGGCTACAGCGAGGCGGAAACGGCGGAGGCCCTTAGTGTCTCGACGCGTACGGTCGAGCGAGACTGGCTGCGCGCCCGTGCGTGGCTCAAACGCGCCATGGAAGGGTCTGCATCTGGCGACACCGGTTCCAGCGCCGGAGGAGCGCCGGGGGCAAGGCCACGACGCCAGACGAAGTGATGAGCGGCTGATGCAGCACGACCGCGATCTCGACGGCTTGCTCGACGAGGCTCTTCAACTCCCGCCCGAGGTGCGCCGGGCGTTTCTCGATAGCCGTTGTGGCGACGACGCTGAGATCCGCAGCGCTGTCGAAGAACTCCTGCGTGAGAAAGACGAGCGCGATCCGGTGATGAAGCCCGGCGGCGTCTTCGACGGACCCCTCTGGGAAGACCTGTTGGCCGAGCCCGGCGAACTCTCTGTCGGAGCCCGCCTCGGACCGTACGAAATCCTCGACGCGATTGGCGCCGGCGGAATGGGCGAGGTATACCGCGCGCACGATACGCGCCTTTCGCGCGACGTGGCGATCAAAGTGCTGCCGGTGTCGTCGGTCAGCAACGACTCACTGGCGCGCTTCGAACGTGAGGCTCGCGCGGTGGCTGCCCTGAACCATCCGAACATCCTCGCGATTCACGACGTCGGCACCGACGGCCATCTGCATTTCGTCGTCACTGAGTTGCTCGAAGGGTGCACGCTGCGCGAGAAGCTTACAGCGCGTGGTTCGCTGGCTCCTGCTGAAGCTGTGGAGTACGGCGTCCAAATCGCGCGGGGCCTGGCGGCTGCGCACGATCGCGGCATCATCCATCGCGATTTGAAACCGGAGAACATCTTCGTTACCTCCGACGGTCGGGTCAAGATCCTCGACTTCGGTATCGCGCTGTTTGACCAGGCCTCGGCTGACCTGGATGGGCAGCCGACGCTCACGAGGACTGGCATGGTGGTCGGCACTATCGGGTATATGTCCCCGGAGCAGCTCCTCGGCCGACCGACAACGCCCCGTTCCGACCTGTTCGCGTTCGGCGTGGTCATGCATGAGCTGATCGCCGGCTCGCATCCGTTCAAACGGGGCACGGTGCCGGAAACGCACACAGCGGTCCTGCGGGAAGATCCCATATCTCTCATGCAGGCGGCGCCGGGTGTGTCGCCCTCAATCGTGCGAGTAATCGAGCGATGTCTCGACAAGGAACCAGCGCAGCGGCCGGAGTCGGCCCGCGATCTCGCGATGTTCTTCGAGGCTCTCGGTGATCCGCCCCCTGCGGCTGCGTCTCCGCTGGACGACGTATCGATCCGACGGTTGCGCACCCGGGTCGTTGCCGCGGCTTGCGCCCTGCTCGGTCTGACCTTGGCGGCCTTGGGCTACGGGCTCGTAGCCACGGCACGGACCGCCCGGGAGATTCTGACAAACGATCTGCTCCGCGCCGAACGTGTGACCCGGCGCCTGCACGAGGAACAGCGCGCGCGTATCACGCTGACTGCACGGCTGATCGCGTCGTTTCCCGAGCTCAAAGCGGCATTCGCCACCGACGTCGCCACGATTCGGGACTTCCTTCTTCATTACCAGCAGCGAACGCCCGGCCTGCCGCTCCTTGTCGCGATCGGCCCCGACGGCACGATGCTGGCGCGGACCGACGACACTGCAACGGAGCCGACGAATGACCGGGGCGACTGGTTCGACCCTCTGATTGCGGCGCAAGGCAGTGCTTCAATCGTTGCTATTGGAAACCAGCACAACGTGGCGGTTGCCGTGGTGCTCGAGGCGGCGAGTAGTGCGTTCGGTTATCTGATCGCAGCCGAACCGCTCGATCAGCGGTTTGCGGACACGGTCAGAGAAGCGACACAGGACGAAATCGTCCTGCTGTCGGAGACGCAAGTTCTTGCATCGACGCTCCGCACGGCACAAATCCCGTGGCGTTCGCTCGCTGCATGGCGAACGTCCGGCGGTCGCGCTGACGACATTGTGAATGTTCGCATCGGCACGCAAGAATATGCGGCCCGTGAGCTGAATCTTGCGGAGCAGCCCGCACTGTCAGTTATCCTCGTCAGGTCACGGGAGGAGGCACTTGCCCCTTATCGGCGCATGCAGCGTGCTCTGCTGCTGCTCGGACTGGCCGTTCTTACGGTCGCCGTAATGGGCGCGCTCTGGCTGCCGCGAGTCTTCGTCAAGCCTCCGCCCCGTGCACGAAACGGGCCCCGGGATGCTGAGCGTCAGCGCTTGTAATCCGCCGTGGAGTAATCCTTGCCGAACTTGTTTTTGTGCTGAATCGCCATCCACGCTGATTCATCCAAGGTCAGCTCGGGCGCCTGTGTTGCTCCCGCTTCGGCCGTGACTTCGATAGACACCGGAGCGGCGCGTTCCGACAGTGCCGTCAAACGGTATCGACCCGCAGGCAACTCTAGAACGAATCGTCCCTGCGACGCGGGCAGTGTTACATATGGCGTCGGCACGACGAGAATCAGGGCTGACATGTTCGGATGGATATTGCAAAAGACACGATAGGTTCCCGATTGCACGAACGTTCGCGACTGCGATTGGCCGCTCCGGTAAAGACCCAGATCGAACGGCTGCGGCCCTGACAGGGAGAAAACGTTGTGGAAGATGTTGTCGTCATTCGGGAACTCGACCGACGATCCAACGGGCACGCCCAGCAACCTGGGCGTGAACGTCTTGTTCTTCTGCCGCACCGTGAAGCGGCCCGCCTGGCGCGGCGGTGCCGCGTCAATCGGCTCGGCGTAGACGACGCTCTGAGCGGGAATGACGCCGGAGCGTCCAACCGTGCGGACGACGCCGGACACCGGCCCTGCGGCTACCGGCGCAGCAGCGATGAGCAGGACCACGCACATGACACCGGACGCGACAGTACTCCTGACGAACGCGGCCGCTCTCGACACTGAAGGTTGTGTAAGTCGCATGATGCGTCTGGTCAGAACTTGTACGCGAGGACCCAGTCGAAATGGTGGTTGCGACGCTCGCTACCGCTACCTGGAAGCGTCGCCAGCCAGTGATATTCGAACGATGCCTGGATTTCCGGGGTGAGCGAGAAGATGGTTGCTCCGTACGCGCTGCGGTTCCGGTGGCGCGGCAAAATGGGGGGGCGCCGACCTCGGATCCGGTCTACTCCGGCGCCGGCGGCAAAGGACAGGCGTTCGCCGGGGTGTAGCTGAACTTCCGCCCAACCACCCCTGCGTGCGAGCGTCCAGACCGGTGCCGCCACCAAAGGCGTCGATGTTCTCGCCGACGAAGAACTCGCCCGCCGCGCCGAAGTGGTCCAATCGCACGGTGAAATCGACCGCCGTCGCAGAGCTCCTGGCGAGGATCTCGGGTCTTCGCTCCCATCCGTAATGGCCCGACACGCCCATGTCGGCATGTCGGTTCGTTTCCCGGTCGCCAGCCGTCATCGCGATTCGTGCCTGCACCGCCGGCCGTCGCGATCGCTCACCCCCGAACGCCTGCGGCACGAACCGATAGTCTTCCCCGGGCAAGTCGCCGCCGATTGGCGCGACGATGCCGCCCATGACCTTGACGTGCGACCCGAAACTGTACTCGACGCGAGCCTGGGGCGCGCGTAAATAAAGGTTGCCGGATCGAAAGAGCGCGGGGAACGCGAACGAGGCGAGCGACGTTGGATCGACGGGCGCGAGGATCATGTGATCCTGTCCAATCTCGACAGCCGTCCGTTGTCCTTCGAGCCTCGCGAAGGCAACGAGGAGCCGCGGCAGCCCCATCACCTGACCGGTCACGAAGCCGGGAATCCCGCCGAAGAAATCAACCGCCACGGTGGCGTTGGACCGCATGGAACTCAGCGTCGGTCCATCCATGGTCAGTCCGATGCGCGTCTGGCGCAGCGTCGCGCTGAACGATCCGTTGTGTCCGTCGGCAGGCGGGGCGTTCACCAGGTTCGGCGAATCCAACCAGTTCGCCGCCGCCGAATTCGCGAAGGCGTTCGTGTGAATCGTGCCGAACAGTTTCACCGGCATGCGCGACGTCGATTCGATTTTAACCTGCGCTATCTCGGCGACTTGCGCCCGAAGCAGGTCCAGCGATGCCTGGGTGTCGACGTCCTGTCGCCGCGCCGAGGCTTCCAGAGCGCCAGTGATCGCCGCGCTCTCCGGACGTGCCACTCTCTCGTAAAGTGAATGGTCAGGGCTGATGGCTGAGGGCTTAGGGCTCGGCGCGGCGACCGGAGCGTATTCTGCAACTGCATCGGCGTGAGATGACGACGTGAGATCGTCCTCGTTCGACTGTCGCCTCGCGCGCCGATCCTCCACGACCAGCGTCCGCAGGTCATGGAGCTCCGCACGCAGCCGCTCGACCTCCGTGCGCAGCGTTGACACCTCCCGGCTGACGTCGGACGTTCCGGACTGGGCCGCGGCGACGCTGGCCATCGTCAGAGTGAACGCAGGAACCAGGTGCAACAACTGGAATCGACGATTGCTGCTCATATCCTCTCCTCAGTACCTTCTGCGCGGGCCGCCGCCCTGCAACGACATCCGGAAGTTGCTGGTTAGTCTACGATGCTGAGATGCATCATAATCCGTTGCACCATCGTGTCGCTGCAAGCCGGCGTGCGTCTCGGTCCCTACGAAATTCACAGTCCGCTGGGCGTTGGCGGCATGGGCGAAGTTTATCGGGCGCACGATCGCCGTTTGCGGCGGGACGTCGCCATCAAGGTCTTGCGGGATCTTTCAGGCGAGACCGAATCGTGGAGTCGCTTCGAGCGCGAAGCCCATGCCGCCTCAGCGCTGAACCATCCGAACATCTGCGCAATTCACGATATCGGCGAATCGGATGGACGGCGGTTCCTGGTCATGGAACTGATCGAGGGCGTCACCCTCAGCGAATACATCAATCATCAAGCGCTGGATATGGCCACCACGCTGCTGTTTGGTGCGCAGATTGCCGACGCGCTGGATGCGGCGCATGCTCAGGGAATCCTTCACCGCGATATCAAGCCTGGCAACATCATGATCACCGCCCGGCGTCATGTGAAGGTGCTCGATTTCGGGTTGGCCAAGCAGGCGACGAACGCAAACCTTGATGAGACGCCAATCGGGACGCTGACGGTCGACGGCAACATCGTCGGCACGCCGCACTATCTCGCACCGGAACTGATGCGTGGCTCACCTGCGGATGTCCGCAGCGATGTGTGGGCAATGGGCGTCGTCTTGTACGAGATGCTGAGCGGCCATGTTCCATTCTCCGGCGGCACCGTATTTGAAATCAGCTCGGCGATCGTGAATGAGCCGGTGCCGCCATTTACGACACACGTCCCGGCGGCGTTACGAAGAATCGTGGAGCGATGCCTCGCCAAGCGCCCTGAAGACCGCTACCAAACTGCCGCTGAACTGCGCGGCGCTCTCGAAGTGCTTCGGACGTTCGCTGGACCCGCGGTACCGACACCATCGTCTGTGCCTCACCTTTGGTCGTCCCGAAGCCGGAACCGTTGGGCATGGGGTTCGGTGCTGGCGGCCACGATGCTTTCAGCGATCTTCATCTGGCGAGGGGCTGGAACTTCCCCGCCGAGCTTGAGCAGCGGCGGACCTCCTTCGGTCAACCAGCAGGCGAACGAAGCCTTCGAGCTCGCCATGCAATTCCAGGGCGTGCAGAACGACATCGTACGTGCCAATCAGGTGCTGGAGCGTGCGTTGAGCCTCGATCCGCGCTTCGCCGAAGCGCTCCGCTACCACGCGACAAACAACGCCATCCTGATATTGAACGGGTATCGAACGATACCAGTCTGCTGTACCGGGCCGAACAGGAACTGCAGCAAGTGGTGGAACTGAATCCGGATCTACCCGGGCTGCCTTCAGCCTTCGCAACCGTCTATCTCACGCAGGGCCGCCGCGAGCTCATACCGTGGGACGCCCTTGATCGCGCGTTAGAAGCGGATCCGGCGCATGTGAACAATCGCCTGTGGCGAGGGATCGCGCTGTGGCTATCCGGAAATCTCGCGGCCGCCCGGCGGGAATTTCGAACCGTGCTCGATCAACGCCCGTTGTTCGCGCCGGCGCGTATGTTCCTGGCGCAAACATTCCGCGAAGAAGGCGACGTTCAGACGGCGATCGTGGAGCTGCAGAAGGTCCTGGAACAGGCCCCAACAATATCAGCGCGATTTCGAACCTCACGTTCGCGTACCTGGACAGCGGCGACCTGGAAAAGACGCGAACGCTCCTGGAAGACAGGCGGTCGCTGTTCTCGAAGAATTACCTCTGGCGTCAGCTGTGGGCTCTTCTGCTGGCGGTCGAGGGTCACCGCGACGAAGCACTGCAGACGATGGATCAAGACACCCTGAAATTCGCGGCGGCGGCATTCCCTTCCACGATTGGCGTTGCGGAGTTCTACGCCGTGATCGGCGATGCCTCGAAAGCCATCGAGTGGCTCGAACGAACCGTTCGCAACGGCGACGAGCGCACCGCCTGGTTCCGCAGGAGTCCGCGCCTCGAGCATGTCCGTGCCGATCCTCGCTTTCAACAAATCATCGATTCGGTCGAATCGCGCCGGGACAAGTCACAGCGGTGAACGTTGAAACGGCCAGTTCTGCGATGGGTATACTCAGCGGCATGACACTCAAGCGGATGTCTGGAGGTGAGCTGCAGGTGCATGGCAGCGAGCTATCGCTTCGCGATGATGATCTCGCCGGCGGCTATTCATCCTCTCGTTGGCTACCGCGTGACCTTGAGCGTGGCTCGGTATTCGTCGGGCTGAATCCTCCGCGAGCTGAACGGGTACGGCATTAGCTGTACGAGGGAAATAGTGAGGCCCTCGTGCTGAACCGGTTGCATGTCCCCGGTATGCAACTCATAATTCAGCGTCAAGCCATTCGATTGCCCTGTGATCCGAACATCCGCGCTCCCACCTTGGATGCACAGTGCGTCCGCGGGGCATCGTGAATCGCCTGACACTTCGTTAAAGCGAACGGTCAGCGAAGTGCCATCGATTCTCATCACGTCGGCAGGGCCAGGGTGAATTCTGTGTTCAGAGAAGCGGTCGGACCCGTCGGCGAACCCGTGCACGCCGTCACCGAAAGACAAAATCCAAGCAGCACGTGGCGCATAAGTGCCGGTGCAGCATACGCTGTGCCGTGCCCTAAGCCCGTGATTCGGATTGACATCGAGCACGTATCCCACCGACGTCGTGGAGCTCCACTACGTGCCCAGCGCTGACATGCGCGTCAGCGAGGTCGATCCGCAGCTCGCCCGTCACCCGTCGAGGACGTCTGTCCACTGAAGGCGCCGTTCCGCGACAACACATCGCCGATGGATTCTGAAGAATCGGCCGAATCCCTCATCCGCGCGCGGCATGCCACTTGCCTTGCTCCTCCTTCAGGTCAATCGTGACTTGGAGGGAGGTCGGTCCACGTGAACCTCATGAGAACGGCAAGCACGGCGTTGCTCCTGGCATCATTCGTCGGCCTGCAGCCGGTGCTCGCGGCGGCCCAGGGCAGGGACCGCCGGGATCGCTACGAAGACAGGTGGGATCGGCGCGAAGACCGGAGGGATCGCAGGGAGGATCGGCGGGATCGGCGCGAAGATCGATGGGACCGCCGTGAAGATCGGCGCGATGCGCGTAATGACTACTACTGGGATGCGTCGCAGTATTACAGACGCGACGATCGCCGCTATGGTCCGCGACGGTTGGGCAGAAACGACCGCATCTACCGGGGCTCGGACAACCGTTACTACTGCCGGCGCGACGACGGCACCACGGGCCTGATCATCGGCGGCGTCGCGGGTGGCGTCCTCGGCAACATCATCGCTCCCGGGTCGTGGAAGACGGTGGGCACGCTCATTGGCGCCGGGGCGGGAGCGCTCATCGGCAGGGCCATTGATGATGACGACGTCGTCTGCCGGTGAAGGTGGACTCATGGACACATGGGTGACCGTTCATTCCGGGCACATCGGTAACACTTTGCCCTTCACCATGTAAGTGATGGAGGAGGCCTTCGGTACGTCCTGAACGCGGGTCTGCCACAGCACTTTCCCATCGCGTACGTCGAACGCACGCGCTGTAAAACCCGAACTCTGGAACTTCTAAAACTCTTGAACTTTAAGGGAGCAGCGTGAGTATGCAAAGCTCGACTTCGGTGCGCGAAAGAATCCAGCCTTCGACCTGCACCGATCGTTTTTCCCGGAAGTCGCGCTGCACGTCCCGGACGAGCGCCTCGATCGCCTTCTCCTGGCTCGAGGCGCGTTCAATCGTCTTTGTGGCGCCGCGCGCAGCCTGGAGGATCGACGCCGGAGTTGGCTCGAGACCCAGTTGGCGAAGATAGGCCGTGCCAACTGTGCGGGCAGCGTCCGTGCGCCCGCCGAAATATTCGGCGGCCGCCTGCGCTCCCTGTGCGTCTTGGCCGACGTCGGCTCCAGTCTGCCAGCTTCGTGCTGCTGCATCAACAGTGGTGGGCACGAAGAACGACGTGCCGCACGCTGCCAGCGCCCGCAAGACGAACTCGCGCCGTGGATAGCCTCTCATGTGTTTTTCTTGGACGAAGAAGCGACCCGTTTCAAGGTGTCGGCCAGCCTGTGCGCGAGCGCAACGATCGTCAGTGTCGGGTTGGAATCACCCCCGGTCGTGAAGACTGATCCGCCGGTGATGTAGAGGTTCTGCACGTCGTGCGTGCGGCTGTCGGCGTTTACGACGCTGACCGCCGGGTTTGTTCCCATGCGTGTCGCGCCCATGTGGTGGCCGCCGGGATCCTGCCGCCACGCAAGGCGCGACGAGTCGCCTGGAACCCATGTGCGCGCGAGGCCAGCCGCGCCGAGCTCGCTCGCCAGTATCACCATCGCGCGGCGCATTCGGACGTCGTCTTCCGGCGCAATCCGCCAGTCGAGCGCGACCCTGGGCATCCCGAGAGCGTCGAGGTCCTCACTCAGAATGATGCGGCTTTCCCTGAAGGGCGATTGTTCGGATCGCACCGTCAGCTGCGTGGTTCCGGCCTCCCCGCCGCCGCGCATCAAAAGCTGATGCGCGATGCTTGACGGGACAATGTCGCTCTCGGTCTTCCCGGGCGACGGACGCCCGGTTCTCGGTCCGGCGAACGTGGCCGAAAAGTTCAAGAGCTTCTCGCTGCGTGACACCTTTGCCGCGAGCCCGAGGGCACCCAGCATTTCCACGGGTGTTCCGTCAGACCTCTTGAGATCGGACTCTGCACGCTTGTAGAACGAGAGATCGAGCGAGGCTGGGTGCACGACGCCGATCGAGCCGTAGTAGTGTGGATGCTCCATGAAGTAGCGCCCCACAACGTCGTGCCCGTTTGCGACCCCCTCGGACTGTTGCGAGCGCGACGCCAGCAGCACGCGCGCATTCTCGATGCCCCCGAGCGCCAGCACGTAGCGGGCAGCTTGAACATGGAGCGTAGTGCCTTCAAGCGTGCGGACTTCGAACGACTCGACGCGAGCGCGCTGTTGATCGAGCCGGATATCGGTCACGTTGGCAAACGTCAGCACGCGCACGTCCTCGGCCTGTTCCAGCGCCGCTGCGTACCTTGGACCAAACCTGGTTGGCGGGCTGAACTGGTAGTACCGCTGATCGACGTTCGCGCTGACCGGCAGCAGCGGCCTTCCGGTGGCTTCCGCTCGCGCCGCCGAGTTCCAGTCGTACGCACCGATCTCGACCGTCTCACAAGCGCGACGGTAGAATGGCAGCATGTCTGAATACTTGATGGGCCAGCCGCTGAGGTTCACGTAATCGCGCGCCTGGAAGTCCTGGGGCATCAAGGGGCGGCACCAGCCGGCCCAATGTCCGGTGGTTCCGCCCATCGCCCGGATACGCATCGTCCGAAGGTTCCAAGTGTCGATGCCGATCATCCGCCCTTCGGAAAGGACCTGCGTCTGATCGTCGCGCTCTGGGCCGCCGCTCTCGAGCACGACGACCGACAGACCCGCCGCCCGCAAATCCAGAGCGATGGTGACGCCTGCCGCACCGGCGCCAGCTATGCAGACGTCGGCCTCGATCGTCGCGCCTTCTGTGAGGGTGCGAGCGTCGGTGAGCATGGGTTGGTTGCTGGACTGTATCACAATGCCCTGGCGTCGCCGTCTGCAACTCATATCCGTTCGTTCCACCGAATCGAACGCGCTAGTACCGGCGAGCGAGATGGAGTTCGAATTCTGTGGCACTGCAAGAGATGCGGTGGTCCCAATCTGGCTGAGTGTGGCAAGTGTTGTCCCAATCGGGACTACGCGACGACCTTATGACGCCGCAACATGCCGCAGCCTCACTGATTCACATGCACAACCTTCGCGGGCGGAAAGCCGTTGAAGTAGGTGCTGCTCGCCGCGGAATATGCGCCAATGTTCTGAGAGTAGACGAGATCTCCCAGGTCCATGTCGGGCAGCTCCTCCGCCAGGCTGATCGTGTCGAGGGCATCACACGTTGGGCCGAACACAGAACAGAGCTGTGTGGGACCGTTCTTGAAGCTCTTCACCGGGTACTGGCAGTGGTCGAAAATGACGCCGCTGTAGGTCTGGTAGACACCGTCGTTGATGTAGTAGCAAAGCTTCCCGCCTCGGACGGCTTTGCCGATGATTTTGGCGACAGCACTCGCGGCCGACGCCACAAGGAACCGTCCGGGCTCGGCCAGAATCTCGATCGGTGGCGGAAACAGGCGGTCGAGCTCCTGATTGATCGTTCGCGCCACGATCCTGAACGCGGGAACAGTGGAGTCGTAATGGGCAGGGAAACCGCCGCCGATGTCCAGCAGCTTGAGTTCGATGCCCTGCGCCTTCGCTTCCGAGAAGACGCTCGAGGCCAGGTGCAGTGCCTGGATGTAGTTCTGGACGTTCGTGCACTGGCTTCCGACATGGAAGCTCAGTCCCTCCACTTCGAGATTGTTGCTGCGGGCGAAGGCCATGAGGTCTACCGCTTCTCCCGGCGCTGCACCGAACTTGCTGGATAACTCCACCATCGAGCCGGTATTGGGCACGCTCAGCCGCAACACGAGCCCGGCGTGTGGCGCGTGTTTGGCGATCTTGGTGACTTCTTCAAGGTTGTCGTAGGTGACGAGGGGCTTGTAGGGATCCAGCTGTTCGAGCGTTTCGGTGGCCTTGATGGGGTTCGCGTAGATGATGCGATCCCAAATGAACGCCTGACGCGCTTCTTCCGGCAGGTCCTTGACGTTCTCGTGAACCGTCAGAAACTCCGCCACGCTGGCCACATCGAAACTCGCGCCAGCCTCGTAAAACGTCCGGACCACTTCCGGTGCGCTGTTGGCTTTCACGGCGTAGTAGACCTGCACGCGCGGCAGGTACTTCCGGAATTGCCCGTAGTTCTCCCGCAACACCTTGTGATCCACGACGACGAGCGGCGTGCCGTGTGTCTTGGCCAGCCGGAGCAGCGTTTTCTCGTCCACTAGTCTCCTTCGGTGATCAGGAAGTTCTTGAACTGCCAGGGATCGGACAGATCGATCTGAGGCCGGTTGAAGCCGTGGAAGGCGTTCGCGTAGTGCTTCAGCGGACTCCAGTCCGACGACACCGAGACGAACTTGCCCAGATACGGCTTGCTGATCTCCAGGATGTAGTCGTGGGGCAGGTCGTCGGGCACGCACACGCCTCGCCGCGGGTTCTCGATCATCCATCGGCACGCGGCCACGACAGAGATGGCCACCTGCATCGTCGTGGCGTTCTGGTGGGGCACGAGGCGCCTGGACTCCTCGATGTCGAGATCCGATCCGCACCACCACGACTGATAGGGATGGCCCATGACGAGTGCGCCCAGAATGTCTGCCCCGCTCGTGATCTCATCGTCGGTCAAAATGCGGATGCGTGGCTGCAGGTCGAAGTCGCGGCCACGCAGCTCGTAGAGCGAGGCGATGGCGACGTCGGCCGGACAATACGCGTAGTGGACCGTCGGCCGGTAGACAGCCTCCGTCCCGCTCCATACGGTCAACTTTTCAGTAATCGTGAAGGCTTCGCCGTGCCGGACGACCATGCCGACGATGTGGTGGTCGGGCGGCACCCAGCTCGCGACGAATGTGTTGATACCCATCCGCGCCAGGCAGATCTGACTGCGAGGGCCCTCGGAGTGCTCGAAGGCGAGCGGAGGCAGCTCTTTTTCGTGGGTGCCCCAGCCCATCTCGGCCGTCGTCGTGCCTTCTTCGCGAAAGCCCTCGACGCTCCAGGTGTTGACGAACTCGTTCACTTCTTTGGGGCGATCGGTAATCTGAGTATCGCGCTCGCTGCAATGAATGACCTTGACGCCCAGCTGGTGGGCCAGGTGGTTGAACTCCCGCGCCTTGGCGTGATGCGCGATCTTCTCGGCCTGCGCGGCGGCGAACTTCCGCTCAGCGATGGCCCGATCCGCGATATCGAGGAGCGCGTGCTTCGTAAAATGACTGATCAGGCCGGGATTGGCCCCGTGCTCGATGACGGCGGTCGGGCCAGGCTCTTTCCACGACGCGACGAGCTTCCGCAGCTTCATGTGGCGCCAGTACAGCGTGCGCTCCGTCGGGTGTTTGTTGTCTGCCCCGGCGTACGGATCCCAAAGCTCCACAGACGTGTTCAGGTAGAGCACGCCATGGTCGTGGCACCATTGCACGATCTCGCCGCAATCGATATTCCACGCCAGGTCGATGAGGAGGTCGTCGGCTGAGAGGTGTTCGCCCAGCAACGCGCCGAGGTTGTCCTCTGTGACGCGCTTCTTGACGAAGGTGATGCCGCGCTCGATCCAGGGCTTGAGGGCCGCTTCGTCGGGGTCGAAATCGATGATGGTAATGCGCTTCGGATCGACGTTGATGTGGCGAAGCAGAATGGGCAGCGTACACCGCGCGACCGAGCCAAAGCCGACGAACACGATTCGCTGAGAGAATGTTGGAGTCACAGGAGTTTTTTCACCAAGACCTTCGAGCGGCGGCCGCTCCGTTCGTACTTGTCCCTGCGCGCGAGTGGGAGGTCCTCGGGAGTGCCTTCCGCGAATCCTCCTTTGGACTGAAAGTACGTGAACGCCTGCGTCGAAAGCGCCAGCAGTTCGCGCAGACCCAATTCGCGCGCCTTGTCTTCCACGAACTTGATCAGTTTCTGTCCGATGCCTTGATTCTCATGCGAGTCGGCCACGTAGAGGCACGCGAGCTCGCCCTGGTTCTCGTCGGGATAGACGTGAAGGGCGACGCACGCCACGGGATTCTCGTCGATTTCAAGGATGTAGTAGTCGCCAAGACTCTTTTCAATCATCGCCTTGGTGCGTTTCACCAGTTCCTCTGCCCCGACGGCCTGCTTGGTCAGCAACTGAATGGCCCGCACGTCCTTTTTCTTGGCGGACCGAATGTGCTCATACTCGTTCGCGTAGATCAGCGTCCCCAGGCCATGGTTCGAGAACACTTCCCCCAACAAGCCTTCGTCCAAAGTGCCGTTAATCACGTGGACGCGCGGAACGCCGGCCTGGCACGTGGCTGCCGCGTGTTGCGCCTTGGAGAGCATGTCTGGCGCGAAGCCCGCACTGTCATTCTGGACGAGTTTGCCCAGTTCGGCTACGAGCATCTGTCGAATCAGCTGCCCGCGGTGAATCAGGCCATCCTGCGCTGTGACGAAAATCAGCTTGGTGGCCTTCAACTGTTCTGCCACCGCGAGAGCCACGCCATCGGAGTTCACTCGATAGGTCTTGCCGTCGCCGTCGAACCCGAGCGGTGGGATGACCGGGACGACCCCTTGCGTGAGCAGCGACTGGAGCAGCTCGGCATCGACGCGCTCGACCTTACCCGTGAAGATGTGGTCCACGCCCTGAATGATCCCGATGGGATGGGCGATGATCACGTTCGTCGTGGCGCCGCGAAGGTCGTTCGCCGAAAGACCCTCGAGAATCTCATGGGTCAGGCGGTTGGCGGCCGTCAACGCCAGATTGAGGGTGGGGGCATCGGTGACGCCCGCGCCGTCGAAATCGGAGGCGGCGACTTGGTGCTCTTCGGCGAGGGATCTAATCTGCGCGGATGCGCCGTGGACGAGCACGATACGGATGTTCAACGACCACAGGAGCGCCACGTCCAGCAGAAGCGTGGAAAAGTTGTCATCCGTGACGATGCCGCCGTCAACGGCGAGGATGAACGTCTTTTCGCGGAATTGCGGAATGTACTGCAGGATGCCCCGCAGATCGGTCAGCATCAGGTCTCAGCTATTGGCGCCCGAACAACGGGCGAGTATTCTTGCTCGCGCTTCGTGTGTCAAGTAACGAAACAGTGTCACTGGCGATCTCAGGGTTCGACGGCGAAACTGGCGAATTGCCAGAGGTCCGCCTCGTCCACGGGTGGAGCGCCCCATTTCGCGAACAGGCGCGATCGGCTCTCGAGCGGCGTCCAATTCGTCTGAACCGAGGGACAGGGCCCTAAGTAGCTGCCGGCGACGTCGAGAACCTCTTTATGCGGTAGCTCGTCCGGCACGAGGATGCCCTTGCGCGGATTGCCAATCATGTAAACCAACCCACCCAATACGGCTGCAGCGACCTGAAGGGTCGTCGCGTTCTGGCCCGGAACGAGCTGGCGTGCTTCGTGGATGTCCAGCTGTGAACCGGTCCACCACGTGGTGAGGCCGTGCCCCATGAGCAGGACGCCCAGCTCGTCCATTCCATGCGTAATTTCGTCCGACATGATTCTCAGCTTCGGTTGCAGCTGGAAGTTGCGCATCGTCAGCTCGTACAGACTGAGAATGGCGTTGTCGCATGGCATGTAGGCGTAGTGCACGGTTGGACGATACACCGCTCGACGCCCTTCGATCGTTTCCTCCCAAACCGTCAGATGGTCGCTGATGGTGAAAGACTCCGCGTGGCGCACCACCATCCCGATGATTGGCCCTCCGGCGGGGACCCAGGAGTGCACGTAGGTGCGAATGCCCGGCTGCGCGAGGAAGATCTGGTTACCGGGACCGCCGATCGGCACGTGCGCATGCTTCGGGAGGCGGCGCTCATGAGTTCCCCAACCGAGCTCGGCGGGCGCCGTGCCCTCCTCGAAGAAGCCCTCGATCGACCAGGTGTTGACGAACTCATCAATCGCTTTGGGCCGGGAAGACACCTGCGTGTCGCGTTCCGAGATGTGAACCACCTTGGTGCCGGTCGCCTGGCTCAGTCGCGCAAACGATCCCTCGCCTTCACCGGTGGCATCGGCGACGAGCTTCTCGAACGCCGCTCGGTTGAGGGGGGTCGCCGCCGGAAGCCCCTTTTCGAGCATGCTGGAGGCGATTTCGAGCAGAGCTCGTTTCGTGAAGTGGCTGACGAGGCCCGGGTTTGCCCCGTGATCCATGATGGCGGTCGGACTTGGCTTGTTGCGCGAATTGAGGCGGCTCTTCAGTTGTCGAATTCGCATCTGGCGAGAGTACAGACTGCGTTCATACGGCGACTTGTTTTGGATGTCACCGTAAGGATCCCACTCTTCGAGAGAAGTATTGATGAAGCGGACGTCGTGCTCGGCGCACCACGCGAGCAGGTCGAATGTCTCGACGTTCCAGGAGAGATCGATGATGAGGTCGCCCGGGCCAGCGAGCTCACCGAGCAGGGTCGCATAGTTGTCTTGCGTGAGGCGCGCCTGCTTGAAGACCACGCCAGCTTGCAGCGGTCCATCGATCTTTCCGCGCACGTCGTCGAAGTCCAGCACCGTGATGCGGTCGGCCGGCATGTCGATGTGGCGGAGCACCAGCGGCAGGGTGCATTGGCCAACGGATCCGCAGCCGAGCATGAGCACTCGTCCGGCAAAGGGGGTGCGCTTCCTGTTTTGCGTCATGTTCTCCACGTCAACTGGTCTGAGCGCCGAAGGGTCAAGGTGACAGCCTTCTCCCTGCGCCTCAAAGACTATACCGCCGGAGGAAACCAAAGAGGCAAGGATTGGCCTGTCAGCCCAAGAGGTGGATCGGATGGTGCGGTCCGTTGCCTTTGCGCACATCGCACCGATCGGCGTGAGTGTTTTCGCGCTCCCCGATCGCGATTCCCTGAAGGACGCTCGCGTCCCATCGTTAGGACATGGCACCTACTGCGGTAACGCGAACGCCGTCAGCGCGCTGCCGGACGGCGTGAGGAGATACTGGCGGCCGTCGACCATGTAGGTCGTTCCGCCCGTAGACCGAAGGCCCACGCCGAGCTGGTAATGCCAGAGGTATTTGCCGCTCCGCGAGTCCAACGCGATGATGTTGCCGTCGGCGTCCCCCGAGAACACCAGTCCCGACGCCGTCGTCAGCACGCCGGAGGAAGAACCGGTCGGATAGCGGAACTCCCATTTGCGATCGCCGGTCAGCGGGTCGATCGCACGGAGAGCGCCGTATTCTGCGTGATCGCGCGGCCGTGTCGTGCCGCCGGATTGGTACTGTTCCCCTTGTCTGAACGGCTCGTTGAAGGTGTAGTAAATGGCGCACGTCTCACGCGCGTTCACGAAAAACAGCCGCTGCGACCGGATCGTACGAGGGGGAGAAGAAGCTCGTCCCTCCACCAAAATCAGGACACGTCCTCGTGCCCTCTTCGTTGGGTATATTGCCCGGGAGCAGAATCGGCCGTCCCTCGGGGCTGATTTCCTTCGCCCACGTCTGCGTGATGAACGGCTTTGCCAGAATCATGCGGCCGTTCGTGCGGTCGAGCATGTAGAAGAACCCGTTGCGATTGGCAAACAGCAGCGTCTTGCGGGGCTGATTGTTGATCGTCAGATCGGCAAGGACGGGCACCTGAGTGGAGTCCCAATCGTGCACGTCGTGCGGCGTGAACTGGAAGTGCCATGCCAAGTTTCCGGTATCGGCATTGAGAGCGACGACCGACGCCGTATACAGGTTGTCTCCTTCGCGGACCGCACTGTAGTAACCGGGACCCGGATTGCCCGTGCCGAAGAACACGAGGTTCTGCTCGGGATCGTAGGTCCCTGTCACCCAGATCGATCCGCCACCACGCAAATACGCGTCGGTGCCTTTCGGCCACGTCTGCCCACCCGGTTCATCCGGCCCGGCCACTGTATAGAATCGCCAGGCTTTCTTCCCGTGTTCACGTCGTAGGCCTCGATGAAGCCGCGAATGCCGAACTCTGCGCCCGCCATGCCGACGATCACTTTGTCTTTCACGACCAGCGGCGCGACGGTGATCGAATATCCGTGCTTGTAGTTGGCGAGCTCCACATCCCAGATCGCGTCGCCCGTTTTCATATCGAGCGCGACCAGATGCGCGTCGCCAGTTCCGAGGAAGAGTTTGTCGCCGTGTGCGGCGAACCCGCGGTTATTGGGTCCGCAACAACCGCGAAAATCGTCCGGCATGTTTCGGCGATACCGCCAGATCTGCCGGCCCGTTCGCGCGTCAATGGCCCACGCGTTTCCGTTGAAGCCGGTGACGTAGAGCACGTTATCGACCAAAAGCGGGGTCGTTTGGAAATTCGGCGTGAGGCCCGTCTGGAACGTCCACTGTGCCTTGAGCTGGTTGACGTTCTGCGGCGTGATTTGCGTCAGCGGGCTGTAACGATGCCCGAAGTAGTTCCCGTGATACATCAGCCACTTCGAACCATCAGCTCGGAAGGCCGGCGAGCAGATCCTGATTCGTGACCAGAGGTGCACCCGCCTGCTGTGCTGCGAGCGTGACGGAGCACATGAAAATCATCAATAAAGCGCGCATACGCCTCCTAAGCCGTTAATTAACATCAGCTGCGTTTGGGATCAAGCCTAATCCATTCACCTACGACATCAGCCGGAGGGGGTGCTCGTCCGTAGGCAGGTGGGTCGGGGATAGGCGCCTGTGTTGTCGTAGGGCAGCGAACCAGAAGAGAATCAGGCCGGTGAAAAATATCGCGGCCAGATAACCGCTCGACGTGGGAAACGCCCTGGTTTGGCCCAGATGGTCGTTGCCGACCCGAATCATCTCCGCAATGTTGAACCACAACACGGCAAGTTGGACACCGGCAACGCTTGCGGCAACAGATGTGATTGCGAACGCCGCAAATCTTTGTCTCTGCTCGTCCGCCGAAAATCGAGCCGTCCAAATTCGACACAGCATTACGGCGCCGAGATAATAGAGAGCCGCGAAGGGCACCGCCGCCGTCAAGACGATCCGCCAATCACGTGTTCGTGTTACACGAGCGTTTCCGACCTGTTCGAGGGTGAGGCCGTGGACGTCAGCAATCGCGGCGAACAGCTTCTCGCGACACGCATCGCGAAAGCGCCCACCATCGACATAACCACCGTGGGCGCTGTAGCCGTAACGGCGTCCGTGCTCCGCGTCGGCACTGCGAATGACCACCTCTATAGCAATGTCGACATCCTGATACAGGTGCCGCTGATGAGAATTGTGCCTGAGGTCGAGCGGTTGAGTGTCGCGCTCGGTCCACTGGCAATTCAGGTTCAGCCGGTCGCGTGGAAGGCAGGCGGGTAGGGACAGACCACTTAGCAACACAATCGAGAGCAAGCGGCAACAGCGCAATGGTGGTCCCGGTCAGTTAGACACCGTTCGCCGCATCTAGTTTCCGAACAGCCTCCCCCGACGAGCCTATGGCGTGGTCGGCTGGAAGATCAACGGTATCAACACCTACCCGCTCAATCACTAAGCCGCAAACAGCTCGCGAACAGTCGTGACCATAGTATGATGCGGCCTATCCTTGACAGCGACCGAACGCGTCCCGAGGGTTGACGTGCGACGGATCATTTGTGTGCTGGCCATTAACAGCTGCCGCTTGGGAAAGTGATGACCAGAATTACAGGTTTTCTGGGGGTCACTATGAGCCTTGCACGATTCGTCCTGACCGCATCGCTGCTGTTGGGGGTTGCCGAACCAGGGTCGGCTCAATCACAGCAACAGATCGACCGGTGCTATGGCAAGAATAACCCGACACCGGACTTGCGCATCAATAGCTGCACCGCGCTCATTCAAAATGGAAAGTATACGGGGGAGGACCTCGCTCGTCTGCTGAATAACCGCGGTGTTGCCTACGACGATAAGGGACAGCACGACCGCGCGATTGCGGACTACGATCAGGCGATCAGGCTCAATCCGAACGATGCCGCTGCCTTCAACAACCGCGGTAAGGCCTACAACGATCAACGAGAACACGATCGCGCGATTGCGGACTACGATCAGGCGATCCGGCTCGATCCGAACTATGCCCTTGCCTTCTCTAACCGCGGTATTGCCTACAACAATAGGGGACAGCACGACCGCGCGATTGCGGACCACGATCAGGCGATCCGGCTCGATCCGAACGATGCCGACGCTTTCAACAATCGCGGTGCGGCCTACCAGGGTAAAGGAGAACTCGATCGCGCCATTACGGACTACGATCAGGCGATCCGGCTCAATCCGAACTATGCCAACGCCTTCACCAATCGCGGTGCGGCCTACCAGGGTAACGGACAATACGATCGCGCTGTTACGGATTATGATCAGGCGATCCGGCTCAATCCGAACCATGCCGACGCCTTGCATGGCCGCTGTTTGGCACGCTTATTAACCGGCGAGTCGCAACTGGCATTGTCCGACTGCGGTCGAGCTCTCCAAATTCAACCCAATAGGACTGATACGCTTCAAGTCCGTGGGCTCAACTTACTCAAGCTCGGTGTTGCCGCCACAGGATTCGGTGAGCGGTCTCGTTACTTCAATGCCGCCATCGCCGATTTCGATGCGGCGCTCAATGTAAACTCAAGACTTGCCTTCGCCCACTATAGCCGCGGCATCGCTAAGCAAGCAATAGGAAGTCGAGCCAGCGGCGAGATCGATATGGCCGTTGCTCTATCGATCAACAAGAACGTCGTCGAGGAGCTGAGAAAACTTGGGGTGAAGTGGACCTCACCATAACCTGACGACCTGCCCAAGCGCTGGCGGAAGGTGGATCAATCGCACCGCAGTGCGCGCGAGGTATGGCCTTTCATCCCTGTGTGTGGTCCGCACGTGCGCCGTTGGAATCCTCCGCGATGGCTTTCTTGTTCTTCGGAAGCCCATTCTTGTCGAGCGCACCCACCGCGTTCTTGTTTCCCTGCTCTTTGTCCGA
Source organism: Vicinamibacterales bacterium (assembly GCA_963761975.1). Classification (GTDB taxonomy): domain Bacteria; phylum Acidobacteriota; class Vicinamibacteria; order Vicinamibacterales; family JAMQPK01; genus JAMQPK01. The sequence continues at coordinate 176,740 of CAVXIR010000003.1, forward strand.
GCGGTGGTCACCCTCTACGGCGCCTTTGTGAGCATCTGGCTTCTGAGCACGCGGTGATGGGTTGGGACTCTGGCCCTGTTTGGTGGCTTGGCCTTCGCTTTCCATCTCGTTGATCTGATCCTGCGTGGTTCCGTGGGGCTGGCTTGCGGGATTCTGGACAGTGCCAGCCTGCGCAGGTGGGTCGTCCGTCTTCTTGATATGGTTCGAGTTCATTCTTGCGCCTCATTAACCGGCCTGTGAAGACCGCGAGCATATTGTGACCCGGTTTGTGAGGCAACTACGTTTTTTAGTGTCGGTTTATCAATCTGCCATCAGGGCCGAGCCTCCTCGGGATTGCGTCGAACACGAGCAACAAATCCGGCAGGTCGTGAGCCGCTAGCGTTGCCATAGTCCGTGTTGCACGTCGCCCTGGATCACGATGGCAAAGGTGCCCCGCTGTCCCTGTCGGGTCGGGGGGTAGGCAATGATCGCGCCGGAGTCCTCGGCCTTCTTCACTGCTTGTTCGATGTCTTCGACCGCGAGGTAGGTTCGCATGATCGGCTGCTCATGCGCCGCCAAGGGTTTCCGGATGCCCACCAGAGTTCCGTCCGTTCGAGTCGCCACATGGGCCTGCCCGAGATCGGGGTCTGGGGGACCAAACGCGAGACCGTACATGCGCTGGTAGAGCGCAGTCAGGGTGTCTACGTCGTTGCTGACGATCTCCAGGTAGTGAACGGCCATCTTGAAATTCCCCTCTTTATTGGCGTCTGACTATCGCTGATCGGACCGACATCAGGACGCACCGTCGAGGACAGCCAGATCGAGCCGCGCGAGGCGTTCCGGATCGAGGTAGCAGTCAATCTCGACGATCTTGCCGCGCGCAACCGTAAAGCCCATCACCACGAAGGGCCGCCCGTTGGTCATCACGACAACCCCCGCGGCGCCATTGACGAGCGCAGGAATTTTAACTGCGTCGGGCCGCGCAGACGTGATCGTAGTACGCGCCACTCCGGCCGCTCCACGGCGAACGAACGACAGTGCACGCCGTTCCCCGCCATCCGCTCGCAGCACCACGTCGGGATCCAATACCGCCACGAGCGCGTCAAAGTCGCCGCGGTGCGCCGCCGCGAAGAACGCCTCGACGACGTGTCGCTGACGAGCGAGGTCCGGGTCTGGAGCCGGCACTGATGCACCGTGCACGCGTCGCCGCGCACGGCTGGCGAGCTGTCTCGCCGCGGTAGCAGAGCGGCCCACCATAGGTCCGATTTCGCCGAAGGGCACGTCGAACATGTCGTGCAGAACGAAGGCCAGTCGCTCGGCTGGGGGCAAGGTGCCGAGCACGATTTGGAGCGCGAGGCCGACGGAGTCGGCCATGAGCATCTCGTGCTCCGGATCGAGCTCGCCGGCGCGTCCGACGATGGGATCAGGCAGATGCACGCCGGAGGAGACCTCGGGCCGCGCCTTTCGCGCCTGCAGTGCGTTCAAACAGACGCGCGCCACGATCGTCGTGAGCCACCCGCCAAAGTTTTCGATCGCATCGGCTCCCGCGCGGCTGACGCGCAACCAGGCATCCTGAACGGCTTCGTCGGCTTCGGCGAGGGAGCCCAACATCCGATAGGCCACCGCCCTGAGGTGCGGGCGATGTGCCTCGAAGTGTTCGACAAGCCATTCGCGTTCGTCCATGAGCGTTCCCGGTTGCTCCTCTCACTATGCCTGACCGGCGAGACCGTGTCGATGTGACAACCAGGCACAGCCGGTCGGTCACACTTCCGCGCCGTCGTCGGTCATTCCAGTAGGAAGTGCGCTCCCGAGGAGGAGCCTCAATGGAGAACTTGAGAACGGAGGAACGACGATGCTGAAAAAAGTGGTGTACGTGGCGCTGTTGGTGAGCGATCAGGATAAGGCGCTCGACTTCTACACGAATGTCATCGGCCTCGAGAAGCGGGGTGACTACCCGACACCCGACGGACCGCGATTCTTGACCGTCGGCGTCAAGGGGCAGGATTTCGAGCTCGTTCTGTGGCCAGGCACGCCCGGCAGGGCCAAGGCGGGTTCCGCGGTTTATACCATCGAAGTGGAAAATTGCCGGATGGCGTTCGACACGCTGAAGTCGCACGGAGTGAAGTTCGAGGCACCCGAGGTCCTCGAGTTCCCCTGGGGTTATGCCGCGAGGTTCCAGGATCCAGACGGGAATCTGCTTCAGGTGCGAGAGGGTCGCGGAGCATTTCGGCGCTGAAGGGGGCGCGTGTTTGACAGGGTTTCCGTGGTCGAGCATCCTTAGACGGTGGTGAGGCTCGTCCAGCGTCTCGCGGCTCTCGCGCTCACGTTCGGCCTTGATGGCCGGGAACGCCGCGATCTGCGCCGGGTGGATGCCAACCCCTGAAGCGCGCATGGCCTGCTGCGCTGACGGCGGCGAATGCCCGATGCACAAGGGCGATTCGCACCGCTCCGGGTCAGAGCGCGTTCTCACGCAGGTACAAGCCGACAGCTGCTGCGCGTCATCAGAGGGCCAGAATTCCAACCAGTCCAACCCCTCGTTTGTGACCGCCATCACTGCGGCGGTGCTCGGCGTCGGGGTTGTCCTGCCCGCCAACGTCCCTGCTCTCGTTCTGAGTGACGCATGGCGCACGTCGGCGCCGATACCCATCGCGCCAGTGCCCAAGCACGTCCTCCTCTCGGTCTTCCTCGTTTAGCCATTCACAGTCGTCGTGTGTCTGCTCGGACTCCGCGTCCGGGCGCGTAGGTTCGCGCGTGTACGCGCGCGGCATGACGAGTGTTGTGGCTCCCGCCTTCGCTCAGCTGAGCGGCGCGGAGCTTCGGCGAGGCAAGCATGATCAATCGACTCATTGACGTTGCACTGAAGAACCGGTTCATCGTCGTCGTTCGTGTACCTCGGCCTCGCAGGCTGGGGATGGTGGGCGCTGACGTCCACGCCGATCGACGCGATTCCCGATCTGTCCGACAACCAGGTCATCGTCTTCACGGACTGGCCCGGGCACAGCCCGCAGGAGGTCGAGGACCAGGTGACGTACCCGCTCACCACGAACCTCCAAGGGCTCGCCGGTGTACGGGTGGTCCGGTCGCAATCCGCGTTCGGCTTCTCGATGATTTACGTCGTCTTCGAGGACAACGTGGAGCTGTACTTCGCGCGGACTCGCGTCCTCGAACGCATGAGCCTCGTCACGAAGAGCCTGCCCACGGGCGTCACGCCGACGCTCGGACCAGACGCGACCGGCGTCGGCCACGTGTTCTGGTACACGGTCGAGAGCCCGACGCATTCACTCCGTGAGCTCCGCACGCTGCAGGACTGGTTCATCCGCTATCAGCTCAATGCCGTGCCGGGCGTCGCGGAGGTGGCCTCCGTCGGCGGCCATGTCCAGCAGTACCAGATCGACGTCGATCCGAATCGCCTCAGGACCTACAACCTGCCGCTCAGCGCGGTGGTGTCGGCCGTCCGCGCCAGCAACCTGAATGTCGGCGGCAACGTGCTCGAGTCGAACGGTGCCTGGCTGATCGTGCGCGGCGTCGGGTTGATCGCGTCCGTCGACGACATCAAGCGGATCGTCGTCGGCGGCTCGAACGGCGTCCCGATCTACGTCGAGCAGGTGGCGAACGTCCAGATCGGCAACGCGTTCCGGGTCGCCTCGCTCGTGAAGGGGACACAGGAAGCCGTCGGCGGTGTCGTCGTCGCGCGGACCGGCGTCAACACGAAGGAGGTCATCGACGCCGTCAAGGCGCGCATCGCGCAGATTGCGCCGGGCCTCCCGCAGGGCGTCACGATCGTGCCGTTCTACGACCGCTCGGACTTGATCGAGCAGGCGGTCGGCACGTTGCGGACGGCGCTGATCGAGGAGATCGCGCTCGTGACGCTGGCGCACGTCATCTTCCTGATGCACTTCCGATCGATTCTGATCGTCACGCTTCCGTTGCCGCTCGCCGTCCTGATGTCGTTCCTGGGCATGTACTACGCCGGGATCTCCTCCAACATCATGAGCCTCGCCGGCATCGCCATCGCGATTGGCGTGCTCGTCGATGCCGGCATCGTGGTCACGGAGAACGCGTTCCGATTCGTCGAGCAGCGCGGTGTCGACCCCAGCGATCGCCGCCGCATCTGGGAGACCGTTCGGGACTCCACGCGATTGGTCGGGCGGCCCGTGTTCTTTTCGATGGCGATCATTCTGCTCGCCTTCATTCCGGTGTTCGCGCTGACCGGTCAGGAAGGCAAGCTCTTTCACCCCCTGGCCTTCACCAAGACGTTCGCGGTGCTCGCGGCGACGGTCATCGCCGTCACGCTCGTCCCGGTGCTCTGCACGTTGCTGCTCGGGGGGAAGTTCCATCCGGAAGAGGCCAACCCCGTCATGCGTGTGCTTCGCGCAGTCTACCGGCCGGTGCTGCAGGGCGCGCTCGCGCATCGGGCACTCACGATCACGGCCGCCGCGGTCCTCTTCGTCGGAGCGCTGGTCCTGGCGCGTGGGATCGGGAGCGAGTTCATGCCGCCGCTCAACGAGGGCGACCTGATGTTCATGCCCATCGCCGATCCCAGCATCTCGCTCGAGGAGAACACCAAGATCGCGGCCCGCCAGAACGCCGCCTTGATGAAGTTTCCGGAAGTCGCCTACGTCGTCGCCAAGGTCGCACGGGCCGACACGTCGACCGATCCGGCACCGCTCAACATGACCGAGACCATCGTCCACCTGAAGCCGAAGGAAGAGTGGCGGTCGGGAATGACGCTCGATGGGCTGCGCGCAGAGATGGGGCGAGCCGTGCAACTTCCGGGCGTCTCCAACATCTGGACGATGCCCATCATCAACCGCATCGACATGTTGACGACGGGAATCCGCTCGGAAGTGGGCGTGAAGATCTTCGGCACCGACCTGACCGTGCTCGAGGAATTGGCGCGGAAGGTCGCTGACACCGTGCGCCGGGTGCCGGGCGCGAGCAACGTCTACCCCGAACAGGTCACCAGTGGTCAGTACCTCAACATCGAGGTCGACCGCGGCGCCGCCGCGCGCTACGGCATCGGCGTCGGAGACATCCAGCAGGTGATCGAGACCGCCGTTGGGGAAACCACCCTGACGACGACCATCGAGGGCCGTCAGCGATTTCCCGTCCGGGTTCGGTATGCCCCTGAGTACCGCGCGGACCCTCAGGCGCTCGGTCAAGTCCTCGTGGCCTCGTCCAATGGCGCGCAGATCCCGCTCAGCCAGGTCGCTCGGATCGAGCACGCCCGTGGTCCCGCGATGATTTCCTCGGAGAACGGCCTGCTGCTCGCGACGGTGCTCCTGAACGTGCAGGGCCGTGACGTCGGGGGCTTCGTTGAGGAAGCCCGCGCGACCGTCGCACGGGACGTCGCGTTGCCAGCGGGGTACTACGTCGGCTGGAGCGGCCGGTGGGAGAACCAGGAACGTGCACGAGCCAGGCTGCAGATCGTCCTGCCGATCGTCTTGCTCGTGATCTTCGTGCTCCTGTACTTCACGTATCACTCGGCGCTCGAAGCCGCCCACGTGCTCCTGGCCGTGCCCTTCGCCTTGACGGGCGGCGTCTACCTCCTGTGGCTGCTGGGCTACAACTTCTCCGTCGCGGTGTGGGTCGGCTTCATCGCGTTGTTCGGCACCGCCGTGCAGACCGGTGTCGTCATGGTGATCTATCTCGAGGAAGCGGTCGAGCGGAAGCGACACGAGCTCGGCGGAACGCTGACGCGGGCCGGACTCAGGGATGCCGTGATGGAGGGCGCATTGCTTCGTCTACGGCCGAAGGTGATGACGGTCTCCACCGTCATCGCAGGACTCCTCCCGATCATGTGGAGCACGCGCGCCGGCGCCGAGGTGATGAAGCCGCTCGCGACGCCGGTGCTCGGCGGCATGGTGTCGTCGCTGCTCCATGTGCTGATCGTCACGCCGGTGATCTTCTTCTGGATTCGTGAGCGGCGCCTGGGGCTTCAGCGCGAGCCGCTGCCGCGAGACGAGCACGTACGCGGAAGTCCCCGGCGTCTGGCAATGGCTGCGGGAGTCGTTGCCCTCGTTGCGCTGATCTCGTTCGTGGTGTGGCGGACTCGACCAGGCGGCAGCGAGCCCACGGCTCAGAGTGCCGGGGCGGTCGTGCAAACGATCCGCGCAGGCGACCTCGATATCGCGCTGCTGTCGCCGACCGGCACCCTGCGGCAAGGACGCAATAGCTTCACGTTCGAGTTCAGGCGCACGGGCACAACGACGTTGGTCGACGTCGGCACCGTGCGCGCGAGCGCCAACATGCCGATGCCCGGCATGGTCATGTCTGGTGGTCTCCAGGTGACGCCGACCGGCGTGCCCGGCCGGTACGCCGCGACCGCGGAGTTCGGCATGGCCGGCGCCTGGCAGATGGCCATCGAGTGGAACGGGCCGGCGGGCCAAGGGTCGGTGAATTTCCAGGGAGGCGTGCAATGACCACGCGAATCGCGTTGAGCGTCCTCATTGCGACGCTGCTGACCGGTGTGTCCACCTCGGCTCAATCACCCGGTGGCCAGGCGCCGCTTGCTGGCCGATTCGTGGATCCTGCGAACGGGCTGTCGCTTGAACAGGCCATCGCGCGTGCCATCGAGCAGGAGCCCTCACTCCGGGCGGCGCGCAGTCAGGTGGAGGTGGCGCAAGGCACGAAGATCCAAGCGTCGCTCAGACCAAATCCGTCCGTCTCGTTTGAGCGGCGCGAGGAACCGGGCGGCACGGACAACCTGACGACGGTCGGGGTCGAGTGGCCGCTCGACCTGTTCCGGAGAGATGGGCGCATCGCCGTCGCTGACCGCGAGGTCGCGACCGCCCAGCTCGCTGTTGCGGATCGCGAACGGGTCCTGGCGGCAGAGGTGCGCACGCGATATGGCGACGTCCTGGCGACGATTCGAGATCTCGCGCTCTTCGACGAAATCGTGGCAGCGACACAGAACCAGTTCGACCTGCTCCGGTCTCGCGTCGAACAGGGAGCCTCACCACCGCTCGAGCGCGACCTGTTGGATGTCGAGCTCCGGCGGGTGCAGGCCGAGCGCTTGCTCCAGACGGCCCGGACCGAGACCGCCGTGTTCGAGTTGAAACGCGTGCTCGGCATGAAGGCGGATGCCACGCTCACCGTGCGTGACACGTTCGAAGCTCTCGTCCAACGCGAGTCGGCCGTGGCGCCACAGGTCCGGGACATGTCGACGACAGTCGAACAGCGGGCTGACGTTCGAGAAGCGGCAGCCCGCATCGAAACGGCCGTGGCGAAGATCGACCGCGCCCAGTCAGAAGGCCGCTTCGACGTCAGCCTCTTCGGAAACTACATGCGCATGGACGCCGGATTCCCGCAACGTGGGTTCGCGCCGGACGGTGGGCTCGAGCGCGTGCGGGGGCAGTTCAACTACTGGTCCGCCGGCGCGATGGTCACGATTCCCGTGCTGAACCGGAATCAGGGAGATGTGGCCGTGGCGCGCGCAGAGCGGACGGGCGCGGCCGCCGCCTACGATGCCGCGCGGCTCGCCGCGGAGGCCGAATTGGCGTCCGCTCGCGCACGGGACGAGCGTGCAAGGGAGGCCGTGAAGATCTATGGCGCCGGCGCACAGGCACTGGCGCGCCAGAACCTGACGGTGGTCGGTCAGAGTTACGAGCTCGGGCGGGTGACCGTCTTCGAGGTCCTGGCCGAACGGCGGCGATACCTGGATGTGGAACGCGCCTATACCGAGGCCTTGCGTGCGGCGTACGAGGCACGAACAGCGCTCAACCGGGCGCTTGGAGAGGGACGATGACGAGCGACACACGCGTGACGATGCACAAGGGCGCCGCGGCGCTGGTCGCCATCGCTCTGCTGGCAGCCGGAGCCGGGGCCACGTACCTGTTGATGCGAAGCGATGCCGGGGCCGGCGGACACGTTGTCGAGACATGTCGCCTCCCGCGGGCGCGCAGCCGTCGCCCGCTGCGTCTGCTGCCACGAGCAACGCGCCGCTACCTGACGTGATCGTTCCACTCAGTCAGGATGCGGTGGAACGTGCGGGGATCGTCGTGGCGCCGGTCACGAGTGGAACGTCAGGGACGGAGATTCGTCTGCCCGGTGTCGTCGAGCCGAACGCCTATCGTCAGGTGGTGGTGACGCCGCTCGTCGCCGGGCGCGTGACGAAGGTCGGGCCGGCGCTCGGCGACCGCGTTCGTCGGGGCCAAACCCTGGCCGAGATCTACAGCCCGGCGCTCGCCGAAGCACAGACTCGCTACGTCTCGGCACAGGCGATGCTCGACGCGCATGACCGCGAGTTGCAGCGGACCCAGAAGCTCGTCGAGATCGGGGCCGCGAGCCGCCAGGAGCTGGAGAAGATTCACGCCGAGCACGCGGCGCAGACAGCGGCTGTCCAGAGTGCGCGCTCGCAGCTCGAGTTGCTCGGCGTCTCGGCGTCGGCACTCGAGAACATGGCTCCTGGCCACAATGTGAGCGCCACCACCAACGTCCCTGCGCCGATTGACGGCGTCGTGACGGAGCGCGGAGCGAATGTTGGGCTCAACGTGGACACAGCCACGAAGCTGTTCACCGTGGTCGATCTCTCAACGGTCTGGGTCGTGGCGGATCTGTACGAAAAGGATTTCTCCCGCGTGCGCGTTGGCAGTGAAGCCGCGATCACAACGTCAGCCCGTCCAGACTTAACGCTGCGCGGCCGCGTCAGCTACATCGATCCGCAGGTCAGCGCCGACACACGAACGGCGAAGGTGCGGATCGAGGTGCCAAACACCGGCGGCGAGCTGCGGCTCGGGATGTACGCGGATGTCGTGGTGGCCGGAGCGTCTGGCACGTCGGCTCCCAGAGTCCCACGCAACGCCGTGCAGAACGTTGGTGACCGTACGGTCGTCTATCTGGCGAATCCGAAGGAGCCCGGGAAGTTTGTTGAACGAGAGGTCCGCCTCGGTCAGACCTCAGGAGAACAGGTCGAAGTCGTGTCAGGCGTTCAGCCAGGCGACGTCGTGGTGACTGAGGGCAGCTTCTTCGTCAGGGCCGAGCGTGAGCGTCTTGGTCTCAGGCCGGCGGCAAGTACGGCCGAATGCGAGCGCAACGCCAGCATCATCGAGCGGCGGACGCAGCAGCGAGACCGCCCAGACTGCGAAGGTGGTCGTGAACGAGCAGGGCTATGAGCCTGCGAAGAGTGACGTTGCGCGCCGGCACACCGGCACGCATCACGTTCGTGCGCACGACCGACAAGACGTGCGGCACGGAAGTGGTGTTTCCGTCGTTGAACATCAAACGAGCGCTCCCGCTGAATGAGCCCGTCGTGATTGAGTTCACGCCGGCCAAGTCGGGAGACATCGCGTTCGCCTGCGGGATGAACATGCTGCACGGCACCATCGTCGTGCGGTAAGCCGCCGAGGACGACGGCTCGTGTCCTTAGTATTACGTCAGCAGCGTTCCCAAGAGCGCCGATCCAACAATCACGAAGACTGGTGGAACCCGGCCGGATGCCAGGGCAATGAGCCCCGCACTCGCGAGCACAATGTGTGCAAGACCTGGAGCCGCTTCCGGTGCCAATCGGACACTTGTTGTGGCCATCAACACGCAAGAGGCAATCACGATGGCGCTGCACGCGCCTCGGACTTGCGAGTCTCGACCGCGTCGGATAGCGCGAGCGATTGGGATCACCAGGATTGCGGGAGACGCCAACGCGAACGCGCCGGCTAGCGCGCCGGGAATCCCCGCGACGAAGTGGCCAAGAACGACTACATACAGTCCAAGCGGCCCCGGAGAGGCCTGGCTGATCGCGATTGCGCTGTTCAACTGTTCGTCTGTCAGCACGCCCCGACGTTCGACAAGATCTTCCCGAATGACCGGCACAGACGCGAATCCGCTGAAGGAGAGGGCCGTCGCTCTCAGCAGCAGAAAGTAGAGGAGGACCACGCTCACGAGTTGCCCCTGAGGAAAACCGCTCCGAGTGCTCCGGCGATCAGGAGCACCCCAAACTGCGGGATTGGCATTGCGAGCGCCATCGCCAAAGTGACGATCGAGACCAGGACGCCGCGAATGAGGTGTTGTTGCAGCTGCGGGCGCAAGAGCCTGACGATCGCCCAGACGAACACCGCCAGCGCCCCGGCTCGAGCGCCTTGCATTGCCCTGTTCGCCAGCGGATGCTCAGCATAGCCAACATATGCCGATGACAGCGCGACGGCGATCGTCGCTGGAACGAATGTGCCAATGGCGAGGGCCGATACGGCGCCCGCCCAGCCGGCGAACCGTTCACCCAGGAGCGTGTACATCGCGAGCAAATTCGTCCCAGGCGTGACCCGCGCAACGGCATACGCCTCGTCAAAGGCGCTACTCGGCAACGGTCCGTTGTCGACGAGATCCCGACGCAGTGCCGCAGCGGCAGCTGCGGCGCCAATGTGGAAACTTGACGCGCGAACGAATGAACCTAGCGGAAATGGCCAGCGGTCGGCTGTCGGCATAAGTACACTTATCGAATGAGCGCCCATCATGGTTCGTCACGGCGTCGCGCTGGTCAACCGGTTCCGCGGTGCATATCTACGCTGGCACTTCGGAGCAAACACTGGATCGAGTTTGACGGACAATTCGCAATCGGCGAGGGCGGAGCGGAACTACTCCGTGCCGTGGATGTGCGCGGGTCGTTGGCGCAGGGTGCTAGGCAGATCGGGTGGTCGTACCGGCACGCCTGGGGCTATCTCCGACGAGCAGAGGCCGTTTTGGGTGTTGCGTTGATGTCCACGAGACCCGGCAAGGGTTCAGCTCGGGGAACCGTCCTCACGGCCGCGGCACGGGATGTAGTGGCAACGCTGCTGGGGGAGCCAGCGACTTCGCAGTGTTCCCGAGTACCTCGACGCGCAAGGTGATCCTCGGCTTCGCCGCGCGAGCTCGTTGACGTCACGATCGTCGAGAGGCGATTTCCGTTTAGCAAACCGCTGCATCACGCTGCCACACGGATGAGCCAGTTGCGGGTGCAGTATTGAACAGACACCTAGGCGCAGATCCGCCACCATCACGCATGCACCTGGGGTACCACGGTTTCCCAGTCACTCGCGCTCGCGGTGTTGTTGGCATATCGCTGATTATCCTCTCCGTTGGAAGCTGCGGGACATCGCCGACGAGCCCGGCCAGCAACGAGGTGTGTGAGGGTTTTGGGAATTGGCAAACGGGAGACGCGGTCGAAATCGGTGCGCTGGTCGGGCACAGCGGGAATACTGGCAATACCGGCAACAAGCCGCACCTGCATCTTTCCATCCAGTCCTGCGATCCCGTCAGTCTGGGTACCGACGCCTGTGCGACTGTTCCGATGAACTTTCGCAACTCAGACCCGAATCCTACGGGTTTGGTTATGGGCCAACGGTACGAGGCGCGCTTCTGATGCCGCTGGGCAACCGTTGCGTGATCGCGTCGTCGGCCGCATAGATTCGCCTTCGTATTCGGCACAACACCAGCGAGAGCTCCGCCTTAGCTCGTTTTTCACAACGGTGTATTTTGTTGCAAGGGCGTTGTGAAAAACCTCACTGGTTCCACGGGTTCCTGTTCCACGTTCCCCGTTCGCGGTGGCGCCACGATGACCGTGCGCGCTTTTTTACGAAAAAGATGGCGTACTGAATCCGCCGCCCAACTCGAACGCGGAACCCCCGGAACAGGAACGCGGAACCAGCCGACTACAGCATTCTGGAAAAACGCCAGAGGCCGCCCGCGCGATCAGATATTCTGACCGGCATGATGACGATGCAGATGCGCCCTCTGCGCGAGAATGAACGATGAAGTTTCTTGTCTTAGGGGCCGGTGCGATTGGTGGCTACTTCGGTGGTCGGCTCGTCGAGAGTGGCGCCGACGTCACGTTTCTCGTCCGCCCGGGCCGTCGCGCCCAGCTCGAACGCGACGGTCTGTGCATCGAGAGCGCGCTCGGAAACATGTCGCGGCCGGTACGGACCGCGCTGGCCGATTCGGTTGCGCCTGAGTACGACGTCGTGCTGCTGACCTGTAAGGCCTACGACTTGCAGTCATCCATCGAGGCGATTGCACCAGCCGCGGGGCCACAGACCGCGGTCATCCCCCTGCTCAACGGTCTCGCGCACTTCGCGGTCCTTGATGCCCACTTCGGCGCCTCCCGGGTCATGGGAGGCACTTGCATGATCGATTCGATCCTTGGACGCGACGGAGTCGTGCATCACGGTGGCACATTGCAGCGTCTGGTGTTCGGCGAACGCGACGGTCGGCGCTCGCCGCGGGCTGAGGCCATCGCGGAAGTTTTGGCTGGCACGAGCGTCGACTGGTCATTGTCCGATGACATCGAGCAAATACTGTGGGAAAAGCTGGTGTTTCTCGCTGCGCTGGCCTCGGTGACATGTTTGTTCCGCGCCAACGTGCGGGAAATCATCAGCGCGCCCGGCGGTCGCGAGGCCATGGAGCGGGCGCTTGCCGCCAACGCCGAGATTGCGGCGCGCGAAGGGCATCCGCCGAGCGCTTCCGGTCTGGATTTCGCCAGAACCCGATTGACCGATCCGGCTGGTCCGTGGAGCGCCTCGATGCTGCGCGACCTCGAGAGCGGCGGACACGTCGAGGCTGATCACATCGTCGGTTGGATGCTTGACCGTGCCCGGCGGCACGGTGTGGACGACACGCTGCTCTCGCTCGCATTTACCCATCTCAAGGCTTTCGAAGCGCGCCGAGAGGCCAACCGCCTACCAGGCCGCTAGCGAACCGGTGGCCCGCTCAGATGTGCCCGTAGCACTGCGTCCACATCGTCGCGGCCCGTCGGCAGGATCGAGGGCTCGAACGTTTCTCCCGAGTCGAGGAGCAGCCGGACCGTCGTTGGGTAGTCGCCGCCTCGGTCCCTCGACCACCCCTCCACAGACCCGAACACACACCAGCCGAGCGGCGTAGCGTGGTAGCGGCTGTCGCGGACACCGATCGGCGGATCGCGTCGCAACAGCATGCGCACCATCTCCGTGTTGCCATGGAACGCGGCCCAGTGCAGGGCGTCGCCATGGTCGGGGCCCGCTACTCGTTGATCGAAGCCGAGATCGAGCATCAGCGCGACGGCCGCGTTGTTGGAGGCCTGCGCCTTGTCTGCGATCAGCCGCATCTCCTCCGGCCGCAGGCTCCCCACAAGGTCAGGATGCGCAGCCACGATGGCTTCAGCGGTGGCACGGTCGGCCTTCGCACACGCGGCGAGCAAGCGCTGGGACGGCGTGGCGTGATCGAGCAGCAGCGCGAGGATCTCGTCGTTGCCGAACCGGGCGGCGGCCTCGATGGCCGAGATGTTCGCGTCGAACACCCAGCGGTACACGTCACCGCGGCGATCGCCGATCTCCTCGCGTGTTGCTGGCTTCGTTCCGTCGTGCGCGACGTGATACTTGCCCTGCCCGATGCGATGATCCAGTGCTTCCGGGTCGTCGCGGAGGCTGCGCCGGACGAGCGCGGCATCGCGCAGGCCGATGGCGAGAAAGATGTCGAACCATGCGCCGCGCGAGACCAGCAGCCGCGCCACGTCCGGCGCGTCGCGCACGAGGTACTGAGCGGGTCTCGACTCGTGATCCACATCGCGCGCGTCGAGGTCCGCGCCGCGATCGAGCAGGTACTGCGCGATCTCCACCGTGCGCGCGCAGTGGAGCGGCGTCTTCCCATCGCCGCCGCGTGCGCGGACGAGCGACGGATCCGCATCCACGAGCTCGCGCAGGCGATCGAACATGCCAAGGTGCGCCGCCGCGAAGACGTCGACGGTCGCGCCACGCGCGATCAGCGGAGCGGCCTCCTCGGGCGTGACGCCGGTCTCGAGCAGGCCAAATCCGCCCGCCCACCATGTGCTCTTCAGGTTGAGATCGGCCCCGTAGGACAGCAGGAGATCCAACAACGGCAGGTTCTTCGTGGCGCGTGCGACCGGACGGCTGTTGAAATAGCTGATCGGGTCGTTGATGGCGGCACGAACACCCGGGTCCGTCTCGAGCAACCTGCGGACGCGCTCCACGTTGCCGGCATGCAGCGCGCTGAGGAAGTCCTCCACCGGCGTCTTCGTGAGCGACTCGATCTTGCGCGTCAGGACCGACCAGCTCGTGAAGCCGTATCCGCGCGCGATGACGAGCTGCGCATCGGCGAGTGTGAGATGATCCGGCGCGGGCGGCTGCGGGTGCAGCGCCCGGATGCGTGTCAGCGCATCGATGTCACCGGTCCACGCGGCGCGCAGCAAGTCCTTCGCGCGCTTGTGCTGCATCTCGAGGTTGGGTCGGGCGGGTAGCGGTTCGACGAACGTCGAGGCAGAGCGGTCGTGTTCGGACGTCATGACGACACCTCCCGTAAAGGGTTGTGCCCGTTGTCCGCGAGAGACGGGCTGGAGGTTCGTCAGGCTACGGTGAACGTCGCAGTCGACGACAGGTGGGAGCATCCCTTCCCCGCGGACGGGGGGCGTCCTGCACGCGCCTGGTCAGCATAGTCTCACGAGACAGCCCTAATGTTTCCTTGCTATCGTCCGGACGATGAATCTCGACCCTGGAGGGTTTGTTCTGACGGCTCACGTGGTACAAGCAGCAGCGCTCGGTGACGTTCGAGGCGACTTTCATGAACGCTGAGAAATATGGCAAGTTGAAGAGCACTCTGGCGGCCTTCACGGCAAGGACGCTTCCGGCGTCCAAGCTGAAAAAATACACGCCAGGGTTGTCATCAACCCGTACGTACGCGGATGCGGGCCTTCAAGGGGAAGCGAGATGACCACGCACTACGATCATATCGTCGTGGGAACGGGATCGACAGGAGCTGTCGTCGCTGCCCGTCTCAGCGAGGATGCCAACCTGCAAGTGTTGGCGCTGGAGGCGGGTCCGGACTATGTGACACTCGAAGAGACGCCGGAAGACATCCGTAACGCGTACGCGGTGTCGGTCGACAAGCACGACTGGCACTACACCGCCGAGGCGACCGCCGGCCGGATCATCCCCTATGCACGGGGTAAAGTGACCGGTGGGTGTTCGGCCATCAACGGGTCGATCGCGCTGCGTGGCCTGCCCGGCGACTATGACGAGTGGGCGGGCGCTGGCAACGAGGGCTGGGGCTGGAAAGACATACTTCCCTACCTGGTGAAGATCGAGGACGACCCCATCACCAGCCCAATCCACGGCAAGGGAGGACCCATTCCCATCGTGCGCACGCCGAAGGAAGACCTCACGGCGGTGCAGCGCGCTTTCGTCCAGGCATGCCTGGCCAATGACTTCGACGAGGTGTTCGACCACAACGAGCCCGAGTCGAGCGGCGTGGGTCCTCTCCCCATGAACCGGCGCGGCGGGCTGCGCGTGTCGACCGCGATCAGCTATCTGACGTCCACGGTGCGACGCCGCAAGAACCTCCGCATCCGCGCCCACGCGATGGTCAGGCGCATTCTGTTCGAGGGGACCAAGGCAGTGGGCGTCGAGGTGAAGGACGAGGGACACTGGGAGAAGGTCTACGGCAGCCAGATCACGCTATGTGCTGGCACCGTGCACAACCCCGCGATCCTCTGGCGCTCTGGTGTGGGTCCCAAGAACAAACTGCTTGCGCTAGGAGTGCCGGTCATCGCCGATCGACCGGGGATTGGAGAAAACCTCGTCGAACATTGCCAGGCCTTGGTGGCGTTGCTGCCCAAGCCGGGGATATGCGATCCAGCGAGCCCAGACGTGCAAGTGGTCGTGCACTATACCGCGCCGGGGGGACCCTTCAACGACATGCAGATTTATTGCGTGAACAAGCTCGGTCGCGAACGCTTCCCCGAGCTCCCGCCGGGCAGCTGCGACTTGCTCTACGCCGCCATGATCTGTCTGAATCGTCCCAAGTCGCGGGGGCGGATCGCCCTCACGTCGCTCGATCCAGATGTGCAGCCCGCAATCAGTTTGAACCTGAACGCCGATCCTGAGGACATGCGACGCATGCGTCACGGTGTCCGCAGGTGCTGGGACATCGCGAAGACAGGAGAGTTCGCGGCGATGTCGAACGGCGTGGCCGTGCTGACCCAGGAAATCATCGACGATGATGCCCTTCTGTCTCAGTACATCCACGGCAACTGCGGCACCCTATGGCATCCGGTCGGGACATGCAAAATGGGGCCGGCCTCAGACGCCATGGCAGTGGTCGATGCGCATCTGCGTGTGCATGGGTTGCAGAACCTTCGCGTTGCCGACGCGTCTATTTTTCCCGATCACGTGAGCCGTAACCCCAATCTCACCTGCATCGCGATCGGCGAGCGCGTCGCAGAGTGGTTGAAAGCAGAAGCATGATGAGTGCAGACAACGTGATGGTCGTCCGGCGCTATTTCGAGGAGTTTTTGAGCGCGCCTGGCAAGCTCGAGATCGCGACCGACATCTTCACGCCAGACATCGTCTTTGAGAACCCCATCTCCGATCGGAAAATCAGCGGCATCGAGGCCTACTGCGCGTTTGCGCTGCGTTGGTATGAAGGCTTCCCCGATCGAAGGTTCACCCTCAAGGAGACCATCTCTGAGGGTGACCGCATCGCGGCCCGCTTCACCATCGAGGCCACGCACCTCGGTCCGTTCGGCGGATCGTTGCCGACGGG
Source organism: Vicinamibacterales bacterium (assembly GCA_963761975.1). Lineage (GTDB taxonomy): Bacteria > Acidobacteriota > Vicinamibacteria > Vicinamibacterales > JAMQPK01 > JAMQPK01. The sequence goes on from CAVXIR010000003.1 coordinate 193,213, forward strand.
CAATCGCATCCTGATCAACGGCGTCAACTTGTTCCGCACGAGCGGCGGAAAGATCCGGCACGTGCACGCTTTCTTCAACCCGCTGGAACTCTGGCGGCCGCTGGGGCTGCCGGGCGATGGTCGGCCGCGCACCAGCGACATCAACCCGACGAAGGTCAAGGACGCGGTAACGGCTTACGTGACCGCGTTCTTGATACGAGACCGAGCCGCCTTCCTCGACGCCTTTACGGACGACGCCACGATCGTCGCGCCAGTAGGCTCGGCGCCGATCGTTGGCAAGGCGGCGGTGGGAACGTTCTTCGACGGCGTGCTGGGATCGTTCGACACCATCGAGTTCAAGATTGAGGAACTGTTTGTTGCCGCCGACGAGGCTGCGCTCGTCTTTTCGCTCACGGGCACCAAGCAGACCAGGGTTACCCCAATCAGGGGCGTGGACGTCTTCCACGTCGATGCCCGGGGACGCATCTTTTCGGTTGTCGGCTATCACTAGCCCGGACTATTCACAACCATCGCCAGTGTCGAACCTGTCTCGCGACGTTGCCTGGCATTGACTCTGCCCGGACGCGGCGCTATTTTAGTCGCTTGTATGGCGGATACCAAAGGCAAGATTGCGGTGCTGATCGAGGAGCATTTCGATCAGACGGAATTCCGGATGTTCAATGAATATTTTCCGAAACACGGCTACGAGGTCGAGTATGTTTCACACCTGTGGGGCCATTCGGAGCTGCAGTTCGGAAGCAATCCCGATAACGGCATCGTCGAAGAGCGCGTGACGGTACGCACGGAAGTGAACAACGTCAAGCCGGCAGACTACGAGGGCATTGTTCTCATCGGTGCCTATGCGATGGACCGGCTGCGCTATCAGGTGCACCCGGTCAAGGGTGAGCCGAGCCAGGCGCCGGCAGTTGTGTTTGTTCGGAAGGCAATGGCGGAGAACGCTCTCATCGGAACGCTGTGCCACTCGCTGTGGCTGCTGTGCGCGGACGCATCCCTCCTGAAAGGGCGCCACGTGACCTGCGCCCACAACATCATCTGCGACGTCGAGAATGCCGGTGCGGAGGTCGTGTTCGAGGCAGACGGGACAGCAGATCTCGTCGTTGACGGGAACCTCATTACGGGCAAGCATCCCGGGGTGACGGAACGGTTCATGGCCGCGCTCGTCCATGAAATCGAATCGAGGGCCACGACTCCGGCCGGTTGGCAAGCGACACAGTGAACCGTATGCGAACCGCGGACTACAAAGCGAGGGACGCCGCAGGACAGGTCACGTTCTACGTGCTCTTGTGGAAAAGACTAGAGATGTCTCTCGAGCTCTTCGATGATTACTGGCGAAACGTCCACGGACCCGTGTGTGCGCGCTTGCCCGGGCAGTATCAATATTGGCAGCTGCACGTCGCACACAATGACGGCGGTACGTGGCCTCAGCGTTCCGGAGTTAACAGTGTCACGCCCGAGAGCGCACAGTTCGATGGTATCGCCGAACTGACGTTTCGCACCGACGCCGATCGGAATACCTGGTTTCGATCCGCGACGCTGCTGATGGACGACGAGCGAAATCTGTTCCGGAAAGCGATCGGATACAACACCGGTCCGGGCAACTCCATCACGTACGTCGACGGCATTGCCACGGGGGATCCTAATGGTCCGCTTCGTATCCCTAAGTTCCACGTGATGCTGCGCAAGAAGGAATCTGCGCCTGTGACGGCGTTCCGGCGTTATCTCTCCGAAAGGTTTGCCCCTGCGGTCGCATCGAGCGATTTCGTGCTCAAGTTGCGCCTGCACTTGTTCGAAGAAGTGGATGCGACTCGGCCCGATGCGGCGGGCGTCGCGCACGCCGAACCCGCCGAAGAAAGCTATCAGGCGGCGTTCGAGATCGCTTTTTCAACCCGTCTGGACATGGAGCTCTTTTTTGGCTCCGAGGCGTTCGGGGAGGCCGTTCAGGATTTCGGCCGCTACGTCACACACGTCGCACCGTTTCCTGAGCGCAGCGCATACACCTTCGTGTACAACGGTGACATGACGCTGGCGGGCCAGCGCAGTTCCACCGTCGCGGAACTGATCGTCAGTGCCGGGGCTGTCAACCAGCTGAAGCCTGACATCACGGCGTTGATGCTGGGCGGCGCGCGCGCTCAGACGGGCGCCTGAGGCAAACACATGGAGCAGTCGAACGAGAACCCCGTGGACCAGGTATCCATCACGCACAATGCGGTGTTGGGCGACGCCGCGTTGCAGGAAGGGTTGAAAGCGATTCACCCGGCCTGGGGCGACTTCTGCAGCCGGGTGGCGGGCGAGGCCTGGGGGTTGCCCCTGATCGATCAGCGCACAAAGGCGCTGATCACGATCGCCGTCGACGTCGTGAACACGAACGAGTCCGGACCCGGGGCGCCTTTCGCCGCGCACGTGAACATGGCCCTGAAACAGGGCGTGAGCTTTGCCGAAATCGAAGAAGTGCTGATGTTCATGTCCGTCTATGCCGGGTTCAACAAGGCTGCAAGCGCGTTCGGGCGGCTTGCAGAAATCAAGGCAGGCGGATAAACGTGCCTCGACAGCGGATCAACTACTACGCGAACTTGGCTGCCGACTTCTCGAAGCCGGCTCCCGTTACCCCCGATCGTTCCAAACAGCTTCTGGACGATTCGGCGAAGTTCATCGCGTTGAAAGAGCCAACCCTCCCCGCGATAGGGCCGGAGTATACGCCCGAACAGATCGAGGCTGAAAACAGGGCGTGGTGGCCCACTCATTGTGAGGCGCTCCGACACAGCCGAGGCGATCTGCTCGTTGGGGAGTACCGGGAGGATCTCGTCTATTTTTGCCAGGACGGGCCGTATTACGGCCTCGGCGAGCAGAAGTCGCGCGAACAGCACTGGTGGGCGCTGATCGCGCAGCCGGGGGTGATCATGACCTGGCCGATCGTGATGTTCCATCATGAGTTCGTGCATTTCGAGTGGGCCTGCATGGATGTCGAAACGCACGAAACCCTCGCCAAAGGGACAGTATGCTGGGTTCGCAGAGGCCATCGCGGCGGTTGTCATTTCAAGAGCGAGCAATTGACGTTCTACCGGGATGTGTTCGCCCCCGAGGATCTCCTGGACTTGGTCGTCTCCAATCCGTCCCAGGCACGCCGCGCTTAGCAGTCCGTGGTGAAAGTGCCGCCGAATGCAGTGGGACTTCCACCACGGCCTGTTAGGCCTCGCGCTGTCCAGAGTTGGAGGGAAAGCCCGTTGTGATCCGACTCTCGCTGCGCGCGAAGATTGTCCTTTCCTCCAGCGGCCTCATCGTCGCGCTGATTGGCGCCACGCTTTACTACGTCAGTTATCAGGCTGACCGCTTCGTAGATCAGAGGCTCGCCGAGGATCTACGACTCGGCCGCGACCTGATTGCGGCGGCCGAACAGGAGCGCTTCGAACGGCTCAAGCTGACGGCGCTCAACCTGGCATCATTTCCCGAGCTCAAGGCGCTGTTCGAAACCGACGCGGCGACCATTCGCGATTTCCTGATCGACTATCAGCAGCGCGCCAAAGGGACCGGCCTGGTTATTGCCCTCGACCACAACGGGCAGATGATGGCGCGTACCGACGCCGCCAAGCCGTTGCAGATTCCGGAAGTCGAGCAGCGATGGATGCGACCAGCCTTGTCGGAGGGCGCGGCGATCGGCATTCTCGACGTGGAGGGAAGCGCCTATCATGCCGCCGCGACGCCCGTGGAGGCAGGCGGCACGTTGTTCGGCTTTGTCCTCGCCGCGGCGCGAATCGATGCGGATTTCGCGCAGGCGATGCGCGAAGTGAGCCGCGACGAGGTCGTGATTCTCAACGATCGCGCCGTGTTGGCCTCGACTCTGGACATGGCGGCCTTGCCGTGGCACTCGCGTCGCGACGGCCTGCACACGGCGACCGGACAGGCGCTCGCGCTGCGCATAGGCGGTGAGCGGTATGCTGCACTTGCCGCCGTTCACTGGCCGGACGCGCCCATCACGTTCGTCAGCCTGCAATCGCGTGACCGCGCATTGGCGCCCTATCGACGCATCCAGATCGGATTGGTTGTGCTCGGACTGCTCAGCGCGGTGGCGGGTATTGCGGGCAGCGCGATTGTCGCACGGACGGTCACGGCTCCGGTGGCCAAGCTGACCGACGGTACGCGTCGAGTCGCCAACGGCGATTTCGACGTGCGCATTCAGGTGCGCAGCAGCGACGAGCTTGGCGAACTGGCGGTCGCCTTCAACGCCATGACCCAAGGGCTCCGCGAGCGCGCAGACATGCAAAACGACTTGCAGATCGGCCGCCAGATCCAGGCAGGATTTCTGCCCGCGGCGATCCCACAGCCGCCCGGATGGGAGATTGCCGCACGATTTCAGCCTGCGCGTGAGGTGGCGGGCGATTTTTACGATGCGTTCACGCTGGGCGAGGCCCGCATCGGTCTCGTCGTGGCTGACGTGTGCGACAAGGGGGTGGGCGCGGCGTTGTTCATGGCGCTCGTTCGCAGCCTTATCCGCGCCTATCTGCAGATGCCGCAGGCAATTTCGGCCGACGTGGCCCTGCTTCGTGACGCCGTCGTTCAGACCAACAATTACATTGGCGCGAATCATTGCGACATGAACATGTTTGCGACGACGTTCGCCGCGGTGGTCGACCTGGCCAGTGGTGCGGTGGCATACGTGAACGGCGGACACAACCCGCCGGCCGTGGTCGGACCCGAGGGCATCAAGATGCGCCTGACGCCCACCGGTCCAGCCGTGGGAATGGTGCCGGGCTTTGCGTACGGCGTTAACACAGTGTTGCTCGCTCCCGGCGAGATGCTCGTGGCGTTTACCGACGGCGCAACCGACGCCCGCAATCCTGAAGGCGAGTTCTTCACCGAGCGGCGGCTTCTGGACATCGTCTTGGAATTGCGTGGCACACCGGCCGAGAACGTCGCCACGCGAATGCAGGAAAGCGTGGTCCGACACATCTCGACCGCCGCGCAGTACGACGACATCACCCTGATGGTGGTTCGCCGCGAGCCCTCCTAGTTCGCAGGTTGCCGATAAGAGCAACCCCGAATTCAGGGAGGGCTGCTGGACGAGAGATACGAATAGAATGGCTGCATGCGATCAGATTCCCTCTCTGACGTCCATGCAATCGTTTCATGCGGCCGACTGCCGCGGCACTTGCACCACCTCCTGCTGAGCGCTGCAACCGCGACCCTGCTCGTGGCGGTCGCGTTGGCAGGCCCCCCGGCGGTGCAGGCCCAGACCGCGGACGGATCGGTGCTGGAGCAGCTCGCGCAACTGCGAGCCGAAGTGCAGCGAATGCGCGAAGAACTGGCGGCATTGAAACAAGAGCATTCGCGCGAAGGGGCCGCAATCCGGACGGAAGAGAACCTGGCTCCTGCCGCCGACGTTGCGATGCTCAAAGCGCAGGTCGAGGAGCAGGCTCAAACCAAGGTGGAGTCGAGCTCGCGTTTTCCGGTCAAGATCTTTGGCAAAATCGTGTCGAGCACGTATCTGAATACGGGCGAGGCGAACTGGCCAGACCATCCCAATCTCGTGAGCCCCTCGTCTCCCGCACGCGGGCCGAGCGGGTCGCTCAGCTCGACGCTTCGTCAGAGCCGGCTCGGACTGGCGATGGAGGGTCCCTCGGTCGGCACGTTTCGAACGAGCGGCGTGATGGCGTTCGATTTCTTCGGTGGCGCGCCGGGTTTCCAGACCGGGCCCGTCATGGCGCTGCCTCGGCTGCTTTACGCGTTTGCCCGGATGGAGACCGACACGGTGGCTTTCGAAGCCGGGCAGGACCAGATCATCCTGGCACCACGCAACCCCACATCGCTGGCAGCCGATGCATTTCCAGATCTGTACCGCTCGGGCAATCTCTACCTCCGCGCTCCTCAACTGCGTGTGGAGCGGGCGCTTGCGCGACGACAGGCATCGAGTCTCTGGCTGACGGCTGGGATTCTGGCGCCACTGGCCGGAGACTTCGAGTCCGTCTATACGTTCGCGCCGCCCGCGCTTTCGGGCGAACGGTCGCAGCTCCCAGCGTTTGAGACGCGTCTGGCTTGGCGATCGGGAGACCCCGCGTCGGACTCGGAACACATCGAGATAGCGGCCTCAGGACACTATGCCCAGGCCAAGACCAACACTGACACTCGAACGAGCTGGGCGGCGTCCGTCGACTTCGACCTGCAGCAAGGCCGCTTGGGGGCGGCCGGGGAGTTCTTTGCCGGAAGGAATCTGCAGCCCTTTGGCGGCGCTGTCGCGCAAGCAGGCCCGGCGGCGGGTGGCTGGTTCGAAGGGCGAGTGGGCCTCACGCGGCGTGTTGACGTCGCTGCGGGCTTCGGATTCGATCGTCCTGACGTCAATCAGAGGCCAAGGCCGGTGCTGAGCTTGAATCGCAGCCTGTTCGGCAACGCGATCTACCGGTTCAGTCCTGAGCTTGCTGCGTCGTTCGAGTACCGATGGCTCTCGACATCACAATTCAGCGGGGGCGACCGCCGGAATCACCATTTAAACTGGATCTTCGCTTACAGCTTCTGATGGACACGATTATGCGTGCAGCAACGATCTCCCTGGTCTTCGGAGCCGTCCTCGTATGGTCGGCCGACGTCTCTGCAGTCACTGTGTCTGGCACCGTACGGACCGTCGCAAAGCCGGGCGTCCCACCGGCGACAGCCATCGTCTATGCCGAAAAGCTGGACAGCACCGTACCGCCGCGACCCGGCACGTTCTCGCTGACACAGCGAAACAAGGCGTTCTTGCCATCGATGCTGGCGGTGCCGGTCGGCTCGGCCATCGATTTTCCGAATCAGGATCCGATCTTCCACAACGTCTTTTCGCTGTCTTCGCCCGCCCCGTTCGACCTGGGACTCTACCGCGCCGGGGCGACGAAACGGCGAGTGTTTGCCGAGGCTGGCACATACCGGGTGTTTTGCAACATTCATCCTCAGATGACGGCGTTCATCGTGGTGGTGCCGACCCCATTTCTGACGCTGACCGATCGGGCGGGAGCCTTTCAACTGGAGCTGGCCCCCGGCCGCTACCGCATGACCGCTCTGTCGGAACGCTCGCCTCCCGTCAGCGCCACAGTCGTGGTGACCGCCGAGGCGACCACGGCTCCTCCCCTAACGCTGGATGAATCGGCGTGGGCGGCGGCGCCGCACTTGAATAAGTACGGGAAGGATTACGCGCCCAGCGCGTACGAGAAATTGAAGTAGACCGAGAGGGCTATCGTTACCGATCGTGCTCTGACAACGACGATGGCCGAACCATTGTGAAGATGTTGCGATTGCGGCCATTGACTCGTTCGTACGCGAACCGGTCGACGACGCGAAGCGCGAGATAGATGCCCAGCCCGCCGACGCTCCGCTCGGCGAGCGGCAGATCCAGTCCCTCCGGCTCGGGCTGGCGGAGCGGATCATATTCCGGCCCGCTGTCCTCCAGCGCGATGGTGAGCGCCGCGTCGGCCAAGTCGATGGTGATGTTGATCTCAGCACTCGGCGTGCCAGGCTGAGCGCCGTGGGTGATGATGTTCGTCGCAACCTCGTCGACGGCCAATCGGAGATGGTACGCGCGAGTCCGGTCGAGGCCCGCGCGTTCGGCGGCCTCGAGGACATAGTGCCCGAGGGACTGCAGCGAGTCGAGCGTTGCGGGAATCGAGACCGACTCCATGATCGTCGCTGGAGGCGACTACAACGCCTCAATCTGAGCGGCGTCATATTCCTTCAGCAGAATGACGCTATAGGTGAACCCTGTCATCTCGAGTGTCTCGGCAACGGCCGGCTGCGCCCCCACGATATAGATGTCGACATCGGCTCCGAGCTTTTGCTTCGCGAAGATCAGGACGCGCAGCCCGGCGCTGGCGATGTAGTCGAGGCCCTCGGCCAGCAGCGCGAGCCGCCGTGGCCGCTGGGCGACGGCTTTGTCGACCTCGGTTTTGAACGCGGCGGCCGCACTCGCATCGAGCTCGCCGGACAGCGTCATCTTCGCGATTCCCTCGGTTATCTGCGTTGTTGCGCTGAAGCCCATGTCTCCTCCTGATTCCACGCCATCGGATGGCTCACGAGCACCGCCACGGCCCGCGGGCCCAGAACACAGTGCGTCTGGTCCGCCAGAACCGGCTCTTCTCCCGGCGTCCGAATGTCGTCGGGAGCAGAGACGCCAGTATTCGAGAACACATGCCACCTCAGGCCGTCGGGAGGCTGCGGGAGGCCGAATACATGTTCCTCCCAATGCATGTTCATGGCGACGTAAATGTAGTCATCGACGACGGTGCCGCCCTGCGCATGCCGGCCACATAAGAGAAAAGCGAGCACCCGACTCGCGCCGCTGAAGTCGGGTTGCCAGGCATTCACGCCGTGCCAGCTGATGTCCGGATATCCGCTGCCGACGTAGTCGCGGTGCTGGAAATGCGATCGGCTCCTGAGGGCAGGGTGCCGCAGACGGAATGCGATGCTCAGTTGGAAGAACCGTAAGAGCTCGGCGTTCGCACTCGCCAATCGCCAGTCCACCCAGGTCAGTTCGTTGTCGTGGCAGTAGGCGTTGTTGTTGCCTCGCTGCGTGCGACCGATTTCGTCGCCCATGAGGAGCATCGGCACACCCTGGCTGGTGAACAGAACCGAGGCGGCGTTCTTCATCTGGCGGCGGCGGAGCGAGGTGATCTCCGGGTCCGGAGTCGGTCCCTCGCACCCGCCATTCCAGCTATAGTTGTCGTTCGATCCGTCACGGTTGTGTTCGTCGTTTGCCTCGTTGTCCTTCTCGTTGTACGAGACGAGATCCGCAAGCGTGAAGCCGTCGTGGCACGTGATGAAATTGATCGAGGCCGCCGTCCCTCGAGACTCGCGCCCGTACAGATCCGGGGACCCTTGCACCCGTTCGCTTGCGTCCCACACCTTACCCGGATCGCCCTTGAGAAATTGCCGGATGGTATCACGGTACCGGCCGTTCCATTCGGCCCAGCGTCCGTACGCCGGAAACGATCCGACTTGATACAAGCCGCCGGCGTCCCAGGCCTCGGCGATCAACTTGCATTTTCCGAGAATCGGATCGAACGCGAGCGCTTCCAGCAGCGGCGGGCTCGACAGCGGAGCGCCACGCTGATCGCGGCCCAGAATCGCGGCGAGATCGAAGCGGAAGCCGTCGATGTGGTACTCGGCCGCCCAGTACCGCAGGCAGTCGAGCACCAGGTTGCGAACGACGGGATTGTTGCAGTTGAGCGTGTTGCCCGTGCCTGAAAAGTTGAAGTAGTGGCCTTCCGGCGTCAGCATGTAGTAGGTCTTGTTGTCGATGCCGCGGAACGAGACGGTCGGCCCCCGTTCGTTGCCTTCCGCCGTGTGGTTGAACACCACATCGAGAATGACCTCGATGCCGCTCCGATGCAGTTCCTTGACGAGCGTCTTCAACTCGTCGACCTGCATCCCGAGCCGGCCGGTGGCAGCGTAGCCGGCTTTCGGCGCGAAAAACCCGACGGTGCTGTAGCCCCAGTAGTTCATCAGGAGCTCGCCAGTGTGCGGATTCGGCCGGCTGTTCTCAAATTCGTCAAATTCGTAGATCGGCATCAACTCCACGGCGTTGATGCCGAGGCTCTTCAAATACGGAATCTTCTCGCGCAGACCGGCGAACGTGCCCCGGTACTTGACGCCCGACTGCGGATGGGCCGTGAAGCCGCGCAGGTGCATCTCGTAGATCACGAGGTCTTCGAGAGGAATCTCCAGCGGGCGATCCGATTCCCAGTCGAAATCGTCGGGCACCAGCCGGGCGCGGTACGGATAGACGTCGTTCCAGTTGGGGGGCGTCCCCCAGACGTCGCGCCCACTGATCGCCTTCGCGAACGGATCGAGGAGGATTTTGGTTCTGTCAAAGCGATGACCCTGTGTCGGTGCCCACGGACCGTCGATGCGGAATCCGTACTCGATGCCCTCGAAGTCGAGATCGAAGACAATCATGGTAAAGACATTTCCGATGCGAAACTCCTTCGGGAATGGAATCTCGGCGCTTGGGTGGGATTCGCCTTTGTCGAAGAGCACCAGCGCACAGGCAGTCGCATGGCTCGAGAACATCGAGAAATTGATTCCGCCCGGCACGAAGGTCGCGCCAAAGGGAAACGGCCGTCCCATGCGGAGCTGGTATCCGCCATGGGTATGGGTGGGTCGAGCGTCGATGCGTTCCATTCGATGGGGTCGTGGCTCCCGTGCAAGCGCGTCGCGCTAAGCGTTGAGCATCTCCAGCGCGCCCTCGACCGTGTCGAACGTGGCGAAGAAGCCCAGAAAGCCCGTCATCGCCATAGTATCGCGCAGGTCGTCGGAGAGGCCGACGAGCACGACGCGGCCGCCGGAATCCGAGATACGTCGGTACGTGCACAGCAGCAGCCTGAGGCCGGCGCTTGACATGAACGTGACGCCAGTCATTTCGAGCACCAGCTTGCCGGCCGACGCCGCGAGCGGCAGGATCTGGGCCTGCGCCGAGACGGCCGTGCTCCCGTCGATCTCGCCGACCAGGTCGACGACGGTCACCTGATTGATCCTCCGGACCTTGATATCCATGCTGCTCTCTAGCGAACGGGCTCGAGCCGTACCTTCACCTTAATTGGATCCGACGCCGTGGGCAGCTTCACGGTCAGGCGCCCCGGGTCAAACTGCGAGTACGGTTTGTCGTCGATCCAGACCGCTCCAATCGTGACGCTGCCGACCGGCAGGATATCAGGTGCGACGCGGAGCGTGTGGTGCTTCCACGCGCCGGGCTGTGGCCTGAAGTACAGATCGAGCGGCTGCCGCGCGATGAGCAAGTTGATGTAGGTCTGCGCCAAATAGCACAGCTCGGACGAGTGATAGTTGCTCATCGAGTGGCTTCCCTTGAGCCGCTCGGTACCGAGCAAGTACGGAAGGCCGTTGGCCAGCACGTTGAAATAGATGGCCCCATCGTCGTGATCGAGGAAGAAGGCGTTGTAGAAGGCGGCGTACTCGCGGGCCTTGCGCAGGTATTCGCCTTCCCGTGTGACGCCAGCGAGGATCAAGTACGCGAGGATGCCCTGCTCCTGCTGCCACCAGGCCTTCCGATTGTGCCAGGTGAAGCGGTGCACCTGCTGGCCCGGCTCGAGCGTCCGCTCCATCACGTCGTACCAGCCGCCGCGCTGCTGATCGCTCGCGACCGACGGCATGATCTGCGCGATCGTCTTCGCCAGGTTGACATAGCGCTCGCTGGGGCTGGCGCTGTTGATGCGCATCAGATTCCACGCGATCTTCAAGTTGTGTCCGACGACAGCCCGGTTCTGCTGCCAGCCCCACGTGTGATCGTGTGACCAGTCCTCGTGGAAGCGCTCGTTGACGAACGGGCTGTGCTCGTAGTCAGGGAAATGCTTCTCGATGAGATCGGCCGTGTAGACGAGGAAATCGAGGTAGCGGCGGTCGCCGGTGGCGAGGTACACGTTGATCAGGTACGCGGGCGCGTGATCGCCGACCGAGTTCCAGTTCTTCCGGGCGCAGTTCCGACCGAGGCTCTCACTGCGCGGATCCATCGCGATCGGATCGATGTGCGAGAAGTATCCCCCACGATGCCGGTCGACGAAAAAGCGGTCGAACAGTCGGATGGTTGCATCGATGTCGCGCAGGATCCGCGGGTCGCCGGTCGCGCGGTACGTCTGTGCCGGTCCGGCGAGGGCGTAAATCTGCTCGTACATCGGGATCGCGTCGTAATCGTCACCGAACTCCGACGCAAAGATCTTCTGCTCGCGCGCGTTCCTGACGTCGATGCCGTGGTACCAATAAACGATGTCTTCGTCGGTGTCGACAAACCGCATGTGCTCGCGCAGATAACGCGTGCCGTGCTCGGCGGCGTCGAGATACTGATCGGCGCCTGTCATGAGAAACGCGGTGGCGAACCCGTAGACGAGACGGGAAATCGTGTCGGTTTCCTGCCGGTAGTCACTGCCTTTCGCACCCGAGAGCGTCAGCGTGGTTCGGTAATCGCGAAAGTCGACCGCCCCGCCAGGAAACTGCGAGCGGAGGTAGAAGTCGCCCAGCGAAGCCACTTGGTTGACCCACCACTCGGGTTTCTCGAAGGAGCATTCGTCAGGGGCCCGGCCAACGAAGATGAGCCGCTGTGCTTCGAAGGTGAGACCATCTTGTTCGTCATAGAAGACACCGTACGCGAACAGGTATCGGCCCGGCACGAGCATCTCGTGGACGGCGCCGAGCGTGTCGAGGTACGGCTGGTCGAGATTGTGGATGAGCTCGGCCGACATCGTCCTGGTGAGGCGGACGTCGAAGGCGCGTCCGTCAGTCGTCTTGAGGCCGAACCGGTGACGATCGGCATCGAATCCGGTGACATACCCGGCGATCGTGTCCGCGAAGGAGAAAGAACCGCTCATCAGTGTGCCCGCCCTCATGGGGTCGTCATTCTAGTGTGAAATGCGCTCCGGCGAGACGTGAGAAAGCGGATCCCCACCGAATCTGGGATCGCAGCCGCTCACGCGGTGCTACCGGCCGAGCGTCAAAACGGCATTAGGCCGCCCCGCCAATTGAGAGGCACAATATCCCTATGATGCTGCGCACCCGTATTCGCCTGCTGTTGCCGATCCTGGCATTGACGTCGGTGGTCAGCTTTGCCGCCGCCCAGCAGCCGGCCGCCACCATCAACCTCAAGAACGCGCCGCTCGACCAGACGATTCCGGTCGATCCGCTGATCACGGTTGGCACGCTCCCAAACGGCCTGCGCTATTACGTTCGCGAGAATAGACTGCCGCAGGCGCGGGCCGAGCTTCGGCTCGTGGTGAAGGCAGGTTCGGTGCTCGAGGACGAAAACCAGCGGGGGCTGGCGCATTTCGTCGAGCACATGGCGTTCAACGGCACGCGGCATTTTCCGAAGCAGGAGATCGCGAGCTTCATGCAGGCGCTCGGCATGCGGTTCGGCGCGCATGTGAACGCGCACACCAGCTTCGACGAGACGGAGTACGATCTGCAAATCCCAACCGGCAATCCGGCGGTCCTGGATCGCGCGCTCACCATCCTCGAAGACTTCGCGCAGAACGTCTCGTTCGACGCGGTCGAGATCGACAAGGAGCGGGGCGTGATTCTCGAGGAGTGGCGGCTGGGACTCGGTGCCGGCGAGCGGATACGGGACGCGCAGATGCCCGTGCTGCTGAAGGGCTCGCGCTATGCTGAACGGTCTCCCATCGGGAGGCCGGAGATCATCCGCAACGCGAATTACGATCGGCTGAAGCAGTTCTACGCCGACTGGTACCGCCCCGACATGATGGCGGTCGTGGCCGTCGGCGATTTCGACAAAGCGGCGGTCGAAGCGCAAATACGATCCCGCTTTGGCGCGATTCCGGCCGCGGCGTCTGCGAAGCGGAGGCCCGACTACACCGTGCCGGACCAACCCGGAACGGTCTATTCGATCGTTAGCGACCCCGAAGTGACGCAAACGGCTATCAGTGTCTTCACCAAGATGCCCGCTCGCGACCAATCGACGGTCGGCGCGTACCGCACGATGATGGCCGAGCGGTTGTTCAGCGGCATGCTGTCTGCCCGTCTCGACGAGATCGCGCAACAGCCGAACGCGCCGTTTCTTGCGGCCCAGACGAGCCGAGGAATTTTCGTGCGAACCGCAGAGGTGACGTCGCTGAATGCGCTTGTCGCGCCGGGCGGCGTCGAGCGCGGTCTCACTGCGCTGTTCACCGAGATCGATCGCGTGGCGAGGTTCGGTTTCACCGCGACCGAGCTCGATCGGCAGGCCCGCGGTCTGCAGCGGGTGCTGGAGAACGCGACGGTCGAGAAGAACAAGAGCCCGTCCGGCCCGCTGGCCGACGAGTTCATCAGGAACTTTCTGCAGGGCGAACCGATTCCGGGCATCGTGTACCAGTACGCGTTGAACCAGCGTTTCCTGCCGGAGATCACGCTCGCCGAAATCAATGCGCTCGCGAAGGAATGGGCGCCCGATCGCAACCGCGTCGTGGCGATCATCGCGCCGGAAAGAGATAAAGCGACCGTCCCTGACGCGGCAAGAATAACGGCCGTCATCGCCGCTGCCAGCGGCCGACCACTGGACGCGTACGTCGATACGGTCAGCACGCGGCCGCTGCTGGAGCGGCTCCCGTCACCGGGAAGCATCGCCAACACCTCGACCAACGAGCCGCTTGGCATCACGGAGTGGCGTCTCTCCAACGGCATCCGCGTCGTCCTGAGACCGACGACGTTCAAGGAAGACGAGATTGTGTTTCGCGCCATCAGCCCTGGCGGCACGTCGCTGGCGCCCGACCGTGACTTCATTGCGGCGGAAACCGCCGACGAAGTGGTTGCGCAAGGCGGGCTTGGCGAGCTCCGAAGTCTCGATCTCAACAAAGTTCTCGCCGGCCGCAGCGTGTCGGTGAGGGCCGAGATCCGTGAGACCGAAGAAGGACTGGGCGGCGGCTCGTCGCGTAAAGACCTCGAGACGATGTTTCAGCTCATCTATCTCACGTTCACGGCGCCGCGCCCCGACCCGGTGGCGTTTGGCGTCTTCAAGGAACAGTTGAAGGTGGCGCTGGCGAACCAGGACGCGCTGCCCGACACGGCATTCGAAGATGCGCTCAATGCTGCGCTGACGCAGAATCATCTTCGAGCGCGGCCATTGAAGGCCGCCAACGTGGACGAGATGAACCTCGACCGATCGCTCGCGTTCTACAAGGAACGCTTTGCCGATGCGAGCGACTTCACGTTCGTGTTCGTCGGGAGCTTCGATCTGGCGGCCATGAAGCCGCTCGTGGAGCGCTACCTGGCCAGCCTTCCGGCGCTTCATCGGAACGAATCGGCGAAGGATGTCGGGATTCGTCCTCCGGCGGGCATCGTCGAGCGCGAGGTGAGAAAAGGCATCGAGCCGAAGAGCCAGGTGAGCATCGTGTTCACCGGAACTTTTCAGAACGACGAGATGCACCGGCTCACGCTGCGCGCGATGGCCGAGATGCTGAGCGGCAACCTGCACAGGACACTGCGCGAAGAACTGGGCGGCACCTACGGCGTCAGCGTCGTGCCGCGCTTCACTCAGGGTCCTACCGAGACGTACCGCATCACGATCTCGTTCGCCTGCGATCCCGCGCGCACCGAGAGCCTCACCAGGACCGCCTTCGAGCTGATCGACGCGTTCAGAAAGGACGGCCCGACCGATGCGCAGGTGGCCGACGCACGCGCGGCGCTGATGCGCGATTTCGAAACGAACAGCCAGCGGAACGGCTATTTGCTGAGCCGCCTCGTGTACAACTATCAGTACGGCGAGAGCGTCGAGGAGGTGTTCAACATACGGCCGTCGGTCGACCGCCTGACCGCATCCCTGATTCATGAGGCCGCGCGGACCTATCTCGACTCGCGCCGCTATGTGGAAGTGACGCTGCTGCCCGAGGTGCGCACTCCGTAGACGCTTGCCCGCGATCGTTGCGCTCTGGATGCCATGCGCGCGATCGCGCTTTTGAGGTACTGTTCTCGCGTCGCACCAGATGACAGCTGGTCCAGATCCAGAACTGCGCAGCCCGCCCGCTTCGATCGCGGACGCGCCCAAGGTCGATGCCCGGCCCCACCGCCGATTGACCGCGGAGCACGCGACTGCCCGCGCGTTGGTCGAGGCCTCGTCATTCGCCGAGGCGGCCCCCAAGATCCTGCAGGCCATTTGCGAATCACTCGGTTGGGAACATGGCGCGCTGTGGACCGTCGATCGCGACCAGAACGTCCTGCGCTGCAGCGACATCTGGACGGCGCCCGGCCGCAGTTTTGAAGAGTTCGACGGCATCAGCCGCCGGCTCACGTTCGCTCCCGGTGTGGGACTGCCGGGACGCGTGTGGGCGAGCGGAGAACCGGCGTGGATTCCTGATGTCGTCCGCGACCCGAATTTCCCGCGTGCCCCGATTGCCGCAGACGAAGGCCTTCATGCGGCATTCGGGTTTCCCGTGATGTTGCACGGGGAAGTCCTCAGTGTCATGGAGTTCTTCAGCCTCGAAATCCGCCCCCCGGACGACGAGCTGCTTTCGATGTTGTCGAGCGTTGGGAATCAGATCGGGCTGTTTTACGGACGTCGGCGCGCGCAGGACGATCTCGATCGATTCTTTGCACTCTCGCTCGACCTGCTGTGCATTGTCGGCTTCGACGGCTGTTTCAAACGGGTCAATCCCGCGTGGCAGCGTGCGCTCGGCTACACGTCATCAGAGCTGCTGGGGCATCCGTTCATCGAGTTCATCCATCCTGACGATCGGCAGGCCTCAGCGCACGAAGCGTCAAAGATCTCGACTGGAGAGGAGCTGCTTCACTTCGAGAATCGCTATCTTCACAAAGACGGAACCATCCGTTGGCTGTTGTGGACGGCCACGCCGTTCCCGGCGCTGCAGGTCATATACGCCGCGGCGCATGACATCACCGAGCGAAAGGCAGCCGAAGAAACACTCGCTCACTACGCGTGGGATCTCGAAGTCAGTCACCGCGCGCTCGAAGAACAAACCGCTCGACTGGCACAACTGGTCAAGGAGCTGGAAGCTGCACGGCGACGCGCCGAAGAGGCAGCGGAAACCAAGAGCGCCTTTCTCGCCAACATGAGCCACGAGATTCGCACTCCACTCAACGCCATTCTCGGGATGACCGGGCTGGCGCTGCAGACCCGTTTGACGGTGGATCAACGCGACTACATCGCGACGGTCAAATCGGCGGCGCACTCACTCCTCGGGATCATCAACGACATCCTCGACTTTTCGAAGATCGATGCGCGGCGGCTCGATCTGGAACGTGCCGAGTTCGATGCGCGTGAAGCCATCGGCAATGCTGCCAAGCTGCTCGCGATCCGCGCGTCAGAAAAGAGCCTCGAGCTCGCCTGCCATATCGCCCCCGCCGTGCCCGAGGCGCTGCTTGGTGATGCGGGTCGTCTTCGCCAGGTGCTGCTGAACGTGCTGGGCAACGCCATCAAGTTCACCGATTCCGGCGAAGTGGTGCTACGCGTGACGGTCGAGCATCTGGCGCCGCGGCGAGTGACGTTGCACTTTGCCGTGTCCGACACCGGCATCGGCATTCCGCCGGAGAAGCAAGAACAGATTTTTCAAGCGTTCACGCAGGCGGACAGCTCCACCACGCGCCGTTATGGCGGCACCGGCCTCGGTTTGGCGATCGCGCAGCGGCTCGTGGAGCTGATGGACGGCCGGATGTGGGTCGAAAGCGCGGTCGGTAAGGGCAGCACGTTTCATTTCATCGCCGACTTCGACACGCCGCATCAACCCGCGGCCGCGGCGAGCACGGTCCGCCGGAAAGCGCTCGAGGGCCTGCGCGTGCTCGTGGTTGATGACAATGCAACCAATCGCCGCATCCTCGACGAGATGCTGGCGAGCTGGCGCATGATACCGGCGACGGTCGCCGACGCGACCAGCGCATTGACTCTTCTTCGACGCTCCGCCAACGGGCCGGAGCCATTCGACGTCGTGATCTCCGACTGCCAGATGCCCGATGTCGACGGCTTTACATTCGCGCGGCGACTGAAACGCGATCCCCGTCTTGCGACCACTCCTGTCGTCATGCTCACCTCAATCGGCCGTCCGCGAGACGTGGGTCGTTGTCGCAAGATCGGCGTCGATGCCTACTTGAGCAAGCCGGTCAAGCATTCCGATCTGCTGGATGCGCTGGTGAACGTGTTTGGGGTCTCGACAAGGAAGTCCCCGTCACTGACGCGCACGACGCGCCCACGCACCCGGGCGCTGCGCGTGCTCGTCGCGGAAGACAATGTCGTCAACCGCAAGCTGGTCACACGCCTGCTGCAGAAGCGGGGACACCGTATCACGGCGGTCGAAAACGGCCGCGCCGCCGTCGCCGCGCTGACGTCACCTGCGGCAAAGAGGTTTGACGTGGTGCTGATGGATGTGCAGATGCCCGAGATGAACGGTCTCGAAGCGACTGCGGCCATTCGCCAGCACGAAGCGGCGGGCGGTGCGCATGTGCCGATCATCGCGCTGACCGCTCACGCGCTGCAGGGAGATCGTGAGCGCTGCCTTGCCGCCGGGATGGATGCGTATCTGGCGAAGCCGATCGATGTGGAGGAACTGATCTCCACCGTTGAGACCCGCGCCGAGGGTGGCAGCTCGCCGCTGCCTGAAGCAGCGGCAACCCTCGCGGCCGCGCCGCTGCCGGTCTTCGATCAAGGCGCAGCCCTGAAGCATTCCGGTGGCGATCGACGCCTGCTGACGGAAGTCGTCGCCTTGTTTCGCGCCGACTATCCCAGCAGCCTGCGACAGATTGAGTCGGCGATCCAAACGAACGATGCGGAACAATTGCGCTTCAGTGCCCACGCGCTGAAAGGTGCGCTGGCCACGGTCGGATCCCACGCGGGACGCGAGGCCGCATTCACGCTCGAACAAATGGGTCGCGCCGGCGACGTTGACGGCGCCCCAGAAGCATTGACCGCACTACGCGAGATGATCGTGTCGCTCGAGGGCGCCTTTGTCAGCGCCGACCTGGTGTCGCGCCCGCGGCGCCGCGCGAAGGCGCCGGCCAAGAGACGCACCGCAACGCCGAAGCGGAGGCTTCATGACGAAAATTCTCGTCGTCGACGATGATCGCGCCACGCGCCATATCCTGCAGAAGGTGCTGACCGCGGGGGGCTACCAGACGACCGTCGCGAAAGACGGCATTGAAGCGCTGGCGGCGCTCGGAAAACGGCGGTTCGATTTGTTGCTGCTCGACGTCTGGATGCCGCGCATGAATGGTCTCGAACTGCTGGCGAGGCTGCGCACGCGTAAGCGGAAGCCCCGCGTGGTGGTGATGACGTCCGATGATGCACCGGAGACGCTGCTCGAAGCGGTGCGGGAAAACGCGTTCAAGTACGTGCACAAGCCGGTGGACGCGTCCGGTTTGCTGGACACCCTCCGTGCGGTCCTCGAGGCGCCCGAGATCCCGCCAATCGAAGTGATTTCGGCACGCCCGGAATGGGTCGAGCTGATGGTGCCATGCACGCGCGATGCGGTCGACCGCATCGAAGCCGTGGTGGCGCACCTCGAGGCTGATCTGGCGCCAGACGTCCGCGAATCGATTGTCTATGCGTTCCGCGAGCTGCTGATGAACGCGATCGAATGGGGTGGGCGTCTTGATGCCACGCGTCAGGTCCGCATCGCGTGTCTGCACTCGCCCCGCATGCTGATGTATCGGATTGCGGATCCGGGGCCAGGCTTCAGGATTGAGGACTTGCCGCACGCGGCCATCGGGCAGCCGTCAGATAAGCCGATCGAGCACATGCGCATCCGGGAGGAAAAAGGCATCCGACCTGGCGGCTTTGGGCTGGTGACCGTGCGCGCGAGCGTCGACGAACTGCTGTACAACGAGAAGCGCAACGAAGTCGTGTTTGTGAAATATCTGTAGCGCGTCGCCTCATCCGTTAGTTCGACACGCGAATCGGGACCGCCTGGATCGCGTTATTGCCGTACCCCAGTCGGTTCCACTCGGCACGCTCGGGCTGAGTCCGACCGGCCAGGTCGGTTGCGCGCGCGCGGAGGATGAGATCAGCTGATTGCTCTACGCGCGTAATCACTTCCCACCACTGCCAGCTGGAGCGATTGCGTTCGCTCACGAGACGCGCTTCCTGCCAGTCGCCGCCGTTCACGCTCACCTCGACGCGCGCAATCGGCGCCGCACCGGACCAGGCGACGCCGCGGATAGCCAATTCACCCGGGCGCACGTCTGTCTGTGGCGATGGCTCGGTGATCAAGGCACGGACCCGTTGCAACGTGACCGGCTCGCTGACGATTCGACCTTCGCGCTCCCATTCATACCGATACTTGTGACCCTGGTAGTGTCCGGTGAACGTCCGGTCGATGAGCTCGATTTCGGTCAACCATTTGACCGACGCGACGGCGTACCAGCGTGGAACGATGAGACGTAACGGATATCCGTGTTCGACGGGCAATGGCTCGCCGTTCATGGCATAGGCCAGCAGCACATCGCTGTCGCGCGCGTCGTCGATCCGAAGGCTGCGCTCGAAGCGCATGGATTCCGAGCGGCCTTCCACGGCCCCGCCGTCAGCGCCGCGAAACAGCACCTCCTTCGCATCCGGCCGCACGCCGGCGCGGTCCAGGATCTCGACGAGCGGCACGCCGGTCCACTCCGCCGTACTGACGGCGCCCAACCCCCATTTCTCTCCCTCTGTGGGCCGATCGAACAGCGCCCGTCCGTTGCCGGCGCACTCCAACGTGACGACCTCCGTTTTCGATCGCATGTTCTGGAGATCGCGGACCGTGAAACTCTGCGGCCGCTCGACGAGGCCGCGGATTGCGAGCTGAAAGGCGGGGGCGTCGAGACTGGGCATACCGAAGTTGTTGCGCATGTAGAACCGCGCATTCGGCATGACGACGCCGCCAACGAGCGCCGAAATAGACGTCTCGCAGTTGAGGGGATGCGCCCTGTGCACAACCATGCCACTGTCTATTGCCTGCTGGCAGGCCTCTTCGGGATCCAGCGTGGGCACGTCTACGCTCGCCGGGAAGGGCGCCGCGCAGCCGCCGCTCGCGACGGTCCGCACGCACGTCGAGGCTGGGTAAATATCGAGACTGCCAGCCATCTGGAACGGTTGCATGAACTCACGCAGGCGGTCTTCGTCAACGGCTTCAACGATCATGTACATCGTGTGCTCGCCCTGCACCACGGCTTCGCCCTGGATCTGCAGTCCGAACTTCCTGACGTTCGGGCGACTCAGGTGATTGAGAAGGCTGGCGCCCATGAACGGGTCCTGCGCCGGACAACCGTCGGCCGCATGCTGATGCCGCACGATGAAAAGAGGCACGGTGGACTCCTCGTAACGCAGAGAAACGCGGGATGAACGGCACTATCGTGCCATTTTTTTGGCAGCGCTTCCATTGACGTATGATGAGTTCTGGATGAGTTGTGCATGAGCCGGCGCTTAATCCGCCGCATACCACGAGAAGCGCAACGAAGTCGTGTTTGTGAAATATCTGTAACGCGTTCCCCCGGGCAACGAGGGTAAGACCCAAGACCTTTCAGTGGTGTCTAACCGAACATGATGAGGCAGTCGCGATCAGCCGGGTGGGCGAGGTGGACGATCCTCGGTGTGGCAGCCTTTCTGGGCATGATGCCAGGCGATCTCGCTGCACAAACTGGCCAGGGCGCAGCCCAAATCCAATCGGTGCCGCAGCCGATTTTTGATCTGCAGCGGACGTATGACAATGCGCGGGCCCGCCGGGAACCAGTGACGCACCTGCTCGCCGATGCCTTCGTCGAGATTCAAGCCGACGGCCGCGTGCTCACGAGAGCGCAAGCGATCGAGAAATACACAAGATTTGACGACGTCTCGACGGGTTCGCTGACCGAGCGTCGAACGGCTTCGTATAGCGACGTCGTCATCATCGCCGGGCGCACGGGTGAGGAGGGCACGCTCTATTTCGCGCGGCGTCTATATGTCTGGGTAAACGAGAGCGGATCTTGGCGACTGCTAGTGTTTCAGAAAACATTCACGCGCTCCCGGACGGCCAAGCTATCGCCAACCTCAGCTGAATGGCCTTCGGAGTATCGCGACGGGCAACCGCGTGTAGCTGAAGAACAGACGTTTGCCACTCGTGATCCCGCGTTGCTTCGCGACCTGCTGGCGGACGATTCAGTGCTGGTTGACGGGTATGGCGAGCAGTCGACCGGCCGCACATGGTTAGCGCAGCTGAATGAATCGAAGGTCACGCCGTTGAGTGTTCGTAGCCTCAACCTTCTGTATGAGGGCGAGGCTGCGATTGTCATCGGCGAGGAAGTCTCATTGGCAACCAATCTAGTGGGTCGATTCACGCGCGTTTGGACGCGATCGCCTCAGGGCATGCAGCTTCGAGTCAGCCAGACGACCCTTGCAGCTGCCAAAGTATTCGGCCCCGAGCGATAGCACTCTGCATTACGTGCGCGATGCTGCAAAATCTCGATCACGCACCGCATTCATTTGTTCTTGAAGACCGAAATGTAAACGCCGACGCAAAATGTCGCGTGGCCTGGCGCTATAATTCCCGACCATGATGATCAACCGTCGAGAAGCCGTTGCCTCCTTCGCGCTGTTTGCTGAGTTGATCGCGTCTGGCCGGGTTGCCGACGCGCAAACGCCGGCCCCACCGGCCACGCCGCCGGCCACCCCTCGGCCGCCGGTTTTCAAGCATGACCTGCCGAATCTGACGCTGGACGACTGGGAAGTCACGGTCAGCTACGTCGATTACCCGCCTGGACGTGTCGGCGCGGTGCACCATCACGCAGGCTTCGTGCTGGTCTACGTCCTCGAGGGCGCCGTCATCGCCAAGATCTCCGGGCAGGGCGAGGAAAAGACGTACACGACCGGGCAGATGTTCTACGAACAGCCCGGAGCGACGCACGAAGTCTCGAAGAACGCAAGCCAGACGCAGCCCGCGAAGCTCCTCGCGATGATCTTCGCGAAGAAGGGCTCGACGTTGACGACGCCGGGACCCGCCCGTCAGGGGCGCGGCGGCGCATAGAACGCCGTGATTAGCGCGTTCGTGAGTTTCAACGGGAGGATCCCATGAAGTCGGCATCAGCGCGCACCCTGGGGTCGTTCGCAGTCGTCGGAGCACTCGCGGTGGCGGCCATCGGAGCTCAGAGCAATCAGGCGAGGGACTTCGACGGAGAAATTCGAACCACAGTGGCATCGGCGAAACAAGCCGCCGGGTTCGAGTGGCAGGGCGCCTTGGTTCGGACGTGTCTGCAGCCGCCGCAAATCGGCGCGGAGAATACCAGCGACACGGTTCCAGGATACATTTCCAAACCCGCGAGCGCTCCGGCACGCAGCGCGTGGTACGCCGATCCTGCCAAGGTCTTCGACGATTTCTATTTTGTCGGAGGCAAGATCCATTCGGCCTGGGCTCTCACGACGAGTGAGGGAATCATTCTGTTCGATACGATTTTTCCGTATAACTCGGAGGAGTTGATTGTCGGCGGTCTGGAGAAACTCGGGCTCGACCCCACGACGATCAAATACGTCATCATCACGCACGGGCATGGCGATCACATTGGCGGTGCCGAATTGCTGCAGAAGGAGTTCGGCGCGAAGGTGGTCATGGGCGGACCCGATTGGGACGCGGTCGAGAAGTATCCAAACAGATTCAAGACGATGGCCCCCAGACGCGAAATCGTCGCCACCGACGGGATGAAAATCACGCTCGGCGGAAAGACAGTCACCCTCTGGCTGACGCCAGGTCATACCCAAGGCACCATCTCGTTTACGACGACCGTTCAGGATCGCGGCAAGCCCGTGAATGTCGTCTCTTCGGCGGGGGTCGCAACCAGTTTCATCAACAGCATTCCGGATCCGGGCATCAAGAATTTCCAGATCTATATCGATTCGCAGAAGAAAATCGCGGCCAAGGCGGCCGAGACGAAAGCCACGGTTCTCATCTCCAATCACTCGGAATTCGACGATGCCGTGGACAAGAATCGGATGCTGGCCGGACGTGGCAATGGTCCACACCCATATGAGGTAGGCGCCGAGAGCGTGCAGAACTTTTTCAAGGTCGTGCAGGGCTGCGCGAGGGCGGCGCAGGTTGCGTTGGAAAAACAGGCTGCGACGGGGAGCAAACAGTGATGTGCTTTGCCCGCTTCTTCGATCCGCGAGCCACCATGAGGTCGCGATAGTTGAGCGAAACTACCGTGCAAACAAAATCGAACGTCGGCGAATATTCGCTTGCCACCGGCGAAGCTGCAGTCCGGCGCCTCACGGCCTTGCACCGCGTCTATTCACCGGCTGGCCAAAGAGTTTTGCGGAGGGCCGGGCTGACATCCGGCATGACGGCGGCGGATTTCGGTTGCGGCGTCGGCGCCACCACGCGAACGCTGGCCGAGATGGTCGGCGACTCCGGCAGTGTCACGGGCATCGATATGAGTGCGCCTCAACTCGAGCAGGGCCGTGCCCTCTGTAAGGCAGAAGGCATCTCTCATGTGACATTCCTCGAAGCGAGCGCTGACGCAACTGGTCTGCCGCGGAACTCGTTCGATCTGGCGTATTGCCGCTTTCTGCTGCTCCATCTCACGGATCCGGCGGCCTGCCTCCGCGAGATGCTCGCCGTGCTCAAGCCGGGTGGCATTTTGGTCGTAGAGGACGGCGATCTGACGGCGGCTGGTAGCATCCCCGCCAGTGCGATTCATTGGTTTGCCGATCTGTTCGGTCGACTCGGCCCGACGCGCGGATTGGACTACGCGATGTCCAAGCGGTTGTATCACCTGGTCAAGGCTGTCGGCATTCGGGAGCCGGAGATCGAAATCCATCAGCCGGTCCTCGCGCGCGGTGAGGAGCGCTACCTCCCGCAGTGGTCGGTGGAAGAGGCGGCACCAGCGTTTGTCGCGGCAGGACTGGTGACTGACCAGGAGATAAGAGAGATCCTGGCCGACATGGATCGCGATACACAGGACTCCGACATCCTGGTGCTGTGCCCGCCCATGTCTATCGTATGGGGACGTAAATGACGCGCGTCGCGTTTGCGGCAATGGATCGGAGACGTGTCATCGGCTGGACCATCCTCGTGTGGGGCTGCGCGTTGCCGTTGTTGATCATTTCGTGGCGTCAGCCACCCGGCGGCCGGCTGGGAGAGGTCTGTGGTGTGGTCGCCTGGACGCTCGCGATCGTGGCGTGGGGTGAGCGACTTCGATCGCGTGGGTCCGTCCGCGCTGCCAGGGCGCTGCGGATTGGTGCCTGCATTCTTTTCATCGTGCACGCTGCGCTCTTCGCGGTACAGCAACTGGTGGTCGTCCCACCGACTCTTCCGCTGCCTTTCTTTTTGATGTACGGCCCTGCGTTTGTGGTGGCGGCGTGGCTACCTCTTATCCCGAACGACGCATCGGATTTCCATGGTTACTTCGTTCTGACGATTCTCTCTGGCGGGCAGGCGTTCGTCACTGCCTTGGCGCTGGGTTATTTCATCGAGAAGGTGCGATCGATGATCTCGGAACAGCCGGCCGTCATGTGAAAAGGATGGGACGGCTACCTATTCAGCACGAGGCGCGTCCTCTTTCCATTCAGACGTCCCTTCTTCGAGAATCTTCACACAACGCCGCATCTTCAGGTACAGCTCGGGGCCGAACCCCTTCATGTTGTGTTCCTGCATACCGTGCTCGGCACAGAGCTGCATGATCTCGTCCAGGCTTGAACCCTGGGCCTGAAAATCGCAGTCGACACCGGCATCGCGGCAAGTAATTCGATACATCTTCCCCATGTCCGTCCTCCCGGAAGGAATTGTCAATGAGCGCATAGTCTGGCACAAATCCCATCCTTTCAACGTAACTGGGCGGAGTAAAGTGAGGGAGTGTGGCCGAAAGAGAGAGCATCAGATGAGACTCAACACATTCTTGAACTTCGGGGGCAACTGCGAACAGGCCTTCCGCTTCTATGAACAGCATCTCGGTGGAGCGATCACGATGTTGATGCGGCGCGCCGAGCAGCCAGATCAGCCTGTCACCTGGCCCGGCTGGGAACAGTCCATCCAGTACGCCATCATGAAGATCGGAGAGACTGAGTTGATGGGATCTGACGTTCCGCCAGAACGCTTTCAGCCGATGCGCAGCGTGTATCTGTCGCTCAGCGTCAACAGCGCAGGCGAGGCGGAACGGATCTACACGTTGCTCGCGGACGGCGGCGACATATTCATGGCGATGGAGGAAACCTTCTTTGCGTTGCGCTTTGCAATGCTCAGAGACAAGTTCGGAACGTCCTGGATGATCCTCGCCTCGAGGCCGCAGACGGACCATCCTTGATTCCTCGTTGTTCCTGCACCTGTTCCCAAGTCGAAGTCTGCCTGACAGATGACTTTCGATGAATCGCTCCAGTTGTGAAAATCTTCCGGACGCAGGATTGTGTTGCGCGTCGAATTACGCTCTGTCGATTGCTTCATCGGTAAAGTTTTCACGAGTGGAAAATTTTACAGTCTTGCAGCATTGTCGAGAGCGGACTGCACATAGAAAAATTCGCTGGCGCAAAGGCAATTCACGCAACACGCCGCGAACTCGATGCGGGGCATCATTTGTGCTATCACGCATGCACGAGGGGGAACAGAGCCATGTTGCTGAAACTCGCTACTGCGTCGACCTTCGTCGCGCTGTCGGTCTCCCCGTGTTTGGGTCAGAGCTGGAGAAGCTCAGATGTGGAGCCGAACCGCTACACTCTTTCCGGCACCGTGCGTCGCGCGTGGCAGACCGACGCCAAGGGACTCATGGAGATGGTGACTGCGAATCATCCCCGAGGCGCCAACCGATGCTGGAATCGAAAAGTGAACGTCGACGAACGCGTCGAGTGTTTTCAGCGCCTGATTGAAAAGCACTTCCTCAGGCAGGTGATCGGCGATTCGAGTCAGTTGCGAAGTTGGTGCCTCGACGATGCGAACCTGGGTCGATGTCTCGAGTCGCTGGCGGCGCAAGAAGTCGAGCTGTGGCGGTATAACCGGATGAATGCTCCTCCGCCGGCTGCTCAGGCGGAGGCAAATCGGATTCTCAGTCAGTGATATTGCGCAGGCCAGCCCTCGCGAGGGAAGAAGGGGCGCCACCCTCGCGCGTTGTGCCAGACGCGGCACAGCAAGCCCACCTACCCCACGCGCGCGGCACGATCGACCTGTCGGACATTGTCGTTCGCGCCGCGCGTACATCACCGGCCAACTCATTGCCGTACCCAGCGAGAAAACAAAAAGCGGGTTGGCTGCATCAGCTGCGACGAGTTTCGCCGCCGGCCGCAAGCTGTTGTGAGCTGGCAGTTTTGCCGGAGGGCAAAGCGGCAAGCAGCTTCATGAGGGCGTCGTGATCCACGGGTTTGACCATGTGTGCGTCAAACCCGGCTTCTCTGGATCGGTGGCGATCTTCTTCCTGACCCCAGCCGGTCAGGGCCACCAGCATCAGCTGCTTTCCCCACGGCTCTTCCCGCAGGCGGCGGCACACTTCATAGCCGTTCAATCTGGGCAGGCCGATGTCGAGGAGCACAGTATCCGGCCGGAACCGCTCAGCGGCTTCGATCGCTTCAACGCCGTCATGAGCCATATGCGTTTCGTGGCCCTCTAACTGCAACAGCATCGCCAGGGACTCCGCACCGTCCTCGTTGTCATCCACGATCAGGATGCGCCGGCCCACCGCAGGCGCAGGCTCGTTGACACTCGCCAGCGGCAGCGCCGTGGGCGCTTCAACCAGAATCGGCAGACGAATGGCGAACTCGCTGCCGCGACCAGGTCCGTCACTGTGCGCGTCTACCGTGCCGCCGTGCATCTCCACCAAGGTCTTCACCAACGTCAAGCCGATGCCCAGACCGTCGCGCGAACGCTCCAACGACGTGTCTACCTGCACGAACATCTCGAAGAGGTGGGGAAGCTGGTCGGCGGCGATGCCGATGCCGTTGTCGCGCACCCGGACAACAACCCGCTCGTCATCGTGCTCGACCGTCAGCCAGACGTGACCGCCCTTGTCGGTAAACTTGCACGCGTTGTTCAACAGGTTGCCGATCACCTGGGCCAGTCGCGTCGGATCGGCATCGACGTGGACCGGCTGCGTCGGCAACGTGACGGTCAGCTCATGATTCATGTTTCGGTAATTCGCACGCACCGCTTCGACCGCCTGGTTGACGATGGGGGCGAGTTCGAGACGCTCTTTGCGCAGCTCGATCTTGCCGCGCGTGATGCGACTCATGTCGAGCAGGTCATCCACCAATCGCGACATCTGACCGACCTGCCGCTCCAGCATGTCGGACGCCGACTGAACCGCGTCGACGCTGCCACCACCCCGGCTCAACGCTCGCGCCGCGTTGCTGATCGGCGCAAGCGGATTCCTCAGCTCGTGCGCCAACATCGCCAGAAACTCGTTCTTCCGGCGGTCGCGCTCCGACAAGTCCAACGCCAGGCTGCGCAGGTTGTCTTCCAATCGCTTCCGTTGCGTCACATCCTGGCTGACCGTCGCGAACGCGACGGGCCGTCCAGTGGCGTCCGGTACCGTCAGCACCTTGTACGCCATCCAACGCGCCTCGCCCGTCTTGAAGTGCCGGAAGCGAATCTCGATTTCGCCGTGTCCCTTCTCCAGAATCGACGGAAAGAACTCCTGCATGATCCGGGGTTGATCTTCCGGGAAGAAGAACGACGAAACAGGTATGCGTTTGGCTTCTTCGAGGTCGTCGAGCCCGACCATCTCCAATCCGGCGCGGTTGATGAAAAAGGGAATGCCGTGCAGATCGCACATGCCGATGAAGTCGGTGCTGTTTTCGACGAGCGTGACGAACTTTTCGCGGTCGGCCTCGGCCCGCTTGCGGTCGGTGATGTCGATTCCGGTCGGTGCGAGAAACAACACGCGGCCCGCTTCGTCTCTGATGGGCAGGATCGTGACATCCGCCATCCGCTCGCTGCCGTCTGCCACGAAGTAGGGCATTTCTGCGCGAAACGTCTGCCCGTCAGCGGCCTGAGCCGACGCCGCTTTGATCGTGGCAACCAGATCGGCTGATGGCGTCCACCACGGGCCTTCCCAGAAGGGCTTCCCGATGATTTGCTCTCGGGTGTAGCCGCACGCTTCCCATGACAGGCGATTCGCCTCGAGGATGGTGCCGTTCACGTCCATGATTCCCGCAAGCAACGATCCTTGCTCGAAGAACGCGTGGAACTTGGTGTTCGCGGCGGCGGCTTCGGCCAGCAGTTGGTGTTCGCGTTGTTCGGCATGGCGCTGCTGAGTGATGTCACGCGCGATCTTTGACGCGCCGATCACGTTGCCTGCCTCGTCTTTGATCGGCGAGATCGTGAGGGACACAAGGATGCGCCTGCCGTCGGACCGCAGCCGCTCGGTCTCGAAATGTTCGATCCGTTGTCCGGCTCTCAGACGGGCAACGATGCTGTCTTCCTCGGCGATGCGCTCAGGCGGGATGATGACAGAAATATGGCGGCCCTGCACCTGCGCGGCCGTATAACCAAAGAGACGCTCGGCAGCAGCGTTCCAGCTCTGAATGACACCATCGAGCGACTTGCTGACGACGGCATCGTCCGATGATTCGATGATCGACGCGAGCAGGCGAGTCGTCATCAACTGGCTGGCCTTGCCCTTCTCCATACGCCGCTGAGCAGTCACGTCGCGGAAAATCAACACGCATCCGGAGACTGCGCCGTGTTCGTCTCTGATCGGTGCAGCGCTGTCGTCAATCGGAACCTCGCAGCCGTCCTTGCGGATCAACAGCGTGTGATTCGCCAGACCGACGACGACCCCCGCCCGCAAGGCCTTCGTCGCCGGGTTGTCGACAGCCTGACGCGTTTCCTCGTTGACGATTCGAAATACCGCGTCGAGTGGTTGTCGCGCCGCGTCCCCCAGCGTCCAGCCTGTCAAAGACTCAGCCACGGCATTCAGGTAGGTGACACGCCCCTCGACGTCGGTTGTGATGACCGCGTCGCCGATACTGCGGAGCGTCACTCGCAACAATTCGCGCTGCTCGCTTGCCCGCACCCTTGCGCGGCGCGTGACCTCACCGAAGCCGATGATGACGGAACAAGTGAAAAGATAGGCGACGAGTCCGACCACGGTGCCGACCTCGTCTAGCCCGAGGCGGCCCCTGGGTGCTATGAAGAGATACGCACAGGCTAGATAGCCGAGGATGGCCACGGCGATGGCCGGGCGGTAGCCGCCCAGCCATACGGCGGCGGCGACGGCACCGAACAGCGTTACGAGCGGCAGCGCGTCACCCATCAATGGGTCGAGCAGCCAGCGGAGCAGTACGGCCGCCACAAGGGCGGCGATCGCCACAGCGTAGGTGATTCCCACGCTTCGCCCCGCGTTGTTCGGCCGGTGGTCGATACTTGCCTCCGACATCGCGGACATGCTATCGCACAGGAGACGCGGTCAGGCAGAAGAGTGAAGAAAGTAGGCGAGTGTCCATATTTTATACTGTCTGTGCATGACGGGTATCTTCATCGATCAAAGGCGATGGAATCGTTGATAAACCCTAGCGATTGGAGCCAACGGTGATCGTCCGCCCGGTACCTGACGGTCTCCAGCTGATTACGCAGCCCGACCACGCACATCTCGCGCGGACGATCATGGAACACTGCGTCCCGCTCGCTGATAACCCGCGGCGGGACGCGATTCTGCACGCCATCGCCGAACACGACAACGGGTGGACCGAGGAGGACGCGTCGCCAACCGTCAATCCGGACACCGGCGAGATTTTCGACTTCGTCAGCGCCCCTGTCACCGTACGCCACTCGGTGTGGCCGCGCGGAGTCGCGCGACTCAGGGGCGAGCCGTGGGCTGCGGCCCTGGTCGCGCAGCACGCTGTGACGGTCTATGACCGATTTCGATCGGATGCTGCATGGAAGACGTTCTTTGCTGAGATGGAACAGTTACGTGACGCCTGTGTGCGGGCGAGCGAAACGTCAAACGGCGCTCTCGAAACCGACTATGCCTTTGTGCGGCTCGGCGACTTGATCTCACTGACGTTCTGCACAGGTTGGGCTGACGAGCATCGATTCGGTGACTGGACGATTCAACGCTCTGGCACTCGTATTGTAGTCCGGCCGGATGCGTTCGGTGGGATCCGCATTCCGTTTCGCATTGCCGTCAAACAGGTTCGCAGTCAGCGGTTCGGATCGAATGCGATGTTACGTGAGGCGCTGAGCAACGCGAGCACGACGACGTTGCTTGGAGACGTCTCGGGTTCCGAATCGGTGTAGAGTGTCACGGTCGTGGGGAGCGTCCCGCATCGAGTCGTCCAAAGGAGTGAAACATGTGCGATCAGGATCAGTTTGAAAAAGATCGACAGGAGTACGAGGCGCGGGGATTGGTCACACGCCGGCAATTCGGCGCCCTGCTGGGAGCCGGCATGGCGATGATGTTGCCGCAGGTCGCAAACGCAGTCGCTGTCACCGAATCGGACGTCAACGTGACCACGCCCGATGGCACCGCCGACTGCTATTTCGTGTACCCGGCAAGCGGCACCGCTGCCGGCGTGCTCGTGTGGCCCGACATCTTCGGTCTGCGACCCGCGTTCCGCCAGATGGGCAAACGGCTTGCCGAATCCGGTTATGCGGTCCTCGTGGTGAATCCGTTCTATCGAGTGAAGAAAGCCCCGACTGCGGAAGCCGGTGCCAAGACTCCGATCGCAGACGTGCGGCCGCTCGCGCAGGGTCTCAACGAGACCACACACATGACCGATGCGAGGGCGTTCATCGGGTGGTTGGACCGTCAATCCTCGGTCGCAAAGAACCGGAAGATGGGTACGCAGGGGTATTGCATGGGCGGCCCAATTGCGTTTCGCACCGCGGCGGCCATGACCGATCGCGTCGGCGCCGTTGCCTCGTTTCATGGCGGCGGGCTGGCCACCGACATGCCGAACAGTCCGCATCTTCAGGCCGCGAAGACCAAAGCGCACTTCTTGATCGAAATCGCGGAAAACGACGACAAGCGGTCGCCCGATGAGAAGAACGTTCTGAAGGACACGTTCGCGAAGGCGAACCTGCCTGCGGAAATCGAAGTGTATCCGGCTGCGCACGGGTGGTGCCCACCGGATTCGCAGGTCTACAACGAGCCTCAAGCAGAGAAGGCCTGGAGCCGTCTGCTTGCGCTCTACAGTAAGACCTTGACCTGAGGTCGATCCCGCCAGTTCGCAGAGCCTGCGTGGTTCGACCCAGGACTAGGCCACCAGGCTCTCGCGCAGTAATTCCCACGCCCTGGCGATGTGAGCCTCCGTGGTGCGGATGTGGCCGACGGCCAGTCGCAGCGTAAAACGTCCGTGCAGCCGCGTATGCGACAGGAACACATCTCCGGATGCATTGACCCGTTCGAGGATCGTGGCATTCAGTTCGTCGAGCCGTTCGGAGGGGACGCCGGCAGGAGCGGCGCGAAAGCACACCACACTCAATGTCGTCGGCGCGAGACGTTCGAAGTTGGAATCGGCATCCACCCAGCTCGCGAACAACCGCGCGAGTCGCACGTGTTCGGCGAGTCTGGCGCGGATGCCCGTCACACCGAAATAGCGGAGCACCATCCAGAGCTTGAGCGCGCGGAAGCGGCGACCGAGCGCGACGCCCGTGTCCATCAGGTTTCGGACAGAGTCCGGCTCGGGCGTCTCGAGGTACTCAGGCGTGAGCGCGAGCGATCGACGCAGCACGTCCATGCGACGAGTGTAGAAGGCGCTGAGGTCCAGTGGTGTGAACAGCCACTTGTGAGGATTGAGGACGACCGAATCTGCGCGCGACACGCCAGCGAAGATCCAATTGAGCTCGGGCACCATGGCCGCTGCGCCTGCGTACGAGGCATCGACGTGTAGCCACACGCCCGTGGTTTCGCAGATTCCTGCGATGGCATCGACCGGATCGATGCTCGTCGTTCCGGTCGTGCCGACAGTGGCCACGACGGCAACGGGAAGCCGGCCGGCGGAGCGATCCTCCGCGATCGCGGCCTCGAGCAGATCGGCGCGCATCCGGTACTCGGTGTCGACAGGAATCTTTCTCAGCGCATCGTGTCCCATCCCAAGCACGATCATGGCCTTGTCGATCGACGAATGCGCCTGTTCGGAGCAATAGACCCGCAATGGCGCAAGCTCGGCGCGATCCGCGAGTCCGCGCCTCCGAACCTGCGGGACGGCGGCTTCGCGGGCAGCCATGAGCGCATGAAGATTTGATGTCGAGGCGCCGTCGTAGATCACGCCGTCGAATGAATCGGCAAGCCCGAGCAGGCGACGGAGCCAGCCGAGCGTGACCGCTTCGAGCTCTGTCGCTGCCGGAGACGTGCGCCAGAGCATCGCCTGCTGATTGAGCGCCGCGGTGAGGAACTCCGCGAGCACGCCAGGACCACTGCCGCTGGTGGCGAAGTACGCAAGAAAGCCCGGGTGATTCCAGTGCGTCAGGGCCGGGACGAGGATCTGCTCGAAGTCGTCGAGAATGTTCGACAGCGACTCGCCGCGCTCGGGAGCATCAATGGGAAGCGCCGCGGTGACGGCGCCAGGCGCAACGCGCGCCAGCACCGGATACTCGTCCGGCGTGCTGACGTAATGCTGGATCCAGTTGGCGATTCGAAGCGCCGATCGCTGAAACGTCTCCGTATCCATGTCTCCCAATGCAGGCGGTCCTTCGATCTGCGGCTCCACGGTGCACCTCTGAAGACTCTGTATATTGCTAAACTCGTCCCAAAAGAAAGCTGAGATCCCGGGAGGCGGATGAACGTCGCAGTTCAGGTAGAGTTCAAGGCTGACCGGAAAGAGCCGCTTGGCGACCTCGTTCGTCGTGTGGCCGCACAGTTCCAGGCCAACGGGCTTCAGCCGGAAATTCTGGCAACGTTCAGCGACAGTCCGGCCGGGATCCGGCCCACGTCGGCGGTTGAGCGGGCGATCAAGAAATATCCGCACCTCGCCCGGTTCGAGCGCGACGATGCTCCCCTCCCGCGCGCGGGCATCCCGCCGATCCGTCGTCTGACGAACGGCGATCCATCGAACCCGTTCCCGATAGACGAGGTCATCTCCCTGGCTGACGGCGTGCCCCGATCGCTACCGTTCCATGCCGTGAGTGTGCTCTTCAGGCACGCTGACTTTGGCCAGATTCTCGGCTTCCCCGGCAACCTGACTCCACAAACCGGAATAGCCGTCGGGGACGGATGGTGAGTCAACGGACGCATGCGCAGTCTCATGGCGTTCTATGCGGTAGATGGAGACCCGACTTCGAAGAAGTTTCCCGACCCGCCCGCTTCGATTGCCGCGATCCTGACGGGCCTCGGCAAGCCGAAGCGTACTGCGCAGTTCGTTTGCGCCGGGTGTGACATCTCCGACCGCGGCAGCCACCGCGGAATCTGCGGCAGCGGCGGTTCCTGCAGCGGTCGCACTCATCAGCCCCATCCTCACAAAATACCGGAGCGGCATGAAAGCGCTCATCGAGCGTATTGGCTTGCCGCACGACCTGCCACCGGCACCGAAGCGTGGCAGAGCAGTCGCGGTGCGAGCGGTCCGTTGAAACCGACGCTCGTGGAGGCTTTCAAGCCACGAGGCTACGACTGCCGTGGCGGGAGCGGCACGTTCTCGCTTCGCCGCCGAACGACAACGAACCACGTCGTCGAAGTGGAGCTCGATGTCGGCACCTGGAGCCGTTCTCTGACGTTCATGCTCCACGTGCACGGGCCGGGCTTTATCGCGACGCTCATGCCGCCCGTGCTTGACATATTCCCATATAGGAATATATAAATAGCCGATGCCACGCGCACCGACGACGTCCGACCCCTTCAATGCCGTTGCCGAGCCGCGGCGTCGACACATTCTGGAGTTCATCGCCGCCGAAGAGCGATCGGTCAATGAGATTGCCGACGCACTGGAACTGGAGCAACCGTCTGTGTCGAAGCATCTGCAGGTGCTTCGCGATGTCCGTCTGGTCACCATGCGGCGCGACGGCCGGCGCACTTTGTATCGAACCAATGCGGAAACGCTTCGCACGATTTACGACTGGTCCGCGATGTTCGCCCAGGTACTGGCGTGGGCAACTCCGGCGCATCAAAGCACACGCGGAGGAGAAACGATGACAACGACGGCATCTGCTTCAGAGAATCAAACGTTCACCATCACCGAAGAAATCAATGTGCACGCGTCGCTCGAGCAGACGTTTGACTCGCTCATCGCGCACATGGGTCGGCTCAACGAAAATCCGGAAGGTGCGCCGCTGCCGATGATCCTGGAGGCGCGTCCGGGTGGCCGCTGGTACCGTGACCTGGGCAAAGACAACGGCCATCTGTGGGGGTTCGTGCAGAGTATCAAGCGCCCCGCGCTGTTGGAGATTTGGGGACCGCTGTTCATGTCGACCGCCGCAACGTCAAACTTGATCTACCGGTTAACCGAGACTCCAGAAGGTACGCTGATCAAGTTCACGCATACGCTGGTCGGACCGTTCCCGGAAGACCACCGATCGCGGCTCGCGTCGGGATGGATTGCGCTGCACAAACGCGTTCGCGCGGCTGCAGAAGCGGCTACAAGCTAGATGGTTTTCACTTCGAACGCGTGAGTTTCGACGCAGAGCCGCCGAGCCGCAGAGGAAACCAGGAACCACGACGGGGCACGCGGCGTGACAGCCTCTGCGGGGTGGCGTCAGAGGGCTCTATGGGAGGCATCGACGTCGTGGGCCGCGTTGCGCGGCCCACACTCTCACACGACGAACCCCGAATTCAAGAGCGATGGATCGACGGGCTCTTGAAATTCGGGGCTCGTCGTGTGAGCGTGCGCCGGTGGCGCGACGTCGATGCGGTGCTCCGTGCCTCTGTGTCAAAGATCTGCGACACAGCCCTCAGCCAGGTTTGACGAACAGGCTCTACTCGATTAGGAGATTCTTCGCACGAACCACGTACAAGCAAACGCTCTCTCTAGAGGACATAATGAAGATCATCGACGGACTTCTCGCCGAGCTCGAACAGGAAGCCGAAACGACCCGCCGTGTGCTCGAGCGGATACCGCAAGCGCACCTTTCGTGGAAGCCACATCCCAAATCGATGTCGCTCGGCCAGCTTGCTTTACATGTGGCAA
The DNA here is from genome assembly GCA_963761975.1 of Vicinamibacterales bacterium. Taxonomy (GTDB): domain Bacteria; phylum Acidobacteriota; class Vicinamibacteria; order Vicinamibacterales; family JAMQPK01; genus JAMQPK01. The sequence continues at coordinate 228,635 of CAVXIR010000003.1, forward strand.
CGGTCCCCGGGGGCGTCGCCGAGCTTGCGGCGATGGACACGATTCCCGAGCCGCCGAGCTTCGTTCATCCCGAGGCTGCGACCGCATCGGAACTGTTGCCATCGCTCACCGAGAGCGTCGCGAAAGCGAAACGTGCACTCGGCAGCTTCGATGACGCCAGGATGACTGCGACGTGGCGGCTGCAAAGCGGCGGCAAGGACATCATGGTGATGCCGCGCGTCGCGTTTGTTCGAGCCATCATGCTGAATCACTGGTATCACCACCGGGGTCAGTTGCTCGTCTATCTGCGGCTGCTCAATCAGCCGGTGCCGTCGGTGTACGGTCCGACCGCCGACGAGAATCCGTTTGCAGTCGCCTCGATCGCGGGTCGTGCCTGAAGTCGTCGGCGTGGCTCGCCTGTGTCACTCGAGCTGCGCGCGGCGACGGCAACTGACACAGATGAGCGTCACTGGACCTTGATGTATTTCCTCAAGTTGTTGAAACCGACATCGGCGGCGTAGATGTTTCCCTGATCGTCTACGGCGATGCCCGATGCCGACGTGCCGGTATCGGTCATCTTGCTCAGATCGCCCGGGTCGGGAATCAGGTATTTGAGCTCGCCGGTGATTGCGTTCCCGATCACGATCGCCCTGTCGTTTGGCCCCGTCGTCGCCCGGGTGACGGGGCCTCGAGACGGGTCTTGGTAGGTGGCGCCAACGAAGATGTTGTCGTGTTTGTCGACATACACCGAGCTCGGCTGACCGAACTGCTTCCATGCGGCGATGAGCGTGCCCTCCTGATCGAACACCTGAATCCGGTTGTTCTGACGATCGGCAACGTAGACGTAGCCTTTGGAACCGCCAACGTACAGGTCGTGCGGGTCGCCGAAGTTGCCTGGTTCCGGTCCCATGCGGCCCCACGTCTTGATGAACTTGCCGCTTGCCGAATACTTCACGACGCGGGCGCTCTTTGATCTGTTACCGGAATGGCCATCTGTGACGAAGATGTCGCCGTTGGCGGCAATGGAAACCCCCGTCGGCTGATCGAACGTATCGGGACCGGTCCCACGTACGCCTGGCGTGCCGATCGTCATCAACACCTTGCCGGCTGGACTGATTTTGAGAACCTGCTGGCCGATCGTGACACCCTGCGCGTTCTTCGCCGGCATACCGAGGATGGTCTCTTCGTCATTGGTATCAGTCGCCCAGATATTCCCGTCTTTGTCGACGGTGAATCCATGCGGATGCGCGAAGAGTCCCACGCCGAGGCTCTTCAGCAGTTTGCCAGCGGGATCGAATTCCAGAATCGGCGGGTTGGCATCACCTCGATTGAGGCATGTGGCGTCGCCATTTGGCTGATCGTTGAAACAACGGTGAAAGACCCAGATGTTGCCGTTCGGAGCCACATGCACTCTGATGACCTCTCCCCACTTGCGTCCATTCGGCCCTTTCATGCTCGTGGGAAGCGTCGGCCAATTCGGGTCGAGGCGGTACGGATTCGGCAGAACGGGTTTTGCAACGGTATCCCTGGACGCCTGGCCATGCACCGTGGCGGCAAGCGCGGCAATGACGACAACCCTCACCAAAAACCGGCAGTCGATGCGACCTGCAGTCGTCATAATGGCTCTCCACTGAGAATGAGGCTGTGACACATCATGCATCATCCGTTAGGCATTTGTCGCTGCCGCCGACCGCGTCTATGCACGCTCCTGCACCGACACCGTTGCTGCTCACTGCGAAGCGTTTTCACGAAAGGTGGTCGCCGAGCTGCCGGCGAACGCCATCGTGCTCACGCACAATCCGAGCGTCTTTCACGTATGGCAACAGAGCGCGGCTCAGGTTTCTCTGGCGATGGGCGAGCCCAGTTACGTCGATGGCATGTTGGCGCAACGTCACGCAGGGGGGATCTTTTTCGACTGGAACTATTGGTGCAACGTTGCCGATCCTGTACAGCAAAATTTTTGTGATGGTGTCTTGAAGCGATTTCCCCATTCCGTGGTTCAGGAGTATCGCGAGCGTAACTACGTCTACGTCCTGTATCGGCTCCACGTACCAGCAGCAGAGTCCACTGGCGAAGCGTCAGGGCAGTACCGAAGAACAGATGGACGCGACTGATGAGTTGATTCGTGCACATGAGCTGGCTCGACTCAGGCGTATCAGCAGGCCAACGGCGCGAGGTTGCGCGGACTTCGACTCGATGAGCGTGTTCAGCGCCCGCGCGCGTACGAGCACATTTCGCAGCTCCAGAAGGGACTGCCGCTCGGCATGGCCCATCGGCAAGTACTGCGCAACCATATTGACGAGCTGTTCGTCCGTCGTGTCCGGCGGAACCTTAGAGTCTCCGCCTTTTGTGATGAGCGCTTCCAGCCGCTGCCGCTCGGTGCGCAGGGCCGCCCTTTCTGCCTCGTCCAATACTTCCGGCAGCGCATCGACCCGCGCGAGCCGATAGAGGCGACTGTCATCTTCGCCGGTGACGCGAAACTTTACGAGCCCGCGCAGCTCGATGTTGAATCGTCCATCCGGCAGCTCTTCGAAGTCCGTGATCACTCCGGCGCAGCCGATTTCATAGATTGGGGGCCGTCCCCGATAGTCCGCTTCGTATCCGGGCTTCAGCGTCGTCATTCCGATGATGCGTTCGCCTTTCAGCGCATCAGCGACCATGGCGCGGTAACGTCCTTCGAATATGTACAAAGGCCGGGAAACGTCCGGGAAGAGCAAGGCTGCTTCCAGCGGAAAGATTGGAATGACCGCTGGCAGCTTGTCGGTTCTTGGTGGCTGCCCGGGTACGGGGAATTGCGCCCGGGCCACGGTGCCACTGCACAAGAGGCTGGTAATCGCTATCGCGCACGCGAGGCGCTGACGTGGCATTGATTGGGACAGCATAGGAGTAACGGGGCAAAGTAGAAAGTAAAAAGTAAGAAGTAAAAAGTAAGAAGTAAGAAGTAAGAAGTGGGCATGCGACGTAAAATGAGCGCCACGCCATGTTGTCATTTTCGGCCAACCTTTCGATGCTATTCACCGAAGTTGGTTTCCTCGAGCGGTTCGCCCGAGCATCGAAATCACGATTCCGCGCGGTTGAGTGTCAGTTTCCGTATGCCCACACCACCGACGAGATTTGCGAGCAACTCCAGCGAAATCATCTCGCTCTCGTGCTCCACAACCTCCCGGCGGGCGATTGGGCCAGCGGCGAAAGAGGAATGGCGTGCCTGCCCGATCGCGTCGGCGAATTCCAGGATGGCGTAGGTCGCGCGATTGAATACGCGACCGCGCTGGGATGCAAGCAAGTGAATTGCCTGGCCGGCGTCGCGCCATCGCACGTGTCTCACGACTCGCTGCACCAGACACTTGTGAACAACCTGCGTTTTGCCGCGCGCGAGTTGAAGGCGCATGACATCTCGCTGCTGGTCGAACCGCTGAACACGCGCGATACTCCCGGATTCTTCCTTCGAACGTCGCAGCAGGCTGTGGAGATCATCGAGGAGGTGGGCGCCGACAATCTGCATCTACAGTTCGACGTCTACCATACGCACATCATGGAAGGCGACGTCGTTGGATCCATTCGGCGAAACCTGGGACACATCGCCCACGTGCAGATCGCCGATGATCCGGGCCGGCACGAACCGGGCACCGGCAACATCGACTTCGCTTTGGTTTTTCAGACTCTCGAAGGTTCGAAATACGGCGGGTGGGTCGGCTGCGAGTACGTGCCGTCGAGAACGACCGAGGAAAGCCTTATCTGGTTACGAAATCCACGACTGGACCACACACAAGAACACCCATCGATCGCCACGCCGTTCGAACAGCATTGAATATCCGCTCCCCCCGAGTGGACCCGAGCCGAACCGAACATCGACCCGCCCAAATCGATCCCAACGCTGCACCGATTGACGTTCGCGGCCACCTGCCGATCGAGCGGTCGGACGCTGGCTGGTTGCGCTTCGACGACGCAGGGCGACCAGATGGCGAAGACAGTGGCAAAGATGAGAAAAGTTGCTGGGGGGAAAGCACGCCGACGCCAAAACATCCTGACGAGGCGGGCAATACCCATACCAGCGGAATTAGACACCGACGGCTTGCATTCGTCGCAGAGAGCGACTCGCACCCCGACAATTCTGTCGAGGGCATCTCACCGTTTTGAGTTCAATCTCGTTATGATTCAGCGTTCAGCACTTCCAGCCATGGCCGAAGATTCCGGACGCCATCGTGACGATACCGTCTCACCCGATGCGGATGGGCCGGCGGATGCCACGTATCGGCTGCTCGAGCGCGCAAAGGACGGCGACCGGGAGGCACTCGACGTCCTTTTCGCGCGCCATATGCCGACCTTGCGGCGGTGGGCGAGCGGCCGCCTGCCCCTGTGGGCGCGCGATATCGCCGACACGCAAGACCTTGTGCAGGAGACCGTGCTTCAGGTGTTTAAGCGTGTGGAGGCATTCGAGCCACGCGGCGACGGCGCGTTGCAGGCTTACCTGCGCCAGGCGGTGATGAACCGCATTCGCAACGAGTTTCGAAGCCGGAAACGTAAACCCCCATTCGAAGGGCTCGACGAGGAGGTCGCCGCCGAGCGCACGTCGCCGCTCGAGGCTGCCATCCGTCAGGAACAGCTCGATCGCTACGACGCGGCCCTGTCGCGTCTCAGCAATCAGGAGCGCGACCTGATCGTGGCGCGCGTGGAAATGGGGCTGACCTATGAAGAGATGGCCGAAGCGCTGGGGAAACCTTCGTGGAACGCGGCGCGAATGGCGACGGCCCGAGCGCTGCTGCGCCTCGCCGAGGAGTTGAAGCATGGCCGATAACCCCCCGCTCCTCGACGTGGCCGCCGCGCTCGCCGACGGGACACCTGTCGATTGGAAGTCGGCCGGGCAGTCGATCACGACGGACGAAGACCAACGTCTGCTCGCCGAGCTGCGGTTTATTGCGGGGGTGGTGCGTCCCACGCCGGGCGATTCCTGGGGCCCTCTTCGAATTCTCGAACATGTGGGACGCGGGTCGTTCGGGGACGTGTATCGGGCCTGGGACAGCCGCCTCGATCGCGAGGTCGCGCTCAAGATTCTCCGGCGCAGCGAGCATGATGACGCACGCGTCTCCACGGTGATTCATGAAGGACGGCTGCTGGCCCGGGTTCGTCATTCCAATGTCGTCACGGTGTACGGGGCTGAACGTGTCGGTGGACAGGTTGGCGTGTGGATGGAGTTCATCCACGGAAAGACGTTGGAGCAGGAACTCCGCGACCACGGGCCATTCGACGTCGATCGAGTCACGAAGATCGGCATTGATCTCGCCGATGCCCTCTCCACCATTCATCGTGCTGGCCTGATTCATGGCGATGTGAAGACGCACAACGTCATGTGCGCTTCCGACGGCCGCACTGTGCTGACAGACTTTGGCGCCGGGTTCGCGCTCGACGAGATGCTGTTCGGCGAATCGCGCGACCTCGCGGGTACGCCGGTGTGCATTGCGCCGGAAGTTGCTGTTGGCGGCGAGCCAACACCATCAAGCGACGTCTACAGTCTGGGCGTGCTCTTGTATCACCTCGTTACCGGGACGTACCCAGTCGCCGGAAAATCGCTGAGAGAAGTACGCGAGGCTCACGCGGAAGGGAGACGAACACCGCTTTCGACCGTGCGGCCCGATCTGCCGAGCGCCTTCGTACGCATTGTCGACCGTGCCATCGATCCAAAACCCGACAGTCGGTACGACAGTCCTACCGCACTGGGTGCCGAGCTCGCGTTAATTCTGTCGACGTCGCGTACCGATGCCGATGTGCCCGTGCCAACAACCCTTCGAAAATGGAGATACATGGCCGCGGCCGCCCTGGTTGTTGCCGCGGGTTTCGTATCGCGTCCACTCTGGTGGACGTCGGAAACGCCGACCATCGCCGTCCTTCCGTTCAAGAATCTCAGTGCCGACCCGAACAGCGAGTACTTCGTTGACGGTCTGACGGACGAGATCATCCGCAATTTGTCGGTGATTGAAGGCTTGAACGTCAGATCGCGTACCTCGTCGTTTGCTTTCAAGGACAAGCCACGCAATCTGGCCGATGTGGCCCAGCAGCTGCGCGCGAATCTCGTGGTCGAGGGTTCGGTGCTCCGATCCGAAGGGCGGATCCGCATCAACACGCAGCTCGTCCGTGCCGCAGACGATGTCCCCCTGTGGTCGGGCAAATTCGATCGCGAGTCGCGGGACATCTTCGCCGTTCAGGACGAAATTTCGAGGGCGATCGTCAACGCCCTGCGCCTGAAACTCGGACGGGGACAGCGGCGCTACAACGCCAACCTCGAGGCGTACGAGCTCTACCTGAATGCTCGTGCGCACGCCGATCCTGTCGGCGCGGCGAGGGCCCGTGTGGCAGCAAATCTGTTCGAGCAGGTGATTGCAAAAGACCCTGCCTTCGCCCCGGCCTATGCTGGACTCGCCGATGCGTGGGCGGCCATCTCGATACCGCGTACCCAGCTGAGTGCGACTCCTGATCAAGCGTTCGCCATCATGCAGCCGGCAGCCCTGAAAGCACTGGAGCTCGACCCGCTGCTGGCCGAGGGACACGCGGCGATGGGCGTGGTCTTTGCGCGCGACAGGAAGTGGAAAGACGCCGAAGGGGCATTCGCTCGTGCGATCGATCTCAACCCGAATCTTTCATCCATTCGCGTGAACTTCGTCATGTCGACGCTCTGGCCTCAGGGGAAGGTCCACGAGTCGCTGAGTCAGGTTCGGTCAGCGCTCGGTGCGGATCCGCTTTCAGTCGACGTACAAAGGCTGATGGCATACGTCCTGGTCAGCGCCGGTCAGTACGATGAATCGATTGACATCGGACGGCGGGCGCTTGCAGCTGAACCAGATCATCCGCATGCGCGACAGGTGTTCGCCCGTGCGCTGTTTCAGAAGGGCGAACGGACGGAGGCGATCCGACGATTGGAGCAGCTTGGTGCCGGAAGCCATGGCTTGCTTGGGTACGCATACGGTGTAAGCGGCCGACGCTCCGAGGCAGAAGCGCTGGCCGTGCAGCGCAGAGACTTTCCAGCAGCGGTTTCCCTGATCCGAGCCGGCCTCGGCGACAAAGACGGTGCGTTTGCCGCGCTCGAACGAATGGCGGTTGAAAAGGATCCGCGCTTCGGGATCTACCTCACGTACCCCGAGTTTGCCTTGCTACGCGCAGATCCGCGTATGAAGGGGCTTCGAAGCAAGCTCGACCTGCACGACTAGAAACGGAGGTGATGACCCGCTCCGCTCACTCGCTTAGCGCCGCCTCGTCGCGGCCGAGCCAAATGGCATCACGGGGATTCGCCGAATCGTAGAGGACACGCCCGGTGTCGCCAACTTTCCACAGCTCGGCGTCGGACTCTGGCACATCGACCGTCTGCGCGTGCGCGCGCCCCTGGTAGTCGCGGAATTCGTAGCGCAGCCGCCATACTCGCGCTTTGTTGACCTTAAGGTTTCTGGGCTTCAGCTCGGTCACGACGCTCGACGCTCTCACGCCATGCCGGCGCAGGCGCCATTCGAGTTTGGCATGTCCGACAGCTTGGGCAAATATCGCACCGCCAATACCAGCGAAGATGAGTCCAATACCCGTGAACAGCGTCTTCATCAGCCAGGGGCGTCGTCCTGCGAGGCGGTTCGCTCCGGCGTTGTCAGCCCGATAGAGCACGTGCACCGGTTCCCGCTCGACTAGCCGCGACCATGCATCCAGCGTCAGTTCGTCACGTCCTTCGATTGTTTGGGTGCCGATGGTGAATCGGTAGGTCGCTTCATAGTGCTTCGTCTCGGATGAGCGGCTGCGGTTACTGCTGGATCGCCTGATCTCTTTGGTGAGGACCATGCCGTCTATCGAGCGTGCCTCTCGGGCGAATCGCCAATCGTCATAAAACTGAAACACCCCGACCAGCGCGAACGGCAGACCGCAGATGAGCCAGATTCCACCAAACCAGAATCCAAACGACTGCCTCGCTGTCGGCCAGTACGACTGGTGCCGTGCCTGGTCGCGATCCGAAATGTCTTTAACCGTGGGCAGCGCGGTGTCCGGATCAATAGGGGAAGAAGGCGATGAGCGCTCGAGCCGATGTTTCAGCCGCATGCTGGTGAACACGTAAAGCGCGAGCACGATCAAGCCACCGCCGATGCTCATCGCTACGATTGACATCGTCCGCGACTCGGACCTGTCCCGAACCACACGCGCTGAGATACTTTCGCCGGACATGTATTCCACCGTCAGTGCGGTGCCCGGCTCGACGCGCTCCCAGAGATGCACCGGAACACTCTCGTTCTGCTGGTGCGAGCGGCCATCGGCAAGGTTGAATTTGTAGCTGATGTCGTACAGCGTATCCGAGTTGGACGTTGCACGGCGCAGCGTTTTGGCGGTGACAAGCCCTTGCGCCTCGACACCCTGACGTTGGTACGCCCCCTCCTCGATGTACGTGCTCGCTCCGATGCCGAAGAAGATGGCGCCGATGAACAGAAACACGACGCCGAAGAGGATCAGTGCAGCGGTGGCGCCGGTTTCACCGGGGCAACGGCTCATCGAGCGGCTTACGCTCCTTGAATCAGTCACGCTTGCAGCCTGGAGGACGCCGGCGCGATCTTGGACCGCGAATGACGTCCGCGCAACAGGATGATGGAAAGCAGCACCAACATCAGCCCGATGAGGGTTCGGAACGTCAGGAGAAGGATGCCCGGCTCCCCCGTGTTTCGGTGGACGGCCGGGTTCGTTGCGACGTAGCGGAGTTCGACGTTGCTCCCCTGCCGAAAGCCATCCGCCGCTCGATGCGTGACGAATGCGGTCCCGATCTGCTGACTTGTGTCAGGAGCCGCGAATTGATATGTCACCCGCAGCCCACGGCCCCAGAACAGGTCGTCCCAAAGGCGGCGGATCGCTCGTTGCGGTGAACTGCCACTCACGGAAAGAACCGTGGCAACAGCTGTGTCGGCTGTTTGACGCAGGCGCCATTCTTCCCGGATCGCCGGAGCGTTATCGAGCGCGATCCAGAGTCCCATACCCGCGAGCATCCATGGTCCGAGTGCACGACGCGCTCGACGGCGAATTGCTGGTGTCGTGAACATGAAACCCCATCGCACCGCGTGAGCGTATTACGGAACCGGCGGGTAGTGGGTTCGCCGGCATAAGTCCAAATATTGCCGCGCGTCCCGGAGGCGCTCGCGATCTTCCAGACCATCCTTTCCCGTTTCCTCGATTCGGTTGAGTTCGATCAGCATCTCTTGCGCTGGCAGGTAGGGTGGCTGCGCCATGAGTGCCATGTCTGCCGTCATCTCGTGGACCTTCATCCATGCGTCGGATGCGAGATACCCGGGCCAGGCTTCCCAGAATGCCTCAGTGGTGGCCAGACTGGCCTCTGACGGCTGATTCAACAGTATGTAGAGCGCGTCGAACGTCTGTAAGGACCCGGAGGACGTCGGCCCCTTATAAATGGGCCCGAAGCGCTGTCTCGCGCCGTCGGTAAAATTGGGGATGAAGGTGCGCGCGCGCCCCACGAGATCCCTCAGAATTTTCTGGAGACTTTCCTCGAGTCTGGTGACCGTCCGCTCCGCGTCTTCGCAGGGCGGGATTCGCCTCAACGTAAATCGGGTGGTCTCGGAAGACGGGCGTCCGACGCAGTTGAGAACCTCCTGCCTGGCGCGGTCCCCGGTAATGAGGTCGTGCGAAAGAGAGACGTTGCTGACGGTCGCCTGGTACATCGAAGAGATCCGGTTACCGCACTCTTCCACCAGACTGGGCGTGCCCGAGCAGGCCCACATCGTTGCGCCGGAGAGCGAAATCCGCTCAGGCGTGGCCGCGCTGACTGAAAGCACGCCGTCGATGGCGTATGGCCGCACCTTCTTGTCGAAGCATGCGGCACCGGAGATGAACTCCCCGCGCACCGACTGTCCTTTCTGCGTGATCCGCACACGCGCGGGTTTGTCTTGATCGAGGACACCACGGTCCTCGAGCTCCCAGGTGCCGTTGAGGTCGAACAGATTGCTCTGAGCGGCGGCAAAGGGCAGCGGCCATGGCAGCGCCAGTCCGACGAGCGTCAAAGCCAGACCGAACGCCGGGTTTCGGATGGCATGTGCCATCCACGCTGGAATACGCATAAGCATCCCTTCACGCTGCCTTGCGCACGACGATCTCCACGCGCCGGTTCTTCGCACGCCCTTCGGGGTGGTCCGAACCATCGGGTTTGGTGTTCGGCGCGATCGGTTTGGTCTTACCCCAGCCGCGCGTGGCGATGTTCGCGCCGTCTGCTTGTGCGTTCGCGATAAGCCACAGCTTGACGCTCGCGGCGCGGGCTTCGGAGAGCTTCTGGTTGTAAGCGTCTGCGCCTTGCGCGTCGGCGTGTCCTTCGATCGTCACCTTTGAGCCGGGATTAGCCTTGAGTACCGTTGCAAGATTCTGGAGAGTTGGCGCCGCTTCCTTTTTTATATCTGCCTTGTCGAAGTCGAACAGCACGTCGGCCGAGAGGTCGATCTTGATCTCCGTTGCGGTGACCGCGGCGTTCAATTCCTTCAACGCCCCTTCGAGCCCGAGCGTCTTGCCGGCGGCGGCAATCCCGCCGGCGGACGCACCGCCCAGCCCTTCAATCGTCAGCCCTTCGACCGGCAGGAACTGCGGCAGCAGGAGATCGGCTCGTTGCACCGTGTCGGGAGGTGCCTGGAAGGTGAGGTTGACCAGCGTCGTCTTTCTCCAGTCGTAGACGAAGCTGCCGCCATCGCCTTTCACTTCGATGGGTTGTGCCTGAAAGTCGCCGTCGCTGCCTTTGACCAGCGGATACTTTCGTTTGGCGGCAGGGTCGAAAAGCGAAACATGTTTGAACCTCAGGTAAGAATCGAGCAGGTCGAGCTGGCCTTTTTCGCCGGTGAGCCTGAGCCGCACGTTCACGACCTGGTCGCCTCGCTTGGTCGTCACGATGGTTGCAAGTCCGCCATTTGGCGTCGTCCGCGCAGTACCGCTCGCGAGGATCTTGCTGGCGCCCTCGGTGAGCGGTACGTTTTCAAACGGGAACACGTGTGGCATTTCGACGGTCATCACACTGCCCGCTGCCAGCGGCTCGAAATACGCCCATACGACCGTCGTTTGTTTGGCCGGGATCTTCAGCTGCACACGGCCGCCATCGATGTCGTCTCCGATCGGGCCGGCGATCCACTGGCCGTTTGCGTCCTTGATTGGTAAGTGCTTCCTTTTGGACTTCGCATCGACGAGGACGATTCGGGAGACCTCGTAGGCGTTGAAGTTTGCCGTGCTCGTATTCGCGTTTGCGAAACGGACCGCCAGGCGGACGACGCCTCCGCTCTGGCGCAGCTCGAGAATTTCGGCCGTGACACCGGCCTGCTCGGTCTCGACCGGTTGTCCACCGGCGGCGGCGGGGGCGAGGACAAGGGCGATGAAAAGGATTGCGAAAGTCTTCATGGGTGCCTCACATGGGCAGCGAAAAAAACACTGCGGGCGTTAGAATCGATCCCCGAGTCTTATGCATCGCCGGCCTCGAGATCTTCAAAGCGGCTTCAAAATGGGCTCAAAATGGCGGTCAATCGCGATGTGAACGGCGCCGACGCCGCAAGTCAACTGCGGGCATATGAGTTCGGACCCTATCGGCTCGAACCCTCTACTCGCCGCCTGCTTCGGAGCGGCGCAGCCGTCCCGCTCACTCCCAAAGCTTTCGACACGCTTCTTGTTCTCGTGGAGCGACACGACCGGGTCGTGGAGAAGGCCGAGCTGATGAGGCTCGTATGGGCTGACAGCTTCGTCGAGGAGGCGAACGTCTCGCAGACCATCTTCGTGCTGCGAAAGACGCTCGGTGAAACGGGCGACGGCGGTAATTACATCGACACGGTTCCGCGCCACGGGTATCGATTCGCCGCGAGCGTCGGCGAAACGATCGCGAAGCCTGCGATGGGTCCACAGCCCAAGTCGGTGTGGCGTTGGCGGGCGAAGTACGCCGCAGCGAGCGCCGGACTTGTGGCCGGACTGCTTTTGCTTGCCGCCAGATGGATGCCATCACAGGAGCTGGCTCCGCGGCGCATCGAATCCCTCGTCGTCCTCCCTTTCGACGATTTTTCCGACGAAAACCGGCCCGAGCCGCTCGCCGACAGCATGACCGACGCGCTCATCACCAAGCTCGGTCAGATCGGCGGCCTGCGCGTGATCTCCCGCACTTCGGCGATCACTTATACGAACACCAGCAAGACCGTTCCTCAGATTGCGCGCGAGCTGAACGTCGACGCTGTCGTCGAAGGCACGATGCGGCGGTCGTCGGGACGTGTCAGGTTGAACCTGAAGCTGATTCACGGTCCGACCGACCGTATGTTGTGGGCCGAGACATACGAGGGAGACGCGCAGAGTGCGCTCGAGCTGCACAACGACATCGCGAGAGCAATCGTGAGCCGAACCTCAGTGACGCTGACAGCGCGCGAGAGCGAACGGTTGGCGGAAACCACCCGGGTGAGCCCGCAGGTCTACGAGGCGTATTTGAAAGGACGCTATTTCTGGAATCGCCGCTCAGAGCCTGATATGCGTCAGGCGATCAAGCATTTCGAGGAGGCGATTCGACACGACAGTGAATACGCTCCCGCGTACGCCGGGTTGGCGGACTCGTACGCACTCTACGGGTCGTACGCGTGGCCGATGCCCGGGGACAATCCGTGGAGCCGCGCCATCGCGGCTGCGGAAACAGCGCTGCGCCTCGATCCCCTTCTAGCCGACGGGCATACCTCGCGCGCCCGCATCGCCTTGAACTACGAATTGGATTGGGAGAGAACGGAAAAAGGTTACCGGCGTGCACTCGAGTTGAATCCCGGTTATGCGAACGCGCATCACTGGTATGGCTATTACTTGATGCTGACAGGTCGAGTAAAGGAAGGTCAGGCCGAGATGCGCCGCGCGCTGGAGCTCGATCCGCTTTCTCCGATCATCAACGCGAATATTGGTATGGCGTTCTATTTCGCACGTCAATACGACGCGGCGATTGCGCACTGGAAAACGGCGCTCGAGATGCACCGAAACTACCGGCTGTTGCACGCATACATGGCGGGGGCGTACATCGCGAAAGCGAACTACCACGAAGCCGTCGCTGAACTCGAAAAGACCGTCGAGTTGTCGGGTGCGGGATCTTGGGAGAAAGGGTTGCTGGCACATACCTACGGACGAATGGGCCGTCCGGAAGACGCACAACGACTGTTGTCAAAGCTGCTCGCCGGCGGAGATGTGGACGCTTACCCGCTGGCGCTTGGCTATGTCGGCCTCGGAGATACGGACGAAGCATTCAAATGGTTAAAGCGAGCCGTGGACACGCGGCTGGGAGCGTTCAATGAAGTGATCGCCGATCCGCTCTTCGACACGCTGCGCCGAGACGCGCGCTTTGACGCCCTGCTGGAACGCATGCATTTTCGAAGTGACGATCGGCACCGGTCTAGAAACTGAGCCTGGTTCCCAACTGGAAGGCGCGCGGACCGCCCGACCCGAAAACTTGCGAAAACCGTCCGGCAGGTTGCCCGAAAGTGGAAGGCTCGAGGAGATTGCCGCTGTAATTCACCAGGTTGGCGGTGTTGAACAGATTGAAAACCTCACCGAAGAGCATCAGCCGTGCGCCTGTGGTTCCGAGAGGGAGCGTGTGTGTAATCCGCACGTCCTGGGTGAAGAAGTTGTCAAAAAAATCATGGGTGGGCGGGAGCGTCACGCGCGGCGCGGTCTGCCCGCAGCACAGCGGCTTTCCTGCGAGCTGTTGATTGTAGCTGTCCACCAGCCGCTCCAAATCCTCGTGGTCGAGTCCGCGGCCAAACGCGTTGACCTTCGACCCTGGCAGCAGATCGTCGTTGGTGCCGTCGCCGTTGATGTCGACATCTTCGAGCCAGGCTGTAAACGGAGGCCGGCTCGTCGCGGCTATGTTGATAGCCAGCTGAAACCGCCACGGAAGGTCCACATGTCCTGAGAAATTCAGAATGTGGCGCAAATCGGTCGGCAGCGGTCCGTCGTTTTCACTCCAATCGTCGTTGTTGAAGCCGGTTGCGCGGCCGCTGCTCATTTCAGCGGTTCCGGTGCCCGTCCCGTTGCTTCCCCGGTAGTTGCCGAACGCGTACGATGCGAGAAACTGCGCACGGTTGGACAATCGTCTTTCCGCACGTAGCAGCAGACCGGCATATCGCGCCCGTCCGATCGTGGTATCGAACATGATAGGTCCGTTCGAGCAACGCGCATGCACGTCGTCGCGCTCGGCGTTGGTGCACCTGCGGATGATCGGACCCACGGCGCTGTTGAAACGGTTGTAGTCGATGCCGTTGATGAAGGTGTCGTCGAATCGCTTCCACACGACGTCAGCGCTGAAGACGACCGCGCGGCCGAGCTCGTGCTGGACGCCGACTGTGAGATGGACGGCCGATGGAAGCGTGTGTGAACGGTCGTAGATATTGGTCCCCTGCTTCGTGCGGTTGATATTCCGAAGGGCAAAATCGCGGTTCTCCGGATTGACCGCCTGAGCGAGATCGTAACGAATCTCGGGCAGGATGGTAAGCAGTTGGGCCGCCGTAAAGATGGTGGGCTGCTGCCGGAAATTCAACGGCTGACCATTCCGGAGAATATTGGCGCCCGAAACGGTCAGACGGCCTGTGCCGAGCGGCGAGAGGAGCCATCGCTCCTGACCGAGATTGATGGAGTTTGTGCTGCCTGCTGGATCGAAGAACCGTCCGGCGCCGCCGCGGACGACTGTCGTGCCCGCCGATGTCACGCTCCACGCAAAGCCGAAGGTCGGCGCAAAGCTGGTACGCCGTGGCGCTGGCGACGTCAGGCCGCGTTCTCCGAGAAGCGGAAGCAGGAGCGGCGGCTTCGTCAGGTCATGGTTCAGCGCATTCGGTTCGTACGACCATCCCACACCGGCATTCAACGTCAGTGACGATCCCACTCGCCACGTGTCGGCGGCATACAGTCGGTACATATCGAGGATGCGATGCGGTCGAAAATCGCGCTCGAGCATTGTTCCGGGGCCGAGAGACATCTCGAAGCTTTGAAGAGGGAGCTCGAGTACATCGCTGACGGTGGTGAATGAGGCCGGCAGCGCGATTCCGGCGCCTGGGGACAGCGTCTGGTTCACCTCTCTCACCCGTTGCGGAGACCAGACGGTGATGAGCACTCTATCTGCATCGGGCACCGCGTTGGTCACGAGCGAATGCTCCCAGCCGAAGCCGAAGCGCAGCCGGTGACGACCGTGTTGCCAGGTAAGATTGTCGCTGACCTCATAGCGGCGGCCGACCAACGCGAAGGCGCTTGGCAACGTGCCGAACACAAGCCCGGCGCCCGCTATGCTGATGCGCGGCGCCTCGAGGCCAAAACAGCCGGGACAGCTGCTCGAGCCAGCGGCTGCGCCCAGCGAATCGAGGTGGAAATAGGACAATCGGATCTCGTTCACCATCCCGCGTGGCAGGAGGCTCCTCCCATTGATCGCGGTCTGCTCTGCGTCGTTCGTCTGATTCGGCCAGCCTGATGGCAGCACGCCGGCCGTGACAGGCGCGAATGCCGAGCTCGTATCGAGGGTATATCGTGCCACCAGCGCATGGTTGGAGTTCAGTTGGGCGTCGATACGAGCACTGAAGAGATCTCCGACGGCTGGAGCTCCAAAGACTCCGCCGAGCGGTGCGAAATCTGCCACGCCGGGCTGAACCGTTGCGGCGCCCTGCTGGTTGTGGCGCTCGTAGCTGCCGATGAAGAACGCTCGGTTTCTACGGAGCGGCCCACCGATCGCCGTGCCGAACTGCTGCCGCTCGAAAAACGAACGCGGATTGCGCGGGTCTCGACGTAGTCCGGGATACGCGGAGAGATGATGATCGCGGTGAAACACGAAGCCGGTACCGTGATACGCGTTGCCGCCGGACCGTGTGACGATGTTGACGGCGCCGTTGGTCGTGAGGTTCGTGTTGACGTCGAAGTTTGCGGTCGTGAGCTGAAACTCCTCGACCACTTCAGGAGAAATCTGAAGGGCAGTGCCGATGGTGCCGAACGCGTTGATGCTCGCGCCGTCAACTGTCACACGCGTAAATCCGACTCGCGGAATTGACTGTAG
The DNA here is from genome assembly GCA_963761975.1 of Vicinamibacterales bacterium. Classification (GTDB taxonomy): domain Bacteria; phylum Acidobacteriota; class Vicinamibacteria; order Vicinamibacterales; family JAMQPK01; genus JAMQPK01. Next base: position 244,644 of record CAVXIR010000003.1, read on the forward strand.
ACCCGACCCGAGCGTTGCGACAAACGTGCGGTTGCCCACGCCGCGCACCGGACTCGTCACGCCGGGCTCCAGCTTCGCCAGTTCGAGAAAGTTCCGCCCGTTCAGCGGAATGCCCTCAATCTGTTCCCGCCCAACGACGCCGCCGATCTGATGATGGTCGTAGTGCACGAGCGGTACTACTGCGCGCACCGTGACGCTGTCGGTCACCGCTCCGAGCTCGAGCACGAAATCGATCGTTGTCGTCGTGCCGGCTTCGACGCGTGCGCTGACGTCGCTGCGCTTGAAGCCGGGTACCTCCACGCTGACTCGATACTCACCCGGCATCAGAGCGGCAACTGTGTAGATGCCTTCAGCCGACGTACTAACTGCCCATGCCTGCGCCGTTGACAGACTCGTGATGCTGACGTGTGCCTCCCCAACGATCGCTCCCGTCGAGTCGGTGACGACGCCGGTGATGATCCCAGTGGGCGCTTGAGCGTAGGCCGAACCGAGTGACAACAGCAGTACAAAGGCGGTTCCACAAGCGCGTCGCACGCGATCCACCATACCCCATCAGCGTGGCACCAGCGTGAGTTGATGCTGAACTGAACTGCAGTCAACACCGGTGTCGGTCGGGCACGCCCAGTACTCGCCGCTGGTCCACACCGGCCGTACAGGACAGTACACGAATTGAGCATTGAGAGGCGCCGAGATTCCGGAGGGGCCGAACGACGCAGAAAATCCCCCGTCGATGACCAGGTAGATCGTTTCGCTCAACTGCTCCATGATTCGAGTCCAGAAACTCGCGAAGTCGCCTGCCATGCCAATTTCAAAGTAGTTGTGAATGCACGATTCCGGAGGCCCACCGACACATGGCGACACTGGAACGAACCGGCCATCGCTCACTCGGCCCTGGAAGGCTGTTGCTCGTCCCCCGGGAGTGATCGTCGCTTTGTAGGTGCGTGTTCGCACTTCATCGGGCAGCCTTGAGCACGAGCGGTCTGTGGTGATCGTCAAGGTGTACTCTCCCGAAATGTTTGCGGGTGGACCGTCGGGCTGAAGCGACAAACTCATCGAGAAACCGAGGTCCGCGGGAGGTGGAACAGCAAGACGAAGCAGATACTGTGGATGAGGAGCAGTCGATGACGCCGAGTGGTAGCCGTCCTTCGACGCCGCAATGGTGACCGTGCCCGTGAAGGTGCCGGGCATCCTGAAGCGACCGTTCCTGTCGGTTGTTTCGAAGGTGCCTGATCTGTCACCGGCGATGACTTCGACTCTGGCGCCGGCAAGGGGACGCGACGCGGTATCCTGCACCGTCCCGTTCACCGAAAACACGAGCGGTGGCGTGGGCGCGGGGGCGGCCGGATTCAACGGCGTCGGCTGGACCGGCGATTTGCCGTCTTCGCACCCCAGGGTAAACACCAAGACGACGGCCGCCAGACAACGCATATCCAGCTCCTTTCCGACTTCGCCGGGACCCCTCGTCGCGCGGCTTCAACCCTCTAAAACACCGCCCACGAGAGAACTGCACTACGTTAGGTGCGATGGGTGCGAGAGGTGCGTTAGGTGCGACGGGTGCGACGGGTGCGACGGGTGCGACGGGTGCGACGGGTGCGACGGGTGCGATAGGTGCGATAGGTGCGTTAAGTGCGATGGGTGCGGGTAAGCCGCTTATAAATTGATAAGTTGAATCTGGTCCAACTGCTTTACTGCAATTTTCCAGAAAGCGCGTCGTAGACACGCTGGATGGCGACTTGTGCGTTCCTATCGGTTGCGGTCCAACTCGCGTACGGACCCCAGTTGGCTTGCTTGGTCGCCGCCTCGACGCTGACGCCGGCTTTGTGGAGACGCGTCGCTTCGGCAACGATATGCTCGAGCGCTTTCTCAAACTCCGCAAGGGACGCCTTCATCGCGGGGCCGTCTTCGATGAACCCGTGGCCGGGGATGACGGTGTTGGCATCGATCGCCCTGAGGTTCTTCACCGTCTGGATCCATTCCGCAGGCACTGCCGCGCGCATGTTTGGAAAGATATGATGCGAGAACGCCTCGCTCGTGAACAGAACCTTCTCCTTCGGCAAGTACACCTCGAGATCGGTTCCGGTGTGGGCGCGGCCACGGTCGAGCACCTGAACTTCCGTGCTTCCTAGCTTCAGCGTCTGCTGTTTGCCTTCTGCGAGCGGGCTCTTGATGAACGTGGCGCTGGATGGGAACGACGCATTGCCGCCCGTGTGATCACCGTGCTCCGATCCAATCACCACGACTTTGACTGGCTGAGGCGTGAGCTTCGAAATGCCATCGATCATCTTCTTCGTCGTCTCTGCATCTCTCTGCCCGTCGGCGACGAGCACGCCGTCCGTCGTGATGACGATCAGATCGTTTGTCGTGTAGAGGCCCGACGGGTGCACATCGCTCCACACGTAGACGTGTTCGGCAAGCTTCTTGAGTTGCGGAAAGTCGGCGGGGTTCAGCGCGGTTGCCGGTCGAGCCGTCTGCAGGAACAGGGCGAGCGCAAGCAGCATGTGCATGGACGGTATCAATAGCACGACTCCGGGTGCGGCGACAAAGCATATAATCCCCGGTTCTAGCTAGGTGCTGGGTTCCAGTTCAAGGTTCTCGGTTCTTGGTTCGCCGAACCAGAGCCGAGAACCTTGAACCGGAACCCAGCACACAGCACCCAGAACCCAGAACCGCTGAGAACGGTCGCGGGGGCCCCGCGACTATTAAGTAAGGAGGGCGTCATGAACGTGTCACGTTCCGCCAAGTTGACGTGCTGCGCGCCTGCTGCAGTGGTCCTCGGCGGCTTTGGAAATCGCGTGCTCGGCCAAGGCGGCGGCGGAGATGCGCCTCCGCTGCTCGATGTCAAGAGACTGAGGCTGCAACCGGAAGACATGAACCCGCCGCTGAAGATTTTTGGCGATTCCTCGAAGGAGGGCTTCTACATCTATCGGAATCGATTCGGCCCGCGCCAGACGAGCCGGCCCCACTATCACGATAAGGACCGATGGGCCATGGTGGTGAAAGGCACGTGGTACACCGGCGAAGGTGACGTCTTCAGGCCGGAGAAGATGGTGCCGATCAAAGCAGGAGGCTTCATGTTCCACCCGGCCGGCCTGCATCATTTCGACGGCTCAATGGACGACAACGAGGTGGTCGTCCAACTCATGGGTTACGGGCCGGTGACTACCGTTCAGACCGAAGTCGACGAGAAAGGCAATCCTATCGGCAACAATCCGCTGAACCCGAACCGCGGCCGCGGAACAGCCGCGCCGACCGGAACGGGTCGGGGCAGGGGAGGACAGTAGCCGCAGTCAGGGGACTGTCATTTCAATCAGCAAATCCGACAATTTGTCTGGCGCACTGATGGCAGGGTGATGGGAGGTCGGTAGTCACACAGTAGCGCCAGCCCGGAGTGCGTTGTGCCATCTCACCGTGCTGATCGAATCGCGGGTTCGGAAACTGCGGACATCGAATGAAGGTGCGCGGAAGCGTTTCGGCTGCAGAATTTTCACGTCTCACGGGGTCCTTGAAGTGTCCAAAAGGCGTGGGTCCCAGACGATCGAGCATCCAGCGCACGTCGTTATCATTCCTTACGCCCCACATGTCGCGCAGGATGGTCTCCCACGGGGCCGGCGCAAAGCGGGGCAGGCGCCAGCCCTCACCTTCCGACTCGACCAACGTCTCGAGCATCTGCCGTCTCTCGGGCGTGAGGAGATCGAGCACGGCTTGACCATGCTCTGGCACGAACGCGTCCAGATATACGACGTGGGCGATGCGTTCGGGCATCCGATCGGCCACGCCGGTGATGACCGCGCCCGAGGAGCTGTGCCCGAGGAGCACAACGTCGTGGAGATCCTCATACTTCAGCACATTGATAATGTCGCTGATGTGCACGTCGAGTCCGATCTCGGGGCGAGCGAGATGGCTGCGTTCGCCGAGCCCCGTCAGTGTCGGAGTGACGACGTCGTGACCGCGCTTCCGCAGGAGCGGGGCAACTTTCCTCCAGCACCACGCCCCGTGCCACGCGGGATGTACCAAAACGAAGACTCTTTGTTTCATGTTCTGCACCGTAGCTGGAAGTATGACCTCTACAATGCTGCGATGGGTCGATTCGAGTCCTGAACGAACGCTGGAGAACTGCCGGAGAACGTCCGGATTCTTCCGAGAGACTGCACATGACCTTTGTCTTTGGAAACTGCGAAATTCATTGCGAACGGCGTGAGCTGCATCGAGAAGGTGCGGTCACCCACGTGGAACCGCAGGTCTTCGACGTCCTCACCTATCTCCTCCTGCACCGAGACCGCGTGGTCAGCAAAGAAGAGCTCATCGGTGCCGTGTGGGACGGCCGATGTATATCGGACGACACCCTCACCAGCAGAGTCAGCGCCGCACGGCGAGCCATCGGGGACAGTGGCGCCGAGCAGCGGCTCATCCGAACGGTGACCCGGCGGGGATTCCGCTTCGTTGGTCAGGTCACAGAAGAGTCGAAAGCCAGCGCAACCACACATGCCGTGACGCAGCGCTCAGTTCGATCCCACGCTCGGCAACACGTCTCCTTTTGCCAGACATCGGACGGCGTGCATCTGGCGCTGGCAACGGCAGGTCGCGGCATGCCGTTGGTGAAGGCAGCCAATTGGCTGAATCACATTGAATTCGACTGGCAGAGTCCCGTGTGGTCGCCGCTGTTCACGCACCTCGCCGAACAGAATCTGCTGGTGAGATATGACGAGCGAGGGACCGGACTCTCCGACAGGGATGTCGCGGATTTCTCATTCGAAGCATTCGTCCGCGATCTCGAAACCGTCGTTGACGAAGTCGGGCTCTCACGCTTTGCGCTCCTGGGCATTTCTCAAGGTGTTCCGATTTCGATCGCGTACGCCGTTCGACATCCCGAGCGGGTGTCGCGGCTGGTGCTGTGCGGCGGCTTCGCCAAAGGCTGGCGTCAGCGCGGCAACGCGGAAGAAGTGGCGCGCGCGGAGGCGTCCATTACGCTCATCCGGCACGGGTGGGGGCAGGACAATCCGGCGGCCCGGCAGATGTTCACGTCGCTCATCGTGCCGGACGCGACCCACGCCGAGATGCAGTGGTTCAATGACCTCGAGCGAGTCTCGGCGTCGGCGGAAACCGCGATTCGCTTGCTGAACGTGCTCGGAGACATCGATGTGACAGGACTGTTACCACGAGTCGCGGTGCCGACCCTTCTCCTGCACAGCCGTGGGGATGCTCGCGTGCCCTTCGAGCATGGCCGAACTTTGGCGCGCGCCATTCCGAACGCGCGCTTCGTGGCGCTCGAGAGCAAGAATCATCTCATCCTGTCGCATGAGCCGTCATGGCCCCGATTCATCGATGAAATCTGTGGATTCGCACGCGCCGATTAATCCCCGGCTAACACAATCCGTCCGTCTCTGATGCAATCCGCTTCAGGAAGTCGGCCGTCGCACGTACCTTCGGATCGCGGCGAAATTCCGGATGGGTGATCAACCAGACGTCGTTCTCGGCGACGTTCTCGGAGACCGCCACGAGATCGTCGTACTGCCGGGCGACGAATCTCGGGACAACCGCCACTCCGACGCCCGCGCGGGCGGCCGCCAGCAGGGCGTGCGTGCTGTTGGTCGTCAAGCCCGCGGGACATGAGGTGCGCAGCGCCTGAAACCATTTCGCATCCTGCAGCATGTCGAACGACGTGGTGTAGGTCGACAAAGATAGACCTCGCATCGAATCAGGCCCGGTAATCCGAAATCTGGTCGTCCCAACCAACGCCCGCGCGGCATACAACGCGAGCGTCGCACGCCCGATGCGCACCGCGACGAGCCCTTGTTGCCGGGGCCTCGGGGACTGCACGGCGAGCTCCGCCTCACCGCGCCACAAGTTCCGCTGTCGCGTGCCGACTAGTACCTGTAGTTCAATCTGCGGGTGCATGGTGCGGAATGCCGCGAGCTTCGGCACCAGCCAATGCGACGCGAACTCCGGAGGAAGCGCGAGGCGCACGCGCCCTGTCACTGCGGCACTCTTCTCTCGAGCGCGCGCCGCCACGGCGAGGGCTGCGGCTTCCATCGTTTCGGCGCTCGAGAGCACGTTGTGGCCGTGAGGCGTCAGCACGTATCCGGAAGGGGTCCGATAGAAGAGCGGCACGCCGAGCTCGGCCTCGAGCGCTGCCAGCCGCCGCGACACGGTCGTATGCTCGACGTCGAGCCGCCTGGCGGCAGCCGATGCGCGCCCCGCCCGGGCGATGGCGAGAAATACCTGCAGCGCGTCCCAATCCACGTCATGTGCATTATTGCACAGTGAGTGTGCATATTTTTGCAAAGACAGACGGCGCGCCCCCGCGGTATGCTCAACGTCAATGCCTTGAGGAGGTGCGACAATGGCTGTACTCATCACCGCGGACGTGCCGGGCCAGACGGAGGAGAAATACGATCAGATGCTGAACGTGCTGAGTCCGCTGCTTCGGCAGGCGAAGGGATTCATTGCCCACGGCGGCGGGCCATCCGCCAACGGATGGCGAAGCTTTGAAATCTGGGAAACCCAGGAAGACGCCACGCAGTTTTTCGCGAAATACATTCACCCGAATCTGCCCGAGGGGATTAAACCGCAGCGAACGTTGTTGCACTTGCACAGCCTCGTCATGGCCGGCTGAGCCCCGAGTGCCACCTGAACCGTCCAGCGCGCATCGCGTAAAGACGCAGCAGGTGAAGCATTGGGACAACGTTGCCGGCGGATGGGCCGCATGGCTGGAGTGGACAGAGCGGTACTTCAGTCCTATCAGTGAGTGGTTCATAGAGCACGCCGGCTGGCGGCCTGGCGTGCGCGCCCTCGACGTCGCGTGCGGTGCGGGATATCCCACATTCGTTGGCGCTTCTCGCGTGTCTCCAGGCGGGATGCAGGTGGGCATCGATATCTCGCCCCGGATGATTGCCGCCGCATCCGAGAGGGCGCGGTCAACCGGCGTTCACAACGTGGAATTTGTCGAGATGGACGCCGAGGATCTGTGGTTCGAGGAGGCGTGTTTCGACGCAGTCACCAACGCGTACGGGCTGATGTTCTGTCCCGACCCGGCGCGAGCCGTGAGCGAGACGCACCGCGTGCTCAAATCAGGTGGGCGCCTGGCGATCGCGACATGGGATGAGCCTGTGAGGAGCCCATTCTTCACGGTCATGACTTCAGCGGCTGCACCGATCCTCGCCTTGGCCGTTCCTGAGCAAGACGCGCCTTCGCCATTCCGGCTTGCGTCAGCGGCGCGCCTCGAAGCCATGCTGCTCGCGGCGGGATTTTCGGCTGTTCATGTCGAGAGCCGCTCGACGGTACTCGAGTTTACGTCGGTGGCCCAGTACTGCCAGATTTTCACGGACGTGGCGTGGAAGTCGAGAATCGCCGCACTGTCCGGCGCCGAATACGAGGGCTTTCAGGATGCAGTTGGCTACGCGGCGCGGCCGTTCATGAACGATGGCCGCGTGGTCCTTGCCGCGACGTCACTGTGCGCGTGCGGCCGGAAAGTCTGACCGTCACATTTCACGCACACGCGCTAATGTCCCGGCCACGCGGCTGGGACACCAACTCCGCGTTACTTCACCCCGCGACCTTGACCGCCTGTAGGCACCATGTTCCTGATGGCAGAGATGCGCCAGGTGCCGGATTCGCGCTGGACGACGATCGTCGTCCAGCGCTGCACGTCGCTGCCGGCGATGTTGTAGTAGCCGTCGACGACCCCGACGTCGGGCGTGACGAAGCGGATCGACTTGATGTCGATGCTGCGATCGCCCGGATTCTGCTTCGTCGACTCAGCAGTGCCCTTAACCACCTGCGGGCGGCCGCGACGCCACTCGCCGGCGGTGGTGTACTGATCGGCGTCTGACGTGAAGAGGGCTGCGATCGCACTCTCGTCGCGAGCATCGCGCGCGTTCACGTACCGGTCGATGAGCGCCTTGACCGCTGTTTCGTCTACCGCAGAGGCCGGAGCCTGCGCCTGCGCCAGACACGGCACCGCGAATAACGTGAAGAGAAGAATGCGCCACATGCGCAACAGTATACGGGAATGCCGCCACAATGGGGGATTCAATACGCCATCTTTGCTAAGAAAAAGATGCGCGCACCCGTCCTGCCCAACGTACCTTGAACACGGGCGATCCGTCGTACTTTGTGGAGGCTTCGACGTCCGTGAGCGCGCGCGACACCGTCTTGACCTTTTCGAATATCTCTGCCGATGTCATGTGCGCAATTTTTCTCATGCAGTAGGTGTGGCGCGGAAAGAATTTCGAAAAATTTTCTCCTCGCGAAATAATTACACGCACGCGATCGACTCGCCCCGCGCGTCAATCCCCGTTTCTACAGGATTTCCCTCGTTCGAAATCACAAGTCCGTTGGAATCCTGCTTGCACACCGGCGGGCAGCGCAAACATCGGACGCGATCTCATCGCTTCCTCCCGTAGCTCCCCACGCACGTTCTGCGCTACCGCGAGCTCAACGACAACACGACGGCAAGAGAGAGAAGGCGCCACAGGCGGTCCTCCCGGACGTTGAGCTTCTCTGCGGTTCTGGGTTTCTGGGTTCTGCGGTTCTCGGTTGCGGCTCTCGGTTCTGGTTCTGCGTTCGCACCAAGAACCTTGAACACGGAACGAGAACCCAGAACCGCAGAACCCAGAAACCTAGAACCGCTAGTTCGAGACCGGTTGCTCCCCCGGTAAACGCGACACGACACGTACGCCCAAACGAAACACGTCGATCGATCGCAGGAGTGATCTGTCTCGAGGTGTGCCTGAAGCGAATCACGGGAATGGAGGTCATGGTGAAACCAGTTCAAATCAGACTCGTCGCGGGAGCAGCCGCGCTGTTTCTCTGCGCATTCATAGTCGGCAGTACTGTTGGCAGCCGGGCACAGACTCGAGAGAGTGGCTTTGGAATCGGGATTCCCGAGGGCTTCGTGCGCAAGTACGTGGCGTTCCGCGCGAGAACGCTCAACAGCGCCGACCGGCAGGTCTTGCGCGTTCGCCTCGGCTATGTGAAAGGACTGTCACGAAGTTTCACGGCCATCGCGGGAGAATTCACCGTCGACCTCGAATCCGCGGCGTTCCGGGCCAGCCTCAACAGGTTGACACCTCAGCAAACTTATAGCCTGTGGCTCGTCGACGCCGCGGAGACCAGCGCCACTCAGGATGCCGTGGCCAGACTCGCCACCGTTCAAGCCAGCAGCAGTTCCGCGTCCGTGACTGGCATTCTCAACACAGCGGCACTTAAACTGCCCGCCGGCTTCACGATCGACCGTATCGTCGTCGCGCCCGGTACCGCGTCGCCGGCCGCTCCGTTGGCGAGTGGATCGGTGAACGTCTTTCAGAAGATCTTCTTTCGACGGCTGAGTCTGCTGAACGAGAGCACCGATTCAGTGCTCCTCAACGAGACGACCCCGGTGCCGAGCCTCTTCAATCTCGTTCCTGATGTCGCGGCCGAAACCGATGCCGAGCTGGGCGGAGTTGTGCGAACCTCGGCGTCCTCGCGAACGTTGCGGCTCGACAGGCTCATATCACGAGGCGGAAGGCTCTTCTTCGAGAGCACGTTCGGCGGAAACGGACGGACCTGCGGAACCTGTCATCCCGCGAACAACAACTTCACGATCGATCCGGCCTTCATCAGGACGCTGCCGGCCAACGATCCGCTCTTCGTCGCCGAGTTCAATCCTGCGCTCGCGCAGTTGGAAAAGCCGCAACTGATGCGGCAGTTTGGCCTGATTCTCGAGAACCTCGATGGTCTGGACGATCCGGCCAGGAAGTTCGTGATGCGGGGCGTGCCGCCGACGCTCGGCCTGCACATGACATTGGAAAAGGACGCGAGCCTCGGCGAGGGGCCGGTTCAAATGACCGGCTGGTCCGGTGACGGATCGCCCGGCACCGGCTCGCTGCGTGAGTTCGCCATCGGTGCCGTCACTCAGCATTTCACCCGGAGTCTTGCGCGTGTCGCCGGCCGCGACTTCAGGCTGCCGAGCGAGCATCAGCTTGATGCGATGGAAGCCTTTCAGCTCTCGCTCGGCCGCTCGACAGATTTCGACCTGTCGAAGATCACATTCCTGGACTCGAACGTCCAGGCCGGACGCACGCTCTTTGTCAGCGGCACCGGCAGCTCGAGCGCCGGCGGTACGTGCGGTTTCTGCCATCTCAACGGGGGCGCGCTTTCGATTAACGGTCAGAACCGCAACTTTCCCACCAATGTCGAAGGCGTAGTGCATCCGGCACGTAGCGTCCAGGACTTTCCAAAGGACGGGGGGTTCGGGCAGGGGGCGAATCCAGATGGCACGTTCGGCAACCGTACCTTCAACATCGCGTCGGTCGTCGAGGCGGCAGATACGGCGCCGTTCTTTCACAACAATGTCGTGAACACGCTCGAAGAGGTCGTCCAGTTCTACGCCGGGCCGGCGTTCAATGGCCCCGCGGTGCCGCCGTCGGCCAGATTCGCGTTCACTCAGCCACAGATCGAACAGATTGCCGACTTCATGCGAGCCCTGAATGCGCTCCAGGATATAGACGTGGCCCGCCGCGAGCTCGTGGAGATCATCGCAAACCGAAGCGACCCGCGCAGCGAACAGGACACGCGTTTGCGGACGTCTTATGAAGAGAGCGGCGATGCGATCGATGTGCTGAAGCAGGGCGGCATCTTCCCGGCCGGCGTAACGCACCTCGTCGCCGCGCGCACGCACGTGGTGCAGGCACAACGTGCGGCCACCGCGCTTCAGCGCCGTGCGCAGATCGGGCTGGCGATCGCGAAGCTCGCGCAGGCAAGAAATGAAGTGGCGACGATTGCGCCCTAGACGGATGTGGCTCAGGCGTATGCCAGTTCGCAGGTCCTGCTCGAAGCGGTGGACCTCGCGGCTCCACGGTTCCGAGTCCTGAGGCTCGAACATCTCGGTGGGAAAGACGGCTGTCCCGTTCGAACACAAAAACGGCCCTGCAGCCGATCAGAGCAAGTACCCCTTGTTGCCGGGTCGTTCGTTCCGGCCTGCGAAACGTGATGTCATCGTGCCGATGGCTCATAAACGCTGATTCGAAAGGCTTTTATCGCACATTTGTCTCCGTGGATGGCGATAAAGCCGTGGACACCGTGTTATTGTCTGCTCAACAATCTCGGACCTCCGATGACGGCCAAATCACACGACCCGTACATCGTGAAGTCTCTGGTGCATGCCTCGAAAATTCTCGAGGCGTTCGACCCGCCCGGCGAGGTGCTGCGCCTGCGCGACATCGTCGAGCGGACCGGCTACGGGAAAGGGATGTGCTTCCGCCTCCTGCACACCCTCCATCAGTGCAGGTTCGTCGAAAAGATCGACGAACGGCACTACCGCCTCGTTGTCGAGATTCGGCCCCACAAGCGCTTCAGGATCGGTTACGCCTCGCAGGGTCAGGACAGCTCGTTCCCGCGTGAAGTGCATGCCGGGCTCGTCCGCGCCGCCGAGCGTGAACGTCTGGAGCTCATCGTGGTCGACAACCGCTATCAGGCGAAGGTTGCGCTGCGCAACGCCGAGCTGCTGATCAAGGAAAAGGTCGATCTCGTCATCGAGTTTCAAACAGACGAGGCCGTGGCGCCGGCGATCGCGACGAAGTACCTCGAGGCGAACATTCCGTTCATTGCGATCGACATCCCGCATCCGGGCGCGACGTATTTCGGCGCCAACAACTATCAGGCCGGATTGCTCGCGGGGCGCTACCTGGGAAAGTGGGCGCAGACCTGCTGGAGCGGCCAGGTCGACGAGATCCTTTTGCTCGAGCTCGCCCGGGCAGGCGGGCTCGTTCGCGCGCGCGGCAAAGGGGTCGTCGCTGGAGTGAAGGAGACGCTGCACCTCGGCGACGGATTGCCCGTCGTGCTCCTCGACGGCGATGGCCAGTTCAAGACGTCACTTGAAAAGGTGCGCCGGCATATTCGGTTGTCGAAGGCGAAGCGAACGCTCGTGGGCGCGGCCAACGATCCGAGTGCGCTTGGCGCCGTGCGGGCGTTTCAGGAAGCGGGCCGGGAGTCTACGTGCGCCATCGTCGGCCAGAACGCCGAGCCGGACGCCCGCATCGAGCTGCGCGAGCGGCACACGCCGTTTGTCGCGTCGGTCGGCTATTTTCCCGAACGGTATGGAGCCGGTCTGGTGCACCTCGCGCTGGACATCCTGTCGCACCGCCCGGTGCCGCCGGCCGTGTTCATGCGGCACCAGATCATCACGGCGGAAAACGTCGACCACTTTTATCCCAACGATTCGCTGCTCGGCGTCTCCGGCGCGGCGGCAGTTTGACAGGAGATCAGCAACCCATGAGCGGCGCGTTCACCGATCTTCAGATTCACGAGCACAACGTCCGCGGCGCGTCGGCACTAGCCGAAGACTACGAACATCTGGCGCTGCAGCTGGCGCGTCGCGGCGTCGACATCGAGCGTCTGGTCGAGCGCGCGATGGCCTTTCGCGTGGCCGTTCCTTCGTGGGGTGTTGGCACGGGCGGCACGCGGTTCGCCCGCTTTCCCGGCGCAGGCGAACCTCGGAACATCTTCGAGAAGCTCGAAGACTGCGAGGTGGTCTTCAAGGCGACCCGCGTGACACCCGGCATCTCTTTGCACATTCCCTGGGACAAACCTGAAAACGCCGCTGAGCTGCGATCGTTTGCCGCGTCTCGCGGGCTGTTTTTCGACTCGATGAACTCCAACACCTTTCAGGATCAGCCAGATCAGGAACACTCATATAAGTATGGGAGCCTGACGCACACGGACGCCGCCGTGCGACGTCAGGCGGTGGAGCACAACCTCGAGTGTCTGTCGATTGGCGAGCAGCTGGGCGCGCGGGCTCACACCGTCTGGATCGGTGATGGAGGAAATTTTCCCGGGCAAGTGCACTTTCGAAGCGCACTGGATCGATACCTCGAGAGCCTCAAGGCCATCTATCGGGAATTGCCGGACGCGTGGCGCCTGTTCATCGAGCACAAAGTCTACGAGCCGGCGTTCTATTCGACCGTGCTCAACGACTGGGGTACGAGCTACTACTGCGTGAAGGAGCTCGGGTCGCGCGCGTTTTCGCTCGTCGACCTCGGGCACCACGCGCCGAACGTGAACGTCGAGATGATCGTCGCGCGGCTCATCCAATTCGGCAAGCTCGGCGGATTTCATTTCAACGACAGCCAGTACGGAGACGACGACCTCGATTCGGGTTCAATCAAGCCATTTCAGCTGTTCCTCATTTTCAACGAGCTGGTCGATGCCGCGCTCGAAGGAGTGAGCGGGTTCGACCCGGCCTACATGCTCGATCAGTCGCACAATGTGACGGATCCGATCGAATCGCTCATCAACAGCGCAGTGGAGCTCGTCCGCGCCTACGTGCAGGCCCACCTCGTCGATCGAGAAGCGCTGGCCGAGTATCAGCAGGCGAACGATCCGTTGATGGCCCTGCAGACGTTGAAGCGGGCGTTCACGACGGATGTCGCGCCGATTCTTGCCACGGCTCGCGTGCGCGCCGGCGGGGCGATCGATCCGATCGGCGCCTACCGGTCGAGCCGCTATCGTGAGAAAACGCGCATCGAGCGGCCTGCGGCGGCACGCCTTGGGGCGGGGATCGTCTGATGATTCGCAAAGCCTTCCGCATGTCGGTCAACGAAGGGCAGGAAACGGAGTATGAACGGCGGCACAATCCCATCTGGCAAGAGCTGACCGACACATTGCGGTCGCATGGCGTGACGAGCTACTCGATCTTCATCGATCCGATCACCCGCGATCTGTTCGCCTATGCGGAAATCGAGAGCGAAGAGCGATGGCAGGCGATCGCCGGCACCGACGTGTGCCGCCAGTGGTGGGCGCATATGCGCGAGATCATGCCGTCGAATCCGGATAACAGCCCGATCTCGCGCCCGCTACCGGAAGTATTCCATCTGGACGGTATTTCGACGCGGAGACGCAAAGGCGCAGAGTAAAACTAGTGGCAGCGGCAACGACTTCGTGGGCCGCTTTGCGGCCCACACAGAAAGAAGACCAGCGTCAATATTTCAAGAGCCGCAGGCTTCAGGGCTCTTGAATATTGACGCTGGTCTTCTTTCTGTGCGCCGTCGGCGCGAAGTCGATGCCGCGACACCTCGCAGAAGCCCGCCTTGCGCGCTATTGTTTGTCGGACGCGGTGTTGTGCGATTGGCTGGATGCTGGAGCCACCCCGAAATTGTTGACGATACGATCCACACCCAGCACGAGTCGGTCGACATTGAAATTGATGAGCAAGCCGAGCGGCTTGTCGGTGTGCTTCAAGTATGTCAAGACCTGCGCTCGATGAAGTGGCAGGACAGTTTCGATAGCCTTCAGCTCGACAATGACTGCGTCCTCAACAAGGAGATCCAACCGATAGCCACCGTCCAGCACCAGTTCCTTGTAACGCACAGGAACGACAAATTCCGAAACGACCTTCAGATCGCGCAGCTTCAGCTCATAGATCATGCAAGTGCGATACGTGCTTTCTAGGAGTCCCGGTCCCAAGGCTTTATGAATTTCAATACCAGCCTGGATGATGAGAAAGGAAACGCGGTCGAGTGCGGAAGTGTCCATGCCGCCGCATGGCGCAAGCGGTACGCCAAGAGGACCCGCGGAAAGTGTTAGTAATTTGAAGGTTGTATAAGTCCTGATTGAAGATTTTTCGACGAAAGACGCAGGGTTGCATTTCTTTCTCTGCGACTCTACCGCCTTTGCGTCGAAAACAGGTGCGTGTCTACGACCTTCGTAGCGGCTCTGCATCGGGATTCCCTGGGCCGAAGTGTCTGAGCAGCACGAGAGGCTCGCTCTCACTGAGATTCTGCATGCGGACGCCTCGACTTGCCGCGTCGGCTGACACGAACAATTCGTCCTCGGTCATCTCGCCGAATCGGATCATCGCCGGTGTCGAAACATGGTGCTTTCCGATTGTGCCGTGTCCTTGCGTCAGAATCAGACCGTACGCCGCAGCGTCCTTAATCGTCACGGTTCGCTGAGGCAGGATCGTGAGCTCTTTCGCGGAGTACCACCCCGTGCCGTACCAGACCCATTGCTCGCGATATTCCGAGGCTTGCGGATCATCGTTACCGTGCACCGGCCGCGGAAACATACGATTGGACTTCGCAAACTCCGGATTCACGTTCGCTTCCCAATCGAGCATGCCGACGAGATAGTCGAGATCGCGGTGGTATTCGGGCTTGACGTCTTTGGTCAGCAGGCTCCAATCGACGACCCGTCCATCGACCATCGATTGGTACATCGCGAACACGTCGCTGTTCACCTGCGGCTCGTAGGTGACGAGCGATCCCGGTGCGTGAAGAATCCCCGGGTTGATCTGCCACCCGCTGCCGGGCTGTAAACGATAGGCGCGAGACAACAGCAGGATGCCGTTGTCGCCTTTGTTCCAGTCCTCGAGGCAGCGCCTGACGTCTGCCTTGATCGTGCCGGGCTCGAGTCCCATGAACGTGTAGGGAAACGCGTTGTCGATCTGGTTGTACTGCGGCGGAAAATAATACGCTTCGGGCTTGCCCTTCTGACCCACGAGTGCGGCGTACTCGTCGTTTTGATGCAGGTGATGAGGAATCGCTCCCAAGTTGTCGAAGAACTTGCAGAGCAGGTTCCATCCGCCTTCACGGTGCATCGTGGCCTCGCCGAGCAGCAAATCGCCGCCTTCGTCCACGAATGACTTGAACAGCGTCCGCTTTCCGTTCTCGAGCCTCACATAGCTGAGTCCCTCGTCGTCGGGCGTTCCCGGTCCGTTGGACGCATGCGTCGTCGAGCAGAACCACCGCTCGTTGATGCCACCGCGATGGGCGCCCAGTGCGTAGAGATCGTCGGGATGCAGCCGCAACCGCCGGCCGGGGACCATGAACGTGCGTGGGACCCAGCACGGCTCGAGCCGGAGAATTCCCGCTCCCGCATCGAGGGCATCCTGCGTTTCGCTCCGATTTGCCGTTGTTTTTGTCGCCATGGTCCGTTGATGTATCACTGCTGCCGCAGATCCGCAACGGTGTTTTTTATTGCGAAACAAATGCGCCGGTCGCCGGTCGGGGCTTGAAGTCGCTGGTTCTCCCCGAGTATCGTCGCGCACATGGCATCCCAACATTCCTTTCCAGCGCTCCATAACGCCATGTGGCCCGGCCTTGTCGGCAAGGGCAGCCCGGGCGCCGAACCGTTCATCGACCTCGACACCATGCTCGACCTCACCGCCAAGGCGGCAGTCGACGGCATCAAATTCGATGGTGTCGACCTCTTTCTCTTCGATCCACATACCAGCATCGACGCGAGTGAAGACGAGCTGAAGCGCCTTCGCGACCGTGTCGCATCGAGAGGTCTGGTGATCGGATCGCTCGTCGCACCCGTGTGGCCCCCGACCGGAGGTGGCGCGGCGATGGGAAGCGCGGACGAGCGCAAGAGCTTCGTCACCCAGGTTCGAAAAGCCTGCGCGATTGCGCAGACCCTGCGCGACCTCGGTATTCGCAAATATGGCGTCGTGCGCATTGATTCGGCGTCCAGCCCGGCCGAATGGACGAAGGACCCCGAAGGCAACACGCGGCACATCGCCGACACGTTCCGCGAGGCCTGCGACGTGGCCGAAAGCTTCGGCGAGCGGCTCGCCGCCGAAGGCGAGATTTGCTGGGGGGGGATGCACAGCTGGAAGCGGATGGTGCAGCTACTCGAGATGGTGAACCGGCCGAAGACGCTCGGCTATCAGGCCGACATGGCGCACAACCTGCTGTTCACGATGGGCTACAACGCGCCCGAGGACCGGTTGCTGCCGGACGAATATGACTGGCAGAATCGCGAGCTGCTCGACGAGGCGTATCGGAAGGTAGCCCGCGCTTTGCGTCCCTGGACGATCGATTTTCATGTGGCGCAAAACGACGCGACGGTCAAAGGGTCCGGCTCACACGATAAGACCGGACGCCATTGCCTGCCCGATGACCCGAACGGCAAACTCGACGTCGTGCGTTACGCCGGCTTCTGGATGTGCGACGACGGCGGCAAACCGACGCGCGCGTTCCAGCACATCTGCTGGGATGGGTGCATGTTCCCCAATGAGACGATGCTGCGGCCCGACACCTGGAACAGTGTGCTCAAGCTGATGATCGAGGTACGCAACGCGCACGGGTGGGTTCCCGAAGCGGTCGCGGTCTAATCCATGGCAAAGAAACCACTCAACATCGGCCTCGTCGGTTACGGGTTCATGGGACGCACGCACTCCAATGCGTTTCTGCAGGCACCGCGCTATTTCGATTTGCCTTACAAGCCCGTGTTGAAAGCGGTCGCCGCACGCAACAGGGATCGCGTGCAGGCGTTCGCCGCCAATTGGGGCTACGAGTCGGCGGAGACCGACTGGCGCGCGCTCGTCGACCGGCGCGATATCGATCTCATCGACATCGCCAGCCCGAACGACACACACGCAGAAATCGCCATCGCGGCCGCGCGCGCGGGAAAGATGGTGATGTGCGAGAAGCCGCTCGCGCGCACCGCGACCGAAGCGGAAGGGATGGTTGAAGCCGTCGAGAAGGCTGGCGTGCCGAACGCTGTTTGGTACAACTATCGCCGTGTACCCGCCGTCGTTCTGCTGCGTCAGCTCATCGACGAAGGAAAGCTCGGCCGCATTTACCATTACCGCGCCAAATTTCTGCAGGACTGGACTATTTCGCGCGAGCTTCCGCAGGGTGGGGAAGGCCTGTGGCGCCTTGACGTGGCGGTTGCAGGAAGCGGCGTGACCGGCGATCTGCTCGCGCATTGCATCGACACCGCGATGTGGCTGAACGGGCCGATTGCCGGCGTTACCGCGATGACCGAGACGTTTATCAAAGAGCGGAAGCATAACCTCACCGGAAAAATCGAACCGGTCGGCATCGACGACGCGTGTGCCTTTCTCTCGAGGTTCGAGAACGGATCGCTGGCGACGTTCGAGTCCACCAGGTACGCGCGCGGTCACAAAGCGCTCTACACGCTCGAGATCAACGGCGAACATGCCTCGGCTGCGTGGGATCTCCACGACCTTCACCGGCTTCAGTGGTTCGATCATCGTGACGAAGGGCGAGTGCGCGGCTGGCGCAGCGTGCACATCACCGATGGCGATCATCCGTACATGAAGCACTGGTGGGTGCCGGGATTGCAAATCGGCTACGAGCACACGTTCATTCACCAGTTCGCCGATTTCTGCATCGCGGCCGGCGAAGGAAAGAGTGCGCCGCCGACGTTCCGTGACGGTCTGGCGACCGACTACGTCACCGACGCCGTGCTCAAGTCCGCACGAACGGGCGCGTGGGAAAAAGTGTCGAGCGCACAGGCGATTGGAGTGTGATGGACGATGGACGATGGACGATGGACGATGGACGATGGACGATGGACGATGGACGATGGACGACGTGAGGTGACCATGAAGAACATGATTGTGATAGCCCTGTTGGTTGCGGCGGGTGCCACCCTGTCGTCGCAGCAAGCACCCGCGGCTGCGCCGGCTCAAGACCGGGGGCAGGGACGTGGGCGTGGCCAGGCGCCGCGCGGCGCGGAAGCGCTGGTCATGGACGACCGCACGGGATTCGAGCCGATTTTCGATGGCACGACGCTGAAAGGATGGGACGGCGACAAAGCGTTCTGGCGCGTCGAAAACGGCGCCATCGTCGGCCAGAGCTCACCGGACAACGCCGTGAAGCAGAACACGTTTCTCATCTGGCGTGGCGGTGAGCCGCGGAACTTCGAGTTGAAGGTGCAGTTCCGGCTGGACTCCACCAACAGCGGCATTCAAATCCGCAGCGTGCAGCTGCCGGCCGGATCGCAGGTTGGCGATGCGAAAATCGAGCACAACTGGGTCTTGAAGGGATATCAGGCGGACATCGATTTCGCCAACCAGTACACGGGTCAAATCTACGAAGAGCGCGGGCGGGGCTTCCTTGCCATGCGAGGTCAGGCGGTGCACGTTCCTGATGGTGCGCGCCCGAGAGTGATCGGCAACCTGCAGAACGGTGACGAGCTGAAATCGGTCATCAAGGTCAACGACTGGAACCAGGTGCACCTGATCGCGCGCGGCAACACGATCGTTCAAATCCTCAACGGCTCCGTCACGAGCGTGGTCGTGGACGACGACACGAAAAATCGGGCACTCGGTGGCTTGATTGGTTTTCAGATGCACACCGGACCACCCATGAAAGTCGAGTTCCGCAACATCTGGCTGAAGAAGCTGGGGTAAGGCTGCGTGGATTCGTTACGCATACCGCAGCGCACGGGCACTATTCAAGTTGCCGGATCTCGAGAACCCAGAACGTAGCACCCAGAACCCAGAACCGTCCTATCATGAGAGCGTGAGCAGGTCGCTGCTTGTCCTGGCATTCGCGCTCGCCGTGCCGATATGGGCGTCAGCGCAGTTCGGGCGTTATCGATCCTCCGTTTCTCCCAACCTGACATACGACGATCGATGGGTGTTCACTCGGCTTCGGTATCGATCGAACTCGAACTGGAACCACGACTACCCGCGCGCGGACCGTCATCTTGCCTTCATCGTTGCCGAGATCTCCAAGGCCCGGGTTCGAACGGACGGAAGCAATGTTCTCGATCTGGACGATCCAGAAATCTTCCGGCACCCGCTCGTCTACATGTCAGAACCGGGGTATTGGGACATGACAGACGAAGAGGCGCAGAATTTGCGCTTGTACCTGCTGAAGGGCGGCCTGATTCTATTCGATGATTTCGAGACTACTCAATGGAACAACATGGCCGCCCAGATGCGCCGTGTCGTGCCCGAACATCAGTGGATTGAGATCGATGTGACGCATCCGGTCTTCCACACGTTTTTCGACCTGAAGAAAATTGATTATCACCATCCGATGTTTCCCGGCATGGTGCCTGAGTACAAGGCACTGTTCGAGAACAACGATCCGAACGACCGCATGATCGCCCTGGCGAATCACAACAACGATCTCGCCGAGTACTGGGAATGGTCCGATAGAGGATTCTTCGGAATCGATCCAACTAACGAGGCCTACAGGATCGGTGTCAACTACGTCATCTATTCGCTGACGCACTGAAGGTCCGGCTAAAGCCGGACACTACGTACTGATCCCATCGCACTGATTCAACGCCAAGACGCGAAGACGCAAAGCACCTCTTGAAACGAATTCTTAGCGACTTTGCGCCTTTGCGTTGAGACGAGCCGCTGGATGGGGCTAGACTGCTGCGATGACGCCAGAGCGGTGGGCGGCAATCAAGTCGATCTTCGACGAGATCTGCAGCCCGGGCTCCGAGAACCCGGCGGTGCTGCTGGATCGTCTGTGCCAGGGAGATACCGAGATGCGGCTCGAGGTGACGCGGCTGCTCGATGCCGATCGTCGCGCCGCCACCTTTCTGGATTCTCCGGCCCTGCAACTCTCGCCAGACGTGATTTCACCTGTCACTGAGATCACGTCGATGGTGGGACGCCGCATGGGGCCGTACCGCATCGTCCGCGAAATCGGCCACGGTGGCATGGGCACGGTGTACCTCGCCCAACGCGACGATGCGGAATTCGATCAGCGCGTCGCGTTGAAAGTGGTGCGCGAAGTGCGTTCGGAGCGGGTGCTCAAGTGGTTTCGCTACGAGCGACAGATACTGGCCAGCCTCGAGCATCCGAACATCGCGCGGCTCCTGGATGGTGGTACCACTGAAGAAGGCATTCCGTATCTGGCGATGGAGTACGTCGAGGGGATGCCGATCGATGAGTTCTGTGTCGATCGCAACCTTTCCGTCGACCAGCGGTTAGCACTGTTCCGTCAGGTCTGTGCGGCCGTGGACTTCGCCCATCGCCGTCTCGTCGTGCACCGCGATTTGAAACCACGAAACATTCTCGTGGCCGACGGCACACCGAAGCTGCTGGATTTCGGCATCGCCAAGCTGCTGTCGCCAGACAGCGCGGAAGACTCGGCGCACGACACGCGTCAGCGGGTGCTGACACCCGAATACGCCAGCCCGGAACAGATTCGTGGCGAGCCGATCCGGCCGGCCAACGACGTATTCGCGCTGGGTGTCCTTCTATACCGGCTTCTCACCGATCGCAGTCCGTACGGGACGCCCACACCGCCTCCCTATGAGCTCGCGAAGGCGGTGTGCGAACAGGAGCCGGCACTGCCCAGTGCGGTCGTCGACGGTCGCAATCTCAAACGCCGGTTACGAGGCGACCTCGATACGATCACGATGAAGGCACTCAGGAAGGACGCTGAAGGGCGTTACGCATCGGCGGCGCAGCTCGCTGAGGACATCGATCGCCATCTGACGGGACGCCCGATTCAAGCGCGCGCCGACGTCTTCACCTATCGCGCTCGAAAGTTCGTCGCGCGAAACCGGTACGCGGTTGCCAGCGCGATGGCCGTGGCGATTGCGCTGGTCGGAGGACTCGCGGCGACGATGTGGCAGGCGCGCGAGACTGAGTTGCAGCGCGCTCGCGCCGAGCGGCGCTTCGACGAGGTGCGCAGGCTCGCCAATTCGCTGATTTTCGAAGTGCATGACGGCATCGAGAACCTGCCAGGCGCCACTCCGACACGGCAGTTGCTGGTAAAGCGCGCGCTCGACTACTTCGACAGCCTTGCTGCGGAAGAACAGAACGATCCCGCCCTTCAGCGCGAGCTGGCGACGGCGTACCGACAAGCTCGGCGGAGTTCTCGGCCGTCCTTATGCCTCCAACATGGGCGACAGCGAAGCCGCACTCGCGAGCTATCAGAAGGCACTCGCGATTCGGGAGACGCTCGCGCATGACGCGAACGACCGCCAGACTCAGCTCGATCTCTGGTCCAGCTACTTCAACGTCGGCCAGATCCATCGGGAGACGTCGAACACCCGCGGTGCCCTCGACTATCACGCGAAGGCGTACGACATCGTCAGCCGGCTTGTCGCGGCTGCGCCGGAGGATCCGGAGCTTCTGCGGGCGCTCGCGCGCACGGCCGTGACGCGTGCACATACGTTCGAGCAGGCTGGCCAGGTGAAAGAATCGCTCGCCACGGCCCGCGAGGCGCTGGCGCTTCACGAACGTCTGCTGAAAGGCAATGCAAACAATCACACGGCACGAAGTGAGCTTGCCACCGACGTCGGCCGTGTCGGCATCGCGCTGATGAGGCTCGGTGACCGCCCAGAAGCCCTGCGCCAGATCGAGCGCCGCATGGACATCGCGCGCCAGCTGACGGCTGCCGATCCAGCCAACGTCACGTTCCGTCGAGGGCTGTCCACTGCACACTTGCAGCTTGGCCAGGCACTGGCGCGCAACGGAGAGATGGCCGGAGCCGTTCGCGAGCAGCGTGCCGCGCTCGTCATCCGGCAAGCGCTCGCTCAGGAGGATCCAGCGGATCGTCAGGCCTCGATCGACGTGATGTTCGCCGAGCTGGAGCTCGGCCAGGTGCTGGCGCAGACAAGCGATCGAGCGGCCGCGCTGGATGCCCTGCAGAACGCGGCCGATAAAGCGCAGAAACTTTCCGAGTCCGATCCGAAATACGTGTTCTACCGTCTTTCGCTTGCATCGGCGCTCACACATCTGTCGCAGGTGCTATCGGCCCTGCGCCGCCATGTCGATGCCGCACCACATGCGAAGCACGCTATCACGACCATTGAAGGCATCGCGGCGAAGGATCCGGTCGATACCCGGTTGCGATTCGCTACGGCGCTCGCCTACGAAGCGATGGGCGATGCACAAACAGATTCGACCCAGACCTGGTACCGCCGCAGCCTCGAGATCATGACCGCCATGCAGAAGGAAGGTGTGCTCGCAGGCGGAACGCTCTTCGGCGACGAGCCGTTGCGCGTGGCGGCGGTGGCGCGCAAAGTCGCAAGTCGATAGTCGAAAGTCGTAAGTCGCAAGTCGTGTCGCAAGTCGGGAGGGTGCGGTCATGCTCGGCAGGCAGGGCGGACCTTTCCGATCTCCTCTACAAAATTGGCCTGTCACAGTACGTTCACGTCACCGTGACGGACGTCGACGGCCACTTGCATGCGAAGGCATGTGGTGCGCGTATCGTACAGGGTCCGGCGGACATGCCCTTTGGCGAACGGCAGTACACGGCGCAGGATCATGCGGGTCATTGGTGGACATTTTCACAACACATCGCCGATGTTGCGCCTGAAGAGTGGGGAGCGGTGACGGCCGAGTCGCCCCGGTCGACGGCGTCCGGCCAACAGAACCGGGTTTCAAACCTTCGTGCCTTCGTGGTTTGCTCAGCGAAGTTTCAGCAACGTCGTCGCATTTTCCCACACGATCTTCCTGAAGACATCGACCGGTGCGAGCTTCTTCAACACCGTCAGCGTCTCGCGCGCAACGCACTTGCCCGCGAGCGGCGATGCAGCCGCCTGCGGAGAAGCGGCAGCCGCGGCGCCCGGCTGCGAACCAGTGCCGGCGCCTCGCGCGCGGCCGCCTGCTGTTCCACGGCCGTCGAGGCAGCCGCAGTCGCTGCCGAACATCAGCTTGTTCTGGTGACGCCGGATGAACGCTGCAGAAAACTCGTGATCGCGATTGAGGAAGTTGTTGCACGAACGCGCCGACATGTCGGCGTACAGGTTCGGGTAGTCGCTCAGAAACTTGTCGGTGACGCCGCCAGGCACGATGGGCCCGGTCGGATACGCCGTGTCGGCTGCGTAGTCGGCGCTGACGTTTCCCCAGAAGGCGTCGGCGTGTCCGATAAACGTGGTCTTTGGATACGCCTTCAGCATCGCGTCAAAACGCTTGAGGCCGCGGTTGAAGGTACCAGGACTGCCGGGTTGCGAGACTTCCTGGAAGTGGATCGTGATTGGCACGCCCAGTTCAGCCGCGGCTGCATACAGCCGCCGCATCTCCGGGCCGTCGGCTTCCACCTGCGACTTGATTTCGCCGAAGCCCCGTGCGCCGGCCTTTACCGCCGCGGTCAACTGGGCGAGGGCATCGGGTTGTGTCACGTCAATGCTGACGAAGCGAACAAAACGATCGGGATATTGCGCTATCGTCGCCTTTGCGATCTCCTGCGCGGCGATGCCCGCCAACAGCACGGCCTTGGTGACACCGGACCCTTCGATGTGGTCGAAGGAGCCTTTCGGGGTCTGGCGAGGGTGCAGGTGGATGTCGACGACCGGGCTGCCCCACGATGCCGTGGGCGATTCCTGCGCACCGAGTTTTACGGCCGCCGCCATAGCCAGGGTCGCTCCGAGGAATTCTCTTCGATTTATCACTGATCGGTTGGACATGATCTTCCTCTCGGAAGTGTCGAGTTGATGAGCCGAATCGAAGCCGTACCGTAGATCTGGAACGGATCGCTGTCAAGAATCGACCGCTCCGGCGATTCGAGGTACACTTAATCCGTTCGATCCTTCAATACCTTCCAATTTTATTGAAGAAGCAGCAGAGGCCGTGAATCCGGCTCGAGGAGCCAAGTTGTGTTCGCGGTAGGCGGAAAGCTAAGAGTAGAAAATAAACATGTCCATTGGAAATCCGCTCAGCTCATTGTCTGCGCGTCAGGCGAAAACCGCGTGTGTCGCGCACGTGTGCCCCAAATGTGGGACCGACCATCATGTGAGCGTGGAGCAGGGTATCCAGGGTAAGACCACCGTGGTATGGTGCCACTGCCGCGCGTGCGGCCACTCCTGGCATCCTGTTGCCGGGCGAACCGACGCCTCATGAGCACAGCACGTAGCTGAGTAGGAATTCGCTACCGCGGACGAACTTGTTGCCGCGGTATGCTACCGACTTCGCGCTGCAGGCCGACGAGTTTCCAGCCGCCGTTTTCCCTTCGGAAATGGACACGAACAGGCATCTTCCACGACGAGTGTGCCGCGCTCTCCGCTGAGAGGTGCACCTCGACGAAGCTGCCAATCGCCGTTGCCAGACCTTGCGGCGCTCTGAGGCTCGCGGTTGCGCCGCGCGTCTCGCCCAACGGCTTCGATGCGCCGGTTGCATTGTCGAACGCATACCACGTGGCGCTGTACTCTGCAGGCGGCTCCGCAAGCTTCGCGTCGACGGCCGCGTTGGCGAACGACAGCGTGCCAGCCGCATCGAGCCTCGGTGCCACAATCGGGTTGATCTGCGCTCAGATAGGCGCTCGCAATCTTGTCGCGCCGCCTGATGAGGACGTCGGCCAGATACCGCTCGGCTGCGGCATCGCCGAACTGACCTGTCTTGACCGCCGCTCGAATCTGCTCATCGGTGAACGCCGCGACCCGCCGCGCCGCCCAGAACGCATCGTCTTCCCGCATCTCGATATAGGCTTTCGTTGCCCAATGGGGCTTCCACGTTCTCGGATCGAATCGATCGCCCTCCAATCGCCCAACCGAAGGGTAGATTGTGTAGTCAGCGGTTTGCCACGGGCTCTGCGCTAACCCGAAAGAGAAAAGACGACGCCGGGTGCTGCCCCCCTCATAGAAGTACTCCCACCCTTCGTCCCAGTCGTGCGGGCCGTTGGCGCCCATGCCAAACGTCGAGCCGACGTCCTGGAGATAGTGCTTGACGATGCCCCGGCCGTTCTCGGTGACGACCGCATCGAGCGTGTTGCCGGCTTTGAGGTCGGTCAGATTGGTCCACGCGCCGAACACTCTCAGCGCGCGCAGCTCTCGCCGGTGCTCGTGCGGCACGATGTCGTTCGGGTCGTCCGGACGGGTGTCTTCATAGCGGAACGGACCAAGAATCTTTCCTTGAAGCAGCCGCGAGGCGGCCGCGCGGTACGTGCCGTCCCCGCCTTGCCGCGATCGCTCGAACACCGCCTTGAGATCGGCGCGCGTCATCGGCGTTCGCGCGCCCGACGGCCGCCGCATCGTCGCTTTCGGATCGATCTCGGTTCGTTTCGGATCGATTGTCGTAATGAAGGTTTCGACCTGGTTGTAGCCCAGCGCCCAGAAAATCTTATTGGCCACAGTGACGGCAGCCGTGGCACCTTCGGGATTCGACGGGGGATCGAACGAGATGAACCACGTTTCTCCGTTGACATCGCGCGCGGTGAACCCCGGGGCATAGCCAGACGCCTTCTCGCGGATCACGATCCACTTCTCGGGCGCCGGAGGCGAGCCGACGAGCGGACCACGGGCGATCGCCTCGGGCGACAGCGCGATCGTGCCGATGCGGTTGGTGAACCAGCTCGAGTCGGGCACTTCGTCGATCGTGTTGATGTTCTGTGCGCGCGTATTCGAAGGTGCTTTGCCCGCCGTAGCGAACAAGCCGACCGACATCTCATAAGCGAGCGCGACGTCCCTCGGTTGCGCACTCGAGGCGTCTCCAGGCTCCGGCTCACGCGCGATCGGGTCATCGCCGTAGAAGCGTACCGACTGCGTTGATACGGAAGCGATCGCCGCGACCGCAGTCATGACCATGATCGCCAGCAGACGCGCTGTTCCTCCGATATGTGATGAATGCATGAAGATCCGCCTCAGAAAGTCGCCTTCGATGCGAACACGATGGACAGGCCTTCGTTGCTCTTCGCGAGCTCGATGCGCAGCGGTGTCACCGCTGGCCCGTGAAATCGGAAGCCGATGCCGTAGTCGCTCTTGAGCCCGTCGAAATCGAGGTCTCCCCGCCGCGCGGCGACCTTGCCGGCATCGTAGAACAACGCCGTGTCGAGGAAGCGATTCACGAGCACGCGCCACTCGGCCTGGACGAGCAGGCTGTGGCGATCGCGGAAGCGCCAGCTGGAAAACCCGCGAAGCGTGGAACCGCCGCCGAGCGCCGGCAGCATGAAGAAGGGGACTTGCTCGTCATCGCGCGAGTCGGTGGTTTCGACGCGGCCGTGCAGCGAGAGCACCCACGTGTCGCGAAGCACGGGCAGATGCTGGACGACGTCGTAGTCGAGTCGCCGGAAGCCATACAGGTTGTCGCGATCGGCAAAGTCGTGCAGCGTCACCGTGTAGGCGCCCCCCCGGCGTGCGTAGCCAGGTGAGGACCGCCAGTCGAGTCCGGCCGAGCCCTGCGTGTGCAGGTAGGTCACATTCGCGCCCAGTCCGGGCAGCGTTGCCGGCGTGTACCCATTCTCCACGGACGGCGCATTGCCCGATCGCTGGTCCCACTGCGAGTACTCCGCACCCGCTCCAAGCACGAGGAATCGCCGCGTCGGCCAGACATCGAGACGTCCCGCCAGGTACGGCTGCCGGAACGCGTAATTGGCACGATTGTCCTGTGACGTCGATGTGCCGGTGCCGTAGAAGCCGACTTCCGTTGCTTCGCGCCAACCCCCGATGACCGACAAGACGCCGCGCCGGTCGAACACGCCAGGTGCCAAAAACTCGGCTTCGATGCGTTTGGCGCCCGAGATGGTGATGCTCCCGCGCACGTCGATAATGTTGTACGCGCTCACGTACTGGTTACGTCCGGCACCAAACATGAAGCCGCTGCCGGCATATGCACTTTCTAAGAACAGATGCCATCCCAACTGACGCCCGAGTGACCGATTCTCCATGCGTTCGAGGAACCGCTCGGCTTTGTTCGACTCGTAAGGCCGCAGGTTCTTTGCCTTTTCCGCCTTGGCCCGCGCAATCTCTGCCTCGCGCGTAGTCGTTTCTTGCCCCGTCGCCGGCGGCACCACTACGGCCACCGCGATGGTAATGATGATGATGGTGCACAAGCATGGTGCCCGCAGCACGCTCCTCCTACCCAGTGAAAACATTGCGGAAATGAACTACCGGGACGTCTACTAGGCCGGGTTTGGTCCCCAAGGTTCCAGCAGCTTGAGATTCTTCTTTTTCAATTCCCGATAACAGTCCGGCAGATCAAAGCTGCTCAACACGCCGGGCGGCAACGCCGAGAGCGGCCAGCGATAGTCTCTCGCCTCAGCAACCTCTGCGTAAGAGCCCAAAGCGTTCTTCAGCGTCACCTGAACCACATGAGGCGAGAGCAGCGCGGCAAAGGTCGCGGGCAGTGAGCCGTAGCCTTTCGCAGCAAGATGGATTTGTCCGTAACCCCATGCGGTCAGCCAGTCGAGCACCCTGAGAACGTCGAGGGTCCGCTGACCAATGTAGGGGTAGTCCAGCATGTTGGCGTGCGACGAATAGAAATAATCGGTGCTGTATTCGCCGCGGTCATTCACGCTCGTCGTCTGGGGCTCGGAATCTCCGACGCCGCGCACGTCGCAGGTATGGAACGCAGCCCCCGAGTCGGACTCGATGAGATCGCGAACCAGCAGTTCAGTCCGTAGCTCTTCGTCTGCAGACGTGTGTGACACGTAAAGGATCGCCTTGTTCGTGTCTCTGGGCGGACGCGAGAGCAGTGGCTCTCTGGTGAGCCTGTAGACAATCGCGTGCACACCCGGGTCGGTCTCCACCATGTAGGGAAGCGCGTACCGCATGGGATACTTCCGGTCGGGCAGCGGCCTGAGAATGCGGAATTCCGGAGCGCTAGTCCTGGCTGGCAGTCGAAGCACTGCCGCAACCGTTTGCGGCAACGCAGCGCCGTCCAAATCCAGACGTTTGGCGGCGAGCGCCCGCGACTTCTCCTGCGTGAAGATGTGGATCGACTTGGATTTCAGTTCTGCCACCTGACCACGAGACGTGGCAAATAACGTGTCGTCCTTTTCCAGAACCAGTTTCGGTTCCGTTTTCGCATCCGACACTCCTGTGCAGCGGTTGAACCAGCGGTACATCGCTTCGCGGTTCTCCTGCGAGTAGCCGTGGTAGGTCGGTCCCACGAAGTACGCGACGTTGTCTTCGGCTCCGAGCAGACGGTAAAGACGCTTCAATCGATGGTAGGCTGCTTCGTTGCCGCGCGCATCGAAGTAGTCCTTCTCCTTGGCCAGGATGATGAGCGGTTTCGGCGCGAGCGCGGCCAGGAAGTCTTCGTGATCGAGGCCTAGCGCCAGTGCGCGCGGTGGGCACTGCTCCATGTCGGCGCCGAGCTCGTTCTCCATGTTTCGCCGGAACTCGGTGACGAAACAGCTTGGGGCCGCCATGGTCCAGCGATCTTCGACACCGCAGAGCCAGGTCGTCATCGTGCCGCCACCGGAGTTGCCCGTGATACCAAGGTGGCGGACATCCACTTCTTTACGCGACATCAGATAGTCCAGCGCGCGTATTCCATCCCAGGCACGCCACATCCAGAAGCGCTCGTCGACGAGCACCTGTTGGATGCCGGCATAGTTGTGCTCTCCGGTGCCAGTTCCGTGCAGGGGCTTCAGGCTTGCGTCCAAGTACTGCATGCGCTCGCCCTGGCCGATCGGATCGAAGATCAGAACCACGTAACCAAGGCGCGCCAATCCCTGACAAAAGGACTGATACGTTTCGATCGCCTTGCCGTTGTCTGAATGTCCGCACGAGGCGACCACACCTGGAAGCGGAAAACTCCGCGCTTTGGGGATATAGAGGTTCGCCGCCACGAGAAACCCTGGGCGGCTTTCGAAGATCACGTTTTCGATCTTGTACGTGTCCCGTTCGACGACCTTCGTCACGCGCGGATTCAGCGGCGTTTTTTCGGGATACGGCCCGAAGCATTCGCGAGCTTTTCCTCGAACGGTCTGGACATAGGCTTCGGCGTCGGCCTTCGTGGTGAGCGCCGCCAACCGCTTCAACCGTTGCTGATGGATCTCGTTCTCACGCGCGACGAAAAACTCCTGGACCATGCGTGGGAAACGATTGAGAGGCGCAAACGCAGGCGTTTCGGCCGCGCGTGCTGCCTGCATCGCGTACGCAGGGACGTATCCGGCCAGCGCCGTACCGGCACTGCCCAGGCAAAGCGTGTGGAGCATTCTGCGACGCGGAATGTGATTCATGTTCGACCGCCTACGGCAACGCAAACACGAACAACGACAGGCCCGCGATGGCGGCGATGTATTGCTTTCCGTTCACGGCATATGTCATCGGGTTCTGCCGGACCTGAAATCCGAGATTCGATTTCCACACGAGCGTCCCGTTTCTGATGTCGATAATCTGCAGATATCCTTCACGCCCGCCGGTGACCAGCAAATCCGAAGCCGTCGTCACAATCCCACTATCGGTGACGTCGGTCATCGTGAACTTCCACTTCGTCTCGCCGGTCGAGGGGTTGATTGCGAGGATGGCGCCGTGTCCAGCAGCGTCGGTCCAGTTGTTGATCGGACCTCGTATGAGCCCCTGAATGGCCGGCGCACCGGGAATCGCTTTCGTCGGTTCTCCCGGCATCGGAACGAATGGCTGATTGACGCCGCCGGTGAAATTGCGTCCTTCTTGATAAACAATTGGAGTCGATCCAAACAACTGGCCCTGGTCTTCCCAGGCAGACACGTACATCAACTGCGTTCGCCTGCTATAGGACGGCGAATACCAATTCGTGCCCCCCTGTATCGCAGGATACGTTGGGATTCCCGCAGGTTGAGGCGTCTGAATCGGCCGCCCGTTCGCGTCGAATCCGCTCATCCAGTTGACCTTGACGAACGGTTTGCCTAGCAGAAACTTTCCCGTGGCGCGATCCAGGATGTAGAACACGCCGTTGCGATTCGCCCACATCATGGCTTTGACGGGCGCACCTTGCATCGTGATGTCCGCGAGCACCGGCACCTGCACGGCGTCGTAGTCGTAACGATCGTGCGGCGTAAACTGATAGTGCCACTTGAGCCGGCCGGTGTCGGCGTCGAGCGCGACCACCGCGGCCGTGTAGAGATTGTCACCGGGCCGCTGTTCGTGGCTGTAGTCGGGGCCCACGTTGCCGGTGCCCCAGTACGTCAGATTCAGATCGGGATCGTAGGATCCGGTGACCCACACCGATCCGCCGCCGTGTTTCCACGCTTCCGGATCGCAGTACCCCTTGCTGTTGGGCGGACACTGTTCCCACGTTTCGTGTCCCGGTTCTCCGGGCCCGGGAATCGTGTAGAAGCGCCACGCCTCTTTGCCTGTCCGAGCGTCATAGGCGGCAATGTAGCCGCGAATGCCGTACTCGCCACCGCCCACGCCGATGATGACCTTGTCCTTGACGGCGAGCGGCGACACCGTGACCGAGTAGCCGGCTTTGCTGTCGGCGACGCGCGTCTTCCAGATCGGCCGCCCGCTTCGTGCGTCGAGCGCGACAAGATGCGCGTCGAGCGTGCCCATGAAAAGTGTTTCACCAAGAATCGCGACGCCGCGATTGTTCGAGCCACAGCAGACGACCAGCTCGGATTCGTTCGTATACCGGTACATCCAGAACACGCGTCCCGTTGCGGCGTCGAGTGCGACGACGTCGTTGGGCCGCTGCGTCAGGTACATGATCCCGTCGACGACCAGCGGCGTGGCCTGCCAGCTTCCCGACTGCGGTGACTGATAGGCCCAGGCAAGGCTCAGGCTCTTGACGTTCGCCGGCGTGATCTGGGTGAGAGGACTGTAGCGTTGGCTGAAGTAATCCCCGCCGTAGGTGAGCCAGTTGTGCGGCTCCTTCGCGGAATTCAGCAGCCGGTCGTAGGTGACGCTCGTCTGTGCCTGCAATCGATAGGACACGAGCGATATAGCCAACAGGAACAACGCAAACGTGGCTCGTCGCGCCATGGGGGTTACCGCCTTTCAGCGAGTGGACAGCAGTGGACCGCCAGATTGTAACAAACGACGCTGCGACCTTCACGAGCGATGAGCCTATCACGCAAACCACAATCAGTTTCCCGCACGAATGCGCGAATCTGTTAGAGTCGCGTGCAGCACTTTTTCTTCAAACGAGGATAGGCCGATGACGAGAACACAGACCTCCGTTGCAGTGTGCGCATTTCTCCTATGGTCCGCCGCGTTGTCCGGCCAGGCCAGCAACGTGTTGACCGCTCAAGAAAAGGCCCAGGGGTGGCAGCTTCTGTTCGACGGCAAGACGCTGAATGGCTGGCATTCGTCGGCGCCGCCTCCCGCCCGCGGCACGGGACGGGGCGGCACGGCGCAACCGGGCACAGGCCGTGCGGCCGCGCCGCCGCCGCAACCCGGAGCGCTCCCGCAAGTTGGGACACCCAAGCCTTGCATCGGTGCGCTAAAGGCATCGGCTACTGCTGTCGTGCCTGCGGGTGGATCTCACTGGGAGGTTGTCGATGGATTGCTCACGGGCTGCGGTGAGCCTCCTGGCTACCTCACCTCCGACAGCAGCTATAAAAATTTCGTCCTGTCGCTCGAGTTCAGGTGCAGCAATGACACGAACAGCGGTGTATACGTCCGTTCGCCGATGGAGACCGGCGGCTACGAAGTGCAGATCTGGAGACAACAGCCGGCCGGCTACAACACTGGCGCGATCGTCGGGACGGCAAAAACTGCCCGGGACTATTCAATCAAACCCGACCAGTGGAATCACTTTCAGATCACCGCAGACGGCGATCACATCGTGGTTGTCCTGAACGGCGAGACGACGCTCGATATCAAAGATGCGAGATTCGCGGACGGACATATCCGCTTTCAATACCAGCAATTCCCGATCTCATTCCGGAATATCAAGATCCGTCCGCTGCCCTGAGGAGGGTGGCACAGCAAAACAATCGGGTTACCACAGAGAGCACCGAGTACACAGAACCCCCATTCTTCTCTGTGAGCTCTGAGTTCTCTGTGGTGAATGTGTGCGAACGCTCTAATTCGGTAACCCGAACACCCTCACGGTTGACCCTGCAACCGCGGCGACGTACTGCTTCCCATCAATCGCATAGGTCATCGGACTCGATTTCCAGACCTGTTGAGTCTCGAACTGCCACAAGCGTTTTCCTGTCTTTGCGTCGACGGCAATGAAGGCGCCGCCTGTGTTGTCTCCGTAGAACACCAGCCCGCTTGCGGTGCTCATGATCCCTGATGCGCTGATACCCCCTCCGACGTTCGGAACCTCCCAGACGAGCTTGCCCGACTGGAGATCGAGAGCCTTCAAAGATTTTCCACCGCCCTCGATCGTCGCGGTCTTCGTTGTGCCCCCGTAGAACGATTTACCGAACTCGAACCATTCGGAATTCTTCCGGTACACGCTGCAGGCTTCCGACGCCATCACATAAAACAAGCCCGTGGCCGGATTGAACGCAGAGGACGGCCAGTTAGCGGCTCCCGAAACTGATGGACACGTCTGCGTGCCCTCGACGGAGTTCTCGTAGCCTGGCAACAGCGCAGGACGCCCGTCGGCGCCGATGCCCGAGGCCCACGAGATGTTTTTCACGAACGGCTCTGCTATCAGCATCTGGCCGGTAAGCCGATCGAGGATGTAGAAAAACCCATTTCGATTGGCGACGACGAGGAGCTTCCGTGGCCGTCCTCGAAATTCTGTGTCAACGAGCAGCGGCGGCTGATTCGCATCCCAGTCGTGAAGGTCATGCGGCGTGAACTGGAAGTGCCATCGCAGTTTTCCTGTGGCGGGATCGAGCGCGACAATAGAAGACGAGTACAAGTTGTCTCCCTTGCGTTCCTCGCCGTTGTAGTCGGGGCATGGGTTGCCCGTCGGCCAGTAAAGAAGCCTCGCCTCAGGGTCGTACGACCCCGTGAGCCACGTGGTCGCGCATCCGTGCTCGATCGCCTTTCCGATCCAGGTTTCCGATTTCGGCTCGCCACGCGCAGGAACCGTCCAGAACCGCCACACACGTTTGCCTGTCGACGCGTGGTACGCGTCGAGAAAACCGCGCACACCTTCGTCACCCGCCGAGATGCCTGCAATGACGAGATCGTTCACGACGAGCAGTGCGCCGGTTGCGCCGTAGTTCAAGCGATAGTCGGCCATCTCGACGTCCCAGAGGAGCTGTCCGGTCCGGCGATCGAGGGCTAGCAGGTGCGCGTGATCAGTCTGAAGAAACAGGCGATTTCCAAGCACGGCGAGGCTGCGGTTGATGCCGGCCGCGGGGTCTCCGGTTGGCACAAGGCCCGGAGTCTGAGGGCGGCTGAACTGCCAGATCTGGCGCCCGGTCTGCGCATCCAGTGCGCGAACCTCGTTGACGGCTGCTGCATACATGACGCCGTCGACGACGAGCGGCGTCATTTGAAGAGCACGTTTGCCGCCCATCTCGTGCGTCCATTTCGGCTCGAGGGTTGCGACGTTTCGGATGTTGATCTGATCGAGCGGGCTGTGCCGATTCGCGCTCAGTTGACCGTTGTAGCTCGGCCACTCGCCCCGCTTCGGACGGGCGATGTCGTCGAACGAAATCTCGCGCGGCGATTGTGCGTGCAAAATTCCGGCTAGCAGTGCCGCGCAGAGGATGACAGCAGCGGTTCGTGACATATCTAGAAGCCGCTCGGACCGATCCAGAAACTTTCCTGCCAGACTCCACCCGGGGGGATGCTTTGCAGATCCTTGTAGATGCCCTTGTGGGCGAGATTCAGGGCGTTGATGATGCCCACGACAGGTTCGATACACACAAAATTGCGCGCCGCCGCGTCCTGACCTGGCGCGGGTTTTGGCGCATAGATCACGACAGCGCGGTAGTTGGGGCCAAAGACCACGTCGAGTCGCTGCATTTTGCCTCGCAGCGACATCGTCGCCCGGCCGCGCTCGTCGCGAAGGAGATCGCTGAAGACATCGTCGAGCTCGAGCGGTGCCAGTTGAACGGACGCGGGATTGGGGAAGAACTTTTCGATCGGTTGTGTCGCGCCCGACGGCATTTTCTCGTCTGTCACCGGCCAATGCGTTCTGGCGGCGACGGAGATCGTCCATTCATCGCGCGGAGAATCGGTGAGCTGAAAAAATGGATGAAAGCCGATCGCAACCGGCATCGGCTCGACGCTCAGGTTGTCGATCCGTGTCGACACCTCCAGCACGCCGTCGCGAAGCCGATGGGTCATCTCGATGGTGTGCGCAAACGGAAACTGCTTCATCCACAGCGGCTGCCTGAAGAATTCCAGCCGGCTGGTGACCCAGGCCGACTGCCCATCGGCGCGCGTCTCAACGACGTTCCAGGCAGCCGCTCCCAGAAATCCGTGAATCGGGTTCGTGCCGCGAACGTTTCCCAGGCTCATGTCGAACGCGTATCGCTTGCCGTTTGCGTAAAACGCCTGTTCATCGAGCCGGTCGGCCCATGGCGCGAGGAAGGGAATGCCAATCGATCCGGCCCCTCCTTTGTACTCGGCGGCCGATTCGTACGGGAAGCGAAGGACATTGTGTCCTTTCACTTTCATTTCGACTGCGAGATTGCCCAGAGCGGGAAGAATCGAGACGGTCGTCTGGCGCGCGCCGTCATTCAATTGGACAACGGAGCCGAGTTGACGCGCAGAATACGTCGGGGACGGACCGCGTTGAAGCCAGGCGGCAGGCCGCACACCCGTTGCGACGACCCCCAGAAGCAGCGCCGTGGCGAGTACGCGTCCGGACATGTGTTGTCGTATCTTAGCCGAGTCGGGCAGAACGGGATCTGTTAGAGTCACTCCGAAAGGAAGCCTATGAAACGCCGGGAATTCTTGAATGTGGCGCCACTCGCTGCTGGCAGTATGGTTGCGAGCGGCCTCGACCTGCCCATCGCGTCGTCTGCGTATGCGCAGGCGCCCTTCGCCGACGAAAAGAGCAAGCTGAAAATTACGGGCGTGCGGCTGGTGCAGACGAGACCGGCGAAACCGGTGCCGGCATACAAACCGGCGCCAGGATCCTGGTCGACTAACCAGGTCGAAGTCGCCAATCCGATGTCGATCTATCCGGAGTACAAGGCGACCCGGTCTCTATTTCAGCCCGATCCCGGCAAGGTTCCCAGCGCCACCGTCGAGCTCAGCACCGACAAGGGGATCAAAGGCTATGGCAGCGGCGGACCGGGCGCGGGCTACGTGATCGAGCAGCACC
Organism: Vicinamibacterales bacterium; assembly: GCA_963761975.1. Lineage (GTDB taxonomy): Bacteria > Acidobacteriota > Vicinamibacteria > Vicinamibacterales > JAMQPK01 > JAMQPK01. The sequence continues at coordinate 280,180 of CAVXIR010000003.1, forward strand.
TCACGAAACTTCTGTTGAATGAAGATCCGTTCAACGTCGAGCGTCTGTGGGACATCATGTGGCGCTCGACGATGTCCTATGGCCGCATGGGGCTGGTCATCAATGCGATCAGTGCCGTCGATCTCGCCTTGTGGGACATCGTTGGAAAAGCGCTCAATATGCCGGTCTACAAACTGCTCGGCGGCGAAACCAAGCCGCGCCTGCCTGCCTATTGCACCGGCAACGACATCGAGCAGCACGTCGAGTTTGGCTACAAGCGCCTGAAGTTGGCGATTCCGCACGGTCCTGCCGATGGTCTCGAAGGCATGCGCAAGAACGTCGCGCTCGTCGAGCGTGCCCGCAAGGCACTTGGACCGGACGGCGACATCATGCTCGATTGCTGGATGGCGTGGACCGAGCGATACACGATCGAAATCGCCGAGATGATGGCGCCGTATCGCGTGTACTGGATGGAAGAGTGTCTCCAGCCGCACGACTACGAGGGATTCGGACGGCTTGCCGCCCAAATCACGAGCACGCGCATCGTCACGGGTGAGCACGAATACACGCGATACGGGTTCCGTCAGTTACTCGAGAAGGGCCTCAGGACCATCTGGCAACCTGACATTCACTGGTGCGGCGGACTGACGGAAATGCGGCGCATTGCCGCGCTGGCGGCGGCGTACGACATCTCGGTGATCCCGCACAGTGGCGGAGGCCGGGACGGCGTCCATTTCATCATGGCGACACCGAACAGCCCGTGGGCCGAGCTGTTCATGCCCGCGCCGGGCGGTCCTAAAGAGGTGTACGACCGCTACGAAGAAGAAAACATAATCACGCGCGGGCCCGAGGGCATCTACGTGCGTCCGTCGGACAAGCCCGGGTTTGGGTGGGATTTTGTGGTGACTTGACGCTCTGCACGATTTGTCGTCTCAACGCAAAGCCGCAAAGACGCAGAGAAGGGACAAACACGACGACGCGATGACACGATGTTTGAGTGAAGCGTTCTGACTCTGCGGGCAGCGTCAGTTCACTCTGCGGGGTGCATCGACTTCGTGGGCCGCGTACGCGGCCCACACAAGAACAGAAAGGGTCCAAATACAAGAGCTACGTGAAATGAAGAGCTCTTGTATTCGGGCCCTTTCTGTTTCTTGTGCGCCTGATGCGCGAAGTCGATGCTGTGCTCCGCGGCTCTGCGTTGAAGACCCGCGATCTCAGGAAACCTTATTTTCGCGGCAGCGCAAACGCGACGTAACTCCGTGTGCCCACTTCGGGTTCGGCTGGGTCGCCCGGGCGTCGGTGGCCGCCGCGCGAGTTGATCCTGGACGAAGCGGGCACGACTAGATACTGGCGCCCGTTCACTTCGTACATCGAAGGCAGGCCCTCCGATCCGGCAGGCAGTGTGGCCGTCCAGAGAATCTTGCCCGTCTCCTCATCATGCGCGCGAACCTTGCCGTCGGTCGTTGCGACGAACAGGAGCCCTGTCGACGTCAAGATCAATCCATGGCGCTCGGCCATGAAGACGCCGGCGTTTTTGGCGCCTTCTTTCGCTGCCTCCACATCCTCTCCGAGCGGCACCCTCCACTTGATCGTTCCCCTGTTCAAGTCGTACGCGACGATGGCTGACCACGGGGGACCGATGATATACGGCTGGTTGGGATAGAGACCCCAGTCGGTGTAGTAGCGATTCTGCGGCGCCTCGACGCCACCTGGATACGGAGGTCCGCCGAGCGGCGTGTACCGATTTTCGAAAACGGGAATCTCGAGGCCGCCAGGCGCACCTCCCGACGCCACCACCGGCCCGCCGGACGGCCGAGGTGCAACATCCTCTGCGGATGCGGATCGTTCGGTGCCGCCGGGATTCTGAAGAAACGCGTGGAGGGCGTTAATCGCCGCGGCATCGAGGTCTGCGAATGCGGGCATTTCGGCTCGGCCGCTCACGACGACTTGCCGGAAGGGTTCGAGCTCGAGACGGCTGCTGCCGGCGACCGCAGGCGGTCCACCGGCGGAGCCCTGGCCGTTGGCGCCATGACACGACTGGCATCGTTTTTCGTAGAGCGCACGCCCCTGGTCTCCGGCTGTGTTTGGCGTGCGTCGCGCAGCAAGCGGATCTTCGAGACTCAGTTTGTAGATCGTGGGCCAATCCTGCGTTGTGAGATACACCAGCCCCTTCGTTGGATTCGCGGCGCTCGTACCCCAGTTTGATCCACCTCGAGCACCCGGCAGCGAAACCGTCTCTTCGAATCCCGGCGGCGTGAAGAGCCCTTCATTGCGCATCTTCGAAATTCTGTCCTTCCACGCGGCCCGTTCATCGGCGGTCAGGATGTATGGGTTGACGTCATCCGCCGTCATCTTCTGCCGCGCGTAGGGAGGCGGCGCCGTTGGAAATGGCTGCGTCGGCCACGCCTGCTCGCCTGGCATGTGGCTCCTGGGCACTGGACGCTCTTCGATCGGCCACAAGGGCGTTCCCGTGACGCGATCGAAAACGAACAGGAATCCCTGTTTCGTTGTCTGCGAAACCGCGTCGATCACCTTGCCGTCATGACGAACCGTGATCAACTGCGGAGCGGCGTTATTGTCGTAGTCCCACAAATCGTGGTGGACCATCTGGAAATGCCACAATTTCTTTCCCGTGCGGGCATCCAGGGCAAGCAGGCAGTTGCCGAACAGGTTGCTTCCGACGCGATCGGCGCCGTAGTAGTCGTAGGTGGGTGAGCCGGTGGGGAAGTATGCGATGCCGCGCTTTTCGTCCACCGTAATCTCGCCCCAGGTGTTCGTGCCGCCGGCATACTTCCACGCATCCTTCGGCCACGTGTCGTAGCCCTCCTCGCCCGGGTGCGGAATCGTGTGGAAGCTCCATATCATCTTGCCGGTGATCACGTCGTAGGCGCGGATATCGCCGGGCGCCGCCATATAGGCCTCGCCCGTTGACGAGCCAAGCAAGATCAGGTTCTCGAACACGCGCCCGGGAGACTCAGGCTGAATTCGGACGATGGCTTTTGGATCGCGGCCGAGTCCCTCTCTGAGATCGACGAGCCCGTTATTGCCGAATGTGAGAATCGATTTGCCCGTTCGCGCGTCGATTGCCTGAAGGTGGTTGTTGATCGCGAAAATGAGCCGGCGGTCTTTGCGATCCTTGCTCTCCCAATATGCGATACCACGTGTGGCCAGACCAGGGAGGTTTTCGTGAATCCAGATTTCCTTGCCCGTGGCTGCGTCGAGTGCGACGAGTGAGCTGTTCCGCGCCATCACGTACATCACGTTGTCGACGACAATCGGATTGAAGACGTACGAACGGTTGTCGCCGGTGGGATAGATCCAGGCGACCTCCAGCTGATTCACATTCGACTTGTTGATCTGCTTCAGATCGACGAAGTGCGAGTTATCAGCTCCGCCGCCGTATTCTTTCCACGTCTTGTAGTCCTGAGCATGCGCGGCGTGGGCAGCGAGCGCGATGGTCAAGCAGAAGAAGGCACACTTCATGGCGCTCCATCATACTCGCCCGGCAGGGATGCAAGTATCATGGCGCCACGAGGATGGGACGTGACGCCCGTCATGGCAGATGGCAGATAGCAGACGAGTGATCTGCCCTCAGCCCTCTGCCATTTTGCCCTGACAGATTACTCACGGCGCTTAGAACACGGCGATCGGATTGACGGGAGAGCCGGTGCCGTGGGGAATCCGGAGCGGCGCAATCACAATCATGAATTCCCACCGATTGCGGGTTGCAGCGGCTTCGCTGACCGCGTCGAAGTTGGCACGATCGAGCAGGGGAACTCCCAGAATCGTGAGGGCGAAGTTGTGCAGCGCATCACGAGGCAAGTCCCCTTCGGGCAGTGGCGCGTAGGTCGGCGTTTCCCACCCGATGATCGCGACATCGCGCTTCTTCAGCCATGGAATCACTGAATTGTCGAGACCGACCGCGGCGTCGTTGATGGGCCAGGGGCCCAGCTTATGCCGTCGAGTCCATCTTCCCCATCGGAGGAGAAGCGCATCGCCTGGACCGGCTCTGACGCCCGCTTTCTTTTCCCATGCTTCGAGGTCTTCTGCGTAAATACGTGTGCCAGGCTCGAGATAGGGAACGCCCGTCAGCTTTGGCATGTCATAGAGCACGGCCCTCGTGACAATGCCGTCTCGGAAGTTGTGAATCGATCCTTTGGCGACGCCCGATTCTTTCGTGACGACCGCGGTCGCGTCGTACCCGTTCCACATCTTGCCGTTGAAAAAGATGTGGCCGAACGAATCGAGGTGCGTGTTCCCTGCGCCATGGATGCAGGGAAATGCGATCTGATCGGTGGCGCCTGTCCGTGACGCAGTGAGCATCGCCCATCCAGCGGGGCAGGGCGCATCGACGAGCTTCTCGAGCGGCACGTCGGACGCCAGCGAAACAGAGACCCCGTCCCTGACGAGCGCCACTGCCTGCTTGCGCTTCGCCGCGGTGATGAGATTGAGTGCGCCCATCCCATCGTCTTTGCCCCAGCGGCCCCAGTTCGAGAGCTCGACCTGCCATCGCTCGTATTCGGCCGCGGTGACCAGCGAACGCGTGGGCTTTGACTGTGTCGCTCCCTGCGAGGCGACTCGCGCAGCACCCAGGCCAGCGACCGCGATGATGAAGCAGAACAGAGCACGTCTCATGGCGCCCATCATACTCGCAGAGAAAAGACAAACAGGAGACCAGGGCGCCAAGCATCAATTCCGGGGCAGTTTGAGCAGAACGCCAGCGACCCCCTCTATGACCCGGATTGCCGTTCGCCGCCTGTCGCTCGACCGGCGAGGCGAATCACCATCCTCGTCTCTTCGTCGAGCGACAACGATGTCGTCGTCACTCGACAGTCCGACCCGTCGGGCGAACATGAATCGTTCCACCCAATACGGGTCTCTCAGGCTGTCTCGACGAACCCGTCCGTAGCGCTTGCTCGCCTCGATCATCATGCCGCCGCCCTCGGTACAGTCCCACGTGGGTGACCAGTGACTGACGCGAGTCCGTCGAGAAGAAGAGTAGGTCGCCGCGCCGGAGTCTGCTGGCCGGGTCTCCGATCCGCGACTGGCTGATCGCCCGCCGTGGCAGCTCGATGCCGACCCGCTGATAGACGTACTGCGTGAGGCCGGAGCAATCAAACGAGTTGGGCCCTTCAGCGCCCCACACATACGGACGTCCAATCAAACTGGCCGCAAGATCGACAGCATCCTCCGCGAGCACGGTGGATGCACAGACGAGAAGGCACACGGGTACCGCAAACGTCGTTCTGAGAGTCACGGATCACCTGACGATTGTTGCGGCAGACGTGCGTGTGTGGATTCGCGTCCACTCCTGAGGCAAAAGAAACGCCAAATGTTGCGGTCCGGTTTTCGGGGCGTTTTCAGATGCGAGTCGCGATCTGACCGGCTGAGGTGTCACACAGCGGAGACGGCAGTGGGGTCTAGCGCGAATCGCTCACGACGAAGGGAATCGTCACGCTCTCCGGCCGCGGACGAGGATCGGCCGCGGTGCCCGGCTTCATTTCAAACGCACGCCCTACCTGGTTGCCCGAGGGGTCCTCGAGCAGCGTGAGCACCCGTAAATGATGCGGACCTCGCCGCCACGCCGCCTCGGGTGTGAACAGCCAGCGAGTTTCGTCAGCTTCGATCGATACCGTCCCGGCAACGACCTGTTCGCCGGCGGAATACACGCTGATGGCGTTCTGCAGAAGCGCATGATCGAGAGGCCAGGGGAACGTCACGCTGAGAGGATCGCGGGTACCCGTCGCAGGAGGAGTCACACGCCAATCGGCTGGCGTGAGGGGCAACTCGACGGGCAAACCGACGCGCACATCGCGGCGGTGGCCGTCCTTCAACGGCTGGCCTGCGGCGTCGCGCCAGGCGGGATCGATCACGATCGTGTAGCGCCCGCGATCGCGAATGGCACGCCCCAGCTTGAGGTTGGGCAGAATCCCGCGTTTGACGCGGCCCGGGTCGAACAGAACAGTGAACCGCGTGACGTCGCTGTTCCACAGGTTGGCGTTCACTTCCAGAAACACGTCAGACAGCTTCTGGCCCTTCTCGTCGACAAGGCTGACAAACCCGATGGCGCCACGCCGCGACATCGGCGCGGAGAAATGGATGTAGAAGCGCAGCAGGTTCTCCGGCCATGTGTCAGAAGAGGGCGTGATCGCCGTCACGACCGTAGATGGCTCGAGCGCGGGCGCCGGAAGGGAAACCGTGACTTCCACTACCGCCGAGGGGCGCGGCGTTGGCAGTTTTTTCGGATCGAAACGAACCGTATAGGGCTGCCCGCGATCGAATGGAAAGCGAGGACGGAATGCGAGCGCCTCGCGTTCGACGACGTAGTCGCCAACCACCGGCGCCGAGTTGTTTCCGCCGACGTCGATGCGCAGCAATGCCACCCACGCTTCGTCGCTGAGCTGAGCATTGTGCAAAGCGCGGAGCTCTGAACCCGAGAGTCCGGTTATTCGAATGTGGCTGCGATCGGGTCTTTGATCGGCGACCAGGCTGGCACCGATTTCCCCAGGCTCGGGAAGAGACCCTGCACAGGCCGAGACAAAAAAGATGAGTGAGGCAATGATCCAACGCGCGGGCCATTGCCTCACTCGGCACACCTAGGGAAGCGCGACCGCGGAAAGATTGCGGCTGCCGTCACTGGCGCGCGCGAGCACGATCGATCGCTGGGCATCGAGCAGGTCGAGTTGCTCAACTCCCGGCATTGCCGCGACCGGCTCGAAGGTTCCTTGCGTGCCGCCGATTCGCGACGTGATGGCCGGCGCGCCCGCAAACTGAGACGTCGGGATCTTCAGCACGCCGTATCGCGAGTTGGCCATCAGCAGATAGTCGCGGCCTTCCTTCTGATACACCACCATGTCGATCGGCTGATTTCCAGCACCCAGCTCCATCATCGTCGTTCCGAGCAGCTTCTCGCCTTGCCGCAGCGAGCTGATGGGGAACCTGACGAGTGGCGTGCACGTGTACCCGGCGATGATCACCGCCTGATTGTCGACGCTGTACGGCACGAATGTCATGACGGGCGATCGGGTTTCGAGCTGGCCATGATTGCCGTGGTAAATCTCCACGCTTGCGCCGCGATCGACGTTTGTGAACGGATAGGCTACCGACCACAGCTTCGACGCGAACTCCTCATTCGACAATCCAGCGACGAAGAGACGACCGTTGGTAAACGCGAGGTCGGTCACCGACTGCGTCCGCCCTCTTCGGGCGTTCGCATTGACGTCCGCGGGATTCGGCAACGTCACGCTCGTGAACTTGGCATTCGCGAGCGACAAGAGGTCAATCTTGCCGGCGCCATCGATGCGCAGCAGTGCCGGCTGCGCGTTTGCGCCTTCGCCACGCCTGATCGCCACAAACGAGTTCTTGGATGTCGGATGTACCGCGAGGTCGGTGATGGCCACGCTTGCGGGCGTGGTGCCGACCATGGCGGCGATCTTCTGATCGAGGCCCGGCACGTCCTTGGTGCCAGGGGTGGTTCCCGACGCCAGAGCGCCCAGGTCGATCGCGAAGATGGTCGCGGCCTGGTTGTCGGCGGCAAACAGCACGCCGCCCGGTCCAAAGTTCAAGGCACCAATCGACGAGAAGCTGGGTCCCACACCCGGTGAAACCTGTCGCGCCGTTGTTACATGTGACGCCGAGGCGAAAGCGACCGCGAGGACCACCGCGAGTTTAAGAAAGGTGCGCATCAGACAACTCCTTGCACTTGAGAGGGAAGGCAACAGTCTACGCAGTCATACCTATCGGCGCAAGCGCACCTACCGACGGCTGTCTGGATACGCATGCGATCCAGATCGTTGGAGTACCTGGTTCGCATCTACAAGTTTTTGTTCGCGCGTCGCTCAAGCTGTACGCATTCATGACATTCGGGAAATTTGTGACAGCACTTACCAATTTTTATTCCTGCTGAGTGCGCGTTTTTGCTCAGACAGCATGTGCTATAGTCCGCGGCCTTGACGCACAAAAGAGGACTTGGTTTCACTGAAGACGCCATTCACGACCCTGGTTGCCCCACCAAAAACGTTTAACCGTTCGAAGAGGTCCGCTATGAAATGGTCAAGAGCGTTGTGGTTGTCCATCGTTGTGTTCAGTATTGTGTTCTCGGGTCCATCACTCAAGGCGGACGATGATGATCGCCGCGTGCCGCAGGCCGTCACCGTGACGTTCGGAGGAGGCCTCAATACTGCCGCTCCGGGAAATTCACTGAATCATCACATCCTGCCACGTGTGATCAAGGTCAGGACGGTTCTTGCGGATCCGGAAGAAAACAGGAGAGCCGTGCCCGGTGTCGTCAACTTCATCGTGGCAGGTTTCCACCAGATCTTCGTTTACAACCCTCACATCACGTTGGCGGAAGTTCAGGCCTTCGCCGCTACGAAGCCCTTTTCTCCCGGTCCTCCTCCTGTCAATCTGTTTCTCAACTATAAGGTGACCACACCCGATCTACTTTATGCCGGCGTTAACCCAGAGCTGTGCATTCCGTTGACCGCGCTGGTCTGCCAACAGGCCGCGAATCTGAACGCGGCCGGTGTCGGTATTCCGCCCTTCTCACAGGCGCGGGGTGGTGACGAGAATCGTGTCGAATCGGTGGGCTTCACCACGCCCGGTCTGTATCTCGTCATCTGCAACGTCAATCCTCATTTCACGGATGCGATGTACGCGTGGGTGAGGGTTGTTGCCCACAACCGCGACCGCGATTGGGACGAACGCGACGAACACGGGGACCACAACTAGACCGGCCTTGATCGACCGACACTGGCGCGATGGTCTGTCATGATCGATTGTCCCGGCTCGTAGACCATGACAGACCATCGACGATGCGGATGGGCCATAGGCGACGGTCAAAGGGCCAACGTCGATCGTCGGTCATGGTCGGTGGTACAGTACCCCGACGATGAAATGGTGGCTGATTGGCCTCGCGCTCCTCGCGAGTTTGGCGACGTTGTCGGCAGGTCAGGTGCGCCCTCCGGACTCGACGGTTCTTTTCGAAGGCGCGCGACTCATCGCCGGTGATGGCCTTCCTGCAATAGAAAGCTCTGCGTTCCTCGTCGAAGGTTCCAGATTCACAAAAGTCGGAAAAAAGGGCGAGATTCCGCTTCCCGCCGGCGCCGTCCGTGTCGATCTCAGCGCCAAGACCGTCATACCCGCGCTCATCGATACGCACAACCATCTTGGTTGGACCGATCAGAAAACCAACGTCGCCACCAAACAGAGTTACACGCGCGAGCGTGTGATCGATCACCTGCAGCGCTATGCGTTCTACGGTGTTGCGGCAACCCTGAGCATGGGACTCGACCGATGGGATGTGAATGCCGAGTTGCCCTACCAGTTGCGCAACGAAATCATTCCTAATGCGGCACGTTTTCTCACCGTCGGTCGAGGGATCGCGGCGACACCGATGGCAGGTCCGGTGGCGGACTATCGGCTCGGGATTCCTTATGGCGCGCAGACCGCGGCCGAAGGTCGCGCCCTCGTGCGCGAGCTGATGAGCAGGAACATCGAGATGATCAAGATCTGGGTCGACGATCGGCTCGGGACGGTCCCTAAACTGCAGGTCAATGTTTACGAGGCGATCATCGACGAAGCGCACAAGAACGCCATGCGCGTGGTCGCCCATATCTTCCATCTCGAGGACGGCAAGCAGCTCTTGAAATCGGGCGTCGACGGGTTCGGTCATGGCGTGCGCGACCGGAATGTCGACGACGAATACGTGCGGCTGTTGAAGCAACACCCGAGAGTGTGGGTCGGGCCGAACCTGCCGCCGCGGATGATTTCAAAGGAGGAAGCGGCAGCGCAGATCACGTGGCTCACCGAAACCCTGCCACCCAGCCAGATCGCGCGGATGCGCGACGAGCTGGCCGCCCGCCCGGCGGCTGTCGTGCAGACCGACCTGTTCGCTACTCAATGCCGCAACCTGAAGAGCGTTCACGACGCGGGCCAGATTATCGGTCTCGGGACGGACGGCAACGTGGACATCGGCTGGGGAGCGCATCTCGAGCTGGCCGACATGGTGTTTTGCGGGCTGAGCCCGGCCGAAGCCATTGTCGCGGCGACCCGCACGTCAGCGGAAATCCTCAAGCTCGAGCAACTCGGCACCGTCGTGGCAGGTAAGGACGCAGACTTCATCGTGCTCGACGCCAATCCGCTCGTGAACATCACCAACACGCGAAAGATTAATAAGGTGTACCAGCGGGGCGTGGAGGTGGATCGTGCGGCGTTGCGTAGAACCTTGAGCGCAGAGGCGACTCGCTGATCCCGCTCTTATTGCGTGCGCTTATAGGTAATGGAGAGTCCTTCACGGCTCGACCTGTCGATCGTCGTCTCGGCGCCAGACAGGGTCTTCAGATGGGCGAGAAACTCGCGAGTTCCCCCGGCGAACCAGTTCAAGCCCGACACGTTGTGTGCCGTGAAGCATCCCCCCACGACGAGTTTTGGCCAGACGGCGATCAAGTAGTTCTTGTACCAGTCCTGTCGGCGTCGGAGAAGACGAAATCGAAGGGACCGGGGAGCGCGGGCACGATTTCGTGCGCGTCTCCGAGCCGGGCATCGATGTAGCCTGCCAGGCCGGCTTCTTTGAAATTCGCAAGCGCTGTCTGGTGGCGTTGAGGATCGATTTCGAGGGTCGTCAAGCGCCCGCCGGTTTTTGCCAGCGCCCACGCCATCCACACGCCTGAATGTCCGGTGGACGTTCCGATCTCGAGCGCCCGAGTGTATTTGCCCTTCAGGATCAAGTTGTGAAGGACCCGCCCGTCGCTCTCGGGAACGTTGAGATCCTGCCAGGTGCCGCGATGGCGCTCGAGGAAGGCCTGAACTTTCTTGTCGAGTTCAGTCGAGCGATCCTGCGCCCGCGGCGTGCCGAGTGCGACGAGCGCAAGAGCGAATGCGCCGAGGATGAGTTGCCGCAGAGAAACGACCTTCCCTATTTATTCGATACTACACCACGGGCCCGGTATTAGAATCAGTCCCCTTCAGAATAGGAGAGACATATGCGCAGAGTTTTGTTTCCAGTGCTCGCGTGTGCTGTCGTCTGCGCGTGTGGTCCGCGCGCGGGAACCCTCGAAGGGGCCGATGCCGCCCTTCGTGCGGCCGAGACGAGCTCGATTGAATTCTCCGGCTCCGGGAGGTGGTATCAGTTCGGTCAGGCGCCGAATGCGAAGCTTCCATGGCCGCAGTACCGACGTGAGCAGTTACAAGGCGACCATCAACTACGCGACGCCGAGCGCCCGCGTTCAGATGACGCGTATGCAGACAGTCGATCCAACGCGAGCGCGGCCGGCTCCCGCCGAGCAGAAACCTGACCAGTATGTGAGCGGCACGACCGCATGGAACGTGGCAGCACCCGGGACACCTCCGGCGGCACAGCCCGCTGCAGTCGAAGAGCGTGTCATGGAAATCTGGACGACACCGCACGGCTTCCTTCGAGCAGCCGTGGCCAACAACGCCACGTCGCAGCCAAATAGCGGCGGGGGTTCCGACGTGTCGTTCATGGTGGGCAAGAACAGATACACCGGCACCATCAGCGCGCAGAACCACGTCGGGCGTGTGCAGGCGTGGATCGACAATCCCGTCCTCGGCGATACGCCCGTCGAGTTTACGTACTCAGACTATCGCGACTTTGGCGGCGTCATGTTTCCCGCGCGAATCGTGCGGACACAGGGCGGCCATGCCGTGCTGGATATCACGATATCTGCCGTGAGTGCGAACCCCGCCGCAGAACTGTCGGTGCCGGCCGAAGCCAACGCACCTGCGCCTCCTGTGACCGTAACAGTTGAGAAGCTGGCAGACGGCGTGTACTACCTGAAAGGCGGATCGCATCACAGCGTCGCGATCGATCAGAAAGATCACGTCGTGGTGGTCGAGGGGCCGCAGCACGAAGCGCGATCCTCTGCTGTCATCGCCAAAGTGAAAGAAACGATTCCCAGCAAGCCGATTCGCTACCTGATCAACTCGCACGTGCACTTCGATCATTCAGGAGGTCTGAGGACATACGTGGACGAGGGCGCCACGATTGTGACGCACGAGATGAATCGTCCGTATTACGAGCAGGCATGGGCCGCGCCTCGAACGTTGAACCCCGATCGGCTCGCCCAGTCGAAGAAGTCAGCTACGTTCGAGACGTTCACCGACAAGCACGTTTTGACTGATGGCGTTCGCACGATTGAGATCCATCAGATTGCTGGAAGCGGCCACAACGACGGATTCGCGATGGTGTACCTGCCGAAAGAGAAAATCCTCATCGAGGGCGACGCGTACACGCCGGCGGCGGCAAACGTCCCCCCGCCGGCAACACCAAGTCCGTTTGCAGTGAACCTGCACGACAACATCGTGCGATTGAAGCTCGATGTCCGGCAGATAGCGGCGCTCCACGGCCCGCGCCTCGTGACGCTGGAAGACCTGCGCGCATTCATTGGACAGGGGGCAGCCGCGTCGAAAAAGAGTTGACGTTGCGGTTGGACGATGGACGATGGACGATGAAAGACCATCGGCCTCAACGCTGGTACGGGACGTCGATCAGGCGCTCGCTGTTCTGCATGTCTTCGTCGAGCAACTTCAATAGCGCCTTCGAGACCGGCCCCGGCTTGCCGTCGCCGATCACCCGATCGTCCCATTGGACGATTGGCGCGACCTTCACTGAGCTGCCAATGAGAAGCATCTCGCGAGACGCGCGCGCCTCAGCCACTGGGACATCCCGGACCTCGATGCCTTTCAAGATCCCCTGATTCCGCAGAGCGGTGGCGAGCTCGAGAAGCCGGATTGATGTGCAGCCGGCGAGAATGCGATCGAACTTGGGGTGCGCCAGCACGCCGTCTCTGGTCACAAACGCGACGTTCATGTTGGAGCTTTCGCCGACATGACCGTCGCCATCGATGAACACGCCGTTGTCGAACCCGGACTCTTTCGCCTCCATCTGCATGAGCACATTCGGCAGATAGTTGGTCGCTTTCGTGATGGCGTAAATAGGTGCCTTGATGGGGTACGTCGTGGTCATCACCCGGGCACCCTCGGTGAGCCAGCGTTGCGGATAGGCAAGACCGCCGAACACCATCACAAAGAACCCCGGTTCGGCGCCGGCCGCCGGGCTCAACTCGAGGCTACCTGGACCCGACGACAACCAATAGCGGATCGATCCTTCCCGCTGACCGCTGGCCGCTGTGGTACTCACGATGACGTCGCGCATTTCCTGACGCGAGCAGGGCAGTCGCAGCTTCGATCGTTCGGCCGACAGCAGAAAGCGATCGAGGTGTGCTTCGAGGTCGTAGATCTTTCCGTTTACGAGCCCGGCCGTGTCGAAGATGCCGTGGCCTCGATGCACCATGTGATCATCGAACGGCAGCACCATCAGCGCAGGGTCCGTGACAACCCCGCCCAGCTGACTCGAGTAGAACGCGTAGTAGTTGACCGGCTGCTTCGAGCGCAGCGTCTTGAGTTGAGCCAGCACGTCATTGGCAGCCAGTACCCGGGAGGCTAGTGCGGGAGACCGTCATGGGGCCACTCTAGCACGCGTCGTAAGACCAAGGCGCGAAAACGTGGACGTGTGCCGCCACAGCGGCGCCGCACGCATTTCTCGTCGTGGCAGGGCTGAAGCCCTGCGCTACTGAAGGCTGAAGCCCTGCGCTACCGAAGCGCCGTTACCCAGATCTGACACAGTAGTACTAAGATGGATTTCTGTGCCGATCACGGCGATCGATCACATCCAGCTCGCCATGCCGCCCGGCCGAGAACCGGATGCCCGCGCGTTCTATCAAGGTGTGCTCGACATTCCCGAAGTGCCAAAACCCCCGAACCTTGCCGCGCGCGGCGGCTGCTGGTTCGAGCGAGGATCGTTGAAAGTCCACCTCGGAGTCGAAGCCGACTTCCGTCCTGCGCGAAAGGCGCATCCGGCATTCCTCGTCCACGATCTCCCCGCGCTGGTCGCGAAAATTGCCGCCGCAGGATTGCACGTCACCACCGATGAGCCTCTCGCAGGGTATGCGCGCGTTTACGTCGACGATCCATTCGGCAACCGAATCGAGCTCATCGAGCCTGTTTAGCGGGTACGAACCTTAGCATTTGCGCCCCTCCGGGGCGTAGAATGACGCATCCAGGCGAGGTCAACCATGAGCTGGAAAGCCGCGGCGCTTGCGCTCGTTTCGTTCTCGTTCGCGCCCGCAGTGTCTGCGCAACAAGGCGACCTGGGGGCCTATCGCGTCACGGGCAGGGTCGTCCTTGAAGACGGCGCGCCGATTCCCGATGCGGTGGCGGTCGAGTTGATCTGTAGCGGGCAGGTCCGCAAGCGCGCCAGGCCGTACACGAATGGCGACTTCATGGTGCTGCTCGGCGAAGACAGCTCCGACACGCCGGACGTGGCCACACCGCGCAACCCGACATCAGCCGTGTCCACGCCCTTCAACCAGAAACAGCAACAGAGCCTCGGCGGCGAGGACGTCGGGCGCTTCGACTTCAGCGGCTGCGAGCTGCGCGCCACGCTGCCCGGCTTCCAGTCAAACCTGATCGCGCTTGGGCCGCGCAGGCGTCTCGACAACTCCGAGGTGGGGATGCTCGTGCTGCGCCGGCTGACCGGCGTCGACGCCATCATGGTGAGCGCCAACACGCTCGCGGCGCCTTCGAAAGCGCGTCTCGCATTTGACAACGCGCGCCGAGAGGCCCAGAAGGAAAAATCGGATTACGCCTATGCGAGCGCCGAGTTGAAGAAGGCGCTCGATGAGTACCCGACCTTCGCCGCGGCGTGGCACTTGCTGGGCATCATGCGCCTGTCACAGAAGGATTCTGCCGCCGCCGGCGAGGCGTTCAAGAAGGCGATCGCCGCTGATGCCACATACGTCGAGCCCCATATCGAGCTGGCATCGATGGCCGTGATGCAGCAGCACTGGATCGAAGCGATCAAATGGGTCGAGCCGGCGCTGAAGTTGAACCCGAACATTCCCTACGCCAACTATCTCGGAGCCTGGGTGTACTTCCAGCTCGGCAACCTGGACGCGGCGGAGCGCTCGGCGCTCGCGTTATGGAAGACTCGCGACGTCGAACGCTACCCGCTGACGCATTACATACTGGGCGCCATCAAGGCGCAGCGGGGCGATTTCGAATCGGCCGCAGCAAGGTTCCGCGACTTTCTGGCAACCAAGCCCGATGCGGCAACGACTCAGTCGGTGAACGAGCTGCTGGCCGACTGGGAGCGCGAAGGCCGAATCACAAAAGTTCCCTGATAACCGGAGGCATGCGATGCTGAAAGGATTCAAGGAGTTCGTACTCCGCGGAAACGTGCTCGATCTCGCGGTCGCCGTCGTCATCGGTGGAGCGTTTGGTGCTGTTGTCACTGCGTTGGTGAAGGATCTCATCACACCGCTGATTGGCGCGGTTGTGGGAACGCCCGATTTCTCGGCCTTGGTGGTGACGCTGAACGGCTCAAAGTTTCTCATCGGCGACTTCCTGAATGCCGTTGTGTCGTTCCTGCTGATCGCCGCGGCGGTATATTTCTTCATCGTGACGCCCGTGAACGCGCTCATCGCGCGGCGCCGGCGTGGTGAGGCGCCGCCAGATCCCACGACGAAGAAGTGCCCGGAGTGCCTGAGCGAAGTGCCTATCGCCGCGCGCCGCTGTGCGTTCTGCACGTCTACCTTGAGCTGACGTTCTTATGCCCACATCGAATCTCAACCGACGCACGTTTCTCTCGACTGCTGCGGCGACCGTGGGTGCGGCGATGGCCGCGCCGTCGAGCTTTGCTCAGTCACAAAGCCTTCCAATCGGCCCTGAACCCATCCGCTATCCCTCGGGCGTCTGGAAAGTGCTGGACGAGCGGTTCAGGAAGTACATGATCGGCAACACGCCGCTCGTGCGGGAATGGACCGGCGCGCTCTGGGCCGAAGGGCCTGCCTGGAACGGCGTCGGCCGATATGTGGTGTTCAGCGACATTCCCCACAACGTTCAGTTGCGATGGGACGAGGTGACCGGCAAGGTGACGCCGATGCGCTCGCCATCCAACTTTTCAAACGGGAACACATTCGACTGGCAGGGCCGTCAGATTTCATGCGAGCATGAAACCGCGCGCGTCGTCCGATACGAATATCAGGGCGCACCGACCGTGCTCGCGTCCACATTCGAAGGGAAACGGCTCAACGCGCCGAACGACGTTATCGTGCATCCGAACACGGGCGGCATTCTTTTCACCGATCCGGGATATGGAAGCCACTGGTACTACGAAGGTACGGTGCGCCAGCTCGAGCTGCCGACCAGCGTGTACCACATCGAAGCACAAGGCGGGCGGTTGACAAAGCTCACCGATGAGATCCAGAAACCGAACGGGCTGTGCTTCTCGCCGGATTACCGCGTTCTCTACGTGGCCGACACCGCGCCGACCCACTTTCCCAACGAGAAAGCCAAGGTCATCGCGTGGGATGTCCAGAACAACGGCGCCCGCCTCACGAACCGTCGCGTATTTGCCACGCTGGACGCCGGCTTTCATGACGGCATTCGCGCAGACGTGGACGGCAATATCTGGTGCGGGACGGGCTTTGGAGGCGAAGGGGTCGATGGCGTGCACGTATATGCGCCGGATGGCACACGTATCGGGCAAGTCTTGATGCCGGAAGGTACGGCGAATCTGTGTTTCACAGGGATACACAGGAACCGGCTGTTTATGACGAGCAGCCAGTCGATTTACACCCTCTACACGGCGGCGCAGGGCGCACACAATACCTGAAGGTTCCCAGCGAGGGGTATGGTAAATTTCTCTCGCGGGAACTCGGGGCCCCCAGCTCCGCCACATACCGGGACGTCCTACGTTCTCGGAGATTGGGGACTCTATGTTCAGTCTGACGCTGCTGGATCATCTGAACCTGACATTCACCCAGGTTGCCGAGCGCCACAAAGCTCACACGCAAGCCGCCGACTCGTACAGAAAGTGGAACCGCAGGCTGCGCGGAAGCGAGGCGCTTCTCATCGGCGGGGTCAGTATCTCCGCAGCTGGCGCAGCGTTTGGCCACGGACAGATTCTCGCGATTGTGGCCGCGACGTTTGCCGCTCTCGCACTCATCGTGTTGCTCGTCAATCTGACGTTCGACTTCGAGACCTCTGCTCATGCGCACCTGGCGTGCAGCACACAGCTGTGGTCGATACGGGAACGATACGGCTCGCTGTTGTCCGATCTGCGTGAGGGCGCGGTCGATTTACCGGAAGCTCGGTTTCGACGGGATCAGTTGATGGACGAGCTGCGATCGATGTACGAGAAGACATCAGTGACGCCATTGGGCGAGATCGAGGTCCCTCAGCAGCAGCACCCGCCGGCCGCGACGGCAGCATAGGAGGCATAGTAAAGGAGTTCCGCGATCAGTCTTGACATCCTCCAATCCGGGGAGTAGAACGAGCGAAGGAAACGCCCTCTAAATAATGAGATACCGCGCCTTCGCCGCCAGCGTCCTGGCAGGTTTATTGGGGGCTCGCGTCTTCACCCAGGCGCCTCTCATTCCGGGCTCCGATCTGCCCAATCCCTATCAAGCGGCGGTGCGAAACTGGGGGGTTCTGCCGGACAACCGGACGTGGGGATCCACGGCCGGCGTCGAGATCGGGCCGCATGACGAGATCTGGGCGATCGATCGCTGTGGTGTGAACAGCTGCGACGGTTCGAACCTTCCGTCGGTGCATTTGATGGATCTTGCGAACGCCCGACCGACAAAAAGCATCGGCGAGGGATTGTTCGTGTTTCCGCACGGTCTGCACGTCGACCGCGATGGCAATGTCTGGGTTTCCGACGCGCTGGCCAGCAAAGACGGCACGAAGGGACACCAGGTGATCAAGCTCTCACCGGATGGCAAGGTGCTGATGAGGCTTGGCACGGCGGGCGTCGCGGGGGGCGGCTCCACCCACTTCAACGAGCCGTCGGATGTCGTCACCGCACCAAACGGCGATATTTACGTCACTGACGGCCACTCCGGGCAGAATCCAAAGGTACCGCCCGACTACGTTACCCGTGTGGTCCGGTTTTCAAAAGACGGCAAGTTCATCAAGGAGTGGGGCAAGCTGGGTTCTGGTCCCGGCGAGTTCAGAAACGCTCATGCAGTTGCGCTCGACTCGCGCGGTCGCGTGTTTGTCGGCGACCGCGGCAACGCGCGGCTGCAGATATTCGATGCCGATGGTACGTTCATCGCCGAGTGGAAGCAGTTCGGGCGTCCCAGTGGCCTTTACATCGACAAAACCGATAAGCTGTATGTGATCGACGCGGATTCGACCGCCGCCAACAATCCAGGATGGAAGAAGGGTATCCGGATTGGCAGCGCGCGAGATGGCAAGGTCGTCGCGTTTGTGCCAGGCCATCAGACCGACAACCCGGATGGTGCCGCGGGCGAAGGAATTGTCTCGGACCCAGGCGGAAATTTATACGCCGCGGAAAATACCCTGCGCGGCGTCACGAAGTATGCGAAACGGTGAGCCGCGGGTTGGGGCCCCGCGACAAGAATTGAGGTACAGATGAGCACCCGAGGAAAATCGCGACGAAGCTTTCTTATCGAATCCGCGGCGGGCCTGAGCGGCGCCTGGGTCGCGGCGAACTACTCGGGCATTCTTGCCGCTGAAAAGTACGTGCTGAAGGCGGCACAGTCGGGTAAGCCGGTTGCCTTCCAGTTCTTCACGCCCGACCAGGCGGTCGAGGTCGAAGCGATGGCTGCCCAGATTATCCCGACGGACGAGACGCCGGGGGCCCGCGAGGCCCGTGTGATCAATTTCATCGACCGGGCGCTCGCGACGTTTGCAAAAAATAACCAGGGGCAGTACACGAAGGGCATCGCCGAACTTGAGGCGCAGACGACGCAGATGTTCCCGACGGCGACGAAGTTCTCAGCCCTTCCGTCCGACCAGCAGATCAAAGTGCTGACAGCCATGGAGAAGACGCCGTTCTTCAACACGGTTCGCACGCATACCATCATCGGCTTCTTCGCAAGCCCGGTGCACGGCGGCAACCAGGACAAGATCGGCTGGAAGCTCATCGGGTATGACGACTCGCTCAACTTCAGAGCGCCGTTCGGCTACTACGACGCGCAGCCTCAACCGGGAGCTCGCCGATAGGCGGTGAAGGAGACGACCATGAGACAGTACACACCAACTACGGAAGTCGATTTCGTCGTCATTGGATCGGGGGCTGCAGGCGGCATCATGGCCAAGCAGCTTTCGCAGGCGGGGTTTTCAGTCGTCGTACTCGAACAGGGCGGCTGGGGCAAATACGGGCGCGACAGCGAATACAACAAAGACGAGTGGCTGAACCGCAACATCACCCAGGACGACCGGTTGATGAGCGATCCGACCCGCCAGCGCAACACGTTCCGGCGCAACGACAAGGAGAAGGCGACGCCCGGCACACACAGCTACGGCTGCGTGGTCGGCGGGGGCACTGTCACCTACGGCGGCAGCAGCTGGCGTCATTTGCCGTACGAGTTCAACGAACTGTCGAGCGATCCCACCATCCCGTCTGGCACCGGCATGGCCGACTGGCCGATCACCTATCAGGAAATCGAGCCGTACTACGTGCAGGCCGAATGGGAAATGGGCATTTCGGGTCTTCGCGTGAACTCACCGTTCGTGGCTCCGATGTCCAAAGACTACCCGGTGCCACCGGTTCCGCTGAAGAGCTCGGGTGCGTTGTTCAACACGGCGGCTGCCAAGCTTGGCCTCACGGTTGTACCGGGACCGCTGGCGATCATCACGCGGCCCTATCAGGGTCGCGCGGCGTGCGTGAACTGCGGCATTTGTTCGGGCTATGGGTGCCACGTGCGCGCGCGGTCGAGCAGTGCGGTCACGGTGCTGCCGCTGGCGCAGAAAACCGGACGCTGCGAGATTCGCGTGAACAGTTACGTGCGCGAGATTTCAGTCAACAACGCGGGACGCGTGACCGGCGTCGTCTACTTCGATGCCCAGAAGCGTGAGATACAGCAGCGCGCCAAGGCCGTGGTGCTTTCGGCAAACGGCACCGAATCCGCCAGGTTGCTGCTGCTCTCGAAATCGGCGAAATACCCCGACGGCCTGGCGAACACAAACGGTGTGGTCGGCAAGTATCTGATGCTCGGCAATGGCGCCGGCGCGAGCGGGCTCTTCGAACATCCGCTGAACGAGTACAAGGGCGTGATTTCGGGCGCCGGCATCGTCGACTTCGTGCCGTCGGATCCGAAGCGCGGCTTCTACGGGGGCGGCCGTCTGACCGCTCGGGGTTACGAGACCCCGCTTGGAATGGGTCTCAACGGATTGTCTCCCGATGCGCCACGCTGGGGCGCTGGCTACAAGAAAGCGCTCAGGGAACAAGCCAACCACAAGATGACGATCACGTGCTTCACGACGCAGATGCCGCTGGAGACCAATCGTGTCGATCTCGATCCGGACGTGAAGGACGAGTGGGGTCTGCCGGCCATGCGCATCACGTCGACCAGTCATCCTGACGACATGAAGTGCGCGAATTTCTTCCATCAGAAGTCGATCGAGATTCTGAAGGCCGCGGGCGCGACTCAGGTCTGGTCGAGTCCGCCCAACGACAGCCGCGGTGGCGCGCACAATCGGGGCAGCTGCCGGATGGGGAACGATCCGAAGACGTCGGTCGTCGACAAGTTCCACAAGGCGCACGATGTGCAGAATCTGTGGATCGTGGACGGCAGCAATCTCGTGACCGGCGGGCGCAATCACCCGACGATGACGATTCAGGCGCTGGCCTTCCGCGCGGCCGAGCATCTCATCAAAGCCGCGAAGACGGGCATTCTTAAGCAGAACGCCTAGACTCGGTGATCCACCAGGGCAGATGGCAAATGGCTGATGGCAGAGAGTACGATCTGCCATCTGCCATCATCCCTCTGCCCTGACCTCGCGCTGTTTCCCTTCAACGCCTCACAGGCGACAAGACCATCAGCAGCATTTTTACCTTCTCCTCAGACGCCACGAAGGGGATGGATGCGGTTGCCTGCGTGCGCCGCGGGGTAAGCGGAGCGACATAGCGGGCATTTGCGACGTACGCGAGCCCCTCGTGCACGACGAACGAAAAGCTCCCGTCGGCGCCGGTGCGAACCTCAGCTGCAACTCTCTTCCATTTCTGATGGCCGTCCTCCAACGCGACCTCTACTCCTGCTGCCGGCCTTCCGTCCGGGAACGTGACTCTGCCGGAGACGCGATAGGCGGGCGGGTCCGGCGGTATGACCATGCGGTCGAGTCTTACCCGTTCCCCGGCCTGTACTTCGAACACGGTCGCTTGTGTGGGAGCGGATGCATCAGGATGGAATCTCGTTGGAGACACGACGTCGTCTGGACCCCGCGATAGGTTGACGCCAAGGATGTATCGACCGGGTGGTACTTCGGTCAGCTCGAAGTTTCCTCCCTGATCACTCGTCGCGATTTCCGATGGAACGTAGTCGGCAGTTCCGATTTTTTCCGCGGGCGTGATCTCAACGATCGCGTTCACAACAGGCCGGCCATCGTTACCCACGATCGAGCCGCCAATACGACTGTCGTATCGGATTGTGAAATCAGCCTGGTGGCAGGCTCGAGCGTCGCGCAGTTCGAATACAAGCTTCAGCGGCGCTGATGAGAATAATGGCGGTGCAATGCCGTTCAATAGATATTGTCCAGGCGGCACGCCTGTAAACTCGTAGCGCCCATCCTGACCGGTCCGCGTCTGAAATGATCGATCGGAACCACTCAATGTCAACACGACGTTCGGCACAGGGCCGGCATTGCGCGGATCCCCGGTCACAGAGTCGCGATCCCAGTGACTGATCGAGCCAGACACATGTGCGCCAAACGCAGGCGTCGAAAAGGTAGCGAAGAAATTCACGTCCTCGGCGCCCTCGGCGAGCGGACGTGTTCGCGAACAGCGGCTCACACGGATTTGCGCCGCGTCCTTCGTTCGATCCGCGTACACCACGTAGCGTTCACCGCGCCTGAAGGCATATCCACATGAAGCATCATTATCGGATGTGAAAACCGTAATCGAGGTGCCCTCGACCCCACGCGAAGAGGCGGCGTCTTCAAATTCCACGCGCACGCGAGCCTGGAAATCGGTCCCTGGGACCAGTGTAATGCTCCGCACGGTTCCGACGAATACGACGTCGGATTGGAAATAGCTCTGACAGGGTGGGCCGGACGGCATGCACTGGCACGCGAGCAACGGCGAAGCGCCAGGCGCCAGGAGCAGGAAGAATGCAAGCAGCGGAATGAACCATCGAGGCAACCGCACGTTCACCTCCGGTAGAGGACGACGAAACAAGTGTACGTCAGGCGGTGCTCGCCAGGGGTGGACCATGCCGTCGAGAAACCGTTTCTGACCTCTTGATCTCCTGTGGAAAGATTCACCGGTGCCGCTTGTTACGCGCTTTGCTCCAGCGCCCACTGGATATCTCCATCTCGGGCATGTTCTGAACGCCATTTACGTGTGGGGTATCGCGCGGCGGAGCGGTACGGACGGCCGCATATTGCTGCGCATCGAAGATCACGATCGCACGCGCTGCCGTCCCGAGTTCGAAGCGGCCTTGCGCGAAGATCTTCGGTGGCTCGGGTTCGAGGCTGATGGAGAGCCGGTGCGTCAGAGCGAGCGAGGCGAACTGTATGAACGCGCGCTCAACGATCTGCGCCGGCGCGGGTTGATCTACGCCTGCAAGTGTTCGCGCTTGGAGATGGCCTCGGGGCGCTATCCAGGCACCTGCTCGAGCGTCGGGTTGCCGGAGTCGCCCGGATTCGGTTTGCGGGTTCGACTGGAGCCGACGATCGAACGGTTCACCGACGTGCGCCTGGGGCCACAGGGGCAGCGGCCGTCAGAGCAGTGCGGCGATGTTCTTGTGCGCGATCGCCAGGGGAACTGGACCTATCAGTTCGCTGCGGTCGTGGATGACTGGCTTCAGGCAGTGACGCTGGTGATCCGCGGCAAAGATCTCCTGGATTCGACCGGCAGGCAGATTCAGCTTGCCCGATTGCTCGGCCGTGAGGACCCGCCTGCATTCCTTCATCATGCGCTGCTGATGAAAACGCCGTCCCAGAAGCTGAGCAAATCCGATGGGGATACCGGCGTGCGCGATCTCCGCGCGAAAGGATGGAGTGCCGAGGCGGTGATCGATCGCGCGATGAGCCTCGCCGGCCTCTCGCGCGATCAGATCACGCTGATGACTGAAAACTGACGACTGAAGACTGACAACTGCTATTGCCCGATATCAAATGGCCCCCGCCCATGATCTCGGCGGTGGTTGCTGAGAAGCCGCGCTGAATTCCCGGAGCCTGGATTCCCTCATCAGCGCGACACGTTCGTTAACGTACGTTCGTAGACCTCCCGCCGTCGACAGCCAGGTTCGCCACGTTCGGCGAGCGGTCGCGAGACCTTCGCGCGTCAAATTCTTGAGCGGCAGCGGTCGTCACGCTGACAAGAACGAGGACAGAGACGACCACGAATAGGGACAAACTGCAGCGCATTCAGGCCTCCGTGACGGCCATACCGCATGGGAGCACCTTCTGTGCCAACTGAATGCCCTCGACCCCTAGACTCGTCGACTCCCCAGACTCCCCAGACTCCCCAGACTCCTGGACTCCTGGACTCCTAGACTCCCAGACTCCTAAGAAGAGTCTCCCCGCCAGTACTTCTCTTCGATCTCCTCGATCTCTTCCTCGCTCAAACCGAAGTAATGACCAAACTCGTGAATGACGGTCTCGGCCACGCACTGCCTGATGTCCTCTTCGTCTTCGCATGCCTCTTCGATCGGTCGCTGATAGATCGAAATGCGATCGGGCAGCGTGTTGCCGTAATGCGAATCGCGCTCGGTGAGCGGGGTACCGTGGTACAGGCCGAACAACGTGTCGCCAGGCTCCATCTCCATGTCATCGAGAAGCTCAGGTGAGGGCTCATCTTCGACCACGACCGCCACGTTTTTCATCGCCTCCCGGAACCGGTAGGGGATGTCGCGGAGCGCGTCCTCCACAAGCTTTGTAAACCGTTCTTTAGTCATCATTGATTGCCACTCACACCCAACGCACCCAACGCACCCAACGCACCTAGCGCACCTAACGCACCCAGCGCACCTGACGCACCCAACGCACCTGACGCACCCAACGCACCTAACTTGGTCCGTTCGAGGCTCTTTTCACGCATATCCTAATGTGACACTGGTGGCTGTGGTCTATTTCGCGTACCTTGGCGCGCTGGCGTGCTTTGCGTCCGTGCCGGCCCGACGGAAGGCGCAGGTACTGCTGGTCTCTCTCTCGGCGGTGACCGGACTGGCACTCTTTGGCATGCCGCACCTCATGCCGTTCGTCTACCTGCTGGTTGGCTACTGGCTGCCTGCGCTGCTCGTCAGCACTCCTGACGCCAGGTTGGAACAATGGCTGCTCGACGTCGATCGCCAGCTGTTCGGCACAGATGGCCTGAGAGCGTTCGAACAACGCGGCCCTCGAGCGCTCGTTGAGTACCTCGAGCTTGCATATCTGTTGTGCTATGCGGTCGTGCCCGCCGGCTATGCGTGGTTGCTTGCAGCCGGTTATCACCACGAGGCCAATCGATTCTGGTCGATCGTGCTGCTCGCAGCATTTCTCTGCTACGGGATGCTGCCGTGGCTGCCTACTCGTGCACCACGGGCGCTAGAGAGCGATCGCCCGCGTGGGCGTTCGACGGTGCGGCAATTGAATCTGGCTGTGCTCAGTCGGGGGAGCGTGCAATGGAATACGTTTCCGAGCGGCCATACTGCGGCGTCGATCGCAACCGCTCTGGCTGTCGGGACGCATGTTCCCGCTGCCGGCGTCGTACTCGGCGCGATCGCCGTGAGCATCGCCATCGGCAGCGTTGTGGGCCGCTATCACTATGCGGCAGATGCGATTGCCGGCGTCCTGGTCGCGATTCTGGCGTTTACTATGGCCACCGCCGCGCACGCACCGTAACGTCCTGCCGCTTCGCGCTGACTTCCAGCGACTTCGGCGGAATCAGCGTCTTCGTGCGCGCGTACGTAATCTGATATTGATTCTGGAGCTCGGTTCCGAGTGACCGCAGGCGGTCGCTCAGTGCCATGGAGGTGAGCAAGTCCTCCCGGCGTCCGCCGGTCATCTTCGTGCCGTTCGCATCCGCCTGCTGGAGCTCCTGTTCCTCGCGACTGTTGACGCCTATACCCGGTCTGTTGAGCATGAGCGTATGCAGCGTCGTGCCCGATTCACGCAGCGCGTCGAGAACGGTCTGATGATGCCGCTCGCTGAATTCAGGACCGCGCGCGGCAAAGACGACGATGTGTGGACGTGTCGCTTTGCGACGCCGCAACGCGTCGGAGGTTTCCACAATCGCGTCGAGGATATAGGTGCCGCTTCCCTGGCGGGCGTACACGGAACCGATCCCTTTTTCCAGTCGCGCAACCTCGCGGGTGAAATCGACCAGCACTGTCGGACGTTCGCCGAGGCCGACGAGCGAAATCTCGTGTTTGCCGCCCATCTGCTTGAAGAACGCCAGCAACGCGGTGCGGAGATCGAGGAGATGGTCCTCGAGCGCCTGACTCGTATCGACGAGCACGGCGATTTGCAATGGGTCGGTCGCGGTCGACGCTCGAAGCACCTCGCGCGCCACATCGTTTTCACGCACGATAAACGCACCCGCCGTCAGACCCGCCACCGGTGCGTCGCTTTTGTCGACAACGCTCGCATAGACCGTCCGTTCCTCGGTCTGCGCCCACACCGGACTGGCGGTCAGCAGTGCAACAATCAGCAACACAATGGCCCGCATCCTCTGCCTCCGTTCAATCCAATCTGCCAATCTGCGAATCTTCCAATCTTGCAATGCTGCGTCAGTTCCTAAGTCTATGCCGTAGCGACCGAAAAGATGCCAGCATTTGCTGATAGCTGAAATTCGCATTTCGGCCGCTCGGGTTGGGGAGCACGAATACCTGCGCCCCCTCGAACGTCTCCTGTTGAGGTCCCAGCCGGATGGCGCCGCTGGTGCCGAAGATCCATCGATACAGCGAGACGCCGACAAACGCGACGATCTCGGGCTTGAACCGTCGTACTTTTCGTCGCAACGTCTTGACCCCGGCGAGGCATTCGTCGCGGCTCAGCGTATCGATGCCTGGCGTTGCGCGTGCGACAAGGTTGGTGATGCCGAATCCCCATTCAGGCAGTCTGCCGTCGTGCCGAAAGTCGATCGGCTCCGGCACGAGCTTGGCGGCGGTCAGAAGTTTCCAGAAGCGATTGGAGTAGCCGGCGAAGTGATGGCCTGTCTGGGCCGAACGGATGCCGGGATTGATTCCCACGAAGAGCACGCGAACGCCGGGCTCGATTCGGTCGCGAAGTCGCAAAGAGCGCTTTTCACCAAAGATGTGTGCGTCTTCGCGCCTTGGCGTTGAGACATGGACGGTTCTGGCTCCAGAGAGCCACTCAGAATACACGAGGCGCGCGGACGACGACATCGGGCTTTCGCACGGTGACGTCGATCGTCTTTGGCGGAATCAGCGCCTTGGGGCGCGCGTAGACGACCTGATACTGGTTGTTCAACTCCGTGGCGAGCGATTGCAATCTCGGCGTCATCGCCATGGCCGACAACAGGTCTTCGCGGCGGCCGCCGGTCAATTGCGTGCCAACGGCGAGCGTCAACTCAACTTCCTGCGCCGCCGCGTCGGTGGGCGAGACGCCCTCTCTCCTGAGGACGTACGAGTGCATCGGCGCGCCGCTCTCGCGCACGTAATCGAGCACGGTCTGGTAGCTGATTTCGCTGAATTCCGGCCCTTGGGTGGTGACGACAACCATGACGCGCCGCAGCTCGCGCCGTTTCCGCATGGCACGCGATGTCTCGATGATGGCCGAGAGCAGGTACGATCCGGTGCCGGGTCGTGCAACCAGGCGGCTGATGCCGGTTTCGAGCCGCTTCACGTCTTTCGTATAGTCGATGAGCACGTTCGGCGGGCCGCCGAACCCGATGAGCGCGATCTCGTGGCGGCGGTCCATCTCGTTGACGAAGGCTCGCAGGCTCTGGCGCAGGTCGATGAGCTCACCGCGCATTTCCTGGCTGGTGTCGATGAGCACGGCAACTCGGAGCGAATCGGTGGCGGGCGCCACGCGCAGAACTTCGCGCGCCAGGCCGTTCTCGCGGACGACGAAGTCGGCGGCGCCAAGGCCCCCCACGGGAACGCCCGATCGATCGACCACGCTCGCGTACACCGTCCACTCTTCAGTTTGCGCGCGTACGGGGGAAGGATTCAGCAGGACCAGCGTGGCGAGGGCGAGGAGCAGACGCGCCATACAGACGTGAGGTAAGGCTATTACAACGAAGAGGGGTCGGGCGGGGTTTTTGCCTGATTCCGCAAAAAACCCCGCCCGACCCCTTGGACTTACTTGCTCAGGCGGATAATCTGGCTCTGCAGCTGCTGGAACGCCGGCATGACGTCGGCTTCCGTTTGCGCGAAGTAATACTTGCCTTCGAGCTGGTCGTCGTTATAATCCGGCGAGCTCGCATCGTTGGCGACGCGCTTCAGGATGTCTTCTGACTTCTCAGGCCTGGTTCCCAGGTCGTATCTGACGAGCTCACCCATTCCGATGGTGTAAATACGGATCTTGTAGTCGCCGGCCGCGTCAGCGCGTGCGGCGTTCGCGATGATCTCAATGAGGTTGCGCGCGGAGTTGTTGATGTTCCACACCTCAGCCGGATATTTGCCCTGCGCGGCGTTGAAGTTCCGCAGTCCGCGGCGGACGTTCTGCGGCTGGCCGTCAACTTTCAATGCGTTGGTCTGCAGCGGGAAGTTGTCGGGAATGCCGGCGCTCCGGTGGAAGAAATGCTTGCTTGTCACCGGCAGAAGCGGCACGGTTGGAATCACCTGCGTCGAGTTCCACGCGGTCGTCAGGGTGACTGCCGGCGACGCGGCGCCCGTTTCCGTATGATACAGCCCGTCGATGTGCGGATTGGCGTGTGTCTGGTTGTCGGGATCGGCGCCGTTGTCCGGGAAGTCCCACGTTCTGAGCGCTCTCGGCTGGCCCGCGGCCAACGGGTAATCGCCAGGGACGCTGTTGGATGCGCCGTCGGTGAAGAGCACGATGACGCGAATCCCTGACTGCGAACCATTGGGAACCGATTTGACCTCATCCCACCCTCGGTAGATGCCTTCGACCATGTTCGTGCTGCCGCCGGGAAGCGCGGCGGGAATGTCGGCCATCACCTTGGCCTTGTTGAAGCCGCGCGCCGATGGCATGGCATCGAGCACCCTGGCGCCGTTGCCGAAGAGAATCAACGAGACCCGGTCGTTGACCTGATCGAACGAGCTCACGAACGTTCGGGCGGCGTCTCGTACCGCCGGCCATCGCCAGCCGATCGAGCTCGACACGTCGAGCACGAGCGACAGGTCCACCATTCTGCGCGTCGCCTCCCCTTCGGTGCCGATGAGCATCGATGGGGTGCTGCCCAGGTTCATGAAGGTCGTCGGGAGCGTCGTGGACGCCCGCACTTTCACGGTGTTGACGCCGCTTGCCGGGTTAATCGTCGCACTGTAGAAATTGGATGCGGTTGTGGGATCGCCTGCGGCTGTACCCAGATAACCCGACGGGAAATTCGCCTTGAATACGCGTGCGGCTTCGGCCCTCGGATCGCCGCTGTTCAGATTTCTCGCAGCGGCGAGCGCCGCGCCGTCGACCGCTTTGGTCAGCTGTGATTTCACAAGATACGCGCGGCCCGAATCAACCGCCAGTCCCGAAAAAAGCAGCAGCGTCGTCAGCCCTGCTGCCATGTACACCAGAACGAAACCTTTCTGGTTCGATGTCCGTGCAAAGAGTCTCTTCATAAGCGTCCCCCTTAAAAGTACGCAATGGAGTAGAGCGTGTTCGGTACGGTGATGCCGAATCCGGCGAGCGGGGTAATCGACGGATGCGTTGAGTAGAGCTCCATGATGTACAGCGAGCTGCCGAGCGACAACGTGATCGGCATGTTCGTCACCTGCAGGGCCGTATTGTTGTCCTGGTTCGAGGCCTGATACTCAGGGCCTGGCCCGAAACTCGGCGTGCCGGCTGTCAGGATCTTGCTGCTCTGCGAGAGGTTGCCGTACACGTGCCGCTGCGAGAGTATCGACTTGTTGTAATTCGCCGCACCGATCGTCGGAATGTTCCGGACGACCGACAAGATCATCCTCGAGCTGGTTGGCAGATCGACCGGGCGCGAGGCCATGCTGCGCACGACGGTTGCCGCATCCCCGAGCGTGGTGCTTCGCGAGATGAGATTCGCTCCCTCTCGCGTGAGCTTCGTCACGATGTGCTGGTCGAGCAGCACGAAGCTGACCTCTACGACGCCCAGCACCGTCACCATCAGCAACGGCAGCACGAGGGAGAATTCGATGAGAGACTGTCCGCGGTCTGATTGGCGTCGCATCTCATTCCTCCCAGGTCGGCTCGATCTTCATGGCCGATTCCACGCTCAAAGACATTCTGCCGCCCGTGAGAAAGTGTGGAAGGATCGGCGTCAGGGGTTCCCAGCTGTATTCGACCGTGACCCGGCCGACATCGCCCGGTCCGCCGGCGCCGCTGGCCCACGACGATGATCCCGGCGCCATGTGGGTAAACGAAAAGTCCATCGCGTCGACGTCGAGCGTGGGCGACACTTCCTTCATGACCGCCTTGATGGTGCCTTCGCGACCCATCTGAATGCCGGGATTGTCAGGATCTTCTTTCGTCGCCCCCGTCACGGCATACCGGGTCGCCTGGCTGATGCCGCTCTCCATCGAGACATACACGTAGAACATCGAGGCGAAGTCGACGATACCGAACGTCAACAGCAGCAACAACGGCGTCACGATGGCGCCTTCGATGATGTTGTTGCCGCCGCAGTCGCGGATGAATTTCTTCAGCATAAGTGTCAACGCGCAGCCGTCATTCCGGTCTGCGTGTCCTCCAGGAAATACGTCTGGCAGACGGCGTCGAGCAGATCTTTTGTGATCTCGGGGGGCCGATGGTGATACCGGCACAGGCTTACGACCTGGTCCGTCAGGTCGCGTGGATGGCACGCGCGCATCGCAAGCTTTCGGCCGGTATAGTACTTGTCCTGCAGATACTCCACGATTTCCCGGTCGTACCGGACACCGTGACGCCGGCAGTTCATTTCCCAGATACGGCTGAACTGATCGAGCGTCGGGTTCTTCGCGAAGATCTTGTAGGGAATACGGCGGAGAAACGCCTCGTCGGCAAGTGAGCGCGGCTCGAGGTTGGTGGCGAACACCACGAGCACGTCGAACGGCACCTGGAATTTGCGGCCGGTGTGCAGGTTCAGGTAATCGACGCGCGACTCGAGCGGCACGATCCACCGGTTCAGCAGATCGCGCGCCGGCACGCGCTGGCGGCCGAAGTCGTCCACGACGAGCACGCCGCCATTTGCCTTCAGGTGAACCGGCGCTTCGTAGAACCTCGAGACGTCGCCGTAGCGCAGGTCGAGCATTTCGAGGGTCAGCTCGCCGCCGACCGTGATGACCGGCCGGCTCACTCTCACCCAGCGGCGATCGGTTGCATCGTCGGCGCGAATCACCGATGTTTCGTCGTCGTCGGTACGTGACTCGTGAGTGACCGGATCGAACATCGTGATGATCTGGCCGTCGACGTCGATAGCGTACGGGACATAGATGTCGCCGCCGAGCACCCGCCCGATGCCTTCACCCATCACGCTCTTGCCGTTTCCAGGCGGGCCGTAAAGGAAAAGAGCTTTCCGGGACGCGATGGCAGGGCCGAGCTGGTCGAGCATCTCGGGCTCGACGATCAGGTGAGTAAAGCCTTCGGACACGCGCTCGCGATAAATGTCGTGCGTCTGCGCGCGAAGTCTGTTCATGTGCAGCGAATATTGGACGAGGGGCACGGGAGTAGGCCCGACGTAGCCGCACGCGTCGAAATAGCGAAGCGCGCGGGATCGACCGGCGTCGGTCAACGCGTATCGATAGCCGGCGCTGCCGGTACCGAGGGCGCTCTTCACCTCGATCAGCAGCTCGACCCGCAGCTTCTCGAGCAGCGGCTCGAGGATGCCGTACGGCAGGCACGCGCGATCGGCGAGCCCCATACCGCTCGCTTCGCCGCTGTGGAGCATCTTGATGAGGATCGACGCCAGCGTGTCGGCCGCGACCCCGGTCGCTTCGAGGCTGGCGGGCTTGGTCGGCGCGACAATCTGCGCGGTGCGCACGTTCTCGGCGATTGCTGTGGTCATGGTCTATTTGCCCATCGGACCGAGCACTTTGATGAACTGAATCACGGCCGGCCCGATCGTGACGATCCAGATGGCCGGGAAGATACAGATGACGAGCGGGAACACCATCTTCACGCCGGTCTTGGCGGCCGCTTCTTCCGCGCGCTGACGCCGCTTCGTCCGAAGCGTGTCGGAGAAGACGCGCAGCGAATGGGCGACGCTCGTGCCGAACTTGTCCGTCTGCACGAGCATGGCGACGAGCGAGCTCAAGTCGTCGACGCCCGTGCGGTCGGCCAGGTTACGAAGGGCTTCCGAGCGTCCCTTACCGGCGAGCAACTCGAGGTTGACAAGCCGCAGCTCGGAAGAAAGATCTGGATACGCAAACGCCAGCTCCTGCCCGACGCGAGCGAGCGCCTGGTCGAGACCGAGGCCGGCCTCGACGCTGACGACCAGCAGGTCGAGCGCGTCGGCCAGCGAAAGCTTGATGCGATGCTGGCGGCGGCGGGCCTTGCGCGCGAGCAATATGCCCGGCAGGATGTAGCCCAGGGCAGCAGCAGAGAGCGCCAGCGACATGTTCGGCTTGACGAGGACCGGCGTCATGCACAGGATGAACAGCGCAAACGCAAACGCGACGCGAATGGCGAGGAACACCGGTATGGCTTCCGCGTTGCGGTGTCCGGCCTGCACGAGGCGAAGCTGAATCTTGCTGAGGTCCTTCGGCGATTTCGGCAGCCGCTCGCCGATGCGTTTCAGGAACGCGACGATCTGAGCGTTCGACGCGTCATCGGCCGGCGCCTCGGGCTGGTTGCCGAGGACGTCACGCAGCCGGTCGTCGATGCTGGCCGGTTTGGCCGTGAGCGCGTAGCTCAAGGCCGTGACCAGCAGCGAGCCGAATGCAAACGCCAGTAATGGAAGCAGAAGCGACACGGCTACACCTCGATTTTGATGACCTGCCTGATCCAGAAGAATCCGACGGCCTGCATGATGATCGACGCGACGATCATCAACTGGCCCATCCGCTCTTCGAACAGGCGGTTCATGTGCTCGGGATTGATAAACGAAAGTGCGAGCGCGAGAAACGCGGGCAGCGCCATCAACACGTAACCTGTAAACCGACCGTGTGCGGTGTGCACGCGCACCTGGCGGCGAATCTTGAAGCGCTCGCGAACGACGGCAGCCAGGTTGTCGAGAATTTCAGAGAGGTTGCCGCCCGTCTCGCGCTGGATGAGCACCGCTGTCGAGAAGAAGCGCACGTCCAGGATAGGCACCCGCAAGCACAAGTTGTTCAGCGATTCCTTCAGCGGCAGCCCGAAGTTCTGCTCGTCAAACGCCTTCCGGAACTCTGGGCCGACCGGTTCGCCAAGCTCGTCCGCCACCATCTTCATGCCGGCGCTGAAGGCATGGCCCGCGCGGATGCCGCGTGAAAGCAGATCGAGGGCTTCCGGGAAGGTCTCTTCGAATTTGTAGAGTCGCGCCGCGCGCTTCTGCCGGAGAATCGCCGGAACGATGCAGAGTCCCAACACAAACCCAATAGCCATCGCCCACGTCTTGCCAACGGACATCAGGGCCAGCGCCGCGACCAGCGCGCCGAGCACGAGCGAGGTGAGGATGCACGCGCTGACGCTGACGCCGGTGCCCGATTGCTCGAGCCAGCGTTCGAAGGACGAACCCTTCAGCGCCTGACGGGCGACTCTGTCGATGTTCGGCAGCGGTCCGGCGGCTTCGACACGCAGCATGGAGGCGGCCTGGAGATCGGCCGGATTCGGACCCATGCCCGTCGCTTCGCTCAGCCGCTTCTCGAGCGTTCTGCTGTGGGCCGACTGCCCTCGGCGTGAGATCAACAAGAAGATGCCCATGAGGGCAGCCGTCGACACGATGAAGACGAGCGCGACGATCACGTTGAGCTGCATCACCGCACCTCCAGAACGCCGTCGAACATCTCAGGTGCGAGCTGAATGCCGGATGCGCGCAGCCGTTCGCACACCTTTGGGCGCACGCCAGTGGCGACGAAGCGACCGACGACCCTGCCCTCGGGGCCCAGGCCGAGCTTGTCGAAGCGGTAGATTTCCTGCATGGTGATGATGTCGCCTTCCATGCCGGTAATCTCCGAAACGCTGGTCACTTTTCTGCTGCCGTCGCTCAGACGGGCCTGCTGAATGACGATCTGAATCGCCGACGAAATCTGCTGGCGCATGGCCTTGTCGGGCAGATTGACGTTGGCCATCGCGACCATCGTCTCGAGACGGGACAGCGCGTCGCGAGGGGTGTTCGCGTGCACGGTCGTCAGCGAGCCGTCGTGGCCGGTGTTCATGGCCTGCAGCATGTCGAGCGCTTCCTCGCCGCGGACTTCGCCGACGATGATGCGGTCGGGACGCATACGCAGGGAGTTGACCAGCAGCTGCCGCTGCCGGATCGCGCCTTTGCCTTCCACGTTCGGCGGGCGCGTTTCGAGCCGTACCACGTGCGCCTGGCGAAGCTGAAGCTCGGCTGCGTCTTCGATCGTGACAATACGGTCGCGGTCGGAGATGAACGACGACAGCACGTTCAGCAACGTGGTTTTGCCGGCGCCAGTACCGCCGCTGACCAGCACGTTAAGTTTGGCTGCGACGCAGTGCCGCAGGAACTCGAGCATGTTCGGCGCCAGCGCCTTGTATGACACCAGGTCGTTCGCCTGCAGCCGCTCGGCCGGGAATCGGCGAATCGACAGCAGCGGGCCGTCAACGGCGAGCGGTGCGATGATCGCGTTGACGCGCGATCCGTCCGGCAGCCGCGCGTCGACCATCGGCGAGCTGTCGTCGATGCGCCGGCCGACGCCGCTGACAATGCGATCGATGACGCGCAGCAGGTGCTGGTCGTCCTGAAAGGCGGCTGGAACCTGTTCGAGCTTGCCGGCGCGCTCGACGAACACCTGCTTGTAGGTGTTGACCAGGATGTCGCTGACTGTCTTGTCGCGAAGCAGCGGCTCGAGCGGGCCGAACCCGAAGACTTCGTCGATGACATCGCCGAGGATCGCGTCGCGTTCGCTCACCGACAGCGGCACACCCGCTTCGGCAATGAGCGACGACACAAGGGCTCGGATCTCTGCTTCGACTTTGCTGCGCTCGGCGGTCGCGAGCTTCTCGAGGTTGAGCTTCGTCAGCAGCTTGCGATGGACGCTGCCGCGGACTTCCAGGTACTGCGCCCTTCGGGCGTTGATCACGGGATCCCCCCGGGGTTCGCTTTCGCACCGGAGTCCGATCCCAATCCAGGCCTGGTCGGCGATTTGACGTTGACTGGGGTAGCCATGACTTAGAAGATTCCGAGAAACGATGCTTTTTCGCGGGCCGGCTCATCCGTCTCCGCGGGCGCATTCGGGTTGATGATCTGCTTGGTGAACCGCTCGAAGCGCGCGGCCAGATCTGAATGGTTCGTCATCGTCAGCGGCACGCCCGAGTTCATCGCGGCCGAGACGACGCTGTAGTCGCTCGGGAACATCGTGTGCAGGCTGTGTCCGAGCGTCGCCTCAATCTGCTTCGGTCCGATCTGATTCTGTTCGGACACCCGATTGAGCAGCACCCGCAGGCGTTCCCTGCCGGCGCCGAGCTGCTCGAACCGATCGACGATCCGATGCGCGTTACGTACGGACGCAATATCAGGATTGGCGACAAGGTAGATCGTATCGGCGGCGAACACGGCGACGTCCGCAACCACGCTCGTCAGTGTGCCGGCGTCGATGATGACGAAGTCGTACGAGCGCCCGAGCTGCTGCAGCAACTGCTCGACGGCAGGGGCATCGTTCGGCCCCGGTCTGTCGATCTGATCGCCACCAGCAAGAATGTCGAGGCCCGACTTGTGACGCACGACCAGCTCGCGCAGGAACTCCGAATCCATGCGGTGCAGGTTGTCGAGCGCGTCGATCAGTGTGAAACGCGGACGCACGCCGAGAAAGAGCGCCACCTCGCCCACGAACTGATGCAGGTCGACGATCAAGGTCGAACGCTTCGACAACCGCGCGATTTCGATCGCAGTGTTGACAGCCAGCGTCGTCGTGCCGGCCCCGCCTTTGGCACCGAAGAACGAGAGCGTGACGCCCGATCGGGCACTGTCCTTCGCGGGACGATGGCGATCGGTCGCGCGCTTCAGTGCCGTCTGAAAGCTTTCGGTCAGCGAGGCGCCCGATTCCCTGAGCGGCCAGGCCAGATACTCGTTGGCGCCCGCGCGCATGGCCCGGAGAATCCCGTCGGGCTCGGACGCGGCGGCGACGGCGAAGATCGAGACAGACGGCCACGAGGCACGCATGCGTTCGATGGCTTCGACCGACGCGAGCGAACCGTTGCGGATGTCGACGACCGCGAGATCGGGCCACGTACTGCCGGCGTGTTTCTCTTCGATGATCCCTATCGAGAGACCACTCGAGCGGAGCAGTGACGTAATCGTCGAGCGAAACTCAGAATCACTCGTGGTGATGACTGCTGATAGTTGTGCCATGGCTCACCGTGACGACTGCGGTTGTCCTTCAGTGAGCTTCTTGTACTGCGTCACAAGCCGTTCAAGCTCAGCATCACGATTGGCCTTCTCTTGCGCGAGCCTGTCGGCCGCTTCCTTGATCCGCGCGGCTTCTGCGGCCTGCTCGGTCGCCAGCTTCTCGGCCGCCTTGCGTTCGATCTCCTGGCGCTCGCGGAGACGCTCGAGCTCGCGCTTTTCGCGCTCGGCGCGTTCAGCCTCGGCCTTCGCTGCCTGGCGGGCACGCTCGCCGTCTTTCTGGGCCTGCAGGTGGGCCTCGCGGGCATCAATCGCATCCTGCTTGCGCTTCACTTCGGCCTGCTTCTTCTCTTCTTCGATGCGCTTCCGGTCGTCGCGCTTCGCCTGTTCGGCATCCTTCCGGGCTTGAATGGCGGCCTGTTCGGCCCGCTTCCGTTCGATCGTCGCGGCCAGCTCGGCGGCCTTCCTCGAGTCGGCGCTCGTCTGCGGGGCCGGAGCCAGCGGTGTCACCGGGACCGGCGCAGCCGGCGTCGCAAACGCCGCGGGGGCGCTCGTGGAAACAGCCTGCGACGCTGCCGGAGCTGCGGGCCTGCCCTCCGAAGCGGTCTGCCCGTCGGGCGCGGAGGAGGGCGCGAAGCTCATCGGGCTCGTGAACGCCGGCGGCGGCGGCGCAATGCGGCGCGGCGGCTGCGGCAGATACGGCTGAATGAGACCCGGCAGACTCGGCGTCACGCCAGGTGAATCACGCCGCATGATGTGGGGCGTAATCATCACGACCAACTCGGTCGAATTCTTCTGATACGCCTGGCTGCGGAAGAGATAGCCCAGGATCGGAATGTCGCCGATGCCCGGCACGCGGCGCATCGTCTCGTTGAGGTTCTGATCGAGCATGCCGGCGATGGCGAACGTCTGCCCATCGCGCAGCTCGACGGCCGTCTCGGTGCGGCGGGTCGAGAGCGCCGGCACTCTGAAGCCCTGCAGCACGACGGCGTTGCCGAAGTCGAGCGAGCTGACCTCGGGCATCACCTTCAACTGGATCATACCGTCGGCCGTGACGGTCGGCGTGAACCGCAGCCGCACTCCGAACTCCTTGAAGACGATCGTGACCGCCGCGTTGACTCCGCTGCCCTGCACGACGGGATACGGATATTCGCCGCCGGCAAGGAACGTTGCTTCCTGGCCGTCACGAGTAATCAGATTCGGCTCGGCCAGACTCTGGAACAGACCCTTGCCTTTAAGCGCCTTGATGACGGCGCCCAGCTGTTCTTCGGTGTTGAAGAGAAACAGGTTGAGAAAATCGCTGAAGACGAGGCCCTTGTCGTTGTCGAAGACCGGCGCAGGATACTGCTGCGTCGTCGAACGGCCAATCCAGTCGCCTTTGCCGTTGATGCCGGTGAAGAACGCCGCACCGACCTCTTGCATCGCGCTGCGGCTGACTTCGGCGAACCGCACGCGCAGCATCACCTGGTTGGTGGCCGGCCCGTCCTGCTGCCGAAGCAGGTTGACGACATTCTCGGGCTTCTCGACATAACCGACCGCCAGCGACGAGGCACGGTCGACGATGTACTTGCTGGACACCACGCCAGCCAGCACGACGTCCTTGCCGTTGCTCGTGGCGGTGATCTCTTCCCCGGGGAAGAGCTTGCGAATCTGAATCTCGAGGTTGCTCAGGTCGCGCTTGACGGCCACGTCATAGGTCTTGATGCGGCCGGCGTCGCTCCACACGAGCAGCGAAATCGTTCCCGGCGTCTTGCCGTGCACGAGCAGCTCGTAGGGCGTCGTGACGAGCGCGTCGGCAATGTCCGGCGTCGACAGAGAAACGCGCGTGATGGGCCGATCCATCTTGATGATGGTCGAGCGGCCCACGAGCAGATCGACCTGCTCGGTCGGGGCGGCACCGACGGCGTCGGCACCGCGTGCGGCCACCTGGCCGGCCCGCACGGCCGGCGGCAGAACCATGATGACAAGCAGAAGAATCGCAAGAGCGCGTTTCATTGTTGTGTGCTCCTATCCAACGGCAACTTGACTGCGTTTATCGCCTTTGATCACTTCGATCGTGGGCGGTGGCGGTGGAATCGCCGCTGGCTGGCCAGGAACGGCCGGCCTTCTAACAGCGAACGGTCTCGCCTGCACGTTGCCGAGCAGCATGCCGGGCTTGATCCCCGACGTGGTCGGCGTTTCGGTATCGAGCGGATTTCGCAGCGCCAACTGAATCTTTCCCTCCGTGCTGGCAAGCGTCAGACGCTCGGAATCGTCAGGCGTGACGAGCAACGTCACGACCGTCACCTGCATCGGCTTGCCATCGGGCGTGTCCTGCTCGAGGCGGGTGCCGGCCGCGAGCACTTCGACGTTCTGCAGAACGACCTTGGTCGTGATGTCTTCGGAGCGGCTGGTCGGGTTCGCCGTCGCGACGACGTCGACGCGCGTGCCAGGCAGCACGTAGCCTGCGACGCCGATGACTTCGTTGACGCGGACCGACAGCGCGCGCTTGCCGGGCGGAATGATCGGCGGAAGACCGGCGCCCGCTTCCTTCGACGCGAGCTTCGCGGGAAGGATGGGCTCGTTCTTTACGACCGACACAATCAGGCCGCGGTCGACGATCGCTTGCGGATCCTCAAAGGCACCTTCGGGCGCCGCGGCCGCAGGCCAGTCGAGCGTCGCGAGGTCTTCGCGCCGCAGCTGCCGTCCGAGCGACAGATTCGCGTTGGCCACGACGACCTTCTTCGTCGGCACGCTCACCGTCTTGACGGGCACGTTCTGCAGATAGTCGTACGTGCCATACGCCAGACCGCCGCCGGCAAGGATGGCCATGAGGAACACGGCAAAAATTCGAACGCGAGTCATATTTACCCCTCCGGTCCGGCTAAAGCCGGCGACCACGGGTCCGGCTAGAGCCGGACATTACGAACCAGAACTGCGAGAACGCAACCGGCCGCGATCGCCGGGCCATACGGGAAACGATTGTGCTCACCAGGTGCTTCGATCTCTGCTTTCGTCTCCTGGCGCAGGCCGAACAGCCTGGCGGTCAGACGAAATGTGCGCAGCAATCTTCCGCGGCGCCATGCGATGAAGATGGCCATCAGTCCACCCGCAATGGCCGTCATCAGAAAAGCCGGAACAATCTGTTCGGCGCCGACCACCGCGCCGGCCGCAGCGAACAACTTCACGTCCCCGGCTCCCGTGGAGCCCAGCACGTGGCCGGGCAGCATCAGCAGGAACCCGAGAAAAAATCCCAGTAGCGACGACCCGACGGACACGCCGCTGGCGCCTGTTGCGGCCAGCACCACGCCCGAGGCCGTGACTCCCAGCGAGATTTCGTTGGGAATCTTTCTGCGGGCCGAATCGACGACGGCTGCGCTGCCGAGGCCGGCACAGAGCGCCGTCAAGACGACCGCATCAGAGGTCAATGGCGGCAATCGCCCCCCACCACACATCGGTGATCTGCTCGGCGAGCAGGCTCACGGCGACCAGCGCGAAGAGTGCAATCAGCGAGACCAGCAGGCTGTACTCGAGCAGGTCCTGACCGTCATCACGTTTGCGCAGGCGTCCAAGTGAAACGATTGACTGCGAAATCATGGATTCTTCTCCTCGTCGTCGGACGATTCGAGAGGGTCCGCCACGGGTCGGCGGCGGACCCTCACAGGACGAACGCGCCAGAGGCGCGTGACCACCTGGTTGTTAGCCGGGCAGCTTGTTGACGATGTCGTTGAAGATCGCGTCGACCTCTTCGCCGGCCAGTGTCACGCCCGCGACCGCAACGATCGCGATCAGCGCCACGAGCAAGGCGTATCGAGAAGGTCCTGTCCGTCTTCGTTGCGACGGAACGAGTGAAACAACCGGGTCGTAAGATTGAGCAGCATGTCTTTCCTCCCTTTTGCGCGCCGCGATGGCGACGCGACCGGAGCCTGTAAACGCAACGGCCGTACCAGTCACAGAATTTCTCGCGGCCAATCATCGCAAGTCGTTTCGCGGCAAATGAGTTAGCGCGAAGTGCAGCGATGGGCACTTGAACGCCGTGCATCGAAGCGGCACACCCCTGACTCGACAAACTTCGTGTGGAAGCAACGGACTTCGTGATTGGTCAGACCCGAATCGGAGTGCTCACCGTTTCGTAACCGCACCTGCGCGAATTGTGTGCGTGCGCCGGCGGTGCAACGATCGAAACGGAACACGTGCCGGGAAAGGCTAAGAAATACGGTGATTTACCGAGGCAGCAGAAAAGGTACGGCGATTGCGAGCGCTGCCGTGTGTCCAGAAAGATTCGCGATCTCGTGTTCTCCGGCATCGCGTTACTGGTGTTGTTCGGCATGCTCGTGTCGATCAACCCTCGCCTGAGGGAACGCACGCAGCAGATGGTGACCGACCCCAACTGGGATTCACTGCGTGGCACGGTGGTGCAGGCGGTTGTATCCAGCGCATCTTTCGTACACGGCTACGCCGATCATCACTTGTACCTGTTCACGTTTCTCGTCGCCGCGTGCGTGTTCTTCGTGTTGATGCTGAAGGTCATCTCGTGAGCGTGATTCTCGTCATCCAACCGGATGCCGCGCAGGGACGCGTGCTGCACGACATGGCCCGCCGGATTGGCGCGGAGCTGGTGATCGTGGAGTCGACCAAGAAGGCGGTCGACGCGATCGCACGCCAGGTGCCCGACCTCATTCTGCTGAGCGCCTTTCTCTCGCCACGCGATGAGGACACACTGATCGGTCGTCTGCGGTCGCTGGAAGGCGCCTCGCACCTACAGACGATGACGATTCCGCAGTTCCGCTCCTCCGAGGAGTCGAAGGCCAAGAGGGGATTCGGATTCCGCAAGAAACAGAAGGCCGCTGTTGCGGTTGGCGCCGATCCGTCGGCGTTTGCCGACGAGGTGGTCGCGCTCCTCAACCGGGCAAGTGAAATACGTAACCGTCCCGCGACCCCCGATTCCTTCAGAAGTGTAATTGCGCCAGATCCGGTGCCCGCTCAAGCCTCGACACTAATAGAGGATGAGCCGGAACTCGAAGAATCGATCTTCGTTTCCGAAGACCCGGCCGAAGAACCGGTCGTTGAAATAGAAGAAGAGCCGATCTTCGTGAACACGCTGGTGGCCGAGCATGACGACACAGATGTGCAGGAGACCATAGACGACGAACCAGCCGTCGAGTGGCCTGCATACGCAGCCGACGCCAGGTCCGGCTTCGCGGCCGACACGAGGTCCGCCTACGCGGCGGACGCGGCTACGGCAGACCTGTCCACCTACACGCCGAGTTCTTCGGCCTTCGTGCCAGGCGCCTCCATCTTTGCGGATGATGTGGTTTCCGCCTTCGCGGCTGGCGCCGCTTCCGCCTATGCCGCTGACACGGCATCCACCTTCGCGGCTGACGCCGTTTCCACCTTCGCCGCTGACGCGGCTACGGCGGACAAGACGGCGGACAAGACCGTGGACAAGATGGCGGACAGGACGAAGGAGAAGTCGACGAAATCCGTGCGATCGATCTCCGAGGAAATCGATCAACTGGTCAAGCAGCTCGGCCTCGACATCAAGCTGGCCGAGATCGACAACCTGCCGGTCGAAGAAGAGGCCGCCACGCCGGTCGACACAGAGGAAGATGAATTCGACTTCGCTGCGTCCCTCGATCGCGCGCGTAACCAGGCGCTGACCAGGTCTGACGAGTTTGCGGCAACGAACCACGCGGATGCCGAGGCGATTCGTGAATCGGCACTGGCCGAAGCGCGCGCGGTGGCTGAGCGCGAAGCCCGCGAAGCGCGCGAGGCGAGCGCGGCAGAGATTGCGCGGGTCCAGGCCGAAGCCGAAGCGGCCCGGAAAGACGCCGAGGCGCGAGCCGCTGTAGAACGGCAGGCACGCGAGGCGCTGGCCGCCGACCTGGCACGTGCGCAGTCCGAGGCAGAACAGAAGCGCGAGCAGGCGCTGGCCGAAGCGCGCGCCGCCGAAGCGAGGGCGGCCGCGGAGCGTCAGGCGCGTGAAGCGCTGGCCGCCGATCTGGCGCGTAAGCACAGCGAGGCCGAGCAGAAGCGCGAATTGGCGCTGGCCGAGGCACGTGCTGCCGAAGCGCAGGCGGCCGCGGAGCGGGAGGCCCGAAAGGCGCTGGCCGCAGATCTCGCGCGCGCGAAAACAGAAGCGGCGCAGAAACGAGAGGCCGCGCTGGCCGAAGCGCGCGCCGCTGAAGAGCGTGTGGCCGAAGAGCGACGGGCACGAGAAGCGCTGGCGGCTGATCTGGCGCGTGCGCGAGCCGAGGCCGAGCAGCGGCGAGAAGCCGCGCTGGCCGAAGCGCGAGCGGCCGAAGCGCGTGCGGCTGAAGAGAGAAAGGCGCGAGAGGCGCTGGCGGCGGATCTGGCGCGCGCGCAAACCGAAGCCGAGCAGCGGCGCGAAGCGGCGATCGCCGAGGCGCGAGCCATCGCGGAACGCGAAGCTCGCGAAGCGCTGGCCGCCGATCTCGCACGCGTGCAGATCGAAGCGGAACAGATGCGTGACAAGGCGATCGCCGAAGCGCGGGCCGCTGCCGAGCGTGAGGCGCGCCAGACGCTCGAGGTCGAAGTCGCCCGTGTGCGGTCCGAGGCCCAGTCAACGTTTACCGACGAGCTGAAGCGGGCGCGGTCCGAGGCGCAGTCAACGTTTACCGACGAATTGAATAAGGTGAAGGTCGAGGCCGAGGAAGCCGAGCGCCGCCGGGCCGAGGCCGAGCGGGTCAGCGCACACGCCCAGGAGGCGTTTGCCCGTGAGCTTCTGAGGGTGCGTATGGAAGTCGAGCAGTCGCTGTCTGCGCAGCTCGACGCCGCACGGGCCGAGGGCGAACGCATCCGGGAGGCCGAAGCGGAGGCGGTTCGCGAGCGGGCCGCCATGGAAGCGCAGCTCAAGAACGAGCTCGATCGCCTGAGGTTCGTCACGACCCAGGCGCGGAAAGCCGACGCATCGGAGACCAAGAAAGCCGCGCAGCAGATCAAGCAGCTCGAGGCGGAGCTGGCGAATGTGCGGGCGAAGGCCGAAGAGCGCAAGAACCACGAGGTTGAAGAGTTGCGCGCACAAATGGCCGAGATGCGCGAGGCGGCGGCACAACATGCGCGCACGGCCGCTGCCGAAGCCGTGGCTGCTGCCGTTGCCGCCGCCACACCTCGTCCGCCCGCCGTCGTGACGCAATTTCCGACGCGCGAAGTCGCGAAAATTGCACTTCAAGAGGTCGAGGAGGAAACAAGCGATCGCGGCCGTCGCGATTACCTCAGTTTGTGGTCGCCACGCTCGGCGGCGCCGTCCAACGAGGGTGACGAAGAACCGGACGAAGAGGGGCCGGGAGAGAGATTCGTGTCGGCCGTGTCGGCCGTCGATGTCCGGCGCCATGCGAAATGGGCGCTGCCGGTGGCCGCGTGTCTGCTTCTTGTGACGAACACGGGCCCCGCAATAGGCACTCTGTCGAAGCTCGTTCAGTTCGAAGAAAAACCAAAACTGGTTGTCCAGCCTCTCCAGGAAGAGACGCCGTTCATCGAGGTCGTCGAGAGACGTGTCGGCAAACTCCAGCTCGATTCGACCCCCTCGGGTGCTGAAGCGATTCTCAACGGAAAGAGTTACGGCCGCACTCCGGTGACCATCCCCGATCTCGAGGTCGGGCTGCACACCCTCCAGCTGAAGGGGACCACAGGAACGTTGACCAAGAAGGTGACGATCAAGGCGAATCAGACGACGCTTCTGACCGAGCCGATCTACTCCGGATGGTTTGCCATCTTCTCGCCGATTCCCGTCAAGGTCGTCATCGACGGCGCTCCGGTCAGTCTGACGGAGGATGGGCGCGTGATGGTGGCTCCCGGGAGTCATGCGGTCGAGTTCATCAACACGCAGTTCAACTATCGAGCGACCGAACGGCTCGAGGTGCGTCCGGGAGAGACGACGCCACACACGCTGACGCTGCCGATGGGCACGATTCGCGTGACCGCGCCCGAAGGCGCGTCGATTCTCGTCGACGGCCGGCCGGCCGCGGGCATTGCGAGCGAGGGGCTGTCGGTGGCTATCGGTTCGCACGAGATAAGTGCCCGCCATCCTGACCTGGGTGAGCGCCGTATGCCGGTCGATGTGAAGCACGGCGGTTTAACGGAAGTGACACTGCGGTTTGAATAGAGTTATCAGTTTTCAGTTATCAGTTCACAGTTTCGAACCCACTGAGAACTGAGAACTGAGAACTGACCAGAGTGATCCCTACTCATGGCAAACGACAAGAATTTCATTGCCCGTGACCTGGAAACCGGCGTCGTCGTCGCCGATCGTGTGACCGTTGCGTCGCGACGCCTGGAGAGGGCAGTCGGATTGCTCGGCCGCAATCGTCTCGACGCGGGCGAGGCGCTATGGATTACGCCGTGTCACGGCGTGCACACATGGTTCATGCGGTTCACCATCGACGTGCTGGCGATGGACGCCAACGGCGTCGTCGTCGATGTCGTGCCCGCGATGAAGCCATGGCGGATGCGGCTTCCGAAACCCGGCGCGACGAGTGTGCTCGAGCTGCCGGCCGGCACGCTGGTGAACGCCGGCATGAAGGTGGGGCACCGGATTAAGATCGAGGGATCTGGGTCGGCGTAGAGCCGACTTTCAATTCTGCCCTCCAGCGGGCGGTGCCGACCTTCAGGTCGGCCTCCAGACTCCCAAGCCGGCCCTGCTACGATACGTCCCGAGACCGATCGCGCGGTTGAGGCACACACGCGAGCACCGTCCATGAAACAACTACTGGCAATTTTCATCATCGCGTTGGCTTGTGTGCCCGTGATCGCTCAGGACGACACTGAGCCCGAGTACCTGTTTTGGCGCGCGCGTGTCGATGGTGGCGAGCGGCAGTTGTCCGAAGCTCAAACGTATCGGCTCTTCACTCCAGCAACGGAGTTGAAAGTGACGGTGGCAGTTCAAGTCGAAGGTGCAATGCCGGTGATGCTGAATTTGAGTAATTTCACAAGCGCGATACGCGTGGAGTTGCTCGAGTCAGGTCGGGTACTGGGCTCGAGCATAAAGTGGGATCCCACATTAAAGGTTTGCCTTACAACGAGACTGTTTCAATCTCAGCCGGTGAACACCTGTTGGAGACGCAATCGGCTCTCGAGTTGACCGGCGTGCTGGGAGTCGCGGGGGGTGTCCTGAAGGAGGGTGAGTATCGGGTCGTCATCGACATGCGGGAGGCCGTCCAACGCGGCGTTCGGACGATTGACGGGGATCCGTGGGTCGGCTTTGCGCTACCGCGCACTGCGATCACGGTGCGGGTTCAGCCCGAGAAACCCGCGGCGGAAATCGCGCCGACTGCCATCGTGGCGGGCGCTCAGGACAACGAGTGGCAGGCAGAATTAATTAGAGCGCTTCAATACGGCCGGTCCCGAGGCGGAGCCGTAAGTGGGATCAAAGCCATTCCCGT
Source organism: Vicinamibacterales bacterium (assembly GCA_963761975.1). Lineage (GTDB taxonomy): Bacteria > Acidobacteriota > Vicinamibacteria > Vicinamibacterales > JAMQPK01 > JAMQPK01. The sequence continues at coordinate 325,105 of CAVXIR010000003.1, forward strand.
GGCGCAGCGACAGCCGGCGCTGGTTCTGGCGTTGGTAGACGAGGCGCACAGACTACGGCAAGAGCTGGATCTCAGGGGACTGGCCTATCAAAGTGGCCTCAAACTACCGAGCAGACACGAGAAGAATCACACCTTCGACCTGGTCGATACGCTCGCAGAACACACGTCCCCCGTCGTCATTCCAGGACTGATTGAATTTGTCGGAACCGGCGACCGGGTTGCGAACGCGCTGGCAGATTTCGGAGAACCGGCCGTCGCGCCGCTGTTCGTGCTCGCTATCGACGATAGTGTTCTCACCAAGTCGTCCACCCTGCGAATCTTTGCGAAGATGCTGACGCGACCCACCGTGCGCCATCCATTAAGTAGCGATTCGAGGAAGAGGATCGTTGGTATCGCCCGCGAACGGCTGAGCGGCTATCAGGGCCCCGTCATACTGTCGGCGATTCGGCTGGCGCTGGCCACCGGAGAGTCTGATCTCATACAGCGGGTCAAGCTGATTGCAAGTGACGAGCGTCTGGCCACCGAACTGGCAGGCCCTGAACCGGGTCGTGCCAACGGACTTCGGGCTCTCGCAGTTCGGGAGCTTAAGGAAGCCGGAGTCGGCCCGTAGCGGATCGCAGCCTCAAGGAATGGCGACATGACGCTCAGAATCCTTTCCGCTGTATTGATATTTCTTGAGAAATGAAGAATGGATGGAAACCATGAAGGTCATATGCCGCCATCTTGTCATTGGCTTGATGGTGGTCTCGATCAATAGTGCGGCCTCAGCGCAGCCGTATTCGAATGTTTCGCTGATTGTCCGCTCTGTCGGCTACGTGGGTCTCGAGTATTCGGATCCACCACTGCCGAACTCGAGCCACGTGGTACTTTTCCAGCGAACAGATCCAGCTCGAGATCGTGATAGTCAACAATCGGGGGACGGAACCAGTCCGGCTGCTCGTTGGCGGCAAGACCCTCGCCGCGAGCTTCACAGCGAAACGGCCTGATGGAACAGATTTCGAGCTCCGCCTGTCCAATGAAGTGGTTCGCAGGTACGCGAGTAGTGAAACGCCGGTCGATATCAGCTCAGAATTTACGCTCAGTCCTAAGGAATCACTGGTCCTGAAGGCGGACGTGCCTGCGGCCCAGCTCGCACCAGGCGAACATGTCGTGCTTTTCGCCACGAGCATTAGAGACTTAGCCGGCCGGCCACTGGCTCCGCAAGCCTCGCGGCGGATATTCGAGGTAAGGCCATCGAATGATGCAAGCGCAATCGAAGAGGCTCGAACGAACGCGACGCGTGCTTTTCTCGCGCGCGAGTTCGCCGCTGCGGAAACATGGATTGAAACGCTCTTGCGGCTGCATCCGCGAAGCTACGCCGCATACGCAATGAGAGGCCAGATTGCAGAGTCCACAGGCGATCGTGGGCGCGCTCGGGGAGCGTATCAGCAAGCCGCCGGTCTCCTGCAATCGCGTGCGGACGAACATTTTCTGCGTCGGCGAAGGGGTAGTGCTGAGCACATAACGGAGGAGCTGATCTCCGCATTCAATCAGCGAATACAAGCTAATCAGGATACTCTTGCGAAGTGAAGTTCTGGCTGCCAAAACGCCTGCGCCGCCCACAGCCGCGTTCGAGACACGCATGAGCACGCAGTCCCATGCCCCATCGCGTCATCGCTCCATCGAGCCATCGCGTTACCTTCGTGTCTTCCTCGTAGTTCTTCGGAACAGAGCTGCAGAGGACGCGAAGTTCAGATTCGCCGGGGCTTTGGAACCTGAAACAAACCTGTGTGCTTTCTTGGCGGCTTTGCGCCTTCGCGTCAGGACAAGCGACGGACCATTTGCTTGGTCCGGCTAGAACTGTAGAACGGTCCGGGTAAAGCCTGGGTAAAGCCGGACACTACGTCCTGATCGCGACGCCAATGGTCCGCGCCGAGACCGACCGCACGCCCAGATACAGCAGCCAGCCCGCAGGACCGAACAGGAACGTCAGAATCAGGCACGGCACCAGAAGCAGGTGCGGGATGCCGCGCTCACGCGAGTCTCGCGCCTCCCACGTGCCAACGAGCAGATCGAACGCCAAGTAATGAATCCAGCCCGCCAGCAACATCCAGGGGCTGCTGGCAAACAGGGCGGCGACATCATCGAGCGACGAGAACCCTCCCTCAGCGTCAGCGAAGTACACGAGGACGATCACGCTATACAGCGTTGCAAACATCGCCGGTACGGCCACTCCAGCGACCGTGTGGGTCACCCACTTCTTGCGGGGCAGGACGACGAGCAACAGCCAGCAGCAGAGCGCGGCGAAGTTGGCAATCGAGAAGATGTGATGCGGCGACATGGTCACCTTCGTGGCTGGTGGTTGGTGGTAGGTGGTTGGTGGTTAGTGTGTTGCCGATGTTTCCGGTCGGACAAGTGGTTACCTCAATAGACGACCGCATGCATACGCGTAGATTCGGAGCGGAATGCCGACAGCCACACTGCACCAGCCGTCAGGATGGCCCATGATGCGATCGCTGCGAGCATGATGCCGTCCGGTGCCGTCACCGATTGACCACGAAGAGCCTGCCACAACAGCAGACCGAACAGCGCTGCATAGCTCGCCGATAACGCCCATACCAGTCGGACGCGGCTGGTTTCATTCTCCCTGCGCCGCGCGAATGCGAACGCGAGCAGCGGCAGCAGCTGCAGCGCATGCAGACCAAGGAAGTGTGCGACGCGGATATCACCGTGCTCGAGGCTCCAGCCCGTGCCGGGGAGACCGGGTCCGCCGTCGGGGGCGCCGACGGTGTGTGCGCCCGACACGGTCATGCGATTTCCCGCCCTTACCGCTTCGAGCTGTGCGCTCGTTGGACGCGTCATCAGACCACCCGTCATCGCGCCGACAATCATGATCGTCATCCCCAAACGAAGCGCCCATCCCATCGCACGATCGGCAAACCTCTGACGCCAGAGCGCAACAGCAACGGCAATCATCGAGAACGTCTGCACGAAGATGGCGGTGCCCATGACCGTGAAGAGCACGCCGTCGAAGAGCGTCCCGACGTTGAAATGGCTCGTCGTGCCGCGCCACGCCTGCATGTCGATGATGACAATCTCGAGAAGGAGCGTCACCGTCGTAATCCAGCTGATGGTTCGGCGTGTCTTGACCCACTCTGGCAGGTAGGTGAAGACCCATGCGAGTGTGAGCGTGAGGATGGCGATCGATGCCGCGAACTTCGCGGGCTTCAGCCAGGCGGGCGCGCCGGTGATTTGGCGCGGATCCACCAGGAGCGCAATGCTGGTTGCGCCGAGCAGCCCGATCATCAGGAGACCAACAGCGGTCAGTTTGGCGTCCGAGCGCCACAGAGTGTTGAGTGCGTTTTTCAGCGTTGACATGTTCAGCCTCCGTTTCAGGTAGGGCGGGTCCTATCCGTTGGACCCGCCATCCAGCGACCTCAATGTTGCCACTGTCAACATGAACATACCGCGTTATGTTGACATTGTCAACATCGAGGCGTACGATGCGGTTGTGGCCAGAAAACGTCAGGATCGGTACCATCACGGGGACCTGTCACGGGCGCTGTTACAAGAGGCGGTGCGGACGATTGAGAAAGGAGGGGCCGGGGCCCTGACGCTGCGAAACGTCGGCCAGCGGCTGGGCGTTTCCCGCACAGCGCTCTACCGTCACTTCGCGGATAAATCAGCGCTGCTGGCCGCCGTCGCGAGCGAAGGTTTCCGGATGCTTCGCCTGCAACTCCTCGACGCGTGGCAGCAGCACGGCGGAGGTAGCCAGGGGTTCGACGCGATGGGCGCCGCCTACATCCACTTCGCCGTCGCACATCCTTCTCATTATCGGGTCATGTTCGGCGGGTTTGTCAGGGGAGCTTCGAGCGATTCCGAGCTGGGGCGAGAGGGCGGCGGCGCATTTCAGGTGCTGGTGGATGCGATTGTCGTATTGCAGAAGCAAGGCCTTCTTCGGAAGGATCACCCGCTCGAGCTTGCGCAGTACATCTGGGCAAACGTGCATGGCATTGCGATGTTCGCGATTGACGGCCTGCTCAAGCAGCCGATCGATGACGTCATCCGGTTCGCCCACGACAGGATGAAAACTGGCATCGTGCTGAAATAGCCGGCAGTGGGCAGGCCGGGCGAGTCGAGTAGAATCTGGCCCCGATGGCAGTTGGAGCAGTTCGGCGGCCGGAGTCTGTCGAAGCGCGTACCGGACTCGACCCGTGGGTGCGTGCCGAATTGCCCGATCCGCCGGTGCCGCGAGGCATTGACTGGATCAAGGTCGTGGGGCCCGGTGTCATCGTCCTGGGTCTCTCGCTCGGCGGAGGAGAATTTCTCCTCGGGCCGACGGCGTTCGTCCGATACGGGCTGTCCCTCCTCTGGATCACGCTGGTGTCCGTGTACTTCCAGACCATCTTCAATACCGAGCTGATGCGCTATACGCTCGCGACCGGTGAGCCGGCGTTCACCGGGTTCATGCGCACGCGTCCCTCGCGCGCGTTCTGGTCGTGGTTCTACGTCATCTTGTACCTGCTGCAGGTGGGATGGCCATATTCCGCCGGGCTTTCAGCGGGCGCGATGTTTTTCCTGGCGACGCGGCAAGTCGCCACGCCGGCAGATGCGTCGACGATCTATCAGATCGGCGTTGGCACATTTCTTCTCTGCATCGTTCTTCTGACGCTCGGGCGGCGCATCGAACGCACGCTCGAGCTGCTCAACTGGGTGATGGTCGTCGCCATCCTTGGGGGATTCTTTCTGCTCGGGCTCTACTTAGTCCCCGGCGCGACCTGGATGGCTGCCGCTGCTGGCCTGGCCGGGTTCGATCTGCCCGGCCGAACATTCAGTTTCGTGCCTGCCAATGCCGACTTTCTGTTGCTGGCCGCGCTGGCGGGCTACTCGGGCGCTGGAGGCATGGTGAACATCGCGCTGTCGAGCTGGGCGCGCGACAAGGGCTACGGGATGGGGCAGCGCGTCGGATACATCCCGGCCGCCGTCGGCGGACACAAAGTCAAGCTCGCGCACACGGGGTTCATTTTCACGGCCAACGCCGACAACATGCGCCGATGGAACGGTTGGTGGCGGATTGTGCGCGCGGACCAGTGGGGAGTGTTCTTCATCGGCGCTCTGCTCGGCATGGTTCTGCCGGCTGTGCTGTATGTCACCGTTGTTCCGGGCGGGACGAACATGCAGGGCATCGGCATCGCGGCGGCGCTGGCGTCGGCCGTGGGAACGAGAGCGGGAGCGATCGCGGGCATCGTGGTCGGCGTGCTCGCCACCTGGATTCTCTTCAAGACGCAACTCGACATCATCGAGAGCATGGTGCGCTCGATCACCGACATCCTGTGGACCGGGAGCCTTCGCGTTCGCACCTGGAGCCGTGGCGACGTGCGGGTCGTCTACTACGGTGCGCTCGCGGTGGTCTGCCTCTGGGGTATTTTCGCGCTGCGCCTCGCGCAGCCCATCATCCTGATCATGGCGGCGGCGAATATCGCCAGCTTCGTGTTCACGATAGCCTCGATCCATCTTCTGTACGTCAACACGCGGCTGCTCCCTGAAGGACTGCGCCCGCCGATGTGGCGCCGTGTCGTGCTCGTCGCGATGTCGGCGTTCTACGGTTTCTTCACGGCACTTTCCATTCGCGCATTGATGTGAGCCGGGGTGTGGGGCGGCGCCCCACTCAAGTTAAGATGTAGGGCTCATGAAGCTGGCGACGTTCGAGATACCTACGGCAGTCGGCCCGGTGCGGCGCATTGGTGCTGCGGTCGACGGCAGGCTGGTCGATTTCGCGGCGGCGTACGCCGCACATCTCGAGAGGGCCGATCCCGGCTGCGATGCCCAGCGGCTCGCCGGCGTGTTGTTTCCACCTGACATGGTGGCGTTTCTCGGCGCGGGCGACGTTGGCCGAAAGGCAGCCGATCAAGCCGTCGCGGCGGCCGAAAGCCAACCCGAGGCGTTCGGCGCTCGCACCAGCTACGGAGCCGGCGAAGTGAAATTGCTCGCCCCCGTCACGCGTCCGCGTGTGATTCGCGACTTCCTCACGTTCGAAGGCCACATGTTGACGGCGGGAAAGGCGCTTGGCCGTCCGTCGATTCCACCGGTGTGGTATGAGGTGCCTGCGTACTATAAAGGTGATCCCGATACCATCTCGGGACCCGAAGACGTCATCGAGTGGCCGAAGTACTGCGAAAAATTCGACTTCGAGCTCGAGCTCGCCGTCGTGATTGGCCGTCGCGGCAAAAACATCAGGAAGTCTGAGGCGCGCCGCTACATTGCGGGCTACACGATCTGGAACGACTGGAGTGCGCGCGATCAGCAGATGCGAGAAGGACCGCTCGGCATGGGGCCGAGTAAGGGCAAGGATTTCGACACGGGTAATACCATCGGTCCGTATCTGGTGACGGCCGATGAGCTCGACGTCAGTAATCTGCGCATGACGGCCAAGATCAACGGAGAAACCTGGACCGACTCGACGAGCACCGGCCGTCAGTTCTCGTTCGACGATCTCATCGTGCACGTGTCGCAGAACGAAACGATCTATCCAGGCGAATTGTGGGGATCGGGCACCACGACTGGCGGCAGCGGCCTCGAGCTCGATCGCTGGCTCAAGCCGGGCGACGTCGTGGAATTCGAGATCGAAGGCATCGGCGTTTTACGAAACCGGATAGAGAGGAGATAAGCCAATGTACGTCGTCGCCGCGGAGTACTACGTGCAAGAGGGCAAGGAAAAGGACGTGATCGCCATCCTCAAGAAGATGATCCCGCTCTCACGCGCGGAACCGGGTTGCCGCCTCTACATGGTCAACCAGTCGCCGGAGGATCCGCGCAAGCTGCTGCTCTACGAGCAGTACGTCAACGAGGATGGGTACAAGGCCCACCAGGCTACCGAGGCGTTCAAGGAGAACATCCTGGGCAAGGTCGTGCCGATGCTCGAAAAGCGCGTTCGCAATTTCTATGAGGTCGTTGAGCCGTGATGAGAATGTTCCAGGTGTTGGCGGTCGTGTTCGCCGCTTTGTCCGCAAGTTTTGCGCAGGAGCCGCCAGCGCCGGGCGCCCCGCCGCCTCAGGCGCCAGCTGCGCCCGCACCAGGCCGAGGGCGTCAAGGCCCGCCGCCGCTCGGGCCGAACGGGACGAGAGATCCGTTCCCGAATCCGATTCCTGCCGCGGAAGGTGCCATCAAGGTGAACTTCGTCGAGTTTGTGACGCTTCCCAGTGTCGAGGGCAACACGGCGCGCCCGATGTTGATGAGCTACGAGCCCGGCACGCGCCGACTGTTCGTCAACGACATGCACGGGGCGCTCTATTCGGTCAGCCTCGATGGCAAGTCGGTGATTCCATATCTGGATCATCGCGATCCGCGGTGGAATCTGCAGGTGCAGTTCGAGAACTTCGAGCGTGGATTCCAGACGTTCGCGTTTCATCCGCAGTTCAATCAGCGGGGCGCGCGCGGCCACGGGAAGATCTACACCTACACCGATACCAGCAATCAGGAGCCGGTACCGGATTGGACGCCGCCTGGCGAACGCAAGTCGCACCATGCCGTGCTTCTCGAGTGGACCGCCAAAAACGCCGCCGCAGCCACCTACGATGGCGACGCGCCGCGAGAGCTGATGCGATGGCAGCGTCCGTTTGTGAATCACAACGGTGGGCAGATGGGATTCAACCCACTCGCCCGGCCTGGGAACGCTGACTACAGCATGCTCTATCTGGGAAATGCCGACGGCGGCGCCGGCGGAGATCCCATGAATCTGGGGCAGAACCTTGGCTCGACGTTCGGCAAGATTCTCCGCATCGATCCGCTCGGCAGGAACAGCACGAACGGCAAGTACGGCATTCCGAAAGACAATCCATTCGTCAATGACAACGATCCCGGCACGCTCGCGGAGATCTATGCGTATGGCGCGCGCAATCCTCAACGATTTGCATGGGACTCGAAGACCGGCACGATGTACATGGCCGACATCGGCCAGGGCATCGTCGAGGAAGTGACGCGCGTGACCAACGGCGCCAACCTCGGATGGCGCGTGTGGGAAGGCAGCTACCGATTCGTGAACGGTGCCGAAGTCAACACGGAGGCTCCTCGGAGCGATCCGAAAGTGACATATCCAGTCGTCGAATTCGCGCAGCTCGATCCGCTGCTTCAGAACAGCTCTGCCGTAACGATGGGTTATGTCTATCGGCACAACCGGTTGAGAGCGCTGACGAACCTGCTGTTGTTCGGCGACAACCCGTCGGGAGAAATGTTCTACGTCAATGCCGACAAGCTTCCGCCCAACGGAGGGCAGGATGCGATTCGGCGCATCCTCTTCAATGACAAAGGGCAATCGAAAACGCTTCTCGAACTCGTGAAGGAAGCGATTGTGGCGAAGGGGTTGAAGCCTTCGAATCGGGCGGACCTTCGCTACGGAGAAGGTCCAGACGGGCGTATCTTCATCCTGAACAAATGGGATGGCGTGATTCGGGAGATCGTCCCGTAGCGTGTAAATGTCACCCTTCAGTCGGAAGTATTAGCACTTGAAGGAGTTCTCATGGCAATCCTCCGAATCTTCGCAGCAGTGGCACTGGCAGGCGCGTGCGTGTTTGCCCAGTCTCCGACCGATCCGTTCCCGGCGCCCATCAACGCGACGGACGTCGTCAAAGTGAACTACGTCGAATTCGCCACGCTGCCCGATCTCGGGGGCCCGATGCCGGCCCGTCCGATGCTGCTCGTCGACGAACCCGGCACACGTCGGCTGTTCGTCAACGACATGCGGGGGCCCCTCTACACGATTCCGCGAGAGGGCAAGACCGTGACGCTCTATCTCGATGTCAACGACGCCAAGTTTGGGGTGAACGTCAACTCGGGGGGCAACGAGCGTGGATTCCAGAGCTTCGCGTTCCACCCCCAATTCGCCACGCAGGGCACGCCTGGTTTCGGCAAGATCTACACCTACGTCGATACGGCAAACATGCCGCCCGAGGTCGACTTCAAACCCGGCGGCGGACAGCACACACACGATGCTGTGCTCCTGGAGTGGACGGCAAAAAATCCGTCGGCGGCCACATACGACGGCGGCGCGCCGCGCGAACTGATGCGATTCGAGCATCCATTTGGCAATCACAACGGGGGCCAACTGTCCTTCAATCCGCTCGCAACGCAGAACAGCGCAGATTACGGCCTTCTCTATATGGGAATCGCCGACGGTGGCAGCGGCGGCGATCCGTTGAACCTGGCGCAGAACCTCAGCTCGCCGTTCGGCAAGATGTTCCGCATCGATCCGCTCGGCAAGAACAGCGCGAACGGCAAGTACGGGATTCCGAAAGACAATCCGTACGTCAGCGACAACGATCCAAACACCCTGGGAGAAATTTACGCCGTAGGCGTGCGCAACCCTCAGCGCTTTGCGTGGGACTCGCGGAACGGCAATCTTTTCGTGGCGGATATCGGGCAGAACATCGTCGAGGAAGTCAGTCAAATCACCAAGGGCGCGAACCTTGGGTGGAACAAGTGGGAAGGCAGCTACGGATTCATCAGCCGCCAGGCGGTCAACCTCGAGAATCCGCGGGGCGACAGCAAGATGGTCTACCCCATCGCCGAGTACGGCCAGATGGATCCGCTGCTGCAGCCGCAGTCGGCCGTCACGATGGGCGTCGTTTATCGGAAGAAAGACATCCCGCAGCTCTCCAACCTGCTGATTTTCGGCGACAATCCGAGCGGCGAAATTTTCTACGTCAGCGCCGACAAGCTGCCGAACGGCGGGCAGGATGCGATTCGCCGCGTGCTGTTCACCGACAAGGGCGAAACGAAGACGCTGCTGAAGCTGATTCAGGAAAAAAACGTCGCCCAGGGGAAACAGCCCTCCACACGCGCGGACCTTCGCTTCGGCGAAGGCCCGAACGGGGAGGTTTACATTCTGAACAAGCGGGATGGGGTAATCAGACAGTTGATGAAATAGAGCACGGTTTAGAACCCAAAACCGTCAGGTTACTGAGTAAGCCTCGCCTTCCCCGCCCGCGCGCAGTGCTCGGCGATCGTGAAATAGTTCTGAACGCTTTTCGCGCCGATCACGTAGGGATGCGGGGCGCCCGCTGCGCGCTTCGCGAGACGTGCCTGCTTGTCGTCCGAGCCATCCCAGCTCGGGTGATTCGACAAGAACACATCTGCACCCGCCTTCGCCGCCGCTTGCCGGAATCGTTGCGCCGATGCGATGTATGCGTCGAACCAGTGAGAGGCGGGGTACTCCTTTGTGATCGTGAAGTTGAACCCGGTTCCGCCCCACAGAGCCGCAACGTGCGGTTTCCCGTTGTCTTTCACAGGCACGATTGTCGACATGGTGCCGGGCGTATGACCGAAGGTGTGAATGAACGTCAACGTCGTATCGCCAAGCGTCAGCTGCTGACCGTCTTTCACGACCATATCCCGCTTCGGCTTCGGCCAGCTCTGCGTGTTGCGCTCGAGCATGTCCCAGTCGGGTTCGGTCAACAGCACGCGCGCGCCGAACCGTTCCTGCAGATACCACGCGCCGCCCGCGTGATCGCGGTGTGCATGGCTGACGACGACATGTTTGATCTGCGCTGGGTCGAGTCCCAGTTTCTTCAGGCCGCCGACCACCTGTTCCTCAACTGAGTAGTCGTAGATCGGATCGATGATGATGATGCCGGCCGACGTCGTCACGGCCCACGCCGAGTACGCGCGTTCGCCCACGTAGTAGAGGTTGTCGAACACTTTTATTGGCTCGCGAGCCCACTGCGATCGATCGGGAGGAGCCTGCTGTCCGCGCGCCGGTTGCGGCGTCGCCGGTGCAGACCCTTGTCCACCTCGCCGAGGCTGAGGCGTCGCACGTGCGGCCTGCTCGGGGGTGCAGAGATTCACCAGCACTGTGGGATCGCTGGCGGCGAGCGCCTTGGCCGAAGCGACGTGCGAATCGGCGGTATCGGCCGATTGTGCCGAGAGCGTGGCACCAAGCATGAAGATAACAGCGACTCGTTTCATAGGTGTCTCCTGAAGCTTGCGTTCGGCAGAATTCTACGCTGAGGGCCAGCTCCTTTGCGGTTATATTGGGCAGGAACTATGACGATTCCTGCGATTCATGAAAACGATGCCGAAGATCTTGGTTTGCCCGGTCGCCATCTCCGCTGGCTCGTTGCGAAAGATGCCGTGCCGGCGAAGAACTGCTCGGCGTGTGTCATCCACGTCGCACCCGGCGAGAAAGTGAGGCCGGCGCACTCGCACCCGAACGGCGAGGAAGTGATCTACATCATCAGGGGTTCAGGACGAGTGCTGGTCGAGGGCGAAGTTCGCCCTGTCACGCAAGGCACGGCCGTTCTGTTTCCGCAGGGCGCCGTCCACATGCTGCACAACACCGGCACGGACGAGATGAAGGTCGTCTGCTTCTTCGCTCCCGCAACAGGACTCGAGAACTATCAGATGCACGAGGGCGTAGACTTTCCGGATTGAGAGCGCCTTGCCGCCGAGGCTTCTGTCTTCTGTCATGGCAGATGGCGGATGGCAGACGGCAGACGGTACTCTATGCCATCATCCCTCTGCTTTCTGCCATGACGGGCTTCGCGTGTTCGTGGTTCGCGCTTTCCAGATTTTCTCGGCAGTGAGCGGCAAGTCCCGCAACGTAATCCCAGCCGCCTGATTGATCGCTGCCCCGATTGCCGCAGCCACAGCGAGCGTGCCGCCTTCACCGGCACCCTTTGCCCCGTACGGTCCGGGGCCGTCGCCGTTCTCAATGAGCTCAGAATGCAGCTCGACAGGCACATCCTTAATTGAGGGAATGCGGTAGTCGAGGGAGCCAAGATTGAGAATGCGCCCATCGCTGCCGAGGACGAGCTGTTCCATCAACGTGTGGCCAAGGCCCATCACCGCGGCGCCCTCGTCCTGCGCCTCGACTTGAAGCGGATTCAGCGCCTTGCCGACGTCGCTGACCAGCGCAAGTCTGTGAACCGTCACTTCGCCGGTTTCAGGATCGACTTCCACTTCACATGCCGCACACATGAGTTCCCAGAAGGCTGCGCGTCCACCCAGCGGATGGCCGGGCTCGTACGCATTGCCCGCTTCGCCGATGCCCACGAGCTCGCCGCGGATGGGACCGAAATGCGCCTTGAGCAGGTCGCCGAACGTCATGTCTTTCACTACACCTGGCGTGGCCGCAACGATCGCCTCCATTTGAGATTTGATGCTGGCACACGCGTCGATCACGGCATTTCCCATGAAGACGGTCGATCGGCTGGCCGACGTCGACGAGTCGAACGGCACCACAGATGTGTCGCCCATCACGATCGCAATACGGTCGGGCTCGATGCCGAGCTCGTGTGCGGCAATCTGCATCAGCACAGTGCGCGCACCTTGTCCCATGTCGGAAGTTCCGCACAGAACCGATGCGCTGCCATCGAAATGAAGGCGCACGATGGCCACCGATCGCGAGGCTGTTGAAGAGCTCTTCAGTCCGAGAGAGATACCTCGACCGCGGTTGGTGGCGAGCTTCGCGTCCCATTTGATGGCTCGGGCCGCCCTCACGAGGGCCTCGTTCCAGTGGCCGTCCGCGGGAGTGTCGTTCGGGTTGAAGGCTTCTCCTTTCGCTGGAAGGTTGCGTCGCCGGATTTCCACCGGATCGATGTCCAGCTTCGCCGCAGCGTCGTTCAACTGGGATTCGACGGCCCACGACGCCTGCGGCGTGCCGAATCCACGAAACGCGGTGCTCGGTGTGGTGTGCGACAGCAATGCGCGCGCCACGATGCGCGCGTGTTGGACGCGATACGGGCCGCAGGCAGAGTAGCTCGCCTTACTGACGACGCGGGCGCCGATGTCGGCGTAGGCGCCCAGAAGGAAATTCGCTTCGATATCCTGAAAGACGATGCGGCCGTCCAGGGAGAAACCGGTTCGCGCATGAATGCGCGCCGACGTGCGTCTGGCCGCCTGAAATGTTTCTTCGAGCGTCAAGACGAGGCGTACCGGCCGGCGAACAGCGAGCGCCAGCCAGGCCAGCAGCGGCTCGAATTTCGGCCACCCCTTGCCGCCGAATCCGCCACCGGGGTCGGGTGCAATGATCCGGACGCGCGCGATCGGCATTCCCAACGCGGACGAGACGACCCGCTGAAGCACATACGGGTGCTGAGTCGGACTCCAGATCGTGACGCCGTTGGCGTCGGGTGCGGCGAGACACGCATGTGGCTCGATCGCGAAATGCGTCACCATCGGGAAGGAATAGTCGTTCTCGATCACGAGGTCGGCTTGCGCATGACTCACGTCGCCCCAACCGAACCGCCACTGTTGCAGCGTGTTGGTGCGTGCCAGCGGGTCATCCGGCCGCAGCGTCGGATCCTGAACCAGCGGAGCGTTTGCGCCGAGCGCCGCTTCGACCGACAACACGGCCGGAAGTTCTTCATGCTCGACTCGCACGTTGCGAGCCGCTGTTGCCGCCGCATCCTCGGTGTCCGCCAGTACCACGGCGACCGGTTCTCCAGAGAATTTGGTGTCGCCAACTGCGAGAAGCGGGCGATCCGCGTAGACGGGTCCGAAGCGCGGAACGGGCTGGGGCAGATCCTTCGCTGTGAAGATTCCGCGCACGCCCGGTACCCGTACGGCCTCACGAGTGTCGACGGCCATGATGCGGGCGTGGGCGCAAGCGAGGGAGACGAGCTTCACATGCAGTGCGTTGTCCAGGCGGATATCGGCCGCATACTGCTGTGCGCCGGTGACGCGATCGACGGCGCCAAGTCGAGGGAGTGAAGATCCGATAATCGGCATATTCAATGAGCAGGCTAAGGCCCCTGCGCCACCGACGATCGACGATGGACGATGGACGATGGACGATGGACGATGGACGATGGGTCATCGTTTTGCAGCCAGCAACACTGCACTAACTATGCGGCTGTATCCGCCGCACCGGCACAAATTACCTGCGAGGCCGTCCTTGATTTGTTCCTCATCCGGGTGAGGGGTGGTCGACAGCAGATATCGGCCGGCCACGATCATCCCGGGGATGCAGAAACCGCATTGGACGGCACCAGTCTCAACGAACGCCTGCTGGAGGGAATCGAGGTGACCGTTTTCAGCCAGGCCTTCGATCGTCTCGACCCGTTCGCCGTCGCATTCGACCGCAAGAATGAGGCACGCGTTGACGGCGCGACCGTTGAGCAGGACGGTACATGCGCCGCATTCCCCTTCGGCGCAGCATTCTTTAGTGCCGGTAAGGCCCAGCGTATTGCGAAGCGCGTCGAGCAGCGACTGATACACGTCGCACGCAAACGTGCGAGGCGCGCCGTTGACCGTCACGGTGATCGTCATGCGGAGCCTGGCATGCTCTGCATGCGATTGAGTGCGGTTTTCAACGCACGGCGTGCAAGGACCGGGAGCATCGCGAGGCGATAGTCGTCGCTGGCGCGAAGGTCCGAGATGGGGCTGACGTGTCTCAGCAGAACGTCCAACGATCCGTCCTGTCGGGTGTTGACTGCTATCGGCCTGGGCCCGACGGCCCCGAGCGCAAAACGCACATCCCCAGACTCGCGCACGACGCAGCACAGATTGACAATGGCCAGGTCGACACCGTGGCGCCGCGTCAATCGGCCGAATGCGCCTCCGCATCGTACTTTCGGCAACGGAAGATCGATCGACTCGACGATCTCGCCTCGCGCAAGCACCGTGCGTCCTGGGCCGAAAAAAAACTGATCCACCGGCACTGAACGCGCTCCGTTGGCGCTTGCCAGGTTGACGAGGGCGTCATGCGCAATGAGGGCGGGTGACGTGTCCGCAGCCGGCGACGCGTTGCAGATATTTCCGGAAATCGTCGCGCGATTACGAATCTGCACCGAGCCGACCACCATCGCGGCTTCGATGAGTGCAGGAAAGTGGTGCCGAAGTGACGTGTGTGCCACGACATCGGTGATGACGGCTCGCGCCCCGATACGGATGACATCTCCGAGGTGCACGACGTCGGCACGGAGCTCCGCGACGTGCTTGAGATCGACCAGCACCCGTGGCTGCTCGGAGCCTTTTCTCAGGCGCACGAGCAAATCGGTGCCACCTGCGAGCAACCGGGCGTCCGGGTGCGCGCCAAGTACGCTGAAAAGCTCGTCGAGCGACTCCGGTCGCAGATATTGGGGTCTGCCCCCCGTACCGGTACCGGGGTCAGACCCCATAGCTCAGGCGCGCCTTCGCCTGCTCCCACATTGGCCTGGCCAGCTCTCTCGCCGCAGGTACCTGAATCCGCTCGTACATCTGGTCGATCTTCGAGGCGACCACGGGCAAGGTGTATTTGCCGCTCTTGACGAAGCTCGCCATGAGATCGATGTTCGTGTCGAGAAAGCTCAGGCTGTCGGCCGCCTGCACGAGATCGGCATCGGGCCATCCACCCCATTCGTGGACGCGAATCAGATCCTGCACCGCCTCGATGAGTTCCGGCGCGCCGCCGTTGACGCGCAGCCATTCGCCGACAATCCTCGCGCTCCGATCGGAATGGGCCTTCTCGTACGCGCGATCGTTCATCACGATCGGTATGACATCAGGCCCTCCGAACGCGCGCTCCATGTCATGGGTCAACGTGGCAAGCCTCACCGGCTGAGAGGCTGCCGGTGCAATGCGGTCGAGCCACTCGAGCGACTTGAGCAGATGCGTGCTGTTGTAGGGATAGTTCTCGATGACCCACAACCGCCCGAGCTGAATCAGACGCGATTGGCGCTCAGCCATGAGAGCTCAGTGTCGTAATCGGCCGGCTCTGCAGCAGCAGCAGCTCACGACCGCGGATGCACCACTCGACATCTTGAGGAGATCCGAAGAATGCTTCGAGCCGCATCCCCAACTCGCGCAGCTGACTCAACTCGGCCTCAGCAAGGACGCGACCTCTCGCCTCGTCTGGAATGAACTCCTCGACAATAGACCCCTGGTCGCGCAGGAGGACGTAGTGATCGGGAGTCACCTCACCCGAGACGATTGCCTCGCCCAGGCCTGGCGCACATTCGATGACCATGCACTCACGCCGGTTGCGGATGGGATCCACAGTGAACATCACGCCGCTCTTGTCGGCCTGAATCATCTCCTGGACGACCACTGCCATGCGCGTGTCGCCGAGCACCGCCTTCTGCGCACGATAGAACAGCGCACGAGGGGAAAAGAACGACGCCCAGCACTCCTGGACGCGTCGGAGCACATCTTCAGCGCTGCGAACGTTCAGGTAGGTCTCCTGCTGCCCGGCAAAACTGGCCGTGCTGCCGTCCTCAGACACCGCGCTCGACCGCACCGCGACACATTCGCCGTGCGCGAGCGCGCCATGCGCCGCACGAATCGCCTGCGCAAGAGCTGGGGGCAGAGGAGTCGAGACGATCAGCCGCCGGATTGTTCCCGCAGCCTCTTCGACCGCCCTCACATCGTTCGTATCGAGGTTGGCTGTGAGGTCTGCGATGAGATCAATGCCGCCGCACGACTCGAGGAACTCCTGGAATGCGCGGGCGGCGATGACGAAACCCGGAGGCACCGGCATTCCGGCCGCCGCCATCCGGCCGAGGCTTGCACCTTTCCCGCCGGCAATCGCTGTGGATTCCAGCGGCAGGTGGGAAAAGTGGATGACGGCTTCAACCAAGGATTTCGACAAGCCCCGATGCGCCGTTCAGTCTGACCCGCTGTCCCGTCTTGATTGCCTGAGTTCCGGTGCGTGTGCCGACCACAGCGGGAATGCCGAACTCGCGCGACACGACTGCAGGATGCGAGAGCGCGCCGCCCGAGTCGGTGATGAGGCCGCTGATCTTCGTGAACAGCACGACCCACGCCGGGCTCGTCATCTTGCACACCAGCACTTCGCCACGTTTCACCTGATCGAACTCGTCGGGCGAGTCGACGACGCGGGCAATGCCTTCGATCACGCCGGCAGAAGCACCCAGCCCCTTGACGGATCCTGATGGCTGCCTGGCGGCCTCCTTTGAGCGCTCGTAGATGCCGGGCCAGTCCCACAGAACCTGCTTGTAAGGCTCGCCGTACATCGACCAGTCGGTGATTGTGCCGGCCCAGAGCCGGGGCCGTACGGCAAACGCGTCCTCACGTTCCTTTCGCCGCTGTTTGACCATCGATCGCGTGTCGAAGGTGGAAAGATTCGCGCTGAGCTTCCGAAGCTCATCGTAATTCAGGTACATGATGTCGTCGGGCTGGCTCAGTCCGCCCAACTCCACCAGCTTTCGTCCGATGCCCATCAGCACCAGCCGCATGCGCGCGTAGGTGCCCTGGTCCATGTAGAAGTGATGGTCTGGCGTCAGCGGCGTCATCTTCAGCGCCAGATCGAGCGCCGTCTTCAGTTTGTCTTTGTCTGTCTGTGACGTGGCGGAGGGCACGAGCGACCACATCTCCTTGATCGCCGCGTCGCGGTTCTCGCGCAACTGGCGGACGTCTTTCTCGCAGTCGTAATCCGAGAGCAGGTAGCCGCGAAGCGCTTCGACGATCGGCGTTGGGTTTTCCCGCCACGTCACGTAGATGTATTCGTGCGCGTACATGGACTTGTTGCCGTACTCGTTCTTGTAGGCGTCGATGTCCGCCAGCAGGGAGCGGCCTTCATCTGAGCTGCCGAGCGCCTTCATGACACCGCCGGCCGTCTCGTTGTCGTCGAACGCCTTTCGCAGTGTCGGGTTTTTCTTGACCTTCTCCTTCAGCGTCCACAGCTCGCGAACGGAGTCCCAGTTGCGATCTTCATCAGAGATCAGAATCCGGCCGACGAGCGATCGATGCTGTTCCCCGACGATCGGAATGAGCACGCTCTCGAAGGTGATCGACGCCTGAAACTGCGCGAGGTTGAGCATCCAGTGCAGCTTCCAGTGACGATCCTGGATGTCGATGGCCTCCTCGAGCAGGATCATCAGCTCTGGCAGCGACGCCGACTCCATCGGAAACGTGTCGAGATAGTCGAAGTTGCGCAGGATTTCGGGCAGGTAACGCCGCTTCCACCACTCGAGAAACTTGTCGGCGTATACCGGCATCACCATGTTGTAGTAGGACCACAGCTCGGCCTCTTCGTCGGCCGGCCGCGGCACGACGGCGCTCATCAGATAGCCACTGACGGTCTTGGCCACCCAATCTTTGCCGAACGGCACGCCGAAGCGGCGGTACATGTAGTTGCACGTGAGCCACCACCCGCCGATGTCGAACCACATGGGCGAAATCGGCTGCGGGCAGTGCAAATCATCGAGCCAGAAATGCAGCTTCTTCTCGTCTTCGTCTTTCCAGGCGATCGGCGTTGTCGCATCGCCGAAAAACTGATCGATGACTTTGTCTCGGTCTGGCATGTGATCCTCGCGGTCCCGGACACTGACGTACGGAATTGATCACGCTGAAAGGTGCTGACTTGCGCCACCAGGAGTCCATTCCTCGTGACGTACGCATCTGCACCGCGATATGGCTCTTTCAGAAAATCCGCATCCGCCTTCCACTGCACGTTGACGGTGTCGCCGACGACGAAAACGTGCTCGGGGGTGAATCTGACGCCGGCGATGCCACCGTCTTTCCAGGGTTTCACCAATCCACCAAACGCGTCGCCCACCTGTTGCCGCCCGCGAATGACGACACCCGCGGGGAGGAAGATCTCCACATCATCCGGGTACTGCGCCATCAGGCGGTTCCAATCGCTGCGGTTCAGGGCATCGAGATGCTCATCGACCACCGCTTTTGGTGTCGACTGCGGCTTGAGCTCGGGCAGGTTCGCCATGGAAACTCCATCACGGCCGAGCTGAAGCCCGGCACGACGTCCGAGAGTCGGTGAAGAAACGAAAGGCGCCGGAATTCTCATCCAGCGCCTTGCGACTTGCCTTTCGCCTTGCGACTTGCGACTTGCCTTGCGCCTTACGACTTTCGACTTGCGCCTTGCGACTTAATTCGTCGTCGCCTGGACCGCGCCAATCCCTTTGTAATTGAACTTCTGCAGTCGTTTTCCTTCATACGTCTCGACGGTGTAGATATTGCCTTTCGAGTCGAGCGAGACGTTGTGCACGGCGTAGAACTGGCCGGGCAAGCGTCCACCGTTGCCGAAGTGGCTCACCACCTGCAGCGGCTCGCGCAGGATCGTCCACACGCGATGGTTCGCTCCGTCGGCGACGAATGCATGACGCTGCGCGTTGTCGCGTGAGAACGCCATATCGAATATCACACCATCGCCCAGCGTGTTCTTGGCGATCTGCGCTTCCTTGACGAAGGTGCCATCCTTCCGGAACACCTGAATGCGATCGTTGGCGCGATCGCACACATACACGAGCCCGTCGTTGGCAATCTGCGCGCAGTGCACCGTGCGGAACACCTGTGGCATCGGCGCCGCCGGGTCGTAAGGACCGGGATCGCTGTCGTCCGGCTTCTTGCCGTATGCGCCCCAGTGCCGCTTGTAGGCACCCGTATCTGCGTCGAACACGATGACGCGGCGGTTGCCGTACCCATCTGCCACATAGACTTCATTGGCGGCCATATCGACTTCCGCTTCGGCCGCGCGATTGAGATTCGCGGTATCCGTGTTGCCCTTGCTCTGGTTGTTCTTTCCGATCTGCAGCAGGAACTTGCCCTGTCGCGTGAACTTCAGCATCTGATGGCCCTGGTTGGTGGGCAGCCACACGTTGTCTTTGCCGTCTACCGTCACGCCATGCATCGAGGTCGGCCACTCGTAACCCGCGCCAGGGCCGCCCCACGACGACACGAGATTGCCCGCAGGATCGAATTCGAGAACCGGCGGCGCGACGTCGCAGCACAGTTCTGAAATCCTGCGCTTGTCGCCGGGTTGCGGTGGGGGAGAGCCGCCCGGCTGTTGCATGCCGTTGGTCCCGGGCACCATGCCGGCTTCCTTCGGAGCGACATTGCCGCGATGTGTGATCCAGATGTGATCGCGCGAATCGACGCTGAGGCCGACGACCGAACCCAGCACCCAGTTGTTCGGCAGCGGCTTCGGCCACAACGGATCGACCTGGTACATCGGCGCCTGAACGGTCCCGCGCGCCTGGGCCCACGTCGCCATCTGGAGCGCGTACTGAGCCACCGCAAGCACGGCGATGACGGCGAAAAGCGTGAGGCCTGTCTTTCGAGTCATGGATAACGACCTTTCTACCTTTCACGTGTTGAAAATCGCGACCGCCCGGACGGGAGCGGCGGACGCGCCGCGCCACTTGACCGGCAGCACGCTGACGGTGAACGAATGGTACGGCGCTGGAATCTCGTGCAGGTTGCACATGTTCTCGAGATGGTAATACTCCCGCTCGCGCATCACGCGATGCGCCTCCCAGAATTTCTTCCGCTCGAACATTTTCGCCACGGGCGGGTCGAAGCCGATGGCGTCGATGCCCATCACCATCACACCGCGGTCGAGGATGAAGTGAACGGATTCCTTCGTCATGCCCGGATGGTCGGTGAGATATGCCTTGTCGAAGCGCTTCTTCGCGGCGTCGGTGCGTAACAACACGATATCCCGCTCTTTGATCCGGTAGCCGCCGAGCTTGTGCTCGGCTTCCTCGATATCGGGGACGGTAATCTCGTCGCCCGCAGCCTTGTGCGTCAGGTCGAGCACCACGCCATCGCCATAGCAGTATTCAATCGGGATTCCCTCAGCACGTGGCGCGGTGGGATTGACGTGGCCCCACGAGTCGATGTGCGTGCCGATATGATCGCCGGTGACGATCATGCAGTGATTGGTAATCTCGTTCACGCCAAACTTGTCGGTGCCGATGCTCTGCGCCATCTGGCTGTAGGTTTCCATCTCGACGATGACCGGCTTTGCGACGTTCGGATAGGTCATCATCCCCTGAAACACTTCCATACTTAGATCAATCAATCGCGCCATTCAATCTACCAATCTACCAATCCACCAATCTTCCAATGCGTGTATCACCTATTTGCCTTCCCACCCGCCATCCACATGGATGGACTGCCCCGTGAGGTAGCTCGCCTCGTCGGAGGCGAAGAACGCCGCGACCGTGCCAATTTCGCGTGGCTCGCCCGCGCGTCCCAATGAAATCTGCGCGAGCACGAGGGGAAGGATGTCGGGACTCTTCATGACCCACGCCGTCATGTCCGTGTCGATCAGCCCCGGGTGGACGCAATTGACGCGGATGCCCTGCGGCGTCATCTCGGCCGACATGTTGCGTGTCAGGGCCTCGAGCCCGAGTTTGGTCGGGGCATAGTGCGTGCGGCCGGGAAGCACCTTCGCCGCCTGAATCGATCCGATGTGCACGATGCTGCCCTTGCGCTTCTCGGCGATGGCCCTCCGACAGAACACCTGCGAGCACAGCCAGGCACCGCGGAGGTTGACGTCGACCAGCCGCGTCCATTGCTCATCGGTCAGCTCGAGGAAGGGCACAATCGTCTCGATGCCCGCATTGTTGACGAGGATGTCGATGCCGCCGAGCTCCTTCCAGGCCTTGTCGATCATCGCCTCCACATCGGCGCGTTTGGCGACGTCGCCCTTGACGACGATCGCCTTTCGGCCTTTCGCCTGCAGACTTTTGGCGACGTCCTCGGCCTGCTTCGAGCTCTCGACGTAATTGACGGCGACGTCTGCGCCTTCGTCGGCGAAGACTTCGGCGATGCCGCGTCCGATGCCGCGGCTTGCACCCGTGACGAGCGCCTTTTTACCTTTTAGTCGCATAGCCTTTGCAGAGCACATACATGACAGCCCTGCTTTTCTACCTTTCGTTGATGAGTGGAAATGCTGACGCGCGCACGCATTGCATCGGCGCTCCCAAATTCTGCGAGGCACGCAAACGGGCGCCGTGCCGAACACGGCGCCCGGATGGAGACTCAGGTGCGGAGCGTATAGCCGAGGGACTGCACGTACTTCTTGCTGATCTCGGCAGTCTGGCGCGCAGTGTAGGGCATGTTCGCTGAGCCGTCGAGCTCGTGCATGATGTTCGCGTTCGGGTTGGCCTGTTCCATGGTCTCGAGGACCGACTTGAGATCGACCTTGCCTTCGCCGAGCGGACAGTAGCCGCCCATGTGCTCCCCGCCGACGAAGTCCTTGAGGTGCATATGGTCGATGATCTTCGCGAAGTCCTTGACGAGCTGCGCGGCGTTGGTGCCGCCCTTCTGCGCCTGGCCGATGTCGGGCGCGAAATGCATGTAGCGCGTGTCGACGGCGTTCATCACCTCGTAGGTCTCTTCACGCGTTTCGACGGCAGTGCCGGTGTGCTGGTGCAGGCCGGTCCGCAGACCCATGTCGGTGACCGCTTTGCCGTACTCGTTGAGCGCCGCGATGATGTTGGCCTTGTGCTCGGCGAACACATAGCCGGTGCGCGGCCCGTTCGCCGACTGCACCAGATAGCTGCCACCATATTTCTTGAGGACCGTCGCATAGCGCTGCAGCATGGCGATTTGATCTTTCCGCTGCGCCGGGTCCGTCACGTTCACCGTGACGTAGGCCGATCGCAGGGGAATCGGATACTTGTCGAGCAGCGCCTGCAGAGTGCCCTTCTTGTCGTAGTCCTCGAGTATGGATGCGAACGTCTCGAACGAGTGGTAGCCAAGCTGACTTGCGTCCCTGAGGGCGGGCTCGAGATTCTCGGGCGTCCGCGGCACCGCGCCCCAGATGAGCATCGTGATGCCAATTTTCAGGCGCTTCGCCTGCGCCTCAGGAAACGCGGGAAGAGCGGCCGCACCGATGCCGGTAAGGATGGTCTTCGTGAAAGTCCGACGATTCATGGACACACGTCCTTTCAATGTCGCGGGGCCCACATGCCCGAGCCGCTCGCGGCTCGATGGGGATCACGCGCGATTCTAGAGAGGCCTCGCACCCCGAGTCAAGGCCGCTATGCCGGTAAATCGAGTTTACTTTAACGGTAAAGTTCGGTATACCTCAGATCTTGCCCGTCAAGGGAGTGCCATCCTGAAGCGTACCGTCTCTCTGGCGTCATTTCTACGCCTTTCCGTCGTGTTGGTCGCACCGTCCGGGCTCGACTTTCTCATATGAAACATCACAAATGTTTGGTCGGCGCGGCGCTGTTGGTGAGCGCGGTCGCGATCGGTGCACAAGGGCGTTCGAAGTGGGTGTATCCCGCTGCGAAGGGCCGATTGCAATACACGGCAGATGCGCGAGGGAGTCGCATCATGGATTTCTCGCACGATCGGCTTGGAGAAGCAGCCCTCAAAAACATTGGCCGCTGATGCATTGGGCCAATCGAATCGGCAATAATCAATCCGCAATCATCAATCAATATGGCCATTGACAATTGGAAATGTGGCAATGAGTGACGCTGTCATCGGCCTCGGCGTTTCCGACGGCTATCTGACCCCTGAACAAGTCGAACGCGTTGCGCGCGAGGGGTGCGCGGCGTTGCCGGTTGACGGTCGACGGGTGCTGGTGATCATTCCGGATGGCACGCGAACGATGCCGATGGCGTTGATGTTCGAGACGCTCGAGCGTGAGCTCGGCTCACGCGTGGGGGCACTCGATTACCTTGTGGCCCTCGGCACGCACTCGCCGATGAACGACGCGCAGTTGACCGCGCTGGTCGGACAGACAGTTGCGAACGGGCGCGCCGGCGTCCGCCGCATCTTCAACCATCGCTGGGACGACCCTGCCACGTTCACCCACCTCGGCACCATTCCCGCGAGCGAGATCGCAGATGTGACAGGCGGCAGGTTGCGCCAAGAGGTGCCGGTCGCGCTCAATCGGCTGGCGACCGAGTACGATCACGTGCTGATTTGCGGCCCGGTGTTTCCGCATGAGGTTGCCGGCTTTTCAGGCGGCGCGAAATATCTGTTCCCCGGCATTGCCGCGCCCGACATCATTCACTTCACTCACTGGCTTGGCGCACTCGTCACGTCGTACGAACTGATCGGCCATATCGACACGCCCGTGCGCGCGGTCATCAATCGCGCGGCGGCGTTGCTTCACACACCCATCTCGCTGGTGGCGCTTGTCGTGACGCATCACGGCATTGCCGGCATGTATTGCGGCGACGTCCAGGAGGCGTGGCGCCAGGCGGCGACGTTGTCGTCCCGGCGCCATATCGTCTGGGTCGACGAGCCGTACGATCGCGTGCTGGCCATCATGCCGACGATGTACGACGACCTGTGGACGGCTGCAAAGGGCGCGTACAAGAGTGAGCCGGTGGTGGCAGAAGAAGGTGAAGTCATTATTTACGCACCGCACGTCAGGGAAGTGAGCCATGTTCATGGCCGCCTGATCGATGAAATCGGGTATCACTGCCGTGACTACTTCCTTGGGCAGTGGGATCGATTCCGCGAGTACCCGGGCGGCATCCTTGCGCATTCGACGCACGTCAAGGGCCTTGGTACGTACGATGCGCCAAGCGGGGTTGAGTCACCGCGCATTCAGGTGACGCTCGCAACCGGTATTCCCGAGGAGCGGTGCGCCCGAGTGAATCTCGGATATAAGCGCCACGAGAAGGTCGATGCGCGTGACTATGAGGGCGATCCGAAGACGCTGGTGATTCCGCGCGCTGGCGAAATGCTCTATCGCATCGGACCTCCCCCGACCACTGACAACTGACGACTGAAAACTGATGACCTACAAGATCGGCGTCGTCGGGCTGGGCGTGATGGGCGCAAACCTCGCGCGCAATATCGCGAGCAACGGGTTTCCCGTGGCGGGCTACGACCTCGATGCCGCGAAAACGCGGGCGTTCGCCGCAGGAGAGTCGAAGGACTCCGGTATGGGCAGCGCGGATGCTCCCGATCGCCTGATGACTGTGCTCGAGCGCCCCCGCCGCGTGCTGATGATGGTGCCTGCCGGACCGGCGGTCGACAGCGTCATCGAGCACTTACGTCCGCATCTCGAACGGGAAGACATCCTGATTGACGGCGGCAACTCATTTTTTCGCGACACCGATCGTCGCGCAGACGATCTCGCGTCGGCGGGGTTCCGGTTCGTCGGCATGGGCGTCTCCGGCGGCGAAGAGGGTGCGCTGCGGGGGCCGTCGATGATGCCAGGCGGGCCGCGCGAGGCGTGGGATGCGCTCGCCCCCATCCTTCGCGCCATGGCCGCGAAGGCGGAGGACGGCGAGCCGTGTGTCGCCTACATGGGCCCTCGAGGCGCCGGCCACTACGTAAAGATGATTCACAACGGCATCGAGTACGGCGACATGCAGTTGATTGCCGAGGTGTACGATGTGCTCACTCGTGCAGCCGGCATCCCGGCGCGCGAGCTGGCCGACATTTTTTCGAAATGGAATGAAGGCGAGCTGAAGTCGTATCTCATCGAAATCACAGCGCGCGTGCTCGAGCGCGTCGATGCTGACACCGGTACGCCGCTGGTTGATCTCATCCTGGACGAAGCCCAACAGAAAGGGACCGGAAAGTGGATGAGCCAGAACGCGTTCGACGTCGGGGCACCGATTCCCACGGTGAACGCCGCCGTCGAAGCGCGGCTACTTTCTTCGCTCAAATCAGAACGCATGACCGCGAGCACCGTCTTGCGGGGGCCGTCCGCACAAGTGTGGAGCGGCCTCAGAAGTGGTGATCGCGAGAAGGCCATCGACTCGACACGACAGGCGTTGTATGCGGCCAAGATCACATCCTACGCGCAGGGCATGGCGCTCCTGCGCCTTGCGTCGCACGAATACAAGTACGACATCAATCTGGCAGAGGTCGCGAAAATCTGGCGGGCGGGATGCATCATTCGCGCGGCATTGCTGTCGGACATCCGCAACGCGTTCAGCCATAATCCGGGGCTGGTGAATCTGATGCTCGATGACAGTTTCGCGAAGGCGCTGACGTCCGGACAGCAAGCGCTGCGCGAAGTCGTCCAGACGGCGGTCGCCGCCGGCATTCCTGTTCCGGCGCTGAGCTCGTCGCTGGCGTACTACGATGCATATCGCAGCGCGCGGCTGCCCGCAAACTTGACGCAGGGGCAGCGCGACTTCTTCGGCGCGCACACCTACCGTCGCGTCGATCGTGAGGGCGTCTTCCACACCGACTGGACTCACGTATGAGCGGCCCCCTCGACATTCCTTCGAAAGGGGAGCTCGATTTTCTCTCGCTGGGAGCGCTGGTCCATCGGCTCGACTCCGGCGTCTATCCGTTTCACAAGGCGTGTTCCCTGGCCGTGCACGTCAGCGGAGGCGAGTTCAACACAGCAGCGAACCTCTCGGACTGCTTCGGCATGCGCGCGGCCGTGGCGAGTGCGATGGTCGACTATCCCATCGGCGATCTCATTCACGAGCGCGTGCGCGCGATGGGTGTGCGCCCGTTCTATAAGCGGTTCAAGCACGATGGCGCGCGTGGCCCCAATATGGCGGCTGTTTACAGCGACCGCGGCCAGGGCGTGAGGGCTCCCGTCGTGTTCTACAACCGCAGCGACGAAGCGGCGGCCCTGCTGAAGCCGGGCGATTTTGACTGGAAAGCGATGTTCGGCGCCGGCGTTCGATGGTTCCACAGCGGCGGCATCTTCGCGGCGCTGTCCGAGACGACGGCAGAGCTCATCGTCGAGGCCATGGAGGCGGCAAAGAACGGCGGCGCCGTCGTGTCGTTCGATTTGAACTATCGCGAAAAGCTTTGGAACGCGTCGGGGGGGCACAAGCGGGCGCTCGACGTCATGTCGCGCATCGTGAAATACGTCGATGTTCTGGTGGGGAACGAAGAAGATCTCCAAAAGGGCCTGGGCATTCCGGGACCAGAAGTTGCGGCAAAGTCGGGACTGGACTCTGGCGCCTTTCTCGCTATGATCGACACAGTCGTTTCCCGTCACCCGCAAATCAAGGTCCTTGCCACGACGCTGCGCGAGGTGCATTCCACCAACCGTCACACGTGGAGCGCGGTGGCGTGGGCATCAGGGAAGGCACATATCGCCCCGACGTGCCAGCTTGACGTGCACGACCGAGTGGGCGGCGGCGACGGCTTCGCGTCCGGCCTCTTTTACGGGTTGATGACCGGAGAGCCGCCGGAAGAAGCGCTGAAGCTCGGATGGGCGCACGGCGCACTCGTCACCACGTTTCCCGGCGATACAACCATGGCGAAAGTCGAGCAGGTGCGTGCATTCGCGAAAGGCGGGTCGGCTCGAATTCAGCGTTAGCCGATAAGTACGTAGTGTCCGGCTTTGGCCGGACCGTGCCAGTACGTAGTGTCCGGCTTTAGCCGGACTTCAAGAGGAGCGAGACATGTCTGATCACAATCTCGTGAACCGGCGCGATTTCGTCAAGACCGCAGGTGGAGCTGTGGCGGCCACGTCGCTGCTGGGAGCCGACGCGTTTGCTCAGGCGCCGTCGAGCCGCAGGCGGTACGCCATCATCGGTACCGGCGAGCGCGCGACCAGCATGTGGGGGCGTCAGATTCGAGAGCGGTACTCCGATGTGGTTGAGTTCGTCGGTCTCAGCGACATCAACCCGAAGCGGCTCGAAGCGTCGAAGAAACTGATGGGCGTCGATTGCCCGACGTTCACGAACTTCGACGAGATGCTCGACAAGGCGAAACCCGATGTCGTCATGGTGACGACAAGGGACTCGTACCACAGTCAGTACATCGTCAAGGCACTCGATCGCGGGTTCGACGTGATGACCGAGAAGCCGATGGTCATCGACGAGAAGCAGTGCCAGGCGGTGCTCGACGCCGAGAAGCGCAACAAGAAGAAGATCATCGTGACCTTCAACTACCGGTTCGCACCGAAGCATCGGACGGTGAAGGAAATCATCATGTCCGGCGAGATCGGCAAAGTGGTGTCGGTCGATTTCGCGTGGTACCTCGATGTCTACCATGGCGCCGATTACTTCCGTCGATGGCATGCGTACAAGAACGGCGGCGGCAGCCTCTGGGTGCACAAGGCGACCCATCACTTCGATCTCGTCAATTGGTGGCTCGGGGCCGATCCGGTCGAAGTCATAGCGAACGGTCAGCTTCAGGTGTACGGAAAGAACGGCAACGTCCGGGCGGCAAACTGTCGCGTCTGCCCGCACAAGAAGGAATGCCGGTTCTACTATGACCTCACGACCAACCCGACGCGCATGGCCCTGTATGCCGGCGCCGAAGACGTCGACAGCTACTATCGGGACGCATGCGTATATCGCAACGACATCGACATCTACGATTCGATGCAGGCGATTGTGAAGTCCTCGAACGGCGCCACGATGGCGTATTCGCTCGATGCGCATATGCCGTTCGAGGGGTACCGCGTGGCGTTCAACGGCGAGCTCGGCCGCCTCGAAGTGCGCGACCACGAGCGCCAGCCGTGGGAGGTTGCGAAGGGCGACGAAACGGAAATCTATGTGACCAAGAGCTTCGGGCTGCGCCGGCGTGCCACCTTTACGTCAGCTGAGGGCGGTCACGGCGGCGGTGATGATTTCCTCCGCGACCAGATCTTCCGCCAGACGCCGGCGCCCGAGCACATGAGGGTGCCCGATTCGCGCGCCGGTGCGATGTCGTGCCTCACCGGCATTGCCGCGCGCAAGAGCATCGAAGAGAAGCGGGCGGTCAAAATCGCGGAACTGGTAAAACTCAGCTAGCGACTCGCATTGCCGTATTCTCCATTGACGATTGCCTGATTGACTGGCAATCGTCGATTGAGAATTGTCGATCTGCATCATCAATCCACAAAACATCGGGGATGTTGTTTCAATAAGATTGCCGGATTGGCGATTGACAATTGGCAATTGATTGCTGATTGGCGATTGATGTCAGCTATGAATTCGGCGTCAGAACGCGCTTTACATGCGCCACGATAGTTGGCCGCGACAGCCGTTCCGGCGTCGAATAGTTGTCCGCCTATACGCCGAGCTTCGAAAGTGGCGGGCAACTCCCTGACGAGCCTCACGATGCTCTCGGCAAAACGGAACGTTCGCGCCTTTAACTGCTCTGCCTGTGTGCTCATGCACTACTCGTGAGCACACCTCATGCCGGAATGCCATCCTTCAGGATCTCGCCAATTTTGCAATAGAATCATCAATTATCAATCCGCAATCGGCAATAGATGCGGCAATTGACAATTGAAAATATGGCATTATTTCCAACCCGCCCTCTCGGCAACTCCACTCTGAAACTCACTCCCATCGGCCTCGGCGCATGGGCGATCGGCGGCGAATGGCGATTCGGCTGGGGACATCAGGACGACGCAGAGTCCCTAGCGACCATTCGGCGTGCTGTCGAACGTGGGCTGAACTGGATCGACACGGCGGCCATCTACGGGCTCGGCCATTCCGAGGAAGTCGTCGGCAGGGCCCTCCAGGAGATCCCGCGCGACGATCGGCCGTATGTATTCACCAAGTGCAGCCTCGTGTGGGATGACCAGCAGAATACCTCACACAATCTGCGCGGTCAATCGATTCGGCGTGAAGTGGAGCAGAGCCTGCGGCGTCTGCAGGTCGAACGCATCGATCTGTATCAGATTCACTGGCCCAAGTGGCCTGCCAGCCCCGAGGGACACGATCCCGGCACCATTGAAGAGGCCTGGACGACGCTGACGCAGCTGAGAAACGAGGGAAAGGTTTCCTTCATCGGCGTGTCGAACTTTGACGTCAACCACTTGAAGACGATCTCGCGTATCGAGACGCCGACCAATCTTCAGCCGCCCTATTCGATGCTGCGCCCGGAAATCGAGCAGGAGATTCTGCCGTTTTGCCTCGAGTACAACATCGGCGTCATTCCGTACTCGCCGATGCAGTCTGGGTTGCTCACGGGCACGATGACGCGCGAGCGGTTTGCGTCCCTGCCGGAAGGAGACTGGCGCCGCAACGGAAAGTACTTCCAGGAGCCGATGTTCTCGAAGGCGCAGTTTCTCGTCGAGCGGCTGAAAGCGATCGGCGATCAGCACGGCCGCAGGCCCGGAGAAGTGGCGATCGCGTGGACGCTGCGTCACCCCGCCATCACCGCCACGATCGTGGGCGCGAGGAAGCCCCAGCAGATTGACGAGTTGATCGGCGCCGCGACGTTCCGTCTGAGCCCGCAGGAAATCGAACAACTGGACGAGGTGGTGGCTTAGTCCAATTCGCACATTGCCACATTCTCAATTGACGATTGGCAATTGATTGTCAATGGTCAATCGCCAACTCCAATCAATTGGGCAATTGCCAATTGAAAATGTGGCAATGCGTGGTACCCGTCTTCGTGGTCACAGCTGAAGCCCGAAGAATCGTTCGGCGTTTCTGTAGCAGACTTTCTCGACCAGCGCGCCGATCATCTCCTCGTCGTCTGGCAACTCGCCGTTCTCCATCTCGCGGCCCAGCAGATTGCACAGCACGCGGCGGAAGTATTCATGCCGCGGATATGACATGAACGATCGCGAGTCGGTCAGCATGCCGACGAAGTGCGCGAGCAGCCCGTTGTTGGACAGCGCGTTCAGCTGCCACTCCATCGCTTCCTTCTGATCGAGGAACCACCAACCGCTGCCGAACTGAATCTTGCCCGCCACGCTGCCGTCCTGGAAGTTTCCGATCATCGTCGCGAACGCGTAGTTGTCGGCCGGGTTGAGGTTGTAGATCACCGTCTTTGGAAGCGCGTTCTCCCGCTCGAGGCGATCGAGATAGCGGCCGAGTGCGTCAACTTGCGGCAGGTCGCCAATCGAGTCGTAGCCGACGTCGCGGCCGAGCGTCTTCAACCCGCGCGTGTTCGAGTTGCGGCGCGCACCGAGGTGAAGCTGTTTCGTCCAGCCTCTCTCCGCGTCGAGATGACCTGAGAAAAGCATGATGTACGACGCGAACGCCTCGCGCTCGTCGGCGGTGGCGGCCTTTCCTGCGCGCGCGTTGTCGAATATCGCCTTCGCCTGATCGTCCGTGCAGTCGGCGGCGTAGGCCTGATCGAGGCCGTGGTCAGATAGCCGGCCGCCAAACTCGTGGAAAGACTGGTGACGCTTCCGGAGCGCGTCGAGCAAATCGTTCAGCCGCGCGATGTGCACGTTCGCGGTCTTCGCCAGCTTGTCGATCCATGGGTTGAAGACTTCGGGTTGGTGCGGATCCATCACACGGTCCGCCCGGAAGGTCGGATAGATCTTGGTCGCAAGTCCCGAGGCGGCAATTTTTTCGTGATGCGGCAGCGGGTCTGCCGGGTCGTCGGTGGTGCAGATCGCCTTGACGCAGAACTTTCCCAGAATGCCCTTCGCGCTCAGTTGCGGCGTCTTCAGCTTCTCGTTCGCGCGTTCCCACACGCTGGCGGCCGTTTTCTCATCGAGCAGATCGTCGATGCCGAAATAACGCTTCAGCTCGAGATGCGTCCAGTGATAGAGCGGATTGCGCAGGCACTGCGGCACCGTCCTCGACCAAGCAACGAATTTGTCGAACGGCTCGGCATCGCCGGTGCAGAAACGTTCGGCGACGCCGCTCGCCCGCATCGCACGCCATTTGTAGTGATCGCCCTCGAGCCAGATCTCGAAAAGGTTTGCAAACCGGCGATCCTCGGCGACATCCTTCGGCGGAAGATGGCAGTGATAGTCGATGATGGGCTGCTGCGCTGCGTACTTGTGGAACAGCCGCCGCGCGGCTTTTGAGTCGAGCAGAAAGTCGTCGTGTATGAAGCTCATGAAAATTCTTACAGGAAATCAGGAGATCAAGAGTCGAGTGTGAAAGAAAAAACTCCTGACCTCCTGATCTCCTGTTTGTGTTTATGACAGCAAGGCCCGCTTGCAGTATTCGATCGTCTTCGCGATCTCGGCCATGCGATCCGAGCCCTCCGGGACCGGGTATTCGAACTCGATCGTCGCCTGAATCGGCCACTTGTTGTCGCGGATCAGCCGGAGCACTTCGGTGATGGGTGTATCGCCCTGGCCGAAAGGCGTCGTCGCCCCTTCCTTCATCTTGCGGTCCTTGACGTGCACGTGCGTGATGCGCGCGTGATGCTGCTTCATGAACGGGACAGGCGACGTGTTGTTCCCGGCGACGAAATGGCCGATGTCCAGGTTGGCGCCATTGAATTTCGACTGCGCAAAGGCCGACTCCCAGTGCGCCGGGGCCGTCGCGGCGTGGCCGTGATAGCCGACTGTCATCTTGTGCTTGTCGGCAAACCGGCCGATGCGCTCAGTGTGCTTGAGGTCGATCTCGCAGGAAATCGCGCGCGCCCCGAGCGTCTTTGCCAGATTGAAACAGTAATCGACTTCTTCGTCGGCCATGTTGTAGATGCCGTCGTATTTGACGATCTGGATCAGTACGCCCGCGCTCTCGTATTTTTTGCGAAACTCCGCGGCGCGGTTGACCTGAACGGACGTGCGCCATTTGCGCATCTCTTCGGGAGTCGGTTTCTGGCCGTTCGCGGCCGGTGATCCGAGAAAGACTTCGACTGGCTGCGAGCGCAATTCGAGCGCGTTGACGTTGAGCTGCAGGCAGCGGCTGAGCACTTCGTCGGGATTCATGTCTCTCCCGCCAAAGTTGTACGGCACGTTCAGACCCACCTGTACGCCGGCGAACTTCGAGTTCGGCTTCGCACGGCTCTGCGCGGCGACGCTGGACGCCGGCAGCAAGCCCGCCGCTGGAATCGTCATCGCCAGTCTTCCAAGCTCGCGACGCGTGAGTTTCATAGAGCCTCTTTCTTCAATGATCTCGGCTCGCTCGCCGAGCAACCACCGCGCGTCGCAGCCTTAAAACGCGCTGCGGCGACTGTAACTTTACACTTTCTACTTGTTACTTCTCACTCTGAGCGCTCAGTATAATCCGCTGATGCTTCCACGTATTCGCGCGATTGTGCTCTTTGTCCTTGTGGCCGCGGCAGTCGGCTACGCCGCGCAGGTCAGTAAATCATGGCCGCCGGGGCTTCAGCAGGTGTCCGAAGACTCGCCGCCGTTATCGCCCGAGGAAGCGCTCAAGCGGTTCTCCATGCCGCCCGGATACCGGGTCGAGCTGGTGGCAAGCGAGCCGCTGGTCCAAGACCCGGTGATGATCGATTGGGACGGCGAAGGCCGCATGTGGGTCGTCGAGATGCCGGGCTTTATGCCCGACGTCAATGGGAAGGGCGAGCGCGACCCTATCGGGAAGATCGTCGTGCTCGAAGACACGAACCGTGACGGCCGCATGGACAAGCGGACCGTGTTTCAGGACGGCTTCGTCCTTGCCCGCTGGGTGAAGGTGCTGGCGCGCGGCGTGCTCGTCGCTGAACCACCGAACCTGTGGCTGTTCCAGGACACCAACGGCGACCTCCGCGCCGATCGCAAGGAACTGGTGACCGACAGGTACGGCCGAAGAGAAGCCAACGTCGAGCACACCGCGAACGGCCTGCTGTGGGCGCTCGACAACAACATGTACACGTCGGAGATCGACATCGATTTGCGGCTCAAGAACGGCAAGTTTGAAGTGCGCAGGACGCTGTCGCGCGGGCAATGGGGTGTCACGCAGGACGATGCCGGAAGAATTTTCAGAAATACGAACGAGTCGGCGTTGCACGTCGACGTGGTGCCGGCACGCTACTACACGCGTCATCCGAGTCTGTTGCGGACCCGCGGCAGTTACGAATCGCTCAACGGTCCGAACGGCGAGCTCAACGAAGTGTGGCCGATCCGTCCGACGCGTGGTGTCAACCGCGGCTATCAATATGGGATCCTGCGCGCCGATGGCACGCTCGCCAGGTACACCGCGGTGTGCACGCCAATGGTGTATCGCGGTGATCGACTGCCGGCCGAGCTCTACGGCAACATCTTCGTCGTCGATCCCGCCGTCAATCTGGTCAGCCGAATCATCCTGGGCGACGGCGGCGACGGTCTGACGGCAACCAAGGCCTACAAGGATGTTCGCGGCGAGTTTCTTGCCTCGACAGACGAGCGGTTCCGTCCGGTGAATCTCTCACTCGCCCCTGACGGCACGCTGTATGTCGTCGACATGTATCGCGGCATCATCGAGCACATGGGTTACATGACGGAATACCTGCGCGATTACGTGCTGACGCACGAGCTCGCACAGCCAAATTCGCGCGGCCGCATCTATCGCATCGTGCACGACACCACCAAACGCGACACGACACCGTTGCCAATGCGGGCCGCGCCTGCGCAGCTTGTACAGATGTTGTCGCATCCGAACGGGTGGCGGCGCGACATGGCTCAGCAACTGCTTGTCGAAAGCGCCAACAAATCCGTCGTTCCAGCTCTGCAGAAACTGGCACTTGGTGCGAGCGACGTCCGGACGCGGCTGCACGCCTTGTGGACGCTCGATGCATTCGATGCCATTGAGCCGGCTGACGTGACGTCCGCGCTCGCACACGCAAACAGAGACGTTCGCGTGTCGGCGTTGCGGCTTGCCGAACGGTGGCTGAGTCAGCCAAATCATCCCATTCAGAGCGCGGTGCTCAAACTCATCGACGACACCGACTGGGCGGTCCAGCGGCAGCTCGCCGCCACGCTCGGAGAGCTGCCGGCGCAATCGAAGGAAGCCGCGCTCGCCACCGTCCTCGAGCGGCACGGCGACGATCCGATTGCCGTTGATGCGGCGCTCAGCGGCCTCAACGGAAGCGAGCTGGCGGTGCTGGCTCGGCTGCTGCAGGGAACTGCTGAAACGCCGCAACGTTCGGCCGCAATCACGATGCTTGCGGCGACGATCGTGCGGGCGGGCGACAACGCCCGCGTGCAGACGTTGATGCAGCGCGTGGCCGAGAACACCCGCGCCGCCTGGCAGCGGTCGGCGCTGCTGCGCGGGGCCGAAGTTGTGCTGCTGAGTGCGACGATGCCGGGGACGCCGAGCCGGGGTGCCGGCGATCCCAACGCGCCGTGCGAAAAATGTCCGGGTGGACGTGGTGGACCTGGTGGCGCGCGTGCGTTCCCGGGCGCGCTCGAAAGCGCCAATCCGCCCGCAACGCCGGCGCGTGCGGGCGGCCCTTTCGTCATGCTCGCCGCCGAGCCTGCGCTGATTGGCGTCGCCGCTCAGCCCGGAGAGCTCGGTGATCGCGCAGCCAAAGTGCTCGCGCGCGTGGGATGGCCAGGAAAGCCCGGCATGGCACCGGCTGCGGCGGCGCTCAGCGATGCCGATCAGACGAGATTCAACGCCGGGCAGGAAATCTACAAGAACCTGTGCGAAGGGTGCCATGGTGCCGATGGCCGCGAGCAGCCTGGTGCGACGCCGACGATCGCCGGCGCGCCGAACGTCATCGGCACCCCGGGTATTCCCATACGTGTTCTGCTGCACGGCAAAGAAGGCGCGATCGGCCTGATGCCGGCTCACGGAGAATCGCTCTCCGACACCGAGATTGCGTCGGTGCTCACTTACGTGCGTAGAGCCTGGGGACAAACAGCCTCACCGATCGATCCGGGGGCAGTGCAGCAGGTTCGTTCCGCGACCGCCGGCCGCACGCGTGCGTGGACGCCAGAGGAACTGGCTCAGATCAAATGAATAATCCACGAAGCAGAAAGGCGCTACAAGCACCGCCGAGCGGCCGAAGGGCGCGAGGCACAGGTCATGGGGGTGGGGCCCCATGACAACTAAATGAAAGTCGGCATCGTCGGCACGGGCGCAATTGCCGGCATGCACGCGCGTGCTTACAAGCACATCGGATACACGGTACGTGCATGCACGAACGTCACCAAGGACAAAGGCCGCAGATTTGCTGCCGAGCACGGCGCCGAATTCGTCGACCGCTACGAAGACATCTGCGGCCATCCCGACGTTGATTTCGTCGACGTCTGCACGTTTCCCTCGCTCAGACTCGACGTCGTGCGCGCATGTGCCGCAAGCCTCAAGCCGGTTCAGGTTCAAAAGCCCATTTCGACGACGCTCGACACGGCACGCGAGATGGTCGACGTTGCGCGCAAAAGCGGCATCGCGCTTGGTGTCGTCAGCCAGCATCGGTTCGATCGCGCCAGCATGTTTCTGTCTTCTGCGATTCGCGCAGGCCGGCTGGGCCGGTTGCTGCAATGCGACGCGTACGTCAAATGGTGGCGGTCAGACGAATATTACGCGCGACCGGTGAAAGGCACCTGGGAGACGGAGGGCGGCGGGGCGCTGATTACTCAGGCGATCCATCAGGTGGATCTTCTGCTGTGGTTCGGCGGTCCTGTTCGCGAGCTGTTCGGGATGTGGCAGCTCGGCGCCGCGCACACGATTGAATCGGAGGATGTGATCAGCGCGGTGTTGCGATACGAAAACGGCGCGACTGGCGTGATTCAGGCAGCGACCGCGCTGTGGCC
The DNA here is from genome assembly GCA_963761975.1 of Vicinamibacterales bacterium. Classification (GTDB taxonomy): domain Bacteria; phylum Acidobacteriota; class Vicinamibacteria; order Vicinamibacterales; family JAMQPK01; genus JAMQPK01. The sequence goes on from CAVXIR010000003.1 coordinate 361,034, forward strand.
GGGCTACAGCGAGCGTGTCGAGATTCACGGCACGAAAGGCAGCGCGATCATCACCGGCGATCAGCTGACGACCTGGGACGTGAAAGATGATTCTGGTGATCCGCCTCCGCTCTCGTCGGGGGTGGCATCGGGCGCGTCCGATCCAATGGCCATTTCCGTTGAGTCGTTCGAGCGTCAGTTCCTGGATTTCGGCGAGGCGATTCAGACTGGCCGAAAGCCGCTCGTGTCTGGCGAGGAGGGGTACCGTGCGCTCGAGTTGGTTGATGCCCTCTACCGGTCCTGTCGCGATGGAGTCGTTATTGGGCTCGACCCCACGATATGATTTGGCGCCCCAATGATTCGTCTCGACCGCCGGCGCACGGCAGCCGGCCTGCTCCCGGCCATCAACCGCATGTTCGAGTATTCAGCCGTTAAGATCCGCTCGATCGAGGGAAACTGGCGACCAGAAGACGGCTCTCCGGTGTTTACCGTCGAGGGCGTGTACAAATCGCGCGGCTGGACGGAATGGACGCAAGGATTCCAGTTTGGCGCGTCGCTGCTGCAGTTCGATGCCACGGGCGAAAGCGAGTTTCTCGAGCTCGGGCGCTCGCGTACGCTCGAGCGGATGGCGCCACACCTGACGCACATGGGCGTCCACGATCACGGTTTCAACAACGTGAGCACGTACGGAAGTCTGTGGCGGCTCTCACGCGAGGGTAGGTTCGAAGCGGCCCCGTGGGAGCGCAACTTCTACGCACTGGCGCTGAAGGTGACCGGTGCTGTGCAAGCCCGGCGCTGGACGACGATTCCCGACGGCGGGTTCATCTATTCATTCAATGGCGCGCACTCGCTGTTTGTCGACACGATCCGCACGCTGCGTGCGCTCGCGCTGTCTCATGCGCTTGGACATTGTTTGTTCGAAGAGCAGGACGTAAAGGTGAATCTGCTCGAACGTCTTCTTCAACACGCGCGCGCGACAGCGGATTACAGCGTCTACTACGGGAAAGGTCGTGACCTATACGATGTGCGTGGCAGAACCGCGCACGAAAGTCTGTTCAATGCCGCTAATGGCACCTATCGCGGGCCGAGCTCGCAACAGGGCTACTCGCCGTTCTCGACGTGGACGCGGGGGCTTGCGTGGGCCATGCTGGGGTTTGCCGAGCAGTTGGAGTTTTTGGAGACGGTGGACGGCGATGGCGACCTGACGCGATTTACGAAAAACGAAAAAAGGGGGTCTGAGCCCCTTTATGGCGCGGCGGTGGCGACGTGCGATTTCTATGTCGATCACGCGGCTGCGGCCGACGGCATTCCATTTTGGGATACGGGTGCGCCGGGACTGACCGCGCTTGGTGACTGGGGCTCACGGTCCGCCGATCCGTTCAACGGCCACGAGCCGGTTGACAGCTCTGCTGCCGCGATCGCCGCGCAAGGCTTGCTGCGGCTCGCGCACGTCGTGGCGCGTCGCGGTGGCGACGGCACCAGATACGAGCAGGCGGGGCTGCGCGTGCTCGAGACATTGCTGGATGAAACCGGGCCGTATCTCAGTCGCGCCGGCGATCATCAGGGGCTGCTGCTCCATTCGATCTATCACCGGCCGAACGGATGGGATCATGTGCCCGCAGGCTCGAAGACTCCGCGCGGCGAATCGAGCATGTGGGGCGACTACCACCTGCGCGAGGCAGCACTGTACGTGAAACGAATCGCCGAAGGGGCACCGTACTACACGTTTTTCGGTTCCGCCGAGAAGGGTAGTTGAGGAGCCAGCAAAGAGTGATTCGCAGCGCGATCGCCGAGCGGCCAAAGGCCGCGAGGCACAGGTCATGGGGGTGGGGCCCCATGACAATCTAAATAATGACTAGACGTGTTGCCCTCGTCACCGGTGGCACACGGGGCATTGGCCTCGGCATCGCGCGCGCGCTCGCGCGCGAAGGATGGGCGCTCGCGCTCTGCGGCCTTCGCGCGCGCGAAGAAGTTGCCGACGTGGTGAAGGAACTGTCGGCGGCCGGCAGCGAGGCCCAGTACTGGCCTGCCGACATCGGCAGTGCGAGCGATCGTGCGCAGCTGCTGACGTCGACGCTTTCGCATTTTGGCGGGCTTCATGCGCTCGTCAACAATGCCGGCCGTGCGCCTCGGGTGCGCGCCGATCTGCTCGCGGCCACGGAAGCAAGCTTCGAAGAGGTGCTTCGCACGAATCTGCAGGGCCCCTACTTTCTCACTCAGGCAGTCGCGCGCCTCTTTGCTCAGCAGGCAGCAGACAATGCGCCACGGGCGATTGTGTTCCTGACCTCGGTGTCGGCCGAGATGGCATCACCCCATCGGGGCGAGTATTGCGTCAGCAAAGCCGGCCTGTCGATGGCCGCGAAGCTGTTCGCCATCCGACTCGCGCCAGATCGCATTCCGGTGTACGAAGTCCGGCCCGGCATCATCGCGACTGATATGACCGCGGGCGTGAAAGAGGTGTACGACAAGCGCATTGCCGAGGGACTCGTCCCGGAGGCACGCTGGGGACAACCGGATGATGTCGGACGCGCGGTGGTATCGCTGCTGCGCGGCGACGTCGCGTACGCCACGGGGACCGTGTTCAATGTGGATGGCGGACTATCAATTCCACGCTTATGACGAAGCGATCGCAATCTGAAGTTGTCGGTGAAATCGAACGGTTGGGCGTCGTCGCGATCATCCGGCTGCAGGATGCGTCCGCGGTGCGCGGTATCGTCGATGCGCTTGCCAGGGGCGGCGTAAAGGCGCTGGAAGTGACGATGACGGTGCCTCGCGCGATTGAGCTGATCGCCGAGATCGCGCCGACATTGCCGTCAGACTTTCTGTTCGGCGCGGGGACCGTGGTCGACGCCGATACCGCACATCGCGCCGCACGCGCCGGCGCGCAGTTCATCGTCAGCCCGGTCCTCCGGCCCGACGTCATCAAGGCCGCCCATGAAGACGGCATTCCCGTCATGCCGGGCTGCTTTACACCGACGGAGATTCTGACGGCCTGGGATCTCGGCGCCGACATCGTGAAAGTGTTCCCCGCAACTTCGGTTGGCCCGAGTTACCTCAAAGACGTCAGAGGGCCCTTGCCGCACGTGAAGCTGATGCCGACCGGCGGCGTATCGATCGACAACGTTGGCGACTGGCTGAAGGCCGGCGCTGTCGCCGTCGGTGTCGGATCGGCGCTGCTCGATGCGAAGGCGATCGCTGCGAAACAATTCGACGTCATCGAAGCCAACGCGCGGCGTATGGTTGCCAACGTCGCAGCCGCGAGATCAAAACATGTCTAAGGTCGTCACGTTCGGCGAGATCATGCTGCGGCTGAGCCCGCCGGGGTTCGAGCGCTTCCTCCAGACCCCGTTCTTTTCAGCGACTTTCGGTGGAGGCGAAGCGAACGTGGCTGTCAGCCTCGCACAGTTCGGCCTCGACAGCTATTACGTGACGCGGCTGCCAAAACACGAGATTGGCGAAGCCGCGGTGCGCGCGCTGCGTGCCGAAGGTGTGAAGACCGATTTCATCGTGCGCGGCGGCGACCGCATCGGGATTTATTTTGTCGAGGCCGGCGCGAGCCAGCGTGCGTCGAATGTGATTTACGATCGCGCCCACTCGGCCATCAGCGAGCTCGAGCCAGGAACCATCGACTGGGCCCGTGTGTTTCAGGGCGCGGCCTGGTTCCATGTGACGGGTATCACGCCGGCGCTCGGTGACAAAGCGGCGGCGAGCACGCGCGAGGCATTGGAGGCGGCCACCAAAGCCGGGGCGAAGGTGTCGGTCGATCTCAATTTCCGCAAGAAGCTCTGGACCGAAGCACAGGCGCAGAAGGTGATGCGGCCGCTCATGTCGAAGGTCGACGTCGTTGTGGCTAATGAAGAAGACATCCAGTCGGTGCTCGGTCTCGAAGTGCCGAACACCGATGTCACGTCCGGCCACCTGAATATCGAAGGATACAAGAGCGTCGCCGAACGCCTGTCGAAAGAGTTCGGACCGTCGCTCGTGGCGATCACGCTTCGTGAGAGCACGTCGGCGAGCGACAACGGGTGGAGCGCGGCTCTTTGGGATAACTCTTCCGGGCAGTTCGTCCAAAGCCAGCGCTACGACGTTCGGCTGGTCGATCGTGTTGGAGGCGGAGACAGCTTTGCCGCCGGTATGATCTATGGTTTGATGTCCGGCCGCGATCCCGAATCGTCACTGCGGTTTGCTGTGGCGGCGAGCGCCCTCAAACAGACGATTCCAGGTGATTTCAACCGCGTTTCGGTAGCCGACGTCGACCGCCTTGCGAAGGGTGACGCATCGGGTCGCGTTCAGCGGTAAAGTAACGAATCTATGAATATCCAAGCGATCACGACAGATAGCTGCATTGTCCGCAACACGGCAGCAGCGAGGGGCCGCACCTTCTCGGTGGAGCCCGGCCGCACCGCCGCGCGTCACCTTCGCTATGGACGCATCATCCTGAGCCCGGGCGACGCGGCGATCCGATTCGACACGGCGGATCGTGAGACGAGCCTCATCGGACTGAAGGGATCGGCGGCAGTGAAAACGGAAGGCTCGACATACAGACTGGGACGCTACGATGCCCTCTACGTGCCGCGCGACGCGTCTGTCGATATCACGCCGGGCGCAGAGGGTTGCGACCTTGCCGAGGTGTCGGCCCCGGTCGTGAAGCGTCACGCCGTCCAATTCGTGTCGTACGCCGATGTGCAGAAAGATCCGGGTCTGCACTTTGCGGCCGGCGGGCCGGGTGCGCAGCGTGAGCTGAACATTTTGATTGGCAAGAACGTTCAGGCCGGGCGTCTCATGGCGGGAGTGACGTTCAGCCAGCCTGGCAACTGGACGTCGTGGCCGCCTCACGAGCACGCGGTTCTGGCCGAGGAGGCCTACCTCTACATCGACATGCCCGCCCCGGCGTTTGGTGTGCAGTTGGTCTATACCAACAGGACCGATCCCGAAGTCGCGACGATCGTGCGTGAAGGAGATGTCGTGCTGATGCCCGCCGGATATCATCCGAACGTGGCGGCGCCAGGCGGCCAGATCAACTTCCTCTGGATGATGGCCGCCACCCGCGAAGACGACGACCGGCTGTTTGGCGTCGTCAACGTGCAGCCCGAGTTTGCGGCTGGCGGGTCGGGGCTCGACAAGGGGAAGAAATGAACTGGCAAGCGATCCCCTCGGAGCAGATCGCTGAGGGCATAGCGCGTCAAATGGTCGTGGGCGAGAAGCTCATGATCTGCCGGCTCACGATCCAGCCGCGCGTCGTGACGGCCATTCACGCACATGAGCACGAACAGATGACCATCGTGGAACGCGGCCGCGTGCTCTACATCATCGATGGCGTCGAGCGCGTGTGCTCTCCAGGTGACGTTCTGCACTTTCCTCCACATCTTCCGCACGGGGCGACGATGCTCGACGAAGAAGTGGTGCTGGTGGATATCTTCACGCCGCGGCGCGAGGATTTCCTGGGCGGATAAGCGAGGCCTCAAATCCGTCATCGGCCATCGTCGATCGGCCATCGTCGATCGTCTGGACGATGGACGATGGACGATGGACGATGACTTCAGGTCTCTTCGATCTCTCAGGGAAGGTTGCGCTCGTCACGGGCGCCTCGCGCGGGCTGGGAGCGGCCATGGCACTTGCGCTTGCCGACGCGGGCGCCGACGTTGCGCTTCACGCCAGCGAGCAGGTGCCGGCCGCCACAGAGGCCGCGGTCGCGGCGAAAGGGCGTCAGGCGCGAAGCTTCACCGCGAACCTGGCGAAACGCGACGAGACTACTCGGCTTGTACCCGCCGTCGTGGAGGCATTCGGACAGCTGGACATTCTCGTCAACAACGCCGGCACGATTCAGCGGGCGCCGGCAGCGCAGCATCCCGAAGCCATGTGGGATGAAGTGATTGCCGTCAACCTCTCGAGCGTGTTTCTTTTGAGCCGGGCGGCCGGCGCGCATATGATCGCGCGGGGCACCGGTGGCAAGATTGTGAACATCGCCTCGTTGCTCTCGTTTCAAGGGGGAATTACGGTTCCGGGCTACGCGGCCGCGAAGGGCGGTGTGGCGCAGCTCACCAAGGCGCTGGCCAACGAGTGGGCGGCTCACCGGATCAACGTCAACGCCATCGCGCCCGGTTACATGAAGACCGACAACACGAGCGCTCTTCGCGCCGATCCGGTGCGCAGCCGGCAGATTGGCGAGCGGATTCCAGCGGCACGATGGGGCGAACCCGAGGATCTGGGGGGCGCGGTCGTCTTTCTTGCGTCGCGCGCGTCGGATTATGTGAACGGGCACGTGCTCGTCGTCGACGGCGGCTGGCTTGGACGATAATGGGTCTACAACGCAAGACCCGCCCTACATAAGGAGTGCGCATGAGCATTCAGGCCCCGGCCTCCGCGCGACCTGCCGTTGCAACGGGCGTCGCCAGCGCGACGAAGGCAGGTTATTACCGATGGTATGTCTGCGGCTTGCTGTTCTTTGCGTCAGTCATCAACTACATCGATCGTCAGGTGATTGGCATCCTGAAGCCGACGCTGCAGCAGCAGTTCGGCTGGAGTGAGCTCGACTACGGCGACATCGTCTTTTCATTTCAGCTCGCCTACGCCATCGGCTTTCTCTTCGCCGGGCGTCTGATGGATAGCCTTGGCACACGTGTGGGTTTTGCGATCGCGATTGTCATCTGGAGCATCGCGGCAATGGCCCATGCATGGGTTCTGTATTTCGGCGGGGGCGTGGCGGCGATCCTCTCGATGGTGGGACTGACCTACAGCGCCTCGGTGGCAGGTTTCATGGGCGCGCGGTTTGCGCTTGGTATCGGCGAGGCCGGAAACTTTCCAGGCGCGATAAAGACCGTCGCCGAATGGTTTCCGCGCAAGGAGCGCGCGTTCGCCACAGGCATCTTCAATGCCGGCACGAATATCGGCGCGCTGCTGACGCCGCTGATCGTGCCGATCATCACGATTTCATACGGATGGGAGTGGGCGTTCATCGCGACAGGCGCGATCGGATTCCTCTGGCTGATCCTGTGGTGGGTCTCGTATCGCTCGCCCGAAGAGCACCCGAGCGTGAGCAAGGCAGAGCTCGCGTACATCCGCAGCGATCCGCCCGAGCCCACCACGAAGATGTCGTGGAGTCAGATTCTTCCCCATCGCCAGGCATGGACCTTCGCGGTGGCGAAGTTCATGACCGATCCGATCTGGTGGTTGTACCTCTTCTGGATCCCCGACTTTCTCTATCGGAACTACGGCCTCAGTCTTACGACGATGGGACCGCCGATTGTGGCGATCTATCTGATTGGCGACGTCGGCAGCGTCGGCGGAGGTTGGCTGTCGTCTACGCTCATCAAGCGCGGCTGGTCGGTGAACGCCGCGCGTAAGACAGCCATGCTGACCTGTGCAATCGCCGTGACGCCCATCGTGTTTGCCGCACAGGCTTCGAATCTGTGGGTCGCGGTCGGCTTGATCGGATTGGCGGCCGCTGCGCATCAGGGTTGGTCGGCCAACGTCTACACGCTGACGTCCGACATGTTCCCGAAGCAGGCGATTGGCTCGGTCGTCGGCTTCGGCGGCACCGCCGGAGCGATTGGCGGCATGTTGATCGCAAAAGTGACTGCATCAGTGCTGCAGTACACCGGCAGTTATGTGCCGGTGTTCATCATCGCGGCGTCGGCGTATCTTCTGGCGCTCCTGATGGTGCACCTGCTCTCGCCGCGGCTCGAGCCGGCGCCGATTAAGTAAAAAGGGTTGGGAGGGGCTTTCGCCGGTGACGTCTACGAACCTCCCTCCCGACCCCGTCTTCCAGATCGGCGCGGTCACCGACGAGTTTTCACCCGACAATCTGGACCGCGCGCTCGAAGCGATGGCTGGCCTTGGGATGACGTTTGCCGAACTGCGGGTCGTCAATGGCAAGAACATCATCGATCACACCGACGCAGAAGTGGACGATGTGCGCGCGCGAGTCGAAGCGCGCGGTATGCGCGTGCTGTCAATCGCCTCGCCGGTGTTGAAGTGCACCCTTCCGGACTCGCCTCCGATCGCGCCGCACATCCAGCAGGACATGTTCAGCGCAGCATTCGGCTTCGACGACCAGCCGCGACTGGCAACGCGCGCGTTCGACATCGCCGAGCGAAGCGGCGCGCAGGTGGTCCGGGTGTTCTCCTACTGGCGCACCGTCGATCCTGACGCCTGCTTCGAGCGGGTCGCGTCGGCTTTGCGCGAGCTTGCTGAGCAGGCGGGCAAGCGAGGATTGACCATCGGCATCGAGAACGAGCACGCGTGTCATATCGCCACCGGTGCCGAGACAGCGCGGCTGCTTGCGGCCGTCAGCACGCCGGCCCTTCAGGTCATCTGGGATCCGGCGAACGCGCTTGTTGCGGGAGAGACACCGTTTCCAGACGGCTACCTCCAGCTTCCGCTCTCTCGCATCGTGCATGTGCACGCGAAGGACTGCGACGTGCGCGATCATGTGCCCGTATTTGGCCCGCTTGGCGAAATGTCGATCGACTGGCCGGGACAAATCGCGGCGCTCGCGCGCGATGGATACCGGCGGACGATCAGTCTCGAGACCCACTGGAAAGGGCCGAACGGCGACAAGTTTCAGGGAAGCCTCATCTGCGGCCGCAACCTGCAGGACATGGTCCGTCATGCTGGACTTTGACACTTTGCATCACGTCGCGATCTCGGTGAGCGACCTCGCACGCGCGAAGCACTTCTACAGTGGGATTCTCGGGCTCGAAGAGATTCCGCGGCCGATTTTTCCATTCGACGGCGCCTGGTATCGCGTTGGCGACCAAGAGGTGCATCTGATCGTATCGAGAGATCCCACGTTCAGGACCGGCAAAGGGGTGACGCTGGAGGACTGCCACTTTGCGCTTCGCGTGAAGAGTTTTCGCGCCGCGCTCTCGCACCTCGAATCAAAAGGCCTTCGCGCGACCAACGACGAGCCGGGCCGCTCGATGCGTGTCAATACATCGAGCGTGACCGGCTATCCGCAAATTCACATCCTCGATCCCGATCGGAATGTGATCGAAATCAATGCCGACCATGTGGACTGACGCCGGCGTTGATCGCTACCGGACATTGACCACGAACTCTCCTCTGTTATCCGGCAGGTGATCGTCGTTGACGCCGAGATACAGGCGGCCGCTGACCGGTGCGGTGAACGAGCCCCGGTCGCCGAGAAAGATCGGGCCGTAGTCACCAATCCGCGCAATCAACGAACCGGCGAGCTGGTTCAGGATCGGCGCGTCGTTGGCGCGACGTCCCGTCTGCGAACCGGCAGGGGTCGCCGTGTCCTGCGGATTGTCGCTCATCGTGATCGTGCCGCTGGCGTCCAGGGTGACGGTCTGGCCGGCGCGCACGGTGATGCCGGCGTCAGTCCAGCGCGCCTGCGGATTCACTCGGACCGTTCGTGACGCGCCGCTCGTTCCAACAGCGCCGCCGGGAGCGCCGCCGCTGGTATTGAACTCGCGAGCTGAGAGCATGCCGTCGCGGTTGGCATCGCGTTGGTTGAAGCTGGCGGCCGACCAGTGCCATTCGTCGCGGCTGATCGATCCGTTGCGGTTATAGTCGAGCGAGGCGAATTCGTCCCACGTATCGCCCGTCGTGTCCTGGCTTCCCACGACCTCGAAACGGCTCAGCACGCCGTCCCGGTTCCGATCGAGGTCGTTGAAGACATCGGGGCCTCCGTACCATTCGTTGCGCTCGACGCGTCCGTTGTTGTTCATGTCGATATCGTCGAAGTTGTCTCCGCGGAGGTCGTCGACTCCAGACCCGAGGAACTCCGACAGCTGGAGCGCTCCGTCGCGATCGCGATCGACGCGCTGGAATGTCTCGCGATCGAAATGCCATTCGTTCGGCGTAATCGCGCGATCGCGGTTGTGATCGAGATTGTTGAAGCCGGCCTGGGTCCAGTTGGCATAACGCTCGTAGCGATTCGGAGCATGATCGGCCTGCTCCCAGTTCGTGCCGCGCTGCCGGCCAATCGCGACCTCATCGCCGGAGAGGCGGCCGTCGCCATTCCAGTCGTTGTTTTCGAACGTTCGCGGCGACCCGCGCCACTCGGTGCGAGTAATCACCCCATCACCGTTTGTATCCATTGATTCAAAGCGCATGCGCGCACCCTGACCGTACAGAGTGGCGGCTGAAGCAAGAGACAAGATCAAAACCAGGATGCGGAACATAAAATCCTCCAGAGGAAACAGGTGCATAGAGCATGCCCGGCCTGTTCGATTCCAGACGGGAATTTATGTCTTACTGATGGTCAATGTTCACCACAGAGAACACAGAGAGCACGGAGAAGAGTGTTCTTGGTCCCCTCTCTGTCCTCTGTGGGTCTCTGTGGTTGTGTCTTTATTCGGGCAGCGGCTTGCCCTTGGTCTCGGGACCGAACCAGATAATTACGAGGCCGACCGCGTAGAAGACGGTCAGCACAGAGCCGGCCATCGGAAAGCTTCCGCCGAACAGGCCCATGAGCGTTGCGGTCTGTAAGCCGCCGACCGCAGCGAGAATCCGACCGAAGTTATAGGAGAATCCCTGGCCTGTCGCGCGCACGACGGTGGGAAACAGTTCCGGCAGGTACAACGGGAAAAATCCGTAGAACGCCGCGGTGATGCCGCCGGCGAGAAAAATCGAGACGAGAAAGAACCCGTCGAACCGATCGTTGCCTTGATAGAGCAGCAGGCACGACAGGATCGATCCAGCGCAAAGCGCCGCGTATGTTATCCGGCGGCCATACCGCCCGGCGATGACCCCCGCGAGAATGGGGAACACGATGGCGCCCAGGGCCGACGAGATTTGCGTGTACTCCCTCGAGAACCGGCTCGGGTCGGGCTCGAGCTGGAAGGCCCAGCGGGGTGCCCACTGAATCGACCCCCAGGTGCCGAGCAATGCGACGCCGGCGAGACCGGCGCCAAGCAGCATGTGGCGGATGACGATCGCCTGCTGTTGCGGGGCCAGGGATCCGGCGGCGACGGCGCGATTGAGGTAACGCCGCACCGGAAACAGAAATCCCCACAGGGCGGCCGCGACGCCGAGAACCGTGATCATGACGGCCGCGGCCGGTCCCGTGCCCAGGGGCGACCAGCTCCAGATGATCGCGATGCAGGCGAGGCAGCCCGTGGCTACGCCAATCAAATCACCGTTCGACCAGTGCGAAGTGGCACCACGCGCGCGTTCGTGTTCCCACTTCTTCGACTCGGGCACGAACAGCCGGATGAAAAACACCATCAGCGCCGGCAGCGCACCGCTGATCATCAGGAAGCGCCATCCGGAATTTGCCAGCAGGCGGCTCACCATCGACGCCGGCATCCCGACATTGAGCAGCAGTGCTTCGACCCCGCCGATGAAGCTGTGCAGTCCGATGCTCAACACGCCGACCATCAGGAATCCGAGATTCGCGGCGGCTCCGATCAGTCCTGCAATCAGCGCCCGTGATTTGTTGGGCCAGATTTCGTTGACGAGCGCAACACCGAGCGACCACTCGCCGCCCATGCCAAGCGAGGCGACGAACCGCAACGCCGCGATGTGCCACGCCTCGGTTGCGAATCCGCACAGTCCAGTGAACACCGCATAGGTGAAGATACTCAGCGACATTGCCCGGACGCGTCCGATGCGATCGCCGAGCCAGCCGAAAAACACACCGCCGGTTGCGGCGCCGACGAGGAACACAGCGATGATGGCGCCGAACCACTGTGTGGCCTGGTTTGCGGCCCCGGCGCCGAGCAGATCGGCCAGCGCGGGTCCCCCAATGAGGGGAAACAGTCCCATCTCGAAGCCGTCGAACATCCAGCCCAGCAGCGCGGCCGTCAGCGCCATCCATTGTCCGAAGTTCGATTCGGCGACTTGAGACGTGTCGACAGGCTTATCCACCTTCCGGGCAGTCTCGAGCACGGCTCCACGCTCCATGTGGTTATCGGTGATGCAAGTATAGAATGAGCAGTTCCGCCTTCGCACGGCGAAAGCAGGCGTGCTACGGCGAGACAGGCTCTGCCGGCGCGCGAACCGCATCCGCGTGCGATGGCAGGCAAGGAGGCTCCTGATGCCCGCTGTGCGAGACGCGGCTCTGCCCGTGGCGACCGTCCCCGAAGATGGTCTCCCGGTGCGTGAAGTTCGAGATATGCCCGAGCCGCCGAGCAATTACTGGCGGCTGGTCGGCCCGGGCATCGTCGCGGGCGGCGTCGGATTGTCGTCGGGAGAGTTCGTGTTGTGGCCGTACATCGCGTCACAAGTCGGCCTCGTCCTGCTCTGGGGCGCGATGATCGGTGTAGTGACGCAATTCTTTTTGAACATGGAAGTGGAGCGGTACACGCTCGCAACCGGCGAGACCGCTGTCACCGGGTTCAACCGCTTCTGGCGGCACTGGGGCCTCGTATTTGCCGTGATGGCCTACTTTGCGAATCTCTGGCCCGGATGGGCGATCAGCTCGGCCACACTGGCGAGCTATCTGTTCGGTGGAAGCCCGACGATCATCGCCGTTGTGAGTCTCCTCGTCATCGGCTTTTCCCTGACGTTTGCACCGGTCATTTACGTTGCGCTCGAGCGGCTCATTTTCGTGAAGGTTGCGGCGGTGCTCGTGCTCGTCGTCCTGGGTGTTGCGTTCGCCATCGAGCCGGAGTCGTGGCGGGCGCTGCCCACGGCGTTCGCCGGCATCGGCGGGCTTCCTGAGGGGTTGAGCGTGGCGTTGATCTTCGGAGCCATCGCGTTTGCCGGCTCGGGCGGTGCGCAGAACCTCTGTCAGAGCAACTGGATCCGCGACAAGGGATTCGGCATGGGTCAGTACTGTACCGCGGCTGGTCAGCCCTGTGACCGGCGCACCGGAAGCGAAAGACCTGTCGGCGACAAGCTACATCTTCGAGACGACGTCCACGAACATGGAGCGGTGGAGAAGTTGGTGGCGGTTCGCCAACATCGAACAGGTATTCAGCTTCGTGCTCGTCACCGTTGTGACGATTGGTCTCACGTCGCTGCTTGCGCACTCGACCCTGTTCGGCGAGCCGAATCTTCCGAATAACGTCTCGTTTTTGAGAATCGAGGCAGAGCAGCTCGAACGGTCCGTCGGGCGGTGGTTTGGCGTGCTCTTCCTGGCCACAGGCGCCTTCTCGCTCTTCGGATCGGCCATGGGCATCATCGATTACACCAGCCGTCTCGCCGCAGACGTTATGAAGACGACCTACGTGCCGCGCGCGTCCGAGAGCCGCATGTATTTCTGGCTCGTGTGGGGAATGGTCGGATTGGGATGCACGATTCTCCTGGCCGGCATGTCTCAACCACTCACGCTGCTCGTCATTTCGGCCTCGACTGGCGGCATGATGATGTTTCTCTATTCTTTCATGCTCATCGCGCTCAACCGGAAGATGCTGCCGCCCGCCATCCGCATCAGCCCGTTCCGAACGGCGACGCTTGTCTGGTCGACGCTGCTCTTCGGATCGTTGGCAGCACTCACAATCTATACTCAAGTGCAGCTGTTGCTTCGATAGCATTGCCATATTCTCGATTGACAATTGCGGACTGATTGACGATTGCTGAATGGGAATCTCAGCTCGAATCGCAGATTATCAATCGCCAATTGTCAATCAATGCGGCAATCGTCAATCGAAAATGCGGCAATGCTGAGGAACTCGATGAAAGCACTCCTACTGTCTGAGTACAAAAAACTGTCTGTCGTCGAGATGCCCACTCCCGAGATTGGCGACGACGAAGTGCTCGTCCGCGTGCGCGCGTGCGGCATCTGCGGAAGCGACATCCACGGATACGACGGGTCGACCGGTCGCCGCATTCCTCCGCTGGTGATGGGCCATGAAGCCGCCGGCGTGATCGACCGTGCCGGCCGCGGTGTCCGCGACTTCAAGGCCGGCGATCGCGTCACGTTCGATTCGACCGTGTCGTGCGGGGAATGCGACTTCTGCAAGAGCGGCAGGATTAATCTCTGCGACAACCGGACAGTCCTCGGTGTGTCGTGCGGCGAGTACCGCCGGCATGGTGCATTCGCGGAGTACGTCTCAGTGCCTGCTCGAATCCTGTACAAGCTTCCCGACAGCCTGCCGTTCGAACGTGCCGCGTTGATCGAGGCCGTGTCGATCGCCGTGCACGCCGTGAGTCGTCATGTTCCCAGGCCCGACGACACGGTGGTGGTGGTCGGCTCCGGCATGATCGGCGTGTTGGTGATTCAGGTGCTCAAGGACAAGGGCTGCCGCAATATCGTCGCCGTCGATGTGGACAACGACAAATTGGCGCTCGCACAGCGTCTCGGTGCCGCGCGCACGCTGAATCCAGAGAACGGTGACATCCCGGCGGCTGTCCGCGATCTGACGAACGGACGAGGGGCTGATGCCTCGTTCGAGGTCGTGGGCCATGGCAACACGGTGCTCACCGCCATCCGCAGCCTGCGCAAGGGCGGAACGGTCGTGCTGGTTGGCAACCTGTCCCCCAAGGTGGAGCTACCGCTTCAGGAGGTCGTCAGCCGCGAAATATCTGTCCTGGGGTCCTGCGCATCGAGCGGCGAGATTCCGGAGTGCATCGACCTGCTCGCGCGTGGCGCCGTCAACGTCGATCCGCTCATCAGCTTGAAGGCTTCGCTCGACGACGCCCCTGGATTGTTCGAGCGGCTCTACGGCGGTGACAAGGCGTTGATGAAGGTGATACTTCAACCATAGCCCCAATGCAGAATTCTTCGTTCGACCTTTCGGGCAAAGTCGCCATCGTTACCGGTGCAAGCCGCGGACTCGGTCAGACGTTCGCACGTGCCCTCGCACGAGCGGGCGCCGATCTCGTCATCACCAGCCGCACGCTCGACTCGCTGAAGCCGTTTCAGAACGAAGTCGAATCGCTCGGCCGTCGTGCCGTTCCGCTGGAGCTCGACGTCCGCAATGAAGACAGCATCAGGAAAATGGTGGGCGATGCGGCGAAGGCTTACGCTCGCATCGACATTCTCGTCAACAACGCCGGCTGCAACGTGCGCAAGAAGGCGGTCGACGTGACGTGGGACGACTGGAATCTCATTCTCGATACGAACCTGCGCGGAGCATTTTTCGTCGCGCAGTCGGTGGCGAGGGAGATGATTCCGCACGGCCGCGGACGCATCATCAATATCGGTTCGGTGACGTCGGTGATGGGCTACGCCGGTCTCGGTCCCT
This sequence comes from Vicinamibacterales bacterium, assembly GCA_963761975.1. GTDB lineage: Bacteria > Acidobacteriota > Vicinamibacteria > Vicinamibacterales > JAMQPK01 > JAMQPK01. The sequence goes on from CAVXIR010000003.1 coordinate 376,111, forward strand.
ACGGCGCGAGCCGTGGCGGCATCCGCCAACTGACGATGAGCCTGGCAGACGATTGGGGCCCGCACGGCATCACGGTGAACTGTTTGGCGCCGGGATGGTTCAAGACCGAGCAGAACAAGGTGATGTACGAAGATCCCGAATGGGTCGCCTATCTCGTCGATCGCATTCCGATGCGCCGGCCGGGGAAAATGAGCGACCTCGAAGGTCCCGTCGTATTCCTCGCATCAGACGCCAGCGAGTACATTACCGGTCAGACGCTGCTGGTGGATGGCGGGATCTCTACTGGGGCGACGCGGGCGCTGCCGAAGAAGACGTAGGCGCGTTCCGACGCTTCGCCGCCTCGGCCAACTGAAGTTGTTCAGCTTCCGCAAACGATAATCCGCTGCGCAGGCCGATGCTCGATCCGCGAAACCATACGTCGGCGATCGCGGTGGGATCTGGTTTTCTTATCCCCGGGCGGCCGGGCGAGAGATGCACAAGCCCCTCCGGCGTTGCGAGGGCATATCGGGTTGGAAACTGCGGATCTCCTTCATACTGAAACATCGTCGTCAGCGCTTCCCATCGTGGGGCGAGCGGCCAATTGCCTTCGAGCTCGTAGAAGTTGAATGTCGAATCGACCTCTCCATCAGGAAATTGGCCGGGCTGTGCGTAGTCGGCGAGGACGATCAGTAGCCGTTGTTCCTGACGGAAGATAGTGCGAAGCATGGCCTGCCGCCGTCGAATAATCTGAACCTGCGCGTCATCGACGACGATCACGCGATCGCCGTCGTTCGCTGCGATCTCCTGGCCCGCAGGCGGTGGCGTCCTGATTTGTTGTGGGCCGGTTGTCGATTGCGGCGCGACATTGCGGATTGTTCGCGGTGCGCCGTTCGGTCCTCGTATCCCTACGGACACGGCGGCGGTACCAGGCGTTACTGATGCCGATGCCGTTCCCGTGCCTGTCACGCCCGAACCAGCTGGACCCATCAGCGTGCTGACGGTCGCGCCCGATGCTTTGCTGCGCGCGGCGTCTGCTAGCTGAAGCGTTTCGGCTTCCGCAAACGACACAGCGCGACGCGGACCACCGGACGAGCCCCCGTGAGACAGGACAATGACTGCCCGCGGGTCTGGTGTGGACGCCGGCGAGCCCGGCACAAGCTGGACCAGGCCTCGAGGCGTTTCGAAGCCGAGTCCTCTTGGACGCGAACGCTCGCCTTCATACTGAAATATCGCCGTCAGCGCTTCCCACCGTTGCTCAAGCGGCCAGGCCCCTTCGACCTGGTAGAAGTTGAACGCCCAATCGACCTGGCCATCAGGGAATTCGCCAGGTTTCGAATAATCGACGAGGACAATCAGCACTCGTTCTTCCTGGTTGAAGATGGTGCGAATGGTCGCCTGACGCCGGCGAACAATCTGAATATGCGCGTCATTTTCGACGACGATGCGATCGCTATCTCGTGCGGAGATGTCGCTTCCGGGCGGCGGTGTCCTGGACGGTGTTTGCTGAGCGGATGTGACGCTTACAAACGCCAGGACGAAGATGAGAGTCCAGCGCATATCAATTGACTCGTATCTCTACAACTTCACCGATCTCAGTATCAAACAGAAGCACCGCGCCTTTCAATTGTTGCGATCGTTTTCCGTTTCGGAAGAGCGTCACCGCCGATGCTCCCCACGGGTTACGCATCCGCGCGACCGAACCCGCTTCCGAACGAAGCTGGACTGATTCAACCCGGCCACCTCGTTTGGCGGCCGTGACGATAAATCCGCCCCGTGCTCGCAGCGTGAACCTCGCGTCCCATTCGTCGGGCCACGCGGGAAAGAGCCGGATAACTGGCTCGCCGCCAGGAACGCCGGGAGCACTCTGAAGGAGCCCCAGCTGTAACGCTTCGGCGGCGCGGCCGAGCCGCTGCGCATCGAGCGCCTGAGGTCCCTCCCGCAATGTCAGACGATTGCGGAGCGGACGGCCGCCGAGGTACGCCGTCTGGCGTTCAGCAGTAAGCGCACGCATCTGGTTGGGGACGAGAAAGCGCATCGCCTCGACCCGGCCGAGCATGGTGCCGGCAATCGCCCATTTCGACAGCACCCCAACGGGTGTGGTCGCGCCGATCCCAGCGCGATAGGTGCGATCGAACGTGGCATTTGCGGCGGAGAGCATTTCTTTGTCGGGCGATTCCAGATTGACGAGGTCGAAAAACCACATCGGCAGGCTGTTGCCATCGGGTGTGAACCCCGTATTGTTGTTGGCGGTCGGCTTCAACCCGCGAACGAACACGGGCGGCCCCGCATAGTCGGCGGCGCGCAGCGCATCGGGATGGGCACTCGTCGGCAGCGGCGCCAGATTCGCCAGCCGTTCCTGCCACTCCGTTCGCAGCGATGCGTCCTGACCGAGCACCTCGCTTGCGCGGATGGCAGCGGCGAAGATGCCGCGCATCGCCGAGAGATCTTCGTCTGTGTCGTGCGCGCCCATCACGCTTTCGTTGCTGTTGACGTGATGGATGTGATACTTGCCGTCAGCCTCTTTACGCACGTTCGGGAAATGCCGATAGAACTCAGCCGCGCCCTTGATCATCGGATACGCGCGATCGCGCAGCCACGAGGCGTCCTCCGTGTATTCGTACCGGCGCCAATAGAGGTAGGCAATCTTCGCCGTCGTTCCCAGGATGTGATTCACAGGGCTGAACGGCGCCGTTGGACGTTCGGTTGGCACCCAGGCGCCGTTTGTCCAGCGACCGTCGCCCCACCAGTTCCAGCGGCTCGAATGCGGATGTCCTGTCCGCGCATATTCGAGGAAGCGGGCGCTGCGCTCGGACCACGGCTTTCGCAGCAGGTAGAGATCCCGCATCTCGGCGGCGATGTCGTCTGGCAGGCGAGCCAGGCCATCGTGCCACACCGTTTCAGGAATGTAGATCCCCTCGCTGCCCCATTGCTGGCGCGCGGCCGTGGCCGACGCGTCGTACATGCCCGAATACATTGAGAACACCGGATCGAGGAGATCGATTCGATTCGCCGCAAACAACGCCTCGTAGTAACAGCTGAGATTAGCGAACCAGTGCTGCGTGCCCCAAGGCCGTAAATCACCGGCCGTGTTCCACAGCATGCCGTTGAACTTCGGCGGAAAGGCCCCGCGCGACGTGGAGCCCATGAGATACAGGTAGTAGTGATAATTATCGGCGACATAGTTCGCGACGCCGTCGGCGCTCTGGAGCTCAATCGTCCCACGCTGCCAGAACCCGTACCACCATTCGGCATTCTCGCCGACGATGTCGTCGAAGCTCTTGACGGCGGCCGCGTCGAGGTTCGCCAGGGCGGCCGGCACAACGTCCTGCCTTGCGTCGAGAGCCGCTGCGCTGCCGATCAGGATGACGAAGCGCCCACGCTCGGCGGGCGAGACGAGGCGCACTTCGGTTTCGTCGGCGAATCGTGATACCGTCCGCCGCCCGAGCAGCGCGATGGCGACGGCAGATTTCGCCCGATGCTCACCTTCTTCGAACTCCTGTGTCAGCACGAGGCGGCCGTCACGTGCGGCAATCTGCGATCTCGCGGTGTGCTCGCGCGTGCGAACGGTCACGACACGATCGGCGATTATCTTTTCCATCGCCCCACCGAAGTACTGCGAGGCGGACCGCAGCATCCGCAGGTTCACCTGAATCGGCTCCGGCGCCGCGCGCCGGTCGTCAATTTCGATCGCAATCACGTCGCGCTCGTGCCACGCAAGCAGGCGTGCGGAGACACCGCGTCCTTTGACGTCGAGGTTTCCTTCGAAAATGGAGAGACGCTGGGTTGTGCCGCCGGCGGGGAACACGTCTTCGCCCGCGCCGGCTAGCTCGATGTCGACGAACCCGGCGCCGCCCATATAGTCGGTGTTGCGCTCGAAGAACGACCGCGTGTCCTTGTTAATGGGCTGAATATCCACGCGATTGATTTGGAACTTCAGCGCGCCAGGCGTCGTCCAGACGAGCGTGCCCATCCGCCCGTTCCCGATGGGGATGCCTTCTTCGCTGCGGTCGACCGTCGAGTCGTACACGAGGTCGGCACGAGACACCACGGCGCGCCGGTCCGTCGGTTGCTGCGCAACCGGTCCGATCGCGGAGATCAGCAACATCGTCATCGTGGCGAGGGCAAAGCGTGTCGTCATTGGTATCGTACGGTATTGGTATCGGTACGGTTCGGGGTTCTGGGTTCTGCGGTTCTGGGTTCCGGTTCAAGGTTCTAGGTTCTAGATTCTGAGTTCTCGTGCGAACCACCGAACCCAGAACCGGAACCAGAACCCAGAACCTAGCACCAAGAACCCAGAACCGCAGATCTTTAGGTCCTTTCCAGTTCGTGCTCCAGCGCGGTTTTGCGCTGCGAATCTGTGTAACAAGCCACGTTTTGAGCGCACAGGTTACCTTGCATGCGCCTCCTGTCAAGGTCTACCATCCAGCCATGCCGCAACATCTGATTCGGTTGCTTGCTGCCGTATTTCTGCTCGCCGTGGCATCTGCCGCCAGCGCTCAGCAGCCATCACCGAACGTCCTCTTTTATACGCATCCCGCTCGTGAGTGGAACCAGGCGCTGCCGCTTGGCAATGGCAGGCTCGGCGCGATGGTTTTTGGCAATGTGACAGGCGAGCGGATCCAGCTCAACGAGAACACGCTGTGGATGGGCGGGCCGCGCGACACGAACAACCCCGAGGCGCTGAAGCATCTCGCCGAAGTGCGGCGGCTGCTGTTTGCCGGCATGCCGGTCGAGGCGTACGCGGTGGCCGAGAAGTACTCGATGGGGCAGCCATTCAGGCTCGAGTCGTATCAGTCGCTCGGCGATCTGAGGCTCACGTTCGAGCACGAAAGCACGCCCGCCGACTACCGCTTTGAGCTCGATATCGACAGTGCCGTCGCACGTCTGACCTATCGCATCGGCGATGTGCGCTACACGCGCGAGGTCTTCGTCAGCCACCCGGCCCAGGCGATCGTGCTGCGTATGACCGCCAATGCGCCGGGAAAAATCACGGTCTCGACATGGATCGATCGGCCGCAGGACGCGACGACGGAGGTCGCATCGAACGATCGCTTGAATCTGGCCGGCGGGCTCGGCGGCGGCAAAGGGATGTCGTTTCTTGCGTCTGTGAAAGTACTGGCCGATGGTGGAAAGCTCGAGGCGTATCCGGAACGCATTTACGCCGAGCGGGCCAACTCGATGACGCTGGTCGTGACCGCCGCAACGAATTTCCGCGGCAACGATCATCGCGCCGCGGTGGAGCGAACCCTGTCGGCTGCGGCTGCGACTCCGTACGAAAAGCTGAAGGCCGATCACGTCGCCGACCATCAGAAGTTCTTCCGCCGCGTCAGCCTTGTGCTTGGCTCGCATCATACCGATCCACTCGCCGGAACGCCCACAGACGAGCGCCTTGAGCGAGTGAAGCAAGGCGAGACCGATCTGGGACTCGAGGCGCTCTATTTTCGGTTCGGCCGCTACCTGCTGATTGCGAGCAGCCGTCCAGGCGGCCTGCCGGCCAACCTGCAGGGGCTGTGGAACGACAGCATGTTTCCGCCGTGGGACAGCGACTATCACCTGAACATCAATCTTCAGATGAACTACTGGCCGGCTGAGGTCACCAATCTCGCCGAGCTGCATCAACCGCTCTTCGATTATCTCGAGACGCTGCGCGAGCCGGGCCGAAAGACGGCGCGTGTGCACTACGGTGCAAACGGGTTCGTCGCGCACCACATCAGCGACGTATGGGGATTTACGACGCCCGGCGATCGACCGCGCTCGGGGTTATGGCCCACAGGTGCCGCGTGGTTGACGCAGCACTTATGGGAACACTATGTGTTCAAGCCCGATCGCGCGTTTCTCGAAAAAGCCTATCCCGTCATGAAGGAGTCGGCGGAATTCTTTCTGGACTATCTCGTCGAGGATTCGCGCTCACCGGGAAGGCTCGTCAGCGGGCCATCGGTTTCGCCCGAGAACCGCTATCGTTTGCCGAACGGGCAAGTCGGCATCCTGTCGATGGGTCCGTCCATGGATCATCAGATCATTACCGGCTTGTTCAGGCAGGTGATTCGGGCGAGCGAGATTCTGGGCATCGACACTGAGTTTCGACAGAAGGTCGCGGCGACGCAGAAGAGGATTCCTCCACCGGTGATTGGCAAACACGGCCAGATTCAGGAATGGGCTGAGGATTATGACGAGCCCGATCCCGGGCATCGGCACATTTCGCAGTTGTTCGCGCTTCATCCCGGCGATCAGATCACGGCGCACGGCACTCCGCAGCTCGCAAAAGCCGCTCGCGCGACGATCGAGCGGCGCCTCGCCAACGGCGGCGGCCACACAGGTTGGAGCCGCGCGTGGATCATCAACTTCTGGGCGCGTCTGCAGGACGGCAACGAGGCCCATGCGAACTATCAAGCGCTGCTCGCGAAATCGACGCTGCCCAACTTGTGGGATTTGCATCCGCCATTTCAAATCGACGGCAACTTCGGCGGGACGGCAGGTGTTGCCGAAATGCTTGTGCAGAGCCACGACCGGGCCATCCATTTTCTCCCTGCCCTGCCGCGTGCCTGGTCTGACGGGCAGTACACCGGACTGCGCGCACGCGGAGGTGTCACCGTCGATGCGGCGTGGGCGTCCGGCAAGCTGACTTCGGCGACACTGCGGCCCTCGATTGACGGTGTGCAGAAGATTCGGCTGCCGGCCGGCACGACCATTCAAACCGTCCGCTCGGGCGATCTCGTGGTCACGTTCCGTCAGCACTCCGACGGCGCGGAGCTTCGACTCGAGGCCGGCCGCACCTATGAAGTGAGCTTCCGCTGACGGAGGGCAAATGCGACGCGCGTTGACAACGGCGGTGGGGTTGTTGTGTCTCGGAGTGTTGGCGAACGCGCAATCACCTCAACCGCAAACCCAAGGATACGAGAATCGCTGCGCCGGGTGCCACGGCGGCGAGATGACCGGCGCGAAGGGACCCTCGATTCTCACCTACGTGCGTTTCCACGTCGACAAGGAACTCACCGAGCTCATCCGCAAAGGACATCACAGTGTTCCCCCGCAGATGCCGGACGAGGAACTTCGACAAATTCTCGAGGACGTGCGAAAGCTCGCCGGCACGAATCCCGCCATGGCCACTGGTGGATACACGGGCAGCCGTCTGCCGGGCCCTCCACCTCCGGTATTCCCGCCGTCGGAGCCGCGGCCCGATGCCCCGGGGATTGGGAGCACCAAACCGACAACGATCAAGATGGCCGATGGGAGCTCGCGCACAGGCATCCTTCTTGGGCAATCGCTGACATCCGGCGTCCTTCTCGAGAATGGCGGCACGAAGTTCACGCTCTTGTCGCGCGACGGCGATGTGTACCGCGAGAAGACGATCGCTCCGAAACGCGACTGGCTTCACTACGACGGCTCGTATACCGGCAATCGCTACAGCACTCTCGATCAGATCAACCGTTCGAACGTGCAACGCCTCGCGCCGGTCTGGACGTTTCCGATGCCGCAGTCACGGCCGCAGGCCACGCCCGTGGTTGTCGACGGCATCATGTACGTCCCAGGTTGGAACGCACTTTACGCCCTCGACGCGACGACTGGACGAACGCTGTGGTCATACAGCGAGCCCCGTCATGGCGGCATTGTCAGCGAGGCCGGTATCGGCGTGAACCGCGGGGCGACCGTTCTCGGCGATCGCGTGTTCATGGTGACCGATCACGCCCACGTGCTGGGATTCAATCGCTTTACCGGTCAGCGTCTCTGGGAAGCCGAGATGGGCTCGTATCTCGATTCGTACAGCGCGACATCGCCACCGCTGCCTGTCGGTGATCTGCTCGTCGTCGGTGTGGCGGGCGGCGAAGAAGGCGCACGCGGATTCCTCGATGCATATCGTGCGTCTACGGGCGAGCGCGTGTGGCGGTTCTACACGATTCCGAAACGCGGGGAGCCGGGATCGGAAACATGGATCGGGCAGGCACTCGAGCATGGCTGCGGCGCGACATGGATGCCAGGCTCGTACGATCCGGAGCTCGACACGATCTACTGGGCGATCGGCAACCCGTGCCCCGACTTCGCGGGTGAAGAACGGCTCGGCGACAACCTTTATACGTCGAGCGTTGTCGCGCTCGAAGCAAAGACCGGCCGGCTGAAGTGGTACTACCAGTTCACGCCGCACGATACGCACGACTGGGATGCCGTGCAGCCGATGGTGCTCGCCGACGAAATGTGGGAAGGAAAGCCAAGAAAGCTGCTGCTGCACGGCGATCGCAACGGCATCTTCTATGTGCTTGATCGGACGAATGGCCAGGTGCTTCGCACTGGTTTGCTCTCGACGAAGGTCACGTGGGTGAAAGGCTTCACGCCTGACGGAAAACCCAACGTCGATCCGAGCTCGATCGCCACACAAGAAGGGGTTGCCGCTTGTCCGGGTGGCGGCGGCGGCGCCAATTTTCACGCTGCGTCCTACAATCCCGTGACGAAGTTGTTCTACGTTCGAGTTGGCGACACCTGCCAGGTCTACACATCACATCACGATCCCCTTGGCGCGAGAGGCAACCGCTGGTTCGGCGGCGGTCCGGCATCGGAAAAGGCGCGCGAGACGCTCGCGGCGCTCATGAAGGGATATGCAACGGGTCAGTACATTCGCGCGATGGATCCGTTCGCGGCGAAAAAGGTCTGGGACATCCCCAATCCTGGCGGTGAGCCTGGAGTGCTGTCGACCGCGAGCGGTCTGGTGTTTCTGCCTGGCGACGGCGGCTTGATGGTCCTCGACGGCAAGTCAGGCAAGATCCTTCACACGGTGAACCTCGGTCATATCAGTTCGGCGGGTCCGATGACCTACATGGTCGGCGGCAGGCAATACATCGCGCTGCACGGCATGGAGATGCTCGCGGTTTACGCACTGCACTGACGTCGTTTACCGTTTACCGTTCATCGTTTACTGTCGCGGCACCGAAACGGTGAACGGAAAATGGCAAACGCCCGAGCGGCCATGATCTTGCGTACATAGGTACAGAGGAGACTGTACTTATGAAAATTCGCGACGTGATGACTCCGAACCCGAGAACAGTGTCGCCGGACGATACCATCCAAGCGGCAGCCCGGATTATGCAGACCCAGGATACGGGCGCTGTGCCCGTCGTTCTCGACGGCCGCGTATTTGCCGTTGTGACCGATCGTGACATCGTCGTCCGAGTGGTTGCCGAAGGCGGCTCTGTATCGAGCCCTGTCCGCGAGATTGCAACCCGAAGCGTGGTGTGCGCCACTCCTGACATGACGACGCGGGAAGCCAGCGACCTGATGAGCGAGAACCAGATTCGGCGGCTCCCGGTCGTCGAGAATGAGCGTCTGGTCGGCATTGTTTCGATCGGCGATCTGGCCGTGAAGGAAGGCAAGGACAGCCGCATCGGCGACACCCTTCAAAACATCTCTGAGGGCGTAAAGGAAAAAATCTGACGCCCTTGGCATAGCAGGGATCAGTGATTAGGGATTCGGGATTAGGCGGGTCACGCGTGCTGCGCTAATCCCCAATCCCAAACCCCTAATCCCTCTCTAGGGTTTCAGCACCACCTTCAGGCAGTCGTCTTCCTTGTTATTGAAGATGTCGTACCCCTCTGGCGCATCGTCCAGCCGCATCCGGTGAGTGATGACGAAGCTTGGATCGATTTGCCGCTTGGCGATGCGCTCGAGGAGCGGGCGCATGTAGCGATGCACGTGCGTCTGTCCCGATCGAATCGTCAGCGCGCGGTTCACGATGGCCCCCATCGGAAATTTATCGATGAAGCCCCCGTAGACGCCGGCGACGGCAATTGTCCCGCCGCTGCGGCACGCGAGGATCGCTTGCCGCAGTGCGACGGGCCGATCGGTCTCGAGCATCAGCGTCGTCTTCACCCGATCGTATGCTCCGGCAATTCCTGGGGCGTGACCCTCCATGCCCACAGCGTCGATGCACGCATCCGGACCCCGGCCGCCCGTCATGCTGTCGAGTGCGTCGCGCACGTCCACCCCTTCGTAGTTGATGATCTCGGCCGCACCCGCCCGGTCGCGCGCCATTTGGAGCCGATACGGAAAGCGATCGATGGCGATGACACGCTCGGCGCCAAGGAGGTACGCGCTGGCAATCGCAAACTGACCGACCGGACCGCAACCCCACACCGCGACGACATCACCCGGCTGAATATTGCACGCCTCAGCCGCCATGTAGCCAGTTGGGAAAATATCTGAGAGGAACAGGACCTGCTCGTCGGTGAGCTCCTCAGGCACCTTGAGCGGGCCGATGTCGGCAAACGGTACTCGCGCATACTCGGCCTGGCCCCCGGCATAGCCCCCCAGCATGTGCGAGTAGCCGAACATGCCGCAGGGCGAGTAGCCCCACATCTTCTCGGCCATCCATGCGTTGGGATTCGAATTCTCGCAGAGCGAATAGTTCTCGCGTTCGCATTGTGCGCAGTTGCCGCAGGCAATCGGAAACGGCACCACTACGCGGTCGCCGATGTGAAGGTTGTTCACGCCGGGGCCAACCTCGACGACCTCGCCCATGAACTCGTGACCGAGGACATCTCCGCGCTTCATGGACGGAATGAACCCGTTATAAAGGTGAAGGTCCGAGCCGCAGATCGCTGTGCTGGTGATGCGGACGATCGCATCCCGCGAGTTCAGGATTGTTGGCTCGGGCACGTCTTCAACCTGTACCCGTTTTGTTCCATGCCACGTCGTCGCCTTCATTGCAGCACCTCGACCAGTTTCTTGACTTCCTCCGGATCGCGGGCGGGCTGCGCCGGCCTCCTAAGTCCCGGACCGTCGGACACTGGAATCTCGCCGATCTCGGCATACTGTTTGAATCGCCGCAATTCTTCGCGAATGGCGCTCCTGGATTCGCTGCTCGACAACCGCACCTCGGTCCCGCGCGCTCCCGGCGCGGGCTCGAAGCGCACCGAGTAGTTCCTCTTGAGCCTGCCCAGCCCCGATTCGCACCACCGTATCCAGGCGGGTTCAACCATTTCCAATGGCAATTTGATGGTGATGGCCTGATCTCCGGTCACGCGGCCGATGCCGTCGAACGCCTCATCGGGTGGGCTCATCGACTGTGCCGCCAGGACGTCAATCGCCGTGACGCCGAGCACGGCGAGCGTGGCCAGCGCGAGTCGCGGCTCGTCGGTGCGTTTGGCGTAGGCGGCCCGCCCGAGCGTGGCGAGATCGATGGCATCACCGCCGACACGAGACCAGAGCCACATCGTCTCGCGGGGCTGCGTAAGAATTCCCAAACCATTCGCCATCTCGCGAGCGCCGTAGGCGCGAAGGGTTGCGCGTGTCCGCAGATCTGGGGAGATGCCGATGAGTCGTGCGACCTGTCGTGGTGCCAAAAGCTCCGCGGCGCCGAGCGCGATGCTGAACCAGCCCAGCGCCAGCGACAGGGCGGGCATGCCGTCGGATCCGTAGTCTTTGCGTTGCATGGGTGTGCCTCCGTGTGGGTCCCTCTTGCTGGGTGCAATCACCGAGCCGACCGGAGCTGACGGGTTTCGTTCGCGAGACAGTGCGGACCTGTCGGGTTTCGCTTCACGCCGCCCGCGCAATGTTGGAAGCTGATTCCGGTCGGTGTCCGAGAAGGTGCTTGACATGTTATTTCTTTAGCAGTAGTGTTATAAAAATAACATGACACCCAAGTCCGGAAGTGACCCTGCCGGCCTCACCCGGCGCGAGCGCCAGATCATGGACATCCTTTACAGGCGTGGCCGGGCAACGGCGACCGGGGTGATGGACGAGCTGCCGGGTCACCCTCACTACTCGACGGTGCGCACGCAACTGCGTGTGCTCGAAGAGAAAGGGCACGTGACCCACGAAGAGCAGGGACTTAGGTACGTTTACGTACCGGCGACACCCCGTCGGGCGGCACGCAAGTCGGCGCTCAGACACCTTGTCGACACATTTTTCGACGGTTCTGCGGAGCAGGTCGTTGCGGCTGTGCTGGGCGGGGAAGGCGCGAAGCTTTCAGACGAAGAACTCGATCGCATTGCGGAGCTCGTCGACAGAGCCAAGAAAGAGGGAAGCCGATGAAGATGTCCTTGATTGTCTTCGGAGCGCTGGCGATGACTATCCTGATGCGCCGGCGATCGGCTGCGCTGCGCCATTGGGTGCTGGCTGCCGGCGTCGCGTGCGCGGCAGCGAGCCCGGTTCTGGCGACGATCGTCCCCGCTTGGAGGTTGCCATTCGGGACGCCCGCGGCGTTTGTGACCTATCAGACCGACTCCGACACCGCGGCGTCTGCGCCCTCCGTGTCCCGGCCGTTGGCCACATCGAGCGGCACACCTCTCGCGACAGTGCGTCGCAGCGTCTCACCCGCCGGCTCGTTCGATGTCGCAGCGATGCTCGCGTGGGTCTGGACTGGTGGCGTTGCGGTAAGCATTGGAATTCTCCTGGTCGGTCTTCTCAGGCTGTCATGGCTGGCCATGCGCGCGCGCCGGGTCACCGACGGGCGTTGGGCCGATCTCGCGAAGGAAATCTCGGAGACCTCCGGCCTGCGGCGTCCCGTGACGCTGCTTCAGAGCAGTCACCCGTCACTGCTCGTGACATGGGGATTCGCTCGCCCCAAGGTGATCCTTCCAGCAACGGCCGACGAGTGGTCTGACGAACGCGCGCGTGTGGTGATGTCGCACGAACTGGCGCACATCCGCCGCGGCGACTGGATCGTGCAGTTGTCGGCCGAACTGCTGCGCGCCTTCTATTGGTTCAATCCCCTGTTGTGGGTGGCGTGCCGGCGGCTTCGCCTCGAAAGCGAGCACGCCTGCGATGATGAAGTGATGAGCCAGGGTGTCGAAGGGGCGGATTATGCGACACACCTCATCGACCTCGCACGCGCCCTCAATCATCGCCGACACATCTGGTTTCCTGCGCCAGCCATGGCGCGTCCGTCGAGTCTCGAAAGGAGGGTCCGCGCCATGTTGAACAACGGCCTCGATCGAGGGCCTATTACCAACGCCACCAGAACCGTGATTTTCGCGCTGCTGTTTGCCGTGACCGCCGCAGTTGCCGCCGCACAAAGTGGCTTCGTCAGCTTCACCGGTCGAGTGCTGGACGATCAAAGCCGCGGTGTCTCCGGCGTGGCGGTGACGCTCGCGAACGTCGCGCGACAGGCGAAATATGAAGTGAAAACGTTTGGCGACGGCCGTTTTGAGTTCGTCGGTCTGCCGCCGGGTCAGTACAAGATCGAAGTACTGGGTGCTGGATTCCAGTCGGTCAAGGAGGATCTGACGATTGGTAACCAGAACGTCCAACGCGATTTCCGAATGAAGCTCGGGATGCTCCAGGAAACGGTTACGCTCCGCTTCAGTCCATCCGAAACGGGCAAGGAGCCAATCCGCGATGCCCCGACTGTCGGGCAAGGTATTGAGCCGGTGAAGAAGGAGTGCGTTGCCTCACCGGAAGGTGGCCGCATCGTGCCTCCGAAGAAAATACGCGACGCGAGCCCCTACTATCCGTCGGCGTTGCGCGGCGCCTGGACGGAAGGATCCGTCATCCTGGAGGCCCGCATCGGACTCGACGGCTACGTCGCCGACGTCAACATTCTCCGCACGCCGCAGCCGGATCTCGCGCAATCGGCGGTTGCTGCCGTGCGTGAGTGGAGATTCACGGAGACGCTTTTGAACTGCACGCCGGTGGAGGTCACGATGACCGTCACGGTGAACTTCCAGCGCGGAAGCTGAAGACATTTCTGTGAGGCGCGTGCGATGTTTGCACATCGCACGCGCCTCTCGATTTTTCCTTCCCGTTCTTGCGCGGGCCAAACCGCGCAGCCACGTGCAGCGCGGCGAACGTTGCGTGGCAGTTGGATTGCACCCCACGCGCGCGCATGTCGGCCCAATCCCACACCACGGCTCCTACCTTCTCGGAGTTCCGAGTCGAGAAATCACGGGCACAAGCCACGTTGACGATGTCAAACGGCACGTCGGTGCGCGGGTGCTTCTTCATTTCTCGAAACAGCCGGACGCACGCCGGTCCTGAAGGTGTCAAAGATCTGCTGAACGCCGAGAGCGGATTCTTCCCGTTCGAGGTCGAGCGCCGCGGTGGTGCCGATACGGTGCTGCTGAACCGCGATCACGTCGTGTTCGTGGATCTGAGCGATAGGACCGAGCCGCGACGCGATCCGGGATACGACGTCGCGACGGAAAAAATCGTCACGATGCTGCTTGCGAACGGCGTCCGGCTTCGCGGTGCCGTGCGCGTGTTCCGGCCGCAGGGACGCGATCGGTTGAGCGACTTTGCGCGCGCCCACGAGATCTTCCGCTACCTCGAGGCCGAGCACGCGACTTACATCGTCAATGCCCGCCACGTACTCGAACTGACTGAGGAGAGTGTTCGATCATGACCCTAGCCCCGGCACCGGCGGGCGGCAACGCGGCTTCACCACAACCTCAGGCTGGCGCGGCCATCGATCGTCTGTTCTTCGCGATGTGCCAGATCGGCGCCTCCGACCTGCACCTGTGTGTCGGGTCGCCGGCGCTCGTCAGAAAGGACGGCCGTATTCAGCGGATCGATCCGAACATGCCTGCGCTGACCGACGATTACCTGTACCGGCTGCTCGATCCGATCATGCCGGCGGCCAACCGCCAGGAATTCGCCGAGCGGCACGATACCGACTTCGCGTACGAGATTCCGAACCTGGCGCGATTCCGCGCCAACGTCTTTGCCGATCGAAAAGGACGAGGCGCGGTCTTTCGCGTCATCCCGTCGGAAATCCTGTCGGCGGAGAAGCTCGGGCTCTCGCCGCACATCCTGAACCTGTGCAAGCTGAACAAAGGCCTGGTGCTCGTGACGGGGCCGACCGGCTCGGGCAAGAGCACGACGCTCTGCGCGATGATCGATTTCATCAACCGCACGCGCGACGAGCACATCATCACCATCGAGGATCCGATCGAGTTCGTCCACCAGAACCAGAAGTGCCTGATCAACCAGCGCGAGGTGCGCACGCATACCGACTCCTTCAAGGCGGCGCTTCGCGCCGCGCTGCGGGAAGACCCGGACATCCTGCTCGTCGGCGAGCTGCGAGACCTCGAAACCGTCGCGATCGCGATCGAGACCGCCGAGACCGGGCATCTCGTGTTCGGGACGCTGCACACGACAACGGCCGCGTCAACGGTTGATCGCATCATCGATCAGTTCCCGGCGGACCGGCAGTCGCAGATCCGCATCATGCTGTCCGAGTCGCTGCGTGGCGTGATCGCGCAGACGTTGTGCCGCAAGATTGCGGGCGGGCGCGTGGCAGCGCTGGAGGTCCTCATCGCGAACGGCGCCGTCAGCAATCTGATTCGCGAAGGGAAGACGTTCCAGATTCCTTCGCTCATGCAGGTGAACAAGGCGATCGGCATGGTGAGCCTGAACGACGCGCTCATCGAGCTGGTGACCAAGAAGATCGTCGCGCCGGACGAGGCGTACGCGAAGTCGGTCGACAAGAACGGATTCGAATCGCTTTTGAAGCGCGCCGGCATCGACATCAAAGCTGCCACCGGGTCGTCCTAGCTGCGCTGCCAGGCGGACGTCCGCTCCGCGTGTGCGATCCGCGTTTGACCTATCGCTTGGAGTGCGCCGCTGCGCAGGGGCGCGGGCTCGACCTCAGTCGTTAAGAGACCCGGGCAGGCCTCGCAGGTTCTTCATAGCGCTCGCTTAGCCGGAACTCCGGGTGCGCGTTCAGATACGCATCGACGCGATCCTTTCGCCTGAACGCCTCGGCCATGAACGCAAACGCCTCCGCGATGCGTTCGTCGGGCTGCGCGCAGCTGAGTCGCAGGAATCCGCGGCCTGCATCCCCAAAGCACTCACCGCCCAGGCAGGCCACGCCGCGCGTGTCGTCGGCGCCCTCGAGCAAGAACAGCGCAAGCCCGTGCGAGGTGATACCGAGCTGATTGCAGACTCCGGCGACCGAGGGAAACGCATAGAAAGTGCCGCCAGGCATCAGGCAGGAGACGCCCTCGATTTTGTTCAGGCCAGCAACGAGTAGCTCGACCTTCTTCTGGAACTCTTTCATCTTCGCGTCGCGATATCCGAGCTCGTCGCGCATCGCGACGATGCCCGCCATTTGGGTGAAAGGCGGCACACACGACAACGCGCTGTTCGTGAGCTTGCCGAACACGTCGATAATCTCGGGGCCGCTCACCGCGAATCCCAGCCGCCAGCCGCTCATGCTGAACGACTTGCTGAAGGTGTAGGCGGCAACGGTCTGCTCGAGCATGCCCGGCAGCTCGAGCAACGAATGATGACGGCCGCGCCAGACCATCCGATCGTAGGGCTCGTCGCTGAAGACCGCGACGTCCTTTCCGCGGACGAGATCCGCGAGCCCCTTCAAATCGTCCAAGGTGGCCACGCCTCCGGTCGGATTGTGAGGGCTGTTCAGAAAGATCGCTCGGGGCGATTGGTCGCTCGCCAGGAACCGCCGCACGTCGTCCAGGCTCGGCCGGAAATCGTTCGAGGCCTTCAGTTCGGAAATCACCACGCGGGCGTTGCGCCGGAAGATGTTCGGCGGATACGTGGGGAAGTGCGGGCTGAAGACGAGCACGCCGTCACCCGGATTCAGGAACGCTTCGCAGAAGAGCTGCTCGAAGTTTTTTGCGCCCGGTCCCGCCACAACATGGTCGGCCGTCACGGACAAACCGTACTCGCGATTCACGTAGTCGGCCGCGGCCCTCCGGAAGTCGAGGATCCCGAGCGACGGCCCGTAGCGGCTGTGCCCGTCGCGAATCGCCTGCACACCGGCGTCGATGGCTTTGGGCGGCGTCGAAAACGGGCTGTCGCCGATTTCGAGCTCGATGACGTCTTTGCCGGCGGCGATGAGACGCTTGGCGATGGCGAGGACGCTGAAGGCGCTTTCCACGCCGACCGATGAGGCAAACTGGCTGAACTGTACTGGCATAGGCGACCGCATCATAACGCGGACTTGACAGTCGCCAATATATTCATAATATATGAATATATGAACAGAGGAATTTCGATCAGGATCCTCGGTGTTCTCTGCATACCTCTGTGCACCCTGTGTTCCGCAACTGCGCAGACGCTCGATCCCGACGGCCCGGCGTTCGAAGTGGCTACGGTTCGGGAGAACAAGTCTGAGACCCGCTTCCAATTAGAGGTACTGCCTGGCGGTCGATTCAACGCCATCAACATGACACTCTGGCAGATTCTGTCGGTTGCGTATCCCATTAACGGCCGCTTTCCCGACGAGATTCAGCTCGTCGGCGGACCGGGATGGATCAAGTCAGCGAGATTCGATATCATCGCCAAGGTCGAGGGATCTCCGGCGCTCGACACGAACAAACCAGGGTCTACTGTGACGGATGCCGATCGAAACTCGGTCGAGCGAATCCGTTTGATGCTGCGACGGCTGCTTGCCGATCGATTCAAGGTGCGGCTGCATCAAGAGACGCAACAGCTCCCCATTTACGAACTGGTGATGGCGAAACGCGGAGAAGGGCCCGGCCCTGCGCTTCGAACAGCCGTGCCGGATTGCGGGTCCGTCTGTGGATCCATCCGGTCGGCAACGCCGGGCGATGTGATCGCGACGTCGGTGTCTATGGGTTCGATCGCTCACACAATGTCTCTTTGGGTAGGGCGGACGGTCGTCGACAAAACCGGCATCGACGGCGCAATGGACTTCACTCTCAGATTCGCACCCGATGGCACGACTGATTCGGCGGCCCCGTCCATATTTACCGCGGTGCAGGAGCAACTTGGCCTCAGACTCGAGCCAGCCACCGGTCCCATAGTCGTGATGGTGATCGATTCAGCGGAGCGTCCGACGCCAGACTGAAACGCCTGACGGACCTGATTCCGATTGACACGTCTTCTACGGATGTAGTAGATCCTTCTACTCACGTAGGAGCACCAATGCCGCTCACGAAGTTCGAGCTTCGGATCATGGACGCGCTTTGGTCGCGCGGCGCGCTCTCCGTCCGCGACATTTGCGACTCGTTCCCCCAGGCCGATCGCCCGGCGCACACCACAGTGCAAACCATGCTGTTGCGCCTTGAAAAAAAGAAGGCGGTACGCCGAGTGAAAAAGGTGGGTAATGCGCACATCTTCGAAGCGATGTACGCGCGAAGCACCGCGTATCGGCGGCTTATCGACGAGTTCCTCGGATTCTTCGGGGGCCGATCTCAGCCGCTGATGATGCACTTCATCGAAACCGGAAAGCTGACGCTTGCCGATGTGAAGGAAGCGGAGAAGCTGTTGAAGAAGTCAGGGGGCCGCCGATGACGATGCAGATGCTGAGCGACCATCTCTGGCAATCAACGCTCTTTGCCGCCGTCTGTGCGCTGCTTGCGATCGCGATGCGAAGAAATCGCGCATCGTTGCGCTACTGGCTGTGGTTTGCGGCGTCGGCCAAATTTCTGCTGCCGGTGTCAGCAGCGGCGGCGCCGGTGAGCCGGTTCGTGCCGCCAGGACCTCCGGCGCCATTGAGGCCTGATATTGCGAATCGAGTGACCGCGTTCAGCCAGCCGTTTACGCAGCCGGATGCTTCGTGGGCTTTCGTGAATGCGTCGGCGTCACTGAGTGAATCTCGGCTGGTAGCGCTGTTACTTGTCGCATGGTTGGTCGGAGCGGCAGTCACCGCCTCGTTGTGGGCCGTTCGGCGCCGGCGGATCTTGCGCGTGATTCGCAACGCGTCCCCGATGACAACCGGTGTCGTGCACGTAGTCCTTCGCCGGCTCGAGGCGCGCGAGCGCCCCCGCGATACGGTGCGACTCGTCTCGTCAGCCGACGCGCTCGAGCCTGGCGTGTTTGGATTCCTCCGTCCCGTCCTGTTCTGGCCGCAGCCGTTGAGCGAACGTCTGGACGAGCGTCAAATCGAGTCGATCATCGCCCACGAGCTTTGCCACGTTCGCCGGCGCGACAACCTGCTCGCCGCGATTCACATGATCGTCGAGGTGATTTTCTGGTTCCATCCGGTGGTCTGGATAGTCGGTGCGAGGCTGAATCACGAACGTGAGCGGGCCTGCGACGAACATGTGATCGTTCAGGGCGGCGATCCTCGCAGGTACGCACAAACGATTCTGAAGACGTGCGAGCTCTGCCTTGAAGCGCCATTGCCAACGTATTCCGGCGTAACAGGTCCGAATCTGAGAAACCGCATCGAGACGATCCTGGCGGGCGCAACAGCGCAGAGACTGACGCGCGTTCAGCGCGCGCTGATCGGTTGTGGTTGTGCCGCGGCGCTGTCCTGGCCGCTGTTTCTTGGATTCGCGCACGCCCAGACGCCGTCAGAGCCGCGTATCGAAGTCTCGACGGTCAAGCAATCCGGCTCAAATGCGCGGGGACCCCGATTTGGACACCCCTTCAGCGGTGGTTTCAGCGCGGAAGGTACGACATTGCGGCTGCTGGTGCAGCTCGCCTACGGCGTCCACCACTTTCAGATCATCGGTGCGCCCGAATGGGTCAACGAGGACCGGTTCGACATCATCGCAAAGATGGATGGCGCAACCGGGGTCCTGCCGCCTGGCACGATCGCGCCGGCAGTCCGCGCATTGCTCGCCGATCGCTTTCAGCTGAGAGTCCATCGGGAAACGAGGGAAGGGCCTGTGTACGCCCTCATGACGGAAAGAAGCGGTCACAAGCTGCAAACGGTTGAGGGTATGAGGCCATTCGGGGTGACGGCGCGCTACATCTCGGGAACAATGAATATACGGTCCCTGGCGGACTGGCTTTCGTGGCGTGTGGAAAGACCTGTCGTCGACCAGACCGGCTTGAGCGGCACGTACGATATCCAGCTGGCGTGGACTCCGGACCCAGATGAGCCGCGTTTGCCCGCACCCACGCCGCCACCGCCACCACCACCACCGTCAGCATCGGCTGGGCCGCCTCTTCTACCGCATCGCACGCCGCCGCAGGCCGATCCGAATGGGCCGTCAATCTTTAGCGCCATCCGTGAACAGCTGGGATTGCGACTCGAGCCGCAGCGAGGGCCAGTGGAGGTAGTGGTGATCGATCGTGTGGAGCGGCCAACCCCGAATTGATTGTTAACCGTCTCGACGGCTCCGCGTAATACGCTCATGCGTATAGTTCGTTTTTCATTTTTCGTTCTTCCTTTCATGGTCACCGTCCTTTCCGCGCAGGTCATCAAGAGCGATGGTCCGAAGCCGCAGTTCGAGGTAGCCACAGTGCGGCCCAACAAATCGGGGGAGCAGGGCGCGTCGCTCGGGCCGCGGCCGGGCGGCAGGTTGATCGGCACCAACCAGACCCTGCGAAACCTGATCCGAAACGCTTTCAACGTTCAGCCCGATCAACTCATCGGCGGGCCGGATTGGCTCGATGCGGATCGCTTCGACATCCAGGCCAAAGCCGCTGACGCGGATCTCAATGAGAAAGGCATGTTGTCGTATCCGCAGTTCATGCTTCGGCTGCAGTCGCTCCTCGAAGATCGCTTCAGGATGGTCACGCACTGGGAGATGAGAGAGCGGCCGGTGTATGTGCTGGTGCTGGCTTCACCGGGCAAGCTCGGCCCGAGGTTGAAGCCGCACACCGGCGATTGCAATCGTCCACCGGGCAGCGCCCCGGCACCCGGCAGCGCCGCTGTCAGATGTGGCACGAATGCGAACACCGCTGCCGGCAAAGTGACAGGCACCGGCATCACGATGGAAACGTTCGCTCGTAATCTTTCCGGCGGCACGGGACGGTACATCATCGAAAAGACCGGTCTCACCGGTGCCTACGATCTCGAGCTCGAATACACGCCCGATCAATCTGCAAATACGACGGGAGCATCGCTCTTCACAGCCATGCAGGAACAACTGGGACTGAAGCTCGACTCACAGCGCGCGCCCATTGACGTCCTCGTCATTCACCGAGTCGAGCGGCCGACCGCAGATTGAGAGGGATGCATGTCTCCTGCTCGTTTCTCCTTTCTGGTTCTTCCGATTCTTGCCGCGATCGTGACGGCGCAGGCTCCCGCCGCCGACATGGAGAAGCTGCGTTTCGAAGTGGCCTCGGTGAAGCCAAACAAAACGGGCGATCCCAATTCGAGCCTCCGGCTTCAGCCTGGTGGCCGCATCGTCGCGACCAACGTGGCAGTGCGCCTCCTGATCCGAAATTTGTACAACGTGCAGGCGTACCAGATCGTCGGCGCACCAGACTGGATTGAAAACGAGCGGTTCGATATCGAAGCAAAAGCCGACCGCGAGTACCCCCGCAAGCCGATGCGCCGGCGCCCGAGTTACTCGCCATGATGCGGAATCTCCTTGCTGAGCGTTTCAAGCTGATGGTCCATCACGAATCGCGCGAGCAGTCTGTCTATGCGCTTGTGGCCGCGAAAGCCGATAGCGCGCCTGGACCGCAATTGCGCCGCGTCGAGGTGGATTGCGCGGCTGAGACGGCGCGCGCGATGGCGGCCCGGCGTGGTGGTGCTCCACCACCACCGGCCGATCCGAACAAGATGCCGCCGTGCGGTTTCCGTGTTCGTCCAGGACACGTGATGGCGAGGGGCGCGACGCTACTGCAGTTGACCCGCAGTCTCTCGCAGTTTCTCGGACGGACTGTTGTCGATCGCACCAACCTTTCCGGCACCTTCGACATCGATCTGGAATGGGCGCCAGAGGAAACGGCCGATGCGAAAGGCCCATCGATTTTCACGGCCGTGCAGGAGCAGCTTGGCCTGAAGCTCGACTCGCAGCGTGCCGCCGTCGAGGTGCTCGTCATCGATCGGGTCGAGCGCCCCGATCCCGACTGATTCGAGGCACGGAGGCACGAAATTCAAACAGGAGATCAGAAGATCTGGAGTGTTTTGCGATCAAAAATTCCTGGCTCTCCTAGTCTCCTAATCTCCTGTTCGCATTTCTTCGTGTCTCCGCGTTGAAATCCCCCTCCGTGCACTCAGGTATTGACATTACGAAGATCTTCGTAGATCCTCACGATGTGAAGCTGCCCAGTCGAAGGCCCACCGATGCGGAGCTGGCCATCCTCCGGATTCTCTGGTCGCGAGGGCCGAGCACCGTGCGCGATGTGGCGACGGCCATGGACCGCGAAGCCGCATACACAACCGTTCTGAAGCTGCTGCAGATCATGACCGAGAAGCAGCTCGTTCGGAGAGACGAGTCGTCTCGAACCCACGTCTACGAAGCCGCACACAGCGAGTCGCAGATGCAGCAGCATCTGGTCTCGGATCTCCTCGACCGCGCATTCGACGGCTCGGCCGCGAAGCTGCTGATGCGGGCATTGTCGGCGCGGAAGACGAGCGCGAAAGAGCTGGCCGAGATCCGGAAGCTGCTGAAGTCGAAGCAATAGCCCTGAGCGGCGCGGGGCGAGGAGCCTCGCGAGAAAAGGAAGGTGCGAAATGACCGTCTGGATGCACGTAGCGGGCTGGGTTCTCGTTCATTTTGTCTGGCAGGGCGCCGCGCTCGCATTGGTCGGGGTTCTGGCGCTTCGCGCCTGCCGCCGGCAGCCGGCGACCGTGCGATACGCGATCGCGTGCGGAACGCTGGTGACGATGCTGTCGGCGGTGCTGGCTACCGCAGCGCTCGTCGATGTCAGCGATGCGCGCAAGGCCAAGCCTCAAACGGTGCGGGTATTAATCGCACGTCAGCGGTCCAGCGATGCGTCATTGCCCATTCAGCTCGACACGCGACCGCCATCGACGCCCCGTGCCTTCAGCAGCGCCGACGTCGAGTCGCTGTTTCCGTGGGTGGTATCGATATGGCTCGTCGGCGTCACGCTCTTGCTCGCACGTTATGCGGCGGCCTGGTGGCGCGTGCGATGTCTGCATCAGCTTGGGTCGCAGACGGTCTGTTCGGCGTGGCAGGCAACGGGCAATCGCATCGCCGCCCGGCTCGGGCTCGACGGGGTCATTCGCATCGTCGAGCTCGCGCAGATCGATGTGCCATTTGTCATCGGGTGTCTGCGCCCGATCGTCGTGTTGCCGCTTTCGGTGATGTCGCACCTCACCGTGGTACAGGTGGAGGCGATTCTCGCGCACGAGCTTGCGCATGTTCGTCGGCATGACTACCTCGTGAACCTGCTGCAAACGCTTGCCGAGACGCTGTTCTTCTATCATCCGGCGGTCTGGTGGATATCGGCGCGGATTCGGGATGAGCGCGAGCACTGCTGCGACGATGTGGCCGTAGAGATGTGCGGCGACCCTGTGAGTTATGCCGCGGCACTAACAGAGCTCGAGAGCTGGAGGAGCACCGACATCGGGCTGGCCCCGGCGGCCAACGGCGGGTCGCTGCTCAATCGCGTTCGGCGCATTCTTCGCGTGGAGATCTCGAGTCAGATGCAGGTGTCGCCCTCGACGATTGGCATCGCGCTCGTCGCCGGTGTGCTTGCGACGGCAACGGCTCTGGCGCAAACCGAGCCATCATCCGAAAGGCCAAAGTTCGAAGTGGCGTCCGTGCGGCCAAACACCTCGGGCGACAACAAGGTCGGTATCGACATTCAACCTGGGGGACGTGCGACGGCGGTGAATGCACCGCTGATGATGATTATTCGAAATGCGTATCGCCTTCAGGAATTTCAGCTCGTTGGTGCGCCCGACTGGGTTCTGTCGGCGCGGTATGACATTACGGCCAAGGCCGACCGTGAATTTCCGCCGCCCGTGCCTGGTGGCGAGATCAGCCCGGCTCAGTTGATGTTTCAATCGTTGCTCGAAGAGCGGTTCAAATTGACGGTTCATCGCGAAACGCGCGAGTTGCCGATGTATGCGCTTGTCGTCGCTCGGCCCGATGGCAGGCTTGGTCCACAGCTGACTCCCTCGACGCTCGATTGTGGGGCTATCAATGCTGCCCGCCGCTCGGGGGCGCCGCCGTCGCCTCCGAAAGCTGGGGAGCGACCTCTTTGCGGTATCCGAATCGGGTTTGGCCAATTGACAGGTACGGGGTTTCCGTTGACCAACCTGGCCAGTGCGCTCGTGCAATTCGTGCAACGAAGCGTCGTCGATCGCACGGGATTGAGCGGCCATTACGATTTCGATCTGAAATGGACCCCCGATCAGTTGCCGCCGCGGCCGGCGGGGATGCCGGCAGATCAGCGGATCCGCATGAACGGCGTCGAGATCGATCCGAATGGTCCGTCGATATTCACTGCCGTGCAGGAGCAGCTCGGGCTGAAGCTCGATGCACAGCGGGGGCCGGTCGAAGTGCTCGTGATCGACCATATCGAGCGTCCGACCCCTGACTGAAACACCATTGAGCCTCGGAGCTATTTTTATAGCATAGACATGTTATAAAAATAACACAAAGTGAGAGATGCGCCCCTCAATTTTTACTGCGCTGCAGGGCAGCTTGGGTTGAAACTGGAGTCTACCCGCGGGCCTGTCGACGTGCTGGTCAGCGATCACGTTGAACGTCCGTCGCCCAACTAAACATGGAACTTACAATGCTTCCGCGTCGAATCACCTGCATGACAGGCAAACGCCTCCTCTCTGTTTTCGTGAGTGCCATCTTGCTGCTGGTGCCCCGTGTCGCCGATGGCCTTCGTGCGCAGTCGGCGGATCCTGCCGGCGCCAGACCGAAGTTCGAAGTGGCCTCGGTCCGCCCCAACACCTCAGGCGACGGAAAGATCATGCTCGGCATTCAGCCCGGAGGACGCTTCAATGCCGTGAACGTTCCGCTGTGGGATCTGATTCGGCAGGCGCACAACCTGCAGCGGTCGCAGCTCGTCGGCGGACCGGACTGGCTCGAGAGCGCTCGATTCGACATCGTGGCAAAAGCTGAAGGAGACATACCTCGCGCGGGCCCGGGCTCACCGCCTGGACCGCTCAATTTCATGATGCAGGATTTGCTGGAAGATCGCTTCAAGCTGAAGGCGCATCGCGAAACACGCGAGATGCCGATCTATGCGCTCGTGCTCGCGCGCGCCGACGAGAAGCCGGGTCAGGGACTGCGTCCATCAACCGCCGATTGCGAAGCGTTCCGCGGCCGGGGCCGTGGCGGTCCCGAGCCTGGAGGCCCGCCCCGCGCCATGTTCACCCCCGGCGAACGGCCAACCTGCGGAATGATGGTCGGGCCGGGACAGGTGATGGCGGGAGGCATTCCGATGTCGCAGCTCACCGTCATGCTGTCACAGTACACCCAGCGCATCGTGGTGGATCGCACAGGCCTGAAAGGGAACTTCGATATCGATCTGACATTCACGCCAGACAGGATGCCGCAAGGGCAACCGCCTCCGGGCATGCAGTTGCCGCCCATCGATCCGAACGGTCCGTCGATCTTCACGGCCATTCAAGAGCAACTTGGCCTGAAGCTGGAATCCGAGCGCGGTCCGACCGAAGTGCTGGTCATCGATCATGTCGAACGTCCGACGCCCGATTAGGGACGCAGCGTTGTTCGTGCGGTTGGCGACTGTCGCCGCGCTGGTGGCTGCCAGCGTCGCGGTCGCTGCCGATGAGCACGGCGTGGTGACTTTCAATGGCCTGCCTGTTCCGGGCGCGACCATCACCGCGATTCAGGGCGACAAGAAGATCGTCGTGTCGTCCGATTCGGAAGGCCGATATCAGCTTCCCGGTCTCGACGCCGGCAACTACGCGCTTCGCGTCGAGATGCTGGGGTTCCAACCGGTGACACGAGACGTGCTGCCGGGAGGAGAGCCCGTCGCATCGACGTTCGAGCTTTCACTTTTGCCCTTCGACGAAATCAAAAAGATCGCGACGATCAGTAAACTGGTTGTCGCCGTCGAGGCTGCCGCACCTGACGCACCCAACGCACCTAACGCCCCCGACGCACCAAGTCCGGTCGATCCCGAGCTGGAGCGTCAGGCTGCCGAGGGCTTCCTCGTGAATGGCAGCGTCAACAACGCGGCCGCGTCGCCGTTTGCGCAGGCGCGCGGGTTCGGCAACAACCGCCCCGGCCAGCGGTCGCTGTACAGCGGCGGGTTCGGGTTCACGCTCGGCACATCGGCTCTCGATGCGCGCCCTTTTTCGTTCGCCGGCACGCGCGTCCCAAAGGCCGATTACACCGACACTCAGTTCGCCGCATCGTTCGGCGGACCCTTCAAAATCCCCGGCGTGAGGAACCGCCCCGTGTTGTTTGCCGGCTTTCAGCACAGCGGCGATCACAACGCGCTCGCGCAATCTGCGGTTCTGCCGACGCTGAAACAGCGCTCAGGGGATTTTTCGGGGTCGGCCGACATTCGCGATCCGCGGACCGGCCTTCCGTTTCCCGGCAACGTGATTCCTGCTTCTCGCGTCAGCCCGCAGGCGTCGGCGCTGTTGACCCTGTATCCTGCGCCGAATGTCGATGCGGGCGGTTCGTACAACTTTCAGACGACGACGCTGACGGCGACAAATCTGGACAATTTTCAATCTCGCATCAGCCACGGCATCACGGCCAGGGACTCGTTGCTCGTGACGACGACGTATCAGCGCACGAACACCGAAACCGTCAATGTGTTCGGGTTCCTCGATTCGAATACCTCGTCTAATCTCGATTCGGCCGTCAACTGGTCGCACCGGTTCAACCAGTTCTTCGTCTTGCGGATCGGCTATCAGTTTCTTCGGCAGACGAGCGACTCGACGCCCCACTTTGCCGATCGCGCAAATATCTCGGGCGGGGCGGGCATTAGCGGGAACAATCAGGAGCCGGTCAACTGGGGACCGCCAAATCTCACCTTTTCGAGTGGTGTGGCCGGACTGGCCACGGGGCAGTACCTGCGGCAGAACAGCCGGAGCCATGCCTTCTCTTCTGAAGCGCTGTGGCGCACGCGCGGTGGACACAACTTCACATTCGGCGGAGCGATGCGGCCGCTCACGGTCGACGTGCTCGGGCAGCAGAACGCACGAGGCATCTTTGGCTTCGATGGTTCGATCACGGGTTCGGATTTTGCGGATTTCCTGTTGGGTCTTCCGAACTCGGCCGCGCTGGCGTTCGGTAACGCGGACAAGCTGCTGCACGCCCATTCGGCGAATGCGTACCTGACTGATGACTGGCGAATCAATCCGACCGTGACGTTGAACTACGGGCTTCGCTGGGAGTATGAGTCGCCGTTGACCGAGTCTCTCGGCCGCCTCGTGAATCTTGACGTGGCTCCGGGCTATACATCGGCGACGCCCGTCGTCGGTGCCGAGTTTGAGTCCGACAAGCGCGGTGTTCAGCCGCGCGTGGGCGTGGCTTTGCGCCCCATTGCGGGATCGTCGCTCGTCGTTCGGGCCGGATACGGCATTTATCGCAACACCGGTGTGTATCAGTCGCTCGCGTTGATGCTGGCGCAGCAGCCGCCGTTATCTCGAACCTTGAGCGTCGAAAGCACGCTGGCTCAGCCTCTCACGATGGCGAACGGTTTCAACGCGCCGGCGAAGCCTCTGGCGAATACGTTTGCCGTCGATCCCGATTTTCGTGTCAGCTACGCGCATAACTGGCAGGCGTCGGTTCAGCGGGATCTTCCGGCGTCGCTCACCGTCACGGCGACATACCTCGGCACGAAGGGCAGTCACCTGATGCAGGAATTCGTGCCGAACACCTACCCGGTCGGCGCGGCGAATCCGTGTCCCGCGTGCCCCAGCGGTTTCGTCTACCTTGTGTCGGACGGTTCGTCCTTGAAAAACGCGGGCCAGTTGCAGGTGCGCCGCCGGCTACGGAATGGGTTTACGGCGGTTGCGCAGTACACCTTCTCGAAGGCGACGGACAACGCTGCGACATTTACGACCGCAGATCTCAATGGCGCCGTCATCGCCCAGAACTGGCTCGATCTCGATGCCGAACACGCGTTGTCCAGCTTCGATCAACGGCATCTCCTGACCGTTCAGGGGGAATATTCAGGACGGGGGTTTTTACGCGACTGGACCTTCACGAGCCAGCTCACGGCTGGCAGCGGGCTGCCCCTCACGCCCGTCTACCTCACGTCGATTGCCGGCACGGGCCTGACCGGTTCGATCCGCGGCAGTTACACAGGTGCGCCGATCAGCGAGGCGCCCGATGGGTTCTATGTCAATCCAGCGGCGTTTGCTGTACCCGTGGCAGGTGAGTGGGGAAGTGCCGCCCGCAATTCGATTACCGGGCCGCCGCAGTTTTCGCTGAACGCGGGCGTCACGCGAACGTTCGTTCTCCGGGGTCGATGGTCGATGGACTGGCGGCTCGATGCGACGAACCTCTTGAACACGGTCACATACTCGAGCCTGAACACGATCGTCGGCAGCCCTCAATTCGGATTGCCGAATCGTGCAAACGCCATGCGCAAGCTTCTTTCCAGTCTGCGGGTGAGGTTCTGATGCGCGCGGGTGGAGCCCTCGCTCACACGCTGGTGATTGCGGCGGTGGTGATGACTCCGGTAGGGCGCAGCGTCAGCCGGGCATCAGCGCAGCAGCCGGTCTTCCGCACCGAAACGCGACTGATCATCGAGACCGTCACGGTGAAGGACAACCAGGGGCGTGCCATCGAAGGGCTCACGGCGAAGGACTTTGCGATCACCGAGGATGGCGAACCCCAGGAGATCGCATTCGTCGAATTTCAACGCCTCGACCCAGCCTCCGCCGCTGACGCGGGGCAAGCGCGCACCGCACCCAGCGCACCCAACGCACCTAACGCACCCAACGCACCCAACGCACCCAACGCACCCAACGCACCCAGTATGGTGCAGGGTCAAATTTCGGCGACCACTCCGGCGGATATCCGGTATCGCGACAAGCGGCTGATTGTGTTGTATTTCGACATGACTGCCATGGGGGGTGCCGATCAGATGCGGGCGTTCGCGGCTGCGCAGAAGTTCCTCGCCACAATGGACGGGTCGGTGCTCATGGCGATCATGGCGTTTCAGGGCGGCGCCGTCCGGGTGAAGACCGACTTCACCGACGATCGACCGCGTCTGGAGGAACAGATTCTGCGATTGATCTACGGCGACGATCTCGATGGTGATGGGCTTCCGGACACGCCTGAAACCGGAACGGCGTTCGGACAGGACGATTACGAGTTCAATGTGTTCAATACCGATCGGCAGCTTTCTGCGCTGCAGACGGCGATGTCGATGCTGCGGCCGTTGCCCGAGCGAAAGTCCCTGGTGTATTTCTCGAGCGGCCTCCGGCTGAACGGAACCGACAACCACGCGCAGCTGCGCGCGACGACCAATGCGGCGCTCCGCGCCAACGTGTCGATTCACGCCGTCGACGCGCGCGGTCTGGTCGCGCAGGCCCCGCTGGGCGATGCCTCGAGGCCGTCGCCAGGTGGCATGCAGATGTTCACTGGCCAGGGCGCACTGACAATGGCCACCAATTTCCAGCGGTCGCAGGACACGCTGTACGCGCTATCCAAGGACACGGGCGGCAGCCCGATGTTCGACTACAACGACCTCTCGTTGGGCATCACGCGCGCCGTCGAGTCGATGACGAGCTATTACATCATCGGCTACTACAGCACCCACACCGCCGCCGACGGACGCTTCCGCCGCGTGCGCGTCTCGCTGGCCAACGGGATGACGGCGGACGTGCAGTATCGCTCGGGGTACTTCGCCGACAAGACATGGGCGAAGCTGTCGACTGCCGACAGAGAGCGCCAGCTCGAAGAGGCGCTGATGATGGAAAACCCGGTGACTGACATCACGATTGCGATGGAGGTGAACTACTTCCAGCTCAACCGTGCCGAGTATTTCGTGCCGGTCGGCGTGAAGATTCCGGGCAGCGAGCTGGTGCTCGCACAGCGGGGTGGTGCGGCGCGAACGGTCATTGATTTCATCGGCGAGATCAAAGACGACTACGGCATCACGATTCAGAACGTGCGCGACAAGCTCGACATCAGACTCAACGCCGAAACGGCAAGCCAGCTGGCCAGGCGGCCGATTCAGTACCAGACAGGGTTTACGCTGCTGCCCGGGAAGTACGTCATCAAGATGCTTGCCCGTGACGCCGAGACCGGGCGGATGGGCACGTTTCAGACGAACTTCACGATTCCGAATCTCAACCGGGAGGAGAAGCGAATCCCGACGAGCACGGTGGTCTTAAGCAGCCAGCGCGTTCCGTTGTCTGATGCGATTTACAGCGTGCGGCAGAAGCTGCCGGCCGACGCCGTCAATCCGCTGGTGTTCAACGGCGAGAAGCTCATCCCGAGCGTGACGCGCGTGTTCAGCAAAGGGCGTGACTTTCACGTGTTCCTTCAGGCGTATCAGCGCGCAGCCACGACCACACAGCCGCTGGTCGCCAGCGTGTCGTTCTACCGGGACGGGACGAAGGTCTATGAAAGCGCGCCGCTCGCGATTGTTGCCGGCCTGAACCCCAAGACAAAGGCCGTTCCACTGCAGTTCACTGTTTCGCTCGAGGGCTTCCCAACCGGCCGCTACGACTGCCAGGTTTCGGTCCTGGATCCGACCGCTGCCAAGGCCACCTTCTGGCGCGCGCCGATTGTGATCATTCCCTGAGACTCCGTGCATCCCAGGGCTGAACAACTGATTCGCGAGCTCGCGCTGCAGCCGCATCCTGAGGGCGGGCACTACGCAGAGATGCACCGGTCGCCCGCGGTCACCTCAATCTGCTTTCTGCTCGCCGCCGGAGAGATGAGCCGGTGGCACTGCGTGCGCTCGGAAGAGATCTGGCATTTTTATGAAGGCGCGCCGCTCGAGCTGCTGCAGCTGACGCCGGCAGGCACCGATCTCGAGCGCGTTCAGTTGGGTCCGTTCGACGATCGACAACGGCCCGTGCACTGTGTGCCGGCGAACCATTGGCAGGCGGCGCGGTCACGGGGCGCCTATACCTTGGTCGGATGTACGGTTGCGCCGGCCTTCCAGTTTGCCGACTTTGCCCTCCTCAGGGACTCGCCCCCATTGGCAGAGACGATTCGCCGAAATCACCCCGCCGTGGCCCAGTTCGTGTAACGTATGGGGATGAAGTTCACCACATTCGCCCTCATTGCCACCCTTGGACTGGCAGGTCATGTCTTTGCGCAGCAAGTGACGAAAGAAACGCGCGACGGGATCAAGAACTTCTCACGGCTCGAAACGACCGTTGCGTGCGCCGGCGCGATTACGTCCGACGCGATGCCGGAGATCAGAAAGATGGGGTTCGCGTCGGTAATCAATTTGCGCGAGGCGCAGGAGCCGGGTGCCGACATTGAGAAGCATCGGGCCGCCGCCGAAGCTGCCGGGCTCCGCTACTACCATGTGCCATTCAACGGCGCCAAGCCCGATCCGAAGGCGGCCGATCAGTTCGTGAAGGTGATCTCGTCGAAGGAAGCCGCGCCCGCCTTCATCCACTGCGCCAGCGCCAACCGCGCCTCGGCGATGTGGCTCATCAAGCGGATCGTCGTCGATCATTGGGAGGTCGATCGAGCCGTTACCGAAGCCGAGGCGCTTGGTCTGACGAACGCGACCTTGAAGCAGTGGGCGATCGAGTACGCACGGCCCGATCGGTGACGGTGGCGCCCGTCATGGCAGAGGGCAGACGGCAGAGGGCAGATGACGTCTTCTGCCATCCGCCATCATCCATCTGCCATGATCGCCAGTATTTCAGGCCTCAGCCCGTTCGATCTTCACCGTCTGTATTGAGATCGGCTTCAGCGGCCGATCGCCGGGCTTGGTCGTGGCCGTCCGGCCGATCTTCTGCACCACATCCATCCCCTCGACCACTTCGCCGAAGATGCTGTGCTTGTTGTCGAGCCACGGCGTCGCCGCGAGCGTGATGAAGAACTGGCTGCCGTTGGTGTTCGGTCCGGCATTCGCCATCGACAGCAGTCCCGGCTTGGTATGCCGCAGCTTCGGACTGAATTCGTCGCCGAACTTGTAGCCGGGCCCGCCTGTTCCGGTACCGAGCGGATCGCCACCCTGGATCATGAAACCGTCGATGATGCGATGAAAAATGAGCCCGTCATAGAACGGACGTTTCGTCTTCTGACCGCTCTTCGGATCAGTGAACTCTTTCGTACCCTCCGCGAGGCCGGCGAAGTTCGCCACTGTGTTCGGAACGTCTGCGTCGAACAAACGCACCTTGAAACTGCCTTCTGTCGTTGTAAAGAGTGCATGCACCATTCCCACATCATAGCCATAATGGATTCAGCGACGCCATGATTCCGTTCTCGGTCCTCGATCTGTCGCCGATCGTTCAGGGTGGCGATGCCGCGCAGGCCTTGCGCAACACCATCGATCTTGCGCGGCATGCTGAAACGTGGGGTTACCAGCGCTATTGGCTTGCCGAACATCACAACATCCCTTCGGTGGCAAGCGCGGCAACCGCTGTCGTCATTGGCGCAGTTGCCGGCAACACTGCCACGATTCGCGTCGGTGCCGGCGGCATCATGCTTCCGAATCATGCGCCGCTCGTCGTCGCGGAGCAGTTCGGCACGCTCGAGTCGCTCTTTCCAGGACGCATCGATCTGGCGCTGGGGCGCGCCCCGGGCTCCGATCAGATCACTGCGCGGGCGCTTCGCCGCAATCCGAGCGTTGCCGAAACCTTTCCGCAGGATGTGCTCGAGCTGATCACGTATTTCAAGGCTCCGCACGGCCAGCGTGTCAGGGCGATTCCCGGCGCGGGCCTCAATATTCCGATCTGGATTCTGGGGTCGAGTCTGTTCGGTGCGCAGGTGGCGGCTGAGCTCGGGCTGCCGTACGCGTTCGCTGCGCACTTTGCGCCGGCGCTCATGATGGACGCCATAAGACTGTATCGACAGCGATTCCGGCGATCCGAGTTCCTCGCGCATCCGCACGTGATGCTCGGCATCAACGTTGTTGCGGCGGAGACCGACGAAGAGGCCGCCAGCCTTTTTTCATCGCATCAACAGGCCTTCGTCAATCACAGGCGTGGCGCGCCTGGTCCGCTGCCGCCGCCAGACCGGCAATTCCTGCACGAGCTGCCGTCGCACGACCGATGGGAACTTGATCAGATGCTCTCGGTTGCGGCTGTCGGATCGATAGGCCGGGTAAGGGCGGCATTAGACGAGTTCGTTGGGCGGACGTACGCCGACGAACTGATCCTCGTGTCGCAGATTTACGACCACGCCGCGCGCCTTCGATCCTACGAGCTGAGCGCGAGCATTCGCGAACAGATTGAAATGCGGATGAGCTAGACCGCACGGTGGTCCAGGCGTAAGCTCTCTACGTCATCCTCACGCAGCCTGGAGGGCTCCCATGCTGGATCGGCGTGCGTTTCTGCTCAGTGGCCTGGCGCTGTACGGCGCGTCGGCGCGAGAGCTCTTTGCCGGCGAAGCCGCGCAACAAAACCCGAAGTTCCCCACTTCGCCTTTTACGCTGGGCGTGTGTTCCGGCGATCCGACTCAAGACGGCGTCGTGCTCTGGACGCGACTCGCCATCGATCCGCTGAACGGCGGAGGGATGCCGAGGCAGCCGATTGAAGTGCAATGGCAGATCGCAGCCGACGATCGGCTTTCGAAAGTCGTCCAGTCCGGAAAGACGATGGCGTCGCCCGAGTGGGGCCATTCCGTGCACGTCGAAGTGTCGCGCCTCCAGCCGCATCGGTGGTACTGGTATCAGTTCCGCGCCGGCAATGAGTTGAGTCCGATCGGACGCACGCGCACGTTCCCCGCCGCGCGGTCGGACGTCGATCGGGTGCGTTTTGCGATCGCATCGTGCCAGCACTTCGAGGTCGGCCTGTACACGGCCTATCAGCACATGGCCGAGGAAGATCTCGACCTTGTGATGCATCTGGGCGATTACATCTACGAAAACGCCGGACGGAACAATTTCGTGCGCAAGCACGTTGGCGGCGAGTTGACGACGGTCGAGGATTACCGCAACCGCTACGCACAATACCGGTCCGATCCCGCGCTGCAAGCGTCTCACGCGGCGTTCCCGTTTCTCGTCGTCTGGGACGATCACGAAGTGGACAACAATTACGCCGGACTGTATGAGGAAACCGGCGCGCCAGTCGAGCAGTTCGCGTTGCGCAGGGCCGCCGGCTACAAAGCGTATTACGAGCACATGCCGCTGCGGCGCAGCTCGATTCCCGCAGGCGCGCTGCTTCAGCTGTATCGCCCGTTCACATATGGAACGCTCGCGAGCATCTTGATGCTCGACACGCGCCAGTACCGAACCGATCAGCCCTGCGGAGACAACGTGCAGCTCGCCTGCGAAGCCACCCGCGACCCGCGCGCGACGCTGCTCGGGGCGGCGCAGGAAAAGTGGCTGATGGAGCGCCTCGACCGGTCGCGAACAGGATGGAACGTTCTCGCGCAGCAGGTACCGATCGCCCGTCTGGATCGGTTTCCAGGGCCCGAGCGCCGATACTCGATGGACAAGTGGGATGGATACGAGCACAGCCGGTCGCGCCTGTTGCGGTTCCTGGACTCGAGAAAGCCTTCGAATCCTGTCGCGCTGGCGGGCGATGTCCACAACAACTGGGTGAACGACCTCCGGCTCGATGTCGACGACCCGAAGACGCCGGTCGTTGCGACCGAATTCGTCGGGACGTCGATCACGTCAGCCGGCGACGGGTCCGACATGTCGCCGGCGATGAAGGCGATGGTCTCGGAAAACGAGTGCGTGCGCTTTGCAAACGATCAGCGCGGCTATGTGCGGTTCGACCTCAGGCCGAAGGAGCTGCGCGCCGATTACCGGGTCGTGGAGTACGTGTCAAAACCCGGCGCGCCGATCAAGACCAGAGCGTCCTTTGTCGTGGAAAGTGGGCAACCGGGCGCGAAGCCGGCCTGAGGGCACGGAGCCTCGCCGTCAAAGGAGTGCGCTCACAATGCGGCTCCACTCCTCCTCGAGCGTATCGTCTGCGGGCGGCTGTCCGGCCCGGCGATACCAATAGCCGGCGTTCCCGGGATCCCCTTCCTTTCGATGAAGGTAAGCATGGATCCAAGCACCCGTCCGATCATCGATGTCCTGCACAATCGCGTGGGCGGTATTCCAGTTTCCTTTCGCGTCTTCCCACATCGCGCGCAACGGGGACGAAAGTGTCTCAGGCGGCGCCGTCTGCGTCAGCGTAAGGTGGAATTCGTCGAGAGTCATCTTTACTCTGAACGACATTCAATCTTACATGGGTCGTAGGACGCAATCGACCGCTTTGGACCGTTAGTGAGCCGTTCTCAAGCTTAACTGTTCGTACCATGGACACGATCTTGTAGCGCAGGCATACAGAACCCACGGTACCGCGCTTGCTATCTCCATCGGCCAGGAGTGTGAGATGCAAGCGATGGCACGTTGGTTGTTTCTGTCGATCGTGATTCTGACGCCGGCGGTCGCGTCAGCGCAAAGTGACACTGACACGAATCCTTTCTGGGACATCACCAGATCAGTGGTCTTCGATCCGACGACGTACGCACCCGCGACGCTGGCGTATACGTCGATGACCCTCGACTGGGAGAGCTCTCAACCGCTCTTCCGCAATGGATGGGTAGAGCAGAACCGTCGATTCACGATGAGCGGCCGTCCGAACGACATCCCGATCAGCTTTGCTGATGGGAACAAGAAGATTCGCCACATGGCGCTGCTGCACCTGCAGGAATCGATCGTCAATAACGCCGCGGCGAACATCTTCGAGCGAGTGCTGGCAAACAAATACCCGCAGCATCGCAAGCTCTTCAAGGTGTTGAGCTGGATGGAGCGGATTGCGTTCGCCTCCTATGTGTCGTACATGGCCTCGGCGAATCACTTCAAACAGGCTGAGCGCAACCGCCAGCTTGCGTTTCAATTTGGGTACCGCTGAGATTTGGCGGAAATTGGGGAAATCTGGAGATCAGGAGCCGGACGGCAGAAGAAATTCTTTCGCGGCAGAGAGAATTTTCACTCCTTCGACAATGACGTTCCTGGTCATCCAGAGCTCCTCGCCTGAGTGATACACCCCTTCACAGTTTCGCGCCCACGCGGGCGAGCATTCGGCGGGCCATATCGACACCTAACGCGACCGTAATCCCCACATACACGCACACATACGGCATGAGGATCAGCGCGGCCGTGACGATCGGATGCAGCCGAGGCAGCACCATCTTGACTGCCCAGGCGACCGCGGCTGCCAGAAATGCCG
This sequence comes from Vicinamibacterales bacterium, assembly GCA_963761975.1. Classification (GTDB taxonomy): domain Bacteria; phylum Acidobacteriota; class Vicinamibacteria; order Vicinamibacterales; family JAMQPK01; genus JAMQPK01. Next base: position 411,914 of record CAVXIR010000003.1, read on the forward strand.
CGGCCCACAGTCGCACGCTCAACGACGTGGGTAGTCCGGTACGGCCGATCCGCTCGTTGAGCGTTCGCCGAAGGAGAATCAGCTCCGTCCACCCCGCGATACTGGCCGATGCCGTGAGGCCCGCGGTGCCCCACAGGGGATTGATGCCGAGCCTGGGCGGCAGCACGACGGCCGCGACATATCCGAGAACCGTTGCGACCGCAACATGGACGAGCGCGTATCGTAGCGGTGTGCGCGTGTCGCGCAGCGCATAGTACGTCGACGAATACAGGCGGGCGAGCGTCGTGGCGAGCAAGCCGATCGAAAAGCCGGCCAGGATGGCCCACACATAAACCGCATCGTTGTACGTGAAGCGGCCCGTCTGGAATATGGCCGCGGCAACCACGTCGCCCAGCGTGAGAAATGCAACCGCAGACGGCACCACGAAGAAGGCAATCTGCCGCAGTCCATTGTTGACCCGATCGCGGACGACGTGCAGCGCATCCAACCCGACGGCTCCCGCCATTTCAGGTAACGCCGCAGCGGACACAGACAGTCCGAAGAGGCTTGCCGGCAGTGTATACAGCAGTTGCGCGTTGGCAAGACCCGTCACCGCCCCGGTGGGCAGCAGGCTCGCCAGCACTTCATCGATATAGGCGCTGATCTGCACGACGCCGCGGCTGACAAACACCGGGGCAAAGTTGCTGACCGTTGTCCGGACGTGCTCGGAGAGCTCGAGCCGGAAACGAAGATTCGGGTACAAGCCTGACAACTGTTGGCAGCTGGACGAGCATCTGCAGCGCACTACCGGCGACCGCGCCCCATGCCAGGAGGACGGCGAGCCGGGGAAGCGGAGTCAGCGCGCCCCACCATACGAGCGTGACGATCATCGAGACATTCCATATCACCGGCGCGATGTACGACAGCAGGAATCGACGATGGCTGTTAAGAATGCCGAGACACCAGGCCGAGAGCACGAGAAGACCCGCGCCCGGAAACAGGATGCGGACGATGGCAATCGTCAGGTCGCGCTTGTCGCCGCGAAACCCGGGAGCGATGAGCGTGACGAGTAGCGGTGTGGCGATGACCCCGATGAGCACGAGAACCGAGGTGACCAGTGCCAACAGCGCCGCGACGGCGCCTGCGACGCGAGTGGCCTGTTGCCGTTCGTCGCGGGCGACGAGCGCCGCATACACGGGAATGAACGACGCAGACAGCGCGCCCTCGCCGAACAGGTTCTGGAGAAAATTGGGAATCCGGAAGGCCGCCATGAACGCATCGGCCGCGTCGGACTGCAGGCCGAAGTAGTGGGCAAAAACACGCTGGCGGATGAAGCCGGTCAGTCGGCTGCACAGGATGCCGAGCGCGACAAGCGCCGATGAACGATCCACTTAGAGGAGATGATACTGGAAGGACCGAGCCGTGCTTCTATGCCTCACGCAAAGACGCGAAGACGCGAAGTATCTCTTTGACAAGATACCTTTGCGCCTTGGCGTCTCTGCGTTGAGACAGAAGAGTTAGAACCGAAAACCCACCGCGAAGTCGAACATTCTGCCGCCGTCGGCGCCTGCCCGCGGCGTTGGATAGTGCGAGTTGGCGGTGCCCTGGCCGAAGCGCGGGCCCTGCACGTAGCCCGTCGGCAGACCGAACTCATCACGCGCGCTCGCCGCGTCAGCGGTGATCGTCGTGTCCCACGCAACCAGCTTCTGGTTGTTGAGCAGGTTGAACGTCTCGAACTTGATCCACGGCTGCGCCGAGCGCCAGACCGGAACCGAATACGTGACGGCCAGGTCGACGAGCGCAAATCCTTCGAACGACTGCGATCCGCGATCGCCGAAGAAGATCTGCTGCGTCGGCGTCCCCGCATAACCCGGATTGCGCGCCGCCTGCACCGCGCTGAGCGGCTGGCCGTTCAGAACCAGGCTGTAGGTGCGAGCCGAGTTATATCGGTAGATCGGTGCGATGTTGAGCGACCCGAACGAACCCAGCGGCGTGATGTAATCGGCCCACACCCGCACCTTGTTGCGCTGGAAGTCGTCGAGACGGCCCAGCGGAGCGCTGCGCGCGATTGACAGCATCTCGGGGTAGTCGCCGAACGCCGACCCTGTGGGATTGGGCGACTCTCCTTCGAAGTTGCCGTCGTTCTTCAACTGCACGGTCCAGTGCGCGTTCACGTTCAGGGCGTCCATCACGCGATGCTGGCCCATGAACTGAAGCGCCTGGTACTCGCGCGTCATCTCGCTGCTGTTGTCATAGACGATGTTGTCGAGCTGACCGAGCGTGGCGCCATTGACGACAATCGGCGTCCGCCCGTTGGCGTGCATGATGAACTCTTCGATGAAATTCGAGGTTTTACGCTGCACGAAGAGGAACTTTGCATAGCTTCGCGCGCCAAACGTGCGCGCGGCCCCTAACGTATATTCCGTCGTCAACGGCGACGACAGGTCGTCGGCAAACTGCACGTTCAACGCCGGGAATGTGCCGGCCACGACGCCGCTGTAGTTGCCGATCTCGAAGCCGGGCGCGAACCCGCGGCCTTCACCGGCGGGACCGTTGTACACGAGCGTGTACCGGTCGGAGTTGCCGACGTTGGTGTTCCGCGAGAACTGCACGGCGTTGTACTTGCCGGAATACTGCGAGAACGACGCCTGGAGGACGGTATTGCCGTCTCCCTTCAGATCGTACGCCGCGCCCAGGCGCGGCACGACGCGTGAGGTTCCGGGTGACTTCGGCCCGTTGGTCGCCTCGCTGCCCGCATGTTCGAAGCGCATGCCCAGGTTCAATGTGAGGTTCGGCGACACGATCCAGCGGTCCTGCGCGTAGGCGGAGGTCGTCGTCATGTTGAACTCGGCGCCGCGGTGCGGAATCCAGCGCTGCACCCGCGAAACGCCGGGCACGAACATCGGAACGGGATGGCTGTCAGAGTCGAGGACCGGGACGCCGCCCGCCACCTTGATATCGGACATGAATACGTAGCCGGTCGAGCTTTGCGCGTTGGCGCCGATGCGAGTATCGACGAAATTCTCCACGCCGCCTTTCAGTTCATGGCTGCCGAAGCGGCGATCGGATGCGAAGTAGGTGAGGCTGGCGGTGACCTGCCGATTGTTGCGCTGTTCCGGATCGCTCGCGTCGAAGTACGGGGCGTTGTACTGATACTGCGTACCTGTCCGGGTCAGGAACGGCGAGTCGAGGATATTGGTCGACGTGCCGCCGACGCCTTCCGTGGCGAAGTGCTTCTGCGAGTACTGCGCCGACAGCAGCATCCGCTGATTCAGCGCGGCGTTGTAATTCACGACGCCGAGCCGATTGGGCACCGACGGCGAGATGAGCGCGGCCCGGTCGATGCTGAACGACAGCACCGGTTCATTGGCGCGATGCACGCGGTTGTCGATGAAGCTGCCCTGAAGGGTGTGACTCGGACGCAGGGCGCCTGTCAGTTTGCCCTCATAGCGTTTGCTGTCGTTGCTCTTGGTGTATGGCACAGCCGTTGCCGGCATGGTTCCGAACGTCGACGAGTTTTCGAACCGGCCTGCCCCGAAGAACCAGACGCGATCCTTCGCCAGCGGCCCGCCCAGAGTGAACTCCGAGAAGTGCGACAGCTTGTTGTTCAGATACGGATTGGCAGTGGTCGGCTCTCCGCGCTCGATGTTGTTGGCGCTCTCGAACGGCGTTTCCTTCGTCCACGAGGGACGCGTGAAGGTCGTGCGATAGCTGCCCGCAAATCGATTGCTGCCGTTTTTCGTAACGATGTTGACCACACCGCCCGAGAAGCGGCCATACTCCGCCGACACACCCGACGTCAGCACCTGGATTTCGCCGATCGCGTCTTCGATGTAGAGGTCATTGACCGTTCCGAGCAGGTTGTCGTTGACGTCGACGCCATCGACCAGAAAGACGTTGTCGTACGCAAAACCGCCCGAAATCGTCAGCTGGTTCGGGCTGGGCGTATTCGTCGTGACGCCCGGCATCAGCTCGGCAATCAGATACGGCGTGCGGCCCATCGGCAGCGCGTTGACTTCGCCGGCGGTGATGTTCGCGCTTGTCTGGGGAGAGGTCACGGCCGGAGGTATCACGCCCTCCACCAGCACCGTTTCCGAGACCGCGGCGATCGCAAGCGTCACGTCCACCGAGGCGATGGCCCCGAGCGGAAGCACCGCGCTGACCTCGACCGGCGTGAGGTTGTCCATCGTGACGCGAATCGTGTAGGTGCCTGGCGGCAGACTCGGAATCGAGTAGACGCCGTTGACGTCGGTCGCCACCGCGCGTTCGCCCTGCAAGACAGGCGACGTGACGACGACGGCCGCATCGGGAATCGAGGCGCCGTCGGTCGATTTCACCGTGCCGGTGAGCGTGCCGGTCTGGATGCCTTGCGCGAATCCGGCTGCCGGCACCAGCGCGAGCAGCGCGAACAAACCTAGAAGCGTGCGTTTCATGTCGTCACCTTCCGAAAATGGCACTCGTGTGCGAAAACCCGTAAACCGGCTGCAAGTGAGCAGGATATTTGCCACGGCTGCCCTGAACGGCTATCTCGTTGACTGCCATAGGACTGTCTGAGTGATAGACGGACAATTGGCCACTCGCCATGTGTCGGAACGGCACAGCCGCCGCCGAATCTGAAAGCACCAATGGGGTCGTCAGACCCCTTTTATCGGCTTTTTTGGGGCTTACCGGTAATTGCCGAACTGCAGGGCGATGCCGAAGTCGTGGCCCCTGAGCAGGCCCATTACGGCTTGCAGCTCGTCCTTCGACGGCGACGAGATGCGCAGCTGGTCGCCCTGAATATTCGCCTGAATTTTCTTTAACTTCTGATCTTTCAGGAATTTGATGATATCGCGCGCGGCGTCGCCCGAGATGCCCTGTTGCAACGTGACGACCCGCCGAACCGTTGAGCCGGTGGCTGTTTCCACGTCGCCGAGCTTGAGATTCTTGACGGGCACATTGCGGCGGATCATGCGCGTCTGCAAGACGTCCCAGAGCGCGTTCATCTTCATGGTGTCTTCGGCGGAGAGTGTCAGGGTGTTTTCGACCTTGTTGAAGTCGATCGCGGCGATGGATCCCTTGAAATCGTAACGCTGGGAGATCTCTTTGCGCGCCTGGTTGACGGCGTTATCGACTTCCTGCAGGTCGACGGTCGAGGTGACGTCGAAAGATGAAACGGCCGGCATCGAATAAGCGTACTACAACGGCACGGTCTCCAAGACGACCGCATCCTGTGCAACCGTCAATGGCATTGCCATACCGCGATGTCAGAATGATCAGGGATGTGCCGGTTTTGGCATTCGCGGGACTTGCTGACGAATGCCGCTCTAACACATGTGCAACTGCGATCACGATCTCGATATCCGCGTCAGCACGGCGTCTCGCACGATCATCTGAAGGTGTTGACGCACCAGTGCCTGGCGCGAAAATTGAAATCGATCGTTGGCCGCGCGCAGCTCATGTGAAACATGAGCGAGCCTTCAGAAAACTGGTGCTAGCACGATGCGAAGCCAAATCAGCGCCGTTGCGATTGTGATGGTGGGGTTAGTGTGGGTGCCAGGCGTCTTGTCTGCCCAAACATCCGGTGCGAACCGGGGTTATACACTTGTTGATCTACTCGTCTGGGGAAGCTACGTGCAGATCGATCCAAACGCGTACTCGCCCGCGGTGCAGGAGGAAATTAAAAGGCACCTCCAGCGTTCGCAGGAATACCGGTCGGCCCGGCGCTCGCCGACGAATTCCTCTGAGCTCGAAATGGTGTATCACGCCCAAATTCGTTACGAGCGTCGACTGGTGGCAGTCACCGACGACCCACGGGCCCCAGCACTCGCAGCCGAGTACGTGGATAACCTTCGACCATGTTACGAATGGGAGGGGTTCGCCGATTGTCCAAGTCGCGAGGCGATATATGCGAGTGAATACCAGGCAGTCAACCCGACTGGGCCGTTCAGCGAATTTCTACCGTTGTTGGAGGCTCATCGCTGGCTTTGTACGGCGGAAACCTACGAAAACCTGAAACGATCGGACCCGGGCAGCCGACTTGCTTACGAAGAAGCCTTGAGAGTCGCGCGCCAATCGAAGGCCCTCCTGGTCCGCACGGCTGCCGAAGAACTCGCCGCGCGTGGACGATGCCGGGCATCGCATTAGGGGCGAGCGTTCGTGGAGAAGGTGAAGTCTCGGCCCCGGCTCCTGTCGATGGGTTGACCCGCCGAAATCGATGTTCTGAATGGTTAGGAAACGTTTTTCGGTCGTAATCGGTACTATAATTGCTGAGGCCGCCCGGCTGGCCAGATCACAATTAGGCTGGCGCCACGCGGGCACTGCCCCCAATTACTGGTATCAGGCAACCAACGTTGCCTCTTTGAAGGTTGGTGCGAATGGCCGACGCAGGTGAAGGATTAATCGACGCCCAGAACCGCATTCAAGAGCGGATGGATGAACGCGAGGAGGAGCGCGCGCGCCGTGCGATGCCTCAGGTGGCATACGATCCCGAGCAGTTGAGGCGCGCCGAATCGCTGCGCCTGGCCTGCACCGAGCTTCGTCGGCAGCTCGAAGCGACTACACACCACGCCCGCCGGCAGCAGCTCACCAGCGCGCTGGCCGAGCTCGAACGGCAGCTCGCGTCGCTCGACGCGCGGCCGCATTAGTGGCCTGTCCTCGCTGAGCAAAGGCCGCCGCGGTTTCTCCCTAGCAACATTTGCGTACGGAGGTGGGTCTTGTTGTGCGAACCTGCCGAATTCGATAGCATTGGCTGATCGCTTGTGAAGGTTTTCGCAAGCGGTGCGGGGCGGTGAGGCCCCTCATTCGAGCGCTCAGGGCGGGGCGCTGAGCACCCGCGAATTCAAGAGAAGAAGCGCTGCGAGCCGCGAGGGCGTTGGGGCCCCGCACGCGAGCAGCGGGAGCGGGGAGAGGGGCCGCGACTCATGATTGACAACTGGCTCCTGATTCTTCTGTTGATGGTGATGGCCGTCGGGTTCGGCGCCGTTTCCGTTCTGCTCGGCCGGATTCTCGGTCCGAAAAATCCCACACCCGAAAAACTGGCGCCCTACGAATGCGGCATGCCCGCCGTCGGCGACGCGCGCGAAAGACAGTCGATCCGCTTCTATCTGATCGCGATGATCTTTCTGCTCTTCGACATCGAGGTCGCGTTCCTTTATCCGTGGGCGCTCGCCCTTCGATCGCTCGGCTGGGCCGGCTACTTGCAAGTCGTGTTGTTTACGCTCGTCCTCTGCGCCGGTTACGTGTATGTGTGGAAGAAAGGTGCGCTGGATTGGAGTCAAAGCTAACGGATCGTCCATCGTCCATCGTCGATCGTCCATCGTCCATCGACGATGACCTTGCGAGCCTGCCCGTCCTGACGACCCAGGTCGACAAGCTCGTGCAGTGGGCGCGGCGCTCTTCCATCTGGCCGGTGACCTTCGGTCTGGCTTGCTGCGCCATCGAGATGATGGCGATGAGCTGCGCGCGCTACGACATCGCTCGTTTCGGCGCCGAGGTCTTCCGCGGCTCTCCGCGCCAGTCCGATCTGATGATTGTGGCGGGACGCCTCTCTCGAAAGATGGCCCCGGCGCTGCGTCGCGTCTATGACCAGATGCCCGAGCCCAAGTGGGTCATCTCGATGGGGGCGTGTGCGTCAATCGGCGGCGTGTTCGACAATTACGCGCTCGTTCAAGGCGTCGATCAGATCGTGCCGGTCGACGTCTTTGTTCCCGGATGCCCGCCCCGGCCCGAATCGCTTATCTACGGCATCGTCCAGCTGCAGAAAAAGATCGAGAGCCAGCGGGCATGAGCCGCGAGCGGCGCGGGGCAATGGGGCCCCGCAAGCGAGCGGCGAGGAGCGGGTGTTGGGGCCCCGCGACAAATTCATGATCGACGAGCTGCGCTCACTGTTGCCGGCTGTCGCGCTGGAGCCGTGCGAGGCGACCGATCAACCTACCATCCGCGTGCCGGCGGCCAGCATTGTCGAAGTCTGCCGCGCGCTTCGCGACAGGGCTGAGCTCGGGTTCACGCTGCTCGCTGACATTACCGCGGTTGACTGGTGGCCGCGCGAGCCGCGCTATGAGGTCGTGTATCACCTGTCGTCGATGACGCGGAGGCTGCGTTTGAAAGTGTCGCTCGAAGGGAATGCGCCGCGGCTGCCGACCGTGCAGAGCGTGTGGCCGGGTGCAGGCTGGCTGGAACGCGAGACGTGGGACATGTTCGGCATCATCTTCGAGGATCACGGCGACCTTCGCCGTCTGTTGATGCCGGAAGACTGGGAAGGTTACCCGCTGCGGAAGGATTTCCCGGTGCAGATACGTCTGCGGCCCCGCGCTGATTCGCCGCTACAGGTAACCGAAGAGGAATTTCGCGCGAACCTGGCGAGAGACAAGGCGGCGCGAGCGGATGCGCCGCGATCATGAACGATGAGCGCGCCAGGGCGATCGCAGGCACGTTGCGCGACGCAGCCCGCCTGCACGAGCAGGCCGCGGAGGAATCACCTGGGGCGGTTGTTGCGGCGGCCGACACGCTGAACGCGGCGCTCAGCAGCGGTGCGAAGGTGCTGATTTTCGGCAATGGCGGCAGCGCCGCAGACGCCCAGCATTTCGCGTGCGAGCTGGTCGGCCGGTTTCTACGCGAGCGCCGCGCGCTTCCGGCGATTGCGTTGACGACCGACAGCAGCACGGTGACCGCGATTGCCAACGACTATGGATTCGATCGCGTGTTTGCGCGGCAGATCGAAGCGCTTGGGCGCCCGGGAGACGTGGCTGTCGGCATTTCGACGAGCGGCTCGTCTGCGAACGTGCTCTCAGGCTTGCAATGTGCGAAATCGCGCGGCCTGAAGACAGTGGCGTTTACGGGGGGAAGTGGCGGTCCGATCGGCGCGGCGGCTGATGTGCATGTGAATGTCCCTCACGAGCTCACACCTCGCGTTCAGGAAGTGCATCGCACGTTGATTCACGCGGTCTGCGACCTTATCGAACAGCAACTCGACACTCCCTAAACCTGAGCTTTTAGCCTTAGCCCTTAGCCCGACTGAGACATGCCAGAACTGCGAACCGAAACGATGACCGTCAACATGGGGCCGCAGCACCCCAGCACGCACGGCGTGCTCCGGCTGGTGCTCGAGCTCGATGGAGAGACGATCGTGTCGGCCGCCCCGACGATTGGCTATTTGCACACCGGCATCGAGAAGACGACAGAACAGAAGAAATTTCAGCAGGTCATTCCACTCGTCGAGCGCATGGACTACCTGAGCGCTCAGTCGAACGCCTACGCGTACTGCCTCTCGGTCGAAAAGCTGCTTGGCCTCGAGATGCCGGATCGCGTGAAGTGGATTCGCGTGCTCCTCGCCGAGCTGCAGCGCATCAACAGCCATCTGGTGTGGCTCGGCACGCACGCGATGGAACTCGGCGCGGTGTCGGTGATGCTCTACTGCTTCCGCGAGCGCGAGCTGCTGCTCGACATCAATGAGCGCATCGCGGGGTTCCGTCTCTTTCCGAGCTACATCCGCGTCGGCGGGCTGCGCGAGGATCTGCCTCGAGGGTTTCACGAGGTGGTGACGCAGTTCCTCGACAGCTTCCCCACGAAGCTCGCCGAGTACGAAGACCTGCTGACCAAGAACGACATCTACAAGAAACGCACGCAGGGCGTCGGCAGGCTCACGATGCAGGAATGCATTGATATGAGCCTGACCGGGCCGATCGGCCGCGCGTCGGGGTGGAACTACGACGTGCGAAAGATGTTTCCGTATGGCGGCTACGAGACGTTCGAATTCGACGTGCAGATGGGCACCGACGGTGATGTGTACGCGCGCTATCGCGTGCGTATCGCCGAGATGCGCGAAAGCGTCAAGATTAGCCGCCAGGCGCTGTCCCGAATATCGCCGACGGGGGTGTTCGCTGCGGATGCTCCGACGGTTGTGCCGCCGCCGAAGGATCGCGTGTACACCGAGATGGAGGCGCTCATTCAGCACTTCCTGATCTATTCACAGGGCTTTTCTGTACCTGCCGGCGAGGCGTACGTCGCGGTGGAAGGTCCGCGCGGCGAACAGGGCTTCTACGTCGTATCCGATGGGACGAACCGGCCGTGGCGCGTGAAGGCGCGCTCGCCGTCACTGCTCGCGTGCCAGGCGCTGCCGAAGATGATCATCGGAGGCCTCATCGCCGACGTCATCGCGGTCATCGGTTCGATAGATGTCGTTATGGGCGACGTTGATAGGTAGGTGCGGTGGGTGCGGTAGGTGCGACGGGTGCGTCAGGTGCGATGGGTGCGATGGGTGCGTCGGGTGCGTTGGGCTTGTCCACCGTCTTGTCCGCCGTAGCGATATGCGAAGTGACCGCGAAGGCGGAAGCGATATGCGAAGTGGGCGCGAAGGTGGATGCGCCAGGTGCGCAAGGCGCGAGCGGCGCGGGGCGATGGGGCCCCCGCAAGCGAGCGCCGAGGAGCGGGTGTTGGGGCCCCGCGACAAAAAATGACATTCCATCCGAAGATTGATTATCGGGAACTGCACCGGTCGAAGCGGCAGATGCCGGTCGACGATGGGAAGTCCTTTGCGTATACGACGGAAAACCGTGAGCGCATCGAGGTGATCGCGAAGAGGTATCCGGAGAATCCGACCGGTCGCCGTTCGGCGATCCTGCCGGCCCTGTATCTGGTGCAACGGCAGATTGGCTACATCTCACTCAGCGCGATTCAACATGTCGCGGTGGTGATTGGATGCACGTCGGCCGATGTGGAAGACGTCGTGTCGTTCTACACGATGTTCTATACGCGACCGGTCGGCAAGTTCGTCGTACAGGTGTGCCGCACGCTGCCGTGTGCGTTACGTGGCGCCGAGCGTGTGACCGAGGAGCTGATGGATACGCTCGGCATCGAGCCAAACGGCACTGATCCATCGGGCACGTTCACGCTGATGGAAGTGGAGTGTCTTGGCGCGTGCGATCGCGCACCGCTCGTGATGGTCAACGACGGCTGGCACGAGTGCCTCGCTCCCGAATCGGCGAGGAAGCTCGTAGACGATTTGCGTGCCCGCGGTGAGGACGCGCTCACGGGATGCCACCATCAGGCGCCGGATCGTGTGAACCGTGAACCCGGAACCAAGAACCAGAACCCAGAACCCAGAACCTAGAACATGGAACCGGTCCTTACTCGATTCGTTCGCGAACCCCATTCCTACGCGCTCGACTTCTACCTGGGAGACGAGGGCTATGAGGGGCTGCGCAAAGCCCTTGCGATGAAGCCCGAGCAGGTTGTGGATCTCGTCAAGGCATCTGGTCTGAAGGGGCGCGGTGGCGCCGGATTTCCAGCGGGCATGAAGTGGCAGTTCGTCGTAAAGGACACGCCGAAGGCGAAATACATCGTCTGCAATGCTGACGAGAGCGAGCCCGGCACGTTCAAGGATCACCTGCTGATGGAGCGCAACCCGCACCTTCTCTTTGAGGGCTGCCTGATTGCGTGTCATGCCATCGGTGCGAAGGTTGCTTACATCTACATTCGCGGGGAGTTCTTGCACGTTCAGGAAGTCATGGAGCGCCAGCTCGAAGAGGCCTACGCCAGGGGCTATGCCGGAAAGAACGTGATGGGCCTCGGCTTCGATTGCGACATCTACATTCATCGCGGTGCAGGCGCGTACGAAGCCGGTGAAGAGACGGCGCTTCTCGAATCACTCGAGGGCAAGCGCGCCCAGCCTCGGCTGAAGCCGCCTTTTCCTGCGAGCGCCGGTCTCTACGGATCGCCGACCGCCGTCAACAACGTCGAGACGCTGTGCAACGTGCCCGCGATTTTGCGCAACGGCGCCGAGTGGTACGCGGCGCTCGGCCCGGAAAAAAATGGCGGGCCGAAGCTGTTTTGCATCAGCGGCCACGTGCAGAAGCCAGGTGTCTACGAAGCGTCGATGAAGATCTCGCTGCGCGAGCTCATCTTTGACGTGGCCGGCGGCATTCGCGACGGCCGTCAGCTGAAGGCTGTGATCCCCGGCGGATCGTCGGTGCCGATTCTGCTGCCGCATCAACTCGATGTCGAAGCGAGTTTTGACGGCATTGCGAAGGCGGGGTCGCTGCTTGGCTCTGCGGGCATCATCGTGCTCGACGACACCACATGTATGGTCTGGCTGGCTGAGAACCTTCTGCGGTTCTATCGCCACGAGTCGTGCGGCAAGTGCACGCCGTGCCGCGAAGGCACGCAATGGGTGCTGAACATCCTCGAGAAGATCGAGCGCGGCGAAGGCGAGATGAAGGATCTCACGCTGCTGGAGAACGTGGCGGGGTTGATTGCCGGCAAAACGCTGTGCGCCTTTGGCGATGCCGCGGCCACGCCCGCGCTGACGACGCTCAAGAATTTCAGGGCCGAGTATGAGGACCATGTGCGCGAGGGACGCTGCACGGTTCCAGCGCCCTGGCGGCGCCGTCATGCCGCGCCGGTAGGATCGCATTGACGCCATGAACTAATGCTTACACCAATCGCCATCGCGCAACTGGCCATCCTGCTATTCGTGTTCGTCGTGCTCTTGAGCGCGGCGGCCGGCATGGTGTACATGGAGCGCAAAGTGGCGGCCAGGATTCAGCAGCGGATGGGCCCCACGCTCGTCGGCCCGTACGGCCTGCTGCAGCCACTGGCCGACATCATCAAGCTTGCGATGAAAGAGGACACGCGGCCGAAAGCCGCCGATCCGATCCTCTTCGCGCTCGCGCCGATCATCTCCGCGGCGGCCGCATTCACGGCGTTTGCGGTCGTGCCGTTTGGTGCCGAAACCGACCTCTTCGGACTTCTCGACCAGCCTGTCCCGCTGCAGGTGGCCGATGTCAATGTCGCAATTTTGTGGGTGTTCGCCGTCACCTCGATGGGCGTCTACGGCATCGTGCTCGCCGGCTGGAGCTCGAACAGCAAGTACTCGCTGCTTGGCGCACTGCGCTCGTCGGCGCAAATGATCAGCTACGAACTTTCGTACGGCATCGCGCTGGCAGCCGTAATTGTGCTCGCCAGCTCGATGTCGATTCGCGAGATCGTCAACGCACAGGCCGACACATGGTTCGGGATTATTCCCCGGTGGTTCGTGTTCCTCCAGCCGATCGGATTTTTCGTCTTCATGACCGCGGGGGTCGCCGAAACGAACCGCGCGCCGTTCGATTTTCCCGAAGCCGAGCAGGAGCTCGTCGCCGGTTATCACACTGAGTACAGCAGCATGAGCTTCGCCATGTTCTTTCTGGCGGAGTACATCAACATGGTGACCGTCTCGGCAATCGCCACCAACTTGTACCTGGGCGGCTGGCACGGGCCGCTCCTGCCGGAATGGCTCGGATGGATCTGGTTCCTGTTGAAGGTCGGTTTCCTGCTGTTCTTCTACGTGTGGATGCGATGGACGCTGCCGCGCTATCGCTACGATCAGTTGATGGCCTTCGGCTGGAAGTTTCTGCTGCCGCTATCGGTGGTCAACCTGCTCGCCACCGCCGCCGGAGTGCTCTACTTTGGCTTCTAATCTGATTCTCTTTTACGTGTTTGCGGCAATTACTGCGGGAGCGACGCTGCTCGTCGTCTTGCAGTCGAATCCCGTGTACAGCGTGTTGCTTCTGATCGGATCGTTTATCGGCCTCGCTGGTTTGTATGTGCTGCTCGAGGCGCCGTTCGTCGCCGTCATTCAGATCATCGTGTACGCCGGCGCGATCATGGTCCTGTTCCTCTTCGTCGTGATGCTGCTGAACGCGCCTCGCGAGGAGCTGACTGCAACGGCCCTGCTCGAATCGGGGACGACTCGTCTGGTGGGCGGGGTGCTCGCGATTGCGTTTGCGGCCGAGCTGGTGTGGGCGCTGAACCGGTCGAGTGCGCTGGCCGCAGCGGACACTTACGACAGCCGTCGATCGTTCTCGGTCCCTGAAATCGGTCACCGGCTGTTTCAGGAATACGCGTTCGCATTCGAGGCGACTTCGATTCTCATTCTGGTCGCCATGCTGGGCGCGGTGATACTGGCCGGTCGCCATCTGTCGGAAAGGGTCCGCTCAGGACGTCCCGAGCATGTCGAGGGGCGCCAGCCTCACGATGGCTGAGCTCAACCACTACCTCATTCTCTCCGGCGTGCTGTTTGCCATCGGGACGGCCGGTGTCCTGCTTCGACGCAACCTCATCACCGTGCTTCTGTCGATCGAAGTGATGCTGAACGCGGTCAACCTGTCGTTCATCGCCTTTGGCTATTTTCGCGGGTCCTCTGACGGGCAAATCATCGTGTTCTTCGTCATTACCGTCGCCGCGGCCGAAGCCGTAGTTGGGCTGGCCCTGGTCATTTCGCTGTTCAGGCACGTCGAAACGCTCAATCCAGACGCGTTCCGGCAGTTGAGAGGGTAGCCGGCGATGCTTCTCTGGATTGCCCTTCTGCCGTTCATCGGGTTTCTCATTAACCTTGTCGGTGCACGGAAGCTGCCCAAAAGAGTGATTGGCGCCGTCGCGTCACTCGTCATGCTCGCGGCGTTCGGCGTGTCGGTCGTGGCGGTCGGCCAGCTGTCGTCGCTGCCTGCGGAAGCGCGTGAAATCTCCCAGACGATCTTCACGTGGATCGGGTCGGCCGATTTTCAGGTACCGCTCGGTCTTCGGCTCGACCCGTTGTCGGCGTTGATGATTCTCGTCGTGACCGGCATCGGCTTCCTGATTCACGTCTACTCCATCGCTTACATGATCGAGGAAGAGTCGCACGAGTACGCGCGCTACTTCGCCTACCTGAATCTCTTCGCCGCGTTCATGTTGCTGCTCGTGCTCGGCGACAACTTCCTCGTGCTCTTCATCGGTTGGGAGGGTGTGGGCCTCTGCTCGTACCTGCTCATCGGGTTCTGGTACAAGAAACGGGTTGCGGCGGATGCCGGCAAGAAGGCGTTCATCGTCAACCGCATCGGCGACGTGGCGTTCGTCCTTGGCGTCCTGCTGGCGTTTACGCAGTTCGGCACGGTGAACTTCGAGGAGTTGAACAGCGTGATGGCCGCATTGCCGGCCGAAACCACCTTCGGCGTCATCTCGGCGATTGCGCTTCTCCTGTTCATCGGCGCGACCGGAAAATCAGCGCAGATTCCTCTGTATGTCTGGTTGCCGGACGCGATGGAAGGTCCGACACCGGTGTCGGCGCTCATTCATGCCGCCACGATGGTGACGGCCGGCGTGTATCTGATAGGCCGCAACGCTGTGCTGTTCGCGCACGCGCCGGAAGTGCTGACGATCATCGCGGTCATCGGCACGGCGACGGCGTTGTGGGCGGGCGCCATCGGCATGGTACAGAACGACATCAAGCGCGTGCTCGCGTACTCGACGGTCTCGCAGCTCGGCTACATGTTCATGGCCATGGGCGTCGGCGCGTACGCGGCCGGCATCTTCCACCTGTTTACGCACGCGTTTTTCAAAGCGCTGCTGTTTCTCGGTTCGGGCGCCGTCATTCACGCGCTCGCCGGCGAGCAGGATCTGCGCCGCATGGGCGGGCTGAAGGCGAAACTGCCGGTCACCTACTGGACGTTCCTCATCGGCGCGCTTGCGATTGCGGGGATGCCCGGGCTTGCGGGCTTTTTCAGCAAGGACGAAATTCTCTATCGCACGTTTGCCGCCGGTCACCCCGTTTTATGGACGGTCGGTGCGATTACGTCGCTGATGACCGCGTTTTACATGTTCCGCCTCGTGTTCATGGCGTTCCATGGCGAGCGCCGGGAAGCCGGGACTGAAGGCTTAGACCATCAGCCGTCGCGACCACACTTCAACCCTGCCGAATTTGCGGCTTCACTGGGTCTCGACTTTGCGGTGGCACCGAGCTTTCCGGCTGCGTCGCAGGCTTCGGCCGCGGACCACGCGGCGCACCTGCACGATGCGCCGCGCTCGATGGCGATCCCGCTGGTCGTGCTGGCCATCGGTTCAGTCGTGGCTGGTTACCTGAACGTGCCTGCAGGTCTCGGCGGTTCGGCGTTTCTCGAGCATTTTCTCGAGCCGAGCCTGCGCGTACCCGCGATGGCAGGCGCGCACGCCGTTGCCGAGCATGCCGATCACACGCTCGAGATCGTTCTGATGATCGTGTCGTCTTTGATTGCGGTAGGCGGCATCGCGATCGCCTGGTTCCTGTATCAGAGACGGCCGGACATTCCGAACGCGCTGGCCGCGAAGTTCCCAGAGGCGTATGCATTCCTCGTGCACAAGGCCTATATCGATGAGCTCTACGACGCCGTCTTCGTGCAGCCCATCAAGGCGCTGTCTGCAAACGTGCTGTGGAAGGCGGATGTGAGGCTCATCGACGGCGCCGTCAACGGCACCGGCCGCATCGTTGTCGGGGCCGGGTCGCTCGCGCGGCGGATTCAGACCGGCTCTGTGCGGCTGTATGCCGTATCAGTATTGCTTGGAGCCGTCATGATCGTCGGCTACTACTTGTGGAGTTGATGGCTTGCCCTTACTGACCCTGCTCGTGGTCGCCCCGTTGGCCGGATTGACGGTCATCGCGGCGATTGGCCGCGAGCGCGACGCGCTCATTCATCGCCTCGCGCTCGTGACGTCGCTCGTCGTGTTCGCGCTCACGCTTGTGCTGTGGGCGCGGTTCGATGCCGGATCGGCGGACTTTCAGTTCGTCGAGCGACACGCCTGGATTCCGTCGTTCGGCATCGCGTACATCGTCGGCGTCGACGGCATCAGCCTCTTTCTCATCGTGCTCACCGGCTTTCTCACGCCCCTCGCGCTTCTGTCGTCGTGGGAATCAATCCACGCGCACGTCAAAGCGTTCGCCATGTTCGTGCTGGCGCTCGAGGCGGCGATGATCGGCGTATTTGTGGCCCTCGATCTCTTCCTGTTCTATGTGTTCTGGGACGCGATGCTCGTTCCGATGTATTTCCTCATCGGCATCTGGGGCTACGACAACCGCGTGTACGCCGCCATCAAGTTCATGCTCTACACGATTGCCGGCAGCGTGCTGATGCTCGTGGCAATCCTTGCGCTGGGGTACTATCACGGACTCGCGGGCGGCACCGGTGTTCCGAGCTTCGACCTTGTGAGACTCTACGCGCTCGAAATTCCTCGCGGGTTGCAGTTCTGGGGTTTCCTCGCGTTCGCAGTCGCATTTGCGATCAAGGTGCCCTTGTTTCCGTTCCACACCTGGCTGCCGGATGCGCACGTGCAGGCGCCGACCGCTGGTTCCGTGATTCTGGCAGGCGTGCTGCTGAAGATGGGCACGTACGGCCTGGTGCGGTTCGCGTTTCCGCTCTTTCCCGATGCGGCGCTGTTCTTTGCGCCGTACCTCGGCATCGCGGCGGTCATCGGCATCATCTATGGCGCGCTCGTTGCGATGGTCCAGCCCGACTTGAAGAAGCTCGTTGCCTATTCGAGCGTGAGCCATCTGGGGTTCGTGGCGCTCGGCATTTCGGCGATGAACATCCAGGGGGTGCAGGGCGCGGTCTACCAGATGCTGGCGCACGGCGTCAGCACCGGAGCGCTCTTCCTCATCGTCGGCATGCTGTCGGACCGACGTCACACGCGGCTGATTGAGGAGTTCGGCGGACTCAAACAGGTGCTGCCGAAATTCTCATCGGCATTTCTCGTCGTGACACTTGCCTCGATCGGGTTGCCTGGCCTGAACGGCTTCGTCGGCGAACTGCTGATTCTGGTGGGTGCGTTTCGTTGGGATCCCCGCCTGGCTGTGTTCGCCGCAACTGGCGTCCTGCTGTCGGCCGTGTACATGCTGTGGATGTTCCAGCGCGTGAACTACGGACCGGTGACCCAAGAAGCGAACGCATCGTTGCCGGACCTGACGATGCGCGAGCGCTTCACGTTGTGGCCGGCTGTGGCGGTGATAATCGTGATGGGCGTCTTTCCGATGGTATTTTTGAGGCCGATGGAGCCCGCGGTGGCACGACTGATCGATCAAGTGCGGCGGAACCAGTCTCAGACCGTCCGGGCGCCCGGCGCCACGGTGCCAGAAGCCCGGAGACTGGAGCCGGACGTCCGATGAGCGCCTATCTAGCCGTCGTGCCGATGGTGTGCGTCTGGTTCGGCGGCATCCTCGCGATGATCGCTGAAGCGTTCCGATCGCCTGGCGAGAAGATGCCGATGGAAGGCATTGCGGTCGGATCGCTGCTGACCGCCGGCATCACGACGTCGCTCTTGTGGGACCGCAATGCGTTCAGCTTCGGCGTTGTCACCGGCGACAACTTCGGTTTGTTCATCACGTTGGTGCTCGTCATCGTCGGCATTCTCACGGTTGCTTTGTCATCGCAGGTGGTTGAGCGCGACGGGATCAATCCCGGTGAATTCTACGCGCTGACGCTCTTTGCGATTGGCGGCATGATGCTGATGGCGACCGCGACCGACCTGCTCGTGATTTTCATTGCGCTCGAAATTCTGTCGCTCAGCGTGTACATCCTGACCGGAATACGGCGTGAATCGAAAGCGGGATCCGAGGCGGCGTTCAAGTATTTTCTCCTCGGCGGTTTCTCCAGTGCGTTCTTCCTCTATGGGATCGCCTTTACCTACGGCATCGCCGGTACGACGAGGCTGAACGAAATCGTGGTGGTGATGTCGACGCGCGCCGGCGGACAGGATCTCCTGACCTATATCGCGCTCGGCCTGCTGCTGGTCGGCTTCGCCTTCAAGGTGTCGGCCGTGCCGTTCCACATGTGGACACCGGATGCCTACGAGGGTGCACCGGCTGTGGTCACCGCGTTCATGTCAGCCGGCGTAAAAGCGGCTGCGTTTGCGGCGTTCGTCCGTGTGTTCATGTCGGCGTTCGGCAGCCTGCAGCCGCAGTGGGAGCCGATCCTCTGGATGCTCTCGGCGGCATCCATGATTTTGGGGGTGGTTGCCGGCGTCGCTCAGCGCAACGTCCGGCGCATGCTCGCGTACTCGAGCGTGGCGCACGCAGGATATCTGCTGATGGGGATGGTGGCGGGCAATGACACCGGCAAAGGCGCGATTCTGTTCTATCTGTTGATCTATGCGTTGACGAGCATTGGTGCCTTTGGCGTGACGGCGCTGGTCGCGACGCGCGAGCAGACGAACGACCAGCTCAGCGACTACGCGGGGCTGTCGAAGCGCCAGCCGTTGCTCGCGTTTCTCATGACCATCTTCCTGCTGTCGCTGGGAGGCTTTCCGCCGACGGCCGGGTTCATCGGCAAGTGGTATCTCTTCGGCGCCGCCGTCAGCGCCGGCTCGGTCCACGCTCGCCATCATCGGCGTGCTGACGAGCGTCATCTCGGTGTTCTTCTATCTGCGCGTCGTTGTGACGATGTACATGTCGGACGAGACCTCGACGGCGCCCGTTACCCAGCCGTCGCCGGCATCGGTGTTCGCGCTGGCGGTTCCGCTTGTCGCCACCTTCTATCTCGGGATCCTGCCGACGCGCCTGCTGGAGCTGGCGGCCAAGTCAATCGCGACCATCTTGTAGATCGGTCGTCTCAATCAAAGGCGCCAAGAAATCTTGCGCCTTCGCGTCTCAGCGTTGGGGTATGGAAATCGTATCGAGGAACAGCGGCCCCCAGTTTGTGAGCCGGGCCTCCAGTTTGTCTGTGCAGTCGCATTCGGAGCACGCCCATGGCTCGTCGCCGTTGAGATCTTTGCAGCGCGCGCGGGCATGCGCGTCCTGCACTTTGACGAGATCGAAATATTGCTCCCAGTACAGGACGCTCTTCCTGCAGCGGCGTGGAGCAGTAGCACACCTCGACCCATTTCACCGAACCGTCGCGCAGCCGGCGGGCGCATTCCATATTGCGCAGATATTCGTCGCCCGCAATCGACCCCGCGCCGAGCGTGCCGTTTTCAATGGCCGTCGCGAGCGCGGTCTCGCACCCGGGCTTGACACGTGCCGTCACGAGGTAGCGCATGTGATTACGACTTTCGACATTGGCCAGATTCAGGATAACATCTGATGGCTTCCGGGGATGTCCACCGATTCCAAAAACCAACCTCTTCTCTCGGCCTCCGATCCGCCGCGCTATCGTCCGCGCGAGCGCTTCTGGCCGTATGTCGAGCTGCCGGAGCAGCTCACCGACGAGGAGATCGCGAAGCTCGATCCCGATCTGCACGCCGAGCTGTTTGGCGCGCCCAAGCGGCCGCTGTCGGTCACGCTCGTCTTTCCCGTTCTCGAAACGCCCGACTACGCTCGCGCGGTTGAGCTGGCCAAAGCCTCGGCAGAGTACACGGAAACGGGAACGGGTTCTTCGTTCCGCCATCGCGCGCGCTTCTGGCCGTCGGACGCCACCAAGTTGCGCGATCTGTTCGAGCTGGTGGGACGCTTCGATGCCTGCGAAGTGCTCATCGACGATCGACCGGTGCCTTACGCCCGCGAGCTGTGGCTGCCGCTGATTTGGTTTCTGATACCCCGGTAGTTTTCAGTCATCGGTTTTCAGTTGTCAGACTGAAAACTGACAACTGTCAACTGTGAACTGAAAAGTGCCCGACCCTAAAGAGTTCGAACGAGAACTACAGATCCTTGAAAGCGACTTGCGGAAGCTGGAAGGGGAATACAACATGTATTTCTCGGGACGCCTGCCGCGCCCGCCGTGGGAAACGCGTTCGCGTGTCGAGGCGCTCGTCAAGAAGCTGGATCGCGGCCACATTCAGAACTACGGCGATCGCTTTCGCTTCAGTACGCTTCAGGCGAGGTTTTCAGCGTTCATCGACCTGTGGGATCGGGGTCTGCGCGCGCGTGAAGAAGGCCGGCCCGGACCGTTCAGCCGCAAGCCGCCGGAAGCGCCGAAGGCGCCTGCAAAACTCGAAGACAAGATCCTTTTTGTCGCGTCGTTCAAGGACCCGATGAAGGAAATGGACAAGCTCCACGACCTGTACGACACGCTGCGCGACGCGCGCGAGCAGCTGGGCGAGCAGAATATCCCATTCCACAAGTTCACTGAGCTGGTAAAGTCGCAGGTGGCGAAGCTGAGAAAGGAAGGCGCGCCGGAAGTGGCGTTTCGCGTGTCGGTGAAGGATGGAAAGCTGAACTTTACGGCGAGAGGTTTGAAGGGGGCGAAGTAGGCAAGGTCGCCTGGCCCCCAATCCTTCCGGGGGCCAGGCTGAATTGCGGGTTAGGCCTTGGTGACGTTACCGGCCTGTGGTCCCTTGGGTCCGTCAACGATTTCGAACTCGACGGCCTGTCCCTCTTCCAGCGACCGGAAGCCGGCTCCCTGGATCGCGGAATAGTGGACGAAGACGTCGCTACCGCCCTCGCGTTCGATGAACCCGTAACCCTTCGCGTTGTTGAACCACTTGACCTTGCCTGTGATACGCATCGTTTCTCTTCCTTACTTGCGTGCGGCGCGAGTACCGCGAACTCAAAAAAAAAGACCGCAACGGTGCGGCCTTCCGTTGACGGCGCTATCCTCGCAAGCGCCGCGGAAATAATAATGTTTCGTGACGATTCCGTCAACTCCGTGGCACATCCAAGTATCGATTTTGACACCGATAATGGACCCGACAGGCAGGAGGCGCGCCGATGAGCTGGTTTGACGAGCTGCTTCAGGACGTCCGCTACGGGGTGCGATCGCTCGTGAAGCGACCCGGGTATGCGGCACTGGCCGTGGCGACCCTCGGTCTCGGCATCGGCGCCAACACCGCCATCTTCAGCGTCATCAACGGGGTGCTGCTGAAACCGCTGCCCTATGAGCATGGCGATCGACTTGCCATCGTGCGTCAGTCGGCCCCACTCTCCGGTCAGGCCCAGACGGGCATCGCCATCGCGGAGTACTACGACTACCGCGAGCAGGCGAAGGTGTTCGACGGCCTTGTCGAGTACCACCAGATGAACTTCGATCTGCTCAACCGCGGCGAGCCGGATCGCGTCGATGCCGGAGTCGTCTCGCACAACTTCTTCGACCTCCTCGGCATCAGGCCGATTTTGGGGCGCAGCTTCGTCAAAGCCGACGACGAGCACGGCGCCGAGGCGGTGCTCATCCTCAGCCACAGGTATTGGCGGCAGAAATTCGGGGCCGATCCGTCGATTGTCGGCCGCATGTTCGAGATGAACGACCGGCCTCATCGTGTGATCGGCGTGCTGCCCAACGTGCCGCATTATCCGCAGGAAAACGACGTCTACATGCCGGTGCTTGCGTGCCCCTTTCGCGCAGCTGCCGAACGAAATATCGCGCAGAACCGGCGCGCATTTGGCGGTCTCAGCGTCTTCGGCCGGTTGAGCCCGGGCGTCTCGCACGAACAGGCCGCCTCCGCCGTTTCGACGATCAACCAACGGTTCGTCGGCGAATATCCAAGCGTGTATCGCGCGACGAGCTCCGGATTCCAGGCCACCGCTCTAGAGCTGCGTCGCGCGCTCACAGACGGGGCGCGCGAGCTTCTATTAATTTTGCTCGGCATCACGAGCCTCGTGCTGCTCATCGCGTGCGCGAACGTGGCAAGTCTCACGCTTGCGCGTATGCTCGGCCGCGATCGGGAACTGGCCATGCGCTCGGCGCTCGGCGCCGGCCGCGGACGGCTCGTGCGCCAGTTGCTTACCGAGAGCACGCTGCTCGCGGTGATTGGAGGGGTGATAGGCGTCCTCTTTGCGCTCGGCACTGTAGACATGCTCACGCGGTTTGTCGGCCGCTTCACGGCGCGCACTGGCGAAGTCTCGATGGACGTGTCTGTCCTTCTCTTCACGTTGGTCGTATCCGTCGTCACTGGCATCGTGTTCGGCACGCTGCCCGCCCTCGGCACGCGCGTGAACCTCGTCAACGCGCTCAAACAAGGCAGCAACCAGGCGGGCGACGGTACCGGCCGGCGGCGCATGCAGAGCGCGCTCATCGTGGCGCAGGTGGCTGTCTCCGTGGTGCTGCTCGTCGGTGCCGGCTTGTTGCTGACCAGCTTCTACCGCCTGCAGCGGGTCGATGCCGGCTATCGCTCCGACGGAGTGCTCTCCGCGCAGGTGTACGGCAACTTCTCCCGGTACGGCAACATCAACGCCCTCCGGCGCCTGTACCTGCCGATCCTCGATCGGCTCGAAGGCCAGCCCGGGGTCGTCACGGCAGCCATCACAAATGCCGTCCCTCTTGCGGGCGCCGCACCGGGTACGACGCGCTTCGACATCGAGGGCCGGGTCACCGATGATCCGAATCTTCGCCCGACGACCGATGTGCGTGTGGCGAGCGACAGGTACTTCGACGCGATCGGCATTCCGCTGGTGAGCGGACGAGTGTTCAACCGGTTTGATACCCAGGAGAGCCTGCCTGTCGCGGTCATCAACAGCGCGATGGCCCGGTACTGGCAAGGCACGAATCCCATCGGCACCCGCATATCGACCAATCGCAAGACGTGGTTCACGGTGGTTGGCGTCGTCGGAGACGTCCGGCAGTTTGGCCTTGCCGTGCCGACGGTCGCGCAGATCTACATTCCCCTGTCGCAGTCGCCCTTCAACTTCGCGGGTCAGGTGCTGGTGCGCACGGTCGACGATCCAGCGCGCTTCGAGGGCCTGCTTCGGCGGACAGTTCATGCTGTCGATCCGAATCAGCCGGTCGAAGCCATCAGGACGCTCGACGACCTTCGCGCCGAAGCGCTGGCGGCACCGCGGTTGACCGCGACTCTGCTCACGGTATTTGCCGGGCTCGCGCTGCTGATGACGCTGGCGGGCATTGGCGGCGTGATTGCGACATCGGTGACGGCACGAACCCGCGAGTTCGGCGTCCGCATGGCGCTTGGTGCCGGACGAGAATCAGTACTCGCGATGGTGGTGCGGCAGGGGCTGACGCTGGTTGCCATCGGTCTTGCCATCGGGCTGGCCGGTGCTGTCGCGATGAGCCGGGCGCTGTCCGCCTATCTTTATCAGACAGCGCCGCACGATCCGATCGTGCTCGTGGCGGTTTCGGCGGCGTTCCTTACGGCTGGCGCAGTCGCCTGCCTCGGCCCGGCACGACGCGCCACGATGGTAGACCCGCTGATTGCGTTGCGGGCCGAGTGACAGGTCACTACATGCCAAGAGCCCTCCTAAGCGTTTCCGACAAGGCAGGCCTGCTTCCCTTCGCCCGCGCACTCGCGGCCATCGGTTATGAGCTTGTGTCTACCGGCGGCACCGCTCGCGTGCTCGAAGCAGATGGTGTGCCGGTTATCGGCATCTCGGCGGTGACGGGCTTTCCAGAAGTCATGGACGGTCGAGTAAAGACGCTGCATCCCGCGGTTCATGGCGGCATCCTCGCCAGACGCGGCCGGCCCGACGACATCGCGACGTTAGGGCAACACAAAATCGTTCCCATCGACATCGTCATCGTGAATCTCTACCCGTTTGTGAAGACCGCAGCCAAGCCCGACATTGCCTTCGAGGCGCTCGTTGACGAGATCGACATCGGCGGACCGAGCATGGTGCGATCGGCCGCGAAGAATTTTCAGGATGTGCTCGTTATCGTCGATCCGGCTGACTACCCCCATGTGCTTGCGGAGCTCGAGCGTGCGGGCGGGCCCTCGCGGGATTTCCGGTTCGATCTCGCGCGCAAAGCCTTTGCGCACACCGCCGCGTACGACACAGCGATTGCTGCGACGCTGGGGGAGTTCAGTCCGGCCGACGGCGGTTTCACGCGCACGATCGAACCCACAGCGACACCGTCGCGGCTCGCCATGAACCTTCGAAAGATCAAGAACCTGCGTTACGGGGAGAACCCGCATCAGCCTGCGGCGTGGTATGCCGTTGACCACGGGTTCGGCCTGGGGGCGGCTCAGGTACTTCAAGGGAAAGAGCTGTCCTTCACGAACCTTCTCGACCTCGATTCCGCCGCCCGCATCGCGCTCGAGTTCACCGAACCGGCAGCGGCCCTGATCAAGCACACGAATCCATGCGGCGCGGCAATCGGGCAGACGATCGACGAGGCGTATGTCCGGGCGCGCGACGCCGACCCGACAGCGGCCTTTGGCGGCATCATCGGACTGAATCGGGCCATCGATGCGGCGACAGCGCGGGCACTCGTGTCAACGTTCATCGAGGCAGTGGTCGCGCCGGCCGTCCAGGACGCTGCGCGGCCGATTCTGGCGACGAAGGCGAACATGCGGGTCGTCGTGGCCGATCTCAAGGTTGCCGGCGACCCGGCGAGCCATCGTGATGTCCGTTCGATTCTCGGGGCGATGCTCGTTCAGCAGCGAGATGAGGTCATCGAGGCGCACGAGCCGTGGAACGCGAAGACGTTTGCTGCCGCCGGGCTGAAAGTTGTGACCAGGCGCACGCCGACTGAATCGGAATGGGGATCGTTGCGGTTTGCCTGGCGCATTTGCGCGCATGTCAAATCAAACGCCGTCATATTTACCGACTCGGCTCGGACGCTTGCCATTGGCGCCGGCCAGATGAGCCGGGTCGACGCCGTGCAGGTCGCGGTGATGAAGGCGCTGGCGTCTGAAGGGAAGACCCCGCTGACCGGTTCAGTGGCCGCTTCGGACGCGTTCTTCCCGTTCCGCGACGGTCTCGACGCGATCGCCAAAGCGGGCGCCACGGCCGTCGTCCAGCCAGGTGGCTCTTTGCGCGATAGTGAAGTGATTGCCGCGGCGGACGAGCACGGCCTCGCGATGGTCTTTACCGGCAAGCGGCATTTCAGGCACTGATCGATGCGATTACGAAAAACGTAAAAAGAGGGTCAGACCCCATTTTTCTCGGGCCTCGCGGCGTAAGGCAGCGTCATCAACACCAGGAACAGCATCAGGAACTCGGAGTCGCCGAAATTGTATTCGGCCATACCGGCGCCAAGCATGGCGACCATGCAGCCGAGAGCCGACGCAGCGAGGAAGCGCGTCTCTGGAATCCTGAGACGCCTGACCATGTCTATGACGAGGACGACCAGCATCCAGAGCCAGGCAGCCAATGCAGGCAGTCCGCGCTCGGCCGCAATCTGCATGGGTACGTTGTGCAAGTGGGGGTTCGCCTGTGCCGGTTCGTTTGGATCCAGAAACTCGCGATAGCGATCGCCGACCCGCGCCGGTCCGACGCCCGCGAGCGGGTTCGCTTTCACCATCCGGCTCCCGACCTTCAACATCGTGATGCGATCCACACGCGTCGGATCGCGCGCGTCGAACATCGACATGAAGCGATCGGTCACCTGCGGCGGCGCGAGCACGAAGAACAGCGCGGCGAGCACCGGCATCACGGCCATGAGCCGCAGATCCTTCAGCAACAACAGGAACGCAATGCCGGCGCAGGCGCCGATGAGCGCGCTCCTCGTAAACGTGAGACCCAGGATGACCAGCAGCGCCGGCATCATCAATGACGGCCAGATTCGATCCTTCGTGAACAGAATCCGCGCGGCCGCCGCGCACGTCACCAGCATCAGCACGCCGGAATACGTCATGTAATGGCCGAGCGCGCCCCGCGGGCGCTGGCCGAGGTTGTCGAACTGCAGCACGCCGAACTGGAAGATGCCGTAGAGCGCGCTCAGCGCGCCGACGGTGATGATCACCTGGACGACAAACGGCGCCTTCGTGCTGCGAGCGAACTCGTAGACCATCGGCACTATCAGGAAAAGCACGAGCTGCTTGGAGTCGACGAAGCTCGCGTTCGGATCGTCCGAGAAGGCGGCCGACATCAGCGTGAGCGCCGCATACGCGGCAAGCGGATAGAAAAACGGCGGTACCTCGACGCGTCGCGCCGTCATGACGTGCGCGAGCCACATCAGGAGGGCGAGTGCGAGAAAGATATTTGCGGCGGCAATCGAGATTTGTAGTGCCGCCACGAAGCCGAGCAGGGCAGCGTACCCGACGCGCTCAATCCACTGACGATTCATTTGCATCCTTTGAACAGCAGATCAGGAGGTCAGCAGGTTTCCTTTCGAAGGGAATTCCTCCTGGTCTCGTGATCTCCTGTCTGAATCAGGGCGCGCTCGGCCAGCTCCGCCACCGATTCGGCAGAGATCCGCGTCAAACATCGGAAGTCTCCTGGGACGCACCGCCGCTGGTCGCACGGCCGGCACGAAAGGCCGTGTACCTCTGCCGCCGCGCCGATGAACCTCGCGCTTCGATAGGGCTCCGATCGAACGGGCAGTGTTGGCCCATACAATCCCACAACCGGTACGCCCGTTGTACCTGCGACATGGAGCGGCCCGCTGTCGCCGCCTATGTAGAGCGCAGCGCGCCCCAGCAACGCGTGCAATTGCGACAGGTCGAACTCTCCGCACTCCACGATCGCCGGCCGCTCGTGCGCCGCGAGGCGCGCGCGTGCGTCGATCGCGATGGCCGCCGCAGCGGCGGCGTCGGACGGTCCCGACGTCAGAATGATGCGGCGCTTCGGATCGGTCGACGCCAGCCGGCAGACGAGCTCGACGAACGACTCAGAAGGCCAGCGTCGAAACGGATTGCCGGCACTCACGTGTACCACCACAATCGGATGAACGGCCCCGACGCCGGCGTCGGCGAGCCGGCTCGCGACGGCTGTCGCGGCCTCTGGATTCAACGGCATTTCGGTGGCGTCGACCTCGGGATTGGGCGGCGCGATGCCGAGCGGCAGCAGCACATCCCACTGGGTGACGACCGAGTGGCGGGGGCGAAGGGTGGGGGGCCGCGGCACGCGCGTTGTGTACATCCAGCCGCGACCGGTCACATCGTAGCCGATCCGCCTGCGAGCGCCGCTGAGCCAGGTCAGCAACGAGCTGCGAGGTCCGCCATGGAAGTCGATCGCGAGATCGTAGCGCTGGCGGCGAAGCCGTCTGATCAACGCGAGGTCGGCGCGCAGCCGTCCTGAGGCGTGCGGGTCGCACACGACGATCACCTCATCGAGATGCGGGTTGTTGCGCACGACCGGTGCGGCGTGTTCTTCGACGATGTAAGCGATGCGCGCGTTGGGGTAATGCCGGCGGACGGCCCGGATGGCGGGCGTCGTGAACACGACGTCGCCGATCAACCGGAGCCGGACTAACAAGATGTTCAATCGAACCTATTTCTCTACGGTCGCCTCGTCGATAAGCATCACGGGAATGTCGTCCCTAATCGGATAGACGCGATAACAGGTATTGCACTTCAATCCTGCGCCGTTGTGGACGAGAACGACAGGCGTTTTGCAGTTCGGGCAGGCCAGAATCTCGAGCAATTCAGCGTCGATGGCCATGAAAATGGTCCTCCTTGAGGGACGGTCCAAAAACTATAACAGAAAGGTTACAATCGGACGTCAGATGCAGAAAGAGCTAGCGCTCGCGTTTGTGCTGCTGTCGGGGGCCGGATCTGCGTTTGCGCAGACCAAGCCCGCGCCAGCCGAGTCGGCCGGCGGCGCGTACTTCGAGTTCATGATGGGGCTGCACTTCGAAAGCCAGGGCGACAGCACGGGCGCCCTCGCGGCCTATCAGCGAGCCGAGCGCCTCGAGCCGAAGTCTGCGGAGATTCCTGCCGCGCTGGCCGAACTGTACGCGCGCATGAACCGGCCGAGCGATGCCGTTGCGGCTGGAGAGCGCGCCGTCAAGGCGAATCCGTCGAACCCTGAGGCCAACTGGATTCTCGGCAGCCTCTACGCGCGCATGGCCGAAATGCCGAACACGCGAGACGCCGATCGCCGCACTTACTCGCAGCGCGCGATCGACAATCTCGAAAAGGCGAACCGCAACGCGCATCCCGGCGTGCCGATGATGCTCGCCCGGTTGTACATCGCCGATGAGCAACATGATAAGGCGGTAGCGCTGCTCGTGCCGTTTGTCAGCGATCAGCCCGAGCAGGTCGACGCAGTGGCGCTGCTGGCCGAGGCGTACCAGGCGACCGACCGCGACGCCGATGCGATCGCCCTGCTTGAAAAATCGGTCGTCGACTCACCTGAGCTGTTCAGCACACTCGGGCAGGTCTATCAGGATCAGGGGCGCTGGCGCGACGCCGCTCGGGCGTATGAAGGTGCCGTTCAGGAGCGGCCGGAGTTTTTGCCGCTGCGCACCCAGTGGGCGACTGCGCTGCTGAATGCGGGCGAGGCTCAGCGGGCGCGCGAAGTGCTCGAGGAGGGATCGGCCGGTAATTCGCGTAGCACGCGCGCGTTGTATCTGTTGTCGGAAGCGCAGCGACGCACGCGCGATTTCGCCGCCGCCGAAGTCACCGCGCGCCGTTTGATTGCGCTCGACGCACGCGCGCTTGGCGGGCCGCAGCAGCTCGCGCACATCTTCCGGGATCAGAACGAGCATCAGAAAATTGTCGCCCTGCTCGAGCCCATCGTCACCCCTCGTCTGCGCGCGGCTGACGCCGCCGACATGACGAGCGAGACGTTCCGCAGTCTGTATTTCGACCTGGCCACGTCATACGAGAGCCTTCGGCAGTTCGACAAAGCTCTCACCATGCTCAGGCAGGCACGTACCCTTTCGCCGACGGACCCGATGGTGGAAATCAGGCTGGCCCGGGCGCAGGAGGAAAGCGGCAAGGGTGACGATGCCGTCAGGACGCTGCAGGGGGCGGTCACGAAGTTCCCCAAGGAAACCATGGTCAAGCTGCAGCTCGCCTCGACGCTGGAGCGCCAGAAGAAATATAACGACGCCGAGTCGGTGTTCCGTCAGATGATTGCCGAGGATCCGAAAAATTCCGATGCGCTGAATTCTCTCGGTTACATGCTGGCCGAGCGCGGACAGAAGCTCGATGAAGCGATAACGCTGGTCGAGCGCGCCCTGGTCGTCGAGCCCGGCAACGGCGCCTATCTCGACAGCCTCGGCTGGGCTTACTACAGGCAGAATCGGTTCGAGCAGGCTGAGGGGCCGCTGAGAGAAGCGGCCAAGATGCTGCCGACGGTCTCTGTCATTCAGGATCATCTTGGCGATGTGCTCAACAAGCGCGGCCTCTATCAGGAAGCGATCGATGCCTGGCAGAAGGCGCTCGACGGCGATGGCGATGAGATATCGCGTTCGCAGCTCGACGATAAGATCAAATCAGCGCGCCAGAGGCTTGGCCGGCCAAAGTAAGCTCGCCTTTTCGATTCTCCTTCTCACGATCGGTCTCACGGCCTGCGGTCCGCGGCGTCTTTCGCTGCCCAGCGGTCCCGGCACACCTACTTCCGATTTCGCAGCTACATATGCAGCCGCCCGCGCGGCATGCGAGAGCGTTCACACCATGCAGGCAGAACTGGGTCTGTCGGGGCGCGCAGCCGGGCAACGTGTGCGAGGGCGCGTGCTGGTTGGACTCGTGCCGGATGCATTGCGGCTGGAAGGGGTGGCGCCGTTCGGCGCCCCCGTGTTTATTCTCGTGGCCGACGGCCAGCGCGGCACGCTGCTCTTGTCTCGCGATCGCCGCGAGGTGCGCGACGCGCCGCCGGAGGAGATTCTGAACGCCCTCATCGGGTCTGCGGCTCGGCTCCGACGACCTGCGTGCGCTGTTGAGCGGCTGCGTGAAGGCGGCTGCCGAAACCACATCGGCTCGCGCCTACGGATCGGACTGGATCGCCGTCGATCTCTCGTCGGGCGGAACGATCTATCTGAACCGCGCCGGCGCTGCATGGCGTATTGTTGCAGGCCGCTACGGCGGTCTCGAGGTGGATTACCCTGCGTTCGCGGGCGATCGTCCCTCGCACATTACATTGCGGGGCGCCGACCTCGACCTCGGGCTGTCGGTGAGCCAGGTCGAAGTGAACGGCGATCTGCCGCGCGATCAGCTCGTGCTGCTGAAAATACCGGACGGTGTCGAGCCGTTGTCGCTCGACGAGCTCCGCAAAGCCGGTCCGCTTGGCCGATGAAGGACGGGCATGCGATCTGTCACCTTGCGCGCGTTCGCCAAGATCAACCTCTCGTTGCGCATCAGGGATGCGCGGCCCGACGGCTACCACGAGGTCCAGACGATTCTGCAAGCGATCGATCTCGCCGACCGCGTAAAGATTGCCTCTGGTCGCGGGCCGTTCGAGATTCGCTGCGATGCTTCCAATGTTCCGCTCGATCGCACGAACCTCGTGTGGAAAGCCGCTCAGGTGCTTTGGCGCGCAGCGGGTTGGGAAGGTGAACCGCGCGGCGCTGTCGTGACGCTGCAGAAAAAGATCCCTATACAGGCCGGGCTCGGCGGCGGCAGCAGCGATGCGGCGGCTGCGCTCATCGGCTTGCGGCGCATCTGGAAGCTGCGCATGCCGGACGACCAGATGGTCGCCATGGCTGGGCAGCTGGGATCGGATGTGCCATATTTTCTCGTCGGCGGAACTGCGCTTGGTCTGGGTCGCGGCGACGAGGTCTATGCGCTCGAAGAACTTCCGCGCCTGTGGGTCGTGCTGGTGTTCCCTCCGTTTGGCGTGTCCACCAGGGACGCATATGCGTGGCTGGACGAAGATCGAAAAAGGGGTCGGGAGGGGTTTTCGCACGATCACGATCGTGTCGAAAACGCCTCCCGACCCCTGTTCCCGTACCTCACGCTGGCCAACGATCTCGAGCCCCCCGTCATCGGACGCCATCGGCTCATCGGTACCCTCAAGCAGCGCCTGAACGACTCGGGTGCCGTCATGGCCGCCATGTCAGGCAGCGGCTCAACGGTGTTCGGCGTCTTCAGATCCGGCCCCGTGGCCCTTGCTGCGGCGCGCCGGTTGAAAAAGGATGGCGCACGCGTGTTGATGGCTCGATTCCTCCCCCGCCGGAGGAGCTGAACTTGCCCGTAACGACGTGAATCGTCTAAAATCTTCGTTTGCGCTGCGGTGGTTGAGCCACGCCTACAAGGACTTCCTCGAAAATGCGCGTTTGGATAGATTGTTGGGGCGTGGCCAAGCGGTAAGGCGCGGGACTTTGGATCCCGTATTCGGTGGTTCGAATCCACCCGCCCCAGCCAGCCTTCGCTCACGCGAGTCGACGCCGAAGCGTGAGCTTCGGCTGGGCAGGCCACGCGATGGCTGTCACGCCGCAGCACGCGGAGCGTGCGCAGGCGGACAAGTGCCCCGGGTTCCCCAGACGCGGTATTCGCGTTGGGATGGACATCTGACGCATGGACAGACCTGCAGGGTACGGCGAACTCAAACTGTTTTCGGGGAGCGCCCATCCTGACCTGGCGCGCGAGATCGCGCACCATCTCAGCCTGCCCATCGGGCAGTGCCGGCTGCGGCGGTTCCCGGACACAGAGGTTTCGTTTCAGATCGACGAAAACATCCGCGGCACCGATGTGTTCATCGTGCAACCGACCTGCGCGCCGGTCGACGAGCACATCATGGAAATGCTGATCATGATCGACGCGTTCCGTCGATCGTCAGCCGCGCGGATTACGGCGGTGATTCCGTATTACGGATACGCGCGCCAGGATCGCAAGGACAAGCCGCGGGTGCCGATTTCCGCGAAGCTGGTCGCCAACATCCTGAGCGCATCGGGCGTCGATCGCGTGCTGACGATGGATCTGCACAAGGCGCAGATTCAGGGGTTCTTTGACATCCCGGTCGATCACCTGTTTGCGGCGCCGGTGATCATCGATTTTCTGGCGCGTCAGAATTTTCCGAATCTGACGATCGTGGCGCCCGACGCTGGCGGTGCGGAACGCGCCCGGGCCTATGCGAAGCGGCTCGGCGGAGAGCTGGCGGTGATCGACAAGCGCCGCAGTGATGACGGCACCGCGGAAGTGATGAACGTCGTTGGCGATGTCGTCGGACGCACCTGCATCATTCAGGACGACATCATCGACACGGCCGGAACGATTGTGAAGGCGGCCAACGCGTTAAAGGACAACGGCGCCGCCCGTGTGTTTGCCTGTGCGGTGCATGGCGTCTTGTCCGGCTCCGCATTCGATCGTATCGACAAGGCGCCGCTCGAGAAGCTGATCGTGACGAATACGATCCCGCTCAACGGCGAGCGCGGCAAACACGGCAAGATCGTGTCGCTCTCGGTCGCCAAGCTGTTGAGCCAGGCGATTCGAAGCATTCATGATGAATCGTCGGTGTCTTCGTTGTTCGTGTAGCGACTATCGGGATTAGGGACTGGGGATCAGCGAGTAGCAGTCACGGTCCGGCTAAAGCCGGACACGACTTACTGCACGGGACGGCGAAACGACCGAAATGCTGCTGCACTAAGCAGTTAGGTGCTGCAAACATTGTCGAGCGACCAAGGTCGCGAGATACAGGTCGTGGGGGTGGGGCCCCACGACCGATAAAGAAAGAAGACACGCAACATGGAAGCTGTTTTGGACGCAGTTGAACGCACGTCAAGGGGCCGGAACGAGGCAAAACGGCTGCGTGCCGGCGGCCGCATTCCTGCCGTGGTCTACGGGGAGAAGGAAGGCGGCAAGGCCATCGCCGTCGATCCGAAAATACTGGCGCGCATCCTGCGCACCGAACAGGGCGCCAACACGCTGATCGCGCTGAATCTGCCCGGCGGCAGCAACGCGCGTGTGCTCGTAAAGGAGTATCAGCTCGATCCGGTCACACACGAGCTTCTGCATGCCGATTTCTACCGAGTTGCGATGGACAAGTTGCTTCGCGTCCAGGTGACGGTGGTTGCGCATGGCGAGCCCAAGGGCGTGAAGCTGCAGGGTGGTGTGCTCGACATCGTTCATCGCCAGGTCGAAATCGAATGCCTTCCGGCTGACATTCCGAACAACATCGTCGTCGATGTGAGCGAGCTGATGGTGGGCCAGAGTATCCGCGTCAAGGATATTGCGACGAACCCGAAGTGGAAGGCGTTGAGCGATCCGGAAATGATGATTCTGCACGTCATCATTCCGAAGGTTGAGGAGACGCCGGCCCCGGCCGAGGCGGCGGTTGCAGGTGCGGCCGCGACACCGGCCGAGCCCGAGGTCATCAAGAAGGGCAAGAAGGAAGAAGAGACGGCCGAAGCTGCGCCGGCTCCGGCTGCGGCCAAGAAGGACAAGAAGTAACTCCCCGGGGATTAGGGATTGGGGATTAGGGATTAGTCAGTCCGGGATTAGCTTTGAAGTTAATTGTTGGCTTGGCAATCCCGGCCGCGATTACGAGCACACGCGGCATAACGTCGGGTTTCAGGTTGCCGAAGAGCTCGCGCGCCGCTATCGTGTGACGTTGAAGAATCACGCGAAGTGGAAAGCAAAGGCGGCGAAGATTCCCGACCTCGGCGACGGCGTGTTGCTGGCCGAGCCGACGACATTCATGAACCTGAGCGGATGGGCGGTCCGCGAGCTGGCGACGTTTCACAAGCTCGCACCATACGATCTGCTCGTCGTTTACGACGATGCGGACCTGCCGCTTGGGCGACTGCGCCTGAGGCCGAGCGGCTCGGCGGGCGGTCACAACGGGTTGAAGTCGATCATCCAGGAGCTCGGGACGAGCGAGATTCCGAGATTGCGGGTGGGCGTGGGAAGACAAGACGGCGAGCTGAAGAGCCACGTGTTAGGCCGTTTCGATTCCGACGAAAAGCCGCAGATCGATGCGGCAGTGCAACGAGCGGCGGACGCGGCAGAGGTGTTCGTAAAGGAGAGCATCCTGGCGGCGATGAATCAGTACAATGCGGCGCCGCCGGCCGCCGAGGAAGCATAAGGGGTCAGACCCCTTGTTCGCCCGAGATCGGGCGAATCAGCGAAAGACGGGGTCTGACCCCCTTTCGCCAACTTCTTGTCACGCAGCGCGTGACCTCCCGCTTGCCCTGAGCTTATCAGGGACAGGGAGTCCAAAAGGAGCAGACAGTGAGTCAGAACAGACAGTACGAGCTCATCTACGTCGTGTCATCCGACGCGACCGATCAGCAGATCGCTGATCTTCACACACAGGTCGAAGAAATCGTCGCTCGCTTTTCGGGGACGCTCGACAGAACCGACAACTGGGGCCGGCGCAAGCTGGCCTACGAGATCGGCCCGCACAGAGAGGGCACGTATGTCCTCGAAGTGATCACCGGATCGGGCGAGTTGATGAAGGAAATCGATCGTCGCCTTCGCGTCAGCGATCAGGTGATTCGGCACCTGACGGTGCGGGTGGACGAAGAGAACCGCGTCATCGAGCGCACGCGCACGCAGCGCAAGGAAGAATCGCAGCGGCGTCGCGTGGCCCGAGGCCTGCCGCCGGAGCGGCAGCCGGGAGAAGGCCCGCAGCGGCAGGATGACGAGGACGATCGGTTTGCCACTGAAATGGACGAAGGAATTTAGGGTTCGTAAAGGTTCGTAAAGTTCGTAAAGTTCGTAGAGTTCGTGGGGTTCGTAAAGTTCGTGGGTTCGTTAGATTCGTGAGTTCGTAAGTGTGGTGTTACCCGCGCGACGAATGCGGAGCGCGCCGAACCCCACGAACCTTGCGAACCCTACGAACTTTACGAACCTAACGAACCTAACGAACCTTACGAACCACCTGAAAGGTACTCAAATGAGAGAAGGGCGAGGACGTTCATCGGAAGGCCGCGGCGGACGTGGCGGCAGCGGCGACAAGAAAGACCCACAGAAGCGCACGCTGTTCAGGCGCCGCAAGGTCTGCAAGTTCTGCGCGGACAAGATTGACGACATCAATTACAAAGACGTCAAGCTGCTGGGACCGTTCGTGCCTGAGCGAGGCAAGATTCTGCCGCGCCGAATCTCTGGCACCTGTGCAACGCATCAGCGCAAGTTGCAGACGGCCATCAAGCGCGCGCGCCAGCTCGCGTTGATCCCTTATGTGACCGAATAGACGTTCACCACAGAGAGCGCGGCGCACACAGAGGTGACAAATTCTTCTCTGCGATCTCTGTGTTCTCCGTGGTAAGTCGTTCACGGAAACCGTCACGGCAAACGGCAACGGTAAACGGTAAACGGTGAACGGTAACGGTAAAGGCTAGAGAGAGGCATCCATGGAAGTCATTCTTCGAGATCACGTTGAAAACGTCGGGAGGCGCGGCGAAGTGGTGAAGGTCGCCAACGGCTACGCGCGGAACTTTCTCCTCCCACGCAAGCTCGCACTCGTGGCGACGCCGGGCAACCTGAAGCAGGTCGAGCGCGAGCGCGTCAAGCTCGATGCAAAGGAAGCGGAAGAACAGGGCGCGGCGGAATCGATCGCCGCGAAGATGGCGAGCGTGGAAATTGTCATCTCGCGCAAAGTGGGCGAGACCGAAGCGCTGTACGGCTCGGTCACGTCGGCCGACATCGCCGAGGGGCTCGCCAAGCACGGCTTCGACATCGACAAGCGCAAGATCGGTTTGCGCGAGCCGATCAAGAAGCTGGGCTCGCACACCGTTCCGGTGAAGCTGCATCGCGAAGTGATCGTCCAGCTGCCGGTCAAGGTTGTCGCGGAAGGGAAACCGGAATTGACGCCGGCCGAGTTGAAAGCGGCTGCCGACGCGGCGACGGCGAAAGAGTAGCGCGATGATGTGGCCTCAGGCAGCTGCCCGCATTCGGGCGAACGCCTGAGGCCGTTTTTTTCTTAGGCCGCCGGCATTCCGATCTGGTACGCTTCGGACGAAGTCCAACGGACGCTCAAATCCCAGAATCCTAAATCCGATCGTTCATGCCCGAAGCCCTCGCTGTCGATCGTACGCTGCCCCACAACCTCGAAGCCGAGCGGTCGGTCCTCGGCGCCATCCTGATCCACAACGAGGCGTTCAACTCTGCTGCCGAGGTGCTGACCCCGCGCGATTTCTACCGCGACGCCCACCGCCGGATCTTCGACAAGATGATCCAGCTGAGCGAGCGGGGGAACGCGATCGATTTCATCACGCTCAAGGAAGCGCTCTCGCGGGCCGGAGAGCTCGACGAAATCGGCGGACCGGCGTATATCACGGCGCTCGTCGATGGGTTGCCTCACGCGACGAACATCGAGTATTACGCGCGCATCGTTCGCGAGAAGTCGACGCTGCGCAATCTGATTTTCGCGTCGAACAAGATACTTGCGACCGCATACGAGGCCGAGCAGGAGCCGAACCAGATTCTGGACGAGGCGGAACAAGCGATTTTTGCCATTGCCGAAGACCGCGTGCGGGCCGGGTTCACGTCGATGCGCCAGCTCGCTCATGCGAGCTTCGCCACGATCGAGCGCGCGCACGAACGAAAACAGCTCATCACCGGCGTGCCGTCAGGTTTCACCGACCTCGATGAACTGACCGCGGGGTTCCAGGCCGGCGATCTCGTCATCATCGCGGCCCGGCCGTCAGTGGGGAAGACCGCGCTCGTGCTGAACGTCGCGCAGCATGTAGGAACAAAGACCGGCCGAACGGTCGGCATTTTCAGCCTCGAGATGTCGAAGGAGCAGCTGTTCATCCGCATGCTCACCTCCGAGGCGCGCATCGACAGCCACCGCCTGCGCACCGGCTTCCTCGTCGAAAGCGACTGGGGACGTTTGTCGCATGCCCTCGGGACGCTGAGCGAGGCCAAAGTGTTCATCGACGACACGCCCGGGATCGGCGTGCTCGAGATGCGCGCGAAATCGCGGCGCCTGATGGCCGAGCACGGCCTCGACGTGCTCATCATCGACTACATTCAGTTGATGCAGGGACGCGGACGCTTCGAGAACCGTACTCTGGAGCTGGCGGCGATCTCGCGCTCGATGAAGATGCTGGCCAAAGAGCTGAACGTACCGGTCATTATCCTCTCGCAGTTGAGCCGCGCACCGGAGTCGCGCTCCGATCATCGGCCGATGCTCTCGGACCTGCGCGAGTCGGGCGCCCTCGAACAGGATGCGGATGTGGTCATGCTGCTGTTCCGGCCGGACCAGTATCCCGACGTGAAGCCCGAAGACGAGAACATCGCCGAGATCAACGTCGCCAAGCAGCGAAACGGCCCGACCGGCCTGGTGCGGCTCGCCTTCCTCAAATCGGAGACGCGCTTCAGTAATCTCGAACGGAATCGATGACCAAGCAGATCGTCGAGCACTTCGCGATCCGGAGCGTAAGCGCCGCCTCCGCCTGGCGTTGTTATGGGTGCCAGGCTTCGGCGAGCCTCGCCGAAGCGATGCGAAGGCGGGACGGCTGCGCGTGGGGGTGGAGCCCCACGCGAGCTAACTAATGTCGGCACGGTGCACGTTCGCGCACGTTGACCTCGCCGCCCTCCAGTCGAACTTCCGTGCGATTTCAGAATTCCTCGCAGAAGATTCGGACCACCCTCCGGGGATTATCGCCGTCGTCAAAGCCAACGCATATGGCCACGGCGCGCCGGCCGTCGGCGTTGCGCTTCAGGAGGCGGGCGCGACGATTCTCGCGTGTGCCGACATCGAAGAAGCCATCGTGCTGCGCACGGCGGGCGTCACTGTAGAAATCCTGGTGTTTGGGGCCCTGAGCGTGAGCGACGTCGATGGCATCTTCGAATACCAGCTGACGCCGACTATCTCTACACCGGGCGCCAGCCGCTCGCTGCAGACGGCGGCGGCGAAACACGGCGTCAGGCTTCGCTGCCATTTGAAGATCGATACCGGCATGAACCGGCTTGGCTTGCGTCACGATAACCTCCAGTTCACCGTGCCGGAGCTCGTGGCCAGCCCCAACCTCGAGATTGTGGCCGTCTACACACACTTCGCTACCGCCGACGATCCCGACTATCCGCTCTTTCAAACTCAGCGCGAACGATTCGAGCAGGCCCTGGCGCGATTGCCACAGCTCGGCATCAATCCTCTCGTGCGGCATGCCGCGAACAGCGCGGCGACCCTGCGAGACTCGCGCGTGTGGTACGACCTCGTGCGGCCTGGGCTGATGATGTATGGCGTGATTCCTCCGCCGCTTGCCTCGACGATTCCGCTGAAGCCCGTGATGTCGCTCCGCAGCCGGATCGTGGCTGTCAAGGGTGTGCGCGTCGATGAAGTCGTCGGTTACGGAGCGAGGTGGATGGTGCCGAAGCCTGGCCGCATCGCCGTCGTGCCCGCCGGCTACGCCGACGGCCTCGATCGCCGCATGGCCGGCAGTTCGTCAGTGCTGATTCGCGGCAAGCGCGCGGCCATCGTCGGCGCCGTCAACATGGACATGATCACTGTCGACGTGTCGGATATCTCAGTGGACACCGGCGATGAGGTTGTGATTATCGGCGCGCAAGGCGACGATCGCATCGAGGCGCGCGAGATAGCGGCTGCTATCGGCACAAATCCATACGAGGTGCTGTGCCGGGTGGGGACGCGGATCGAGCGGATCTACTAGACGCAACCATCACATGTTCTCACCAGGGTCGCGCGGACGTCTGACACGCCACGACATCGACCGCTTTCCGGACGACACGCTTTTCGATCGCCTCGCGCGCACTATCTGCGAGGCCGGCTGCCTGCCCCGGAAGGAGCTGTACGAGGCGTGGGAAATGGCACGCCGCGTCAGGCGGTTGTTCCGGGGTGGGCGTGTGCTTGACCTCGGCGGCGGTCATGGACTGCTCGCTCAGATCATGCTGTTGCTGGACGATACGTCGCCGGATGCGCTCGTGGTCGACAAAACGTTGCCGGCCTCGAGCGCGAAGCTGCACGACGTGCTCGTGGGATCATGGCCGCGGCTGGCGGGACGCATCACGTTTGTGCCCGGCGCGATTGACGACATCGAAATTCTCCACACCGACATCGTCGTGTCGTGTCATGCGTGCGGAACGCTCACCGATGTGATTCTCGAGCGCGCGTCTGCCGCGGCTGCGCGTGTCGCTGTGATGCCGTGCTGTCACGATCTGGATTCAGGCGATGACGGTGGACTCTCCGGCTGGGTTGACGGCGCAACCGCCATCGACATCGT
Organism: Vicinamibacterales bacterium; assembly: GCA_963761975.1. Classification (GTDB taxonomy): domain Bacteria; phylum Acidobacteriota; class Vicinamibacteria; order Vicinamibacterales; family JAMQPK01; genus JAMQPK01. The sequence continues at coordinate 451,246 of CAVXIR010000003.1, forward strand.
CCGTGCGCTGCGCCTGGCGCAGCAGGGGTATCGCATCTGGACTCAAGCGATTCCTGCCGGCATTACGCCGAAGAACCGCTTGCTGCTTGGCGCTCCGCATGAGGATCACGATGCAACCCCACGGGCGGAATTGTCGTATAGAAGAACATGATGAAGTTCCTGTTGTGGTGCGTCCTGCTGGTGCTCTGTTGGCCACTCGCCTTGCTGGCACTCATCATGTATCCGCTCGTCTGGATCCTTCTCCTTCCATTCCGCATTGTCGGCATTGCCGTGGACGGAGTGCTCGGCCTGTTGCGAGGGCTGTTCACGCTGCCGGGAAGGCTGCTCGGCGGACCACAGGCGCTCTAGATGGTCACTTCGCTGGCACGAGTCGCTTCAGTTCTTCATGCCAATTCAGCACGACACGGATTTCATTGCTCGATGCGGACGCAGGCCCCTCGCCCGACGCCGGCGCCAAGCTTACAAATCGCCCGTCCGGTAGGAGGTCGTAGCCGCGCGTGTCGGTAGAGAGTAGGCCTGGATGCGGCCCGCGCGGGAGATCCACAGGTGTTCCGAAAGCAACCGCCGGAATGCCCGTGAAAGGCACATGGACAGTGGGCCTGGTTGCCCCCGGAACAAAAAAAATACCTTTGCCGTCCGGCGCCCAGACCGGATGGAAATCGATGGTATTTCTTCGGAGCCTGGTGCATTTCGCCCGAGGGCGGAAACGGCTGAACGTAGATGCCGCGGTTGGGGGAGAGCGTGCCTCCCGCCGCGGAGGTGGAAGCATAGACCACCCATCGTCCATCGGGAGAGAAGCTCGCGCTCAATGGTTCGGCTGACTGCACTCTCCCGAAAGGTTCGGTCTTTCCGGTCTCTCGGTTCAATACCCAGAGGGAAAATTTCGCGTCTTTGACGACGGAGAAGAGCAGCCATCTGCCGTCACGCGACCACGATTCCGGCCGGTGCTCTTCGCCTTGAGCGGGCTTCGTGAGTGGCTCGGCGACGTCCTTCCCACTAGCGGACTGCCAGAAGATCGCACGGTCGCCTTCCTGGTTCGACTGGAACGTGATGCGTTGGCTGTCGGCCGACCACACGGGAAAGCGGTCGTTACCGCCGAACGTGAGTCGCCGTATCTCGACTTTCCCCGACAGCTCGTAGATATAGATATTCGACTCTTGTCCTGTGGTTCGCGCAACAGCGAGCACGTTGCCATCTGGTGACACTCGTGGGTGGGTGTACTCTGCCAGAGGAATCTTGAGGAAGGTGGAGTCCCCACGTCCATCACCGAGTACCAAGCTTGCGTTGGTGGAGGAAGTCGTCGCCGGGCCTGGCACGTATACGAGTGTTCCAGTTTCCGCAATCGCCACATGCCTAGGGGCGGCGCCGCGTCCAGTTGCACGGCGCACCCCCACAATTACGGGTACCGGCGTACTTGTAACTGTCAGGCTCTCGACGTCGAAGGGCGCTGCGAACATCGTGCCTGCCACGGCGTACATGAGATGACCGCTGGGTAAATATCGGGCATCCGAAGCCCCATCAATCAACATCTTTCGCGCACCGTCCGGGAGCGGCTGTGCGACCACTTGAGCTTTGTCCCAGCCGTCTGTGGCGGTATTTTTCCCGACCGTGAAGAGCACGGCGCGCCCGCCGGGCAGCATCTGAGGTCCGTAGGCTCGTTCATCTGGTGCGACTTTGACGATGAGTTCTCTCGCACCGCCATTCGGCGACATCCGCAATATCCCACCAGCTTGGCCGATGAGAATGCCCTCCTGTCCCCAGCTTGCGCCAAGCGGAGGTTCCGTGGTGCCAATCGTGGATGCTGCGCCCCCGACGATCGGCACGCGCTTTAGACCATAGGCCCCGGGTGTGTCGGCCTGCGAAAAGAACGCGATCGACTGCCCGTCTGGTGCAAACATCGGGTGAAAGAGCCCCAGAATCGCCTTGTTCTCGGTGCCGGGAATCGGACGAGTCTCGAGCTCGTTAATGGATCGAACATAGAGCTGCGAGTTGGCCGCGTAGACGACACGCGTTCCATCTGGCGAGATTGCAACGGCCTGTCCGTTACCCGACAAGATCTCTCCCTCGGACAGCGGGAACGAGAACTTTGCGACGACGGGAGGACTGGAGGCCGGGCGCAGGACCCAGACGCCGGCTCCGATGATGACGGCAGTCAGCGCCGCAGCGGCAACTGGAGGAAGAATCCGCTGCCAGCGCGTACGAGGCGGGACGGGCACCGTTGGGGTTGGCGCGGAAGCGAGTGGCGCGCTGATATGACTCAGCTCGCTCAGGATGAACTTCGCCGCTGACATGTCTGAGACGCGCTGCCGTCGATCCTTCACGAGGCATCGCTGAATCAGCGTGCGAATCGCCTGCGGCACGTCGGAGGGAACACGCGTCCACTCAGGATCGCTCTTCAGCACCGAAGCCAACGTTTCGCTGACATCTTCGTCACCGAACGCTCGCTGGCCCGTCAACATTTCGTACAGAACACACCCGAACGCCCACACGTCGCTGCGCTTGTCTGCAGGGCGCCCTTTCGCCTGCTCGGGACTCATGTATGCGGCCGTGCCGAGCAGCATCCCTATCTGCGTCATTGCTGGCGTGGTGATCGTTGGCGACTGCGACACGCCCGAAACCTGAAGCCCGCAGTCTGAAACCTCTGAAGCTTTCGCCAGCCCGAAGTCAAGCACCTTCACGTTACCGTCGCTCTTGACCTTGATGTTGGCTGGCTTCAGGTCGCGATGGATGACGCCTTGCTCGTGCGCGGCTTCGAGCGCGTCGGCGATCTGCCTGGCGATGATGATCGACTCGTCGAGAGGAATGGGCCCTTGTGCGATTCGATCGGCGAGTGTCGAGCCTTCTGCGAGCTCCATCACGAGAGCTCTCATGGCGCCGGCCTCTTCCAGACCGTAAATCGCCGCGATGTTCGGGTGATTCAGCGACGCGAGCACGTGGGCTTCCCGCTGGAACCGGGCCAGCCGATCGGGATCGTGCAGGAACGACTCGGGCAGAACCTTCAGCGCGACGTCGCGGTTCAGCTTGCCGTCGCGCGCACGATAGACTTCGCCCATTCCCCCCGCGCCTATCTGGGCGGCGATCTCATACGAGCCGAGGCGGGTGCCTGGCGCGAGGCTCATTGCGTGCGTTGTGGATTATACGGGTCCGATGGTCTCCACCAACCACTAACCACTAACCACCAACCACGACGATGTAACATCGTCACGTGAAGCCCCCGAAAACCGTCTATGTCTGCCAGGAGTGTGGCGGTCAGCAGCAGAAATGGCTGGGACGCTGCCCTGATTGCGGTGCCTGGAACTCGTTTGTTGAAGAGCAGCCCACACCGCAGGCGGCACCTGCCGCTGCCAATCATCGATACAGCCTCGTGTCTGGCGCGGCGACTGCAAAGCTCTACAGCGAGATTCAAACGTCCGACGCGCCGCGCGTTCTTTCGGGCGTCGCGGAATTCGATCGAGTGCTTGGCGGCGGCATCGTGCCCGGCGCCTTGGTTTTGTTGGGCGGAGAGCCCGGTATCGGCAAATCCACCCTGCTCCTGCAAGTAGCGGCGCATGTCGCGCGAAACGTCGGCCCGGTCCTTTACAGCTCGGGTGAGGAATCCGAACACCAGATCAAGCTGCGCGGCGAGCGGCTGAGCGTCGATCGCTCGCCGTTGTATCTGCTCGCCGAAACGTGCCTCGAGCGAATTCTGGAGGAGATCGATCGGCTCAAGCCGTCGCTCGTGATCGTCGATTCGATTCAGACGATCTTCTCCGCACGATTTCAATCGGCGCCCGGCAGCATCGGCCAGGTGCGCGAGGTCGCGACGCACCTGCTCTTTGCGGCGAAAGGCCGCAACGTTCCGATCGTACTCGTCGGTCACGTCACCAAAGACGGCAGCCTTGCCGGCCCGAAAGCCCTCGAGCACGTGGTGGATACGGTCCTCTATTTCGAGGGGGAACGGCATCACGCGCATCGTGTCGTGCGCGCGTTCAAGAACCGGTTCGGCGCGGCAAGCGAGCTGGGCGTGTTCGAAATGACCAGCACGGGGCTGCGCGAAGTGCCCAACCCCTCTCAGTTGTTTCTGGCCGAGCGATCGATTGGCAAACCAGGCTCGGCTGTGCTGTGCTGCATCGAAGGTTCGCGTCCGATACTTGTGGAAGTGCAAGCGCTCGTGACCAGCAGTACATTCGGAAATGCGCGGAGGATGGCGAGCGGCATCGATCAACAGCGGCTTTCGCTTCTACTGGCGGTACTGGAGAAACGCGCCGGGCTGAACCTGCTTGGCGACGACGTGTACGTGAACGTCGCCGGCGGAATGACCGTAGATGAACCAGCAGCGGATCTGGGAGTGGTGGCCGCCGTGGCGTCGAGCGTGAAGAATCGTGCAGTCGGATCGAACACGGCCGTATTCGGCGAGGTCGGTCTCGGCGGCGAAGTCCGCGCCATTATGCAGCCGGCATTGCGCGTACGCGAGGCGGCACGGATGGGGTTTGAGCGATGCATTGTTCCGAACGTCAACGTGGATCTGCCTGCCCCGGACCGCCCGGCAAATTGCGAGCTCGTTGGTGTAAGGACAGTAGACGAGGCTTTGCAGGCACTACTACAATGACCAGCCTATGAACTGGGGCGCTCTCGCCCGCGTCGCGTTCGGCGGCTTGATCGCCTATTGCGCCGTCGTGCTCCGTCCCCTCGAGATGGGAATGTTCCCCAATGCCGTGTTCGGCGCGGTCATTGCCGGTCTGATCATCTTTCTGGAGGATCGTCTTCGGCAAACACCACTGGCCAACGTTGTCGGCGCTCTCATCGGCGGTGCCATCGGTCTGTTGCTCGCGCGGCTGATTGGCGACGCGCATTTCTGGGCGAACGCCGACAATCTCGGTGTCATCTTCCTCCATACGCTCATCCTTCTCGCGTTGCCCTATCTTGGTCTCGTGCTCGGGGCGAAGTCGGGCGAGTGGCTCGAACCCGAGCGGCTCATTGCCCTGTTCCGTCCGCGCTCGCAGACCCAGCGCCGGTACCGGATTCTCGACACCAGCGTCATCATCGACGGCCGCATCGCCGACATCTGCGAGACGGGATTCGTCGACGGCACGCTCGTGGTGCCGCAGTTCGTGCTGAAAGAGCTGCAGCAGATCGCTGATTCGGCCGATTCACTCCGCCGCAACCGGGGCCGTCGCGGACTCGATATCCTGCAGCGGATTCAGAAAATGGCGGGGCTCGACGTCATCATCTCGGACGCCGACTTTCCCGAGCTCAAAGAAGTGGACCTCAAGCTCATCGAGCTGGCGCGATCGCTGCAGGGCAAGATCGTCACCAACGACTTCAATCTCAACAAAGTGGCACAGCTGCGCGGTGTTGAAGTGCTCAATATCAACGAGCTCGCCAACTCGCTGAAGCCCGTCGTCCTGCCGGGCGAGACGATGAAGGTGTTCATCCTGAAAGAAGGCAAGGAATACAATCAGGGCGTCGCCTATCTTGACGACGGCACGATGGTGGTCGTGGACAACGCGCGGTCGATGATCGGCAAGACGATCGATGTGATCGTCACGAGCGTGCTTCAGACGACCGCAGGCAAGATGATCTTCGGCCGTTTCATGGACGCGAACGCACAGCCGACTCCCATCGAACGCGAGCGGCGAGCTCGCGATCGGTGATATGTGCATTGGTAGATTGGTGAGATTGGAAGATTGGGAGATTGTTGCCAGATTGGGGGATTGGTGGATTGTCAGATTCTGATTGACAGTCCGCGAGTTCGCAGCGCTGGCCTGGTTTCAATCTGTCAATCAATCATAAAATCTTCATTCTTCAATCTGCCAACATTCCTTCAATCCTCCAATCTTCCAACCTGCCAATGAGAGTGCCCCCATTCGACTGGTGGCGAACCGTCTTTTTCCTCATTCCGGCCATTTCGGTCTACACGATCGTGCTCGGCACGCTGTCGATTCTGTCGACGTTTGTCGACAGGAAAGGTCATGCCGCTCATTGGTGTGCGCGCGCCTGGGCGTGGCTGATACTTGCCACCACCGGCGTGGACGTCGCCGTGAAGGGGCTCGAACACGTCAAGCGCGGTGAGACGTACGTCTTCATCTCGAATCACCAGAGCATTTACGATATCCCCGTCATCTTCGCCTCGCTGCCGTTTCAGCTCCGCATCATCGCGAAGAAATCGCTCGGCCGCTTTCCGTTTCTCGGCTGGCACCTGGTGCGTGCCGGCCACTTGCTCGTCGATCGCCGCAATCCCGATCCGTCCGGCATCCTGAATCGCTGGCGGCGGCTGGTCGCTGATCATCTCTCGCTCATCATCTTTCCGGAAGGCACGCGAAGCGCGGACGGGTCTGTCGGGCGGTTCAAAGCTGGAAGCTTCCTATTGGCGCTCGAGGCCGGCCTGACGATTGTGCCCTTATCGGTGTCGGGAACGGTGCAGGTTATGAAAAAGAACCGGTTGATGACGTGCCCAGGCCAGGTAATGCTCGAGGTGCACCAGCCGGTGCGTACCTCACGCATCGACAATCCCACGATCAGGGATGCTCGGACGCTTGCCGCACAGATCGAAGCCATTGTGCGTTCAGCTGTCGAACGGCCCGGTGAGCGAACACAGTCGACACCTGCCAATCTGGTCCCGAACGGAGCCGCTTCTACTCTGCTCTCAGCGCGGCGATTGGATTGATGCGCGACGCACGCCGGGCGGGAAGGCATCCCGCCACGATTGCCGCTGCCGCCAGCACACCGAGCGCCAGCGCGATCGTCAGCGGATCATTGGGGGTTAATCCATAAAGCTGTGTCCTGACAAGCCGGCTTGCGAGAAACGCCAGAGGTGCGCCGACGAGCACGCCTAGCGAAACCAGCATCAGAACCTCGCGCAGTACGAGCCACTGCACCTGGTGTCGATCGGCGCCGAGGGCCATGCGGATGCCGATTTCGACGGTCCGTTGCGAGGACATATAGGCGACGACGCCGTAGAGACCGACCGCAGACAACATCAGCGCCAAAAGGCCGAACAGGCTCGAGAGCTTCGCTATGAGCGTCTCGCCGAGAATTGATGCGTCAACCTGTTCCTGCATCTCGATGATGCCCGTGATCGAAATCCTCTGATCAACGCCGGCAAGTTCGCGCCTCAGTTGAGACGATACGGCTTCAGGGTTGGCAGCCGTGCGTACCTGCAGTTCACCAAGCGGCCCATCATGCTGCGTGAAAGGGACATAGAGCATTGGCACAGCCGCTTCGCGCATATTGCTGTACTTCGCATCGGCGACGACGCCGATGATCGCCCTCATCGTCTTTGCCGGGACGCCGAGGCCAACGTGTCGCCCGATTGGCGCCAGATCGTTGAAAAACTGCCGCGCGAATGTCTCATTCACGATCGCAACGGGAGGCGTGTTCTCACGGTCGATTGGCGAGAAAGGGCGCCCGCGCAGCAGCGGGATGCCCATGACATCGAAATAACCTGGCGTGACGCTGTTAGCCAGCGTCCGCTCTGGTTCGTCGAGCGGAGCGACGCGTCCTTCGACAGTAATCCTGTTGCCCCAGGTCGATCCGGAGAACAGACCGGCAAACGAGAGGCTGGCGGCACGAACACCTGGAACACTTTCGGCGCGTTCGACAAGCCGCTCGTAGATATTGCGCCGCTCTTCCAGCGGCACTTTCGGCGTGCTGTTGGAGGTGTCGAGATTCAGCACGAGCACCCGCGCCGGATTGAATCCCAAGTCGATATTCTGGAGATTTATCAGGCTTCGAACAAACAGGCCGGCGGCAACGAGCAACACAAGCGACACGGCAATTTGTGCGACGACGAGCAGCTTCCCGAAGCGAGAGCCGCTCATGCCGACGCGCAGGCCCCGCTGCCCCTTGAGTGCGGGCAGCATGTTTGGCCGCACCGCTCGAAATGCCGGCACGAGACCAAAGACGATGGCCGTCAGGAGAGAGATGAAAGCCGTGAAAGCCAGCATGCGCACGTCCACGCCGACATCGAGTCGCAGCGGCAGCGGTGTTTGCGACGCCAGCGCGATGAGACTCACTGCACCCCAGTGGCCCAACACCAGACCGAGCGCTCCGCCGAGTGTCGCAAGGAGCAATGCTTCGACGAGCAATTGCCGGATAAGGCGGGGACGCGCGGCCCCAAGAGCCGCCCGCAGCGACATTTCATGGGTCCGAACGGCGGCGCGCGAGAGCAGGAGGTTGGCGACATTGGCGCAGGCAACCAGAAGGACGAGCGAGACGAGGGCCATGAGAACGTAGAGCGGCGCCGAGAGGTTATCGCGCACCGGCGAAATGCCGTGACCACTGTCCTCGATTCCAAGCTTGCTTTGCAGCGCCTGCTCACGGAAGCTCGCGATTTTTTCGACTGCCGCTCTCTCGCGCACGATCCCGGCGAAAATCGGTTCGAGTGCCGCCCGAGTCTCGTCGAGCGTCATGCCGGACTCGCGCCTCGCGAGCACCCGCAACCACGTGGTGCTGTGACCGGTCCACAGGTACGGCGGCGCGTCCGGCTGAATTGTCAAAGGCGTCCAGATATCGGGCGTTTCGCCGATGGTTTCGCCCAGGAACCCCGGAGCGGCGATACCGACGATCGTGAACACAGTAGGACCGATGGTGATCGTTCGCCCGATCGCGCGCTCGTCCTGCCCGAAGCGGCGCACGAAATAGCGATGACTCAACACGGCGACGGGCGGCGCTGCACCGAAATCATCCTCGCCGGCCGTGAAGGTGCGGCCCGTCATCGCTGGCACACCGAGCACGGCGAAGTAGTTGTCAGACGCTGGCTTGCGATTCAGCAGCTCTGTTTCACCGTCGACGCTGGCTCTGACGGGTGCGGTCCTGCCTGCGGCGGTCACCTTGATGCTGCGCCCGCCGCCCGCCCGAAACTGCTGAAATGCCGCATATGAAAAGATGTTATCGGTGCCTCTCGGGCCCATCGTCGTCAATCTGACCAGCTCGTGGGGCCGCACGACCGGAAGTTGACGAAGCATCAACGCATCGACGACGCTGAAAATCGCGGTGTTCGCGCCGATGCCGAGAGCGAGCGTCAGAATTGCAGTGGTGGCGAAGCCTGGATTCCTGCGTAGCCCTCGGAGGCCATAACGGGCATCCCGCAGAAGCGTCTCGAGAAACGGCAGACCGCGCTCGTCCCTATAGGTCTCCTTCGTCCGGACGACTCCGCCGAACGATGCCCGTGCGGCCAAACGAGCCGCCGCGGGCGGCACGCCGCGACGAATTTGCTCGTCGGCGAGAAGCGCCAGATGCGTTTCGATCTCGTCGTCGAGATCCGCCTCGCGGCTTCGAATGTGCACGAGCGCGAGTAACCGCGACAACAAAACGCGCAGCGATGTCATGTGCCCTCATCGAGGAGACGGCTGACCATCGAGACGGTGCGCGCCCAGTTCTTCTCTTCGATCGCGAGCTGCTTCCTGCCGGCGCGCGTAATTGAGTAGAACCGCGCCCGGCGGTTGTTCTCGCTCGTGCCCCAGGTGGCGGTAATCCAGCCTTTCTGCTCGAGCCTGAGCAGCGCCGGATAAATCGTGCCCTGATTCAGCGTGAGCGAGCCCTGCGCGATCTGTTCGATGCGCCGTGCAATGCCATAGCCGTGCAGTGAGCCCATCGAGTGCAGGGTCTTGAGCACCATCAGGTCGAGCGTACCGTACGGCACTTCGGCGGACGATGATGTGTCCATCTATGGCCTGTCGACAGGAGAGTGGCAGAAGTCATGTTGAAAGTCAACAGGACTGACTCTTTGAGTCAGCGAGTCGGAGGAGTCGGGGAGTCTGGGGAGTCGAAGAGTCCAAGAGTCCGAGAGTCGACAGTCCAGGGAGTCCGGAGTGCCAGTTAGACAAAAACGCGCTGGGGGAGCGTCTATTAGTCGTGACCGGATGAGGCGGCCGCGTGGTGACGCCAATGAATGGCTCGGTGCGCTCTACGACCGGCATGGCGCCGGGCTCTACCGGTATGCGGTGATGATTCTGGCCAACGCGACGAGGCGGCCGACGTGGCATAGCAGGTGTTTACCAGGCTCGCCCGGCTCGCGGCGAAATCCCGAGGTCGAGGTGACCTACCTCAGGCGCGCCGTTCGAAACGAGTGCTTTTCCATGTTGCGCAAGAAACGGCGCAACTCGTTGGTCCCCGACTCGCAGACTGGCGCCGCGCGCCCTCGCCGCTTGACGCCGGCATCTCGATCGCGGTGATGCGGTGACCATTGACCATGACAGACCATTGCCCATCGACCCTCGCCCAAAGACCATCGACCTATAATGACGGCCATGTTCGTGTCGGCCATTCTTGCCGCCGCGGGCCGTGGGACGCGGCTCGGCTCGGCCATGCCCAAGCAGATGGTGCCGCTCGGCGACCGCACCATCCTCGAGCGCAGCTTCGCCGTTGTCGACAACCACGATCGGATTGACGAAATTGTCGTCGCGCTTCCGCGCGATCTCGCGGCGTCGCCGCCGCCCTACCTGATTTCCTCGAAAAAGCCGGTGCGCATCGTCGACGGCGGCGACCGCCGCCAGGACTCGGTTGCGAGAGCGTTTGCGCAGGTGTCCAAGAGCGCGACCGTGATCGTCATTCACGATGCCGCTCGGCCGTTTGCCACGGCCGATCTCTTTTCGCGCGTCATCGATGCGGCGGCGAAAGGCGGTGCGGCCATTGCCGCACTGCAGGCGAGCGATACTGTCAAAGAAGCGACGGCTGCACCTGGCGTGAGAATCGTCTCCCGCACGATGGCGCGAGAATCGATCTACCTCGCGCAGACGCCGCAGGCATTCAGCCGCCAGATCCTGGAACAGGCGATAAGACTGGGCCGCGAGGCGCTGATAACGGCAACCGATGAAGCGTCGCTCGCCGAACAGGCAGGGCATTCCGTGCGATTGATAGACGGCGAAACGACTAACATCAAAATCACGACCGAGCACGATCTGAACGTGTCAAAGGCGCTGCTCGGGATTGGGGATCTTGGATTGGGCATGGGTGCAGCGCCGCGTGTGGGAACCGGCTACGACTTGCACAGGCTCGAGGCGGGGAAGCCGCTCATTATCGGCGGCGTGCAGATTCCTCACGATACCGGGTTGGCGGGGCATTCTGATGCCGACGTCCTCTCCCACGCCGTGACGGATGCGATTCTCGGAGCTGTCGGTGCCGGCGACATCGGTCAGCATTTTCCCGATACCGACCCTAAATGGAAAGGCGCGGACAGCCTCGAGCTGCTGAAGGGCGCCGTCGCAATCGTGCGCGCGGCTGGATATTCGGTGTCAAATGTCGATGCCGTGGTCATTGCAGAGCGGCCGAAGTTGGCGCCGCACATTGCGGCGATGCGGTCAAACCTGGCGCACGCCATAGGGATCGATCCGTCTCTTGTCAGCGTCAAAGGTAAGACGAACGAAAAAGTCGATGCGCTCGGCCGCAACGAGGCGATCGCCGTACATGCGGTGGCACTTCTAAGATCGAGAAACTGAAACGTTGACTAAGCAGAAAGGTCATCGATCACCGAGCGACCAAAGGTCGCGAGGGACAGGTCGTGGGGGTGGGGCCCCACGACACAGTAGAAAATGAGAGTCCGATTCGCCCCCAGCCCGACCGGCCACCTACACGTCGGCAACGTCCGAACGGCACTCTTCAACTGGCTGCTCGCTCGCGGACGGCAGGGCACATTTATTCTTCGCATCGAAGACACCGACGTCGAGCGGTCGACGCTCGAGTCGGACGCGATGATTCTCGAAGACCTGCGCTGGCTCGGATTGGATTGGGATGAGGGACCGGAGGTCGGCGGACCGGTTGGACCTTATCGGTCGTCAGAACGGTTGGGCAAGTATCAGTCGCGTGCGCGAGTGCTCCTTGGCGAGGGGAAGGCATATTACTGTTTCTGCACGCCCAACGAGCTCGAAGCCGAGCGCAAGAAGGCGCTCGAGCACAATCTCCCGGCGAAGTACTCAGGCCGTTGCGCGCGGATCGATCCTGCGGATGCCGCGGCACGGGTCGAGCGGGGAGAACCGGCGGCGATTCGCTTTCGCACGCCCGAAAATCGCGAGGTCGTCTTCATGGATCTGGTGCGTGGCGAGATCCGCTTTCATACCGACGTTATCGGCGACCAGGTGCTGCTCCGTTCTGATGGATCTCCCGCATACAACTTCGCCGTCGTCGTGGACGATGGGTTGATGGGGGTGACGCACGTGGTGCGCGGCGAAGATCACATCTCGAATACGCCGAGGCAGATCCTCCTCTACGAGGCGCTGGGATTTACGCCGCCCGCATTTGGACACGTCGCGATGGTGTTGGGGCCGGACCATGCCAAGTTGTCGAAGCGGCATGGGGCTGTGTCGGTAGATGAGTTTCGCGAGAAGGGCTATCTGCCTGAGGCGCTCCTGAATTACCTGGCGCTGTTGAGCTGGTCGCCAGGTGAAGGCCAGGAGCTCGTGCCGCTGACCGATATGGCGAAGCGGTTTTCCCTGAGCGACGTCGGGCACAGCGCAAGCGTGTTCGATGAGGAAAAGCTCGCATGGGTGAATCGTCATTACTTAAAGGAAGCGGATCCCGAGCGTCTCGCGCGGCTGGCGACGCCATATCTCGAACGCGCCGGTTATGTCACCGGCCGACTGACGGGCGACGGCCTGGCCTTTCTAGCTAGCGTCGTGCCGATCTTCAATACGTCGATCGATCGCCTCGACGAGGTCCCAAAGCGATTGCGCCAGCTGTTCGAGTTTTTGCCGGCCGCATCGCTGGCGGACGAAACCATCCGGGCTGAAGCGATTGAGGGCGCCGCGCGTCAGGTGATCGGTGCGCTTGCCGAGGAGCTGCAATCGGCGCCACGCCTGCGCGACAGGCAGGCATTTCGAAGCCTGGCCGACCGTGTGAAGCAGAAGACGGGACAGAAGGGGAGGGCGCTGTTTCATCCGATTCGCATCGCGCTGACCGGAGCGGGGGACGGTCCCGAGCTCGATTTGCTGGTGCCGGCAGTCGAGCGCGGGGCAGAGCTGGATCGCTCCACTGGGATTGCCCCTATCATCGGGGCGCGCGAACGGGCGCAGGCGTTTGCTCGCGCGCTTGGAGAGCTCAACTAAAGTTGAGCCCTACGAGTTAGTTGAGCCATGCTCATCTACGGCATCAACGCGGTCGCCGAGGCACTGAAGGCCGGGCGGGTCGTCTCCATGCGCGCCGGACGGCGCAGCGACCATCGATTGCAGCAACTCTTGACGCTTGCCGGACAATCCAGCGTCCCTGTCCGCCGTGTGTCGGACGAGGAGCTCGATCGCGAGTCGCGGGGGTCATCGCATCAAGGTGTGATCGCAGAAATAGTCGAGCGTCAGCAGTTCGGGCTGGACGACTTGATCGGTGAGGCGAAGGCGCGTCCGCCCGCGCTCGTCGTCGTGCTCGACGGTATCGAAGACCCGCAGAACTTCGGCGCCATTGTTCGCAGTGTTGACGCCGCCGGCGCGCACGGCGTCGTGCGCCAGACGCGCCACTCGGCGCCGCTTGGCGGCGCTACCGGCAAGGCGTCGGCGGGCGCGCTTGCTTACGTAAAAATTGCAGATGTCGTGAACATCGCGCGAGCGGTGGAAGAGCTGAAGGAAGCCGGCATCTGGACGGTCGGGCTCGCGGGGGATGCCCCGCAAACGTACGATAAAATGGATTTGAAGCTCCCCACCGCGTTTGTGCTCGGCGCAGAAGGAACCGGGCTGAGGCGTCTGGTTCGCGAACGCTGCGATTTCCTCGCAAGCATCCCTATGTTGGGGCACGTTGACAGCCTCAACGTCTCGGTGGCGGCTGGGATTGTGCTCTTCGAGGCCCTCAGACAGCGAAGCTAAGCCTGGCGCCTTGCATTTGGTGGCACACCTTGTGCTAAACTCAGCTTTTTGTCTGGCTGGCGTAGCTCAGCCCGGTAGAGCAGCTGATTTGTAATCAGCCGGTCGGGGGTTCAAATCCCTTCGCCAGCTCCATTTGGCTTGATGCGGCCAACCGGCAGGCCTGTCGGTGGGCAGGAACTGAACGGGGTGCAATAAATCGGTCTGCAGGATAAAGCGCAAATCATCAGATACATCAGTCCAAAGTAGTCAGTCATCCATCTGTCAGTTGCCTCGCGTGCATGTGCACGGGCGACTCGCTGATTTGCTGAACACCGACGACTGCGAACAGCTTTCACGGGGAGGTGGCGGAGCGGTCAATCGCAGCAGACTGTAAATCTGCCGCCCTAGCGGCTACGGAGGTTCGAACCCTCCCCTCCCCACCAACCTCCGCTCACCTGATACGCGAGTGAGCTACGGTTGGCGAGCCAACTGATAGGCGGAGGTTGTCCACCGAAGCGCGAACGCGCGAAGGTGGACTGATTGCGAGGCTTCGCAGGCGGGCTTCGGTTGCAAGCCAACCTTCGCTGGTTGGCCGGACCGGTTGGCGGGCTGAGGAGTTGAGCATGGGCGGGCTTGCGCGCCATCGCGCGGAGCGAAGTGGGCAGCGCGTAGGCGGGAGTAACTCAGTGGTAGAGTCACAGCCTTCCAAGCTGTTGGTCGCGGGTTCGATCCCCGTCTCCCGCTCCAGACTTCGCTCGCTGGCTTCGCCGGCGAGCTTCGTCTAGGCAGGCTGAGTCGCACGCGGGAGCGCGATTGTGGCTTCGTTCGGGCAGGCTGTGCGGTCGGCGAGTTTTGCGCCAGAGCGAGTGGGGCGATTGGGGCCCCACGAGCGGCGGCGCCTTCCGGGGGGCAGGGGCCCCCGGATCAAGGAAGTAGGCCGATGTAGCTCAGTTGGCAGAGCGCGTCCTTGGTAAGGACGAGGTCACCAGTTCAATCCTGGTCATCGGCTCCATCCTTCGCTCGCTGGCTTGAGACGAGCTCCGGATGGCAAGCCAGCTCAGCGAAGGCTGTCCCGCCCCGCGCGCGGCGCAAAGGCGGACGAGATACAGGCGATAGGCAGATAGACATCAGCAACGGAGAGACGCAGGCATGTCGAAAGAAAAATTTGATCGTTCAAAGCCACACGTCAACGTCGGCACCATCGGCCACATCGACCATGGTAAGACCACTCTTACTGCGGCGCTGACCAAGGTGTCCGCCGACAAGGGCTGGGCGAAGTTCATCCCGTACGACGAAGTCGCGAAAGCGTCCGAGTCGCAGGGCCGCCGCGACGAGACCAAGATTCTCACGATCGCGACGAGCCACGTCGGTACTCGACGACGAAGCGGCACTATGCACACGTCGACTGCCCGGGCCACGCCGATTACATCAAGAACATGATTACCGGCGCCGCACAGATGGACGGCGCCATTCTGGTCGTGGCGGCGACGGACGGTCCGATGCCGCAGACGCGCGAGCACGTGCTGCTCGCGCGCCAGGTGAACGTGCCGTACCTCGTGGTGGCGCTCAACAAGGTTGACGCGGTGGACGACCCAGAGCTGCTCGACCTCGTCGAACTCGAAGTGCGCGAGTTGCTGAAGACGTATCAGTTCCCGGGCGACGATCTTCCGGTCGTGCGCGTCTCGGCCCTGAAGGCGCTGAAAGGCGATCCGGAAGGCGCCGCAGGCGTGCTCAAGCTGATGGATGCGCTCGATACATATATCCCGCTCCCGCAGCGCGAGGTCGACAAGCCCTTCCTGATGCCGATCGAAGACGTCTTCTCGATCTCGGGTCGCGGCACCGTCGTCACGGGCCGCATCGAGCGTGGGACGGTGAAGGTGGGCGAGGAAATCGAAATCATTGGCTTCGGCCCGACGAAGAAGAAGATCGTGACCGGCGTCGAGATGTTCCGCAAGCTGCTCGATGCTGGGGTGGCCGGCGACAACGTCGGCGTGCTGCTGCGCGGCACGGAAAAGGATGAGGTCGAACGCGGACAAGTACTCGCCAAGGGCGGGACGATTACGCCGCACACGAAGTTCAAGGCGACGGTGTACGTCCTTTCGAAAGAAGAGGGTGGACGCCACACGCCGTTCTTCAACGGCTATCGTCCGCAGTTCTACATCAGAACCACCGACGTGACCGGATCGCTGCACCTGCCGGAAGGCGTCGAGATGGTGATGCCGGGCGACAACACGGACATTACCGGCGAGCTGATTACGCCCGTTGCAATCGAGAAAGGCTCCCGCTTCGCGATCCGCGAGGGCGGACGGACGGTCGGCGCGGGCACGATTACCGAGATACTGGCGTAAGTACAAATCGCCTCATTTTCAATTGGCGATTGCCGAATTGATTGCCGATTTGCGAGCCGAGGATTCATGCGAGACATCATTTCTTTGGCGTGCACCGAATGTAAACGTCGGAACTACAGCACGACGAAGAACCGGAAGAAATCGTCCGAGCGCCTCGAGATGAGCAAGTACTGCCGTTATTGCAGGAAGCACACCGGGCACAAGGAGACGAAGTAGGAACTTACGCTGAGTAGGGCAGATGGCAGATGGCAAAGGGCAGACGCATTACGGCTTCTGCCATCATCCCTCTGCCATCAGCCATGACAGCGAAGGAACTATAGGCCAGTAGCTCAATTGGTAGAGCACCGGTCTCCAAAACCGGGGGCTGGGGGTTCGAGACCCTCCTGGCCTGCCATCCGCCGCCGCGCGCGGGAATACAACGCGCTTTGGCGCGATGTCGCGCCGAAGCTGCGATGGATGTAGGCGCAGCGAAGGCGGACAACTAGTGAGACGGTGTGGTTCTGGGTTCGGGGTTCTGGGTGCTGGGTTCTGCAGAACCAGGAATGCAGAACCGACACTGAATGAGAACCAGAACCGAGAACCCAAAACCTGGAACGCAGAACCGCAGATTCAACGCAATGGCAAACGTGGTTACTGAAAATCTTGAAGGGGCACGGGAGAACGTCGGCGGCTGGTGGAATCGCGGCCGCGTGTTTCTCACTGAAGTCCGTAACGAGCTGAAGCGCGTCACGTGGCCGCTCAGGAAAGAGGTCTATGCTGCGACCGTCGTGGTCATCCTCTTCTCGTTCGTGTTGGGCACTTTTCTCTGGATTGTCGATCTGATTCTCGATCGCGCGGTGTTTACACTGTTTCAAAGGTTCCAGTAGTGGGCGCGCCGGAGCGAGTGGGGCGAGAGGGGCCCCGCGAAGCGGAGGCGCAATACCGGGGGGCAGGGGCCCCCGGATCAAAAATGACAGACGTTTCGACCAAGCAGTGGTACATCGTCCACACCTACTCGGGCTTTGAAAAAAAAGTCGCCGAGTCGCTGGGCCAGCGCGTGCAGGCGTACGGGCTGCAGGAAGAAATCGGCGAGATCCTGATTCCGACCGAGGACGTTGTCGAGATGCGCGCCGGCCGGAAGGTGGTGACGCCGAAGCGCTTCTTCCCGGGCTACATCCTTGTCGAGATGAACATGTCCGACAACGCGTGGCACGTCGTGAAGAACACGCCCAAGGTGACCGGGTTCGTCGGTGCGGGCGTCAAGCCGACGCCGCTCTCCAAAGACGAGGTCGAGCAGATTCTCGACCAGGTGCGAACGGCCGCGGAGAAACCCAAGCCGAAATACATGTTCGAGAAGGGTGAGCAGGTGCGGATCAACGAAGGGCCGTTCACCAGCTTCAACGGCGTGGTCGACGAGGTGAACCTCGACAAGAACACGCTGAAGGTGATGGTGACGATCTTCGGACGCTCGACGCCGGTCGAACTGGATTTCTTGCAGGTGGAAAAGATTTGAGTCTCAACGCAAAGGCGCAAAGCCGCAAAGGTCTGGTTTCTTAAGAAAAGAAATCTTTGCGTCTTGGCGTCTCTGCGTTGGATCAGAAGGGTGTATGGCGAAGAAAGTCACGGCAATGGTGAAGCTCCAGATCGCTGCGGGCAAGGCGACGCCCGCGCCGCCAGTCGGCACCGCGCTCGGTCCGCATGGCGTCAACATCATGGACTTCTGCAAGAACTTCAACTCGAAGACCGCCGGGCAGGAAGGGTTGATCATCCCGGCCGTCGTGACGATCTACGCCGATCGCACCTACTCGTTCATCACCAAAACGCCGCCCGCGTCGATTCTGCTCAAGCGCGCGGCGAACATCGCCAAGGGATCGGCCGAGCCCAACAAGAACAAGGTCGGCACGGTGACCGCAAAGCAGGTGGAAGAGATCGCCAAGATCAAAATGCCCGATCTGAACGCCGAGTCGCTCGAAGCGGCCATCAAGACCGTTGCCGGCACAGCGCGTTCGATGGGCTTGGACGTGATCCAGTAGGGATTAGTGATTGGGGATTAGGGATTAGTTAGTCGCAAGTCGCAGGTCGAAAGTCGTCAGTCGCAAGTCGGTTGTGACACTAAACAGATCGTTGTCGCAACCAAAGCCGAGCGGCCAAGGCCGCGAGGTACAGGTCGTGGGGGTGGGGCCCCACGACAAAGTAAAAAAGAGTGGGAGAGTCCGACGGCTCGTTTGCACCACAGGAGGTAAGAAAAGTGGGTAAGAAGTTCGAAGCCGCCAAGAAACAGGTTCCTGATCGTCCGCTCAGCATTGAGGATGCCATCCCCCTGTTGCAGAAGGTCAAATTCGCAAAGTTCGATGAGACCGTCGAGTTGACCGCGCGTCTCGGCGTCGATCCTAAGCACGCCGACCAGATGGTTCGTGGCACCGTGGTGCTGCCGCATGGCCTTGGCAAGAGCAAGAAGGTGCTGGTGATTGCCGGCGGCGAGAAACAGAAGGAAGCGCAGGATGCGGGCGCCGATCACATCGCCGGCGAAGAGGTGGTCGACAAGATCAACGGCGGGTGGATGGATTTCGACGCTGTCGTCGCGACGCCCGACATGATGCGCGCCGTCGGCCGTCTCGGCAAGGTGCTGGGCCCGCGCGGTCTGATGCCGAACCCGAAGACGGGCACCGTCACGTTTGAGATCGCTACTGCCGTCAAGGAAATCAAGGCCGGCAAGGTGGAGTTCCGCGTCGACAAGACCGGCATCATCCACGCGCCCGTGGGCAAGACCTCGTTTCCAGCGGCGTCGCTCGTCGCCAACACACACGCATTGGTCGACAGTATCGTCAAGGCCAAACCGGCGGCGGCGAAGGGCAAATATCTCAAGAGCGTCACGCTGTCATCGACGATGGGGCCCGGCATCCGCATCGATACGGTGCATCACGACGCCGCGGCGAAACACTGACGCTCCTGGGGAATTAGGGACTGGGGATTAGGGATTAGGACAGCGACGCCCGCAGCACGAAGCAGATTGCTGTCGCTAGCATTGCCGAGCGGCCGGAGGCCGCGACGGCACAGGTCGCGGGGGTGGGGCCCCGCGACACATTAAGGAAAAGATGGCAGTCACACGAGCGGAAAAACAGGAAGAGCTGTCGAAGCTGGAAGGCGCGTTCAAGGGCGTCGACAGTGCGATTGTCGTCGACTATCGCGGTCTCAACGTGCCGCAGGTCACCGATCTGCGCCGCGAGTTGCGGAAGGCCAAGGCGACCTATAAGGTCGTCAAAAACACGATCGTCCGGCGCGCCATCAAAGGCACCGCATTCGAAGCGCTCACCGAGCACTTCAGAGGGACGACAGCGATTGCCTACACCGACAAGGATCCGGTGGCGCTGGCCAAGACGCTCACAATCTTCCAGAAGACGGCGCCATCGCTGAAGATCAAGGCGGCCGTGGTGCAGGGGCGTGCGATCAAGGCAGCCGAGGTGACCGAGCTCGCAGCGCTGCCGGGCAGGCCCGAGCTTTACGCGAAATTGCTGTTCCTGATGAACGCGCCGATGGTGCAGCTGGTCAGCGTGCTGAACGCCGCGCCACGCGATTTCGTGAGCGTGCTTTCGCAATATGAAAAAAAGAAAGCCGAAGCCAGCTAGGGATCAGAAGTCGAAAGTCGCAAGTCGAAAGTCGTAAGGCGCAAGTCGAGTCATAAGTCGAAAGTCGGAGTCATAAGCGGCAATCATAAGTCGCACAGACCGATGCACTAAGTAGATCGTCGTCGCCTATATAGCCGAGTCCCGAGCGAAGTCGAGGGGCGAAGGCACAGGTCGTGGGGGTGGGGCCCCGCGACATACTAAAAAAGGAAGAACAGCAATGGCCGAATTGAATCAGCAGCAGGTAATCGACTACATCAAGGGCATCAGCGTGCTCGAGCTGTCGCAACTGGTGAAGGCGCTCGAATCCGAGCTTGGTGTCTCGGCGGCGGCCGCCATGCCAATGGCGATGCCGGCCGGCGGCGGCGGCGCGGCCGCAGCGGCGCCTGCTGAAGAGAAGACCGAATTCAACGTGTCCCTCGTAAGCTTCCCGGCTGATAAGAAGATCAACATCATCAAGGCCGTCCGCGAAGTGACCAGCCTCGGACTGAAGGAAGCCAAGGACCTCGTTGAGGCCGTGCCCAAGGTGCTCAAGGAGGCAGTCAACAAGGACGAGGCCGAAGCCATCCGGAAGAAATTCGACGAAGTCGGCGCGAAGGTCGAGATCAAATAGCTCGCGCCTCGCAGTTGGACTTAGGCTCTGGACTCCGAAAAACGATCTTCGGGGTCTGACCCCTGCACTGGTTCGGAGGTCAGACCCCATGGGAATTTCTCGGAGCCCTGCGTCCGTCTCTTTTCAGTTTGGCCCGGGATGTCCAGCTCGCCTTGAGTGGCCGAGAGTCTGGAGCCCGGCGCCGGGAGCCTTATAGATGTACAGCCTTCCTAAGAACGTCTACCGCGAACGGATCGACTTTTCGAAGATCAAGACTACGGTTCCCATTCCGAACCTGATCGAGATTCAGAAGAAATCATACGAACGTTTTCTGCAGATGAACCGGCTGGCCTCCGAGCGCGAAGACGCGGGGCTGCAGTCGGTGTTCAAATCGGTGTTTCCGATCAGCGATTTCCGCGAGAACTCGTCTCTCGAGTTCATCGAGTACTCCATCGGCAACTGGGAGTGCAAGTGCGGCAAGCTGCAGGGACTGCACCATTTGCGGAAGCCGTGCGCCGGGTGCGGCAACGTGCTGATCGCCGATCCGTACGGCGATCGTGAGGTGCTTTGTCCGCGCTGCGGGCGCCCGAATGTCGTTGAGGGCGACGTCTGCGATATCTGCGGCAATACCGTTGCGCTCAAGCTCAAGTACGACGTCGACGAGTGCCAGGAGCGCGGCATGACGTTCGCCGTGCCCCTGAAAGTCACCATCCGGCTCGTGGTCTGGAACAAGGACCCCGAGACCGGGGCCAAGACCATTCGCGACATCAAGGAGCAAGAGGTCTATTTCGGCGACATCCCGCTGATGACCGAGAACGGCACCTTCATCATCAACGGCACGGAGCGCGTCATCGTGTCGCAGCTCCATCGCTCGCCTGGTGCCTTCTTCCATTCGGAAGACAAGACCCTGTTTGTCGCGCAGATCATTCCCTACCGGGGCTCGTGGGTCGAGTTCGAGTACGACGCGAAGAACCTGCTGTATGTCCGCATCGACCGGAAGAGAAAGTTCCTGGCGAGCGTCTTCCTTCGCGCACTCGGCCTGCGCGGCCACGACGAGATCATTCGGAGCTTCTACACCGTCGAGAAGATCTACATGCGGAAGGACTCGAAGTTCTGGGCCGTGAGCGAAAGCCTCGTCGGGCTGCGAGCGGCCAAGGACATCTCCATTCCGAAGTCGGACACCACGATTCAGGCGGGCAAGAAGATTACGGCGTCTGCCATCGCGGCGCTGCGCAAGGCGAACGTCGAAGCCATCGAGATTTCGGATGCCGAGCTCGAAGGTGCGTTCGCGGCGGCAGATATCGTCAACCCGGCGACCGGCGAAGTCATCCTCGAGGCCAACGAAGAGATCACGCCGCGCGTGATTTCGATGACGCAGGAGAACAACATCGATCGCATCGAGGTGTTCTTCCCAGAGAAGGATGATGTCGGTCCGATTATCTCGGCGACGCTGAAGAAAGATCCGATTCACACGCACGAAGAGTCGCTCATCGAGATCTACCGGCGTCTGCGCCCAGGCGACCCCCCGACGCTGGACAGCTCCCGGTCGCTCTTCGAGAACATGTTCTTCAACCCGCAGAAGTACGACTTCTCGCGCGTCGGCCGTCTGAAGCTGAACACGAAGCTCGGCCTCAACACACCGCTCGACGAGAAGATCCTGCACCCGCAGGACTTCTACGAGGTCATCAAGTACCTGCTGAAGCTGCGCAAGAACCCGGTCAACGTGGACGACATCGACCACCTGGGCAACCGGCGCGTGCGCTCGGTCGGTGAGCTGCTCGAGAACCAGTTCCGGATCGGCCTCGTGCGCATGGAGCGGGCGATCAAGGAAAAGATGTCGGTCTACCAGGAAATGGCGACCGCCATGCCGCACGACCTGATCAACGCGAAGCCGGTCATGGCCGCCATTCGCGAGTTCTTCGGGTCGTCGCAGTTGTCGCAGTTCATGGACCAGACCAACCCGCTGTCCGAGATCACGCACAAGCGGCGTCTGTCGGCCCTTGGCCCTGGCGGACTCTCGCGCGAGCGCGCGGGGTTCGAAGTCCGTGACGTCCATCCGACGCACTACGGCCGCATCTGTCCGATTGAGACGCCGGAGGGCCCGAACATCGGTCTCATCTCGTCGCTGTCGTGTTATGCGCGCATCAACGAGTTCGGCTTCATCGAATCGCCCTATCGCAAGGTGAAGGACGGCCATGTGGCCGACTTCGTCCTCATCACCAACGGCGGCGGCACGAAGTTCAAGACGGGTGAGATCGTCGAGGTGAACGAGGTCCTCGAAGAGAACGCCGCGTCGAAGGGGCGGAAGAAGCGCGCGGCAGAGTTCGAGCCGCACTCCTTCTATCTGTCGGCGTGGGAAGAGGACCAGTACATCATCGCGCAGGCCAACGCCGAGCTCGATCCGAACGGTCGGTTCGTCGGCGAGCGCATCAACTGCCGCCAGGCGGGCAACTTCATCCTGGCGCAGCGCGACAGCGTGCAGTTCATCGACGTGTCGCCGAAGCAGCTCGTCTCGGTGGCCGCGTCGCTGATCCCGTTCCTGGAGAACGACGACGCGAACCGCGCGTTGATGGGATCGAACATGCAGCGCCAGGCCGTGCCGCTGCTGCGGGCGCGGGCGCCGTTTGTCGGCACCGGCATGGAGCACATCACCGCGCGCGATTCCGGCGCGGTCGTCGTCGCGCGGCGTGCCGGCACCATCGACTATGTCGACTCGCTCCGCATCGTCGTCCGCGTGGAAGGCGAGCAGAGCGAAGACCATCCGACGTTGAGCAAGGAGATGGGCGCCGACATCTACAACCTGACGAAGTTCAAGCGCTCGAACCAGAACACGTGCATCAGCCAGAAGCCGATCGTGCGTGTCGGGCAGAAGGTGCACAAGGGCCAGGTCATGGCGGACGGTCCCTGCACGGAGTTGGGCGAGCTCGCGCTCGGCCGCAACGTGCTCGTCGCCTTCATGCCGTGGCGCGGCTACAACTTCGAGGACGCGATTCTCGTGTCGGAGCGGATGGTCAAGGACGACTACTACACGTCCATCCACATCGAGGAGTTCGAGATTGAAGCGCGCGATACCAAGCTCGGGCCCGAAGAAATCACGCGGGACATCCCGAACGTGTCGGAGACGTTCCTGCGCGACCTCGACGAGAGCGGCATCATCCGCATCGGCGCCTACGTGAAGCCAGGCGACATTCTGGTAGGCAAGGTGACGCCGAAGGGCGAGACGCAGCTGACGCCGGAAGAGAAGCTGCTGCGCGCGATCTTCGGCGAAAAAGCCGGCGACGTGCGCGATGCGTCCCTCATCTGCCCTCCGGGCATCGAGGGCATCATCGTCGGGGTGAAGATCTTCTCGCGCAAGGGCATTGAGAAGGACGATCGAGCCAAGGCCATCGAGGCCGAAGAGCTCGACATGATGGAGAAGAACCTGCAGGACGAGATCCGCATTCTTCACGACGAAGTGAAGAAGCGCGTCGTGCTGATGTTGAACAACCAGACGCTGCGCAGCGACCTGTTCGACGAGTACGGCCGCGAGCGGATGCAGAAGAAGGGCACCGTCCTGACGCCGGACATTCTGCAGGACATGCCCTACGACGCGATGGTGCGCCTGAAGATTCAGGCGGACGATCCGCGGCTCGAAGACGACCTCCGCGCGCTCGAAGAGCGAACCGAGCGGCAGGTGGAAGTCATCCGTCAGCTCTTCGAGGAGAAGAAGGAAAAGATTCGCCGCGGCGACGAGCTGCCTCCGGGCGTCATCAAGCTCGTCAAGGTGTACGTGGCGATGAAGCGCAAGCTGTCGGTCGGCGACAAGATGGCCGGCCGCCACGGCAACAAGGGCGTGATCGCGCGCATTCTTCCCGAAGAAGACATGCCGCATCTGCCGGACGGCACGCCGGTGGAGATCGTGCTGAATCCGCTCGGCGTTCCGTCTCGTATGAACGTCGGCCAGATTCTCGAGACGCACCTCGGATGGGCCGCGCACGCGCTGGGTCTCTACTTCGCCACGCCCGTATTCGACGGTGCGACGGAGCCCGAGATCAAGAGCTGGCTCGACCAGGCCGGCCTGCCGAAGACCGGCAAGACGAACCTCTTCGACGGCATGACCGGCATGCCGTTCGAGCAGGACGTCACCGTCGGCTACATCTACATGCTCAAGCTCTCGCACCTGGTCGACGACAAGATTCACGCACGGTCGATCGGACCCTACTCGCTCATCACTCAGCAGCCGCTGGGCGGCAAGGCGCAGTTCGGCGGACAGCGGTTTGGCGAAATGGAAGTCTGGGCGCTCGAGGCGTACGGTTCGGCGCACATCCTTCAGGAGCTTCTCACCGCGAAGTCAGACGACGTGACCGGCCGCGCGAAGATCTACGAGGCCATCGTCAAGGGGGACGCGTCGTTTACGGCCGGGCTGCCCGAGTCGTTCAACGTG